>OY970303.1:4800000-8423711 GCA_963716255.1 uncultured Gemmatimonadales bacterium | reverse complement strand
GCTCCCGGTGCGGGTGCGGGCGGCGGGCGATGCGACGGTGCGCGGGTGGATGGAGGAGCTGCAGGTGGGGCAGGCGCGGGCGCGGGAGTTCGAGCACGCGCCGCTGGTGCAGGTGCAGAAATGGAGCGAGGTCCCCACCGGGGAAGCGCTCTTCGAGAGCCTGGTGGTCTTCGAGAACTATCCGCTGTTCGAGGCCGTCGGCGACGGAGTGGAAGGGCTGCGGGTCCGGTCCGGCCTCAGCGAGCTGCAGACCAACTATCCGCTCCTGCTGCTCGCCGTCCCGGGAGAAAGGCTGGACGTGCGGCTGCGGTACGACCGTGCTCGTGTCGAGCCGGTGACCGCGGAGCGGCTGACCCGGCACGTGGAGGCCGTGCTGGAGGCGATGCTGGAGGTCGCGGAGCGGAAGCTCGCCGATCTGTCGATCCTGCGCGAGGAGGAGCGGGCCCAGGTGCTGGAGGAGTGGAACGCGACCGCCGCGGAATACCCGCGCGACGCGTGCGTCCACCAGCTCTTCGAGGCGCAGGCCGCGCGGACTCCTGACGCCGTAGCCGTGTCCGACGAGGAGCACGCCCTGAGCTACGCCGAGCTCAACGCCGCCGCGAACCGGCTCGCGCGGCACCTGCGCGAGCGCGGCGTGGGACCGGACGCGCGCGTGGGCATCAGCATCGATCGAAGCGTGGAGATGGCGGTGGGGCTGCTCGCCATCCTCAAGGCGGGCGGCGCGTACGTGCCGCTCGACCCGGATTACCCCGCCGAGCGGCTGCGCGCCATGCTGGAGGACAGTGCCCCGGTCTCAGTGCTGGTCGGCGCCTCGCGAAACGGAGCCGTGGACAGGCTGCTCGAGGGGAGCGCCGTGCCCGTGGTGGTTCTGGCGGCAGACGCGGTGCCCTGGGCCGGCGTGTCAGCGACCGACCTCGGCGACGTGGGCCTCACGCCCGAGCACCTGGCCTACGTAATCTACACCTCCGGCTCCACGGGGAAGCCGAAGGGGGTGATGAACCCGCACCGCTGCGTGGTGAACCGGTTGGTTTGGGGCCAGGAGGCCTGGAAGCTCGCAGCGCACGAGGCACTGCTCTGCAAGACGTCGCTCAATTTCGACGGCTCCGTGCGGGAGCTGTTCTGGCCCCTGATGGTGGGCGCGCGCGTGGTGATGGGCAGGCCGGAGGGGCAGCGGGATCCCGACTACCTCCTGGAGACGGTGCGCCGGGAAGGGATAGGGACGATGAACCTCGTGCCTTCCATGCTCGAGGTTCTGCTGGAGCACCCGGAGGTGGGGAGCAGCGGGCTCCGACAGGTCCTGTGCGGCGGCGAGGCGCTCCCGGGCGCGCTGCTGCGGCGCTTCCAGGAGCGTCTGCCGAACGGAACACTGCACAACCTGTACGGCCCCTCGGAGGCCGCGACGGCGCTGGTGTGGCTGGGCTGCGCGCCGGAGGAGGCGAGGGCCACCGTTCCGGTCGGGCGCCCGATCTCCAACGTGCGCGTCTACGTCCTGGACGGGGCCGGCGGGCCGTTGCCGGTGGGAGTGCCGGGCGAGCTGTACGTGGGCGGCGCGGGGGTGTCGCGGGGCTACTTGGACCGGCCTGAGCTGACGGCGGAGAAGTTCGTTCCCGACGGCTTCGGCGGCGATCCGGGGGCACGTCTGTACCGCACGGGCGACCTGGCGCGCTGGCTGGCGGACGGGAGGATCGAGTTCCTGGGCAGGAACGACTTCCAGGTGAAGATACGCGGCTTCCGTATCGAGCCGGCCGAGATCGAGGCGACGCTCCTGGAGCACGTCGCAGTGCGGCAGGCCGTGGTCATGGCGCACGAGGACGCGCCCGGACAGAAGCGGCTGGCCGCCTACCTGGTTCCAGAGCCGGGGATGGAGGTCCCGGTGACCGAGGTGCGGAGCCGCCTGCGGGAGCGGCTGCCCGGGTACATGGTCCCGGATGCGTTCGTGGTGCTGGATGCCCTTCCGCTCAGCTCGAACGGCAAGATCGACCGCCGGGCGCTCGCCGCACCGGAGCGGGGCGGGGAAGCGGACCAGGTTGCGCCCCGCACTCCGGTCGAGGAACTGGTGGCGGGGATCTGGGCCGAGGTGCTGGGGCTGGAGAGCGCGGGAGCCCATGCCCACTTCTTCGAGTTGGGCGGGCACTCGCTGCTGGCGACGCAGGTCACCTCTCGGGTGCGCCGGTCCCTCGGCGTCGAGCTTCCGCTGCGAGCCCTCTTCGAGGCACCCACCGTGGCGGCGTTCGCCGAACGGATCGAGGCCTTGCAGCGCGTGGGTGCACCCGCCGTGCCGCCGATCCAGCGCATCCCGCGCAACGGGCCGGTGCCGGCGTCGTACGCGCAGCGGCGGCTGTGGATCGTGGACCGGTTGGAGCCGGATAGCCCCGCGTACAACATGCCCGCCTCGCTCCGGCTGCGGGGCACGCTGGACCAGTGGGCGCTGCAGAGGAGCCTGGACGAGCTGGTGCGCCGGCACGAGACGCTGCGCACTCGCTTCGAGGAGCGAGACGGCGAGCCGATGCAGGTGATCGATCCGCATGCCCGGGTGGCGCTGCGGGTCGTCGACCTGCGGGAAGTGCCGGCGGCGGAGCGGGAGGCCCGGCGGCTGGCACACGCGGAGGCGCTGCGGCCGTTCGACCTGTCACGGAGCCCGCTGCTGAGGAGCATGCTCCTGCGTCTGGGGGAGACGGAGCACGTGCTCTGCTTCACCATGCACCACATCGTCAGCGACGGCTGGAGCCGCAGGGTGCTGGTGCAGGAAGCCTCGGCCCTGTACGAGGCGTATTCCGACGGGGAGGAGGCCGTCCTCCCGGAGCTTCCGGTGCAGTACGCGGACTTCGCCGTGTGGCAGCGCGCCCGGTTGAGCGGCGCGGTGCTGGAGGCCCAGCTCGCCTTCTGGCGCGAGCGCCTGGCCGGCGCCCCCCCGCTGCTGGAGATCCCCACGGACCGTCCCCGCGCCGCCGGGCAGGGGCGCGAAGCGGCGACCCACGCGTTCGTCCTCCCGCCCGCACTGTCGCGCGACCTGCGGGAGCTGTCTCGGCGCGAGGGCACGACGCTGTTCATGACGCTGCTGGCCGGGTGGCAGGCGCTGCTGGGCCGCTACGCTGGGCAGGGCGACGTGGTGGTGGGCACCCCGATCGCCGCGCGAACGCAAGTGGAGGTGGAGGGGCTGATCGGCTTCTTCGTGAACATGCTGGTGCTGCGTGGTGACCTGGGGGGCGATCCTACCTGGGTGGAGCTGCTGGGACGGACACGGGAGACCACGCTGGGGGCGTATCAGCACCAGGAGGTGCCGTTCGAGCGCCTCGTCGAGGAGCTTGTTACGGAGCGCAGTCTCACCCACGCTCCTCTCTTCCAGGTGAACTTCTCGCTGGATCCGACCGGAGTCGACCGCGAGTTGAGGCTGGGGAGGCTGGAGCTCGAGCCGCTCACCGCCGGGGAGGACGTCGCCAAGTACGACCTCGACATGGAGATGACGGCCGGCGGCGATGCGCTCGCGGGATCGCTGACCTTCCGGAAGGCGCTCTTCGATGCGGCGACGGCCGAGCGGATGTCCCGCCACCTGGAGACCCTGCTGGAGGCGATGGTGGCGGCTCCAGCGCAACGCGTCGCGGAGGTGCCTCTGCTGTGCGGAGCGGAGCGGACGCAGGTGCTGGAGGCGTGGAACGACACAGCGGTCGAGTACCCGCAGGCATGCCTGCACGAGCTCTTCACGGCGCAGGCGGAGCGTACGCCGGACGCGGTGGCGGTGGTCTTCGAGGGAGCGTCGCTGGGGTACGCGGAACTGGACCGGATGACGAACCAGCTGGCGCACCACCTCCGCCGCCGCGGTGTCGGCCCCGAGACCCGGGTGGGGATCTGCGCCGAGCGTTCGCTGGAACTGGTGGTCGCCCTCCTGGGCATCCTCAAGGCCGGAGGCGTTTACGTTCCGGTGGATCCCGCCTACCCCGCCGAGAGGATCGCGTACGTGCTGGACGACTCTGCCGTGCCGGTGCTGCTCACCCAGGAGCACCTGCTGGAGCGCCTACCCACGCACGCAGCCGAGGTCGTCTGCCTGGACCGCGATCGGGAAGAGATCGGGGCCGCGAGCGCCGAGTCGCCGGCCGTCGCCGTAGATCCGGACGCCCTGGCCTACGTCATCTATACCTCCGGCTCGACGGGCGGGCCCAAGGGCGCGATGAACTCGCACCGGGGCATCGTCAACCGGCTCCTCTGGATGCAGGAGGAGTACCGCCTCGCCCCGGACGACGTGGTGCTGCAGAAGACGCCCTCCTCCTTCGATGTCTCGGTCTGGGAGTTCTTCTGGCCGCTGCTGGTGGGGGCGCGCCTGGTGGTCGCCCGGCCCGAAGGGCACAGGGATCCGGCGTACCTCGCGGCGCTGATCGGGCGAGAGCGGGTGAGCACCGTGCACTTCGTCCCCCCGATGCTGCAGGCGTTCCTCGAAGCCGCGGATGTGGAGCACTGCCGCACGCTGCGGCGGGTGGTCTGCAGCGGAGAGGCGCTCGCGCTGGAGCTGGCCGAACGCTTCCGCGCGGTGCTTTCCTGGGCGGAGCTGCACAACCTGTACGGACCCACGGAAGCCGCGGTGGACGTGACCCGGCACCCCTGCAGGCCCGGCGAGCTGATCGTCCCGATCGGCAGGCCGGTGGCGAACACGCGGGTCTACGTGCTGGACGCACGGATGAACCCGCTGCCGGCGGGGATGGCTGGGGAGCTGTACCTGGGCGGCGTGCAGGTGGCGCGTGGCTACCTGGGGCGTCCGGAGCTGACGGCCGAGAAGTTCGTCCCGGACGCATTCGCACGGGAGCCCGGAGCGCGACTGTACCGCACGGGAGACCGGGCACGGTGGCTGGCCTCGGGAGCGGTGGAGTACCTGGGGCGGCTCGACTCCCAGGTCAAGATCCGCGGCCTCCGCATCGAGCCGGGCGAGGTCGAGGCCGCGCTGCGGGCATACCCGGGCGTGCGCGAGGCCGTCGTGCTGGCGCGCGAGGATGCCGCGGGACCGAAGCGCCTGGTGGCGTACGTGGAAACTGCAGGCGAAACGGTGGTCTCCCCGGCCGACCTGCGCGCGAGGATGCAGGAGCGGCTACCCGAATACATGGTCCCCTCCGCCTTCGTGCTGCTGGAGCGGCTGCCGCTGAACGCAAACGGCAAGCTGGATCGCCGAGCGCTGCCGGCTCCCGAGTGGGGGCCTGCAGCGGAGTACATGGCGCCGCGGACGCGTGCCGAGGCGCTGCTGTGCGCTCTGTGGGCGGAGGCGCTGAAGGTGGAGCGCGTAGGAGTGGAGGAGAGCTTTTTCGAGCTGGGCGGCGACAGCATCCTCTCCATTCAGGTGGTCTCGCGTGCCCGGCGGCAGGGGCTGCGGTTCACGCCGCGGCAGCTCTTCGAGCGTCCCACCGTGGCGCGACTGGCCCAGGTCGCCGAGTGGGTGCGGTCGGGCGTGGCCGCGGACCAGTACCCCGTTGGGGGCGAGGCTCCGCTGGCTCCCATCCAGAGGTGGTTCTTCGCGCAGGAACGGCCGGCTCCACACCACTTCAACCAGGCGCTGCTGCTGCTCCCGCGGGAACCGCTGAAGTCGGAGCTGCTGGAGGGGGCGGTGTCCGCGCTGGAGGCGCACCACGATGCGCTGCGGCTGCGCTTCCGCCGGGACGAGGCGAGCACGTGGCGGCAGTGGCACGACGAGGTAGGAGCGCACGCGTCCGTTGAGGTGGTGGAACTCTCGGCGCTGGCGGAGGATGTTCGCAGGAGCGCGCTGGAGGCGGCGGCGGAGCGTGCGCAGCGGAGCCTGGATCTGGAGGGGGGGCCGCTGCTGCGGGTGGTGCTCTTCACGCTGGGAGGCAGGGAGCAGCGGCTGCTGGTGGTGATCCACCACCTGGTCGTCGACGGGGTGAGCTGGCGCATCCTGCTGGAAGACCTGGAGACGGCGTACCGTCAGCTGTCGCGTGGGGAGGGGGTGCGCCTGCCGGCGAAGACGACGTCGTGGAAGAGGTGGGCCGAGGCGCTCGCCCAGCGGGCTGCGTCGCCGGCGGTTGCGGAGGAGGCGGGCTACTGGGTCGAGCAGTCGCGTCGCGAGGTGGGGCCGCTGCCGGTGGACGACGCGGCGGGGGCGGACACGGTGGGAAGCGCGGGGAGCGTGTCGGTGCGGCTGAGTGAGGGGGAGACGCAGGCGCTGCTTCGGGAGGTTCCGCAGGCGTACCGCACGCAGATCGACGACGTGCTTCTGACGGGGCTGGCGCGTGCGCTGGGTCGGTGGACGGGCTCGGCGCGGGTGCGGGTGAACTTGGAGGGGCACGGGCGGGAGGAGGAAGTGGGCGGGGGCGCGGACGTGTCTCGCACGGTGGGATGGTTCACGAGCCTGTACCCGGTGGTGCTGGAGGTGCCGGAGGGCGCCGGGCCCGGGGCCGCGCTGAAGGCGGTCAAGGAGCAGCTTCGGGCGGTGCCGCGGCGCGGCCTGGGGTACGGTCTGCTGCGCTACCAGGGGGCGCCCGAAGTGCGAGCGGAGCTGTCGGGGGGGCCGGCTGCGGAGGTGGCGTTCAACTACCTGGGGCAGCTGGACGGGACGGTCTCGGAGGGGGCGTACTTTGGGTTCGCGGGAGAGTCGGCGGGAGCGTCTGCGGACCCTCGGGGGTCGCGGGCGCACCGGCTGGAGCTGAACGGGGCGGTGCAGGGGGGGCGTCTGGAGATGACGTTCGGCTACGGGGCGGGGGTGCACCGGCGGGCCACGATCGAGCGCGTGGCGGGGGGGTACGCCGAAGCGCTGCGGGAGCTGATCGCGCACTGCACGACGGCGGGAGCGGGGGGGTGCACGCCGTCGGACTTCGCGCTGGCGGGGCTGTCGCAGGCCGAGGTGGACGCGCTCGTGGGGAGCGGGCGGGGTGTGGAGGACGTGTACCCGCTGACGCCGATGCAGGAGGGGATGCTCTTCCACGCGCTGTACGCGCCGGAGGCGGGGGTGTACCTGGGGCAGTACGGGTACGTTCTGGAGGGGGAGCTGGACGTGGGGTCGCTGGAGCGGGCGTGGCGGGAGGGGGTGGGGCGGCACGAGGCGCTGCGAGCGGGCTTCGCGTGGGAGGGTCTGCGGCGTCCGGTGCAGGTGATCCGGCGCGAGGTGGAGGTGCCGCTTCGGCGCGAGGACTTGCGGGGGCTGGGGGAGGAGGCGCAGCGGGAGCGGCTGGCGGCGTACCTCGTGGAGGACCGGGCGCGCGGCTTCGACCTGGCCGCTGCGCCGCTGATGCGGCTGGCGCTCTTCCGCACGGGAGAGGGGGAGCACCACCTGGTGTGGACGCACCATCACCTGATCCTGGACGGCTGGAGCCTGGCGGTTCTCTTCCGCGACGTCCTCGCGCTCTACAACGCGCACGCGAGGGGCGAGTCCGCGCGCCTGGGGCCGACGAGGCGGTACCGGGAGTACGTGGCGTGGCTGGAGCGGCAGGAGCTGACGCGCGCCGAGGCGTTCTGGCGCGAGGCGCTGGCGGGCTTCACCGCGCCCACCCCGCTCCCGCTGCGCCGCGTCGCGGAGAAGGGCGTCGGGGAAGCAGGCTCCGCCGGGGCCGGAACCGGTCTCACGCCGGAGCGGACGCGGGCGCTGATGGAGCAGGCTCGCAGGTGGGGGGTGACCGCGAGCACGCTGGTGCAGAGCGCGTGGGGGCTGCTGCTGTCTCGCTACTCGGGCGAGGAGGACGTGCTCTTCGGCGCGACGGTCTCGGGGCGGCCGCCGGAGCTGCACGGGGCGGAGGACACCGTGGGGCTATTCATCAACACCCTGCCGGTGCGCGTGCGCGTACGGGGAGACGCCACGCTGCGCGAGTGGCTGGTGGAGCAGCAGGAGCAGCAGGTGCGGGCACGCGAATACGAGTACAGCCCCCTGGTGCAGGTGCAGCGGTGGAGCGAGGTCTCCGCCGGGGAAGCGCTCTTCGACAGCCTGGTGACCCTCGAGAACTACCCGGTGGACGAGGGGCAGCGCGGGGGGCTCCAGGGGGTGCGCGTGCGCCGCACCCTGGGCGTGGAGCAGACCAACTTCCCGCTGGCCCTCTCAGCCGTCGCGTACGACCGGCTGGACATCGAGCTGCGCTACGACCTCGGCCGCGTCGAGCCGGACATGGCGGAGCGGCTGGTGCGCCACCTGGAGGGCCTGCTGGAAACGATGGCGGCGGAGCCGGAGCGCAGGCTCCGCGAGGTGTCGCTCCTGTCCGCGGCGGAGCGGGCGCAGCTCCTAGAGGAGTGGAACCGGACCGCGCGGCCGTTCCCGCAGGGCGCCTGCATCCACGACCTGTTCGCCGGGCAGGCCGCCCTCTCGCCCGACGCTCCCGCGCTGGAGTGGGGTGACGAGGCGCTGAGCTACCGGGAGCTGGACGTACGGGCCAACCGGCTGGCGCACCACCTGGCCGGGCTGGGCGTCGGCCCGGAGGAGCGCGTGGGCGTGCTCCTGGAGCGGAGCCTGGAGATGGTGGTCGCCACCCTGGCGGTGATGAAGGCCGGCGGCTGCTGCGTCCCCGTGGACACCAGCTACCCGCCGGAGCGGGTGAGGCTGATGCTGGCCGACTCCGCCGTCCGGGTGGTGCTGAGCTGGAGCGGACTGTGGGCCCCGCTGGCCGGGCCGGGGCTCCACGCCGTCTGCCTGGACGGGGCGGCGGAGGTGCTCGCCGGCCAGCCGGCCGACCCGCCACGGAGCGGCGCGTCGCCGGAGAACCTGGCGTACGTGTTCTACACCAGCGGGAGCACCGGCCGTCCCAAGGGCGTGATGATGACGCACGGCCAGGTGGTGCAGTACGCCGCGTGCATCCCCGAGACCATGCCCATGGAGCCGGGCGACCGCGTCGCGCAGGCGTCCAATGCCAGCTTCGACGCGGCGGTGTTCGAGATCTGGGGCGCGCTCTTCCACGGGGCCACACTGGTGGGGATCGACCGCGACGTGCTCCTTTCCGCGCCGTCGCTGGGCCGGGAGCTGCGCGAGCGGCGGATCACCCACCTGTACCAGACGGCCGCACTCTTCCACCAGCACGTCCGCGAGCAGGTGGACGTCTACGCCACCCTGCGCCAGCTGGTCTTCGGCGCGGAAGCGGTGGGGACGGAGGGCGTGCGCCGGATGTTGCGCCTGGGGAGGCCGCGGCGCGTACTGCACGAGTACGGCCCCACCGAGGCCACGGTGTGGTGCACGCTGGACGTGGTGGAGGAGGTGGCGGAGGACGCGCCCACGGTGCCGATCGGGCGGCCGGTCCCCAACGCGCGCGCCTACGTGCTGGACGCGGAGCTGGAGCCGGTGCCCGTAGGGGTCCCGGGGGAGATGTACGTGGGCGGCGACGGGGTGGTGCGCGGGTACCTGGGCCGGCCGGAGCTGACGGCCGAGATGTTCGTCCCCGATCCGTTCGCCCCCGCCTCCGGCGCGCCGATGTACCGCACCGGCGACCGGGTGCGGTGGATGGCGGACGGCAGGCTGGAGTTCATGGGCCGCCGGGACGACCAGGTGAAGCTCCGCGGCTTCCGCATCGAGATGGGGGAGGTGGAGAGCGCGGTGGCGGCGTACCCGGGCGTGCGCCAGGCCCGGGTGGTGGTGAGGGAGGACGAGCCCGGCGACAAGCGGCTGGTGGCGTACATGGTGGGCAAGGTGGCGACGGACGCTCTGCGCGCGCACCTGCGGCGGACGCTCCCCGAGTACATGGTGCCGGGCGCGTACGTGCTGCTGGAGCACCTGCCGCTGAACGCCAACGGCAAGGTGGACCGGCGCGCCCTCCCGGTGCCGGAGCGCGGGGCGGAGGCGGAGTACGTCGCGCCGGGGACGCAGGTGGAGGAGATTCTGGGCGGGATCTGGGCGGAGGTGCTGGGGGCGGAGCGGGTGGGCGTCCGCGCCGACTTCTTCGACCTGGGCGGGCACTCGCTCCTGGCGATGCAGGTCGTGTCCCGGGTGCGGCGGACGCTCGGCGTGGAGGTGCCGCTGCGGGCGATCTTCGAGTCGCCCACCGTCGCCGGGCTCGCCGGGCGGGTGGAGGCCCTCCAGGGGGCCGCGCATACCCTGTCCGCCCCTCCCATCGAGCGCGTCCCCCGCGATGCGCTGTGCGCGCTCCCGCTCTCCTTCGCTCAGCAGCGGCTCTGGCTCGTGGACCGGATGGAGCCGGAGAGCCCCGCCTACAACATGCCCTTCGCGCTGCGGCTGCGCGGGGTGCTGGACGCCGGGGCGCTGCGGCGGAGCCTGGACGCGCTGGCGCGCCGGCACGAGACGCTGCGCACCGTCTTCCGGGAGGGCGAGGGCGAGCCGGTGCAGGTCGTCCTTCCCCCCTCGCCGCTGCCTCTCCCGGTGGTGGACCTGCGGGGCGTGGGGGGGGCCGAGCCGGCGGCGCGGGGCCTGGCGGGTGCGGAGGCGCTGCGTCCCTTCGACCTGTCGCGCGGGCCGCTGCTGCGCTGCACCCTGCTGCGGCTGGGCGACGACGACCACGTGCTCTGCCTCACGCTGCACCACATCGTCGGCGACGGCTGGAGCATGGAGGTGCTGACCCGGGAGGTGTCCGCCCTCTACGGTGACCTGAGCCGCGGGGAAGAGCCCTCGCTTCCGGAGCTGCCGGTGCAGTACGGCGACTACGCCGCCTGGCAGCGCGCCTGGCTGAGCGGCGAGGTGCTGGAGGCGCAGCTGGCGTACTGGAAGGAGCGGCTGGCCGGCGCGCCGCCGCTCCTGGAGATCCCCACCGACCGGCCGCGGGCGGCGGGGCAGGGAGCGCGGGCGGGGCGCCACCCCCTGCGGCTGTCCGGGGAGGCGTCGGACGGGCTGCGGCAGTTGGCGCGGCGCGAGGGCGCCACCCTGTTCATGGCGCTGCTGGCCGGCTGGCAGGGGCTGCTGGGGCGCTACTCCGGGCAGGAGGACGTGGTGGTGGGCACGCCGGTGGCCGGGCGGACGCGGGCGGAGCTGGAGGGACTGGTCGGCTTCTTCGTCAACATGCTGGCGCTGCGCGGCGACCTGGCGGGAGAGCCCACCTGGGCTGCGCTGCTGGGGCGGGTGCGCGCGGAGGCGCTGGGCGCGTACACGCACCAGGAGGTGCCCTTCGAGCGCCTGGTGGAGGAGCTGGCCACCGAGCGCAGCCTCACCCACGCCCCCCTCTTCCAGGTGGCCTTCTCGCTGCAGCGGGAGAGCGGGGACGACCGGCTGACGCTTGGCCGGGTCGGGCTGGAGTTCTTTGACACCGGGAAGGGGAGCACCCGGTTCGACCTGGAGCTGGTGCTGGGGGAGGAAGGGAGGGAGGTGGAGGGCACACTGGTGTACCGGACGGAGCTCTTCGACGCGGCGACGGCGGAGCGGATGGCGCGGCACCTGGGGGTGCTGCTGGAGGCCATGGTCGCCGACCCCGCGCGGCGCCTCTGGGAGACCTCCCTGCTGCGCCCCAGCGAGCACGCCCAGGTAGTGGAGGCCTGGAACGCCGCCTCCACGGAGCTTCCGCGCGGCTGCGTGCACGAGCTCTTCGCCGCCCGCGCCGCCCTTTCCCCCGACGCCCCGGCCGTGGAGTCCACCGCCGCGGCGCTGACCTACGCCGAGCTGGCGGGCCGCGCCGCCCGCCTCGCCCACCACCTGCGCACCCTGGGCGTGGGCCCCGAGGCACGCGTGGCGCTCTGCATGGAGCGCTCGCCCGAGATGGTCGTGGCCATGCTCGCCATCCTCCAGGCCGGCGGCGTCTACGTCCCCGTCGACGCACAATCTCCCCCCGGGCGCGTGCGCGAGATCCTGGCCGACGCCGCCTGCGTGTTCGCCCTCACCCACGCCGCCTGGACCGGCCACCTCCCCGAGGACGCCGACACGCTTCGGCTGGACGACCCGGCCGTCGCTGCCGCGCTCGCGGCGCTTCCCGACACCGCGCCGCACGTGGAGGTCGATCCGGATCAGCTGGCCTACGTGATCTACACCTCGGGCTCCACCGGCCGCCCCAAGGGCGTGGCCGTGCCGCACCGGGCCGTCGTGCGCCTGGTGCGCAACACCAACTACTTCCCCTTCGGCCCCGACGAGCGCATCGCGCAGGTCTCCAACGCCGCCTTCGACGCGGCCACCTTCGAGATCTGGGGCGCGCTGCTGGGCGGCGGCAGCGTGGTGGTCGTCGAGCGCGAGCACACGCTCTCCCCGGCCGACTTCGCGGCCGAGCTGCGGGCGCGGCGCGTCAGCGCGCTCTTCCTGACCACGGCGCTGTTCAACCGGATCGTGCACGAGGTGCCCGACGCCTTCGCCACGCTGCGCCACGTGCTCTTCGGGGGCGAGGCGGTGGACCCCGAGGTGGTGCGGCGCGTGGTGGAGGGCGAGGGCCCGCAGCGGCTGCTGCACGTGTACGGGCCGACGGAGACGACCACCTACGCCAGCTGGCACCGGGTGGAGCGGGTGCGGCCCGGGGCGGGAACGGTGCCGATCGGGGCGGCGCTGAGCAACACCACGCTCTACGTGCTGGAGCGCGGCGGCGCGGCGGCGCCGGTGGGGGTGCCGGGAGAGCTGTACATCGGAGGCGCGGGGGTGGGGCGCGGCTACCTGGGCCGTGCGGAGCTGACGGCCGAGCGCTTCGTGCCCGACCCGTTCGGCCCGGCGGGAGGGCGGCTGTACCGGACGGGGGACCGGGTGCGCTGGAGCGTGGAGGGAGCGCTGGAGTTCCTGGGCCGTGTGGACGCGCAGGTGAAGATCCGGGGGTTCCGGATCGAGCCGGGGGAGGTGGAGGCCGCGCTGCTGGAGCAGCCGGAGATCCGCGAGGCCGTCGTCGTCGCGCGCGAGGACCGGCCGGGGGAGCGGCGGCTGGTGGCGTACGTGGTGTGGGGAGAGGGAGGAGCGCTGTCGGTGGGGGAGGTGGGCCGGCGCCTGCGGGAGCGGGTGCCGGAGTACATGGTGCCGGGTGCGTACGTGGTGCTGGAGCGGCTGCCGCTGAACGCCAACGGCAAGGTGGAGCGGGGGGCGCTGCCGGAGCCGGAGGGGTGGGGGGAGGCGGCGGCGTACGAGGCGCCGCGCACGGCGGTGGAGGAACTGGTGGGGGAGATCTGGGCGGAGGTGCTGCGGCGGGAGCGCGTGGGGGTGCGGGACGACTTCTTCGCGCTGGGGGGGCACTCGCTGCTGGCCACGCAGGTGGTCTCGAGGCTCCGGCTGGAGCTGGGGATCGAGGTGCCGCTGCGCGCCCTCTTCGAGCACCCCACCCTGGAGGACCTGGCCAGGACGGTGGAGGACCGGCTGATCGTCGCGCTGGACGCTGCGCAGCTCGCCGAACACCTGCGGCAGGTCGGCGGGATCCCGGAGCCGGAACTGGACCCGGAGGGGTCCCCCGGTGAGGCCACGCCTTCCTCTACAATGCCTGCGTGAGGGAAATGGGCGCGCCCGGACGGCTCTCGTGGGGACTCGCTCCGCCTGCGATGGAGCGCCCCCCCTGAGCGCCGCCGCAGCCGGGAGCCGGGGGGAGCCGGACGCAGCAGCCCGACAGAGTCCCAGGAAGACCGTCATCCTTCACCGTCGCCTCAGATGAGCCACCAGCCCATGGCCGGAGTCACGGAAACGCTCGGACATCTCTCGCCCGCTGCGAGGCAGGCGCTCCTGCGGAGCATCCTGCGGGAGCGGGGCGCACGCGTCCAGGAGGACACCATCCCCCGCCGCGGCGAACGCGGCCCCGCGCCGGTCTCCTTTGCCCAGCAGCGGCTCTGGCTGATGCACCAGCTGGAGCCGGAGAGCCCCGCATACAACATCCCGCATGCGCTGCGGCTGCGCGGTGAGCTGCACCCGGCGGCGCTGTGCCGCAGCCTGGGCGAGTTGGTGCGGCGGCACGAGTCGCTGCGCACCGTCTTCCGCGAGCACGACGGAGAGCCGGTGCAGGTGGTCGGCCCAGCGGCGCCGGTGGCGCTGCCGCTGGTGGACCTTCGCGGCGTCCCGGAGGGGGAGCGGGAGGCACGCCGCCTCGCCGAGGCCGAGGCGGCGTTCCCCTTCGACCTGGCACGCGGGCCCCTGCTGCGCAGCACGCTGCTGCGGCTGGGCGACGGGGACCACGTGCTCTGCTTCACCATGCACCACGTCGTCAGCGACGGCTGGAGCATGGACGTGCTGGTGCGCGAGGTCTCGGCGCTGTACGCCGCCTTCGCCCGGGGCGAGATGCCGGAGCTCCCCGAGCTGCCGGTGCAGTACGCGGACTTCGCGGTGTGGCAGCGCGGCTGGCTCGTCGGGGCGGTGCTGGAGGAGCAGCTGGCGTACTGGAAGGGGCGGCTGCGCGGCGCACCACCCGTCCTGGAGCTCCCCACGGACCACCCGCGCCAGGCGGGGCGCGGCGCGCGGGCGGGAAGCCGCGACTTCGCGCTGTCGCCCGGGGAGGTGGAGAGGCTGGGGACGCTGTCGCGCCGGGAGGGGGCGACGCTGTTCATGACACTGCTGGCGGCGTGGCAGCTGCTGCTGGCGCGCTACGCGGGGACGGAGGACGTGGTCGTGGGCACGCCCATCGCCGGGCGGACGCGCCGGGAAACGGAGGGACTCATCGGCTTCTTCGTCAACACGCTGGTGCTGCGCGCGGAGGTTGCGGGGGAGGCGAGCTTCCGGGAGCTGCTGGGGCAGGTGCGGGAAGCGACTCTGGAAGCCTACCAGCACCAGGACCTGCCGTTCGAGAAGCTGGTGGAGGAGATCGGCGTGGAGCGCAGCCTGGCGCACACCCCGCTCTTCCAGGTGATGTTCGGGCTGCACAACCGGCAACGGGGCGAGCTGCGGCTGGGGGAGATGAGGGTGGGGGCGCTGGGGAGCGGCGAGGCGTCCGTCAGGTTCGACCTGTCGCTGAGCCTCACCGAGCTGGAGGAGGGGGTGCGGGGCGACCTCTCGTACCGCGCCGAGCTGTGGGAGGGCGCGACCATCGACCGGCTGCTGGGGCACTTCCGGCGGGTGCTGGAGATGGTGGCGGCGGACCCCGACTGGCGGCTCGGCGACGTGCCACTGCTGGGCGCGGAGGAGCGCGCGCAGCTGCTGGAGGGGTGGAACGCCACCGCGGCTGCGTACCCCCGCGACCGCTGCGTCCACGACCTCTTCGCGGAGCAGGCCGCGCGGACGCCCGCCGCGGACGCCGTGCTCTTCGAGGGGCGGGCTCTCAGCTTCGCCGAGCTGGAGCGGGGGGCGAACCGGCTCGCCCACGCGCTGCGCCGCCGCGGCGTGGGTCCCGAGAAGCGCGTGGGGATCTGCCTGGAGCGCGGCCCGGAGCAACTGGTCTCCATCCTGGGCGTCCTCAAGGCCGGCGGCGCTTACGTGCCGCTCGACCCCGCCAGCCCGCCGGAGCGCCTCGCCCGCCTCGTCGACGACGCCGGCGCGGCCGTTCTCGTGACGCAGTCGCGGCTGCGGGAGCGATTCCCCTCCGGCGGACCGGAGGTCCTGTGCCTGGACGCCGACCGGAGCGCGACCGAGCGCGAGAGCGAGGCGCCGCCGGCCGTGGAGGTCGATCCGCGCAACCTGGCCTACGTCATCTACACTTCCGGCTCCACGGGCACGCCCCGCGGCGTCATGGTGCAGCACGGCTCCGTGGTCAACCTGGCCGTGGCGCTCCGCGAGGCCGTGTACGCCTCCCGTGGTGCGGACGCGCCGCCGCGGGTGAGCCTGAACGGGCCCATCACCTTCGACACCTCCGTGAAGCAGTGGGTGCAGCTGCTCTGGGGGGCGACGCTCTGCCCGGTGCCGGAGGCGGTTCGGACCGACCCGCAGGCGCTGGGGCGCTTCCTGGGAGAGAGCGCGGTGGAGGTCTTCGACTGCACCCCGGCCCAGCTGCGGCTGCTGGAGGTGGAGGGAGTGCTGGACGCGCTCGGGGCGACGCCGACCGACATCCTGGTGGCGGGCGAGGTGATGGAGGGGCCACTGTGGAGGGGAGTGGGGGCGGCGCGAGAGCGGCGCTTCTGGAACTTGTACGGCCCGACCGAGTGCACGGTGGACGCCACGCTGCGCCGGGTGGCCGGGGAGGTGCCCGGGATCGGGCGGCCGGTCGCGAACGCGCGGGCGTACGTGCTGGACGACCGCGGGGCGCCGGCCCCGGTGGGAGTGCCGGGGGAGCTGTACGTGGGCGGGGTCCCGGTAGCGCGCGGGTACCTGGGCCGGCCGGAGCTGACCGCGGCACGTTTCGTCCCGGACGCGTTCGGCGCCGCGGGGGGGCGCCTGTACCGCACCGGCGACCGGGTGCGCTGGCAGGCCTGCGGTGAGCTGGAGTACCTGGGGCGGACGGACTTCCAGGTGAAGGTGCGGGGCTTCCGTATCGAGCCGGGCGAGGTGGAGGCGGCGCTGCGCGAGCACCGCGGAGTGCGGGACGCCGTCGTGGTAGCGCGGGAGGACGGCCCCGGCGGCCGGCGGCTGGTCGCATACGTGGTGCCCGCGGAGGGAGCACCGTCCGGCGCGGAGCTGGGGGAGCATGTGAAGCGGCGGCTCCCCGCGCACATGGTGCCCGCGGCGTTCGTCACCCTGAACGCGCTCCCGCTGAACGCCAACGGCAAGGTGGACCGGCGGGCGCTCCCGGCGCCGGAGCGCGGGGCGGAGGCGGAGTACGTCGCGCCGGGGACGCAGGTGGAGGAGATTCTGAGCGGGATCTGGGCGGAGGTGCTGGGGGCGGAGCGGGTGGGCGTCCGCGCCGACTTCTTCGACCTGGGCGGGCACTCGCTCCTGGCGATGCAGGTCGTGTCCCGGGTGCGGCGGACGCTCGGCGTGGAGGTGCCGCTGCGGGCGATCTTCGAGTCGCCCACCGTCGCCGGGCTCGCCGGGCGGGTGGAGGCCCTCCAGGGGGCCGCGCATACCCTGTCCGCCCCTCCCATCGAGCGCGTCCCCCGCGATGCGCTGTGCGCGCTCCCGCTCTCCTTCGCTCAGCAGCGGCTCTGGCTCGTGGACCGGATGGAGCCGGAGAGCCCCGCCTACAACATGCCCTTCGCGCTGCGGCTGCGCGGGGTGCTGGACGCCGGGGCGCTGCGGCGGAGCCTGGACGCGCTGGCGCGCCGGCACGAGACGCTGCGCACCGTCTTCCGGGAGGGCGAGGGCGAGCCGGTGCAGGTCGTCCTTCCCCCCTCGCCGCTGCCTCTCCCGGTGGTGGACCTGCGGGGCGTGGGGGGGGCCGAGCCGGCGGCGCGGGGCCTGGCGGGTGCGGAGGCGCTGCGTCCCTTCGACCTGTCGCGCGGGCCGCTGCTGCGCTGCACCCTGCTTCGGCTGGGCGACGACGACCACGTTCTCTGCCTCACGCTGCACCACATCGTCGGCGACGGCTGGAGCATGGAGGTGCTGACCCGCGAGGTGTCCGCCCTCTACGGTGGCCTGAGCCGCGGGGAGGAGCCCTCGCTTCCGGAGCTGCCGGTGCAGTACGGCGACTACGCCGCCTGGCAGCGCGCCTGGCTGAGCGGCGAGGTGCTGGAGGCGCAGCTGGCGTACTGGAAGGAGCGGCTGGCCGGCGCGCCGCCGCTCCTGGAGATCCCCACCGACCGGCCGCGGGCGGCGGGGCAGGGAGCGCGGGCGGGGCGCCACCCCCTGCGGCTGTCCGGGGAGGCGTCGGACGGGCTGCGGCAGTTGGCGCGGCGCGAGGGCGCCACCCTGTTCATGGCGCTGCTGGCCGGCTGGCAGGGGCTGCTGGGGCGCTACTCCGGGCAGGAGGACGTGGTGGTGGGCACGCCGGTGGCCGGGCGGACGCGGGCGGAGCTGGAGGGACTGGTCGGCTTCTTCGTCAACATGCTGGCGCTGCGCGGCGACCTGGCGGGAGAGCCCACCTGGGCTGCGCTGCTGGGGCGGGTGCGCGCGGAGGCGCTGGGCGCGTACACGCACCAGGAGGTGCCCTTCGAGCGCCTGGTGGAGGAGCTGGCCACCGAGCGCAGCCTCACCCACGCCCCCCTCTTCCAGGTGGCCTTCTCCCTCGGGCGCGGCGCCGGGGAGCGGCAGCTCGTGCTGGGGAGCGCGAGGCTGGAGGCGTTCGGGATCGGGATCGGGATCGCCAAGTTCGATCTGGAGCTGGCGATGCTGGACGAAGGGGACGCCCTTGCCGGTGAACTGGTGTACCGGGCGGAGCTCTTCGACGCGGCGACGGCGGAGCGGATGGCGCGGCACCTGGGGGTGCTGCTGGAGGCCATGGCCGCCGACCCTGCGCGGCGCCTCTGGGAGACCTCCCTGCTGCGCCCCAGCGAGCACGCCCAGGTAGTGGAGGCCTGGAACGCCGCCTCCACGGAGCTTCCGCGCGGCTGCGTGCACGAGCTCTTCGCCGCCCGCGCCGCCCTTTCCCCCGACGCCCCGGCCGTGGAGTCCACCGCCGCGGCGCTGACCTACGCCGAGCTGGCGGGCCGCGCCGCCCGCCTCGCCCACCACCTGCGCACCCTGGGCGTGGGCCCCGAGGCACGCGTGGCGCTCTGCATGGAGCGCTCGCCCGAGATGGTCGTGGCCATGCTCGCCATCCTCCAGGCCGGCGGCGTCTACGTCCCCGTCGACGCACAATCTCCCCCCGGGCGCGTGCGCGAGATCCTGGCCGACGCCGCCTGCGTGTTCGCCCTCACCCACGCCGCCTGGACCGGCCACCTCCCCGAGGACGCCGACACGCTTCGGCTGGACGACCCGGCCGTCGCCGCCGCGCTCGCGGCGCTTCCCGACACCGCGCCGCACGTGGAGGTCGATCCGGATCAGCTGGCCTACGTGATCTACACCTCGGGCTCCACCGGCCGTCCCAAGGGCGTGGCCGTGCCGCACCGGGCCGTCGTGCGCCTGGTGCGCAACACCAACTACTTCCCCTTCGGCCCCGACGAGCGCATCGCGCAGGTCTCCAACGCCGCCTTCGACGCGGCCACCTTCGAGATCTGGGGCGCGCTGCTGGGCGGCGGCAGCGTGGTCGTCGTCGAGCGCGAGCACACGCTCTCCCCGGCCGACTTCGCGGCCGAGCTGCGGGCGCGGCGCGTCAGCGCGCTCTTCCTGACCACGGCGCTGTTCAACCGGATCGTGCACGAGGTGCCCGACGCCTTCGCCACGCTGCGCCACGTGCTCTTCGGGGGCGAGGCGGTGGACCCCGAGGTGGTGCGGCGCGTGGTGGAGGGCGAGGGCCCGCAGCGGCTTCTGCACGTGTACGGGCCGACGGAGACGACCACCTACGCCAGCTGGCACCGGGTGGAGCGGGTGCGGCCCGGGGCGGGAACGGTGCCGATCGGGGCGGCGCTGAGCAACACCACGCTCTACGTGCTGGAGCGCGGCGGCGCGGCGGCGCCGGTGGGGGTGCCGGGAGAGCTGTACATCGGAGGCGCGGGGGTGGGGCGCGGCTACCTGGGCCGTGCGGAGCTGACGGCCGAGCGCTTCGTGCCCGACCCGTTCGGCCCGGCGGGAGGGCGGCTGTACCGGACGGGGGACCGGGTGCGCTGGAGCGTGGAGGGAGCGCTGGAGTTCCTGGGCCGTGTGGACGCGCAGGTGAAGATCCGGGGGTTCCGGATCGAGCCGGGGGAGGTGGAGGCCGCGCTGCTGGAGCAGCCGGAGATCCGCGAGGCCGTCGTCGTCGCGCGCGAGGACCGGCCGGGGGAGCGGCGGCTGGTGGCGTACGTGGTGTGGGGAGAGGGAGGAGCGCTGTCGGTGGGGGAGGTGGGCCGGCGCCTGCGGGAGCGGGTGCCGGAGTACATGGTGCCGGGTGCGTACGTGGTGCTGGAGCGGCTGCCGCTGAACGCCAACGGCAAGGTGGAGCGGGGGGCGCTGCCGGAGCCGGAGGGGTGGGGGGAGGCGGCGGCGTACGAGGCGCCGCGCACGGCGGTGGAGGAACTGGTGGGGGAGATCTGGGCGGAGGTGCTGCGGCGGGAGCGCGTGGGGGTGCGGGACGACTTCTTCGCGCTGGGGGGGCACTCGCTGCTGGCCACGCAGGTGGTCTCGAGGCTCCGGCTGGGGCTGCGGGTGGAGGTGCCGCTGCGGGCGCTGTTCGAGCACCCCACCCTGGAGGGCCTGGCCGCGCACCTGGACGCGCTGCGGCGCGCCGGGGCGGGCAGCTCCGTGCCGCCGGTGGCGCCCATCTCCCGCGCCGGGCCGCTCCCGCTGTCGTTCGCGCAGCAGCGTCTCTGGTTCCTCCAGCAGCTCGATCCTGCGAGCAGCGCCTACAACATTCCGCAGGCCCTGCGCCTGCGCGGCACGGTGGACGCGCGGGCGCTGGAGCGCGCCCTGACCCGGCTGGCCGCCCGCCACGAGGCGCTGCGGACCCGGTTCCTGGAGATCAACGGGCGCGTGGTCCAGGTGGTCTACCCGCCCGCCCCCGTGCCCCTTCCCCGGATCGACCTCGCCCGGCTCACGCCCGGCGCGCGCGAGCGGGAGGTGCTGCGGCTGGCCGGTGCCGAGGCGCTGCGGCCCTTCGACCTGGCGCGCGGGCCGCTCCTGCGATCCCTGTTGGTCCGAGCGGCGGAGGGCGAGCAGGTCCTGCTCTTCTGCATGCACCACATCGTCAGCGACGGCTGGAGCATGGAGGTGCTGACCCGCGAGGTGTCCGCCCTCTACGGTGGCCTGAGCCGCGGGGAGGAGCCCTCGCTGCCGGAGCTGCCGGTACAGTACGCGGACTACGCCGCCTGGCAGCGCGCCTGGCTCAGCGGCACGGTGCTCGACGGGGAGCTGGCCTACTGGCGGGACAAGCTGGCCGGCGCTCCCCCGCTCCTGGAGATCCCCACGGACCGGCCGCGGACCGCGGGGCAGAGCGCGCAGGCGGGGGTCCAGGTCCTTGCCGTCCCCGCCGGGACCGCCGCCGCGCTGAGGGCTCTCGCCCGCGGCGAAGTGGCCACGCCCTTCATGGTGCTGCTGGGCGCCTGGCAGCTCCTGCTTTCGCGCTACAGCGGCCAGGACGACGTCGTGGTGGGCACCCCCATCTCCGGGCGCACGACCGCGGAGGTGGAGCCGTTGATCGGCTTCTTTGTAAACACGCTCGTCCTGCGCGCGCAGGTGTCGCCGGACGGGAGCTTCCGGGACCTGCTCCGGGAGGTGCGGGAAACTACGCTGGAGGCGTACCAGCACCAGGACCTGCCGTTCGAGAAGCTGGTGGAGGAGCTGGGGGTGGAGCGCAGCCTGACGCACACGCCCCTATTCCAGGTGATGTTCGTCCTCCAGAACAACCGGCGGGGCGAGCTGAAGCTGGGCGAGGCCGGCCTGGAGACCCTCGCTGGCGGACCCGCGTCGGTGAAGTTCGACCTGATGCTCAGCATGTACGACGCCGGAGAGCAGATCCATGGCTCGATGGCGTACCGCCGGGCGCTGTGGGACGGGGCCACCATGGAGCGCATGCTGGGGCACTTGGGCGCGCTGCTCGGCGCCGTGGCGGCCGATCCGGAGCGCCCGCTGGCCGGCATCGACCTGCTCTCGCTCCCGGAACGGCGGCAGCTCCTGGAGGAATGGAACGCCACCCGGCGCGATTATCCCGTCGGGCTGACGCTGCACGGTCTGTTCGAGGCCCAGGCGTGTCGCACGCCGGGGGCCGTGGCGCTGGTCTACGAGGGCGACCGCCTGTGCTACGCGGAGCTGGACGCGCGCGCAGAGCGGCTTGCCGCGTACCTGGCGGCGCTGGGGGTAGGCCCGGAGACGCGGGTGGGGGTGTGCCTGGAGCGCTCGGTGGAACTGGTGGTGGCGCTGCTGGGCGTGCTCAAGGCCGGGGGCGCCTACGTGCCGCTGGACCCGGGCTACCCGCTGGAGCGCCTGGCCTTCATGGCCGAGGACAGCGGGGCGGCCGTGCTGGTGACCACGCAGGCGCTGGAGACGCTGCTCCCGGAAACAGCCGTGCACCGCGTGCGCCTGGACGCCGATGCCGCGCGCATCGCCTCGGCCGACGGGAGCGCGCTCTCGCACGCCCGCACGTTCGCACTCCCGCACTCGTCGTCGCTGGCGTACGTCATCTACACCTCGGGCTCCACCGGCCGCCCCAAGGGCGTGGGGGTGGAGCACCGCCAGCTCTGCAACTACGTCCACGCCGCCATCGAGCGGATCGGGCTCCACTTCCCCCTGCGGTACGCCCTGGTCTCCACGCCGGCGGCGGACCTGGGCAACACCGTGCTGTTCCCGTCGCTGTGCACCGGGGGGACGCTGCACGTCCTCCCGCAGGATGAGGCGACCGCGCCCGGACGCTTCGCCGCGTACCTGGAGCAGCACAACATCGACGTGGTCAAGATCGTCCCATCGCACCTGGCCGCGATGCGGGTCGGGAGCGAAGGGGCGCACGGGCTGCCGCGGCGCATCCTGGTGCTGGGAGGCGAGGCTTCGCGGAGCGAGTGGGCCGACGAGCTGAGGGCGCGGGCTCCCGGGCTGGAGCTGGTGAACCACTACGGGCCCACGGAGACCACGGTGGGCGTCCTCACCTGCCGTGTGCGGGACGGTGCGGGGGCCGGGACGGTGCCGCTGGGTCGCCCCCTGGCGAACACTCGCGTGTACGTGCTCGACCAGGCGGGCGAGCCGGTGCCGCTCGGCATCCCCGGGGAGTTGTACGTGGGTGGAGCGCAGGTGGGACGGGGCTACCTGGGGCGCGCCCGGCTGACGGCCGAGCGCTTTCTCCCCGATCCGTTCGGGGCGGAGGCCGGGGCCCGGCTGTACAGGACCGGGGACCGGGTGCGCTGGTTGGCCTCGGGGGAGCTGGAGTTCCTGGGGCGGACCGACCACCAGGTCAAGGTGCGCGGCTTCCGCGTCGAGCTGGCCGAGGTCGAGGCCGCGCTGCGGACACACCCGGGTGTGCGCGAGGCCGTGGTGCTGGCTCGGGAGGACCGCCCCGGCGAGAAGCGCCTTGTCGCCTACTTGGTCCCCGCGGGCGGCACAGGGATCGGCGCCGCCGCGCTGCGGGCGTTCCTCGGCGAGCGGCTCCCGGAGCACATGGTCCCCTCCGCCTTCGTGCCGCTGGACACGCTTCCGCTGACCCCCAACGGCAAGCTGGACCGCGCCGCCCTCCCGGCGCCCGTGTGGGACGCGGACGGCGAGCGGTACGTCGCGCCGCGCACCCCCACCGAAGAGCTGCTGGTGGAGATCTGGATCGAGGTGCTGGAGCCGAGTGTCGGCACGGCGGTGGGCGTGGAGGACAACTTCTTCGAGCTGGGCGGGCACTCCCTGCTGGCAACCCAGGTGGTGGCGCGGGTGCGGCAGGTGTTCGGGGTGGACCTGCTGCTGCGGGCCGTCTTCGAGGCGCCCACCGTGGCCGACCTCGCTGCCCGGGTGGACGCCGAGGTGGCCGCGGGGGTGGAGGATTGGGAGCTGGAGGAGGCGATGCGAAGGCTGGAAGGGCTCTCCGACGCCGACGTGCAGGATCTGATTCGCGGCCCTTCCTCCTCGGGCGGCGAAGGTGGCCGATGAGCGGGAAACTCCAGCAGCTGGCCGAGCTTTCCCCGGACCGGCGCGCCGCGCTTCAGCAGATCCTGCGGGAAAGGACCAGCGCCAGGGCCGCCCAGCAGGAGATCCGGCCCAGGGGCACGAACGGGCCGGTGCCGCTCTCCTTCGCGCAGCAGCGGCTCTGGTTCATCGACCAGCTGGAGCCGGGCACGCCCACCTACAACATGCTCTATACCGCGCGCCTGCGAGGTCCGCTGGACGTGGCTGCGCTGCGCGGGGCCTTCACCGCCGTGGCCCGCCGGCACGAGGTCCTGCGGACCACGTTCGAGAGCTGCGAAGGCGAGCCGGTGCAGGTGATCCACCCTTCCGCTCCGGTGCCGCTCCCCCTGTTCGACCTGGGCAGGCTGGGCGCAGCGGCAGCGGAGCGCGAAGCGCGGCGCCTGGCCCGGGCCGAGGCGCTGCGTCCGTTCGACCTGGCGCGCGGGCCGCTCCTGCGCAGCACCCTGGTGCACCTGGGCGGGGCGGAGCACGTCCTGATCTACTGCATGCACCACATCATCTCCGACGGCTGGAGCCTGGGGGTGCAGGTGCGCGAGCTTTCCGCGCACTACGCGGCGTGTGCCGGGGGGAGGCAATCTTCCCTCCCCGAGCTCCCGGTGCAGTACGCCGACTACTCCGTGTGGCAGCGGGCCCGCTTGACGGAGGAGTTCATGCGGTCGCAGGTCGCCTACTGGAGGAAGCGCCTCGCGGGCGCCCCTCCGCTCCTGGAGCTCCCCACCGACCGCGCCGCCGCCGCCGGCCACAGCCAGCGCGCCGCGCACTTCCCCTTCGACGTCCCCGCGGGCGTCGCCGGCCCGCTCCGAGCGCTGGGTCAGCGCGCAGGGGCCACACCGTACATGGTGGTGCTTGCCGCGTGGCAACTCCTGCTTTCCCGGTACAGCGGCCAGGACGATGTGGTCGTGGGCACACCCATTGGGGGACGCGCGCGTGTGGAGCTGGAAGGGCTGATCGGCCTGTTCGTCAACATGCTGGCGCTGCGCGCGGACCTGTCCGGAGACCCCACTTTCAGTCGGCTGCTCGGGCAGGTGCGGGATACGACGCTGGGGGCGTACCAGCACCAGGACGTTCCCTTCGAGCGCGTGGTGGACGAGCTCAAGGTGGAGCGCTCGCTCACGCACGGGACGCTGTTCCAGGTGATCTTCGCGCTGGAGCAGGGCGTCGCCGCCGAGCGGGACGGACTGGCACTGGGCGAGGTGGAGGTGGAGACGTTCGGCGAGGGCTCCGCCAACAACCCCAACTACCTGGACCTCAAGGTCACGGACCGCGGCGACCGGCTGTCCGGGCAGCTCAAGTACCGCACGGCCCTGTTCGACGCGGAAACGATCCGGCGGATGGTGGAGCACTTCCAGGCCGTGCTCGAAGCGGTCGCCACGGATCCGGAGCGCAGGATCGCAGAGATCGACCTGCTCGGCCCGGCGGCGAGGGAGCGCATCCTGGTGGATTGGAACGACACCGCGGTGGCGTATCCGCCGGCGTCCCTGCACGGGCTGATCGCGGCGCAGGCGGCGCGCACGCCCGCCTCGGTCGCCGTCGTGTTCGAGGACGAGACGCTCACCTACGCCGAGCTGGACGCTCGCGCCGGATGCCTAGCGCGCCGCCTCCGCGCCCTCGGCGTCGGTCCGGAGACGCGCGTGGCAGTCTGCCTGGAGCGTTCCGTCGAGATGGTGGTCGCGCTGCTGGGCGTCCTCAAGGCGGGCGCCGCCTACGTCCCTGTCGACCCGGAGTACCCTGCCGAGCGCATCGCCTACATGCTGGAGGACGCCCGCGCCGCGGTGCTCCTGACGGACGAGGCACGGCTATCCGAGCTTCCGCTCCACGGCGCACGGGTCCTGTGCATGGATGGCGCGGAGGAGGCGCATTCGCTGGATGGAGCGAGCGCGCCGGAGGCGGAAGCCTGGCCGGAAAGCCTGGCGTACGTCATCTACACCTCCGGCTCGACGGGGCGGCCCAAGGGCGCGATGAACGCGCACTCCGGGATCGTTAACCGCCTCCTGTGGATGCAGGAGGAGTACGGGCTCACGCAGGCCGATGTCGTCCTCCAGAAGACGCCGTTCAGCTTCGACGTCTCCGTCTGGGAGTTCTTCTGGCCGCTGCTCGCGGGGGCGCGCCTGGTGCTGGCGAAGCCGGAGGCGCATCGCGACCCGGCGTACCTGTCGGAGCTGATCGAGCGCGAGGGGGTGACCACGCTGCACTTCGTCCCGCCCATGCTGCAGGCCTTTCTGGACGCGGGGGACCCGGGGCGCTGCGGCTCGCTGAGACGGGTGGTGTGCAGCGGGGAGGCGCTCGCCTACGAGCTCGCGGAGCGGTTCTTCTCGGCACTGCCGGGCGTGGGGCTCCACAACCTGTACGGCCCGACCGAGGCGGCGGTGGACGTGACGTACTGGACGTGTGAGCCGCGGGAGCGGCGCGTGGTGCCGATCGGGCGGCCGGTGGCGAACACGCGCGTCTACGTGCTGGACGGGTCGTTGAACCCGGTGCCAGTGGGGGTGGGCGGCGAGCTGTTCATCGCGGGGGTGCAGGTGGGCCGGGGGTACCTGGGGCGGCCGGAGCTGACGGCGGAGCGCTTCGTCCCGGATGCGCTCTCGATCATGCCAGGCGCGCGGCTGTACCGCACGGGCGACCGGGTGCGGTGGAGCGCGGGCGGCGAGATGGAGTACCTGGGGCGGAGCGACCACCAGGTGAAGGTGCGCGGCTTCCGGGTGGAGCCGGGCGAGATCGAGGCTGCGCTGCGCGGGCATGCCTCGGTGCAGGATGCCGTGGTCCTGCTGCGGGAGGACGCGCCGGGGGAAAGGCGGCTCGTGGCGTACGTGGTGTCGGCGGAGCAGGGGGAACAGGTGTCGGGCGCCGAACTGCGCGCGTACCTGGCGCAGCGGCTCGCCGAGTACATGGTCCCCGGATCGGTGATGGTTCTAGAGGCGCTCCCGCTGACCCCCAACGGGAAGGTGGACCGGCGCGCCCTGCCTGCGCCGGAGTGGAGCGGCGAGGCAGCGTACGTGGCTCCGCGCACGCCCGCGGAGGAGGTGCTGGCGGGGATCTGGACCGAGGTGCTGCACGCGGAGCGGGTGGGGGCGCAGGACAACTTCTTCGAGCGGGGCGGTCACTCGCTGCTGGCGACGCGGGTGGTCTCGCGGGTGCGGCAGGCGTTCGGGGTGGAGCTGCCGCTGCGGGCGCTCTTCGAGGCGCCCACCGTGGCCGGGCTGGCGGAGCGCATCGGCCTGCTCCGCGCCGACGGCGAAAGCACGCAGGCGCCGCCGCTGGTGCGGGTGGCGCGTGACGGGTCCACGCTGCCGCTGTCGTACGCGCAGCAGCGCCTATGGTTCATCGACCAGCTGGAGCCGGGCAGCGCCGCCTACAACATGCCTCGCGCGCTGCGCCTGCGGGGCCGCTTCGATCCGGCGGTCTTGGAGTGGAGCCTGACGGAGATCGTGCGTCGGCACGAGACGCTGCGCACCGTCTTCGCCACCGTGGAAGGCGAGCCGGTGCAGGTGGTCCGCGACGCGGGCCCAGTCGTCCTGCCGGTCACGGACCTGCGGAGCCTCCCGCCGGAGCCGCGAGAAACGCAGCTGCGGCGTCTCGCGCGGGAAGAGGCGGCGCGGCCGTTCGACCTTGCCGCGGGTCCATTGCTGCGGGTCACGGCGCTGCGGCTGGACGACGCGGAGTGGGGGGTGCTGTTGACGATGCACCACATCGTCAGCGACGGCTGGTCCATGGAGGTCCTGATCCGCGAGGTGTCCGCGCTCTACAATGCGCGGGTGGAGGGGTGCGAGGCGGAGCTGCCGGAGCTGGCGGTGCAGTACGCGGACTACACGGCCTGGCAGCGCGCCTGGCTCACCGGGGAAACGCTGGAGGCCAAGCTCGGATTCTGGCGCGAACAGCTGCGAGGCTCCTCTCCCCTGCTGGAGCTGCCGACGGACCGGCCGCGCCCGCAGGTGCAGGAACCCCGTGGTGGAATCGTCGGCGTCAAGCTCCCCGTGGAAGTATCGAGCGAGCTGCGGACGCTCTCACGCCGTGAGGGAGCGACGGCGTTCATGACGCTGCTGGCGGCCTGGCAGCTCCTGCTGTCGCGCTACGCGGGGGTCGAGGACGTCAGCGTGGGCACGCCCATCGCCGGGCGCACGCGCCTGGAGATGGAGCCGCTGATCGGCTTCTTCGTCAACACCCTGGTCCTGCGCACCGACCTGTCGGGCGAGCCCTCGTTCCGCGAGCTGCTGGGCCGGGTGCGGGAAACGACGCTGGCAGCGTACCAGCACCAGGAGATCCCCTTCGAGAGGCTGGTGGAGGAGCTGGCGCCCGAGCGGAGCCTGTCGCACGCGCCCCTGTTCCAGGTCATGTTCGTGCTGCAGAACCACGAGCGGGGCGCGCTGCGCATGGGCGAGCTGGAGATGGAACCTCTCGCGGCGGGGAGCGGCGAGGCGTTCACCAAGTTCGACCTGACGCTCGGCCTGGCGGAGGACGAGGAGGGCTTCGCCGGATCGCTCTCGTACCGCGCGGAGCTGTGGGATCGTGCCACAATGGAGCGGATGGCGGAGCACTTCACCCGCTTGGTGGAGGCGCTCGTCACGGACGCGTCCCTCCCGGCCGTCGGGGTTGCCTTCCTCACGGACGAGGAGCGCGCCCGGGTGCTGCTGGAGTGGAACGCCACCGGGCGGGAATACCCACTGGACTGCATCCACGACCTGGTGGAGGCGCAGGCCCGCCGGACGCCCGGTGCCGTGGCGGCCGTATGCGGTGCCGAGCACGTGACCTATGGGGAGCTGGACCGCCGCGCCGACCGCCTCGCCGCACTGCTGGCACGGCGCGGGATCGGCCTCGGGAGCCACGTCCCCGTGCTGATGGAGCGGGGCCTGGAGGTCCCCCTCGCCATGCTGGGGGTGATGAAAGCCGGAGCGGCCTTCTCCCCCCTGGACGTGCGGTGGCCGGCGGCACGCGTGCGCGAGATCCTCGACGACCTGGGATGCGATGTGGTCCTGGTGGGCCGCGACGCGCCCTTCACCGAGGCCGAGCTGGGCCGCTCCTTTCTGCGCGTGGACCTCCGCGACGCCGAAGAGGCCAACGCCGCGCCCCGCACCGCGGTCCACGCAGGCCCCGGGGACCCCATCTACGTCATCTACACCTCCGGCTCCACGGGGAAGCCGAAGGGGGTGGTGGTCCCGCACCGGGGAATCGCCAACCGGTTCCGGTGGATGGACGAGTACTTCGGACGCCAGGCCGCCGGGGCGGTGCTGCAGACCACCCGGCACGTCTTCGACAGCGCTGTGTGGCAGCTGTTCTGGCCCCTCACCGGCGGCGGGCGCACGGTGCTCCCGGCCTCCGACGACGACCTCTCGGCCGGGCCGCTGACGGGGCTGATCCGGGAGCAGCGGGTTACCATGACGGATTTCGTCCCCTCCGTGTTCAACGTGCTGGTCCCGTGGCTGCTGCGCGACGAAGAGGTGCGGCGCAGCCTGGAATCGCTGCGTGCGGTCGTCGTGGGAGGGGAGCAGATCACACCGGGGACCACCTACGCCTTCATGAGGCGCTTCTCCGGAGTGGCGGTGGTGAACCTGTACGGCCCCACCGAGGCGAGCATCGGCTGCGTCTGCTACCGGGTCACGGGCGATGAGGGCGGGCGCATCCCCATCGGCCGGCCCATCTCCAACACGCAGGCGCTGGTGCTGGATGAGCGGCGGCGGCTGGTCCCGGTGCGGGTGCCCGGAGAGCTGTACCTGTCGGGGGCGTGCCTGGCGGCGGGGTACCTGAACGACCCGGACAGGACGCGGGCGGCGTTCGTGGAGAATCCGTTCGCGGAGCCGGGGTCGGAGCGCATGTACCGCACGGGGGACCGGGTGCGCTGGCTGGCCGACGGCAACCTGGAGTTCCTGGGGCGGACGGACGCGCAGGTCAAGGTGCGCGGCTTCCGCATCGAGCCGGGCGAAATCGAGGCCGTGCTGCGGGAGCAGGACGGGGTGCGCGACGCAGTGGTGGTGGTGCGCGGAACAGAGGGGGACCGGAGGCTGGTGGCGTACGCGGCGGGAGAAGGCGCGGAGCTGGACGGGGCCGTGCTGCGGGCCGGGCTGCGGGAGCGCCTCCCGGAGCACATGGTGCCCGCCGCGGTGGTGGTGCTGAAGGCGCTGCCGCTCACCCCCGTTGGGAAGGTGGACCGGCGCGCGCTCCCCGAGCCGGTGTGGGGCGGGGAAGCGTACGTGGCGCCGCACACCCCGGCGCAGGAGATCCTCGCGGGGATCTGGGCCGAGGTGCTGCGGGTGGGGCGGGTGGGGGCGGAGGACAACTTCTTCGACGTGGGCGGGCACTCGCTGCTGGCGACGCGGGTGGTCTCGCGCGTGCGGCAGGCGTTCGGGGTGGAGCTGCCGCTGCGGGCGCTCTTCGAGGTGCCCACCGTGGCCGGGCTGGCGGAGCGCGTCGAGGCGCTGCTCGCGGGCGGGGAAGACATCCAGGCGCCGCCGCTGGTCGTGCTGCCGCGCGACGGGTCTGCGCTGCCGCTGTCGTTCGCGCAGCAGCGCCTGTGGTTTATCGACCAGCTGGAGCCGGGCAGCGCCGCCTACAACATGCCTCATGCGCTGCGCCTGAGGGGCCGCTTCGACCCGGCGGTTCTGGAGCGGAGCCTGACGGAGATCGTGCGCCGCCACGAGACGCTGCGCACCGTCTTCGCCACCGTGGACGGTGAGCCGGTGCAGGTGGTCCGGGACGCGGCCCCCGTCGTCCTGCCGGTCACGGACCTGCGGAGCCTGCGCAGCGAGCCTCGGGAAGCGGAGGTGCGGCGCCTGGCGCGGGAAGAGGCGGCGCGGCCGTTCGACCTGGCCGCGGGCCCGCTGCTGCGCGTGTCCGCGGTGCGGCTGGGCGAGGCGGAGTGGGGGGTGCTCTTCACGATGCACCACGTCGTCAGCGACGGCTGGTCCATCGGCATCCTGATCCGTGAAGTCTCGGCACTCTACGACGCCTTCTCAGAGGGGCGCGAGGCGGGGCTCCCGGAGCTGCCTGTGCAGTACGCGGACTATGCCGCCTGGCAGCGCGGCTGGCTGACGGGGGAGACGCTGGAGGCCAGGCTCGCCTACTGGCATGACAGGCTGGCCGACGCGCCACCGTTGCTGGAGCTGCTGACGGACCGGCCGCGCCCGCAGGCGCAGGACCCCCGCGGGGCGAGCGTCCGCGTGGACGTCCCCGCGGAAGTCTCGGCCGAGCTGCGTGCTCTGTCACGGCGCGAGGGAGCGACGGCGTTCATGACGCTGCTGGCGGCCTGGCAGCTCCTGCTGTCGCGCTATGCGGGGGTGGAGGACGTCAGCGTGGGCACGCCCATCGCCGGGCGCACGCGCCTGGAGACGGAGCCGCTGATCGGCTTCTTCGTCAACACTCTCGTCCTGCGCACCGACCTTTCGGGAGAGCCGACGTTCCGGGAGCTGCTGGGTCGGGTGCGGGAAACGACGCTGGGGGCATACCAGCACCAGGAGATCCCCTTCGAGCGCCTGGTGGAGGAGCTGGCCCCGGAGCGGAGCCTGGCGCACTCGCCGCTCTTCCAGGCGATGTTCGTCCTGCAGAACAACGAGCGGGGCGGGCTACGCATGGGCGAGCTCAAGATGGAGCCGCTCGCGGCCGGCGGCGAGGAGATCGCCAAGTTCGACCTGACGCTCGGCCTTGCCGAGGACGAGCATGGCTTCGCCGGCTCGCTCTCCTACCGCGCGGCGCTGTGGGATGCGGTGACCATGGAGCGCATGGCGGCGCACTTCGGTGCGCTGCTGGCCCGTGTGGTCGCCGAGCCGGCGCGCCCGCTCGCCCACCTGGAGTTGCTGGACGCCGCCGAGCGCGAGCAGCTCCTGGGCCGCTGGAGCGGCTCGCAGCACGGCGCGCAGCCGCCCGTGTGCGTACACGAGGCGTTCGCCGAGCAGACCGCGCGCACGCCCGACGCTCTCGCCCTGGTCTACCAGGACCGGGCGCTGAGCTACGCCGAGCTGGAGCGCGCCGCCAACCAGCTGGCGCACCGGCTGGTCCGCTTGGGCGTGGGGCCCGACGTGCGCGTGGGCATCTGCATCGAGCGCTCGCCGGAGCTGGTCGTCGGTCTGCTGGGCATCCTCAAGGCCGGCGGCGCCTACGTCCCCCTCGACCCGCATTACCCGGCCGAGAGGCTGGCCTTCATGCTGGCCGACGCGGACGCGCCGGTGCTGCTGACCCAGGAGCGATTCGCCGAGCGCTTTGCGGGGTTCGGCGGGTCCGTGGTGCTACTGGACCGGGAGGCCGCGCAGATCGCGGCCGAGAGCGAGGCGGCGCCGAAGGTCCGTGTCACGTCGGAGCACCTGGTCTACGTCATCTACACCTCGGGCTCCACAGGCCAGCCCAAGGGCACCGAGGTGCCGCACCGCGCCATCGCCGGCTTCTTCCGCGGGGTCGACTACGTTCGCTTCGACGAGACGACGGTGCTGCTCCAGCACGCCTCGGTCTCGTGGGACGTGCTGACGCTGGAGCTGTGGCCGGCGCTGCTGAGCGGGGGCAGGTGCGTGCTGTATCCGGGCACGGCCTCGGAGCCGTCCCTGCTGGGCGAGCAGGTGAGGGAGCACGGGGTGAACACGCTGTGGCTGACGGCGGCGTACTTCAACCTGATCCTGGACACCTGCCCCGAGATCCTGGCGGGCGTGACGCAGGTGATGACCGGGGGCGAGGCGGTCTCGGCCACGCACGCGCGCCGCGCGCTGGAGCTTTACCCGGAGCTTCGGCTGGTCAACGGCTACGGGCCCAGCGAGTGTACGGTCTTCGCCACCTGCTACGCGGTGCCGGCGGACTTCTCGGCGCCGAGCGTGCCGGTGGGGCGTCCCGTCGGCGACCGGCGTGTCTACCTGCTGGACGGGCACCTGGCCCCCGTGCCGCGGGGCGCGCCGGGCGAGGTGTGCATCGGGGGGCCGGCGGTGGCGCGCGGGTACCTGAACCGTGCGGAGCTGACGGCCGAGAAGTTCGTTCCCGACCCGTTCTCCGGGGAGGCGGGCGCGCGCCTGTACCGGAGTGGCGACCGTGCGCGCTGGCGGGGGGACGGAGAGCTGGAGTTCATGGGGCGCGTGGACTTGCAGGTCAAGATCCGCGGGTTCCGCGTGGAGCCGGGCGAGGTGGAGAGCGTGCTGGGGCGGCACCCGCGGGTGCGGCAGGCCGCGGCGGTGGTGCGGGCGGACGGGGGCGAGCGGTGCCTGGTGGGCTACGTGACGGCGGAGCCGGGGCAGAGTGTGTCGGGGCCGGAGGTGAGGGCGTGGCTGGCGGAGCGCCTGCCGGAGCACATGGTGCCCTCGGCGGTGGTGGTGCTGGAGGCGATGCCGCTGACCGACCACGGCAAGCTGGACCGGCGTGCGCTGCCGGCGCCGGAGTCGTGGGAGGGGGGAGCGTCGTACGTGACGCCGCGCACGCCGGCGGAGGAGGTGCTGGCGGGGATCGTCGCGGACGTGCTGCGGGTGGAGCGGGTTGGGGCGGAGGACAACTTCTTCGAGCTGGGCGGTCACTCGCTGCTGGCGACGCGGGTGGTCTCGCGCGTCCGGCAGGCGTTCGGGGTGGAGCTGCCGCTGCGGGCGCTCTTCGAGGCGCCCACCGTGGCCGGGCTGGCGGGGCGCATCGGCTGGCTACAGGCCGGCGACGAGGGGATGCAGGCGCCGCCCCTGGCGCGGGTGGCGCGCGACGGATCGGCGCTGCCGCTGTCGTACGCGCAGCAGCGCCTGTGGTTCATCGACCAGCTGGAGCCGGGCAGCGCCGCCTACAACATCCCCTTCGCGCTGCGCCTTCGGGGCCGCTTCGACCCGGCGGTCCTGGAGCGGAGCCTGACGGAGATCGTGCGCCGCCACGAGACGCTGCGCACCGTCTTCGCCACCGTGGACGGCGAGCCGGTGCAGGTGGTCCGCGACGCGGGCCCCGTCGTCCTGCCGGTCACGGACCTGCGGAGCCTGCACAGCGAGTCTCGGGAAGCGGAGGTGCGGCGCCTGGCGCGGGAAGAGGCGACGCGGTCGTTCGACCTGGCGGCGGGCCCGCTGCTGCGCGTGTCCGCGGTGCGGCTGGACGAGACGGAGTGGGGAGTGCTGGTCACGATGCACCACGTTGTCTCGGACGGCTGGTCCATGGGCGTCCTGATCCGTGAAGTCTCGGCACTCTACGACGCCCTGTCGGAGGGGCGCGAGGCGGGGCTCCCGGAGCTGGCGGTGCAGTACGCGGATTATGCCGCCTGGCAGCGCGGCTGGCTGACGGGCGAGACGCTGGAGGGCAAGCTCGGATTCTGGCGTGAACAGCTGCGAGGCACCTCCCCCCTGCTGGAGCTGCCGACGGACCGGCCGCGCCCGCAGGCGCAGGATCCTCGCGGCGGGGTCGTCGGCGTCAAGCTCCCCGTGGAAGTATCGAGCGGGCTGCGGGCGCTGTCGCGGCGCGAGGGGGCGACGCCGTTCATGACGCTTCTGGCGGCCTGGCAGCTCCTGCTGGCGCGCTACGCGGGGGTGGAGGACGTCAGCGTGGGCACGCCCATCGCCGGGCGCACGCGCCTGGAGACGGAGCCGCTGATCGGCTTCTTCGTCAACACCCTCGTCCTTCGCACCGACCTGTCGGGGGAGCCCTCGTTCCGCGAATTGCTGGGCCGGGTGCGGGAAACGACGCTGGGGGCGTACCAGCACCAGGAGATCCCCTTCGAGCGCCTGGTGGAGGTGCTGGCCCCGGAGCGCAGCCTCGCGCACTCGCCCCTGTTCCAAGTGATGTTCGTCCTGCAGAACAACGACCGGAGCGGGCTGCGCATGGGCGAGCTCGAGATGGAGCCGCTCGCGGCCGGCGGCGAGGAGATCGCCAAGTTCGACCTGACGCTTGGCCTTGCCGAGGACGAGCAGGGCTTCGCTGGCTCGCTCTCCTACCGCGCGGAGTTGTGGGAGCGCGCCACCATCGAGCGCATGGCGGGGCACTTCGCCCGCCTGGTGGAGGCGGTGCTCACAAACCCCGGTCGCCCGGTAAGCGGAGTCGCCTTCCTGGGCGAGGAGGAGCGCGCGCAGGTACTGGAGGAGTGGAACGGTTCCGCGGGCTCCCCGGCGGAGGAGTGCGTCCATGAGCTCTTCGCGGCGCAGGCGGCGCGCACCCCGGACGCGCCTGCCGTCTCCTTCGCGGGAGAGACCCTTACCTACGCCGGGCTCGATCGGCGCTCCAACCGGCTCGCCCACGCCCTGCGCACCCTCGGGGTGGGGCCCGAGGTGACGACCGCGCTCTGCCTGGAGCGCTCCCCCGACATGGTCGTCGCGATGCTGGCCATCCTCAAGGCCGGTGGTGCCTACGTCCCTCTCGACCCTGCCTCCCCACCCGAGCGCGTGGCGTACATGGTGGAGGACAGCGGTGCGCGGGTGCTGCTGACTCGTGAGCGACACCTGGACGTGCTCCCGGCGGGCGGCGGCGCGCGCGTACTGTGCCTGGACCGTGAAGCCGCGCTCCTGCAGCGGCAGCGCGATACCGCGCCCGAGGTCCGAGTCCTGCCCCGGGGTCTGGCATACGTCATCTACACCTCCGGTTCGACGGGGCGCCCCAAGGGGGTGCTGGTGGAGCACCGCTCGCTCGCCGCCTTCCTCCACGCCATGCGCCGCGAGCCGGGGATTTCCGCGGACGACGCGCTCCTGGCAGTGACCACCCTCTCCTTCGACATCGCCGGGCTGGAGCTCTTCCTCCCGCTCCTTGCCGGGGCGCGGACCGTCCTGGCCGATCGTGAGACCGCGTCCGACCCGCTGCGCCTGGCCGGGGCACTCGCCGCCGCAGGGGCGACCATGCTGCAGGCGACTCCGGCCACCTGGCGGATGCTCCTGGCCGCCGGTTGGGAGGGGCGGCCGGAGCTCCGCGCCCTCTGCGGGGGCGAGGCGCTCGCGCCAGACCTGGCGGAGCACCTCCTGACGCGCGTCTACGCTCTCTGGAACCTGTACGGGCCCACGGAAACCACCGTCTGGTCCACCTTGCACCGCGTGCGGTCAGGCGGGGGGGCGCCGATCGGCCGGCCGATCTCGGGTACCCGTGTGTACGTGCTGGACGGGGACACCGAGCCGGTGCCGCCCGGTGTCCAGGGCGAGTTGCTGATCGGGGGCGCAGGGGTCGCGCGGGGCTACCACGGGCGGCCCGAGCTGACGGCCGAGCGCTTCCTTCCCGACCCGTTCTCCGCCGAGCCGGGGGCGCGTATGTACAGGACCGGCGACCGGGTGCGCTGGCTCGCCCGGGGAGAGCTGGAGTACCTGGGCCGCATCGACCAGCAGGTGAAGCTGCGAGGCTTCCGGATCGAGCCGGGGGAGATCGAGGCCGCGCTGCTGGAGGAACCCTCCGTGCGCGAAGCGGCGGTGCTGGCACGGGAGGACCACCCGGGGGAGCGGCGCCTGGTGGGCTACGTCGTGGCGCCGGGCGGGGACGTGGCCGGGCTGCGGGAGCACCTGCGCAAACGGCTCCCGGAGTACATGGTGCCCTCGGCGTTCGTGGTGCTGCACTCGCTGCCGCTCACGCCCAACGGGAAGCTGGACCGGAAGGCACTCCCCGCGCCGGAGCGGGCCGGTGGTGAGGACGGCGAGCACGTGGCGCCCCGCGACGCGCTGGAGCTGGAGCTGGTACGCATCTGGGAAGACCTGCTGGGCGTGAGCCCGGTGGGAGTGACGGACGACTTCTTCGCGCTGGGAGGGCACTCCCTGCTCGCAGTGCGGATGCTCTCGCACCTGGCAGACCGGGCCGGGAAGCGGCTCCCGCTGGCCGTGCTGTTCGCGGGTGCCACGATCGAGCGCCTGGTCGCGGCGGTGCGCCGCCACGACGCCCCGCCGCCCTCCTCCCCCCTGGTCCGGATCCGGCCGGCGGGCTCGCGGCGCCCCCTGTTCCTGGTCCACCCGGCCGGTGGAAACGTGGTCTGCTACCTCGGCCTCGCCCGGCACCTGGACGCGGCCCAGCCCCTGTTCGCTCTGCAGTCACGGGGGCTCGGAGTGGGGGAGGCGCCGCATGACTCCATCGAAGCCATGGCGGCCGACTACCTCCGCCAGCTCCGCGCGGCGCAGCCCGCAGGCCCCTACCGCCTGGGCGGGTGGTCCATGGGCGGGGTGGTCGCCTTCGAGATGGCGCGGCGGCTCGCCGAGGCGGGCGAGGCGGTGGAGCTGTTGACGCTGGTGGACTCCGTGCTCGCCGCCGGCCCCCACGCAGCCGACGAGCTCGTCCTGCTCCGCGACTTCGCCCTCCACCTTGGCATGGCCCCGGAGCGGCTGGCCGCGCAGGAGGCGGCGGCACGCACCCTGGAGCCGGACGCACGGCTGGACCTCCTGCGCGCGGCGGCCCTGGAGGCCGGGGTGGTCCCGCTCGACCTGGACCTGGCGGGGATCCGCCGCCTGTACGGCGTCTACCGCGCCAACGTCCGGGCGCTGCGCCGGTACCGCCCGGGGAGCTACCCGGGGAGCGCGGTGCTCCTAAGGGCGTCCGGGGAGGCGGGCCGCCCCGACTCCGCCGCGGCGGCCGGCGGGTGGGACCGCCACATCATGGGCGGGGTGGAGGTGCGCCCGGTCCCGGGCGACCACTTCGGCCTGCTGCGCGAACCTCACGTCCGCTCGCTCGCGCGGGAGCTCGCCGACTCCCTGGAGCGGGCCCCACCCTCCAGCCGGTGCGAAGGCCGGGGTTCTGCCGACACACCGCAAAGCGGCACCCCATAACCGCCGGAACGATCCGGCCTGCTGTGCCTGCTCGGCCGAATTCGCGCCGAACGGGGTGAATCTCCTCAACCGACAAGGGCCCCGATGTACAAGATCGCTCTGGTAAATATGCCCCTCGGGAACCTGGCGATGCCCTCGCTGGCACTGACCCAGATGCAGTCGGTCGTCGCCAGGAGCTTCGCCGGCCGCGCCTCCGCCACGGTGCACTACCTCAACCACGACTTCGCGCACTACCTGGGGCTGGATGCGTACGACGAGCTGGTCTCGTTCACGCACCACCCCACCGGGCTCGGCGAGTGGTTCTTCCGGCCGGTCGCCTTTCCGGACGCCCCGGACAACTCCGACGTGTACTTCCAGCGCTATTACCCGCAGCACACCCCGCAGAACCGCCTGATCCGCGACTTCGTCCTGGACAAGCGCGCCGGGCTGGGGGCGCACTTCGACGCCCTGATCGACCGCCACGGGCTGGACCAGGCCGACCTGGTGGGTTTCACGTCCATGTTCTCCCAGACCGCCGCCACCCTGGGGATGATCCGGCGCCTCCGGGCGCGCAGGCCGGACCAGGTGGTGGTCATGGGCGGCGCCAACTGCGAGTTCCCCATGGGGCGGGCGATCGTCGAACAGGTGGAGGCGATCGACTTCGTGTTCTCGGGGCCATCCCTGAAGAGCTTTCCCCGGCTCGTCCAGTGCCTCATGGACGCGGACGACGCCGGCTGCCACCGGATCGACGGGGTCTTCTCTCGAAAGAACCGGGTGCAGGAGGCCGGGTGCTCCACGAGCGATGGGCTGGTCGCTCTGGGCGGCCCCCCCGCGGTGCGCGCCTTCGGCGAGGAGCTGGACATCAACCAGGTGGTGGAGCTGGACTACGGGCAGTTCATCGACGCGTACGAGGGCAACTTCCCGGACGGGAGCCAGCCGATACTCTTCTTCGAGACGTCCCGCGGCTGCTGGTGGGGCGAGCGTGCGCACTGCACCTTCTGCGGGCTCAACGGCTCCACGATCAACTACCGGGCGATGAAGCCGGAACTCGCCGTCCGGCTGTTCGACTCGCTGTTCCGGTACTCGGACCGGTGCTCGCGCATGGACAGCGTGGACAATATCCTCCCCAAGAGCTACCTGACCGACGTCCTCCCCATCCTGGACACCCCGCCCAACGTGGAGATCTTCTACGAGGTCAAGGCCGACCTCAGCGAGGACGACTTCCGGGTCCTGGAAAAGGCGCGCGTCCTGACCATCCAGCCGGGGATCGAGGCGCTGAACACCTCCACGCTCAAGCTGATGCGCAAGGGCACCTCGGTGTTCCAGAACCTCCACTTCCTCATCAACTCCGTGCGCTACGGCATCAGCCCGCTGTGGAACCTCCTCATCGGGTTCCCGAGGGAGGGGATCGAGGTGTATGAGAAGTATCTGGAGGACATCCCACGGCTCACCCACCTCCCCCCGCCGGGCGGTGTGTTCCCGGTGCGCTTCGACCGCTTCAGTCCCTACTTCGCCGAGGCGGAGGAGTACGGGCTGGACCTGCGCCCGCTCGACTGGTACACCCTCACCTATCCGCTGGGGAGCGAGGCGCTGGCGGGGATGGCGTACTACTTCGCGGACCGCAACTACAACGCGCCGTATGCCAGGAACGCGGCGAAGATGGTCATGCGGCTGCGCGAGAAGGTGGACCGCTGGACCGTGCTCTGGAGGAACGAGCAGACGCGGCCACGCCTCGTCCTCCGTACGCAGGACGGACACACGAGCGTCGTCGACTCCCGCTCCGGAACCGAGGTGGAGTATCCCCTCCGCGAGGAGAGCCGCCGCCTGCTGGAGACGCTCGCCACGGCGAAGAAGGTCCCCGCCGTGCTCAAGGAGCTGGAGGACGTGGAGGTGGAGGCGGAGCTGAGGGGGCTGCTGGAGCTCGGTCTCGTCTTCCACGAGGGCGACCGCTACATGAGCCTGGTCGTCCCCCCCAAGACCGCGTTCGCGGTGCCGCTCGTGCCGGTTGAGAGCCGGGCTGCGGTCGCATAGGGGCTCCCTCACTTTCCGCCGCACCGTCGCGCGGACGGCGCGGCGGACGGCGCTGGCCCTGTCGGCCGCGCTCGCGGCGCCCTCCTGCGTCCCGCCGCCGGCGGAGCCCGCCGCGGGCCGGGCGGAAATCCTCTGGGACCGGTGGGGCGTGCCGCACGTGTACGCCGGGAGCACCCCGGAGCTGTTCCACGCCTTCGGCTGGGCGCAGGCGGAGAGCCACGGCGGACCTCCTCCATAGCGGATCGCCGACGAGGTGGAGGCCGTTCTCCCCGTCTGGGGGCGCGACGTGCTCGCGCACGTCCAGCGGGTGATCCACTTCAACTTCCTCGACGACCCGGAGGCCGCGGCCGAGTGGCTGGGGCGCGTCCGCCCTCCCGCCGGCACCAACGTCCGCCGGGTGGTAGACGGTCCAGGCGCACTCCCGTGGCAGTGACGCCGAAGGTGTGGACGGTGCGGCGGTCGAGGTAGGTGTCGAGTGAGACCAGGAGCTGGTCGGCCTGGCCTCCCTGGTCACGCCGGCCCACCGGCGCCTGGATGGAGGCCGGGGCCGAGGTGTACAGCCGCGCTCCCACGTACAGGGCGTCCGCGTCGTACAGTACCCGCACTTCGGTGCGCTCCGGCGCCGGCGCGCCCTCGTCGGGGGCCTTCTGCACGAAGCCGGTGATCGACTGCGCCTGCTCCCACGCGGCGGCGGCGATCCGGCCATCGATCTCCGGGACACCGCCGTCGATCCTCACCGCCCGCGCCTCCGGGCGGGGGCCGGCCCCGCCCGCCTGTGCCGCAACGCCCGGGACGAGGCCGGCGAGCGCGATCAGGAGCGCCAGCTAGCCGGCGGAGGTGGAAACGGCTGCCGCGGCTGACGGCGCGGACAGGTAGGCGAGGACGCGGGCGCGGTCGCCGTCGGAGCCGATGGTACTGGCAGCACTGAGGTAGCTGCGGCGGACCTCGCTTTCCGTGCGCAGGCCGCGGGGGAGACTCAGGAGGACCGCCGCCTTGTCCCCGTCGCCCTGGATGGTTGCCGCGGCGCGGAGCGCGGCGGCGGCGACCGTGGGCGACACCTCCCGGCCGCGCAGCACCGAGGTGAGGACGCGCCTCCGGTCGCCGCCGCTCCGGATGCTCGCCACCGCCGCGAAGTACGCGCGCCGGACCGCCTCCGATCGCAGCGGGATCACCGTCGCCAGGGGGGCGAGGAGCATGCTCTTGTCGCCGTCGGAAGCGATGGTCCGTGCCGCGGCCTCCAGCACCTGCGCGCTGCTCTCCGGCTCCAGGCCGGGTCTGCGCAGCAGGAGCGAGTAGTAGGTGCGCTTCGCCTGGTCGCTGCGCGTCCTCCTCACCTCGCGGACGGCCCCGGCGATCCCACCCCGGGCCACGAGCCGCTCCACGCGCCGCTCGGCCCCGATCGCGCTCTCCCGGGCCACTTCCGGGAGGACCCCCGCCAGCCAGGCCCGGGCGGCCGCATCCATCTCGCGCCTCCGTCCGTCAGCGAAGTACGTCCGGCGGAGCTCGCCGCCCGCCGGGGCGAACTCCACCCGGTGGACGGGGCGCCCCCGGCGCTGCTCCTCCACGGCCAGCCGGCCGCCGGGAGAGATCCGCAGCACGTCCGTGTTGTCGGCGGCGAACTCCACCTCGCCCTCCGCGTTCACCTGGACCATCCTCTCACCCTCCACCCACTGTACGTGCGTGCCGCGGTCCTGTGAGGCGGCGGAGGGCGCGTGAGAGTAGAGCAGCACTCCGGCGCAGAGCGCCGCGACAAGGCCCGGGGATGGGTACGTCTTCTTCATCTGGATCCTCGTGGAAAAAAGTGGTGAAATTTCGCCATGCCGGGACGTGCGGATCAATCGCGCGTGGGCCGGCCGGGCTCGCCCGGGCCGGTCACGGTGCCGGCGGAGGGGGCGCTCCGCGACCGATCCGCGCGGCTCCGTCCCCGGCGAGGGCCGAGAGGGCGGCCCGGCGGCTCCCCTCCGACCGCAGCGTCCCGGCCACCGCGCGGTAGCGCCCCTCCAGCGACGCGGAGAGCGGGCCGGTCTTCGCCACGGCGATGAGGACGCCCACCCTGTCGCCGTCGGAGCCGATCTGTGCCGCTCCGTCCAGCACGTGTCCCAGCAGGCGCTCCTCCGCCGCGGCGCCGCCCGGGAGCCCATGGCGGCCGACCGCGGCGAGAAGAACCGCCGCCCGGTCTCCGTCCGCCATCCCCGCGGTGGCGTCTACCGCCGCCGCGAGCGCGGCCTCCCCGGGGACCCGCCGGGACAGCACGGCCAGGAGCACCCGGCGCCGGTCTCCCCCGGCGCCGATCCGCGCGCTCGCGCGGATTACGTCCAGGAAGAGGGCCTCGCCGGGGGAGCCGTCGAGCGAGGCGAGGAGGAAGGCGGCCCTGTCGCCGTCCCCGGCGATCATGTCCACCATGCGGTCGGTCTGGGTCCGCGGCGGTGCCTGCCGCCGCGTCTCCGCTGCGGGCGCGCCCTCCTCGCCGCCGGTGCCCACGGCGGCGCTCCCGATCCCTGCGTCGCGCATCCGCTCGACCGCGCGGGGGCCGGTGTGGTACGCGGTCAGCGCCAGCGCCGCGTCCCCCTCGTAGCGCTCCAGCAGCGTGCGCAGGTGGCGGAAGCCGAGGCGCAGGTTGGTGTCGCGCTCGGCGAGCCTCGCTCGGGTAATCCCCGGCTCCAGCGCCGCCGCGGTGGACGGCAGCGTCTGCGTGAGCCCGACGGCGCCCCAGGGGGTGACCAGGTCCTCGCGGAAGCCGCTCTCGGTGCGGACGAGGAGCACCGCGAGCCCGAGGTCCAGCCCCTCGTCGCGCGCCGCGCGGACGATGGCCGCGGCCAGCTCCTCCGGGATCCGGTACTGGAGCGCGACCGCGCGGATCTGGAGCGGCGCCGAGTCCGGGAAGGTGGGGATGACCAGCGGCCCGCCCAGGCCGTACGGCGCCTCGGTGGCGGCCCCCTCCACCGGCCGTGCGACCGGGGTCAGCGCGGCGAGCGGGAGCACCGCGAGCAGCGTGAGCGTCCCCATCCACCCCGCCGTCGCGCGCGAGATCCTGGAGCGGCGAAGCCCGGGGTCGAGGATCGCGAGCATGCGCCCCTCGAACTGGGAGCGCCTGGCCATCGCCAGGGCGGGGGACGCGGACGTGCCCGTCCCGAAGGAGCGGACGATCTGCAGCAGGTGGCTGGCGTACTCGGTGGCGTCGGCGCCGGCGCTCAGCACGTGGTCGTCGCAGGCGCGCTCGCGCTCCTCGCGCAGGCGCCGCTCCGTCATCCAGACCAGGGGATTGAACCAGTAGACGGCCTGGCAGAGCTGGGCGACGACGTGCGCCAGGGGGTCGCGGCGCCGGACGTGCGCCATCTCGTGGAGAAGCACCACCTCCCGCCGGTCATCCGTCCACGCGCGGCACCCCGCGGGGAGGAGGACCACCGGACGGAGCACGCCCCACACCATCGGCACCACCTCCGCCCGGCAGCGGCGGAGCGGGACCGGCCCGGCGAGCCCCAGCTGTCCGGCCACCCGCCCAGCGAGCCGGGCCCAGCCCTCGTCGTGGAGCGGCTCCGCGCCGCGCGCCAGCGACCGCAGCCGCAGACAGCCGGCCCCCAGCCGCACCAGGAGCACTCCGACGCCCAGGAGCCAGAGGTAGCCGAGCGCCTCCGGCAGGCTCCACCCGGCCGGTCCGGCGGCCGCATTCGCCCCATCCGGGAGTGCGCCGGGCGCGCCGACCGCCGTCCGGGGCGCGGCCCCGTCGGGGCGGGCGGCTTCCGCGGACGGAGTCGCCGCCGGAGCGGTCCCGGCAGCCGGGCGGGCCCACGGCCCGTTCGGCAGCGCGGGAAGGACGCGCACCTGCCAGGCGGGCACGACGGCCGAGAGGAGCGGCAGCGCCAGCGCCGCAGCGAGCGCGGTGCTGAGGGCCAGGTGGCGCAGCGCCGCGGAGGCGCCACGGAGGAGGCGGGCCAGGGTCAGTGCCAGCACCAGGACAGCCCCGCTCTTCACCCCGGCGGTCACCAGGAGGCCCCCCCAGTGCGCCGCGTCCGGCGAGAGAGCGGCGAGCTCTATCGGTCCGCTCACGACTTCCCGTCCTGCTTCCGGACCTGCTCGATGAGCGCGGCGATGCGGTCCAACTGCTGCGCGGATGGCCGCACGTCGTCGCTCTCGAAGAGCGCCGTCACCATCAGCTCGGGCGAGCTGTTGAAGAAGGTGCGCACGATGTGCCTCAGCGCGGACTGGCTGGCGGCTTCCCGCGGCACCGTGGGCAGGTAAACGTAGCGCGGCCCGTCTTCCTCGTGCTTGAGATGGCCCTTGGACTCCAGCAGCCGGATCGCCGCGCGGACCGCGTCGTTGGTGGGCGGGTCCGGGAGGTCGCCCATCACCTCCGCGGCGGTCGCCCGCCCGCGACGGTAGATGATGTCCATGATCTGCCGCTCGCGGCGGCTGAGCTTCGCATCGGGGGACCTGGCCACGCGGTGCTCCCTGGATGATGGCGTCGATACAGAGTGATGAAAATACGGGGTGGTGAAATTTCACCCTGGGCGAATGAGTAGCGGCGGCGGGAAGGGAAGTCAAGAGCGACCGTGGGGGGCGCTACTCCTTCACTAAGGCGGCCTTCCTCGAGCCGCTGCGGCCGGGCCCAGGCGCCACACGGGTACGGGGCCAAGGTGGCCGGGGACTCGGTGGAAGCGACCCCCACCCCGGCCCGGATCACCGTGGAGGTCGACTCGGTCGTCCCGGCCGCCGGCGCGCGGGGGTGGAGCAGGCGACCGGGGGGAAGCGCGCGCCGCGGGCCACCGTGTCCGACGCGGTCCTCGCCGGTCGGGACACCGACTCGGAGCGGGTCGTCGCTTCTGCGTCATTTTGGATTACCCCATGTGCGGAGAAAGCGTTACAGCGCAAGCAATAGAGGGCCGGGGGGCGGCGCACTGCGCCGCCCCCCGGCCATGCCGGCGTGTCGGGAGGAATGAGGTTCCGGGACTCAGACGGTTGGCGCGAGCAGAGAAGGATGCGCCGACGGGGAACGGGCGCGGACCGATGCAGTGAATCGAGACGCGGTCCTGGGAAGGCGAAGCGGCCACCAGGGTGAGGCACGCACGGTTCTTGTCACCGGGACAGAGCGGTGCATCGGGTCGGTGTGGCCGGACGGCGACTCACGGCCCGCGGAGAGTCACCGCACGCGGACCTGGTGCGTGCCCGCACCGTGGTCCTGCCACTGGTCGGACGGCGAGCGGGGCTCGTCCGTGGCCCGCTGCTCCTTGGCGCGCAGGCGTCGGTAGTCGTACACGACGTGAAGGTGGTACAGGCCGGGGAAGAGGCGCCCGACGGTCGCCTCATACTGAGCCATGAAGATCCGGACGGCCGGTCCGCATGCCCCCCAGTGCGACCTGAACCCTCGAACGGGGCACGGCGCGGTGCTCTTCGTGGGCGACGGGGTCAACGACGCGCCCGCGCTTGGCGGCGGCCAAGGTGGGCGTGGCAAATGGGGGCGTGGCGATGGGGCGGGGGATGGGGGCGGGTGGCACCGACATGGCGTTGGAGACGGCCGATATCGCGCTGATCGTGGACGACCTTTCCAGGCTCGCGACCACGATCCGGCTCGCGCGCAAGGCGGAGCGGACTATCCGCGCGAACATCGCCTTCCTGCCCGTCAGCGAGCCCCTGTGCGGCGAGTGGGGATTTCGCGCAGGTGTCCCCGCTCGGCCGCGGAGCGCTCGGCGTGGTTCCCCTGCACGACGTCCTCATTCTGCCGGATCCACTCGCGTAGCTCGCTCACCACGAACACCAGGTCGGCCTCCAGCTTACGGTGAGGGATGCGGGAGTACGCCCCGTCTCCGGTGGTGCTCTTCTTCGACGTGTGGCGGTACAGCCAGCTGCGCGGCCTCCCCAGCGCTTCACACACCTCAGCCGGGCCGACCCGGGTCTCGGCTGGTGCAGTCCAAAGCCGCTCCCTCCAGCTCGGCTCTGCCGCCTCCTGGTCGGCTGGGGCTGCGGGCGGGTCCTCCTCACGGACGGGGGCGGCCAGCTCCCGCGGCACTCCCGCCGGGATTGGTACGGGGTACTCGTCGGGCATGTCGGGCATGTCGGTCGGGATGGTCTGGAGCCAGCCCCGCCATTTCGATGCGCTCATGGTGTCCGGCTCCCCTGTGAGTGGCTTCCGTCCTGCTCCTCACGCCCGGTGGTCGCCAACACTTCCCGTTCCTCCATTCGACGGTGCAATTCGGCTGGTACTGCCTGCCCGGGGCCGGCGAGCCCCGAACCTCGGTTTGCGCGCGCCATCTGACTCGTCCGTTTTGATGTGGTGGCTTACCTCCGGCCGTGTGGATCGCCAGCACCATGAGCCAGGGCTGGACCTTCCCGGAGGCCGAGTACAGCGGTTGGGTGAAGTGGCGGACCGGCGACCTGAGCCAACTAGTCCGGCCACGGTACTTCCCTTACCTTTACCCCGCCGGTGGACCTAAGGGCAGGCGGCTTAGGGTGGCTGGTAGGACGGGGGTTGGTCCCCGCTCCCGCGCTACTGCCGACCCTCTGTCATGGCTCGCAATCGTGGGGGCCACCCGTGGGGCCAGGAGCCTGGAAACCGACGCGACCAAGTGGTATTCGGATGTGGAGCGGGGAGGGCGAAAACCCGCGTGGCAGCAGGGAAAATGCCGACTTGCGCAAACGGACGAAAACGGCTAGATATAACTGCAAATCCTCGACCCCCGGTTCGAATCCGGGCGGCGCCTCTCCCGGTTGAGGCCTTGACAGGCCGGCGAGAACGGGGTAAGTTGGGTGGCTATTTGGAGTTGAGGCCCCGTTCGTCTAGTGGCCTAGGACAACGCCCTCTCACGGCGTAAACAGGGGTTCGATTCCCCTACGGGGTACTTGATCAACGTGTCGCGGGGTGGAGCAGCCTGGTAGCTCGTCGGGCTCATAACCCGAAGGTCGCGGGTTCGAATCCCGCCCCCGCTATGGAAAGAGGACTGGGAGGCAAAGGGTCAGGGCCCCGCAGGCAGCAGCCCACTTCCTGGCGCAGGCGCGGGTACCCCCCGGCCTGCGATACGGTCGATTAGCTCAGTTGGTTAGAGCGCTCGCCTCACATGCGAGAGGTCCGGGGTTCGAGTCCCTGATCGACCACTTACGTACGACAAAGGTCCCGCCACGGCTTCCGTGCGCGGGACCTTTTGCTTGTTGCTTGTTTCCCGGCATCCTCGCGGGAACCGCGGACGATTTCCTGGCGTCGCCTCGTTCCGGGCCCGATATTTGGCCGCCGCTCCGGGGCGGTTGCCGCCCGCGCTTCTCTGCCTCGCCTCTGCGGCTCATCCTGGAGGTCCCGCCATGAAGGCGCGAAACGATTCGTGGCTGGAGACGGCGGAGACCGTGTGGGTGGGCGATGCGTCCGCCGAGGCGCGGCGCGCCGAGCCGGCCGGCGCCGGCGGCGACGCCGTACCCGCGGAGGGGCGGGAGGCGCCCGTCTTCGACCGGCGGGCATCGATCCAAGATCCGGACGGCTTCACCAACGTCCGGCGCGCTCCGTCGGGGACCAGCGAGATCCTGACCGCGGTGTACGAGGGCGAGGTGTTCCGGACCTTCCAGCAGGAAGGTCTCTGGTGGCAGGTGCGGACGAGCGACGGCGTCACCGGGTGCATGCACGTTTCCCGCATCTACCTGCTGGACTAGCTGCAGCCGGCGATTCGCGGGGTGGACGGCAGCGGGTGGCGGCCGGCGGCGTCCGCGCAGGCGCCACGCACGCGAGGTCCGGGGCTCGAGTCCCTGGTTGACCGATGAACGGCGAGAGCCGCGCCGCGACCCCCGCGGCGCGGCTCTCGTGCGTCGGGCTGCCTCGCCGGGGGCTCCCCCCGCGCCCGCTTGCCGTTATCTTTCCCGGGCGCCGCGGCCGGCACGGCGATTGCCCTTCGCCCCGGCGCAACTCGTTGCCGCTTCCCGCCATCCGCACCCGTAGCCGCATGAAGATCTTCCGGTCCGTCCTGGCCGCGCTCGCGCTCGCCGCCGCCCCACTCCACGCGCAGGACGCCGGGGAGCTGCGCCTGAGCCTCAACATCCCGGAACTGCTCCTCCGCGTCCACGACGGCGACCGCGTGGTCAAGGAGTACCCGGTCTCTCCCGGGCTTCCCGGGCACGACACCCCCGCCGGTGACTTCACCGTCCAGCGGGCGGAGTGGAACCCGTGGTGGCGTCCGCCGGCGCGCGACTGGGCCAAGGACGACAAGGTGACGCCCCCGGGGCCCAACAACCCCATGGGGCGCGTCAAGCTGTTCTTCGCACCGTACTACTACCTGCACGGCACCCCGCACGAGAAGGACCTGGGGACGCCGGCGTCGCACGGGTGCGTGCGGATGCGCAACGCGGACGTGATCGAGCTGGCCACGCTGCTGCACCAGCGCGCCAATGCCACCGTGGCCGTTTCCGAGATCCGGGGGATCCTGGCCCGGCCCAGCGCCACGCGCAACTCCACCTTCCGCAGCCCGGTCCCGCTGGAGATCACCTACCAGCCGGTGGTGGTGCGCGGCGGCGAGCTTCGCGTGTACCGCGACGTGTACCGCTACAACCGCATCCACACCGAGGCGGTGATCCAGGCGCTGATCGCGGCCGGGTACGATGTGTCGCGGCTGGACCGCGCCGCGGTGAACGGCCTGGTGGCGCAGGCCCGCCAGGCCCGGGGCGTCTTCAAGGTGGGGATCGCCGAGACGCTGGGCGTGGAGCGCACCGCCACGGCGGCCAAGGACTGACCCTCCGACGGCCGGCAAGGAGACGGGAAGGGACGGGAGCCCGGCGGCACGCCGGACTCCCGTTCGCCGCTTAAGGGGACTCGTGCCGTTCTCCCCCCTCTCCCCCGCTTGCGGGGGAGAGGGGGCCGGGGGGTGAGGGGGCCCGCCCTCGCGGACACCAGCACGAACCCCGCGTGAGGGATTTCGGCCCGAAGGGGCGAGACCCGGCAGGGCTGTTTCCGCCGGGGCTCGACTCCGCCCAGCTGCGTTGTTTGCAGCCCTACGGAGCCGCAGCCCGACCCCGGCGCCCGCCGGGGGCACGCCCGAATCAGTCGTATCAGTCCGTTCCACCCGGAACGCGACTTGCGAGATACACCAGCGATGCGCACGAGGCGAGGCGGGGGAAGCGGAGACGATGCGCGGCGCGGCGGGCCGTCGCGGTTCGCCGTGCTGCGGCCGCGGGAGCGGGCAGCGGCGCTGGAGCTGGTGCGCCGCGTCCGGGCAGCGGTGCCGGCCGAGCTGGCCCGGGCCTTCGTGTTCGGCTCCAAGGCGCGCGGCGAGGCCCGCCCCGACTCCGACGTGGACGTGCTCCTGGTCTTTTGGCGGCTCCCGCCGGACCGCGAGCCGCAGGCGGGGATGGCGGAGGCGCTCGCGGAGCGGGTGGCGGCGGACACGGCGGTGCCGGTGACGGTGTGGTCGGTGTCGCGGGTGGACCTGGAGCCCGGAAACCGCACGCCCATGCTGGTGGACGCGCTGGACGACGGGATCCCGCTCTGGCCGCCGGGCGCGCCGCCGCTGCCGCTGCCGTTCACCCCGGCGGACGCGCTCTGCTGCACCGAGGCGCTGCTCGCGCGCGTGCGCGAGGGCGGCGAGGAAGCTTCCGGGCACCTGCTCGCGGGGGAGCACGGCGCAGCGTGGAAGCGCATGCGCGACGACCTAGTGAGGCTCTGCACCGCGGGGCTCCTGCTGGCGGGCGAGACGCGCCCGCGCCGCGGCGACGCCGTGCGGCGCTTCCTGGCCCGCCGCGGCACCGCCGGGGGGATCCCGCCGGGCTTCGCGCCGGTCTTTTGCTGGGCGGCGGAGTCGTACGGGCCCGCGGGGCGCGACGACGAGGCCCCGGTGGGGGCGCCGCCGGGCGGAGCGCGCCGGGCCGCGGCGCTCGTGGACCGGCTGCGGCGCCGCGTGGCGGAGTGGCACGACGCGCTCGCGGGACGGCTGGAGGCGGGGGAACCCGCCCTTCGCCGCGACGTAGAACAGGGGATGGGACGGCCCTTCCGCCGGACCCCGGACCACCCGCCGGGGCGGCCGGGCGGGAGGCGCACACCGTGAAACCGATGGCACCATGAAGCTTTTCCAGCCCGATCCCCGGCAGCGCAGGACGCTGGGCGCGGTGTTCATGATCACCCTGGTGATCAGCACGCTCATGACCGCGTTCTTCCAGACGCAGGTGCTGAGCGGCAAGCAGTACGCGGCCCGCTCCGAGGAGAACCGGCTCCGCCCCATCAAGATCCCCGCCCCCCGCGGCACCATCTACGACCGGGGCGGCGAGGTGGTGGCCACCAGCATCACCGGCTACTCGGTGTCGCTCCTCCCGGCGTCGGAGGAGACGATCCGGGAAACGCTGGGCGACCTGATGCCGTTCCTGGGGCTGTCGGCCCAGGACGTGGACGCGCTGATGACCAAGCGCAACGGGCGCCCCAACGACCTGCTGGAGATCACCCAGCGGGCCACCTTCCCCCAGGTGGCGGCCATCGAGGAGCGGCGGGCGGCGTTTCCCAACCTGATGATCGTCGAGCGCCCCATGCGCTACTACCCGGCCGGGCCCGCCATCGGGCACATCGCGGGGTACGTGGGCGAGATCACCCGGGAAGAGCTCGCCCGGCCGGAGTTCCGCGAGGCCGGCTACGAGCAGGGGAACTGGGTGGGCAAGGCGGGGATCGAGAAGGAGTACGAGAAGGAGCTGGGAGGCCGCGACGGCGCGCGCTTCGTGGAGGTGGACGCCATGGGCCGCGTGGTGGACCCGCGCTCCTCGGTGGGGGCGCTGGCGCCCGAGCCCGGCGAGAACCTCAGGCTCACCCTGGACCTCGACCTGCAGAACTACATCCACCAGATCTTCCCGGACAGCATGAAGGGGGCGGTGGTCGCCATGGTGCCCTCCACCGGCGAGATCCTGGCGATGTACAGCCACCCCACGGTGGATCCCAACGAGTTCGTGGGCGGGATCAAGACCTCGCTCTGGAAGGCGCTCCAGTCGGACCCGTCCAAGCCGCTCCTGGACCGCACCATCACCGCCCTGTACCCGCCGGCCTCCACCTGGAAGCTGGCGACCGCGGCGGCGGGCGTGCGGGCCGGGATGCTCAAGGAGGGCACGCGCATGCCCATCGCCTGCACCGGCGGCATGGCGTACGCGGGGCGCTACTCCCGCTGCTGGGACCGCGGCGGCCACGGCTCGCTGGACCTGGCCGGGGCGATCGAGAAGTCGTGCAACGTGTACTTCTACCAGGTGGGGATCCGGCTGGGGCTCGCCAAGCTGACCGCCGAGGGGACGCGGATGGGCTTCGCCAGCCGCTCGGGGATCGACCTGCCGGGCGAGGCGAAGCCGCGCTTCCCCACCGGGATCCCGTGGTACCGGGAGCGGTTCGGCCACACGCCCACGCCCTCCGAGGTGATGAGCCTCGCCATCGGGCAGGGGCCGAACTCGCAGACGGTGCTCAACATGGCGCACTTCTACTCCGCCATCGCCGGGAACGGCACCGCGCCCGAGCCTCACCTGGTGACGCGCCCCGGGGCGGGCAGCGGGCCCAGCGAGATCGACCTGGGGCTCGACGAGCAGGGGCTCAAGGCGCTCTGGGGCGGGCTGGAGCTGGTGACCTCGCCCACCGGCACGGCGGTCCTTTCCTCGATTCCCCGGTGGAAGGTGTACGGGAAGACGGGGACCGCCCAGAACCCCGGCGGCCCCGACCACGGCTGGTTCGTCGGCTTCTCCGGGCCTCCGGGGGGGCACCCGGAGATCGTGGTGGCCACCATCATCGAGCACGGGCTGCACGGCAGCGACGTGGGGCCGGTGGCCACCAAGTCGATCAACTTCTACCTGAACAAGAAGCACGGCCTCCCCTTCGACCCCCGGCCGACGCTGATCGAGCGGTGGCAGTCGCAGCGGCTGACGTGGAGCCAGTACGACACCTATCCCGCCCCGCTCACGCCCATCCCGCGCACGGTGGCCGCGGCGCGGGCCGCGCCGCAGACGAGGGCGAAGCAGGGGCGGTAGCGGGGGGGCGTCCGCCTCGCGGCGGCGGACGCGGGCCGGGAGCGGCGCGGGGTGAGCGCCGCTCCCGGTTTTGCTTGACGGGGGGCGCCGGGGGTGGCAAGTTGTCCGCCGATCCGTCCCCGGGAACGACCGGGCGGCGCAACGGCATCCGGAACCGGGTACATGGCGAGACCGAAGCAGGCCCCTCCCGCGGCGATCCCCCACGGGCTTACGCGGGAACAGCTCCTGGAGATGTACCGCTACGTCCGCCTGACGCGGACGCTGGAGGAGAAGCTCGAAACGCTCTTCCGGCAGAGCAAGGTGGTCGGCGGACTCTTCCGCTCGCTCGGGCAGGAGGGCGAGTCGGTGGCGAGCGCGTACGCGCTCCGCCGCCGCGACGACGGCACCGGCGACATGCTTTCGCCGCTGATCCGCAACCTGGGCTCCATGCTGGTGATGGGCGCCCGCCCGGAGGAGGTGCTGCGTCAGTACATGGCCAAGGGCGACGCCCCCGCGCGCGGCAAGGAGCTCAACATCCACTTCACCGACTACCGGCGCGGCTTCATCGGGCAGATCTCCCCGCTGGGCGACCTGATCCCGGTGATGGCGGGGGTGACTCTGACCTTCCGGCAGCGCCGGGAAGATCGGGTGGGGATGGTGTACATCGGCGACGGCGCCACCTCCACCGGCGCCTTCCACGAGGGGATCAACTTCGCCGCCGTGCAGCGCTGTCCGCTGGTGGTGGTGGTGGAGAGCAACGGCTGGGCGTACACCACGCCCACCCGCCTGCAGACCGCCGCCACGAGCTTCGTGGACAAGGCGCCCGGCTACGGGATCGCCGCCGAGCAGGTGGACGGCAACGACATGCTGGCGGTGTACGGCGCCGCCCGTCGCGCCGTGGACCGGGCCCGCGCCGGCGAGGGCGTGACGCTGCTGGAGGTGGTCACCTACCGCCGCCGCGGCCACGCCCAGCACGACAACCAGTCGTACGTGGACCCGGCGGAGATCGAGCGCTGGGCCGCCACCAACGACCCCATCGACCGGTTCGCCGCCGCGATAACGGGAAGCGGATGGGCCTCCACCCGGGAGCTCGCCGGGATCGACGCGGAGATCGACGCGGAGCTGGAGAGCATGATCCCCGAGGCCGACGCCGCGCCCCTCCCGGAGCCGGAGGAGACCCTGGACGACGTGTACGCCGGGGTGCGGGTGAACGCCCCGTGGACGCGCCACACGCCCCCCGACCCCACCCAGGCCTGAGCAGGAGCATGGCGACCGCGACCAAGTCGAAGCCCGAGCACGTCCGGCAGAGCTCGGAAGGCAAGCCCGTCACCTTCCTGGAGGCCATCCGGGAGGCGATCTGGGAGGAGATGGAGCGCGACGAGCGCGTCTTCCTCATGGGGGAGGACATCGGCGCCTACGGCGGCGCCTTCAAGGTGACCGAGGGGATGCAGGAGCGGTTCGGCGCGCTGCGCGTGCTGGACACCCCCATCTCCGAGATCGGCTTCACCGGGGCCGCCGCCGGAGCGGCGCACATGGGGATGCGCCCCATCGTGGAGATGCAGTTCATCGACTTCATCTCCTGCGCGTACGACATGATCACCAACTACATCGCCACCTCGCGCTACCGCGGGTCGGGCGGCGTGCCCATGGTGATCCGCGGCCCCTCCGGGGGCGGCGTGCGCGGCGGACCGTTCCACTCGCAGAACCCGGAGATGGCGTTCTTCCACACCCCGGGGCTCAAGATCGTCTACCCGGCCACCGCGTACGACGCCAAGGGGCTGTTCAAGGCCGCCGTGCGCGACGACGACCCGGTGCTCTTCTTCGAGCACAAGTGGCTGTACCGCCGCCCCCAGGTGCGCGAGGTGCTCCCGGCCGAGGACTACGTGGTCCCGCTGGGCAAGGCGCGCATCCACCGCGAGGGGACCGACCTCACCATCGTCACCTACGCGGCCATGGTGCACAAGAGCCTGGAAACCGCCGAGCAGCTGGCCAGGGAGGACGGGCTGTCGGTGGAGGTGCTCGACCTGCGCACCCTGCTCCCGCTGGACGAGGACGCCATCCTGGCGAGCGTGAAGAAGACCAGCCGGCTGCTGATCGTGCACGAGGACACCCGCACCGGCGGCATCGCGGGCGAAATCGCCATGCGCGTGAACGAGAAGGCGTTCGAGTGGCTGGACGCGCCCATCCTGCGCGTGACCGCGCTGGACGCGCCGGTTCCCTACTCGCCGCCGCTGGAGGACTACTTCCTCCCGCAGACCGAGGACATCGTCAAGGCCGCGCGGCACCTGGCGGCCTACTGAAATCCGACTTCCGGAAACCCTGACCCGCTGATCCTCTCATGGCCCGTATAGAAGTGCCGATGCCCCAGATGGGGGAGTCCATCGCCGAGGGAACCGTCTCCGTCTGGCTGAAGAAGGTGGGCGACCGCGTCGAGCGTGACGAGCCGATCATGGAGATCTCCACCGACAAGGTGGACGCCGAGATCCCCTCGCCCGCCGCCGGCACCCTGGTGGAGGTGGTGGTGGTCGAGGGGCAGACGGTGGAGGTGGGGACCGTGGTCGCCTACATCGAGACCGAGGCGGGCGCCGCCGCCGCGGCCGCCGCTCCCGCGCCGGCCCCGGCCGAGCCCGCGGCGGGCGTGCCGGGCGAGCGGCCCACCGCGCTTCCCGAGGCGGCCGCCGGGCAGGGCGAGGCGCGCCCTCCCGCGCAGGGCACCCCGCGCGAGGAGCCCGCCGCCGCGGCGGCGTCCCCGGCGGCTTCGGAGGACGGCGGACCGCAGTCGCTGGAGGAGCGGCTCCGCACCCGCTCCACGCCGCTGGTGCGCAAGATCGCGGCGGAGCACGGGGTGGAGGTGGCGGCGGTGCAGGGGACCGGCCGCGGCGGCCGGGTGACCAAGGAGGACATCCTGCGGCACGTGCAGGAGGGCCCGAAGGCGCCCGCCGCGCAGCCGCAGGGCGCCCCGTCCGGAGCCCCCGCGCAGCGTCCCGCGGCTCCGCGGCCGCAGGCGGCACCGTCGTACGAGGGCGGTTTCCCCTGGGACGAGTTCTTCGGCGCGCCGCAGCACCCCACGGTGCAGGCGGGGCCGGGCGACCGCGTCGAGCCGGCCAGCCGGATGACGCAGATCATCGCCAACAACATGGTGCAGTCGCGGCGCATCTCGCCGCACGTGCACTCGTACTTCGAGGTGGACTACACCCGGCTGGACCACATCCGCGCAAAGAGCAAGCGGCTGTGGGAGGAGCAGGGAGTCAAGGTCACCTACACGCATTTCATCGCGTGGGCGGTCGCCCGGGCGCTGCGCGAGCACCCCAAGCTCAACGCCTCGTACTCCAACCACGAGGTCATCCTCCGCGCCGAGGTCAACCTGGGGATCGCGGTGGCGCTGGACAACGGGCTGATCGTGCCGGTGATCCGGGGCGCGGACGAGCTGTCGCTGGTGGGGATGGCGAAGCGCCTGAACGACATCGCCACGCGGGCCCGGAGCAAGAAGCTGTCGCCGGACGAGATCCAGGGGGGCACCTTCACCATCACCAACCCCGGCATCTTCGGCACCACCATCGGCTTCCCCATCATCAACCAGCCGCAGGTGGCGATCATGGGCGTCGGCGGGGTGGAGATGCGGCCGGCCGTGATCTCGGACGAGTACGGGAACCACGCCATCGTGGCCCGCAAGCGGGGGTACATCTCGCTGGGCTACGACCACCGGCTGGTCAACGGGGCCGACGGGGACCAGTTCCTGGCCCGCGTCAAGCAGATGCTGGAAACGTTCCCGGAGCAGGCGTAGCGCCGGACCGTGGGCAGGCGTGGGGCAGGGGGAGGAGAGGCATGAAGCGGTACCGGATCTTCCAGGTCGACGCCTTCACCCGCGAACGGTTCCGGGGGAACCCCGCGGGCGTGGTCGCGAACGCGGACGGTCTCTCGGAGGGACAGATGCAGGAGATCGCCCGCGAGCTCAACAACTCGGAGACGGCGTTCGTCCTGTCCCCCACCGGGAGCGACCACGACGTGTGGATCCGCTTCTTCACGCCGACCACGGAAGTGCCCATCTGCGGCCACGCCACGATCTCCGCGCACTACGTCCGGGCGCGCGAGATGGGGCTCGGCGGCACCGTCGTCCGGCAGCGGACGGGCGCGGGGATCCTCCCGGTGGAGGTGGTCCGCGAGCAGGACGACTACCGGATCGTGATGACGCAGGGGGAGGTCGAGCTCGGTCCGGTGCTGGCCGGGGAAGAGCGGGACACCCTCCTGGCGGCGCTGGGGCTCCGGGAGGACGACCTGGACCCCGCGCTCCCGGTGCAGGTGGTCTCGACCGGGCACGCCAAGGTGATGGTGGGGATCCGGGCGCTGGGGAGGCTGGACGCGCTGCGGCCGGACCTGGCGGCGCTGGCCGAGCTGAGCGGCCGCATCGGCTTCAACGGCTACCACGTGTTCACGCTGGACTCCCCCGACCCGGGAGTGCTGGCGCACGGGCGGATGTTCGCCCCGGCCATCGGGATCCCGGAGGACCCGGTGACGGGGAACGCCAACGGGCCGCTGGGAGCGCTCCTGGTCCGTCACGCCCGGGTGCCCCACGACGGGCGGCGGCTGCGCTTCCGGGCACGGCAGGGCGTCGCGGCGGGACGCCCGGGCACGGTGGAGGTGATGGTGGACATCGACGGGGGCAGGCCGACCAGGGTGCGGGTCGCGGGCGAGGCGATTGTGGTCTTCCACGCCGAGATCGAGCTGTGACGGCGTCCCGGCCCCTCGAGGTGCGGCGGCTCGGGCTCGTGCGCTACGCGGACGCGCTGGAGCTGCAGGCGGAGCTCGTCCGGCGGCGGCGCGCCGGGGAGATCCCCGACACGCTCCTCCTGCTCCAGCACCCGCACGTCATCACCCTGGGCAGCGGGGCGCACGACGACAACGTGCTCGTCTCGGCCGAGGAGCGGGCCGCGCGCGGGATCGAGCTGTTCGACACCGGCCGCGGCGGCGACGTCACCTACCACGGGCCGGGGCAGCTCGTCGGCTACCCCATCCTGGACCTCAAGCCGGACCGCCAGGACCTGCACCGCTACCTTCGCGACCTGGAGGAGGTGCTCATCGCCGTGCTGGCGGAGTTCGGGCTGGTGGGCGGGCGCAAGGAGGGGCTCACGGGCGCCTGGGTGGACGACCGCAAGCTCGCGGCGATCGGGGTGCGCGTCTCCTCGGGGTGGATCACCAGCCACGGCTTCGCCCTCAACGTCAGCACCGACCTGTCGTTCTTCGGCGCCATCGTCCCCTGCGGGATCACGCAGTACGGCGTCGGCTCCATCTCCGGCGAGCTGGGCCGCGCGGTGGCGATGGAGGAAGTGGAGGCCGTGGTGGTCCGCTGCTTCGAGAGGGAGTTCGGCCGGGCCGTGCTCGAGCGCTGACGCCGGCGGGGGAGACAGGAAAAACGGGGGCGGCGGACGCGTGTCCGCCGCCCCCGTCGTCCGTGGAGCCGTGGAATCCGCGCGCACGCGGCTTGCAGCATGGCGTCAGGCTGTCCCGCCCCTCCCACACCGATCCACTCCCCGAACCCGCGGCCCCGGAGGCACCATGCGCACTCTGGCTCCCTTTGCGCTCGTGCTCGCGCTCGCCTCCTGTGGCGAGCCCACCACAACGCGTGCGTTCTCCGCGAGTGCCGCTTCCTTCGCTCGCGTGGGCGTCCAGCGTGCGCCTCTCGCCGTCTACACGGCGCAGCTCCGGCCACAGGACGAGCTCCCCGCCCCCACCAACTCCAAGGCGTGGGGGTTCGCGCAGGTCAAGGTGAAGCCCGGCGGCGTGATCGAGTGGACGCTGCGCGTGCACAACCCGGCGGGGGAAGCGTTCCGGGCCGGGCACATCCACGTGGTCAGCCAGGCCAACGGGACCGGGCCGGTCGCCCTGGCGCTGCTCGGCGGAAGCTACACCGCGCGGCAGTTCGAGCTGAGCGGTACCGCCACCAACGCCACGCTCGCCAACGCGCTCCTCGCCGACCCGAAAAACTACTACGTCAACCTGCACACCACCGCCCTGCCGGCCGGCGCCATCCGCGGCAACCTGCCGTAAGCGCTAGCGTCAGGCACAGACAAGGGGGGAGCACCGCGCCGGGCGGTGCTCCCCCTCGCGGTTCTTGCGAGCGCGAGTGGATTCGTTAGATTCGGAATGGTTCCATTTCGAAACCGTTCCGGAGGCACTCCATGGCGAACTTCACGCTCAAGAACATCCCCGACGATCTATATGCCGAGTTGAAGCGGCAGGCAGAGGAGAACCGGCGCAGCCTGAACAGTGAGGCGATCGTCTGCCTTCAGCGCGCCGTCAGGGAGCGGCCCGTCGACTCGGCAAAGGTGCTCCGGGATCTGGCGGAGATGCGATCCCGCATGAACCTGCCCTGGCTCACCGACGAGTTCCTGGACGAGGCCAAGAACGAGGGGCGTCCTTGATCGTCGTCGACACGAACGTCGTCGCGTACCTAATCATCCCGGGCGAGCATACCGAGACCGCGTCGGGTGTGTTCGCCAGGGATCCGGACTGGATCGTTCCCCCGCTCTGGCGAAGCGAGTTCCGCAACCTTCTGGTGCTCTACGTCCGCCGGGGAGCACTTCCGCTCGACGACGCGCTCGTCCTGATGGCCCGTAGCGAAGTGCTCCTCGCGGCGAGGGAGAGGAGTGCACGGTCCGAGCACGTGCTCCGCCTGGCAGCCGTGTCGGGGTGCACGGGGTATGACTGCGAGTTCGTCGCCGTGGCGCAGGCGGAGGGTGTTGCGCTGGTCACTTCGGACCGCAAGGTGCTGGCGGCCTTTCCCACCGTCGCGGTTTCGCCCGCCGCCTTCCTCGCCTGAACGACCTCAGCCGCGAGGGAGCGCCCGCGCCGCCTTGAACTCGAACCGGGTGGGCGGCATGGGGAAGAAGTCCAGGCAGCGCTCCTTGGCCTGCTCCTCCGCCACCCACTCGTCGAAGCGCGACTCCACCAGCCCCCCGCTGGAATCCTGCTTCGCCGCGGCGCGCGTGGCCAGGTAGTTGGCGTACTCGTTGTGCGCGTGGCCGTTGTGCCCCTTGACCCAGCGCCACTGCACCTGGTGGCGGCGGGCGATCCCCAGCAGCTCTTTCCACAGCGCCAGGTTCTCGATCTCCCCGTCCTTGCGCTTCCAGCCGCGGGCGGCCCAGCCGTGCACCCACTGCGTCATCCCGTCCACCAGGTAGCGGCTGTCGCTGGTGAACACCACGCGCGACGCGCTCCGGAGCGCCGCCAGCGGGAGCGCCGCGCTGCGGATGGCCATGCGGTTGTTGGTGGTGTCCGGCTCCGAGACCCAGAAGTCGCGGCGGACCCAGCCGCGCTCGGGGTGGAAGTACTCCACCAGCCCCGCGGCGCCCCCGGGGCGGGCCCTGCCCTTGAACTGGTTTCCCAGGCAGGACTCGTCGGCGTAGATGAAGACCAGCGGCTCGCTCATCGTTCTCGGGTGCGGGGTGGGTGCGGAAAGCGGGTGAATCTACCCTGGGCCGGCGCCGAATCCCAGGGCGGGGAGGGCGGCGCTTGACAGATCTCGCGGGCGCGGTAGATTGCCGCGATCGCATCCGCCGATGCGGCATGCACTTGAACGAACGAGCCGACGGAGATCGGGGGAGAGGCGACTTGGGCCAGACCGCCGTGCTGATGCTGGAGGACGGGCGCGTGTTCCACGGGGAGGCGTTCGGCGCCGCCGGGACCGTGTTCGGGGAGGTCGTCTTCAACACCTCGATGACCGGCTACCAGGAGGTCCTCACGGACCCCTCGTACACCGGGCAGCTGGTGGCCATGACGTACCCGCTCATCGGCAACTACGGCGCGAACCCCGAGGACGAGGAGTCCGCGGGGCCGCAGGTGGCCGGGTTCGTCATCCACGAGGCGCCGCCGGCGTTCAGCAACTGGCGGGCGAGCGAGTCGCTCGAGGACTATCTCCGGCGGCACGGCGTGGTGGGGATCGCGGGCGTGGACACGCGGGCGCTCACCCGGCACATCCGCTCGCTGGGGGCCATGCGCGGCGCCATCGCCCACGGCGAGCAGGACCCGGAGGCGCTCCGCGCGCGGATCCTGGAGCAGCCTTCCATGGCCGGGCTGGACCTGGCGTGCGGCGTCTCCACCGCGGACCGCTACGTGGTGCCCGCGGCGGGGGAGACTCGCTTCCGGGTGCTCGCCTACGACTTCGGGGTCAAGTCGCACTCGCTCAAGCTGCTGGCGGAGCGCGGCTGCGAGGTGACGGTGCTCCCCTCCGGCACGCCGGTGGAGGAGATCGTGGGCGCGGGGGCGGACGGGATGTTCATCTCCAACGGGCCGGGCGACCCGGAGGCGGTGGGGCACGCGCTGGACTCCATCCGCGAGCTGGCGGGGCGCGACACGCCGGTGTTCGGCATCTGCCTGGGGCACCAGCTCATCGCCCGCGCCTTCGGGGCGGAGACCTACAAGCTCCACTACGGGCACCGCGGCGGGAACCACCCGGTGCGCCGCATCCTGGACGGGGCGGTGGAGATCACCGCGCAGAACCACGGCTTCGCCGTGCGTGGCGACGAGTCGGGGATCCCCGGCGCGCCCGAGCTGCGGGTGACGCACCTCAACCTCAACGACGGCACGGTGGAGGGGCTGGAGCACACCGGGCGCCCGGTGTTTTCCGTGCAGTACCACCCGGAGTCGGCCCCGGGGCCGCACGACTCGCGCTACCTCTTCGACCGGTTCGTCGCCGAGATGGAGCGCCGGACGGGCGCCGGCAGCCACGACGCTTGACGGTTTCTACGCGTCGCATTATCCTTCGGCTCGATAAACTGCCGTAGGTCAACCTCTTAGCTCCCTCCCTGTCCGTCCCGCGGAAACGTCTCCTCGGTCGCCAGCGGCGCGATCCGTCGTCCCGGCCCTCCGATCGACACGATCTTCCCAGCGAACCGAGACCGCAAGAGGGACCAGCGGGCGCTGCCGGGACCACGGCAGGGCCCGGGCGGGACCTGCACCGGGACGGCAACCCCGGGCGGCCTTCCACCCGGACGTACGTTTGCGCTCGCGCGCACTGAACGGGGCTCCCGCCCCAGCTTCCAACCCCCCAAGGAGAACCTCGATGACGAAAGCGGATCTGGTCCAGCGGGTTGCCGATGCGATCGGTCCCGGGATCACCAAGCGGGACTGCGCAGTGGTCGTTGACTCGTTCCTGAACGCCGTCAAGGACGCGATGGCGGACCATCAGAACATCGAGATCCGCGGCTTCGGCACCTTCAAGGTCCGCGAGCGCAAGAGCCGGCTGGCGCGCAACCCGCGCACGGGCGACCCGGTGGAGGTTCCCCCGCGGGCGGTGCCGGTGTTCAAGCCGTCCAAGGAGCTCCGCGCCATGGTGGAGGAGAAGCCGCTCGAGGTGTGATCCCGGGGCGGCGACGCCCCGCGGCCCGAGCCGGCGCGGGCCCTGCCCGCGAGAAGGCGCCCGGCCCCCGAGAGGGGGCCAGGGCGCCTTTCTTGCGTCCACGGCATGCGTTCCCGAGCGCTCCCTCCCGCACGACGACACCGATGCCCAGCTCATTCCCGGAGGCCCTGCGCGGTGGGGCCGGCGCCGATTCCGCTTCCCGCGCCCTCGGCCCCTACGAGACCGCGTACGACGTCCGCCGCGGCTACGACGACGTCGTGCTCCCGGAGCTGCACGCGGTGCGCCGCGCCGACCCGGAGGCGGTCTGGATGGGCCGCCGCCGCGAACGCTGAGGCAGCGGAGCGAGGCCGTACCGGCATCGCGGGAGCAGCGCGGCGCCCGCGTGAGGGATTTCGGCCCGAAGGGGCGAGACCCGGCGAGGCTGTTTCCGCCGGGGCTCGACTCCGTTGAGCAGCGTTGTTTGCTGCTTTACGGAGCCGAAGCCCGACCCCGGCGCCAGCCGGGGGCACGCCCAAACCGGCAGTCCAAGCCGTTAAAGCCGTTGCGGACTGGCACGCCTCCTGCCCTTTCGCGGCCGGACCGAACCCGAACCGGAGGCCGTATGCTGATCCAGGAAGTGGAGACCCACCTGTCCCCCGCGGAGGTGATCGAGCAGGCCCGCTCGTTCTTTTCCATGCAGTTCTCGCCCTACGCGGGGTTCGAGGAGGACTCGAGCGAGTCGCACATCCGCCTGGCCACGGAGGCGGGGGACGTGACCATCGGGGTGGGGACGCGCGACGGCAGGACCGTGGTGCGCGGCTCCAGCTCGCGGCTCCACCACGAGGTGTCGCAGTTCATGGTGACGCTGGCCCCGCCCGAGGAGGTGCGGCAGAACGTTCCCGGCCCGGGCGCGTCCGGCGCGGGTTGATTGGGCGGCACTCCGAACCTGCGGGAAAGGGCGGGGTAGCAGAGGCTCCTGCTGTCCCGCCCGTTCCCGTGCTTCCATGACCGTACGCTCCCTGTTCTTCGCCACCTACCGCGAGCTTGCCGGCGCCGACGAGCTGCTGGTGGAGCTTCCCGCGTCGGCGACCGTGGCGGACCTGGTGCGCGAGCTGCGCGGCTCCCGCCCCGGGCTGGCGGCGCTTCCCGCCGCTCCCGCGGTGGCCGTGAACCTGGAGTACGCCCCGCTCTCCACGGCGCTCCGCGACGGCGACGAGGTGGCGTTCATCCCCCCGGTGGCGGGAGGGTGAGGGTGTCCGCCTTCCGAGTCACCCGCGACCCCCTCGATGCCGCCGCGCTGCTCCGCGACGCGGTCGCCCCGTCGGACGGGGCGGCGCTGCTCTTCTGGGGCGTGGTGCGCGACGAGCACGGCGGGCGGGCGGTGAGCCACCTGGAATACGAGGCGTACGCGCCCATGGCGGAGGCGAAGCTGGCGGAGATCGCGGCGGAGGCGCGCGCGCGCTGGGGCACCGGCGAGATCGCGGTGGTGCACCGGGTGGGGCGGCTGGAGGTGGGGGAGGCGAGCGTGGCCATCGTGGTGGCGGCGCCGCACCGCGCGGAGGCGTACGAGGCGTCGCGCTACGTGATCGAGGAGCTGAAGCAGCGGGTGCCGGTGTGGAAGCGGGAGGGGTACGTGGACGGGGACTCGGAGTGGGTCCCGGGCTTCGCGCCGCGGGTGGAGGAGGGGGCGCGGTGAGCGGCCCGCTGGTGAGGATCGGCGGGGTGTTCCCGCAGCCGGAGCGCCGCGAGGTGCCCGACGCCGGCCCCATGCAGGACGGCTTCGGGCGGCGGGTGGAGTACCTGCGCGTCTCGGTGACGGACAAGTGCAACCTCCGCTGCGTGTACTGCATGCCGGAGGAGGGGCTCCCGTGGCTGCGCCGCGAGGAGATCCTGCGCTACGAGGAGATCGCGGAGGTGGTGCGGGTCATGGCGGGGATGGGGCTGCGGCGGGTGCGGCTCACGGGCGGGGAGCCGCTGGTGCGGCGCGACCTGCCGCGGCTGGTGCGGCTGATCCGCGCGGTGCCGGAGATCGAGGACCTGGCGCTCTCCACCAACGCGGTGCTGCTCGCGGAGGTGGCGGACGAGCTGCGCGAGGCGGGCGTGGACCGGGTGAACGTGTCGCTGGACTCGCTGCGCCCGGAGCGGATCGACGCGATCTCGCGGCGCGCCGGCTCGGCGGCGGCGATCTTCGCCGGCATCGAAGCGGCGGAGCGCGCGGGGTTCGCGCCCATCAAGATCAACTGCGTGGTGATGCGCGGCCGCAACGACGACGAGGTGGCGGACTTCGCCGCGGCCACGCGCGAGCGCCCCTGGCACGTCCGCTTCATCGAGGTGATGCCCACCGGCGAGAACCTGGGCGTGTCGCAGGACGACTACGTGTCCTCGGACGAGATGCTGGAGCGCATCTCCCGCGTGGGCGACCTCCAGCTGGTGGCGGGGCCCCGGGGCAACGGCCCCGCCCGGTACTATGCGCTGCCCGGCGCGGCGGGCACCGTGGGCGTGATCACTCCCATGAGCCACAACTACTGCGGGACGTGCAACCGCATGCGCCTCACCGCGGACGGCCAGCTCCGCCCGTGCCTCTTCGGCCACGTGCAGACGGACCTGCGGGGGCCGCTGCGGCGCGGCGAGCCGCTGGAGCCGCTGGTGCGCGAGACGCTGCGCATCAAGCCGGAGCGGCACTGGCTGGTGCAGGGGAGCGACGCGGGGAGCGGGGGGCTGCTGGCGCTGTCGCAGGTGGGGGGCTGAGCGGGCCGGCGAAGCAGTGAGATCGGGGGCGGGGGCTGAACGGCTCCCGCCCCCCGATGCGTCTGGCGCCCAGCTGCCAGCAGGGATCCACGGCACGTGCTGCGGCTGACTCCGGGTATGGGGCCGGCCGGGGGAGGCTCTTCCGGCGGTGCGAACCCCCAAGGGACTCGCAAGAGCACTCGCCCACCCTCCGGGGGGGGGCCTCCCGCGGACGCCAGCGCGGGCCCCGCGTGAGGGATTACGGCCCGAAGGGGCGAGACCCGCGGGCCGTTTCGCGGGGCTCGACTCCGTTGGGCTGCGTTGTTTGCAGCCCTACGGAGCCGAAGCCCGACCCCGGCGCCAGCCGGGGGCACGCCCGAGCCCGCCGTTTGCCGTAGTCGTTCACCCTGCCTGCACCGCAACCTCACCCGGGGACACGCCCGCCAACGGAAGATCCACCACGAACTTCGCTCCGCCGCCCGCCGCGTCCTCCACGCGCACCTGACCGCCGTGCTGCGCCACGATGCTGTGCACCACCGCCAGCCCCAGCCCGCTCCCGCCCGAATAGCCGTCGCGGTCGTCCAGGCGCACGAACGGCTCCCACAGCCGCTCCCGGTCCGCGGCCGGCACGCCCGGCCCCTGGTCCGCCACGGAAAGGAGCACCCGCCCGGGACCGCCGGGGTGCAGCCCCAGGGTGATGGCCTGTCCCTGCGGCCCGTACTTGAGGGCGTTGTCCAGCAGGTTCACCACCACCTGCCGGATGGCGCGCGGGTCCACGTCGGCGGGCGAGTCCGTCCACACGTCGGTCACCAGGCGGGCCCCGCGCGCGGCGGCGAAGGGGGCGTACACCTCGGCGACTTCCTCCAGCAATTCCTCCAGGCCGGTGGGCTCCCGGGCGAGCCGCAGGCCGGGCCCCTCCAGGTGCGAGAAGAGGAGCACGTTCTCCACCAGGTCGCCCAGGCGGCGCGCTTCGCGGTGGATGACGCCCACCCAGCGGCTGCGCTCCTCCACCGAGCGCTCGCGCCCCAGCAGCAGCGTCTCGCTGAACATGCGGATCTGCGCCAGCGGCGTGCGCAGCTCGTGGGAGACGCTGGCCACGAAGTCGCGACGCGCGCGCACCAGCTCCCGCTCGCGCGTGAGGTTGACGATGGCGCTGGCGGCCAGGAGGATGGACACCACCGGGAGCAGCAGGAAGAGGCGGCGCTGCTCCTCCGGACGGTGGGCGCGCGTGATCCGCTCCACCACCGCCGGGTCGAGCGCGGTGCGGACGACGAAGCCGCCCGGGTGGGTGTTGAAGACGAAGCGGCCGCGGACCGGGGAGTCGAACTGCCGCGGCGAGCGGAACAGGACGCGCCCCTGGTGGTCCAGCATCACCACGGACACGACCGAGTCGCTGCGGGCCAGGTCGCGCCCGTAGCGCCACTCCGGCGAGATGAAGGAGGGCGGGAGGAGGGGGATGCGCAGCAGGGCGCGGCTTGCGACCACGCCGAGGGCCAGCCGCCGCGACTGGGTGGTTCCCAGCACGCCGGCGGTCTCGCCCGCGGCGGTGAGCTGCCGCGCGAAGGTGATGGTGACCGGCTCGGGGCCCAGGAAGACGTGCGCGATCGCGGGCTCGTCCTCGCGCCGCAGGGCGGGGAGCCGCGCGGCCACCGCGGCGGCGATGGCGCGCGCCAGCTCCGGGCGGAGCGCCGCGCCGGCGGCCTCCAGCGGCCCGTCCGCCGGGGCGATGCGGAAGTAGCCGCGCCAGGGGTCGCCCCGCAGGCCGGCGTCGTCCAGCGCGGCTCCCGCGCGCCCGGCGAAGACGGCCAGCGGCATGGCGCCGCCCGGGGAGGGCGCGGGGTTCCCGAAGACCACGGCGTGCGCGCGCAGGCGCATGTCGCCGGAGGCGTGGATCACCTCGTCGCCGAAGGTGCGGCCGGCGTAGCGCGCGTACTCGTCCAGCGACTCGCGCACCGCGCGCTCGTGGTCGCGCCAGGAGCGGTGGATGCCGTACGCGGCGCCCGCGGCGAGGACCATGGTCCCCACCAGCGAGCCGGTGACGAAGGCGAAGCGCCAGTTGGGGAAGCGCCGCGAGGCCCGGCGCCGGCCCGCGGCGCGCACCGTCAGCCGCGCCCGCGCAGGATGGCGCCCACCCGCGCCCGCGCGGAGACGCCCAGCTTGCCGAGGACCTGCTCGGTGTGGTTGCGCGCGGTGAAGGCGCTGACGCAGAGCCGCTCGGCGATCTCGGTGTTGGTGCACCCCTCGCCCAGCAGCCGCGCGACGGCGATCTGCCGTTTGGTCAGCCCGTAGCGCTCGCGCAGCGCCTCGTCGCTCAGCTCCGCCGGCCCGTCGGCGGTGCCCACCGCCGCGTCGGAGGCGACGCGGGCGCGGCGCATGAGCGCGGCCACCCGGGCCAGCAGCTCCAGCACGCCGAACGGCTTGGTGACGTAGTCGTCCGCGCCCAGGCGGAAGCCCTCCACCTTCTCGGTCTCCAGGCTGCGCGCGGAAAGGATCAGCACGGGCTTCTGCGAGCCGCGGGCGCGCAGCTGCTGGAGCACCTGGAAGCCGTCCATGTCGGGGAGCCCCAGGTCCAGGACGACCAGGTCGTGCTCCTCGTGGGCCGCGAGCGCCAGCGCCTCGGCGGCGCGGAAGGCGGTCCGCACCTCGTATCCCTCCACCTCCAGGTTGCGCTGGAGGCCGTCCGCGAGGTCCGCGTTGTCTTCGACCAGGAGGATGCGCTGCATCGATCTCGGGGGTGGGGTGCTTCGGCCGGGGGGTGCCGCAACAAGATAATGCGCGGCGGCTCCCGCGGGATGGGTAGAACCACCCATCCCCCGCGGCGGCCACTTGTCGGGCGGCGGCCGGGAGTCCAGCTTTGGGCCCGGAGCGCCCTGTCGACCCCGAAACCCACCACCGTGCCGGGAATGGAGCCCATCCACGTCGCGCTGTACGAGCCGGAGATCCCCGGGAACGCGGGCGCCGTCGCGCGAACCTGCGGCGCGGCCGGAGCCCCGCTGCACCTGGTGGGAAAGCTGGGCTTTTCCTTCACGCACCCCAAGGCGAAGCGGGCGCTGATGGACTACTGGCAGCACGTGGAGTACCGCGTGCACGTGGCGTGGGACGACTTCGCGGGGGAGGTGGCGGGGCGGCGGATCTGGGCGTTCACCACGCGCACGGAGCGCGGGCTGTGGGAGGCGGAGTTCGCCCCGGGCGACGTGCTGCTCTTCGGGCCGGAGTCGCGGGGGCTCCCGGATTCCATCCTGGCCGCGGCGCCGGAGCGCGCGCTGCGCATTCCCATGCGCCCGGAGACGCGCTCGCTGAACCTGTCCACCTCGGTGGGGATCGCGCTGTACGAGGCGCTCCGGCAGGTGGGGTTCCCGGGGGGGCGCTAGTCGAACAGCTCTCCGACCTGCATGCTCCACCCCGGCACCACGTCGCCGCCGTCGAGCACGCCGTCCTCGCCGAGCACGCGGATGTCGTCGCGGAAGCGGTAGACGGTCACCCGGCGCTTCCAGGGATCCGCGCACAGGACCATCCCGGCGCCGGCGCCGAGCCACGTCCGCGCCCTCTCCTCCGCCGCCGCCGCCGTGTCGTCGGACGAAGCGATTTCGACGGCCAGGTCGGGAGCGCCGGCGGGAAATCCCTCGGAGGCCGCATCGGGTCTTCCATGACGAACGAAGGCCAGGGCCGGCGCGAGCACCGTGTCCGGCCCGCTGGCGAGCAGGAAGCCGGTGCCGGCGGCGTAGACGGTCCCGAGGTCGCATCGCTCGACGTGCTGGTGCAGCCGGACGGCCAGCGCAGCGCCCAGCCGCCCCTCCATCGCCCCCCTGAACGGCCGCCTTTTCACGCGGCCCCGGACGAGCTCCAGCCGGGAGACCCGCTCGGGCATGTGAAGGAGCTGATCCGCGGTCACCGGCCCATCGCTCGCGCTGTTCATCTCGACCTCCCCGTTCGAGTCGTTCCCAACTTCGGATCCTCCGTGAAATCGTGCAAGGATGCCGGGTTCCGGGGCCCCGAAACAAATGCGTAACCGGGGCGTCTCCTTCCGTTGACACCGGGGGGGCGCCCGTCTAACTTCCCGCGCGAACCGAAGGGGAACCGCGGTTTATAGGCAGATACACACTTCAGCCTTCCGGATACATGGACAAGATCACCGTCGTCGGCGCGGGCAACGTGGGCGCCACCGCGGCGCAGCGCGTCGCCGAGAAGGAGCTCGCCCGCAAGGTCGTCCTCATCGACATCGCCGAGGGGATCCCGCAGGGCAAGGGGCTCGACCAGTGGGAGTCCGCGCCCATCGAGGGCTTCGACTCGCGCGTGATCGGGACCAACGGCTACGAGGAGTCGGCCGGATCCGGCATCTACATCGTCACCGCCGGCATCGCCCGCAAGCCGGGGATGAGCCGCGACGACCTGCTGACCACCAACGCGGGCATCGTCCGCCAGGTGTCGGAGCAGATCGCCCGCGTGTCGCCCGACGCCATCATCATCATGGTCAGCAACCCGCTGGACGTGATGTGCTACGTGGCGATGAAGGCTTCCGGCTTCCCCCGCGAGCGGGTGATCGGCATGGCGGGGGTGCTGGACACCGCCCGCTACCGCTCGTTCATCGCCGAGTCGCTGGACGTGTCGGTGGAGGACATCCAGGCGATGGTGCTGGGCGGGCACGGCGATACGATGGTTCCCTTGATCTCCTACACCACCATCTCCGGGATCCCCGTCACCCAGCTGATGGACCGGGCGACGCTGGACGCGATCGTGGACCGGACCCGCAACGGCGGCGCGGAGATCGTCAAGTACCTCAAGACCGGCTCCGCCTACTACGCCCCCTCCGCGGGCGCGGTGCAGATGGCCGAGGCGATCGTCAAGGACAAGAAGCGCATCCTCCCCTGCGCCGCGTGGCTCCAGGGCGAGTACGGGATGAAGGACCTGTTCCTGGGCGTCCCCTGCAAGCTGGGGCGGAACGGGCTGGAGAAGGTGATCGAGGTGGAGCTGACCGAGGCGGAGCGGGCCGAGCTGGAAAAGTCGGCCGAGGCGGTCCGCGAGCCGATGAGCCTGGTCTGATCTCTCGAAGCCCAGCGGCGCGCCCCGGTCCCCGGGGCGCGCCGCGTTTGTGAAGTGTGCTCTACCGTTTCCCCGGAGACTGCATCATGGCCAACGCGCGGCGCACCTCCCTCGGCAATTCGCTCCGCTACCGCGGGCGAGAGGGGATGTGGACGTGGATCCTCCACCGGCTGACGGGGCTGGGCATCCTGCTCTTCCTCCTCATCCACGTGGTGGAGACCGCCACCGTCATCTACTTCCCTGAGGTCTACGACAAGTTCCTGGTCGGCTACAAGACGGGGCTCTTCCGCTTCGCCGAGCTGGTGATCTTCTTTTCCGTTCTCTTCCACGCCGTCAACGGCACGCGCATCATCGTGCAGGACTTCTGGCCGCTGGTGATGCAGCGCCAGCGGCAGCTGGTGTGGGCCTCGGCCGTGGTGGTGGTGCTCGCCATGCTCCCCGTCACCTGGATGATGATGGCGCCCATGTTCGGGCTGGCGCAGGAGCCGGGCGTGGAGCGGCACCGGCAGCGCTGCGCGGAGTTCCCGGATGCCCCCGCGTGCGTGGAGGACGGCCGCCCGGCCGAGGGCTCCATCGCCGCCGGCGAGGTGTCGCTGTGAGCGCCCCCGCGCAGGTGGCCGAGCGCGGCGCCGCCCGCCCGGGCGGCGGGTACCGGAAGCCGGGAGCGACCCGCGGCAACTTCGAGCTGCTCTCCTGGTTCTTCATGCGCATGTCGGGGCTGGTCCTGATCTTCCTGTCGCTCTACCACCTGGTGTGGTGGAACCTGGTGATCGGGGTGGAGCACCTGGACTCGCAGGTGGTGATCGAGCGCTGGAACAACCCCTTCTGGCGCCTCTTCAACGTGGCGCTGGTCCTGTTCGCCATGCTGCACGGGCTGAACGGCGCGCGGTACTCCATCGAGGACTACGTCCGGCGCCCGGGCCTGCAGCTGGTGGTCAAGTCCCTCGTCTACACGCTGGTGCTGGGGGCGATGATCGTGGCGGTGTTCGCGCTGCTCACCTTCGACCCCGCCACCCTGATCAACCGATGATCCACACGCACACGTACGACGCCCTGGTGGTGGGGGGCGGGGGCGCCGGGCTGATGTCGGCGATCTACCTGTCCCGCGAGCCCGGCATCAAGACGGCGGTGATCTCCAAGCTGTACCCCACCCGCTCGCACACCGGGGCGGCGCAGGGCGGGATCGGCGCGGCGCTGGCGAACCTGGAGGAGGACCACCCGGAGTGGCACGCGTTCGACACCGTGAAGGGGTCGGACTACCTGGGCGACCAGGACGCCATCGAGACCATGTGCAACGAGGCGGTGGACGTCATCATCGAGCTGGAGCACATGGGGCTGCCGTTCTCGCGGACGGAGGACGGCAAGATCGCGCAGCGCCCCTTCGGCGGGCACACGCACCACTTCGGGCAGGGCCCGGTGCGCCGCTCGTGCTACGCGGCGGACCGCACGGGGCACATGATCCTCCAGACCCTGTACCAGAACTGCATCAAGAACGGGGTCGACTTCTACGACGAGTTCCAGGTGGTGGACGTCCTCATCGAGGGCGGGCGCTGCTGCGGGGTGGTGGCCTGGCACATCGACTCGGGCGACCTGCACGTCTTCCGGGCGAAGGCGGTGAACTTCACCACCGGCGGCCACGGGCGCATCTGGTCCATCACCTCCAACGCCCACGCCAACACCGGCGACGGGGTGGCGGTGGCGCTGCGGCGCGGGGTGCCGCTGGAGGACATGGAGTTCTACCAGTTCCACCCCACCGGCATCTACAAGCTGGGGATCCTGATCACGGAGGGGGTGCGCGGCGAGGGCGGGGTGCTGCGCAACGACCACGGCGAGCGCTTCATGGAGCGGTACGCCCCCACCATGAAGGACCTGGCCTCGCGCGACGTGGTGGCGCGCGCCATCAACAACGAGATCCGCGAGGGGCGGGGGATCAACGGCAAGAAGTACGTCTACCTGGACGCCACGCACCTGGGCGCCGAGGTGATCGAGAAGAAGCTCCCCGACATCGCGGACTTCTGCCGCACGTACCTGGGCGTGGACCCGGTGCGCGACCCCATGCCCATCCAGCCCACCGCGCACTACGCCATGGGCGGGATCCCCACCGACGTGAACTGCCGCGTGGTGGTCGACGGCGACGGAACCGTGATCCCCGGCTTCTACGCGGCGGGGGAGTGCGCCTGCGTCTCGGTGCACGGCGCCAACCGCCTGGGGACCAACTCGCTGCTGGACCTGGTGGTGTTCGGCAAGCGCTCGGGGGTGGACATGGCCCGCTTCTGCGCCACCGCCGAGCTGCCGCCGCTCCCCGCCAACCCCACCGAGCGGGCGGAGGCCACCTTCGCGCGGCTGCTGGCGACGGAAAAGGGCGAGCCGGCGGCGCGGCTGCGCGAGGAGCTGCAGGACGTGATGCAGGACAACGTCGGCATCTTCCGCGAGGGCAAGGGGATGGAGCTGGCGCTCGCCAAGGTGCGCGAGCTCCAGGAGCGCTACAAGGGGGTGGTGGTGATGGACAAGGGACGGCGCTTCAACATGGACCTGATGGAGGCCTGGGAGCTGGGCAACCTGCTGGACCTGGCCGAGGTCACGGCGCTCAGCGCCGTGAACCGCACCGAGAGCCGCGGCGCCCACATGCGCGAGGACTTCGAGACGCGCGACGACGTCAACTGGCTGAAGCACACGCTGGTGACCCGCAGCGACGACGGGAAGCTGGACATCTCGTACAAGCCGGTCACCATCACCAAGTTCCAGCCGAAGGAAAGGGTGTACTGATGGCGCAGACGGCGACTCTCCAGAGGGCCCCGGCCTTGGCTGGAACTCCGGGCAAAGGCACCGGGGCGGCGACGCGCGGGGTGACCATCCGCGTGCTCCGCTTCAACCCGGAAACGGACCGGGAGCCGGCGCTGCGCGACTACGCGGTGCAGGTGGAGCCCACGGACCGCGTCCTGGACGCGCTGAACCAGATCAAGTGGTACCAGGACGGGACGCTCACCTACCGGCGCTCCTGCGCCCACGGGGTGTGCGGGTCGGACGCCATGCGCATCAACGGCGTCAACCGCCTCGCCTGCAAGGTGCTGATGAAGGACCTGGGCGACGTGGTGACGGTGGAGCCGCTGATGGGCTTCCGCATCATCAAGGACATGGTGGTGGACATGGAGCCGTTCTTCGCGCAGTACCGCTCCGTGCTGCCGTTCATGATCAACGACGCGCGCCCGCCCACGCGGGAGCGCCTGCAGTCGGTGGAGGACCGGGAGCGCTTCGACGACACCACCAAGTGCATCCTGTGCGCGGCGTGCACCACCTCGTGCCCGTCGTTCTGGGCCAACGAGGAGTTCGTGGGGCCGGCGGCCATCGTCAACGCGCACCGCTTCATCTTCGACTCGCGCGACCAGGGGGCGGGGGAGCGGCTGGAGCGGCTGAACAGCCGCGAGGGTGTCTGGCGCTGCCGCACCATCTTCAACTGCACCGAGGCGTGCCCGCGCGAGATCCGGATCACGCAGGCCATCGGCGAGGTCAAGAAGGCGATCCTGTACAAGCAGACCACCTGACGGCAACTGCTGGATACGGCAGGGTTGGGCGTGCCCCCGGCTGGCGCCGGGGTCGGGCTTCGGCTCCGTAACGCACGAAACAACCGTGCGTAACGGAGTCGAGCCCCCGCAAACTGCGCGGGGTCTCGCCCCTTCGGGCCGAAATCCCTCACGCGACGGCGGGCCCCCTCCCCCGCAAGCGGGAGAGGGGGAGAACTGCCCCGGCTCCGGCCGGTGAACGAGCGAGCCGGCTCCGCGTCAGCGGGGCCGGCTCTTTTCGCGTGCGTCCGCTGCGGTCGTGGGGCGTTCGTCCCCGGGCGGCTACCGGGCGAAGATCGAGGCGAAGCTATATGGATAGCACCCCCCGGCGATGTCGCACGTCCCCGTCATCTGCTGCCACACCGTCGGCAGGTCGACGGGCTCGTGAATCCTCATTGCGTAGCGGCTCGACACCAAGCTCGCGACCGAACCCCATCCCCCGATGCATCCGGAGTACGTCGGCACCGTGTCGGTACTCGCGCGGAATGGCTCGGCTGAGCGCTTGAACGCCCTCCGGTCGGTGAGATAGAGCCCGCTGAGCCCATAGAGCTTTCCGGGAAGGCTTCCGTTTTCGACGAGAGCGGTGAAGGAGGCCGCAGCACGTGGGGAGTGCAGGACGACGTAGAAGGCCATCGCTTGCTCCGATGGCGCGCCGTCGATGCCCACGTGACCGTCGGCGAACACGTCCGTCGTCATGAGGAGCGCCAGGGCGCGGTCGTGCTCCCGTGCCGTGGGCGTGGCCGTGGGCCGAAAGGCGGGGCGCGACGGCGAGCAGCCGGACTCCACCGTCGCCATGACTGCCGCAAGTACAAGTAGTCGTCGGAGGATCATGGCCGTCTTCCGGATCGCGTGAGGGATTACGGCCCGAATGGGCGGGACCCGGCGGGGCTGTTTCCGCCGGGGCTCGACTCCGTTAGCCCGCGTTGTTTGCGGGCTTACGGAGCCGAAGCCCGACCCCGGCGCCAGCCGGGGGCACGCCCAGACACTTCCGTTGCCGTTGCCTTACTCGTCCGAACCGACCTTGGACCACCCTTCGACATACCGTAAAACGGTGTGGTTCTCGACGGAGTTGAACCAGCGGTCGTGCACCTCCCGCCCCTCGGACGTACCGGTGAGCCACTCGCGGAACTGGTTGGGGCCGTCCATGTCGGTGTAGTACGCCTCGTTGACGTACTTGGGCCGGTCCTTGACCGGCCGGGGGCTCGCGTAGCTGCCGGCGAACCCGTCCAGCAGCGCCCAGGTCTTGCGGTCCACGCACCCGAACTGCCGCGAGGCCACGTCCAGCTTCGCGTCCAGCCACTCGATGAAGGACTGCTCGTTGACACCGCGCCTGACGTCAAACAGGTGGACCACTCGGATCATGGCTTCCTCCTTCGCACGAGTTGAACGAGCTTGGCGAGCGGGTCGTAGTGCCGGTCCACCACCCTCTCCTTGAGCGGGATGATGGCGTTGTCGGTGATGGTGATGTTCTCCGGGCACACCTTGGTGCAGCACTTGGTGATGTTGCAGTAGCCCACGCCGTACGCTTCCTTGAGCTCGTCCACGCGGTTCTCGGTGTCCAGCGGGTGCATCTCCAGCGCGGCCACCTGCACCAGGAAGCGCGGGCCGATGAACTCGCCGTGCTTGCCGTGGTCGCGAAGCACGTGGCAGACGTCCTGGCAGAGGAAGCACTCGATGCACTTGCGGAACTCCTGCACCCGGTCCACGTCGCGCTGGTCCATGCGCCAGGTGCCGTCCGGGGCGTCGGGGGCCCGCGGCTTGAACGGCTTGATGCGCTCCTTGGTGCGGAAGTTCCACGACACGTCCGTCACCAGGTCGCGCAGCGGGGGGAAGGCCCGCATGGGCTCCACCGTCACCGGCCTGGCCAGGTCCAGGTCGCTGAGGCGGGTCATGCACATCAGCCGCGGCATGCCGTTGATCTCCGCCGAGCAGGAGCCGCACTTGCCGGCCTTGCAGTTCCAGCGCACCGCCAGGTCGTTGGCCTGCTCGGCCTGGATCTGGTGGACGGCGTCGAGCACCACCATCCCCTCGGATACGGGGGTGGTGTAGTCCTGGAGCGCGCCCCCCGCGGCGTCGCCGCGCCAGAGGCGGAACGTCGCCCGCTGCCCGGGGGCGGGCGCGGACTCCGCGACCCGCGCCGCCGCGAGCCGGCCGGCGCGCACCGTTTCCTGGCTGGCCGCGGTGGCGGACGCCGCGCCCTGTTCGGTGGCGCTCATGCGTTCTCCTCGATGACCTGCTTGAGCTCCGCCGGCATGGCGGCGATGGGCTCGCGCGTGATCTGCATCTCCCCGCCGGGGCCCCTGCGGACGAGGACGTTGAAGGTGCCGAATGCGGGGTCCTTGTCCGGGTAGTCGTCGCGGAAGTGCCCGCCGCGGCTCTCCCGGCGCTCCAGTGCCGCGCGCGCGATCGCCTCGGACACCGTGAGCAGGTTGGGGAGGTCGAGCGCGGTGTGCCAGCCGGGGTTGTACTCCCGGTTCCCGCCCACCCCCACCCGCGCCGCGCGCTCCCACAGCCCGGCGATCCCCTCCAGTGCCCGCTCCATCTCCTCGCCGCGCCGCACGATCCCCACCAGGTCCTGCATGGTTTCCTGAAGGTCGTGCTGCACCTGGTACGGCCCCTCCACCCCCGCGCCGCGCTCGAAGGGCTCCAGCGCCAGGCGGGTGGCCTCGTCCACCGCCGCGGGGTCCACGCCGGCCTCGCCGTGGTCGCGGGCGAAGCGGGCGGCGTGTTCCCCGGCGCGCTTGCCGAACACCAGCAGGTCGGACAGCGAGTTGCCGCCCAGCCGGTTGGCGCCGTGCAGCCCGGCGGCGCACTCCCCCGCGGCGAAGAGCCCGGGGACGGTGGACATCTGCGAGTCGCCGTTCACGCGGATCCCGCCCATCATGTAGTGGGTGGTGGGGCCCACCTCCATCGCCTCGCGGGTGATGTCGATGTCGGCGAGCTGCTTGAACTGGTGGTACATGCTGGGGAGCTTCCTGCGGATGTGCTCCTCGGCGCCGGGGAGGCGCTCCTTGATCCAGGAGATGTCCAGGTACACGCCGCCGTGGGGGCTCCCGCGCCCCTCGCGCACCTCGCGCACGATGCAGCGGGCCACGTGGTCGCGGGTGAGCAGCTCCGGGGGGCGGCGGGCGTCCTTGTCGCCCTGGGTGTAGCGCCACCCCTCGTCCGGCGAGTCGGCGGTCTGGGCGCGGTAGTTGTCGGGGATGTCGTCGAACATGAAGCGGCGGCCCTCGGCGTTCACCAGGATCCCGCCCTCGCCGCGCACCCCCTCCGTCACCAGGATCCCGCGCACGCTCGGCGGCCATACCATGCCGGTGGGGTGGAACTGCACGAACTCCATGTCCTGGAGCGCCGCCCCGGCCTGGTAGGCGAGGGCGTGCCCGTCGCCGGTGTACTCCCACGAGTTGCTGGTGATCTTGTACGCCCGCCCGATCCCCCCGGTGGCCAGCACCACCGCCCGCGCGCGGAACACGCGGAAGCGCCCCCGCTCGCGGTCGTAGACCACCGCCCCGGACACCCGCCCGCCGTCCTGGAGCAGGGTGAGCACGGTGCACTCCATGTGCACGTCGATCCCCTGGTGGATCCCGTGGTCCTGCAGGGTGCGGATCATCTCCAGCCCCGTGCGGTCGCCCACGTGCGCCAGGCGCGGGTAGCGGTGCCCGCCGAAGTTGCGCTGCAGGATGCGCCCGTCCGGGGTGCGGTCGAAGAGCGCCCCCCACGCCTCCAGCTCGCGGATGCGCTCCGGGGCCTCGCGGGCGTGCAGCTCGGCCATGCGCCAGTTGTTCAGGTACTGTCCGCCGCGCATGGTGTCGGCGAAGTGCACCCGCCAGCTGTCGCGGTCGTCCACGTTGCCCATGGCCGCCGCTGCGCCGCCCTCGGCCATCACGGTGTGCGCCTTGCCCAGCAGCGACTTGCACACCAGCCCCACCCGCACCCCTTCGGCCGCCGCGGCGATCGCCGCCCGCAGTCCCGCGCCCCCCGCGCCGATCACCAGCACGTCGTGGTCGTGGCTCTGGAAGTCCGCCATCAGAAGAGCCTCCAGTCCGTCCAGATCCCCATGGAGCACATGCGCACGTACAGGTCGGCGAAGGCGACGCCGAACAGGCTGGCCCACGCCCAGCGCATGTGCCTGCCGTTGAGGCGGCTGCATCCCTGCCAGCAGGCGTGCTGCACCGGGTGCCGCGAGGGCTGGTCCAGCCGCCCGCCCACCAGGTGGCGCAGCGAGTGGCACCCCAGGGTGTAGCCGGTGAGCAGCACCACGTTCAGCGTGAGCACCAGCGTCCCCACGCCGATCCCGAACTCCCGCCGGCCCGTGACCGGGTCGGCGAACCACATCGCCTTGTACGCGTCGTACGCCAGCACCAGGAGGAAGAGCAGGGCGACGTACAGGAAGTAGCGGTGGACGTTCTGCAGCACCAGCGGGAAGCGGCGCTCCCCGAGGTAGCTCTTGCGCGGCTCGCCCACGGCGCAGGCGGGCGGATCGGCCCAGAACGCCTTGTAGTACGCGCCGCGGTAGTAGTAGCAGGTGAAGCGGAAGAGGCCGGGGAAGGGGAGGATGACGAGCGCCGGCGAGAAGGGGAGCCAGCCGGGCCACCAACCGGGCTTGGGGCCCAGCCAGGCGTGCGGCGAGCTGCCGAAGAGCTCCGGCGAGTAGAAGGGGGACAGGTACGGCCCGAAGGTGTAGTGCCGGTTCTGGAAGGCGGCCCAGGTGGCGTAGACGACGAAGGAGCCGAGGATGGTGAACACGACCGCGGACTGGACCCACCAGGCGTCGCGGCGGGAGGTCTCGCCGAAGCGGCGCGGGTGGATCAGCACGGGGAGGGTGGACATCGGGCGGTTGCGCTCCTGGTCTCGGGGGGACAGGGCGAACTTCGTGAAGGCCGTTCAGTCTCGTCGTGCGTGACGGGACAATGATGCTGGGCGGATGTTCAGCAGGCAAGGAAAACGAGCCGGCCCCTGGGTTCGGGGGTCGGCTCGTGTTGAACTGCCGGACTGCTTCACGGCGGGTTCGGGCGTGCCCCCGGCTGGCGCCGGGGTCGGGCTTCGGCTCCGTAACGCACGAAACAACCGTGCGTAACGGAGTCGAGCCCCCGCAAACTGCGCGGGGTTTCGCCCCTTCGGGCCGAAATCCCTCACGCGGGGTGCGGCGCGTGCCTCAGGCCGGCGCGCCTTCCGCCTCGCCCGCGGCGGCTTCCGGCGCGGTGTCCGCGTCCCACATGGGCAGCAGCGTGATGATGGAGAACATCGCGCCCTGCGGGTCGGCCATCATCGCGAAGCGGCCGACGCCGGGGATGTCGGCGGGCGTCACGTGGACCTGGGCGCCCAGCTCTTGGGCGCGGGCGGCGCTGGCGTCGCAGTCCTCCACGGCGAAGTAGACCATCCAGCTGGGCGGCATGCCCTCCATTTCCTCCGTGATTCCGTACATCCCGGCCACCCTTTCCTCGCCGCGCAGGAAGGTGGTGTACGTCATGGTGCCCATGTCGTTCACCTGCGTCGTCCAGCCGAACAGCGCGGTGTAGAACCCGCCGGCGCGGATCGGGTCGGGCGTGGCCAGCTCGTTCCAGCAGACCGAGCCCGGCTCGTCGCGCACCTGCGAGCCCACGTGCGCGCGCGCCTCCCACAGGCTGAACACCGCGCCAGCCGGGTCCCGCACCACCGCCATCCGTCCCGCGTCCATCACGTCGAAGGGCGCCATGAGCACCGTTCCGCTCAGCTCCTCGGCGCGCGCGGCGCTCTCGTCCACGCCGGCGACGGTCACGTACGAGCCCCAGTGCGGCGGGACCCCCGCCGCCTGCTCGGGCCCCATCTGGTGCATGGCCGCCGCCACGTGCTCACCGAGCCGGAACATGGAGTAGGTCCCGTTCTCCCCCATGGGGATCTCGTCCACCTCCCACCCGAAGAGGCCGGTGTAGAACGCCCGCGCCGCCGCAGCGTCGGTGGTGACCAGCTCGGCGTAGGAGAAGGAGCCGGGTGTGTAGCGCTCGATGATGCTCATGTGGGTTTTCCGTGGAGGAGGTGGAAGGCGGCCCCGGGCGGGGCAGCGCGCAGCAGTCCGTCAGGAGAGGGAAGCCTCCGCGGACGCGGAGGGCGTCCCCGGGGCGGAGCGTCGAATTCTACGGGGGAACAGACGGCGCGCCAGCAGGTCGTTCACGACAGGAACGGACGTCCGGACGCAGGGGGAGGAGGATGAGTGGCGCGTGGGGCTACCCCTCACCCCCCTGCCCCCTTCCCACAAGGGAAGAAGGGGAGAACGACGCCGGCACGGCACGAAAAAGCCCTCCCCCAGAATTGGGGGAGGGTGGCGAGCCCAAGCGAGCCGGGTGGGGGCCTCTTGCGGACGCCAGCGCGAAACCCGCGTGAGGGATTTCGGCCCGAAGGGGCGAGACCGCGCGGCTGTTTGCGCGGGCTCGACTCCGTTACGCACGGTTGTTTCGTGCGTTACGGAGCCGAAGCCCGACCCCGGCGCCAGCCGGGGGCACGCCCAACCCCGCCGTCGAAAGCCGTATCAGTTCGCAGGCGCCGGCCCCGCCCCGAACGGAAGCCTCTCCGGCATGTCCGCGATCACGTACGCCATGACGGCCATGGTCGCCACGCACTCCGCGAGCTCGCGCGGGTCGATCATGCTGATGTTGTCCGCCTCGGTGTGGTGGTACCAGAAGTACCGGGACTCGTCCACGTTCAGCCCCATCCCCGGCACCCCCAGCGCCATGATGGGCCCGATGTCCGCCCCGCCGCCGCCGCGCGTGATGCTGCCCGCGCCGATGCGGTCCAGCAGTGTCCCCACCTGGCGCACGGTCGCGAACGCCGAGTCCGTGCCCGCGAAGCCGAAGCCCAGCGGCTTGAAGACGCCGCCGTCCGACTCCATGGCGAGCACGTGGCCGGGCACCTGCGCGCGGTGCGCGTCGCGGTAGCCGTTGCCGCCGCGGAGGCCGTTCTCCTCGTTGGTCCACCCCACCACGCGCACGGTGCGGCGCGGGCGCAGCCCCAGCTCCTTCATCAGCCGCACCGCCTCCCACGCGGCCACCACCCCGCCGGCGTCGTCCATGGCGCCCTGGCCCACGTCCCACGAGTCGATGTGGCCGCCCAGCACCACCACCTCGTCGGGGCGCTCGCGGCCGCGGATCTCCGCCACCACGTTGCGCGACTGCACGTCGGGGAGCGTCTGCGCGCTCATGCGCAGCGTCACGCGAGGGCGCACGCCCTGCTCCTGCAGGCGGTGCAGCATCATGGCGTCCTCCACCGTGATCGCCGCGTGCGGGATGCGGGCGACGGCGGTGTCGTAGCGCATGCTCCCGGTGTGCGGCGTCCGCATGGAAAAGGGCGTCACCGAGCGGATCAGGCTGGCGACGGCGCCCACCCGGGCCGCCTCGATGGCGCCGTTGGTGCGGTAGCGCACCGTCTCGCCGTAGGTGGTGAACGGCGCGTCGTAGACCACGATCTTCCCGCGCGCCTCGGCGGCGCGTCGGGTGAGCTCGTCGAAGCTCCCCACCACCAGCACCTCCGCGGTGATCCCCTGCGGCGGCGTGGCGATGCTCCCGCCCAGCCCCAGCATGGGAAGGTTCTGGCGGCGCGGGGCCACCATCTCCGCCGATTCCTGCCCGCGCACCCAGCGCGGCACCATCACCGGCTCGCCGCGCACGTTGTCCAGCCCGTCCTTCCGCATCTCGGCGAGCACCCAGTCGATGGCGCTCTCCAGGCTCTGGGTGCCGCTGAAGCGGTTGCCGAAGCGGTCCACCAGCACGGTGAGGCGGCGGAAGGCGGCGCTGTCCGCCAGCGCCCGGTCGATCAGGCTGTCGGCGCGCTGACGGTACGCAGCGGCGAGCGGGCCGGACTGCGCCGGCCGGGCGGGCGCGGCGGGCGTCTGCTGCGCCGCGGCCGCACAGGGCGCGGCGGCGGCCACGGCGGCGGCCACGGCGAGGACGCGGGCGAACGATGCTGTCTTCATGGGCGAATGGGGACGGGGTCGGACGCGGGTGGGTGAGCGCCTGAAGATACGCCGAAGGCCGCCCCACCGCCAACCCGCCCCCGCCGCGCCTCCCACGGCGCCGGCGCAAACCAAACCGGCACACGCGTGTACGAGTACAGCCCCGGTATGCATATCCCGCAAGCCATTGCGATTCAAACGAATATGCGCAGTCTCCAGAGCCTGGCGGCCGGCCTTGCCCTCTTTTGCGGAATCGCCCTCGCCGCCCCCGCTCCCGCGCAGTCCGGCGGCGGCGCGGTCACGGGAAGGGTGCTCGCCGCGGACGGCGGGAGCGCCGCCGGCGTGCGCGTGGTCGTCACCGGGGCCGCCTGGGCGGACTCCACCGTGGCCGACTCCGCGGGGAGCTACGCCCTGCGGCTCCCGGCGGGCCTCGCCGACGACTCGCTGGAGCTGGTCGCGCGCGAGGCGGACCCGGCCGCCGGTCGCTACCACCCCGCGGCCGTGCGGCTTGCCCGGATCGACGTGCCGGGGGAGCACGGCTTCGTGCTGGTCCCCCGCGCCTGGACGATCCCCGGCGGGAGCTACGCCGGAACCACGGTGGAGATCAGCCCGCGCCGCGCCTTCCAGCCCATCTGCCGCGGCTGCTCCGGCTTCCTGAAGCGGAGCACCATCGTCGGCGGCGGGGTGCGCACCTGGCCGGAAGCGTTCTTTCCGCTGCGCGTCGTCTTCGACCACGAGTTCTCGCCGCTCCCCATCACCTCGCGCGACTCCGTGTCCTTCTGGCGGAGCGTGGAGGGGCTGGAGAGCGACTTCGGCGCCGACCTGGTGCGTCCCGCCCCCTACTCCGCTTCGGCCTCCGTGGGCGACAGCGTTCCCGGCGACCTGATCTTCGTCCTGATCGACCCGTCGCTGCGGGTCTCGGGGCTGGGCACCACCGGCGCCTACGGAGAGGACATCGTCTTCGGCGAGGTGCGGCTCAGGGGAAGCGGCATCCTCGCCGACGCGGGCGCGTCCGGCATCGTCGTGCACGAGCTGATGCACGCCATGGGGCTGGGCCACACGTGCAGCTGGCGCTCGGTCATGGCGGTGGAGACCCGCTGCCCCGGCCTGCGCTCCGACCGCCCGACTCCTGAGGACGTGGCCTACGCGCAGGTGGTGCGCCGCGTGCGGGAGCTGCAGCGGATGTACAACGCCGAGTGGGGGCTGGAGGCGGCGCTCGCGGGGGAGGAGGCGGGGGGCGTGTTGACTGCTTTGACGGCGGGTTCGGGCGTGCCCCCGGCTGGCGCCGGGGTCGGGCTTCGGCTCCGTAACGCACGAAACGACCGTGCGTAACGGAGTCGAGCCCCCGCGAAACTGCCCGCGGGGTCTCGCCCCTTCGGGCCGAAATCCCTCACGCGGGGTTGGCGCTGGCGTCCGCGGGGGCCCCTCCCCCCGGTCGACCCCAAACACCGGGGCCCGCCGGAGCGCACGCTGTCGATGCCGTCGCTCGGCGACTGCACGGTCCTTGCTGGGTCGGCGGCAGGAAGGAGGAACCTGCTCCGCCTCGCCCTGGTAGATGAGGCGGAGAGAGCCCGTGCACCCAGGGGTACCCGGAGGGAGAAGAGTTGAAAAAGGTCTTCGCGGCGGCGCTCGTGGCGTCGTCGCTCGCAATGGCGCCGGCCGGCGACGTGCCCGTCACGCTGGACGGCTCGCCCGAGTCCATGGCCCGGCAGAACGAGGTCGCCCGGCAGTACGGGCTGCCCTTCGTGCGCACGGCCGAGGAGCTGCGGCGCCTGGCCGCGCGGGGCGAGCTGGTGCCGCTGAACGGAAACGCCGACTACGACGTGGTGGAGGGGGTGGCGGGACGGGTGGCGCGGCCCGAGGTCAAGGGGTTCCTGGAGGGCTTCGCGGCCAGCTACCACAGGGCGTGCCGCGAGCAGCTGGTGGTCACCAGCCTCACGCGCCCCAAGAACCGCCAGCCTCCCAACGCCCACCCGCTTTCCGTGCACCCGGCGGGGATCGCCATGGACCTGCGGGTGAGCCGGAAGGCCGCGTGCCGCCGCTGGCTGGAGAACAACCTGCTCGCCATGGAGCGCAAGCAGCTGCTGGACGTGACGCGGGAGGAGAAGCCGCCCCACTACCACGTGGCGCTCTTCCCCGACGCCTACCGCGTCCGGGTGGAGGAGCACGACGCCGAGGAGAAGCCGGTGCAGGCGCTGCCGGCCCCCGCCGTGGCGGGCCGGCGCTGACGAGGGCCGGGCCGCGCGCTGCGAACGAACGCGAGCCCCCGGCAGGCCACGGCCTGTCCGGGGGCTCGCCGCGTCCGGGCCGGCTCCCGGGCTCGCTATGCGCTCCGGTTCCGCTCCAGGATCTCGCGCGCCGCCCGCCGCCCGGACTCGATGGCCCCATCCACGGTCCCGTTCCACCCGTCCGCTGCGGTCGCCTCGCCGGCGAAGAACAGCGTGTCCCCAGTCGGCCGCCCCAGTTCCGCCCGCGCCTCCAGCGCGCCCGCGGGGCCGTAGCTGTACGCCCCGCGCGCGAAGGGGTCGGCCTGCCAGTCGTGGAAATGGCACTCCTCCAGCTCCGCCTCCACCCGGGCGCGCTCCACCCCCAGCATCCCCGCCAGCGAGGCGAGCGCCGTCCCCGCCGGGTCGCCCCCGGCCAGGACGCGCAGCGCCGCGCCGCCGCCGGCCCACGCGGTCAGGAGCGGGGCCTGCACGGGCGAGGGCGTCCACCAGGTGGGGAACGCGCCGTCGCCCATGAGGAACTTCACCTCGCGCGTCCCCGGCCCGTCCTCCCCCCCGCCGAAGCGCAGCGCCTCCTCCCAGAACGGGCGCCTGAAGCGGAGCACCACCTTGACCACGCTCCCCATCGCCAGCGCGGCGGCGGCCTCCGCCTTCCCCGGGACCTCGGGGACGAAGCGCACCGCGCCCGCGGTGCCCTCCGGCGCCTGGAGCACCCCCAGCGGGAGCGTGACCAGCGCGCGGCGCGCCCGTACCGGCTCCAGCTCCGCGCCCCGGCGCGAGCGGCAGCGCACCTCGGCGCCGTCCGCGTCCCAGCGGACCTCCGCGGCGACGGTGTTCAGCCGCAGCTCGCAGCCCGGTCCCAGCCCGCCCCGCAGCCCCTCCGCCACCCGGCCGAAGCCGCCCAGCGGGTGAAAGCGCACCTCGCCCCCGCCGCCGCCCTCCTCCCCCGTGGTCTCCGCCAGCCAGCGCACCCCCACCCGGTCCGGCTCCGCGGCGTGGAAGCCCTCCACGTAGCGCAGCGCCAGCTCCCGGTCGTGCGCGGAGATGCCCCGCTGCTCCGCGAGCCATTCGCGGAAGGGCCGGTCGCGCTTCGGCGGTGGGTCGAGCCGGCCCAGCACCCGCTCGACCGAGCCCCCCAGGTCGAGCGGCACGGCGCTCCCCGCGCGGACCTCCCACATTCCCCCCGTGCTGCGGTACGCCGCTCCGCCCGCGGCCCGCATCGCCTCCCACGCCGCGCCGGGGACGTCGATGAACTCCGCCCCCAGCTCCACCGGGAGGGGCGAGGCCGGGTCGTGCACGGTGTGCACGCGCCCGCCGATCCGCCCCCGCGCCTCCAGCACCGTCGCCGCCACGCCGTGCGCCGCCAGCTCGCGAGCCGCGGCGAGGCCCGCGACGCCGGCCCCGATCACCACCACCTCGCTCATCCCGTTCGCACCCTCCGCTCGCGTGGCTGCTCCTTCACCGCGGCCGGACGCTGCAAGCAGGGGCCGCCGTCCGCCTCCTTCGGACAGGACGTGGCGTCGCGGGGGAGCTACTTCTTGACGGCGTGCGCTTCAGCCCGGACGGCCTCTGCGCCGGCCCGCGGCCGCTACGGCGCCCGCGGGTCAGGGAGGGCCGGCGCGGCCGGGAGCGTCAGCGTGAAGACGGAACCCTCCCCCACCACGCTTGCCGCGCGAAGGTCGCCGTCCATCGCCCGCGCCAGCTCCCGGCTGATGGCGAGCCCCAGGCCGACGCCCTGGTCGTTCTGCGGCGTCACGTGGCGGTCCACCTGCACGAAGGGCTCGAACACGCTCTCCAGGTGCGTCGCGGGGATCCCGCGGCCGGTGTCGCGGACGCTCAGGAGCACCCGGCCGCCCTCCACCTCGCACCCCACCTCCACCGAGCCGCCCGGGGGCGTGAACTTGAGCGCGTTGGTGAGCAGGTTCAGGAGGATCTGCCGCAGCTTGGACCCGTCCGCCAGCACCGCCACGCCGGCCGGGACGTCGGCGATGGCGAGTGACAGCGAGCGGGCGAGCATCTGCGGGCCCACCAGGGCGTCCAGCTCGAGCAGCAGGTCGCGCACGCGCACCGGCTCCGTGGCGAACTCGATCTGTCCCGCCTCCAGCTTGGTGAAGTTGAGGATGCTGTTGATCAGCCCCAGCAGGTGCCTCTGGTTGACCTCGATCCGCTCCAGGTCGGTGAGCTGCTCGGGGGTGACCGCGCCGCGCGTCCCCATGCTGATGAGCTGCGCGTAGCCGCCGATGGCGTTGAGCGGGGTGCGGAGCTCGTGCGACATCACGGCCAGGAAGTCGGCCTTGGCCCGGTTGGCCCGCTCCGCCTCCGCGCGCACGGTCCGCTCCCCGGCGAGGATCTGTTCCCGCTCCGCGCGCTGCTGCAGCAGCTCCTCCGCCTGCGTCTCCAGCTCCAGCGCCGTTTCCTCCAGCTGCTCGTTCGCCATCTCCAGCTCGGCGTTCAGCAGGGCGATCTCCTCGGCCTTGCGCACGAGCAGGTCCAGCACGGCGCGCCGGACGTCCAGGGCGGCCTCGCGCTCGATCTCGCGCCACGGGCACGAGGTGCCGCGCACCTCCTCCTCCCACAGCTCGAAGCTGCCGCGCGGGTGGAGCCGCGCCGAGCCGTCCGCAACCAGCGTCACGGGCTTGCGCGGATCTCCCGCCCAGCGGACGGTCTGCCGCTGCTCGCCGCGGAACCACAGGAGGAAGTCGCGCCGGTCCCGCGACAGGGGGACCGCGAGGAGGCCGGCGGCGACCTCCGCGTACGCGGAGGCGGGCGGGAACTCGGCGGCGAGGCGGGTGGTGGCGAACACGTCGTCGTGCCGGCCGCGCAGCCACTCCAGCAGCGCGTCCAGCTCGCCGTCGTCCGGGGTGGCGCCCGCGCGGAAGGTGGAGCCCTGGCGCACGACCGTCGCGCCGCCGGCGGCGGCCACGTCCAGCAGGGTCACCTCGCCGGAGGTCAGCACCTGCTCCAGCCCCACGTCGTCCCCCAGCCGGGCGAGCAGCCGGCTCTGCGCCGCGCGCACCTCCAGCGCGTAGTCCCGCTCGTCCAGGCGGTCGGCCGTCCCCACCTGCAGCGAGAGCGCCTGGGCCAGCACCTCGCACAGCGTCCGCACGTCCGCGGAGATCCGCTTGGGGCCGGTGTAGTGATGCCCGGAGATCAGCCCCCACAGCTTCCCCCGGTGGATCAGCGAGATCACCAGGCTGGCCGTGACGCCCATGTTGGCCAGGTACTGCACGTGGATGGGCGACACGCTGCGCAGCGCCGAGCGGCCCAGGTCCAGCGGCTTCCCCGTGACCGGGTTGTCGCCGGGCACCAGCGGCGAGGGGACGAACCCCAGGTCCGGGATGGAGCGGATCCAGTTGCGCAGGAAGAGCGCGCGCGCCTGGGCCGGGATGTCCGAGGCGGGGTAGTGCATCCCCAGCCAGGTCTCGATGTCGCTCCGGCGCGCCTCGCCGATGATCTCGCCGTGCCAGTCCGGGTGGAAGCGGTACACCCACACCCGGTCGAAGCCCGTCAGCTCGCGCATCTCCTCGGCCATGCCGTCCGCGAGCTGGGCCAGCGTCTCGGCGCGCTCCAGCCGCTCGACCACGCCCCGCATCACACCGCGGAACCGCTCCGGCGTGAGCGCCTCCTCCCCGCTCGCCGGCTCCAGGTCCACGACCAGGAGCCCGTCGCCGTGGTGCAGGGTGACGTCGAAGCGCGCCTCGCCGCGGCCGGGAAGCGCCGCCCGGACGCTCCCGAACGCGCGCTCCTGCTGCCCCGCCGCCAGGGCGCGCACCTGCGCCGCGGCCTCCGCGCCCAGCACCGCCTCCAGCGGGAGGCCCAGGAGCTCCCGGGCCTCCACGCCCAGGTGCGCCCGCACCGACTCGCTCGCCTGCACGACCTCCAGCGACGGCCCGCGCAGCGCCAGCAGCGCCCCGTGCGGCTGGATCGCGCCGGGGACGTGGATGGGCTCGCGGTCGCAGTTGGTGAGGTCGATCGGCTCGCCGGGCGGGACGAAGGGCACCGGCGCGTCGGCGTCCGGGCTCAGGGCCGGGAGCGAATCGGCGCCGTTCACGAGGCGCGGCGGTGGAGCGGACGGGAGGCGAGGACGCCCGGGACGGCCAGCCAGGCCTCGAGCGCGGCGAAGCAGGCCACCGCGCCCGACACGAGCCCGTCCCCGCGGCCGGTGCGCGCCGCGAAGCGCTCCAGCGCCTCGCCGAACTCCTTCCAGCGCGCGCCGGTGTCGCCGCCGTACCCGTGGTAGTACGCGCCGCCGCGCTCGGGCGTGACCCCCAGCACCCCGGCCACGCGCCGCTGGATCACCCGGCCGCCCAGCGTCGCGCCCTCCAGCACGTACAGCGCGCCGAGCGCCGCCGCGGTGTCGGCCGGCGCCGCGGCGGCCGCCGGGGGCGCGCACGGCTCCACGCCCAGCGCCGCCAGGTCGCGCTCCAGCAGCGGCAGCTTGCGCCTCTGCGCCGGGAGGAGCCCCGCGGCCTCCACGCCGGGGTCGCGCCAGATCGCCGGCTCCCAGGCGGCGTAAAAGGCGTGCAGGGCGCGCAGGGAAGCCGCGTAGCCGGCGGGCGTGGCCATCTCGTCCAGGGAAGGCATCGCCGCTTCGACGCGCGCGTGGTGGCCAGCGGTCGCGGTCTTGAGGTCGGACAGCATCCTGTGGATTCGTACGGTGCGGGACCGCGTCCCGGATGGGCGCGGTTCCGCGGCACGAAGCAAGACCCGGGCCTCAGTCCTTTCGGGCCGGGCGGGCGCGCGGGCGTGGCCCGGCGGGGCGCTCCCGGGGCGCCTCCGCCTCCACCCGGACCTCGCCCCCCGCGATGATCCGCACCGGCCGCGCGCGCGGGACCACCCGCAGCGAAACCTCGCGGCGCTCGCCGGGCGCCAGCTCCAGGGCGACGGTGTCCGGCGCGAGCGAATGGCCCGCCGGGAGGGCGGGGTGGCGGGCGGCGAGCAGCCACCGCCCGGGGGCGAGGTCGGGAAAGTCGAAGCGGCCCCACGCGTCGGTGGTCTGCCGGTGGCGCTCGCCGCCGCGGGAAAGCGTCACCTCCACCCCGGCCTCGCCGGCGTGGCTCGGGGCGCGGCGCACGTTGCCGAGCACGCGGGTGCTGCGGGCCAGGCGGAGGTCCACCCGCGCGGTCCGCCCGTCCGCCACCACCACCCGCAGCGGCATGGGGACGTCGGGGATGCGGTCCAGCCCCAGGCTGAGCCGGTCCACCTCCAGGGAGTGGGCGCCCGCGGGCAGTCCCTCCAGGCTCCAGCGCCCGTGCTTGTCGGTCACCGTCGCCCGCCCGCCGAGCCGCAGGAGCACGCCCTCCACCCCGCGCCCGTCCCCACCATCCACCACGACCCCCGACGCGCGCCCCCCGGCCAGGCGGCGCGGCACGGGGACGCGCAGGGGGACCACGTAGTCCAGGAGGAAGAGCGGGGCGCGCGCCAGCCCGCCCTCCCGCCACGCTGCCCGCACGCGCCCCACCAGGCGGTGCCCCCCGGGGAGCTGCCTTTCCACCTCGGCGTCCACCCCGCGGTCCGCGGCCTCCCCGCCGCGCCGGTCCAGCTCCCCCCGCGCCGACAGGCGCAGCGTCGTCGCGCCGCCCGCGCGGAGCGTGGCGTCGGCGCTGCCGCGCAGCCGGTCCGAGAGCGCGCCGCCGCCGGCCGCCCCCAGCCGGCGCTCCACCCCCGCCGACACGGAGCCGCCCCCGCCCAGGCGCAGCGCCGACCACAGCCCCAGGTTTCGCAGCGGCGCCGGCCGGCCGCGCGGGTCGCCCGCCGTCCCCACTTCGGCGTGCGGCGAGAGCGTCAGCGGGCCCAGCGTCCGGCTGGCGCGGAGGGCCAGCGCGCGCGTTTCCAGCTCGGGGACGGACACCAGTCCCGTCCCGCTGCGCAGCTCGCGGCGGAATTCGGCCGAGAAGCCGCCGCCGTGGCCGGCGCCCACCCGCCACGACTCGCCGGTCCCCGCCCACCCGTCGAGGGCGCCCGGCCCGTACGGGCCGGCGGAGTAGCGGGCGGCCGAGCCCGACAGGTAGAAGCCCCCGCCCGGCTGCAGGCGGACGCTGGCCCGGTCCTGGGCGGCCACCCCGTCCGGCGCGGGAAAGCCCGCGTCGGCGCGGGCCCGGTGGAGCGCGTACGCCAGCCAGGAAGTCGACCCCGAGAGCCGCACCGAGTACCCCCCGCCCACCTCCGCGCCGTCCATCCCCCGGCCGTACTCCAGGTCCAGCGCCACGATCCGGAAGGGGTGGAGCAGGGCGCGCGCGGTGGCGGAAAGCCCCTCACCCGGAACGGAGAGCGCGTTGAAGGACAGGGTGCCGGGGCCGGCCGCGTACCCCAGCGACGCCCCGTAGCGGGGGGCCTCGCCGGGGACCCGGCGGTCGCGCTGCCCGAATCCCGACACGCTCCAGCGCCCGGCGCTCCACCGGCCCCCCACGCCGAAGCCGGGGCGCCCCGGCTCCGTCAGCGGCGACAGGGTGTAGAGCTGGTCGCCCAGGAACAGGTCGAAGCCCCTGCCGCGGAGCCGGGCGGCGTAGCGGTCCATGGCCGCGCCCCCCACCAGCCCCGCGCCGCCGCCGCGGAAGTCGAAGTCCACCCGCATCCCGCTCCCGCCGGGGAGCGCCCCCGAGCCCGCCAGGGAGAGCGGGAGCCCCGGGCCTCCCAGCGCAGCCGCGTGCACCGCCAGCTCCGCGGGGATGCGGCCGGGGCGGGCGCTCCCCCCGGGAACCAGCTCCACGCGTCCGGACGCCGTGGCGGAAACCGTGTCCGCCGCGTCGCTCGCCACCAGCCGCACCTCGTGAATTAAGCCGTGGTCCACGCCGCGCGTAGAGACCGACACCCGCACCTCGCGGCTCGCGCCGGGGGCGAGGCGCAGCAGGGCCGAGTCGGCGCGGGCGGGGAGGCCGTGCGAGCCGCGGGCGGCGAGCCGGACCCGGCTTTCCACGTTGCCGGTGTTGGTGACCAGGAAGTCCGCCGCGTAGGCGCCGCCCGCCGGCGCGAAGCGCGGCGCGGCGAGCAGCCGCACCGCCAGGCCGCGGTGCTCCGCCACCTCCACCCGCACCGAGTCGCGGCCGGTGGCGTAGCCGGAGCGGGCCGCCAGGTGGACGAAGTAGGCGCCCGCGGCGGCGGCGGCCGGCACCGCCACGCTCACCAGCTGCATGCGCCGCTCGCCGGGCCCCACGCGCAGCGGGCCGCCCCCGGCGACGGTGCGCCAGCCCTCGGGGGCCTCCACCTCGGCGTGGACCGTCGCGCCCGCGGGCGAGGCGGGCGACACCAGGAACGCGGCCGTGACGCCGCGCCCGGGCGGGGTGGAAACGCGGGCGGCGCCCTGCCGCTGCACGAGCGGGCGGGGCGCCTGGGCCGCCGCGGGAGCGGCGAGGAGAAGCGCGAGCAGCAGCGCCCCGGGACGGAGCATGCCGGGGCTACAGCCGGAGCGTGAACTGCCCGCCGAAGACGCTCTCGCCCCCGGCGTCGGCGACCACCAGCGCCTGGTAGCTTCCCGCGGGGAGCGCGCCCAGGTCGAAGGCCTGGCGGAGCGTGGTCCCCGGGTAGAAGAGCCCGCGCGTGCGGGTGAAGGTCCCCACCGGCGCCCCCGCCTCGTCGAACAGCTCCACCCGGAGCTCGGGGCGGCACGCCAGCTCGCCGCTGTTCACCAGGTCGAACTCCAGCCGCTTCGCCCCGCCCGGCGCGCCCAGGGCGCGCACCCGGGCGAACTCCACCTGGCGCGTCCCCGTTCCGCCCACGTGGGTGGCGAGCTGGACGGCGTAGCGCACGGCCGGGCGCACCCCCACCTCCACCCGGCCCGCGCGGCGCCCGCCCGCGGCGTCCGGCGCCTCCGGCACCCCCTCCACCATCACCACGCTCCAGTAGGTCCCCGAGAGCGGAATCGAGTCCGGCACCCGGACGCTGTACCCCACCGTGGCCTCGCCGCCCGGCGGCACCACCACGCGCGCCGGGGTGGCCGTGGTCCACGCCGCGCTCGACCGCGGCTCCGTGCCCGGGTCGCCGAACCGGGTGCGGCCCTCCGCGTCGTAGCCGTAGTCCGTCCGGTAGACGCGTGCCTCCTCGGGGCGCGTGCCCACGTTGCGAAGGCGGATGGTGCCCGTGTAGCTCTCGCCCGGGCGCGCCTCGCGCTCCTCCACGGCGCCGCTGGTGACGGTGATCTGCGCGCCCAGGGCGCGGGGGGCGAGGAGGAGCGCGGCCGCGAGGGCGGCCCCGGACAGGCTGTTCATGAGATCGTCGGAAGATGGATCGGGTGGGAAACGATAAGGGGCGGGGCGCCGTCGCCCCGCCCCGGACCGCGGCCGGCAGGGATCAGATCGCGGCGGTCACCGTGTACATCACCTGCACGGTGCCGGCGGGCACGACGCCCGCATCCACGCCCGCGGCCAGCTTGTAGGCCACTTCCAGCCCGGACTCGTTCACCATGGACACCCCGGTGACCACGTCCTTTGCGACGGCATCCGAGAGCGCCACGGTCCCGGCGCTCGTCCCGCCGGAGGGCGCCTCCAGGCTCACCGAAAGGGTGACGTGGGCCGGGAGCGCCGCGCCGAGCTGCGCGGTGATCTTCATCCCGCTCTGGTTGGTGGTCAGGGCGTAGCTGGCCGTGGCGCTCGCCGAGGTCAGCCCCGTCCCCGCCAGCGCCTGGCCGATGACGAGCGACGGCGAGCCCGAGAACGAGATCTCGCTCACGGCCTGCACCTCGTAGCCCACGGTCTGGTCCTGGGCGGTCGCGGAGCCGGCGCCCGCGAAGGCGAGGAGGGCGGCTGCGGGGAGGGCGATGCGGACGGTCTTCATTGGATGGTGTCTCCGGGGGGGTGTTCGGCCTGCGGCTCTTCCGCACGGGGGCACGGCACTCGCCGCGCCACGGCCGCTGTCGGGTCCGGTACATGGCAGGGACCGGGCCCATCCAGGCGGAGTTACGCAACTTGTTGCAGTGCAGTTGCTTGTTGGGATCCTGCGCCGTCCGTGCGGGGTGGGTGGAGTGTAAAGGAATCGTACGGCTCCATGCCGGCGGCGGGCCGATCGTGCAGCGGACGCGCGGGTTTTCCCGCGGGTGTACGAAATCTGGACGGTGTGCGGGGCCGGACGGCGCCGTCCGACGCCCCGTGGCCAGGGCGCGAAAGCCCGGCGCCGCGCGTGCCGAGACTCCCAGGGCGTCCCGCCCGCGGACCCTCCCGCCCCCATCCGTGTACAGGCAGCCGCCACGGAACCCGGACACTTCGTGAACTTCTCCCGACCGCAGATGGCCTTCGAAGCCCCCACAGCCGAGACCACCGCCGACCCGGCGCTCGACCGCGCACGCGAGGTCCTGCACCAGGGCTGGGGGTACCCGGACTTCCGGCCGGGGCAGGACCAGGCCATTCGCAACGTGCTTTCCGGCCGCGACTCGCTCACCGTGATGCCCACCGGGGGCGGCAAGTCGCTGTGCTACCAGGTCCCCGCCATGATGCTGCCGGGGGTGACCCTCGTGGTCTCCCCGCTCATCAGCCTCATGAAGGACCAGGTGGACACCCTGGACGCCCGCGGGCTCCCGGCCACCTTCATCAACTCCACGCTGAGCGGCTCCGAGATGGCCGCGCGCCTGGGCGGCGCCGAGCGGGGGCAGTACAAGCTGCTGTACGTGGCGCCCGAGCGCTTCGACGCCGAGAGCTTCCAGGACCGGCTCGCCCGCCTGAACGTGTCGCTGCTGGCCGTGGACGAGGCGCACTGCGTGTCCGAGTGGGGGCACGACTTCCGCCCGTCGTACCTGCGGCTGGGTCGCGTGCGCGAGGCGCTGGGCAACCCGCCCGTCGCCGCGCTGACGGCCACGGCAACCGAGGAGGTGCGGCGCGACATCGTCCGCCAGCTCGACCTGCGCGACCCCGAAGTGCTGGTCACCGGCTTCGACCGGCGCAACCTGAACTGGCACGTCCTGCGGGCGAAGAACGATTCCGAAAAGGACCGCCTCCTCCTCAAGCTCCTGCGCGGCCGCGAAGGCTCCTCCATCGTCTACGCCTCCACCCGCAAGAGCGTGGACGCGCTCACCTCGCTGCTCAACGGCGTGGGCACGCGCACAGTGGGCTACCACGCCGGGCTGGTGGACGGCGAGCGCAAGCGGATCCAGGAGTCGTTCATGAAGGGCGAGGTCCCCGTGGTGGTGGCGACCAACGCCTTCGGCATGGGAATCGACAAGTCCGACGTGCGCATCGTCGTGCACTACAACATGCCCGGCAACCTGGAGGCGTACTACCAGGAGGCCGGGCGCGCCGGGCGCGACGGCGAGCCCTCGGAGTGCGTGCTGCTGCACGCCTACCCCGACCGGTTCACGCACGAGTTCTTCATCGAGCAGAGCAACCCGCCGCGGAAGACCGTGGAGGACGTGATGAAGGGGCTGCGCACCGGGATGGACTCCTCCGGGCTGTTCAGCATCCCCGTCCAGGAGCTCGCGGCGACCCTGGGGCTCAAGGGCGACCGGCAGGTGTTCTCGGCGCTGCGCATCCTCCAGGACTACGGGCTGGCGCGGACCAGCCCCGCCGGCGGCGCCTCCGTGCGCGTGCGGCTCATCGCCACGCCGCAGCGCATCACCCGCGAGCTGGGCGAGGCCGGCCGCGACGACGAGGTCGCGCTCCTGCGGCAGCTGTGGAAGGCCGGCCGCGGCGAGGCCGTGTACCGCGGCGCCGACCTGGAGTGGCGCGACCTGGGGCCCCGCAACCGCGTCGCCCCGCTGCTGGACGCCCTGGAGGCCGAGGGCTTCATCGAGTGGAGCGCGTGGAGCGGCGAGGGAATCGTGGTGCTGGACCGCTCCACGCCCGTGCAGCGCCTGGCCATCGACTGGCAGGGGCTGGAGGCCAAGAAGAAGCGGGACACCCGCAAGCTCCAGGAGATGCAGCGCTACGCCTACGCCGAGGGGTGCCGGCGCGGCTTCATCCTGCGCTACTTCGGCGACGCCGCGGCCATGGACGAATGCGGCGCCTGCGACAACTGCGTCAAGGGGAAGGGCGGGGGAGTCCTGGCGACCGTGGCCGCCGCGGTGGGGATGGGCGAGCCGCGCCGCCGCTCCGCCGCCGCGGACGAGGCGCCCCCCTCCGAGCAGGAGGAGACGCTGTTCTCCGAGCTGCGCGAGGTGCGCAAGCAGGTGGCGCTCCGGGCCGGCATCCCGCCCTACTTCGTGTTCCCGGACTCGGTGCTCAAGGCGTTCGCCGCGCGCTGCCCCGCCACCCCCGAGGACATGCTCGCCGTTCCCGGCGTGGGGCAGAAGACGCTGGAAAAGTTCGGGCATCCCTTCCTGGAGGTGATGAAGCGCCACGCCCCCGACCACCCGGCCGCCGGCGGCGCCGCGGGCGAGCGCGCGCCCGCCCGGCGCGAGCGGCGCGCGAAGCGCGCGGAGGACCGCCCCGGCCCCGCCGACGCGCGCGAGGCGGAGCTGTACGGGCGGCTGCGGACGCTGCGCACCGAGCTGGCCAAGCAGGCCAAGCTCCCGCCGTACTGCGTCTTCGCCGACCGCACGCTGGTGGAGCTGGCGAAGCACGCCCCGCGCGACGAGGCGGAAATGCTGGACGTGCCCGGGGTGGGGCCCGCCAAGATGCGGCAGTACGGCGAAGCGTTCCTGCAGGCGATCCGCGAGGCGACGGGCGAGGAGGCGGGCGAGGCGCGGGTGTGACCGACCCTCCGCGGCCCCCGGGGTCACTTTCCGGGCGGCGCGCGCGGGCTTAGATTCCACCGTTTTTCGCGCCCGACGCGCCGCCCCACATCGGACGATCATGGAACGCTACTTCGACGAGAACCACCTGATGATCCGCGACATGGTTCGCGATTTCGCCCAGAACGAGATCGCACCCGTGGCCGGAGAGCTCGACCAGAACAGCGAGTTCCCCTGGGAGAACGTCAAGAAGATGTCCGAGCTGGGGCTCTTCGGCGTGCCGTGGTCCGAGGAGCTGGGCGGGACGGGGATGGACGGCATCGCCTACATGATCGTCATCCACGAGCTGGCCAAGGTGGATGCCTCGCACGCCATCACGGTGTCCGCGCACACCACCCTGGGGACCTCCCCCATCGTCAACTTCGGCACGCAGGAGCAGAAGGAGCGCTTCGTCCCGCTGCTCGCCTCCGGGCAGGTGCTCGGCGGCTTCGGGCTCACCGAGCCCGGTGCCGGCTCGGACGCCGGCGGCACGCAGACCGTGGCCGTCAGGCAGGACGGCGGATGGCTCATCAACGGGAGCAAGATCTTCATCACCCACGCGGGCGTCGGCGAGGTGTTCGTCGCCACCGCCGTCACCGACCGCGAAAAGGGGAACAAGGGGATCACCTCCTTCATCGTCGCCAAGCCCACGACCGACCTGGAAAGGGCGCGCGAGCTGGGGATCGGCCACTCGGACGACCTTCCCTTCGTGGAAGGCGTCCGCGCCGGCAAAAAGGAGGACAAGATGGGGTGGCGGGCCTCCGACACCCGGGAGCTGATCCTGGAGAACGCCTTCGTCCCCGACGACCAGGTCCTGGGCGAGGTGGGGATGGGCTTCGTCAACTTCATGAAGACGCTGGACGCGGGGCGCATCGGCATCGCCGCGCTCTCGCTGGGGATCGCCGAGGGCGCCTTCGAGCAGGCGGTGCGCTACGCCACCGAAAGGAAGCAGTTCGGCAAGGCGATCACCGAGTTCCAGGGGATCCAGTTCATGCTGGCCGACATGGCCACCGAGATCGAGGCGGCGAAGCACCTGGTGTACCACGCCGCCTGGCTCAAGGAGAACGGAAAGCCGTACACCAAGGAGGCCGCCATGGCGAAGCTGTTCGCTTCGGAGCTGGCCATGCGCGCGACCACCAAGGCCGTGCAGATCCACGGCGGCTACGGCTACACCAAGGAGTACCCGGTGGAGCGCATGATGCGCGACGCCAAGATCTGCGAGATCGGGGAGGGGACGAGCGAGATCCAGCGCCTGGTGATCGCCCGTCAGCTCCTCAAGGAGCTGTCTCACTGAGAGCCCGACGGGTGCCGCACCGGCCCCGGGGGAACGCCGCTCGCCGGCACGCACGCCACCGCCCGAGGGCGGGGCAGCCAGTGCGCGCCGGGACGCGACGTCCGTCCCGGACCGGGGCATCCTGAGCCGGCAGATCGCCGGCACGGCGGGCCGTGTGCCGCGCCCGCGCAGGCGGGCGCACGGAAGAAGGTGTCGGATGCATACATCCAAGGAGCGGCGGGCGCCCGGGTGCGCCCGCCCGGGAAGATCGTGCGTGGAGCGGCCGTGCCCCTCCCGCGCCGCGGGGAAGGGGGCGGCGTGAAGCGCGAGATCCTGATGAACACGACCGCCAAGGAGACGCGCGTCGCCATCCTCGAGGACGACGTCCTGGTGGAGCTGATGGTGGACCGCCCCGACGCGGGGCGCATGGTGGGCGACATCTACCTGGGCAAGGTGGACGCGGTCCTCCCCGGGATCCAGGCGGCCTTCGTCGACATCGGCACGGAGAAGGCGGCCTTCCTGCACGTTTCCGACGTGGCCCAGGAGGAGACCAACGGCGGCGGGGCCGCCGGCGCCGCCGAGGAAGAGGACGAGGAGGAGGGGGACCGCAGGCGCTCCCGCCGCTACCCGCCCATCCAGGACGTGGTCAAGAAGGGGCAGGAGCTGGTGGTGCAGGTCTCCAAGGAGCCCATCAGCACCAAGGGGCCGCGGGTCACGGCGAACATCTCGCTCCCCGGCCGCTTCCTGGTGTTCATGCCCCCGCCCTCGGACCACGTGGGCGTGTCGCGCAAGATCGAGGACCGCGAGGAGCGGTCCCGCCTGCGCGCGCTCGCCCGGGGGATCCTGCCGGAGGGCGCCGGCGGCGTCATCGTGCGCACCGTGGGCGAGGAGCTCACGCAGGAGACCTTCCAGCGCGAGCTCAACTCGCTGATGGGGACGTGGAAGCAGATCCAGAAGCGGGCCAAGCGGGGCCGCGCCCCCGCGCCGGTGCACCGCGAGGCGAAGCTCACGGCCGGGATCATCCGCGACCTGTTCTCACAGAAGGTGGACTCGCTGACGGTGGACAGCCGCGACGTCCACGCCGAGGTGGTCAAGTACCTGGAACTGGTGGACCCCACGCTGGTGGAGCGGGTGCACCTGTACGAGGAGCCGGTGCCGCTCTTCGACGCGCTGGGGATCGAGAAGGCGATCCACGAGGCCTTCCAGCGCAGGGTGACGCTCCCCTCGGGCGGCTACATCATCATCGAGCCCACCGAGGCGCTGGTCTCCATCGACGTCAACACCGGGCGCTACACCGGCAAGAAGGACCCGGAAAAAACGATCCTCAAGACCAACCTGGACGCGGCCAAGGAGATCGCCCGGCAGATCCGGCTCCGCGACACCGGCGGGATCATCGTCTGCGACTTCATCGACATGGAGTCCAAACAGAACCGGGAGCGCGTCCTCCAGGAGCTGCGCACGCACCTGGCCCGCGACCGCGCCCGCACCAAGGCGTTCCAGGTGTCGGAGCTGGGGCTGATCGAGATGACCCGGCAGCGCGTCCGCCAGTCGCTCTACCAGTCGCAGACCGAGGCGTGCCCCTGCTGCTCCGGCACCGGGCGCATCTTCACCCCGGAGACCATCGTGCGGCGGATCGAGCGGGCGGTGCGCCGCGCCGCCACCGACGGCAAGGAGCGCTCGCTCGTGGCCCGGGTGCACCCGGAGGTGGCGCTCTACGTGCTGGAGGAGGAGCGCGACTTCGCCAAGCGGCTGGACCGCGAGACCAAGATCAAGGTGACGCTGCGCGACGACCCGCTGCTCCGGCAGGACGACTACAAGATCGTTTCGGGATCGTCCAGCCAGGACCTGACGCAGAAGTACGCGCTGGGGTAGGGAAGCAGCGACGGTTCGGGCGTGCCCCGGCTCGCGCCGGGTCGGGCTGCGGCTCCGTAGCAAACGATACTACCGTTTGCAACGTAGGCGAGCCCCGCAAACTGCCGCGGGGCTCGCCGCTTCGCGCTCGCATCCCTCACGCGGGGTCCGAGCTGGCGTCCGCTTGACAGAGTCCCGGTTTACGGTGATATTCAGAGCTTGCATTTGTTTCGGTTCTTGTCCGAATCACGGGAGTCCAACCAACCATGTACGCCATCATCCGCACCGGCGGCAAGCAGTTCCGGGCCGAGCCGGGTAAGACGCTTCGCATTCCGTCCGTCGACATCGAGCCGGGTGAGACCCTTCGCTTCGAGGACATCCTCCTCGGCGCCGAGGGCGACCAGGTCAAGGTCGGCGCCCCCCTGGTTTCCGGCGCGGCGGTGACGGCTGAGGTGCTCCGGCACGGCAAGGGCGAGAAGATCATCATCTTCAAGCACAAGCGGCGCAAGAACTACCGGCGCAAGCAGGGACATCGGCAGAAGTTCACCGAGGTCCGCGTCAACGAGATCAACCTGGGCTAAGGAGACCGGCCATGGCACATAAGAAGGGCGGCGGCTCGACCCGCAACGGCCGCGATTCGAACGCGCAGCGCCTGGGCGTGAAGAAGTTCGGCGGCGAGTTCGTCCGCGCCGGCAACATCATCATGCGCCAGCGCGGCACCAAGCTGCACCCGGGCCAGAACGTCGGCATCGGGAGCGACGACACCCTCTTCGCGCTCGTCGACGGCCACGTGCAGTTCGGCCGCCTGGACAAGGACCGCAAGAAGGTCTCGGTGCTCCCGCTCCAGCTGGCCGAGGCCGTCGAGGCGGAGACCCCGCTGGACGTTGCCGCCGACTGAGGCGGCGCGCGGCACCTGGCGGCACGAGGCGCCCCGGCACACGCCGGGGCGCCTCTTCTTTTTGTCTCCGCGGCGGCAAGTCTCGAAGGCCGGGCGTTGCCACCCGTCCGTCTACCGGAACTTTTCCCGATGTGTTAAGTTATTACACGCGAAAAAGATAGATCGTGGCCTCCCGTGCCGGCCGGCGCTCTCCCGCGCCTGCTCCACGGGCTCGCTGCCGCGCGGCCCCGCCCCCGAGCTGGAGGAAAGCCCATGCCTACCCTTCGACGCCGCATCCCCGTCCGGGCGCTGTCCGTGCTGTCGTCCGTGGTCGTGCTGGGCGCCTTTTCGTGGCCGGCGGAATTCGACCTGGACGACCTGGCGCGCTTCGACTTCAGGGCCGAGGTGACGCCCGCGAACCCGGGCACGCCCTCGGTGACCACCCCGTTCCACGGCGGCTTCACGCAGCACGTGGTGGTGATCTCGCTCGACGGGCTGCGCCCCGACGCCATCCGCCGCTTCCGCGCGGGGACGCTCCAGCGGCTGATGCGCGAGGGGAGCTACACGCTGGCGGCGCGCACCATCATGCCCAGCAAGACGCTCCCGTCGCACACCTCCATGCTCACCGGGGTGGAGCCGGCGGACCACGGCATCACCTGGAACACGGACGAGACCGAGACGCACGGCGTGGTGGAGGTGCCCACGATCTTCGCGGCGGCGCACGCGCGCGGCCTGAAGACGGCGGCGTTCTTCAGCAAGACCAAGTTCCACCACCTGGAGGTGCCGCAGTCGCTGAGCCACGTCAACTCCCCCCGGACGGGCAAGCTGACCGCCGCCCAGACGGTGCGCCAGGTGGAGGCGTACCTGGAGACCGACAGGCCCAACCTGATGTTCGTGCACATCGGGGAGCCGGACTACGCGGGGCACTTCTGGGGGTGGATGGGGTGGATGTACGGCCGCGCGGTGCGCCAGGCCGACGACGCGGTGGAGTCGGTGCTGGAGGCGTCGGACCGGGCGTTCGGCAAGGGGAACTACACCGTGATCGTCACCGCGGACCACGGCGGGCACGGCTGGAACCATGGCAGCAGCGACCCGCGCGACGTGACCATCCCCTGGATCACCTGGGGCAAGGGCGTCCGCGGCGGCACCCAGCTGGCCGACGGGATCCGCACCATGGACACGGCGGCGACGGCGCTCTGGCTCCTGGGCGTGCCGGTGACCACCGCCTCCGACGGGCTGGCCGTGGCGCACGCCTTCACCACGCAGCCGTCGCTCGCGGTCACGGGTTTTGCGGTCGCGCGGTAAGCTGAACTGAAGAAGGGGAACGGGACGACCCCGCCGCACTGGTTGCGGTGGGGTTTTTCGTTCGTACTGAGAACGGAAAGGAGGGGTGCGGGCATGCCCCCGGCTGGCGCCGGGGTCGGGCTTCGGCTCCGTAACGCACGATAAAACTGTGCGTAACGGAGTCGAGCCCCGGCGGAAACTACCCCGCCGGGTCTCTCCCCTGCGGGCCGGAATCCCTCATGCGGGTGGTGCGTGGCGCGGCGGCCCGCAACCTGCTCCCCGGGTTCTTCCCGGGTGGCCGGGGGCGCCGGGGAGGCGCCGCCGCTGGCGGTGATGTTCCACGGGGCCGGAGGCGACGCGCGGAACGGGCTGGCCGCGCTGATGCCGCTGGCGGACGATGTCGGGGATGCTGCTGCTCGCCACCGACTCGGCCCACCAGACGTGGGACGTGATGCGCGGCGGCTACGGCCCCGACGTGGAGGCGCTGGACCACGCCCTGGGCGAGGCGTTCGGGCGGGTGGCGGTGGCCCCGGAGCGACTCGCGGTGGGCGGCTTCTCGGACGGGGCCTCGTACGCGTTCTCCATGGGGACCATGAACGGCGGCCTGTTCACCCGCGTGATCGCCTTCTCCGCCGGCTTCATGGCGCCCGCCCGGCAGGAGGGAGCGCCGCGCCTGTTCATCTTCCACGGCACCGCGGACCGGGTGCTCCCCATCGACGCGTGCAGCCGCAGGATCGTCCCGCGGGTGAGCCGCGCCGGGTACGACGTGACCTACCACGAGTTCGAAGGCGGCCACACGGTCCCGGCGGACATCGCCCGCGAGGCGGTGGCGTGGTTCCTGGTGCCGGAGGGTGAAGCGGACGCATGAGGATCGCGGTCTTCAGCACCAAACGCTACGACCGGGAGTCGATCGAGGCGGCCAACGCGTCCCACGGACACGAGCTCGTCTTCCTGGAGCCGCGCCTCACCCCGGAGACCGCGCCGCTCGCGCGCGGCTTCCCGGCGGTATGCGCGTTCGTGAACGACCAGCTCTCGGCCGGGGTGCTCCGGACGCTGGCGGAGGGCGGGACCGGGCTGGTGGCGCTGCGCTCGGCGGGGTTCAACCACGTGGACCTCCGCGCGGCCGGGGAGCTGGGGATGGTGGTGACGCGCGTCCCGGCCTATTCGCCCTACGCGGTGGCGGAGCACGCCGTGGGGTTGATCCTGGCGCTGGACCGTAAGATCCACCGGGCGTACAACCGGGTGCGGGAGGGCAACTTCTCCCTGGACGGGCTGCTGGGCTTCGACCTGCACGGCCGGACCGTGGGCGTGGTGGGGACGGGAAAGATCGGCGAGGCGTTCGCGCGCATCATGGCCGGCTTCGGCTGCCGGCTGCTCGCGGCGGACCCGTACCCCCGGCCGGAGGTGGAGGCGCTGGGCGCCCGCTACGTTCCCCTGGCCACGCTGTTCGCGGAGGCGGACGTGGTCGCGCTGCACTGCCCGCTCACCCCCGAGACCCACCACGTGGTCGATGCCGCCGCGCTCGCGCGCATGAAGGACGGCGTGATGCTGATCAACACGGGCCGCGGCGCGCTGGTGGACACGCCCGCGGTGATCGACGCGCTGAAGCGCGGCAGGATCGGGGCGCTGGGGCTGGACGTGTACGAGGAGGAGGCGGAGCTGTTCTTCGAGGACCACTCCGGCGACGTGATCGCTGACGACGTCTTCGCGCGCCTGCTGACCTTTCCCAACGTGCTGGTTACGGCGCACCAGGGCTTCTTCACCGAGGAAGCCCTCCACGCCATCGCGGACACCACGCTCGCCAACGTCAGCGCCTTCGAGCGCGGCGAGGAGCCTCCGGGGCGGGTGAGGACCGGCAGCTGAACGTCGGTCCGGAAGCGCAGCTCGGCGGGGCAGGGAACGACGGGCGCGCTGCGGATGGTGCAGTGTATGGGGTCGGCCGGGGGAGGCTCCTCCGGCGGTGCGAAACTCGCCAGCCCTCCGCGCGAGGGTTGGATCACGCTGGCTTCGAAAAAACGCACCGCCTGTGGACCCTCCCCCGACCTCCCTGCGCAGATCGCAACGGCAACAACCCCGCACGACAGAAAGCCCTCCCCCAGAATTGGGGGAGGGTGGCGAGCCTAAGCGAGCCGGGTGGGGGCCCTCAGCGGACGCCAGCGCGAGCCCCGCGTGAGGGATTACGGCCCGAAGGGGCGAGACCCGGCGGCAGTTTGCCGGGGCTCGACTCCGTAACGCACGGTTGTTTCGTGCGTTACGGAGCCGAAGCCCGACCCCGGCGCCAGCCGGGGACACGCCCGAACCCGCAGTTACACTCTACGTGCCTGTACGGGGAAGCCGATCTCCTCGCTCGGCGGCACGGCGGAACCCCAGGATGTCCGCGTCGAACCGGGCCGGATCGGCCGCGTACTCGGCCAGCCACTCCTCGAACGCGGGAAGCCCCAGCTCCTGGTACGCCGCCCGGATGCTCTGCTCGGCGCGCGAGTACCGGCTGTGCAATGCAAACGACCCCGCCGCCTCGTCCGGCGCCGGGGTCTCGTCGCTGCGGGTGCCCCTCTCGCTGAGCAGGAACACCTCTTCCGGCGACATGGCCAGCAGGTGCTCGGCAATGCGCGCCGAGCACCAGTCTGTGTACCGGGTCCTGAGCTCGTTTGCTTCGAGTTGCGGCATGGGGTCGGGAGCGTAGCAGCGGCATTGTCCCCACACCAACTAATACGCTCCCATTGCGACTACGTCAACAGCCTCGGCTCCAGGCGCCCCGCTCCGGCGGTGGCGAGCACGTTGAAGATCTCGCGCCGGAGCACCACGTAGCGAAGTCCCTGGCTCAGGACCTCCGGCTGCTCCCGCTGAAGCGCCTCCACCTGTGCGGCGACGTCGGACGGAAGGTCGAGGCTCAACGTGACCGGACGCAGATCTGCCATCTTGAAAACCCCCGGGCGGGACCGAAAGAAGGAACGTTCGAAGCGCAGAACGAGAGGGATCGGGACTTCAGGGAGATGCGGTGTGCTGTTCTCGGCCCGACAAGTATAGGGCGGTAGACCGGGTGCGTCAACGGGTTGTGACGATTACGTTAAGTACAAGTATAGTAAAGGTTTACGTGTAAGTTGATGCGGGGGCGGCACTTGCTTTCCGGTGGCTGAATGGGGGCGCGGAGAATCGTCCCGCGGGGGCCGAAAATGGTGTAACGGAAGGTATCGGAAAGGAACGGGAAGAACCCGCCGCGTGCCGCCGGAATGCTCAGCCGGCGGCCCGCCGGGGCATGCGCGGGGCGCGCGTGCGGCCGATGATCTCGCGGGCGAGGGCCAGGTACGCCTGCGCGCCGGCGGAGTCGATCCGGTAGGTGAGCACCGGCTTGCCGAACCCCGGCGCCTCGGCCAGGGTGACGTTGCGGGGGATCACCGTCTGAAGCAGCTCGGCGCCGAAGTGCCTGCGGACTTCGTCCGTCACCTGCCGCGTGAGCCCGAGGCGCGGGTCCACCATGGTGAGCAGCACGCCCTCCACGCGGAGCCCCGGGTTGAGGTGCTGCCGGACGACGCGCACCAGGTCGGTGAACTGCGACAGTCCCTCCAGCGCGAAGTACTCGGCCTGCACGGGCACGAGCACCGAGTCGGCGGCGCTCAGGGCGTTGAGCGTGAGCACGGAGAAGGAAGGGGAGCAGTCCAGCAGGACGTAGTCGTAGAGCCCCCGCAGGCTGGCGAGCGCGCCGCGCAGGCGGAGCTGCCACTCGGGCATCTCGGGGAGCTCCACCTCGGCGCCGGCCAGGTCGACCGTGGTGGGGACCACGTCCAGCAGGGGAAGGTGCACGGAGCGCGAGATGGCCATTCCCAGCGGCGCCATGTCCAGCAGCACGCTGTACAGGGAGGCGCTCTGCTCGTAGGGGTCCACGCCCAGCCCGCTGGTGGTGTTTCCCTGCGGGTCCAGGTCGATGATGAGCGTGCGCAGCTCCGCCGCGGCCAGGCTGGCGCCGAGGTTGACCGCGGTCGTGGTCTTGCCGACCCCGCCCTTCTGGTTGGCGATGGCGATGACGTGGGACATGTCGCCTGTTCGGCGTGTTTGGCCGCCGGGGACGGGAGCGCGCCGGGGGAGCCGTGGCGCGACGGGGAGAGCTGCAATCTACGCCGCGGCGGCCCCGCCGGGCAAGCACGGCGCGCGGCCCGCTCGCCGCCGCTCAGTCCTCCCGCGCGGCGGCCGGTTCTCCCTCGGGCTCCATCCCCTGCAGCGACGACTTCACCCGCGCGTACCGCTCGGCCTCCCGCAGGAGGCCCTTTCCCCGCAGGAACTCCCTGAGCATGGCCGCTTCTCTCAGCTCGCGCCCCTGCCGCGCCACCGCGGCCCTCAGCAGCTCCATCTCGCGCCGCAGGGCGGCGTCGGCCTCGCCCTCCGGCGGGGGCGCGTCCGCGGCGGCGGGCGCCTCTCCGGCCTCCCCGGGGTCCGCGGCGCCCACCAGCCGGAGCACGCCGTGCGGGCGCGAGCCGGCGGAGCGCAGCGGGACGATCCCCTCGATCTCGCGCATCAGCCGGCGATCGCGGCAGGCCTCCGCCAGGTCGTGCGCGGTCTGCGCCTCCAGCCAGAACTCCGGCGTGGTGCCCAGGTAGCGGGCCAGCCGCAGCGCCGAGTCGGCGGTGACGCCGCGGCGCTCGTTGAGGATCTCGTTGAGCCTGCGGCGCGAGATCCCCAGCCGCACGGCGTGCAGGTCCTGGGCGTCGGCGGAGCCCTGCAGCGCGTCCTTGAGGAGCTGCCCCGGGCTGCGCGGGGGTTCGGTGCTGGGAAGCGCGATCATCTCTCACCCGGGTCGGCGGTTCCAAGGGCTTCCACAACATAGCACTTCGCGTGCCCCGACGAAAGCTTTGTTACGCGATACGTAACTCGTAACATCATGCCTAAAGCCTATTTAGGCGATGCGGCGGCATCCGATTTGCTTTTGGCCCCATCCCCTGAGACGGGACACGGTACGACACCCGAGGCACCCATGGCGAGCACCATCTGGAAGGGCAGCATCAACTTCGGCCTGGTGAACATCCCGGTCGGTCTGCACAGCGCGGTGCGCGAGGAGGGGATCAGCTTCAAGCTCCTCCGCGAGAAGGACCACTGCCCCCTGGGCTACGAGCGGGTCTGTAAGGACAGGAAGGGCGAGCCGGTCCCCTGGGACCAGGTGGTGAAGGGCTTCGAGTACGAGAAGGGGAAGTTCGTGGTGCTGAGCGAGGACGACTTCAAGAAGGCGGCGCTCGCCACCTCCAAGACCTTCGACATCCAGGACTTCGTGCGCGAGGACGAGATCGACCCGCGCTACTTCGAGAAGCCCTACTACCTGGTGCCCACCGGCCAGGGCGGCAAGGCGTACGCGCTCCTCCGCGAGGCCATGCGGGAGACGGGGACGGTGGGGATCGGCACCATCACCCTGCGGCAGAAGCAGTACCTGGCCGGCGTGAAGGTGGTGGGGGAGGCGCTGGTGCTGGACCTGATGCGCTTCGCGAGCGAGGTGGTGGAGCAGACCGAGTTCTCGTTCCCGGTCGCGGACGGGATCCGCCCGCAGGAACTGAAGATGGCGGAGCAGCTGGTCACCAGCCTCACCGGCGAGTTCGAGCCGGCCAAGTACAAGGACGAGTACCACGCCAACCTGCAGCGGATCATCAACGCCAAGCTCAAGGGCAAGAAGGTGGTCCTCAAGGAGGCGGCGGAGCCGGAGCCCACGGGGGTCATCGACCTGATGGAGCGCCTGCAGAAGAGCCTGGAAAAGAAAGGCGGCGCGAAGCCCGCGGCGGCGAAGAAGAAGGCGGCGTCCGCGCCGGCCGCCAAGAAGACGGCCAAGCGGAAGAGCGCCTGACGCATGCCCGGCTCCTCCCTCGCCGAGTACCGGCGAAAGCGCGACTTCCGCAGGACGCCGGAGCCCCGCGGGGCCCCGGGCCGCGGCGCGGCCGCCGGGCTCGCCTTCGTGGTGCAGAAGCACGCGGCCAGCCACCTCCACTACGACCTGCGCCTGGAGGCGGGCGGGGTGATGAAGAGCTGGGCGGTCCCCAGGGGGCCCAGCCTGGACCCGGCGGTGAAGCGTCTGGCGGTGGAGGTGGAGGACCACCCCATGGACTACAACGCCTTCGAGGGGACCATCCCCCGCGGGGAGTACGGGGGCGGCACGGTGATGCTCTGGGACCGCGGCACCTACACCGTGGACGACGCGGCGCCGGAGAAGGACCCGGGGCGGGCGCTGCTGGCGGCGCATCGGCGCGGCAGGGTCTCCGTCACCTTTCACGGCGAGCGGCTGCGCGGCTCGTGGGCGCTGGTGCGGACGCGCCGGGGCGACGAGGAGGACGGCAAGCCGCAGTGGCTGCTGGTGAAGCACGACGACGAAACGGCGGACCCGGCGCGCGACCTGACGGCGGAGGCGGCCACGTCGGTGGATTCGGGACGGACGATGGAGGAAATCGCGGCGGGCAAGGGCGGCAGGCGCACCTGGCGCTCCAACCGCGCGAAGCCGGGCGCGCCGGCCCCGGCCCGGCAGCCGAAGCACGAGGAGACGGCGCTCCCGGACCTTTCCTCGCTTCGGCCCATGCTGGCCACGCCGGCGGCGCAGGCGCCCGGGGGCGAGGGGTGGACCTTCGAGCCCAAGTACGACGGCATCCGGGTGCTCGCCTTCGCCACGGCGGACTCGGCGGTGCTGCTGACGCGCAACGGCAACGACAAGGCACGGCAGTTCCCGGAAGCGGCCGACGCGCTGCGAGCACTCGCGGCCGAAGTGGGGCGGCCCGTGGTGCTGGATGGCGAGGTGGTGGCGGTATCGGAAGGGGGGCGGCCGGGGCGGTTCGGGGAGATCCAGGGGCGGATGCACCAGGACGACGACCGGGAGATCCGCCGGGGGGCGGCGGACGCGCCGGTGTCGCTGGTGGTGTTCGACGTGCTGCTGGACGGGGACGAGGTGTGGACGGCGGCGCCGTGGACGGACCGGCGCACCGCCCTGGAGGCGCTGCTGCGCGGCCGCACGACGGAGCGTCTGCGATTGGGGGAGACGACGGCGGACCGCGACGCGCTGCTGGAGCGGGGGCGGGCGGAGGGGTGGGAGGGTGTGGTGGCGAAGCGCACGGACGCGACGTATACGCCGGGGGAGCGCTCCTCCGCCTGGCGCAAGCTGAAGCTGGAGCACCGGCAGGAGTTCGTGGTGGGCGGGTGGACGGAGCCGCGCAACTCGCGGCAGCACATCGGCGCGCTGCTGCTTGGCTACTACGACGGCGAGGGGAAGTTCGTCTACGCCGGGCACACGGGCACGGGGTTCACACGCAAGGGGCTGGTGGACATGGCGCGGCGGCTGGGGCCGCTGGAGCGGAAGACGCCGCCCTTCTCGGCGCGGGTGCAGACCAACCAGCCGGCGCACTGGGTGTCGCCGCGGGTGGTGGTGGAGGTGCGCTTCAACCAGTGGACGGCGGAGGGCAGGCTCCGGCAGCCGGTGTTCCTGGGGGTGCGCGACGACAAGGACGCCCGGGACGTGGTGCGGGAGCCGGTGGGTCCGGCCGCGTCGTCGTCGGCGGTGGGCGAGGTGGATGCGGAGACGGCGAGTGCGGGTGTCGGGGCGGCGCGGACGGGCGGGGCGAAGAAGCGGGCGCGGCGCGGGGCGGGGAAGGGGGCGGTGGACGTGGTTGGGCAGGTGGAGGCGGTGCGGGCGGCGGGGGGCGAGGGGGTGCTGGAGCTGGCGGGGGGGCGGCTGGAGGTGTCCAACCTGGGGAAGGCGTTCTTCACCCGTCCCAAGCGGACCAAGGGGGACCTCCTGGCTTATTACGCCCGGATGGCGCAATATATCCTCCCTTCCATGAAGGACCGGCCGCTGGTGCTGAGGCGCTTCCCCGACGGAATCGGGGGCGAGGCGTTCTACCAGCAGTCCGCGCCGGACGAGGTGCCGCCGGGGGTGCGGGTGGAGACGATCGTGAGCGAGGGCGGCGCGTCGCAGCGCCGCTTCGTGGGCGGCAGCCTGGCCACGCTTCTCCACACCATCCAGCTGGGAGCGGTCTCCTACGACCCGTGGCACTCGCGGGTCGGGCGGCTGGACTTCGCCGACTACACCATCCTGGACCTGGACCCGGGCCCCGGCGCGAGCTTCCGCCGGGTGATCCAGGTGGCCCGCTGGGTCCGCGAGGAGCTGGACCGCTTCGGCCTTCACGGCGCGTTGAAGACGTCGGGCTCCTCCGGGCTGCACATCTACCTCCCCCTCCCGCCCCGGACGCCGCTGGAGGCCGCCACGCTGGTGGCCCAGATCGTCGCCACGCGGGTCGCGGCGCTCCACCCGGAGGCCGCCACCGTGGAGCGGATGACGCGCCGCCGGCCGCGGGGGACGGTGTACGTGGACTACCTCCAGAACATCCTGGGAAAGACGGTGGCGGGGGTGTACGCGGTGCGCGCGAAGCCGGGGGCCACGGTCTCCACGCCGCTCCGCTGGGACGAGCTGACGGACGATCTGAGCCTCAAGGCGTTCACCATGGACACGGTGCCGGAGCGGGTGGCGGAGGTGGGGGACCTGTGGGCGGAGGCGATGAAGCGCCCGAACAAGCTTTCTGGGCTGCTCAAGGGGGGACGGTGAGCCTCCCCTACGCGCGCGGAGGGAAGGTCCCGGCCGCGGTGATCCAGCGGATCGTGGACGTGGTGTGGGCGGAGACGGAGCGCCGCCCCACGGTGCTGCTCGCCATCGGCGACGAGGCGCTGCGCGACTCGTCGCGGCGGGCGCTGGTGAGGTCGCTGTGCACGGTGGTGGAGCCATTCTCGGGGGAGCTGTCTGCGGACGCGGTGGAGGCTGCCGCTCCGGACGCGGTGCTGGCGGACGTGCGCACGCCGGACGGGTGGGCGGCGGTGCGCCGGCTCCGCGAGGACGCGCGGACGGACGGGGTGCCGGTGCTGGGGCTGGTGTCGGCGCCGCGCGAGGCGGATCGACGCCGGGCGCGGGAGTTCGAGGTGGACTGCCTGGTCGCGGTCCCGTTCGATCCGGACGGGCTGCTGGACCTGGTGGAACGGATCACGGAGGGGTGAGATGAACGGCGTGCGCTCTCCCATCGACCACATCCCGGTGCCGCTGCGCTGGACGGCTGCCGTGCGTCCTGCCTGGCGCGCTCAGGCGGTGGACCGCGGGGCCGAGGGGAATGCGGGTGCGGGGCAGGGCGCCGCGCGCGCGGAGGCGGCGGTTCGCGCCGTCCGCATCACCGGACTGCTGCGGAGGAACCGATGAACCGTCCCCGGCCGAACACCGGCGTCCCGCCCGCCACCATCGAGCAGATCGTGGACGCGGTCTGGGAGGAGGCCACGCGGCGTCCCACGGTGGTGCTCGCCATCGCGGAGGAGCCGTTGCGCAACGCGATCCGCGGGATGCTGCTGCGCTCGCTCTTCACCGTGATCGAGCCGCCCGCGGGGGAGCTGCCCACGGAGATGGCGGGGATGTTCCCGCCGGACGCGGTCGTGGTGGACGTGCGCGACCCGCGCGACAACGGCTGGATGACGGTGCGGCGGCTGCGGGACGATCCGCGGACGGAGGCGGTGGGGGTGGTGGCGCTGGTCAGCCAGCCGGAGGAGGCGGACCTGTGGTGGGCGCGGCGGCTGCGGGTGGGGCGGCTGCTGCCTGTGCCGTGGGAGGGGGACGAGTTGCTGTGCGCGGTGGAGGGGGTGATGGTGACGTGAGCAAGTGCGCTGGTTTGGGGATGTGAATCGCCCGCTGGAGGTCGTGGACCTTCGGCGGGCGATGTGCTTGGCGAGTGGCGGGCCTCCTGCGTGAATGCCGTGTAAAGCACATTCAAGCCGAATCCAACTGCCTTGGGCGGGAGCTACCAGCCTTTAGCTGCCACCAGCGTTTGGACCGCACTCTCGAATTCTGCAAACGAGTGAAGTACACGGAGTCTTGAAAAATCTTCGGTTAGCTCTGCGACACGGTGCGCGGAATTGACGACATTGAACCGATTCAGGTGCCGCTTACTCCGAAGATCGCTTGCAGTCTCTAAGGCGGTTGCCAGGATCTCCTTGGGATTCGGTAAATCTTCACAACGGCGGAGTGGAGGGAGAGCTAGGTCGACGCGGCCTCCCGGGTTGTTAGCCGCTGTGCGGATAGCTGCCTCGTCAGATAAGAACCATGCTTCCGTCATGCGTACAGGCACAAGCGGGATGACGGAGGTTTCAGTATTATCAGGTATGACGCGTTGGATCTCCGCAATACGGTTCGGGAGCGAGATCCTTTCCGCATCCCGGTGGACGAACAAGATATCAGACGGGTAGAATTCCAGCGCAGCCGCGATGCGTTCGCGGGTCGTACGAGGACGGGAAGGCGCAATAGAAAGATCCGCCCAGAACCCTGAAATTGCACGATTCGTACTGTTGCGTAGGACCCACCTGACGAGTGGCTGTAGCTTTTGATCAGTTGGTCCGTCGCCAAGTAAAGTATACGTAAGCTCCATTACCGGCGTCCCTTTGCGAGCTGAGGCCAAAGGAGTAGTTGAGCAATATCATCTCGCTCGTATACTTTTTGGAATCGCGAGAACGCATCGTGCTGCGTGTCGTCCAAATTAGGCCGGACTGGATTCAAAAATCGCACGATGAGTCCACGCGGAATTGGCTGAATTTCCGGCATTGCCCTGACACGCCAGGTGTCCGGTAACGGACGAAGAACTACAGTGCTAGTCCGCTCACTATCCACTACTTGTTCAACTCTGTGAGCAAAGAGGAGGCTATCATCAGGAACCTGTGCAACTACCGTCGGTGAGTGTGTATTAATGATGACCTGGCGTAGCGGGTTGTCCTCACCAACCGCTTCATCTGTATTGACCGCTAGGTCTTGGAGGAGATCTAGCATTGCTGTTATCCGCTCTGGGTGAATGCCATTTTCGGGTTCCTCAAAGCAGAGAACTCCACGGGCATTCGGATCCGCTTCCAATACCGTCAACGCGAGAAAGCGCAACGTACCATCGGAAAGTGCGCGAGCAGGGTGAACTGTCTCATCCTTGCCGCGGACCGTGAGAGTTAGCAATTCACGAGCATCGTCACGCTCGACATTAACGCGCTTGACGTCCTCTATCAGATCCGCAAGGCGATTACTTACGATGGTATAAACATCTGATGGAGTGTCTGGACGCTGGGCTGCCGTTCGGGCAAGCTGATAAAGAGTTGCCGGCAAGTGCGAGCCGTCCGCACCCATTTGAGTCGGTGCTGTGAATGAATCCGAAGCTCGAAGAGCGGATGGCTCCAGCTGAAGTAAACGCCAAGACTGCATTTCTCGGCGCGCAAGCAAAGCGGTCGGACTCTCGGCCGCATTGACGGTGGATAACACCGTTCGAGGAAGAGTTGTCGCCAAGAAATCACGTGTCCGGCCACTCCGTCCTTCCTGATGGAGACGGACTGTATTTCCAGTTTTCGAAGCGTCTGTCGAGATGAATGGACTCGTCCTTCTCCCCTTGATCACCGAGCGAACCCACCGATTAGAAGGCTTAAACGGGAGGTTACGAGTGGCCTCACTTAAGCTGATGTAGTCGAGTTCCTCTTGATTAATGATCAAGCTAGGGCGAACGCTATCAATCCCGGAGGGCCGGTATCCCAACTCCAACGTATATCGAAGAAAGGTGATGCTAGCTTTTGCAGCTTGCCCGAGGTCGTCCTGGCCTAAAGTTGGCACGATCATTTCCGCGACAAACTTCATCGACGAGGTATGGCCGGTCGCCGTATTGTGAAAAAGGGAACGGATGTCGTTGGCACGGCCCCCCTTGTCTCGGACGCTCATGGCGGCCTCAATCAGGGGTGTATCGGCGAGGCTGCCAAGAAACATTATCGCATCAAATAAGTTGGACTTACCAACCGCGTTCCCCCCCGCGATACAGGTGAATGGGCCGAATGCAACATCAAGATCCACAAGATTCTTAAACCCGCTTACATGGATGCGCGTGAGCATTCTAGGAGAGACTCCTAGTTGGGGTGAACACTAGCACTAGTGTAACCTGATTAATAAGATAGAAGGGTGATGGTCAAGGATGAAAGACGTTGATCGTTAAAAAAGCAACAACCCGCTGTTTTCATCCTCACCGCCCCAGCCACATCCCCGCCGCGAACCCCGCCGCCGCGGCCACCGCCGAGACGCCGATCGCCAGCAGCCACCAGCGCCAGTCGATGTAGATCCTCTTCTTGTTGGCTTCCATCATCATTCGGCGCCGCGAGCCTCGTGTTCCGCGTGGAAGAAGGGCAGGGCAGACCGGGACCCGCCCCCCGGCCCGCCCCTCGACGATCGAACTAACGCCCCGTGAACTCCGCCGGCCGCTTCTCCAGGAACGCGGCCACCCCCTCGCGCTTGTCGTCGCTCCCGAAGCACGTCACGAACAATTCCGTCTCGTACGCGAGCCCCGCCGCGAGCGGCATCTCCGCCGCCGCGCGCACCGCCGCCTTCGCCATTCGGAGCGCGACGGGCGACTTGGCCGCCATCCCCCGCGCGAACTCCAGCGTCCGCGCCCGGAGATCAGCGGCCGGGTGCACCACGTCCACCAGCCCGATCCGCAGCGCCTCCGCCGCGTCGACGATCTCGCCCGACAGGATCAGCCGCATCGCCTGGCCGGTGCCGACCACGCGCGGGAGCCGCTGCGTCCCCCCGCCGCCCGGGATGATCCCCAGGTTGATCTCCGGCTGCCCCAGCTTCGCCGCGTCCGACGCCACGCGCACGTCGCACGCCAGCGCCAGCTCGCACCCGCCGCCCAGGCAGAAGCCGTTGATCATGGCGACGGTCGGCTTGGGGAACGCCGCGATCTCGTCGAACACCCGGCGCCCCGTCATCGCCTCGCGCTGCTCCAGCGGCGTGCGCTCCGCGAACTCGCCGATGTCCGCCCCCGCCACGAACGCCTTCTCCCCCGCGCCGGTGAACACTACCACGCGCACCGACTCGTCGTCGCGGAGGAAGTCGAGCGCCGTGAGGATGTCCGCGCGCACCTGCGAGTTCAGCGCGTTGCGCTTGTCCGGCCGGTTGACGGTGACCGTCGCGACCCCGCCGTCCAGCTCCACCAGCAGCGTCTGGTAGCTCACTTGCCGTCCTCCCAGCGGTAGAATCCCTGGCCCGACTTCTTCCCCAGCTTCCTCTCCGCCACCATGCGCCGCAGGATCTCCGGCGCGCGGAACTGCTCGCCGCCCAGCGTGTCGTGCAGGTACTCCGCGATCCCCAGGCGCACGTCCAGCCCCACCAGGTCGGTGAGGCGCAGCGGCCCCATGGGGTGGTTGTAGCCCAGCGTCATTGCGGAGTCGATGTCCTCCGGCGAGGCGACCCCCTCCTCCACCATCCGCATCGCCTCCAGCCCCAGCACCACGCCCAGCCGCGACGACGCGAACCCCGGCGTGTCCGTGACCACGATGGGCTCCTTCCCGATGCGCCGCGCGAAGGCCAGCGCCGCATCCACGGTGTCCTGCGAGGTGGCCGAGCCGCGCACCACCTCCAGCAGCTTCATGATGTGGACGGGGTTGAAGAAGTGCAGCCCCACCACCCGCTCCGGCCGCCGCGTGGCCTCCGCGATGCGCGAGATGCTGAGCGACGACGTGTTGCTCGCCAGGATCGCGTGGTCCGGCGCGTGCTGGTCCGCGTCCTCGAAGGTGCGCAGCTTCACGTCGATGCGCTCCGGCACCGCCTCGATCACCAGGTCCGCGTCGTCCACCGCGTCGCGCAGGTTCGCCGCCTTGTGCAGGTTGGCGACGGCCCGGCCGCGCACCTCCGCCGACACCTTGCCGCGCTCCACGCCCCTGTCCAGGTTCCCGGTGATCGCCGCCAGCGCCGCGTCCACCTGGCCCGGCTGCGGGTCGTACAGGCTCACCCCCAGCCCCGCCATGGCGCACACCTGGGCGATCCCGTGCCCCATCGTCCCCGCGCCGAGGACGCCGACGCGCTCCAGCTTCTCGTCCACCCGTCTCCCTCCGTCAGAAGGCCGTTACCGGGACGCCGTTGCAGGCTGTTCCCTGTTCCCTGTTCCCTATTCCCTGTTCCCTGCCGTTCCTACTCCCCCCGGAACGCCGGCCGCCGCTTCTCGTGGAAGGCCGCGATCCCCTCCCGGGCGTCCGCCGAGCGGAAGCAGCGCAGCTGCGCCTCCTCCTCCGCGGCCATGGTCGCCTCCAGGTCGCTCGTCCAGGCACGTGCCAGCGTCCGCTTCGCCGCCGCGAGCGCCATGGGCGCCCGTGCCGCGTACTCCAGCGCGGTCTTGCGGACCTCGCCCTCGAACGCGTCCTCCGGGATCACCCTCGAAAAGAGGCCGATGCGCTCCGCCTCCGCCGCGTCCACCATCCGCCCGCTGAGCACCAGCTCCGCCGCGCGCCCCGCGCCCACCACGCGGGGGAGGATCCAGCTCGCGCCCCAGTCCGGGTGCAGCCCGATGCGGTTGAAGGTGAAGCCGATGGACGCCCGCGACGACGCCAGGCGCAGGTCGCAGGCGAGTGCAAGCGACGCGCCCGCTCCCGCGGCCGGGCCGTTCACGGCCGCGATCACCGGCTGCGGGACGGCGCGGATCCGGCTCACCACCCGCATCCCCGCCTCCACGTAGCGCTCGAACGCTTCCGCATCGTCCCGCGCGAGCAGGTCCGACATCACCTCCACGTCCGCCCCCGTGCAGAACCCGCGCCCCGCCCCCGTGACCACGATCACCCGCGTCGCCGGTGCGTCCGCCGCGGCGGTCACCGCGTCGTGCAGGTCGTCGCGCATCGTCCCGGCGAAGGCGTTCAGCCGGTCCGGCCGGTTCAGCGTGATCCAGGCGACCCCCTCCTCGATCCGCAGGAGGACGCTTTCCACGGACACCCCGTTCGCCCCGCTCACACGCGCTCCACGATCATGGATATCCCCTGGCCGACGCCGATGCACATGCTCGCCAGTCCGTAGCGCACGTCGCGGCGCCGCATCTCGTGGACCAGCGTGGTGAGGATGCGCGCCCCCGAGGAGCCCAGCGGGTGCCCCATCGCCACCGCGCCACCCGTGACGTTGACGATCGCCGGGTCCAGCCCCAGCTCCCGCACGCACGCCACCGACTGCGCCGCGAAGGCCTCGTTCAGCTCCACCAGGCCGATGTCGCCCACCTCCAGCCCCGCGCGGGCGAGCGCCTTGCGCGTCGCCGGCACCGGCCCGATCCCCATGCGCTGCGGCTCCACCCCCGCCACCGCGCTCGCCACGATGCGCGCCATGGGCCGCAGCCCCGCCCGCTCCGCCGCCAGCCCCGAGGCCACCAGCAGCGCCGACGCCCCGTCGTTGAGGCCCGACGAGTTGCCCGCCGTCACCGTGCCGCCCTCCCTGCGGAACGCCGGCCGCAGCGCCGCCAGCCCCTCCGCGGTGGTGTCCGCGCGCGGGTGCTCGTCGTCGCGCACCACCACGGGCGGCCCCTTGCGCTGGGCGATCTCCACCGGGACGATCTCGCCCTCGAAGTGGCGGGCCGCGATCGCCGCCGCCGCGCGCTGCTGGCTCGCCAGCGCGAAGGCGTCCTGGTCCTCGCGGGACACGCCGAACTCCTCCGCCACGATCTCCGCCGTTTCCCCCAGCGAGACGGTGAACTCCCTGGGCATCCTGGGGTTCACGAAGCGCCACCCCAGCAGCGAGTCCGCCATCTCGGGCACGCCGCGGGCCGGCACCTCCGTGGGCTTCAGCATCACCCAGGGCGCCCGCGACATGCTTTCCACGCCGCCGGCCACGAACACCTCGCCCTCGCCCGCCCTGATCGCGTGGAAGGCCCCGCGCACCGCCTGGAGGCCCGATCCGCAGAGCCGGTTCACCGTCTGCCCCGCCACCGAGACGGGCATCCCCGCCAGCAGCCAGGCCATGCGCGCCACGTTGCGGTTGTCCTCCCCCGCCTGGTTCGCGCACCCGAAGATCACGTCGTCCACCGCCGCCGGCTCCACGCCGGTGCGCTCCACGAGCGCCCTGATCACGGTCGCGGCCAGGTCGTCCGGGCGCACGGAGGCCAGGGCGCCGCCGTATCGCCCCACGGGGGTCCGGCAGGCGTCGATGATGTATGCGTCGGTCATGTATCGGTCAGGATGAACGGCGTGGTTCGGGCGTGCCCCCGGCTGCGCCGGGGTCGGGCTGCGGCTCCGTAGCACACGAAACTACCGTGTGCAACGGAGGCGAGCCCCGGGAAACTGCCCCCGGGTCTCGCCGCTTCGCGCTCGCATCCCTCACGCGGGCTTCTGCGTTGCGTCGGCTTCTACGACAGGCTTACCCAGACGCTCTTCACCTGCGTATACAGGTCCAGGGCGTACTTGCCCAGCTCGCGGCCGTACCCCGACTGCTTGTAGCCGCCGAAGGGGACGCCCACGTCGAGCGCGTGGTACATGTTGATCCACACGGTGCCGGCGCGGAGCGCGTGGGCCACCCGGTGCGCCTTGCCCACGTCGCGCGTCCACACCGCCGCGGCCAGGCCGTACTCGGTGCCGTGCGCCATCTCCAGCGCCTCCTCCACCTCGCGGAAGGTGCTCACCGCCAGCACCGGCCCGAAGATCTCCTCGCGAGCGATGGTCATCTCCGGCGTCACCCGGTCGAAGATGGTGGGGTTCATGAAGAAGCCCCCGCCGCCGTTCACCTGCGGGCTGTCGCCGCCCAGCACCAGCTCCGCGCCCTCGTCCTTGCCCTTCTGCACGTAGCCCATCACCCGGTCCAGCTGCTCCTGCGACACCAGCGGGCCCATGCGCGTCGCCTTGTCGAAGGGGTCGCCCGGCGTCATCCCGGCGGCGCGTTGGGTCAGCTTCTCCACCAGCTCGTCCCGCACCCGCTCGTCCACCAGCAGGCGCGAGCCCGCCGTGCAGGCCTGGCCGGTGTTGTAGAAGATCCCCATGGTGGCGCCCTTGACCGCCGCGTCCACGTCCGCGTCCGCGAGGACGATGTTGGGGCTCTTGCCGCCCAGCTCCAGCGACACCTTCTTGAGCGTCCCCGCCGCCTCGCGCTGGATCAGCTTGCCCACCGCCGTGGAGCCGGTGAAGGCGATCTTGTCCACGTCCGGGTGCGCCACCAGCGCCGCGCCCGCCGTTTCCCCGAAGCCGGGGACCACGTTGAGCACCCCCGGCGGGAGCCCCGCCTCCTCGCCGATGCGGGCCAGCTCCAGCGCCGTCAGCGGCGTCTGCTCCGCCGGCTTCAGCACGATGGTGTTCCCGCAGGCCAGCGCCGGCGCCACCTTCCACGCCGCCATCTGGAAGGGGTAGTTCCAGGGGATGATCTGCCCGCACACGCCCACCGGCTCCCGGCGGGTGTAGTTCAGGTAGGCGCCGGAGACCGGGATCACCTCGCCCTCGATCTTGTCCGCCCACCCGGCGTAGTAGCGGAAGCACTCCGCCGAGTCCTTGATGTCGATGCCGCGCGCCTCGCGGAACGGCTTGCCGTTGTCCAGCGTTTCCAGGCGCGCCAGCTCGTCCGCCCGCTGGTCGATCAGCTCGGCCATGCGGTACAGGATGCGGCCCCGCTCGCGCCCCGACATCGCCGGCCACTTGCCCTCCTCGAACGCCGCGCGCGCCGCCTTCACCGCGCGGTCCACGTCCTCCGCGGCGCCCTCCGCCACCTGCGTCAGCACCTGGCCGGTGGCGGGGTTCACGGTGTCGAAGGTCCTGCCGGAGGCGGCGTCCTGCCACTCCCCGCCGATGTACAGTCGTCCGGGCTTCACCCCGGTCTCCAGCTCGGTCGCCATGTCGGTCTCCAAAAGCAGAAGGCGGGGGAGGGGCCGCCCCGTGCGCACCCGGCGCGCGGCGGTCCCGCCCCCGTCCCTCCCGCGTGGTGGTTACTTGCCCGAGAAGTGCGGCTGGCGCTTCTCGACGTACGCGGTCAGCCCTTCCTTGGCGTCCTGTGAGTTGAAGAGGAGCGCCTGTAGCTCCCGCTCCAGCGCCAGCCCCTGCTCCAGCGGCAGCTCGGCGCCGCTCTGGCAGGAGCGCTTGATGTTGCCCACCGCGAAGGTGGCCTTGTTGGGGCGGGTGAACTGCCTTGCGTACGCCAGCACCTGGTCCAGGAACTCGTCGCGCGAGCCGGCGTCCAGCACCTTGTTGACGATCCCCAGCCGCTCCGCCTCGTCGAAGTCGAAGTTGCTCCCCTTGGCCATGAGCTGGATGGCCCGGCTGGCGCCCACCAGCTTGGTGAGCCGCTGCGTGCCGCCGGTGCCCGGGAGCACGCCCAGCGCCACCTCGGGGAGCCCCACCTTGCCGGCGCCGCGCCGCGCGATGCGCAGGTCCGCCGCCATGGCGATCTCCAGCCCGCCGCCCACGGTGTGGCCGTTGAGCGCCGCGATCACCAGCTTGGGGGTGTGCTCCAGCTTGAGCAGCGTCTCGTTGGCGTGCAGGCAGAAGTAGTACTTCCAGGTGGGGTCGGCCTTCTGCAGCATGTTGATGTTGGCCCCGGCGCAGAAGAACTTCTCGCCGGCCCCGGTGATCACGATCACGTCCACCGCCGGGTCGAAGCGCGCGCGGAGGATGGCGGCGTCCAGGTCGCGCATCATCTCGTGCGTGTACGTGTTCGCCGGCGGGTCCTGGAGCGTGAAGATCGCGATCCCGTCCCGGGTCTCGTAGCCGACCAGGGTGTTCTGCTCGGTCCCGGGGATCTCGGTCGTTGCGGTAGCCATCGTGTCTCCGTTTCTGGGTTCGGTGCTGCGTTCAGGCGTACGACGACCCGTCGGCCTGGGAGCGCCAGATCGACGGGTTGTTCTCGCCGGGGGCGGCTTCCAGCGCGCCCGCGGGAACTTCCGTGCCTTCCTTCAGGAACCCGCCCATGAACAGGCGGCTCATGTGGTCGGCGAGCTGCTCTACCGGGAGGTCCTTTCCCGGACGGTACCAGTTGTACAGCCAGTTCATCATCCCGAAGAGCGAGAAGGTCGCCACCCGCAGGTCGACGCCGTTCCCCGGGCCCAGCTCCTCCAGGATCGCCAGCGCCCGGTCGGTGAGCCGGCGCTTGCGCGCGTTCACCCGCTCGCGGAACTCGCCGGTGAGCGAGTCGGCCTCGTGCGAGAGCACCTTCATCTCCGCCATGTTGTTGACGAAGTAGCGGAGGTGGTTCTCCATCAGCAGGCGCAGCTTGCGGTGCGGGTCGTCCACCCCCTCCAGCAGCTGCCCCAGCGTGTCGTCCAGGGTGCCGAAGGCGTGGTCCTGGATCAGGAAGAGGAGCTCTTCCTTGGAGGTGAAGTAGTAGTAGAGCCCCGACAGGCTCACCCGCGTGGCCCGGGCGATGTCGCGGATGCTCGCCTGGTGGTATCCCTTCTCGGCGAAGATGGCGGCCGAGGCACGGAGGATGCTTTCCAGCTTCTCGTCGTAGGCGGTGCGTGCTTCGGTCATGCTGGCTGAAACCCCGTTTCGTCGTTCAATCGAACGTCCGATTCAACCTATCCGCCGCTCGGAAGGGGTGTCAAGAACGATTCCCGCTTGACCCCCGCCAGCCGCGAGCATACCTTGCGTTTACCCCCCCGCTGCGTCCGGCTCACGAAGCTCCCCCGTGCTCATGCGCTCCACCCGCCCCAGAGGGCTCCGCGCGCTCCTCGCGCCCGCGTGCTGCTGCCTGGCGCTCGCCGCCTGCCAGGACGACCTCACGGGGCCGTCGGCGCAGGCGCACCCCGCCGGCGGACGCATGTGGGTGGCCGTGTCGCCGCCGCGCGGGCTCCCGGACGAGCGAACCTGGCTCCCCTTCCTGTCCGCGCGCAAGGGGGAGCGCACGCCCGCGGTGCTGCGGGTGCAGGCGCTGCGCGAGGAGGCGAAGCGCCTGCGCCGCGCCGGCGAGTTGGACGGCGCGCTGCGCGCGGAGGAGCGGGCGGCGGAGACCGCCGCGGGCGCGCTCGCCGCGGTCCCGGACCGCGCCACCATGGCGGCGGCGCTGGGCGCGACCGACGCCTGGGTGCGCGAGGCGGAGGCGGTGCTGGACGGCGGCGAGGTGCCGGAGCTCGCCGCCGGGCTGGAGACGGTGCGCGCCGCCCGCGACGGCGCGGCCGCGTCGCTGGCCCGCGGCGACACGCTGGAGGCGGTGGGGCACCTGGCGCGCGCCTCCGCGGCGGCCCGGGAGCAGGCCCCGGCGGCGGTGGCGCTGCGCATCTTCGCCCGCACCGAGGCCGTGGTCCACGAGCGCCAGCGCGAGATGCCGAAGGCGCAGGCCGAGCGGGCGGAGCGGCTGCTCCGCTGGGCGCGCGAGGCCGTGCTCACCGGCGACCCGGAGCGCGCCTTCCGCCGGGCCGTGTACGCGCTCCAGCTGGTGGAGCGCTACGCCGGCGCCCGCCCCATGGTTGAGGAGTAGGGCGGGGAAGATTATCTTCGGTTATCTCAGCCTTGCCGGGCTGGCGGAATGGTAGACGCAAACGACTCAAAATCGTTCGCCGCAAGGCGTGGGGGTTCGAGTCCCCCGCCCGGTATGAACCGACGAAGCCCCCACGGGATCTTTCCGCGGGGGCTTCGTGCGTCCGGGCGCCGGAATGGTTGTTGCTACCCGCCCCGCCGGCAACCCACCGACCGAACGAGGGAGCGAATGCTGACACAGGAACAGAGGGACCGGATCGAGACGCTGCTTCGGCGCGAGCGGGAGGAGGCGCTGGAGGCGCTGGGCCACTTCGAGGAGCGCACCCAGGACCTGCGGGACCGCTCCGGGGAGATGAGCCTGTACCGCCTCCACCTTGCCGACATCGGCACGGAGGCGCAGGAGCAGGAAAAGGACTTCCTGCTGGCCAGCCAGGAGGGACGGCGGCTGTACGAGATCGACGAGGCGCTGCGCCGCATCTTCAACACGCCGGAGGAGTTCGGCAGGTGCGAGCGCTGCGGCGGGGAGATCGGCTTCGAGCGGCTGGAGGTGATCCCCCACGCGCGCCTCTGCAAGGAAGACCAGGAGCAGGCGGAGGCGGGCTGACCCGCGCGGTGCCCGTTCGCCCTACTCGGCGAGCTCCTTCAGCAGCCCCTGCAGCGCCTCCCGCGCCCTCAGGACCCGCATCTTCAGGGCGCTGACGGAGGCGCCCAGCATCTCCGCCATCTCCTCGTAGGAGTGCCCCTCCAGGTGCTTGAGGAGGAAGGCCTCGCGCTGCGCCTCGGGGAGCGTTGCGAGCGCCCGCTCCACCACCTGCCGCAGGTCGGCGCGGTCCGCGCTGACGGCCGGGTTGTCCGAGTCCGGCGTGGTGGCGGTGTCCTCCTCCAGCGGGAGCGTGTGCCGGCGGCGGCTCTTGAGGTGGTCCTTGCAGCGGTTGACCAGGATGCGGAACACCCAGGCCCCGAAGCGGTTGGGGTCCTGGCAGCTCGCCAGGCTGGTGTACGCCTTGACGAAGGAGTCCTGCACCAGGTCGGAGGCCAGGTCGCCGTCGCGCACCATCCCCACGGCGTAGCGGAAGAGCGAGTCCTGGTACCTTCCCACGAGGACGGCGTAGCGGTCGGCGTCGCCGTCCAGGATCCGTGCGACGAGGTAGGCGTCGGTGTCTGGCGTCACGCAGCGAGGCGGGCTCACGGGTGGGAGGCGGGGTCCGGGCCTCGCGGGACAGGCGCGGCGGCGACTTGCGACGCCGGCGGAACCCTCGCTATACTGACGGACTTTGCGTGGTCCGAATGATGCGGCAGGGCGCGGGGCGCGTCCGCGGCACTCTCAGGACCCCGAAGCTTGCGGAAAAACGTAATCTATCCCTGCAATCGCGATAGAGGAAGCTGCCATGTCCAAAGCCGGTCTTGAGGGTGTAGTTGTCGCGGAGACCAAGCTCAGCCACATCGACGGGAACCAGGGAGAGCTGGTCTACGCCGGGTACGACATCGACGATCTTGCCCGCAACACGACCTTCGAGGAGGTGTGCTACCTCCTCTGGAACGGCGAGCTCCCCAGCCAGGAGCAGCTCGACGGCCTGAAGCGGCAGTTCGCCGCGGAGGCCACGGTGAGCCCGGAGCTCCTGGACATGCTCCGCGCCTACCCGCGCGAGGCCGATCCCATGGCCGCGCTCCGCACCGCCGTGTCCGCGCTGGGGATGTTCGACCCCGCCGCCGACGACAACTCCGAGCCGGAGCTGCGCCGCAAGTCCATCCTGCTCACGGCCAAGACGGCGACGCTGGTCGCCGCCTTCGACCGCATCCGCCACGGCAAGGAGCCGGTGGAGCCGCGCTCCGACCTGGGGATGGCGGCCAACTTCCTGTACATGCTGAACGGCGAGGAGGGCGGCGAGACCCGCGTCCGCACCATGGACGCCGCGCTCATCCTGCACGCCGAGCACGGGATGAACGCCTCCACCTTCGCGGCCCGCGTCACCGCCGGCACCCTTTCGGACGTCTACTCCGCGATCACCTCCGCCATCGGCACGCTCAAGGGACCGTCGCACGGCGGGGCGAACGTGGAGGTGATGAACATGCTGCGCGAGATCGAGGCGAGCGGCACCGAGCCCGGGCAGTGGGTGCGCGACGCGCTGGCGGGCGGCAAGCGGGTGATGGGCTTCGGGCACCGGGTCTACAAGGCCACCGACCCGCGCGCCAGCATCCTGCGCGAGCTGGCCGACCAGATCATGGCCGAGGCGGGCGAGACGCACTGGCTCACCCTTTCCGACCAGATCCGCGCCGTCATGGCGGAGGAGATGGAGAAGAAGGGCAAGAAGATCTACCCCAACGTGGATTTCTTCTCGGCCAGCGTGTACACCACCCTGGGGATCGCCGAGGACCTGTTCACCTGCGTCTTCGCGCTGGCGCGCACGCCGGGGTGGACCGCGCACCTGTTCGAGCAGTACGCCAACAACCGGCTGATCCGCCCGCAGGCCGACTACACGGGGCCCCGCGGACTGAAGGTCAAGCCGATCGGCGAGCGATAAGCTCCGTGCCCTGATCGTCGTCCTCCGGGGCGCGGCGGTGACCCCGTTGCGCCCCGGAGGTTTTTCGTGCTACCCTGTCGCCGCGCGCGGGCTCACGCGCGCGCCGACGAGGCCGACCGTACCCACTTCGAACTTCCGCATAGAAGAGCCATGGCAGAGAACTGGCAGCCCCAGGTCCCCGCGGACGGGGAGCGCATCACCATCGCCGACGGCGAGCTGACCGTCCCCAACCACCCGGTCCTCCCCTTCATCGAGGGCGACGGCACGGGGCCCGACATCTGGGCCGCGTCGCAGCCGGTGTTCGACGCCGCGGTGGAAAAGGCGTACGGCGGCGAGCGCCGTATCCGCTGGATGGAGGTGCTCGCGGGCGAGAAGGCCTTCAACCAGACGGGGAACTGGCTCCCCGACGCCACGCTGGACGCCTTCCGCGAGTACCTGGTGGGCATCAAGGGCCCGCTGACCACGCCGGTGGGCGGCGGGATCCGCTCGCTCAACGTGGCGCTGCGCCAGATCCTGGACCTGTACGCGTGTGTCCGCCCGGTGCGCTGGTTCGAGGGGGTGCCCTCCCCGGTCAAGCGTCCGGACCAGGTGGACATGACCATCTTCCGCGAGAACACCGAGGACATCTACGCCGGCATCGAGTTTGAGGAGGGGACCGAGGACGCCCGCCGCTTCCGCGACGTGCTCGCCCAGACCTTCCCCGACCGCTTCAAGAAGGTGCGCTTCCCGGACACCTCCGGCTTCGGCATCAAGCCGGTGTCGCAGGAGGGGACCGAGCGCCTGGTGCGCGCGGCGCTCCGCCACGCGGTCCGGCACGGCCGGCGCTCGGTGACGCTGGTGCACAAGGGCAACATCATGAAGTTCACCGAGGGCGCCTTCAAGAACTGGGGATACGCCCTGGCGGAGCGCGAGTTCGGCGAGCGGGTGTTCACCTGGGCGCAGTTCGACCGCATCGCCGAGCAGGACGGGGCGGACGCGGCCAACGCCGCGCAGAAGGAGGCCGAGGCGGCCGGGAAGATCATCGTCAAGGACTCCATCGCCGACGCCTTCCTGCAGCAGATCCTCACCCGCCCGGCGGACTACGACGTGATCGCCACGCTCAACCTGAACGGCGACTACGTGTCCGACGCGCTGGCGGCGCAGGTGGGCGGAATCGGCATCGCGCCGGGGGCGAACATCAACTACGTCACCGGGCACGCCATCTTCGAGGCGACGCACGGCACCGCCCCCAAGTACGCCGGCAAGAACATGGTCAACCCCGGCTCGGTGATCCTGTCGGGCGAGATGATGCTCCGCTACATGGGGTGGACGGAGGCGGCCGACCTCATCATCCGCGGCCTGGAGGGCGCGATCGGCAACAAGACCGTCACCTACGACTTCGAGCGGATGATGGAGGGCGCGACCAAGGTGTCGACCTCCGGCTTCGGCGAGCAGATCGTCCGCAACATGTAGCCCGCCGGAGCCCCGCGCGGATCGTCCGCGCGGGGCTCCCCCACAGGGATGGACCGCTTCATGAACGTTTCCGTACGGGCCGACGCCCCGGCCCGCTTCGCCACGCCCCTGCTCGCCGTGCCCGTCGCCGCGGACGCGCCCGCCGGCGCGGACGTCCTCCCGGGGCTGGACGCGCCGGTCGCCTCGCAGGTGGCGGCTGCCCGCTCCCGCGGCGACTTCGCCGGCCGCGACGGGCAGACCCTGCTGGTGTACCCGGGTGCCGCGTCCGGCGGCCCCGAGCGTGTCCTCCTGGTGGGCGTGGGGAGGGCGGACGAGCTGACGCCGGAGCGCCTGCGCCGCGCCGCCGGGACCGCCGCGAAGCAGGCGGTGAAGATGCGGGCGGAGCGCTTCGCGCTCTGGGTCGCGCCCGGGATGCTCGCCGGGCGCGTCGCCGCGGAGGACGCGGCGCGCGCGCTTGCCGAGGGCGGGGTGCTGGGTGCCTACACCTTCACCGGGATGAAGTCGCGCGCGGAGGGGAGCGAGCCCCCGGTGCGGGTGGCGGAGCTCGCTCTGCTGGCCGCGACGCCGGAGGCCGCGGAGGAATTGCGCGAGGGGGCCCGCTTCGGCGAGGTCGTCGCGCGCGCCGAGCGGCTGGCGCGCGACCTGGGCAACCTCCCCCCCAACGTGGTCACCCCCGGGTACCTGGCGGAGACCGCGGAGCGGATCGCGCGGGAGCGCGGGCTGAACGCGACCATTCTCGGCCGGCGGGAGCTGGAGGAGGAGGGGATGCGGGCGCTGCTGGCCGTGTCGCAGGGCTCCGACCAGGAGCCGCGGCTGATCGTGCTTGAGCACCGCGGCGGGGCGGAGGGCGACAGGCCGCTGGTGATCGTGGGCAAGGGCGTGACCTTCGACGCGGGGGGCATTTCCATCAAGCCCGCGGCGAACATGGAGGACATGAAGTTCGACATGAGCGGGGCGGGGGCGGTCCTCGCTGCGATGCAGGCCATTGCCGAGCTGGGGCTCCGGGCCAACGTGGTGGGGATCGTCCCCGCCACCGAGAACCTGCTTTCCGGCTCCGCCATGCGCCCGGGTGACATCCTCCGCACCCACCTGGGGAAGACGGTGGAGGTCGTCAACACCGACGCGGAGGGCCGGCTGATCCTGGCCGACGCGCTGTCGTACGCGCGGCGCTTCGAGCCGGCGGCGGTGGTGGACGCGGCCACGCTCACCGGCTCGTGCGTGATGGCGCTGGGCCACGCGGCGGCCGGGATGTACGCCAACGACGAGGCGCTGGCGGCGGAGGTGCGCGCCGCCGGGGAGCGCGTGGGCTCGCGCGTGTGGCAGCTCCCCATGCTCGACGAGTACCGCGACCAGATCCGCTCGGAGTACGCGGACATCAAGAACTCCGGGGGAAAGCCGGCGGGCTCCATCACCGCCGCCTGGTTCCTGCGCGAGTTCGTGGGGAGCTTCCCGTGGGTGCACCTGGACGTGGCGGGGACGGCGTACGGCGAGGGGAAGCTTCCCTACCAGGTGCGCGGCTCCACCGGCGTCCCCACCCGCCTGTTCGTGGAGTGGGTGCGGGCGCGCTCCGCCGGGAAGCGGTCCGGCGGATGAGCCTGGCCGCACGCGCGCTGCTCGCCGGGCTCCTGCTCGCCGCGATTCCCGGGGCGCTGGCGGCGCAGAACCCGCCCGCGCGCCCGGACACCGTGCCGCGCCCCGCCCCCCGGGACACCGTCCGCCTGGAAGGGCGCGACACCGCGACCTTCCGCGTCCCCCGCGAGACGCTGCCGGCCGACACCCTGCCGCAGCGGGCCGACTCCGCGCGGGCGGACTCCATCGTCCCCGCGCCGCTCTTCCCCGCCTGGCCCCAGCCGGACTCGGCGGGCTTCTGGCAGGGTACCTGGACGTGGGACCGGGAGGCGCTGGGCCGCTTCCACGGCACCTCGCTGCTGGACCTGCTGCGCACCATCCCCGGCGTGACCATCACCCGCGGCGGCGGCTACGGGCAGCCGGCGGGGGTGGCGCCGTGGGGGCTGGGCGGGGGGCGCACGCGCTTCTTCTACGACGGGTGGGAGGTGGACCCGCTCGCCTCGGCGACGCTGGACCTGCAGGAGGTCTCGCTCTCCGAGCTGGAAGGGATCCGCGTGGAGCGCCGCCTGAACGAGGTGCGGGTGGAACTGCTCCCCTTCCGCCTCCCGGACCGGCGCCCCTACTCGCAGATCGAGCTGGGGACCGGCGACCCCAACACCCGCCTGCTGCGCGGGCTCTTCGGGACGGCGGTGGGCGCGCGGCAGACGGTGACGCTGGCCTTCGACATCGCGGACACGGAAGGGCTCGCCCTGCGGCAGCCCTTCGCGGTGACCAACGGCTTCGTCCGCTGGGGGTACCGCTTCACCCCGCGCGCCGGGGTGCAGGTGGAGTACCGCACCACCGAGCTGGTGCGGGAGGACACCGCCTTCGCCGAGGAGGCGGACCGGCAGGCGCTCTGGGTGCGCGGTCGCTGGCTGCCCAGCCCCGCGCTGGCGCTGGAGGCGATGGCCGGGCGCAACTGGCGCGTCCCCTCGGGGCGCGACCGTTTCGCGGAGCGCCAGTCCAGCGTGCAGGGGGCGGTCCGCGCGCTCGTCCAGTCGCGCGCCGGGTGGGTGGAGGGCGTGGCGCGGCTGCGCGGCGAGGACGAGGGGGCGTTCGCGGTGCCCACCTCGGAGCTGGAAGCGCGCGCCGGGCTCCGGGCGGGGCGCCTGCTGGAGGTGCAGGGAGGGGCGCGCGCCACGCTGGGCGGCGAGGGGGGCACGGAATTCCAGGGAAGCGTCCGCGCCGGCCCCTTCGGCGGGTTCTCGGCGTTCGGCTCGCTGACGGCGGGGACGCGCGGCGTCTCGCTGATCACCCGCGACTCCGTGGCCGTCTACGTTCCCTCCATCCCCCTGCTGGCCCGGGCGGACACTTTTCCGCTCTTCGGCAGCGTGTCGCCCTCGCTCGCCGGCTTCCGCGCCGGGGCCGAGTGGGCGCGCCCGGGCGCCGTCGCCGGCGCCTCGCTGGTGGTGCTGGACGAGGACGTGGCCGCCCCCTTCGGGCTGCGGCTGGACGAGGCGCTGGGGCGGGCGACCGCGGCGGAGGCGTCCACGGGCGTGGAGGCGTACCTCTCGGTGCCGCTGCTGCGGAGCTGGCTGCGGCTGGACGGGGGGTACACGTACTGGACCGACACCGGCGGGCGGCCCTACCTGGCGGAGGACGAGGGGCGGGCGGCGCTGGAGTTCCACGACGTGTTCTACACCGGCAACCTGGAGCCCACCCTCCGCTTCGAGCTGGTCCGGCGCGGATCGGCGCTGACGCCGCTTCCCGATCCCACTCCGGACGACGACCAGGTCCCCGCGCCCGTCATGAGCCAGGCGTATACGCTCTTCAACGCGTACCTGCAGGTGCGGGTGATCGACGTGCGCGCCTTCGTGGTGGTGGAGAACGTCTTCAACCTGCGCGGAGCCGCCGACGTTCCCGGCCGCCCGTTTCCCGGCGCGCGCGCCATCTACGGAATCCGCTGGTACTTCCGCAACTGAGCGCCGGCCCCCGGACCGTCCGCGGTCCGTTGACTTGTCCCGGCGCGCCGGGTAACTTCCGACCCTGCACGGAGGGGTGATGATTCGGAGCATGACCGGGTACGGAGAGGCCGAGCTGGCGGTGCCGGCGGGGCGTCTCCGGGTGGAGGTGAGGACGGTCAACCACCGCTACTTCCACACCACCTTCCGGCTCCCGGCCGCGCTTTCGCGCTGGGAGGGGGAGATGCGCGAGTGGCTGCGCGCCTCGCTCGCCCGCGGCCACGCGAGCTGCACCGTCCGCATCGACCGGGAGGGCGCGGCCCCGGGGAGCGTCCGGATCGACGAGGAGCGCGTCGCCGCGTACGTCGCCGCCTTCCGCGAGCTGACGGACCGCTTCAGCGTCACCGGCGCGCCCACGCTGGAGCTGCTGGCGCGCTACGGCGACATCTTCGTTCGCGACGCGCCGGAGGAGCCGGCGGTGGAGGTGTCCGGCGAGGACCTCCGCGCGGCGGTGGAGGAGGCGGCCCGCGCCAACGTGCGTATGCGGGAGGACGAGGGGCGCCGCCTGCACGCGGACCTGGAGGAGCGGCTGGCGGCGATGGAAGCGGCGCTCGCCGCGGTCCGGGAGCGCGCCCCGGAGCGCCTGGTCGCCGAGCGCGACCGGCTCCGCGCCGCGGTCCGGGAATTGGCCGGCGGGGTGGCGGTGGACGAGGCGCGGCTGGCGCAGGAGATCGCGTACCTGGCGGAGCGCTGGGACGTCAACGAGGAGCTGGTGCGCTTCGCCTCGCACGTGTCGCTGTTCCGCGACCTGCTGGCGGCGGACGCGGCGGAGCCGGTGGGGAAGCGCCTGTCCTTTCTGGTGCAGGAGATCCACCGCGAGGCCAACACCATCGGCTCCAAGGCCAACGACGCCCTGATCGCCCATCGCGTGGTGGCCATCAAGGAGGAGATCGAGCGGCTCCGCGAGCAGGTGGAGAACGTCGAGTGAGCGCGGAGGGAGGGCTTCCGAACCGTACCTTCCCGGTGATCCTTTCCGCCCCCTCGGGCGGCGGCAAGACGACCATCGCGCGGATGCTGGGGAAGCGCCGCGGCGACATCGCCTTTTCCGTGTCGGCCACCACGCGCGCCCCGCGCCGCCAGGAGGCGGACGGGCGCGACTACTGGTTCGTGGAGCCGGACGAGTTCCGCCGCATGGCGGGGGCGGGCGAGCTGGTGGAGTGGGCCGAGGTGCACGGCAACCTGTACGGCACCCCGCGCGCGAACCTGGACCGCGCCGTGGAGGCGGGGAAGTACCTGATTCTGGACATCGACATCCAGGGCGCCCGGCAGGTGCGGGAGCGGGTCCCGGAGGCGGTGCTGGTGTTCATCCTCCCGCCCTCAGGAAGCGTCCTCGCCGACCGGCTGCTGGGGCGCGGGAGCGAGGACCGGTCGGCGCTCCGCCGCCGCCTCGCCAACGCGGGCGAGGAGATCGAGGCCGCCGCGGAGTTCGACTACGTGGTGACCAACCAGGAGCTGGAGGCGACGGTGGACGCGGTGGAGGCGATCCTCGCCGCCGAGTCGCGCCGGGCCTCCCGGCTCCCCGGGCTGGCGGACGAGATCCGCCGGCTCCGCGCCGAGGTGGGCGACCTCCTCCGCGCCGACGCGGCCCGGCTCTAGCCGGCCGCGGGCGTCCGCGCCGACATTGCACACCCCAGAAGGAGCGAGATAGATGCGAGTCGTGACCCCCGGTTCCGCCGCGCGGAACACCGGCAGCAAGTACCTGGGCGTCCTGGTGGCCGCCAAGTACGCCCGCAGCCTCAACGAGCTGCGCCGCGGCGAGCTGATGGAGGACCCCACCGTCACCGGCGGCGAGGTCCGCGAGAAGCTCACCACCATCGCCCTGGAGGAGGTCGCCGCGGGAACCGTCGACTTCCACCTGACCAAGCGCGCCCGCCCCGAGATCCAGTAGTCGGAGCGGAGATGCCCCGAGCGTGCGCCGCCCCCTTCGCCGGGGGCACGCCCCGCGCCCGGCGGCGGGCGGCCGTCCCGACGGCCGCCTGCGCCGGGCCGCTCGCTCCAGGGCGCCCCTGCGAGCCTCGAGCCCCCCGCTAACCGCATGACGGACGCGCGCCGCGCGCGGCGCCCCTTCGCGGGGCGCCGCGTGCTCCTTGGTGTCACCGGCGGGATCGCGGCGTACAAGGCGATCACCGTCGCGCGGGAGCTGACCCTCGCCGGGGCGGAGGTGGACGTGGTGTTCACCGCCAACGCCCTGGAGTTCGTGCGCCCCCTCTCCTTCGAGGCCGTCACCGGGCGGCCCTCCCACACCACCGCGTACGTCGCCGGCGACCCGCTGGCCCACATCCGCCTGGCGCGCGACGCCGAGGCGGTGCTCGTCGCCCCCGCGACCGCCAACTTCCTCGCCCGCGCCGCGGCGGGGATGGCGGACGACCTGCTGTCGTCCGTCCTCCTGGCCACGGAGGCGCCCGTGGTGCTGTGCCCGGCGATGAACGACCGCATGTACGCCCACCCGCAGACGCAGGCCAACCTGCGCCGCCTGGCGGAGATCGGCTACCGCGTCGCCGGACCCGCCGTGGGGCCGCTGGCGTGGGGCGAGGGCGAGGGGCCGGGGCGGCTGATCGAGCCGGAGGAGATCGTGGCGCACGCCGGGCGCGCGCTGGAGGGGGACGGCCCGCTCGCCGGCCGCCGGGTGGTGGTGACGGCGGGCCCCACGCGCGAGCCCATCGACCCGGTGAGGTTCATCGGCAACCGCTCCTCGGGGCGGATGGGCTACGAGGTCGCGGCCGCCGCCTGGCGCCGCGGCGCCGACGTGCTCCTGGTCTCCGGCCCCTCGCCGCTCGCCCCCCCCGAGGGCCCGGCGCTGCGCCGCGTGGAGACCGCCGAGGAGATGCGCGCCGCCGTGGCGGAAGCGCTCCCCGGCGCCGACGTGCTGGTGATGTCCGCCGCGGTGGCGGATTTCCGCCCCGCCGAGGCGGCCGGGGAAAAGATCAAGAAGGAGGACGGCGGGGTCCCCGAGATCCTCCTGGAGCGCACCGCGGACGTGCTGGTTTCCACCCGCGGGCTGCGGCCGGAGGGGTGCGTGGTGGTGGGTTTCGCGCTGGAGACCACCGACCTGCTCCGCAACGGCCGCCGCAAGCTGGAGGGAAAGGGGCTGGACCTGCTGGTGCTCAACGACGCCACCGAGCCCGGCGCCGGCTTCGAGGTGCACACCAACCGCGTCACCTTCCTCCTCCCGGATGGAACGGACGAGCCGCTTCCGCTGATGCACAAGGGCGATGTGGCGGACCGCATCCTGGACCGGGTGGAGCGCATCCTGGACGGGCGGGGCCCCGCATGAGCGAGGACCCCCGGGAGCTGCTGCGCGCCTACCTGCGGCAGCGCGCCGAGCTGGGCGAGACGGAGCTGGTGCTGGAGGGCCTGGGCGCCGACGCGCTGCGCGACCTGGCGCGGGGCCCCGCGCGGGCCTCGGGTCCGGCGGGCCCGTCCCGCCCGGAGCGCCCCGAGAGCGCGCAGCGTCCCGCGGGGGCCGCGCGCCCCGCCGCGCCGCCCCCGCCGCTGGAGGGCGCCATGCGGCCGTCGCCCGACGCGCCCGCGCCGTACGCTACGGCGGAGGAGATCCTGCGCCTCCCGGTGCTGGACGCGGTGCGCGAGGTGGCGCTGGGGTGCCCGCGCTGCCGGCTGGCGGAGACGCGCAACCACGTGGTGTTCGGGGAGGGGAGCCCGGATGCGGAGGTGATGGTGGTGGGCGAAGCGCCCGGCGCGGACGAGGACCGCACCGGCCGCCCCTTCGTGGGGAGGGCGGGGAAGCTGCTCACCCTGCTGCTGGGAACGGTGGGGCTGCAGCGCGAGCAGGTCTACATCTGCAACGTGCTCAAGTGCCGCCCGCCGGGGAACCGCAACCCCATGCCGGACGAGGTGGAGGCCTGCTCGCCGTACCTCCTGCGGCAGGTGGAGCTGGTGAAGCCGCGCGCCATCGCCGCCTTCGGGGCCTTCGCCGCGCAGACGCTGCTCGCGACCCCTACTTCCATCGGCAAGCTCCGCGGCCGGGTGCACGACTTCCACGGGATCCCGCTGGTGGCCACCTACCACCCCGCGGCGCTGCTCCGCTCTTCGGCCTGGGTGCGCCCCACCTGGGAGGACCTGCAGCGGCTGCGAAGCGTGCTCGACGCGAGTACCTGAGGCCGCGCGCCGCACCCGCGTGAGGGATTCCGGCCCGAAGGGGCGAGACCCGGCGGGGCTGTTTCCGCCGGGGCTCGACTCCGTTAGCGAGCGTTGTTTGCTCGCTTACGGAGCCGAAGCCCGACCCCGGCGCCAGCCGGGGGCACGCCCGAACCAAGTCGTTCAAAAATAGCTCGCACCGCCCAGGAGTCCCATGCAGTCCATCCCCGCCGTCGCCAGGTCCGCGCCCGCTCCCATGCCGGGCGCGTTCGCGGACCGCGCCCCCCCGTACTCGGCCGAGGCGGAGATGTCCGTGCTCGGCGGGATGCTCATCGACTCGGACGCGATCGTCAAGGCCATCGAGACGATCGACGACACCATGTTCTACCGGGAGGGGAACCGCCGCCTCTTCCGCTCCATGGTGAAGCTGTGGGAGCGCGGCGAGGTCATCGACCCCATCACCCTCTCGGAGGAGCTCAAGAACGCGGGCGACCTGGAGGCGGTGGGCGGGATGCCGTACGTCGCCCAGCTCCTGGACGCGGTGCCCACCGCGGCCAACATCGAGTACCACTGCAAGATCGTCCGCGAAAAGGCGGTGCTGCGCCGGCTGATCGAGGCGGCGACCTCCATCATCCAGGAAACCTTCACCAACCAGGGGGAGATCGAGGAGGTCCTGGACCGCGCGGAGCAGAAGATCTTCCAGATCGCGCAGAGCCACGACCGCAAGGGCTTCGTGTGGATCAAGGAGATCCTGTGGCCCACCTTCGAGAAGATCGAGCAGCTCCAGAACAACAACTCGTCCATCACCGGCGTGCCCACCGGGTTCACCGACCTGGACGAGATGACGGCCGGGTTCCAGCCGAGCGACCTGATCATCGTCGCGGCAAGGCCGTCAATGGGAAAGACGGCATTCACTTTAAATATTGCACAGCACGCCGCCATCGCGGCGCAGAAGCCGGTCGCCTTCTTCTCGCTGGAAATGAGCAAGGAGTCGCTGGTACAGCGCATCCTGTGCGCGGAGGCGCGGGTGGACGCCGGACGGCTGCGGCGCGGGCGGCTGTCGGACGACGACTACGGGCGGTTGGCGACGGCGGCGGGGTACCTCAACACGGCGCCCATCTACATCGACGACACCGCGGGCATCTCGGTGCTGGAGATGCGCGCCAAGGCCCGGCGCCTCAAGTCGGACCGGCCGGACCTGGCGATGATCATCGTGGACTACCTCCAGCTCATGACCGGCGGCGGCAAGGTGGAGAACCGCCAGCAGGAGGTGTCGGAGATCTCGCGGAACCTCAAGGCGCTCGCCAAGGAGCTGGAAGTGCCGGTGGTGGCGCTGTCGCAGCTGTCGCGCGCCGTGGAGTCGCGCCCCGACAAGCGCCCGATGATGTCGGACCTTCGTGAATCGGGCGCCATCGAGCAGGACGCGGACGTCATCATGTTCCTGTTCCGGCCCGAATACTACCACGGCCCGGTGGACAAGGAGGGCAACTCCATCGAGGGGCGCGCCGAGGTCATCATCGGCAAGCAGCGCAACGGCGCCGTGGGCACGATCCCGCTGATGTTCCTCAAGGAGTTCACCCGCTTCGAGAACTTCTCCGGGCGCGTGGACGGGCCGCCCTCCGAATGATGCGGACGAAGCGCGCCGTACAGGATCGCCGGGCGCACGCCCGCCCGTCCACGGTGTACGAGAACGCCTGATTCCGCACCGGGAGGGGAGCGAGATGGCGAAGACGAGGACGGCGTTCTTCTGCACGGAGTGCGGAAACGAGACGTCGCGCTGGCAGGGGCAGTGCCCCGGCTGCCGCGAGTGGAACACGCTGGTGGAGGCGCCGGCCGCGCCCTCCGCGAAGGGCGGTAAGAGCCGCGGGGGAGGTGGGCCCTCCTCCGCCTCGGCTCGCAATGGTGCGAGCGCGGCGCCGGTGCGGCTGCGCGACGTGCAGGGGACGGAAAGCACCCGCTGGAGCACCGGGCTGGACGAGTTCGACTTCGTGCTGGGCGGCGGGATCGTGCCGGGCTCGGTGGTGCTGGTGGGCGGGGAGCCGGGGATCGGCAAGTCCACCATCCTCCTCCAGGTCGCGGCGCGGCTGGAGGCGGAGGGGCGGCGCACGCTCTACGTTTCCGGCGAGGAGTCCGCGCTCCAGGTGAGGCTGCGCGCCGACCGGCTGCGGGGCGCCGCCGGCGAGGTGAGCCTGCTGGCCGAGACCGAGCTGGAGACCGTGCTGCTGCGCGCGGCCGAGAGCGCGCCCGACGTGCTGCTGGTGGACTCCATCCAGACGGTGTACACCCCCGAGCTGGAGGGCGCGCCGGGGAACGTAGGGCAGGTGCGCGAGTGCGCCGCGCGGCTGCAGCGCTTCGCCAAGCAGACCGGGACCGCGGTGTTCCTGGTGGGGCACGTCACCAAGGGGGGCGGGATCGCCGGGCCCAAGACGCTGGAGCACATCGTCGACACGGTACTGTACTTCGAGGGAGCGGGCGGGCTGGACAACCGGGTGCTGCGCGCCACCAAGAACCGCTTCGGCGGGGTGGACGAGATCGGCGTCTTCCGCATGACCGCGGAGGGGCTGGTTCCCGTCGCCAACCCCTCCGAGCTGTTCATGGGCGAGCGCGCCAGCGGCATCTCCGGCTCCGCCGTGGTGGCCACCATGGAGGGGACGCGGCCGCTGCTGGTGGAGATGCAGGCGCTGGCGGTGAAGGCCTCGTACGGGGCGCCGCAGCGGGTGAGCACCGGCTTCGACCCGCGGCGGCTGGCGCTGCTGCTCGCCGTGATGGAGAAGCGGGCCGGGCTTCCCTTCGGCCAGCTGGACGTGTTCCTCAACGTCGTGGGCGGCATCCGCCTGGCGGAGACCGCGGGGGACGTGGCGGTGGCCGTCGCGCTGGCATCCACCGTGTACGACCGGCCGGTGCCCGCGGACGCGGTGTTCATCGGCGAGCTGGGGCTGGGGGGCGAGGTGCGGCCGGTGGGGCAGGTGGAGCGGCGGCTGGCGGAGGCGGCGCGGATGGGGTTCGGCAGGGCGTACCTGTCGCCGCGCGCGGTGCCGGCCAAGCTGCCCCGGGGGATCCGCGTGGTGGAAACGGAGAACGTCCGTGCGCTCCTCGACACCGTCTTCGGCTGAGCCCCGCCCCCGCGCCGCGGCCGTCGTCGTGGCGGGCGGCTCCGGGCGGCGGATGGGCGGCGCCGTCCGCAAGCAGTACATGGAAGTGGGCGGCGAGCCGATACTCCTGCGGGCGGCGCGGGCGTTCACCACGCACCCGGACGTGGGCCGCGTCGTGGTCGTGCTCCCGCCCGAGGACGCGGCGCACCCGCCGGCCTGGCTCCTGGAGCTGGGCGTGGCGGTGGTGGCCGGCGGCGAGGAGCGCGGCGACTCGGTGTGGAACGGGCTCGCCGCCACGCCGGAGGACGCCGAGGTGGTGCTGGTGCACGACGGCGCGCGCCCCTTCGTTTCCGCCGAGGTCATCGGCCGCGTGCTGGAGGCGGCCCGTACCGGCGCCGTGCTGGCCGCGCTCCCCGTGACCGACACGCTCAAGGAGGTGGCGGCGGACGGGACCGTCCTCGGCACCCCGGACCGCGCGCTCTTCTGGCAGGCGCAGACGCCGCAGGGCTTTCCGCGCGCCGTGATCCTGGACGCGCACCGCCGCGCCCGCGCCGAGGGCGTGCGCGCCACCGACGACGCCGCCCTGTGCGAGCGCTACGGGATCCCCGTGCGCGTGGTGGAGGGCGCCGCCGACAACCTCAAGGTCACGCGCCCCGCGGACCTCGCCGTCGCCGAGGCGCTGGCCCGCCGCTTGCCGGGCTGATCCCGCTTGCCGCGCCGCCGGGCGCGCGGCCGCCCATCCGCTCCCCACGCTCCCATGACCGAGGACACGGCGCCGGACGCTCCCCGCGGGACCACCTTCAACCTGGTCTTCGTGTGCACGGGGAACACCTGCCGCTCCCCGCTTGCCGAGGCGCTCGCGCGCCGGGAGCTGGAGCGCCGCGGGTGGCGGCACGTGGAGGTGGTGTCCGCCGGGCTCGCCGCGGACGACGGCTTGCCGGCCTCCCGCAATGCCGTGGCCGTGGCCGAGCGCTCCGGGCTGGAGCTGGCCGGGCACCGGTCCCGCGCCCTCACCCCCGAGCTGGTGGAGTGGGCCGACCTTGTGCTCGCCATGTCGCCCTCGCACGTGCACGCGCTGGAGCGCGGCGGGGCGGGGGACAAGGTCGCCCTCCTGGGCGACTTCGCCGCGGGGGAGGGGGGCGAGGGTGCCCCGGTCCGCGACCCCTTCGGCGGCGACGAGGAGGCGTACGAGGTCACGCTGCGCGAGCTGGAGCCGCTGGTGAGCGCCGTCTTCGACCGGCTGGCCCCCATCCTCCATCCGTGATCTTTGAACGGCATCAACGGCTTTGAACTGCTGGTCTGGGCGTGCCCCCGGCTGGCGCCGGGGTCGGGCTTCGGCTCCGTAAGCGAGCAAACAACGCTCGCTAACGGAGTCGAGCCCGCGCAAACCGCCGCGCGGTCTCGCCCCTTCGGGCCGAAATCCCTCACGCGGGCTCCCGGTGGGGCGGGCTCCGCGACTGCGTAGCGCCGGCTCGGCGCTCGATTCACCCGTGATCCCCTTCCGGTGACCTCCTCCCCCACCGCCGCCACCCGCGTGGTGGCCCTCCTCGGCACCCCCGTCTCCCACTCGCTTTCCCCCGTGTTCCAGAACGCCGCCCTGCGCGCCGCCGGGCTGGACGCCGTGTACGTGGCGCTGCGCTGCGACGCCGCCGCCTTCCCGGAGCTGCTGCGCGGCATCGCGCGCGCGGGCGGCGCCGGCAACGTCACCGTCCCCCACAAGGAAGCCGCCATGCTCGCGGTGGAGCGCCGGACCCCCACCGTGGAGCGCACGGACGCCTGCAACACCTTCTGGCTGGAGGGCGGCGAGGTGTGGGGCGACAACACCGACGTGGCGGGCTTCGCGGGCGCCGCGCGGGCGCTGCTCGGGCGCGAGCCGCGGGGGGCGCGCGTGCTGCTGGCGGGCGCGGGCGGCGCGGCACGCGCCGTGCTCTGCGCGCTGGCCGACGCGGGCGCGGACGAGGTCGTGGTGCTGAATCGCTCCCCGGAGCGCGCCGCCGCGCTGGCGCAGGCCTTCGGCGGCGGGCCGCGGCTGGCGGTCGCCGGGTCCGCCGCGGAGCTGGCGGGGGAGCGCTTCGACCTGGCGGTGAACGCCACCTCGCTGGGCCTGCGGCCCGGCGACCCGCACCCGCTCCCCCCGCAGGGCGGACCGGAGTACGGCGCGGCGCTGGACCTGGTGTACGCGCCGGACGAGACCCCGTGGGTGCGCGCCGCGCGGGAGCGCGGCGTCCCCGCCGCCGACGGGCTGGAGATGCTGTTGCGGCAGGGCGCCGCCGCCTTCGAGCGCTGGTGGGGGATTCCCGCGCCGCTGGATGCCATGCGCGCCGCGCTCCCGCCGCGCGGGAGGCCCGCGTGAGCCTGCGCGGCCGCGCCGCCCACGTGCGCGACGGGCTGCTGGACCTGGTGTTCGCGCCCGTGTGCGCCGCGTGCGCCGCCCCGGTGCCCACCTCGCACGCGGAGCGGCTGGTGTGCCGCGTCTGCTGGTCGCGCATCCGCGAGGTGCCCGCGCCGCGCTGCGGCCGCTGCTGGACCCCGCTCCCGCCCGCGAAGGAGCCCGGCCCGCGCTGCGCCGCGTGCAGCGACCTGCCGGCGGGGGTGCGCGCGGTGCGCTCCGCGTACGTCATGGGCGACACCGCCCGCAGGCTGGTGCACGCCCTCAAGTACCGCGGCTGGTCCGCGCTGGCGGAGCCGCTGGGCCGGCGCATGGCCGCGCTCCCCTGGCCGCGCGACGTGGACGACGAGGCGCGCGTGGTGGTGCCCGTGCCCACCAGCCGGGTCCGGGTGCGCGAGCGCGGCTACAACCAGGCCGCGCTGCTGGCCGAGGTCTTCGCCGCCGGGACCGGGCGCGCCAGCGATGCCGGGCTGCTCGTCCGCACCCGCTCCGGGGGCACGCAGACGGCCTTGCATCCCGATGAGCGGCGGGCTAACGTAGCGGGCGCTTTCACCGTCCCGGAGGGGCGGCGGGGCGGCGTCCGGGGGGAGCACCTGCTCCTGGTGGACGACGTGTGGACCACCGGCGCGACCGCCGTGGCCTGCGCGGAAGCGCTCCTGGAAGCGGGAGCGCGGGTGGTGAGCGTGGCGACCTTCGCCCGCGCGATCCCGGAGCTGGAGCGCTGGCGGGACGCGGGCGGGGGGTGAAGCCGTTTTTCCAACGTTCCTCGAGTTTCGGGAGATATCATGGCTCTACGGGTTGCCATCAACGGCTTCGGCCGCATCGGGCGCAACGTGCTGCGCGCGGCCAAGCAGGCGGGCGTGCACGACGTCGACTTCGTCGCCGTCAACGACCTGACGGACACCAAGACGCTGGCCCACCTCCTCCGCCACGACTCGGTGCACCGCCACTACCCGGGCACCGTGGAGGCGCGCGAGAACGCGCTGGTGGTGGACGGCGACGAGGTGCGCGTGTTCTCCGAAAAGGACCCGTCCGCGCTCCCCTGGCGCGACCTGGGCGTGGACATCGTCATCGAGTCCACCGGGCGCTTCACCAAGCGCGCCGACGCCGCCAAGCACATCGACGCCGGCGCCCGCAAGGTGATCATCTCCGCGCCCGCCAAGGACGAGGACATCACCATCGTGCTGGGCGTCAACGAGGAGCAGTACGACAGCGCCGCGCACCACGTCATCTCCAACGCCAGCTGCACCACCAACTGCCTGGCGCCCGTGGTCAAGGTGCTGCTGGACGAGTTCGGGTGGAAGCGCGGGCTGATGACCACGGTGCACGCCTACACCAACGACCAGCAGATCCTCGACCTGCCGCACAAGGACTTGCGCCGCGCCCGCGCCGCCGCCATGTCCATCATCCCCACCACCACCGGCGCCGCCAAGGCCACCGGGCTGGTGATCCCCGAGGTCAAGGGCAAGATCGACGGCGTGGCCATGCGCGTTCCCACGCCCGACGTGTCCATCGTGGACCTGACCGCGGAGCTGGAAAAGGACGTGACCGCCAAGCAGGTGAACGACGCCCTGCGCGCCGCCGCCGAGGGGCGGATGAAGGGGATCCTGGCGTTCGAGGAGGAGGAGCTGGTCTCGGTGGACTTCACCGGCCACCCGGCCTCGTCCATCGTGGACGCGCCCTCCACCAACGTGCTGGCGGGGATGGTCAAGGTCATGGCCTGGTACGACAACGAGTGGGGGTACAGCAACCGCTGCGTGGACCTGGCCCGCTACATCGGCGCTCGACTTTAAAGATCATAGTCCGCGGATACCCCAGCTCGTTTTCGGGCTGGGGTATTCGTTTTCCGGCAAGGGCTGGGATCATGCGGTGGGGGGGGCGTTCGTGGGGCCGCTCCGGAACCAGGCCAAACTGCCGGCCTGTTTCCTACGCGGGTCGCGGAGCCAGCGGAAACGGCCCCGCTGTCTCCGCTCCGGCTGCGGGAGCCCCGCCAAACAGCCGGCGGGTCTCCCTCCGCAACGGATTTGGGGGATACTGCGGAACGGCGACGGCGGAACGGCGAACGGCGCGCGCAGGGCGGGTTCGAGCTGGCGTCGGCGAGGGCCCCCTCCCCCACGGCTTGCCCCCTCCAATCCCCCGCAAGCAGGGGAGGGGAGCAGTCCGCAGTGCCGGGCGGATGCTGCCGTTGCGGGCGAGTTCGTGCACGGCGCGCGGATGCCGCGGCGCGGGTGCCGTTCCCATAGTTCCCAGAAGCTGTTCGGAGGGAGACACCGGGGCCGTTTCCGGTGGCTCCCTCCGGCGAAGGGAAACCCGCCGGCAGTTTGGCGGGGTTCCCGGAGCCCGCGCAGGAGACGGACGGCAGTATCGTCCGGCTCCGGAGCGGCCCACGGACCCCGACCCGACACGAAGAACCACTCTCCGACGACAACGATGAACAAGCTGACGCTGCGGGACCTGGGTGAGAGCGACCTGAAGGGGAAGCGCGTCCTCCTGCGCGTGGACTACAACGTGCCGCTGGACGAGCGCCTGGAGATCACCGACGACACGCGCATCCAGGCCACCCTCCCCACCCTGGAGCTGCTCACCGGAACGGGCGCACGGGTGGTGATCCTGGCCCACTTCGGACGGCCCAAGGGAAAGCCCGTGCCCGAGATGTCGCTGCGGCCGGCGGCGCTGCGGCTCCGGGAGCTGATGCCGGACAGGAAGGTGGAGTTCGTGGGCGAGACCGTGGGCGGGCAGGCGGAGCAGGCCATCCGCGCGCTGGGCGACGGCGACGTGCTGGTGCTGGAGAACACCCGCTACCTCCCCGGCGAGGAAAAGAACGACATGGAGCTGGCGCGGCAGATGGCCGCGCTGGGCGACCTGTACGTCAACGACGCCTTCGGGGCGGCGCACCGGGCGCACGCCTCCACCGCCGGCGTGGCCGAGGTGATGAGGGAGCAGGGCCGCCCGGCCGCGGCGGGGCTGCTGATGGAAAAGGAGCTGGAGTACCTGGGAACGGTGGTGGAGAACCCCGGGCGGCCCTTCGTCGCCATCATCGGCGGGGCCAAGATCTCCGGCAAGATCGACGTCATCCAGAACCTGCTGCCCAGGGTGGACCACCTGCTGATCGGCGGGGCGATGGCGAACACCTTCTTCCGCGCCATGGGGCTCGGGACCGGGACTTCGCTGGTGGAGGACGACCGGGTGGAGCTGGCGGCCGAGCTGCTCCGCACCTCCGGCGACAAGCTGGTGCTGCCGACCGACTGCGTGGTCGCGGCAAGGATGGAGGCCGGGCAGGAGACCGTCGTCGTGGGGCGCGAGGCGATCCCCGGGGACCGCTCGGTGCTGGACGTGGGGCCGCGCACCACCGACGCGTACCGTGAGGTGCTGGCGGGGGCGATGACGGTGCTCTGGAACGGGCCCATGGGCGTGTTCGAGATCCCGGAGTTCGCACGGGGCACGGAGGGCGTGGCCCGCGCCGTGGCGGAGGCCACCGACCGCGGGGCGACCACGGTGGTGGGCGGCGGCGACTCGGCGGCGGCGGTGGCCGAGCTGGGGCTGGCGGAGCGCATCTCGCACGTGTCCACGGGCGGCGGGGCATCGCTGGAGTTTCTGGAAGGGAAGACGCTCCCCGGCGTGGCGGCGCTCTCCGAGCGGAGGGGCGCGTGAGCGCGCTCCGCCGGCCGGTGCTGGCCGGGAACTGGAAGATGTTCAAGGGCCCCACGGAGACGCGGGCCTTCTTCTCCGCCTTCCTGTCGGCGTACCCGGAGCACGGCGACCGCACGGTGGTCTTCTTTCCGCCGGCGGTGTCGCTGGACGCTGCGCGGCAGGGCACGGCGGAGCGCGCGGACGTGCTGCTGGGCGTGCAGGACGTGTACTGGGAGACGCAGGGCGCCTTCACCGGGCAGGTGTCGGCGCCCATGGCCGCGGACGCGGGGGCGTCGCTGGTGCTGGTGGGGCACAGCGAGCGGCGCCACGTCTTCGGCGAGACGCCGGAGGACACCGCGCGCAAGGTGAGGGCGGCGCTGGACGCGGGGCTTCGCCCGGTGCTGTGCGTGGGCGAGAAGATCGAGGAGCGGCGCGCCGGCCGCGCGGAGGCCACGGTGCGGGAGCAACTGGACGCGGTGCTCCCCGGCCTTTCCGCGGAGGACGCGGCGCGGCTGCTGGTGGCGTACGAGCCGGTGTGGGCCATCGGCACGGGGGCGACGGCGACGCCGGAGGACGCGGCGGTCATGCACGCGGAGGTGCGGGCGCGGCTGCGCGAGGCGTTCGGGGAGGCGGGGGCCGCGGCGGTGCCCATCCTGTACGGGGGGAGCGTCAAGCCGGAGAACGCACGCGAGCTGCTCGCGGCGCCGGAGGTGGACGGGGTCCTGGTGGGCGGCGCGAGCCTGGACCCGGCGGGCTTCGCGGCCATCTGCACGGCCATGGGTTGACAGGGCGGCGCGGAATCGTAGCTTTTAGGTTTCCGGCGAACCCCTCCAACCGCGCGTACCCGTGTACTACTTCCTCCTGGCCCTGCTGATCCTGGACGCCCTGCTGCTCATTCCCGTCGTCCTGCTCCAGGCGGGCAAGGGGGGCGGCCTCGCGGCGATGGGCGGCGGCGCCGGAACGGACACCCTGTTCGGCGGCCGCCAGGCGGCGACGCTGCTGACCAAGGCGAGCTGGTGGTGCGGCGGGGCGTTCCTGGTGCTGGCGCTGGCGCTCTCCATCCTGTCCACCGGCCGCGGGGAGCGGCGCTCCTCGGTGATCCGCGGCGGCCAGGCGACGCAGCCCGCCGCGGCCCCGCCGCTGGGCACCGGCGCCGCCCCCGCGGTTCCGGGCGTGACCCCGGCCCCCGGCGCCGCCACCCCGGCGGCCGGCACGGCGCCGGCCACGGCGCCCGCGGGCGGCGCGGCCGCCCCGGCGACGCAGACCCCGGCCCCCGCGCCCAAGCAGTAACGCGCACGGAAGGCAGACCCCCGAGAACGGACCGCGCTTCGCGGTCCGTTTTTGTTTTGTGCCCCGCGGACGCCAGCGCGATGCCTGCGTGAGGGATGCGAGCGCGAAGCGGCGAGACCCGGGGGCAGTTTCCCGGGGCTCGCCTCCGTTGCACACGGTTGTTTCGTGTGCTACGGAGCCGCAGCCCGACCCCGCGCCAGCGGGGGCACGCCCAAACCCCGCCGTCGGTCCGTCCGGTCCGGAACGGGGAATGGAACTTGCTAGATCCGGGGCCCGGGAGCGACACGAATCGGCACGTCCGGTCACGACGGATACACAGGGGAGGTGGCGTAAGGTGGCACTGAATCGGAACACGTCGCGCGCGCTGCAGCGGCAGGTGGACCTCACCACGGCGGTCTGCCAGGAGCGGCTCCTCGCCACGCACGTACGGCACGTCCTCGCGCTGGTGGACCTGGTGTCCGACCAGCTCCCCTTCGACTCCGCCCTCGACATCTACGTCCGCATCCTCCGGCTCAACCCGGAGCAGTCGCGCAACGTGGGGAGCCGCTCGCTGGCGGCGATCGGGCGGCGCTCGGGGCTCCCCGAGGTGGCGGAGCTGGACCTGGACGCCATGGCCGACTCGGCCGACCGCGAGGAGGAGCCGGAGGACCGGGGAGCGGGCGGCCGCTTCGACGCGGTGTTCTCGCGGGTGCGGCGCCGCATCCGCGGGCGCGTGCAGGAGGACCTGCGCCACCGCATCAACCTGGCCGCGGCGCGGGCGGAGGACGACCTGTTCGCCACGCACGTGGAGAACTCGCTGATCTTCGCCAAGGCGCTGTCGGAGGAGGTGTCGCTCGCGGAGGCGGTGGAGCTGTACCTGGAGACCATGTCCATCCCCGACGGCGTCTCGGACGTGATCTTCAACCGGTCGCTGCGGACGGTCGCGGACGAGGTGCTCCCCGCGCTGTCGCACGTGCGGGAGGGACGGCGGCTGGCCGAGCCGCCGGTCTCCGGGAAGCTCGCCGACTCGCCGGTCTCCGGGGCCCTCCCCGCGGGCGCCGAGCCCCTCCCCTGATCGCATGAGACCGAACCGGCTCCCCCGCGCGACGTGCTCGCCGGGGGAGCCGCGTCCCCGCTCCCTGCCGACCCGCACCCCGGACACGCCGGATGACGATCACCTGGAGCGCGATCCTGTGGGCGGGGCTCGTGGCCACCACCCTCGCCGCGGCCTTCTTCTGGTTGCTCAGGGCCTTCGGGCTCACGCAGTTCAGCCCCTCGTCGCAGCTGGGGTGCCTGTTCCTGCGCAACCCGCGGCTCCCGCTCACCGAGAGCCTGGGGCTGGTGCTGCTCTTCGTGCTGGGCTCCACCGCGGTGGCGTGGCTGTACGCGTCGGTGCTGCGTCAGGCCGGGGGGGTGTCGCTGGGGGGCGGAGCGCTGCTGGGGCTGGTGCACGGGGCCGCGGCGGTGGCCGCCCTCCCGGTCCTTGGTACGATTAGTGCTTGTGTTCGATCCGGTTTTCTTCCGCCCCCGGGACGCTTCGGCATGGCGTGGGGGCGGTGGACGCCGGTGGGGGTCGCCGTGGGGCACGTGGTGTACGGCGCGGCGCTCGGCGCGATCCTGGCCGCGTTCCTGACGCCGCCCTCGTGAGCCGCGGCGGGGACGCGGCGCCGCCCGGGGGTCCGGAGGGAGCGGGACGGCGCAGCGGGCCGGCACCGGGCCGGCCTTCACCCGAACAAGGAGGTCGCACGGCTCGTGATGCTCTCGTGCGGGTCCATGGGAGACCCGTGATGTGTGGTCGGGAAGGGCAGGCCCGGTGCGGCCTGCCAGTCGGGGGACCGCCCTTCGTCAAGGGAGTCGGCGGCTCCAAACCTCTGGTCTGGAGAGGACTCAGATGAGAAGAATACTGAGCGTGGCAGCGGTGGCCGCCGGTCTGGCGGTGGGTGCGACGCAGGTGCAGGCGCAGGACATGATGGGGCGCAGGGCCTCTCTGTTCGACCTCGGCATCTACGCGGGTGGATCCTGGACGACCAGCTGGTTCGAGATCGGCGACGAGGGGTACCAGGTCGGGTTCGGTCCCATCTTCGGGGCGGCGGCGACGTACTGGGCGAGCCCCAGCTTCGGCGTCCGGCTGCACGGGGCGTACTTCCCCACGCAGCTCCCCCAGGCGGATTCGGACGCGGGCTTCGAGGACGGCGGGGACGAGTACGAGATGAACAACTGGCTGTACGACCTGGATCTGGTTTTCCGGCCCTTCTTCTTCAGCGCCGGCTCGCCGACGATGAGCTCCGTCTACTTCTTCCTGGGCGGCGGCGGCCTGACCACCAACATCGCCGGGAACCCGACGCCTCCGGGCGGGGTGGGCTTCCCCTGCGTGAGCGCCTACCGCCCGGCGGGGATCTGCCTCTCGCAGGACCCGGAGTACGCGTCGGTCGGCCAGGGCGTGCTCGGCGCGGGCGTGGACCTGTTCCCCATCTCCTCGGGGCTCGGGATCTTCGGCGAGCTGGCGGTGCACGGCTACGACTCGCCGGCCCACGTGTACAACGAGAACACGGCGCAGGACAAGTTCGCCTTCACGCCCCGCGCCAGCCTGGGGCTGAAGTTCATGTTCGGCGACATCCTGCCGCCGCCGCCCGCGCCGGAGGTCGTGCCGCCGCCGCCCGCGGTGCTTCCGCCCCCGCCGGCCGCCCCGGAGATGCAGGCGATCCGGGTGTGCGTGGTGGAGGGAACGGCGCTGCGCGAGGTGGAGGCGATGTACAACCCGGCCACGGGTGACACCATGGTCGCCGGTCAGGCCTTCGCCATGGCGTACCCGGCCACGACCGGCTACGCGGCCGGCTCGACCTGGTACATCAACAACGAGCCGCTCACCATCGGTGGCCGCCGCTACGTCAAGTTCGGCCTGCCGCGGGTGGTGGGGTCGACGGAGGTGACGCGCACGAACGAGTACCAGGGCGTGGGCGTGTTCACGGAGTCGACGGCCACGGGCACTCCGGACGTGGTCTACGTCCCGGTGCGGCCCGGGTGCGAGTTCCAGCCCTACCAGTACGAAGTGCCCGCCCGCGGCGTCCGCGGGTAAGCTCTCGCCTGGCTGGACCTGGAGGATGAGGAGGGGTCCCCGGCAACGGGGGCCCCTCCGCTTTCATGCGTCCCCGCGGCGTGGCGGAAGCGAGGCCGGCCGGGCTTTCCCGGCTCGTTTTCGGGAGAGTGGCACGGTACCTGCCCTGTCCACACATGCCAACTTGACCGGGCCCGCGCTGCCGCGGAGAGCGCCTGGAGACGGGCGCGCCGGTTTGTCATACCGGGGCGGCACGGGCCGGAAGCGTGTCCACGATCCAGACGATGCACGGACGCGGAACCGCAACTCCTTCGGTCAGGGAGGTGAAGCGCACAAACAGATGGTACGAGAAGCAGGCGCGCCCCGGAGTGAGGGCTCTGGCATTGTTCTTGAACATGCGCCGCTTCGAAGGACCTCTTCCCCGGTGGGAAGAAAAGTTCCTATCACCCAGTCTGGAGAGGACTCGATGAAGAAATTGGTGACATCCGCCCTGGTGGCTGCCGCTGCGCTGGCGGGGACGGGAGCGGACGCGGTCGCTCAGGAGATGACGCCCGGGCGTCCCCCGGTGTTCGACCTCGGGATCTACGCGGGAGGGTCATGGACGAGCAGCTGGTTCGAGATCAACGACGAGGGGTACCAGGTCGGCTTCGGGCCGATCTTCGGGGCCGCGGCCACCTACTGGGCCACCCCGGGGTTCGGCGTGCGTATCCACGGCGCGTACTTCCCCACGCAGCTCCCGCAGGCGGATTCGGACGCGGGCTTCGAGGACGGTGACGACGAGTACGTGATGAACAACTGGCTGTACGACCTGGACCTTGTCTTCCGGCCCGCGTTCCTGAGCTCCACGGTGGGCAGCTTCCTCGCCAACCCGTACCTGTTCCTGGGCGGCGGCGGCCTGACCACCAACATCGCCGGGAACCCGACGCCTCCGGGCGGGGTGGGCTTCCCCTGCGTGAGCGCCTACCGCCCGGCGGGGATCTGCCTCTCGCAGGACCCGGAGTACGCGTCGGTCGGCCAGGGCAACATCGGCGTGGGCTTCGACCTCCTGTCGCTGAGCAGCGGGATGGGGATCTTCGGCGAGGTGGCGGTGCACGGCTACGATTCGCCGGCGCACGTGTACAACGAGCAGACGTCGCAGGACAAGTTCGCCTTCACGCCCCGCGCGGTGCTGGGCCTGAAGTTCGGCTTCGGCGGCTCGGCGCCCGAGGAGATCATGGTTCCGCCGGTCGCTCCGCCCCCGCCGCCCCCGGCCGTCATCGAGGCGCCGTCCATGCAGGCGATCCGGGTGTGCGTGGTGGAAGGGACGGCGCTGCGCGAGGTGGAGGCGATGTACAACCCGGCCACGGGTGACACCATGGTCGCCGGTCAGGCCTTCGCCATGGCGTACCCGGCCACGACCGGCTACGCGGCCGGCTCGACCTGGTACATCAACAACGAGCCGCTCACCATCGGTGGCCGCCGCTACGTCAAGTTCGGTCTGCCGCGGGTGGTCTCGGTGACGGACGTGACGCGGACGAGCGACTACCAGGGCGTGGGGGTGTTCACGGACGCGAGCGCCACGGGCACTCCGGACGTGGTCTACATCCCGGTGCGGCCCGGGTGCGAGTTCCAGCCCTACCAGTACGAGGTGCCTGCCCGCGGTGTCCGCGGGTAAGCTCTCCCCTGGCTGGACCTGAGAAGGACGAGGAGGGGTCCCCGGCAACGGGGGCCCCTCTTCCTTTGCGTCCTCGCACGGCGGGGCGGAGGATGCTACATTTTCCCCGCCCGGCGGCGGACCGGCCGCGTGGCGGAAACCCCGGAACGCGAGAGAGCACGTGCAGACAGGGACGGCGGAGTCGTTGAAGCGGAGGGCGGCCGAGCGCGCCGCGGAGTGGATCCGCGACGGGATGACCGTGGGGCTGGGCACGGGCTCCACCGTCCGCCACCTCCTGGATCACCTGGCGGAGCGGCGCGCGGCGGGCGAGTGGGGCTCCATCGTCGGCGTCCCCACCTCGGAGCAGACGGCGGCGCGCGCCCGCGAGCTGGGGATCCCGCTGCGCACGCTCGACGAGGCGCCCCAGGTGGACCTGACGATCGACGGGGCGGACGAGGTGGACCCGGAGCTCCGCCTGATCAAGGGGCTGGGGGGGGCGCTCCTGCGCGAGAAGATCGTCGCCGTGGCCTCGCGGCGGCTGGTGATCATCGTGGACGAGTCCAAGGTGGTGGCGAAGCTGGGGACGCGCTCGCCGCTCCCGGTGGAGGTGGATCCCTTCGGCGCCGCGACCCAGCCGGCCTTCCTGCGCTCGCTGGGCGCGGAGCCCACGCTGCGCCCCGGCCCCGGCGGCGACCCGCTCGTCACCGACGGCGGCAACCTGATCTTCGACTGCCGCTTCCCCGGGGGGATCGACGACCCGGAGGGACTGGAGGCGCGCCTGGACGGCCGCGTGGGGGTGATGGAGAACGGGCTGTTCCTGGGGCTGGCCTCGGCGGTGGTGGTGGCGGGACCGGGAGGCGTGCGGGTGGTGGAGCGGGAGGGCGGGCGGTGAGCGCGGTGAAGATCGCCCCGTCGATCCTGTCCGCCGACTTCGCGCGGCTGGGCGAGCAGATCCGGGAGGCGGAGGAGGGGGGGGCGGACTGGATCCACGTGGACGTGATGGACGGCCACTTCGTCCCCAACATCACCATCGGGCCGCTGATCGCGGAGGCGGCGCGGCGCTCCACGCGCCTCCCCGTGGACGTGCACCTGATGATCGAGCACCCCGAGCGCTACCTGGAGGCGTTCGCGAAGGCGGGTGCGGACTACCTGACGGTGCACGTGGAAACGTGCCCGCACCTGCACCGCACGGTGCAGCAGATCCGCGAACTGGGCGCGAAGGCGGGGGTCACGCTGAACCCGGCCACGCCCGTGGACTCGCTCGCGGAGATCCTTCCCTACGTGGACCTGGTGCTGGTGATGTCGGTGAATCCCGGCTTCGGGGGACAGTCGTACATCCCCACCAGCACCGCGAAGATCGCACGGGTGCGGGCGATGATCGACGCGCTGGGGCGGGGCGGGGAGGTGGAGCTGCAGGTGGACGGAGGCGTCGCGCCGGACACCATCGCGGAGGTGGTGGGAGCCGGGGCCACCGTGGTGGTGGCGGGGTCGGCGGTGTACAACCGCCGCGCCGGGGTGGCGCACAACCTCCGCGCGCTGCGGGAGGCGGCCGGGGCGGGGAAGTAGCGCCGCGGGGCCGGGGCCGGCTATCTTTTCCGGCGTGCCTGGGTGGTGAAACCGGTAAACACAGGCGAATTAAAATCCTCTGTGTTTAGGCTGCTAGGCTGTTCGGTGGCAAGCGGTTAGGTTTTGGCTCATCGGGTCATTGCCTCCGTTCCTGCATCCATCTGGATGTTCGCCCGGGTGGTGAAATGGTAAACACTGGGGTCTTAAAAACCTCTGGCGAGAGCCTTGCGGGTTCGAGTCCCGCCCCGGGCATCGAGACGAGCCCCCTGTCGACGGTTCGACAGGGGGCTCGTTTGGTCAGGAGGGTGCCAAGCGGCATCCGATCCAGTGGCTGGGGCAGCACCCAGCAAGAGCCGGCGCCGGCTACTGCGGACGAGGGAAGAGCCCCGGTGCGTTCCGGTAAGGCGGGTCTCATCCTGCGGTGCGGCGCGCGGCCCGGCGCTTCCTCCGCTCTTCGATCGAGTGCACCATCTCGGCGACATCCTCGCGCGACTGCTGATGGTACCGCTGCTGGAGCATCTGCACCGAGGTGCCGGACTGCTTCGCGGCGATCTCCAAGTTGCGTGCCTCCGCGCCCTGGATCGTGACCGAAGCCCGCTTGATGCCGTGGAAGGCCCGAGCCTTCTTCCGCTCCACGAACCTGCCCGAGCCGTTCTCCCGGGCTCTCTCCTGGGTCAGTGCTTCGGCGTGGTGCAGAAGCTCGATCAGGTCTTCCGGCTGGGCGGGACGGATCTCGGCAGCTTCGTTCTTGGCCGGCTGGACCGTGAGGCGCTGCCGATTGGGGAACAGGCAGCCGGCGCCCTGGACGGCGGGCGTCGCCGTGAGGCGCTCGATGACCACGCGGGTGGCAGGCGTCACGTAGCTCCAACTGGTCTTCCCCTTCTTCTCGACCTCGCCGGGGAACGTCAGCCGCATCAGGGTGATCTCGCCTGCCGTGTCCGTCCATACCGTCTCGATGCTGACGTTCTCGACGCGGAGCTGGGTAATGGCCCGGATCCGGCGGCCCGTATCGTCGGCGATCCTGAAGGCCGCTGACAGCCTGAGATCGATCTCGTCTATGATCTCGCGGAGCAGATCGAGTTCCCACTCCTCGTGCTCCAGCCCGACCTGGTCGAGCGCCAGGAAGTCGACCGCGCTCAGGTTCCCGTCCTCGGTGATCCACTTCAGCTTCTGCTGCGCGAAGTAGAACGCGTCCACGAGGTAGCGGGCCCGGGCGTTCCTCGTGCGGGGCTCCCATTCCTGCACCTCCATCTGCAGCGCGAGCTTGTCCTCGACTGTCGCGGCGTCGATGTCGGACAGGAGTACGTCCGGTCCAAGCCACTTCAACCACTCGCGACGATAGCGCTCCTGCTGTTTCCTGTAGCTGGGCTTCCAGGTGCGTTCCCGCTTCGCATGGAGTTCGTCCAGCAGCTGCAGCAGCGTGCGCGGCTGCTTGATGCCGAGGGCGCTGAGTACCCGATCGTGCGGAGACGTGATCGCCCAGGTCACGCAGTACGTCCGGGACCGGTCCGGGAGGCAGACCGCCATCCCCCGGGGGAGCTGGGTGAGCGGGTGCCTGGCGCGCCCGCCGGTGTCGGGAGATGCGCGCGTCGACATCAGCTGGAACCTCCTCCGGTACCCCGACCGGGTGACCGTGCCGCTCCCGGGGCTGGGCACGGCGGACCGGACAGGGGCGGGCGGCGTGCCGGCCCGGGTGGACACCCACTACGGCCCGGCCCTTCTCACGGCCGTCGCCGGCTCGGTACTCGGCGGCGGTCTCCAGATCGTCCAGGCGCGGCAGGGCAGCGGTCAGGCGCCGCCAGGGGCCGGACAGATCGCGGCCGGGGCTGCCGGGCAGTTGGCCCAGGTCGGAGGCGACCTGGTGAGCCGGGGGAGCGGGATCCGCTCCACCACCACCGTCGCGCCCGCGACCCGCATCCTCATCCTGGTCCGGGAGGACCTCTCCCTGCCGCCACGCTCGCGCTGACCCCGCCCGGGGGCGGTGCCCCGCGCCGCTGGCCGAAACAATCTCAATCGGAACACGGGATGGCGAACGCGAAGGAAGACGCGGGCGGCGCGGTCACGCGCCCGCAGGAGTTCCTCACGACCTGGAACAGCGGGCTCGGCCTCTCCTCGGCGGAAGGGGTTCTGATCCTGCTGCTCTGCGAGATGTTCGGGCTCGCGGCGGCGACTCAGGTGTTCGCCGACGTGTTCGATTACCATCCGAACCTGGGGGCGCCGCTGTTTCCGCGCGAGGCGGTGTCGCCGGCGGAGGCGTGGCTCGCGTGCGGCTTCGCGATCGCGTGCGGCGTGGCGTCGGCGCTCCGCGGCGGCGGACCGGCCACCCTGGTGCCGTCGCTCGGCTTCGCCATCGTCTGCTTCGCGGTCGCGCGCGGCCCCCTGTATGTGCCCACCGAGTTCGTGCGCTGGGCGTTCATAGACTACCGGGGGATACCGGAGATGGGTCCGGCCCTGCTGCGGGCCTGGCTGGGCTTCGGAGTGGGCGGGCTGGCGGCGGCGGTGGGGCTGGGGGTCGCCTTTGCCGGCCTCGGGATGAGGACTGCCTCGAACTCCCACGGTACGGCAGAGTGGGGCTCGGGGGCGATGTTCGCGATCCGGAAGAAGGAAGCCGCGGCGCTGAGGAGGGCCCGGGAGCAGGGCGAGCCGGCGGTGCTGAAGTCGCTGGTGATCGGGAGGCTCCCGGATGGGAGGCTGCTCCTGGAGCGGGGCAGGGGACATCTCATCACCGCGGCCGCGAGCCAGACCGGGAAGGGAACGGGGTGCGTGATCCCCAACCTGCTGCTGTAGGGGGCTCCATCATCTGCACCGACGTCAAGGGCGAGAACTTCTTCGTCACGCATCGGAAGCGCGTGGCGATGGGCCAGGAGGTGTTCGTGCTCGATCCGTTCGGCGAGACGACGCGCATGGCCGGCGTCGGCGGCAGGAGCCTGCCGTACCTGGCCTCCGCGAATCCGCTGCCGCTGGTCCGGACGGACCGGGAGGACGCGGTCGACGTCGCGCGCATGATCGCCGGCATGCTCATCCCGGACGAGGAGGGGCCGAACCGGCACTTCTCGGACGAAGCGAAGGGCTTCTTCGGTCCCCTGCTGCTGCACGTGTGCTACGTGTACGCCCACGAGCCGGAGAGTCGGACGCTGCTCCAGGGGCGGCGGTTGCTGACCGGCGGAGAGGAGCAGTTCAAACGGCTCCTCGCGGAGATGGCGGCCTCGCCGCTACGGCCGGTCACCGCGGCCGCGCAGGAGCTGATGCAGAAGGAGGACCGGGAGCTGAGCGGGACCCTCTCGACGATGCACCGGCACACGCGGTTCCTGGACAGCCCGGGAATGGAGAGGGTGCTCGGGCACGGCGAGCGGATGTGGGACATCTCGTGCCCGCCCCGGCGGCATGAGGAAGGCGCCCAGGCTTCGCCTTGCAACAGGAGCCCCGGTCGATCGCAGGTCGCGGGACACGCATGCTGAGCATCCGCCCGGGCAGCAGCACTGCGGAGGAGGGTTTCGTCAGCCGTTACCCTGAAGGCTCCCGCTGCGGCATCGTCAATCTCATCTCAGGCGGCCGGCGACGACGGCAGATCACATCGGGCGACCCCGCTGCCACAGGTCGGGTGAACTCGATGATGCGTTCGCCCTCATCCATACCCGATCGCCGGTCCTACTCCTCGGGAAGCGGGAGCGAGAATCGGAAGGTGCTCCCCACGCCGACGGGGCTATCCACCCAGATACGGCCGCCATGCGCCTCCACGATTCCACGGGAAATCGCCAGGCCGAGTCCGGCGCCCCTGCGGTCTACCTGGTTTGCCTTCCAGAACCGGTCGAACACGTGCGGGAGGTGCTCTTCGGAGATCCCCACCCCCTCGTCGGAAACGGCGACCCACAGCTCGCCCTCGGCATGCTCCACGCGCACGCGGATCACGCCTCCGCGGCGCGAGAACTTGATGGCGTTTCCAATCAGGTTGCCGATCACCCGCCGGATCTGCCGCGCGTCGAGGGCGATCAGGGGGAACTCGCCGTCCACGAGGCACTCCAGCTTCAGGTCGTGGACCTTGCAGATCGGGTAGAACTGCTCGCAGCTTTCCGCCAGGAGTCTGGGCAGGTCCTGGAGCGAGGGCACCACCTCGAAGCGCCCTGCCTCCATGCTGCTCACGTCGAGCAGGTCGTCGATCAAGGCGTTCATCTGGTCGGCCGCGCGGCGGATCATGTCGATCCACTGGTGCGGGCTCATGCGCGATCCGAGGCTGTCGTCGGCGAGGGCCTCTGTGCTCATGACGATGGCGCTGAGCGGGCTGCGCAGGTCGTGCGACACCACGCCGAGGATTTCCTCGCGCGCACCGAGGGCCCGCTGCGCCGTCTCGTACAGGCGGGCGTTCTCGAGCGAGAGCGCGGCGCGGTGTGCCAGGTCCTTGGCCAGCATCAGGTCCATGGGCCCGTACCGGCGGCCGCGCTGTGCAAGCCCCAGAGTGAGCACCGCCAGCACCCGCTCGTGTGCGACGACCGGCACCAGCATGTACGAGTGCGTTCCCAGCCGTCGGGCATGCCCCGCGCCCAGCGAGGCGTCCAGCGCCGCCAGCGCCGGTTCGTCACACTCGGCGCGCAGCACGGGCTCGCCGGTACGCGCCACCTGGGCCACGGGGTTGGTCCCGGCAGGCGTTCCCGCCGGCAGGTGCGCGTCCGCCGCCAGCAGGTGCTCGCGCGCGTGCCGGTGGTGCGCCACGGCCACGCGCTGTACCGCTCCGTCCTCGGCCACCAGGTCCAGGGCGCAGAAGTCCGCCAGCACGGGAATGCAGAGCCGCACGAGGTTGGTTGCCGTGATCCCCACGTTCAGCGATGAATCGAGGGTCGCGCTGGCCTGGGCCAGAAACCGCTGCGCCTCCTCGCCGCGCTTGCGCTCGGTCACGTCCACCATCCATCCCGTCACGCGCACCGGCTCGCCCCGGCTGTTGCGCATCACGTGCGCACGGTCGTGCACGGTGGCGTAGGTACCGTCACCGCGCAGGAAGCGGTACTCGTCGGTCCACGCCTGGGCCACGCCGCTGATGGCCTCGTGCAGCCCCGCAACCACGCGTTCGCGGTCGTGGGGGTGCACCCTCTCGAAGTGCCACGCGAGCGACGGCTGCACCTCGTCGGGCGCGTAGCGGAGGCGGAGCGGACCCGCGTCGTTCCACGTCATCTGCCCGGTGGTGAGGTCCCAGTCCCAGGTCACGTCGTTCGTGGCGAGCTCCAGGAGCCGCAGGCGCTCGCCGGTCAGGCGAAGCGCCTCTTCGCGCAGTGCGCGCTGGGTGACGTCGACAAGGTAGCCTCGGTACTCCGCCGGTGCGCCACCGGGATCGAAGTCCGCTGCGAGCCGCGCCACCACTTTCACGCGCGTGCCGTCGCGGCGGATCAGCTCCAGCTCGCCGGGCTCGGTGGAGCCACGCTCCCGGCGCAGGCGGCCGACCCGCGCCGCCAGTTCGCCGGGTTCGGGCTCCAGCCGGTTCAACGCCACCCCCACTGCCGCCTCCGCCGACGGAAAACCGGTGATGCGGGCGAACTCCGCGTTGCAGGCGATGATCCGGCAGTCCGCCGCGGCGATCACGACGCCGCACAGGTCGTCGTCGAACGCGCGACGGAACCGAGCAAGGTCGGCGCGCAGCCTCTCGTCCTCGGCGGCGGCGATGCTCACGTCCTGTACGGCGCCGACCAGCAGGAAGCGGTCGCTTTCCGCGACGCGGCCGAGGCGCAGTTCCACGCGCACGCTCGACCCGTCTCGACGTCGCAACGGCGTGCACACGTGCACGCTCCCGGCCCCGGGCTCCAGCGTGGCGGCCTGCCGCAGCATCCGCTCGCGGTCCGTGCCGTCGAAGAGGAGGTCTTCGGGGGACTCCATGGACATGAGCTCGTCCAGGGTGTACCCGACAGTCCGGGCGAATTCGCTGTTCGCCCAGCAGATCCGGCCTTCCTCCAGCGTAACCAGCCCTACCGGTGGCTGCTCGGCGACCCTGCGAAGGGCCCCGGCGCTCGTGAGCGCGGCCCGCGCCGCCTCCAGCGCACCGTTCGCCTGGCGCACGTGGACGCGGGTCTCGGTCAGCTCCACCGCGGATCCGGCGAACATGGCCAGGTCGCCCAGCACCGCCACCTCGTCCTTGCCCCACGACCGCGGCAGGAAGTCGATCGCGGCAAGGGTGCCCCGAAGGGTTCCGCAGCCGTCGAGAAACGGGTGCGCCAGACATGCCACGACCCCGGAGCGCGCGAGCGCCGCGAAGTGCGGCCCCGTCCTGCGGCGCGAGTCGGCGAGGGCAAGCCTTCCGGGCTCTCCGGCTCGCAGCGGCAGGGCTGCCGAGAGCGGCAGCGCCGCCCCCACTCTGAGCGCTGCGCGCAGCCCCACCCCGGCCGCCACCATCTCACCGTCCTCTCCCACCAAGGTGACGAGTGTGGCCGGTGCGTCGAGGATCCGGGCGGCGAGCCGGGCGATCCGGACCAGCTCGGGCAGAGCGGCCCCGCCCGGTGCGCCCGGGGATGGGTAGGGGCACGAGGCGGCGAGAGTCGCGTCTGCGGCGGCTGGGGTAGTCACGGATAGCCTTCCTTAGGGGGGTCTGGCCGCGGGATCCCTCTGGAACGTGCAGGAGAGATGCTCTCCGCGATTGGACGATGTTGCGCGTTCGTGGACCGCCTGGGGCGGCCCGCCCGGGTGAAATCCGGACGGGCGGGGTGGGGGGTATGCGGCTCGATGTCGTGCGGGAGCCGGGGAGCGCGGGCATCACGCCCGGCGCAGCTCGGCGTACGGGACCGACTGCCGCGCCGCGGCGATCCGGGCGTACTCGCCGGGGGGCAGCCCCACCTGCTGCTTGAAGTGACGGTTCAGGTGGCTCTGGTCGGTAAAGCCCATCTCGGCCGCCACGGCGCTGAGCCGATGGCCGGCGGCGATCATCTCGCGCGCCGCCAGCACGCGGAGTCGCGTCTGGTAGGCGTGCGGGGGGATCCCGACCTCCTTGGTGAACGCGCGCACCAGAGCGAACCGGCACATCCCGGCGAGCGTGGCCAGCTCCGCGAGCGTGACCTGGCGCCGGTAGTTCGCGCGCAGGTGGTCGCGGACGCGGCCGACCACGGCATGCTCCATTTGCACTTCGGCCGGCACCCGCACCGTACACCCGTAGGCCGCGAGGGTCCGTTCCAGCAGGCGGCAGGCGGCCTCCTCACCGTCCACCGCGTCGGCCGCCTCGCAGAGGCCCCATCCGGCGACCAGGCATGCGACGGCGCGCGGTGCCCGGCCCCAACCGCGGCCGCAGGTCCGGTGCGCGGCGGCCGCCGCGAGCATCCCGGGTTCCAGGCGCAGCTCGCGGAAATGAGTCGCAGAGGCCAGCTGCACACCCAGCACCTCTCCGGATTCCACCAGGGCGAGCACCGCCGGCGGCAGCGGGTCGACACGCCGGCGGCAGCGTACCCGCGCCGCGGGAATGTCGAGGAGCAGGAGCAGGTCGTGGCCGTAGACCACGCGCGGCTCCCAGCCGACAGGCGCCACACCTGCTTGAACTTCGAGCCCTTCCGCAGGGCACCGCAGCGTCGGAACCTGGCTAGTCGTCATCTTCGCGCTCCCTCGGTGCGACGCACTCCCGTCCGACCACGGGCAACGTCGTCAGATTGATAGAAAAAAAGTCCCGTAACGCGCTCTCCGATCCCACTGCCGTGTGATCGATCCCGAGCGGATGGGGTGCTTCAGCGCACCCTCCCATGCGATGCTAATGGGATGACCATATTACTTCCATCCGTAATATTCCCATGACCCTACCGTGGGCATACGGCATTCACAGGCACCGCTCCACGCAGGAGGTGGCGGTTTCCGTCCTGCGGCCGATGGTGGGCAAACATTCTACAAGAATCTGTGGACAGCACTCCCCTACCGTTCACCCGGTCCCCATGCCGCCGCTGCCAGGCAAGCGGAATCAGGGGGTGACCCGTACGTACACGGGGCGTCGCTCGCGACTTGCCCCGGCTGGATGATCGAACATGAGGGGGGAAGGCGGCCGTTCCGTCCTTCGGCGGGACTCATGGGCCGACGCGATGCGCGCCGGACGCTGCGGGCGGACCATTCCGAACATGCCGCCGCCGCCCGCCTTTCCCCTGCGCGTGCACTCCGCTCCGCGGCGGATGCCGCCGCATCATCTTGCCGCGACAGCATCCCGGCCTCCTTGCTCTCCGTCGGCGCTCCCCGCCGGCACCTCCGGCCCCGCGAACGACCCCGGACGGCCCCACGCCGCCCCGTACGCGGCGAACGCCGGATGCGGCGCGCGCGTGCGACCGGATGGAGCCGCCACGGGGTCGCCGGGCGCAAAGAGCAGGGCGGGCCGGTCCGCCATTTCGCATACGGCCGAAACGGGCAGGTCTTCCACCGCCAGCTTCGAGGCTTCCTCCATCAGCCCGCCGGCCACCTCCGCTGCCCCGAGAGGCGCCACGACGGCGACCAGCGCGGAGGCAGCAGGGGTGAGCAGGGAGCCGAGCGCGCGCAGCTGCTCCCTGGGAACCCCCGAACAGGGCGGCCGCACTGCCTGCACGCTCGGACCGGACCGGTCCTCGGTCCTCCCTCCGCCGCAGCCCAGCAGCTCCAGGACCGCCGCGGTGGGCGCCGCCACGAGAAAGCTCCCGTCGATCCACTGCGCTGCCTCCAGCAGCACCAGCGTACCCGTGTCGGCGCGGGTCACCGCGACGGCGTCGAGGACGCCGCAGCCCGGCGTGCGCATGGCCATGGAGATGGCCGCCAGAGCGCGCCGTGCGCCGTCGTGGTCCGGGAAGAGGGCGGCGATGACTTGGAGTGTCGGTGGGGGCATGCATTCCTCGGGAACCAGGTTGTCTGCTCGCCGCGGCAGGCGTATCCACGATCATCTGCCGAGGGGGGGGCTCCGGTCTTGGAGAAAGTTGACAGGCGAGGGATGCGGTGACCGCCCCCGCTCCCGGAGTCTCCGGCAGTGGGGAGGTCCCATCGGGATCAGGACGCACTTTCGCATCATACTGCGGCAAGTTATTTTCGGACAAAATTCAGTACTTTTACGGGTTGCGACTTTGCTCGCCATGCAGTAAGTGTGGACAGAGCGGACAGTGCGCACCGGACCGCCAAGGCGTGAACACCCTCGGGCGGGGCCGAGCCAGGAGCCCGAGTCCCGGCGAACACGAGGATGATCTGTCCGCGCCGGCCACGTTTCGCCAAGAGCGTCCACGATCCGATCTCTCGCCTGTTGACACAGCATATGGTATGTACAAGGTTTGTTGACACCCAACATATAGAGTTCTAGGTTTGGCGGGAGCTATCCATGGAGGTCGACGTGGGAAACAGAACTCGTGTACTGGTAGCCGACGACCACGCGCTGGTGGCCGACGGGATCGCCAAACTCCTGCGTGACGACTTCGAGCTGGCGGGGCGGGTGGGGGACGGCCGGGAGCTGGTCACCGCGGCGGGCACACTGCTGCCGGACGTGGTGGTGACGGACATCAGCATGCCGCGGCTGAACGGAATCGACGCCCTGCGCGAGCTGAGGCAGGTGGCTCCGCGGGCACGGCTGATCGTGGTCACGATGCACGACAGCCCCTACCTGGCCGCGGAGGCGATCCGCGCCGGCGCTTCCGGATTCGTCCTGAAGCAGTCGGCGGGAGCAGACCTGATCGAGGCGGTGCATGTGGTTCTCGAGGGCCGCGAGTACATCAGTCCATCGATCCGGCGCGATTTGGTCGCCTCACTGCTGGCGGGGCGTGACGGGGATCCACACGCGCGGCTGACACCCCGGCAGCGGCAGGTTCTCCAGCTGGTCGCCGAAGGCCACAGCATGAAACAGGTGGCTGCGCTCCTGCACGTGTCCCGCCGGACCGCGGAGTCGCACAAGTACTTGGTGATGGAGCTGCTCGGGGTGCACTCCACGGCGGAGCTTGTACTGCACGCCATCCGCCTGGGGCTGATCGCCATGGATGCGTTCGCCGGCACACCGGAAGATGGTCCCGCCTTCGCCCGCCGCAGTGCGGAGCAGCCGTGATCGCGCCGCCTGGCCCTGGCCGCAGGAGGGAGTCGCGGGGCCGGATCCGCGGATGGTAGCCACGCCCGCCGGACGGTCGGCGGGGGGCGGCTTCGGCCTGGCTCGCCGGGGCGCCGGGTGGATGCTGTCGGTCGCCGGAGCGTACGCGCTGGCGGCCCTGGCCGGTCTCGTGTTCGCGGTGCCGGGCTCCGCCCCCGCGTTGGTCCGGCCGTCCGGTGCGGTGCTGGTGGTGTCGCTGGCCGCCTCGGCTCTCCCCATGTGGCCGCTGCTCCTGCTGGCCGGGGGCGTGGCCCACCTCGTCACGCACCCATCCGCTCCGTTCCCGGTGCTGTGGACCGAATACGGGCACCAGTGCGTCCTGGCGGTGATGGCTGCCGGACTCGTGCGCCTGCTCAACGGGGGGGGCCTGCGCCTCAACTGCCTGCGGGGAATGGCGGCGTTCGTGGGTGGAGCCGTCCTCGCCGCGCCGGCTGCGGCTGCCTTCCTGACCGCCGGGCTCCACGGCGTTCATGGCAGCGATGCCCTGGGGCCCGTTTCATCGCGGGAATTCCTCAGCGATGCCCTCGCCGTGGCCTGCATCGGTCCCGTGGGGCTGGTACTCCTGGCCGGCGCGGCACCGTGGCGCGCCGGAGCATGGCGGCTGGGCGAGGCGGCGCTGCTGGGGCTGGCCGCAGCCGGATCGGGGTGGGTGGCCGGACAGGGGATCTCCGCCGGGACCGCGATGGAGACCGCCCGGACCGCCGCGCTGCTGCCGGTGCTGCTGTGGGCGGTGGTGCGCTTCGGCCCGGCGGGGGCGGGGCTCACGCTGGCGGGGCTGATGGTCGTGCTGCTGCAGGTCGGGATGCCGGGTTGCCTGGATTCACGGAGCGCGCAGGTCGAGGTGCAGACCTCCCAGCTGGCGCTGCTGGTGCCCGTCCTGCTCCTGGCGTCGCTGGTCGAGGAGCGCGCCACCTCGGCGCGGCGGCTTCTGCTGGGCGATACGCGCCTGAGCCTGGCGATGGAGGCGTCGAACACCGCCATCTGGGAATGGACCGTACGCACCGGCACCCTGTCGTGGTCTCCGGCCGGCTCCCCCGTCTTCGGCCTCTCCCAGGCTTCGCTCCCGGACGCGGACTCCGTGATGGCGCTGATCCACCCGGACGACCGTTCACGGGCCCGGCAGGAGGCCGTGCGGGCAATCCGCGAGGGGGTGTTCGAGGCCGAGCTCCGGATCGTCCGCCCCGGCGGTGCGGTGCGCTGGGTGCGCACCCGGGGACGCGCGCACCCCGGCCCGGGCGTCGCGGTGGAATGCCTGATCGGGGTGTGCGTGGACGAGACCGAGTGGAAGGAGGCCGACCTCGCGCTGCGCGCGAGCGAGGCACGCCGCCGGGCGGTCCTCGCCGCCGTCCCCGACCTGATGTTCGTGCAGGACGGGGAAGGACGCTACCTGGACTACCACGTGCCCGAAGGTGCCGAGCTGCTGGTGCCTCCCGAAGCCTTCCTGGGCCGCAGGATGGCGGACGTACTCCCGCCGGACCTCGCCGCCATGCTGGGGCGCTGCATCGCCGAGGCGCTGGACACCGGCGGGCCAGCCGTGGCGGACTACTCCCTCGACATGGGAGAGGGGCAGCGGGACTACGAGGCGCGGCTGGTGCGCTGCGGGAGCGACGAGGTGCTCAGCATCGTGCGCGAGGTCACCGAACGGCACCGGTCGCAGGCCGCGCTGGAGAAGAGCGAGGAGGCGCTCCGCGCGCTCGCCGTCCGGCTGCTTGCAGCGCAGGACGAGGAACGCACGCATGTAGCGCGCGAGATTCACGACGACGCCGGGCAGCTGGTCGCGATGCTGGCGTTCCAGGTCGACGCCCTACAGCGCCTGTTCGCGCCACGACCCGACCACGCCGCCGCCCTGGTGGCGCTGCATGAAGGCCTGGACCTGCTGGCCGACAGGATCCGGGGCATCTCGCACCGGCTGCACCCCGCGCTGCTCGACATCGCCGGGCTGGCGACCGCGATCCGCTCGCACTGTCTGGAAGCGGGGGTCGTGGCGGGGATCGTCGTCCACGTGAAGATCACCGGCGACGCCGAGCACCTGCCCCGCGGGCCTTCCCTGGCGGCGTACCGGATCGTGCAGGAGGCCCTGCGGAACGTCACCCGCCACGCGCGCGCGAAGAACGCCTGGGTGGAGGTGGCGCGGACCGAGGGGCAGCTCCGGCTGACCGTCAGCGACGATGGCTGCGGCATGAGCGACACCGCGTCCGACGAGCCGGGGCTGGGGATGGTGAGCATGCGGGAGCGCGCGCAGCTTGCCGGTGGCTGGTTCGGCGTGAAGTCGATCCCGGGAATCGGCACCTGCGTGATTGCGCGCATCCCCCTGCCTCCCTGCCCTGACCCCGTTGCGCCGGCCGACCGGTGAGGCACCGATAGACTCGCCTCGGGCACGGAAGCGCAGCGATCCTTCCCCGCGTCCCATGAACGTCCGACAGCCCCGCCCCGGCAGCCGCCGGGGCGGGGCTGCGTGCTTCCGCCGACGTTGCGAGGGCAAAGAACCGCCAAGAGGCGCGGGCGGGGGCGGGGTACTCTTCCCGGGTCCGGGCTCCCGTGCCGGCGCAGCGTCCCCGCGTGGCAGGGCGCACCGGGGGAGCGTCGCAATTCCACCTCCGAGCGGGAAAGGACAGGAGCATGGCACACAGCACTTCGTCGTCGAGGTCCAGACGGACCCGTCGCGGGACTCGCCGGGGGACGCCGCCCCTCGACGGCATGGCGTGGGTGCCGGGCGGCACCTTCCGCATGGGGTCGGACGACCACTACCCCGAGGAGGCCCCGGCCCACGCCGTGAGCGTGGCGGGGTTCTGGATGGACCGGCACCCGGTGACGAACGCCGAGTTCCAACGGTTCGTCGCGGCGACCGGGTACGTGACCGTCGCCGAGCGCGAGCTGGACCCGGCCCAGTACCCTGGCGCGCTCCCGGACCGGCTCGTCCCGGGCGCGGTCGTCTTCGTGAAGCCGGCGGGCTTCGTCGGCCTCGGCAGCCACTTCGCATGGTGGGACTACGTGCCGGGTGCGTGCTGGAGACGCCCTGCGGGCCCGGGGAGTTCGGCCGCGGGGCTGGCGAGACACCCGGTCGTTCATGTCGCCTTCGAGGACGCAGCGGCCTATGCGGCGTGGGCCGGCAAGGAGCTTCCGACCGAGGCCGAATGGGAGCTCGCGGCGCGCGGAGGGCTGGAGGGCAAGCAGTACGCGTGGGGGGACGAGCTGTCGCCCGGCGGACGGATCATGGCGAACGTCTGGCAGGGGGAGTTCCCGCACGAGAACTTCGTGGAGGACGGCTGGGAGCGCACCTCGCCGGTGGGGAGCTTTCCGCCGAACGGCCACGGCCTGTACGACATGATCGGCAACGTGTGGGAATGGACCACCGACTGGTGGCAGGAGCACGCGCGGGTCAAGGGCTCGTGCTGCTGCGCGATCCCCGATCCCCGGGGCGGCGAGCGGGAAGCGAGCTTCGACCCCCGGCAGCCGGCCGTCCGCATCCCGCGCAAGGTGCTCAAGGGCGGCTCGTACCTGTGCGCCCCCAACTACTGCGTCCGCTACCGGCCGGCCGCGCGGATCCCGCAGCAGGTGGACACGGGGACGGGCCACCAGGGCTTCCGGTGCATCGTGCGCGCTCCGTCGAGCGGGTTCGGCACGCCGGCCGGAGACGCGCCGGAAGGAAAGCCCCGATGAGGAGGACTGCGCCGCGGAGCGGGGGCGCCGGGCGGTTTCACGCCGTGCTCGCCCTGCTGCTCGCCCTCTCGTGGAGCGCGCCCGGCGCGACGCAGGCTCCCGGGGCCGATCCCCTCCCCTCGTGGAACGACGGCCCGGCAAAGCGGGCCGTCGTCGCCTTCGTGCAGCGCGCCACGACCCCGGGCGGGCCGGACTTCGTTCCCGTGGAGGAGCGGGTCGCGACGTTCGACAACGACGGGACGCTCTGGGCGGAGAAGCCGCTGCCGGTGGAGGTCTACTTCGTCCTGTCGCGGCTCCGGGAGCTCGCCGAGGGCGATCCGTCGCTGAGGTCCACGCAGCCGTTCCGGGCGGCGCTGGAAGGGGACGCGGCCTACTTCCATGAAGCCGGTGCGGAGGCGGTCGCGAAGCTCCTGCTGAAGACGCACAGCGGGACCACGCAGGAGGAGTTCGCCGCCGAGGCCCGCCGATTCCTGGCGGAAGCACGGCACCCGGATCTGGACCGCCCCATCGCGGGCGTGGTCTACCAGCCCATGCTCGAACTGCTCGCCTACCTGCGCGCCAGCGGGTTCCGGACCTGGATCTGTTCCGGGGGGACGCTCGACTTCGTCCGCGTCTTCGCCCCGGAGGCGTACGGGGTGCCGCCCGAGCAGACCATCGGCAGCGAGCTCAAGCGGGAGCCGCGGGTGGCCGGCGGCAGGCTGGTCCTGGTGCGGCAGCCGCAGGTGGAGCACCTGAACGACAAGGAGGGGAAGCCGGTCGGCATCGACCGGCACATCGGGCGGCGGCCTGCCTTCGTGGCCGGCAACGTCCTGTCGGGCGGCGACATCGCCATGATGCGCTACTCGAAGGGACGGTCGGGTCCATCGTTCCAGCTCCTCGTCAACCACGACGATCCAGCGCGCGAGTTCGCGTACGCCGAGCGGGACAGCGCCTCGCTCCGGGCGGCGAGGCAGTTCGGCTTCACCGTGGTGAGCATCCGGCGCGACTGGCGGCAGGTCTTTCCCGACCCCCCTGGCCGGACGGCGGCGGGGGTGCGGGCGGCGCCGGCGTCCGCGCGCGGCCCGTCCGCATCCGGCCGGCAAAATCGTCCAAGACGCGCGTCTGCCCCCGTACGATCCTTGTCCCGGCCGCACCCGTGAACCCGAGCCCCGGGATCCGGCGGCCGCCGGGACCCCGCCCCGCTTGCCGGGACCGTGTGCTCCACGGCGAGTGAAAAACCCATCCGGAAAGGAAGGCGAACGATGGCAACCACAAACGATCCCACCCAGGGCAGGCCGAACATCCTGGTGTTCTGGGGCGACGACATCGGCATCTCCAACCTGTCGTGCTACAGCCACGGGCTGATGGGCTACCGCACGCCCAACATCGACCGCATCGCCCGCGAAGGGATGATGTTCACCGACAGCTACGGCGAGCAGAGCTGCACCGCCGGCAGGTCCGCCTTCATCACCGGGCAGAGCGTGTACCGCACCGGTCTCTCCAAGGTCGGTCTGCCCGGTGCCCCCGTCGGCATGAACGAGAAGCTCGTCACCATCGCCGCGCTCCTCAAGGAGCAGGGCTACGCCACCGGGCAGTTCGGCAAGAACCACCTGGGCGACCTGAACGGCATGCTGCCCACCAACCACGGCTTCGACGAGTTCTTCGGCAACCTCTACCACCTCAACGCCGAGGAGGAGCCGGAGATGGAGGACTACCCCGACGCCCAGGACTTCCCGCATTTCCGCGACCAGTTCGGGCCGCGCGGCGTCATCCACTCCTGGGCGACGGACACGGACGATCCGACCGAGATGCCGCGCTGGGGCCGGGTGGGCAAGCAGAAGATCGAGGACACCGGACCGCTCGACCGCAAACGGATGCTGACCTGCGACGACGAGTTCGTGGCCGCCGCCCAGGACTTCATCCGCCGCCAGGAAGAGGCCGGTGTGCCCTGGTTCGTGTGGCTCAACACCACCCACATGCACCTCTACACCCACACCAAGCCCGAGAGCCGCGGCCAGGCCGGGCGCTGGCAGTCGGCCTACCACGACACCATGATCGACCACGACAGGAACGTGGGCCAGATGCTCGACTTCCTCGACGAGATGGGCATCGCCGAGGAGACCCTGGTCCAGTACTCGACCGACAACGGGCCGCACCGCAACTCCTGGCCGGACGGCGGCACGACGCCGTTCCGCAGCGAGAAGAACACGAACTGGGAGGGCGCCTTCCGGGTGCCGATGATCGTCCGCTGGCCGGGGAAGGTCGAAGCCGGCTCGATCAGCAACGAGATCGTCCAGCACCATGACTGGCTACCGACCTTCATGGCCCTGGCAGGCGCCCCCGACGTGGTGGAGAAGCTGAAGAAGGGTTACCAGGCCATCGGGCGGACCTACAAGAACCACATCGACGGCTACAACCTGCTCCCCTACCTGACCGGGCAGGAGAAGAAGAGCCCCCGCAACTTCTACTTCTACTTCAGCGACGACGGCGACGTGCTCGCGATCCGCATGGACAACTGGAAGATCACGTTCATGGAGCAGCGCACACCGGGCAGGCTGGCCGTCTGGCGCGACCCTTTCGTGCGGCTTCGGGCGCCCGTCATCTACAACCTGCGCACAGACCCCTTCGAGTACGCGACCATCACCTCGAACACGTACGACGACTGGATGATGCAGCACGCCTACCTCATCTACGCGGTGCAGGCGGTTGCCGGGAAGTTCGCGGAAACGTTCAAGGAGTTCCCGGCCATCCAGAAGCCCAACAGCTTCACCATCGACGACGCGATGGCGAAGATGAGCGACGCGGCAAGCGGCGACTAGGACGACCCTGTCCCCCGGACCGGGCGGCGGCGCTTTCCGCCGCCCGGCGGCAGGCGCACGGAGGGATGAACCGCGGGAGGAGGAACCCCGATGACCGGCGTGGAAAGGGAACTTGCGGGCACGCTCCCCTCGTGGAATCCGGGCCCTGCGCGGGATGCGATCCTGGACTTCGTCGTACGCGCGACGACGCGGGGTGGGCCGGAGTTCGTGCCGGTGGACGAGCGCATCGCCGTGTTCGACAACGACGGCACGCTCTGGTGCGAGATGCCCCTGCCGGTGCAGGGATACTTCATCGGGGCGCGCCTGCGGGAGCTCGCCCCGGACCATCCGGAGTGGAAGACGACGGAGCCGTTCCGCTCCGTGCTGGGCGGCGACATGAACGCGGTCGCCGCCCAGGGCGAGAAGGCCGTGGCGGCGTTGACCATGGCCACGCACGCGGGGATGACCACGGACGAGTTCGAGGCCATCGTGCGCGGCTGGCTGGCCGCGTCCCGGCACCCGAAGCTGGGCATCCCGTTCACCCGGGCCGTCTACCAGCCCATGCTGCAGGTGCTGCGGCTGCTGCGCGCGCGGGGCTTCACCACGTTCATCGTGTCGGGCGGCGGGGTGGAGTTCATGCGCGTGTTCGCGCAGGAGGTGTACGGCGTGCCGCCCCACCAGGTGATCGGCTCCACCATCCGCACGCACTTCGAAGCGCGCGGCGAGGCGCCCGTGCTGGTGCGCGATCCCGCGCTCGACTTCCTGGACGACAGGGCGGGAAAGCCCGTGGGGATCAACCGGTCCATCGGCCGGCGCCCCATCGCATGCTTCGGGAACTCCGACGGCGACCGCGAGATGCTGACGTGGACCACCGTGGGCCGTCCGGACGGGCGACCGTCGCTGGGAGTGATCGTGCACCACACGGACGGCGAGCGCGAATTCAGATACGACCGCGAGCACGTCCCGAGCGGCCGGCTCGACTGGGTCCTCGACGAGGCGCCGGGTCGCCGCTGGGTGGTCGCGGACATGAAGGCGGACTGGAACACGGTGTTTCCCCCGGCCGCCGGGGCGTAGCCCGCTCCCGGCGTGCGGGAGGGAGTGGATGGGAGGCAACCTCGGGAGGAGCGGATGGGGACAGAGCCGAAGGACCCGAATGCAGCGGCGCCGGAGCGCTCGGCCGACGAGATGTCGATCGAGCTGTCTTCGCGCCGGACGGGAATGTCGTTCCAGCGCACGCGCATGAGCGCCGACCGCACGCTGATGTCGGCGATCCGCACTTCGCTGTCCCTCATCAGCTTCGGCTTCACCATCGCCCAGGTCTTCGGGAAGATGGCCGAGTCGCAGGGGTGGGGAAGCGCCCCGCCCCGCAACTTCGGGATCGCGCTGGTGCTGCTGGGGATCGTGATGCTGGTGGTCGGCATCGCCTACCACCTGTCGTTCATGGCCGGGCTGCGACGCGAGCGGCAGCAGATGAAGGCGGCCGGGCTGGTCCACGCGGAGAGCCACTTCCCGGTCTCCATGACCCTGATCGTCGCCCTGCTCCTGCTCGCCACGGGGCTGCTGGCCATCCTGAGCATGGTGTTCAGGGTGGGCCCGTTCGGCTGACCCGCCGGGCTCCCGAGGGCGAAGCCGGCGAATCCCCTCGTCCCAGGTTCCACCCGATGCGGTGGAGAAAGGCTCCGTCATGACGCTTGCGACCCTGATCCCGCTGGTGCTGAAGGCGAGCATCGCGATGATCGTCCTTGCCCTGGGCCTGAAGACGCGGCGCGAGGACGTGCTGTCCCTGTTCCACGACTTCGGGAGGCTGGCGCGGTCGCTCCTGGCGATGCTCGTCGTCATGCCCCTGCTGGCCGTGGCGCTCGCGGTCGCCTTCGACCTTCATCCGGCGGTAAAGGTGGCGCTGGTGGCGCTGGCACTCTCGCCGGTTCCGCCGCTGCTCCCCAACAAGGAGCTGAAGGCGGGCGGGCGCGGCTCGTACGTGGTGGGGCTTCTCGCCGCGACGGGCCTCCTGGCCATCGTGACCGTGCCCCTCGGCGTGCGCCTGGTGGGGGAGGCCATCGGCGCCCCGCGGCACCTCGCGGCGGAGAAGGTGGCTGTGGTCGTGCTGACCTCCGTGCTCGGGCCGCTGGTGGTGGGGATCGTCGTCGGCCTGCTTGCGCCCCGCTTCGCTGCCCGCGCCGCGAAACCCGTGGGTCTCGCGGCGGCGGTGCTCCTGGCCGCCGCCTGCCTGCCGCTCCTGGCGACCACCTGGCGGCCCATGCTGTCGCTGATCGGCAACGGGACGCTCCTGGCGGTGGCGGGGTTCGCGATGGCCGGGCTCGCGGCCGGCCACCTGCTCGGGGGACCGGATCCGCGGGACCGGGTGGTGCTCGCGCTCTCGACCGCCGCGCGGCACCCCGCCGTCGCCATCGGCGCGGCCTCCGCCATCTTCCCGGGACACAAGGAGGTGCTGCCCGCGGTCGTGCTCTACCTGCTGGTGAGCGCCGCCCTGTCGGCCGTCTACATCCGCCTCTCGAACGGCGCGTCTCCGGACCGGCGCGCGAGCAGGATTACACTCGCGAAATGAGGCCGGGGAGCCCGCCGCGGCGGCTCGACAAAATCGTACAAGACGCGCTTCCCCCGGTCGGACCATCGTTGACGCGGCCCCGCCGGTCGTCCCGGGCGCGGCCGGTCCCCGCGCCGAGGGGCGGGCAAACGCACAACAGGAAGGCGAACGATGTCCATCGCGAACGAGACGGGGGCAGGAGGGGAGAGGAAGGGATCGCGCGGGCCGGATCCCGTCCGCAGTCCAGCCACGCGGAGCGTCCGGACCGCGGCGGCCTGCGCGCTGCTGGCTGCGCTGCCGTGCGCGCCCGCGGTGGCCTGCGCGCAGGGCGCTCCGGACGCCACCTCGGCGCCGGGCCGGAACCCCTTCACGACGGAGGTCGCCTTCGGCCAGTTCGTCCAGGGGCCGGTGACGGGAGGGCTGGACCAGGAGGCGGAGTACGGCGGCAAGCTGGAGGTGGAGCTGAAGATCGACACCCACAAGCTGGGACTCTGGTCCGGCGGCGTCCTGGCGGCGAAGGCGGCGACCCGCTACGGCGAGCTGTCCACCGCGGCGGGCGCGGCCATCCCCGTGAACACCGCCCTGGTCGACCCCGCGGAGGACGGCACCGAGACCTCCCTGGTGGCGCTCAACTTCACGCAGCTCTTCCCCTTCGGCAGGCCCGGCAGCGCGCTCGCCGTTTCGGTGGGCAGGTTCTCAACCCTGGAGCTCGTCCCCGACGGCACGGGGCTGACCGGGTTCATGAACGTGGGGCAGATCGCGCCCACGCACGAGGCCAGGAACGTCCCGCTCGTGACGCTCGGGGGGAGCGTAGCGTTGGTGATGGGGGGCGAACCCGTGGCCACCCTGATGATCATCGACTCCAGGAACAGCTCTCTGACCAGCGGGCTCAGCGACGCGTTCGGGGACGGAGTGACGGTGTTTCCCGCCCTGACCCTCCCCACGCGGTTCTTCGGCCGGCCGGGGCACCAGGGGATCCACGGGACGTGGAGCAGCCAGGAGCTCACCCCGTTCGACGAGATCCCGCACCTGATCCTGCCCCGCCCGGACACCACGGTGTCGGTGGAGCGCGAGAGCGGCGGCTGGTCGGTCACCTATACGGGGGACCAGTTCATCCAGGAGAGCCCGGGGCCGCACCGGACGGGGTGGAGGCTCTACTGGGCGGTGGGGCTGGCCGACGAGAGCACCAACCCGATCGACCGGTACTTCAACGTGGGCGTGGGCGGCACCAGCCCCTTCGGGGGCAGGGAGCTGGACTCCTTCGGCGCGGCGTGGGCCTACACGGGGTTCGGCGGCGACTTCAAGGACCTGGTCGGGCGGCTGATCGACATCGACGACGAGCAGGCATTCGAGGTGTTCTACAGCCTGGCCCTCACCCCCTGGGCCCGCCTCACGGGCGACCTGCAGGTGGTACGGCCGTTCCGCTCCGGGGTGGACACCGCCGTCGTCCCGGCCGCGCGCCTGCTCTTCCTCTTCTGAGGGGAACGGCCCCGAACCTGGGAGGATGGAATGGAGGAACTGTTCGTCGGTGTGGTGGAAGCGGCCGCGACGGCGGTGGAAGCCGCCGCCGCGGCCGTCCTCGTCTATGGGGCCGCCACGTCGTTCGTCTCGCTCGCCTGGCTGGCCGTCCGGCACCGGGCGACGCAGGCGGCGCAGCGGGAGACGTGGCTGGGGCTGGCGCGGTGGCTGGTACTGTCGCTGGAGTTCCAGCTCGCATCCGACGTGCTGCACACGGCGGTCGTGCCCACGTGGTCCCAGATCGGCCGGCTCGCGGCCCTGGCCCTGATCCGCACCTTCCTCAACTACACGCTGGAGGCGGACCTGGAGAAGGCTGCCCGGAGGGAATCCGCTCCGGCTTCCTGACCGCGCTCGGCCGGCCTCCGCTCCCACCGGCAAATTCGTCCAAGACCGCCGCCACGCGGCAGGACATGCTTCACCTGGCCGTCGGACCCGGCACGGCCGCTCCTCGGGTACGCTGCGCTGCGGCTCCCCGGTGCGCGGGCCGCCGCGCGCGGGGCGGCGGGACCATGCACTTTCACACGGAGGGGACGAAGATGATGATCCAGCGATTCCAGCGCTACGGAACCGTGGCCGCCGCCCTGGCGCTCACCCTGGCGGCGTGCGACGACGACGGATCGGGAACGCCCACACCGGCGGAGCGGGCGAGTGCGGTGCGCACGAACATCGAGGTGGGGCAGGCGGGCTCCAACCAGGTGCTCCGTGCCGGGTCCACCGCCCGCGTCGTCGCGACGGTGACGGACGACAACGGGCAGCCGGTGGAGGGTGCCCCGATCCTCTGGTCGGGGAGCGGGGCGGTGGCGCCGGACGGCACGACCACGGGCGCGCAGGGGACGGTCGGCGGCACGTGGACTACGGACACCCGCTCGGGGATCCAGGAGGTGGTCGCGACGGTGAACGGCGGCACGGGCGCGTTCGACCGCGTGCAGGCGCTGGTGTACGCGGACACCGTGGTGGGCACCCTGGTCCTCACCGCCGCCGCGGACTCGCTGCGGCGGGGTTCTAGCCTGGAGGTGCTGGTCACGGACGCGAGGGACCGCTACGGCAACCCCTACGTCCTGTCGGGCGCCCAGCCCAACGGACCGCCCCCCATCGAGTTCTCTAGCCTCGATCCCACGGTGGGGGTCCTGACCGCGACCCGGGCGCGCAGCGCGATCGTGACCGCCCTGGCGGTGGGGACCGCGCGCATCGTCGCCCGCAGCGACGGCAAGGCCGACACGGTGAGCGTGCGCGTCTTTGCGGGTACGTAAACCGCCCGTACGTCCCGCGCGGGAGCTGGGGATGGCGCGGGCCGGGAGCCCGCCCGGGACACGTCCGGGGCGGGCTTCCCCCTTTCCGTGCGGCGCCGGCCCCACCCGCGCGGCAATTCCGTCCAAGACCCCGACCCCGGCCGGGCAGCATACTGCGCGTGCCGCCGGACACGGTTCCGCCGGCCCGCCCGCGGCGGATCCCCCCTCATTGCTGCAAGGAAGGCGTACGATGGCAAAGCCGTTCAGGGGTGTCGTCGAGCTCGACATCCGCGACTCCAGGCCCGACTGGGACGCGTTCCTCGACACCAGGGCACCGGTGGGCGCGCCCAACGTGCTCGTCATCCTCTTCGACGACACGGGATGCGCCGCCTGGTCGCCCTACGGTGGACGCATCGAGATGCCCACGCTGGACCGGCTGGCAAAGGGCGGGCTGACCTACTCGCAGTGGCACACGACGGCCGTGTGCTCGCCGACGCGCTCGTGCTTCCTGACCGGGCGCAACCACCACCAGAACGGCTTCGGCTCGATCGCCGAGATGGCGGTCGGCTTCTCCGGGTACGCCGGGCACATCCCGCCCGAGAACGGCACCATCGCGCAGGTGCTGCGCGAGGCCGGCTGGAGCACCTACTGGGTGGGCAAGAACCACAACGTGCCGGTGGATGCCTTCGACATGGGCGGCTCCAAGAAGCGCTGGCCGCTCGGGCTCGGCTTCGACCGCTTCTACGGCTTCATCGGCGGCGAGACGAACCAGTGGTATCCCGAGCTGATCGAGGACAACCACTTCGTCGATCAGCCCTCCCAGCCAGAAGACGGCTACCACTTCTCCAGGGACATCGCCGACAAGGCGATCACCTTCATCCGCGACGGCAAGCAGTCGCGTCCCGACAAGCCGTGGTACCTGTGGTTCTGCCCCGGTGCGAACCACGCGCCGCACCACGCGCCGCAGGACTACATCGACAGGTACAAGGGCAAGTTCGACGACGGCTACGAGGCGTACCGCGGGTGGGTGCTCGAGCGGATGATCGCCCGCGGCATCCTCCCGGAGGACACGCAGCTCACGCCCATCAATCCGCTGCCCGACGGCATCCTCCCCGAGGCCGACAGCGTCCGCCCGTGGGACACGCTGTCGGCGGACGAGAAGCGACTGTTCGCCCGGATGGCGGAGGTGTACGCCGCCTTCTCCGAGTACACCGACGCGCAGATCGGCCGCATCGTCGACTACCTGGAGGAGTCGGGGCAGCTGGACAACACCCTGATCCTCTACTGCGCCGACAACGGCGCGTCCGGCGAGGGCAGCCCGAGCGGCTCGGTCAACGAGAACCGCTTCTTCAACGGCTACCCGGACGACGTCGCCTCGAACATGGCGATGATCGACCGGCTCGGCTCGCCCGACACGTACAACCACTACCCGACCGGCTGGGCCGTCGCCTTCTCGACGCCGTACAAGATGTTCAAGCGCTACGCGTCGTACGCCGGGGGCACCTGCGATCCGCTGGTGATCCACTGGCCTCAGGGGATCAAGGCGCGCGGAGAGGTCCGGCACCAGTACCATCACTGCACCGACATCGTCCCGACCATCCTCGAGTGCTGCGGCGTCGAGATGCCCACGACGGTCGAGGGGCATGAGCAGTCGCCGCTCGCCGGCGTGTCGATGCGCTACTCGTTCGACGCGGCCGACGCGCCCACGGCCAAGGAGACGCAGTACTACGAGATGGTCGGCACGCGCGGCATCTGGCACAGGGGATGGAAGGCGTCGACGCTGCACGCCCCGGCGCCGGCCGACCAGGGCAAGTTCGACCAGGACCGGTGGCAGCTCTTCCACGTCGACGTGGACCGCGCGGAGGCCGACGACCTCGCCGAGCGGCACCCGGACAAGGTCCGCGAGCTCGCCGACCTGTGGCTGGCCGAGGCGCGGAAGAACAACGTGCTCCCGCTGGTGGACCTCGGAGTGGACGCGCTCCACAAGCTGGAGTTCCACGCCGAGCCGCCAGCCGATGGGCGGTACGTCTACTATCCGGGCACGACGGAGATCTCCGAGGCGGTGGCGGCGCGGACGCTCGGCGTGTCGTTCAAGATCCTCGCCGAGGTGGAGTTCACCGGCGACACGCAGGGGATCATCTGCGCGCAGGGCTCGCGCTTCGGCGGCTACGCGCTGTTCGTGAAGGGCGGGAAGCTGGTGTTCGTCTACAACTTCCTCGGCATCCCGCCGGAGCAGCGCGTGGTCTGCGACGCGCCCAAGCTCGGCACGCACGTGGTCGGCGTGGAGTTCAACAAGGATTCGGTCAGCGAGAACCTGGAAACGCTCGGGACGCTGACGCTCCACGTCGACGACCGGGCGGCCGGCAGCGGTGCGTTCCGCACCCAGACGGGCCACTACGCGCTCTGCGGCGAGGGGCTCTGCATCGGCTACGACAGCGGCGACGCGGTGAGCGCCGAGTACAAGGGGAAGTTCCCGTTCTCGGGCGGCAGGATCATCAAGGTCGTCTACGACGTCGCCGACGACGTCTACGTGGACGTGGAACGTCAAGTCGCGGCCGTCATGGCGCGCGACTGAGCGGAGGGCCTGGCGCGCTGCGGCGCTCCCCCGGGCCGCGCCGCCCGCGCCGGGTGCACCTCTCGCCTCCCAGGTCCGTCCAGAACTCCCGCCCGAACGACGGGCATCCGCCAAGACGCCATCCCAGGAGAGGATCATGGCCACGAAGCGATCCGCAGCCGGCAACGGCGACAGGCACGGGCAGGACGCCGGTACCCCCTCCGCCACGAGCCCGCGCAACCCCAACGACGCGCTGCAGCGCTCGGTCCTGCCCATCCCGGACATCGTGCCGCCCGGGCTGACCACCTACGACGCCAAGGACCCGGACACGACGTACCCGCCGATCGTGCCGCTGCGGCCCCCCACGGGCGCGCCCAACGTGCTGGTGGTGCTGATCGACGACGCCGGGTTCGGCTCGTCCAGCGCGTTCGGCGGGCCGTGCGAGACGCCCAACCTGGAAAAGCTCGCGGGCAGCGGGATCCGCTTCAACCGCTTCCACACCACGGCACTCTGCTCCCCCACACGGGCGGCGCTCCTCAGCGGCCGGAACCACCACTCGGTGGGGATGGGCAACATCACCGAGAACGCCACCAGCGCGCCGGGGAACAGTTCCATCCGCCCCAACACGGCGGCGCCGCTCGCCGAGATCCTGAAGCTCAACGGGTACTCGACCGCCCAGTTCGGCAAGTGCCACGAGGTGCCCGTGTGGGAGGTGACGCCCGTCGGCCCGTTCAACGCCTGGCCCACGGGCGGCGGCGGGTTCGAGTACTTCTACGGCTTCATCGGGGGCGAGACGAACCAGTGGTATCCCGCCCTCTTCGAGGGCACCACGCCGGTGGAGCCGCCGAAGACGCCCGAGGAGGGCTACCACCTCACCGAGGACCTGGCCGACAAGGCGAGCAAGTGGCTCCACCAGCAGAAGTCGCTGATGCCGGACAAGCCCTTCTTCGTCTACTTCGCCACGGGTGCCACGCACGCGCCGCACCATGCGCCGAAGGAGTGGATCGAGAAGTACCGGGGGCGGTTCGACATGGGATGGGACGCGTTGCGCGAGGAGACGTTCGCACGGCAGAAGGCGCTCGGCGTGATCCCCGAGGACTGCGAACTGACCGCGCGCCACCCGCAGATCCCGGCGTGGAGCGAGATCTCGCCCGAGATGAAGCCCGTGCTGGCGCGCCAGATGGAGGTGTACGCCGGCTTCCTGTCGCACACGGACCACCAGATCGGGCGGCTGGTCGACGCGCTCGCCGACCTGGGCGTGCTGGACGACACGCTGATCTACGTCATCGTCGGCGACAACGGCGCGTCGGCGGAGGGCTCGCTCCAGGGTACGTTCAACGAGGTCCTGAGCATCACCGGGTACGGCGCGCTGGAGACCCCGGAATACCTGAACGAGCGCCTGGACCGGTTCGGCGGCCCGGAGTCCTACAACCACTACGCGGTGGGCTGGGCCCACGCCATGGACACGCCCTACCAGTGGACCAAGCAGGTCGCCTCGCACTTCGGCGGCACGCGCAACGGCACCATCGTGCACTGGCCCCGGGGAGTCCGGGCGAAGGGTGAGATCCGCAGCCAGTTCTTCCACGTCATCGACGTGGCGCCCACGGTGCTGGAGGTGGCGGGGCTGCCGGAGCCGACCTTCGTCGCCGGGGTCATGCAGAAGCCGATGGAGGGCGTCTCGATGGCGTACGCGTTCGACGAGGCGGACGCCGAGGAGCGGCACCGGACTCAGTACTTCGAGATGATGGGCAACCGCGGCATCTACCACCGGGGATGGACGGCCGTGACGCGGCACCGGACGCCGTGGGAGACGGGGAAGGTGGAGCTGCCGGCCTTCGACGACGACGCGTGGGAGCTGTACGACACGAACACGGACTGGAGCCAGGCCCACGACCTGGCGAAGGAGCAGCCCGGCAAGCTGGCCGAGCTCCAGCGGCTGTGGCTCATCGAGGCCGTGAAGTACAACGTCCTCCCGATCGACGACCGGATGGCCGAGCGCGCCGATCCCGACGCGGCCGGGCGGCCCAAGCTGGTGACCGGGAACCGCCAGCTGCTGTTCGGGGGCATGGGGCGGCTGACCGAGAACTCCATCGTCAACTACAAGAACAGGAGTTACGCGGTCACGGCGGAGGTGGTGGTGCCGGACGACGGCGCCGAGGGCGTGATCGTCGCCGTGGGGGGAAGCATCGGCGGTTGGAGCCTGTACACGAAAAATGGCAAGCCGAAGTACTGCTACAACTTCTATGGCCTGGAAGAGTACTTCGCCGAAGGAGGCGAGAGGATTCCCGCCGGAACGCACCAGGTGCGGCTGGAGTTCGCCTACGACGGCGGCGGGATCGGCAAGGGCGGCGACGTGGCGCTGTACGTGGACGGCAAGCCGGCCGGCACGGGCCGCGTGGAGCAGACGGAGCCGCTGGTCTTCTCGGCGGACGAAACGCTGGACATCGGCTACGAGACCGGCTCGCCGGTGACCCGCGACTACGGGACGCGGAAGTTCAACGGCGAGGTGAACTGGGTGGAGATCGACGTCGACGCCTCCGCGGAGGACGTGGACCACTTCATCGGCGCCGAGGAGCGTCTCGCCGTCGCCATGGCCATCCAGTAGACGGCTTGGCGGGTCGGCGGGACGCGGCTCCCGCCGGCCCAGGCCGTCGCCGAGGAGGAACCCGATGTGGAGACCGCTGCTCGCGGCGCTCGCCCTGGCCTGCGCCGCGCCGCCGGCGCCGGCGCAGCAGCCGGCGCCGACCCGGCCCGTCGTCGGCCTCGCGCTGGGCGGTGGCAGCGCGCGGGGGCTCGCGCACGTGGGAGTGATCCGCTGGTTCGAGGAGCATCGCGTGCCCATCGACCGGATCGCCGGCACGAGCATGGGCGGCCTGGTGGGCGGCGCGTACGCCGCCGGCATGCCCTCCGCCGAACTGGACTCGCTGCTGCGGCGGACGGACTGGAACGAGATGTTCGGCAGCTCCACCTACCGCTACATGGCCATCCCGCGGAAGGAGGACGCGCGCGCCTACCCGTCGCGGCTCGAGCTGCACCTGCGCGGCGGCGTCGCGCTGCCGCCGTCGCTCAACCGCGGACAGCAGGTGGATCTCTTCCTCGAGCGGATCGCCGGGCTCTACACGGGGCTGCCGAGCTTCGACGCACTGCCGACGCCGTTCCGGTGCGTGGCGGTCGACCTGCGGAGCGGCTCGCCGGTCGTGCTGGCGGACGGCTCGCTCCCCACCGCGCTGCGGGCGACCATGTCGCTGCCCGGGGTCTTCCCGCCCGTGCGCCTGGGCGACCGGCTGCTCGTGGACGGCGGGGCGATGAATAACCTGCCTGCCGACGTGGTGCGGGCGATGGGCGCGGACGTGGTGATCGCAGTGAGGGTGGGCCCTGCCGCCGACACGACCGTCGCCCGGTACGGGATGTTCGCCGTCGGCGACCGCACGGTGGACGCGATGATGCGCGCGAACACCCGCCGCGCCGAGGCGTCCGCCGACATCGTCGTGAGCGCCGCCGTGGATGGGTTCGGCGCGCTGGACTGGCGGCGCTCGCGGGCGCTGGTGGAGGACGGGTACCGCGCAGCCGAGGCCCGGAAGGCGGAGCTGCTGCCGTACGCCGTGGATGAGGCGGCGTGGCGGCGATACCTGGCCGGCCGGGCCGCGAAGCGGCGGACCGGCGCGCCGGTGGTCACCCGCCTGGAGGTGCGGGGCGCCGTGCCCGCCGACGAGCGCGCCATCCGCCGCCGCCTGCGGGCGCACGTCGGCCGGCCGCTGGACGTCCCCCGCCTGGAGGGGGACATCACGCGGCTCGGGGGCCTGGACCGCTACACGGCGTTCGGCTGGGAAGTCGCCCCCATGGCAGGCGGGAGCGCCCTGGTGATCGTGGCCCACCCGCTCGTCACCGCGCCGCCCTTGCTGCTCACGTCCGTCAACCTCCGCAACCGGGCGTCGGGCGGATCCACCTTCCAGCTGGCGGCGCGGTACGTGGACTACGACGTGCTCGCGCGGGGGGCGCAGCTCCGGGTGGACCTGGGGCTGGGCACGGACCACAGCGCCGCGGCCGAGCTGCGCCGCGGTGTGGGGGGGACGCCGTTCTTCGTGGCGGTCTCCGCGGCGGCGCAGCGGAACCGCGTGGAGCTGTTCCGGTCGGACGACGCGGTGGCGCAGTACCAGGAGACGCGCGCCTTCGCGCAGCTGGACGTGGGGCTGGAGGCGGGCCACAGCGCGGAGGTGCGGCTCGGGCTGCGGGGCGGCTACCTCGACGGCCGCGTCCGGGTCGGCGATCCCGGGCTGCCGGAGCTGTCGGGCCCCGCGGCGGAGCTTCGCCTCCACGGAGTCCACGACACGCAGAACAGCGCCGTGGTCCCATCGGAAGGGATGCGCGTCGTGGGGACGGTGCGCCGGGTGCTGGCCGCGCCCGAGCCGGACGTCCCGGGCGCGGACCGCTCCGCCGCCGGCCTGGTCCAGGCGGAGCTGGCGGGCTCCGGCTTCCGGTCGTGGCGGCACGGGGAGCAGAGGGTGTTCGTGGTGGCGGGCGCCGGCACGTCGTTCGGCGGCGATCCGCTCCCCACCGACCAGTTCGCGCTCGGGCTCCCCCTGCGGCTCGACGCCTTCGCGCCCGGCGAGCGCCGGGGCGACCACTACGCCGCGCTGACGGCCGGCCACCTGCGCGCGGTCACCCGCCTCCCGGACTTCCTGGGCGGCCCGGTCCTGGCCGGCGGGTGGCTGGAGGCCGGCTCCGCGTTCGATGTCGCCTCGCGGGTCGAGCTCGAAGTCCAGGTCGCGGCCGGCCTCATCGCCGAGACGCTGGTCGGCCCCGTCTGGGCCGGCTACAGCCTCGGTCCGTCCGCGCGCGGCTTCTACGTGGGCGTCGGACGGCTCTTCCCATGACGACCCCGCCGGCCCCGGCGGGCGACGGCACCCCGCTGCACCCACCGGGGCCCTCCCACGCCGATCCGTTCGACGCGGGCCCCTACGCGCGGCTCCAGGCGGCGCTGCGGCTTCCGTCGCCCGCCGCCCGAGAGGCCGGGTGGCGGCGCGCGCTCGCGGCCGCGGCCGTGGCGTGGGTGCCTCTCCTTCTGCTCTCCGCCGCGCAGGGGCTCGCCCTGGGCCCCGGCCCGCGCGAGTCGTTCCTTCTCGACGTCCCGGCGCACGTGCGCTACCTCGTCGCAATCCCCGCCTTCGTGGCCGCCGAGCCGTGGTGCCTGCCGCGGCTGGCGCTGATCGCGCGCCACTTCGTCCGGAGCGGCCTGGTGGCGGGCGACGACCGGGCACGCCTGGACGCGCTGGTCGCATCCGCCCGCCGGCGGCTGGACCACCGCGGCATGGAGGTCGTGCTCGCCGTGGCCGTGTACGCCGCCACCGTGGTGACGAGCGGCTTCCTCTACCCGCTCGGCACTCCCAGCTGGGTGGCGCCGGGGGTGGAGGGCACGCCGGCGGCGCTCTCCCTGGCCGGCTGGTGGCGAACCCTGGTCAGCCATCCCCTCTTCCTGCTCCTGCTGGCGGCGTGGCTGTGGCGCGTGGCGGTGTGGTGGCGCTTCCTGTGGGGCGTGTCGCGGCTCCGGCTGCGGCTCGTTCCGGCGCACCCGGACCTGGCCGCGGGGCTGCGCTTCGTCGCCGGCTCGCTGGGCGCCTTTGCCCCCGTGGGGCTCGCCCTGGGCACCGTGGCGGCCGGGACGCTGGCCGAGGGCGTCCTCCGGGGCACTCGAACGCTCTGGGCGCTCGATCACTTGGGCGCCGTGGCCGCCGCCCTCGTGGCCGTCCTGTGCGCGTTCGTCGGGCCCCTGTTCGCCTTCGCCGGCCCGCTGCGGCGCGCCCGTCTGCACGGGACCATGGAGTACGGGGCGCTCGCCGGCGCGCTCGGCCGCTGCTTCGAGGACCGATGGCTCCGCTCCGGCAAGCCGCTCCGGCCCGAAGCGCTCCAGGAGCCCGATTTCTCGGCCGTGACGGACCTGTATTCCATCGCCGCCAACGTGCGCCAGATGAGCCTGGCGCCGGTGGGGCTCAGGGACCTGGCTCCCCTCGTGGTCGCGACCGTGATCCCGTTCGTGCCGGTGGTCCTGCTCACCATACCGGTGGACGAGCTGCTCGCGCGGCTCGCAAAGCTCTTCCTGTGAGCGGCGCCCCGCCCGCCAGGCTCGGCACGCCCAGGGTGTTCGACCTCCTCACCGACCCCAAGGACCCATGACGCACCCCTCAGCGACCGCCGCACCGCCGCCGATGTCCGCCGAGCAGGCGCGGGAAGAGACCGCCTACGCGGCGGGCGTGCAGGCGTACCTCTGGGGGCTTCCCCTCTACGAATACGGGCGCGCCACTCCGCAATCCCTGAACGGCGGCGGCGTCGCCGTGAACGACTTCCGCAGGCTCACCACGCTCCGGACGGCGATCGACCGGTTCGTCGCCAGCCCCAACGACGTGACGGTGGACGCGTACGCGGTCTGGAACGCCTGCAGGGAACCGGTGGTCGTCTTCATCCCGAAGCTGGCCGTCGAGCGCTGGTACCTGGTCCAGATCGGCGACTTCTTCGACGAGGTCGTCCACGACGTCGGCGGGACGAAGGGCTCGCAGCCGGGCGTATACGTCATCACCGCGCCGGACTACGACGGTCCGGTCCCCGGCGGGATGACGCGCCTCGCGGCCCGCACCCGGATGGGCGTGGCCGCGGTGCGGATCTTCGTCCAAGGGGATGCGGACCTTCCCGGCGCCGTTTCGGCGCAGAGGGGATTCCGGATGATGCCGCTCTCGGCCTATCTCCGGGATGGGCTGGCCTACGCGCCGGTCGGACGGGCGCACATGGAGCCGGCCACGCAGGATGCGCCGGCGGAGCTCCGCTACTTCGAGGCGCTGGGGTACTGGATGCAGCGATTCCTGGCGACGTCGGCCGACGCCGACGCGCTGGTGGCTTCCTTCCGCCGGATCGGGCTGAGCGTCGCCCGGGGATTCGACTGGCGCTCCCTCGACGAGGCGACCACGCGAGGTCTCGCCCGGGCGGCCGGGGCCGCGGAGCGGATCGTCGACGCGACGTGGTGTGCGGCGGGCGAGACGACCAACGGCTGGCGCTACACGCCCGCCGGCCGGCGGGCCGGACACGACCTGGCGCTTCGGGCCGCGCTCGCCAGGTACGTCGCCGGCGCCCAGCTCTCCGACCAGGTGATCTGTCCCGACTGCGGCGTGGACGACAACGGCGAGCCGCTCGACGGCAGGCACGACTACGTTCTCCACTTCGACGAGCTTCCACCCGTTTCCGTTTTCTGGAACCTCGCGATGTACGACGGCGACATGCTCTTCGTGGAGAACGGCTTCGGCCGGTACAGCGTCGGCAGCACGACCGACGGCGTGAAGTACAATCCCGACGGCTCGCTCACGCTGTACCTGCAGCACGATCCGCCGGCCGATCCCTCGACCTGGCTCCCCGCGCCGGCCGGACCCTTCAGCCTCACCATGCGCTTCTATGGCCCGCTGCCGTCGGTACTGGACGGTTCGTACCGGCTGCCGGCCGTGAGGAGGGTATGACGCCGGGGGTGCGGGCAGGCGTCCCTGTGCCTGCCGCGGTTCCCCTGTTCGCCGCGCGCGGCCCGGGGAAGCACGCACGAGGGTGCGGAGCCGGCAAGAACGTGCAAGAAAGGCCCGGAGCGCTCCGCGTACCTTGCAGGTGACCGCACATGCGGCGGACACACAGGACAGGGAGCCTGGCCGTCGTTCACCCGGGGAGGGGAGGAGAGAAATGAGACGCAGGACAATCATCGTCGTCCTGGCCGTGGCCGCCATGGGTTCGACGCACCCGGCCGAACCGGCCCGCGCGCAGTCGGCCGTCATGGACACGGCGGCGATGAACGCGCTGAGCCGGATGGGGGCCTACCTGAACCGCCTGGACGCGTTCCAGGTGCGCGCCGAGGTGACCTCGGAGGAGGTGCTCGAGGACGGCCAGAAGGTCCAGCTGTCGAGCGTGGCCGACCTGGTCGCGGACCGGCCCAACCGCCTCCGCGTCAACGTGGCGAGCGACCGCCAGCAGCGGCTCATGCTGTACGACGGCCGCACCTTCACCCTGTACGCGCCCCGGCTGAAGTACTACGCCGCCACGCCCGCGCCCCCCAGCCTGGGCGAGCTCGCGTCCGTCCTGGAGGACCGCTACGCGATCGAGCTGCCCATGGCGGACCTGTTCCGCTGGGGCACCCCGGAGTCGCGCGCCCGCGAGATCACCTCGGCGCGGGTGATCGGGCCGAGCGAGGTGGGCGGGACCACGTGCGAGCAGTACGCGTTCCGGCAGGACGGGCTGGACTGGCAGGTCTGGATCCAGAAGGGCGACTACCCGCTGCCCCGCAAGCTGGTCCTCACCACCCTGACGGACGAGGCGCGGCCGCAGCACACCTCCGTCTACACCTGGAACCTGGCCCCGTCCTACAATGACGCGGCCTTCGCCTTCGTCGCCCCGAGCGACGCGCGGAGGATCACCCTCGCCGACGTGAACGCGGCGCGCACCGCCGCCAACCGCTGAGGAGACAAGATGAGAAAGATCCCCTACCCCCTGCTCTGCATCCTCCTGGCGCTCCTGCTCAGCGCCGGGGACGCCCTGGCCCAGCGCCGGGGCGGCGGACACCTGGCGGCCCGCGGCGGCGCGCGGGCGAGCGTCAACGCGCGCCCGCACGTGGCCGCGCGGGCGAGCACCGGCACGCGTCCCGGAGCCAACGGCGGGGGCGTGCAGCGCAACTTCGACGCGAACCGGAACCGGGACGTGAACCGCAACGTCAACCGCGACATCAACATCAACCGCGACATCGACGTCAACCACCACGGCGGCTGGTACGACGACTACGACGGGTGCTGCCACCACCCCATCGCGACGGCGGCCGCGGTCACGGCGGCGGCGGTGACCACCGCGGCGGTGATCGGATCCGTGGCCAACACGCTCCCGTTGGGCTGTACGACGATGGTCGTCAACGGGATCGCATACGAGCAGTGCGGAAGCGCGTGGTACGCGCCGCAGTTCGTGGGAACCGACACCACCTACGTCGTGGTGGCGCCCCCGACCTAGCCTCCGCCTCCGCCCACGGAACCCTCGCCGCGCGGACGACCCTCGTCCGCGCGGCGCTCGTTTCTTCCCCCGCCCACGCTGCGCGCAGCCCCGCTCCTGAGATCGGATTTCCCTCCTCCCCCACCTGCCAAGACGATCCAAGACCGGTCCGGGACGGCCCCGCTATGATCGATCCGGATCGGCATCCGCCACGGCGGGGCGCCGGTCACCGCCGCGACGGTATCCGGAGGGGGACTCGCCCCATCCGGCGCCGGCGTCAGCACCGGGAGGTGGGGATGAAGAGAATCGCTCCGTTCATGATGTTCGCCGCGGCGGCTGGCCTGTTCGGGGCCGCGCCGCTCGACGGCCAGCAGGGGGCCCAGGAAGGGCAGGGGGGGGACCTCGCCAAGCAGCTGTCCAACCCGGTGTCCTCCCTGGTCAGCGTCCCCTTCCAGCTCAACTGGGAGTTCGGCGCGGGGGAGGCGGACCCGCGCGTGGTGGTCAACTTCCAGCCCGTCATGCCGTTCCGGTTGAGCGGGGACTGGAACCTGATCCTCCGGGTGATCACGCCGGTCGTCAGCCAGCCGCCCCTCGCCCCCGGCGCCGGGACCGCCTTCGGCATCGGCGACCTCACCGTGTCCGGGTTCTTCACCCCGGCACGGCCGGGGAGCCTGGTCTGGGGAGCGGGACCGGCGCTGGGGCTGCCGATGACCACCGACCCGGCGCTCGGCAGCGGCAGGTGGTCGGCCGGGCCGACCGCCGTGGCGCTGACGCAGGCCGGCGCATGGACCCTCGGCGCGCTCGCCACCCAGCTCTGGTCGTACGCGGGGGACGGCGACCGCGCCGACGTGAACCAGACCCTCCTCCAGCCGTTCGTGGCGTTCGCCGCCACGAAGTCGGTCACCCTGACGCTCAACTCCGAAGCGAACGCCGACTGGGAGGCGTCCGACGGCGAGGAGTGGACGGTACCGGTCCAGCTCCTGGTGAGCGACGTCGTGCGTCTGGGCCGCCAGCCGCTGAGCGTCCAGCTCGGCGGCGGCTACTTCGTGATGCGGCGGGACGGGGGAGCGGAGTGGAGGCTGCGCAGCGGGGTGACGCTGCTGTTCCCGACGGGAGGGTGAGCCGCAGACACGGGCTGCGGCTGCCGTGTGGAAGATGGGACCACCGGTGGTGAACGACACCACGCCAGCCGACGGGCTGCGCCGGCAGAAGTAGAGGGGAGCCACCATGTTCGAGAGGGTAGACACCGCCAGGACGGACCGTTCGCCCCTGCTGCAGCCGTGGGGGATCTGGGCATCCGCCGCAACCCACCTGGCGCTCGCCGCGGGGATCTCCGCCATCCCGCCGCGCACCGCCCCGGTGCCGGAGTCGGTGGAGTGGGCCACCTTCCTTGCGCTCCCCGGGCCGCAGCTCGTGCCCGCCGCCTCCCATGCGCCCGCCGTGCCGGCCCCGAGAAAGGCGGCTCACGCCGCCGCGACCACGCGCGGCGAGGGGCCCCGGGACGAGGAGCGCGAGCCGACGCCGGCGGCGGCGCCACTCCCCGACCTCACGCCGGCGGCGACCGCCCGCGCGCTGCCGGAAGTCCTCCGCGGCCTCCCGCTCTCCATGGCGGCCGGCATCCGGGGGGGCGGTCCCACACCGGGCACGGATGCGCTCTCGCGCTCCGGCGCGGAGGAGAGCGGCGCCGGGCAGGTGGTGGACGCGGAGACCCTCGGGGAAATGCCGAAGCTGCTCAACGAGGGCGAGGTCGTACGGCTGCTGGGGGACCTCTACCCCGACCACATGAAGGACCAGGGGATCCATGGCCCCGCAGAGGTCAACTTCATCGTCGGCACCAACGGGCGCGTGGAGGCGGGGAGCGTGCAGGTGATCCGGCTCCCACACCCGGACTTCCTCACCCCCACCCTGCGCGGGATCGCAATGATGCGCTTCAGGCCCGCCCGAGTGGGCGGCGTCCGGGTGCGGGTGCGAGTCACCGTGCCCGTAGCCTGGAGGCTCCGGGAAGGTGAATGAAGCGGCCGGCGAGAGGGGCTGCGGCGGCACGAGCGTGAAGCGGGGTGGGGATTGTATCCCCACCCCGCTTCACGTCCCAGCGTGGCGGTCGGCCTCAGCGGCTCGCCACCACGCGCTGTACCACGTCGCGTGCGTAGTCCCTGTCCCACTCCAGCGTCCCCTGCCGCACCGAGACGTGGAGCTGCGTGGTGGTGGGAGTCGCATACTTCAGCTCCACGCCGACGTGGCGGTTCCCCACGACGCCCCTGATCTCCACCTCGCGCCCGCTGGCCTCCTGCTCGGCCTCCTGCTTGATCACCTCCACGCCCAGCTCGCGGAGCACGGCCCGCGTGCGCAGGTCCACCTCCACCATGGAGCCCTGGACCAGCGACGACGCGCCCTGCGAGGTCAGGGCGATCCCTGCGCCCGCGCCGGCGGCGCCCACCGCGACGGCGGCGCAGCCCGGGAGGGGCTGCGCCAGGACCAGCACCAGCAGCATCCCCCGTACGACCGGCTTGTGATTTCGCATTCTCCACCTCCGTCTACGAGTTTTCACGGTGAACTTCGTGCTGCGCTCCCGCGGCGCGCGCAGCGGGCGCCACCCCCGCCTTCACGGGGCGCCTCCTCACTCCCGTTCCGGCGGGGATCTGCGGCCGCGGTGCCGCCGCGTCCGGAGGACCTGCAGGACGGCCTTCCTGCCGTGTACGTGGAGGGCCAGGCCGAATCCCACGGTCACCGGGACCCCCACCGTGCACGCTCTCCACAGGACGAACGCCGGGCCGACCCCGCCCAGGTCCCCGACCATCCCTGACAGGAAGGCGAGCTCCACCGCCCCCACGCCGGACGGCGAGGGGACGAGGAGCTGGCCGAACAGCAGGAGAAAGGAGGCGCGGAGCGCGTCGCCCGGGGCCGCCGGGGACGGCAGGGTCTGGAGGAGCACGGGGAGGAGCGCGAGGCGGCTCGCCACGCTCGCGGCCGTGAGCGGCACGCATGCCAGGAGCTGCCAGCGGAGCGCCCCCCGGACCTCCGTGGCCAGGCGGACGAGCCGCGGCGCGGACCCGCGGACCCGGGCCGCGGCCGTCCCCAGCGCCAGCGCCGCCACGAGTAGGCCCGCGGCGACGAGGGGTGCGCGGCCGGTCCCCCACAGGCGGCGAGCCGCCGCCGCGCCGTCCGGGACCAGGTGCCAGAAGAGGAGCGCCCCCAGCGGCACCGCCAGCACGAGCGATGCGGCGAGGTCCGCGGCGAGCACGGCGAGGGCCGCCGGGAGCCGTACCCCCGATCGGCGGAGGACCAGGAGCCGCGCCGGTCCTCCCCCGGCCCGCATGGGGGTGACCGCGGCGGCGGCGTCGCCGAAGGTGGTGGCCAGCAGCGCGTCGCGCAGCCGCATCCCCCGTCCGGGCACCGCCAGCGCAAGCAGCAGGCGCAGCCGCAGCGACCGGCAGGCCATGTCGGACGCCACCAGGATCCCGCACAACGCCCCTGCTTCTGCGATCCGCACGCGTGCCTCTCTCGCTGGTCCCCGGCTCGTTCCGGACTCCGTGAAGCCTAGCGGAGCGGCGTCGGGCGCTCTTGGACCTTGTTGGCATGCGGACTGGGCGGGAGGCGGCGTGGGGGTCTACTCGGCCGCAGCCGCAGGGCCGGGAGGGTCGGTGGACGTGTGGGGCTGTGGCGTGGCCACGGGAAGCGTGGGGAGCGCGCTCCCGGGAGTGGTGCGGGGGACCTCGAAGAAGAAGGTGCTCCCGTTCCCTTCGCGGCTCTCCACGCCGATGCGCCCGCCGTGGGCCTCCACGATCCCCTTGGCGATCGCCAGCCCCAGCCCGGCGCCCCGGCGGTCGCCCATGCGGCCCTGCCAGAACCGGTCGAAGATGCGGGTGATCTGGTCCGCGGGGATGCCCGGGCCGCTGTCGGCGACCTCGAAGCGGACCGCGCCCTCCACTCCCGCGACACGCAGCTCGATCACCCCGCCGGCCGGGGTGAACTTGATGGCATTGCCGACGAGGTTCGCCAGGACGCGCTGGAGCTGGCGCGCGTCCAGCCACAGCTCGCCCGTCCCGGGGGTGACGCGGCAGCCCAGCGAAACCTGTTTTGCACCGGCCAGCGGCTGGAGCATCTCGCACGCCGACGTGGTCACCGCGGCCACGTCGGCGACGGAGCGCTCCAGGGTGAAATGTCCGGCCTCGATGCTCGACACGTCCAGCAGGTCGTTGATGAGCGAGTTCATCTGCTCCGCCGCGCGCTGGACGATCTCCAGCCAGCGCCGGTTTCCCTCGCGCCGCTCCGGCTCCGTCTCCAGCAGCATTCCCGTGGTGGTGGTGATGGCGTTGAGCGGGCCGCGCAGGTCGTGGGAGACGACCCCCAGCACCTCCTCGCGGGCGCGCAGGGCGCGCTCGGCGGTGTCCAGGAGCTGCGAGTTGGCGATGGCGAGCGCCGCGCGGTGGGCCAGGTCCCGCGCCACCACCAGGTCCACCGGGTGGTAGCGGCGGCCGGATTCCGAGGTGGCGAGGGTGATGGCCCCGACCACCCGCTCCTGTGCGGTGAGGGGGACGATCATCAGCGAGCGGAGCCCCAGCTTCCGCACCGCGTCGTTGCCGCCGCGCTCCAGCCGCTCCCGCACGTCGTCGCCGCAGTCGGGGAGGAGGAGGGGCTCGCCGGTGCGGACCACGGCGATCACGGGGTGCAGCGCGGGGTCCGCGTCGGGGGGATGGTGCGTGTCGTGCCCCAGGTGGCGCTCGCGGCGGACCTGGGCGTGCGCCGCCGAGACGCGGCGGATCCCGCCGTCCTCGTCCACCGCGTCGATCATGCAGTAGTCCGCCAGGTCGGGTACGCACACGCGCGCCAGGTTCCCCAGGGTGCGGCGCACGTCCAGCGTGGAGTCCAGCGTCGCGCTGGCGCGGGACAGGAAGCGGTGCGACTCCTCGGAGAGGCGCCACTGGGTGACGTCCAGCATCCACCCGGTGACGCGCACCGCCTCGCCGCGCCGGTTGCGGACCACGTAGGCGCGGTCGAGCACCGAGGCGTAGCTGTCGTCTCCGCGGCGGAAGCGGTACTCGCCGGTCCACCCGTCGCCGACCCCGTTGATGGCGGCGTGCAGGCCGCGAATCACCCGCTCGCGGTCCTCGAGATGGATGCGCTCGGTCTGCCACTCGATCGAGCGACGGAATTCCTCGGGCGCGTACAGGAAGCGCCGCGGCCCGGCGCCGTTCCAGGTCAGCTCGCCGGTGGCCAGGTTCCACTCCCAGAGCACATCGTTGGTGGCCAGCTCCACCAGCCGCAGCCGCTCGTCGCTCACCCGCAACGCCTCCTCGGCGCGGGCGCGCTGGGTTACGTCCAGGAGGTGGACCCGCAGCTCCGTCGGGCTCCCCGTGGCGTCGAAGCTCCCCGTGACCTGCGCCACCACCCGCAGGGGGGTGCCGTCACGGCGGACCACGTCGATCTCCTCGGGGGCGACGACCCGCTCGTCGCGGATGCGCTGCACCAGTGCGGCGAACTCCCCCGGCTCCGCTTCCAGCTGCAGGAGGCTCTGCCCAACCGCCTCGCGCACGGACGGGTAGCCGGTGACGCGGACGAACTGGGGATTGCAGGCCAGGATCCTCCCGTCCGGGCCGGCGATGGCGATTCCGTCGGGGGCGTCGTCGAACACGCGCCGGTAGCGGTCCCCGTCGGCCCGCAGCGCCTCGGCGTACCGGGCCGGCTCGTCGCAGTCCACCACCGATCCGACCACCGCGAAGCGGTCACCAAGCGCGACGTGGTCCAGCCGGACCTCCAGCCGGAGAACCCGGCCGTCGTCCTCGCCGGCCGCGACGGAGGTGCACAGGGACAGCGATGCGCCGTCCCCGTCGACGAGCTGCTGCTCGATCCTTGTGGCCGAGTTCGGGTCGAACAGCCGGAGCGGAGCGGACATCGTGGGCGCCTCCTGATGGGGTGTGTGTCCCAGGAGTATCCGGAGCCCGGGACTGGCGAAGGTGATCGTTCCCTCTTCCAGCACGAACAGGGCGGACAGCGGCTGCTCCGCGAGCAGGCGGAGCAGCTCGGCGCGGGAGAGCGCGGTGTCGCGCTCCGTCAGCGACTCCGACAGCCCTTCCGTGGCGCGGCGCCATTCGTGGAGCTGCACCTCCGAATCCGCGAGCGCCGCCAGTTCGGCCATCACGCGGGTCTCGTCGCGCACCCAGCGGCGGGGGAGGTAGTCCATGGCGCACAGCACGCCGACCGGCCGTCCCGACGCGGAGTGGAGCGGAAAGGCCATGCAGGCGACGACCCCCGCTTCCGCCAGCGCGCGGTCGCCCCGCACCCGGGCGTCCCGGCGGGCGTCGCGGACCACCAGCGAGTGCGGCGCCTCCTGCCCGCCGCCGCCCTCGAAATAGGGGGTGAGGGGCAGGGCCTCCAGGGTCCGGAGAGTGCCCCGCGCCCCCGTGCGGGCCGCGATCCGCTCCTCGCACGCCTCGCGCAGGGTGAGCAGAGCCGTGGGAACCTTGAGCACCCGGCATGCGAGGTTCACCACGTGGTCGAAGGCGGGGATCTGCTGCACCGCCGAGCCCGTGCCTTCCGCATCTTCCGCTGCCTCGCGCATTCCAACCACCTCCGCGGGGGTACGCGGCCGCGGCGGAGCGGGTCCGGCGGCCTGCGGCTTCCTGCTGGTGAATCTCGGGGAGGTGCGGAAAGGGGTCTTGGAAGAAGTTGGCGCCGAGGAGAGCATACGGCGGCATGCAGAAGCTGCGGGGGGCCCCGTCCCATCCGACCCGTCCGCCCCACCGGTACGGGTACCCCCACGCAGCCCTGCGCCTGCACCAAGGATGGCCCGGCCGCGGGGCGCGGTCTTGTACGATCTTGTCCGCGCCGCCGGTTGCCCCGGGCTCTCCCGGCTCCTACCCGTGGGCGGCCCCGCCGGGCGGCGGCGAGGGCGGCGCGCCGCCCTCGGTTGCGGCGGCCGCCACGAACGCCCATCCGCCGACGAGCAGATCCACCCCCACGAAGATGCCGGCGGTCCAGAGCCCCGACTCCGGCAGCCCCAGCCGGATCAGGACCCCGATGGCCAGGGTGCCCATGCCGTACACCAGCGTCCAGGGACACCCCGGCGCCCATCCCGCCGCGGCGGCGAGGATGCGGAAGACGCCCACCAGCACCATGGAGTCGGACAGGAGCAGCCTCAGCGCAGCGGCGTCTTCCCCCGGGCCGACCATCACCAGCGCCCCCGCGACTGCGTAGGTCAGTCCCACCAGAGCCGACGGGAGAAAGCTCGCCCAGGCCCGCCCCCAGAAGCGGCAGCCGTTGAAGAGGTTAACCAGCCCCCCGGCCAGCATCAGCCAGCCGAGGAAGAAGGGAGTGGACAGGGTGGTGAGCAGGGTGGCGCCGACGCCGACCAGCCCGAGGAGCATCAGGGTGCAGCCAAGCACCATGAACCATTCCTGGTGCCCCCACAGCTCGGCCTCGGCGTGGCGGTCGGGCGCGGACGGGTGCACGATCGTGGACACGGCTACCTCCTTGCGCTCTCTCGCGGGCGTGCGACGGCGGCGCCCGGGTGCCATGGAGGGGCTGGGGGGATGGGGCCCTCCAGGCCCACCGCAGTGTCGCGGTGAGGCAGAAAGGTGGTCTGCGGCCAAAATGGGGTCTTGGACGATCTTGACGGGATCCGCGCACCGGCCTCGTTCCTCGATCGTCGCGGTCCGGCGGATGAGCTGAACCCCGGCGGCTGGCGCCGAGCCGGGTGGAACGGGGATCGATCCCGCGGAGGCGTCCGCGTCCCATGCCAGCGACCCGGCGACGCGGAGTAGGGTGCCCGCCCGGCGTGGGCCTCGGCGCGGTGGGATGAGAGAGCTACGAGAGAGATCCGAAGCCTGCTGCGCTCCGCCTCGCGCGCGGGGGGCACCCTGCCCCCGACCGTGCCTTCCGGCGCTTCACCCCGAGCCGGCCCCGGTGCGGCGCCTGCCACCAACGTGCTCCCGCAGCTCCCGCCGGTATTGGACGTTCTTGCCCCCTCCCGCTCCGAATGTCCGTCGCCGCCCCGTCGGGCGCGACCGCGGAATATCCGACTCCACGGGAGGCCAACTTCGTCCAATACCGCATTCTGGCCGTCCATTAGCCTGGAGTCAGGACCGGACGCACCCCCGGCGTGTCCGGAGGGCCTCGAGCCCGGACGAGGACGCCCGAGAGTCTCCGCGAAGTCCTCCGGCGTTCGCACGGGGCGCCGTGTCCGCCGACGCGGGATCCACGAGGAGGAAGAGCATGAGGAAGTGGACGATGCTGGGCGCTGCTGCGTCCGCCCTGGTCCTGGCGGGGTGCAGCGGGGCTGGTTCCACCCGCGAGGCGGAGGCCCGGCTGTGCGCGGCGCTGGACGAGCTCCAGGAGGTGCTCGCCGGGCTGCCGCCGATGACGCCCGCCACGACGGCGGAGCAGGTTCGGGGGGGCCTCGACCGCGTCCGTTCCGGGCTGGGCGGCGTGTACGAGGCCGCGCGGGCGCTGGACGGAACGCGCACCGACAGGCTGGAGGCGGCGTTCGGCGGGCTGGAGCAGGTCGTACAGCCGCTGCCGGACGGTGCGGCCCTGGAGGAGAAGGCGGCCGTGATCCAGGTGTACGTGGGCGACGTGGAGCGGGCGCGTGGAGAGATGGAACGTCTCCACTGCGTCCCGGCGGAAACGGCTTCATGACCAGGAGGATGTCATGGACGTGCAAACGGTGGGAGTGGTTGCGGCCGCATTCGCGGACGCGGCGGGCGCCTCGCATGCGCTCCAGCGGCTGCGGGCGAGCCAGACCCGGGCGCTGGTGGGGTTCGTGGACGCCGCCGTACTGGGCCGCGACGAGTGCGGCCGGCTGGCGCTGTGTGATGCGGCCCGCACCTACCGCCGGCGAGGGCTGATGGTGTTGGCCGCGACGGCGGGGGCGGGCGGCCTGGTGGCGGGTCCGGCACAGTGGGAGGCGCTCGGTGGCGACGTGGTCGGAGAGCTGGCGGGGCGCCTGGAGGCCACCGGCTTCCCCGGCGGTCGGCTGCGTGCGCTTGGCGCCGGGCTGCTCCCCGGGAGCTCGGTGCTGGTGGCGCTGGTTCAGGGAGATTGGGCAGCGCCCATCACCGGGGATCTTGCGCGGCGGGCGTGCGGCGTGGTCCTGGAGTGGCTCCCGGGCGGGGCTGCCCGGGAGCTCCTCGACTTCGGCTCGCTGTCGTACCTGCGGAGCGGCAGAGGCAGCGGCAGCGGCGTCGCGGCGTACGTGGAGCACGTCGGCGTGCGGGCGAGGGCAGCCGCCGTCCTGCGCGGCGGGCCTACGGTCGGCGCGGGCTCGAGCTCCGCGGGAGCGGCCTCGCCGCCGGCCGCGACGATCGCCGCCTGAACGTCGGGTTCCTCACGTGGCAGGCTCCTCCCCCCTCCGCGCCCGGACGGCCACGGGACCGGGGAAGCGGTTCCGCTGGCTCTCCGCGGCACGCCCGCGGGTCGCCCGCGACACGGCGGTTCTGGTCCTGACTCTCCTTCTCGCCCGGTATGCCGGCGGCGACCCGTTCGCCGCCGACGGGAGAGGGGGCGGCACGACCACGGGTGCGGAGCGAGTGCTGGAGGAGGCCCCTCGCGGAGCGCTCACGGCGGCGATGGTGCTCGCCGCGGTGTTCGCCGCGCTGGTGATCGCGGTCTGGCCCGACCCGCTGGGGGGGCGGGAGGGACACACGCTCCGCTTCGCGGCGCCGGTCCGGCGCGCGGCTCTCGGGAGCGCCTCCGCGGGCGCCGCCCGCTTCGTGCGGGACGGCGAGGGCCGCGCGGGCACGTGGGGGATCGACCGCCGTGGAGTGTGGGTGGGGGTCGAGGGAGGGGTGTTCCGCATGGTGGCGGCTGGGGACCGGCGCCAGCAGGGAGCCCGTGCTGCGGAGTACGCGAGGGCGAGGCCTCCGCCGGCGGCTTGAAAGCCGCCGGGGGTCCGGCTCGGGGGGCAGCCGTCCGGGGCTCCTGCCGGGCCGCAGTCCCGTCTCCCGCCACGCCACGCCGGCGGCCACTGCGTCCCGAGTGTGCGCCACGGCCGCCCCACGGTGGGGGGACACCCGCGCGGTGCTCTCCGGGGCGGTCGGACCGTCGCCCCCGCCCGCCCGCCGCGGCGATGGGCATCCCCGCCGAACCGTCCCCTCAGGGGCGTTTCCGTCCCGATCCGCCGTCCGCTCGGCGGAACTCGAAACGCAGCAGCGACGGCTCGTCCCGGTCCACACCGCCCGCTGCGGAGGCGCGTGGGAGGCGACCGAGGCAGGCGGACACCCGGGTGGCGCGGCCGCCCTTGAGGTAGAGCGTGCCGGCAGCGCCGGGGCGGTGACCGGCTACGAACACGCCCTCGGCTTCGGCCGGGACGACAACCTCGGTGACCGCGGCTCGCCTGCGCGGCGCCCTCCTGCGGGGTAGGGAAGCCGGACCGTCGTCCGGGTCGACGCGCAGGCCGGAGCCGACGCGGCTCATGCTCCTCCCCACCTCTTCCCACCACGCGTCCATCCGCGCCCGTAGATCCTCCGCGACGTCCCGGCGGCTCTCGTCGCCTTCGAGGGGAGCTTCGACATATGCAGTCATGGCCGGGAGATTCGAGAGGGTTTCGTCCTCCGCACGGGGGAGCGCCGTGCAGGGGCAGCGCCGCGGGACGAGCGGGGAGCCGGGCAGGCGCGGTGGAGGGCGGGACCGCCTCGCTCCGGCCGCCGTCCGGCTCCCATGCCGCCCGACGTGAGGAAGGTGGGGGGAGGAGGGGATGGGATTCTTGGACGTTCTTGGCCGGTGAAATCGAAGCCGGAGCCGATCCGCGGGAGCAGTTCGTCCGTCCGCGGCAGAACCATCCTTCGCGGGGATGCGCCGCGCTGCCACGGGAGCGATCGGGACTGGGAGGTCGGGTGGAAAACAACGTTCAAGCCGGCATCGCGCGCCGGAAGCGAGGTTGGGCAGGAACCGGACGCCGACGGTCCGGGACGCAGCACGATGGAGGATTCCGATGTCCAGGCCGGCCTGGGGGAGTGGGGTGTGGGTCGTCTGCCTTCTCGGCCTCGCCGTGCCGGCGGGGTGCAGCTGGCTGCCGCCACCGGCCCCGCCACAGCCGCCACCCTCCGGAGTGCCGGGCACCTACAGCTACGTGTGCCCCGGCGGCTACCGCTTCACCGTGCAGGTCTACCCAGGCGGCGCCACGATCGTGCTCCCCGACCGCACCGTGGAGCTGCAACAGGTGGAAGCCGCTTCCGGGGTCCGGTACGGAGGAGACGGAGTTCTCTTCTGGACCCGGGGAACGGAGGCCATGCTGCGGATGCACCTCGAGGCGCACCAGGGATGCCGGGAGGCGGCGGCAGTGGGCCTCGGCGAGACGTCCCTGCTCAGGGCGGGCGTCGGCTGACGGGCTTCAGTGGTTCTACGCGTGGGGTCGAGACCGGAACCGGATTGATGCCGTGGACGTGCCATCGCTTCTACCGCTCCACGGACCTGCAAGCGCCGCTCTCAAGGTTCGAAGCATTCCGAGAATCCCTCACCGGACCCGGTGCCAAGCGGGGCTGACAATGGAAAGGTCCTCGGTCCAGAGCGGGCGCCAGAACGCGCGTACGCGGCTCTCGGGGACGGGTCCGGAATAGCGGCTGTCGATCGCCCGCGGCGAGTGCGTGCCGAAGAGCCACAGGTGGCCCGGCGGGACGACGTACCGGCGGGGGCGAGATGCGCAGCCTGGGTCTCGCCGCGCCGCTTTCAGCATTCCTCCGACCGTCGTTCGACCGGAGAGACCGGGGTCCGCCCCTGCAGACTCGCCTCTCGCATGGCTCCTCCTTCGCTCGTAGACGGATGTTTCCCAGGTGTGGCGCTTGCGTACGCGATCCGCGCGCTGTCCGGGTCCCGCAACCCCTCCGAGCTTTCATGGATCCAGCTGTGTCTTCCGTCCCGTACCGTTCACTGAGGCCGCCGTCGCCGGGTGCCTCGTGACGGGAGGGCGCGCAACTCCCCCCGGAGAAATCCCTGCCGCACCCGATGCTGCCTACGATCGCGAGCTTCTCCGCCGCACCGGCACGGGGGACGAAGCTGCGCTCGCTTTGCTGTATGACCGCTGGGTGACGCTGGTCCATTCCGTGGCGATCCAGCTGCTCGAGGATTCGGATGATGCGGCGGAGGTGGTGGAGGAGGTCTTCTGGCAGGTGTGGCGCCAGCCGGAGTGCTATCAGCCGGAACGGTCGGCGGTGTCCACCTGGCTGGCGATGATCACGCGGAGCCGCGCGCTCGACCGGCGACGCTCACGGACGCGGCGGCGGCAACGGGAGGTGGAGCTCGCCGAAGACGCGGCGGAGGTTCCCGTCGACTCCGCCTCGGAAAGCCCGCTCGACGGGGCGGAGGAGACTGAGCGCTGCGAGATGGTGGCGCTCGCCATCGGGTCGCTCCCGGCCGACCAGCGCCAGACGATCGAGCTCGCCTACTACGGGGGGATGAGCCAGTCGGAGATCGCCGAGCACACCGGACAGCCGCTCGGGACGGTGAAGACCCGGGTACGGCTCGCTTTCCGGAAGCTGAGGGAAAAGTTGTCCATCCTGAGGGATCGTGCCCAGTGAATCCTTTCGATCGAGAGCACCAGCAGCTCCAATCCGGTCTTACCCTGCTGTCCGGGGCTGAGAGGGCAGCTCTCCTCGTCCACCTCCGGGAGTGCGGGGAATGCGCAGGTGCGTTCGCGAAGGTACAGGACGCGCTGCTGGCCGAACTCTATCTCCCGCCGCCACGGCCCATGGACGCGATCCGGGCGGTGGAAGTCAGGAAGCGCCTGCTGGCCCGGACAAAAGGCGCGGCTCGTGGGGGAAAGCAGGGTGCCCGGCGCTCGCCGCACGCGGCCGGCGGGTGGATCGTCGCAGCGGGACTCGCTGTCCTGCTGCTCACCCACCACGCCTTCCATCGACCTCTCAGCGTGGGCGCGGGGGGCGCCGCGGCCCTCGGGGCCGCGCTGTTGGGGGCAGCACTATGGATCATGGCGGAGCGGCATCGCTCCGCCGTGCTGCGTGAGCGGCTCGCCGCGCTCGACGCCGAGTTGGCCCGCATCCGCCGGCACGCACTCGGAACCGGTCCCGTCACGGGCTCCGCATGATCCGAGCAGCCCTCTCCCCGCGCCGGCAGCAGCGACCTGCGTGAGTACATGCCGGGCATCGTTCCAGACCCGGCGATCTGCTCTAGCTGCCGGGCGGGCTTCACCTCGGGCTTCGCCCCCGAGCGGGGCCATTCGCATGTCTCGCACGGAATGAGTGCCGGTTCGCAAGGATCCCTGACTGGAACCACGCGGCACGTGTGAAAGAGCGGGGAGCGCGACGATCGGTGCGCTCCCCTGGTGCTGGTGGGTCGCGCTCCGCCGAGGTGCGCCACCGCCCGATAGCGGGTTGCTGAAAAAGGTCTCGCATGCGCGTGCGCGCGAGAGGGTGGCGTCGTCGATTGGGGAAAACTCTTCCCCACCCTTACCGGGGAGCAGCGAGCGATGCGCGGACGGGTCAGCCAGCAGCACGCGATGTGGATCTTCTACGATCCGGAGAGCCTGCTCTCGCCCGCGCATCCACTGCAGGCGGTCAAGGCGCGAGCCGATGCGGTGCTGGCGGGGATGAGCCCCGACTTCGACCGCGCTTACGCGGCGCTGGGACGGGCGAGCATCCCGCCGGAGATGCTGCTGAAAGCGCTGCTTCTTCAGGCGCTTCACTCGATCCGCTCGGAGCGGATGCTGGTGGAGCAGATCGGGGTAAACTTGGCTTACCGGTGATTCCTGGACCTGGAGCCGCATGCCGGAGTCTGGGACGCGACCACGTTCACGCAGAACCGGGATCGGTTCGAGAAGCATGGGCTGGTGCGCACCTTCTTTGAGCGGATCGTCGAGGGGGCGTACCTGGAGGAGTTGGCGAGCCAGGAGCACTTCTCGATCGACGGCAGCCTGATCGAGAGCTATGCCTCGATGAAGAGCCTGCGCAAGATCGGCAGCCGGGACGAGAAGGTCAGCGACGGCTCGAAGGATGGCGACACGGGCAATCCCTCGGTGAACTTCCGCAAAGAGAAGCGGACCAACGCGACACACCGCTCGCTCACGGACCCCGAGGCGCGTCTGGCAACGAAGAGCAAGGGTGTAGCGGCGCGGCTGTGCCATCTGCTGAACGCGCTGATGGAGAACCGGCACGGGTTGCTGATCGACGTCAGCGTGGTGGAGGCCGATGGGACGGGAGAGCGCGACCAGGCGCTGCTGCTGCTGGAACGCAGCCGGACTCGGCACGACCTGCCTGTGGAGCGCACGGTGGGCCTGGATGGGGGCTATCCCGGTGGTCCGTTCCTCCAGGCAGCCGATCAGGCCGGCGTGAGCGCGCACGTGCCGATCCCGGAGGGGCCGATCGCCCCGGATGCCAAGGGAGCCGAAGCGCGCAGCCGAGCCCGAGAGCAGATGGGTACGCCGGAGTACGCCCTCTCGCAACGCAAGCGCAAACGGATCGAGGAGATCTTCGGCTGGGCGAAGGAGATCGGTGGGATGCGCAGGAGCCGCCACGTGGATCGCTGGAAGCTGACGCAGAAGGCGCTGATCGTGGGTGCCGCGTACAACCTCCTGCGCCTGGCGCGGCTTGCACCCTGTTTGCCGGCCTCTGCCTGAGGCGCAGTGTGCCCGTGCACGCCGAAAATGGCTGCACGGGCGGGACATCGGGCACCCCACACGCCGGTGAAGCCTAGTTTCGCTGATCCTGAGCCGGAAGTTTTCCACGTCAGACTTCAGGCTGCCGATTTTCAGCGAGCTGCTATGGCACCGCCCCGGTTTGGTAGGATCATCGATCAGAGCCGGAAGAGCCGGCTGGGCAAGTGCCGTGGCATACTCAGCTCAGTGGCCAACGTTCTCGCCAACCGGGTTGCCCGTCGCCGAGAAAGAATTATTTTGTTGCCTCCGTTCCTGCATCCATTCGTGCGGCAACGGACGGCATGACGGGGCAGGGTAGGGGATGAAAACCCTTGAAAGTCAACATTCGGCAGCCGGGAAGGCGGACTTGAAATCGCCCGCCGCGAGGCTTGCGGGTTCGAGTCCCGCCCCAGGCACCTGCATGCGAGCCCCGCACCGGAGATCCCGGTGGGGGGCTCGCTCCGCTTGAAGCGGCCGGGTACGGCCCCGCGCGGTGGACTGTCGATTTCGGGCACTCCCGAACGACCATGTGCGTCCACGACCGTTTTCATCATCACCCGGAGGGAGCCATGAAGTACCTGTGCCTGATCTACGACGAGGAAAAGACGGTGGCCGCGATGTCCCGGGAGGAGACGGACGCCTTCATGGGCGAGTACTTCGCCTTCACCGGGGGGATCAAGGCGAGCGGCCACTACCTCGCCGGGGAGGCCCTGCAGCCGGTGGAGACCGCGACGACCGTGCGGGTCCGCGGCGGCAGGGTGTCCACGACCGACGGACCGTTCGCCGAGACCAAGGAGCAGCTGGGCGGGTTCTACCTCATCGAGGCGCGCGACCTGAACGACGCCATCCAGGTGGCCGCGAAGATCCCTTCGGCCCGCATCGGGAGCATCGAGGTGCGGCCCGTCGTGGACTTCGCCGCGCCGTAGGAGAATCACCTGTGGAGAGCGGGGACGCTGCCGGGCGGATGCGGGAGCTGGTGGACGCGGTCTACCGCTCCGAGTCGCGCCGCGTCCTCGCCACCCTGATCCGCCTGCTCGGCGACTTCGACCTGGCCGAAGAGGCGCTGCACGACGCGTTCGTCGCGGCCATGGAGCGCTGGCCGCGCACCGGCGTGCCCGCGAATCCCCGCTCCTGGCTGGTGTCGGCCGGCCGCTTCCGGGCCATCGACGCCCTGCGCCGGCGCGCCCGCTTCGACGCCCGGCTGGGGGAGATCGCGGAGCACCTGGACCGGCGCGGCCGGGACGGCCCCGAGCCGGACGACGGCGGCGTGGACGACGACCGGCTGCGGCTGGTCTTCACCTGCTGCCACCCCGCGCTGTCGCCGGACGCCCGAGTCGCGCTGACGCTGCGCGAGGTCTGCGGCCTGACCACCGAGGAGATCGCGCGCGCCTTCCTCGCTGCGCCTTCCACGCTCGCCCAGCGGATCGTCCGCGCAAAAGCCAAGATCCGCGACGCCCGCATCCCCTACCAGGTGCCGTCGCCCGCCGAGCTCCCCGACCGTCTCGACGCCGTGCTGCACGTGGTCTACCTGGTCTTCAACGAGGGCTACTCCGCGTCGTCCGGCGAGTCGCTGACGCGCCCCGGCCTTTCGGGCGAGGCGATCCGCCTGGGTCGGCTGCTCGCGGAACTGCTCCCCGAGCCCGAGGCACTGGGACTCCTCGCACTGATGCTCCTGCACGAGTCGCGGTGCGCCGCCCGCACCTCTTCCGGCGGTGAGCTGGTCCTGCTGGCGGACCAGGACCGCTCGCTCTGGGACCGCGGGCTGATCGCGGAGGGATGCGCGCTGGTGGAGCGGTCGCTGCGGTCGCGGCGGTTCGGGCCGTACGCGCTCCAGGCCGCAGTCGCGGCGGTGCACGCCGAGGCGCCCGACGCGGCCGCGACCGACTGGGCGCAGATCGTGGGGCTGTACGACGTGCTCGCGCGGGCGGAGCCCTCGCCCGTGGTGGAGCTGAACCGCGCCGTGGCGATCGCCATGCGCGACGGGCCGCCGGCGGGGCTCGCCCGGGTGGACGCGATCCTGGCGCGCGGCGAGCTCGCGGACTACCACCTGGCCCACTCGGCGAGGGCCGACCTGTGCCGGCGGCTGGGGAGAACGGCGGAGGCCCGCGCCTCGTACGAGCGGGCGCTGGCGCTCGCGCGGCAGGAGCCCGAACGGCGGTTTCTGGAGCGCCGGCTGGCGGAGCTGCCGGGGTGACGGCTGGAACGGCTTTCAACTGCGGGGTCGGGCGTGCCCCCGGCGGGCGCCGGGGTCGGGCTTCGGCTCCGTAGAGCAGCAAACAACGCTGCTCAACGGAGTCGAGCCCCGCGAAACTGCCCGCGGGTCTCGCCCCTTCGGGCCGTAATCCCTCACGCAAGCTCCGGCGTGACCGAGAGATCCGGCGTTTGGGCCACGGCGCCGCACGCTGCGCGTGCAGCGGTTGGAGGGGCCGGGTGGCGGCTCCGACGGCGAGCGGGGCGGGGGGCGCCATGGCCCCCCGCCCCGCAAGTCCGCTCGTGCTGGCTCTGCCGGTTCTCTACTCCGCGGCGCCGCCCTCCAGCGCCCGCTCCATCTCCTCCAGCTGCTCCTGCACCTTCTGGAGGTCCGCGCGCGCCTTCCGGATCGACTCCGCGTCCCGCATCATCTCCGGCGGCAGCGTCAGCTTCACCTGGAACGCCCCCGTCTTCGTGGTCCCCGAGGAGAAGCGCTTCCGCGCCTGCCGCCCCGGCTTCTTCCTGGGGGCAAGGTCGCGCAGCGCCACCCGCACCATGCGCTCCGTCGGGCGCTCGCGCGTGAACCGGTCGATCGCCGTCGCCCGCGCGGCTCCGTCCAGGCGGGGGCCGTGTTCCCCCAGCCACTGCACCAGCGCGTACAGCGGCCGCAGAGGCGCGTCCGGCCACGCCTCGCGCAGGCTCGCGCGCTCCCCGTCCGAGAGCCCGCCCACCACGAACAGGTAGCGCTGCACCACCCGCTCCTCCGTGCCGGTGAGCTCCGCCAGTCGCGTCGCGGCCAGGGGCTCGTCGCGGCCGGCGGTGGCGATCAGGTGGAACTGCTCCGCCGTCTCCAGCGGCAGGAGGCCGCGGCGGACGTTGTTCTCCACCACCTGCGCGATGCGCAGCCGCTGCTCCCCCTCCGGCGTGCGGTCCGGCGGCGGGCTCATCAGCACCGGCACCTGCCGGAACCGGTCGTGCCCCTCCTCCAGCAGCTCGCCGAGCGCCCGGAAGCGCCGCTCCCCGTGCTTGATGGTGAAGCCGACGCTTTCCCGGTAGTAGATCTGGATGGGGTTTTCCAGCCCGCCCAGCGCCAGGATCGCGCGCTTCAGCTCGTCCAGCCCCTCGCGCTCGAACGCCTTGCGCGGCTGGTCCGGGTCCGGCTGGATCTGCTCGATGGGGAGCGTCGCGTTCCCCGTCCGCACCCCGCTCAGCAGCTGCTCCGTCTCCTGCTTCGCCGCCACCGCGGGCGCCGCCGACTGCGCCAGGTTCTGCTTGGCCCGGTCGCGCAGGGCCGCCGCGTTGAACCTGGCCATCAGACCGCCGCCTCCGCCCGCCCGATCGCCTGCATCCACTCCTCCGCGAGCGCCGTGAAGTCGCGGATCGCCTCGCGGTCGCCCATGCTCTGCACGCTCACGCGGAACGAGCTCGCGCGCTGGATCGCCTTGAGCGTGCGGATGCGCGCCGCGTACACGCTGTAGTAGGGGAGCACCTCCGCCAGCGTGTCCGCCGCGATCTGCGCGTCCACGTCGCCGCGCGGGCCCGCCGTGGAGATCACGATCCCGTCCACCTGGAGCATGGGGTTCGCCCCGCGCCGGATCTCCTCGACCATCTCGAAGAAGTCCATCGTGCTCTCGATGGAGTTCCCCCCGGCTGCAGCGGCACCAGCACCCCCTCGCTCGCCACCAGCGACGAGCGGATCAGGCGCCCCGTGCGCGACCCCGGCAGGTCGATGAAGACGAAATCGTAGTCCGCCGCCACCAGCGCCAGGTTGTCCTTGAGGTCGAACTCCTTGCCGCGCACCCCGTCCGCCCCCTCCAGCCCGTCCGCGTGGGCCGGGACCAGGTCCACCGGCTCGTTCTCCGCCCGCTGGATCGCGCCCCGCAGGCGCTCCAGGTGCGCCTCGCGGTCGCCGCCCCGCGGCACCGCCTGGAAGAGCACGGCGCTGCTCTGTTCCGCCGACGGCGCCTCCACGCCCAGCCAGCGGCTGGCGGTGCGCAGCGGCTCCAGGTCGATGAACAGGACGCGCTGCGGCGGCAGCCCCCCGATGCCGTGGCCGAGCATGCAGGCCAGGTTCACGGCGTTGGTGGTCTTGCCGGAGCCGCCCTTGAGGTTTCCTACGGTGGTGACGCGCGCGAGGCGGGGCTGCGTTGTGTCGGTCATTCGTGTGCAGCGAGAGGGTCGGTGTGGATGCCCGGTCGGGCGCGCACAATGTTATTTCCAGGCATGCGTCGCGACAACCCCCGGCCGGTGTGGCTTTCGCGTCCGACTCGCGGTCGGAGTGGCTGCAACGCTATTGTTCCGTGGTGTTTGTGCGCGCGGGGATTCGATCCGCGACGCGTCTTGGCCGCTGCGGGCGTACTTGCGTGTGGCACGGGGTTCTATGCGTGGGGCCGCTCCGGAACCAGGCCAAACAGCCGGCCTGTTTCCTACGCGGGCTCCGGGAGCCACGGGAAACTGCCCCCGCGTCTCCCTTCGCCGGAGGGAGCCAGCCGAAACCGCCCGGCTGTCTCCCTCCGTAAAGGATCAGGTGGGTAGTGCGGAACTGCCACGACACGCCGGAGGGCGAGGATCGTCAGCGTGGAGATTTCCCTCCCCCGGAACGGGGGAGGGTGGGGGCTCTCGGGCCGCCGGGTGGGGGCCGCACTCGCCACCTCCTGCTCGGTCGCCTATACTTCCGGGAGAGGTGCCGGCGTCCGTGACGCGGCCGCTGCCGTCTGGCAGAGGACTTGCTTCCGCCGGCACCCACGCACGCAAACGGAATGGCATCGGTGAGCACACGATCCGACCCGGACGAGACCCCCTTGGAAGAGCTCCTGGAGCACGCCGCCACCCTCGGCGAGGAGGGGCGGTGGGACGAAGCGCGCGACCTCCTCCTGGAAGAGCTGGAGGACCACCCCGAGGACCCCGCGCTGCTCGTCGCACTGGGCGTCGCTTCCCGCGAGCTGGGGAGCGACGGCGAGGCGTACGACTTCTTCCGCCGCACCCTGGCCGCCGAGCCGCAGGACCCCTTCATCCTGGCCACCGCGGGGAACGGCGTCGCCGTGTACGACGATCCCGACGCCGAGAGCGCCCTGCGCCTGGCCGCCATCACCGCGCCCGACCTGGCCTTCGCCCGCGTCTCGTACGGCGCGTACCTGGCGCGCGAGGGGATGTTCGAGGACGCCGTCCGCGAGCTGGAGGCCGCCCGCGGCCTCGCCCCGGAGGGCGCCGAGGAGGTCGTCGTCCGCGCCGAGCTGGCCATCGCCTACCTGCTGGCCGGGCGGCGCGACGACGGCATCGCCGAGCTGGAGGAAGCCGTCGCCGCCGACGCCGAGGACGCGTGGCTGCGCGGCCTCCTGGGCATGGCGCTGCTGGAGGCCGGACGCAGCGAGGAGGCCGCCGAGGCGCTGCACCGCGCCGCCGCCGAGCGCCCCGGCGACATGGAGGCCCAGCTGCTTTCCGCCCTCGCCTCCGCCGGCGAGGGGTGGGAGGACGAAGCGTGGAACGCCCTCGCCCGCGCCGAGCTTTCCGCCGAGGAGATGGACGCCGCGCTCCTCCAGGAGGTCGAGGAGGTGATCGGCGCCGGGCCGGACGAGGCCCGCGAGTTCCTGGGCTCCCAGCTCGCCCCCACCGTCCTCCGCGAGCGGCTCCTCCAGCGTCCGTGAAATCCCGCGTGCCCGGTCCCTTCGCCCTCCGGCGCCCATGAAGCGCCTGCTCCGCGTCCTCGTCATCGCCGCGCTCGCCGCGCTCGCCGGCTGGGGCGCCGTGCTCACGGCCATCGTCCTGTTTGCCCGCCGCGACGAGGCCCGCCCGGCCGGCGCCATCGTCGTGCTCGGCGCCGCCCAGTACGACGGCAAGCCCTCGCCCGTGCTGCGTGCGCGGCTGGACCACGCCGTCGAGCTGTACCGCCGCGGCATCGCCGACACGCTCATCATGACGGGCGGCACCGGCCCCGGGGACACCGTCAGCGAAGCCGTGGTGAGCAAGCGCTACGCGGCGCGGCGGGGGATCCCCGCCGGGGTGATCTTCACCGAGGAGCGCGGGATGACCTCGCTGCAGTCCATGCGCGCCGTCGCCGGGATCATGGACGGCAGCCGCATCCGCTCCGCCGTGCTGGTCAGCGACCCGTTCCACATGCTGCGCCTGCGCCTGCTCGCCATGCGCGTGGGGGTCCGGGCGCACAGCTCGCCCACCCGCAGCAGTCCCATCTCCCGGAGCGCCGACGCCGAGCGGCGGTTCATGCTGCGCGAGAGCTTCAGCCTGCCGTTCGCGCTGATCGAGCGGGATCCTTAGCTGCGTCGTCGGGGCCGCTCCGGAGCCCGGCGAAAAACTGCCTCGCCGGTCTCCTGCGCGGGTCGCGGAGCCAGCCGAAACTGCCCGGCTGTCTCCGCTCCGGCTGCGGGAGCCCCGCCAAACTGCCGGCGGGTCTCCCTCCGCAACGGATCATGGGGGTACGGCAGGAACGGCAGGGAACTGCTCCAACGGCCCGCGCAGGCGGGCTTTGTGCTGTAGGGACGTACCGCCGGGCGCTTCGCGTCCCGCGTTTTCGCACTCTCGCACTTTCGCACTCCGATGCAGATCCCCATCGAGCGCTACACCCTCCCCAACGGGCTGCGCGTGGTCCTTTCCGAGGACCACACCAACCCCGTCGTCGCCGTGAACCTCTGGTACAACGTGGGGAGCCGCAACGAGGTGCCGGGGAAGACCGGGCTCGCGCACCTCTTCGAGCACCTCATGTTCCAGGGGTCGCAGAACGTCGCCGACACCCAGCACGTCGCCCACGTCGAGAGGGCGGGGGGCTCCGTCAACGGCTCCACCTGGCTGGACCGCACCAACTACTTCGAGACCGTGCCGGCAAACCGGCTGGAGCTGGCGCTCTGGCTGGAGTCCGACCGGCTGGGCTTCTTCCTCCCGGCCATCAGCCAGGAAAAGCTGGACAACCAGCGCGCGGTGGTGAAGAACGAGCGGCTGCAGCGGGTGGACAACGCCCCGTACGGCGACTGGGACGAGCGCCTCCAGGCAATGGTCTACCCCGCCGACCACCCGTACCACCACTCGGTCATCGGGAGCATGGCGGACCTGGACCGCGCCACCCTGGACGACGTGCGCGACTTCTTCCGCACCTACTACGCGCCCAACAACGCCGTGCTCACCCTGTGCGGCGACTTCGATGCCGCCGAGGCGCGCGCGCTGGTCGACCGCTACTTCGGCCCCATCCCGCGCGGCCCGCAGATCCCGCCGCTCCCCGGCCGCCCCGACCTCCCCCACCGCATGGGCGGGGAGGTGCGCGCCCGCGTGGAGGGAGACGTGGCGCTGCCGCGGCTGTACATGGGCTTCCGCATCCCCCCGTACGGCACCCCGGAGTTCTACGCCGCGGACGTGCTCACGGGCGTGCTGGCCACGGGCAAGTCCTCGCGCCTGTACCGCACGCTGGTGCGCGAGCGGCGCCTTGCCAAGGACGCGGGAGCGTTCACGTTCCCCATCGTCACCGGCGCGGCCATGCTGGTGGTGAGCGCCACCGCCACCCCGGGCACCACGGTGGAGGCACTGGAGGCCGCCGTGCTCGCCGAGCTTCAGGCGGCTCCCTCCAGCGGCGACCTCGCCGCGGAGATCGAGCGGGCGGTCACCGGCATCGAGGCACGCCACGTCATCGGCATCCAGCAGGTGAGCGAGCGCGCCAACGACATCTCCATGTACACCACCCGCTTCGACGATCCCGGCCGCATCAACACCGAGATGGACCACTACCGCGCCGCCGGCGAGGAGCAGGTGCGCCGCTTCGCCCTGGAGTTCCTGGCCGCCGACAACCGCGCCGTGCTGGCCTACGTTCCGCGCGCGCAGCAGGAGGCCGCGTGAGCGCCCCGCGGCCGGACGCGCTCGAACCGGAGCGTGCCGCCCCCGCCCGGGCCGCTCCGTCCCTTCCACTTTCCCCCGGTGCACCGCCGCCGGCTCTCCAACGGCATGGACCTGCTGGTGGCGGAGGTGCGCAACTTCCCCGTGGTCTCCATGGGCGTTTCCCTCCCGGTGAGCGGGCTGGACGACGACGCCGAGCGCGCCGGCGCCGCAGCCCTCACCGCCGACCTGCTGGACACCGGCGCCGCCGGCCGGACCGGGCTGGAGATCGCCACCGAGTTGGAGGGGCTGGGGATCCTGGCGGACACCGGCGCCTCCTGGGACGCCACCTACGTGGGCTTCACGGCGCTGCGCGCGCGGGTGGAGCCGGGGGCGCGCATCCTCGCCGACCTGCTGCGCCGCCCGGACTTCCCGGAGGCCGAGCTTGACCGCGTGCGCGCCCAGCGGCTGGCGAGCATCGCCCAGCGCCGCGCCGACCCCGGACTGCTGGCGAACGAAGCCTTTCTCCGCTTCGTCTACGCCCCCGGGTCGCCGTACGCGCGGCCGCTCTCCGGGACCGCTGCCTCGCTCCAGGGGCTCACCCGGCAGGACGTGCAGGCCTTCCACGCCGCCCGCTACCGGCCCGCCGGCGCGACCATGCTCGTCGCCGGCGACCTGGGCGTCGACGAGGCGGCGGAGATCGCCGAGTCTTGCCTGGGCGACTGGGCGGGGGCGCCGGACCCGTCGCCCGAGGCGGACATCCGCCCCCGCGAGGACGCCCCCCGCGTGGTGCTGGTGGACCGCCCCGGCGCCGTGCAGTCCGAGCTGCGCGTGGGGCACGTGGGAATCGCCCGCACCCACCCCGACTACTTCGCGGCGTCGGTGATGAACCAGATCCTGGGCGGGAGCTTCTCCTCGCGGCTCAACCTGAGCCTGCGGGAGCGGCACGGCTACACCTACGGGCTCAGCTCCTTCTTCACCCTGCGGCGGCACCCGGGGCCCTTCGCGGTCAGCACCGCGGTGCAGTCCGGCGCCACGGCGGCCTCCGTGCGCGAGATCCTCCACGAGTCGCAGGCGATCCGCGAGGAGCCCGTTACCCCCGCCGAGCTGGACGACGTGCGCAGCTACCTGGCCGGCGTCTTCCCGCTGCGGCTGGAGACCACCGTGGGGCTGGCGTCGCGGCTGTCGCAGATCGCCGTGTACGGTCTCCCGGACGACTATTTCCAGAGCTACCGCGAGCGCATCCTGGAGGTGAGCGCCGACGACGTGCTCCGCGCCGCCCGGGACCACCTGGACCCCGAGCGGATGGTGGTGGTGGTGGTGGGCGACGCCGCCGGCCTCCGCGGGCCGCTGGAGGAGATCGGCGAGGTCCGGGTGATCCAGCCGTCCGACCTGGAGCTCTGATCCGCCCCGGGCGGAAGCGGGCGCCCCGTCCACCCGGCGGGGCGCTCGTCGTTTGGCGCAGGGTTAAAACTTCGTTAAGGCATCGGTTTACGGGTTGAACACCCGCCCGGCCGTGTCCATCTTTCCAACCACGGGGAACAACATGAGCGAGCAGCCACGGCAGGACGGGGCCCGGCAGGAGCCCGGGTGCATCTCTTCCAGACCCGTCCACGGCGGGCGGATCGTGCACCTGAACCTGGACACCGTCCGCTTCCCGGACGGCTCCACCGGCGAGATGGAGATGATCCGCCACTCGGGGGCGGCGGCGGTCCTCCCGGTGGCCGGGAGCACGGACGACGAAGATCCCGAGGTCGTCCTGATCCGCCAGTACCGCTACGCCACCGGCGGCTACATCTACGAAGTGCCGGCGGGGCGGCCCGACGCCCCGGGCGAGGACTGGGAGCTGTGCGCGCGGCGCGAGCTGGAGGAGGAGACCGGGCTCCGCGCCGGAGAGATGCGCCGGCTGACCACCATCTACACCACCCCCGGCTTCACCGACGAGCGCATCCACCTGTTCCTCGCCACCGGGCTGGAGGAGGGAACGCAGGCCCGCGACGTGGACGAGTTCATGGACGTCGTGCGGTTTCCTTTCTCGAAGGTCCTGGAGATGGTGCGCGACGGGGAGATCGTGGACGCCAAGTCCATCTGCACCATCCTGTACGCCGCCGGGTTCGTGCTCGGGATGTAACAGACCGGGGCTGTCGGACGTCCTTGGCTTCGGGGCCGCTCCGGAACCAGGCCAAACAGCCGGCCTGTTTCCTACGCGGGTCGCGGAGCCAGCCGAAACTGCCCGGCTGTCTCCGCTCCGGCTCCGGGAGCCCCGCCAAACTGCCGGCGGGTCTCCCTCCGCAGAAGGTGGGGGGGGAAAAAGAATCCGGAGCGGGGCCGGCCGCGTAGAGCAGGGCAGGGGACTGTGCCGCGGCGGCATAGGGGTACGGGCGGCGGCGCGTGTCTTCTGGGGAAAGCAGGTCCGCGGAGAGGCGGGCGAACGGTAGGGCGGGAGTGTCCCTTTCCCGCGGGACGCGTCCTCTACGGAGGACGGATGGGAAGAGGGAAAGATCGGCGATCGTGCGGTGTAAGTGATTGTGAGCGCGCGGTTTGTGGGTGGTGTGGCACGGGGAATGGAAACTGCGCTTCCAGCATGGTGAAGGCGATCCCGGGCCGCGGACGCGGACGAGGCGCCTCCCTACCTTCGAAAGTCTACCAGGGGGTTCGCATGTCGGAATCATCGTTTGCCTTGCGCCCCAGGGATGCGGACGAGCCCCGTTCCACGCGGGTCGTGCTCAAGGAGCTCGACGACAGCGGCGTGGTGGCGCAGTTCCTCGCCGGGGAGAAGCGGGCGTTCAACGAGCTGGTGGAGCGCTACCAGACCCGCCTGCTGAACTTCGTCTACCGCACCACCGGCGACCGGGAGCGGGCCGAGGACCTGGTGCAGGAGACCTTCATCCGCGTCTACCGGCACCTTCACCGGTTCGACCAGACCAAGAAGTTCTCCACCTGGATCTACACCATCGCCTCCAACCTGGCGAAGAACGAGCTGCGCAACCGCTCGCGCAACCCGCTGGTGCTCTTCCAGGCGATCAAGAAGAACTGGGACGCCGACGCGCGGCCGCTGGAGTGGGAGGACAACACCTACCGCCCCGACGACCTCTTCCGGAAGCGCCACCTGCGCCGGATGGTGGAGTCCGCGGTCTCGGAGCTCCCGGAGCACCACCGCACGGTGTTCATCCTCCGCGAGATGGAGGGGAAGACCTACGAGGAGATCGCGGACATCACCAAGTGCAACCTGGGCACGGTGAAGAGCCGCCTGAACCGCGCCCGCAACAACTTCGCGCAGATCATCGCCCCCATGCTCGACTGAGCCCATGGCGCGGGTTTCCGCCTTCCGGCGGGGGGAGCGCGTGACGTGAGCACGCTGGGCGGCCACCGGCGCTGCATTCGAGGGGAGTCCCCACTTCCGGGGCTCCCCTTATTCGTTTGCTGCGTCCCCCGCTGGAGCACCTGCCACCATCTGGCGCAGTTGAACTTGGACCGTGTTGGCTCACCGAAGGCGCATGTAATAAGACAGATCTATTGACATCAGGGAGGATCGGATGATTACTTCTGCGTCCTGATCATCGGTCCACAATCGACAAGGCAGGAGGGAGCATGAGCTTCACGCACTCCAGGATGCGGGCGACGTTCGCGGTGGTGGCCCTGGCGCTGGCAAGCGCCGGGTGCGAGACGGCGACCCTGCCGCAGGCAGGCAGCGAGGCGGTATCGCGGAACCTGTCCGGGACGGTGGATGAGGGGACGGTGGATGAGGGGACGGTGGATGAGGGGACGGTGGATGAGGGGACGGTGGATGAGGGGACGGTGGATGAGGGGACGGCGGACGAAGGGTGGGCGGAAGATGGGTGGGCGGAAGAGGGATGGGCCGAGGTGGAATCCTGGACGGCGTCGGACACGGCCGCCGTAAGCGATTCCGATACCATCCAGTATCTGGCCCTTGCGTATGACACGGGTGAATCCGAGATGATCCGGGCGGACGCAGCCGGCCCCACGGTCAGTGGGGGGACTCGGGGTGGGAAGGTCACCTTCCCGGACGGAAAGGAGGTGAGCTGGGCCTATTCACGGTACAACCTCTCCCCGAAAATGGGTCCGGATGGAATCGTCTACTGGCACCTGGTGATCACTCAGCGCGATGGCACCGTGCATCATTACATCTGGTCCGTAGGTAGGTTCAGGCATTTCACGAAGCCCGCCAAGCAGGCGTCGGTGTCAGGCGCGACCACGAGCTGACGCGGCTCCTGCTGCGAGGCGGGGGCCTGGACCGCAGCGTGGCCGAGACAGGAGCACCGGAGGGGGGGATCGCCGGCCTGCATCATCTCCGGGAACACTGCGCCAGCCCCGCGGTACATGGTCTGGTGCTCTCGCGGATCATCGCCTCCAGGCTTGACCGAGCGCGCTGAGACAGACGGAAGGCAGGTTGGTCCGGCCCGCCGCGTGCGTCGGTTCGGAGGGTCGGAAGGCGAGAGGGTCGCTCCCGGGGGGGAAGCGGCCCTCTCGCTTTTCGCTCCCGCGCCGCGTCCGTCCGACACGGGCGCGGCCCGCCGCAAGATCCGGCCGAAAGCGGGCTGGAACACCCAAACCTTTCCCGCGTAGAAGGAACCGGTCACACGGTCCGCGCCCCGCGGACCCGCACCGAACGCGTTTCCCTGCGACACACGAGCCATGGTGGACTGCGCACGCTTCCTCGACGAGTACTCGGAGTTCCGGGACGGCTTCCTGCTCCCGGAGGAGAGCCGCGAGTTCGAGGCGCACCTCGCCGCCTGCGCCTCCTGCGCCCGCTACGACCGGGTGGTCGACCGCGGCGCGGTGATCTTCCGCGACCTCCCGGAGCTGGCTCCCTCCGACGACTTCGCGGCCCGGCTCCAGCACCGCATCTTCCACCTGGAGGACGAGCTGCGGACGCCGGACCGGCGCTTCTCGGGCGTCCCCACCCCCGCGGTGCTGTCCATCGCGGCGGTGCTGGCCATGGCGGCGTTCCTCCCCGTGCTCCGCCCGGTGACGGACGGGCTGTACCGCCTGCCGGCCGTGTCGGCGCGGGCGCCGGGCGCGGACCTGCCGCCGCTGTCCATGGCCGGGCCGCTGCTGGCGCACACGGCGGTGCTCCACCGCGACCTGGAGCCCGCGGCGCTGCAGGCGCGTGACAACCACCTCCTGTTCCGCTACTATCCCATCGGGGTCCCGGTCACCAACCCCGTCGCCATGAACCTGCTGCCGGCGAACTGACGCCGCGGCGGGGCGGGGCGCCGGCCTCCACGGCGCGGGCGAGTCGCCGGCCCGCGCGCTCTCCGCACCCACCGCCGCACCGCCCGTGTCCGAGATCTCCCACGAAGCCCTGCTCCGCTCCCTGCGCGACCGCGCGGGCGGCGGAGTTTTCTTCTTCCACGGCGACGAGGACTACCTCCGCGAGGAGGCCGTCGCGCGCGTGGTGGAGCGGCACCTGGACCCGGGGACGCGCGACTTCAACTTCGACCAGGTTGCCGGCGGGGAGGTGGCGGCGGACGAGCTGGCGTCGCTGATCGCCACGCCGCCGATGATGGCGGAGTGGCGCGTGGTGGTGGTGCGGGCGGCGCAGGGGCTCTCGGTGAAGGCGCGCGAGGTGGTGGAGGCCGCGGCCAAGGCGCCGCCCCCGGGGCTGGCGCTGGTCCTTTCCGCGGCCATTCCGGCGGGCTCCAAGGCCAAGTTCTACACGGAATTGCAGAAGCGCGCCACCTCGGTGGAGTACGCGTCGCTGGAGCCGCTGGACGCGCCGGGGTGGCTGATCGAGCGGGCGCGCGCAGCACACGAGGTGGAGCTGGAGCCGGACGCGGCGAGCGCGCTGGTCGCCGCGGTGGGGACCAGCCTGGGGACGCTGACCTCGGAGCTGACCAAGCTCGCGGGGTACGTGCAGGACCGCGGCCGCATCACCCTGGACGACGTGCGCGCGGTGGGCGGCAACGTCCCGCGCGCCGACCGCTGGGCCTGGTTCGACCTGGTGGGCGACCGTCGCCTCCCGGAGGCGCTGCGCGTCCTCCCCGTGCTTCTGGAGTCGGGGGAGAGCGGGGTGGGGCTGGTGATCGGGATGGCGCAGCAGCTCCTGCGCGTGGCGCTGGTGTGCGCGGGGGGGCAGGGGGCGCTGGAGCGCGAGCTGAAGCCGTACCAGAAGTGGCTGGCGCGCAAGGTGGCGCCTCAGGCCAGGAAGTGGACGCTGGCGGAAGTGGACGCGGCGCTGGCGGAATTGCTGCGCACGGACCGGCTGCTCAAGTCGGCGTCGCTCTCGGACCGGCAGGCCATGGAGGAACTGCTCCTGCGCCTGATCGCGCTCCGCCCGCCGCGCGAGAGCGCCGCCTGATGCGCGCCGCGTGTTAGCCGCCCGGCTCGACGCGCCTGCTCAGCCGGTCGAGCGCGTCGAAGGGAAAAGGCGCGCTCCAGTTTGCGCGGAAGCGCTCCGCCGCGGCGCGGTCCGAAAGCTCCCGCAGCCCCCGCCAGAACGGAAGCACGACGTCGAGCGGTGCTCCCCACGTCCGGGCCACGACTTCGCCTCTGTCGCCGCGCCCGTCCCTGTAGGTTACCACTTCGAACGCCACGGCCGACGGATCGAACGAGCGGAACCGCCAGTCGTGCTCCGTCGGCTCCTCGCAGATCCGGGCGACGTACTCCCTCCGCCCGTCGAGCACCCCTGAAAGCGCCGCGATCAGCTCCGTGATGAAGTCGTGGGGGAGATACGACACGTCGAAGGCGAGCACGTCGCCGTCGACTTCGAGCGTGGTCGGGAGCCACCCGTGGCGAGCCTTCCCGAACCGGAGCTTGATCTCAGCCATTCCTCACCCCAGCTCCCGCGCCAGGTAGGGCGCCGTGCGGCTCTTCGCGGCGCGGGCCACCACGGCGGGCGGGCCGGCGGCGACCACGCGCCCGTTTTCCGCTGACAACCTTGACTGCCGCTAGTCGGACGGGGTTGCGCATTCCCCAGACCATCTCCAGTATTTCCACCTTCAATCCCTGATCTAAACACCTTTGCGACGATGACATGTGATTGAACTCACGATTCAAGAGCTTGATCGCTTGAGCGTGCTGGTTGCAGCAAATCACGATAAAAGTAAGCACACGTTTGTTACGGCAGATCTCGCGGCGTATCTAGAATGGTATTGGCTTCGCTCCGCTGGTCACCAACTCGGATCGCTCATTCGCACACCACCCTTCGAGGCTCTCCACGTTCAAATCAAATCCCGCCGCGAATTTTGGTGCTCTGTTGAAGGACCAGTAATGGGCTTTGTGCGAGTTCAGCGGAAACACACCGATTTCAACCATCTAGCTTGGGTCCGATTCCGATATCAGCTTCAACAAGCCCTGATAACATCGGGGTTTGCTCAGCAATGGGCGAAGCAAATTGTAGGTGCTATTGGTGAGTTGGAAGATAATATCCACACGCACTCGGACGCAGGGCACACCGGACTTCTAGTATTTAGTGTCAGAGCAAATGAGCTTGAGTGCATTGTTCTAGACCGTGGCATCGGCGTGCTGGCGTCGCTACGTAGTTGCCCAGAATTCAGTTCCCTTCAGGATCATGGCTCCGCGTTGAAGATAGCCCTCGGCGATGGAAATAGTCGTTATGGGCGAACTAGCGGCCGAGGATGGGGATTTCACGAGTTATTTGTAGGCCTTGTCAACAGTAACGCCCAACTCCGTTTCCGATCCGGTGATCACCTTCTGAGCATCGAAGGAGATCCAACCCAAAGCGTTGCGGTTGTTCGACAACGCGCCCATGGTAAAGGATTCATGGTCGCTCTACGCGCGACTGCAACTTAATCACTAAAGTAGGCCGCCAACTCAAGAGAGTTGTGCTCCAGAAGTCCTTCTACTGCCCAGTTGGTACCAGCCGCACTCCGCCATGCAATCGAACCATCTGAACGTCTCACGGCCCGTTGGCGATGGATGGCCTTCATGAATGGCCTTGGATCGATCAAACAGACGCCATCAAAAAACCCCTCCAATTGGGACAGTACCGCTGTTCCTCCGCGAACAAAGAGCGTAATTGGCCGTTGTACCTCCGCGGCCAGCCGACAGAGCTGATCCGTGTGCCAAATCATGCGCTTCGGATCGGCAGCTCCGGTGGCGAATTCGAAAGCCAAGCAGTTGATCTCCTCACGCTCACCAATGAAATCACGCCAACGGCGCCAGTCCCGCATCGTTCGTGCATTCACATGAAGCGCACTGCGGATGCCTACACTCGCGATCTCCTGCCACGTCATTGCAATCCGCTTCATCGAATGCATATCCGTCCATCTGGGTGCATCCGAGAAGAGGCTGTAATTAGGGCTCGTTATCACTTCAACACCGAGGTGCATCAGGTGCTCAAGCGCAATAATGCGCTTACTCCCATATCCCCACCACCGCTCCAGTGGCGCATCCGTATCTGTGCCGGACAGCACGATACGAGACGAGTCGGAAATACGGAAGGTATCGAGCAGTTCACTCCGTGAAGGAAATTTTACTGTGCCTTGTGACCGATTAATGAGGGCGAACAGCGGAAGTGCAACAACCGGGGAAGCAAATCGCTCACTTCTGCTTGAGCCGTGATAGAGCAGCGGCACCGTCCGGGGCAACGCCGGTTGTGATTGGACGGCTACTCGTGGAATATTGTCAAGCGAGAAGCCTTCGATCTCATGCACCCGTTCGACGAACGCGCTGGGGTTGCGAACGCAAACATTGTCGCACTCCAGTGGCTTCTTGCAACAGTATGCAAGGCAATCGAATGCCGCTGAGCGGACGTGGAGTCCACCACAGGTTGCGAGATCGGGACAGGCGGAGCATCCGAGGCAAGACGGATTAGCCGCGGGATCGTCAAAGAAGCGCGCCCCCCGCAAAGTTCGGCGAACCTGCGCCTTCTCTCTCATCATATTGCGATCTCCAGCAGATTTGGGTCGTGAACCACAGTCACTTCTCCTTTGGCGCATCCTCCGCACTCCCGGATTGACGAGATAACTTCCGGCGGAGGGTCGACAAATCGTGCAACGGGTGTAAGCTCTTCATATGCAACCAATCCCCCATGCTCCCACCGTACGATCAGAACAGTACCGGGAAGGATCGTTCGCATGGTCGACGTGGTTGCAATAGCCGCGCGAGGAAGACACCCGGGGTCGCGGGTGAACAGAGAACGAGTGGCGAGGTCAACCCGGTGTCGGTCCCAACTCCTGGTGAACCCCTGCGCGCGTTCACGGATAAAGTCCACACCCATCAGATAATCTCCTTAGGAAAGATGCTTCTGAACGTCTTCCTGCGGCCTTCCCTCGTTTCGATTAGCAGACCCTTCTGCACAAGGGCAGCAAGGCGATTGTTCCAGGCCGTAACTCGCACATCATCCTCGTCACCAGCCTCTCGAGCCAATTCTGCGGCTGTCACAGATTCAGCAGCCACCACTGCGTCAAAGGTCAGTCTTTGTTTCGGTTCTAGTTGACCGATCAGCCTTGGGTTCGTCAGACGGCCGTTCGCAAACTCACACATGAAGACAGCGTCACGGGACGCTGTGAGGTAGTCCCCGAGCGAATCAGCGACCGACAAGGCCAAGTTGGCAAACACCGGGTACAAAGTTGAGGATTGTCCTCGCAAATGCTGTCGAAAGGCGAGGGGCCCTTCCCGCAGGAAGCTCACGGTCGCAGAAACAACTCCCTGGAAATCGAGGAGCAGGACAGAAGGCTGCTTCGGCTCTATCGTTCGCTCTAAGAGCTTCGCAAAGCATTGCCTACCCATAGGGACACCAAAGAGAACATCCTCGTTGTCCATTAACTCCGTTACCAACTCACGAATCATTTTTCGGTCACCTTTCTCACGTGATATACGTGAGATAACGATAGCGGTGATACGCGACGTGCGTAAGAGCCACACGCAGGCCTGTTGCGACCGGGTGCGAATCCCTTCTAAGTTGCGTGCCATCTTTGCCGATGTGCCTACGGAGTGCGTACTTGACCCACGCACTAATCTTGTCGGTTCTACTCCTCTTTGTCCCTCACCCCAGCACCCGCGCCAGGTAGGGCGCCGTGCGGCTCCTCGCGGCGCAAGCCACCACGGCGGGCGGGCCGGCGGCGACCACGCGCCCGCCCTCCTCGCCGGCGCCGGGGCCGATGTCGATCACCCAGTCGCTGCCGGCCACCACGCGCATGTCGTGCTCCACCACCACGACCGTGTTGCCGGCCTCCACCAGCCCGTGCAGCTGCGCCACCAGCTTTTCCACGTCGGAGGGGTGAAGGCCGGTGGTGGGCTCGTCCAGCACGTACAGCGAGTGGCCGCGCTGCGCGCGCTGCAGCTCGGTGGCCAGCTTGATCCGCTGCGCCTCGCCGCCGGACAGCTCCGTGGCGGGCTGCCCCAGCCGCAGGTATCCCAGCCCCACCTCGCGCAGCACGTGCAGCGAGCGGCGCACGGCGTCCTCGCCGGCGAAGAACTCCCACGCGGCGTCCACCGTCATCCCCAGCACCTCGGCGACGTTGCGGCCGCGCAAGCGGATCTCCAGCGTCTTCGCGTCGTAGCGCGCGCCGTGGCAGGTGGGGCAGGGCGCGTAGACGCTGGGGAGGAAGAGCAGCTCCACCATCACGAACCCCTCGCCCTCGCAGGTCTCGCAGCGCCCCTTGGCCACGTTGAAGGAGAAGCGGCCCGCGTCGTAGCGCCGCTTCCTGGCGTCCGGCGTGGCGGCGAAGAGGCGGCGGACGTGGTCGAACAGCCCCGTGTAGGTGGCCAGGTTGGAGCGCGGCGTGCGCCCGATGGGCTTCTGGTCCACGCGCACCAGGCGATGAATGCCCTCCATCCCCCCCGCGATGCGGCCGCCGGGGGGAACCGCGGCTGTGTGCTCCGGCTCGTCGTCGTCTTCCACGGCGGGGAGCTCGTGGCCCAGGTGCGCCGCCACCAACTCCACCAGCACCTGGCTCACCAGGCTGGACTTCCCCGAGCCGGAAACGCCGCTCACCGTGGTGAACACGCCGAGCGGGAACCGCACGTCCAGCTCGTGGAGGTTGTTGCGGGTGACCCCCTCCAGCGCCAGCCATCCCCTGGGCTCGCGCGGCGTCCGCGCGGGCGGCGTCCCCTCGCCGAAGAGGTGGCGCCGCGTCTGGGACTCTTCCACCGCCGCGAGCCCGGCGGGGGGGCCGCTGTAGAGCACGCGTCCGCCCTGCTCGCCCGCCGCGGGGCCCACGTCCACGATCCAGTGGGCGTGGCGAACCACGTCCATGTCGTGCTCCACCACGAACAGCGAGTTCCCCGCGGCCAGCAGCCCGTCCAGCGCGCGCAGCAGCGCCTCGGTGTCCGCCGGGTGCAGGCCGGCGGAGGGTTCGTCGAGCACGTACACGACGCCGAACAGGTTGGAGCGCACCTGCGTCGCCAGTCGCAGCCGCTGCAGCTCGCCGGGGGAGAGCGTGGGCGTGCTGCGCTCGATGGACAGGTAGCCCAGCCCCAGGTCCAGCAGGGTCGCCAGCCGCGCGGCCAGGTCCTGGGCAATGCGATGCGCCACCAGCGCCTTTTCCGGGTGCTCCGCATCCGCCGATCCGGCCGCCGTGCCGTCCGCGTACGGCTGGACGAGGGTGGCCACCCGCGACAGTGGCAGGCGCGACAGCTCCGTGATGTCCATCCCCGCGAACGTCACCGACAGCGATTCCGGGCGCAGTCGCCTGCCGCCGCACTCCGGGCAGTCGGTGCTGAGCATGTACTGCATCACCCGCCGCCGCATGGACACGCTCTGCGTGTTGGCGAAGGTGTGCATCACGTGCCGCCGCGCGCTGCTGAAGGTGCCCATGTAGTTGGGCTCTTCCCTGCGCTCCAGCGCGCGCCGCGTCTCCTCCGGCGTGAGGCCGGGGTAGACGGAGACGACGGGCTGCTCGTCGGTGAACAGGATCCAGTCGCGGACATCCTGCGGCAGGTCGCGCCAGGGGCGGTCCACGTCGTAGCCGAGGGTGACGAGGATGTCGCGCTGGTTCTGCCCGCCCCACGCCTGCGGCCACGCGGCGACGGCGCGCTCGCGGATGGTCAGCGAGTCGTCGGGCACCATGGACCGCTCGGTGACCTCGTAGACGCGGCCGTGGCCGTGGCAGCGGGGGCAGGCTCCCTGCGGGGTGTTGGGGGAGAACGCCTCGGCGTAGATGATGGACTGGCCGGGAGGATAGTCCCCCGCGCGCGAATACAGCATGCGCAGCAGGTTGGAGAGCGTGGTCACGCTCCCCACCGACGACCGAGTGGTGGGCGTCCCCCGCTGCTGCTGCAGGGCCACCGCCGGCGGGATGCCGTCGATCTCGTCGACGTCGGGGATGCCCATCTGGTGGAAGAGGCGCCGCGCGTACGGCGCCACCGACTCCAGGTAGCGCCGCTGCGCCTCGGCGTACAGCGTGCCGAACGCGAGCGAAGACTTTCCCGATCCCGACACGCCGGTGAACACCACCAGCGCGTCGCGGGGGATGTCGAGGTCCACGTTCTTGAGGTTGTGCTCCCGCGCCCCGCGCACGCGCACGAACTCCGCCTGCCGCGCGCCGTCCGCCGTGTTCTTCGTCTTGCCTGACTTCATCCGTCCGGCCGCTCGGGTTTTCCTGGTGATGGAGATGACGGGGAGCGGGAGATGGGGACGCATCCGCGCCCCGATCTCCCGACCGCGAGTCGTCGCGGGTGCCAGAGTCGTGCCCGACGGCGCGGCGGCCCGGCACCGTGCGTGGCGGTCGGGGGTGAGGCTGGTCTCCCTCGCGAGCGTAGCGAGCGAGCACTCGCTGTCGCTCGGACAGCTTTGGTTCCTGCGACCACCCCCACTCCCTCCCTCGCCGGCATCAAGGCAGGGCAGCCGAACGGGCGTCCATGCCGTGCTCCCCCTCTCCCGCTTGCGGGGGAGGGGGCCGGGGGGAGGGGGCCTGCCGTCGCCGTTCCCGCAGTACCCCCCGAATCCGTTGCGGGGGGAGACAGCCGGGCAGTTTCGGCTGGCTCACCCCGGCGCAGGGAGACCCGGAGGCAGTTTTCCGGGGCTCCCGGAGCCCGCGGAGGAGACCGGCCGCAGTTTGGCCGGGCTCCGTAGCGGCCCCGCCGCCACACCTAACTCCATTGACAGACGAACCCAGGAACAGCGCCAAGGAGTTGCCCGCATCGACCACCCTGGCTACCTTCCGCCGTCCAGAAAGCAGCGCTCCCGCTCCCCGCTAGTGATGCCTCGCACCACCCCCGGCAGCCGTCCGGCACCCGCCCCGCGCCGCGACGGATGAGCACCGCCGCAGAGACCCCCATGATGCAGCAGTGGCGGGAGGTCAAGAACCGCCACCCCGACGCCATCGTGTTCATGCGCGTGGGGGACTTCTACGAGATGTTCAACGAGGACGCGGAGGAAGGCTCGCGCCTGCTGGACATCACCCTCACCTCGCGCAACAACGGCGGCTCCCGCGCCCCCCTGGCCGGGGTCCCCGTGCACGCCCTCAACAACTACCTGCAGCGCCTGGTTCAGCAGGGGCGCCGCGTCGCCATCTGCGAGCAGGTGGAGGACCCCCGCGAGGCCAAGGGGATCGTCAAGCGCGCGGTGACGGAGATGGTCACGCCCGGCGCGCTCTTCTCGGACGCGCTCCTGGACGCCCGGCGCAACAACTTCCTGGTAGCGCTCGCGGGCGAGCCGCAGACCGGCGACACGCTGGGGCTGGCGTGCGCGGACCTGTCCACCGGCGAGGTGATCCTGCGGCGCATCGCGTGGGCGGAGGTCGCGGCGGAGCTGGGGCGCATCGCGCCGTCGGAGGTGCTGCTGCCGCGCTCGTGGGAGATCTTTCCCGTTCCGGGGGCGGAGGGGGTGACCCGCACCTTCCGCGGCGACTGGCTCTTCGACGCGGAAACGGGGCGCGACGAGCTCACGCGGCGCTTCCGGGTGCTGGGACTGGACGGCTTCGGGCTGGGGCGGGAGGACGGGGACCTGGTAGGGGCGTGCGGGGCGCTGCTGGCGTACCTGGGCGAGGCGCAGCCGGGCGGCTGCGACCACCTCCGCCCGCCGCGTGTGGAGCGCGCGGGCGACGTCATGGCGCTGGACGAGATGACCCGCCGCAACCTGGAGATCCTGGAAACGCTGCGCGGCACCGGGACGGAGGGGACGCTGCTGCGGGTGATGGACGAGGCGCAGACGCCCATGGGCGGGCGCCTGCTGCGCCGCTGGATCGTGTCGCCGCTGGTGAAGCCGGAGCCCATCCGCGCCCGGCTGGACGCGGTGGGCGAGCTGGTGGAGGAGGGGGAGCGGCGCGCAGCGATGCGGACGGCGCTGGGGGAGATCCGCGACCTGGAGCGCCTGGCCGCCAAGGTGGCGACCGGGCGGGTGGCGCCGCGCGAGATGCTCGCGCTGGCCGCCTCGCTGGGGCGCCTCCCGGCGGTGCGCGACGCGCTGGCGGGGACCGGGAGCGCGCTGCTGGCCGAGCTGCGCGACGGGACCGACCCCCTGGGGGACGTGTGCGAGGCGGTGGCGCGGGCGGTGCACCCGGAGGCGCCGGCCTCGGTGGCCGACCCCGGATACATCCGCGAGGGGTACGACGCGGAGCTGGACGAGCTGCGGGCGGCGCGCGACGGGGCGGTGGAGTGGATCGCGCGGATGCAGGCGCGCGAGCGGGAGCGCACCGGGATCGCGTCGCTCAAGGTGGGCTTCAACCAGGTGTTCGGCTACTACCTGGAGGTCACCCGCGCCAACGTGGACCGCGTCCCCGGCGACTACCACCGCAAGCAGACGCTCGCCAACGCGGAGCGCTACTTCACCCCCGAGCTCAAGGAGTGGGAGGAGAAGGTGCTCGGGGCGGAGGAGCGCATCGCCGCGCTGGAGCTGCGCCTGTTCACGGAATTGCGCGCCTTTGTGGCGGCGGCAACGGCCCGCATCCAGGCCACGGCGGAGCGGGTGGCGGCGCTGGACGTGCTGGCGGGGCTGGCGGAGGTGGCGGTCCGGCGGGAGTACGTCCGCCCGGAGGTGGACGAGGGGTACGCGCTGGAGATCGAGGGCGGGCGGCACCCGGTGGTGGAGACCATGATGCCGCGCGCCGAGTTCATCCCCAACGACGTGCGCTTGGACGCCGGGGCGCGGGTCATGGTGCTCACCGGCCCCAACATGGCGGGCAAGAGCACCGTGCTGCGGCAGGTGGGGCTCATCGCGCTGCTGGCGCAGGTGGGGTCGTTCGTCCCGGCGAAGTCGGCGCGGGTGGGGATCGTGGACCGCATCTTCACACGCGTGGGCGCATCGGACAACCTGGTGCGCGGGCAGTCCACCTTCATGGTGGAGATGAGCGAGACGGCCGCCATCCTGCACGGCGCCACGGAGCGCTCGCTGGTGCTGCTGGACGAGATCGGGCGCGGTACCAGCACCTGGGACGGGCTTTCCGTGGCCACGGCCACCACCGAGCACCTGCACGACCGCGTGGGCGCGAAGACCATCTTCGCCACGCACTACCACGAGCTGACCCGGCTTTCCGAACGCCTCGCCGGGGTGGTAAACTTCAACGTGGCGGTGCGCGAGTGCGGCGAGGAGATCGTCTTCCTGCGCCGGCTCCTCCCCGGCGGCGCGGACCGCTCCTACGGCGTGGAGGTGGCGCGCCTGGCGGGGCTCCCGCGCGAGGTGGTGGAGCGGGCGCGCGAGGTGCTGGCCGAGCTGGAGGGGGCGGCGCCCCCGGCGCAGCCCGCCGGCGGCAGGCTTCCGCGCGCCGCGCCCGCCCCGGAGCTGCAGCTGGCGCTCTTCGAACCCCCGCCGCACCCCGCGCTGATGCGGCTGCGCACGGCGGACGTGCACAACCTGACCCCGATCCAGGCGCTGGTGCTCCTGGCCGAGCTGGTCGAGACCGCGAGGCGCTGAGCCCCGCGACGGATGCCATGAAGCCCATTCGCCCCCTCGTCCGCCTGGCGCTCCTGGTCGCGCTCCCCCTCGCGGCGGGGTGCGAGCCGGAGCCCGTGGTGGAAACGCCGCCGCGGCAGCTCTCCGCCTCCAGCTTCCAGTACCCCGAGGAGCTGTGGGACGCGGGGGTGGAGGGGGAGACCGTGCTGCGGCTCTTCGTCACCCCCGCGGGGACGGTGGACTCCACCCGTGTGGAGCGCGCCAGCGGCCAGGCCGCCTTCGACCAGGCGGCGGTGGACGGGGCGCGCGAGCTGCGCTTCGAGCCGGCCCGGCGCGGCCCCGAGCCGGTGGGAGCCTGGGTGCTCCTCCCGGTGCAGTTCCGCATGAACACCGAAGGCGCGGCGCGCCCCGATTCGCTCTGAGGCCCCTTTCCCGATCCCGGATCCGACCCCACATGTCCCGTCACGAGAAGCCGTACGACGACGTCCTGCAGACCATCGGGTGGACCCCGCTCATCCGCCTGACGCGGATCACGCGCGGGATCCGCACGCCCGTGTTCGGCAAGGCCGATTTCTTCAACCCGGGCGGGAGCGTCAAGGACCGCATCGGCCTGCCGATCATCGAGGCCGCGGAGCGGAGCGGCGCCCTCCGGCCCGGCGGGACCATCGTGGAGGGGACGAGCGGGAACACGGGGGTGGGGCTGGCGATCGCCGCGGCGATCCGCGGCTACCGGTGCATCTTCACCATGCCCGACAAGATGAGCCAGGAAAAGGTCCGGCTCCTCAAGGCGTTCGGGGCGGAGGTCATCATCACCCCCACCGCGGTGGCGCACGACCACCCCGACAACTACGTGATGATGGCCAAGCGCATCGCGGAGGAGACGCCGGGCGCGGTGCTCGCCGACCAGTTTTACAACCAGGCCAACCCGGCGGCGCACTACGCCACCACCGGCCCGGAGCTGTGGGAGCAGACGGAGGGGCGCATCACCCACTTCGTCGCGGCGGCGGGGACGGGCGGGACGATCACCGGCGTGGGGCGCTACCTCAAGGAAAGGAACCCCGCCGTCAAGATCGTCGCCGCGGACCCGCAGGGCTCCATCCTGGCCGAGACCTGGCGCTCCGGGGGGAAGGCGAAGGTGGAGGGGGCGCCGTACAAGGTGGAGGGGATCGGGCAGGACAAGGTGCCGGGGACGCTGGACATGAGCGTGGTCGACGAGTTCGTCACCGTGAGCGACCGCGACGCCTTCGCGGTGGCGAGGCGCCTGACGCGCGAGGAGGGGCTGTTCGTGGGCGGCTCGGCGGGGCTCATCACCCACGCCGCGCTGAACCTGGCCCGGCAGCTGGACGACCCCGGCGCCTGCGTGGTGACCTTTCTGTGCGACACCGGCGAGCGCTACCTGTCCAAGCTGTACAACGACGAGTGGATGCGCGAGAACCAGCTGCTGGAGGCGGACCGCGTCAGCATCGGCATGCTGCTGGAGCGCCGCAGCGAGGCCCCGGCGGCGGTGATCGGCACCACCCCCGGGGCGCTGGTGCGGCAGGCGCTGGGGCTGATGAAGCTGCACGACGTGTCGCAGCTCCCGGTGATGGACGGGGCGGAGTGCGTGGGGAGCGTCACCGAGTACGACCTGGTCACCCGCGGCCTGGAAAGCAGCCGCTTCCTGGACGCCACGGTGGGCGAGGTGATGGACGAGGCGTTCCCGACCATCGACGCTTCCCAGCCGGTGGACTCGGTGTCCAAGATGCTTTCCCGCCAGACCCCCGCGGTGCTGGTGCGCGACGGGGCCGGCGTGGCGGGGATCGTCACGCGCTCCGACGTCCTCCAGTTCCTGATGACGCGGTAGGACGGCGCGGGCGGCGCGATCGCGTCCCTTCGGGGCCGCTCCGGGCGATCCGGGGCGGCCCCGAACGCGTTTTCGTGGACGCCCGTCCAGGGTGCGCTTTTTCTCCTTTTCCCATCGTTGCCCACGTGTTACATTCCCGCCTGTCCCGCGGTGCCCGGGGGCGCTATCCTGAACGCGCCCGAGGGGACCCGGGATCTCCCCAGCTACTTCCTCAACCGAGAAACACATGATCAAACGACGTGTGCGGAACGCGGCCCTCGTCCTGTGGGCTCTGCTGCTCGGCCTCGCGTTGCCGGGCGCTGCGCGCGCGCAGGGTGTGACCACTTCCGCGGTCAGCGGACGGGTCACGACCCAGCAGGGCGAAGGCGTCGCGAACGCGCGGGTGACGCTCACCAACACGGCCAACGGCTCGCAGTCGAGCGTGGGCACCCGCGGGGACGGCCGGTACCTCCTGCCCGGCCTCCAGCCCGGGACGTACCGGATCCAGGTGACAGCGCTGGGCTACGGCGCGCAGACACGGAACCAGGTGGTCCTGTCGCTGGGCCAGACGGCCAACTTCGACTTCACGGTGGCGCAGGAGGCGCTCGCGCTCGAGGGCCTCACCGTGGTCGCCGAGAACGAAGGCGCGGTGATCTCGCGTGGGCGCACGGGCGCCTCCACGGTGCTGAGCGACAGCACGCTCCGCCGGGCCCCCACCATCACGCGCGACCTGCAGGACTTCACGCGCCTGGTGCCGCAGATGGCGATCACCAACTCCACCACCGGCGCGGTGAGCGCGGGCGGCCGGAACAACCGCTTCAACCAGCTGCAGATCGACGGCACCGCCAGCAACGACCTGTTCGGCCTGTCGGCCAGCGGCTCGCCGGGCGGCCAGGCGGGCGCGAAGACCATCACCCTGGAGGCCATCCAGGAGCTCCAGGTGGTGCTCGCGCCCTTCGACGTGCGCCAGAACGGCTTCACCGGCGCCTCCATCAACGCGGTGACCCGCTCCGGGACCAACCGCTTCCAGGGGAGCCTCAGCGGCTTCGGCCGTGACGAGCGCTTCGCCGGCCGCTACACCACCCGCGGCGACACGGCGTCGTCCGAGCTGGTGGAGTTCCAGAGCCGCGAGATCGCCGGCTCCTTCGGTGGCCCCATCATCAAGGACCGGGCGTTCTTTTTCCTGGCCGGCGAGAGCAGCCGCCGCACCGACCCCACCAACTACGTGGCCGGCACCAACCCCAACGAGGGGATCACGGTGGCGCAGGCCACGCAGGTGAGCGACCGCCTGCAGACGCTGGGCTACGACCCGGGCGGCATCGACGACCGCGACATCGGCCGCGAGAGCATCAACCTGTTCGGCCGGCTGGACTTCAACATGGGGCAGAACCACCGCCTCACGCTGCGCCACAACTACATCGACGGGTACCGGGAGAACTTCGGCCGCAGCGCCAGCTCGTTCATCCTGGGGAACGCCGGGTACCAGCAGGACAACACCACCAACAGCAGTGTCCTGCAGCTGAACTCGGGCTTCGGCAGCGGCATCTTCAACGAGCTGCGCCTGGGCTACAACCGGGTGCGCGACCAGCGCTCCACCCCCGGCGACCGGTTCCCCTTCGTCCGGGTGGACTACGGCACGCGCTCGGTCGTCGGCGGCACGGAAAACAGCTCGGTGGCCAACGAGCTGGACCAGGACGCCTTCGAGATCACCAACGACCTGACCATCCCGTGGCGCGCCCACACCTTCACGGTGGGGACGAGCAACGAGTTCGCGCAGTTCAGCAACCTGTTCGCGCAGAACCTGTACGGCAACTACCGCTTCGCCAGCTACGCGGACTTCGTGGCGGGCCGGCCGCTGCAGTACGACTTCCGCTACCTGGTGCCGGACGTGGACCCCACCACCCCGGGCAACCAGCCGGGCAAGCCGCGCGCCGAGTTCAGCTACCGGCGCTACTCGCTGTACGCCCAGGACCGCTGGGACGTGCGCGACAACCTGCAGGTGACCTTCGGCCTGCGCTACGAGCTGCCGACCTTCCCGGAGGACCCGGTCGAGAACCCGCTGGTGTTCAGCACCTACGGGCGGCACACCAGCGAGGTGCCCGCCTCCAACGGGCTGTGGAACCCGCGCCTCGGCTTCAACTGGGACGTGACGGGCGACGCGGCCACGCAGATCCGCGGCGGCGTGGGGATGTTCAGCGGGCGCGCGCCGTTCGTGTGGATCAGCAACGCGTACGGCAACACCGGCCTGGAGTACGTCACCTTCACCTGCCAGGCGGCGCAGGGCGTGCCGACCTTCGTGGCTGACCCGGACAATCAGCCGCGCAACTGCACGGGGACCACGACGGCGGCGCCGAACAACATCAACCTGGTCGATCCCGAGCTGGAGCTGCCGCAGGTGGCCCGCTACTCGCTGGCCATCGACCGCCAGCTTCCCATGGGCCTGGTGGGCACCCTCGAGGGTCTCTATACCAAGACCGTCAACGACCTGCTGTACAAGAACCTGCGCATCGAGGCGGTGCCGGGCGCCGCGCAGGTCGAGGGCCGCACGCTGTACCGCAACCGGACCACGCCGGGGCTCGGGCAGGCCATCGACGTGACCAACACGGACGAGGGCTCCACCTACAGCCTCACCGGGCAGGTCCAGCGTCCGTTCCGCAACAACTGGGACTTCTCCCTGGCGTACACGTACTCGCGCGCCGAGGACAAGGGGCCGCTCAACAACAGCACGGCCAACTCCAACTGGTCGTTCAACCTGCACCGCGACGACCCCAACAACCCGGAGCTGACGCTCTCGGACAACGACGTGCCGCACCGCATCGTGGGGACGACGTCGTACCGGCTGAACCTGCTGGGCCGTCTTTCCACGGACCTGTCGCTGGTGTACGTGGGCCAGTCGGGCAAGCCGTACTCGTTCCGCTACAACGGCGACATCAACGGCGACGGCTCCACGGGCAACGACCTGGTGTACGTGCCGGCGAGCCAGGCCGAGATCAACTTCGCTTCGAGCGCCACGGTCACGCCGCTCCAGTCGTGGAACAGCCTGGACGCCTTCATCGAGGACACGGAGTGCCTGCGCGAGGCGCGCGGCCGCGTCATCCAGCGGAACTCCTGCCGCGAGCCGTGGTCCAACCGCTTCGACTTCCGCCTGGCGCAGAACATCTCGGCGCTCCGCGGCCAGAACGCGCAGATCACGGTGGACATCCTCAACTTCGGCAACCTGCTCAACCGCGAGTGGGGCCGCAGCGAGTTCCAGAACAACCAGGCGTTCAACCTGCTGACGCCGAGCGGGACCGCGGTGGTCAACGGGCACCGCACCTACGGCGCGTTCACCACGCCGGCGGACCCGTTCACCATCTCCAACCTGGATTCGCGCTACCAGATCCAGCTGGGGCTGCGCTACACCTTCTAGCGGTTTCGGAAAGTAGAAGGGCAGGGTAGGACCGAGCGGGGCGGCCTTCGGGTCGCCCCGCTTTCGCTTTTACGGCCAGGACGGCGAACAGCGGGTTTGGGCGTGCCCCCGGCTGGCGCCGGGGTCGGGCTTCGGCTCCGTAGCAAACGAAACAACCGTCTGCAACGGAGTCGAGCCCCGGCAAACTGCCGCCGGGTCTCGCCCCTTCGGGCCGTAATCCCTCACGCGGGGTGTGGAGGCGGACGGCCCTCTACTTCTCGCATCCGACTTGCGTCCGGCGGGGCGGCCGGGTACATCTACGCCCGCGCCGGCGCGCCCTCTCCGGGCCGGCAATCGTACCGCAACGCATCGTCATGAAGCCATTCGTCATCGGGATCGCGGGGGGAACCGGGTCGGGAAAGACCACCGTCGCGCGGCGGATCTACGACTCGCTGCACCTGGACTCCGCCGTCTTCCTGGACCACGACTCGTACTACCGCGAGCTGGACCACCTTCCCATGGAGGAGCGGCGGCGCGTCAACTTCGACCACCCGGATTCGCTCGACAACGACCTGCTGGTCGCGCACCTGGAGCGGCTCATCGCGCGCGAGCCCATCGACAAGCCGGTGTACGACTTCGCGGCCCACACCCGCGCCGGCACCACGGTGCGCATCGAACCGCGCGATGTGATCCTGGTGGAGGGGATCCTCATCTTCGGCGACCCGCGGCTGCGGGAATTGTTCGACCTCAAGATCTTCGTGGACACGGAGGCGGACGTGCGCTTCATCCGGCGCATGCGGCGCGACCTGGAAATGCGCGGGCGCACGGTGGAATCGGTGGTCGAGCAGTACCTTGGGACGGTGCGGCCCATGCACTTCGAGTTCGTGGAGCCGTCCAAGCGCTACGCCGACGTCATCATCCCCCGCGGCGGCAACAATACCCCGGGGATCGAGGTGATCGCCGCGCGCGTCCGCGAGCGCCTGGGCGGCAGCGGCGCGCTGCCGTAGCCCGTCTGGCCGGCGAGAAGCCTCGGGCCCGGGATAGCCGATCCGGCGGGGCGGAAATATAACAGTATACTTGACGACACATAAAAATGTCGCTTATTTGCTCCTGCCCCCACGATTCGCTTTTGCCGATGCGGTCACGCCCAGCCGCAGCGGCAGGTCGGTACCCCAGCACAGCAGGAGATTCCACCATGCAGCGCACTTCCGTCCTCAGAGGAATCGGCGTGTTCGCCCTGCTGGCGCTCGGCGCCTGCGACGCGACCCGCAGCACTTCCATCCTCGAACCCATGGATCAGGTCGATGATCTGGCCCGGCAGGTGGAGGCCATGGGCTTCCGGAGTGAGAGGGTCCAGGACTTCGGCGACTACGTGCTCGTCGAAGGCGACATCATGATCACCAAGACGCAGCTACGAAGTGCGGCTCCGCGCCGCACGAACGACCCGATGGGGCCGCGCTTTCAGTACCGGACCAGCAACCTGGTCGGCTCGCCCAAGGTCAACCAGATCACCGTGAACCTGGCGGGGCTCGCCGCCGAGCCGGGCTGGGAGAATGCGGCGCGCGCTGCTTTGCCGCTGTGGAGCGGCATTTGGGGGAGCTACGTGCGTATCGTGGAGGCTGCCCCGGGTAGCCCGGCCGACGTCACCTTTTCGCTTGCTTGTATCAGAGATCCACAGGGCAACGTTTTGAGGAATGTCGCTGCCGCGGCATCTTGGCCGTCAGGTGGCAACCCTGGCGCCACCATCACCGTCAATCCGGTCGGCTGCGTCGACTTCGGGCAGAACGACCAGCAGCGCCTGCACAACATGGTGCACGAGATCGGGCACACGTTAGGCCTTCGCCACACCAACTGGCAGGCGCGCGGCGAGCTGGCTGGAAGCGAAGGAGCCCTTCACGTCTGGGGCACGCCGACCGGAAGCGACGCAGGGTCCGTGATGAACGGCGGAACGGCGCTAAACTCCTGGGCTGGCTTCAGCGCCGCCGACCAGCTGGCGACCCGCACGCTCTACCCGCTGCCGGTACCTACGGGGCTGGCCGTCAGCCACCCGAGCGGGACCGTGGTCCTGAGCTGGAACCCGGTGGTCGGAGCCGCCTCCTATCTGGTCCGCCGGGTGGAGGAGCGAATGGTGAACGACTGGATAAGCAACGATTTCCAGACTACGGTGACCGAAACCTGGTCGGGGTCGGTCTCCGGCACCTTCTACAATACGGGGAACGCCTGGACCGGCACCTCTTCCTGCATGTGGACCTACACCTGGTCGTACGACGACTCCAGCACCTACTCCTACCTAGTGGTAGCGGAATTCCCGAACGGCACGAGCGTATACGCGGCTTCGGTCCTTGCCGAGGACGCGGTCTGCTGAGGGTGGGCTGGTCGGAGCGGCACTGAACCGCGGGTTCGGGCGTGCCCCCGGCCGCGGGGCATGTTCCGGCCCCGCGGCGAAGACTGACGAACGGCAAGGGGCCGGCTCCCGCGCGGGAGCCGGCCCATTCTCCATCTTCGGCGCGTCCGGGGTCAGACCGCCACGGCCTCCGCTGCCTCCAGCTCCGCGATCTCCTCACGGACCTTCGCCAGCATCGCCAGCTTCTCCGTCCGGTGCATGAACGCGCTGTCGAAGCCCATCAGCGAAAGGTCCACCAGCTCGTCCCAGGTGAACCCCAGGTACCGGTGGGCACGCCAGTACTCCTCGGTGACGGTGGTGGCGGACATCAGCCGGTTGTCGGTGTTCAGGCTGAGGATCAGGCCTTCGTCGTAATACTGGCGCAGCGGGTGCTTCTCGAACGACTCCACCGCCCGCGTCTGCACGTTGGAGGTGAGGCAGATCTCGATGGGCACGCGGAAGTCGTTGACGTAGCGCATCAGGTCCGGGTCCTCGAAGAGGCGCGTCCCGTGGCCGATGCGGTTGGCCTTGCAGTAGTGGAGCGCCTGGTGGATGGACTCGGCGCCGTACGCCTCGCCGGCGTGGATGGTGGCCGCCATGTTCTTGTTGATGACGGTGTAGAAGGCGTCCTTGTGCTTCTTGGCCGGGTAGTTGTACTCGGCGCCCGCCAGGTCGAAGGCCACCACCCCGCGGTCCTTGTACGCCACCGTCAGGTCCGCCAGGTCGCGCGAGGTCGCCGGCTCCATGTTGCGGATCCCGCAGATGATGATGGCCGTGCGGATCCCGAACTCCTCCTCCGCCTGCTTGAGCCCGCGCAGCGGCGCGTCCACCGCCTCGGTGAGGGGAAGGCCTTCCTGCGCGTTGAGGATGGGGGAATAGCGGATCTCCGCGTAGCGCACGTTCTCGCGCGCCAGGTCCTCGGCCAGCTCGTAGGCGATTCGCTCCAGCGCGTCCGCCGTCTGCATCACGGAAAGGGTGATCGCGAAGCGCTCCAGGTACTCCACCAGGTTGCGCGCGTCCTGCACGTGCATGTAGTCGCGCAGGTGGTCGGGGTCGTGCGCCGGCATCTTCTTGCCGTACTCCGCGGCCAGCTCCAGCATCGTCTCCGGCCGCAGGGAGCCGTCCAGGTGCACGTGCAGCTCGGCCTTGGGAAGGCGGTGCAGCAGCTCCCGCGTGACTTCGATCGCCATGTCCACCGTCCTGTGCTGTTCGTATCGCGGCCCCCGGATCCCGGAAAAAACGCAGGCGGACGCACCACCGGTGCGTCCGCCTGTCGCGGAGGCCGTCCATTTCACCGCTCCGGTGGAGAATGATACGCTCCCCCGCCGCGCTCCGCCAGCAGGCGCCGCTCCCCACCCGCCAGGCGGTGGCCTACCGGGCCATCTCCGCGCGGAACGGGACCCGGACCGTGAGCCGCTCTCCGCGCGCGGGCCGGCCCTGGATGGCGCGCACCACGTCCATCCCCTCCACCACCCGCCCGAACGCCGCGTACCCCGCCTTCCCCGGCCCGCGGAAGTCCAGGTGCGGCTGGTCGCCCAGGACGATGAAGAACTCCGCGCGGGCGTCCCCCTCGGCGAAGCGGGCCATGGACACCGTGCCGTCGGTGTGCCGCAGCCCGGTGCGCTGCGTGCTCTCGAAGGGGACCGGTGGGAGGATCCGGGTGGAGTCGCCGTACCAGAGGCCGCCCTGCAGGATCCCCGTGGGCGGCCGCATCAGCTCCGGGGGATCGAGCCGCACGCGGTAAAAGGACGCGCTCGCGTACCGCCCCTCGCGCACGTAGCGCAGGAAGTTGGCCGCGGTGGCTGGCGCCCGGGCGGAGTCCACCTCGATGCGGATGGTGCCCAGCTCCGTCCGGATGTCCACCCGCGGCCGCGACGGCCCGCACCCCACGGCCCCCGCCGCCAGCCCGAGCCCCAGCAGGAGCACCGCGGCACGCGCGAGCCGGAGGCTGGAACCCCCACCGCGGCCCGCGTGAGGGATTTCGGCCCGAAGGGGCGAGACCCGGCGGGGTTGTTTCCGCCGGGGCTCGACTCCGTTAGCGAGCGTTGTTTGCTCGCTTACGGAGCCGAAGCCCGACCCCGGCGCCCGCCGGGGGCACGCCCGAACCCGCCGTCCAGAGCAGTTCAAAGCCGTAAAAAAGACGGTCAGAGCAGGATCCCCACGACGCACGCGGTCATGAAGTTGGCCAGCGTTCCCGCGATCATGGCGCGCAGCCCCAGGCGGCTGAGGTCGCCGCGGCGCTCCGGGGCCATGCCGCCGATGCCGCCGATCTGGATGGCGATGCTGCTGAAGTTGGCGAAGCCGCAGAGCGCGTAGGTGGCGATCACCACGGAGCGCGGAGACAGGTTCGCGCCCTCCTGGAGCATGCTCCCCAGGTGCAGGTACGCCACGAACTCGTTGAGCGCAGTTTTCTCGCCGATCAGCGTTCCCACCGCCAGCGCGTCCTTCCACGGCGTCCCCATCAGCCACGCCAGCGGCGCCCCCAGCCAGCCCAGGACCATCTGGATGCTCAGCTCGGCTCCGAACCACCCCGCCACCCACCCGATGAGCCCGTTGGCGAGCGCCAGCAGCGCGATGAAGGCGAGCAGCATCGCCGCCACGTTGAGCGCCAGCGTCATCCCCTCGCTCGCCCCGCGCGCCGCCGCGTCGATCACGTTGGCGTCCACCTTTTCCAGCTCGATCTTCATGGTCCCGCGGGTGACGGGCTCCTCCGTCTCCGGGTACATGATCTTGGAGATGGCGATGCACGCCGGCGCCGACATCACCGAGGCGGCGATCAGGTGGCCGGCGATGTCGGGGAAGTAGGCCACCAGGATCCCGACGTACGCCGCCAGCACCCCGCCCGCCACCGTCCCGAAGCCGCCCACCATGATGCAGTGGAGCTCGCTCCTGGTCATGGTGCCGATGAACGGCTTCACCAGCAGCGGCGCCTCCGTCTGCCCCAGGAAGATGTTCCCGGCGGTGCTCAGGCTTTCCGCGCCGGAGATCTTCATGGTGCGCATCATCACCCAGCCGAACCCCTTCACGATCCACTGCATCACCCCCAGGTGGTACAGCAGCGTCATCAGGCTGGAAAAGAAGATGATGGTGGGGAGCACGTTGAAGGCGAAGAACGCCCCCGCGTTGGCCCACCCGGAGGTCTGCCCCACCGGGTCCATGGGCGGGAAACCGGTTCCCCCCGGACCCACCGGGATGTTGTTGTAGACCAGGTTGCCGAACAGGAACTTTGCGCCCTCCACCGTATAGCCGATGAGGGCGTTGAAGGCGTCGTTCGCCGCGTCGAAGAACTCCAGCCCGGGGCGGGTCTTGAGGATCACCAGCGCGAAGATGAACTGCAGGCCCAGCCCCCACGCCACCAGCTTCCAGTCCACCGCGCGGCGGTTCACGCTCAGGAGAAAGGCCGCGAGGGTGAACACGATCAGGCCCAGGAGGCTCACGGCGCGCTCGGCGAGCGAGCCTCCGGCGGCCTGCTCCCGCGCGCTCGCCGCCCGCTCGCCGGCGGTGGGCGCGACCCCGCGCGCCTGGTCCACGGGGGTGCCGGGCGTCTCGGCGATGCCGCTGCCGGGCGCCTGGGCGTCCGGCGAGACCCCGGCCGCGGGCGTGGCGGGGGCGGCCGCGGTGTCGACGGGGCGGGGAACCGCGGCGGTGTCCGTCTGCGCGGAGGCGTACCACCCCGCGGACAGCAGAAGTGCCGCCGTGATCCACAGCGGCACCAGCCACCTGAACACTTTTTTCCTATTCTTGCTGGCGGGCATCGGGGCGAGCCGTTGAACGGTGAGCGGAAGCCGGCGCGGGGCGGGGTGCGCCGGGAACGGGCAGCGAACGGGCGGAAGACGTGAATTCTACGCTCACCACTCCAGTCGCGCTACCTCGTCGCGCGACAGGTGCACGCCGCGCCGCTTGGCGTCCACCAGCCGGCGCTTCTCGAAGACGCGGACGAGCACCGCGCCGGCCACGAACCCGCCCACGTGCGCCCACACGGCCACGCCGCCCTGCTCCCCCGCCTCCGGGCCGTGGGTGAGCACCCCCGTCGCCAGCTGGATGAAGAACCAGTACGCCAGCAGGAAGAAGGCGTTGAGGTCCAGCAGAAAGAACGGCGGCACCCAGGTGCGAACCTTGACCCGCGGGTACAGGACGATGTACGCCCCCATCACCCCGCTGATGGCGCCGCTGGCCCCCACCGCGGGGATCGCGCTCGCCGGGCTCAGGAACACGTGTGCCAGCCCCGCCGCGACGCCGCACACCAGGTAGAAGACGATGAAGCGCAGATGGCCCATGGAGTCCTCGATGTTGTTCCCGAAGACCCACAGGAAGAGCATGTTCCCCAGCAGGTGGCCCCAGCCGCCGTGCATGAACATGCTGGTGAAGACGCCGCCCCACACCAGTCCCTGCGGCCGGCAGGCGCCGGTCAGCTCGCACGGCACCGTGCCGAAGGCGTAGACCGAGGCTTCCAGCGCGCGCGGGCTCCCCATCCCCTGGAGGAGCACCCAGGCCAGGACGTTCAGCGCGATGAAGATCACCGTGACGAACGGGGTGAGCTCCGTGGGGTTCTCGTCGCGAAGCGGGATCAAGCGTGGCTCCGTGTCTGCGGAGGATTGCGGGTGGGTGCGGTCCGGTGGGCGCGGATGCAAGAAGGGTGTCAGGGGCGGGGGCTTTCCGCTTCGGTGGGGCCGCTCCGGAGCCGGACGATACTGCCGTCCGTCTCCTGCGCGGGCTCCGGGAACCCCGCCAAACGGCCGGCGGGTTTCCCTGCGCCGGAGGGAGCCAGCCGAAACTGCCCGGCTGTCTCCCTCCGCAACTGATTTCGGGGTACAGCGGAACCGCGAACGGCAGACCCCCTCCCCCCGACCCCCTCCCCCGCAAGCGGGAGAGGGGGAGCACGGCACGGAGTCCAGCCGTTGTCCCCTCTCCCAGAATGGCGCTTCACGCTTCGCGTGAACCGGATGAAGGGAAAGGGTGGCGAGCCTCAAGCGAGCCGGGTGAGGGCCGCCGTACTGCCGTTGCTACTGCCGGCTTCCCGGCTGACGCTGCTCCGCCGCCGCTTTCGCGGCGAGCGAGGCGGGGAGGATCTCCCAGTTCTTTCGGAAGACGTCGCGCGGGGCGATGCTGCCGCGGCGGCGGATCTCCTGGACCAGCAGCTCGCGGATCCCCTCGCCCCGGTCGTACACCACCGGCGCGCCGATCAGCATGGAAAAGCCGCCGCTGCCGCTCGCGCGGTAGCTGTTGAGGGCGAGGGTGAAGCTGTCCGTGGGCCGCACGGCGCGGCCGGCGCGCTCCAGGCGCACCACGCGCTGCCCCACGGGCTTCGACAGGTCCAGCGCGTAGTCCACGCCGCTCACCACGTCGAAGTTGTAGCCGGGCACGTCGGGGCTGGTGAGCCGCTCGCAGCGGCCTCCGGGGCAGGGGAGGTAGTACTCGGCGCTCTTCTCCAGGTACTCGCGCAGCTGCCAGCCGGTGATGCGGACGGCCTTGAGGGTGTTGTCGTACACGTACAGCCCGGCCACGTCGGCCACGGTGATGGGGCCCCGCGGAATACGGGAGGTGAGCGAGAAGGCGGCGGTGGCGGACAGGTCGGCGCCCGTGACCCTGCGCTGCACGTCGTTGATCAGGTCCAGGATGGGCGTGTCCTCCACGCGCGCCGCCGCCGAGGTCCACTCCGCCCCCGAGGTGCCGATGCGCTGGCCAACGTAGGCGCGGGTGCGCTCGTGCGCCGGGGCGAGCTCCGCCACGAAGCGGGGGTCGGAGGGGCGCGTCCCCGGGCGGAAGATGCGGCCGTGCTTGCCGGCCACGCGCCAGCCGCCCGCGGGGGTGCTCTCCACTTCCAGCGTCGCCGCCGCCAGCGAGGCCGCCCAGTTCTTTGCCTGGAGCACCAGCGTGCTCCCGATGGTGGTGTCCGCCAGCTCGCGGTGGGTGTGCCCCAGGAAGATCACGTCGATCCCCGGCACCTCCCTGGCCATGGCGGCGGCCGCGTTCTCCACCGGGACGCCGGTGCTCGCGGTGTCGTAGCTGGAGCCCTCCAGCCCGCTGTGCGCGGCCACCACCACCACGTCGGCGCCCTGCCGCTTCAGCTCCGCCACCACCGGCCGCACGCTCGCGACGATGTCGCGGAAGTCCAGCTTCCCCCGCACGTTGTCGCGGTCCCAGATGAGCACCCCCGGCGGCGTCACCGAGGTCACCCCGATGCGGATGGGCCGGCCGCCGACGACCCGCTCCAGCATCACGGAGGGGCGGTAGGCATGCCGGTCCGTCCCCGCCACGAAGGTGTTGGCCGACAGCCAGGGGAACCGCGACTGCCGCACCACCGCGTCCAGGTGAGGGATGCCGTAGTTGTACTCGTGGTTGCCGATGGCCGCCGCGTCGTACCCCAGCAGGTTCATCGCGCGGGCCACCGGGTGCAGCTCGCCCTCGCCGAGCCTGGAGTGCACGAAGTCCAGCGGGTTGCCCTGCAGCAGGTCGCCCGATTCGAGGAGCGCCGTGCGCCCCGGGTTCGCCGCCCGGATGCTGTCGATGAGCGGGACCAGCCGCGCCAGCCCGTTCTCCGTGTCCCGGCCCGTGTAGTAGTCGTGCGGCAGCAGCCACCCGTGCACGTCGGTGGTGCCCATCAGCACCAGCTCGCCACGCACCGGAGCAGCCGCCGCTGCGGCGGCGGGTACGGTCTCCGGCGCGGGCGCCACCCGCGCCGCGGGCGCGCACCCGGCCACCGCCGCCGCGGCGAGAAGAGTCCGGAGTGCCGCGCGAGCGGCGCGGGGCGGGACGCTCTGAAGCATCGATCTCCCTGGATGATCGTGGTCGTGGGCCGACGCCCACGGCGGCGGCGAGACCGGGTACACCGGTGTCCGCGGGATGCTCCGCGGACGGCCCCCACCCGGCTCGTTTGAGGCTCGCCACCCTCGGGCTCGTCGTGTCGTGCTCCCCCTCTCCCGCTTGCGGGGGAGGGTGCCGGGGGGAGGGGGCGGCCACCACGCGCCGGAGCCCGCCGGCGCGTGCCGTTGCCGTTCCGCAGTACCCCCCGGATCCGTTGCGGAGGGAGACCCGCCGGCAGTTTGGCGGGGCTCCCGCAGCCGGAGTGGAGACAGCGGGGCAGTTTCCGCTGGCTCCGCGACCCGCGCAGGAGACCGGCGGCAGTATCGCCGGGCTCCGGAGCGGCCCCACACACAGTCCTAGCCCGCGCTTTGCCACGAAGTCCGCCCTCTGCTAACTTCCCCGCGCGCACCTCGCCACCCCCCGCAACCCTCCGTGGAGGCCCGCTTGCACGCACGCCGCTTCCTGGCCGCAGCCGCCCTGGCGCTGCTCGCCGCCCCCGCCACGGCACAGCAGCAGCCATCGACAACTGCCGTCCCGGAGCGCGTGGTCGCCATCCGGGCGGGGCGCCTGATCGACGGCACCGGCGCCGCGCCGCGGGAGAACGTGACGATCCTGGTGCGCGGCAACCGCATCGCCGAGATTGGCCGCGAGGTGAGCGTTCCCGCGGGGGCCGAGAGCATCGACCTGTCAGGGTGGACGGTGATGCCGGGGTTCATCGACATGCACACCCACATCACCGGCGACCCCAGCGGAGGCTACTCGGACGCGGAGCTGCACCGGTTCCCCGGCTACGAGGCGCTGGTGGGGGCCAAGAACGCGCGGGTGACGCTCCTGGCGGGGTTCACCACCATCCGCAACGTGGGCGCGGGCGAGTGGGCGGACGTGGCGCTGAAGCAGGCGGTGAGCGACGGGGTGGTCCCCGGGCCGCGCATCTACACGGCGGGGCACGCGCTGGGGATCACCGGCGGCCACTGCGACGACAACGGCTTCCGGCCGGACCTGGGGCGCGAGCGGGGGATCGAAGAGGGGATCGCCAACGGCGAGGACGCGGTGCGCGCGGCGGTCCGCTACCAGATCAAGTACGGCGCGGACGTCATCAAGATCTGCGCGACCGGCGGGGTGCTTTCCGCGGGCGACGCGGTGGGGGTGCAGCAGTACGACGCGCGGGAGATGGCGGCCATCGTGCAGACGGCCGCCATGGCGGACCGGAAGGTGGCCGCCCACGCGCACGGGCTGGCGGGGATCAAGGCGGCGGTGGAGGCGGGGGTGGCGTCCATCGAGCACGGCTCCATCCTGGACGACGAGGCGGTGCGGATGATGAAGCGCCGCGGCACCTACCTGGTGCCCACCATGATGGCGTTCGACTACGTGGTGCGCGGCGCCCGGGCCGGTACCCTGGCGCCCTGGTCGGCGGCGAAGGCGCTGGAGATCGCGCCGCATGCGCAGGAGTCGGTGCGGCGCGCGGTCCGCGCCGGGGTGCCCATCGCCTTCGGCACGGACGCGGGGGTGTTCCCGCACGGCACCAACGCGGACGAGTTCAGGCTGCTGGTGGGAGCGGGGATGACGCCCATGCAGGCCATCGGCGCGGCCACGGGCGAGGCGGCGAAGCTGCTGGGCGTGGCCGACCTGGGCACGCTCCAGCCGGGGAAGCTGGCGGACGTGGTGGCGGTCCGCGGCGATCCGCTGCGCGACGTGGAGGTCCTCAAGCGGGTGGGGTTCGTGATGAAGGACGGGGTGGTGTACAAGCGGGACGGCACGCCGCTCGCGGACGCGGGCCCGGCGCTCCCCCGCGAATAGCTCTCGATGCAAACGGCTCCCATGTCGCTCGGCCCGACCCTCCATCTCCCGACGCCGCCTTCCGCCCGGCTGCGGCGCGCGCTCCTGGGCTGCGCGCTGGCCCTCGGTCTCGCCGCGGCTTCCGCCCCGCCCGCCGCGGCGCAGGTGCGCCCCACGGCCCCGCCGCGGGACACGGCGCCCATGGCGCCCCGCGACACCCTGGTCGCGCGCCCGCTCCCCCCGGCCGCCGCCCGCCCCGACACCGCGGCCGCGGACAGCGTGCGGCGCATCACGCCCAAGGGGGCGTTCCTGCGCTCGCTGGTGCTCCCGGGCTGGGGCCAGTCGGCGGTGGGGTCGCCGGGGCGCGGCGCCGTCTACTTCACGCTGGAGACGGCGAGCCTGTGGATGGTGTACAAGAGCCACCGCAAGCTCCACTTCGCACGCCGCAACCAGGACTACCTGCGCGAGGTGGGCGAGCTGGAGGAGGACGTGCAGAGCGGGCTGGTGAGCGCGCGCGAGGAGCAGATGGAGGACTGGATCACGCTGTCCGGCTTCCTCCTCCTGTTCAACGCCGCGGACGCGTTCGTGTCGGCCCACCTGGTGGACTTCGACGAGCGCATCGGGGTGGTGCCCGGGCGGCGCGGCGGCGCGGAGATCAACGTCTCGCTCCCCGTGGGGAGGCGCCCGTGACCCCCGCCGCCCCGGTCGCGGTCTTCGACTCGGGGCTGGGCGGGCTCTGGGTGCTCCACGAGATCCGCGCCCTCCTCCCCGCCGAGGACCTGCTCTACCTGGCCGACAGCGAGTGGTGCCCGTACGGCCCCCGCCCCCGCGACGAGGTCCGCGAGCGCTCGGTGCGCGTGGGCCGGTGGCTCCAGGCCCGGGGCGCGAAGATGCTCGTGGTCGCCTGCAACACCGCCTCCGGCGCGGCGCTGGAAGCGCTGCGCGAGGCGCTGGAGATCCCGGTGGTGGGGATGGAGCCCGCGGTGAAGCCCGCCGTCCGCGACACGCGCGCCGGCCGCATCGGCGTGCTCGCCACCGAGGGGACGCTGGCCTCGGAGCGCTTCGCCCGCCTGCTGCGCGACCACTGCGGCGGCGTGCAGGTGGTGGCCCGCCCCGGCACCGGCCTGGTGGAGATGGTGGAGGATGGCCGGCTGGAAGGGGACGCGTTGCGGGGAGTGCTGGAATCGGTGCTCGCGCCCTTCCGCGAGGCGGAGGTGGACACGGTGGTCCTGGGCTGCACGCACTATCCCTTCCTGTCGGCCGCGATCGCGGAGGTGCTGGGGCCCGGCGTGCGCCTGGTGGACAGCGCCCCCGCCATCGCCCGGCAGACGCGGCGCGTGCTGGAGGAGCGCGGACTGCTGGCGGAGGGAAGGGAAGGGCGGGTGCGCATCCTCACCACCGGCGACCCGGCGGAGGTGGGCGAGGTGGTGGCGCGGATGTGGAGGGAGCCGGCGGCGGTGGAGGGGGTGGCGGTGTAGGGCCCTCACCCGGCTTGCTTGAGGCTCACCACCTTCTCCCTTCATCCGGTTCACGCGAAGCGTGAAGCGCCATCATGGGAGAGAGGGCCGCCGTCGCGTGAGGGATTTCGGCCCGAAGGGGCGAGACCCCGCGGCAGTATGCGGGGGCTCGACTCCGTTGGGCTGCGTTGTTTGCAGCCCTACGGAGCCGAAGCCCGACCCCGGCGCCAGCCGGGGGCACGCCCGAACCAGCTGTTCAGGCCACGGGTCGCGGCCAGTACCGCAGCTCCGGCGGACCCCCGCCCGCGGGAAGGGCCAGGTAGGTGAAGTGCCGGATCCAGTCCCCCGCGTTGGCGTAGAAGCGCCCCGGCTCCACCTCCACCACCGCCGGCACGTGCGCGTGCCCGGCCACCACCAGCTCCAGCCGCGAGTCCGCGCGCAGCCGCTCCTCAGCCCACGCCTGGATGAACCCCGCCCGCCCCTTGCTGTGCGCGTCGCCGGTATCCGCCTTGTGCTCCGTGGTGGAGGCGATCCGCGCGATCCGCGTCCCCAGGTCCGGGTGCAGGGTCCGGAACGCGCCCACCACCACCGGGCTGCGGATGAACCGCTTCAGCGCGCGGTACTTGTAGTCGCCGCGGCCCACGCCGTCGCCGTGGGCCACCAGCGTCCGCCGCCCCGCCAGCTCCAGCTCCGTGGGCCCGTCCAGCAGCGCGATCCCCACCTCGTCGCGCAGGAAGCTGCCCGCCCAGGCGTCGTGGTTCCCGCCCATGAACGTCACCGGCACCCCCGCCTCCACCACCGTGGCCAGCGCCGCCAGCGTGCGGTAGTGCTCGCGCAGGATCACCGTCCCGTATTCGAACCAGAAGTCGAACAGGTCGCCGTTGATCAGCAGCCCGGACGCGGAACCGGGCACGTGCGCCAGGAAGTCGCGGAACGCCGCCTCGGTGGCGCGCGGCACGGCGCCCAGGTGCTGGTCGGAGACGATCAGGTAGGGGAGGTCGCTCATAGGGTCGGCAAGCTACCAGCCTGCTCGGCGGGCGACAATACGTGGAACTGCTTTCTTGACGGCCGGGTCCGGGCGTGCCCCCGGCTGGCGCCGGGGTCGGGCTTCGGCTCCGTAGCAAACGATACGACCGTTTGCAACGGAGTCGAGACCCCGCAAACGGCCGCGGGGTCTCGCCCCTCCGGGCCGAAATCCCTCACGCAACTGCCCGCCGACTGCAATATCCAGCAGTTGCCCCCTCTCCCAGACTTGGGAGAGGGTGGCGAGCCTCAAGCGAGCCGGGTGAGGGCGAGCCGTCGCCGCCGCAGGCCGTCCCCTGTCGCCTGTCCCCTCCCTTCACTTGCCGTTCCCGGCCCCCGCCGGTACAATCCGGGCTCCGACGCACCCGTGGACCCCGCGTCCCGCAGCGACCCCGCTCCCGAGACACCCTCCCGGTGACCGACACCCCGCTCCACGCCACCGTCGAGCTGCGCGTCCGCTACCCCGAGACCGACCAGATGGGCGTCGTCTACCACGCCCACTACCTGGTGTGGTGCGACGTGGGCCGCACCGAGCTGATCCGCCGGCTGGGAGGCAAGCCGTATTCCGAGCTGGAGCGCGACGATGGCCTGTTCCTGGCCGTCGCCGACGCGTCGCTGCGCTACCACGCCCCCGCCCGCTACAACGACCTGGTGCGCGTGGAAACCTGGGTGGAGGAAGTGCGCTCGCGCACCGTCACGTTTGGATACATCATCACCCGCGCGGAGGGCAACGGGGCGGAGCGGCTGGTGAGCGCGCGCACCACCCTGATCGCGCTGACCCGCGACGGGAGCACCCGGAAGCTCCCCGCCGGTCTCGTTGCCGCCTTCCGCGGCGCACTCGACTCCCAAGGAGCGGCCACGTGAGACGCAGATCGGCGGTTTCCGCCTTCCTCCTGGCGGCGCTCACCGGCTGCGCCGCGGCCGGCGCGGCTCCCGGCACGCCGGCGGCCCGCATGGCCGTCGGACCTCCGCAGCTCCGCACCGGGGCCGAGATCGAGGCCGTCGCCGGGCTCCTCCGCATGGAGGACCGGCGCGTCCTGGACCTGGCCGCGCTGCAGTCCGCCGCCGCGTCGCCCAACCCCGAGCTGCGCCGCCGGGCCGCGCTCGCCGGGGGACGCATCCGCGATTCCCGCGCGCTCGAGGTCCTGGAGCGGCTCCTCGCCGATCCCGACACGTCCGTCGCTGCCACCGGGGCGTTCGCGATGGGCGTCCTGGGCGATACGGCGGCCGTGGGGGCGCTCGTCCCGCTCACCACCGCCGAGCGGGCGGCGGCGCTCCCCACCGTCGCCGGCGAAGCGGCGACCGCCCTCGGCAAGCTGCACACGGAGCGCGGGCGCGCCGCGGTGGCCGGGCTGCTCCGCAGCGCCGCCGACGACCCGGCCTCGCGCCTGGCCGTGCGGCACGCGCTCCTCGCCGCGTGGAAGTGGCCGCGCCGCGGCGACAGCGAAGCCATCCTGCGCTGGACCGCGTCCGAGGACCCGGAGGTGCGCTGGCGCGCCGTGTTCGCGCTCACCCGCCGCGTCGACCCCGCCGCCACCCCGGCGCTGGCGCGCCTCGCCGCCGACCCCGACTGGCGCGTGCGCTCCTTCGCCATGCGGGGCCTGTCCGCGCCGCTCGCCGACTCCTCCGCCGTGGGCGCCGAGGCCGCGCGGGGGCTGCTCCTCGCCGCCCTCGCCGACACCAGCAGCGCCGTGCGCGTCAACGCCGCTCGCGCCCTGGGGACGCACCCGCACCCGGCCGCCGTGTCCGCGCTGGCGGCGCTCGCCGGCGGCGACGACGCGCACCTGGCGGTCGTCGGCGCCGAATCGCTCGGCCGGCTGGGCGCTGCCGCGGCCTCCGCGGTGTCCGTGCTGCGCGCCGCCGCGCTGGACACCGCCCGCGTCATCGGCGTCCGCGGCGCCGCCCTGGCCGCGCTCGCCGAAGTCCAGGGCACCGGCGCCACCGGCGCCGCCGCGCAGCTGGGCGTGGAGCGCGACTGGCGCGCCCGCGCCGCCGCCGCCCGCGCCTACGCCCGCGTCGGCCCCGTCACCCGCCCCGAGCTGCAGGCGCTCGCCCGCGATCCCGACGCCCGCGTGGCCGCCGCCGCGCTGGACGCGGCCACGGGCGCGCAGGGGGCGCCGCTCGACTCGCTGCGCACGCTCCTGCTGGAATCGCTCGCCGCCGACGACCCCATCGTCCGCACCAACGCCCTCGGTGGGCTCGCCCGGCTCGCGGATCCCTCCACCCTCCCGGCCGTCCTCAACGCGTACGGGCTGGCCCGCCGCGACTCGCTGAACGACGCCGCGCTCGCCGCGCTGGACGCACTCGCCGCCCTCCGGGCGAAGGGCGTCCCCGTCGTCCGCCCGTTCCTGGCGCGCTACCGGCGCTCGCCCGACTACAACGTCCGCCAGCGCGCCGAGGCCGTGTTCGGCGACACCGTCCGGCAGGCGTGGGGTCCGGCCGTCCCGGTGGAGACCGGGATCGACAGCGCCGTGTACGTCACCGTCGTGCGCGAGTGGATCGTCCCCGCGCTCGACGGGCGGTCGCCGCGCGTGCGCATCGTCACCGGGTCCGGGGCCATCGACCTGCGCCTCTTCGCCGCCGACGCGCCGCTGACCACCATGAGCTTCGCCGCCCTGGTGCAGCAGGGATACTTCGACGGACAGGAGTGGCCGCGCGTCGTCCCCAACTTCGTCATCCAGGGCGGCGACCCGCGCGGGGACACTTCCGGCGGTCCGGGGTATGCGATCCGCGACGAGATCAACCGACGCCTGTACGACACCGGATCGCTGGGGATGGCCCTTTCCGGGCCGGACACCGGCGGGAGCCAGTGGTTCATCACCCACTCGCCCCACCCGCACCTGGACGGCACCTACACCGTCTTCGGCGAGGTGGTGGACGGGATGGACGTGGTGGGGCTGGTGCAGGTGGGCGAGACCATCTCACGCATCACGCGCCTGCGCTGAGCCGGCCGCAGACCCGAGACGAACGCATGACCCACGCTCTCCGAACCCTCGGCGCCGCACGACGCGCCCTGCTGATCGTCGCGCTCGCCGGCTGCGCCACCGCCGCGCCGCCGGCCGTGCCCACGGGTCCACCCGCCGCGGACCCGCGGGCCGTGGAGGCGGAGCTCGTCCGCACCACCACGCCCGCGTCGCCCCGGCGCATCGGCTTCAACTGGGAGCTGGACGAAGCGGGATCGAAGGTGCGCGGGCGCGGCGTCGTCCGCGCCGAGCCGCCGGAGCGGCTGCGGCTGGACCTGTTCGGGCCGCGCGGGGAAACGTACCTGGCCGCCGCGCTGGTGGGCGAGGAGTTCCGCGTACCGCCCAACGTCGCGTCGCGCATCTCGCTCCCCTCGCCCGCGCTCCTCTGGGGCGCAATGGGCGTCGTCCATCCCCCCGCGGGCGCGGTCCTCGCCGGCGCCACCGCCTCGGGGACGGCGTCCTCGCTCCGCTACCGCAGCGCCGCCGGGGAAACGACCGAGTACGGAGTGGAGGGCGCCCTCCTGCGCACCGTGCGGCGCGTGGGCGGCTCCGGCGCGCTGGAGTCGCTCGCCCTCACCTACACCGCGGCCGGCGTGCTCCAGAAGGCCGAGTACCGCGACTGGGGCGCCTATCGCACCCTGGTCCTCAACATCGAGTCCAACGATGACGCAGCACGATTCCCCCAAGACACCTGGCTCGCCGGTGCGGCTCGCTAGCCTGCTCGCGGCGGCCGCGCTGCTCCTTTCCGGGTGCCTGTACTCCTTCACCGGGGGCGGGCTCCCGCCCAACATCCGCACCATGGCGGTGATCCCGTTCGAGAACGGCACCACCGAGCCCGTGCTGAGCACCGACGTGCAGCTCCGCCTCCAGGACCAGATCCCCCGCAAGCTGGGGGTGCGCCTGGCGGACCAGCGGAGCGCCGACGCCGTGCTCCGCGGCCGCATCACCGGCTTCGACGAGACCACGCCCAGCTTCCGTCCCAACCCCGGGCCCGGCGAGCGGGTGGACGTCACCGGCAAGCAGGTGCGCATCACCTTCGAGGCCGAGATCTTCGACGTCAAGCAGGACCGCTCGCTGTGGAAGGGGAGCGGGATCTCCGCGCTGGGCACCTACCAGCCCAACTCCGAGCAGGCCCAGGCCGGACGGCAGCGCGCCATCGACGAGATGGTGCAGAAGATCCTCGAAGGCGCGCAGTCGCAGTGGTGAACGCGATCGACGTTCCCATCCGGATCGCCTCCCGCGGCAGCGAGCTGGCACTCTGGCAGGCGCGCGCCGTGAAGCGGGCGCTGCTCCAGGCCAGCCCCGGCGCCGCGGTGGAGATCCAGGTGGTCCGCACCACCGGCGACCGGATCCTCGACGTCCCGCTCGCCAGGATCGGCGACAAGGGGCTGTTCACCAAGGAGATCGACGAGGCGCTGCTGCACGGCCTCGCCGACCTGGCGGTCCACTCCCTCAAGGACGTCCCCACCCGCCTCCCCGAGGGTCTGGACATCGTGGCCGTCACCGCGCGCGAAGACCCGCGCGACGTGCTGATCCGGCGCGAGGGGGAGGGCGGCGGGCTCGACGCGCTCCCGGCCGGCGCGCGCGTGGGAACCAGCTCGCTCCGCCGCCGCGCGCAGCTCCGCGCCGCGCGCCCCGACGTGGAGGTGCTGGACCTGCGCGGCAACCTCAACACCCGCCTCGCCAAGCTGGACGGCGGCGACTACGACGCCATCCTCCTCGCCGCAGCGGGCGTGCTGCGCCTGGGGTGGGAGGCGCGCATCTCCGCGTACCTGGACGCCGGCGCCTGGCTCCCGGCGGTGGGGCAGGGAGCCCTCGCCATCGTCGCCCGCACCCACGACGCCGACGCCCACGAGCGCGTCCGCCCGCTGCACGACCCCGGCTCCGCCGCGGCCACGCTCGCCGAGCGAACCTTTTTGCACGCGCTGGAGGGCGGCTGCCAGATCCCCATCGGCGCCCTGGCCACGCTGGACGGCGGCGCCCTGGTCCTCCGCGGCCTGGTCTCCGACCTGGAGGGCGAGACCGTGCTGCGCGGCGAAGCCGCCGGCCCCGCCGCCGATGCCGCCGCGGTCGGACGCCGCCTCGCAGCCGAGCTGCTGGAGCGCGGCGCCGGGGAAATCCTGGGCCGCCTGCGCGGCGCCACCCACGGCGAGGTCGCGGAGCCCGCCGCGCCATGAGCGGCCGCGAGCGCGAGATCCCCGACCCCGCCTCCAAGCTGTTGACGCGCGCCGAGCTGGTCGCCCGCCTGGGGCGGCCGCGGGAGGAGCGGGTGGTCTTCACCAACGGGTGCTTCGACATCCTGCACCGCGGGCACGCCGAGTACCTCCGCGCCGCCCGCAGCCTCGGCGACCTGCTGGTCGTCGGCCTCAACTCGGACGACTCCGTGCGGCGGCTCAAGGGCCCCTCGCGCCCCGTCAACCTCCAGGAAGACCGCGCCTACGTCCTCGCCTCCCTGGAGGCGGTGGACGTGGTCACCGTCTTCGAGGAGGACACCCCGCGCGAGCTGATCGCCGCCCTCCTCCCCGACGTGCTGGTCAAGGGCGGCGACTACCGCCTGGAGGAGATCGTCGGCGGCCGGGAAGTCACCGCCGCCGGCGGGGAGGTGGTGATCGCCCCGCTCGTCCCCGGCCGCTCCACCACCTCCATCCTCCAGCGCGGAAGAGAACCGTCCCATGGCTGAAGCACCCACCCGCGAGCACGGACGCGACGCCGGCCGCATGCGGCCCGTCACCCTCGAGCGGGGCGCCGCCCGCTACGCCGAGGGGTCGTGCCTGGTCTCCTTCGGCGAGACCCGCGTCCTCTGCACCGCCTCCGTGGAGGCCGGCGTGCCCCCCTGGCGAAAGGGCAGGGGCGAGGGCTGGGTCACCGGCGAGTACTCCATGCTCCCCCGCGCGACCCACACCCGCGGCCGGCGCGAGCGCGGCCAGGTGGGCGGACGCACCCAGGAGATCCAGCGGCTGATCGGCCGCAGCCTGCGCGCCTGCGTCGACATGGCCGCCATGGGCGAGTGGACCGTCACCGTGGACTGCGACGTCCTCCAGGCGGACGGCGGCACCCGCACCGCCTCCGTCACCGGAGGCGCCGTCGCCCTGTACGACGCATGCAGCTGGATCGCGGGCCGCACCGGCGCCGGGACCCCGTTCCGCGAGTTCGTGGCCGCCCTGAGCGCCGGGATCGTGGACGGGCACGTCGTCCTGGACCTGGACTACTCCGAGGACTCCCGGGCCGACGTCGACTTCAACGTCGTCGCGCTGGAGTCCGGCGGGCTCATCGAGATGCAGGGCACGGGCGAGCGATCTCCCTTCACCTCCGCGCAGCTCGCCTCGCTGGTGGAGCTCACCACGGGCGGGATCCGCGATCTGTGCCGCATGCAGCGCGAGGCCGTGTCCCGGTGACTCGCCTTCTCGCCGCCACCCGCAGCGCCGACAAGCTGCGCGAGATCCGGCAGATCCTCGCCCCGTACGCCGCCCTCCAGGTGGTCGACCTCCATGCCGCCGGGATCCCGGAGAGCCCGGACGAGGACGACGTGGAGGCCTTCGACTCCTTCGAGGAGAACGCCCTCGCCAAGGCGCGCTACTTCGCGGCGCGGACCCCCCTCCCGGTCCTCGCCGACGACTCCGGGCTCTGCGTGGACGCGCTCGGCGGCGCGCCCGGCGTGCGCTCCAAGCGCTTCTCCGGCCGCACCGACCTGCGCGGGGCCGAGCTGGACCGCGCCAACAACTCGCTGCTCCTCGACCGCCTCCGCGGAGTCCCGGACGACGACCGGACCGGGCGCTACGTCTGCGCCGCGGCCCTGGTCCTCCCCGGCGGCGCCGAGCGCGTCACCATCGGCACCTGCGAGGGTGTGATCCTCACGGAGCCGAGGGGCTCCGGCGGCTTCGGCTACGATCCGCTCTTCTTCCTTCCGGAAGCCGGCTCCACCTTCGGCGAGCTGTCTCCGGGAGACAAGGACCGGCTCAGCCACCGGGGCGGCGCGGTGCGCGCCGCGGGGCAATGGCTGGCCCGCGGACTTGACGATTCCGCGGGAAACAGGTAGTTTCCGGGTCTTGATCGGGGCGTGGCGCAGTCCGGTTAGCGCGCCTGCTTTGGGAGCAGGAGGTCCCCGGTTCGAATCCGGGCGCCCCGACCTGCCGGTAGTGGGCGCCAGTAGCTCAGCTGGATAGAGCAACGGCCTTCTAAGCCGTAGGTCATAGGTTCGAGTCCTATCTGGCGCGCTCCGGGCTCCACGTCGGCGGACCGCAGGTCCCCGGTGCTTGACAAAACGACGGTGATTGCGGAGAATTCTCCGCCATGTGGTGGGCGTAGCTCAGTCGGTTAGAGCGCCAGGTTGTGGCCCTGGAGGTCGCCGGTTCGAACCCGGTCGCTCACCCCTTCTCAAGCCCCCGCGGCTCCGTGCCGCGGGGGCTTGAACATTCTGGGCCGGATCTGGTTCCGGCCGCTGGCCGGGAGGCTGTTGCGACACCCTTGACGACGTGTCGAGGGCCGTGTATCATATGTGCCCTTCGCGAAACAGGCGGGTAGCGGCGCCAGCGGGGGGTTGACGGGGTAAACGAGAGGGCTTATTCTTTCGGGCTCCACTTCGGACGGAGACAGGGCGGTCTCGGGACGGGAAAGCGTTGCGTTGGCTTCTCGGTAACTCTGTCTAAGTGGTGTAGGTTTGAGGGTTTGATCGACGGCACGGTTGGACGGAAGATGGAAAAAGAAGTTTCGGCGAGGGGTTGACGTTGGGCCGGTGCAGGGTTAGCTTGGAGGGCTCGCCGGAAGATGGGCGAGCGACACGACGAGCCGGGTGAAACTGGCTGGGTCGTCCTGAAGCGAGTCAGAGGCTCGCGTGTGTTTTGACAATTCGGGTTTTGGGGGAGTGCGAAGAAGTGTGCGCCCCGGAGGGAAGGCACCACGTCCTTTTCTCCAATGGGATTAAAAACGTGAAAGAGTTCCGGACACGGAAACGTGTTCGAACGAGCTAAATCGAAGTCTCTAATGGAGAGTTTGATCCTGGCTCAGGACGAACGCTGGCGGCGCGCTTAACACATGCAAGTCGAACGGGGTCAGGGCTTCGGCTCTGGTCTAGTGGCGAACGGGTGCGTAACACGTGAGCAACCTGCCCCTGCATGGGGGATAACCCTGGGAAACCGGGGCTAATACCGCATGCGCTCTGGGAGCTACCTGGCTCTTTGAGGAAAGTCCCTTTCGGGGGATGTGCAGGGAGGGGCTCGCGGCGTATCAGCTAGTTGGTGGGGTAACGGCTCACCAAGGCGACGACGCGTAGCCGGTCTGAGAGGACGACCGGCCACATTGGGACTGAGATACGGCCCAGACTCCTACGGGAGGCAGCAGTGGGGAATCTTGCGCAATGGGCGAAAGCCTGACGCAGCGACGCCGCGTGGGGGAGGAAGCTTTTCGGAGTGTAAACCCCTGTCAGGAGGGAAGAACGGGCGCCCGAGGAAATGCGGGTGTTTTGACGGTACCTCCAGAGGAAGCACCGGCTAACTCTGTGCCAGCAGCCGCGGTAATACAGAGGGTGCGAGCGTTGTTCGGAATTACTGGGCGTAAAGCGCGCGTAGGCGGCTTCTTAAGTCTTACCGTGAAATGCCGGGGCTCAACCCCGCGCACGTCGGGGGATACTGGGGAGCTGGAGACAAGTAGAGGCGAGCGGAATTCCGGGTGTAGCGGTGGAATGCGTAGAGATCCGGAAGAACACCAGAGGCGAAGGCGGCTCGCTGGGCTTGGTCTGACGCTGAGGCGCGAAAGCGTGGGGAGCGAACAGGATTAGATACCCTGGTAGTCCACGCCGTAAACGATGGATGCTAGACGCTGGGCGGATCGACCCGGTCAGTGTCGCAGCTAACGCGATAAGCATCCCGCCTGGGGAGTACGGCCGCAAGGCTGAAACTCAAAGGAATTGACGGGGGCCCGCACAAGCGGTGGAGCATGTGGTTTAATTCGAAGCAACGCGAAGAACCTTACCTGGGCTTGACATGCATTTGAAACTCCGGTGAAAGCCGGAGCCCTCTTCGGAGCAGGTGCACAGGTGCTGCATGGCTGTCGTCAGCTCGTGTCGTGAGATGTTGGGTTAAGTCCCGCAACGAGCGCAACCCTTATTCTCTGTTACCAGCGGGTGATGCCGGGGACTCTGAGAAGACTGCCGGTGACAAACCGGAGGAAGGTGGGGACGACGTCAAGTCATCATGGTCCTTACGCCCAGGGCTACACACGTGCTACAATGGCCAGGACAAACCGTTGCAAGACCGCGAGGTGGAGCGAATCGGAGAAACCTGGTCCAAGTTCGGATTGCAGTCTGTAACTCGACTGCATGAAGCTGGAATCGCTAGTAATCGTGGGTCAGCTACACCACGGTGAATACGTTCCCGGGCCTTGTACACACCGCCCGTCACGCCATGGGAGTCGGGAGCGCCCGAAGTCCGTGACTCAACCCTTCGGGGGGAGAGCGGCCGAAGGCGAGCTCGGTGACTGGGGCGAAGTCGTAACAAGGTAGCCGTAGGGGAACCTGCGGCTGGATCACCTCCTTTCAGAGAAGCCGAGTAAGTCCTTCGGGGCAGAAAGGCACTCGCAAGTTGAGCGCACATGGTATTCGCACCTCCCCCGAAGCTTGAATTGATTGACAATCCGGGTGAAGGGAATAGGGAGTAGCAAAGGCTGAGAAAGAGCACCTTTGGCGGTGGGCCGGGAGCACGTGTCTTCGGATACGTAGACTATCCGGTCAAGCGGAAAAGGGCGCACGGTGGATGCCTTGGCACGGACAGGCGAGGAAGGGCGCGATAAGCTGCGAAAAGCTTCGGGGAGCCGCACGTAGGCAGAGATCCGGAGATGCCCGAATGGGGAAACCCGGCAGCCGTCATGGGCTGTCATCCCCCGCTGAATACATAGGCGGGCGGAGGCCAACGGGGAGAACTGAAACATCTAAGTATCCCCAGGAAAAGAAATCAAACGAGATTCCCGAAGTAGCGGCGAGCGAAACGGGAGGAGCCCAAACCTGGGGCAACCCAGGGGTTGAAGGGCCTGGATGGGGCATTGTCCCGTCTGCATGGAAGCGCTAGCGGAAGCGATCTGGAACGATCCTCCACAGAGGGTGAGAGACCCGTATGCGAAAGCGCAGCCCAGCAGATGATCCAGGTACCTGAGTACGGCGGGACACGAGAAATCCCGTCGGAATCTGGGGGGACCACCCTCCAAGGCTACATACTCGTCCGTGACCGATAGTGCACCAGTACCGTGAGGGAAAGGTGAAAAGAACGCCTGGCGGCGAGTGAAATAGAACCTGAAACCGTGTGCCTACAAGCGGTAGGAGGGGGCTTAGGCTCCTGACTGCGTGCCTTTTGCATTATGATCCGGCGAGTTACTCCTCACGTGCGAGGTTAAGGTCTTCTGGACTGGAGCCGCAGCGAAAGCGAGTCTGAAGAGGGCGCAGAGTACGTGGGGGTAGACCCGAAACCGAAGCGATCTACCCATGGCCAGGTTGAAGCTCGGGTAACACCGAGTGGAGGACCGAACCCGTTTCTGTTGAAAAAGATTGGGATGAGCTGTGGGTAGGGGTGAAAGGCCAATCAAGCTCGGAGATAGCTGGTTCTCCCCGAAAACTATTGAGGTAGTGCCTCGGAGGCGTGGCGAAAGCCCGAATGTATCACGGAGGTAGAGCACTGAAAGGACGCGGGGCCCCACCGGGTTACCAACTCCTATCAAACTCCGAATGCCGTGGATATGGACTCCGGGAGACAGGGTGCGCGCGATAATGTGCGTCCGCGAGAGGGAAAGAACCCAGACCGTCGGCTAAGGCCCCGAAGTGCGAGCTAAGTGAGAAACGATGTGGATGTGCACAGACAACTGGGAGGTTGGCTTAGAAGCAGCCATTCCTTGAAAGAGTGCGTAATAGCTCACCAGTCAAGTGCGTCTGCGCGGATAATGGTCGGGACTGAAGCTCGACGCCGAAGCCACGGGTTCATGCTTATGCATGAGCGGTAGGGGAGCGTTCTGCTAGCGGAGAAGCGGCCGTGGAAACGTTGCCGTGGAGCGGGCAGAAGTGAGGATGCCGGAATGAGTACGCGATAACGGGGGTGAGAATCCCCCGCACCGAAAGCCTAAGGTTTCCAGGGGCAGGCTCGTCCGCCCTGGGTTAGTCGGACCCTAAGCCGAGGCCGAAGGGCGTAGGCGATGGGAATCAGGTGAACATTCCTGAACCACATGATGTGCGTTCGACCCGCAGGGGGGACGCAGGAGTGAAAGCAGGGCCGGCCGGTGGTTGTGCCGGTGCAAGGAGGTAGGCGTTCCTGGGGGATGAAAGACCCGGGTAGCCGAGATCTGACGCCAAGATGAGGATACGTCCTTGTCGAGTCTGCCTAATCAGGCTGCCGAGAAAAGCCTCGGCGGGGAGTGCATCATGTGACCGTACCGCAAACGGACACACGTAGGCGAGGCGAGTAGCCTCAGGTGCTCGAGTGAACTGTGGAGAAGGAACTCGGCAAAATGTCCCCGTAACTTCGGGAGAAGGGGAACCCTCGGTACTTGAGCGTCCTTCGCGGGCGTGAGGGGAAGAGGGTCGCAGAGAATCGGCCCAAGCGACTGTTTAGCAAAAACACAGGTGTCTGCAAAGTCGCAGAGACGACGTATAGGCACTGACGCCTGCCCGGTGCCGGAAGGTTAAGAGGAGAGCTCAGTTCCCTTCGGGGGGCGAAGGTTTGAATCGAAGCCCCGGTAAACGGCGGCCGTAACTATAACGGTCCTAAGGTAGCGAAATTCCTTGTCGGGTAAGTTCCGACCTGCACGAATGGCGTAACGACTTGGGCGCTGTCTCCTCCACAAGCTCGGCGAAATTGGAGTCTCGGTGAGGATACCGAGTACCCGCGACAGGACAAAAAGACCCCGTGCACCTTTACTGCACCCTGACATTGATCTTCGGCACCACTTGTGTAGGATAGGTGGGAGGCTGTGAGCCCCGGGCGCTAGCTCGGGGGGAGCCAACGGTGAAATACCACCCTGGTGATGTTGGAGACCTAACCTGGCCCAGTGAATCCTGGGTAGGGACCGTGTCAGGCGGGCAGTTTGACTGGGGCGGTCGCCTCCTAAAGAGTAGCGGAGGCGCGCAAAGGTTCCCTCAGCGCGGTCGGCAATCGCGCGAAGAGAGCGTAAACGCATAAGGGAGCTTGACTGCGAGACGGACAGGTCGAGCAGGTGCGAAAGCAGGCGTTAGTGATCCGGCGGTCCCGTGTGGAAGGGCCGTCGCTCAACGGATAAAAGGTACGCCGGGGATAACAGGCTTATCGCCCCCGAGAGTTCACATCGACGGGGCGGTTTGGCACCTCGATGTCGGCTCATCGCATCCTGGGGCTGGAGAAGGTCCCAAGGGTCCGGCTGTTCGCCGGTTAAAGCGGTACGCGAGCTGGGTTCAGAACGTCGTGAGACAGTTCGGTCTGTATCCGTCGTGGGCGCAGGAGGATTGAGGGGAGCCGTCCTTAGTACGAGAGGACCGGGACGGACTGACCTCTGGTGTACCGGTTGTCGTGCCAACGGCAGCGCCGGGTAGCTAAGTCGGGACGGGATAACCGCTGAACGCATCTAAGTGGGAAGCCCCCCCCAAGATGAATCCTCCCAGCCGCAAGGCTCAGAAGGGCCGTGGGAGACGACCACGTAGATAGGCGGCAGGTGTACGTGTGGCGACACACTCAGCCGAGCCGTACTAAGGGCCCGTGTGGCTTGACCGGTCGATAGGCAGGACCGGCGCATCGTCAAAGCTCTTTCGAAGTACTTGCTGCTCCCATTCTCTTCCCCTGATTTCTGTAGCGCGGGAGCGATCCCGTGCGAGGCACCGCGGGCCTTCGGGTCCGCAGCCGGTGCGGCTGGTGGCGATGGCGTGGGGGATACACCCGATCCCATCTCGAACTCGGAAGTTAAGACCCACTGCGCGGATGGTACTGCCGGGGCCACCCGGTGGGAGAGTACGGCGCTGCCAGCCCTGTTCTTCGAACGCCCTCGGTTCCATCCGGAACCGGGGGCGTTCGCGTTTCCGCCGTCTCTTGCCACCGGGGCGCCGGAGCAGGTAAGATTGCACCATGACCCCCGACAACGCGCTCCCGGCCGAGCCACAGGAGCAGACCCGCGCCGGCACCGTCGCCATCGTCGGCTATCCCAACGCGGGGAAGTCGTCGCTGCTGAACCGGATGCTGGACCAGAAGCTCAGCATCGTCACCTCGGCCGCGCAGACGACGCGCGAGCGGGTGCTGGGGATCGACACCCGCGGCGGCGTCCAGATCGTGTTCGTGGACACGCCGGGGCTGGTGGATCCCAAGTACCTCCTCCACCGCGCCATGCTGAACACGGTGCTCGAGACGATCCCCGACGTGGACGTGGCGGTGCTCCTGCTGGATCCCACCACGCCGGGCCGCGAGTTCAGCCCCGAGGTGCTGGCGCTCCTGAAAAAGAAGCGCGGCCGGCTCCTGGTCGCCGTCAACAAGGTGGACGCCGCCGGCGGCGAGCGGATCGAGGAGCTGCGCCGCTGGGCCGGCACGGAGCTGGGCGCCGACACGCTGCGCATCTCGGCGAACACGGGGGAGGGCGTCGACGAGCTGCGCTCCCGGATCGCGGACCTGCTCCCGGAGTCTCCCTTCCTGTACCCCGAGGACGAGATCTCCTCGCAGTCGGTCCGCTTCTTCGTCGCGGAGCTGGTGCGCGAGACCGTCTTCGAGCAGTTCGGCCAGGAAGTCCCGTACAGCGCCACGGTGAAGGTGGACGAGTTCCGCGAGGCGGCGCAGCCCATCTACGTCCGCGCCACGATCTTCGTGGAGCGCCCCACCCAGAAGGCGATCCTCATCGGCAAGGGCGGCGCGGCGATCAAGCAGCTGGGCCAGGTCGCCCGCGGCAAGATCGAGGAGTTCGTGGGCGCCCCGGTCTACCTGGACCTCTGGGTCAAGGTGCTTCCCAAGTGGCGCAAGGACCCCACCGCCCTCGCCCGCCTCGGCTTCAAGATCCCCAACGAGTCCTGAACGATGCTCGATCCGCAGCTGCTGGAGATCCTGGTCTGCCCCCGCTGCAAGGGGGAGCTCGTGTACCACGAGGACCCGCCGTCGCTCGTCTGCGAGCGCGACAGGCTCAGGTACGAGGTGCGCGACGGCATCCCGATCCTGCTCATCGACGAGGCGCAGCCGCTCTGAGGCGTCCTGCCGCCCCGGGTCGGCGCCGGCCTTTCCGCTCCCCACAGGGCCCCGTCCGCCCTCGCGCGTCCGTTTGACAGGACGGGAGCCCGCGGGTAGTATTTGCGGGTCCCCACAGCCAATCCCCGCTCCCTCCGCTCATGGCGCTCAGATTCCTCCTGCACTTTTCGCCGCACGGCCGCCGTGCTCCGAAGATGGTGCAGGACTTCGCCGAGTCGGGCGGCTACGAGCTGGTGGAGGTCGCCTCCGTGGACGAGCTCGTCACCCGGGTCAACCGCGCCTACCCCATGGCGATCGTGGTGGACGCCTCCAGCCCGGCGGACGTGGTGGTGGAGCTGTGCCGCACCGTCAAGGCGGAGGCGTTCACGGCCGTGGTCCCGGTGATCGCCTACGTGGTGGACGGCGGCCCGGATGCCAACGCGGACGCCCTGGAGGCCGGCGCCGACGAGGTCCTCTGCGGCGACCTGGTGGAGCGCGAGTGCCGGCTGCGCCTGAGCATGGCGCTCTGGCGGGCCGAGCGCGACGTGAGCGTCCATCCCACCACCCGGCTCCCGGGGACGGTGCAGATCGAGCGCGACATCGGAGTGCGGCTCGCCTCGGGCGACCGCTTCGCGGTGTGCTACGCCGACCTGGACCACTTCAAGGAGTTCAACGACCGCTACGGCTACAACAACGGCGACCGCGTCATCCTGCTTCTCTCCCGCATCCTGCGCGACGTGGTCCGGGCCCGGTCGCCGGGGGCGTTCGTGGGGCACATCGGCGGGGACGACTTCATCTTCAACTGCGCGCTGGCGGACTTCCGGCTGTGCTGCGACGAGGTGATCTCCGTCTTCGAGGAGCTGATCCCGTTCCAGTACTCGGTCGAGGATCGCGCCCGCGGCTTCTTCCACGGCAAGGACCGCCGCGGCGAGCTTTACGAGGTGCCGCTGATGACGCTGTCCATCGGCGTGGTGACCAACGAGAGGCGCGACTTCACGCACACCGCGCAGATCAGCGAGCTGGCCACGGAGATGAAGGCGTACGCCAAGACGCTCCCCGGGTCGGTGTTCGCGGTGGACCGCCGCAAGCCGTGAAACAGAGCTGGAACTGCATGTAACGGCGGGGTCGGGCGTGCCCCCGGCTGGCGCCGGGGTCGGGCTTCGGCTCCGTAAGCGAGCAAACAACGCTCGCTGACGGAGTCGAGCCCCGCAAACTGCGCGGGTCTCGCCCCTTCGGGCCGAAATCCCTCACGCGGGCATCGCGCCGGCTGCTCGACACATACGGATTCCTCATCCCTGGACCCGACGAGGCTGACTCCTCATGAACGCTGCCTGTCCGCACTGCAACACGGTCTTCCGCGTGGACCCGGCCAAGGTACCCGCGGGCGGGGCGCGCGTCCGCTGCTCCATCTGCCGCGGCGTGTTCCAGGTGGGTGCCGACGCCCCCGCGCAGCCGGCTGCCGTCGGGGCCGTGGCGGCGCCTGCGAGTCCTTCTCTGGCGGCCGCGCCCGCGGAGGCTCCCGCGCCGCCGGCTGTCGAGGCGCCCCGGCCGGCCGTGGCGGCCGCACCGGCCGCACCCGCTCCGGCCGTGCCGCGGGCGGGCGCGCCCTCGCCCTTCGGGGCGTCGGACCCCGCGGCCAAGGCCCGCCGGCTCGCCCGGGCGCTGGTGTCGGACATCGTCACCTACCACCCGGACCGCCGCGAGGCGGCGCTCCGGGACGGGACGCTGAAGCGCGAGTTCAAGGAGGAGATCAAGAAGAGCTGGGAGGAGTACGTGCAGCAGGTGGGGCAGGAGACCGCCCAGGGCACCACCTTCTTCCGCGACGCGCTGAACGACATCCTCGCACGCGGGCAGAGGGTGTTCTGAGCGCCGGAACCGGGGTCGATTGCACGGGGTAACGGGCGGGAGTATATTCCCGCTGCGAACCAGCCCGAGGGCCGTCCAGCAGGGGCGGCCCTTGTCATTGGTGGAAACCGGGTGAACGAACATGAACGCCGAAATCCAGTCCAGGCTCGACGTGTACCGCGAAAGGCTCGATGAGCTGAGGGGGTTTCTTTGACGTTGCTGCCAAGCAGGAGAAGCTGAGGCAGCTGGAGGCCCGCATGGGCGACCCGGCGTTCTGGAACGACGCCGACAAGGCGCGCGAGGTGATCGCCGAGGCCAACGCGGTGAAGGCCTGGACCGACCCCTGGGCCCGCCTCACCGGCAAGGTGCAGGACCTCACCGAGCTGGGCGAGCTGCTCGCGGTGGAGGAGGACGCGGAACTCGCCGAGGAATGGGAGCGCGAGGTGGAGGCGGTGGGGGCCGGCCTGGAGGACCTGGAGCTGCGCAACATGCTCCAGGGACCGGACGACCACCGCGATGCGCTCCTGACCATCCACCCGGGCGCGGGCGGCACCGAGTCTCAGGACTGGGCCGAGATGCTCCTGCGCATGTACGGGCGCTGGGGGGAGCGGCGCGGCTTCGAGGTCGAGCTGCTCGACCGGCAGGAGGGCGACGAGGCCGGGATCAAGTCCGCAACCCTGGAGATCCGCGGACAGTACGCCTACGGCTATCTTCGGGCGGAGCGGGGCGTGCACCGGCTGGTGCGCATCTCCCCGTTCGACTCGCAGGCGCGGCGGCACACTTCCTTCGCCTCGGTCTTCGTCTACCCCATGGTGGACGACACCATCGAGATCGAGATCCGGGAGGAGGACATCGAGATGGACGTGTACCGCGCCTCCGGCGCCGGCGGCCAGCACGTCAACAAGACCAGCTCCGCCGTCCGGCTCCGCCACCTCCCGTCGGGGATCGTGGTGGCGTGCCAGCAGGAGCGCTCGCAGCACAAGAACCGGGCGACCGCCATGAAGATGCTCAAGGCGGCGCTCTACCAGCGCGCGCTGGAGGAGCAGGAGAAGGAGAAGGCGAAGCTGGAATCCACCAAGACCGACATCGGCTGGGGGAGCCAGATCCGCTCCTACGTCTTCCAGCCGTACACCATGGTCAACGACCACCGGACGGAGCTCAAGCTCCCGGACGTGCAGAAGGTCATGGACGGCGACCTGGACCCGTTCATCAAGGCTTATCTGAGGGAGTTCGGCGGAGTGCACCATGGCTGACCCGGAGGACTCGTGGACCGCCTCGCCATGATCCTGGCCGGCCGGACGTCGATTCGAGACGTGATCCTGTTCCCGACGATGCGGCCCGAATGAGGGCCGGCCCGTCCATGCGGAGGAGTCCGTGAACCTGGAGTGGTACATCGGCCGGCGCTACCTGGCGTCCCGCCGCGGCACGCGCTTCCTGTCGCTCATCACCGCCATCTCCATCGGCGGGGTGACGGTGGGGGTCATGGCGCTGATCATCGTCACCGCGGTGATGACGGGGCTGCAGACCGACCTGCGCGACAAGATCCTGGGAACCAACCCGCACATCTGGCTCACCACCTTCGGCGAGACCATGCGGCTGGACGCGTGGCAGCCGACGCTGGAAAAGGTGCGGCGGGTACCCGGGGTCACGGCCGCAGCCCCCTTCGTTCACACCGAGGTGGGGCTCACCAACCGCGCGGGCTATGCCGAGGCCGCCATCCTGCGTGGGATCGACCCCGGCGCCGCGGGCCCGCCCGTGACGGACATCGTGGGGATGATCCGCCGGGGAGAGGCGCGGCTGGGCGAGACCCGGTCCGGGTACCCGCCGCTCCTGGTGGGTGCCTCGCTGGCGGAGCGCTTCGGGCTGTACGAGGGCGACGTGGTGGACGTCATCTCCATGCAGGGGGCCACCACCACCCCGCTGGGCGGGCTGCAGCCGCGCATGCGCAAGTTCGAGGTGGCGGGCCGCTTCAAGACGGGGATGTACGAGTACGACAACAAGTTCATGTACACCACCCTGGCGGCCGGCCGCGAGGTCGCCAACCTGGGCAACGCCGTGTCGGGGCTGGAGGTGCGCGTCCCCGACCCCATGAACGCGGACCTGGTGGGGCGCGAGCTGGAGAAGACGCTGGGCTACCCCTACCGCGCCGAGGACTGGAAGTCCATGAACTCGTCGCTCTTCTCCGCGCTCAAGCTGGAGAAGCTGGCGATGATGGTCATCCTCCTCCTCATCGTGATCGTGGCGGCGTTCAACATCATCTCCACGCTCATCATGGTGGTCACCGACAAGACGCGGGAGATCGGGATCCTCAAGTCCATGGGGCTCACTTCGAAGCGAGTGCAGAAGATCTTCATGCTGCAGGGGCTGGTGATCGGGGTCGTGGGGTCCACCCTGGGCGCGGCCGGCGGCCTGGTCCTGACCTGGGTGATCGACCGCTACGAGCTGATCAAGATCCCGGGGGACGTGTACTTCGTGGACCACCTGCCGGTGGCCTGGGACCCGGTGGACGTGCTGGTGATCCTGATCTCCAGCGTGGCGATCTCGTTCGTGGCGACGCTCTACCCCTCGCGGCAGGCGGCGGCGCTCCTCCCGGTGGAGGCGATCCGTCATGAGTGAGCGCACGGATGCTCCCGCGGTCCTGGCGCGCACCATCTCCAAGCGCTACGTGGGCGGGGACGGCACCCCCATTCAGATCCTGGAGGGCGTGGAGCTGGACGTTTCCGCCGGCGAGACCATCGCGGTGATCGGTCAGAGCGGGGCGGGGAAGTCCACCCTGCTGCACATCCTGGGCGGGCTGGACGTTCCCACCGGAGGCGACGTGCACGTGGGGGGGAGCGCGCTGGCCCGGCTGAAGGAGGACGAGCTCGCCGCCCTGCGGAACGAGCGGATCGGCTTCGTGTTCCAGTTCCATCACCTCCTGCGCGAGTTTTCCGCGCTGGAGAACGTGATGATGCCGCTCCTCATCGGGGGCACGGCGCCGCGCGAGGCGCGGGACCGGGCGCGCTCCATGCTGGCGCGCGTGGGGCTGGAGCCCCGGCTGGAGCACAAGCCGGGGCAGCTCTCGGGCGGCGAGCAGCAGCGGGTGGCCGTCGCGCGGGCGCTGGTCACGCACCCGGTGCTCCTCCTGGCGGACGAGCCTTCCGGGAACCTGGACCCGCCCACCGGCGAGCGGCTCCACGACCTGCTCTTCGAGGTGAGCCGCGAGAACGCGGCCGCCATGATCCTGGTCACCCACAACCTGGACCTGGCCGCGCGGGCGGACCGGGTATTGCGGCTCCACGCCGGCAGGCTGGTCCCCGCGGAAACGGAGCGGGAGGAGATGCCGGCGGGGCCCTGGGGGGGCTGAGCCCTCCGCCACATCAGACGCGTAGCGCGCGACCGAGAATGCAGTGCGAAAACTGCGGGAAGAACCCGGCCAAGGTCCACCTGACGCAGATCGTCAGCAACGAGATGATCACCCGCCACCTCTGCGACTCGTGCGCGGAGGAGATGGGGCTGGACACGGGTGACAGCGCCGAGACCGCCCCGCTGACGGACTTCCTGGCGCAGATGGGGAAGGGGCTCGCCGTGGGGTCCGGCACCGCGGTGGGCGCGTGCGAGTTCTGCGGCCTCACCATGAACGACTTCAAGCGCACGGGACGGCTGGGGTGCCCGCACTGCTACGCGCACTTCGACCAGCACCTGCGGGGGCTGCTGCGCAAGCTGCACGGCGGCACCCAGCACATGGGCAAGGTCTACCTGCCGCCGGACCCGCGCGCCACCGACCGCACCGCGCGGGTGGCCAGCCTCCGGCGCAGCCTGGCCCGCGCGGTGGAGTCGGAGGACTTCGAGCGGGCGGCGGTGCTGCGAGACCAGATCCGGCGCGCCGACGCGGCGGAATAGGGAACAGGGAACGGGCTGCAACTGAAACGCGGGGCCCGTCGCGTGAGGGATTACGGCCCGAAGGGGCGAGACCCGGCGGGGCTGTTTCCGCCGGGGCTCGACTCCGTTGCAAACGGCGGTATCGTTTGCTACGGAGCCGAAGCCCGACCCCGGCGCCAGCCGGGGGCACGCCCAAACCCTTCCGTTCAAAGTTGTTGAAAAGCACGGAGCAACGCCGATGCAGGACGTGAAGACGCCGCCGGAGGGCGGTCTGGAGTGGCTGGACGCCGAGGGTCCCCAGTCGGACATCGTGCTGTCCACGCGCGTGCGGCTGGCACGAAATCTTCAAGGGTACCGCTTCGGGCTGCGGGCCACCGAGCCCGACCGCCGCGCGGTGCTGCACCTGGCCCGCGAAGCCGCGGAGGCCACGGATTCGCTGCGCGACGGGGCGGCCATCGCCATCCCGTCGCTGGACGCCACGCAGAGGCAGCTGCTGCTGGAGCGGCACCTGGTGAGCAAGGAGATGGTGGAGGGGGGCGGGGGGCGGCCGCCGTCGCACGCGGCGCTGATCCTGGCCGACCGCGACGGCGTGAGCGTGATGGTGAACGAGGAGGACCACCTGCGCCTGCAGGGGCTGGTGAGCGGCTTCCGCCTCCGCGACGCGTGGGGGCTGGTGGACCGGCTGGACGAGGAGCTGGGGGGGCGGCTCCCCTACGCGTTCCACACCGAGTTCGGGTACCTGACCTCGTGCCCCACCAACGTGGGGACCGGGCTGCGGGCCTCGGTGCTGATCCACCTGCCGGGGCTGGTGCTGACGCAGGAGATCGGCAAGGTGCTGCAGGGGATCTCGCAGGTGGGGCTGACGTTCCGGGGATTGTACGGGGAGGGGTCCGAGGTGGTGGGGAACTTCTTCCAGATCTCCAACCAGACCACGCTGGGGAAGACGGAAGAGGACCTGGTGGACCACCTGCAGCGGATCGTGCAGCAGGTGGTGCAGTACGAGGTGCAGGCGCGCACCGTCCTGCTGCGGGACGCGCCCACGGTGATCGAGGACAAGGTGTGGAGGGCGTACGGCCTGCTGCGGCACGCGAGGTCCATCTCGTTCGAGGAGGTCATGAACCTGCTGAGCGGCGTGCGGCTGGGCGTGGGGCTGGCACTTCTCCCGGGGCTCAGTGTATACTCGCTGAACCGCATCATGATCTTCACGCAGGCTGCTCACCTCGAGCAGATGGCTGGTGGAGTCCTCCCCGAGGGGGAGGTCGACGTGTACCGCGCCGCCTACGTCAGGCGGATCCTGGCTCAGGAGGGTGACCCGTCTCCCGAAGGGGACGACGGCGAGCTCCCGAAGTAGCCTGCCTTCTCGCTAGACGGATGCTTCGCAACGAAGGGGCACAATGAACTACAACTTCACAGACCGGGTACGGAAGGTACTCGCGATGGCCCGCGAGGAGGCGATCCGGCTCCAGCACGACTACGTCGGGACCGAGCACATCCTGCTCGGGCTCATCCGCGAGGGTGAGGGAGTGGCCGCCGCGGTCCTGCAGAACCTTTCGGTGGACCTGGAGCAGATCCAGGAGCGGGTGGAGGAATCGGTGCGCCGCGGCAAGGCGACCATCGCCCTGGGCGAGCTCCCGTATACCTCCCGCGCCAAGAAGGTGCTGGAGTTCGCCATGGCCGAGGCGCGCGAGCTGAACCACTCGTACGTGGGCACCGAGCACCTGCTGCTCGGCCTGCTTCGCGAGGAGAAGGGGATCGCGGCCGAGGTCCTGGGGCAGCTGGGGATCACCCTGGAGGACGCGCGCCGCGAGACGCTGAAGCTCCTGGGCTCGGAGCCCAACGCCGCGCAGGCCGCGCCCAGCACCTCGTCGTCGCTGGGGAGCTCCAGCACGCCCAAGGGGGAGAAGAAGTCCAAGACCCCCGCGCTGGACCACTTCTGCCGCGACCTCACGGAGCTGGCCCGCCAGGGCGAGCTCGATCCCACCATCGGCCGGGCCGAGGAGATCGAGCGCGTCATGGAGATCCTTTCCCGGCGCAAGAAGAACAACCCGGTCCTCATCGGGGAGCCGGGCGTGGGCAAGACCGCCATCGTCGAGGGGCTGGCGCAGCTCATCGCCGAGAGCAAGTGCCCGGACTCGCTCCGCGACTACCGGGTGCTCTCGCTGGACATGGCGGCCGTCATCGCCGGGACCAAGTACCGCGGCCAGTTCGAGGAGCGGCTCAAGGCGGTGATGAACGAGATCTCGCAGAACAAGAACATCATCCTGTTCATCGACGAGCTGCACACGCTGGTGGGCGCCGGCGCCGCCGAGGGCGCGATCGACGCCTCCAACATGCTCAAGCCGGCGCTCGCGCGCGGCGAGCTGCAGTGCGTGGGCGCCTCCACGCTGAACGAGTACCGCAAGTACATCGAGAAGGACGGCGCGCTGGAGCGCCGCTTCCAGACCGTCGCGGTGGACCCGCCCTCGGTGGAGGAGGCGGTGCAGATCCTCCAGGGGCTCAAGAGCCACTACGAGGACCACCACCGGGTGGTGATCACCGACGAGGTGATCGAGGCCTCGGTGAAGCTATCGGAGCGCTACATCACCGACCGCTTCCTCCCGGACAAAGCGATCGACGTGATCGACGAGGCCGGCGCCCGCGCCCGCCTCGCGACGCAGGTGCCGCCGCCGGAGGTGGCCGAGCTGAAGAAGCGGGTGGAGGAGATCGCCGAGAAGAAGGACGAGGCGATCCGCGACCAGGACTTCGAGCGCGCCGCCGAGCTGCGCGACCACGAGCGCGAGCTGCAGCGCGAGATCCAGGAGAAGGAAAAGGCCTGGGAGGAGGAGCGCCGCACGCACCGCCCCGCCCTCACCGAGGACGACGTGGCATTCATCGTGTCCCGGTGGACGGGGATCCCGGTCACCCGCCTCCGCGAGGCGGAGACCGCGCGCCTCATCAACATGGAGGAGGAGCTCCACAAGCGGGTCATCGGGCAGGACCGCGCCATCAAGGCGATCTCCCGCGCGATCCGCCGCTCCCGGGCGGGGCTCAAGGACCCGCGCCGCCCCATCGGCTCGTTCATCTTCGCCGGGCCCACGGGCGTGGGCAAGACGGAGCTGGCGCGCGCGCTGGCGGAGTTCCTGTTCGCGGACCGCGACGCCCTGATCCGCGTGGACATGTCGGAGTACATGGAGAAGTTCTCCGTGTCGCGGCTGATCGGCGCGCCTCCGGGGTACGTGGGCTACGAGGACTCGGGGACGCTCACCAAGGCGGTGCGACGCAAGCCGTACTCGGTGGTGCTCCTGGACGAGATCGAGAAGGCGCACCCGGACGTGTTCAACATCCTCCTGCAGGTGCTGGACGAGGGGCACCTCACGGACAACTACGGCCGGGTGATCGACTTCAAGAACACGGTTATCATCATGACCTCCAACCTGGGCGCCCGCGACATCGGCAAGGGCTCGGGGCTGGGCTTCCACACCCAGACCAACCAGACCCAGTTCGACCGCATGGAGGAGAAGATCAAGGAGGAGATCGAGCGCGCGTTCAACCCGGAGTTCATCAACCGGCTGGACGATTCGATCATCTTCCACGCGCTCAGCCGCGAGGAGATCGGCCAGATCATCCACAACCTCCTGGCCGACGTGGACAACCGCCTCAAGGAGGAGGAGCTCAAGCTGAAGCTCACCGACGACGCGGTGAACTTCATGATCGAGCACGGGTACGACGAGAAGTTCGGCGCCCGACCGATCAAGCGCGCGATCCAGCGCTACCTGGAGGATCCTCTCTCCGAGAAGATCCTTCTGGCTGAGTTCTCGCCGGGAGACGAGGTGGAGGTGTCCGTCTCCGACGATCGGCAGTCGCTTGCGTTCAGGGTTCCCTCTTCATCCAAGACGTAATGTCCCGATTCGGCAGCCGGACGGGGAGGGTCGCGGGAACCGCGGCCCTCCTCTCCATTCTCATGATCGGCGTGGGCACCCTTTCCGCCCGCGCCCAGGAACCGACTCCCGCCCCAGCTCCCGCACAGCAGCCGAGCGCCGTGCTCGACTCGGTGCTCGTCCGCGGCAACCAGCGCGTGGCCGAGGCGGTGGTCCGCACCACCTCCGGCCTGCGCCCGGGCTCGGTCCTGCGCGGCCCCGAGATCCAGACGGCGATCCGCCGGCTGATGTCGACGGGCAACTTCGAGTCGGTGGAGATCCTTTCCCGCGGCGATCCGGCCCGCGTCACCCTGGTCATCCAGGTGGTGGAGCGGCCGCTGGTGGCGCAGGTGGACTTCAAGGGGCTGGAGAGCGTCAGCGCCAGCACGGTGCGCGACACCGTGGGGATCAAGGAGAACCAGCCGCTCAACCCGGCGCAGGTGGTGCGGACGGAGCAGATGATCCGCGACCTCCTCGCCAAGCAGGGGCTCCAGGTGGCGTCCATCGACACCACGCTGACGCCCGTGCAGAGCCCGGCCGGGGCCTTCCGCCTGACCTTCAACGTGCGCGAGGGGAACCGGCTGGCGATCGCGGACGTGGATTTCCGCGGCAACCAGGCCTTCGCGGACGGGGCGCTTCAGGACGCGATGCGCACCAAGCCGGAAGGGTTCCTCTGGTTCCGCTCCGGCCAGTTCGACCGCGAGACCTTCCAGGCGGACCTGCGCGAGCGCCTGCCGGAGTTCTACGGGGCGCGTGGATACATCGACTTCGCGGTCCTTTCGGACACGCTGGTGGTGGATCCGCAGACGGGCAAGGCGCAGCTGGTGGTGGACGTCAGCGAGGGGGCGCAGTACCGCCTGGGCGAGTTCCGGGTGGAGGGCAACTCGCACTTTCCCACCGACCAGGTGAAGCGCCTGTACACGGTGGAGCGCGGCTCGGTGCTGGGGCTGCCCTTCGGCGGGGGCGGGGAGCGCGAGCGCGGGGAGGTCTTCGACCGCGCGGCGCTGGACGACGCCACGGCCGAGCTCCGCAAGATGTACAGCAACGAGGGCTACCTGTACGCGCAGGTGGAGCCGATCGTGCGGCGGGTCCCGGCCACGACGCCGGGCGAGCCGCCGGTGGTGAACGTCACCTGGGCGGTGTCGGAGCGGCAGCCGTTCTACATCCGCCGGGTCGCCATCGAGGGGAACACCTTCACCCACGAGTCGGTGATCCGCGAGCGCCTGCTGGTGCTCCCGGGCGACGTGTACAACGAGGAGCGGCTGATCGCCAGCTACAACAGCATCAGCGGGCTCGGCTTCTTCGAGACGCCGATGCCGACGCCGGACATCAGCCCGATCCAGGAGACGGGGGAGGTGGACATCACCTTCCACGTCAAGGAGAAGCAGACGGGGCAGATCAGCTTCGGCACCACGATCGGCGGGAGCTACGCCGGGCGGGGCGGCGGTCTTTCGGGGTACATCAGCTACGGCCAGCCGAACCTCTTCGGGCAGGGGAAGCAGGCGAACCTGCGCGCCGAGTACGGGCTGGGGCGGAGCAACGTGGAGGCGTCGTACACGGACCCGGCGATCTTCGGAAGCCGCAACTCGCTCAGCGGCTCCGTGTTCCACACCGGCGACCGCTTCTACACCTTCGGCAACGTGCGCCGGCTGCGCACGGGCGGCTCGCTTCAGGTGGGCTTCCCGGTCCCGGGGCTCTTCCGGACGCGGGCCTTCCTGGGGTACTCGCTCTCGGAGACGGCGTACGACGGGTCGAGCGACGACGAGTGCTCGGGGGAGTCGACGGAGATCGAGTGCCTGGGCGACGCGCTGGCGAGCAGCCTGTCGCTGGCGCTGACCCGCGACACCAAGAGCCACCCCATGTTCCCGGTCTCGGGGACGCGGCAGTCGCTGTCGGTGGAGCAGACCGGCGGCCCGCTGGGCGGCAACGGCAACTTCCAGAAGGTGTTCGGCGACCTGGAGTGGTGGGTGCCCGTGGGGCGGCTGGGCGGCTCGGCGCCGGGGCAGCGGCCCATCCGGCTGGCGCTGGGGCTCAACGCGCGGGCGGGCACCATCTTCGGCGACGCGTCGTTCTTCCCCTTCGAGCAGTTCTACGCGGGCGGCACGCGCCTGGGCCAGCCGCTCCGCGGCTACCCGGACGCTTCCATCACGGCGCTGGGCTTCGACGAGTCGTGCGGCAGCCAGTTCCGCCTGGAGTGCCTGGGGAGCTCGTTCTTCACGGTGTCGGCGGAGTACGCGGTCCGGATCAACGACCAGCTCTCGGTGTCGGCGTTCGGCGACGCGGGGAACGTGTGGCGGACGGCGGAGCAGTTCAACCCGACGCGGCTGTACAGGGGCGCCGGGTTCGGGGGGACGGTGGTGACCCCCTTCGGCCCCATCGGGCTCGACCTGGCGTACGGGTTCGACAAGCCGAATCCGGGGTGGGAGGTGCACTTCAAGTTCGGTCAGGGCTTCTGACCCATCAACGGAGCGATTGAATGAAGCGTTTTCTGTCCGTCAGCGGCCTGCTGACGCTGGCTCTCCTCGCGGGAGTGGGCACTGCATCGGCCCAGACCCCCAAGTTCGGCTACGTGAACACCGACAAGATCCTGGCCGGGATCCCCGCCGCGTCGCGCGCGCTGCAGGAGCTGCAGGCGGCGGCGGGGACGTACCAGACCCGCGCCGACTCGCTGGGGCGGCAGTTCCAGACCATGCAGGCGGCGTTCAATGCCCTGCCGGTGACCACCACGGCGGAGCGCCGCACGCAGGAGCAGCAGCGCCTGCAGACCACCATGCAGCAGTACCAGCAGCAGCTCCAGCCGCTGCAGCAGGCGGCGGAGCAGAAGGAGCAGGCGCTGCAGCTGGTCGTGCAGCCGTACGTGCGCCGCATTCCCGAGATCGTGGAGCAGATCCGCTCGCAGCAGGGCTACTCCATGATCTTCAGCGTGGGCGAGAGCGGGCTGATCGCCGCCGACCCCGCGCTGGACCTGAGCGACACGGTGCGGCAGCGGCTCCTGGCGTCGCCCCCGGCGCCGCAGGGCGCGCAGCCGCCGGCGGCGCAGACCCCGCCCGCGCGGCGGCCGTAAGCGGGTCGCTCGCCCGATCCCTGTGCCTGCGGTCCCTCCGGGGGCCGCAGGCACGTTTCTGTTTGGAGCCGAAAATCATGCCGGAGCTATCCGTTTCCGAGATCGCGGCCCTGGTGGGCGGCGAGGTCCTGGGCGACGCCTCCCGCCGCGTGGGCGGGGTGGCGGCGCTGGACGCCGCCGGCCCCGGGCACCTGTCGTTCGTTGCCAACCCCCGCTACCTCCCGTATCTTGTTGCGTCCTCCGCCGGGGCGGTGCTCCTGGCGCGCGAACTGGACGCCGAGCCTCCGGCAGGGACGGTGGCCATCCGGGTGGACGACCCGCACGCCGCGCTCGCGGCGGTCCTCCCGGTGCTGTACCCGGAGCCGGTGGAGCCGCCCGGGATCCACCCCACCGCCGTGGTGGGGGAGGGGACGGAGATCGGGGAGGGGGCGGTCGTGGGGGCCTGCGCGGTGATCGGCCGCGGGGTGCGCATCGGCGCCCGGGCCCGGATCGGGCCGCAGACCGTGGTGGGCGACGGGTGCACGGTGGGGGCGGACTCGGTGCTTCACGCGCACGTGACGCTGTACCGCGGGGTGACGGTGGGGGAGCGCTGCTCGGTGCACTCCGGCACCCGCCTGGGGGCGGACGGCTTCGGCTACGCCTTCGTGGACGGCGCGCACCGCAAGGTGCCGCAGGTGGGCGGCTGCGTGATCGAGGACGACGTGGAGATCGGCGCCAACGTCACCATCGACCGCGGCTCGGTGGGCGACACGGTGGTGGGGCGGGGGACCAAGATCGACAACCTGGTGATGATCGGGCACAACTGCCGGATCGGCCGCCACGTGATCGTGGTCTCGCAGGTGGGGATCTCGGGGAGCACCACGGTGGGCGACTACGCGGTGCTCGGGGGGCAGGCCGGGGTGCAGGGGCACATCACCATCGGCGCGGGCGCGCGGGTGGGCGGCCAGGCCGGGGTGATCGGCGACGTGGCCGCCGGGGAAACGGTGTCCGGCTACCCGGCGCGGCCCCACCGCGAGGCGATGCGGGTGAGCGCGCTCGTCTTCAGGCTCCCGGAGCTGGTGAAGCAGGTCCGCCGCCTGGAGCGGGCGGTGTTCGGGGGGGACGGAGAAACCAAACAGCAGGGCTGACCCGCCGCGGCGGTCTTTTCGATACGGATGAGCACACCGAGACAGAACACCATCAGGGCGGCGCGCGAGGCCGAGGGAGTGGGGCTGCACACCGGCGCCCGCACCCGACTCCGCTTCCTCCCCGCCCCGGTACACACCGGGATCGTCTTCCGGCGCACGGACCTTCCCGGCTCGCCGGAGGTCCCGGCGCTGGTCGCCCACGTGGTGGACACGGACCGCGGCACCACCATCGGGGTGGGCGAGGCCCGCGTCCACACCGTGGAGCACGTGCTTTCCGCGGCCGTGGCGCTGGGGATCGACAACCTGTACGTGGAGCTGGACGGCCACGAGCCGCCGGCGGGGGACGGGAGCGCGAGCCTGTTCTTCGACCTGCTCTTGGAGGCGGGCGTGGAGGAGCAGGACGCCCCGGCGCGCGTGCTGGTGGTGGGCGAGACCTTTTCGGTGAACGACAAGGTGTCGAGCTACGTGGTGGCGCCCTCGCCCGACTACCGGGTGTCGACCACCATCGAGTTCGAGCACCCGCTCATCGGGCGGCAGTTCGGATCGTTCCGCATCGCCCGGGACAGCTTCGGGACGCAGGTGGCGCCGGCGCGCACCTTCTGCTTCGAGCGCGAGGTGGCGGAGCTCCGGGAGCGCGGGCTGGCGCAGGGCGGCACGGTCGACAACGCGGTGGTCCTTTCCGAGACGGGCGTGCTGGGCGGGGCCGAGCTGCGCTTCGCGGACGAGTTCGTGCGCCACAAGGCGCTGGACGTGGTGGGCGACCTGGCGCTGGTGGGCGCGCGCCTTGCTGCGCACGTGGTCGCGGAGCGGCCGGGGCACCGGGGGAACGTGGCGCTGGCGCGGGAGCTGGTGGCCCGCCAGGAAAAGAAGGCGCTCGCCCGGCCCATCCTCAACATCGAGCAGATCTCGCAGTACCTGCCGCACCGCTACCCGTTCCTGCTGGTGGACCGGGTGGTGGAGTTCGAGGAGCGCAAGCGGATCGTGGGCCTCAAGAACGTCACCATCAACGAGCCGTTCTTCGTGGGCCACTTCCCCGGCCGGCCGGTGATGCCGGGGGTCCTCATCATCGAGGCGATGGCCCAGGTGGGCGGCCTGCTGGTGCTCGAGGCGATGGAGAACCTGGAAGACAAGATCGTCTACTTCATGTCGCTGGACAACGTGAAATGGCGCCGCCCCGTGACCCCGGGCGACCAGATCCGCTTCGAGGTGGAGGTGCTGCAGATCCGCGGCGCCACCTGCCGGATGAAGGGGGTCGGGACCGTCGACGGGCACGTGGTCGCCGAAGCGGAGATGATGGCCCGTGTCGTCGATCGCTGAGAGCCGCGCCATGGTGCTTCCTTCCCGCCGCGGCATAGACATCCACCCCACCGCCCTCGTCGACGAAGCCGCGGAGCTGGGCGAGGGGGTATCCGTCGGGCCGTTCAGCATCGTGGGCCCGGAGGCCCGGATCGGTGCGGGGACGCAGGTGGGCCCGCACGTCCTGATCGAGGGCGACACCACCATCGGGGCGGAGTGCGTGCTGTCCAAGGGCGCTGTCCTGGGGACGGCGCCTCAGGACCTCAAGTACCGGGGCGAGCCCACGCGCCTGGTGGTGGGAGACCGCACCCACATCCGCGAGTACGCCACGCTCAACCGGGGGACCGCGGCGAGCGGGGTGACCACCGTGGGGAGCGACTGCCTGCTGATGTCGTACGTCCACGTGGCGCACGACTGCCGCATCGGCGACCACGTGATCCTGTCCAACGCCGTGAACATGGCGGGGCACGTGGCGATCGAGGACTGGGTGATCGTGGGCGGGATGACGCCCATCCACCAGTTCGTGCGCATCGGACAGCACGCCTTCGTGGGCGGCCAGTCGCGCATCGCCAAGGACGTCCCGCCGTACGTCAAGGCGGCCGGGATCCCCCTGCAGCTGTACGGGCTCAACTCGGTGGGGCTGCAGCGGCGGGGCTTCTCGGAGGAGGTGCGGCGCGAGCTGAAGCGCGCCTACCGCCTGTTCTTCGCCTCGGCGCACAACACCACCCAGGCGCTGGCCCGGGCCCGCGAGGAGCTGCGCGACATCCCGGAGGTGGAGGTGTTCCTGGCGTTCTTCGAGCGGAGCGAGCGGGGGGTGTCGGTTTGACCGGCCCGGCGGTCCCGGTCGGCGTCGTAGGGGTAGGCTCGCTGGGCTTCCACCACGCGCGCATCCTCCGCGAGGTGGCCGGGGCGCAGCTCGCGGGGGTGTTCGACGCGGACCCCGCCCGCGCGGCGAAGGTGGGCGATGAGCTGGGCGTCCTCGTGTTCGCGTCGCTGGAGGAGCTGCTGGACAGGGTGGAGGCGGCGGTGGTCGCCGTCCCCACCACGGAGCACGCGGCCGTGGCGCTCGCGGCGCTGGACCGCGGCGTCCACCTGCTGATCGAGAAGCCCATCGCCTCCACGCTGGAGGAGGCGGACCGCATCGTGGCGGCGGCGGCGGCGGCGGGGGTGCTGGTGGCGACGGGGCACGTGGAGCGCTTCAACGCGGCGCTGCGGGCCTGCGAGCCGTACCTGGACGTGCCGCGCTTCGTGGAGTCGCACCGGCTGGCGCCCTTCGCGGGGCGGGGGACGGACGTGGCGGTGGTGCTGGACCTGATGATCCACGACATCGACCTGGTGCTCAGCCTGGTGGGGAGCGAGGTGTCGTCGGTGCGGGCGGTGGGGGTCCCCATCCTCACGCCCAACGTGGACATCGCCAACGCGCGCCTGGAGTTCGCGGACGGGGCGGTGGCGAACATCACGGCGAGCCGCGTGTCCATGGAGCGGACGCGGAAGATCCGCTTCTTCCAGAATTCCGGCTACATCTCGCTGGACCTGGCGGCCGGCACGGGCGAGTTCCTGCGCCTCAAGAAGGGGGCGCGCATCCCGGAGGGGGAGGTGGGGCCGGCGGCGCTCCTTGGGCTGGTGGACCGGGTGGAGCTGCGCGGCGACGGCACGGAGCCGCTTCGCGCGGAGCTGGAGGCGTGGGTCCGCGCGGTGCGCGGCGAGGCGCCGGTGGTGGTGAGCGGGCGCGACGGGCGGCAGGCGCTGGGCGTCGCGCTGGACATCATGGGCCGGATCGAGCACGATGTTTCCTCCTGGCAGCCGGCGTAGGAAGCCGCCGTCGAACATCCAGGGAGGCACGCCGCCTCCCTCGGCGACGCGGCTGCTGATTCTCCTGGTGGTGGTGCTGGGCGCGATGTGGTATCTCCTGGGCCGGTTGCCCGGGTGACCTCGAGCGGCCTCACCCTCTTCATCGCGGCGGGCGAGCCCTCCGGCGACCTTCACGGCGCCGGGCTCGCCCGCGCTTTGCGTGCCCGGCTCCCGGGGGTCCGCCTGATCGGGCTGGGCGGCTCGCGCATGGCGGCGGAGGGCGTGGAACTGCTCGCCGGGGTGGAGGAGCTGGCGGTGATGGGCTTCGTGGAGGTCCTCCGCCACCTCCCCTTCTTCCTGGAGCTGCGGCGCCGGGTGTTCGCCGCGCTGGAGCGCGAGGGGGTGGACCTGGTGATCCCCATCGATTACCCCGGCTTCAACCTCCGCCTCGCGAAGCACGCGAAGGGGCGGGGGATTCCCGTGCTGTACTACATCGCCCCGCAGGTATGGGCGTGGCATGCCGAGCGCACGCGCGACCTGGCGCGCGACGCCGACGTGGTGGCCGTGGTGCTCCCCTTCGAGGAGAAGTTCCTCCGCGACCGGGGGGTGAACGCCGTCTTCGTGGGCCACCCGCTGCTGGACCTTCCCGCGCGCACGGAATCGCGCGCCGAGTGGGCCGCGTCCGCCGGGGTGGACGCGGAGCGCCCCGTCCTCGCCCTCTTCCCCGGGTCGCGCCCGCAGGAGCTCCGCCGCCACCTGGAACTGTTCTCGGAGGCGGCGGCGCGCGTGGTGGCCCGCGACGCGCACGTGCAGCCGGTGATCGGCGTGCCCAGCGACATCGACGCTACCGTGTACGACGGGGCGCGCTGGCCGCTCGTGCCGAGCGCGTCGGGGCTGCTGGAGTACGCGGACGCGGCGCTGGTGAAGTCCGGCACCACCACGCTGGAAACGGCGCTCGCGGGGACGCCGGGGGTGGTCGCCTACCGGATGAACCCGCTCAGCTACGCGATGGCGAAGCGGCTGGTGAAGGTGCCCCACATCGCGCTCGCGAACCTGATCGCGGAGGAGCGGGTGTTCCCGGAGTTCGTGCAGGACCAGGCCACGCCGGAGGCGCTGTCCGCCGCGCTCCTGCCGCTCATCCGCCGCGACTCGCCCGAGCGGCGGGCGATGGTGGCGAAGCTGGCGGGTGTCCGCGCGAAGCTGGAGGGCGGCGCGGGGGAGGGCGGCGCGGCGGTGCGGACGGCGCGGATCGCGGCGCGGCTGCTGGGGCACGATGGCTGACGGCGGGCGCGCGGCGGCGGATGGAGTCCCGGCGGCCGACCTGAAGACGCGGCTGATCGCCGGGGCGGGGGGCGGTCTGCTTTCCACGCTGCTGGACAGCTGCCGGGTGGAGCAGAAGGGGACGGAGAACTTCGAGCGGTTCCACCGGGAGGGGAAGCCGGTCGTCTTCGTGCTGTGGCATGGGCGGCTCCTCCCCTGCACGTACTGGAACCGCCACCAGGAGCTGGTCACGCTGGTCAGCCAGCACCGCGACGGCGAGTACATCGCCCGCATCGTGGAGAAGTGGGGATACACGGCGGTGCGCGGCTCCAGCAGCCGGCGCGCTGCGGGGGCGCTGCGGGAGCTGGTGCGCCACGTCCGCGCCGGGCGCTCGCTGGCGGTGACGCCGGACGGCCCGCGCGGACCGCGGGCGGTGATGAAGCCGGGGGCACTGCTGGCGGCGCAGCTCTCGGGCGCGCCGGTGATCCCCTCGGCGGGCGGCGCGAGCCGGGGGTGGTGGTTCGGGAGCTGGGACCGATTCCTGGTCCCCAGGCCCTTCGCGCGGGTGCGGCTGGCATACGGCGAGCCGGTGTGGATCCCGCGCGGCGCGGACGAGGCGGCGCTGGCGGAGATCGCGCGCGACGTGGAGGCGCGCCTGAACGCGCTCACTGCGCTGGTGGACGACGAGGAGGCATGGAGGCGGGCGTGAGGGCGCGCGCCTGGGTGGGGCGCTGGTGGGCGGGCGAGGCAGGGCTGCCCGGAAAGGTGCTGGGCGCGGGGCTCGCCCCGGCGGAGCTTCTCTTTCGGGGGACGGTGGCGGCGCGTAATCTTGCCTACGGCCGGGGCTGGCTGCGCGCGGACCGCGCGCCGGTGCCGGTGGTCAGCGTGGGCAACGTGGGCGTCGGCGGGGCGGGGAAGACGCCGGTCGCCGCGTGGATCGCGGCGCGGCTTCTGGAGCGCGGGGAGCGGCCCGCGATCGCGCTGCGCGGCTACGGGGCGGACGAGGTGCAGGTGCACCGCGAGCTGAACCCGGAGGTGCCGGTGTTCGCGGCGGCGCGGCGGATCCGGGCGGCCCGCGAGGCGGCGGCGTCCGGGTGCGGCGTGGTGGTGCTGGACGACGGCTTCCAGCACCGGGCCCTCGCCCGGGAGCTGGACGTCGTCCTGGTCTCGGTGGAGGGCTGGACCGGGCGCCGCCGGCTCCTCCCGCGGGGACCCTGGCGCGAGGACGCGTCCGCGCTGCGCCGCGCCGGCGTGGTCGTCGCGACCCGCAAGTCGGCCCCGGAGGCGGAGGGCGCCCGGGTCGCGGGGGAGCTGCGGGCGATCGCCCCGGGGGTGCCCGTCGCGGAGTGCTGGCTCGCCCCGGACGCCCTGGTGCCGCTGGCAGGCGAGCCGGGGTGGGCGCCGCTGGCCGCGGGGGACGACGTGCTCGCCGTGGCGGCCCTGGCGGACCCGGGCCCGTTCGCGGAGAACCTGCGGGGGATGGGGCTGGCCGTGGAGCTGGCCGCGTTCCCCGACCACCACGCCTTCGACGCCGGCGAGGCGGCCGCGCTGCTGGCGCGCGCCGCCGGCCGGCCCATCGTGATGACGCACAAGGACGCCGTGAAGCTGCGCGACCTTTTTCCCCGTCCGCCCGCGCCTGGGTGCTGACGCAGCGCGTGCGCTTCACCGCGGGCGAGGACGCGCTGCTGCGCGCGCTGGATGCGGCGGTCCAGGCGGGGCGGCGGTGATGGTGCAGGTCCTCGGGTTCTCAGCGGGCTCGCTCCGGCAGACTCCGGGTATGGGGTCGGCCGGGGAAGGCTCCTCCGGCGGTGCGAAACTCGCCCGCCGCTGGAGCGAAGGCAGGATCACGCTGGCTTCGAACAAACGCACCGCCTGCGGATCCTCCCCCGACCTCCCGGCGCAGATCCAGGAACGACAGGAAACCCTCCCCCAGAATTGGGGGAGGGTGGCGAGCCTAAGCGAGCCGGGTGGGGGCCCCGGCGGATGCCAGCGCCCGCCCCGCGTGAGGGATTTCGGCCCGAAGGGGCGAGACCCGCGGGCAGTTTCGCGGGGCTCGACTCCGTTACGCACGGTTGTTTCGTGCGTTACGGAGCCGAAGCCCGACCCCGGCGTCAGCCGGGGGCACGCCCGAACCCGCCGTCCAAAGCCGCCCAAGACATGACGTCCACAGAAGTGCTCGTCATCGGCAGCGGCATCGCCGGGCTGTCCTTCGCGCTCAAGGCGGCGCGCTTCGCCGACGTGGTGGTGGTCACCAAGAAGGAGCGGCCGGAGTCCAGCACCAACTACGCGCAGGGCGGGATCGCCGCGGTGTTCTCGCCGGACGACTCGTACGCGCTGCACGTGGAGGACACCTTCGTCGCCGGGGCGGGGCTGTGCCACCCGGACGCCGTGGAGACGCTGGTGCGGGAGGGCCCGGAGCGCGTCCGCGAGCTGATCGCCTTCGGGGTGGAGTTCACCCGCGAGGGCGCGGAATTGTCGCTGGGGCGTGAGGGCGGCCACTCGCGCCGCCGCATCGTGCGCTCGGACGACCTGACGGGGCGCGAGATCGAGCGCGGGCTGCTGGCCGCCGTGGCCGCGTCGCCGCGCATCCAGGTGCTGGAGGACCACGCGGCGGTGGACCTGCTGGTGGAGGAGGGGCCCGACGGGCGGCGGCGGTGCTGCGGCGCGCTGGTGCTGGACCCGGTGAGCGGCGAGGTGGCACCCTTCCTCGCCCGCGCGGTGCTGCTGGCCACCGGCGGGTGCGGGCAGGTGTACCGCCACACGACCAATCCCGCGATCGCCACCGGCGACGGCGTGGCGATGGCGTACCGGGCCGGGGCGCGCGTCGCCAACATGGAGTTCGTCCAGTTCCACCCAACCGCGCTGTACCCGGCGCGCGAGCGGACGCTGCTGATCTCGGAGGCGGTGCGCGGGGAGGGGGCGGAGCTGCGGCGGATGGACGGCACGGCGTTCATGGCCGGCTACCATCCGCTGGGCCCGCTGGCCCCGCGCGACATCGTGGCCCGCGCCATCGACCGGGAGATGAAGCGCACCGGCGACCCGTACGTGCTGCTGGACTGCTCCGCCATCGCGGCGGAGGAGATCCGCGCGCGCTTTCCCAACATCCTGCGGGAAACGGCGGAGCGGGGGATCGACATGCTGGCGGAGCCCCTTCCCGTGGTCCCCGCGGCGCACTACCTGTGCGGCGGGGTGCTCACGGACACGCACGGCCGCACCTCGCTGCGCGCCCTGTACGCGGCGGGCGAGACGGCGTGCACCGGCGTGCACGGGGCGAACCGCCTGGCGTCGAACTCGCTCCTGGAGGCCGTGGTGTTCGCCCACCGCGCCTCGGTGCGGCTGCGGGACGAGCTGGGCGGGCTGCCGCTGCCCTCCGTCGTCCCCGCCTTCGACGCTCCGCGGGGGCGCGGCGACCCCGAGGGGGTGCTCCTGGTGCACGACCGCGAGGAGATCCGCTCGCTGATGTGGGACCTGGTGGGGATCGTCCGCTCGGACGAGCGGCTGGAGTTCGCGGAGGCCCGCATCCACGCCATCGCGGAGCAGAACGCGGTCGTCTGGGCCGCCTCGCGCCCCTCCGCCGAGCTGGTGGAGCTGCGTAACATGGTGGAGACGGCGCTGCTGGTGGTGCGCTGCGCCCGGCTGCGGCGGGAGAGCCGCGGGCTCCACTACAACGTGGACCACCCGTACCGCGACAACGAGCATTTCCTGCGCGACACCGTGGTGGGGCGCTGACAGGTGAAGGTCCAGGTGCTCGCCGTGGGGAGGTCGCGCGGACCCGCCGCGGAGGCCGTGGTCGAGTACGAGGCGCGGACCCGGCGCTACTTCACCTTCGAGGCGGTGGAGGTCCGGGAGGAGCCGTACCGGGGCGCCGGCGGGGCGGGGCGGGTGCGCGACGAGGAAGGGAAGCGGCTGCTGGCGCGCGTGGCCGCCGGGTGCGAGGTGGTGGCGCTGCACGAGACGGGGAAGCCGTGGAGCTCCGAGCAGCTGTCCCGGTACCTGGCGGAGCTGGCGGTGCGGGGGAGCCCCGGCGCGAGCTTCGTGATCGGCGGGGCGTACGGGCTCTCGGACGAGATCCTGCGGACGGCGCGGCACCGGCTGTCGCTCTCGGCGTTCACGCTGCCGCATGAGCTTGCGCGGCTGGTGCTGACCGAGCAGCTGTACCGGGCGGGGACGATCGCGCGCGGCGAACCGTACCACAAAGGGCGCGAAGCGTAACTTTTTTGCGCTCTGGTAGGGGTGGCGGGCCGCTCCGGAACCAGGCCAGACAGCCGGCCTGTTTCCTACGCGGGCTCCGGGAGCCCCACGGAACTGCTGTGGGTCTCCCTGCGCCGGAGTGAGCCAGCCGAAACTGCCCGGCTGTCTCCCTCCGAGAAGATTTGGGGGGTACTGCGGGAACGGCGACCGCAACCCCCTCCCCCGGCCCCTCCCCGCAAGGGGGAGGGGAGCACGACACGCCGCAGGCAAGGGACCGTCAGCATGGAGATTCCCCTCTCCCGGAACGGGGGAGGGTGGCGGCTCTAAGGCCGCCGGGTGGGGGCCAGCGCGGACCTGCGTGAGGGATTTCGGCCCGAAGGGGCGAGACCCGGCGGCAGTTTGCCGGGGCTCGACTCCGTTGAGCAGCGTTGTTTGCTGCTCTACGGAGCCGAAGCCCGACCCCGGCGCAGCCGGGGGCACGCCCGAGCCGGTTCGTTCAAAGCAGTTCTGGGAGTGAACTTGATGAGGGAGGCTGCGCTGAACCTGGACATCGTGGTCGAGCCGCTCCGCGGGCCCCGCCTGGTCCGCGACTACCTGGCGGGGGAGGGGAGCGCCCCGTCGTTCTACGCCGGCTCCCCCTCGGACCCGGCCGCCTTCCGCGCCAAGCTGGAGGAGGTGGGCAGGCGCTTCGGCAGGGCGGAGCGGGAGCGGGCGGCGGCGGCGCTGCGGCCCACTTCGGACGCGGCCGCCGGGCGCCTGGCGCGCTTCGTGGAGGAGGGTGGGGCAGTGGTCACCACCGGCCAGCAGACCGGGCTGTTCACCGGGCCGCTCTACACCGTCCACAAGATCCTCACTGCCGTGCGCCTGGCCGCGGCGCTGGAGCGCGAGCTGGGCGTGGTGGTGCTCCCCGTGTTCTGGGCCGCCTCGGAGGACCACGACTGGGCCGAGGTGGACCACGCGGACGTGCTCGACCGGGAGGGCCGGGTGCGCCGCGTCCGCCTGGCCGGGGACGACACGGTCCCGCTGCCGATGAGCGACCGCACGGTCAGGGATGGGATCGAAAGCGCTTTCGACGAGCTTGCCGATGCGTTTGCCGGGCAACCCTTTGCCCGCGAATACCTCGCGCTGCTTCGAGAGGCCTACCGGCCGGGAGCGACGTTCGCGGGCGCGTTCCGCCGGACCGTCGAAGCGCTGTTCGCCCCTTTCGACCTGCTGGTCACCGACGCCGCGGACCCGGCGCTGAAGCGGGCCTCGGCGCACGTGCTGGAGGGCGCGGTCCTGCGCACCCGGGAGCACGAGGCGCTCCTCCGGGAGCGCACCGAGGCGCTGCTGGCCGCCGGGTACCAGGGCCAGGTCGTGGTGCTCCCCGAGGGCGCGAACGTCTTTTACCACGGGCCCGCCGGGCGCGAGCGGCTGTACGCGCGGGGCGACCGGTGGGTGGCCCGCGAGGCCCGGCAGAGCTTCTCCGCGGACGAGGTCCGCGCCGCGATCGCGGCCGACCCGGCGCGGTTCAGCCCCAACGTTTTCCTCCGCCCGGTGGTGGAGAGCGCCGTCTTCCCCACGCTGGCGTACGTCGGCGGGCCGGGGGAGATGGCCTACTTCGCCCAGCTCGGTCCGCTCTTCGCCGAGTTCGGGATGCGGATGCCGGTCGTCTACCCCCGCTTCTCGGTGACGCTCGTTTCCCGCGCGGCGCGGCGGGCGATGCAGCGGGCGGGCGTGGGGGTGGCGGAGCTGGACGGGCCCGAGCACGAGGTGCTGCGCCGGCTGGCGCGGGAGCGCGTCCCCGCGGAGGTGGCCGGGGCGCTGCGGGTGCTGCGGGAGGGGATCGCCGGCGGGTACGCGCGGCTGATGGACGAGGCCGCGGCGATCGACCCCACGCTGCGGGGGGCGCTGGGGAGCCTGCGCAACCGGTCGCTGCTGGAGGCCGCGGACGCGGAGCGGAAGATCGTGTCCGCCGCCGCCCGGACGGGCGACGAGGTCGCGCGCGACGTGCGCCGCGCCCGCGCCGAGCTGCGCCCCCATGGCGAGCCGCAGGAGCGCGTGCTCACCGTGTTCTCCTTTCTCCCGGAGCACGGCCCCGGCCTCCTGCGGGAGATCGCGGCGCGCATGCAGGTGACTCTCGGCGGGGACGCCGGGGCGCGCGCCGACGCCGTGGAGCGCCTGGCGGAGCCGGTGTAGCACGCCGGTCCCGGGCGGTGGCCTGCGCTGTGCACCGTCCCCCGGCGCGCCGGCCGTGCCGGCGCAGTCCCCGACCTGACACGACCCGCCGCCCGCCCGGTGACCTCCGGGCGGGCGGTCTGCCGAGCGAGCGATGACGACACCCGACGCCACACCCCCGCAGGCCGACGAGACGCTGTTGATGGAAGTCCCCCCCCCGCAGCCCAAGCGCTCCGGCGGGGCGGCCTCGGCCATGGTGGCGGGGGGGATCCTGCTGAGCCGCGTCGCCGGGCTGGTCCGCGAGCGCGTCACCGCGCAGTTCCTGGGGACCTCGCTGTACGCCGACGCCTTCCGGGCGGGGCTGCGCATGCCCAACTTCCTCCAGAACATGCTGGGGGAGGGGACGCTCAGCGCCTCGTTCATCCCCATCTACTCGGAGCTGCTGCACGAGGGGCGCGAGGAGGACGCGGGACGCTTCGCCGGCGCCATCTTCTCGCTGCTGCTGGCGCTGGCGGGGGTGCTGTCGCTGGTGGGGGTGGTCTTCGCCCCGCTGCTCACGGACGTGTTCCTCCCCGGGTACGAGGGAGTGCGGCGCGAGCTGACCATCGAGATCACGCGCATCATCTTCCCCATGACCGGGGTGCTGGTGCTCTCGGCGTGGTCGCTGGGGATCCTCAACAGCCACCGGTACTTCTTCGTCCCCTACTTCGCGCCGGTGCTGTGGAACGCGGCGATCATCACCACGCTCTTCGTCTTCGGACAGCGGATGGAGCCGGGGCGGCTGGTGATCGCCATGGCCTGGGGCGCGCTGGTGGGGGGCGCCCTCCAGTTCCTGGTGCAGCTCCCCTGGGTGTTCCGGCTGGAGCGCTCGCTGCGCATCTCCTGGAACACCCGGCTGGCGGGGGTGCGCGAGGCCATCCGCAACGCCGGCCCCGCCATCATGGGACGCGGCGTGGTGCAGCTGAGCGGCTACGTGGACATCTTCCTCGCGAGCCTGCTGGCCATCGGCGCGGTGTCCACGCTCACCTACGCCATGACGCTGTACCTGCTCCCGGTGAGCCTCTTCGGGATGTCGGTGGCCGCGGCGGAGCTCCCGGAGCTTTCCCGGCAGCGCGGCGCCGCGCTGGAGGTGCTGCGCGAGCGGGCCAACGCGGCGCTGTCGCGCATCTCCTTCTACATCGTCCCCTCGTTCGTGGGCTTCCTGCTGCTGGGCGACGTCATCGTGGCCGCCCTGTACCAGACCGGCGAGTTCGACCACGACGACACCCTGTGGGTGTACGTGACGCTGGTGGGGCTCGCCTCGGGGCTGCTGGCGTCCACCTGGTCGCGGCTCTTCTCCTCCACCTACTTCGCGCTCCGCGACACGCGCACGCCGGCGCGCTACGCCACCGTGCGGGTGACGCTCTCGGCGGTGCTGGGGATCGCGCTGATGCTCCTGTTCGAGGGCGTGGACCTGGGGCGCTTCCAGCTCCCGGCGGGGCCGCTGGGCCACGTGCGGGTGGCGGGGCACCCGCTGGGGGTGTTCGGGCTGGCGCTGGGCGCGGGGATCGCGGCGTGGATCGAGTGGTGGCTGCTGCGCCGCACGCTGAAGCCGCGCGTGGGCGACGTGGGGGTGCCGGCGGGGGCGCTGGCGAAGATGTTCGGCGCGGCGCTGCTGGGCGCGGCGGCGGGGTGGGGGGTGCGGCTGCTCGTCCCGGGGCTGTACCCGCTGCTGCTGGGGCTGCTGGCGGTGGCGGCGTTCGGGGCGGTGTACTTCGGGGTCACGGCGGCGCTGGGGATCGGCGAGGCCGCCGCGTTCCTGGGTCGCTTCCGGCGCGTGCTGGGCCGGCGCTGACCGGAACGCGGCGCTCCGGCGGTGTATCAGACGGAGCCCGAAGCCCAACCGAAACCAGCCGCAGCCGCATGGCCCAGGAAGCCCTCAAGTCCAAGCTCCGCCACCTCCCCGAGCGCCCCGGCGTGTACCTGATGAAGGACGCCGCCGGGGACCTGCTTTACGTGGGCAAGGCGAAGTCGCTGCGCTCCCGCGTGCGCTCCTACTTCGCGTCGTCGCAGCAGCACTCGCTGAAGACGCGCGAGCTGGTGCGGCGCATCGAGGACTTCGACACCATCGTGGTGGGGTCCGAGGCGGAGGCGCTGATCCTGGAAAACAACCTCATCAAGGAGAATCGCCCGCGCTTCAACATCAGCCTCAAGGACGACAAGACCTACCCGTACATCAAGGTCACCGTCCAGGAGGCGTTCCCGCGCGTGTGGGTCACCCGGCGGCTGGAGCGCGACGGGGCGCGCTACTTCGGGCCGTACACCGACGTGCGGCGCATGCGCCACGCGGTGGAGCTGGTGAAGAAGCTGTACACGGTGCGCTCCTGCCGCTACGACCTTCCCCGCGAGACGCCGGCGCGCCCCTGCCTGGACTACCACATCGGCCGCTGCCGGGCGCCCTGCGTGGCCTTCCAGACCGAGGCCGAGTACCGCGAGATGATGGACGAGATCCTGGACATCCTGGGCGGCCACACCCGGCGCGCCGCGGAGCGCATCCGCGGGCAGATGCAGGCCGCCGCGGCGGAGATGGACTTCGAGCGGGCGGCGGAGCTGCGCGACGCGCTGGCCTCGCTGGAGTCGCTGGAGGCGCGCCAGACGGTGGTGGACCTGGAAGGCGGCGACCGCGACGTGATCGGCATGGCGCGCGACGGCGCCGACGGCTGCGGGGTGGTGCTCCGCATCCGCGAGGGCAAGCTGCTGGGGCGCGAGACGCAGTTCCTGGGGAACCTGGAGGGCGAGCCGGACGAGGAGGTGCTTTCCACCTTCGCCACGCGCTTCTACGCGCAGCGCAGCGGCGTGGACGGCTACGACCTCCCGCCGGAGGTGTTCTTTCCGCTGGACTTCGAGGACCGGCCGCTGCTGGAGGCGCTGCTCCGCGAGCGCGCCGGGCGGGCGGTGCGCGGCCGCGTCCCGCAGCGCGGCGAGAAGGTGAGGCTGGTGGAGCTTGCCGAGCAGAACGCGCGGCACCTGCTGGAGGAGTGGAAGCTGATGGGGAGCGCCGCCGCCAGCCGCGCCCCGGACGCGCTGTACGAGCTGCAGGAAACGCTGGAGCTGGACGTGGTGCCGCGGATGATCGTGTGCTTCGACATCTCGCACACGCAGGGGAGCGAGGTGGTGGCCTCCGCGGTGGTCTTCGAGAACGGCGAGCCGTCCAAGGGCGAGTACCGCAAGTTCAAGGTCCAGGGGGAGTGGGGCAACGACGACTTCGCCTCCATGCACGAGGTGGTGACGCGCTACTTCCGCCGCCGCATCGAGGAAGCGAAGCCGCTCCCCGAGCTGGTGGTGATCGACGGAGGCAAGGGGCAGCTGGGCGCCGCGGTCAAGGCGCTGGAGGCGCTGGACCTGGCGCAGCAGCGCATCGTCTCGCTGGCCAAGAAGGAGGAGGAGGTCTTCGTCCCCGGCCGCCCGGTCTCCATCCGGCTGCCGCGCCGCTCGCCGGCGCTGCGGCTGCTGCAGCGCCTGCGCGACGAGGCGCACCGCTTCGCCATCACCTACAACCGGAAGCTGCGCACCAAGCGCACCGTGCGCTCGGAGCTGTCGCAGATCCCGGGGGTCGGCGAGGCGCGCCAGCGCCAGCTCCTCGCGCGCTTCGGCTCGTTCCGCGCCCTCGCCCAGGCCACCGAGGAGGAGGTGGCGGCGATGCCCGGCTTCGGGCCGGCCCTCGCCCGCAAGGTGCTGCGGCACGTGCGCGGGGAAACGGTATGACGCCAGGGGACTGCCCGACGGCCCTCACCCGGCTCGCTTGAGGCTCGCCACCCTCTTCCAATTCTGGGAGAGGGGGCAACTGCTGGATCTTGAGAACGGGCAAGCAGTTGCGTGAGGGATTACGGCCCGAAGGGGCGAGACCCGGCGGCAGTTTGCCGGGGCTCGACTCCGTTAGCCCGCGTTGTTTGCGGGCTTACGGAGCCGAAGCCCGACCCCGGCGCCAGCCGGGGGCACGCCCAAACCCGCGGTTCAAAGCCGTTCTAAATGCTCGTACGGTTCGTGCGGATGAGCCGTCCGCACACACACCTGACGGAGGGGGAATGAAGATCGCCGTACTGATGGGGGGAACGAGCGCGGAGCGGGAAGTGTCGCTGGCTTCGGGGCTCGCGATCGTCCGCGCGCTGCGCGAGCGCGGCCACGAGGTCCGGACGGTGGACACGGCCCGGGGCTTCGTCCCGGAGGAGGCCGAGCCCGGGCTGCTGCCGGAGGGCGTGCACGCCGCGCCGCCCGAGGACCTGGCGGGGACGCTCCGGCCGATCGAGCTGGCGGAGGTGGAGCAGGTGCGCGGCGCCGACGTGGCGTTCCTGGCGCTGCACGGCGGAGCGGGGGAGGACGGGACCGTGCAGGCGCTGCTGGAGCTGGCCGGGATCCCGTACACGGGGACCGGGCCGCTGGGCTCCGGGATCGCCATGGACAAGGACGTCACCAAGCGGCTCCTCCGCGACTCGCAGGTGCCCACGCTCCCATGGCGGGTGGCGCGCGCGCCGGACTTCGCCTACGACCCGGACACCATCGAGGACTTCGTCGGCTACCCGCTGATCGTCAAGCCGTCGCGGCAGGGAAGCAGCGTGGGGCTGGCGGTGGTGAACGCCCCGGAGGAGCTGCGTCCGGCGGTGGAGGAGGCGTCGCGCTACGACTCGGAGGTGATGATCGAGCGCTTCGCCCGCGGGCGGGAGCTGACGGTGGGGATCCTGGGCGACCAGGCGCTCCCGCCGGTGGAGATCCGCCCCAAGAAGGGGATCTACGACTACCACTCCAAGTACACGGCCGGCATGACGGAGTACCTGTGCCCGGCGCCGCTGGAGGAGGAGATCGTGGCGCAGGTGCAGGCGTACGCGCTGCGGGCGTTCCGCGTGCTCAAGCTGCGCGGTTACGCGCGCATCGATTTCATCCTCGCCAAGGAGCAGCTGTTCTGCCTGGAGGCGAACACCCTGCCGGGGATGACGGCTACCAGCCTGCTCCCCAAGGGCGCGGCCGCCGCGGGGATGGACTTCCCGGAGCTGTGCGAGCGGATCGTGCAGCTGGCGGTGTCGCGGTCCCGGGGCTGACGCGGACCGCGGAGGGCGCGAGCGGGGTACGGCATCCCGGACCGCTCGCGCTCCACTCCACACCATCCTGAAATCGAAATGGCGTACCGGACTTCCTCCTATGGGGGCTTCGGGGGCGGCGGCTTCGGCGGCTTCTCCGTGACGCCCTGGGTCAAGCGCCTGCTGATCGCGAACACGGCCGTTTTCCTGGTGGCGTTCATCGCCGCCCGGTTCGGCTACGGGCCGTGGATCCTCGACCGCCTCGCGCTGGAGCCGCGCGAGATCCTGGCCGAGCCGTGGACGATCCTCACCTACGCCTTTCTGCACCTGGGGATCGGGCACGTCTTCTTCAACATGCTGAGCCTGTTCTTCTTCGGGCCCATGCTGGAGGAGCGCTGGGGATCGCGGGGCTTCATCCGGTTCTACCTGGTGGCGGCGGCCGGGAGCGCGCTCTTCGCGGCGCTGGAGGCGCTCTACGACCCCAACGTGGTGGTCCTCGGGGCGTCGGGGGCCATCTACGGGCTGATGATGGCGTTCGCGATGGCCTGGCCCACCATGCCCATCCACGTCTGGGGGATCTTTCCCATCCAGGCGCGCTGGCTGGTGGCGATCATGGCGGTGCTCAGCCTGCTGCTGATGGGCGGGGGCGGGGTGTCGCACCTGGCCCACCTGGGCGGGTTCGCCACGGCGTTCCTGTATCTCAAGAGCCCGTGGGCGCCCAGCGCCTGGGGCGAGCTGCCGCCCTCGCGCCGCAAGCCGGCCCGGTCCCGGGAGCGCGCCGGCTCCGGGCTGTCGCTCGGCTGGCTCCGCAAGGAGCCTCCGCAGCCGCCGGCGCCGGAAAAGCCCGCAGGAGCCACGAACCGGCCGCGGGACGAGCAACAGCTCCTGGACGACGTCGATCGCATCCTGGAGAAGATTTCTGCGCGTGGCCTTGGCTCGCTGACCGAGGAGGAGCGCAAGCGGCTGGACGAGGTGAGCCGGCGCTACCGGTCGAACTAGGGTCGGGCAGGGAACGAGCACGACGGGTCGCGGGCGGCGAGATGGTTTCGCCGCCCGCGGTTTTTTCGTGCGCGGTCGGTGGTGGAACGGAAACGGCTTCGAACTGCGGGTTCGGGCGTGCCCCCGGCTAGCGCCGGGGTCGGGCTTCGGCTCCGTAACGCACGAAACAACCGTGCGTAACGGAGTCGAGCCCCCGCGAAACCGCCCGCGGGGTCTCGCCCCTTCGGGCCGAAATCCCTCACGCGATTGCCGCCCGCGCTCAATCTTTTACTCGTCGCGAACTGTGGGAGCAGCAGCGCCCACAGCCCGCCACTTCGCTGCCGGGCGTGTCGTCCTATCGGCGGCGGGCGGGCCCACCCCCACAACGTGAATGAATATTCATTCGCCCCGATACAGGCTGTCAAGTTCGTACTGAAATCACAGGTTGTGTGTGCTTAACAGATATAACAAGTATTACAAATCCACCTTGAGCAAACAACGTAGACAAGCTGTGCAGGTCGTTGCGGTGGTGTGATCTGTTGCATGTGTAGGCTCGGGAGTGGCGGACTGCCACTTCCGGATCGCATGGGCGTGTGGGCGGCTGGCTCCTGGCCAGGTCGAGGGGTACGTCGGCGGCGGGTCCAGGTCGCAGCCGCGCGAGCCGCTCTCCCGATCGGCGGTCGTTCAGCTCACCTCGCCCAGTGCACGGTAGACCCGAGGTGCCGCGTCGTGAGCTGTGAGCCCTCTCGGCGTCGCCTCGGGCGGGCATCCGGCTGTCCATCGCCGACCGTTTCCCCGACCAAGTCCTGCTTGTCGGAATAATTGCGTATAATACACATTATGTAAACTAAACCGTGTGGATTTCTGTGGAAAACTCCACCTCCAGGTGGATTGTCCACGCGTGAGAGGCTTCTCCCTCACGTGGACAACCCGCGAAAGCACTGAAGCGCTTGAGTTTGCGGATCGGGGCTAGAGAAAGCGCCCGCGGGCCGGGTCACGGCTCGCGAACGCTTCTGGGACTGCTCGGATGGCGCGGAGGCGTGCCTGCCGGCTACGGCCGTCCGGCGGACGAGGATCACCGGCTGGAAGCGGGCCAGCCGGATCGCCCGGAGTGAGCTCCTTCTCGAATTTCCATTGGACGAGCGTTGCTGAAAGATGCGGCGCCCTTGCCGCACCAGTGTACCTGGGACGTCCCACCCGGGGTGCTCGGTCCGTTCAGAGGTAGAACGCGAGCCCCGCCCCAAACTCCTTGCTGTCCTTGGGGCTGATTGGCGTGCGGCTCCGTCGTGGAAGGCTGGCGTCAAATGTGCCACGGCAGGCGCGACGCGCCAGCCACGGCATCCCTCCGGTGTCCGGCCTCCACGTTTCCCGCCGGCAGTCCCCTTCCCCGCTCCAGCATCCATTTCGACGGCTCGTTTTCAGCTCTCAGGGAGTGTCATGGACAAGGAAGGCACTGCGCCGCACGTGCTCCGCCGGCCCAACGGCGGCGGGGCGGTTTCGGGGATCGGGAGCGACTTCAAGACCAACCTGAATACCGGCGTGGGATCGTACGCGGTGCCCATCGAGCTGCCCTCAGGGTACAGGGGGCAGTCGCCGCAGCTGGCGCTCCAGTACAGCTCCGGGGGCGGATACGGCGATTTCGGGCTGGGGTGGGGTCTCCCGTCGTTGAGCATTCGGCGCGACGCCCGCAACGGGTTTCCCACCTATACGGACGAAGACAGGTTCCTGCTGAACGGCGAAGAGCTGATCCCGCTGGGAGACGGCCTCTTCCGTCCGGAGGTGGATACGTCGTTTCAGCGCGTGCTTCGGCGCGAGGCGGGGTGGGAGGTCACCGACCGGCAGGGTACCCGGTTCATCCTGGGCGCCGGTGTGGCGAGCCAGGAGCGGAATCCCGACCGTGCGGGCGAGGACGCGGTGCTGCAGTGGATGGTGGAGCGGGTGGTGGACACGAGCGGCAACGTGACCACGTATTCGTACCTCGCGGACGAGGGACGTCTGTACCTGCACCGGCTGGAATACGCGGTCTATCGATTCGAGGTCACCTACGAGCCCCGCCCCGATCTCCGCACCGTCCGCCGCAACGGCTTCCTGCAGCGCACGCGGCTCCGGGGGCGCCGGCTGTCCATCCACAACACCACCCTCGAGCCCAGCCTGGTCCGCGCCTACGACCTGACCTACGACGAAGATCCCCTGGCGCGGCACTCGCTGCTGGCCACCGTGCGGCTGACCGGGTTCCTGTTCGAGCCCGCGGAAGAGGCCGAGCAGGCGCCGCCGCTGCGCTTCGGGTACGCGCCGTTCGATCCCGCGCGCCGGAAGCTGCACACCTTCCAGCCACGCGACGGGGAGGGGCCTCCGAGCCTCAGCACCCAGACCGTGGACGTCGTCGACCTGGAAGGCTACGGACTGCCGGGGGTGCTGGAGGCGAGCGATACCGTCCACCGCTACTGGCCCAACCGCGGCCAGGGCAAGTGGGGCGCCCCGGTCCGCCTGCGCGACTTTCCGCGCGGCACGGGGCTCGACAACGAGCAGGTCCGCTTCGGCGACATGGACGGGGACAGCCGGGCGGACCTTCTCGTGTCCGGCGGCGCCCTCAGCGGCTACTACCCCGGCGCGCCCGGGCTCTCCTGGGGGCCGCTGCGCCCGTACCTGGGCAACCGCCCCACCTTCGACGCGCGGGACCCGCACGTCCGCTGGATGGACGCCAACGCGGACGGCCGGGTGGACGCGCTGGCCGCCAGCGAGCACGGCCTGCTGCTGTACGAGGGACGCGGCGCCGCCGGGTGGGCCCCCACCCCGCACCCGGTGCCGCGGCGGCGCGACGATCCCACCTACCCCGACGTGTCGTTCGCCGACCCCCGCGTTCGCCTGGCCGACATGAGCGGCGACGGCCTCGCCGACATCGTGCGGGTGCACGCGCGGCACGTGGAGTACTGGCCCAGCGCCGGCACGCTCCGCTGGAGCCACCGCCGGGTGCTCCCCCTGCCGGGCGGCGGGCCGGAGCGCTTCGAGCCCGGCCGCTGCCACCTGGCGGACGTGAACGGCGACGGGCTGGCCGACGTCGTGTACGTGGACACGGACGCCGTCTACGTGTGGACCAACCAGCAGGGGAAGCCATGAGCCCCTCCACCTGCGTCCGGTATCCGCCCGCGGCCGCCCCGGGAAGCGTGCGCGCCACGGACATGCTGGGGACGGGCACGGCCGGGCTCCTGTTCGGCACCACGCGCCGCCCGGGCCGGCGCGAGCCGTACCGCTACCTGGACTTCACCGGCGGCGACAAGCCGTACCTGCTGCGGCGCATCGACAACGGCGTGGGCAAGGTGACCGAGATCACCTTCGGCGCCTCCACGCAGCACCGCATCCGCGACCGCGACGCGGGGGACGACTGGGGCACCTTCCTGCCGCGTGCCATCCAGGTCGTCGAGCGGATCCGGCACGAGGAGACGGTCACGGGCCGCGCCTCCGTCGCCACCATGCACTATCACCAGGGGGAATACGATCCCGCGGCGCAGCGGTTCTCCGGCTTCGGGCGCGTGGACACGGTGGAGGACCATGGCCCGGGGACGGTGCCGGTGCTGACCCGCAGCTTCTTTCACCTGGGACGGCCGGGAGAGGGCGAGGCGGTGCCGCCGCAGCACGTCCCGGCGCTGCGGGGCCAGCTGTACCGCAAGGAGGTCTTCGGGCCGGACGGCTCCGCGGACGCCGGCAAGCCGTACATGGTGGAGGGCACCGTCTGGGGCGTGCGGGCCGCCGCCGCCGCCGCGGACGGGCGCGAGGTCCTGTTTCCGCACACACTCAGGCGCAGCGTGGAGCGCTCGGAGCGGACGCCGAAGGCGAGCCGGCTGGTCACCGAGCTGGAGCACGACGCGTTCGGCAACGTGACCCTGGAGCGCAGGCGCGGTATCGGCAGCGAGCCGGGCGAGCCGGAGCAGGTGGTGGAGATCCACGGCGCATACCGCAACGACACGGTGCGCTGGGTGCTAGGGCTGCCGGTCCGGCGTTCCACGCGCTCCGCCGGGATGCGCCTGGACGACGTGCGCATGTACTACGACGGGCTGCCCTTCGGCCAGAGCACGCAGGGGCTGCTGACCCGCCGCGAGCGCCTTGCCTTTACGCCGGCGCTGCTGGACGAGGTCCTGGACGGTGTGGAGCTGCCGGCGCTGGCGGAGCTGGGCTACCACCTGGTGGGTGTGGGAGATGCCGCGGAGTGGTGGTTCGACGAGTACCGCGTGGCGCACGACGCGCGGGGCAGCATCGTGGAGCACCGGGACGCGATGGGCAACGTCACCCGCATCGAATACGACGCCCCGCACGCGCTCTGGCCGGTGCGGTGCACCAACGCCGCGGGACACGTCCACGAGGCGGTATACCATCCCCGCCTGGGCGCCATCGCCCGCCTGACGGATCCCGCGGGCGCCGCCACGACCTTCGCGTACACCCCTCTGGGGCGCGTGCGGCGCGAGGTGCGGCCCGGGGACAGCGACGCCCTGCCGACCGTGGAGTTCCAGTACCAGTCGGCGGCGCTCCCCCTGTCCACCACCATGGTGCGCCGCCGCGCCAGCGGCGAGACGGCCACCCGCCTGAGCGTCAGCTATTACGACGGCCGCGGCAACACCGTGCAGACGCGGGCGCGGCTGGACGACGGCCGGTTCCAGGTGACCCGCCGCGAGGTGCGCGACCACCGCGACCTGACGGTGGAGATCCACCCGGCCTTCGTTTCCCCCGCTTCCGCCTTCCACCCCACCGAGGGGCTGGACTCCGCGCGCGCCTGGCGCTTCACCTTCGACGCCCTGGGGCGCACGACCGAGGTGGTGAACCCGGCGGGCCAGCGCTCGCACTGCGCGTTCGCCCCGCAGTCCATCACCTTCTTCGACACGCAGGACAACGACCCCGGCTCCCCCTTCGCCGGCACGCCGCGCGTGCAGCACGTGGACGCCGTGGGGCGGCTGGTGCGGGTGGACGAGCAGACGGGGACGGAAACGGTGACCACGCGCTACGCCTACGACCCCGCGGGCCAGCTGCGGCGCGTGATCGAGGCCGGGGGCGCCGAGCTGCTGTCGCAGCGCTTCGACCTGGCGGGCCGCAAGCTGGCGGTCCTGCACCGCGACGCCGGCACGCGCCGCTTCCTGTACGACGCGCGCGGCAAGCTGGCGCTGTACGCCGACGCGGCGGGGCGCATCATGCGCTGGAGCTTCGACGCCATCGGCCGGACGGTGGCCGTGGAGATGGAAGGCGAAGAGGTGGAGCGCTTCACCTACGACGCGGGCACGGGCGACCACCTGGCCGGGCGGATGGCGGAAGCGAGCGACCGGGCCGGGCGGCAGCTGTTCAGCTACGATGCGCGCGGCCGGCTCCGCGCCACGCGCCGGCACATGAGCGGCGCCCCCGCGCCCTTCGACTACGCCTTCGCCTACGACGCGGACGACCGGCCGCTGCACACCACCTGTCCCGACGGCGGAACGGTGGCGTACACGTACGACGCGCTGGGCCGCGTGACGGGAGTGGGCGGGCTGATCGACGCGGTGACGTTCGACGACGAAGGCCGGCGCACGGGGGTGGAGTACGCGTCGGGGCTGATGGACACGCGCACCTACGATGCGCTGCTGGGGCGGCTTCAGGAGCACGCGCTCACGGAGCCGTCCACCGGCAGGGTGCTGTTCCGCCAGCGATTCACCTACGACTCGGGGGGCAACGTCCTGGGGATCGACGACGCCCGCCCGGCCGGGCCCGGCGTCGTCCCCGCGCCGCGCGCCTTCGAGTACGATGCCCTCAACCGCCTGGTGCGGTCGCACGGCGGGCCGGCCCCCTCGGCGTACGACCACCGCTTCGCGTACGATCCCGCGGGGAACATGACCCGCAACGAGGGCTGGCGCCCCGAGCCGCTGCTGTACGACGGCACCCGCCTGTCGGGCGTGCAGGCGGGAGGCGGGCCCGAGACCCTCTTCGCGTACGATGCCGGCGGGTGCCTGCGCGCACGTCCGGGGATGCTGCTGCGCTTCGACGCCCGCGACATGCTGGACGAGGTGGAGCGCGACGACGGAGTGGTGGTTCGGTTCGCCTACGACCACGCCGGCCGCCGGGTGCGGAAGCGCGTGGTGGACCCGGGCGGCGGCGTGGCCGACACGATCTACGTGGGGGAAAGCTTCGAGGTGCTGCCGGACGGCACCCCCGTGCGGTACGTGAGCGATCCCGACGGGGGCGCCGTCCTGGTGGTGCGCGGCGGCACGCCGGCCACCACCCTGCACCACGACTACCTGGGCAACGTCATCCTGGTGCGCGACGCCGCGTCCGGCGGCGCGCGGCAGGTGGACTACCTGGCGTACGGCCAGCACCTGGACCCCGCCGACGAGCTGGGGGAGCTGCTGTTCGCGGGGAAGCGCCGGGACGCGGAAACGGGGCTGTACTACTTCCGCATGCGCTACTACGACCCGGTGCTGGGACGCTTCATCAGCCCGGACCCCATCGCGGTCGCGCACGCGGAGAAGGGGCGGCTGCGCCCGCTCTCGCTGAACCCGTACGCGTACGCGCTGGACAACCCCCTGCGCTTCACGGACCCCAACGGGCTGTGGACCTTCTGGGAGGGGTTCCTCACGGTCGTCATCGTCGCGGCCGTGGTGGTGGCGACGGCTCTCACCTTCGGCGCCGCCGGGGTCATCGCGCTGGGAGTGGGCGCGGCGGTGGGCGGGCTGATCGGCGGGCTGACCACGGGGAGCGTGGACGGAGCCCTGGCGGGCGCCCTGCTGGGCTTCGGCATCGTGGCCACGGTGCTGGGCGGCGTCTACTTCGGCGGGCTGATCGGGGGCGGGCTGGGATCGGCGGCGATGGGGACGGCCGTCGGCGGCTTCGTGGGCGGCTTTTCCGCGGGGATGCAGGCCATGGGCTTCATCCCCAGCGTCCGCCAGAACGACACCTACAAGGACGTGCTGGGCTACACCAGCTGGCTGAACCCGTGGACCTGGCCGGGGCACATCGTGGGCGGCGTCATCTTCATCGTGAACGCGGTGGTCTACGGGGTGGCGTACGCGGTCACCTGGGGCGATCCCCCCGAGTGGGCGAAGATGGACGTCAGCTTCGAGCAGGGGATGATCGTCACCACGGGCGGGATGATCCGCCCCGACCGCGCTTTCAACTTCGGGGCGTTCACCAACATCAACCCCGGCGTCAACCCGACCGACCGCGCGGCCATCCTGCGGCACGAGCGGGGGCACAGCCTGAACAACGCGTACTTCGGCGTCGTGCAGGTGGGACGCCTGGGTGCCGGCAGCCAGGAAGATTCGTTCTGGGAGCAGCTGGCCGAGAGCAACGCCAACCCCAACGTGGAGGGGCTCTCCGGCAACAAGGACGAGCGCCGCAGGGCCGGCGGGCGCGGCTTCGGCGACGTGACGTGGTGGAACCCCTGACCCGCGGAGCACACGATGGCGTTTGAAGCAAGCTTCTTTTCGGTACGCGCGCAGCGCCTGCCGTCGGACCGGCTGTACGCGGAGTACCTGGGCTACGAGCGGGTGGGCAGGGCGGAAAGCGCCCGCACGGCGGAGATCGAGTACCACATGGCGGCCGGCAACGAGCACTATCAGCGCAGGCGCTACGCGGAGGCGCTGCGGGAGTACAAGCTCGCGCTGGGGCTCATCTTTCAGCTGGTGGAGCCCCGTTTCGACCCGCCCAGCGCGCTGGGCGGGGACGTGCGGGTGTCGGGGGCAAAGGAGCTATTCACGCCGCTGGTGTCCAGCGTGCTGACTGCGATCGACCGGTCCCCCGACACACTGGTGCCCTTCGTGGTGGGGCCGCCGGAGCCGGTGGACCCGTTCATCCATCCGCCGCTGCTGGCCTACCGCGGCCTGGGGCTGGGCACCGCGCCCGTGGCGGCGGGGCTCGTCCCGTCCGTGGCGGAGCCCTATCAGCTCGCCGTGGGCTACGCCCGCGCGGGCGAGCACGGGCGGTCCATTCCGCTGTACCAGGTGGCCCTGCAGGCGCTGGGGAAGGACGGCGCCGCGCCGGTGCGCGCGGGGCTGCAGCACGAGCTGGGCGTGGCCTATGGAGAGGCCGGCCAGGCCGCGGAGGCGCTGCGGCAACTGGACCTGGCGCGAAACGCCTACTCCGCCGCGGGCGACCTGGTTGCGCAGGCCGGCGTGCAGGAGACCGTGGCGGCGGTGCACACGCGCGCGGGCCAGTACGGGGCGGCCCGGCGGGCGCTGAGCGACGCGGAGGGCCTGTACGGCCGCGCGGCGGCGGGCGTGCCGCAGGCGCGGGGCGTGGACGCCGAAGCGCCGCGGGCCGCGCTGAGCCCCCACGAGCTGACCAACGCCACCATCCGGCTGACGCAGCAGCGGAACGACATCCAGGCGCTCAGCGAGCGGGGCAGCTTCCTGGGCCGGGTGGCGGGGCGGATCCGGCGCGCGCTGGAGGCCCGGACGGTGGCGCAGCCCGCGCTCGCGGTCCAGTCGTCGGCGCTGCGGGACGGGGGGGCACAGGCAAAGTCACGGCCGGTGGGCTCCGCGCTGCAGGCGGCCGCGGGCGTCCGGACGCTGCGCGTCGCCACCGGCGTGGCGGCGGGACAGGCGGCGGAGCAGCTGCGCATCGTCGCCGTCGCGCTGGCCGACCCGGGGCGGGCGGACGTGGTGGAGCAGCAGATCTACCAGCACCGGATCGCGGCGGACACGCTGGACCGGCTGGGCGTGGGGATCGGGGCGGCGTACCTGCCGGACCACTTCCGCGTGTACATCCCCCACCACTACTTCTTCACCATCCGGGTGTGCCTGGGCGACACGTACCACGCCCTGGGCCAGTTCTCCAGCGCGGTCAGGGAGTACGAGCTGGCGCGCGGCTACAGGTACCTCAACCTGCCGATCGAGGCGTCTTCGCTCTGGCTGCGCACGGCGCGCAGCCTGCTGGCCTGGGGGCTGGAGCTCTACCGCAAGAACGAGATCGCCCCGGCGCTGGAGCGCTTTCAGCGCATCGTGATGGTGGCGCCGGACGGGGCGCTGTCGGTGCCCGCCGCGTCACCCCTGTACCACCACGCGCCGTTCGCGCAGATGCAGGCCGCCGTGGCGGCCTTTCTCCCGGTGATCGAAAGCCAGGCCAGGGGCGGGCTGAGCCCCGAGGCGGCGGTCGTGGTGCGGCAGGCACGCGTGTACCAGCAGATGATCCACGCGGGGCTGAACGCCCTTGGGATGCCGCTGGACCTGATCCCCATCTTCCGCTTCCGCTACCTGCAGGCCGTCGCGCGCTACTTCGCGGAGCAGGCGATCAAGGCCGAGCGTGAGTACATCAACTTCAAGTCCAACAGCGAGCAGGAGACGGCCGCGCTGCTGCAGCTGCAGCAGGCCGAGGCGCTGGCCGCGGAGGGGGTCAAGCTGGAGCACCGCCGCGCGGACGAAGCGCTCGCGGAGCTGGCCCTCACCGTCAAGTCCAGGCAGCTGGCGCAGGAGCGGGTGATCAACGCCCAGGAGCGCCTGGCCCAGTACGCGGCCGTGAGCGCGGACAAGGTGGCCCTGGACACCGCCAGCGCCCACGCCTCCGGCGGCTTCACCGAGACGGAGGGCGGGTACCAGGTCACCCTCACCAGCACGGGCCAGTCGGTGAACCTGGGCGACGAGGACTACGAGATCATGCAGAACGCCGCCTGGCACCGGGGCATGATCGTGCGGCAGTTCGAGCTGGACGACATGCAGCGGACGGTGGACGAGTACACCGCCAACCTGGCGGTCTCGGCGGCGCAGGTGACGGTCTCGCAGATGCGCGCCGAGATCGCGAACCAGAACATCGTGATCGCCGACCTTCGGCTGGAGCACGCCCGGGAAAGCCGCGAGTTCGCCGAGGAGAAGACGTTCAACGCCGAGCTGTGGGGCAACCTGGGCGATCGCATGCGCGAGCTGTCGCAGCTCTACCTGGACCGCGCCACCGAGATCGCGCTCCTCATGCAGGCGGCGTACAACTTCGAGTCCGACACCAGCCTGAACAAGGTGGTGACCAGCTACGCCACCGGCGAGCAGCTGGGCGGGCTGCTCGGAGGCGACGCGCTGCTGGCCGACATCAACTACTTCACCTACCACTACATCACGCAGACCAAGAGCAAGGCGGTGCCGGTGAAGACCATCGTGTCGCTGGCGGAGCGCTATCCCTTCGTGCTGTTCCAGTTCCGCCGGTCGGGGGTGGCGGCGTTCGAGACCAAGCTGGAGGACTTCGACCGCATGTTCCCCGGCAGCTTCATGCACCGGCTGCGGGCGGTGGAGGTCGTGGTGGAGGGACTGATCGGAGCGGACGGGTTGAGCGGAAGCGTGAAGAACTCGGGGATCTCCACCTACCGCACGCGCGACAACAAGGTCAAGGTGCGCGTGCAGCCGCGGGAAACGCAGTTCATCTCCAGCTACTCCCCCCGGGGAGACGCGCTGGTGTTCCGGCCGGTGGACGAGACGCTGGGAGTGTTCGAGGGGAGCGGCGCCGCCACGGCCTGGACGCTGGAGATCCCGCCTGGCTCCAACGACCTGAACTACGACGCCGTCTCGGACCTCAAGCTGGTGCTGTCCTACGACGCCTTTCACGACCCGGGGCTGGAGGCGGAGGTGAGGGCCGCGCTCCCCAAGCAGGGGCAGCGCGCGCGGAGCGTTTCGCTGCGCTTCAACCAGCCGGACGCCTTCTTCCTGCTGCTGGAAGGCGGGAGCACCGAGTTCTCCATCCGCGCCGGCGACTTTCCCTACAACCACACCAAGCTCGCCATTCAGCGCCTGGCGCTGTACGCCATCCCGGAGAAGGGCGGCTCCGCGAACGGCGTGCACCTGAGGGTGCAGAACCAGGACTCCGGCCACGTGGCGTCGGCCGTTACCGGGGTGGACGGAACGGTCTCGTCCGATCCCGCGGGTCCGGCCGCGCTGAACGTGTTTCACGGCGACAACCCGGTGGGAAGCTGGCGCGTGTCGCTGGACCCGGCCGCCAATCCCGCGCTTTTCGTGGAGGAGCCGGTGGGCAGCGGCCTGCTCCGCGTACAGGGGCTCAGGGACGTCGTGCTCGCGATCGAATACCGCTACGACGTTCGCGTGGCGGCCGGAGTCTAGCCGCGGGACGCACGCACGGAGGAAGCGGAGGAAAGAGAGGACGCGGATGAGGCCGTCATCCGTGTCCTCTCTTCGTTCCGCAGCGCGTCGTCACCCCTGTGCGGCGAGTGCGCGCCGGGCTTCGGCGGCCACCTCGGCGTCCCGGCCGGACGCGAGCGACGACAGGAGCTCGCGCGCGGCCGGAAGCGGGATGCGCCCCACGGCGGCGACTGCGGCGAGCTTGAGCCGCGCGAGCCGCTTTCCCGCGAACAGCTGCCGCCGCCCGAGCACCGAGGTGAGCGCCGGAAGCGCCTCCGCCGTGCCGATGCGCCCCAGCGAATCGATGGCATCCAGCTGCAGGTCGTCGTCGTCGGCTTCGTTCAGGATGCGCGCCAGAAAGGGCACGGCGGAGGGCTCGGCCAGCTCGCCCAGGGCCCGCACGGCGGCACGCCGCACGGACTCGTCCGCGTCGGCGAGGAGGTCGCGGAGGATGCGCACCCCTCCCCTGCCGCCGAGGCGGGTGGCGTGGCGGACCACGTCCGCCCGGACGGCGGGATCGGGGTGCGCCGCGGCGCGCTCCAGCCAGTGGCGCGCGAGGGCTTCGTCCACGCCCGGGAGCACGGCGAGCTCAAGGACGGCTCGGACGCGCCCGACGGCGGGCTCGGACATGGCCCGCTCCAGGACGCGGGCGCCGCCGGGGTCGGACTCCAGCATGGCGCGGAAGACCGCCTCGCGCAGCCCCGCGTCGCCCGTGCGGACCAGGACGGACTCCAGGAGCGGAAACGCCCCGCCGCCCACGGCCAGGAGGACGCGCAGCACCCGGTCGCGCACCTCGCCGCTCCGCTCCAGGAGCTCCACGAAGCGGGCGAGCACAGGGTCGGTGGCGGCGTTGCGGAGCCCCTGCTGGGCCGAGTCGCGGAACAGGCGCGAGCGGTCCGCCCGGCGGGTTTCCTCGGCGAGGGCCTCCACCAGGGCCACGGCGCGCATCTCCTCGCCGGACTCCAGCAGCCGCGGCACGGCGGCGACGGCCTGCTGCGTCAGCTCGTCGAAACGCATCACCGTGGTGGCGCCCCGGAGCGACTGCGCCAGCTCCTCGGCTTCGGCGGCGGCGCCGCGGCCGGGCCTGGCCGCGCGGAAGAAGTGGTACAGGTCGTCGGCGGCCGGCTCGTCGCGCGGCGGGGGCGGCGGGGCGGCGGCGGCGCTCTCCCCCGCCCTGGCGGCGGGGAGCGGGTTCCCGGAGGTCTCGACGATCTCGAACTCGGCGAAGTCGACGACGCTGTCGGCGGACACGAAGTCGAGCGCCGCGGAGTACGAGACGGCCTCGGCGGGGGCGGCGGGGGTGTCGGCGGGCTGCGGCGCGGCTCCGGAGGGTGCGGCCGGGGGTGCGGGCTCCTCGGCGCGCTCGGGGCGGTACACGTCGCCGGCGGAGGTGCTGAGGAACACGCCGCGCGGGGCGAGCTCGCGCAGCAGCCCCACCACGCCTTCCTCGGGCAGCTCGGCGGAGGGGCGCGAGAGCGCGTCGAAGAGCGCGCGCAGCTCCGCCTCGCCCGCTTCGGCTGTGAAGCCGACGCGGTTGACGCGCAGGATGATCAGCTGCGACGCGGCCTTGAGGAAGAGCGGGTGCACGCCGCCCACCTGCTCGCCGCGCCTCGCGAAGCCGGTGAACTGCACTTCCAGGACGAGGCTCTTCTCGCCGGCGAGGAAGTCGCGGAGCGCGGCCCGCGCCGCCACGGCGGCACCCTCGCCCTCGCGGAGGATCCCCGCGGCGAGCGCGCGGACGAAGCGGACCTCGGGAGCGATCGCCATGAGGGGAAGTGCGAAAGTGCGAAGAGTGCGACGGAGAACGGCGACGGCGACCCCCTCCCCCGGCCCCTCCCCCAATTCTGGGGGAGGGCTTCCTGACCCTCAATTTCCGGCGTGCCGTGGCCGTTCTCCCCCTTTCCCGCTTGCGGGGGAGGGGGTCGGGGGGAGGGGGTCCCAGCGGACGCCAGCGCGAGCCCGCGTGAGGGATTTCGGCCCGGAGGGGCGAGACCGCGCGGCTGTTTGCGCGGGCTCGACTCCGTTACGCACGGTTGTTTCGTGCGTTACGGAGCCGAAGCCCGACCCCGGCGCCAGCCGGGGGCACGCCCAAGCCCGGCCGTTCAGCCGTGAATCAGAGCTTGCCGAAGAGCGCCAGGAACCGCAGCCGCCACACCCGCCACACGGCTTCGCGCACGATCTTCCCGGACATCTTGCTCTCGCCCACGTCGCGGTCCACGAACATGATGGGGATCTCGCCCAGGCGGAACCCCTTCTTCCAGGCCCGGAAGCTCATCTCGATCTGGAAGGCGTAGCCGTTGGACTCCACCCGCTCCAGCGGGATGGCGGCGAGCGGCTCCCTGCGGAAGCACTTGAACCCGCCGGTGGCGTCGGCGATGGGGAGCCCGGTGACGAAGCGCGCGTAGACGTTGGCGTAGTAGCTGAGCAGCAGCCGCGCGATGGGCCAGTTGACCACGGTGACCCGCCCGTGCAGGTAGCGAGAGCCGAGGACCACGTCGTAGTGCTCGATGGCCTCCAGGAACTGCGGCAGGTGCGCGGGGTCGTGCGAGAAGTCGGCGTCCATCTCGAAGAACGCGTCGTAGCCGCGCTCCAGCCCCCAGCGGAACCCCGCGATGTACGCGGTGCCCAGCCCCAGCTTGCCGCTGCGGTGCAGGACGTGGATGCGCTCCTCCTCGGCCGCCATCCCGTCGGCGATCTCGCCGGTGCCGTCGGGCGAGCCGTCGTCGACGACGAGGACCTCCAGGCGGGGGTCCTTGGCGAGGATCTGGGGAATGATGCGAGGGAGGTTCTCGCGCTCATTGTAGGTCGGGACGATGACGAGGACGCGCTGCACTCTGGGGAAGGCGGTGAGGATCCTTGATGTCGCTTGGGGGCGGGTGGTATTTTGGCGAGCCGTTAACATACCCCCGCCCGCCGCGGCCGACAAGTGAAAGTCCTGTACCTGGTGACCGCGTACCCCCGTGATCCTTCCGACGTGATCACGCCCTGGCTGGTGGAGACGATCCGGCGGCTGGGGGAGCGAGGGGTGGAGGTGGAGGTGCTCGCGCCCGCGTACCGCGGCCTGGGCGGCCAGACGGTGGAGGGGGTGCGGGTGCACCGCTTCCGCTACGCGCCGCGCCCCTGGGAGACACTGACGCACGACCAGACGGCGCCGGACCGCATCCGCGACCGCCCGTACTTCCTGGGGCTGGTGCCGGGGTACGTGGCGGCCGGCTCGCTGGCTGCGGCCCGGCTGGCGCGCTCGGGCGGGTTCGACCTGCTGCACGCCTTCTGGCCGATCCCGCACGGGCTGCTGGGGCTGGCGGCGAAGCGGGCCTCGGGGGTGCCGCTGGTGTCCACCTTCTTCGGGGTGGAGCTGACCTGGATGGAGTCGCAGCTCCCCTTCCTGGGCCCGGTGCTGAAGCGCATCGTGCGCGGCTCGGACGCGGTGACCACCATCTCCACCTACACGGCGGAGCGCCTGCGCCGCCTGGTGCCGGACGCGCGCTCGACGATAATCCCTTTCGGGGCGACGGTGGCGCCGCCGGCGGAAACGCCGCCCGCGCGCGACCCGGCGGCGGAGGGGCGGCCCTTCGAGCTGCTGTTCGTGGGCCGGCTGGTGGAGCGCAAGGGGGTGCACGTGCTGCTGGACGCCCTGGCGCGCCTGGACGCCGGGCGGCGGCTGCTGCTGCGGGTGGTGGGCGACGGGCCGGAGCGCGAGGCGCTGGCGGCGCGGGCGAGGCTGCTGGGGCTGGGGGAGAGGGTGGTGTTCGAGGGCTTCGTGTCCAGCGCGGAGCTGGCGCGGCGCTTCGCGGGCTGCGACGCGTTCGTGCTCCCGGCGACCGTGGACGCGAAGGGCGACACGGAGGGGCTGGGGGTGGTGCTGCTGGAGGCGATGGTGAACGCGAAGCCGGTGATCGCCAGCGCGGCGGGCGGGATCGTGGACATCGTCCGGGACGGGCGGAACGGCTGGCTGGTGCCGCCGGGGGACGCGGAGGCGCTCGCCGGGGCGGTGCGCGCGTGCATGGACGACCCGGGGCGGCGGCGCCGATACGGGCTGGCGGGGCGGGACGACGTGGCGGCGGGGTTTTCCTGGCCGGTGATCGTAGACAGATTGGCGGGCCTGTACCACGAGGTCGCCGCGCGCTCCGGGGGACGGGGCCGCGGCGCCACCGCTTCATGAGCGAATGACGGAGCACGAGCGCAGGGACACGACGGCCGTGGAGCCCGGGACCGCGGCGGAGGCCGGGGAGCCGCGATACCTGGCGCTCCTGGAGTCGGACCGGGAGCGGTGGTGGCAGTCGGCGAACTTCGACAAGTGGAAGAGCCACTACGTCAGCGAGTACCCGCGCGGCCGCTTCATCATCGGGACGCTGCGGCGCTACCTGCCGGGGTGGAGCCCGGCGGGCGCGCGGATGCTGGACGTGGGGTGCGGCGACGCGGGGGTGCTGATCGCCTTCGCGGAGGCGGGCGCGGAGGCGAGCGGCATCGAGCCGTACGAGCGCAGCGTGGAGCGCGGCCGGGTGCGCGCGGAGGAGCACGGGGTGCGCGCGGACATCCGCGTGGGGGTGGCGGAGGCGCTTCCCTTCCCCGACGCCAGCTTCGACCTGGTGACGCTGGACAACGTGCTGGAGCACGTGCAGGACCGCGAGAAGACGGTCGCGGAGATCCGCCGCGTGCTGAAGCCGGACGGGATCCTGTACCTGGTCACCCCCAAGCCGTTCGCGCTCTACAGCCTGTGGAGCGACCCGCACTACTCCATGGCGGGGCTGGTGCTGATGCCGCGCGCCATGCAGGTGTGGTACTTCGAGCGCGTTCGCGGCGGCGGCGAGGGCGAGTACGGGGTGGGGATCATCCCCACGCGCCGTGGCGTGCTGCGCATGCTGCGCCGCCACGGCTTCCGCTCGCTGGTGCCGCCGCGGGAGCTGTGGATCAACTACCTGCGCGAAAAGATCTCGCGCCCCGGGGAGATGAGCACCGGCCTGAAGCGCCGCGCCGCCGGATGGGTGGCGCGCCAGCGGTGGGTCACGGAGAACCCGGCGATGCGCGCGGCGTGGGACGTGGGGATCGGGAGCAACTTCTTCATCGCGCGGCGGCTGCCGTGAGGGCCGGCCCCGGCGGCCCTCACCCGGCGGCCTTAGAGCCGCCACCCTCTCCCAATTCTGGGAGAGGGTGCAACTGCTGGATATTGAGGTCACTTCGGCTGTTGCGTGAGGGATTCCGGCCCGGAGGGGCGAGACCCCGCGGGCGGTTTCGCGGGGGCTCGACTCCGTTACGCACGGTTGTTTCGTGCGTTACGGAGCCGAAGCCCGACCCCGGCGCCAGCCGGGGGCACGCCCGAACCCGCTGTCGAGCCTAGACGATGCGTGTCCTGCACTGCATCTACGACGACCCGCGGAACCCCTGGGTGGGGGGCGGCGGCTCGATGCGGGTGCTGGAGATCTACCGGCGCCTGGCGGGGCGCGTGGACGCGACCGTGGCGACGGGGAGCTTCCCGGGCGCGCGGGACGAGACGACGGACGGGGTGCGCTACCTGCGGCTGGGCGCCCGCTCGCCCTACCCGTGGAGCCGCTGGACGTATGCGCGCGCGGCGACGCGGCTGCTGGAGCGGGGCGAGTACGACGCGGCGGTCTACGACTTCTCGGTGTACACGCCGCTGCGCATTCCGCGCGGCCGGCCGGTGGGGCTGGTGGTGCACATGCTCCACGGGCCCACGGCGCGGGGCCGCTTCGGCGGGGTGCTGGGCGGCGCGGTGGACGCGGCGGAGCGCCGCTCGCTGCGCCGGGCGCGATGGGTGAGCACGACCTCGCGCTGGATGACGGACCAGCTGCGCCCGCTGCTCGCGCCGGACGTGCGGGTGGCGCTGATCGGCAGCGGGGTCCCGGACGAGTTCGCGCGGGTGGAGCGGCGCGAGGGCGGCTTCCTGCTCTGCTACGGCCGCTTCGACGTCTACCAGAAGGGGCTGGACACGCTGCTGCACGCCTTCGCGCGGATCGCGCGGGAGCGGCCGGGGGTGGAGCTCCGGCTGGCGGGGCGCGGCAAGGACGAAGCGCGCGTCCGCGAGCTGGCCCGGGAGCTGGGCGTGGCGGACCGCGTCCGGCTGGTGCCCAACGTGGAGCGCGCGCAGGTGCTGGAACTGTTCGCGGGCGCGCTGGCGCTGCTGATGCCCTCGCGCCTGGAAGGCCTGCCGATGGTCCCCGCGGAGGCCATGGCCGCCGGGGTCCCGGTGGTCGCCGCGGCGGTGGGCGCGGTCCCGGAGGTGGTGGACCCGCCGCGCGGGGGGATCCTGGTGCCCCCTGACGACCCGGACGCGCTCGCCGAGGCGGCGCTGCGGCTCCTGGACGACCCGGCCGCGCGGGCGGCGACCAGCGCGTCGGCGCGGGTGTCGGCGGAGCGCTTCTCCTGGGACGCGGTCGCGGAGCGGCACCTGGAGTTTCTGCGGGAAGTCGCGGCCGCCGGCCGCGGCACGTCCTTTCAATCATCCCCACGCTGAATGAACGCTCAGAGCAGGGCGGCCTCGGCCGCGCGCGGCGCGCCGGCCACCTCCGCGGCGGACCCCGGCCCGCCGATCTCCACCGGGATCGCGGCGCTGGCGTACTTCGCGCTCGCGCTCGTCTACTTCCTCCCCGCCTTCCTCCCGGGAAAGCACATCTACGGGACGGACTACCTGGTGGGCGGGTACTTCTTCCACGAGTTCATCTCGCAGCAGTTCGGCGCGGGCGTGCTCCCCAAGTGGGTGCCGCACGTGTACGGCGGGCTGCCGCTGTTCGCGAACCCGGGGAGCACGTACTACCCGGTGCGCTTCCTGGCGGACTGGATCTTCCCCGTCTCCAAGATCTGGCCGACGTTCTTCGTGGTGCACTTCGCCCTGGCGGGGCTGGGCACGTACCTGCTGGCGCGGGAGCTGGGGACGCGGCGCTGGGTGGCGTTCGTGGGCGGCCTGGCCTTCCAGTTCACCGGCCTCACCATGTCGTGGGTGCTGGCGGGGCACGAGGGGAGGATCATCGTGGCGACGCTGACGCCGCTGGTGTTCTGCTTCTTCCACCGCGGGATCCGCACGGGCGCGCTCGCGCCGTTCGCGGGGGCGGCGGCGGCGATCGGCTTCGCGCTGCTCACCTTCCAGATCCAGAGCGCCTACTACATGCTGCTGGGGGCGCTGGTGTGGAGCGTGTTCTGCCTGTGGCACTTCGGCCTGTTCCGCGAGCCGCGGCGGCTCCTGAGGCCGGTGCTGCTGGGCGTGGGCGCGGTGGCGTTCGCCTTCGCCATGGCCTCGGTCAACTTCCTCCCCTTCCGGGACTACGTGGCGGAGTCGCCGCGCGGCATGGCGGGCGGGCGCGGCTACGAGTACTCCACGTCGTACTCCATGCCCGCGGCGGAGGTGGCGGCGGTGGCCGTCCCCGAGCTGAGCGGCTACCTGGAAACGTACCGCGGCACCAACCCCTTCAAGCTGCACGTGGAGTACGTGGGTGCGCTGGCGCTGGTGCTCGCCGCGCTGGGCGCGTACTTCTGCCGGCGGAACCGCTACTGGTGGGCGTTCGCGGGGCTGGGACTGTTCGCGCTGACCATCGCGCTGGGCGGCAACACGCCGCTGTACCGGCTCTACTACGAGATCCTCCCGGGGACCAAGCGCTTCCGGGCGCCCTCCATCTCCTTCTTCCTGGTGTCGCTGTCGCTGGTCATGATGGCGACGCTGGCGCTGGAGGCCATCGCCGCGCGGCTGGACGAGCGGCGCGCCTCCGCGCGCGCGCTCCGCGGCCCCGAGCCGCTCCCGGAGGCGAAGCCGGCGGCGTGGATCCTGGGCGGCGTGGTGGCCGTGGCGGTGCTCCTGGGGATGATGGCGTCGGGCACATCGGCGGCCAACGTGCCGCCCCCGGGGCCGGCCGCCTTCCGCTTCGCGCTCTTCGCGGCGGCCGTGGCGGCGGTGGTGTGGTTCTGGATCCGCGGCGGGCTGAGCGCCACCGCCGCCACGGCGCTGCTGTCGCTGCTGGTGGTGGCGGACCTGTGGGTGGTGGACCGGAAGTTCTTCGAGACGGTGCCCTCGCCGGACGAGATGTTCGCGCCGGACGACGTGGCGGACTTCCTCCGCGCGCAGCCCGGCCGCGACCGCGTATGGGTGCTCCCCTTCCCTCCCGGCTCGGTGTACCGGGGGAACGCGGGCAACTACCTGATGCACTTCGACGTGGACCAGGCGGGCGGCGAGCACGGCAACCAGCTCCAGCGCTGGAACCAGTACGTGGGCGCGGGGACGGAAAGCTACGTGGACTGGCACAACTTCATGGGAAGCCCGGCGTTCCTGGACGCCGGCAACGTGCGCTGGCTGGTTTCCGGGGTGGAGTTCCAGGACCCGCGGCTGCGCGAGGTGCACCGCGGGAGCGCGCTGGTCTACGAGAACCTGGGGGCGCTCCCCCGCGCCTACCTGGTGCCGCAGGTGGTGACCACCGGCCCGGACGCGAGCGGGCTGGAGGCCATGCAGGCGCAGGGGTTCGACCCGCGCACGACGGCGGTGGTCGCCAGCGCGGCGCCGGTCCGCCTTCCCGCCGGGCCGCTGAACGGCGCGGCGCAGGTGGCGGAGTACACGCCCGACCGCGTCGTGGTGCGGACGCGCGCCGACCGCGAGGCGCTGCTCGTCCTGGCAGACAACTTCTACGCGGGGTGGGAAGCGCGGGTGGACGGGCGGCCCGCCCCCATCCTGCGCGCCAACCACACCTTCCGCGGCGTGGTGGTCCCCGCCGGCGACCACCGGGTGACGTTCACCTTCCACCCGGCCGACCTGTACACCGGCTTCTACGTGTACCTGGCGTGCCTGGCGCTGCTGGCGGCGTACGGGCTCTACCTGCTGGCTCGGCACCTGGCCGCGGGGCGCCGGCGGGCGGAGCCGGCGCCGGCGGCCGGATGAAGCTTTCGCCCTGGCTGCGGCGGCTTCTCACCTTCGCGCTGGTCGCCGCGGCCTTTCTCTTCCTGGGCAGGACCGTGTGGCTGAACGCCGGCCAGCTGAAGGGCTTCCGGTGGGAAGTGAGGCCCGGGCTCCTGGCGCTCTCGGTGCTGCTGCTCTCGGGGGTGCTGCTGTGGGGGGTGGCGGTGTGGCGGGTGCTGCTGCGGCGCTTCGGGGCCGACGCGCCCTTCCGCGCGCTGGCCCGGGCCTGGTTCCTGGCCAACCTGAGCCGCTACATCCCGGGGGTGGTGTGGCAGTTCGTGAGCCTGGCGCAGCTGGGGCCCTCGGCGGGGCTCACCCCCGCGGCGACGGTCACCACGCTGCTGGTGCAGATGGGGTTCCTGCTGCTGTCGGCGGGGGTGGTGGGGGTGTGGTTCCTCCCCGCCGAGTACGCGGGCGACTTCGGGCGGGCGCTGCTGGCGCTCCGCTGGGCGTCGCCGCTGGCGCTGGGGCTGGTGCACCCCGCCGTGATCCGCGCCGGGCTGCGGCTCGTGCGGCGGGTGGCGCGCAAGGGGGTGCTGGAGTGGCGGGGGAGCTGGGCGGAGGGGGTGGGGATCCTGCTGCTCTCCGCCGTGTCGTGGTGGCTGTACGGCGCGGCCTTCTACCTCTTCCTGGCGTCGTTCGTGGAGCTGCCGCTCTCCGCCCTCCCCGCGGTCACGGCGATCAACGCCCTGGCCTTCATCGCGGGCTACGTCGTCTTCTTCGCGCCGGGCGGCATCGGCTTCAAGGAGACCGCCACCGCGCTGCTGCTGGCGGGGATGGTGCCCGCCGGCGTCGCCGCGGCGCTGGCCATCGCCTCGCGCCTGTGGAGCATCGCCGGCGAGCTCCTTCCCGCCCTGTTCCTGGCCCGTGGACGGCCCTCTCCCGCCCCGGAGGCCCCCGCCCCTCCCGCCACCCCCTGACGGCTTCCGCCCGGACGCTCAGGGCTCGCGCGGGACGGCCCGGACGTCGGGCGTCACCCGGACCCCGTCCGTCACGCGGCTCCGGATCCTGGCGCGTGGGTCCTTCCAGGGGCGGTGCTCGGTCGCCTGCAGGTGTCCGCGGCCGGTGTTGTAGACCCAGAAGCTCCAGTACCGGCTCTCGTCGTACAGGTACAGCGGGATGGTGCCCCTGCTGGGCTGCCGCTCGGCCAGGGTGGGGTCGCCGGTGTCGGAGTACGGCAGGGCCGGCGCGCTGAACCAGACCTTGCGCGGCTCGGCGTCGCCGAGCGGCCGGTCGATCCAGGAGCAGGTGCCGGGCTCCAGCCCGCTCGCGTCCGCCCCGGCGGCGCGCGGGCTCGCCCTGAACCTCAGCTCCACCACGGGGCTGGTCAGCATCGCCTCGTGGAAGGTGAGGTCGCTGCCGTACTTGCCCCGGCAGCGCAGCTCGTACGTCTGCTGCCGGCCGCTGGCGGGCGCGGAGGCGAGGAGCAGGAGGGGAGCGGCCAGGGGGAGGATGCGCCGGAGCATGGGGGCCTCGATTGCGGGGGGGGACAGCGCAAACGGCTCCTCCGCAATATGTTCGCGGGTGCGCGGGGGAGCAAGGACGCCGGCGGCCGCGGGCACGCCCGGACGGCCGTTCACCCCGGGACGGGCTTCCGCGCGACCGTGACGGTGTCGTAGGCGGCCTCCACGGGAAACTTCACCGTGGCGTTCAGCATCCCCAGCACGCCGGAAAGGCGCTGGAACACCTGCTGCTTGCGCACCAGCCGCGGCGAGCGCGCCTCGATCCCCTTCATCTCCACGCTCCCCCACTCCGCCAGCACCACCTCCAGCCCCGCGTCCTCGCTGAGGGCGCGCATCCCCTCCGGGTAGATCCGCCAGCAGTCCACCGGCGACTCGTGGTAGTGCCAGCTCACGGGGTTGATGGTGACCACCACGCCCCCGGGCCTGCACACGCGCGCCAGCTCCGGCATCCACCGCCAGATCTTGCGCACGTGCTCGATCACCTGCGCCGAGAAGACCACGTCGTAGGCGTCGTCCGGCACCGGGAAGGCGTATTCCGACTCCGCCTGGTGGGTGAGCCGCACGTCGGTGCGCGGAAAGGCGTCCAGCGTGTCCCAGGCGGCCGTCGCGTGGCCCACCAGGCCCTGGTAGGTGGAGGGCTCGCGGTCCGGGCCGATCTCCAGGACGCGCGCCTCCGGGGTGAAGAAGGGCTTCGCGTAGGCTTCGAAGAGGCGGAGGCTGTTCTTGTGCATGGGTCTGGCTGGTCGGAACGTGGGTGGTCCGGAGACGACAGAATAGCGGGCGGGGGCGGATTTCACCATGTGGTACGTGGTCTTACGGCTGTTAACTGCGGGGTTGGGCGTGACCCCCCGTGCCGGGGGGTCGGGCTGCGCGCGGAGTAACGCACGATACGACCGTGCGTAACTCCGCCGAGCCCGCGCAAACAGCCGCGCGGTCTCGGCCCTGCCGGGCGCGCATCCCTCACGCGGGTGGAGGCGCGCTCCTCCGGCTACGGACGTGGGAGCGAGGCTTCGCGCCTCGCCCCGGCGTGACGCCGGGGCGGGCGGCGTCGTCCTCGGGGCATCCCCGTCCACGTCGATTCACCCGGCTGGCACCCCGCGATGCACAGGCTTTTCCCGCTCCTCGTCGTGCTCCTGGCGGTCCTCGCCGGGTGCGATCAGCCCTCTGCGGCCGAGCCGCCGGGGGCGCCCGTGCGGCTCGCGGCCGCTTCGCGGCCGGCGGCCGCGGAGGTCGCCACGCCGGTGGCGCAGGCGCTGGTGGTGAGGATCACCGACGCCCGCGGACGCGGCGTCCCGGGCGTCGCCGTGGACTGGCGGGTGGCGCCGGGCTCGGGGACGGTGGCGCCGCAGCGCGCCGTCGCCGACGACGCCGGGCGGGCGAGCACCCGGTGGACGCTGGGGACGCGCGCGGGGGAGCAGACGGTGACCGCCTCGGCGCTGACCACCGCGGGCCCGGCGGAGGTGGCCTTTTCCGTCGCCGCGCGGGCGGGCTCCGTCACGGAGGTCCGCCTCGATCCCGCCGAGGCCGCCATGGAGCCGGGGGGCACACGGCGGCTGGCGTGGACGGCGGTCGACCGCTTCGGCAACGAGGTCGGCGGACGCACGGCCGCGTGGAGCTCGCAGAATTCCGCGGTCGCGAGCGTGGACGCCCAGGGTGTCGTCACGGGCCGGGCGCCGGGGACCACCACGGTCACGGCCACGGGGGACGGGTTCACGCGCACGGCGAGGATCAACGTGGTGGGGGCGCTCGCGGCTGTCTCCGTGAGCGCGGGCGACTTCCACAGCTGCGCCGTGACGGCGGAGCAGCGGGCGTACTGCTGGGGACGCAACGATTCCGGGCAGCTCGGCGACGGGAGCACCACCCCGCGGACGCTCCCCTCCCCCGTGGCCGGCGGGCTCCGCTTCGCCTCCGTGTTCGCCCAGGGCGGCTTCCACAGCTGCGGGCTGACGCCGGAGGGGCGCGCGTACTGCTGGGGCGCCAACGCCGCCGGCCAGCTCGGCGACGGCACCACCGCGCCGCGGAGCGCGCCCGTGGCCGTGGCCGGGGGGCACACCTTCGCCAGCGTCAGCGTGAACGCGTACCACTCGTGCGGGCTCACGCGCGAGGGGCGCGCCCTCTGCTGGGGCCGGGGCGACATGGGGCAGCTGGGGACGGGCTCGCTCGCCTCCAGCTCCGTCCCGGTCCCCGTCTCCGGCGGGCTGCTCTTCAGCGCGCTGGACGCGGGGGGCAACTCCGCGTGCGGCATCGCGGCGGGCGGCCAGCTCTACTGCTGGGGGTGGAACTACTACGCGCAGCTCGGCGACGGCTCCTTCACCAACCAGGCGGCGCCGGTGCGGGCCGCGGGCAGCCTGCGGTTCACTTCGGTGGACGCGGGGAGCCACCTCACCTGCGGCGTGGCGGCCGACGGCGCCGGGTATTGCTGGGGCTACGGCTACAGCTACGGCCGCGACCCCGGGACCCCCGTGCGGGTGGGCTGGAGCACCGCGTTCCGCGCCGTGCTGGCCGGGGGCTACAGCGCCTGCGGGCTGGGCACGGACGGCGCGGCCCAGTGCTGGGACGAGGGCCAGGCCGCCGGCGGCGCCGTGCCCGGGATCGTGTTCGAGTCGCTGAGCGCGGGGACGCACCACGTCTGCGGGGTGACCACGGCGTACCGGGCCGTGTGCTGGGGACGCAACGAGGACGGGCAGCTGGGCGACGGCACCACGGTCCCCCGCCCCGCCCCGGCGCCGGTGCGCCTGCCGGGCTGAGGCCGCCGCGGCGGCCCGCGCCTCCGCATGGCTGGCGCGGCCCCGGCGGTCGCTGTTACATTAGGCTCCGGACATGGTGCGCCCTCCTCCCTGGCGGGCGCACGTTCCTTTTTGCCCCATACCCTGCGATGCTGGAAGAACTCAAGAGCAAGCTGGCGGAGGAGATCGAGCGCCTCACGCACGAGCTTCAGGTGACGCTCCCCCGTGCCATCCAGAAGGCCGTGGAGCACGGCGACCTCCGGGAGAACTCGGAGTACAAGTCGGCGCTGGAGCGGCAGCAGTTCGTCCAGGCGCGGCTCAACCACCTCACCAAGCGGGCCGCCGAGCTGTCCAAGATCGACCTGTCGCAGGTCCCGGCCGACCGCGTGGGCTTCGGCTCCACGGTGACGGTGGTGGACACGCGCACCAAGGAGAAGGAGACCTACATGCTGGTCTTCGGCGACTTCATCGACGTGGACAGCAACCAGATCTCCCTGGCCTCCCCGCTCGGGCAGGCCCTGATGGGCAAGCAGGTGGGCGAGACGGTGGTGCTTTCCCTCCCCCGCGGCGAGCGCAAGCTCAAGATCAAGCAGCTCCAGACCCTCGTGCAGTCCGTCGACGAGAAGTAGTCTGCTCTGCAAGCGAAGAACGAGGAAGCCCGCGGGACCGGTCACGGTCCCGCGGGCTTCCTCGTTCGTGGTATGGCGGCCGACGGCGGCCCTCACCCGGCTCGCTTGAGGCTCGCCACCCGGCTCCTTCATCCGGTTCACGCGAAGCGTGAAGCGCCATCCCGGGAGAGGGGGCAACTTTCGGATCTTGCGGTCACGTCGGAGCTTGCGTGAGGGATTCCGGCCCGGAGGGGCGAGACCGCGCGGCACCTCAGTTCAGAGGTGCGGGCGCGGGCTCGACTCCGTTGCACACGGTAGTTTCGTGTGCTACGGAGCCGAAGCCCGACCCCGGCGCCAGCCGGGGGCACGCCCGATCCCGCCGTCCGGATCCCTTACTCCCGCCCCCGCCGCAGCCCGTCCACCTCCGAGCGGAGCGTGGCGATGAGCTCCGCCATGAACCCGAAGCCGAAGAGCATGAACCCCACCGTCTCCAGCAGCAGCACCAGCGTCAGCAGCGGCCGGTACCCGAAGGGCGGCATCCACCCCACCACGCGCAGCCCCACCGCCACCAGCCCCACCAGCAGCCCCACCGCGATCAGGATCAGCCCCGTGCCCCCGAAGAACTGCATGGGCTTTTCGCTGAACTTGAGGTAGAACCACACCACCAGCAGGTCGCCCACGCCCACCAGCACGCGGCTGCGCCCGGAGTACTTGGCCACCCCTGCGCGCCGCGGGAACAGCTCGATGTCGATCTCGGACACCGAGTACCCCTGCGCGTGCGCCAGGACGACGAAGAAGCGGTGCCAGTCGTGCCGCAGCGGCACCTCGCGCAGGATCTCGGTGCGGAACGCCTTCATGGAGTTGAGGTCGCGCACCGGCACGTCGAACAGCGTCTGCGAAAGGCGGTTGTACACGGAGCTGACGGCGCGCTTCTCGTAGGCGCCCATTTTCCGCCCGGTGACGATGTCCCACCCCTCGCCCAGCTTTTCCAGGAAGCGCGGGATCTCCTCGGGGGAGTGCTGCAAATCTGCGTCGAAGAGCACCAGGTACTCGGTCCCCGCCGCGAAGGCGCCGGTGACCATGGCCTCGGTCTTCCCGCGGTTGCGGCGGTGGCGGAGCACCTTGACCCGCGGCATCCCCGCCGACTCGCGCAGCGCCGCCTCGTAGGTGCCGTCGCGGGACCCGTCGTCCACCAGCACGATCTCGCCCTCCAGCCCGTGCCGCGCGAAGGTGGCACGCAGCTCGGCGAAGAGCGCGGCGACGTTGTCCACCTCGTCGAACGCGGGCACCAGGACGGTGAAGTTGCTCCGCAGCGCCTCGGGGACGACCGGCACGCGACGCGCCGCCGCGGAGGACGGGTCCACGGCGGCCGCGGGGGATTCGACGATGGCTGTGGTCTGCATCAGACGGGTAGGCGCAGCAGGTCGCCCCGGATCGGGGCGCGTGTGAAGGAGGGAAGACCGAGGCCGCGTCGGCAGTCGCGTGAGGGATTACGGCCCGAAGGGCCCTCACCCGGCTCGCTTGAGGCTCGCCACCCTCTCCCAATTCTGGGAGAGGGGGCAACTGCTGGATCCTGAGAACGGGCAAGCAGTTGCGTGAGGGATTACGGCCCGAAGGGGCGAGACCCGGCGGGGCTGTTTCCGCCGGGTCTCGACTCCGTTGGGCTGCGTTGTTTGCAGCCCTACGGAGCCGAAGCCCGACCCCGGCGCCAGCCGGGGGCACGCCCAACCCTGCAGTTCGCCGGTTCGGGATTCCTCACACCCGCTTCCGCATCCGCGCGGAAAGGATCCCCAGCTGATCCCGGTACTTGGCCACCGTGCGGCGGGCGATCTGGATCCCCTCTTCCTTGAGGATGTTGACGATGGCCTGGTCGGTCAGCGGGTGCCCCGGGTCCTCGTCGCCCACCAGCTTCTCGATCTGCGCCTTGATGCCGCGCGCGGACACGTCCTCGCCCGAGGTGGTGGAAAGGCCGGACGAGAAAAAGAACTTGAGCGGGAACACGCCGCGCGGCGTCTGCACGAACTTCTCGTTGGTCACGCGCGAGACCGTGGACTCGTGCATGTCGATGACCTCGGCCACCTCGCGCAGGGTGAGCGGCTTGAGGTACTGCACGCCCCGCTCGAAGAAGTCGCGCTGCCGGTCCACGATGAAGTTCATGACCTTGAGCATCGTCTGGCGGCGCTGCTCGATGGCCTGGATCATCCAGTTGGCGGAGTTCAGCTTGTTGGAGATGAACTCCTTGTTCTCGCCCACGAACTTCTTCTTGTCCTTGGCGATGTCGCGGTAGGTGCGCGACAGCTTCAGACGCGGCAGGCTGGTGTCGTTGAGGAAGACCAGGTACTCGCCGTCGATCTTCTCCACGATCAGGTCGGGGACGATGTAGTTGTCGCCGCCGCTGGAGTACTTGAGCCCCGGCTTGGGATCGAGCTTGGCCACCTCGTCCGCGGCGTCCTGCACGTCGCGCGGGGTGATGGACAGCTCCTTGGAGATCTCGGACCAGCGGTGGTTGATGAGCTGGTCGAAGTACCCCTCCACGATGCGGAACGCCAGGTTGGCGCCCAGCTGCGCGCGCACCTCCTCGTCGTCCGGCTCGCCGCCGCCGCTCCGCCGCACGATCTCCTGCACCGCGGAGTCGCGCAGCTGCAGGAGGATGCACTCGCGCAGGTCGCGCGCGCCGATCCCGGGCGGGTCGAAGCCCTGGATGACGCGGAGCATGCTGTCCGCCTCCTCCTGGGCGTACGGGCGCAGCTCCTCGCGGCTGTCGGCCCAGTCGGCGCCGCTCTCCTTGAGGAAGTCGTTGAGCGAGGTGGTCACCTCGTCCAGCGGGCACGCCATGTACCCCTCGTCGGTGATGTTCCCGATGATCTCCTCGCCCAGGAGGAGCTCGCGCGGGGACAGCCGCAGCAGGGTGAGCTGGTCGTGCAGGTGGTCCCCCAGGTCGCGCTCGGCCACGGAGACGGGCTCGTAGTACTCCCGGTCCTCGTACTCCTCGCGCCGCCCCCCGGCCTCGAAGCCGTTGAGGAGGATCTCCTCCCAGTCGATCTCGTCCTCGTCGTCCTTTTCCTTGTCCTTCTCCACCTCCTGCTGCTCCTCGATCTCGCCCTCCATCATCTCCAGGAAGGGGTTGTTGAGGAGCTCCTGCTTGAGGTGCTGCTGAAGGTCGAGGAGGGGCATGTACAGGAGATCCATCGCCTGGTAGAGGCGAGGGTTGATCTTCATCTCCTGCTTGAGGGCAGTACCCTGGTAGAGACCCGTCTTCATGCGGCTTTATCCGTTTGCAGGATGGGCGTATCGCTCTCTCATTCGTGCGGTCAGCGTGGGACCCAGGTAGATCTCCGCGACCTCCTCGTTCCACACCAGCTCCGATACCGTACCGGAGACGCGGACACGCCCATCGTACATGATATAGGCGCGGTCCACGATGTCCAGCGTCTGCTCGACGTTGTGGTCGGAGATGAGGACTCCGATGCCCCGGCGCTTCAGGTCCGCGACGATCTGCTGGATGTCGTGCACGGCGATGGGGTCCACCCCCGCGAACGGCTCGTCCAGGAGCATGAAGCGGGGGCGCCCCACCAGCGCGCGGGTGATCTCCAGGCGCCGCCGCTCTCCGCCGGAGAGCGCGTACGCCCGGGTGCCGCGCAGGTGCTTGATGTGCAGCTCGTCCAGCAGCTCCTCCAGCCGGCGGCGCTGCTCGGCGCGGGGGAGGTCCATCATCTGCAGCACGGCGAGGAGGTTCTCCTCCACCGTGAGCCTGCGGAAGATGGAGGGCTCCTGCGCCAGGTACCCGATCCCCCGCCGCGCCCGGCGGTACATGGGCGTGCGGGTGAGGTCGTCCTTGCCCAGGTGGACCCGGCCCGCGTCGGGGGAGATCAGCCCCACCATCATGTAGAAGGTGGTGGTCTTCCCCGCCCCGTTGGGCCCCAGCAGCCCCACGATCTCGCCCTGCGAGACGTGGACGTCCACCTCGTTGACCACGCGCCGCTTGCGGTAGCTCTTCACCAGCCCCGAGGCGCGCAGCGTGGGGGCCGCGGCCGCGGGCGGCGAGGTCGCCGCGGCGGCGGGCGCGGGCTCGGTGGGCGCCGGCTCCCCCGGGAGCGCGGGCTCCTCCGCGGGTGCGGGCGCGGCGGGGTGCGCCCCGCTTCCGTTCAGGTGCTCCCCGATCGTCCGGTCCATCCGCGTGATCAGCTCCGGCAGTCCCCCGTCCATTTCGGCTTCCAGCAATTCCCCGTGCACCTGGGGGCTCAGCCGCACCTCGCTCCAGCGGCCCTCCGGCCCCGACTCCTCTTCGAAGACGGCGGGACGCGCGATGATTCCCCGCCCCGCCAGCGCTTCCAGCGCGGAGGCGGGGAGGGCGACTCCGTCGCCGTCGTGGCCGTAGAGCCGCGCGAACTCCTCCGCCAGCGCGTCCCACGGCAGCGCGCCCCGCGGGTCGGCGCCGCCCAGGAGCACCCTCAGCACCATCAGCGAGCCCACCTCGGAGGCGGTGGCCTGCTCCACGAAGGGGAGCAGCCGCGGCTCGCCGCTCACGGGCGCCTCCCCGGCGGGGGCGTGGCCGGCGTCCCGGCGGGCGGCGTCGCCGTCCCGGGCTGTGCGGCGCCGGGCTGCGTGCCGGCGGCGCCCACCGGGGTGGGGTCCAGGTAGACGCCGCGCTGCAGCCCGCGGGCGTCCGCCACGTCCAGCTCGCCGCCCTCCAGCGTCAGCTCGATCTCGCGCGCCACCAGGTAGTTCATCCCGGGGCGCTCGGCGATCTGCTGCCCCTCCTCGCGGACGCGGTAGAAGGAGCGCGCCGCGCCCTTGGCGACCACGCGCTCCAGCTCCACCTCGTCCTCCGGGCTGCTGGCGGTGTCGCCGGCGGCGCGGGCGGCGGTGCGCGCCACGGCGACGGCCGCGGAGTCCTTGCGCGCGAAGAAGCCGGTGATGGTGTCGCCCAGCACCCAGTCTCGGTCGCGGGTGATCCCCGGCTCGGCCGGACGGGGCTGCTTCGCCATGCGGGCGCGCGGGCCGGTGGCGGCGGGCGGCTGCCCGGCGGTGTCCACCGTTTCCCCGTGCGCCTTGCCCACGGCGACCACCCGCTCCAGCACCTGCCCGGGGAGGATCGCCTCCACCGAGTCGGCCTCCAGCACCAGCCCGGTGGCGGCCACCAGGGGCCGCGCCTCGCCGCCCTCCGCGGTGCCGCCGGCCGGCCGGGCCGCCGCGCCGCTGGGCGCCCCCGCTCCCGTCGTGGGAACTCCGCCCAGGCGCCGGGTCACCAGGCGCTGGAGCAGGTCGTCGGCGAAGAACAGCTGGATCTCGGGCCCGTCCACCCGCAGCTTCTCGCTGGCCAGCTCGGCATTCCGCCGGGCGACGACGCGCTCGAGCTTGTTCTGCGGCAGGGTGGCGTCCACCGTCTCCCCCGAAAGGTCGAAGCGCTCGCCGCTGATCCTGGCGTCGCCGCGCAGGTTCAGCGTCTGGGCCGTGCCGTCGTGGGTGGCCTCGGCGGCGCTGGCGTCCAGGTCGCTCCGGTGGATCACCACGTTGCCGGAGGCGGAGAAGAAGTTCTCGCCCACCGTGGTGACGCGGTCGCCGTCGATCTGCAGCGGCTCGCGGCTCCGGGTGTTGCCGGTGGGCACCACCGTCAGGTGCGGGCGCTGCCCCGCGATCACCTGCGCCTGCGGCCTCCCGGCCATGGCGCGGAAATACTCAAGCTCCGGGCCACGCAGCGTGGAGCCGCGCGCGACGTCGGTGAAGACCACGTTGCCGGTGGCGTACAGCCGCCCCGTGACCGACGAGTACGTGGCGTAGCTGGACGTCAGCGTGCGGGTGGGGTCGCGGTAGTCCACCCGGCCGAAGAGCTGCACCTCGTTGGAGGCCTCGAAGACCATGGCGCTGTCCGCCCGCAGCGTGGTTCCCCCCTCGCACTCCACGCGCAGCGGCCCCGAGACCGCGATGATCGCGAAGCCGCCCATGTCCTGCCGGTTCAGCAGGCGGTTTTCCACCAGCGTGCACGTTCCCGCCTGCGCCGCCGCCCCGGTGGGGAGGGCGCAGGGAAGGAACAGCGCGATCGCGAGAAGGAGGCGCTTCATCAGAAGCGGACCGGTCCGCCGCCGCTGCCGGTGGGCGCGGGGCCGGAGCCCTGGGCGTTGCGCACCGTCAGGTTCTGGAACTTGGCGTCCGATTCGAAGCTGGTCCCCCGCCCCACTTCCTTTCCGTTCTCCTTCATGACCGTGGGCTTGGAGCTCCAGATGCGGTTGCCGGCCACGTCGTAGTTGAGCTCTTCGGAGGTGATCACCCGCGGCCCCTTCTCCCCCTGGATGGTCAGCACGGCGTTGCCGTTGGCGGTCATCGCCCCGGTGCGCATGTCGTACTTGCCGGTCCGGGAGGTCAGCGAGCCCGAGCCGGCGCCGGTGGTCTCGTTGAAGAAGTCCAGCCTGACGCCCTTGAGGTCCACGCGCGAGTCGGCGTCCTTGAAGTACGCGGTGTCGCCGTGGAGGTTGGCCTTGCGGACGCCGCCGGTGGTCATGACGTGCTCCAGGCCGTAGATGACCTGGTCCACGTTCAGCTTCGCCAGCCGGTCCTGCTGGGTGGGGACGGCCGCCTCCTTGCCGCACGCGGCGAGGAGGACCAGCCCCGGGACCAGGAGGAAGCGGAGGAGGCGCGGCATCAGACGGCCCCGGCCCGCATCAGGTCGTGGAGGTGCACCATGCCGACGACGCACCCGTCCTCCGCCACCACGGGGAGCGCCATGACGCCGGCGCGCTCCATCACGCCCACGGCAGCGGCGGCGAGGTCGTCGGGCTCTGCGGTCCTGGGGTTCCGTGTCATCGCTTCAGATACGACGATGGTAAAAAAGTGTTCCTCGCGCTCCATCAGCCGCGTGAGGTCGCCGGAGGTGACCACGCCCAGGAGCCCGCCGGCGGCGTCCACCACCGCCACGGTGCCGCGCTTCTCGGCCAGGAGCACGGTGCACTCCCGCATGGTGGCGTCCGCCCGGAGGAGCGGGAGGTCGTGCGCCACCATCACGTCGCGCACCCGCAGCAGCAGCTTCTTCCCCAGCGAGCCGCCGGGGTGCAGCCGCGCGAAGTCGTCCCGCCCGAAGCCCCGGCGCAGCAGCAGCGCCACCGCGAGCGCGTCTCCCATGGCGAGCGCGGCGGTGGTGGAGCAGGTGGGCGCCAGGTCGTGCGGGCAGGCCTCCTCCGCCACCGAGCAGTCCAGCACCCACTCCGCGTGCCGGGCCAGCGACGAGCCCGCCCGGCCGGTCATCGCCACCACCCGTACCCCGCTGCGCCCCAGGAACTCCAGCAGTCCGTGGAGCTCCTCGGACTCGCCGCTCTTGGAAAGCAGGATCGCCACGTCGTCGCTCCCCACCATTCCCAGGTCGCCGTGCAGCGCCTCCACCGGGTGGAGGAAGACGGCCTGCGTGCCGGTGGAGGTGAGCGTCGCCGCGATCTTGCGCCCCACGATCCCCGACTTGCCGATCCCGGAGACGATCACCCGCCCGGACGAGGCGAGGATCGCCTCCACCGCCCCGGCGAAGGCGTCGCCGATGCGCCCCTCCAGCGCCGCCACCGCCTCCGCCTCCATGCGGATCACCCGCCGCGCGCGCTCCAGCGTCTCGGCCACCGAGAGCGCGCCGCCGTCCGCCGCTGCGTCCATGACGCTTGTGCTCACAGTCCGGCCTCGCGGTCGCGCACGTACGCCTCCACCCGCTCCGCCCACTCGCCGCGCCCTCCCAGCAGCGCCTCGGCGAACTCGCGCACCGCCCCGTGCCCGCCCCGCCGCTCCCCCTGCCACAGGGCCGAGGCGCGCGCCTCCGGGGCGGCGTTGCCCACCGCGGCGGGGAGCCCCACCCGCCGCATGACGGCGAGGTCGGGGAGGTCGTCGCCCAGGAACGCCGTCTCCTCCCAGCCCACGCCCAGCCGCTCCAGCAGGTCGCGGACGATGCGCAGCTTGGCGGCGGTGGGGTCCTGGTGGCACTCGGCGATCCCCAGCTCCGCCGCGCGCAGCCGCACCGAGTGCGACTCGCGCCCGGTGACGACGGCGCAGGTGATCCCGGCTTCCTGCAGGAGGCGGATCCCCAGCCCGTCCTGGATCTCGAAGCGCTTGAATTCCACGCGCTCGCCGGAGTCCGTCGCCCCGAGGTAGATGCCGCCGTCGGTCATCACCCCGTCCACGTCCAGCACCACCAGCCGGATCCGCCGCGCCACCTCCGGCGCGATCGCCATGGGTCGGTCAGCCACCCGCCGGCTCCGGGCGCGGCGCGACCGCCGCGCGGATCGCCAGCACCTGCTCCAGCAGCGGCCGCAGCCGGCCGAGCGGGAGCATGTTGGTGGAGTCCGAGGGCGCACGCGCCGGCTCCGGGTGCGTTTCCAGGAAGAGCGCGTCGGCGCCGGCGGCCACCGCCGAGCGCACCAGGCCGGGGATGAAGCGCGGCTCGCCGCCGCTGATCCCCCCGCCCTCGCCCGGGCGCTGCACCGAGTGCGTGCCGTCGAACACCGTGGGCGCCTCGCACGCCTCCCGCATCTGCGGGAAGGAGCGCATGTCCACCACCAGGTTGCCGTAGCCGAAGAAGGTGCCGCGCTCGGTCACCGCCACGCCGGCGGCGCCCCCGGCGCGCAGCTTGGCGACGGCGCCGCGCATCTCGTGCGGCGCCATCCACTGCCCCTTCTTGACGTTCACCGGGAGCCCCGTGGCCCCCGCCGCCAGCAGCAGGTCCGTCTGGCGGCAGAGGAAGGCGGGGATCTGCAGCGCGTCCGCCACCTGGGCCACCGCGGCGCACTGCGCCGCCTCGTGCACGTCGGTCAGCAGGGGGAGCCCGGTGGCGCGCTTCACCTGCGCCAGCCGCTCCAGCCCCTCGTCCAGCCCCGGCCCGCGCGGCGACCCCGGTGAGGAGCGGTTGGCCTTGTCGAACGACGCCTTGAAGACGATGGGAATTCCCAGGTCGTCCGCCAGGCGCGCCAGCGCCTCGCCCACGCCCACGTTGAGGCGCTCGTCCTCCAGCACGCACGGCCCCGCGATCAGAAAGAAGGGCGCGTCCAGCCGGAACAATCCCGCCACCCTCGTCGCGGCGTCGCTCACCGCGCCGCCTCCGCCACCGGCGCCCGGTCCTCGCGGAACATGGGCGTGGCCTCCGCCTCGCGTCGGCGCAGCGCCGCGCCCACGAAGGCGGCGAAGAGCGGGTGCGGGTGGTCCGGGCGCGACTTCAGCTCCGGGTGCGCCTGCGTGGCCACGAACCAGGGGTGCTCCGGGAGCTCCACCATCTCCACCAGGTTGCCGTCCGGCGACACGCCGCTCACCTGCATCCCCTGCTCCGCCAGCACGTCGCGGTAGGCGTTGTTGACCTCGTAGCGGTGGCGGTGCCGCTCGCTGATCTCCTGCGATCCGTACACCTCCGCCGCCCGCGAGCCCGCCTTGAGGCGCGCCGTCATCGCCCCCAGCCGCTGCGTTCCGCCCATGTCCGTGACCTCGCGCTGCGAGTTCATCAGGCAGATCACGGGGTCCAAGGTGTCGCGCTCCCACTCGGTGGAGTGCGCCCCGCTGATCCCGCACACCGAGCGCGAGAACTCGATCACCGCCGTCTGCAGCCCCAGGCAGATGCCGAAGAAGGGGAGCCCGTTCTCGCGTGCCCAGCCGATCGCCGACAGCATCCCTTCCACCCCGCGCACCCCGAAGCCGCCGGGGATGAGCAGCCCGTGGTAGTCCGCCAGCTTCTCGGCGCTCTGCCCGTTCTCGAAGTCCTCCGAGGACAGCCAGTCGATCTGCACCTTGACGTCGTTGGCGATCCCGCCGTGGATCAGCGCCTCCTGCACCGACTTGTACGAGTCCACCAGGGCCACGTACTTGCCCACCACCGCGATCCTCACCGCGCCGTTCCTGGGCTCCTTGATGCGGTGCACCAGCGACCGCCACTCCGCCAGGTCGGGGCGCTTGGTTTCCAGCCCCAGCTTCTGGCAGACCAGGTCGTCCAGGCGCTGCCGGGCGTACTCCAGCGGCACCTCGTAGATGGTCTCCACGTCCTTCGCCTCGATCACCGCGGCCACGTCCACGTTGCAGAACAGCGCGATCTTGCGGCGCACGTCCGCCTCGATGGCGCGCTCGCTCCGGCACAGGAGGACGTCCGGCTGGATCCCGATCTCCATCAGCTCGCGCACCGAGTGCTGCGTGGGCTTGGTCTTGACCTCGCCCGCCGCCGCGATGTACGGGAGCAGCGTCAGGTGGATGAAGAGCGTGTGCTCCCTCCCCACCTCCTGCCGGTACTGGCGGATCGCCTCCAGGAAGGGCAGGCTCTCGATGTCGCCCACCGTGCCGCCGATCTCGGTGATCACCACGTCGTGGTTGGGCGCCAGCCTGCGGATGGCCCCCTTGATGGCGTCGGTGATGTGCGGGATCACCTGCACCGTGGCGCCCAGGTACTCGCCGCGCCGCTCGCGGGTGATGACGTCCTGGTAGATGCGCCCGGTGGTGATGGAGTTTGACTGCGTCAGGCTCTCGCCCACGAAGCGCTCGTAGTGCCCCAGGTCCAGGTCGGTCTCGGCGCCGTCGTCGGTGACGAACACCTCGCCGTGCTGGAAGGGCGACAGCGTCCCCGGGTCCACGTTGATGTACGGGTCGAACTTCTGGATCGTCACGCGCAGCCCGCGCTCGACGAGCAGCCGACCGATCGAGGCCGCGGCGATCCCCTTCCCCAGGGAGGAGACCACGCCGCCGGTGACGAAGATGTACTTGGTCGGTACGGATTTCTGATCCATCATGCGCTCGCTGCTCAGGCTCTCGAAAGTCGTTCGGTAAGGATGCGTCCCGCGCGCTCGGCGTCCCGTGGGGTGTCGATCCCGCCCTCGCCCGCTTCCGCCACGCCCACCCCGATCCGCATTCCCGCGGCCAGGGGGCGCAGCTGCTCCAGCCTTTCCGTGCGCTCCAGCTCGCCCTCGGGGAGGGCGACCCAGCGGAGCAGCGCCTCGCGGCGGTACGCGTAGATCCCCAGGTGGCGCAGGTACAGCCCGCTCGCCAGCTCGGCCGGGCCCGGCTCGCCGTCGCGCCGGAACGGGATCGGGGCGCGGGAGAAGAGGAGTGCCCCTCCGTCCGCGCCCCGGACCACCTTGACCACCGAGGGCTCGCGCCATTCCTCCACGGAGCCCAGCGGGGTCGCCGCCGTGCCGATCTCCCACCCGCCGTCCCGCACGCACGCGAGCGCCGCGTCCGCCTGGCCGCGCGCCAGGAAGGGCTCGTCGCCCTGCACGTTCAGCACGACCGGATACCCCGCGAACTCCGGACGTTCCGCGACCTCCGCCACCCGGTCGGTCCCCGAGGGGTGCTCTGCCGCCGTCATCACCGCCCGTCCCCCGAACGCGCGCACGGTTGCCGCGACCTCCTCGCTGTCGGTGGCGACCACCACCTCGTCCAGCAGGTCCATGGCGACGGCGCCGCGCCAGACCCACTCGATGAGCGGCCGTCCGGCGAGGAGGTGGAGCGGTTTTCGGGGGAGGCGGGAGGAGCCGATCCGGGCGGGAATGATCCCGAGTACGGGGAGGCTCATCGGCGTGTTCACCGACGGAAGACGAGGCGGGCGCTAGCAATAATCACGCCATGCAAGATAGCCGTTGAGGTCGGCTTTGTCAAAACGGCGTGCCGGCTGGACTGCTCTGACGGCGGGGTTTCTCACGGCGGGTTCGGGCGTGCCCCCGGCTGGCGCCGGGGTCGGGCTTCGGCTCCGTAGCAAACGATACTACCGTTTGCAACGGAGTCGAGCCCGCGCAAACAGCCGCGCGGACTCGCCCCTTCGGGCCGAAATCCCTCACGCGGGCATCGCGCTGGCGTCCGCGGGGGCCCCCACCCGGCTCGCTTGAGGCTCGCCACCCTCCCCCGTTCCGGGGGAGGGGAATCTCCACGCTGCGCTCCACCCCCTCGCGGTGTCGTTCCCCCCCTCTCCCTTTATGGGGAGGACCGGGGGAGGGGGTCGCCGTGCCGTCGCAGGCTGTTCCCTGTTCCCTGCCGTTCAGAACGCCGGCAGCTCCAGCGCCAGCGTGAGCTTCGGGTCGAAGCCGCCGGCGGCGGGGTCGATGAACAGCTCGGCGCTCGCCAGCGAGAACAGGATCCCGGCGCCCAGGTTCTGCTCCCACGCGGGCATGGAGGCGCCGGTGGCCCAGGCCATCCCGGCGGCGTGGGTGAAGCGCAGCGAGGGCGGGCCCACGATGGGGAGGGCGAGGCGCTGGGGGAGCGGGATGGCGTAGGTGGAGCGCACGTACGCCAGGCGGTCGCCGCGGAAGGCCGCGGTCTCGAAGGTGGGGAGCGTGGCGACGCCGCCGACGAAGGTGCGGCGCTGGCGGAGCGCGGGCTCGCCGCCCAGGGTGCCCATGGCGCGGAAGCGGACGCCGACCTGGTGCAGGTAGAGCGCCTGCATGGTCCACAGGCCGTCCACCGTCCACTGCGTGAAGTCCGCGTCGCCGTCCAGCGCCGGGAGCGCCCGCTCCACCGCGGCGTCGCCGGTGAAGGCGGTGGTGGAGCCCACCCAGCGGAAGCCGGCGCCCGCCACGGCCGAGGCCCACTCCAGCTCGTCCACCGCCGGGTTCTCGCGGTCGAAGTCGCCGAAGAGCGACCAGGGATCGCGGTTGCGCAGCGAGCGGTCGCGCATGGCCATGACGCCCACGCGCGGCTCCCACGCGTACTCTCCCGCGATCAGCGGCTCCGCGTGCGGGCGGGAGAGCGTCACCACGGCGCGGTCGGAATCCCAGTAGTCGCGGAGGTCGTTGGCGAACACCAGCGCCCCCCCTGTGTTGGCCAGGTCGCCGCGGGCCCAGCGCTCGTTGGTGAGGGTGCCGCGCTCCACCCGCGCGTCCAGCCGCAGCCCGCCCCCCAGCGGCGCCGCCGCCGCCACGCCCCCGCCCAGGGAGCCGCGCGCGGTGCGGTACGACACCCAGCCGTCCACCCGCGGCCCGTCCGCGTCGCCGGTGACCAGGAACGAGGGGGCCAGGGTGAGCGTCAGCCCGTCCACCCGGTCGTAGGTGGGCAGGCGAAAGCCGAACGGCTTGAAGCTGGGCCCCCGCTCCGGCAGGGCGACGCGGACGCGCGCGCCCGCCGTGTCGAACTCCACCCCCACCTCCAGCTCCGGCTCGGCCTCCACGATCTCGCCCACCTGAGCCAGGCCGGAGGGGTACACCTCGCCGCCCAGGTTGACGATGGGGCCCACGACGCGCGCGCCGGGCCGGACGAAGAGCACGCCGCCGAGCACCGCGACCCGCCCCTCCACCGTCCCCTCCAGCCTCACCTCCGCGTCCACCACCACCAGGTCGCCCGCGGTCCGGAAGCTCGCCGGGAGCACGGTGTCGCGGTCCATGCGCAGGTAATTTCCCGCCGCGAGGATCTCCCGCGCGATGCGCACGGCGCGGCTGTTCGCGGCCCCCTCCACCCGCACGTCCTGCGCGCGCAGCGGGAGGGCGTGCGCGCCGAGCGCCAGGAGCGCGGCGAGGAGGAGGCGGAGCCGCGGAGCGGTCATTGGCCGAGGAAGTTGCGGAGGAGGTCGTGCCCGTGCTCGCTGGCGATGGACTCCGGGTGGAACTGCACGCCCCACACCGGGTGCTCCCGGTGCCGGACGGCCTGGATCTCGGTCTCGCTCCCCGGCTCGTCGGTGGTGGCGAGCACCTCCAGCTCCGCCGGGAGCGTGGACGGCTCGATCACCAGCGAGTGGTAGCGCGCCACCACGAGCGGCGACGGGAGCCCGGAAAAGATCCCCTCGCCGGTGTGGCGGATGGGAGAGGTCTTGCCGTGCATGACCCGCCGCGCCCGCACCACCTCGCCGCCGTACGCCGCCCCGATGGACTGGTGCCCCAGGCACACGCCCAGGATGGGCGTGGACGGCCCCAATCGCCGGATCACCTCCACCGAAACGCCGGCCTCGCTGGGGGTGCACGGTCCCGGCGACACCACGATGCGCTCCGGCGCCAGCGCCTCGATCTCGTCCACCGACAGCTCGTCGTTGCGCCGCACGACCGGATCGGCCCCCAATTCGCCCAGGTACTGCACCAGATTCCAGGTGAAGCTGTCGTAGTTATCGATAACCAGGATCACGGCTTGCCCGACTCGCTTGATGCGGTTTCGAATGCCCCCGAGGCGCCGTCGAGTCCGGGCGTAAGCAGGGCCTCCAGGCGCGGCACCAGCCGGGGGATGTCCTCCGTGGCCGTTTTCCAGGCGAAGTCGACGAGGTCGCTGCTGGTCGGGTGGAGGGCGAGCGAGTGCAATTCGCCGATCCGCTCCCAGGGAATGTCGGTGTCCCGCGCCTGCAGCGAGGGCGAGATCAGAGCCGCCGCCCGGCCCAGCACGGTGAGCCGATGGATGATGGCGTCCGCGAGAACCTCGTTCCCGCGCACGTCCTCGAGGCTCGCCCCATCGGCGTAGCGAAGGATCCGGCGAGAGGCCTGGAGCATGTCGTACAGGTGCGCCGGATCACGCTCCTCGGGCCGCATGGACCACCTCGCCTGCCCGGCGGAGACCTGGATGTTCATGACCCATCCTCGTTTGACGGGGCGACGTGCCGTTGCCGTTCCCTGCCGTCGCCGTTCCGCAGTACCCCCCACATCCGTTGCGGAGGGAGACTCGCGCGGCCGTTTGCGCGAGTCTCGCGGAGCCGGAGCGGAGACCCGGGGGCAGTTTCCCGGGGCTCCGCGACCCGCGCAGGAGACGGACGGCCGTATCGTCCGGCTCCGGAGCGGCCCCAACGCAAGATCCCGCCGAAGCGCTCAGGCACGCGGATGAAAGCTACGGTGCACCTCGGCCAAATACCGGCGGTCCACGTGCGTGTAGATCTGCGTGGTGGAGATGTCCGCGTGCCCCAGCATTTCCTGTACGGCCACCAGGTCCGCCCCGCCCTCCAGCAGGTGCGTGGCGAACGAGTGCCGCAGCGTGTGCGGCGACACGTGCTTGGCGATCCCCGCCGCCTCCACGTGCTGGCGCAGGATCTTCCATACCCCCATGCGGCTGAGGGGCGTTCCCCGGGCGTTCAGGAACACGCGCCCCTCGCCGCTCCCCTTCTCCAGCCGCGGCCGCGTCTCGCGCAGGTAGATGGCGAGCGCCCCCACGGCCCGCCGCCCGATGGGCACCAGCCGCTCCTTGCCGCCCTTGCCGTAGACGAGCGCGAACTCGTCCTGGAGCGCCAGGTTGCGCACCTGCAGGCCGATCAGCTCGGAAACGCGCACCCCGCTGGCGTAGGCGAACTCCAGCATGGCCCGGTCGCGCCAGGCGAGCGGCTGCGACAGGTCGGGCGCGTCCAGCAGCTTCTCGATCTCGGCGACGCTGAGGACCGAGGGGAGCGTCTTCCAGCCGCGCGGCGGCTCGATGCGCTCGCTGGGATCCGCGACCACCAGGCTCTCCGCCAGCAGGAAGCCGAAGTACGTCCTCACCGCCGACACGTTGCGGGCGATGCTCGAGGGCGCCAGCCCCACGTCCTTGAGGAGGAGGACGAAGGCGCGCAGGTCCTGCGTGGTCACCTCCGCCGGGGTGATGCGGTCCAGCGTGCGCGAGAACGACGCCAGCCGTACGACGTCGTGCTCGTACGCCTGCACCGTCAGGTCCGAAAGGCCGCGCTCGAAGCGCAGGTGGTCCACGAAGCGCGCCACCTGGAACTCGCGGCGGATGTCCTCGGTGCTCACGCCGCCGCCCCGCCCCGCCTCACGCCGCGGCGCCGGATCGGTCGCGGCTGCGCCACCAGAGCCACGCCACCACGGCCAGCAGCACCAGCGCCACCAGGTAGATCCACCGCCCCAGCGCCTCCAGCCCGGCGCGGATCGCCTCCCAGTTCTGCCCCGCGGTGGCGCCCACGTACACCACCAGCCCGTACCAGAGCCCGGAGGCCACCAGCACCGGCACCGCCGCCTCCTTGAGCGAGATGCCGCTCATCCCCGCGAAGGCCGGCACCACGGCGCGGAACATGGGCAGGAAGCGGCTGACGAAGATCACGATGGTCCCCCGCCGCCGGTAGAAGGCGTCCAGCTTCTGGAGCTGCTGCGGCTGGAGGATCAGGCGCCCCACGCGCGTGGAAAAGAAGCGCTCGCCGTAGCGCCGCCCGATCCAGTACACCAGCAGCGCCCCCGCGACGTTGGCGAGCCACACCACCCCGAAGACGATCCAGGGGTTCGCGGCGCCGTTGCCGGCCAGGAAGCCGCCGAACAGGGCGACCACGTCCGCGGGGACGGGCGGGAACACGTTCTCCACCGCGGCGAACAGCCCCACGACCACGTACACCAGCAGCTCCGGGAGCTGCGTCATGCGCTGGAGGAGCGCGTCGACGCCGTCACCCACGGCGCGTCCTCCCGCCCGGCCGGGCCGCGGGCATCAGTCCGCCGCCCGCTCGCGCGCCAGGAAGGCGTCCATCCCCTCCATGCGGTCCACCAGCGCCACGGCCATCACCGCGATGCCCTCGCCCCGCCCGATCCACCCCATCCCCTCGTTGGTCTTTCCCTTCACCGACACGTGGTCCGGCGCGATCCCCAGCGTCGCCGCCAGCCGCTCGCGCATGGCGTCCGCGTGCGGCCCGATCCTGGGCGCCTCCGCGATCACGGTCACGTCCACGTTCACCGGCTGGAAGTTGCGCCCTTCCAGCAGCCGGACCACCGCGGCCAGCAGCTGCATGGAGTCGGCGTCCTTGTAGCGCGCGTCGGAGGGAGGGAAGTGGCGGCCGATGTCGCCCAGCCCGGTGGCGCCCAGCAGCGCGTCGGTGACGGCGTGCGCCACGGCGTCGGCGTCGGAGTGGCCGTCCAGCCCCCGCTCGGACGGGATCTCCACGCCGCCCAGGATCAGCTTGCGCCCCGCGGCGAAGCGATGCGAGTCGTATCCGTTGCCGATCCGCATTCCCCCGTGTCCGTTCTCGTAGGTCGTCCAGTTCCGCGCGGTCGCGCGGCGAGCAACAATAATGCCCCGTGAAAGGCTGGAGCAACTTCGGACGGCTCGAAGGGCGGAACTGCAGGGTTCGGGCGTGTCCCCGGCTGGCGCCGGGGTCGGGCTTCGGCTCCGTAGCAGACGAAACAACCGTCTGCAACGGAGTCGAGCCCGCGCAAACAGCCGCGCGGTCTCGCCCCTTCGGGCCGAAATCCCTCACGCGGGCATCGCGCTGGCGTCCGCGGGGGCCCCCCCACCCGGCTCGCTTGAGGCTCGCACGGCTCGCCCTCTATCAGGTTGCTGAAAAGCTTGTGCGCACGCGCGTGCGCGCGAGGGTGTGGCGTCGTAGATTGGGGAAAACCTGTCCTCACACTCTCGGGGAGCAGCCACGATGCGCGGACGAGTCAGCCAGCAGCACGCGATGTGGATGTTCTACGATCCGGAGAGCCTGCTCTCGCCTACGCATCCGCTGCGGGCGGTCAAGGCGCGAGCCGATGCGGTGCTGGCCGGGATGAGTCCGGAGTTCGACCGCGCCTACGCGGCTCTGGGACGGGCGAGTATCCCGCCGGAGATGCTGCTGAAGGCGCTGCTGCTTCAGGCGCTGCACTCGATCCGTTCGGAGCGGATGCTGGTGGAGCAGATCGGAGTGAACTTGGCTTACCGGTGGTTCCTGGACCTGGAGCCGCATGCGGGGGTGTGGGATGCGACCACGTTCACGCAGAACCGGGATCGGTTCGAGAAGCACGGGCTGGTGCGCACCTTCTTCGAGCGGATCATCGAGGGGGCGTACCTGGAGGAACTGGCGAGCCAGGAGCACTTCTCGATCGATGGCAGCCTGATCGAGAGCTATGCCTCGATGAAGAGCCTGCGCAAGATCGGCAGCCCGGACGAGAAGGTCAGCGACGGCTCGAAGGACGGCGACACGAGCAATCCCTCGGTGAACTTCCGCAAAGAGAAGCGGACCAACGCGACGCACCGCTCGCTCACGGACCCCGAGGCGCGCCTGGCGACCAAGAGCAAGGGAGTGCCGGCGCGGCTGTGCCATCTGCTGAACGCGCTGATGGAGAACCGGCACGGGCTGCTCATCGACGTCAGCGTGGTGGAGGCCGACGGGACGGGCGAGCGCGACCAGGCACTCCTGCTGCTGGAGCGCAGCCGGATTCGGCACGACTTGCCGGTGGAGCGCACGGTGGGGCTGGATGGGGGCTATCCCAGTGGCCCGTTCCTCCAGGCAGCCTATCAGGACGGTGTGAGCGCGCACGTGCCGATCCCGGAGGGGCCGATCGACCCGGACGCCAAGGGAGCCGAAGCGCGCAGCCGAGCCCGAGAGCGGATGGGTACGCCGGAGTACGCCCTCTCGCAACGCAAGCGTAAGCGGATCGAGGAGATCTTCGGCTGGGCAAAGGAGATCGGCGGGATGCGTCGGAGCCGCCACGTGGATCGCTGGAAGCTGACGCAGAAGGCGCTGATCGTGGGCGCCGCGTACAACCTCCTGCGCCTGGCACGCCTCGCGCCGGGTTTGCAGGCCCTCGCCTGAGGCACAGTGCGTCCGTGCACGCCGAAAATGGCTGCACGGGCGGGAAACCGGGCACCCCATACGCCGGAAAAGCCCCGTTTCGCTGATTCTGGAGTGGAAGTTTTCCACGTCACACTCCAGGCTGCCGTTTTTCAGCGACCTGATATATCCCCCGTTCCGGGGGAGGGGCATGTCCACGCTTCGATTCCCGCCGTTTCCGTGTCGTGCTCCCCCTCTCCCCTTGTGGGAGAGGGGGTCGGGGGGTGAGGGGGGCCGTTGCCGTCGCCGTCCGTCCGCTTTACCCTGTCCACCGGGCACGGACGAGACCCGCGGCGGAGGCGGAGATGCGCGAGCGAGTGGTGATCGTGGGCGGCGGGATCGGCGGGCTGACGCTCGCGGTCGCGCTGCGTCGGCGGGGGACCGTGGCGCCGGTCTACGAGGCCGCGGCGGAGCTGCGCCCCATCGGCGCGGGGATCTGGGTGCCGCCGAACGCCATGCAGGTGCTCGGGCGGCTGGGGCTGGCGGAGGCGGTGATGTGCGAGGGGGCGCGGCTGGAGCGCGCGGAGCTGCGGGATCATCGCGCCGGCGTCCTCCAGCGCGCCGACGTGGGAGACATGGCGCGCGGCTTCGGCTACCCCAACGTGGCGATCCACCGCGGGCGGCTGCACCGGGTGCTGCTGGACGCGCTCCCCGCGGACGCGGTGCGCGTCGGGAGGGAGTGCCGCGAGGTGGTGCCGGAGGAAGGAGGCGCGCGGGTGTGCTTCGCGGACGGGAGCGAGGTGCGAGCGGAGGTGGTGGTGGGCGCGGACGGCGCCCACTCGCGGGTGCGGGAGGCGGTCGCGCCCGGGGCGCGGCTCCGCTACTCGGGGCAGAGCTCGTACCGCGCGGTGACGCCGTTCCGGCTGCCGGACGGCTTCGACGGGGTGGGATGGGAGGTCTGGGGTCCCGGTCGCCGCTTCGGCTTCTCCGCCGTCGGCCACGGGGAGGCGTACTGGTACGCCTCGCTCGACGCTCCCGCGGGCGAGACCGACGCCTCGCCCGCGGAGACCCGAAGGCGCCTGGACGCGATGGCGGCGCCCTTCCCCGCCCCGGTCCCGGAGCTGATCGCCGCCACCGACACGGAGCGCATGCTCCGCACCGACATGTACGACCTCCCCGCGCTCCCCGCCTGGTACCGCGGCCGCGTCGTCCTGCTGGGTGACGCGGCGCACGCCACCACGCCCAACCTGGGCCAGGGCGGCGCCCAGGCCATCGAGGACGCGTACGTGCTCGCGGAACAGCTCGTGTCTCACCCGCGCCCGGAGGACGCCTTCGCCGCGTACCAGCACATCCGCGAGCCCAAGGCGCGCATGGTGGTGGACCGCTCGCGCCGGTTCGGCCGCGTCGTCCACCTCACCAACCCGCTCGCCCGCGCCCTGCGCAACGCCGCGCTGCGCCTCACCCCCGCATCGGTGGGCAGGAAGCAGATGGAGGCGCTGTACACGCTGAACTACTGACGGACCCCCTCCCCCGGCCCCTCCCCGCAAGGGGGAGGCGAGAACGACGACACCGAGGCACAAAAAAGCCCTTCCCCAGCATTGGGGGAGGGTGGCGAGCCTCAAGCGAGCCGGGTGGGGGCCTCTCGCGGACGCCAGCGCGATGCCGCGTGAGGGATTTCGGCCCGAAGGGGCGAGACCCGGCGGCTGTTTGCCGGGGCTCGACTCCGTTGAGCAGCGTTGTTTGCTGCTCTACGGAGCCGAAGCCCGACCCCGGCGCCCGCCGGGGGCACGCCCGAACCCGTAGTCCACAGCCGTCGTCAAGCCTCGAACCGTCGGATCGCGAGACAGACGTTGTGCCCGCCGAACCCGAACGAGTTGCTGAGCGCCAGCCGCACCGGCCGTTCGACCTTGCCCTCCGTCCCGTAATCCAGGTCGCAGTCCGGATCCGGCGTGGAGTAGTTGATGGTGGGCGGGATGACGCCGTCGCGGCAGACCAGCGCCGAGATCACCGCCTCCAGCCCGCCCGCCGCGCCCAGCGTGTGCCCGGTCATGGACTTGGTGGAGCCCACGATGATCTGCCGGGCGCGCTCGCCCAGCGCAGTCCTGATGGCGATGGACTCGTTGCGGTCGTTGGCCGGCGTGGAGGTGCCGTGCGCGTTGACGTAGTCCACGTCCTCCGGCGCCGCGCCCGCGTCGCGCAGCGCGATGCGCATGGCGCGCACCGCGCCCTCGCCGCCCTCCGCCGGGGCGGTGATGTGGTAGGCGTCCGCCGTCTGGCCGTAGCCGGCCACCTCGGCGATGATGGTGGCGCCGCGGGCGCGCGCGTGCTCCAGCTCCTCCAGCACCACGATCCCCGCGCCCTCGCCGATCACGAACCCGTCGCGCTCCCCGTCGAAGGGGCGGCTCGCCGTCTCGGGCGAGTCGTTGCGGGTGGAGAGCGCCGTCATGTTGGCGAAGCCCGCCACCGCCATGCGCGACACCGCCGCCTCCGTGCCGCCGCAGATCATCACGTCCGCCTCGCCGTGGCGGATCGCCTGCATGCCGTTCCCCACCGCGTGCGCGCCCGAGGCGCAGGCGGAGACGGTGCAGTAGTTGGGGCCCTTGGCGCCCAGGCGGATGGAGACCAGTCCCGCCGCGATGTCCGAGATGAACATGGGGACGAAGAAGGGAGACACCCGGCCGGGGCCGCGCTCCAGGAGCCGCTGCGTCTGCTCCTCGAAGGTGTCCATCCCGCCGATGCCGCTCCCGATGATCACCCCCACGCGCTCCGGGTCCACGCCGCCGAGCCCGTCCTCCAGCCCCGCCTCGCGCACCGCCTGCACCGCCGCGGCGATGGCGAACTGGGTGAAGCGGTCGGTACGCTTGACCTCCTTGCGGTCGATGTACAGCCCGGGATCGAAGTCCTTGACCTCGCACGCGAAGCGCACGGGGTAATCGGACGGGTCGAAGTGGGTGATGGGGCCGGCGCCGCTGCGCCCCTCCAGCAGGGCCGCCCAGCTCGACTGGACGTCCAGCCCGACGGGCGACACCAGTCCCGTCCCGGTGATCACGACACGGCGATTCATCAGCCCCGTCTCCGTATACTGGTAAAAAGCATTCTGCTGAACGGACCGTCAGGTCCGTTCAGCAGTTCTTTTTTCAAACGAGAATGCCACGGCGAAGAGAAACGCCGCAGATCAAGGCGGGCGAGGACGGCGACCGGGACGTACTTCATGTACGTCGCAGGGAGCCGCCCGGAGCCCAACGCAGAGCTGCGGTGTTTATCGAGCCGCTGACCGACTACGACTGGTGGTTCTGGATATAGGTGATGGCGTCGCCGACGGTCTGGAGCTTCTCCGCGTCCTCGTCGGGGATCTCCATCCCGAACTCCTCCTCGAACGCCATCACCAGCTCGACCGTGTCCAGCGAGTCGGCGCCCAGGTCCTCCACGAAGGAAGCCTCGGGCGTGACCTTCTCCGCGTCCACGCCCAGCTCGTTGATGATGATGTCCTTGACCTTCTGCTCGATGTCGGCCATCGCTGTTCTCCTTGGATAGTTGCCGTGAAGCCTTCCCGCATCGTCGGGGCGCCGCCTCCTCCCCGCTCCTGTCCTCCCTTACATCACCATCCCGCCGTCCACGACCAGCACCTGCCCGGTCATGTACGCGGCGCCCGGCCCCGCGAGGAAGCGGACCACCGGCGCGATGTCCTCCGGCCTCCCCAGCCGGCCCAGCGCGATCTGCGACGAGAGCGCCTCGCGGGCGGCCTCGGGGAGGTCCGACGTCATGTCGGTCTCGATATATCCCGGCGCGACCGCGTTGACAAGGACCCCGCGCGAAGCGAGCTCCTTCGCCACCGACTTGGTCAGCCCGATCAGCCCCGCCTTGGAGGCCGCGTAGTTCGCCTGCCCCTTGTTGCCGGTGATCCCCACCACGCTGCTGATGTTGATCACGCGGCCGGCACGGCGCTTCATCATCCCGCGCGACGCGGCGCGGATGGTGTTGAAGGCGCCCCTCAGGTTGGTGTCCACCACCGCGTCCCAGTCCTCGTCCTTGATGCGCATGAGGACGTTGTCGCGGGTTACGCCGGCGTTGTTCACTAGGACGTCCAGGCTCCCCATCTCCTCCTCCACGCGCTTCACCAGGGCGTTGACCGCCTCGGATTCCGCCACGTCCACGGCGTACCCGCGGTGCCCCTCGCCCGGCAGCCCCGCCGCGGCGGCCTGCGCCCGTGCCTCGTCGCGCGCCACCACCGCCACGCGCGCTCCCGCCGAGGCGAGCTCCGTGGCGACCGCAAGACCGATTCCACGCGAGCCGCCCGTCACCAGCGCCACCTGTCCCTGTAGCTCCATCATCCCCTCTGCTGAAGGAAGGTCTCGATCGCCTCGGGAGTTCCCAGCGCGACGCCGCGCCCCTCCGCCGCCCGGTCGATGCGCTTGAGCATCCCCGTGAGCACCTTGCCCGGCCCCACCTCCAGGAAGCGCGTCACGCCCAGCTGGAGCATGGTGCGCACCGAGTCCGTCCAGCGCACGGTGGAGGTGAGCTGCTGCACCAGCAGCAGCTTCGCCTCGGCCGCGTCGGTGACCGGGCTGGCGGTGACGTTGGAAACGACGGGAAAGGCGGGCGCGGCGAACTCCACCCCGTCCAGGTGGGCGCGGAGCCCTTCCTCGGCGGGGGCCATGAGCGGCGAGTGGAAGGCGCCGGACACGTTGAGGGCGCTGACCTTCTTGGCGCCGGCGGAGACCAGGAGCGCGCTGGCGCGCCCGACCGCGTCCACGTCGCCGGAGACGACGACCTGCCCGGGGGTGTTGAAGTTGGCGGCCACCACCACGCTGCCGGCGGTGCTCGCCTCGTGGCAGACGCCCTCCACCACCTCGTCGTCCAGGCCGAGGACGGCGGCCATGGTCCCGGGGCGCGCCTGCCCGGCCTGGAGCATCAGCTCGCCGCGGCGGCGCACGGCGCGCACCGCGTCCGCGAAGCCCATGCTGCCGGCGGCCAGGTAGGCGCTGAGCTCGCCCAGCGAGTGCCCGGCGGCCACCGTGGGCTCCACCCCGGCCGCGCGCAGCACGCGCCAGGCGGCGTAGCTGTGCACCAGCAGCGCGGGCTGCGCGTTGACGGTCAGCGTCAGCTCGTCTTCCGGACCCTCCCAGCACAGCCGCGACAGCGCGAAGCCCAGCGCGTCGTCGGCCTCCTGGAAGGCTTCGCGGGCCTCGGGGTGGCGCTCCGCCAGCTCCCGGCCCATCCCCACGGACTGCGACCCCTGCCCGGGGAAGAGCAGCCCGACCCTCTCGTCCGCGCTCACATCCGCACCACGTTGGCGGCCCACGTGAAGCCGGCGCCGAAGGCCACCATCAGCACCAGCGATCCCTCCACGATCCGTCCCTGCTCCACCGCCTCGTCCAGCGCCACCGGCACCGAGGCGGAGCTCATGTTGCCGTAGCGGTCCACGTTGACGAACACCTTGTCCATGGGGATCCCGGCGTACTTGGCCGTGGCCTCGATGATCCGGTTGTTCGCCTGGTGCGGCACGAGGAGGTCGATGTCCTCGGAGGTGACGCCGGCGCGCTTCAGCGCCTGCTCGGCGGCCTCGCACATGGAGCGCACCGCGGCCTTGAACACCTCGGGGCCCGCCATCTTCACCAGGTGCGACTTCTCGTCGAGCACCGCGATGTCGAAGGGGATCTTGGCGCCGCCGCCGGGCCGGTAGAGGAGCTCGGCCAGCGTCCCGTCCGACTTCATGAAGCTGGACAGGATGCCGCGCCCGTCCTCGGCCGGCTGGACTACGGCGGCGCCCGCCCCGTCGCCGAACAGCACGCAGGTGGAGCGGTCGCCCCAGTCCACGATGCTGCTCATGCGCTCGGTGGCGATCACCAGCACCGTCTTCGCCTGCCCCGCGGCGATGTGCGCCTCGGCGAGCGACAGCCCGTACAGGAAGCCGGAGCAGGCGGTGGCGAAGTCGTACGACCCGGCGTTGGAGGCCCCCAGCAGCGCCTGGATGTCGCAGGCGGTGGAGGGGAGCAGCCGGTCCGGAGTGGCGGTGGACACCAGGAGCATGTCCACGTCCTTGGCGTCCAGCCCGGCGCGCTCCAGCGCGACGCGGGCCGCGGCGGCGCCCATGTCGGCGGCGCCCACGCCGGGGTCGGCGAGGCGGCGCTCGCGGATCCCGGTGCGGGTGCGGATCCACTCGTCCGAGGTTTCCACCGTCTTTTCCAGCTCCGCGTTGGTGACGACGCGGGGCGGGTTGAAGCGGCCGGTGGAGACCACCCGGGCGCGGGGAAGACCGTTGGTGGCGCTCATGGGCTCAGGGGTGCTTCCGTGCGGCGGGAGAGCTGGCGCTCGATGTGCGAGACCATCTGCCGGTCCACCGCCTGCACCGCCACGCGGATGGCGTTGCGTATGGCGCGGGGCGGCGAGCCGCCGTGGCAGATGATGGTGACGCCGTTGACCCCCAGCAGGGGGGCGCCGCCGTACTCGGTGTAGTCCAGCGTGTGGAACATGCGCGTGAGGTCCAGCTCCACCTTCGCCGCGTCCATCTCCTGGCGGAGCATGCCGAGCATGAAGCCGGCGACCGACTCGTAGAACTTGAGGAGGACGTTGCCCACGAAGCCGTCGCAGACGAGCACGTCGCACTTGCCGCGGATGACGTCGCGCCCCTCGATGTTCCCCACGAAGTTGATCCCCTCGGCGGCGGCCAGCAGGCGGTGCGCCTCCACGGCGCGCTCGTCGCCCTTTTCCGGCTCCTCGCCGATGTTCAGGAGCCCGATGCGCGGGCTCTCGATCCCCATCAGGTCGCGGGCGTAGATGCCGCCCAGGAAGCCGAACTGGAGGAGGTGCTGGGCGCGCGTATCCACGTTGGCGCCGCCGTCGATCATCAGCGTGTGCCCCGAGGCCGTGGGCAGCACCGTGCCGACGGCCGGGCGGTCCACGCCGGGGAGGACGCCGAGGATCATCACCGACCCCGCCATGGCGGCGCCGGTGGAGCCCGCGCTGATGAAGGCGTCCGCCTCGCCCCGCTTCTGCAGGTTGAGGCCGACGACCATGGACGAGTCCTGCTTGCGCCGGATGGCGTGCGCGGGGGACTCTCCCATCTCGATCCGGCCGGGGGCGTGCACCACGTCGATGCGGTCGCGCGGCGCGTCCGGGTGGCGCGCCAGCTCCGCGTCGATCAGCGCTTCGTCGCCGACCAGGACGATGCGAAAGTCTCCCTCCAGCTCACGCAAAGCTCCGACCGCACCCTCGATCTCCACGGAGGGGGCACGGTCGGAGCCCATCGCGTCAAGCGCGATCCGCATCTGTAGACGTTCCGCGCGCTTAGAACTCTTCCACTTCGACGCGCTGCTCGTTGCGGTAGTAGCCGCAGTTCGGGCAGACGCGGTGCGGCACGTGCGGATCCTGGCACTGCGGGCACTTGCCGAAGGTCGGCATGGCGGCCTTGACGTGCGTGCGGCGCTTGCGCTGGCGCTGCTTGGACTGGCGCTTCTTGGGTACGGCCATCGTAAACCCCTCGGGTGGCTATGGGTCAGTCGAACTTGATCGTCTTCAGCGCGACCCAGGGAGAGTCTTCCTCCTCGGGACCGCAGCCGCACGGCGCGTCGTTCAGGTCGGCGCCGCACCGCGGGCACAGGCCGCGGCACTCCTCGCGGCAAAGGACGTACTGCGGCACGCGCAGCAGGACCTGCTCGCGGACGGCGTCCGCGAGGTCCAGCTCGTCGCCCCGCTCGGGGAGAGGATAGACTTCCCCTTCCATCTCCTCCTCTTCGTCGGCCCGGATCTCGTCGAAGAGGAAGTCCACCGCCTCGTCCAGCTCGTGCTCGGTCTCGGCCAGGCAGCGCCGGCACGGCAGGCGGAGCTTTCCGCGCACCGTTCCCCGGAGGAACACCCCCTCGCCCACGCCGCGGGCGGTGAGGTCCACGTGCAGCGGCCCGGCCAGCGACACCTGCAAGCCGTCCCACATCGGGTGGTCCGGAGGGACGTCGTCCCGGACCCGCACTTCTCCACGCGAAACCGCGCCCAGGCTGAGTTTCAGCATAAACCGGAAAACTATGCGAAAAGCCGCGCAGTGTCAAGGAAACGGCCGCATCCCAGCTTCCGCGCCGCAGTGGACGATGAATCTGTGCCCGCGGGAGGATGTTTTCAACCTTTCGGGCCGACGGGAGCGAAAAATGGAGTGCGGGAGTGCGGAAACAGCAGAACGACGGCGCGCTCCGGATGACTCCGTGCATGGGCCCTCACCCGGCGGCCTTATAGCCGCCACCCTCTCCCAATTCTGGGAGAGGGGGAAACTTCGGGATGTGGGGGTAAGATAAGCAGTTGCGTGAGGGATTACGGCCCGAAGGGGCGAGACCCCGCGGGCAGTTTCGCGGGGTCTCGACTCCGTTAGCGAGCGTTGTTTGCTCGCTTACGGAGCCGAAGCCCGACCCCGGCGCAGCCGGGGGCACGCCCGAACCCGCAGTCCAAAGCCGTAAACTACTTGTCGTCGTCCGTGAGGAGCATGGACAGCAGGTACGACACCACCGAGATCACCACCGAGCCGACGAGCGCCGGGACGAAGCCGTCCACGTGGAAGCCGTAGCCGAAGGAGTTGGCGAGCGCCTCCACCAGCAGCAGGAGCACGGCGTTGATGACCAGCAGGAAGAGCCCCAGCGTCAGCGCGATGATCCCGCAGGCCAGGAACTTGAGCAGCGGGCGGACCAGCGCGTTGACCAGCCCCAGGATCAGCGCGACCACCAGCAGCGTCTGGAAGCCGCCCTCGTAGCGGATGCCGGGGACCAGCCGTGTGGCGACCCACACGGCGGCGGCGGAGGCGAGCCAGCGGAGGAGGAGGTTCACGATGGGTTTGCGAAGGAGTGAGAAGCGAAGAGAGGGACGCGGCGCCAGGCCGCGTCCCTCTCCACCGCCGCGACGGACGGGCTCAGCGCGCGCCCGGCAGCTCGTCGCCGAAGAAGAAGCGGATCTCGGCCGCCGCGTTCTCGTCCGAGTCGGAGCCGTGCACGGCGTTCCGGCCCTTGGACTCCGCGTACAGCTTGCGGATCGTACCCTCGGCGGCCTCGGCGGGGTCCGTGGCGCCGATGGTCTCGCGGTACTTCGTCACCGCGTCGTCGGACTCCAGCGCGATGGGGATGGCGGGGCCGGAGGTCATGAACTCCACCAGCTCGCCGTAGAAGGGGCGCTCGCGGTGCACGGCGTAGAACTCGCCGGCCCGCTCGGAGGTCAGGTGCTCCATCTTCATGGCGACGATGCGGAAGCCGGCGCCCTCCAGGTGGGCGATGATCTTGCCGGCGTTGCCGGCCGCGACGGCGTCCGGCTTGATGATGGCGAGCGTGCGTGACATGGGCATGGATTCGGGTTGAATGATCGGTTCAGGGGGCCCGGAAGCCGAACAGCTTGCGGAGGATGTCCCCCCGCGTCAGGAAGCCGGTGAGCTTCCCCTCGTGGACCACGGGGAGGCGCTCCACGTCCTTGTTGACCATGACGGAGGCGACCTCCGCCAGCCCCTGCTCCTCGGAGATGCACATCACCGAGCGCGTCATGATGTCGCGCACCGTGAGCCCTTCGGGCGAGGCGGCGCCGTGCGCGGGGCCGTCGCCGGGGCGGAGCGCCAGCGGGAGGAGGTGGCGGAGCAGGTCGCGGTCGGTGACCATCCCCAGCACCTCGCGGTCCTCCCCCACCACCGGCACCGCGCGCAGGCGGTGCGTGCTGGCCAGCTCCAGGAGCTCGCGCACCGGGGTGTCCGGCGACACGCGGAACACCCGCGGGCTCATCACGTCCCTCACCAGCAGCCGCGGCTGGATGGTGAGGTCGCGGATCTCGCCGATCGCCAGCACCTCGTCCGGGGTGCGGGCGGCGGCCAGCCGGTCCACGGTCTCGTCCTGGCGGAGCGCGCGCGCCAGCGCCGCCACCGTCTGCAGGTACAGGTCGTTGGCCGCGGGCGGGGCGAGCACCAGCACCACCACCTGCGCCCCGCCCGCGGCGCGCTGCCCCACGGCCAGCGGCCGCGGCGCCACGCCCAGAGCCACCACCAGGTGGTCCACCGCGTCCGTCCGCAGGTGCGGGAGGAGCACGCGGTCGCCCACGTGGATGACGTCGCGGATGCGGTTCTCGGCGAACAGCCCCTCCATCCGCTCCGGCCGCGGGACGTCCCCGGTCTCCCGGAGGCGCGCGGCAAGGGCGGCGACCGCCGCGTGGACGGTGTCCACGTCCAGCGGGGCGAGCACGTGCTCCGGCCGGAGGACCTCCGTCAGCCGCAGCTCGCGCCCGCCCCTCCCGGGTTCGCTCAGAGAGCCTCCCGGATGAGCCCCACCACGTCCACCGGGCGCTGGGCGACGCCGATGCCGTTGTCCCGGAACGCCTGGATCTTTTCCTCGGCGGTCCCGGCGGAGCCGGAGATGATGGCGCCCGCGTGGCCCATGCGGCGCCCCGGGGGCGCGGTCTGGCCCGCGATGAAGCCCACCACCGGCTTGGTGACGCTTTCCCTGACGTAGGCGGCCGCCTCCTGCTCGTCGGTGCCGCCGATCTCGCCCAGCATCACGATGGCCCTGGTCTCCGGGTCGGCCTCGAAGGCGGCCAGGCAGTCGATGAAGCTGGTGCCGTTGATGGGGTCGCCGCCGATTCCCACGCAGGTGGTGGTGCCGATCCCCGCGGCCTTGAGCTTGTAGACCACCTCGTAGGTCAGCGTCCCCGACTTGGAGACCAGGCCGACGGGGCCCGGATGGGTGATGTGGCCGGGGATGATCCCCACCTTGCTCTTGCCGGCCGAAAGGAGCCCGGGGCAGTTGGGGCCCAGCAGGCGCGCGCCCTTGTCCAGCACGTACGGGCGGACGCGGGTCATGTCCAGCACCGGCACGCCCTCGGTGATGCACACGATGAACTCGATCCCGGCGTCGGCGGCCTCGAACATGGCGTCGGCGGCGAAGGCCGGCGGCACGTAGATCACCGAGGTGTTGGCGCCGCCCTGCTTCACCGCCTCCTCGACGGTGTTGAAGATGGGCACCGAGCCCTCGAACGTCTGCCCGCCCTTGCCGGGGGTGACGCCGGCGACCACCCGGGTGCCGTACTCCATCATCTGCCGGGTGTGGAACGAGCCGTCGCGGCCCGTGATCCCCTGGACGACGAGCCGGGTGTCCTTGTCGATGAAGATGCTCACTGGGCCTCCCCCTTGGCCAAAGCGACGGCCCGCTGCACGGCTTCGTCCATGTCGGTCATCGCGCTGAAGCCGGCCTCGGCCAGGATCTTCACGGCGATCTCCTCGTTGGTGCCGGTGAGGCGGATCACGATGGGCACGTTGATGTCGATCTGCTTCGTGGCGGTCACGATCCCGTTGGCCACGTCGTCGGTCCGGGTGATACCGCCGAAGATGTTGAACAGGATGGCCTTCACGTTTTCATCTTTCGTGATGATCTTGAGCGCGTTGACCACCTTCTCCGGGTTGGACGAGCCGCCGATGTCCAGGAAGTTGGCGGGCTCGCCCCCGTAGTACTTCACCAGGTCCATGGTCGCCATGGCCAGCCCGGCGCCGTTGACCACGCAGCCCACGTCGCCGTCGAGCTTGATGAAGGTCAGCCCCGCCTCGCGCGCCAGCACCTCGGCCGGGGCCTCGGAGGAGTCGTCGCGCAGCGCCTCGACCTCGGGGTGCCGGAAGAGCTCGTTGTCGTCGATGTTGAACTTGGCGTCGATCGCCACCACCTCGCCCTCGGGGGTGGTGATCAGCGGGTTGATCTCGGCCAGCGAGGCGCCCGCCTGCACGAAGGCGGTGTACAGCTGCTGGAGGATCTTGGCCGCGGCGCGCTGCTGCTTGGCGTCCTTGTACAGCCGGTTGGCCATCAGGTACGCCTGGTGCGGGAGCAGGCCGTAGCGCGGGTCCACCGGGAGCTTGAAGATGGCGTCCGGGTTGGTGGCGGCCACCTCCTCGATGTCGATGCCGCCCTCGGACGAGACCATGAAGACCGGCTTCTTGCTGGCGCGGTCCACGATGATCCCCACGTACGCCTCGGTTCCGATGTCGGCGGCGGGCGCCACGAGGACCTTCTCCACGGTGAGCCCCTTGATCTGCATCCCCAGGATGGCCTGCGCCTTTTCGCGGGCCTCCTCGGGGGTCTTGCAGAACTTGACGCCGCCGGCCTTGCCGCGGCCGCCGGCGTGCACCTGCGCCTTGACCATCACGGCGCCGCCCAGCCGCCGGGCGATCTCCTCGGCCTGCTCCGGCGTGGTCGCCACCTCGCCCATGGGGACCGGGATCCCCTGCGCGACGAGGAGCTCCTTCGCCTGGTATTCGTGTATGTTCACCGCGTCCGTCCTGTTCGGGTGATGAAAAGGTCCTACGTACCGACGATCTCGGTTCCGGCCTCGCCGGCGACCGCCCGGCTGCCCTGGTCCAGGCGCGCGATGATGGCGCGCGTGCCGCCGCGCCGCACGAAGTCGGCGGCGGCCTCCACCTTGGGGGCCATGCTCCCGGAGCCCAGCTCGCCCGCTGCCAGCAGCTCCTCGGCGGATTCCACGGTGAGGCGGCGGATGGCGCGCTGTTCCGGGCTCCCGTAGTCGAGGTAGACGCACTCGACGTCGGTGAGGATCAGCAGGGTCTCGGCGCCGATGTCGTGCCCCAGGATGGCGGCGGCGCGGTCCTTGTCCACCACCGCGTCGATCCCCTCCAGCCCCAGCCCCGGGTGCTCGTACACCGGGCAGCCCCCGCCGCCGGCGGCGATCACCAGGTGCCCCTCGTCCACCAGCGAGCGGATCATGGGCCGCTCCACGATGGCCAGCGGGCGGGGGCTGGGCACCACGCGCCGCCAGCCGCCCTTGGTCTGGGCCACGTCGCCGCCCAGCTCGGCGGCGAGGGCGCGGGCGGTGGCCTCGTCCATGGTGCGGCCGATGGGCTTGGTGGGCCGCCGCAGCTGCGGGTCGCGAGGGTCCACCACCACCTGCGTGACCACGGTCACCACCTGGCGGTCCACCCCGCCCCTGCGCAGCGCGTTCTGCAGCGACTGCTGGATCATGTAGCCGATCCACCCTTCCGTCCCCGCCACCAGCACCCCCAGCGGGAGCGGCGGCAGCAGGTGGCGCGACTGCTCGTTGCGGATCAGCTCGTTGCCCACCTGCGGGCCGTTGCCGTGCACGATCGCGATGCGCCACCCCTCGCGCGCAAGCTCCACCACCGCGCCCAGGCTCTCGCGCGTGTGGTGGAACTGCTGGGTGATGGTGCCTTCCTCTCCCGGCTGGGCCAGGGCGTTTCCGCCCAGGGCCACGACGATGGTGCGTGCCGTCAATCGGTCCTCTCCGGCGGGCGACATGATAAGGCGGGGTATGGCCCGCGGCAAGTTCGGTTCCGCTCGGTACAAATGGAGGAAACTACGGGCTTGGGCGTGCCCCCGCTGGCGCGGGGTCGGGCTTCGGCTCCGTAGGCGAGCAAACAACGCTCGCCAACGGAGTCGAGCCCCGCAAACTGCGCGGGTCTCGCCCCTTCGGGCCGAAATCCCTCACGCGGGTCTCGCGCTGGCGTCCGCGGGGGGCCCCACCCGGCGGCCTGAGAGCCGCCACCCTCCCCCTTGCGGGGAGGGGCCGGGGGAAGGGGTCGCAGTCGCCGTTGCCGTCTATCCCCCGCTCCCCGCCGTCTCCGGGCGCCGCGGGAAGCTCGCCGCCAGCGCCCGCGCCTCGTCTTCCCTGCCCCGCGGCACCGGCACGTACACCTGCTCGTCCGCGCGGCCGCTGCGGGTGCTCCAGGCGACGGTGAACTCCAGCACCGGCGGGTCGTCCTCGTCCAGCAGGCGCACGCCCGCGAAGTGGAAGCGGTCGTCCTGCAGCACGTGGTAGCGGCCGTTCAGCAGCACCGCGTGCGGCGAGATGATCACCTCGCCGCCGCGGGTCGCGGCATTGGCGGCGTGCGCGGAGCGAGCCTGGAGCATCTTGCCCACGTAGATGACCGAGCCGATCACGATGCTGACGGCGGCGGCGATCCGGGAATCCGTGTCCTCGCGGAACGCCAGCATCAGGATCCCGAACAGCGCCACGCCCACCCCCAGCCACTTCGCCTCGCCGCTGCGGAAGCCCAGCTCCCGCCGGGTGTACTCGCCCCACTCGTCCGGCGCGTACGTCCAGTGCGCCAGCACTTCCGCGACCGCCGGCTGCGCGGATGGCGCGGGCGGGCTCCCCGTGGGCTCGCCGCGCGTCGCGGCGTACAGCGCCGCCTCGTGGCCGCGCTCGCGAACCTCCGCGCGCCGCCAGGCGACCACCGCCTGCACGGCCCCGCCGATCATCCCCAGGCCGGCCACGGCGAGCATCCCCCAGACCAGGCGCATGGAGCCGCTCTCGGCGAGCGCGCCGACCACGCCCAGGAGCGTGCACGGCACCCCCATGATCGCGAGCAGCCAGGCCGAAACCAGGTTGAGCGGGTTGGACGAGCTGGGCACGGCGGCCTCCGCGAAGGGGGTGGGGACCGCGCGGCGGCGCCTTCGGGCCGCCGGGAAACGCGCGAGGGGCGGCGGCCCCGGTGCGGCCGCCGCCCCTCGCTCTCCGTGGGCTCAGTGGGTGGAGGAGCCGCCCACGGTCTGCACGCCGGCGGACTCCAGCCACCCCTCCATCTCGCCGCGGATCTCGGCGAGGCGCTCGGCGCTGCGGGCCTCGTAGCGGGCCACCAGCACCGGCTCGGTGTTGGAGGCGCGGACCAGCCCCCAGCCGTCGCCGAAGAGGACGCGGGCTCCGTCCACGTCGATCACCTCGTGCCCCTGCCGGAAGTGCTCGGTGGCGCGGGCGACGATGCCGAACTTGGTCTCTTCCGTGGCCGGGTAGCGCAGCTCCGGCGTGGAAACGAAGCGCGGGAACCCGGCGATCCACTCCGAGAGGGTGCCGCCCTTGCGCTGCAGCGCGTCGATCAGCAGGCAGGCGCCGTAGAGGGCGTCGTCGTAGCCGTAGTAGTCGTTGCCGAACATGATGTGGCCGGACAGCTCGCCGGAAAGCAGCGAGCCCTCCTCCTTCATCCGCTTCTTGATCAGCGAGTGCCCGGTGGCGTTCATGATGGGGATGCCGCCCGCCTTCTCCAGCACCTCGGGGAGCTGCTGCGAGCACTTGACGTCGAACACCACCTTCTGCCCCGGGCCGCGCTTGGCGATCAGGTCCAGCCCGTACAGGAGGAGGAGCGTGTCGCCGCGGACGATCTCGCCCCGGTCGTCGATGGCGCCGATGCGGTCCGCGTCCCCGTCGAAGGCCACGCCCAGGTCGGCGCCGGTCTCCTTCACCTTGGCGATGATGTCCACCAGGTTCTTGTCCACCACCGGGTCCGGGTGGTGGTTGGGGAAGCTGGGGTCGGAGTCGCAGAAGAGCGGGATCACCTCCACGTGGTCGCCCAGGGCGCGCAGCAGCTCCACCGCCACGATGGAGCCGGTGCCGTTGCCGCAGTCGGCCACCACCTTGATGGGCCGCTGGATGCTGAACTTGCCGGCGACGTAGCGCACGTACTCGTCCAGGATCTCGCGGTTCTCCACCCCGCCCTCGCCGCTTTCAAAATCGCCGGCCTCGATCATCCCGCGGATCTCCTGGATGGCGCCGCCGTACAGCGAGCCGCCGGAGAGCGTCATCTTGAAGCCGTTGTACTGCGGCGGGTTGTGCGAGCCGGTCACCTGCAGGCCGCCGTCCAGCCCCAGGTGGAAGACGGCGAAGGAGTGCACCGGGGTGGGGACCAGCCCCACGTCCACCACGTCGGCGCCGGCGGCCACCATCCCGCGGCGGACGCCGGCGGCCAGCTCCTCGGAGGACACGCGGTTGTCGCGGCCAAGGGCGAGCGTGGGTCGCGCCTTGCCCAGGCGGCGCCGGGCGAGCGTGGCGAAGGCGCGGCCGATCCCCTCGGCCACCTCGGGGGTCAGGTCCGGCCCGACGACGCCGCGGATGTCGTACTGCCGGAAGATGTGCGGGTTGGGGCTGCTCATGGCTGCAACGGGTCCGTTCGGCGGTCGAGAAAGTGAAAGGCGCGGGTCCCGCGGCGTGCGGGCCCGCGTCCCGGGAATCAGCCGTGCGCGCCGGTGACGGCGATGCACTCGATCTCCACCCTGGCGTCGCGCGGGAGGCGCGCCACCTGCACGGTGGAGCGGGCGGGGGCGTGGTCGCCGAACCAGCGGCCGTACACCTCGTTCATGGCCGCGAAGTCGTTCATGTCCGCCAGGAACACGGTGGTCTTCACCACGCTTCCCAGCGAGGCGCCCGCGGCCTCCAGCACGGCGGCCAGGTTCTGCATGACGCGCTCGGTCTCCGCGGCGACGTCGCCCTCGACCAGCTGCATGGTGGCGGGGTCCAGCGGGATCTGCCCCGCGGTGAAGACGAGCCCGCCATGCGTGATCGCCTGGCTGTAGGGGCCGATTGCGGCGGGGGCCCCGTCGGTCTGGACCTTCTCGAGAGCGGCCATTTGTCTCCTCTTGTCGGTTGTCGTCAGCCGCCGGCCGGGACGGCGGCGCGCGGTGAGCGGGCGGCGACGGCCGCGCGCACCTCGTCCGGGGTGACCACGGCCACCCCGTGCTTTCCCACCTCGATCCCCGCGGCGAAGTTGGCCAGGATCGCCGCCTCCTCCACCTCCGCCCCCGCGGCGAGCGCCACCGCCAGGAAGGCGGTGACGGTGTCCCCCGCGCCGGAAACGTCGTAGACCTCGCGCGCCACGGTGGGAATGCGCAGCGAGTCGCCGGAGGCGCAGCGCAGCACCATCCCCTCCTCGCCCAGCGTGAGCAGGAGGTGGCGGGCGCCGGCGCGCCCGCGCGCACCCTCCAGCCAGGCGTCGTCGTGGGGCCGGATCGGCTCGCCCATGGCGGCGCCCAGCTCCACGGCGTTGGGCTTGAACACGGTGGCGCCGCCGAAGTCCCAGAAGTGGCGGAACTTGGGATCCACGACGCTGGGGATCCCGGCCTGTTCCGCCGCCCGCAGCGCGGCGCGGATCACGGCGGGGACGAGCACGCCCTTGTTGTAGTCCTCCAGCACCAGCGCGTCGGCGCCGGCCACGGACTCGCGGACCAGCGCGCACAGCTCGTCCACGCAGTCGTCCGGGAGGTCGTCGGCGCGCTCCCGGTCGAAGCGGATGACGTGGTGCTTGCGGGCCATCACCCGCGTCTTGGTGGTGGTGGGGCGGTCGCGGCGCTCCACCAGGCGCGCCCTCAGCGTCCCCCCCGGGTGCTCCGCCAGGGCGGCGCGCATGCGCGCGCCCGGCTCGTCCGCGCCCACGTAGCCCAGCAGGTCGCAGTCGGCGCCCAGCGTGACCACGTTGGCGGCCACGTTGGCGGCGCCGCCCAGCGCCACGCGCTCGGTGTCCACGCTCACCACGGGCACCGGCGCCTCGGGCGAGATGCGGGTCACCGTGCCCTCCAGGTACACGTCCAGCATCACGTCGCCCACCACCGCGACGCGGAGGCCGCGGGCGCGGTCCAGGATCTCGTCCAGGCGCTGTGGGGTCAGGCGGTCCATTCGTGCCGTGCTTGCGCGTGCGGGCTCCGGCCGCGGGGCCGGGAAAACGAGCGGGGGAATGTACCGGGTGGGGGCCGGTCGTGTAAAGTTTTCGGGGATTTCCGGCCCGGAGCGGGAGTTCGCGGTCGGTTCGGAGAGGAGCGAGAGAAGACCGAAGGGAGTTGCGGATGGAGCGGGTGCTTCAGTCAGGAGCGAAGAAGCTCGTGAACCCCCGCGCTTCGAGGCCTTCCCGGAGGGTCCTGTCGCCCGTCCAAAGGAGGCCGCCGATCTGGAGGGTGAGCGCTACGTGCGGCGTGTCGGTCACATCCACCTCCCGGCAGAGTGCGTGCGCGCGGCTCCAGAGTTCCGGATCGATCTGCTCTTCCCTGAACAGGTGGAGGCGCCGGAGGAGGACGTGGTACAAACTGGTGAGGTCTGCTTCTCCGAGCCTGCTGGAGCGAAGGATCCGCTCCTTGTGCCGGAAGAGCTCCACCAGCACGCTCTCGCAGACGAAGAATGTGTGCCCCGAGCGAAGGATGATCTCCGAGAAGCGGCTCTTGTCGCGGAGGAGGGCCGAGAAGAGAACGTTGGTGTCGATTGCGACCGGTGTGGGCGCCGGGTCCATTCAAACCCCGTCCGGCAAGTGGCCGCGGATGCGCTCCCAGGCAGCTCTGTCGACCTCGGCGGCGAGCGTCCGTGCGTCCTCTTCGGACAGCTCGCTGCGCCGGCGGATGGACTCCAGCTCAAGGTAGTCGAGGAACCGCGACATCTGGTCCGCGTCGATGGCATCGCGGCTCACGCGCACCACGAGGTCTCGCTCCTCGAAATCGATCCGGTAGGCGGGCTCGGCGGCCATGGGCGTGTCTCCTCAAGATGCGGGTGGCGAAGGGAAGATACGTCCGGCACGGTTCCGGGTGCCAGCGTCCAGGCAGACGTCAGCCCGCCGCGCCGACTTCCCGAGCCGCCTCCTTCTCGCTCCGTCCTTCCTCCAGCGGCGCGTAGCCGCGGACGATGAGCAGCGACGCGGTCGTTTCGCGGGCCAGGCGCTCGCCGGGCACCCCCAGGGCCCCCGGGTCCATCCCCCACGCCCCGGAGGCGCCCACCACCACCAGGTCGAAGCCGTCGCGCGCTTCCAGGATGGCGGCCTCCTCGGGGGACGGGCTCTCCACCGTCTTCAGGCCGACGCCGTCCGCGGCCAGCGACCCGGCCCAGCCGGGCTCCGGCTCCCCGCCCTGCCCCGCCCCGGGGCCCGCCACCTGCAGGACCCGCACCTCCGCCCCGCCGCCCGCGGCGATGCGGCGCCCCATCTCCACGGCGGCGCGGTCGTGCACGCCGCCGCGGTACAGCACCAGCACCCGCCGCCAGGGCTGCGGGCGGCGCTCCAGGTACACCGCCACCTGGCTGCGCGCGCCCTTCATCACCTCCTGCACGGTGCCGCCCAGGATCCCGCGGCCGATCAGCGGCTTGTGCCACCCCAGCAGCACCAGCCCGGCGCCCTTCTCGCGCGCCACCTCCAGGATGTCGCGCGCGGGGGCGTGGCTGGCGAAGCTCACCGGGCGCAGCTCGACGCCCAGCGCTTCCGCGGCCTCCATCGCCGGGAGCAGTGAGTCGTCGACGGCGGCGGCCGGGTGGGGCGGGAGGTTCACCAGCCGCTGCTCGGCGGCGCGGTCCAGGTGCAGGGCGTAGATGCGCTCGCCGCCCCCGCGCGGGGCCAGCGCCGCGGCGGCGCGCACCAGGCCGGGGCCCGCGGAAGGGAGCGAGACGGCGACCAGCGCGGTCCGGATGGAGGCGGGATCGGCGGCGCCGGCCAGCTCCCGGCGGATGAGCCGCGCCGGGTAGATCAGCTCCAGCAGCGGGGTGGTCATGAAGGTGGTGACCAGCGCCATCATCACCATCATGGTGAAGAGCGCGGGCGAGATCACGCCCAGCTCCAGCCCGATGGTGAGGATCACCAGCTCCATCAGCCCGCGCGTGTTCATCAGCACGCCCAGCGCGCCGGCCTCGCGCCACCCCAGCCCCGTCGCCCGGGCGGAAAGGAAGGAGCCGCCGAACTTGCCGGCGACCGCCACCGCCACGATCAGCCCGCAGAAGAGCCACATCTCCGCCCCCTCCACCAGCCCGAAACGGGTGCGCAGCCCCGTGAAGGCGAAGAAGAGCGGCAGGAAGAACACCACCGTCAGGTCCTCCAGCTTTTCCGTCAGGCCGTGCACCAGCACGCGCTCCCGCGGCACCACCGCGCCCAGCAGGAAGGCGCCGAACAGGGCGTGGATCCCCAGGCGCTCGGTGGTCCAGGCGGAGGCCAGCAGCACCAGGAGCACCACGGCCAGGAGGTCCTGCGTCACCCGCCCGCGGAGCCGGGCGTACCTCCCCAGCCACCCCAGCATGCGCCGCCCCGCCGTCAGCATGAAGGCGACGAACGCGGCGGAGCCGGCGAGCGTCACCCACAGCGGGACCTCGGCCTCGCCGGCGCGTACCACGGCGACCACCACCGCCAGGATGCTCCAGGCGGTGACGTCGTCCACCGCGGCGCAGGCGATGGTGACGGCGCCCACGCGGGTCCGCGTCAGGTTGCGCTCGGTGAGGATGCGGGCGAGCACCGGGAACGCGGTGACGCTCATCGCCGCGCCCATGAACAGGGCGAAGCCGGTGAAGCCGATGCTGCTGTCCGAGAGGCGCGGGTACAGGAACAGGGCGAGCGCCGAGCCCAGGAAGAAGGGGACGACGATGCTGACGTGGCTGGTGACCACGGCGGTGTGCCCCCGGCCGCGCAGCAGCTTCGTGTCGAACTCCAGCCCCACCAGGAACATGAAGAGGAGGAGCCCCACCTGGCTGATGGCGTTCAGCGCGCCCAGGCTGGCGGGCGGGAAGAGCCAGGCGGACACGCCGGGGGCGAGCCACCCCAGGAGCGAAGGCCCCAGCATGATGCCGGCGACCATCTCGCCGACGACCTGCGGCTGGTGGATGCGGCGGAAGGCGAGCCCGACGAGGCGCGCCACCGCGAGCACGACGCCGATCTGGACCAGGAGCGTGAGGAGGTGCACGGCGGCTCAGCGGGCGGGCGTGGCGGGGAGGCGCGCGGCGCGCAGCGGCACCGGCGCGCAGGAGGGGCATCCCGGCAGGGTCAGGGCGCCTTCCAGCCGGGGCGGATCCGGCTCGGCGCGCAGCATGGCCATCAGCCGCAGGCCCCGCCCTCCGCACGCGGCGGTGCCCTCCGCCGTCGCCGCGGACAGGGCGTCGCCGTCGAGCCGGGCGTCCAGCGCGGTGGCGGCCGAGTCGTTCAGCGTGAGGACCGCGCGGGTGCCGGACTGCGACACGTCCAGCACCGGCCCCGCGGCCGGGAAGACGAGGTCGGGGCACGCGGCGCGGAGGGCCGCCGCGAACGTGGGCTCCACCGCCCACCCGCCGCCCACGTGACGCGGAGGGACGATGCGCTCCCCGGCGCGGAGGATCCCCAGCAGGCCCAGCAGCGGAGCCCCCACCAGCAGGACGTAGATCAGGATGGTCTTCATCGCGCGGTTGCGGAGAAAATTTGCGTGTCGTGGCTGGAACGATGCGGAGCGGGAATCAAACTTACACGCCCGCCCGGTCCGCTACCAGGGAGGGGCGCGGACGCGGATGAAGATCGTGAATCGGCTAGAAGGGGATTCTGGCGGATTCCGTGCGGGTGGGATAATGTTGAGGTGTCAACTCTGTATACCTCAACCAAGGATAGAACCCATGCAGAACCGTCGCATCCTGGCCGCCGTCGCAGTGCTTGCCCTCGGTCTCGGCGGCTGCGGCGAGACGTCGCTCGTCTCCCCGGATGGGCCGAACTACGATAGCGGCCCGACCATCGGGACCGGCCATCGGGCGGACACCACCAGTGTCGGCAGCACGACCCCATCGAGCACTACAACGAACCCGCCCATCCTGGGCGATGGCTCGGTTGAGCGAAGCGGCCCGACGATCGGTACCGGATACTAGGCCGCTTCTGAAGAGGTTACCGGCCCGACGCCGGCGTGGGGAGTTGCGGACTGTGCGTTGCGGCTCGCGGCTCCCCAGGTTCGTAATCGAGCCATAAGGCGGTGAACGAGTGAATCGAGCCGCTTCCGGTCGGCAGGTTCTATCTCGCTCAGCGGAGCCGTGCCATCTACCACTGATGAGAGGATGTTGCCCGCAATAACTGTTGCCGGGTCGTCTTTCCGGATACGGGCAATGTTCAACGCAGCTGCCGCATAGACCTCGGCCTGGGTCAGTTCGCCGAGAGCCCATGCGCCTTCAGCCAGGCAGTTGTATACGGAGGGAGCGTAGTCTTGATGGTGTTCGAAGATCAATAGGGTGGACTTCTCGGCTTCTCTGAAGCGTCGGACGTCTCGCATGCCCCCGGCTGCTCGTGCGAGCGATGCGTGGACGATCGCCAGAGCGTCCTGATCCTCAATGATGGACACCAGCCGGGATAGTAGGCTGAAAGCGAAGCTGAAGTGGCGGTTCTGAAGGAGGACATACGCGAAGTCATGCACCAGGTATGGAATGAAAGGATGGTAGATAGGATAGTTGTCGATGGCCTTTCGCACGTGGCGGCAGGCGGCCGGGTACATGCCCGCCTCAGCCGCGAGGGTGAGGAGGGAGTGGTGCGCCTCGGCGGCCTGACGGCGTCTTCCCGAGCCGGCGGCTCTTCGTGCCACGCGTTCGTAATAGACGCGGGCTTCTTCGTTGTGTCCGAGATCCTTCATCAGGTTCCCGTACCCCAGGAGCGCTTTGATCACGTCTGGATCGCTCTTCTGGCGAACAGCAAGGCTGAACGCCCGAAGGTACCAGGCTGCCGCACGCCCATGATGGTCTGCGCGTCGGCAGAGACGTCCAGCGTCGAAGGCTCGCGCAGGGGTATCAGGATCAGCGGTTGCCGCGGCTTCTGCGAACAGAGCGGCGATGTCAAAACTGGCACGCTCCTCCGCCCACATCTGAACCCGGCTGCAGGCCTGCGCGAGCTGGTGTGCTGTGACGGCGTCCGGCTCCCGGCCGAGAAGGGCAAAGGTGCCGAACGCTTCCAGGAGCCTGGGAGCGTGCGCGCAGGCGGCGGCAAGCCGTTCGCCCGCCGCAGACGCATCCGGCAGCGCGAGGTTCTTCCGGGCCGACGGCGGCACCGCTGCCCACAGGCGGGTCCTGCGAAGCATCCGCCACAGCGCGATTGCGAGCTCCGCAGGAATCTCCTCCAGGAACTCGATCTCCGTTGACCAACGCCGTGGGTTGGGCGGCGGCAAGATCGACCTGAGGCGCCCCGGGCGGGGTTGTGAGCGTGCAATGTCTGTCATCGGGCAATCCAGGTGGGAATCATGCCACACCGTTTACGCCAGCGTAACAGAAAGCCCCGTCCGGCGAGGGGATAGGAGGTAGTTTTGGCGTATACTATGTCTACCATCCGGCGAAGGACAGTCCGCGAACCCTGAGGAAACGCTGTCCCGCCGTGGAACCCGGTGCCGCCGGCTGCTGTCTGTCTTGCTGCTCGTCTTCCCCTGGCGCATGCGTGGCGGCGCACTCGCGGCTTTCACGTGCGGGGTGCGGGCTCCATATTCAACGGAGGAACACGGCGCGAGTGCCACCCACCCGAGGTGAGAGATGCCCGACGAGCGAAGGTACCGGGAAGAAGAGGTCGCGGAGATCTTCGAGACGGCCGCGAGCGAGCGCCACCCCGCCCCGGGCGCGAACGCGCTCGTCGCCGCCGAGGGGCTGACGCTCGCGGAGCTGCAGGCCATCGGGAGCGAGGTGGGGATCCCGGCGGACCGCATCGCCGGCGCGGCCGCCGCGCTGGAGCTGCGCCGGAGCTCCCTGCGCCGCACCGACCTGGGGATGCCGTTCTCCGTGCGCAGGACCGTGGACCTGCCGCGCGCGCCCACCGACCACGAGTGGGAGGTGCTGGTGGCGGAGCTGCGCGAGACCTTCAACGCCCGCGGGCGCGACGGATCTCACGGCGGCCTGCGCGAGTGGAGCAACGGCAACCTGCACGCGCGGGTGGAGCCCACCGAGACCGGCCACCGCCTCCGCCTGGGGACCACCAAGACCAACGCCGTGGCCCTCAACCGGGTGGGCGCCCTCGGCCTGGTCATGGCGGTCGTCATGCTCATGGTCCTGGCCCTTTCCGGCACGCTCCCGGAGTCGCTGTTCCTCCCCCTCATGATGGTCGCCATGGGCGGCGGCGCGCTGGGCTACAACGCGGCGCGGCTCCCCGGCTGGGCCCGCGAGCGGGAAGAGCAGATGGAGCGGATCGCGGCCCGCGCGGTTGCGCTGCTCGGCGGCGAGCCGGCGCCGGAAGTGCGCGCAGAGCTCGCGGGCGCGCCGGAGCTCGGCCCGGACGGAGCCGTGGCTCCCTGAACCCGAGGGCGCGGCTTCGACCCGGCACCCGCAGCAACGCAGAAAGGCCCGCTCTCACGGGCCTTTCTGCATTCCATCCACCATCGTCGCCGCCGCGGCAGCAGCGCCTCAGCCGACCGCCTTCCTGGGCGCGTCCGGCGCACCCGCGGCGGCGGCACCGGCGGCCGGCGCCGTGCCGAACCCCCGCCGCTCCATCGCCCCCCAGTCGCGCCGGCCGCGCAGGTACTTCCACAGCCCCCGCAGCCGCCAGACCACGGTGGCCTGCCGGTAGCCCAGGTTCTCGAAGAGCGCCCACAGCACCAGCAGCGCCCGGTCGCGCATGCGTTCGTAGCGGTGGAAGCTGAGCTCCTCCAGCACAAGCGTGAACGCCGTGAGCACGGCGCCCAGCCCGTACGCCGCCAGGAAGAAGAGCGCCGCGAACGGCCAGTCCACCGCCCCCAGCGCCAGCCCCAGCACCATCCCCAGGAGCCCCACCGCCTCCACCAGCGGCGCCAGCAATTCCACCAGCACGAAGTACGGGAACACCACCATCCCCAGGGCCCCGTAGCGCGGGGCGAGCATGATGCGGCGGTGCCGCCAGAGCACGTCGGCAAGGCCGCGGTGCCAGCGGTCGCGCTGCCGCCCCAGCACCCGCAGCGTTTCCGGCGCCTCCGTCCACGCCACCGGGTCGGGGACGAACTCGATGCGGCGCGGTCCGCCCCGCTCGTAGCCCAGGCGCCGCAGCCGCAGCACCATCTCCATGTCCTCGCCCACCGTGTCGTGCAGGTAGCCGCCCGCGCCCAGCATCGCGTCGCGGCGGAAGAGCCCGAAGGCGCCCGAGATGATCAGGTTGCCGCCCAGCCGGTTCCACCCCAGCCGCCCGAAGAGGAAGGCGCGCAGGTACTCCACCACCTGGAAGCCGGGGACGGGGCGATGCGGCGCGCGCGCCTGCACCACGCGCCCGCCCTTGACCACCGCCTGGTTGGCGATGCGGATGGTGCCGCCCGCCGCCACCACCCCCTCCGACCGCAGGAAGGGGCGCACCAGGCGCTGGAGGGCGTCCGGCTCGATCAGCGTGTCCGCGTCGATCGCGCACACCAGCTCGCCGGTGGCCAGGTTGAGTCCGGCGTTGAGCGCGTCCGCCTTGCCCCCGTTCACCTTGTCCGCCACCAGCAGGTTGGGGTGCGTGCGCGAGCGGTACAGGCCGCGGACCGGCTGGTGCGACATCCACCGCGGGTAGATGGGATGCACGGGGACCAGCTGGAACTGCTCGGAGAGTACCCGGATGGTATCGTCCTTGGAGCCGTCGTTGACGACGACCACCTCCAGGTCCGGGTAGTAGAGCGCCAGCAGCCCGCGCACGCTCTCGCCGATGGTGGCGGCCTCGTTGTACGCCGGGGCGAGCATGCTGATGCGCGGCGCCACGCGGGAGCCCAGCAGCCGCCAGCGCCCCTCGCCGCGCACGGACAGCACGTACTCGCGCATCTCCAGCGAGGCGCTGCACAGCAGGAGCAGGTACCAGCCGTTGACGGCCAGGAAGTAGACGAGGATCGCCCACTCCAGCCGCACCAGCGCCAGGTGCAGGACGTCGGCGGTCACGGGGCGCCTCCCGCGCCGCCGGGGAGGTCCAGGACCTGGCGGGCCATGTCCGCGGCGAAGGGGTCCGCGTCGGCCAGGGCGCGGCGGAGGAGGAGCTGCCCGGGGCCGCCCAGCCCGCGCAGCGCCAGCCCGGCGGCGCGCCGCACCTCCCACGCGCGGTCGCCCAGCAGCCGGGCGACGGCGGGGCCCGCGGGCCAGTGGCCCATGGCGCCCAGGGAGCGCACCGCCGCTTCGCGGACCCCCGCCTCGTTGTCCGCCAGCAGGCCCGTGAGCACGTCCACCCCGGTCGCGCCCCCGGCCGCGCCCACCAGCTCGGCGGCGCGGGCTCGCACCCCCGGGTGCCCGTGCGTGCACAGCCACAGGGCCGCGGGGAGGAAGCGCGCGTCCGCCACCCCGGCGGCCACCCGCAGCGCGGGGGCGAGCGCGGGGCCGCGGCCGTTCTCCAGGAACTCGAGGAGGGGGACGGAGACGGCGGGGCCCATGCGGATCAGCGAGTCCTGCACCGCGAAGCGGGCCAGGCCGGAGGCGTCGGCAAGACGCTCCAGGAGGAGCCGGACCACCGCGGGTTCCGGGTGGGCGGCGGCCCACTCCGCGGCGTCGGCGCGCACGGCGGGGTTGGGGTCGTCCAGCAGCGGCGGGACCACGGCGTCCCCCGCGCCCATCGCGGACAGCAGGCGCACGCCGCGCAGGCGCCGCCACCAGAAGCGGCTCGCGCACAGCCCCTCGGCGGCGGCGAGGAGCCCCAGCTCGCGAGCCACGCCCACCAGCCGCGTCCGCCGCTCCCCGGACAGGCTGGGGCCCAGCTCCACCACCAGCCGCACGAGGAGCCGCGTCCGCAGGGCGCCGAGCGCCTCCAGGTCGGCGCGCGCGGGGACGGGGGCGTCCAGCAGCGTCCGCAGCGCCGCGCGGCCCCGGTCCAGCCGGCGCGCGCTCCCCCGGCGCGCCGCCGCCAGCCAGGCCCCGTGCCCGAAGAGCACGGCCGTCGCCCCGGCGAAGAGCACCGCCAGCACCAGCAGCGCCCCCTGGAGGAGCCCCGTGGAGATCACGTGGGGCGCCGGGTGCCCAGCGCGCGGCGGATGCGCTGCAGCAGCACGGGGATGCTGAACGGCTTTGCCACGTGGTCGAAGGCGTCCAGCTCCAGCGTCTTCAGCGTTTCCGCCTCGCTGGAGCGGGCGGTGAGCATCACCACCCGGGTGCGCGCCAGCACCCCCGCGGCGCCGAGGGCGCGCAGCACCCCCACCCCGTCCAGCCCCGGAAGGTCCACGTCCAGCAGCACCACCCGGGCGCGCAGCGCCGGGTGCTCGCCGGCCAGCGCCTCCACCGCCGCCTCGCCGTCCTGCAGCCACTGGGTGCGGAAGCCGCGCGTTTCCAGGGCGTGCAGCAGGAGCCCGGCGAGCGCCGGGTCGTCGTCCACCAGCAGCACGTCCACCGTGGGGGCGTCGGGCTGCGCGTCCGTGCTCCACCCCGCCGCGCACACCCGGGCCCTCCCCTCCTCCTTGGCCTGGTACAGCGCCTGGTCGGCGAGGCGGTACAGGTCGGGGAGCTCGCGGCCGTCGCGGGGGAACTCGGCGATCCCGGCGCTGAAGGTCACCGAGAACTCCTCGCCGTCCGGCCCGTCGAAGCGCTCCTGCGAGAAGCGCCCGAGCACCTGGGTGAGCCGCTGCACCCCCGCCCCCTTCTCCATCCCGAACATCCCGATCACGAACTCCTCGCCGCCCCAGCGCGCCACCACGTCCTCCGCCCGGAAGGAGCGCAGCAGCAGGCGGGCGATGCGCTGCAGCACCTCGTCGCCGGCGGCGTGCCCCGCCCGGTCGTTGACCGCCTTGAAGTGGTCCAGGTCGATGACCGCCAGCGAGAACGGCTGCTCCTTGCGGGCGGCCAGGCGGAGGAAGTGCTGCGCCACCTCCTCGGACTTGCGCCGGTTGGCGAGCCCGGTGAGCGGATCGGTCTCGGCGAGGGTGCGGTGGAGCTGCACCCGGTCGAGCCGGTTGGTGAGGCGGGTGACCAGCTCCGGCCCCACGAACGGCTTGGTGACGAAGTCGTCCGCGCCCGCCGCGAACACCCGCTGCACCGTGTCCGCGTCGGTGCGGGCGGTCAGGAAGAGCACGGGGATCCCCGTCCAGCGCGGGTCCGCGCGGACCACGCGGCACAGCTCCAGCCCGCCCAGGTGGGGCATGTCCACGTCCAGCACCAGCACGTCCGGCGCGGTCTGCTCCAGCGTCTCCCAGAAGCGCAGCGGGTCGTCCAGCGTGGTGACGCGGATGCCGCGCGGCTCCAGCAGGGCGCGCACCGCGCCCAGCACCGCCGGGTCGTCGTCCACCGCGAGCAGGTGGGTGTCCGCCGGGGTGCGCTCGCGCAGCACCCCCGCCACGGCGTCCACCGCCTGCCGGGGGGCCACCGGCTTCTGCAGGAAGCCGCGCCCGCCGCGCCGCGCCACCTCCACCCGGTCGGTGAAGTCGGTGCGGGCGGTGAGGACCACCGCGGGGATCGGCGGCTCGCGGCGCGACAGCTCGGCCAGGAAGTCCAGCCCCACCGGGAGGCTTTCCTCCAGCGACAGGTCCAGGAGCACCACGTCCGGGCGCTGCCGGGTGAGAACCCGGCGCGCCTGGGACACGCCCGCTGCCACCTCCGTGCGGAACTGCCGCCCGCCCGCCTCGATCGCCAGGCGGTCCGCCATGTCGCGGTCGGCGTCCACCACCAGCAGGAAGGGGCGGTCGTCGGTGGCGTGGGTGCGCGCGGGCTCGGGCGCGGGGGCCGGGCCCCGCTCCAGCACCGCGCGCAGCCCCACCGCCAGCTCACTGAGCCGCAGCGCCTGCGCGGGGGCGGGCGCGTCGCCGCCCAGGATCCCCTCCGCCTCGCGCGCCAGCCGCGACGCGTCCGCGAAGCCGAACGACCCCGCCGCCCCGGCCAGCTTGTGCGCCTCGCGCTCGGCGCCGCGGCGCGTCTCGTCGTCCAGCTTCCCCTCCAGCAGGGCGAGCGCCGCCTCCTCCACCGCGTCCACGCGCGCGAAGATGGTGTCGCGGAACTTGTCCCACAGCGCCGCCACCGCCGCCCCCAGCTGCGCGGCCGGGGCCTCCGCCGGCTCCGGGAGCGGGTCCACGCCCAGGATGGCCGCCACGTGCCGGAGCAGTTCGTCGCGGTCCAGCGGGTGGTAGAGGAGGTGGTTGACCCCCAGGGTGCCCACCAGCGTCTGCGCCGCGTCGGCGTCCAGGCGCCCGCGCGCGCAGAAGAGCACGGGGATGGAGCGCCCCTCGGGGAACACGCGCACGCTGCGGAGCGCGTCGACGGCGGGGAGGTCCGTGATCCCGGCGTCCAGCACCAGAAGCGACCAGCCGCGGCCGGTGAGGGCGCCGAGGACGGCGCGGCCGCCCTCCACGGACTGCACGGGAACGCCGGGAAGCCGCCCCGCGAGCCATTCGACTACGGGAGCGGGAAGGCCGGCTACGAGGACTCCGGACAATGGACCTGCTGCTTTGCGGAGGGCGGGGTCAGGCGTCCCAGCCCAGCGCGCCGGAGACGTCGCGGGCCAGGGTGAGCGGATCGAAGGGCTTGGACAGCACGCCCGCCACGCCCAGCAGGGCGAAGCGCTCCAGGTCGGCGGAGCGGGTCTTGGCGGTGAGCAGCAGCACGGGGATGGCGCTGGTGGCGGCGTTGGCCTGGAGCGCGCGGAACGTGGCCGGGCCGTCCATCTCCGGCATCATCACGTCCAGGAGGATGGCGTCCGGGTGCTCGGCCGCGGCGCGCCGCACGGCTTCCTCGCCGCAGGTGGCGGCGAGCACTTCCCAGCCGCCCACCATTTCCAGGCTGAGCTGGGCCACCTCGCGGACGTCGTCCTCGTCGTCTACCAGCAGGATGCGCTTCACGGGCCTTAGTCGTTCTTTGTGTCGGGATACGGCGGGCGACTTCGACTTCAACGGCAACGGCTTCGGACTGCGGGCTCGGGCGTGCCCCCGGCTGCGCCGGGGTCGGGCTTCGGCTCCGTAAAGCACGATACTACCGTGCTTAACGGAGTCGAGCCCCCGCAAACTGCGCGGGGTCTCGCCCCTTCGGGCCGAAATCCCTCACGCGGCATCGCGCTGGCGTCCGCGGGGGGCCCCCACCCCGGCGCCGCGCGCCGCCCCTCCCCCGCAAGCGAGGGAGGGGAAGACTGCACGGAGTCCCGCAGTTGCCCCCTCTCCCAGAACTGGGAGAGGGTGGCGAGCCTCAAGCGAGCCGGGTGAGGGCCGCGGGTTCGCGCTTCTCTTTGGGATATCGAAAGATAGGCGGGGGCCAGGAAGCGTCAATCCCCGCGTTGCGGACCCCGAGGAGCGTCTTTCCAGAACGGCGGAGAACGGCGGAAAGCGTTCCGCGGCAGGAGATTCGGACGTGCGGAAGGGGCCCACGCAGGAGTGCGCGGGTCCCGTTCTGCCGTCGCCGGGTGTTCCCGTTTGGGAACCGACGCGGGAGCCATGCGGATGCGGCGGCGATTCGGTGGCGAGTCGCCCGGTCAGGTACCGGCAAGCAGGCGCCGGAGCGCGGTTGTATCCGTCTTCGACGCGTGCCGCGGGTCGCGGGGGATGCGCGGGAGCGCGCGCAGCTCGTCCACCGGGATGGGGCCGAGGCGCTCCAGGATCGCGGCGCGCTCCGCATCGTCCAGGCGGCCGCCCTGCGTCTCCACGTACAGGACGGCGCGCATGCCGAGCGCCGCGTCGGGGAGGCCCAGGTAGGCGGCGTGGCGCACCCCGGGCGCGTCCAGCGCCCGCACCTCCGCGGGGGTGCTCCACCACGTCTCGCCGGCGCGCACCACGCGCTGGCCCACGCGGCCCATCAGCCACAGGCGGCCCTCGGCGTCCAGGCGCGCGGCGTCGCCGGTGCGGTGCCAGACGCGGCCGCCGTCGCGCACCTTGTTCGCGAGGTCCGCGGCGGGGTCGTCCAGGTACCCGGCGAGCACGTGGTCCCCCGCGACGGCCACCTCGCCGGTCTCGCCCGGGGCGGCGTCCCACTCCGCCCAGCCGCGCGGCCCCAGCTCCACGGGCCCGTCGTGCGGGCGCAGGATGCGCAGCGCGACCTCCGGCACCGGCGCGCCCACGCAGATCCCTTCCCCGCCCCGCTCCATCGCCGCCAGCATCGCCCGCGCCTCGATCCCCGCGACCGGCTCCGCCTCGGTGCTGCCGTACACCACGTGCGCCTCGCCCGCCGTGGTGTCCGCCAGCAGCCGCGCGAGCGGCGGGTATACGGGGGCGCCGCCCGTCCACAGGGCGCGCAGGGGGAGCTCCGCCCCCCGCTCCGCGCACCACCCGGCGAGCCGCTGGTAGAACGCCGGCGAGCCGCTGGAGGTGGTCACGCCCTCCGCGCGCACCTGCCGCAGGATGGTTTCCGGGTCGATCTCCGCCGGGCGCCGCGGGTCGAAGTCCGGGATCACGCTCGTCGTCCCGCCCGCCAGGTTGTTGAGCACGAACACCGGCAGCGTCGGCATGTCCACGTCCTGCTCCGCCAGCCGCAGGTGCGCGGCGAGGGCGCGGTGCTGCGCCCACAGGAAGCCGTGCGAGCGGACGGCGCCCTTGGGCCGGCCCGTGCTCCCGGTGGTGAAGGTGACCAGCGCGGGATCGTCGGGGCCTGCGGCGGCGGCGGGTGCGGCGGCGCCCCGGCGCTCGTGGATCGCCAGGCGGGGCCAGCCGCGCCCGGCGATCCACTTCACCGGCACCGCGCGCACGGCGGGGCTGAGGAAGCGGAGGAGGTGGGCGCGCGGCGAGCCGATGAAGGCCCTGGGGCGGGCGGCGGCCACGGCCGCGTCCAGGCGCTCGCGGCCGGCCCACGCGTCCAGGAACACGGCGACGCCGCCGGCGTGCAGCGTCGCCAGCAGCGCCACGTACAGGTCTATGGACATGGGGACGAACAGCAGCACCCGGTCCCCCGCCCCGATCCCCGCCTCCCGCATCCCCGCCGAGAGCGCCGCCACCCGCTCCGCCAGCCCCCCGAAGCTGATGCGCCGCGGCCGGCCGCCCGAGTACTCCACGATGGCGGCCCGCCCCGGGTGCAGCGCGGCCCGCTCCGCCAGCCGCGCGGCGACGCTGGGGTTGTTTCCTTCCTCCAGGCTCACGGCGTCCAATCGTACAGCGCGTAGCGGCGGAACGGCTCGCCGCGCAGACGCCCGGAGATGTGCGTGGAGGCGTTGTCCACCTGCATCAGCGCGTGCACCACCGACGGCGCGCCGCGCTCCAGCGCGATGCGGTGCACTTCCGCCGACAGGCGCCCGCCCAGGCCGAGCCCGCGCGCCTCCGGCGCCGTCGCAAGCGTCTTCAGGACCACGCGCAGGCCGCGGGGACGGGGCCGCGGCGCGCCGCCGGACGCGGCCGGGGCGGCGCGGATGGCGTCCGGCACGCGGTCGAACGGGTCCGGGAAGGCGAACACGAAGGCGAGCAGCCGCCCGTCCGCGCCGCGGGCGAGGCGCACCAGCTCCGGGTCCAGGAGCGGCCTCACCCGGAGGTACGCCGCCGCGAACTCCGCGAAGGCGATGGGCGTGTAGAACAGGTTGTCCGCGAACGCCGCCGCGCTCAGGTCGAAGATCTCCCGGAGCGTGTCGTCGAAGCGCGCCGGGTCCAGCGGAGCGATGCGGATCCCGTCCGGGAGGGGGGGCACGCCACCCACGGCCGCCGGGGCGTCCGGCGCGAGGAGGGCGGCGCGGCTCTCGTACTCCGCGGCCACGGCGTAGCCGGCGGCCAGGAAGTGCGACGGGTAGTCGGGCGGGTTGACCGGCTCCGTCAGGAACGGCGTCCGGACGGGCTCGCCGGGGCCCGGGGGCAGGGCCACGCGGTAGCGCTTCCAGGTGCTGCCGTTCATCGGGCCCAGCACGCGCACGGCCCCGCGCTCCGCCAGCACCTCCCCCGCCCGCGCGAGCAGGGCCGCGCCCGCCCCGTCGTCCAGCGCCTCGTACCACCCCACCAGCCCGGACGGCCCCGGCGCGCCGTGCAGCCCCGGCGCGATCGCCGCCGCCAGCCGCGCGACCGGCCGCCCCGCGTCGTACGCCACCAGGCACTCCGCGCCCGCCGGCAAATCGTCGTCCGGGCCGGGGTACACGATCGCCTCGCGCACCGCGGCGAAGTCGCCCGTGCGCGGGTTTGGGGCGGTGAAGTGCTCGATCCGGAGGGTCATGGGGGTGTCTGCTGTCCTTCTACACTGGCTGGAGGGTTGACGCTGTCGAACAGGATGACTGTCTCAATCCCACAGGTCCTCGATGAACTTTCGAACGTTGATTTGCGAAGCCCGGCCAACCGCACTGATCACTTTTTCAGAGGTTGGTTCATCCAGATCTTGGTTCCAGTCGGCGTAGCTCGCATTCGGGAACTCGGATCGAAAGACCTGCTGAACCGACTGTTCAGCATCCTCAAGTTGACTGACCATATTCGAATTCACCAGACAGGTGGCGATGATAGTGCTCTTTTTCACGGTGACATCTCTCCACGTGGCGGATTAGCTCTGAATCGAAATCTCGCGATTTATTCGCTTGGGCGAGCACGTAGCCCACAACTGCGTCAGGGCGCGGTCAGCACCCGTAGGAGCACCGGCAGGACCACCGCCAGCGCCGCGAGCGTGGCGAGCATCTGCAGGCGCAGCTCCCAGGCGGCGCCCCGCGGCACCCGCGGCGACCAGCGCAGCGCCGAGTACACCCCGAAGGCGAGAAGTGCCGTCGCCGCCGCCGAGGCCGCCGCTTCCGGGCGCGGCCCCCGCGTCCACACCGCGATCCCCCACGGCACCACGGCGAGCACCCCCAGCGCCGCCGCCCGCAGCCGGTTGGCGAGGTGCACCGCGTCCGGGCCGGACTCCCGCCAGGTGAGCGCCAGCATCGCCAGGTGCCCCGCCAGCACCCCCACGTAGGGGCCGTACAGCGGGTCCGTGTCGCGCAGCACGGGCCCGGCCGAGGGGACCAGCGTTTCCAGCGCGTTGTTGAGCACCACCAGCGCCGCCGCGACCACCGTGCTGTAGAACACCGCCGACACCTGGTAGTCGCCCCGGGGCGACCGCCCGCCGCGCACGTAGTGCCGGAACACCCACACCAGCCCCGCCAGCGCCGCCGCCGGCGCCGCCAGCCACTCCGGCCCGCCCAGCGAGTACGCCCCGTAGAAGAAGAGCGTCGCGCACATGGCCCCGCTCACCGTCAGCACCCGCGAGCGCAGCGCCACCCACGACACCACCGCGATCAACAGGACCTGCGCCGCCAGCTGCCCGCCGATCCACTCCGCGGAGCGCGGCGTCATCTTCACCAGCAGGAAGTACGTCGTGAGCGGCACCACCAGGTTGTCGCTCCCGAACAGGCACACCGCTTCGAAGAAGGTGACGATCAGCGCCACCTGGACGGCGACCAGCACGCTCTCCGCGCGCGGGGTGTCCGTCAGCAGCAGCAGCGGCAGGTGAACGCCCAGGAACGTCGCCAGGAAGAACACCGCCGAGCCTTCCAGGCTGCGCCGGTCCCCGCCCTCCACCGAGAAGGTGAGCCGCCCGTAGTGCGTCCCCACCAGCGCCGCCACCGTGTCCGAGACCACCAGCGCCAGGATGGACACCAGGTAGAACACCGGCGTGCGCCCGGCGACCACGAAGAGCAGGTAGATGGCGAGCGGGTAGTACAGCCCGCCCTCGGACCTGCGCTCCACCCCGTGCACGCTGTGGAGGATCCCCAGCCGGCGCGTCCCCCACAGGATGCCGCCGAACGCCGCTCCCAGCACGAGCACCGTCCAGTGCGAGGCGAAGATCCAGGGAAAGCCCGCCGCGATCACGCCGCCGCCCGTGTGCACGGCCTTTCGGGTCCACTCCACCGGCGGGCGCGCCAGCCTTCTCCACAGCTCCGCCGCGCCGAAGAGCAGCAGGAAGAGCGGAGCCACCAGCGCCGCCCGTGCCGTTTCGCCGCCCAGCGTTCCGGGTGGGGGGAGCGCCGAGTGCAGGTCCGCGAGGCTCACGGGCGAGCTGCTCTTTTACGGACGGGCTCGGGCGTGCCCCCGCTGGCGCGGGGTCGGGCTTCGGCTCCGTAGAGCAGCAGACAACGCTGCTCAACGGAGTCGAGCCCCGCAAACTGCGCGGGTCTCGCCCCTTCGGGCCGAAATCCCTCACGCGGGCATCGCGCTGGCGTCCGCGGGCCCCCACCCGGCTCGCTCAGGCTCGCCACCCTCCCCCGATGCTGGGGGAGGGTTTCCTGTCGTTCCGGGGTCGTCGCCGTTGCGACCTGTGTCGGGAGGTCTGAGGAGCGTCCCACGGCCGGCCCCGACCACGGAACCCACCGAAGCGCGCCGTCGTTCTCCCCCTCCCCCCTTGCGGGGGAGGGGGCCGGGGGGAGGGGGGTCCCGCGGGCCGCGCTCACGTCACCTCGTCCAGGTGGAACGCCGAGTAGAACCACGCCCTGTCCCGCGCGTGCAGCGCTTTCGCCTCCGCTTCCAGGCGGCGCACGCGGCCGGCCTCCGCGTCGGGGCGGGCGCGGCGGGCCATCATGTTCCAGTAGGCCAGGCGCGCGCCGGGCGCCGCGCGGTCCACCAGCGCGGCGTAGACGCGAGCGTGCTCGGCGCCGTCCATGTACTCGAACACGTCCGACAGGTTGAAGCCGTGGAAGGGGCCTTCCGTGGTCTCCACGCCGCCGAGCACCGGGCGCACGCGGTCCAGCCGGGCGCGGATGGCGTCGAAGTGCTCCGGGCGCAGGTAGCGCGGCAGCGCCTCCGGCGGGTACGTCCCCGTCATGATGTAGGCGCAGTACGGGTTGGAGCGCACCGGCAGCTCGGTCAGCGCGTAGCGGGTGCGCGCCAGGATCCGGTCGCCGGTGGACACGCCGCCCACGTGGTCGAAGAGCGCCGGGTCGCGCCCCAGCCGCCCCATCACCGCGCGGCTGAAGAACAGCCGGAACATCCCCCGCCAGCGCCAGGTGTCCCACTCGCGCGCGTAGAAGGCGCGCTGCTCCTCGGTCGTGCGCGGCGCGCGCAGCGCCTGGATGGTGCGCCCGGAGTGCACCAGCGGCAGCACGAAGCGGCGGAAGGAGCGCAGGTAGCGCTCGAACTTGCCCGCGTGCACCACGCCGCCCGCCACCGTCTCCGGGTGCGCGTCCCAGAAGTCGCGCGCGCCGGGCGAAAGGTAGCCGCGGAGGCGGCGGTACGTGTCCGCGCGCCCGCCGGACTCCGCCACGCCCAGGAAGGCGAGGACGTCCGCGTGCTCCAGGCGGCGGAAGGCGGCCATGCGCAGCTCCACGCAGGCCAGCTGCGCGGGGTTCAGGTCCACCGCCACCACCTCCGCCGGGTCCAGCGTCAGCAGCGCGAGCGCGTTGTCCCCCGCCGAGGCCACCGAGAGCAGGCGCCCGCCGGCCGCCGCGGGGGCCAGCGCCTCGCAGAGCAGGTCCGCGTCCTCCCACACGCCGGCGTAGCGGATGAAGTCCCACGCCGCGCGGTCGCGCCCGCTGCGCTCAGCCGCCATGGGCGTCCGCGCGCTCCAGGCGCCTCACCACGCCGGTGGCGCCGTCCATCTCCACCATCTCGCCGTCCGCCAGCGTCGCCATCAGCCCGGGGATGCCGACGATGCAGGGGAGCCCCATCTCCCGCGCGACGATCGCCGAGTGGCTGAGCAGGCTGCCGCGCTGCACCAGCAGCCCCGACGCCGGGGGGAAGAGCAGCGTCCACCCCGGGTCGGTGCGCTCCGCCACCAGGATGCGCCCGTCCAGCTCGCCCGCCTCGCGCGGGTCCGTGACCAGGCGCACCCGGGCGCGCACCACGCCGGGGCAGCAGCCGGTGCCCGCGAGCATCGCCGCGTCGGCGTCCACCGCCGGCCCCGCGGCGCCGAGCGCGGACCAGGCGAGCGAGGGCGGGCCGTACGTCTCGAAGCGCTCCGGGGGCGCGGGCCCCCGCTCGTAGGCCGCGAACTCCGCCTTCCTCTGCTCCACAAGCGCGCGCAGGTCGCCCGCCGTCGAGGTGCCGTCCAGCGTGCCGAACACCTCCTCCACCCGCAGCCAGAACACGTCGCGCGGCTCGCGCAGCAGCCCCGCCCCGGCCAGGCGCGCGCCGATCCCCACGAAGATGCGCCGCACCACCCCGAAGACGCGCGTGCGCTCGAAGCGCAGGTTCTCGCGGTCGCGCACCCGCTCGCGCGTGCGCCGCAGCACGCCCATGAACACGCCATGGCGCGGGCCGCGCAGCGACGCGCGCACGCGGGCTTCCGCCGCGCGGCGGATCTCCCGCTCGCGCTCGCGGCCGGCGTCCGGGTCGGTCGTCCCCGAGCGCAGGTAGCTGCGAACCATCTGCACCAGGAAGTCCGGGCTCTCGCCCAGCGTCACCGTTTCCAGCTTCAGCTCGTTGGTGCAGCGGTCGCCGAACTTTTCCAGGTACGCGCGCATCGCCTCCCGCAGCGGGCGCAGCTCGTCCGCGGAGTCGATCTCGCGCCACAGCGCCCGGTCGTCGGCCACGCGGTCGAAGGCGGCGCGGAGCGCCGGGTCCGCCGCCACGTCGCGGGCCAGCGCCATGACGCGCCGGGCCGGCTCCGTGGAAACGATCCCGCCCTCGCCGGCCAGCAGGTCGTTCACCAGCGTGGGCGGCGAGTCGGGGAGCCACTTCTCGGTCAGGCGGCCCAGCACGCCGAACCAGATCATGGCGAAGAAGTCGTTGACCAGCGGCGTCTGCCAGTGGCGCAACAGCTCCTCCTCCAGCCGCCGGTACAGCGCCAGCAGCGCGTCCGCGTCCCAGGCGGCGAAGTCCTCGCGCAGGAGCGGCGCCAGCGCGGCGTCCACCCGCGCGTGAAAGGCGGGCACCTCGCGCGCCAGGCCGCCGTTCGCCGACGCGAGCTTGCGCAGCATCCGCGCGACGCGCAGCGCGTCCCGCGCGGGCGAGGCCGCGCGGGGCGCCTCCGGCGGGTCGTCCAGCTTCTCGCGCACCCCCATCATCCGCTCCATGAAGGCGCGGTTCAGGGCGAAGCCGGGGAGCAGCGCCAGCGTGCGGTACCAGTTGAGCAGGTTGTAGTAGACGCGCCCGCGCACCAGCCCCAGCATGTTGGCGAAGACGTGCCGGTTCCGCTCCACCAGCGCGTCCTCCACCCCCACCATGCCGCAGAACTGGCGGTACACGTCCTCGTAGACGCTGCGCGCGAAGCTGAAGGTCAGCGGCGTGGTGACGCCCGCGTAGCTTTCCACGATGTTGCTGTTGTCCCAGATGCGCCGCTCCCCCGTCCGCGGCGCCGCGGGCGGGGCGGCCCGCGCGTCCGGAGGCGGCGGGCCGAGCGTGGTGATGGGCCGCGCCTGGAGGATGAACAGCGCGCGCGGGCTCCCGTCCGCCGGGGCGAGCGCCCACTCCACGTCCTGCGGCGCGCCCAGCGCCCGCTCCAGCCCGCGCAGCGCCGCCGCGACGGCGCGCACCTCGCCGTCCGCCAGCGACGGCGCGTCGCGCAGCGCCTCGTCGACGGGGACCGTTGCCGTCCCGGCGGCGGCGGGGCGCACGGCGCGGTCCTTGTGCGCGAGCGTCGCCCGCACCTCGTCCTCCCCACCCTCCACCGCGGCGCAGTGGAAGGTGTCCGCGTCCAGCTCGCCGCTCACCAGCCCCTCGCCCAGCCCGTAGACGGCGCTCACCACCACGACCTCGCGCCGCCCGGTGACGGGGTCCGCCGAGAAGCCCACGCCCGACACCTCCGGCTCCACCAGCGCCTGCAGGACCACGGCCATGCGCACGCCGGCCGCGCCGTACGCGAGCGCGTGCGCGCTGAAGGCGGACGCCCACACCGCGCGGAGCGCGTCGGCGAGCGCGCCCGCGTCGTCCGACGGGACGCCGAGCACGGTGTCGAACTGGCCGGCGAAGGAGGCCGCCGCGCCGTCCTCCGAGGTTGCGGAGGAGCGCACCGCCAGGCGGGCACCGGCGAGCCCGGCGGCGCCGAGCGCGCGGGCCACCTCGCCCACGAAGTCCGCGGGGAGCGCTCGGGTGGCGACGATGGCGCGGACGGCGTCCGCCTCGCCCGGCGTCGCCGGGACGTCGCGGCCGGCGAGCGCGATGGAATCGAACGCGTCCGCGGCGACCACCACCCAGCCGGGGACGCGCACGCCCGTCGCGGCCAGCCGGGCCAGGTTGTACGCCTTGCCGCCCACCACCGCCGGGCCGGCGGCCTCCGCCTCCGCGGCGGACAGCACGAGGCGGCCAGCCACGGCGTCAGCCGCCAAGCCGCCCTCCCAGCCAGCGCGCCACGAACGGCCCCGCGCCCAGCAGCAGGTACATGGCGATGGTCCATGCCCCGGCGGCCGTCTCGATCCCCCGCGCCGAGCGGGCATCGGGGGCGCGCAGGAAGCGCAGCGCGGGCGCCGCAGCCGCCAGCGCCGCCACCGCGAGGAGCGCCGCCGCGATCCCGCCGATCCCCACGTGGCGCGCGGCGAGCCAGGCGGTCGCCGCCGTCGCGGCGAGCGTCGCCAGCCACGCCAGCGGCGCGCGGCGCGTCCCCCAGGCGGAGGTGTAGGTGTCCACGCCCTCGCGCTCGCCGCCGGGCGCGCGGATCTTCCGGCCGATCTCGATGACGATGCCGTTGAGGAAGGTGACCAGCAGGAACAGGCCCAGGCCGGCGGGGGCGTCCGCGCCCTCCGCCAGCCAGTCCAGCCCCGTGGTGTACCCGTCGATCATGGGCATGATCGCCATGTGGGTGACCAGGTACGCCGCCATGTGGGCGCGCAGCCAGCGCGGGACGAAGAACTCCCGGGTCATCAGCGCCGCCCACGCCGCGACCGCGAGGATCGCCCACAGCAGGACGGGCGCGGCGAGCGCGTTCAGCAGCACGGCCAGCGCCAGCGCCCCGCCGCCCACGGCGCGCAGCTCGGCCAGCGACACCAGCCCGCGGGGGACCGGGAGCTCCGGGCGGAAGCGGCGGTCCACCTCCGCGTCCTTGTGCTCGTCCAGCACGCGGAGCATGAAGAAGAACACCAGCGCGGTGAACGCGCCCACCAGGAAGCGGCCCGCCGGGACGAACCCCGGCGCGCCGCGCGCCAGCCGCGAGTACGCCGCGGCCGAAAAGGTGAAGACCGCGATCAGCGGGACGTACGCCGCCAGCGGGAAGCGCTCGGCCTGGTAGGCGGCCATGCGGCGCGGGAGCGACGCGCCGCCTTTCGAGTGCGGCGCCTTCCCCGCGGCGGGCGGAGCCCCGGCGGCGTCCACCCCTACCCCTTCATCCGCCCCAGGCGCTCGTGCGCCGAGGCGAAGTCGCCCGCGCACAGCGCCCCCACGATGGAGATCTCCCCGCCGAGCACCGTGGCCGCGCAGATCTCCGCGAACTTGGAGGCGCGCCCGTCGCCCAGGCAGTCCATCATCCGCAGGCACTCCTGCGCGGTGGGGAGCCGGGTCCCGCCGCCCACCGTGCCCACGATCAGGTTGGGGAGGGTGACGGCGCAGTACAGGCCGCCCGCGTCGGTGAGCTCCATGCGGGTGACGCCCACGCTCGCCTCGCTGACGCACGCCACGTCCTGCCCGCACGCCAGGAAGAGCGCCGCGATGCCGTTGGCGACGTGCCCGCTGACGCCGATGGAGCCCGTCTGCACCCCGCCCACGAAGGACAGTCGCCAGTACTCGGCCATGCGCTCGGGGGTGGTGCGCAGCCCCCGCTCCACCAGCGCCCGGGGGAGCACCACCTCGGCCATGGTGTTGCGGCCGCGCGTCTGCAGGAAGCTGAGGGCGTTTGCCTTCTTGTCGCCCGACATGTTGGACTCTAGGTACCACGAGCGCGGCTGCACCGGCGTCCCCTCCAGGATGGCCTCGCACACCGCCGCCGTGCAGAAGGTCACCATGTTCTGCCCCGCCGCGTCGCCGGTGTGGAAGGCGCAGATCAGGTACACGTGGTTGGCCTCCACGTGCGTCATCACGTCCAGCAGCCGGCCGTGGCGCGTGCGCGACTCCGCCACCTCGCGGAAGTGCTCCACCTGGTCCACCGCCCACGCCGCGAAGAGGATCGCCTCGGAGATGGTCTCGAACACGAACACGGGCGCGCGCTGCACCTGCTCGGTGGTCACCATCGCCGCCGCCCCGCCGGACAGGGTGATCAGCCGCGCCCCGCGGCCGTAGCTCGCCACCAGCGCCCCCTCCGAGGTGGCGAGCGGGACGTAGAAGTCGCCGTGCGCGTGGAGCCCGTTGACGCGCAGCGGCCCCACCACGCCGGTGGGAACCTGCGTCATCCCCACGTACGACTCGATGCACCCCTGCAGCGCCTCCGGCTCCGCCGACGGCTCGCGCCCCGCGAGGACGGGGACGGAGATGCCGCGCGCCTCCAGGAAGGCGATGCGGGCCTCCCGCGCCTCCGCCGTCCACGAGAACGGGTGGGGGAGGCCGGCGGGGACCGCCCTTTCGGACGAAGGGGTGGACGCGAGGCGTCCCTGGAGTGCTTCGGGCGCGGCGCCGCGGCTGAGGCGCTCCGCGATCTCCCGGGCACGTTCGGTGGGGATCGGCATCGCGAAAATGTAGGGGTGCGCGCCGCGTGGGGCAAAGAGCGGGTTCCTTGGGGACACGCCGACGCTCCCCGTCAGGAACGTTCCTGGCAAAAAAAGAGCGGGCCGGCGGGAAAGCTCCCATCGGCCCGCGACCGCCCGCTTCCGCCGGGGGTCAGCCCTGCAGCTTGCGCTCCACCGTTTCCACGCCTGCCGGCGTGATCCGGTACTGCTTCCGCGCCTGCTTGGTGCTCCCCATCTTCTTTTCCTGCACCATCAGCGGACGGTCGGGGCGCATGTTCGCCTCGATCGCGCGGGTGATGTTGCTGATGGCCAGCCCGTTGCGCTTCAGCTCGGTGTTGATCGCCTGGCTGGTCACCGTATCCTCGCCGCGCGCGCGGGTCAGGTAGTACGCCCCCAGGAGCGCCTTGTCGGACATGGTGGTGGGCGACCAGCGGGTGAGGAGCGAGGCCAGGTCGCCTGCATCTTCCCGGCCGCCGGAGGAAGCGTCGGCGCGGGGGCGGCCGCGCGTGCGCGGCGCCGACGAGCCGGCGGACGGCGCCGCCTCCGACGAGCCGAAGGCGCGCTCCAGCAGGATGTCTCGGGCCTTTTCCTTCAGGACCGGGTCGTAGCTCGAGATCGCCGTGTTGATCTCGTCGAGCAGCACCTTCGCCTCCGAAATGTCGCTCATTGCGCACTCCTCGCTTGCCCTCGCCGCGTGCAGCCTGGAGATGCACCCGTGCGGAGCCCGCCGGATCGGGGTGGACACGCCTACCACGGTAATGTGTGTAGCGGTTCATATAATGTTTCCGGAGAGCGCCGTCAAGTACGCTCGAAGGGCGTCGCCTCCGAAAGCCACCAGCACCACGCGCTCGGGGAAAGGGTTATCCCCAAGAAAGCTCATCACTTCGCGGACGGCGATCCCCGCCGCGCGCTGCGCCGGGAACCCGTAGACGCCGGTGCTGACCGCCGGGAAGGCGACCGAGCGAAGTCCGTGATCCGCCGCGAGCTGCAACGAATTGCGGTAGCAGCTTTGCAGCAGCTCGTCTTCCCCCGCCCCGCCGCCCTGCCACACGGGCCCCACGGTATGGATTACATGACGGGCTGGGAGTCGGTGTCCCAATGTGAGCTTCGCCTCGCCCGCCCGGCAGCCGCCCAGCGTCCGGCACTCCTGCACCAGCCCGGGCCCCGCAGCCCGGTGGATCGCGCCGTCCACGCCGCCGCCGCCCAGCAGCGAGGTGTTCGCCGCGTTGACGATGGCGTCCACCTCGAGCGTGGTGATGTCCGCCTGCACCACCTCGATGCGGCCGCGGGGATCGGAAACGGGTCCAGTGTTCATCTCCACCATGAGGTTGAACGGCTCGGGAATACGCGGTCGGGCGTGCCCCCGGCTGGCGCCGGGGTCGGGCTTCGGCTCCGTAACGCACGATAAAACCGTGCGTAACGGAGTCGAGCCCCGGCGGAAACAGCCTCGCCGGGTCTCGCCCCTCCGGGCCGGAATCCCTCACGCGACTCCATGCCTGACCTCGGCCGGGACCCGGGTCGCCGTGGCCGCCGCCTGCCGACTCCCGGTCGGAGATCCTGCAACCTCCTGCGGGACGTGGGTTTACCCCGGCAGGTAAATCGCGCGTGCAGTCGCTTCGCCAACGCGTGAATCGTGCGCATCCGACGAGGATCAGGGTGAAGGATCCCGGGATTCATCCAGGGTCGAGCGGATGACCCGTCCGAGCGCCGGGAGCTCGAACGGCTTGTCGAGGTGCCGCGACACGACGCCGTCGGGAACCCGGGTGCCGGCCTGCGGCTCGCTGTAGCCGGAGGTCGTGACGATGCGCAGCCGCGGGCGCCGCTCGTGGGCGTGCGCGACGAGCTCCCGTCCGCTCATGCCGGGCATCGTCAGGTTGGTCAGCATGAGGTCGATGGGGCGCGAAGCGTCGCCGATGTGCCGCAGCGCCTCCGCGCCGCTCCCCGCCGTGACGACGGTGTAGCCGAGGCGGGACAGGTAGCGCTCCACCGTTCGCCGGATCGCGGCTTCGTCGTCGACAACGAGAACGACCTCGCGTGCCCGCGCGCCGCTCGCGGGAGCGACCGTGGCCGGGCCCGGCACCTCGTCCGGCGCGGCCGCCTGCGCGCCGCCGGCGAGCGGCAGCACCACCTCGAGCGCCGTGCCGGCATCCGGCGCGCTCTGCACGGACACGGTCCCGCCGATCCGGCCCACGATCGCGAACACCGTGGACAGTCCCAGGCCGGATCCGGAGCCGCGCGGCTTGGTCGTGAAGAAGGGCTCGAAGATGCGGGAGCGGACCTCGTCCGACATGCCACACCCCGAATCGCGCACCGTCAGCACGGCGTGACGGCTCGCGCCATCCCCGTTCCCCGCCTCCGGCCCGTCGCGCGCCGCGACGGAGATCTCGACCCGTCCGCCGGGCGGCGTGGCGTCGCGCGCATTGATCGCGAGGTTGAGCACCACCTGCTCCAACTGCCCGCGGTCCCCCAGCACGGGCACCTCGTGGTCGGGGACGGCGACCTCGAGGTGGAGGCTGCCCGCGATCAGCCGCCGCAGCATTCCCTGCATGGCGAGGACGGCGTCCCTCAGGTCCAACCGCTGCACCTGGATGGAGTCGCGCCGCCCGAACGCGAGGAGCTGCCGCGCGAGCGAGACGCCGCGGTCGACCGCCGCCGTGATCTCCCGCACCTCCACCGTTCGCGAGGCGGGATCGTCCCCCGTCGCCACGAGCAGGTCGGTGCTGGCCCGGATCGCCGCGAGGACGTTGTTGAAGTCGTGGGCGATGCCGCCGGCGAGCAGCCCGACCGCCTCCAGCTTCTGCGCCTGGTGAAGCTGCATCTCCAGCGCCGCCTGCTCGGTGACGTCGCGCGTGTTCAGCACGACTCCGCCGACGGCGGGTACGTGCGAAAGGTCCGCCACGATGCTCTCGAGCGCGCGCTCCGCCCCTGCCGGATGACGGGAGCGCCACCGCAGCGGCGACGGCGTGGCGGTGCTCCCCGCGATCGCGTCCGCCACCCGCTCGCGGTCGGCCGGATGCGCCAGGTCCGCGAGCGGCCGGCCGCACAGGTCGGCCGAGGAGGCGCCGAACGCGACGCCCGTGCTGCCCGTCTGGTAGAGGATCGTGCTGTCGCGCGCGGCGATCGTCGTCAGGTCGGTGGCGTGCTCGACGAGCGACCGGAACCGGACGTCCTTCTCTCGCTCGCGCCGGGCGATGAGCTCGACGTGCCGCCGGGCGATGAGCTGGCGCGACATGATCAGCACCATGAGGAGCGCCGCGCCGAGCACGAGGCGTCCCAGGAGGTCGTTCCCATGCCGCCCGACCTCCAGCACCACGATGAGCACCACGGCCGCGACGGCGGCGTAGGGCAGCAGGCTCGACCGGTGCGCGAAGCCGGCCGGCCGTGCGCCGGCGAGGGGTCCCGGACGCTCGCGCTGCAGCTGCGGCGCGGCGACGGCGAGCAGGCATGCCAGCATGTACAGCGGATCGTACCAGCTGCCGCCGCGGTGCGCGCCGACGAGCGCGGCGCGTCCGTACGCGAGGTCCGCGACGACGGTGAGGGCGACGCTCGCGGCCAGCAGCCCCACCGCCCACGCCGACACGCCGTGCGCGGGGCGCAGCACGACCGCCATCGCGGCGAAGATGACGGCGCCGTTCAGGGCGGGCACGCCGACCGTGGTGACCGCCGAAAGAACCGAGTCCAGCGAGCTGTCGCCGGGCGTGCGCGAGAACACGAACATCAGGACCAGGATGCCGGAAACGAACACCGTGCCCGCGTCGAGCCAGAACGTCGCGCGCTCCAGGCCCGTCTCCACCGCCTGGGGCAGACCGGTGAGGGCGGCGAACATCAGGACGTACCAGACCGCCTGGAGCGCCAGCCAGGTCCACGGAGTCCGCAGCGCCGGAACGAAGTGCTGGCCGACCATGAACGCCAGGTTGTTCAGGCCCAGGGTGGCGTTGGCGACCGCGACGGTGCGCCACGCCTGCCGGCCGCGGCCGTCGAGCCGGGCGGTTCCCGCGGCGTGCCAGGCCAGCAGCGCCGCGAGCGGGTAGAGCGGGAGGAAGAAGGCGGCGTACAGGGCACTGGCCGACTGGCCGCCGTCGGCCCGGCGGGCCCAGGCGGCCATGAACACGCCGACGAAGAGGACCGCGCCGCCGACGGCGGCGCGCCCGGCCAGCAGGGCACGCCGCCGGAAACGTCCGGTGGCGCGGGCGAGGGTGTCGGACATGGCGAGGGCGTGGGAATGCCCGTTCAGGTCGCGCGCACGGGGCATGCCGGCTTCCCCATGCGTGCGCGCGGGAGAAGGCGGCGCAAGCAAAGACGCAAGAAGTGCGCTCCGCGCGTTGGCGGTGTCCACATCGTTACATTGCCCGGTCCGTGGCCCGTTTTGACCGGCGGGAGTACAGCGGGGCCACCCGATGAGGGACCGACGTGCCCGACGCACACGGGTTTCCTCCCGGCCGGCCGCCGGCGCCAGGGTCCGGAACACGAAAAGGCCGGCCCGGGCATGTCGCCCGGGCCGGCCTTTTCGTGGAGTGGAGATGAGGGGAGTCGAACCCCTGTCCGCCTACAGATCCCCCACAGCGTCTACGTGCGTATTCCACCGTTCTTTTCTCCTCGCCCGCTCATCGGCCGGTGGAAGGCCCATCGCGAACCAGCCGTGTAAGTCTCGTCTACCCTGCCACGACACTCAGGTAGACCAGCCCGATTTTAGCGACGCCCGTTGACCCGCCTCCGGCGGGGCTGATCAACGACCGGGTGGTAAGGATTCCCCGAAGGGATTCTACTTACGCAGCCAGAGCGAAGTTGTCGTTCGCGGTTACTAGTTTTCCAGAGGCTTAACGAGGTGTCTGGAACCTCGGCACGCTGCTATGGCTTCACCATACACGTCGAAACCATGACATCCCCAGAACCCGTGTTGTCAAACGACGAGACCAATCTAGCCCTCCCGCCGTCCCGTGTCAACCCCTCGCCGGAACCGCCAAGTCGTTGCGGCGAGCGGTCATGCGAGCGGCTTGCCGGGGGCTTTCGCGACGGCGTCCCCGCCCTTTCCCGTTCCCACCGAGCCCCCGCCGGGCGGCGCCGCGGTGGTGCGGTTGCGCCCCGAGCCCTTGGAGCGGTAGAGCGCAGCGTCCGCGGCGGCGAGCATCTCGTCCGGCGATTCCACCGATTCCGGACAGGTGGCCACCCCCAGCGACGCCGTCACCTCCAGCGGGCGCCCGTGCCACACCACCGGCTTCCCGGCGATCGCCCGGCGCACCCGCTCCGCCACTTCCACCGCCGCCATCAGCGGCGTCTCCGGGAGGAGCACCACGAACTCCTCGCCGCCCAGCCGCGCCGGCAGGTCCACCTCCCGCACCGAGGCGCGCACCAGCTCCGCCACGTGCTGCAGCACCCGGTCGCCCGCCTCGTGCCCCCAGGTGTCGTTGAACTTCTTGAAGTGGTCCACGTCCAGGATCAGCAGCGAGAAGGGCCGCTGGTAGCGCTCGAAGTGGCTGGACGCCGCCGCCAGGCGCGCCTCGAAGGTGCGGCGGTTGGGGAGCCCGGTGAGCGCGTCCTCCGAGGCGCGGCGGTCCAGCGCCTCGTACTGCCGCGCGCTCCGCAGCGGCAGGGGAGCGAGCGCCCCCAGCAGCCGCAGGAACTCCATCTCGGTCTCGCCGATGCGGTCCGGGCGCGGGTCCCACGCCGCCACCACTCCCACCACCCGCCCGTCCGCCGCCAGCGGCACCACCGCCGCCGAGCGCGGCACGTCCGTCCAGCGCTCGCCGGGGACGCACAGCGGCAGGGCGTCGCGCTCCCGCCGCAGGTCGCCGTAGGAGAGCGCCACCCCGTGCTTCGCCGCCAGCCCCAGCCGCGACTCGCCGTCGGCGAAGGCGTGCCCCGGACCCACCTTTCCGGGCGCCTCGCCCACCACGCCCAGGATCTCGCCGCGTCCCGCCTCCGCGTCCCAGGTCGCCACCGCGGCGCCCGCCGCGTCGGTGCTGCGCCGCACCGCCTCGCCCAGCTCCTCCGCGAAGCGCTCCAGGTCCAGCTCGCCGGGGAGGTTGCGCACCGCCTCGAAGAGGGTGCGCACGCGGGTCTCCGTCCGCGCCGCCGCGTCGCGCCGGTGCAGCAGCGTGGAGATGGCGCCCAGCTGCGTGGCCGCCAGCAGCGCGCCCGGCTCCGCGCCCGGGGGGACGCCGCCGGTGTACGCCAGCGCCAGCAGCCCCGAGGGGGCGTCCACCGGCACCAGCAGCATCTCCGCGGCCCAGGTGGTGGGGAGCGGCTTGCGCCCCCGCTCCAGCCGCACGTGCACCCGCTCCGTGATCGCCCACCCGAAGGGGTGCCCCAGCAGCGAAATCTCGTCCGCCTCCGGCGCGTACCCGGGGAGCGCCGACCACCCCAGCAGCGTGGCGCGCGTCTCGTCCGGCCACATGCGCCAGAGCGCCGCCTCGTGCGCGTCGGTTGCGAGGCGCACCAGCTCCAGCTCGCGCGACAGCACGTCCGGGTCGTCGCCCTCGGCGGCGGCCAGCCCGGACGCAGGGCCGGTTTCCGGAGCGGGGGACGGAGAAGCGGGGCGGGCGGCCGCGGAGCGGGACAGGAGGGGTGCGGCGAACACGCCGGCCAGGAGCCCCGTGACCACGGCGAGCGCCGCGCTCCAGGGCGACGGAGCGAACAGGGAGCCCAGGGCCGCCGCGGAGGCGGCGAGGAGCAGGAGCATTCGCCGGTCGGCGGGGAGGGCCCGGGGTGCGATCTCAGTCCGCGGGAAGCAGGTTGATGCGCGAGGCGGCGGCCGCCGCGCCGAAGCCGTTGTCGATGTTCACCACGGTGATCCCGGAGGCGCAGGAGTTCAGCATCCCCAGCAGCGCCGAAAGCCCGCCGAAGGAGGCGCCGTAGCCCACGCTGGTGGGGACGGCGATCACCGGCGCGGCCACCAGCCCGCCCACCACCGAGGGGAGCGCCCCCTCCATCCCCGCCACCACGATCACCACCGCCGCGTCCAGCAGCGCGTCCCGCGCCGCGAGCACCCGGTGCAGCCCGGCCACGCCCACGTCGGTCAGCCGCTCCACCGGGTTGCCGAAGGCGCGCGCGGTGACCGCCGCCTCCTCCGCCACCGGCAGGTCGCTCGTCCCCGCCGTCACGATCAGCACCCGCCCGCGCACGCGCCGGACGAGCGGCTCCGCGGGCGCCAGGTACGCGGTGCGGCCGAGCGGGTTGAGCTCCACCTCCGGCACGGCGGCGAGGAGCGCGTCCGCCGCGGCCGGAGGGACGCGCGTCACCAGGCAGCCGTCGCCGCGCGCCGCGATCCGCCGCGCGATCTCCACGGTCTGCTCCGGCGTCTTCCCTTCCCCGAACACCACCTCCGGGTAGCCCTGCCGCAGCGCCCGGTGGTGGTCCACCGTGGCGAACGCCGTCGCCTCCACCGGGGCCCAGGCCAGCGCGCGCTCCGCCTCCGCCGGCGAGGTCCGCCCCTCCGCCACCCCCGCCAGCAGGGACCGCAGCCGCTCGGGCGTCAAACCGCCGCTCCCTCGTGCGCTTCCAGGTATCCCTCCAGCAGCCGCTCCGCCTCCGCCAGCCGCTTCACCGCGAACAGCTCCTGCCGCAGCGCCTTGCCGTTGGGGAGCCCCTTGGTGTACCACCCCAGGTGCTTGCGGAACTCGATCATCGCCTTTTCCTCCTCGTCCCCCCAGGCGATGGCGAGCCGCGCGTGCTCCAGCACGATGCGGAAGCGCTCCCCGGCCTCCGGGTCTTGCGGAACCGGCTGGCCGTCGAGCGCGGCGCGCGCCTGCCGGAAGATCCACGGCGCCCCGTGCGAGCCGCGGGCGATCATGATCCCGTCGCACCCCGTGTGGTCGCGCATGCGCTTCGCGTCCCCGCCGCTCCACACGTCGCCGTTGCCGATGACCGGGATGTCCAGCGCCGCCTTGACGGCCGCGATCTCGTCCCAGCTGGCCGTGCCGCTGTACATCTGCGTGCGCGTGCGGGCGTGCAGCGTGAGCACCTCCGCGCCCGCGTCCTGGCAGCGCAGGGCGATCTGCACGGGGTTGCGCAGCTCCTCGCTCCACCCGCTGCGGATCTTGACCGTGGTGGGGATGGAGATGGCGGCCTTGACCGCGCGGATGATGTCGCGCACCAGGTCCAGGTCGCGGAGGCACCCGGAGCCGCCGTTTCGGCTCACCACCTTCTTGACCGGGCAGCCGAAGTTGATGTCCAGGAAGTCCGGCTCGTACACCTCCTGCACCAGCGCCGCGGCCTGCGCCATGGCCTCCGGGTCCGCCCCGAAGATCTGGATGCCGATGGGGCGCTCGTCGTCGTGGAAGCGCAGGAAGCCGTGCGTCTTGCGGTCGTTGCGGCGGATTCCCTCCGCCGAAACGAACTCGGACACCACGACGTCGGCCCCGAACGCGCGGCAGAGCCGGCGGAACGGGGACTCGCTGACGCCGGCCTGGGGCGCCAGGTAGAGCGGCACGGAGCCGCTGCGGAGCAGGTCTACGGGGTTCGTGAACATCCTTGAAATATACCCGTTTAGGCCTCCCGCTTCAACCGCGCCCGATCCCCCGCCCCGGAAGTGGTTGAATTTTGACAGGCTACGCGGTGGCACTTACATTGCCAGCCTTCACGCAGCCCGTACGCGTTCGGGAAACATACGAGAGGATAAGACGACATGGAACTTCGGGAGTTCTTTACCGAGGATTCGGTTAGCCTTGATCTCCAGGGGGAGACCAAGGACGAGATATTGAAGGAGCTCATCGCCCTCCTGGGGCTCGACGACAAGTCCCAGGCCATCCTCTACAAGATGCTCAAGCGGCGCGAGAACCTGGGCTCCACCGGGATCGGCAAGGGCATCGCCATCCCCCACTGCCGCTCCCTGGTGGTCAACCGGCTCCGCGTGGCCTTCGGGCGCAAGCGGCAGGGCGTGGACTTCAAGGCCATCGACGAGCAGCCCGTCTACAACTTCTTCCTGATCGTGGCGCCGCCCTTGGAAGTATCGAACCAGTACCTCCCCGTCCTGGGGAAGATCGCCCAGTTCTCCAAGGAGCCCGACGTCGCGCAGCGGCTGGGGGAGCTCTCGTCGGGCAAGGAGTTCCTGGGGCTGCTCGACGAAAAGGGCGTCTGAGGGAGGACGAGAGACCAATGATGAATCCGCAGCTCGAGATCCTGCTCGAGATCCAGGACCTGAAGACCCAGCGCAAGGAGCTGGAGGCCGCGTCCTCCGAGCGCCAGGTGGAGGAGGAGGTCTTCGGCATCAGCATCGACGATGCCCTCCGCCAGCTGGACGAGAAGATCGGCGAGATGGAGGAGTCGCTCGCCCCGGCGGTGCGCGGCCGCTACCTCCGCATGGCCGGCCGCCACCCGCGCGCGGTGGTCCCGGTCATCGGGGGCACCTGCTACGGGTGCTTCGTTTCCATCCCCACCGCCGTCGCCTCCGACGCCGACCGCAACCGCGAGATCAGCCACTGCGACAACTGCGGCCGGTTCCTGTACCTGATCGACTAGGCGTTCGTCGGCTTGATGCGGGACCCCTCCGGAGCCCGGCGGTACTGCTGCCGGTCTCCTGCGGGGGCTCCGGGAGCCCCGGAAAACGACCTCCGGGTCTCCCTGCGCACGGGAGGAGCCTCGCCAAACGACCGGCGAGTCTCCTCCCGTACTGATTTCGGGGGGTACTGCGGAACGGCAACGGGGTTCCGGCAGGCTCCGGCGTTTGGGGTCGGCCGGGGAAGTCTCCTTCGGCGGTGCGAAACTCGCCCGCCGCTGGAGCGAGGGTGGGATCACGCTGGCTTCGAACAAGCGCACCGCCTGCGGACCCTCCCCCGACCTCCCGGCGCAGATCGCAACGGCAACGACCCGGACCGACAGGAAGCCCTCCCCCAGAATTGGGGGAGGGTGGCGAGCCCCAAGCGAGCCGGGTGGGGTCTCCCGCGGACGCCAGCGCGAGTCCCGCGTGAGGGATTTCGGCCCGAAGGGGCGAGACCGCGCGGCTGTTTGCGCGGGCTCGACTCCGTTAGCCCGCGTTGTTTGCGGGCTTACGGAGCCGAAGCCCGACCCCGGCGCCCGCCGGGGGCACGCCCAACCCAGCCGTAAGCCGTAAAAACGAAGAAGCCGGCCCGCGAGCGCAAAATCACTCGGGCCGGCTTCTTTCACGTCCAAACCAGGGAATTTGGATCCGGGACCTTCTCCTCGGGCTCGTCACGATCATCTTGACCATCTTCGGCTGCTGCCGGTCCACCACCAGCTGGCAGTAGTAGACCCCCGGCGTCACCCGGCGCCCCCGCGTGTCCGTCCCGTCCCAGAAGGCCAGCTTGCGGCCCGGTTCGGTGTAGGCGAGCTGCTGCACGGGGAGGTTCTTCCCGCGGGGATGGTCGGGCGCCCGCGGCACCGCGACCAGCTGGTTCAGCACGTTGAAGATCTGGATGGTGACCAGGTGCGGCCGTCCGTCCCGGAAAAGGCTCTCCTCCAGCGTGAAGGGAATGTAGGTGTCCCGCGTGAACGGGTTGGGATCGTTCTGCTCCAGGCGGAATCCTGTCGCCTGCCGCGCGACCACCGGCAGCTCCACCGGGTCCTGCGCGCGCAGGGTGGGGGGGAAGAGGAAACCGTAGATCACCAGCAGGGCGAGCAGAACAGGAGGTGCACGTCGCATCTGCGCCTCGCCGTTCGGGTGGGTTCAGGGCACTCCGGCCTCCGGTGTGGAAGGGACCGCGCGGCACGCCCCGGCGGGGCCGGGCACGGGCGGGCGGTCCGGTGGTCGCATGGTCGTGTTCAGGCCAGCTGCTGGAGGAAAAGCTCCAGCGAGCGAAGCGGCCTCTCGTGCTGGAACTGCGCCGGCAGGTACGTGCGCAGCAGCGCGCGGTGCGCCGACCTTTCGCCGCGGCTCGCTTCCGGCACGTCGCCCAGGAGCATGTCGCGCAGCTCCCGGCGGGTCGCCGCGTCCAGGACGCGGCCGGCCGGGCGGCACTCGCGGCAGGTGGTCCCGCCGCCCTCGGCGTCGAAGCGCACCGGCTCGTCGTCGTCCAGCGCGCGGCCGCAGGCGATGCACATCTCCGTCTGCGGCGCGAAGCCCAGCAGCGCCACCACGTGCCAGGCCGCGGCCAGCGCGGCGCGCTCGGTTCCCTGCCCCTCCGCCGCCATGATGGCGTCGAGCGATTCCTCCACCGCGTCCCACAGGTCCTCGTGCGGCTCCTCGGTGGCGAAGCGCAGGACCAGCTCGGCCACCAGCGAGGCCCCGGCGAAGGCGACCAGGTCGCGCCCCAGCGCCTGGCGGCTGCGGACCAGGTCGAAGCCGGAGAGCGTGTGCAGGTCGCGTCCCTCCTTGAGGTGGAAGTGCGCGGTCCCCCCGGTGAAGGGCTCCAGCACCCCGCCGAAGCGGCTCCGCGGGCGCAGCGCGCCCTTTGCGATCACCGAGCGCACCCCCGCCTCGCGGGTGAACAGGCGCAGGATCTTGCTCGTCTCGCTGTACGGAAACGACTGGAGGACCAGCGACCGCGCGACGACGAGGGGCACGGCGCCGCGGTCACGCCGGGGGCGGCCGCCGGCGCAGCGCCAGCCCCGCCCCGGCCGCGAGCACCAGCCCGGCCGCGCCCACCGCGGCGAAGCGCGGGTCCACCGGCGGCACGCCGGGGTTGTCCCACTCCATCACCACCGCGGAGCGGGGGCCCAGCCCGGCGCCGTTGTAGCGCAGGAAGCTGTCGCCCTCGGCCTGCACCGCCACCGGCGCGGCCAGCCCGCGGACCACGGTCTCCGGGGCCGGCTGGCGGACGAACAGGCTCATGGAGTCGGTGGCCGCCGTCACCGGCAGCTCGGTGCGGGTGGTCCCGCGCGCCAGCCGGTAGCGTACGAAAAGCTCCTGCTCGCCCGGCGGGATCGTCGCCGTCACCAGCACCCGGTCGTCGCGCCGCACCACCGCGTCCGGGGCGATCTGCCCGTCGCCCACCTCGAAGGCGACCACCCCCCGGGGGATGCGGAATTCCCAGGTGGAGGCGCCCGACCCCAGGACGAGCGCCTGCTTCGCCGAGTTGCGGATGCGGACGATCTCGTTGACCTCGGCGCTCCCGTCCTCCTCCGGGAGGACGATCACGTCGCGCCGTGCCACCCGCACCGCGCCGGGAGAGCGCGAGGCGGAAGCGGTGTCGAACACCTCGACGGCGTATCCGGTTCCCGCGTCCCCCGGATGGAGCGGCGGCCCGAAGTAGCGGACGCCCCGGAACTCCGCGGTGGCGAAGAAGACGCTGAAGCCCCTGGAAGTGTCGGCCGGGGGGAGCGCCAGCACGAACGAGCCGTCCGGCGCGGTGCTCCCGCTGCCCACGGGGCCGGACGAGTCGGCGGTGACGCGGTGCAGCGTCACCGGCACGCCGGGCACGGGCGCGCCGCCCAGGAGCACGCGCCCCAGGAGCCGCTGCTGGGAGGCGGCCGGCGAGGCGGCGGCGGCCGCGAGCAGGAGAGCGAGCAGGACCGGACGCATGGCGCTCAAGGGTTGAACCGCCCCAGGTCTTCCGGGTTCATCTTCTTCAGGTGCTCCTTGAGCTGCTCGGGGGTCATGGTGCTTTCCGGGGGCTGCTCCTCCTCCGCGGGCATGCTCCCCAACAGCCCCTCCGTCTCGCCCTCGTCGGTTTCCGCGAACTGCACGGTGGTGCCGGAAAGCAGGTCGTCGCTGGTGTACAGCTCGGCCTGCAGGCGCAGCGCGATGGCGATGGAGTCCGACGGCCGTGCGTCCACCGTGAACACCTCGTCGCCGCGGCGGATCACCATCTCGGCGAAGTAGGTGTTGTCCTGCACGCGGGTGATCAGCACCCGCGTGAGCGTCCCCCCCAGCCCGCGGATCAGCGAGGGGAACAGGTCGTGGGTGAGCGGGCGGGAGAACTTCATCCCCGCCAGCTCCATGGCGATGGCGCTCGCCTCCGCCGGGCCGATCCAGATGGGGAGGATGCGCGCCCCGTCCACCTCCTGGAGGATGACCACGGGCGTCTTCGAGGTCTGGTCGAGCCCCAGGCTCTGGACACGGATCTGGATCATGGTTCCCTGCCTTCATGAACGAAGGTGGACGGCACCGGGGATCCCTCGCCCCCGGCGCCTCCACCTCCGCGATGACGTTCGCCGTTCACCGGGGCCGCCCGGAGGGGGTCCCTGCGTCCCACCGGATCCGAGGCTAGGCGCCGGCGGCCCTGCGCAGCTCGTCCGCCCGCTCGGTCCGCTCCCACGGGAAGAGGAGCACCTTGCGCCCGTCGCCCGCCTCCTCGGAGGTCCGCCCGAAGTGGCCGTACGCCGCCGTGGGGCGGTAGATGGGGTTGCGGAGCAGCAGCGCCTCGATGATCCCCTTGGGGGTGAAGTCGAAGACGTCGCGCAGCGCCCGCTCGATGGCGCCCTCGGGCACCGTGGCCGTCCCGAAGGTGTCCACCCGCACCGACACCGGCTCCCGCACGCCGATGGCGTAGGCGAGCTGGATCTCGCAGCGGCGCGCCAGCCCGGCGGCAACCACGTGCTTCGCGGCCCAGCGGGCTGCGTACGCGGCGGAGCGGTCCACCTTGGTGGGGTCCTTGCCGCTGAAGGCGCCGCCGCCGTGGCGGCCCATCCCCCCGTACGTGTCCACGATGATCTTGCGGCCGGTGAGCCCCGCGTCGCCGTGCGGCCCGCCGATCACGAAGCGGCCGGTGGGGTTGATGTGGAACGTGGTCGCCTCCGGGTCCCAGAACCCGACCGGCTCCAGCACCGGCTGCACCACGTGCTCGATGACCTCGGCGCGGATCTGCTCGTTGGTGGCCTCCGGGTCGTGCTGCGTGGACACCACCACCGTGTCCACCCGCACCGGGCGGTCGCCCTCGTACTCCACCGACACCTGCGTCTTGCCGTCCGGCCGGAGCCAGCCGAGCCTGCCGTTCTTGCGCACCGCGGCCAGCCGCTCGGCCAGGCGGTGCGCCAGCAGGATGGGGGTGGGCATGAGCGCCTCGTTCTCGTCCGAGGCGTAGCCGAACATCATCCCCTGGTCGCCCGCGCCGCCGGTATCCACGCCCATGGCGATGTCCGGCGACTGCCGGTCGATGGTCGTGATCACCGCGCAGGTGTGGCTGTCGATGCCGTACTGCGCGTCCGTGTAGCCGATGGACTTGAGCGTGCCCCGGACGATGGCCGGGATGTCCACGTAGGTGGCGGTGGTGATCTCGCCCGCCACCACGGCGACGCCGGTGGTCACCAGCGTCTCGCAGGCCACGCGGCCGGTGGGGTCTTCCGCCAGGATCGCGTCCAGCACGGAGTCGGAGATCTGGTCGGCGATCTTGTCGGGGTGGCCCTCGGTGACCGACTCGGACGTGAAGAGCTGGCGCTGCGCCACGCGGGCTCCTTGTTGGGATTCGCTTGGGACGTAAGGCGTTCGAAGCGTCGAAGATACCACCCTACGCGGTGGCCGACAAGTTCCAGGCGGCCATGAAGCGGGTCAGGTCGATCCAGTCCTCGGCGTGCCGGCCGAGCACCTCGATGACCTCCGCGGGGGTGCCCGCGGCGAGGGCCTCGCGCGCGGCGGCGGCGGCCTCCTCGCGCGACACGGAGCGGATCACCTTCTTGATCTCGGCGAGCGCCGAGGGGCCCACGCTGAGCGAGTGCACGCCCAGCCCGATCATCAGAAAAGCGCCCAGGGGGTGCGCCGCGAACTCGCCGCACACCCCCACCTCGATCCCCGCCGCGCGCCCGGCATCGGTGACCAGACCCATCAGCCGCACCACCGCCGGGTGGAAGGGGTTGAAGAGCTTGGACAGGCGCGAGTTGCCGCGGTCCACCGCCAGGGTGTACTGCGTGAGGTCGTTGGTGCCGATGGAGAAGAAGTCCACGTGCCGGGCGAGCTCCGGCGCGGACATGGCCGCCGCCGGGGTCTCGATCATGGCGCCCAGCGAGTAGCGCTCCGGGACGGCGTGCCCCTCCGCGCGCAGCTCCTCCAGGCACTCGTCGATGTGGCGGCGGGTGTCCAGCACCTCGGAGACTTCGTTGACCAGCGGGATCATGATGCGCACGTCGGCGTGCGCGGCGGCCCGCAGGAGCGCGCGGAGCTGCCCGCGGAACATCGCCGGCTCGTCCAGGCAGACGCGGATGGCCCGCCACCCCAGGAAGGGGTTGTCCTCGGCCGCCATGTGCATGAACGCCGGGAACTTGTCGCCGCCCAGGTCGTAGGTGCGGATGATCACCGGGACGTGCGGGAAGACCCGGGTCACCAGCGAGTACGCCTGGAACTGCTCTTCCTCGCCGGGCGCGGCGCCGCGCCCCACCACCAGGAACTCGGTGCGGTACAGACCCACCCCCTCCGCCCCGTGGGCCCGCGCGGAGGCGGCCTCGCCGGGAAGGTCGATGTTGGCGCGCAGCTGCACCCGGTACCCGTCGCGCGTCACCGACTCCAGGTGCGCCAGCAGGAGCAGCTCCTGCTCCCACTCGCGGATCTGGAAGTCGCGCTCGCGGTAGGCGTGCTTGTCCTCCTCGCTGGGGCCGATGATGACCCGCCCGGCGCGGCCGTCCAGGATGATCTCGTCGCCGTCGCGAACGCGGTCGGACAGGTCGCCCAGGCTGACCACGGCGGGAATGTCCAGCGAGCGCGCCAGGATGGAGTTGTGGGAGGCGCGCGTCCCCGAGTCGGTGGCGATTCCCACCACCTGCCGCGGGTCCAGCTGCACGGTGAGGCTGGGGGTCAGGTCGTGGGCGACCAGCACCACTTTGTCCTCGCCGCCGCGCGAGCGCAGCTCCGGGTCGGGCATCCCCATCAGGCGCCGCAGCACCCGGTTCTGCACGTCGGCCAGGTCGTTGAGCTTGTCGAGCACCATGGGGTGCGCGGTGTGCGACCACTGCGACTCCCACTCCAGCACCCGCCACTCGAAGGCGCGCTCCGCGGTGAGGTGGTTCTCGCGGATGTACGAGACGGTCCCCTCGATCAGGTCGGAGTCCTCGAGCATCAGGATCTGCGGCTCGAAGATCTGCGCCTCCACCCGCCCCATCAGCGTCTCGGTGCGCGCCTGCAGCTCGCGGATGCGCTCCTTCGCCCATTCGCGCGCCTCGCGGAAGCGCTCCACCTCGTGCTCCACCTGGTCCGCGGGGACCACGCCCCCGTGGGGAACGCGCGGCACCTCCCAGCGGAGGACGCGCGCCGGGGCGATCACGATCCCCGGCGAGGCCGGGATCCCGTCGCGGACCAGGCTCACCGGCTCACTCCTCGCCGAAGCGGTCGGCGACCAGCCTGGCGAGCGCCGCCACCGCGGCCTCGGCGTCGTCCCCGTTGGCGCGGATGTCCACCGCGGAGCCGCGCTCGGCGGCCAGCATCATCACGCCCATGATGCTCTTTCCGTTGACCTCCACCTGGTCCTTGGCCACCCACACCTCGGCCTGGAACTTGTTGGCGAGCTTCACGAACTCCGCCGCCGGGCGGGCGTGGAGGCCGTACTTGTTGAGGATCGTGACCTGCGTGCTGTGTTCCATCCCGGATTGGTTCAAGAGGTGGCAACCACGAGGGTGTCGACGGCCCAGACCACCACCAGGACCGCCCACACCGCCAGGCGGACACGGAGGCCCAGCCAGAGCCCGGCGGCGAGCGCCGCGGCGCCCAGCGCGTACTCCGCGGGCCCGCGCGAGGCGTCGCCCACGGCGAGGATCCCCGCCAGGCCGGCCAGGAAGGCCCCGGCGTCGGAGGCGCGCTCGCCCATGCGATCGAAGGGGGCTTCGCGGAGCGCCTTGCCCACCGCGAGCCCATCCCGCAGCCCCACCCGGAGGCCCCATGCGCGGAGCCACAGGTGGAGCGCGTTGTACACCAGCAGGAAGGCGGGGACCGCCACCCACCATGGGGCGCCCAGCAGCAGCAGGACGATGGCGAGCAGGGCGCAGGCGGGGCGCCACGCCTGCCACACCAGCCGGTCGCCGATGGCGCCCAGCGAGCCGCGCAGCGCGTTCTTGAAGCGCGTCACCGTTTCCGGCGGCACGCCGTCGTCCTCCAGCCGGGCCACCGCCCCCGCCGCCACCGTCACCAGGTAGGGGTGGCTGTTGAACAGCTCGGCGTGCCGCGCCACCGCTTCGCGCAGCGCCTCCTCGTTCCCCCGGTGCAGGCGGCGGAGAACCGGCAGGAGCACGAACGCGAAACCCGTGCCGATCAGCGTCTGGTAGTTCCAGGACCCCTGCACGGCGAAGCTCCGCAGCAGGAGCGCGCGGCGGGTCCCCGGGGTGAGCGCGCTCACCCGAAGAGCACCAGCACGAGGACGCCCACGCCGGCCCCGGCCGCCAGCAGCGGGAGCCGGTCGCGCCCGAAGAGCCGGAACACCGCCCCCAGCGAGGCGGCCAGCACCGCGCCCAGCGCGAGCCGCGCCACGGTGCCGTGGGGGAGGAGGAAGAAGCCCTCCTGGAGCACCCACCCCAGGAGCAGCGTCCCCGCCCCCGCCAGCGCCACCCCCCGCGCGAAGTCCACCCCCAGGGCGAGCAGGTGCCGCCGCTCCAGCCGCCCGGAGCGGATGCTGGTGCGGCCGGGCGGCGGGCAGAGCCGCACGTTGAGCTGCCGGAGGCGCTCCACGCTGGCGCCTCCCACCCGCTCCAGCGCCAGGGCGAAGATCAGCACCACCAGCAGCGCGGAGTAGGAGTGGGAGGTCCCGGCGTAGGCGCCGGCCGCGGCGACCGCCGCGGGGCCGCCCTCCGGGTAGCGGGCCGCCCCCACGGGGAGGACGGTGAGCTGGAAGGCTTCCAGCATGAGGCCCAGCAGGGCGCCGTGCTCCGGGGAGCCCGCGATCCACCCCGCCAGCGTGGCCGCGACCACGGGGCGCGAGAGCATGAGCTGCCCCAGCGAGGTGCCGTCCACGGCCACCAGCCCGCCGAACAGCGCGAGGAGGACGAGAGGGCCGGCCTCCGGGATCATCTCACCCGCCCGCCAGGAGCTCGTCCAGCGGGACCCGCCGCGACCCGGGGAGGTCGCGCGCCGACAGGCGCACCCCGCCCTGGTCGGCGAGGGCGCGCAGCTCGGTCCGCTCCTCGGGGGAAAGGAACAGGTAGGGGAGCACCCGGTCGCGGCCCACGGCGTGGTGGATCCCTCCCAGGTTCACCTCCTCGCCGCGGAGGACGCCGTCCTCCGCCAGCTTCGCCACCGTGGCCACGCCGCGCACCAGCACCACGACGCGGCGCGGGTCGCCGCGCCACGCGGCCAGCATCCGGCGCGCCTCGGGGACGCCCACGAACGAGGCCTCGATCTCCGGGGGGACGCCCAGGCAGTACAGCTCCTGCTCCCAGGCGCTGTCCGCGATGTCGTCGTCCACCACCACGATGCGGTCCGCGTGCAGCGGCCCGCCCCACCCCACCACCACCTGCCCGTGGATCAGGCGCTCGTCAACGCGAAAGAGCACGATCGGCATGCGGGACCCCTTCCTTGTACGTGCCGTTGATCCCGCCGCGCCCCTTTTCCACCAGCCGCTCCACCAGCTGCGGGAGGGGCATGTCGCGGTGGAAGACGAAGTCCAGCAGGATGGCGAGGTTGACGCCGCACACCAGACCCGTCCCCGGCCGCGACAGCGACAGCTTGCGCGCGGCGAAGGCGCAGCTCCCGCTGGGAAGGTCGGTGAAGATCACCGCGGGGGAGTCGCCCAGCTCGCGCGTGACCGCCTCCATCAGCCCCTCGGGACCCTTTCCCTCGTTGGTGAGCGGCCGGAGCACGTCCTCCCCCACCCCCGAGATCTGCCGCACCGCCGCGACCATCCCCTCGGCCAGGCTGGAGTGCGCCACGATCAGCCCGCGGACCTCTTCACTCATAGTCTTCTTCCAGGTAATCCGAGGACACCTGCATGCGCTCCTGCAGCCGCCGGTTGAACAGCGCCGCGGAGTCCACGCCCGAGTACTTGAGGAGGTGGTTCATGGCGACCACCTCGGCCACGACGGTGATGTTCTTTCCCGGCACCAGCGGCACCACCACCTTGGGGATGGAGACCCCCAGGATGTCCAGCGACTGCGGCTCCAGCCCGGTGCGGTCGTAGTGCGCCTTCTCGTCCCACACCTCCAGCTGAACCACCACCTCGACCCGCTTCTGCTGGCGGATGGCGCGGATGCCGAAGAGCTCCTGCACGTCGATGATGCCTACCCCCCGGATCTCCATGTGGTGCCGCTGCAGCTCGTGCCCGCGCCCGATCAGGATCTCGTTTCCGCGGCGGGAGATGATCACCATGTCGTCGGCCACCAGCCGGTGCCCGCGCTCCACCAGGTCCAGCACCGTCTCGCTCTTGCCGATCCCGCTGCGCCCCACGAACAGCAGCCCCACGCCGTACACGTCGGCGAGCGAGCCGTGCATGGTGGTGGTGGGGGCGAAGCGGTCTTCCAGGAAGGGCTTGATGCGGGAGTAGAAGTCCGCGGTCTTGAGGTGGGTGAGGATCACCGGGGTGCCGCGGTCGTTGGCGATCGCCAGCAGCGGCTCCGGCGGGATCTGCCCCTTGGTGACGAAGACCACCGGCAGGTTGAAGGAAAAGAACACCTCGATGGCCTGCCGGCGCCTTTCCTCGTCCAGCGACTCCAGGAACGCCACCTCGGTCTCGCCCAGCACCTGCATGCGCTCCGCCGGGAAGCGCTCGGTGTAGCCGGTGAGCACCAGGCCGGGGCTGGAGATGTCCGGTCCGCCGATGGTGCGGCTCAGTCCGCGCTCGTCCGTGAGCAGCTCCAGGGCGAGCGGGTCCCTTTTCAGGCGGAGCAGCTCCTCGACCGTCAACGGACGCATGCGGATTTCCCGTGCCTGGTCATCGTATCCCGCCTTCTGGTCTCGTCAGGAACTGCAACTGCTTTTACTGCTGGAACTGCGGGTTCGGGCGTGCCCCCGCTGACGCGGGGTCGGGCTGCGGCTCCGTAGCAAACGATACAACCGTTTGCAACGGAGGCGAGCCCCGGCAAACGGCCGCCGGGTCTCGCCGCTCCGCGCTCGCATCCCTCACGCGGGCAACGGCGGGAGGCCCCCACCCGGCTCGCTTGAGGCTCGCCACCCTCCCCCGTTCCGGGAGAGGGGAATAACCACACTGACGATCCCCGCCTTTGCCATGTCGTGCTCCACCTCTCCCCTTGTGGGAGAGGGGGCCGGGGGGTGCCGTCGCCGTTGCAGGCTATTCCCTATTCCCTGTTCCCTGCCGTTCCTACTCCGCCGTCACGGCCAGCAGGTGCGCCTCGGTTTCTTCCGCGGTGCGCCGCCAGGTGAACTGGCTGGCGAAGTCCAGCGCCTCGCGGCCGAGCGCCTCCACCCGTCCGGGATCCCTGGCCAGCGCTTCCAGCGCGGCGGCCAGCGCGGCGACGTCGCCATGGGGGACCAGGGTGCCGGTGCGGCCGTCCAGCACCGACTCGCGCAGGCCGGGCGAGTCGCTGGCGACGGTGGGGGTGCCGCAGGCGGCGGCTTCCAGGTTGGTGATCCCCCAGCCCTCCTTGGGCGAGGGGAACACGTTGGCCCACACGGTCCGGAAGAGCTCGCGCTTTCGCTCCTCGCTGACGAAGCCCAGGAATTCCACGCGGTCTTCCAGGCGCAGCTCCGCCGCCAGCTTCTTCAGCTCCGGCTCGTGGTCGCCCTTGCCGCCCACCATCAGCCGCACGTGCGTGCCGCGGTCGCGCAGCATGGCCACCGCCCGCAGCACGAAATGGATCCCCTTGTAGCGCCGCAGCCGCCCCAGGTACAAAAAGGTCGGCTCCGGGAGCCTCGCGGCGGCCGCGTCCGGCGTGTAGTAGCCCAGGTCCACGCCGGGGTAGATCACCCGGATCTCGCCGGGGTGCAGGCCGCGGTCCACCAGGTCCTCCGCCGTGCTCCGGGAGATCGCCTGCGCCGGGACGCGGCGGTACACGGGGCCCAGGGGTCGCTCCAGCAGCCAGGTGGCGGTGGCCAGGGGGAGCGAGGCCTCCCGGAACGCCGTGGCGCCGAACAGGTGGTGCACCAGCAGCACCACGGGGCGCCCGGCCCACAGCGGCGAGAACACCGGGACCTTGTTGAGCGCCTCCACGACCGCGTCGAAGCGCTCCGCGGCCAGGTGGCGGCGGTAGTAGCCGGGCGCCAGCGCCCCGAAGGTGTGACGCCCGCCCACCCGGTGCACCTCCATCCCGTCCAGCCGCTCGCGCTGGGCCGCCCCCGCGAAGCCGGAGACCAGCAGCGCCACGCGGTGGCCGCGCTCCGCCAGCCGCCCGAACGTCTCGTGGACGTGGATCTCGGCGCCCCCGGCCTGCGGGTTGAGCCGGTCCTGCCAGTTGACGACGAGCAGCTTCACCGCTCGCCCGCGGCCTCCCCCGGGAGGGCGGCGCGCATGACGGCGTCCAGCACGCCGTTGACGAAGCGCGGGCTCTCGTGCGTGCTGTACTTCTCCGCCAGCTTCACCATCTCGCGGATGGAAAGGCGCGGCGGGACATCGTCCACGAACAGCATCTCGGCCACGCCCAGCCGCAGCACGTTGCGGTCGATCACCGACAGGCGATTCAGCCGCCAGTTGGTGAGCGAGTCCTGCAGCAGCTTGTCGATGCGCGGCTGGTTCACGGCCACCAGCCGCACCAGCACCTCGGCGTAGGGGCGGTTCTGCGGCGACACGCGCAGGTTGGCGAACAGGTCCTGCAGGGTGCGGACGGCGGCCTCCGGGTCGGCGCCACGCGACTCCCAGGCGTACAGCGCCTGCAGCGCCCAGCCGCGGGCCCGGCTGCGCGACCTCACGGGCGCCCCTCCAGGCGCGCGAACAGGTCGGCCATCTCCAGCGCCGTCATCGCCGCGTCCCACCCCTTGTTGCCGGCCTTGGTCCCCGCCCGCTCGATCGCCTGCTCGATGCTGTCCGTGGTGAGCACCCCGAACACCACCGGCACGTCGGTGGACGCGCCCACCGCGGCCACGCCGCTCGCCGCCTGCCCCGCCACGTAGTCGAAGTGGGGCGTCCCGCCGCGGATCACGGCGCCCAGCGCGATCAGCGCGTCGAAGCGCTCCATGCGCGCGAGCCGCCGCAGCGCCGCGGGGATCTCGAAGGCGCCGGGCACCCACACCGCCTCGATGTCGTCGTCCGCCACGCCGTGGCGCACCAGGCAGTCGCGCGCGCCCACCAGCAGCTGCCGCGTCACCAGCTCGTTGAACCTGCCGATGACGATCCCGAACCGCCTTCCCTCGCCCCGCAGCATCCCGGAGTGCTCGATCATCTTCGCTCCCGAAAAGGTCTTTCAGCCTGCCCTTGCCCGGCTCGCCACCCTCCGGGGTCCGTCCGAGGGGCTGAACTGCCCGGGCTCCGTGCGTGGAGGTCGGGCGCGGGGGCGGTCTCCGGGAAGAGTCAATGCCCTGCCCACCACCACACCCCCGACTCTTCCCTCCGACCACCCCCGCACCCTCCCGTCGGCCCTCCACCCGCCCGTCGTCCCTCCTGCCGTCCTCCCCCTTTCCCCCGCTTGCGGGGGAGAGGGGGCCGGGGGGTGAGGGGGCCCACCCTCGCCGACGCCAGCGCGATCCCCGCGTGAGGGATTTCGGCCCGAAGGGGCGAGACCCGGCGGGGCTGTTTCCGCCGGGGCTCGACTCCGTTAGCGAGCGTTGTTTGCTCGCTTACGGAGCCGAAGCCCGGCCCCGGCGCCAGCCGGGGACACGCCCAAGCCCGCCGTTCAAAGCCGTTCCAGCCATCACACCGGAAGCATGTGCCCCAGCTTGTCCCGCTTGGTCGCCAGGTACACTTCGTTGTGCGGATTGGGCTCCACCCGCAGCGACACCTGCCCGGTCACGGAAAGCCCGTACCCGTCCATCCCCACGATCTTCTTGGGGTTGTTGGTCAGGATGCGGATGGACGACAGCCCCAGGTCCAGCAGGATCTGCGCGCCGATGCCGTAGTCGCGCAGGTCCGGCCGGAAGCCGAGCGCCTCGTTGGCCTGCACCGTGTCCATCCCCTCGTCCTGCAGGGCATAAGCCCGCAGCTTGTGCACCAGCCCGATCCCCCGCCCTTCCTGCCGCAGGTAGACGATGGCGCCCCGCCCCTCGCGGTCGATGGCACGCATGGCGGCTTCCAACTGCTCGCCGCAGTCGCAGCGCAGCGAGTGGAACACGTCGCCGGTGAGGCACTCGGAGTGCATCCTCACCAGCACGTCGTGCTCGCCGGCCACGTCGCCCTTGACCATGGCCACGTGCTCGAACTGGTCCAGCTCGTTGCGGTAGGCGATGATCTTCCAGTCGCCGTGAGGGGTGGGGATCACGGCCTCGGCCTCGCGCCGCACCAGCCGCTCGCGCTGGAGCCGGTGGGCCACGATGTCGGCGACGGTGATGAACTTGAGGCCGTGCTTCTGCGCGAACACCTCCAGCTCGGGGCGCCGCGCCATGCTGCCGTCGTCGTTGAGGATCTCGCAGATCACGCCCGCGGGGGGAAGCCCGGCGAGCCGCGCGAGGTCCACGGAGGCCTCGGTCTGCCCCACCCGCCGCAGCACGCCGCCCGGGCGCGCGCGCAGGGGGAAGACGTGGCCGGGGCGGCGCAGGTCGGAGGGCCGGCTCTCCGGGTCGATGCACACCTGGATGGTCTTTGCCCGGTCCGCGGCGCTGATCCCGGTGGTCACGCCGAACTTTGCGGCGGCGTCCACGGACACCGTGAAGGCGGTGCCCTGCGCCTCGGTGTTGAACTCGCTCATGGGGCGCAGGTCCAGCTCGTCGGCGCGCTCCTGGGTGAGCGCGACGCACACGAGCCCGCGCCCGTGCACGGCCATGAAGTTGATGATCTCGGGGGTGACGGCGGACGCGGCGCAGACGAGGTCGCCCTCGTTCTCGCGGTCCTCGTCGTCCGCGACGATCACCATCCTGCCGTCGCGGATGTCCTGTATAGCGTCTTCGACGCGATCGAAAGCCATGGTCTCGCCGCTGAAAAAGAAGTTGCCGCCGGGAAGATAGGTCCCCCGGCGGCTTCCATCTAGTACCCCGCTGCGCCCGCCGGGTCCACGCCCGGACCCGCCCCGCCGCCTCCGGCCTCGCGGGGGCGGTCCAGCAGCCGCCGGACGTACTTGCCGATCATGTCCCCCTCCAGGTTCACGCGCGCGCCCGGCCGCAGGTCGGCGAGGGCGGTGTGGTCCCAGGTGAAGGGGATGATGGACACCTGCGCGACGCCCGGCGCGGGGAGGTCGTTGACGGTGAGGCTGACGCCGTTCAGGGTGATGGAGCCGTGCAGGATGGTGACCTCGTCCACCTCGCGCGGGAGGGTGAAGTCGATGAGCACCAGCTCGCCGCGCGGGACCACGGACCGCACCTCGCCCACGCCGTCCACGTGCCCCTGCACCAGGTGCCCGCCCAGCCGCGCGCCGAGCGCGGCGGCGCGCTCCAGGTTGACGCGGCGCCCCGGCGCGAATTCGCCCAGCGTGGTGCGCCCCAGCGTGGTGGCCACCGCCTGCACGGTGTAGCCCCCGGCGTCGAACGCGGTGGCGGTGAGGCAGACGCCGTCCATGGCGATGCTGTCGCCCAGGGCGATCCCCTCCAGCACGACCCGGGCGCGCACGTCGAGCTCCACCCCGGCGCCGGCCTCGCGCACCGCGGCGATGGTGCCCACCTCCTCCACGATCCCCGTGAACACTCGCTACTCCCTGGCCAGGGTCACCAACGTGTCCGGCCCGAACGCTTCCGTCCGCAGCCGGCGCCAGCGGTCCGCCTCGCCGATGGGCGGGCTGTCCAGCGCCGCGAAGGGGTTGGCCCCCTCGGGGCCCAGGAAGAGCGGCGCCTGGAAGAGGTGCAGCCGGTCCACCACCTCGGCCCGCAGCAGCGCCCCGCCGAGCACGGCGCCGCCCTCGCAGAACAGCGAGCCGATCCCGGCGCGGCGCAGCTCGCGCAGCCCGTCCCACAGCGTCTCGGCCACGAGCACGCGCACGCCCAGCGCCTCCAGCGCGGCGCGGCGCTCGGCCGGGGCGTCCGGGGCGGCGACGACGGTCACCGACACTTCGCGCGCCGTCCGCGCCAGCTCGCCCGCGGGCGGCAGGCGCAGCCGCCGGTCGAAGACGACGCGGAGGGGGGGACGCGCGGCTCCACCGCGCCGCGCACGGTGAGCCGCGGGTCGTCGGCGAGCGCGGTGCCGATCCCCACCGCCACCGCGCCGAAGCCGGCGCGCATGCGGTGGACCTCGGCCCGGGCCTCCTCGCCGGTGATCCAGGCGGAGCGGCCGTCGCGGTCCGCGACCCGCCCGTCCAGGGATACGGCGAGCTTGAGCTCGGTCCAGGGGCGCTCGGGCCCGGCGATCCCGTGGAAGAAGGGGGCGTTGAGGTCCAGCGCGGCCCGCATCTCCACGCCGCGCTCCACCTCTACGCCCGCGGTCTCCAGCACGGCGCACCCGCCGGCGGCCCTGGGGTTGGGGTCGGAGGCCGCGAACACGACGCGCCGCACGCCGGCCGCGAGGATCGCGTCGGTGCACGGCGGCGTCTTTCCGTGGTGCGCGCAGGGCTCCAGCGTCACGTACAGGGTGGCGCCCCGCGCCGCCTCGCCGGCGACGCGCAGCGCCTCCACCTCGGCGTGGGGGCGGCCGTACCCGGTGTGCCACCCCTCGCCCACCACCTCCCCGCCCCTCGCCACCACCGCGCCCACCAGCGGGTTGGGCGCGACCCGCCCCCACCCCCGCGCGGCGAGCTCCAGCGCCCGCCGCATGTGCCGCGCGTCCTCGGGGCTCCCCGCGCCGGGCGTCACCCCGCCTACAGCGCGATGCGGAAGCCGAGGCTCCCGAAGAAGGTCCCGCTCCCCGGGTCGAAGTCGCTCGCCGAGGGGAAGCCATCGATGGCGCCTTCCCCCTGGAGCCACCCCAGCTCGGCGGCGAAGGTGGCCATCAGCAGCGAGAAGGAGCCGTCCACGAAGCCGGACCAGCGGCCGTTGTCCAGCTCCAGGCCGGAGAAGCGCGCGTAGCAGTCGCCCGCACCGGCGTCCGGGCAGCGGGTGCGGAAGCCGAAGGCCGCGTCGCTGGCGAAGCGGTCGTAGCCCACGCCCGCGGCGAGCCCCAGCCCCAGGAGCCGCTTGCTGACCGCGGCGCGGGTGCTCCAGCTGGACAGGTCCACCCGGAGCTCGCCGGGGTCGCCGTCGCCGTTGCCGCAGACGCCCGCGGACACGGTGTAGCCGTCGCCCGGCTGCGCGACGGCGCCCGGCTGCGGCTGGTCGCACACGTCGCCGTAGGCAACGGTGCCCAGCCGGTGGTACATCACCGACACGGAGATCCCCGGCACGGTGAACGACTCGCGCAGCAACCCCACCCGCGCGCCCGCCCCGAAGGCGAAGTCGGGGGTGTCGTCCGAGAATCCCTCCACGTCGAAGCCCCCCAGCGGGATCCAGGTGGCGCTCGCCAGCAGGTCCACCGCCCCCACCCCGCCGATCGTGGGCGCCAGCGTGAGGCCCGGCGACACGCCGACGGAGGCGGCGCCCGAGAGCGCGGGGACCGGGATCCCCACGGCGTCGTTGAGCGTCTGCGCGGCGCTCCCGGCGCTCGACGCCAGGATGTCCGGCAGGCGCACGAACACCAGGTTCGCCTTCGCCGTGGCGCTCACCCGCGGGAGGAGTCCCAGGCGGATGCCGCCGGTGCTCGCCGTCCCCAGCGTGGGGTTGCCGCCGGTGAGCACGATGCCCAGCCGCGGCTGCGCGGACTCCACCGCCTGCGCCACCGTGTAGCAGGTCTGGCTCGCGGACGGGTCCGAGAACCGGGCGCACGGCGCCCCGGCGCCCTGCGCGAGCGCGGGCGCCGCCGAGAGCGCCAGCGCCGCCGCGGCGCAGCCGATACGCTTGGTCATGTCGCTCTTCATCCGTCGAGAACGGTCCTTCCCTCGCCCGGGACGATCTCCCCGGCGATCCACGCCTCCTCCCCGGCCGCGCGCAGCTCGCGCACCGCCGCGTCCGCATGCTCCGGGGCGACCACCGCCACCATCCCCACGCCCACGTTGAAGGCGCGGAACATCTCGTCGCGCTCCACCCCGCCCTCCCGCTGGAGGACCCGGAACACGTTGGGGATCTCCCAGGACGACGTGTCGAAGCGCGCGTCCAGCCCCGCGGGGAGGACGCGCGGCACGTTGTCCGTCAGGCCGCCGCCGGTGACGTGCGCCAGGCCGCGCACCTCGCCGCGCCCCAGGAGCGGGAGGAGCGGGTGGAGGTACGAGCGGTGCACGCGCAGCAGCACGTCCGCGACGCTCTGGCCCCCCTCGCCCGGGAACTCCGAGTCCACCGCGAGGCCCATGCGCTCGAAGACGATGCGCCGGGCGAGCGAGTAGCCGTTGGTGTGCAGCCCCGAGGAGCCGAGCGCCACTATGGCGTCGCCCGCGCGGATCCCGGAGCCGTCGACCACCCCGTCCTCCTCCACCACGCCCACGATGGTCCCGGCGATGTCGTACTCGCCGGCGGCGTAGAAGTCCGGCATCTCCGCCGTTTCCCCGCCCAGCAGCGCGCAGCCGTTGGCGCGGCACCCGCGGGCGACGCCCTCAACCACCGCCTCCACCGTCCCCGGCTCCAGCCGCCCCACGCCCACGTAGTCCAAAAAGAAGAGCGGCCGCGCGCCCTGCACCAGGATGTCGTTGACGCAGTGGTTGACCAGGTCCTCCCCCACGGTGCCGTGCCGGCCCGCGAGGAAGGCGATCTTGAGCTTGGTGCCCACCCCGTCCGTGCTCGCCACCAGCACCGGCCGCTTGACGTCGCCGGGGACGCGGTACAGCCCGCCGAAGGAGCCCAGCTCCGACAGGGTGTCCGGGGTGGCGGTGGAGCGCACCAGCTCCGCGACGCCGCGCATGGCGCGGTGCGCGGCGTCGATGTCGACGCCGGCGTCGCGGTACGACAGGCCGCCTTCAGACACCGGCGCCCGCCTCCATCGGCATCTCGAAGCTGGTCATCTCGCGGAAGTGCCTCACGCGCTCCTCCACCTCTTCCAGCGCGAGGTCCTTGAGGCGCTCCACGGAAAAGCGCTCGCAGGCGTACGAGCCCATGACCGAGCCGAAGATCACCGCCCGCCGCAGGTCCGCGTCCTCGTGGCGCCCCACCGCCGCCAGGTGCCCCATGAAGCCGCCCGCGAAGCAGTCGCCCGCCCCGGTGGGGTCGAACACCTCCTCCAGCGGGTACCCCGGCGCGAAGAAGGTGGAGTTGGGGGTGAAGAGGATGGCCCCGTGCTCGCCCTTCTTGATGATCAGGTAGCGCGGCCCCTGCGACTGGATCCAGCGGGCGGCGCGGGCCAGGTTGTGGTCGCCGGCCAGCTGGCGCGCCTCGGCGTCGTTGACGCACAGCAGGTCCACCCGCTTGAGCAGGTCAAGGAGCCGGTCGCGCTTGATGTCGATCCACAGGTTCATGGTGTCGCACGCCACGAACCGCGGGCTGCGCACCTGGTCCAGCACGTTCAGCTGCAGCTCCGGGTCGATGTTCCCCAGGAACACCCACTCCGCGTCGCGGAACTCGTCGGGGATCTTGGGGGCGAAGTCGGCGAACACGCCCAGCCGGGTCTCCAGCGTCTCGCGGCTGTTCAGGTCGTAGCTGTACACGCCGGACCAGCGGAAGCTTTCCCCCGCGGCTCGCTCCAGCCCGCGCAGGTCCACCCCGCGGTCGGCGAGGAAGCCCAGCGCCTCGGTGGGGTAGTCGTCGCCGACCACGCCCACCAGCTGCACCGGGCAGAAGAGCGAGGCCGCCGCGGAAAAGAAGGTCGCGGAGCCGCCGAGGGCGTCGTCCGCGCGGCCGAACGGCGTCTCGACGGTGTCGAGGGCCACGCTGCCCACCACGAGAAGGGACATGGGAAACCGGTTTCAGGGAACGAGGGTGGATTCCTGCGGGTCTTCCGCCTCGGCGCGCTCCATCCGCTCCGGGGCGTCGATCCCCAGGACGGCGAGGCCGTTGCGGAGCACGGTCTGGATGGCCCGCGCAAGCACCAGCCGCGCGCGCGAAAGCTCCGCGGGGACGCCGACCACGCGCAGCTGCGGGTCGCGGTTCCCCGCGTGGTACCACGAGTTGACCGCGCCCGCCACCTCCTCCAGGTACTCGGTGACGGCGTGGGGCGCGTGCTGCTCCGCCGCGGCCTCCACCGTTTCCGGGAAGCGCAGCAGGAGCTTGGCCAGCTCGGCCTCCGTGGGGTGCGACAGGAGCGCGAGGTCCGCCCCCTCCGCCGACACGGAAGACGCTTCCACTCCGGCGCGCCGGAAGATCGAGGACATGCGGGCGTGGGCGTACTGGACCTTGTAGACCGGGTTGCGGTCCGACTGCTCCAGCGCCAGGTCCAGGTCGAAGGTGAGCTGCGACTCCGGCCGGCGCATCAGGAAGAAGTAGCGCGTCACGTCCACGCCGGCCTCGTCGTACAGGTCGCGCAGGGTGACATAGTCGCCGGCCCGCTTGGAGAACTTCACCTCCTGCCCGCCGCGCATCACCAGCACCATCTGGTGGAGCACGTACTCCGGGTACCCGGCGGGGAGCCCCAGCGCCCGCAGCCCGGCGCGCACGCGCGCCACGGTGCCGTGGTGGTCGGCGCCCTGCACGTTGATGGCGCGGTGGAACCCGCGCTCCCACTTGGTGACGTGGTAGGCCACGTCGGGGAGGAAGTAGGTGGGGTGGCCGGTCCCCTTGACCATCACCCGGTCCTTGTCGTCCCCGAACTCCGTGGTCCGCAGCCAGAGCGCGCCGTCCTTTTCGTACGCCAGCCCGGTGGCGCGCAATCGCTGGATCGTCTCTGCCACGCGCCCGGACGCGTACAGCGACGACTCCAGGAAGAACTCGTCGAAGCGCACGCGGAAGTCCGCCAGGTCGCGGTTCTGCTCCTCGCGCAGCGTCCGCACCGCGAACTGCCGCATGGCGTCCATCGCCTCCTCGCCGGCGTCGCCGCGGAAGCGGTCGCCCTGCTCGTCGGCGATGCGCGCGGCGATCTCGCGCACGTAGCCCCCGTGGTAGCCGTCCTCCGGGAACTCCACGGCCTCGCCCAGGTGCTCCTGGTAGCGCGTCCACACGCTGCGGGCGAGCCGCATGATCTGCTCGCCGGCGTCGTTGTAGTAGTACTCGCGGTGCACCTTCCACCCGGCCCACGCCATCAGCTCGGCCACGGCGTCGCCGAGCGCGGCCTGCCGCCCGTGGCCGATGTGCAGCGGCCCGGTGGGGTTGGCGGACACGAACTCCACGTTGACGGCCTGGCCCCGCCCCGCCTCCGACCGGCCGAAGTCGGCGCCGCGGGCGACGATCCCGGCGAGGCCGCGGTGCAGGTAGTCCTGCGACAGGCGGAAGTTGATGAAGCCGGGGCCGGCGATCTCGACCGCGCTCACCCCGGCGGCGTCGCGGTCCAGCAGCCGGACGATCTCCTCGGCGATCTGGCGCGGCGGGCGGCCGAGCGGCTTGGCCAGCGTCAGGGCGACGTTGCTGGCCCAGTCGCCGTGGTCGGGGTTGCGGGGCCGGTCCAGCCCCACGGCGGCGTCCTCCACGCCCATCCCGGACAGCACCCGCGAGATCTCGCGGCGCAGCTTCTCCGTGGGCATCTACTCGCCCGCGCCGCCGGACTTGGCCGGGGAGCCGCCGGACGGCTTGCTGTCGGAGGAGGAAGACGACGGCTTGGACTCGCCGCCGGACGAGGAGCCTCCCCCGTCGGACGACGCGGCCTTCTTGTAGCTGTCGCTGCGGTAGTCGGTGATGTAGAAGCCGGAGCCCTTGAAGAGCAGCCCGGCCCCCCCCGACAGCCTGCGCTCGGCGCCGGCGCCGCAGCCCGGGCACTCGGCCACGGGCTCGTCGGACATGCGCTGGAACTTCTCGAACTCGTTTCCGCAGGACGGACAGCGGTATTCGTACGTAGGCATACCTTGCGTGTGCTACGGTCTCGATTCGGTGCTGCGATGGGGTGGCAAACCCGCGTAAAATAACCCGGCGCCTGCCATGGGGCAACGCCGGGCGGGTGTGAATATCGAGCGATTCGTGGCGGTTTTGGAACTGCTTGCAAGGGCGGGTTCGGGCGTGCCCCCGGCTGCGCCGGGGTCGGGCTTCGGCTCCGTAAGCCCGCAAACAACGCGGGCTAACGGAGTCGAGCCCCGGCAAACTGCCGCCGGGTCTCGCCCCTTCGGGCCGTAATCCCTCACGCGGGTTTTCGCTGCCGGGGCCGCAGGTCCGGTGTGCGGGTGAGCAAACGTCGCTTCCTACCGCCGTGAGGCTCCCAGCTCACGCAGCCGCTTCTCGACCGCCGCCGGCACCGCGAGCGAGTCCGCGATGGCGGCGATCTCCTCGGCGGCGCGCCACTGCCGCTCCAGCTCCGCCAGCTCCCCGTCCATCGCGCGGCGCTCGGCGTCCTCGTGCGAGGCCATCTCCAGGGCGAAGCGGATCTCCTGCGGCATGTTCCACACGTCCTGGTATCCCCAGCCCATCCTGCGGGCATCCATCTCCGCCGCCGCGAAGTACCGCTCCGGGTCGCCCGCGCGCTCGATGCACCGCACGGCGGCTTGTACGTCGCGCCGGGGCCCGCCCCACGCGTTGGCGCGCGCCAGGAACAGCGAGGCGGCCTGCACGGCGGGGGATGCCACCAGCGCCGTCCTCCGCGTGTCCACGTAGTACGAGACCTCGTTGTCCCACCGTCCGGTCTTCACCTCCAGCCACCACGCGGAGCCCTCGCGCGGCTCGGGCCGCAGGCGGAGGCTGATGATCTTTTCCTCGCCGTCGCGGACCAGCGGTTCTCCGTCGTTCCCCACCAGCGCGAGCTCCGCCCGGGCGGAGCGGCCGGGCCCCGTGCCTCCCGGCGCTCCGCGCCTCAGGGCGGCCATGGCAACGAGCGGGGGGAGCGTCAGCAGCAGGGAGGGCAGCGCCAACATGGCGGAGCCCGCCACCACCGCGCCCACCCCGGCCGCGGCGATGCCCCGCACCCACATCCTGCGGGCGCGCGTGCCGAACTGGTCGCCGTAGCGCCACGCCGCGAACTCCGGCCGCAGCGGCGTGCCGATGCGCACCAGCTCCGTCCCCTCGGGGAGCCTGGCGAGCCCCACGTTCTCCGTGGACACCCGCACGCGCGTATCGCGGAAGCGGCGCTCGCACGCTTCCACCGCCTCCCAGCGCGTTTCCAGCGGCGACAGGTTCCAGCGCCCGCAGGCGCGGCACACCGCCCACAGCCGCCCCTTCGCCGCGTCGAACGCGAGCCGCCGGCCGACGGGAAACTCCTCGATGGCCCCGTTGGCGCCCAGCGGCGAATGGCAGAAGATGCAGGTGGAGTACATGGCTCACCGGGTTGCGTCGGGATGCGGTTGGACGGCGGGGCGCGGCCTACCGCCGGGCCCCGCGCAGCTGCTGGAGCTTTTCCTCGACCGCGGGGGGCGTCGCGAGCGGGTCCGCGATGGCGGCGATCTCCTCGGCGGCGCGCCACTGCCGCTCCAGCTCCGCCAGCTCCCCGTCCAGCGCGCGGCGCTCGGCGTCCTCGTGGGCCGCCATCTCCAGCGCGAGGCGGATCTCCTGCGGCATGTTCCACACCTCCTGGTAGCCCCACCCCTGCTTCCTCGCCTCGCCCTCCGCCGTGGCGAAGTAGCGCTCCGGGTCGCCCGCGCGCTCGATGCGGCGCACCGCGCCCTGCACCTCGCGGCGCGAGCCGCCGGTGGCGTTGGCGCGCGCGAGCAGCACCGCTACCGCGTGCAGCGCGGGGTCGCCCGCCAGCGCCTGCTTCCGCTCCCGGAGGACGGCCTCGTCGTCGTGGTCCCACCACCCCGTCTTCACCTCCAGCCACCAGGGCGCGCCGCCCAGCCACTCCGGGCGCAGCCGGGCACCCGTGATCATCTCCCCGGGCCGGAGTACCGGATCTCCGTGGGGGTCGCGAAGCGCGCGCTGCGCGCCGGAGGTGCCCGCGAGCAGCGGCTCGGAGGGCGACCTGCGGCCCAGCGCCGCCGCGGCCGCCGCCAGCACGGGGAGCGCCAGGATCAGCACCGGCCCGGCGACCAGCGCCGTCCCCACCACCGCCGCGCCGACGCCCCCCGCCCCCGCGGCGAGCATCCACCGCCGCCGCGCGCGCCGGCCGAGCTGGTCGCCGTAGCGCCACGCCGCGAACTCCGGCCGCAGCGGCCTGCCGATGCGCACCAGCTCCGTGCCCTCCGCCAGCCGGGCGAGCCCCACGTTCTCGGTGGAGACGCGCACGCGCGTGCCGCGGAAGGCGCGCTCGCACGCCTCCACCGCCTCCCAGCGCGTTTCCAGCGGCGACAGGTTCCAGCGCCCGCAAGCCCCGCACACCGCCCACAGCCGCCCCTTCGCCGCGTCGAAGGCGAGCCGCCGGCCCACCGGGAACTCCTCGATGGCTTCGTTGGCGCCCAGCGGCGAGTGGCAGAAGATGCAGGTGGAGTACATGGCACGCGGTCGGTCGGTGTATGGTGCCGCCCGGCAACGACGATCCCCCGGTGGCGTCGCGGCGGACGCCTCACGGGGGACTACGCAGAGAGGAACGGACGGGTTGCGGAGTGTGCCCGGGGAGCACGTCTAGTGGAAAATGGGAAAGCCGCCGTAGATCAGCTCGCCGAGCGGAATGTTGTCGTCCGTCACGGTCTCCACCGGCTCCATTGCGCCGGCGCGCTCGCGGTAGATGCCCGAGGCCTTGCTGTCCGCGTGCACCAGGTGGCCGCCGGGGACCACGCCTACCTGGTCGTCGAAGACGCCGATGTACGACGAGGACAGGACCTCCACGTGGGTGGTCCTTCCCCTGGCCCGCAGCAGGCCGAAGTTGTGGTCGGCGCAGATCTCCAGGCCGAAGCGGATCCCGTCCAGGAGGATCGTCGAGGAGCGGGTGCCCGGGGAGAAGAAGGTGTTCCGCCAGTCCTCGTGCCCCATGATCTCCATGGAAAGGCCGTCCTCGATGGCTTCGAACTTCTTGTGGTAGGTGTGGATCGTTCCGTCGTACGCGAGGAACGCGGTGTTGCGGGCGATCTTGAGGGTGGGGTCCGAGACGGCCAGGCGGTCGGCGAATTCGCCGAGCTGGTCCCGCATGAACCGGTCCTGCCCCACTTCCTCCAGCCGCGGAAAAGGACCCTTCGCCGGGAGGTTGTGGCGGTATTCCCGGGCGTACTTCCGCAGGTCTCGCTGTGCCGGCTTCGCCTGGCCCGTGCGGCGGCTGACCTGTCGCTCCGGCGGACGGTCCGCCGTCTTCACCCAGGCGACGGTCCCCGGAATGACGACCACGTCGCGGTTCTCCCGGGAGATCACCAGCACGCGCGCCCGCACCCTTTCCTTTTCGACCTCGGTGAGGTGGTGCTCGGTGGGCGAGCGGACGAACAGGAACTCCGGCGCTGCGAAGATGTAGATGGGCCGCTCCTCGTGCTCGCGCTCCGCCTGCTCCGCCATGGCCGTGCGCGCCGTTCGCACCGCACCGGCGAGCGCCTCCAGGCGGGCGTCCAGGCTCATGGTCCGGAGCCGGGGATCGCACACCGCGACGCGCCCCACCTCGGTGTTCACGTGCCACACCGCCACGTACGCCATGCGCCGCCGGGTTCCCACCACGGTGGCGCGCTCGCGGATGCGGTTCAGCCGATTGAGGTTCTGGGGCGCGGCGTACCGGGCCCAATCCGCGAGGCGGGCCAGCGTCGCCATCTCCGCCTGCGAAAGGGCGATCGAGGTGTCGAGCTTCCTCTCCGCCTCCCGCACGAACGCCAGGTATTGCTTCCACATCGGCCGGTCCTGGGGGTGGATGTGCCGCCGATCGCTCTGCTTCCGGTCTCGCGCCGCGGGCGGCTGCCTCACGCCGGGCGGTACACGCCCCACTCCGCCCGCAGCGCGTCGCCGATCTCGCCCAGCGTGCACATGGCCTTCACCGCGTCGATGATGCGCGGCATCAGGTTCTCGGTGCCGCGCGCCGCGGAGCGGATCGCCTCCAGCCGCGCCGCCACCTCGGCGTCGTCGCGGCCGGCGCGCACCCCGGCGAGCTGCGCCCGCTGCGCGCGCTCCAGCGCGGAGAAGTCCGGCTGGGCCAGGTCGACGGACGCCTCCTCGGTGGCGTACCTGTTCACCCCCACGATGGTCCGGTCGCCCTCCTCCACCGCGATCTGGTGCGCGTACGCCGCGCGGTGGATCTCCTCCTGCATGTAGGCGATGGCCTCCGCCGCGCCGCCCATCTCGTCGATCTTTTCAAGGTACTCGCGCGCCTTCTCCTCCACCGCCGTGGTCAGCGCCTCCACGAAGTACGACCCCGCCAGCGGGTCCGCCGTGTCGCCCGCGCCGGATTCGTACGCCAGCACCTGCTGCGTGCGCAGCGCCAGCGTCGCCGCCGCCGCCGTGGGGAGCGACAGCGCCTCGTCGTAGCCGTTGGTGTGCAGCGACTGCGTGCCGCCCAGCACCGCCGCCAGCGCCTGCACCGTCACCCGCACCACGTTGTTGAGCGGCTGCTGCGCCTGCAGCGTCACCCCGCCCGTCTGGGTGTGGAAGCGCAGCTTGGCCGACTCGTCCGAGGCGCCGAAGCGCTCCTTCATCACCCGTGCCCACAGGCGGCGCGCGGCGCGGAACTTGGCGACCTCCTCGAACAGGTCGTTGTGCGACGCGAAGAAGAACGACAGGCGCGGCGCGAAGCGGTCCACCTCCAGGCCGGCGTCCAGCGCGCGCTTCACGTACTCCACCGCGTCCGCGAAGGTGAAGGCGATCTCCTGCGCCGCCGTGGAGCCCGCCTCGCGGATGTGGTAGCCGGAGATGGAGATGGTGTTCCAGCGTGGCACCTCCGCGTTGCAGAACGCGAAGATGTCGGTGATCAGGCGCAGGCTGGGCTCCGGCGGGTAGATGTACGTGCCGCGGGCGATGTACTCCTTGAGGATGTCGTTCTGGATGGTCCCGGAAAGCTTCGCGCGCGGGATCCCCCGCTCGTCCGCCACGGCGATGTACAGCGCCAGCAGGGTGCTGGCCGTGGCGTTGATGGTCATGGAGGTGGAAACGCGGTCCAGCGGGATCCCGTCCAGCAGCCTGCGCATGTCCGCCAGCGTGTCGATGGCGACGCCCACGCGCCCCACCTCGCCCTGCGCCATGGGGTGGTCGGAATCGTACCCCATCTGCGTCGGCAGGTCGAAGGCGGTGGAAAGCCCCGTCTGCCCCGCCTCCAGCAGCAGCTTGAAGCGCGTGTTGGTCTCCTCCGCCGTCCCGAAGCCCGCGTACTGGCGCATGGTCCAGAAGCGCCCGCGGTACATGGTGGGCTGGATGCCGCGGGTGAAGGGGAACTCGCCCGGATACCCCAGGTCGCGCCCGTAGTCCAGCGCCGCCGTGTCGTCCGGCGTGTACAGGCGCTCCACCTCCACCCCGCTGGTGGTCTCGAAGCGCTCGCGCCGCTCCGGGTGCTTCGCCAGCGCGGGCGTGACGGCGCGCTCCGTCCAGGCCGCCCTGCCGCCGTCCGCGGGACCCGCGGTCCCGGAGTCCTCGCCGAGGTCGGGCCCCACCTGCGTGTCGCTCATATCGAAGAAAGACGGTGCGTGAGTGCGAAAGTGCGGGCGCGCGAAACCGCCGCCGCCCCCGCCGGATCGTGCCGCGCGACAAGATAACGCCGGCGGACGCGCGGGGCATCCGCCGGCGGGAGGGGCGGCGCGGGGTGGAAGCGGAGCGTTCGCGCGGGCGTCAGCGGACGACCGCCCGGAAGCGGGTGGTGTCGCGCGGGGCCGTGCCCTCCCAGGGGCGGACGTACACCAGCGCGACGACGCCCTCGCCCGGGCCCTCAGCGCGAAAGGTCCAGCGCTCGGTGCCGCCCGCGCCGTTGCCGCTGCCCTCCGTCACGCGGTAGCTGGAGCCGATGGGGCGCAGCGGTCCGAGCGCGGCGGAATCCACCAGCACCCAGCGGTACCCCGTGCTCTGGTTGGAGCGGAGCGCCAGGTCGAACTCCGCGCCGGGGCGGGCGACGATCGCCTGGCCGGGGTCGTCGTAGCTCGCCCGCCGCGTGCAGGCGGACGCGGCGGCGAGCAGCAGCAGGAGCGCGGGGAGGCGGGTTCGTCGCATGGCCGGGAGGATGGCAAAAGGTCGGCGCGGGGAGCCGGTCCGGACATCCTCCCGCACGCTAGCGCACGAGCAGCCCCGCGTCCAGCACGAAGGAGGAGCCGGTGACGAAGCGGGCCCGGTCGGACACCAGGTACAGGACCGCCTCGGCCACGTCGTCCGGCTCGATCCAGGGGACGGGGAGGAGGTTGCCGGCCGAGGCCTCGGCGATCTCCTGCGGGGTCTTCCCCTCCATGGCGGCGAGCCCGTCGTTCATCGGCGTGTTCACGCCGGTGGGGTGGACGGCGACCACGCGGATGCCGTGCGGCGCCAGCTCCAGCGCCCACGACCGGGTCAGGCCCAGCAGCCCGTGCTTGGACGCCGCGTAGTGGCTGAGGCGGTTCATCCCCCGCAGCCCCGCCACCGACGAGTTGTTGACGATCACCCCGCGCTTCTGCGCGATCATCACGGGGATCACCCGGCGCGCCACCATCCAGGGGCCCTTGAGGTTGATGTCCATCATCCCGTCCCACTCCTCCTCCGTCAGCTCGTGCGCCAGCCCGTAGGCGCAGATGCCGGCGTTGTTGAAGAGGATGTCGATTCGCCCCAGCCGCTCCACGGTCTCGCCCACCGCCGCCGTGATGGCCGCGTCGTCGCGCACGTCGCCCGCGAACGCCAGGCAGGGGCTCCCCAGCGCCTCGCACTCCGCCACCAGCGACTCCAGCTCCGCGCCCGTCCCCATCCCGTAGGCCGGGTACGCCAGCGGCCTCGCCACGTCGAAGGCGGCGATCGCCGCGCCCTCCCCGGCCAGCTTCAGCGCGGTCGCCCTCCCCTGCCCGTGCGCCGCCCCCGTGACGAAGGCGACGCGCCCCGCGAGCTCACCCATGGGTGCCGGCTCCTTCCGCCCCGGCGGCCGCGGGCTGCCGGCGGTACGGCTGGAGGTAGTCGTCCAGCGGCACCCCGAGCGCGTTGTTGACCACGTTGGTGGCCACCATCAGCGCGCCGAACGCCACCAGCGCCACGGTCTGCTCGTCGCTGAAGTGCTCCGCCGCGCGGGCGTACACCGCGTCCGGCACCCGGTGCGGGGTGACGGCGAGCGCCCGTCCGAACGCCACCACGGCGGCCTCGCGCGCGTCCAGCTCCAGCCGGTCGGGGTCCTCGCCCGCGTCCACCAGGACGCGGCGGAAGAAGGTGGAGCAGATCAGGCAGTCGGTCTCGGCGGAGACGGCGTGCGCGAAGAGCGTGGTGAGGCGCTCGCCCAGGAACGGCTGCACCGTGCCGCGCAGGTCGTACCAGGTCATCAGCGCGCGGAACGCCGGCACCGAGTGAAGGAGCGTGCGCTTCATGTTGGTGATGCGCGCCGTCTTCAGGTGCTCGTCGTGGGCGGCGCGCGCCTCGGGCGGCGCGTCCGCGTAGTCGAGCGGGGTGATGCGGGGCATGGCCTGTCCTGGAGCGGGTCGTGGGCGCGGGCGGCGGGCCGGGTCCGTCGAATGTAGGCGCGCGGCGCCGCGGGGAGCAAGCGCGAACGGGAGCGCCGGCGGACCGCGTGGATCCGCCGGCGCTCCCGGCAGCCGCGCCGCCGCGGCGCGTCAGTTCAGGCCCTCGACATCGCGCGCCGCGCGCTCCAGGATCTCCTGCGCGCGGCGCACCCACTGCTCGTCGCCCTGGTGGCGCATCCCGGCGCGGAATACGGCGCCGCCCAGGCTCCCGAAGGCGTGCCCCAGCCCGGACATCGCCGGGCCGAAGAAGAACGAGGCGAACTCGTCCACCCGGCCGAAGATGTCGTCCACCGCCGGGCGGTTCTGCTCCAGGTGCTGCCGGCCCTCGTCCGTGATCTCGTAGACCTTGCGGTTCGCCTCCTCCACCCGGGAGCGCGCGTAGCCCATGTCCTCCAGCAGCGAGAGTGTGGGGTAGACGGTTCCCGGGCTGGGCGAGTACGTGCCCCCCACCCGGTCCTCCAGCTCCTTGATGATCTCGTAGCCGTGGCGCGGCTTTTCCGCCAGCAGGCTGAGGATCACCAGCTTGAGGTCGCCGTGCCCGAAGACGCGCCCACGTCCCGGGCCTCCGCGTGGCCCGCCGCCCCAGCCGAAGCCGCCCCACGCTCCCCGGCGGCCGCGCGGGCCGCATCCGTACGCACCGAACATTTTCTTCCTCCGTGACACGGGTTCCCGTCACCGGCTGATCCAGATATAACTCGCGATATATCGTGAGTCAAGATATATCTCAAGATACAACTGGATGGACGGCAGTTTGGGCGTGCCCCCGCTGGCGCGGGGTCGGGCTGCGCGCGGAGTAACGCACGAAACCGCCGTGCGTAACTCCGCCGAGCCCCGCGGAAACTGCCCCGCGGGTCTCGGCCCTGCCGGGCGCGCATCCCTCACGCGGCTCCGAATTAGCGTCCGCGGGGGGACGCCCCGCAACGACGAACGCCGACGGATCCATGGGGATCCGTCGGCGTCAGGGCCGGTCCGCCTGGCAGGTATGCACTACGGGCGCTGCAGCTTTTCGGTCTCAGATCGAGATGTCCCGCTCCATGTCCCGGATGTCCGCGGCGGTTGCACGATCGTAGTACCGCCTGGTGATCAGTCCGCTGCAGTGCCGGGCGACGGAGCGGCCCGCGGCAACGAACTCCCATCGTCCCATGCTCGGCTGGGTGATCGCCTCGCCCTTCCCGTCGCCGGCCGGGTCCCGCTCGGCCGCATATCTCGCCGGGAGCGGTACGAGGGACCCGTCGGGCGCGATCACCAGCAGGGAGATCTGTTCCTGTTCGCACATCGTGACGACACAACCATTGCCGCCCAGAGCACAATCCTTTCCACTGCCGTTCGAGTTGCACCCGCATCGATTCCCCGTGCACAGGCACCCCCACTGGCAGGTGCCCGAGCTTTCGCCCTGGGCTTCGGCCGAGGGGGGGCATACCACGAGGGCGAGGGTGGCGAGCGCGAAACCGGTGAAGAGTGAAACGGGCAGCTTCATGAGCAGGTCGCCTCGTGGAAGTGGCTGGCCTCCGTCCGGCTCGATTTCGTCTATTGCGTGATCCGCGCTTCGTATACCAGCACTTCCGGGAATTCCAGATCGCGCACGGCCGCCAGCTTCGAACCGGAGGCATCCACGACGTTGAGCGGAGAGTCGAACGTGGTCCGGCGGAGCAGACGGCAGTCGGCGGTAAGGAGATCCAGGCGAGTACGGTCGCCGGCGGGGTCGAGCACCTGGTTCAGGTACAATCCCCGGCCCAGGCTGAGGACAGCGGATGAATGGATGTACTTTTCCCACTGCAGGTTCGTCGCGTTCTGGCTCACCCGGACTGCCTGAGAGGGCCGGGTTGTCCACTCCGTTCGCCCGACGCATCGCGTCCCCGCTCGCCCCGCGAGGTCGAGAAACCAGACCTCGTAGGGGCTCTTGGCAGAATAGACGAGGGTCTGGCCGGCTACGTCGACGGTTCCGCCGAGGAGGCTTGCTTCGAAACCGGACAGGTCCGGCGAGTTGACCCGGGGGCCGAACGACCGCTCCAGCCTCCCCGAGCGGCTCAGGAGATGGAGGGGACCCGGCTCTCTGCGACCATACGCCGCGACGAGCAGCCTTCCGTCCTGGAAGAATTGAAGGCTGTTGACGAGCCACTGCGGCGGGACGGCAAAGCTACGTCTGAAACGGAGATCCGGCCTGAACACGCTGATGCGGGCCAGACCGGCATCCCACACGAAAACGCTGTCCTGGGCATCCACGGCCACTTTCCAGGGACTCACGAACTCACCCGGCCCCTGGCCCTTCCGCCCCATGGTCCCGACGTACCTGCCGTCTGGGCCGAAGACCACCACGTTGTAGTTCTGGTCGTCCGCGACGACGATGCGGCCGGACCGGGACAGGGCCACGTCCATGACCCGGCCGAAGGCGTCGTGGGCTCCATCCAGGCTTCCAAGGCGTACGACTTCGACGAGCCTGACCGCCGTCGCAGAGCTTCGCACCTCGGTGATCGGGCGCGAAACGACCTGCTGGGCAGCCGCCACGGCGGGTGCGCATAGGCTCCCGATGATCACGGCGAGCGTGCAGAAGCGCTTCATGAGCTGTCGTGGGACTGGATGGAGGGGAGGGACTTTTTTGGAGAGTAATTTGGCGCAAAACAAACGTCAAGCTTTCCGTGCGTCGTCGGCGAGAGTGAGGGTCGATCACCATCCCCCCTACTGCATCGCCGGCATCCCCCGCTCCGCCCACTCCTCGCGCGAGGGGCCGTAGCACCCCGGAACGGCGAGGCCCGCCTGGCGCATGAGCACGGTGATCTGCGCGCGGTGGTGCGCCTGGTGGCGGATGATCATGGAAAGCACCCGGCCGCGCGCCCAGGGGTCCACGTACATGGGCACCTCCTCCGGGAGCATCTCGTCGGTCCACTGCTCGGGCACGGCGCCGGCCAGGGAGCAGGCAGCCCTGCCGTAGGCGTCGGCGATCACGGCCGCGCTGGCCGGGGCGGGCACCTCCGGCGGCGGAGCGTGGATCCCGGCGAGCCCGGCGCGGCCCGGCATCACCCCCAGCGAGCCCACCAGGTGCCAGGCGAGCCCGCCGATGCTGCGCCCGTCCGGGGTCACCCGCTGCTCCAGCGACTCGTCCGTGAGCGCCCGCAGCACCCGGAGCGTGCTCGTGCTCTCCTCCGTCCAGTCCCGCAGGAAATCGTCGATCCGCCGGTACATGGCACCCTCCGGTCCGTGTGGCAGCTCCGTCCCGCGCGGCTTTCCTACTCCAGCACGATCAGCGTGGCGCCCTTGTCCACCGTCTGGCCGGGCTGCACCTCGATGCGCGCGACCACGCCGTCCGCCGGCGCCTTGAGCTCGTTCTCCATCTTCATCGCCTCCACGATCACCAGCCCCTGCCCCGCCCTCACCTGCTGCCCCACCTCCACCTCCACCCGCACCACCAGCCCGGGCATCGGCGCGGCGACGGTCTTTTCCGTTTCCGCGTCCGCGCCGCCGGTCATCTCGCGGATGGCGCGGGTGCGCTCGTCCACCGCGTCCACCACCAGGCGGCTCCCGCCCATGGCGATCTCCCAGCGGCCCCGCCGCTCCCCCGCGTGGGCGATGAACGGGTGGGAGCGGCCGTCCACCAGCAGGCTGCGGACGGGGGTGCCGGGGAGGGTGGCCAGCTCTGCGTGCACCGGCGTGCCGTCCACCACGGGGGTGGCGCCGGTCAGGTCGACCTCGACCTCGCGGCCGGCGATGGTGACGAAGTAGCGCATCTGGGCGATTCAGGGTTCCTGTGAGGACAGCACCACGACGGTCTCCACGTGCGCCGTCTGGGGGAACAGGTCGAAGGAGCGGACGCTCTCCACCCGGAAGCCGCCGCCCAGGCGCTTGAGGTCGCGCGCGAGCGTCGCGGGGTTGCACGACACGTAGACGATGCGCCGCGGCGGCGAGGCCGCCAGCGCGTCCGCGACCTCGGCGGCCACCCCGGCGCGCGGCGGGTTGAGGATCACCAGGTCGGCGGGGAGGTGCGCGGGGAGGTGCGCCTCCACCGGCCCCTCCACGAACTCCGTGCCCTCCGGGGCGGCGCGCCGGGCCTCGGCCACCGCCTCGGGATCCAGCTCGATCCCCACCACGGCGGCCCCGGCGCGCGCCAGGCGCCGGGCGTGCAGCCCCACGCCGCAGTACGCGTCCACCACCCGCAGCCCCGCCGCGTCGCCGACGCGCTCCAGGACGTGCGCCTCCAGCAGCGCGGCGGCGCCGCGGTTCACCTGGAGGAAGGCGGCGCCGCTCAGCTCCAGCGTCTCGTCGCCCCAGCTCTCCGGCAGGCCGGGCGCCCCCCCCACCAGCGACGGCGGCGCCGCGCCGGGGCGGTGCCACACGGCCACCAGCCCGGGGACCGCGTCCAGCAATTCCTGCGGGCGCCCGGGCGAGTAGCCGCCCTCCACCAGCAGCGACACCTCGCCGCCGGCGCTGGCCCGCAGCGTCAATCGCAGCCGGTCGCCGGAGGGGAGGCGGAACGCCTCCGTCCCCCAGCTGGCGCGGATGTCGTCCCACACCCGGGCGATGGGCTCCTCCGGGAGGAGGCAGCGGCCGTCCAGGTCCACGATGCGCTCCGGGTCGCCGAGCGCGTGGAAGCCGGCGACGACCCCGCCCCGCCCCGTGCGCCGCAGCGCGAAGGAAACGCGGTTGCGGTAGCGGTGCTCCGAGGGCGAGGCGACCACCTCCGGCGGCTCCGTCGGCATCCCCCCGATGCGGGTGAGCGCGTCCGCGACGATGCGCGCCTTGGCGCGGAGCTGCGCCGGGTACGTCAGGTGCTCCAGCGTGCACCCGCCGCACTCGCCGTAAAAGGGGCACGGCGCCTCCCTCCGCTCCGGCGACGCATCCAGCACGCGCAGGAGCCGCCCGCGCGCCCAGCGGTCGCGCCGCTCGGTGAGCGCCACCTCGGCCAGGTCGCCGGGGGCGGTGCGGTGCACGAACACCACGCGCCCGTCCGGGAGCCGCCCCACGCCCTCGCCCCCCGCGGCGATGGAGTCGATGCGCACCTGCGCCTGCGGCGGCCGGCGCTCCGTGCCCGGCCGGCGCCCCTGCCCGCCGGGGCGCCCCCGCCCCGCCCTGCGGTCCGCCACCCGCTATCTCCAGCCCATGCGGCCACGCCACCGGCTCCCGCCGCCGGCGGCGGCGCCCGGCTGGGCTCGCTGCGCGGTGCGGCGGGTGCGGCTCTCCTCCTCCAGCAGCGCGGCGGCGAGCGCGGCGATGCGCACCCGCTCCTCGTCCTGCGGGGCGTCCAGCAGCTCGGCCTCGTGCTTTTCCAGGTACTTGATGTCCAGCCGCCCGGCGCGGAAGTCCGGCTCGTCCATCACCCGCAGGTGAAAGGGGACGCTGGTGTCCACCCCCACCACGCGCAGCTCGCCGAGCGCCCGCTTCATCCGGTCGATGGCCTGCTCGCGCGTGGGCCCGTGCACGATCAGCTTGGCGAGCATGGGGTCGTAGAAGAGGCCCACCTCGTAGCCCGGGGTGATCCCGCCGTCCCAGCGCACGCCGGGGCCCGCGGGGATCTCCAGCATCCGGATGCGCCCGGTGGACGGCAGGAAGCCGTTGCCCGGGTCCTCCGAGGTGATGCGGCACTCGATCGCGTGCCCGGTCCAGCCGATGTCCTCCTGCCGGAAGGGGAGCGCCTCGCCCGCCGCGACGCGGATCTGCCACTGCACCAGGTCGATCCCCGTCACCAGCTCGGTGACGGGGTGCTCCACCTGGATGCGCGTGTTCATCTCCAGGAAGTAGAAGCGGCCGTCCTGGTACAGGAACTCCACCGTCCCGGCGCCCTCGTAGCTCACGGCCTGCGCCGCCGCCACCGCCGTGGCGCCCATCGCCGCCCGCTCCTCCGGGGTGAGCACGGCGCTCGGGGCCTCCTCGATCAGCTTCTGGTGGCGGCGCTGGATGGAGCACTCGCGCTCGCCCAGGTGCAGCGTGTTGCCGTGGCGGTCCGCGAGGAGCTGGATCTCGATGTGGCGCGGCCCCTCCAGGAACTTCTCGATGTACACCGAGCGGTCCCCGAACGCCGCCTGCGCCTCGTTCCCCGCCGCCTCGAAGGCGCGCTCGATCTCGTCCTCGCCGCGCACCACGCGCATCCCCTTCCCGCCCCCGCCGGCCGCGGCCTTGAGGAGCACCGGGTAGCCCACCTCCGCCGCGACGCGCCGGGCCTCCGCGGCGTCGGCGAGCGCGTCCTCCGTCCCGGGGACCACCGGCACCCCTGCGGCGATGACGCGCTTGCGGGCCGCGGTCTTGTCGCCCATGGCCTCCACCGACTCGGGCGAGGGGCCGATGAACACCAGCCCCGCATCGCGGACCGCGCGGATGAAGTGCGCCCGCTCCGACAGGAAGCCGTAGCCGGGGTGGATGGCCTCCGCGCCGGCCTTCTTCGCCACGTCGATCAGCACGTCGGCGCGGAGGTAGCTCTGCGCGCTGGGCGCCGGGCCGATCAGGTACGCCTCGTCCGCGGCGAGCACGTGCGGCGCCAGGCGGTCGGCCTCGGAGTACACGGCCACCGCCTTCACGCCCAGCTCGTGGGCGGCGCGGATCACGCGGAGGGCGATCTCGCCCCGGTTGGCTACAAGGATCTTCTCGAACACAGGCTCGCTTCCCCTTCGCTCGCGATCATGGGTGCCCGCTCACTCGGCCAGCGGGTCCAGCAGCTCCAGCCCTTCGATCCAGCGGTAGTCCCGCACGTTGTGCGTCACCAGCCTCAGCCCGAACTCCAGCGCCGTCGCGGCGATGAGCGCGTCCCCCAGCGTCATCTTGCGCGACTGGCGGAGCTGCGTGGCCCGCAGGACCACGTCGCTCCCGAGCGGCAGGACGCGGGCGGCCGCGAAGAACTTCTCGAATGCTGCCCGCTCGCCGGCCGTCAGGCCGTGGTAGCCCAGCACCTCCACGTACGACACCGCGGACACGCTCGGCGAGTGCTCCGCGATCAGCCGCCGCAGCGACCCGTGCTCCGGCAGCAGCGCGTAGATGACGATGTTGCTGTCCAGCAGCATCGAATCAGTCGCGCCCGGGGAGCGGACGGTCCTCGCGCACCATGCGCTGCCACCGGACGGGATCCTCGTGCCTCCGGTAGATGGGGGAGGCGGCGACCTCCTCCAGCGCCGCCGCCATGGCGGCCCCGTCGCTGCGATCGCGTCCGGGCGCCGCGTGCTCCTGGACGATCACCTCGACCGGCAGCGGCCCGTCCGACCCCGGCGAGCTTCCCAGCCATTCCAGCCGGTCGCCTCGCAGGATGGCCCCGTAGCTGTGAGACATGCCGGCTCTCCGCGTGAAGGTCAGGTGCGCTCCAGCTCCGCCTTGAGCCGGTCGAGGTGGCCCTTCCACGTCTGTTTCTGCGCCGCCGCGGCCGCTTCGTCCGTGATCTGGCGGTGGTCCACGGTCACCTCGCTCTTCGCCTCGCCCTTGGCGGTGAAGCGAACGTCCACCGGCGTTCCATCCTCCCAGCGCGCCCGGAGCGACTTGTTCGCCGTCGCGCCGCGGATGGCGAGCCTGCCCTCGCCCAGCCACCCGGCGCGGACGGCGTCGTCCGTCCACGCCTGGAACAGCCTCTCCACCGGCACGCCCACCGTCCTGCTCCCGTAGGCGCGGTAGCCGTCGACGGGCGGTCCGGCCCTGGCATCGCGCTCCGCCGCGGGGAGGGCGTGCGCCTCCACCGCCTGCTCCAGCAGCCCGAAGAGCGCCGGGTTCTCCAGGTCGTCCACGGAGCCGATCTTGACGTGGCGGCCCGCCTTCCCCTTCCCCTCCAGCAGCCCCATGGGGTCGTCCAGGCCCGCGCCCGCCAGGTGGATGTTCACCCGCTCCTTGAGCGGCGTCACCACGAAGATCATGTCGCCCATCTTCGTCCCCGTGCCGAACACGATGTTCTTCCACCCCAGGTGCACTTTTTCCCGGGCGTCCGGGAGCACGCTGCGCACCAGGTGGCAGGCGCGCAGCGTCAGCTCCCGCACCTCGGGGGAGTGGTTCAGCAGCAGGTCGTCGATCGTCGGCTCGGCCATGTCAGCCTCATCGCGCTGGGATCCGGTGGGCCCTCACCTGCCCTTGTACTTTTCGAGAAGCTGGGCCATGGCCTCGTCGTGGTCGACGACCCGACCCGCCTCGACCCGGCGCTCCCCGTCGTTCACGGCTCGGAGCAGCTCGATGGTGTCGAGCATCTTCTCGTACTCCCCCACGTCCATGAGAACGGCGGCGCTCTTCCCGTGCTGCGTCAGCACCAGCGGGCGCCGCGTCTCGCGCACCCGCTGCACGAACTTTGCCGCGTTCGCGCGGAACTCCGACACCGGCTGCACGTCCTCGTCGAGGTTGGGCCTGCGCATGGCATCCTCCGGATTGTGCGTTCCTCCGTACGCGTGAACGTACAATCCCGCCGGTAGGGCGGCAAGCTCTTCCCGCCCTACCGCGGCGCGGCGCCCGCGACCAGCGCTTCCAGCCGGGCGAGACGCTGCTCCAGCGAGGCGTTGCGCGCCTCCAGCTGCGTGATGCGCGCCTGCTGCGCCGCCGTGCGCGCCTCCAGCGCCTTGACCGCCGCGAGGTTGACGCCGTCGATGTCCACCGTGTTGATCAGCAGCTCGCTCTCGCCCAGGCCGAAGGCGGCGCGGAAGTCCTGCGCCGTGGGGCCCATGTGCCGGATGCTGCGGTCCTGCGTCTTGTAGTTCCAGGTGGTGACGGGCACGCCCCGGAGCCGCATCAGCACCTCCTCGCCGCCGAACGAAAGGAAGTTCTCCTTGCGGTTGCGGTCCGAGACGCTGCTCCACGACCCGCCGCCCGCCGCCACTTCCACGCCGGACGAGAGGTTCTGCGACGTGAAGAACCGGATCCCGCCGCAGCCGCGGGCCACGAACTGGTTGTTGGCCGTGGGATACACGGAGTCCGACGAGAACCCCGCGCAGCCGTCGCCGAGCACCACCGAGCCCTGGCGGTTCGCCGTGCGCGCGTTCTTGCCGATGGCGACGGAGAAGTTGCCGCTGGCGCTGTTCTGCAGTCCGATGGCGACGCCGAAGGAGCCGTTCGCGATGCTGGGCCCCAGGACGATGCTGGCGAGCCCGCCGGCGATGGAGCTGGGTCCCATCGCCATCGCGTCGTCGTTCGTGGCCTGCGCCCCCGAGCCGATGGCGACCGCGCCCACGCCGGACGCCGTGCCGTTGAAGGCGAAGGCGCGCTCGCCGCTGGCCGTGCCGCTGTTGCCCAGGGCGATGGACTCGTTGCCGGACGCGGTGGTCGTGAGCCCCGTCGCGAAGGAGTTGTTCCCCCGGGCGCGCGTGTTCTCGCCGAACGCAGCCGAGCCGAAGCCGACGTTGCTCAGGTCCCAGTAGCCGCTGCCGAAGCTTTCCACCTTGCCGGCGCGGAACGCCCAGCGGCCGGGGAACCACATCATGCGCACGCCCTCTCCCGTCGCGGGGATGTCGCCGCTGCTCGCGGTGCCGCGCACCACCAGGCCGGCGTCGGTGTTCAGGCGGAGGAGGTTGGTGCCGGCGCTGTTGACGGCGAAGATCGAGTCGGACTGGGCATGGGCCGCGGAGGCCGCGAGAGCGGAAAGGGCTGCGGCGATCAGGAGGGTGCGGGTCACTGCGGAAGTCTCTGCGTGGCGGATGGATGAAGAACCGGCGGGCCGTGTGCCCGCCGGGGTGGGTGGAGGCGCCGGGCTGCCGGCTCTACAACGGGATGTTCGCGTGCTTCTTGGGCGGGTTGGAGTCCCGCTTGTTGCGCAGCATGTCGAGCGCGCTGATGACCCGGGCGCGCGTCTCCCGCGGGTCGATCACGTCGTCCACGTAGCCGCGCGCGGCGGCGGCGTACGGGTTGGCGAAGCGGTCCGCGTACTCCTGCTGGCGCGCGGCGGCGGCGGCGGCGGGGTCCTCGGCGCCGGAGATCTCGCGGCGGTAGAGGATCTCCACCGCGCCCTTGGCGCCCATCACGGCGATCTCGGCCGTGGGCCAGGCGTAGTTGACGTCGCCGCGGATGTGCTTGGACGACATGACGTCGTAGGCACCGCCGTACGCTTTGCGGGTGATGATGGTCACCTTGGGGACCGTGGCCTCGCAGTAGGCGAAGAGCAGCTTGGCCCCGTGGCGGATGATGCCCCCGTGCTCCTGCGTCACCCCGGGGAGGAAGCCCGGAACGTCCTCGAAGGTGAGCAGCGGAACGTTGAAGCAGTCGCAGAAGCGGACGAAGCGCGCCGCCTTCACCGACGCGTCGATGTCCAGCACCCCCGCGAGCACCGCCGGCTGGTTGGCCACGATCCCCACCGAGTGCCCCCCCACGTGCGCGAAGCCGCAGAGGATGTTCCCCGCGTAGTCCGCGTGCACCTCGTAGAAGTCGCCGTCGTCCACCACGCGCCGGATGACGTCGTGCATGTCGTACGGCTTGTTGGGGTTGTCGGGGACGATGTCCAGCAGCTCCTCGTCGCCGCGGTCAAAGGGGTCGTCCGTGGGGCGGGACGGCGGGTCCTCCGCGTTGTTCTGCGGCACGTACTCGAAGAGCTTGCGGATGCCGTGCAGGCACTCCACCTCGGTCTTCACCGCGAAGTGGGCGACGCCGGACTTCGCCGCGTGGGTGGCGGCGCCGCCCAGCTCCTCCATGGTCACGTCCTCGTGCGTCACCGTCTTCACCACGTTGGGCCCGGTGACGAACATGTAGCTTGAGCCCTGCACCATGTAGATGAAGTCGGTGATCGCCGGGCTGTAGACCGCGCCCCCCGCGCAGGGGCCCAGGATGGCGGAGATCTGCGGCACCACGCCGGACGCCAGGGTGTTGCGCAGGAAGATGTCGGCGTAGCCTCCCAGCGAGACCACGCCCTCCTGGATGCGCGCCCCGCCCGAATCGTTGAGGCCGATGACCGGCGCGCCGTTCTTGAGCGCCAGGTCCATGATCTTGATGATCTTTTCCGCGTGCGCCTCGGAGAGCGAGCCGCCGAAGACGGTGAAGTCCTGGGAGAACACGTAGACCAGGCGGCCGTGGATGGCGCCGTAGCCGGTGACCACGCCGTCGCCCAGGTACTTTTCCCGGTCCAGGCCGAAGTCGCTGGCGCGGTGCACGACGAAGCGGTCCAGCTCCACGAACGAGCCCTCGTCCAGCAGCACGTCCAGCCTTTCGCGAGCGGTCAGCTTGCCGCGCTCGTGCTGCTGCTTGATGCGCTTTTCGCCGCCGCCCAGCTCCGCCTCGCGGCGGAGCGCCTCCAGCTTCTCCAGCTTCTCCCGCATCGACATCGCGCGTCGCCCGTGGTGTGCGTGTGAAGATATCGCCGGCCCTGCACGGAAAGGCGGAAATCTAGCACGCGTGGCCGGTTTTCGCACCCCGGCACCCTACGCGACGAAGGGCTCCCGTCGTCGCAGGAGCCCCTCGCCAACCTGAACCCTTCCGATCCGGACGTCTATCTCGCCGGCGTCTTCTCGCGCAGCTCGGCGGCGATCAGGGCCGGGTACCCGTTCCGCTGGGTCTCGAAGAAGAAGGTGTTGCCCGCCCTGGCCATGCGCTTGAACACCGTCGGAGCGAGATAGGAATGCAGGTATTCCCCCCGGTCCAGGGAATAGACGTCGATCAGTTCACCCCTGTCCTTGGTCTTTCCCCAGAAGGCGATCGCCAGGGTCTCGTCGTCGGCCCCGGCACCCACGGCCGCCTCCGTGTTGTCGTTGATACGAGCCGAGGGGGGCGCCCCCCCCTCACCCGGAATGAGCTGAACCGTCGGCAGGTCGAACGACTCCACGAACGCCACCGGCGGCTGGAACGCGGTTCCGTCGTGGACCGCGTATCCGCGGCCCAGCGAGAGAACGTAGATACACCGGTCGTCGGGGCTGCGGACGAAGAAGCCCTGTTGAACGATGGCAGGCGCGTCCTTGAGGTCGGGCCAGGGAAGATACGATTCCGCCATCACTTTGCCCTCCGGCGAAAGGCGGAGGATGAGGCCCGTCAACGAACCGAGCGTGGAAACGAGAACCTGCCCGTTCGCCAGCGAACACGTCGAGGTCGCGTACGGGACCGCGTCGAGCGGCGTATGGCCCGACACCTTCCCGTCCCGGTTCACGGTCGTGAGCCGGTTGTTGTTGGGATCCGCCAGCAGCAGATCTCCCGCCGGCCGAATCGCCACGTCCTCCGCCTTCCTGAATTCCTCGGGCCCGCTCCCTTCCCGGCCCACCGACCACGCGACCGAGCCGTCCGCGGCCCGGAACGCCACGAGCCGATCCTCGGCCATGTCGAAGACGTAAGCGTACCGTTCATCGGCAACAAGCTCGGAAGGCATGAGGAGAACGGTGTCACTTTCCGTTCCTCCGCGTTCCCACAGGACCTTCCATTCGACCTCCCTGAACTTGCGAGCGCGCGAACTCGCGGAGAACGTCCGTTCACCCGCAGAGTCCGCGAGCCCACGAGATGCGTCATGCCCGCACGCCCCCATGCCTGCCGTACAAAGAACCGTGGAAAGCAGTATGGTGCGCGTGTGTATCCGCATGCGACGCTGAAACGCGAATGCCGTCATGATGGCTCGGCTGCAGCAAACGAGTTGAGCAGCGCAATGAACTGGCGGGTCTCGGAAGGGGATTTGGGAGTCATGCTCACCACTCGCAGTCTGCCGTCCCGATCGACGACCACCAGGAGCGGGCCGGGCTCCGGGGATAGCTGCGCAACCGCCCGCCGCAGCGTCCGGTCTGCTCGTGCCATGTCCATGGTCACGCCGGAGCGCTTCAGCTTCGATCGCACGTCCGGGTCGTCGGGTGCGGCATCGAGCAGGACGCCGGTGAGATGGAAGGCGGCTCTGTATCGTGGCCGCTGGAAGAGCTGTACGAAGGACAGGTTCCCGTCGCAGTCACCATCGCGGAAGATGACGTACGCTCGATACGGTACACTCGCGGTGGAGAAAGCCGGCAGGCTGCTCACCAGCTCCGGTTGCGGTGCCCAGACGAGGACCGCCGTGCACAGGAGCACGACCAGCGACGAGGCGGCGACAAAGAGGGTCTGCCGTCGTGGAACAGACATGATTCTCCGAATGTTGATCGCCCGCCCGGGCGAAACGTGATCTCGCGCTCCCATGCTCCGGTTCGGTCCGTCCCGGCTACTCAGTTCGCGCACTCACCGGACGAATCCGTCTGCTCATCGGTTCCCGCGGTGGTTCCCGGCACGGTGCACTGCTGAATGGTCTTCGGGTGGTAGACGGCGCGAATTCCCCACTGAATGCACCCGGTAAGGCCACCCGGGACTTTGCAGAAGCTTTGAGTGGCGCAATACGGCCCCGCGTACAGGCCGCACCACGAAGGAGTCTGAGCGAAGGCCGTCGTCAGGCCGGCGCTTCCATGGTGTGCGGCAGCGGCGAAAAACAGCACGAGTGCAGCCACGAACGGCATCATTCTCATCTTGCTCATGATTGTTTTTGCGCAGCAGGAATGTGAGTGGGGCTTGGGTGGGGCACGTCAACTTTAAACAGTATTGCGGCGCATACAATCCGTCAAGGTAGGTCCGGGCCGAGCTTCGTCCGGGTGTCAGCTCTTCCGCGTATTCGCCCGCGGGTCCGGGAGCGGAACTCCTCGCCCGGGCCGGCCACGACGTCCCCCGGCCTGAGGGAAACCGGAGTCAGCCCCCCGTTTCCCCGCGGCCCTCCACATCATCCCCGCGCGAAAAGTGACCCGGCGGCGGTCTCCCCTGTCATACCCCGGCCCGCACGCAGAAGCGCGCGTCACCCCGAGCGAGCAGCCTATGTCCTGTGACGAGGACGTAAGCGACATGAACACAACGGGTTGGGGAATGGGGAATTGCCGGGGAGGCGCATGGGAACAGGTGTTTCACGGGGGAGCCGTGAATCCCCGTGTCATGCCGGCCGGGAACGGCTCCTGCTAGAGGAGCCGCATCGGATGCACGGAAGAGGACGCTCCGACAGGGTTCGCAGACGCACCCGGAACCCCGCGCAGGTCACCACCCCGCCCGCTGGAAAGCCATGTCGATGCTGAACTTCGAGAGCCAGGAGGAGCGCTTCCGCCAGCTCCAGGCCGAGATGCAGGAGCTGCGGGAGCGCATCCTGGAGCAGGTGGAGATCGCCCGCCGGCACTGCATGCAGAATGAGCGGGACCGGGCGAATCGCAGGCCGCTGCGCCGCTGGATCGGCTGCGCGCCGCACCGGCCCGAGCTGAAGTAGAAGCAGGAGCACACGCGGCAGCCGGCGAGCGCCGATGCCGCATGAAAAAAGAGGAGGGCCCGGAGCCATGCGGCTCCGGGCCCTCCCGGTTTCAGCCGGCGGAGAGGCTTACGCCTCCTCGCCACCCTCCTCGGCGGCCGGCGCCTCGGGGGCCTCGGCCTCGGTCTCCGTCCCGGACTCGGCTTCGGTCTCCGTCGCGGTCTCCTCGACCGCGGCGGGGAGCACCGGAGCCTCGCCCTCCTCGAACTTGGGCACGCGGCTCACCGCCAGCACGATGCGGCGGTTGGAAAGGTCGATCTCGGTGATGTACATCTCGAGGTCGTCGCCCTCCTTGAACACGTCGGCCGGGTTCTGCAGGCCGGTCACGCCCAGCTGCGACACGGGGACGAAGCCCTCCATGTCCTGCCCCAGGTCGACCGCCACGCCCTTGTCCTGCAGGCGGGTGATCTTGCCGTTGATCTCCTGGCCCACGGCGTAGCCCTGGGCGAGGTCGTCCCACGGGTCGTCGTGGGTCTGCTTGAGGCCCAGCGAGATCCGCTTGTTCTCGGCGTCCACCGCGAGGATCACCACCTCGACCTCGTCGCCCTTGCGGACGACCTCGGACGGGTGCTGGATCCGCTTGGTCCAGCTCATGTCGGAGATGTGCACCAGGCCGTCGATCCCCGGCTCGATCTCCACGAAGGCGCCGAAGGAGGTCAGGTTGCGCACCTTGCCCGTGAGGCGGGTGCCCACCGGGTACTTCAGCGGCAGGGCGTGCCAGGGGTCCTCCTCGATCTGCTTCATGCCGAGGGAGATCTTCTCGCCCTCCGGATCCACCTTCAGGATCACGGCCTCGATCTCGTCGCCCAGCGTCACGATCTTGGACGGGTGGCGGACGTTGCGGGTCCAGCTCATCTCGGAGATGTGCACCAGGCCCTCGACGCCCTTCTCCAGCTCCACGAACGCGCCGTAGTTGGTGATGGAGACCACGCGGCCGCGGACGCGGGCGCCCACCGGGTACTTGCTCTGCACGTCCTTCCAGGGGTACTCCTGGAGCTGCTTGAGGCCCAGCGACAGGCGCTCGCGCTCCCAGTCGATGTCCAGCACCTTGACGTCCAGCTCGGCGCCGATGCTCACCACCTCGCTGGGGTGGCCGACGCGACCCCAGCTCATGTCGGTGATGTGGAGCAGGCCGTCCATGCCGCCCAGGTCGATGAACGCGCCGAAGTCGGTGATGTTCTTGACGACGCCGTGGCGCACCTGGCCCACCTCGAGCTCCTTCTTGAGCTTGTCGCGCTTGATCTCGCGGTCGGCTTCCAGGAGCACGCGGCGCGACACCACGATGTTGCGGCGGCGCTTGTTGAGCTTGATGATCTTGAAGTCGTACGTTTCGCCGATCAGGTCCTCGATGTTGGGGACCCGGCGAAGCGCGATCTGCGAGCCCGGCAGGAAGGCATCGACGCCCATGAGGTCGACGGTGACGCCGCCCTTGATCTTGCGGGTGAGCATCCCCGCGACCGGGGCCTCGTTCTCGTAGGCTTCCTTGATCTTCTCCCAGACGCGGAGGAAGTCGGCCTTCTTCTTGGACAGGACGACCACGCCGTCCTCGTCCTCCAGGTTCTCCAGGAAGACCTCGACCTCGTCGCCGATCTGGAGCCCCTCGGGGTCCTTGAACTCGTCGCGGGCGACCGAGCCCTCGCTCTTGAAGCCCAGGTCCAGGATGACGGCCTTGTCGGTGACGCGGAGCACCTTGGCCTTGACGATCTCACCCTCCTCGATGTTCGAGAGGGTGTCCTCGTACATGGCGAGCAGCTCCTCGTACTCCTCGGAGGTGTACTCGTCCTCGTCGAAGAGGTCGGCCCGGATGTTCACGGCGCGCGCGCGCTCTGCCAGCTGGCGGGTCGTCAGCTCGCTTCCCATGCCCTTCTCGGCCACGGCGGTGCCGCCGCCGGAGAAGTCGTCGGAGTCGTTGCCGAGCTGGTCCGCGGGGGTGTTTTCAAACATTAAAAGGGATGCTCCTCACGTTCTGTCGGGCCGGCGGGCCAGGCGGCGCGGCGCACAGCAGAAGGCTGGGGTGAAAGGGTGAGCCGGGACGTTCCCGGCGAAGCAAGAAAAGTTAGCAAGCGCGCCGTATGGGGTCAACCCCCGGCGCGCTCGCGCGCGAGCCGCACGATGGCCTGCACCTGCTCGCCGAAGTCCAGCCTCGTGGTGTCCAGCAGCACCGCGTCGGCGGCCTGCGCGAGGGGCGCCACGGCGCGCGTGGAGTCGATGGTGTCGCGCCCCGCCAGCCGCTCCGCCTCGGCGCGGATGTCCTCCTCGGAAAGCTCGCCGGCGCCCTGCTCCAGCAGGCGCCGGCGGGCGCGCTCTTCGGGGGCGCACACCAGGTACACCTTGAGCTCGGCGTCGGGGAACACCACGGTGCCGATGTCGCGCCCGTCGGCCACCAGGCCTCCGCGCGCGCCGGCGTCGCGCAGCGCGCCCATGAGCCACTCGCGCACGGCCGGGACGGCGGCCATGTGCGAGACGTGGGCATTGACCTCGGGGGCGCGGATCGCCTGCCCCACGTCCTCGCCGCGCACGGTCATGCGGAAGCCCGCCCCGGCGGGGGCGCCCTCCACTCCCAGCGCGTCGAGCTCTCGGGCGGAAAGCGACGCCCAGCGCTCGACGGGGATCCCGGCGCGCAGGGCGGCCAGGGTGATGGCGCGGTAGAAGGCGCCGGAGTCCAGGTGCCGGTAGCCGAGCGCGGCGGCGGCGGCCTTTGCCGTGGAGCTCTTGCCGGAGCCGGCGGGGCCGTCGATGGCGACGATGACTCCGTCGGGGTGGCGGCGCGGCGTCGCCGGAGCGCCGCCCGCCGCCGAGGACGACCCGGCGCCCGCCGCCGCGCCGAGCAGGCTCCAGAAGCCGGGAAAGCTCACGTCGGCGCACCCCGGGTCGTCCACGCGGATGCGGCTGCCGGGGAGCGCGGCGAGCACCCCGAAGGCCATGGCGATGCGGTGGTCGCCGGCGGTGCGCACCTGGCCCTCCAGCGGGCGGTCGCTGCCGCGGACGACCATGCCGTCCGGGAGCTCCTCGGCGTCGACGCCGAGCGCGCGCAGGTTCTCCACCAGCACGGCGATGCGGTCGCTTTCCTTGACCCGCAGCTCGGAGGCGCCGGTGATGCGCGTCTCCCCCTCGGCGCGGGCGGCGAGGACGGCGAGCACCGGCACCTCGTCGATCAGGGAGGGGATCTCGGCGCCGCCCACGTCGGTGGCGACGAGGCGCGCGGGTCGCACCACCAGGTCGGCCACGGGCTCGCCCCCCTCCTCGCGCGCGCCGTGCATCTCCACGAAGCCGCCCATCCGCGCCAGCACGCGGAAGATCCCGGTGCGGGTGGGGTTCACGCCCACCCCGGTGATGCGCAGCTCCCCCTCGTCGGCGAGGAGGGCCAGGGCGGCGAAGAAGGCGGCGGAGGAGGGGTCGCCGGGGATGCGCAGGTCGAGCGCCGGGAGCGGCTCCCGGTGCGCCGGGAGGACGATCCGCCATCCCCCGTCCACTTCGGCGGTGCTCACGTCCACGCCCAGGCCGCGGAGCATGCGCTCGGTGTGGTCGCGCGACAGGATGGGCTCGTGCACGGTGGCGCCCACGCCGCCCGAGAGCCCGGCGAGGAGCAGCGCGCTCTTGACCTGCGCGCTGGACTGCGGCGAGAAGTGCTCGGCCGCGGCGAGCCCGCCGCCGCAGACCCGGATGGGGAGGCGCCCGTCCGCCCCGCCCTCCTCGTGGAAGACGGCGCCCATGCGCGACAGCGGCTCGGTGATGCGGCGCATGGGGCGGCCCCGTAGCGAGGCGTCGCCGGTGAGGGTGGCGCAGAACGGCCGCCCGGCCAGGAGCCCCATCATCAGCCGCGCGGTGGTGCCGCTGTTGCCGCAGTCCAGCGCTCCATCCGGCGCGCGCCACGCGTCCAGCCCCCCGCCGCGCACGCGGAGCTCGCCGCCGTCCCGGGGGAGGTCGGGCACGTCGCAGCCGAGCGCGCGCAGCACCGCGGCGGTGCTGCGGCAGTCCTCGCCCGGGAGGAGCCCGCGCAGGCGGCTCCCGCCGCGCGCGGCCGCGGCGAGCATCAGCGCGCGGTGGGTGACGGACTTGTCCCCCGGGACGGAGACTTCGCCGGAAACGCGGAGCTTCATTGGCCTGGCCGGAACGGGTCGCGGTTCGCTGCGGGCCGGCAAAGGTATGCGCGCGCGCGGAGCCCCCGCAACCCGTTTCCCGCGCCGCGCCGGCCGGGTACGCGGATTGCGCGCCGACCCCTGCCGGCCGGTTCCTCGCCACCCGCTCCCGGGAGCCCGTCATGTACACGCCGCCCCGACGGCACAGCGCCGCGCACTCGCTTTTCCGCACACGACTTGCGCCGGTCCTCGGCGCCCTGCTCGCCGCCGCGGCCGCCGCGGGTCCGGCGGCCGCCCAGCAGGAGGCGGAGCCCGCCGCCGTCCCCGTGAGCGGACAGGTGGTCGACCGCTCCACGGGACAGCCGCTGGCCGGCGCGTACGTGGAGGTGGCGGGCACCCGGCAGGAGGCGCTTACCGACGAGGCGGGCCGCTTCACCTTCCGCAAGATCCGGCCGGGCGCGCAGACGCTGGTGGTGCGCCTGCTGGGGTACGCGGAGCTGGAGCGGGAGGTGACGGTGGCGGCGGGACAGCCGGCGCTGGCGCTCGCGCTGGAGCCGGACCCGGTGGTGCTGGAAGGCCTCACGGTGAACCTGAACGTGCTGGAGCAGCGGCGGAACCGGGTGGCGGTGTCCTCGCGGGCCTACGACCGCACGCAGATCCGGCGCAGCTCCGCGACCAACATGCAGGCTTTCGTGCGCGGCCCGGCCGGGGTGCCCGCGGTCACGTGCCGGGTGTCGTTCGCGGATTCCTGCGTGTACTCGCGCGGCCGGCTGCAGCCGGTGGCCGTGTACCTGGACGAGATGCCCATCTACTCGCTGGAGCACCTGTCCGCGATCCAGCCGGACGAGGTGGAGCGGGTGGAGGTGTACCAGAACGGGCGGCAGGTGCGGGTCTACACGTCCTGGTTCATGGAGCAGGTGGCGCGGGGGAAGCGCCGGGTGGATCCGGTGTTCTTCCGCTGAGTTCTGCGGCTTTGAACGGCAACGGCCTGGTCGGGCGTGCCCCCGGCGCCAGCCGGGGGCACGCCCAAACCCGCCGTTGCCGTTCCTGCCGGATCCGCAATCAGCTCATCTGACAGTACTCCTCCGCGCTGTGGACCGTGAGCTGGCGCAGGCGCGTGCCGGAGCGGGCCACGTACTCGCTCGCGCCGTACGGTGGGGCGCCTGCCCGCCAGTTGTACGTGTACCCCAGCCGCGTCCACGGGTAGCCGCCGTCCTCTCTCCAGTTGAAGAGCGCGGTGCTCGCGATGAAGGTGTAGTGCTCGGCGGGGGTCTGCGCCGGGAACTTCGTCGCGCAGACGACGCCGGTGCTCGCATCGGCGCAGGGGAGCGGCCTCGTCACGTCGAGATCGGCGGTGGGGCGGAAGAGCGCCGCGAGCGGCACCTGGAACTCGGCGAAGTATCTCCCTGCCGCGCCCGGCGGAAGTCCCAGCAGGGCGGCGACCTCGAGCCCCAGCTCCCCGCGGGCGAAGCGGGCGCAGGAATCCCGCACTTCGGGCACGAGGGTGACCCACACGTCCTGCTGAAGCTGGAAGGAGTCCCTTCCGAGCCGCGCGGAATCGGCATAGCCGGGCCAGCTCGTGAACGACACCACGCGAACGTGCAGGGTGCTGTCCGCGCGGGGCACGACAAGCTCCTGCAGCCCAAGGCCGTGGAGGACGGCCGCGTCGCGGATCGCGTCCCGGTAGCGGGCCTCCGGCGTGGCGGGGCCGCCCGGGGGAGTGGCGAGGACGGGGGCGCACCCGGCACCGGCCAGGACCGCGGCGAGCAGGGCGGAACACCAGAGGGAGCGGAGCATGGCAGGATGGGGTGAGGGTGAGGGTGCGGGTGCGGGTCCGCGGCAGGCTTCGCGTCAGGGGGGCGGGGCGCTCCACTCCACGGGGGCGCCGGTGAGCCACAGGCGACCGAGGGTGCCCAGGAGGAAGGCTTCGTCGGACTGGCGGTCGTAGCGGAAGCGGACGGAGGGGAGGACCACCTGCCGCGTGAGGCCGCTCTGGCGGGCGAAGCCGCCGAGCGTCTGGCCGGGGCCCACTTCCAGCAGCACGGTGTCCGGGTCGTCGGCCAGCTCCAGGACTCCCTGGGCGAAGCGCACGGGCCGGCACAGGTGGCGCACCCAGTACTCCGGGTCGACGGCTTCCTCCGGGCGCAGCCAGGTGCCGGTGACGTTGGAGACCACCGGGATGCGCGGCGGCGACGCGCGGATTGCGGCCAGCCTCTCGCGGAAGCGGGGGACGACGGCTTCCATCATCCGCGAGTGGAAGGCGTGCGTGGCGTGGAGCCGCCGCGCCGCGTGCCCCTCGCCCGCCAGGCGCGCCTCCAGCGCCGCGACGGCCTCCACGGGGCCGGAGGCCACGCAGGTGGCGGGGGAGTTCACGGCGGCCACGGACAGCTCCGGCCCCAGGTACGGGCCCGCTTCCGCCTCGGAGAAGGGGAGCCCGAGCATGGCTCCGGGCGGGAGCTCGGAGATCAGCCGGGCGCGCTCGGCGACGAGCGCGAGCGCGTCCTCCAGCGGCCACACGCCGGCCACGGTGGCGGCGACGTACTCGCCCAGCGAATGGCCGATCACCGCGCGCGGCCGCAGCCCCCACGCGGTCACCAGGCGGAAGAGGGCGTACTCCAGCGCGAAGACGATGGGCTGCGCCAGCTCGGTGCGGTCCAGCCGGTCGGCGGCGGGGTCGGGCCTGGCGGCGGCGGCGTCGCGCCCCAGCATCTTCCGCAGGTCGAATCCCCCGGTGGCTGGCGCGGGGGCGGCGGGCGCCTCCGCCTCCGGCGGATACAGCACCTCGCGCAGGTCCACGCCCAGGAGCGGACGGAGCGCCGCGGCGCAGCGGTCGATCTCCTCGCGGAACACGGGCTCGGCGCGGTACAGGCCGCGGCCCATTCCCACGTACTGCTCGCCTACGCCGGGGAACAGCAGCGCGACCGGCCGCCTCTCCGGGACCTGGCGGCCGGTGAGGACGCGCCGCGGGTCGCGCGCGCGCAGCGCCGCGGCCGCGTCGTCGCGGCCGCGCGCCACCAGCACGCGGCGGAAGGGCCCCGCGGGCGCGGCGCGCAGCGCCCGCGCGGGGCCCGCCAGCGACGGGTCGGCGCTCGCTTCCAGCTCCGCGGCGAGGCGCGCGGTGGCCTCGTCCAGCGCGGCTTCCGTCGGCGCGGAGAGCGCCAGCAGCTCCCACTCCTCGCGCGCTTCGCCTGCGGTGTCGGTCATCCTGATGGGTCAGTTGGGTGTGGGCTTCGGGGCCGGTGCGCCGGGGACCCCCCTCCCCCCGGCCCCCTCCCCCGCAAGGGGGGAGGGGGAGCACGACGGAGCGCTTCGGCGGGCTCCGGTGTTGGTGGTCGGCCGGGGGCGGCTGCTCCGTCGGTGCGAACCCCGAAGGGACTCGCGAGAGCACTCGCCCACCCTCCGAGTGAGGGCGGGATCACGCTGGCTTCGAACAACGCACCTCCTGCGCAGCCTCCCCCGACCTCCCGGTGCAGATCCAAGGAACGGCAACGACCCGGACCGACAGAAAGCCCTCCCCCAGAATTGGGGGAGGGTGGCGAGCCTGAGCGAGCCGGGTGGGGGCCTCCGCGGACGCCAGCGCGATCCCCGCGTGAGGGATTTCGGCCCGAAGGGGCGAGACCCGGCGGGGCAGTTTCCGCCGGGGCTCGACTCCGTTGGGCTGGGTTGTTTGCAGCCCTACGGAGCCGAAGCCCGACCCCGGCGCCCGCCGGGGGCACGCCCGAACCCGCCGTCCCTTGCCGTTCGTCGTTACGTGGACGGCGACAGCTCGGCATCCACGGAAACAGGACCCGAAGCCCCGGAACGCCCGACCGCGTCCTCCAGCTCGTCCTCGGCAAAGCGCAGCCGCGGCATGCGCGAGGCGACGGCCGTGGCCGCCAGCACGAACACGCCCAGGCCCACGTACAGCAGCCCGATCCCCCGCCCCGGTCCCACTCCCAGAATCGGCCCGAGCGTGCCGGAAAGCGCGCCGCCCGGGGCCATGAGCGGCTCCAGGAGGTAGTCGGCGGTGGGGCCGGCGGCGAGCAGGGCGAGCGGCATGGACGACTCGGCGACCATGGTGATGGTGGCGAAGACGCGGCCGTGCAGGTGGAGCGGCGTCTTCACCTGCCAGAGCGCGTTGAAGCAGCCGGTGGCGAGGGGCCCGCCGAGCGCGATGCCGAACGCGCCGGCGGCGATGACCGCGGGATCGGAGCGCAGCCCCGCCACGATCACGCTGACGCCCAGGATCGTCCCGGCGGCGATGATGCCGTGGAAGCGGCGCCGGGGACCGCCCCAGGTGCTCATGAGGAAGCCGCCGGCGAGCGTCCCCGCCCCGGCGAGGGACATCACCGTCCCCAGCACCACCTCGTCCGCGGTGCGCAGCACCAGCGGGGTGAGCAGGATCATGCTGATCACGGGCGCGATGCCGATGCACGAGAAGTACAGCAGCATGCCGAAGATCCCCGGGCGCTCGCGGACGTAGCGCCACCCCTCGCCCGCATCGGCGAGGAGCGAGCGGCGCGGCCCCGCTGCGGCGGCCGCGGCGCGGTGCGGCTGCGGGACGCGCACGGACAGGAAGACCACGAGCACCACGGCGAAGCTGGCCAGGTCCAGGAGCAGCACCCCGGTGGCGTGGATGCGGGCCAGCAGGATGCCGGCGAGCACGGGGGCGACGACGCGGATGCCGGCGCCGCCGAACTGCATGAGCCCGGAGGCGCGCCCGAACTGCTCGGGGGGGATCAGCGAGGTGGACACGGCCATGCTCGCCGGCCGCACGCTGGCGCCCACCACGGAGGCGACGAGCGAGGTGACGTACAGGTGCCACACCTGCAGCCGGCCGGTGGCCATGAGCGCGGCGGTGGCGGCGGTGACGACCATGGCGGCGACCGTGGCCCACACCAGCATCCTGCGCCGGTCCCAGCGGTCCGCCAGCGCCCCGGCGAAGGGGGCCACCAGGATCGCCGGGACGATCCCCGCCACGGCGATCAGCGAGTACAGCGTGGCGGAGCCGGTCTGCTGGAAGGCCCACACCCCGATCACGAACCCGGTGAGCGCGCTCCCCAGGGCGGAGACGGTGCCGCCCAGCCAGATCAGCAGGAAGGTGCGGAAGTTCTGCTGCGGGCTCGGCTCGCCCGCGGGCGCGCGGCTCACGGCGCCCTCCTCGGGGACGGGCTCACCGGGCCGCGGCGGCGCCGGGGAGCGCGCCGGCTTCCCCCGCCGCCCACCCCGCGGCGGCGGGAGCCGGGAGGAAGCCGACGTCCACGAAGTACCGGAAGTAGCGGTGGAGCAGGCGGTCGTCCGCCGGGGGGCAGGCGACGCCGGTTCCCTCCAGCCCGGCCAGAACCGCGGCGCAGTCGAAGCGCGGAGCGGGCATCTCCAGCTCCACCTCCTCGTCCGCCGCGGGGTCGCCGGGAGGCGGCGGGGGGAAGCGGGAGATGAAGGGGCGCAGGGGGTGCTCCTCGTCGGCGCCGGCCTCGGCGAGCATGCGGGTGGTCCAGCGGCGCAGCGGTACCGGGTCCAGCCGGTAGCCGAAGCGGCGGGCGGACGCCCAGAGGTCGCTCCAGCGGACGATCTCGGGGTGGGTGAGGTTGAAGGTCTTCCCCGGCGTGTCGGGGCGCAGCGACAGCTCGACGATGGCGGCGCTGACGTAGTCGATGGGCGCCACGTCGGTGCCGCCGTCGGCCAGGGCGACCTCCCCCATCTCCACGACGGCGCGGGTGAAGCGCCAGATGAAGTCGTGCGTGGCGCAGATGCCGCTGCGCGAGTCGCCGGTGACGATGCCGGGGCGGTAGATGGCGGCGGGGACGCCGCGCGCCATCGCCAGGCGCACCACCTGCTCGGCGACCCACTTGCTCTGGGCGTAGCCGGTCAGGCGGCGCCACTCGTTCACCGGGTCGCTCTCGTACAGCACCTCGGGGACGGGCTCGCCGGGCGCGGGCGGCGAGTACACGGCGACGCTGGACAGGAAGTGCACGGGCTTGAGCGGGCCGGTGCACGCCAGCCGCAGCACTTCCCGCGTGCCGCCCACGTTGGCGGCGCGGAGCGCGGCGTAGGGGAAGGTGTGGTTGACCTGCGCGCCGTTGTGGTAGACGACGTGGACCGCTTCCGCGAGGGCGGCGAAGGCGGCGTCGTCCAGCCCCAGCCGCGGCTGCGCGAGGTCGCCGGGCACCACGACGACGCGGGCGCGGTAGGCGTCGCTCCACAGGCCGTACGAGTCCAGCTTGCGGCGGATGCGCTCCAGCCCGGCGGCGGGGTCGTCGGCGCGCACCAGGCAGTGCACCCGCAGCGCGGTGCGCTCCAGGAGCTCGTGCAGCAGGTACGCGCCCAGGAAGCCGGTGGCGCCGGTGAGGAGCGCGTCGGCAGGCCCGCCGGCGCGCGCCGGCGAGCCCGGCCGGATCTCCGGGTCGAGCGCCACCTCGTCCCACAGGTCGAGCTCGGCCGCGGCGGCCGCCGCGCCGTCGGCCGGCTCGCCGTCGCCCAGGAGCGCGGCCAGGTCGGCGATGGTGGGCGCCTCGTAGAGCGCGTCCAGCGGCACGTCGGTCTCCAGCAGGTCTCGCAGCCGGAAGACCAGCCGCGGCGCCATCAGCGAGGTGCCGCCCAGCTCGTAGAACGAGTCGTACACCCCCACCTCGCGCACCCCGAAGAGCTCGCGCCAGGCGGCGGCGATCCGCTCCTCCAGCGCGGTGCGCGGGGCCACGTACTCCACCTGGAGGTGGGGGCGGTCGTGCACCTTCTCGGCGGGAGGCGGCGGGGCGGCAACCCGCTCCTGCGCCGCGGGCTGCTCGGCCCGCGGCCCGGCGCCCGCCTCCCGCCGGCCTCCGCCCAGCCAGAAGAACTGCCGCTCGAAGGGATACGTGGGCAGCTCCACGCGGCGGCGATTCCAGCCGCGGTGGTACGCGGCCCAGTCCACGCGCGCCCCGGCGGCCCACAGGAACGCGAGCGCGCCGGACAGCGTCTCCGCCGCGGCGCCGGGCGCGCCGGTGTCGGGGAGCGAGGGGAGGACGGGGCGCTCCGGCTCGCCCAGGGCGGCCAGGCGCTCCGCCGTGCCGCCCGGCGGGCCCGCCTCCACCACCACGCGCTCCGTGCCGGCGACCAGGGCGCGCAGGGCGTCGTCGGCGCGGGCGGACCCGGCCAGGAGCGCCAGCCAGTGCCTGGGGTCGCGCGCGGCCTCGGCGGTCACCGGGGCGCCGGTCGCGGCGGAAAGGCAGGGGATCGTGGGCGCGGACACCGCCTGCGCGCGGAGCTGCTGCACCAGGGCGCGCATCTCGGCGTCGGGGGCGGCGCCCGCGGCGCGGGCCTCCAGCAGCCGGGCGCGGGCGAGCGCGAAGGCGAGGGCGTCCTCCAGCGGCAGGATCCCCGCCACGCACGCGGCCACCGCCTCGCCGGTTCCCTCCCCCATCACCGCCTCGGGGCGCACTCCCCAGGCGGCCCAGAGCCGTGCCGCGGCGTACTGCGCCACGAACAGCGCGCACTGGCCCGCGGCGCCGCCGTCCGCGGACGCTCCGCCGTCCTCGGCGAGGAGGAGCGGGCGCACGTCCGTCCCCAGGCGCGGCAGCAGGAGCCCGGCGCAGGCGTCCACGGCCTCGCGGAAGGCCGGCTCGCTCTCGTACGGCTCGCGGCAGGCGCCCGCGGCGGGGGCGCCGCCGGCGGGAAAGACCAGCGCCACCGGGCGCGCCCCGGGCTCCCCCGCGAGGGTGAGGGCGCGCGGCGTGCCGGGCTCGCGCAGCGCGGCGAGCGCGTCCGCGGCGCCCTGCGCCAGCACGACGCGGCGGTGGCGGAAGGCGCGGCGCCCGGCCTGGAGGGTGAAGGCCACGTCGGCGAGCGGCGCGTCCGGGTGCGCGTCCAGCCAGCCGGCGAGCTCGGCGGTCGCACGCTCCAGCGCGGCGGGCGTGCGCGCGGACAGGGCGAGCACGTGCACCGGGCGGCCGGGGGCGGCCGGGGCGGGCGCGGGAGGCTCCTCCAGGAGCACGTGCGCGTTGGTGCCGCCGATGCCGAAGGACGAGACGCCCGCGCGCCGCGGGTGCCCCGCCGTCGTCCAGGGGCGCAGCTCGGCGTTGACGAAGAAGGGCGACGCCGCGAAGTCGATCTCGGGGTTGGGGGCGCGGAAGTGGAGCGAGGGCGGGATCTCGCCGTGCTTCACCGCCTGCGCCGCCTTGATGAAGCCGGCCACGCCCGCGGCCACGTCCAGGTGCCCGATGTTGGTCTTGACGCCGCCCAGGGCGCAGAAGCCCGTCCTCGCCGTGCGCGCGCGGAAGGCCTGCGTCAGCGCCGTGGCCTCGATGGGGTCGCCCAGCGGCGTGGCGGTGCCGTGGCACTCCACGTAGCCGATGGTGTCGGGATCGACCCGGGACAGCGCCAGGGCCTCCGAGATCACCGCCGCCTGTCCGGCGACGGAGGGCGCGGTGAAGCCGGCCTTGAGCGAGCCGTCGTTGTTCACGGCCGAGGCGCGGATCACCGCGTGCACCACGTCGCCGTCCTGCAGCGCGTCCTCCATCCGCTTCAGCACCACCACGCCCACCCCGCTCCCGTCCACCGTGCCGCCCGCCTCCGCGTCGAAGGCGCGGCAGTGGCCGTCGGGGGACAGGATGCCGCCCTCCTCCCAGGTGTAGCCGCGCTTCTGGGGAATCTGCACCGAGGCGCCGCCCGCGAGCGCCATCCCGCACTCGCCGGCGAGCAGGCTCTGCACGGCCAGGTGGACCGCGACCAGCGAGGTGGAGCACGCCGTCTGCAGGTTCAGGCTGGGGCCGCGCAGCCCCAGCTTGTACGAGGTCCAGGTGGCGATGAAGTTGTGGTTGAGGATGCCGCCCTGGAGCCCGCCGGCCCGCGCCATCAGCGACGGGTCGGACTGGATGGCGTGCATCAGGTAGTGGTTCATGGTGCCGCCGCCGAAGACGCCGACGGGGACCTCCACGCGCTCCGCGTCGTAGCCCGCCCGCTCCAGCGCCTCCCAGGCGGTTTCCAGGAAGAGCCGCACCTGCGGGTCCATGATCTCCGCCTCGCGCGGCGAGAAGCCGAAGAACGCGGCGTCGAACCACTCCACCCGGTCCAGCGTGCCGTGCGCGCGGACGTAGCTGGGGTCGCGGACCAGGGCGGAGGGGGCTCCCGCGGCCTCCATCTCCTCCACGCTGAAGAAGTCGATGGACTCCACTCCGCCGCGGAGGTTGCGCCAGAACTCCTCCACGGTGGCGGCGCCGGGAAATCGCCCGGCCATCCCCACGACCGCGACGGCGTCCTCGTACCCGGGCGTTTCTGCATCGTGCTTCACGTCGGCCATCGTCTCACTGGGATCCGGTTGAAAACTGCTTTGAACGGCTGCTGATAACTGCAGGTTGGGGCGTGCCCCCGGCTGGCGCCGGGGTCGGGCTTCGGCTCCGTAAGCGAGCAAACCACGCTCGCCAACGGAGTCGAGCCCCGGCGGAAACAGCCCCGCCGGGTCTCGCCCCTCCGGGCCGGAATCCCTCACGCAACCGCCTGCCCGTACTCAAGATCCAGGAGTTGCCCCCTCTCCCAGAATTGGGAGAGGGTGGCGGCTCTGAGGCCGCCGGGTGAGGGCCGCGCCTCAACCGTCCAGCTCCTTCTTGAGGTCGCGGCGGCGGCGCATGGCGGCGCGGCGGCTCTCGACCTCCTCCTCGCTCCGCTGCGGGGGCGCGGCTTCCGCCGCGGCGTCGCCGCGCGCCAGGTGCTCGGCGAGCGAGCGCACCGTGGGGTAGCGGAAGAGGACCACCACCGACACCTCGCCGGGAAAGCGGCCGGCGAGGCGGCTGCGGAGGCGCGCCAGCAGGAGCGAGTGGCCGCCCAGGTCGAAGAAGTTGTCGTCCAGCCCCACCGTGTCCACGCCCAGCACCTCCTGCCACGCCGCCGCGATGGCGCGCTCCACGTCGCTCCGCGGGGCCGCGTGGGCGGCGGACTCCTCCGGGGCGCGGGCGGCGCCGGGGGCGGGGAGGGCGCGGCGGTCCGTCTTGCCGCTGCGGGTGAGCGGAAAGGCGTCCAGCACCACGAACGCCGCCGGGACCATGTAGCCGGGGAGCTCCGCCCGGAGCGCCGCGCGCAGCTCCGGCACGGACAGCTCCGCGCCCGGCTCGGCCACCAGGTACGCCACCAGCCGCACGCTCCCCGGCGCGTCCTCGCGGGCCGCGACCACCGCCCCGGCGACGCCGGGGCGCGCGGCGAGCGCCGCCTCGATCTCGCCCGGCTCCACCCGGAAGCCGCGGATCTTCACCTGCTGGTCCACCCGGCCCACGAACTCCAGCGTGCCGTCCGCCAGGAAGCGCACGCGGTCCCCGGTGCGGTACACGCGCGCCCCCGGCTCCGGGCCGAAGGGGTCCGGGAGGAAGCGCTCGGCGGTGAGGGCGGGGCGGTCCAGGTAGCCGCGGGCCACGCCGCCGCCGCCCAGGTACAGCTCGCCGGGAACGCCGATGGGGACCGCCTCGCCGCGCGGGTCCAGCACGTACGCGCGGGTGCCGCGGACGGGGCGCCCGATGGGGACGTGGCGGGGCGCCCTCGCCGCGCCCTCTCCGCCTCCGCGAGCGGGGAGGTCGGCCATGGTGGCGACGATGGTGGCCTCCGTGGGGCCGTAGGTGTTCACCAGCCGCGCGCCGTCGCCGAAGGCGCCGCGCCAGTCGCGCAGGCGCTCGGGGAGCGCCCGCTCCCCGCCGATGATCACCAGCCGCAGCGACGGGGGCAGGCCTGCGCCGCCGCCGGCCGCCCCGGCCGCCAGCTCGTGCCAGTAGGCGGTGGGCAGGTTCAGCACGGTGATCCCCCACTCGCGGCACGCACCCAGGAACGCCCCGGGCGAGTCCAGCATCTCCTCGGTGCGCAGGACGAGCCGCGCCCCGGCGACCAGCGTGGGAAAGATCTCCTCGGCGCTCGCGTCGAAGCTGACGGAGGCGAACTGGAGCACCGCGTCGTCCGGCCCTATGCCGTACGCCTCGCGGGCGGTGCCGGTGTAGCCGGCGAGCGCCCGGTGCGGCACCACCACGCCCTTGGGGCGGCCGGTGGAGCCCGAGGTGTAGATCACGTACGCCGCGTTTTCGGGGTGGACGCCGCTCTCCGGGGCCGCGTCCGGCGCCGCGTCGATGCGCTCCCGGTCCGCGTCCAGGAAGACCACGTCGGCGGCGGCGCTCCCGGGGAGGCCGGCGAAGAGCCGCTCCTGGGTGAGGAGCACCGCGATCCCCGCGTCCTCCACCAGGAACGCCAGCCGCTCGCGGGGCAGCTGCGGGTCCAGCGGCACGTAGGCGCCGCCCGCCCCCAGCACCCCCAGCAGCGCGACGATCATCTCCGGGGAGCGCTCCACGCACACCCCCACCCGCGACTCCGGCCCCACCCCGCGCGCCCGGAGGAAGCTCGCCAGGCGGCCGGCTCGGCGGGCCAGCTCGCCGTAGGTGAGGGTTTCGCCGCGGGAGGACACGGCCACCGCGCCGGGGGTGTGCGCGGCCTGGGCCGCGAACTGCTCGTGCACCGGGACGGCGGCGAACACGTCCTCCACCGACTCGTTCCACGTGTACAGGACGCGTGTCCGCTCCTCGGGCGCGATCAGCGGCAGCTCGGCGACGCGGCGGTCCGGCGCCTCCGCCACCGCGCGGAGCAGCGTGATCCAGTGGCCGGTGAGCCGCGCCACGGTCTCCCGGTCGAAGAGCTCGGTGCTGAACTCCCACACCCCGAAGATCCCCTGCCCCGTCTCCATCATCCACGCGGACAGGTCCAGCTTCGCGGTGTCGTGGGTGGTCTCCAGCGGGCGCATGGCCAGCCCGGTGAGCCCCGTCCCGCCGCGCGGCGTGTTCTGCAGGACCAGCATCACCTGGTAGAGCGGGTTGTAGCTGAGGCTGCGCTCGATGCGCAGCTCCTCCACCAGCCGCTCGAAGGGGAGGTCCTGGTTGGCGTAGTCCTCGAACACCGCCTCGCGCACCCGCGCAAGCAGCTCCCGGAAGGTGGGCTCGCCCTCCAGCTCCACGCGGATGGGGAGGGTGTTCGCGAACAGGCCGATCAGCTCCTCCAGCTCCGGCCGGGTGCGGCTGGCGATGGGCGAGCCCACGACCACGTCCTCCTCGCCGGTGTAGCGGGCGAGCAGGGTGCCCAGCGCGGCCAGCAGCACCATGAACAGGGTGGCGCCCTCGCGCTGGGCCAGCGCCTGGAGCCGCGCCGACACGTCGGCGGGGAGGTGGAACTCGTAGCCGGAGCCCCGGTAGGTCTGCTCGGCGGGGCGCGGGCGGTCGGTGGGGAGCTCCAGCAGCGCGGGCGCGCCGCGCAGTCGCTCCTTCCAGTACGCGACCTGGCGCTCCAGGGCGCCGCCGGCCAGGTGCTCCTCCTGCCACACGGCGAAGTCGCCGTACTGGATCGTGAGCGGCGGGAGCGGCGAGGGGCGCCCGGCGCGGAACGCCTCGTACAGCGTCCCCAGCTCGCGCGAGAAGATGCCCTGCGACCACCCGTCGCTGACGATGTGGTGGGTGGACATCACCAGCGCGTGCTCGCCCGGCTCCAGGCGCAGCAGGAGCAGGCGGATGAGCGGCGCCCGCGCCAGGTCGAAGGGCTGGTGCGCGGCGGCGTCCGCCATGCGGCGCACCTCCGCCATGCGCTCCTCCGCGGGGAGGCCCGCGAGGTCGCGCACCTCGGCGGCGACGCGCGCCTCCGGGAGCACCACCTGCACCGGCTCGCCGTCCTGCTCCACGAAGCGGGTGCGGAGCGCCTCGTGGCGCTGCACGATCGCGTTGACGGCCGCTTCCAGCGCGGCCGCGTCCAGGTCGCCGGAAAGGCGCAGCCCCAGCACCTCGTTGTAGATGCGGTTTCCGGGCTCCAGCTGGTCCAGGAACCAGAGGCGGCGCTGCGCGAAGGTGAGCGGGACGCGCCGGCCGGGGCGGCGCGGCGGGATCCGCTCGGCCTCCCCGGACTCGATCCCCGCCTCGTCCAGGAGCAGGGCGAGAAGCTCCAGCTCCTCCGCGGAAAGCCCCCCGCCGGTGGGCCCGGCGCTCACGGCGCCCCCCCCGCGCCCTGCCGGGTGCGCAGCGCGGCGCCGCGCTCCTGGGCGGACATCCCCTTCACCTTCTTCAGGATCCCGGCGATCATCTCGGTCCGTCCGGGGACCTCCTCGCGGGCGAGGATCGCCGCGGCCAGCCCCTCCACGGTGGGCGCGTCGAACACGTCGCGGAGCGACAGGGGGACCCTGAGCAGCTCCAGGCGGGCGATGACCTGCGTGGCCATGACGGAGTGCGCGCCCAGGTCCAGGACGTCGTCGCGGACGCCGACGCGCTCCACGTCCAGCACCTCCGCCCAGGTGGCGCACAGCACCTCCTCCAGCGCGGTGCGCGGGGGCGCGTACGCGGCGGCGCCGCGCAGGCGCTCGGCCCGGCCCGGGGCGGGGAGCGCGCGGCGGTCCACCTTGCCGTTGGGGGTCAGCGGGAACGACCGCAGCTCCACGAAGGCGCCGGGGACCATGTACTCGGGGAGCGCCTCGGCGAGCGCGGCGCGCAGCTCGCCCACCGGGGGGAGCGCGCCCTCCCCGGCGACCAGGTAGGCCACCAGCGCGCGCTCGCCCGAGCCGTCCTCGCGCGCCGCGACCACGGCCTGCCGCACGGCGGGGTGCCGGGCGAGTGCGGCCTCGATCTCCCCCAGCTCGATGCGGAAGCCGCGCACCTTGACCTGGTGGTCCATGCGGCCCAGGTAGCGGATCTCGCCGCGCTCGCCGATGCGCACCAGGTCGCCGGTGCGGTACATGGTGGCGCCGCCCCCGCCCGGCTCGGGGACGAAGCGCTCGGCGGTCAGCTCGGGGCGGTGCAGGTAGCCGCGCGCCACCCCGTCGCCGGCGATGCACAGCTCGCCCTCCACGCCCAGGGCGACCGGGTCCAGCGCCTCGTCCAGCACGTACACGCGCGTGTTGCCGATGGGCCGGCCGATGGGCGGCGGCCCGTCCGGCGACTCCACCCGCTGCGCGGTGGACCAGATGGTGGTCTCGGTGGGCCCGTACAGGTTCCACAGCTCGGCCACCAGCGGCCGCAGCCGCCTCGCCAGCTCGCCGTCCAGCGCCTCGCCGCCACACATGGCGCGCAGCGCCGGCCGCCCCCCCCACCCCGCCGCCAGCAGCATGCGCCAGGTGGCCGGCGTCGCCTGCACCACGGTGGCGCCGCACGAGGCGATGCGCTCCGCCAGCAGCCGGGCGTCCGCGGCGGTCTCCCGCCCGGCGACCACCACCGTGGCCCCCACCGTGAGCGGCAGGAACAGCTCCAGCCCCGCGATGTCGAACGACAGCGTGGTCACGGCCAGCAGGACGTCGTCCCCGCTCAGCCCCGGCCGCTCCCGCATGGTGTGCAGGAAGTTGACGACGGCGCGGTGCGGGAGCTGGACGCCCTTGGGCCTGCCGGTGGAGCCGGAGGTGTAGATGACGTAGGCCAGGTTCTCGGGGGACGGCGAGTGCGAAAGCGGCGCGTCCCCGGAGTCCGTGGGGAGGGGGGCGTCGAGCGCGAGCACCTCCACCCCGTCCACCGCCGGGAGCAGTTCCCACGTCGCCTCCTGGACCAGGACCAGCCGGGCGCCGGAGTCCTCCAGGATGTAGGCGATGCGGTCGGCGGGGTACGCGGGGTCCAGGGGGAGGTAGGCGCCGCCTGCCTTGAGCACGCCGAGCAGCGCGACCAGCATCTCCACGGAGCGCTCGACGAAGATCCCCACGCGGGTCTCGGGGCCCACGCCGCGGGCGCGGAGGGCGGCGGCCAGCGCGGCGGCGCGGCGGTCCAGCCCGGCGTAGTCGAGCCGGCCGTCGTCGGCTTCCACGGCGGTGTGCCCGGGGGTGCGGGCGGCCTGCGCCTCGAAGAGCTGGTGCAGGCACAGGCCGCGCGGGTAGTCCGCGGCGGTGCGGTTCCACTCGGGCACGGCGGCGGCGGGGCCGGGGGCCGCCGGGCGGTGGGGCGCCCGGGCGTCCGCCCCGCTCATCCCTGCACCCCCGTGGGCCGCTTTCCCTCCAGGAGGTCCCGGCGCGCCTCCGGGGAGAGCGACCGCACCCGGAGCACCAGCGCGGCCACCTTTTCCGTCTGGCCGGGGCGCGGGTCGGCGTCGGCGAGGGCGCGCGCCAGCTCCTCCACCGTGGGGTGCTGGAAGAGCATCCGCACGGGGACCGCGATCCTGGATCCCCCCAGGCGCGTGCTCACCTGCGTGGCGAGCAGCGAGTGCCCGCCCAGGTCGAAGAAGTCGTCCCGGATCCCCACGCGCTCCCGGCCCAGCACCTCCGCCCACACCGCGGCGAGCAGCGTTTCCAGGGCGCCGCGGGGCGCCACGTACTCGTGCTCGGCGGCGGCGGCGCCGGGCGCCGGGAGGGCGCGGCGGTCGGTCTTGCCGCCGGGAGTGCGCGGGATGGATTCCACGAGGACGACGACCGACGGCACCATGTGCTCCGGCAGGCGCTCGCGGAGCGCCTGCCGCGGGTCGCGCGGCGGCGCGCCGGCGTCATCCGGCACCAGGTAGGCCACCAGCCCCGGGCCGCCGGGCGCGTCGTCGCGCGCCACCACCACCGCCTCGCGGAAGCCGCCGAGCGCCAGCAGGGCGGCCTCCACCTCGCCGGGCTCGATACGGAAGCCGCGCACCTTGACCTGCGCGTCGGCACGGCCGCGGAACTCCAGCTCGCCGTCCACCCGCAGCCGGGCCAGGTCTCCCGTGCGGTAGAGCCGCGCGCCCGGCTCGCCGGAGAAGGGGTCGGGGACGAACTTCTCGGCCGTCAGCTCGGGGCGGCCCAGGTAGCCGCGCGCCACGCCCCGCCCGCCCACGAACAGCTCCCCGGGGATGCCGGGGACGACCGGGCTCATCGCTCCGTCCAGCACGTACACGCGGGTGTTGCCGACGGGGCGGCCGATGGGCGGCGACTCCGCCGCTCCCGGCGCGACCGCGTGCGCCGTGGAGAACACCGCGGTCTCGGTGGGGCCGTACAGGTTGTACATCCGCCGCCCCTCCGACCAGCGCTTCGCCGTCGCGCCCGGGATCCGGTCGCCGCCGACGCCCAGCGCGCGCAGCGCGGGGAGCGGCGCGTCGCCGGCCGACTCCAGCAGCGGGGGGGTGGTGACCCACACCTCGATCTCGCGCTCGCGGAGGAGCGCGCCCAGCTCGTCGGAGGAGCGCACCGTGTCCCGGTCCACCAGGTGCAGCTCGCCGCCGGCCGCCAGCGGGAGGAACAGCTCCAGGACCGCGGCGTCGAAGCCGATGGAGGCGGTGAGCGCGACGCGGGTGCCGGGCCGCACGCCCAGCAGCTCCACGGCGACGGCGATGGTGTTGCAGGCGGCCCGGTGCGGGACCACCACGCCCTTGGGGGTCCCCGTGGAGCCGGAGGTGTAGATCACGTACGCGGCGCACCCGGGGTCCAGGAGGGTCCCGCCGATGGGCTCGCCGCCGGCCGCCGGGGGGGCGTCCAGCAGGAGCACGTCGCCCGCGAAGGGCGGCAGGGCGCCCTGCGTGGCCGCGTCGGTGAGCAGCAGGCGGGCGCCGGAGTCCGCCAGCAGGTGGGAGATGCGCCCCTGCGGGTACGCGGGGTCCACGGGGACGTAGGCGCCGCCGGCCTTGAGGACGGCGAGGATCGCGGCCACCATCTCCATGCCGCGCCCGGTGCACACCGCCACACGCGCCTCCGGCCCCACGCCGCGCGCCCGCAGCGCGGCGGCGAGGCGGCCGGCGCGCCGGTCCAGCTCCGCGAACGTCCAGCGCCCGCCGTCCCCCACCAGCGCCGCGGCGTGGGGCGTGCGCCTCGCGGCCGCCTCGAACATGCCGTGCAGCCCGCCGTCGGCCGGGAGCGCGCGCTCCGTGCGGTTCCACTCCACCAGCACCGCGTCCCGCTCCGCGCCGTCGAGCCCCGACAGCCCGGACAGGGGGAGGTCGGGGGCGGCCGCGGCGCGCTCCAGCATCCGCTCGAACTCGCGGGCCATGCGCTCCATGGCGGCGGGCTCGAACAGCTCGGCGCTGTACGTCCACCCGCCGCGGATCCCGCCGGGGCCGGCGCCCGCCGCCAGCACCAGGTCGAACGACACGGTCCCCGGGTCGCCGCTCATGGGGACGAACACGACCCCGTCCCCCGCCCCTTCGGTGCCCGGCGCGGCGCCGCCCGGTCCGCCGCCCTCGGCGAAGGTGAGCATCACCTGGAAGACGGGCGGGTAGCTCAGGTCCCGCTCGATCTTCAGCTCGTCCACCAGCTTCTCGAACTGCACGTCCTGGTGGGCCAGCGCCCCGGCCGTTTCCGCGCGGGCCCGGCGCACCAGCTCGCGCAGCGGCGGGTCCCCCGCCAGCGAGGTGAGGATGGGGAGCGTGTTGAGGAAGACGCCGACGATCTCCTCCAGCTCGGGGAGGGCCCGGTTGTCCACGGGGACGCCTATGACCACGTCGTCCTGGCGGGCGTAGCGCCCCAGGTGCGCGGCGAGCGCGGCGAGCACGACGTTGAACATCGTCGCCCCCTCCTCGCGCGCGAGCGCCCGCAGCCGGTCCGTGGCCTCCGGGCCGACCGACAGCGGCTGGTGCCCGCTGCGGTGGCCGTGGACGGCCGGGCGGGGGTGGTCGGCGGGGAGATCCAGGAGCGGCGGGACGCCGCGCAGCTTTTCCGTCCAGTACGCCACCTCCCTTTCGAAGGCGGCGCCCTGCAGCCGGTTCCGCTGCCACACGGCGAAGTCGCCGTACTGCACGCGCAGCCCGGGGAGCGGCGAGGGGAGCCCGCGCGCGAAGGCGCCGTACAGCGCGGCGATCTCCCGCAGCAGCAGGCGGGTGGACCAGCCGTCGCCCACGGTGTGGTGCACCGACATCAGCAGCAGGTGCTCGCCGGCGGCCACGCGCACGAACTCGGCCCGGAAGAGGGGGCCTGCCGCCAGGTCGAACGGGCGCGCGGCCTCCTCGCGGACGCGCCGCCGCAGCTCGGCGGCGCGCTCCTCCTCCGGCACCGCGTCCAGGCCGCTCACCGCGAGCGTGAATTCCGCCGCGGGGGAGATCACCTGCACGGGGGCGCCCGACTCGTCAGCGTGGAAGACGGTGCGCAGCGCTTCCTGGCGCCGCACCACTTCGCGGAGGGCCCGCTCCAGCACCGCGGGGTCCAGCGGCCCCTCGATCCGCACCGGGACGGGGATGTTGTACGAAGCGTTCCCGGGGGCGAGCTGGTCCAGGAACCACAGGCGCTGCTGCGCGAACGAGGCCGGCGCGCGCCCGCGGTCCGGCCGCCGGGGGATTCCCCGGGGCGCGGCGGCGGCGCTCCCGCCCTGGATGCGCTTCTGGAGGAGCGCCTGCCTCGCGGCGGCGAGCGCCGCCTCCCTCGTTCCCGCGTTGTTCTCGGGCATGGCTCTCGGGGTGGATCGTGGGCCGGGACGGGCCGGCCTGCTGTTGCTGTCCGCTTCCGTACGGCCGCCCCGCCGCGCGGGGCGCCGCGGCGCGCGGGAGCCTGCGTACAAGTTACGTGGATGGGGGCGTCGCTGTCGACCGCCCCCGCCCGGGACGGCGCCGCGTCAGGTGAGCTCGAGCAGCTCGTCGTCGCCGAGCGCCTCGATCTCTGCCAGGAGCACGGCCTCGATCAGCGCCGACATCTCCGAGACGGTGGGCGCCGTGTACAGGGCGTCGGGCGCGAGCTCGATCTGGAAGTGCTCGCGCAGCCGGCCGAGGAGGCGGATGCCCAGAAGCGAGTGGCCGCCCAGCTCCAGGAAGTCGTCGTACGCGCCGATCCCCTCGATCCCCAGCAGCTCCTCCCACACCTCCGCCACCTTGAGCTCCAGGTCGCCGGCGGGCGCCACGTAGTCGGTCATGACGGCGGGGCGCGGGGCGCGGCGCGGGACGGCGGCCTCGGCGGGGCGTTCCGCGGAGGCCGCGCGCGGGGCGCGGGCGTCCACCCAGTAGCGCGCGCGCTCGAAGGGGTAGGTGGGGAGCGGCACCCGCCGGCGGCGCCCGCCCCCGTGCAGGGCGGCCCAGTCCACCGCGGCGCCCGCGGCCCACTCGCGCCCCAGCGCGGCAAGCGCGGCGCGCAGCGCCTCGCCCCGCGCCTCCGGCGGGGGGAGCGGGGCGCGGCGCGGCTCCGCGGCGTCGCCGCGGACCATGCCGGCGGCGGCGTCCGCGCCGCACTCCGCAAGCGCGCGCGCGGCCCCGGCCGCGTCGCGGCACGCCGCGGCGAAGCGGTGCTCCCACTGCGCGCGCCCCGCCTGGAGCGTCCACGCCACGTCCGCCAGCGGCAGCTCCGGGTGGGCCTCCAGGTGCGCGCGCAGCCGGTCGCGTGCGGCGCCGAGCGCGGCCTCGCTGCGGGCGCTCAGCACAAGCAGCTGCCACTCCGCGGCGGAATCGGAGGGCGCGGGGGCGGGGGGCTCCTCCAGCACCACGTGCGCGTTGGTGCCGCCCAGCCCGAACGACGACACCCCGGCGCGCCGGGGGCCCTCCACCCTCCACGGCTCGGCGCGGGCGCTGACGTACAGCGGGGTGGCGGCCAGCCCCAGCCGCTCGTCGCTGCCGCGGAAGTGGACGGTGGGCGGCACCGTGCCGTGCCGGACCGCCAGCGCGGCCTTGATCAGCCCTGCGGCGCCCGCCGCGGCGTTGCAGTGGCCGATGTTGCTCTTCACGGACCCCACCACCAGCGTCCCCGGCGCGCGCTCCCCGTCCGCGAACACCTTCCGGAGCGCGGTCATCTCGATCTGGTCGCCGAGCGGCGTCCCGGAGCCGTGCCCCTCCACGAAGCCCACGGTGGCCGGCTCCACCTCGGCCATGGCGAGGGCGTCGGCGATCACCCGCGCCTGCCCGTCGATCCCGGGCGCGGTGAAGCCGATCTTTCCCGCCCCGTCGTTGTTGACGGCGGAGCCCCGGATCACCGCGTGGATGGTGTCGCCGTCGGCGAGCGCGTCCTCCAGCCGCCGCAGGAGCACCACCCCGGCGCCGGAGCTGGCCACCGAGCCGCGAGCCTCCGCGTCGAACGAGCGGCAGCACCCGTCCGGCGACGAGATCCCGCCCTCCTGGTACGGGTAGCCCACCGTGGGGTGGGCCACGGACACGCCGCCGGCGAGCGCCAGGTCGCACTCGCCGGCCAGCAGCGAGCGGCAGGCGAAGTGCGTCGCCACCAGCCCCGTGGAGCACGCGGTGCTCACCGGGACGCTGGGGCCGCGCAGATCCATCTTGTACGACACGCGCGTGGTGAGGAAGTCGATCTCGTTGGCGAGGGTGACCTCCATCCGCCCGGCGAGCGCGACCAGCTCGGGGTTGCTGGCCAGGTTGACGTTGAGGTAGCGGCTCCCGCCGGACCCGGCGAAGACGCCCACCGGCCCGGGGACGCGGGCCGGGTCGTAGCCGGCGTGCTCCATGGCCTCCCAGCAGCACTCCAGGAGGATGCGGTGCTGCGGGTCGGTGATCTCCGCCTCGCGCGCCGTGAAGCCGAAGAAGGCGGCGTCGAACAGGTCCGGGCGGGGGATCTCCCCGGCGGCGGGCACCCAGCCGCCGTCGATCAGCTCCGCCGGGATCCCGGCGCGCTCCAGCTCCCCGCGCGAGAAGCGGGAGAGCGTGTCGGCGCCGGCCAGCAGGTTGCGCCAGAACGCGTCCAGGTCCTCGGCGCCGGGGAAGCGGCCGGCCATCCCCACGATGGCGATCTCCGCCCCGGTCAGCGTGGACTCGTATTCGGGGTCGAGCGTCCAGCTCATCTGCCTACCGTTCCGTGTCTCGGGTGCGTTTGCGCAGCTGCCCCAGCCTTCCCTTCCCCGCCGACAGCTTCGCCGGCCGGGCCGCGGCCGCAGGCTCCGGTGCCTCCTCCTCCCCCCCGCCGGCGAGGCGGCGCGCCAGCGCGGCCACCGTGGGGTGCCGGAAGATCTCCAGCACCGGCACTCCCATCCCCAGCTCCGCCTCCAACCGCGAGGCGGCCTGCGCCACCAGGAGCGAGCTGCCGCCCAGGTCGAAGAAGCTGCGGTGCACGCCCGCGACGGGAACGCCCAGCACCTCCTCCCACACCGCGGCGATGGCCTGTTCCAGGCCGCCGCGCGGGGCGGCGTCCCCGTCGTCCGCGGGCGCTTCCGGCGCGGGGAGCGCCCGGCGGTCCACCTTGCCGGTGGGGGTCAGCGGAAGCTTGTCCAGCACCACCAGCGCGGCGGGGACCATGTACTCCGGGAGGGCGCCGCGCGCCAGCTCCAGCGCCTCCGCGGCGGGGAAGCCGGCATCCGCCTCCAGGTACGCGACGACGCGGCGGTCGCCGGGGCGGTCCTCGCGCACGAGCGCCACGGCGGCGCGCACGCCGGGGTGGCGGGCGAGCACGCTCTCGATCTCCCCCGGCTCCACGCGGAAGCCGCGCACCTTGGCCTGCCGGTCGATGCGGCCCAGGAACTCCAGCCCGCCGTCGTCCAGCCGCCGCACCCGGTCGCCGGTGCGGTACAGGCGCGCGCCCGGCGTCCCGGCGAACGGGTCGGGGACGAACTGCCCGGCCGTCAGCTCCGGGCGGCCCAGGTAGCCGCGCGCCACGTGCGGCCCGCCCACGCACAGCTCGCCGGGCACTCCCACGGGGAGCGGCTCGCCGCCCGGCCCGCACACGTGGAGCGCGACGTTCCCCAGCGCGAAGCCGATCAGGCTGCGCTCCGGGAGGGCGTGGCCCACCCGCAGTGCGCTGCACGCCACGGTGGCTTCGGTGGGGCCGTAGACCACGCGCAGCTCCGCGGCGGGAAAGATCTCCCGCATCTCCCGCAGCAGTTCCGGGGGGACCACGTCGGCGCCGCAGTACACGCGCTTGAGCCCCGGCAGCGTGCGGCCGGCGGGGTGCATCCGCGCGGCCATCGCCCGCACGAGCGCGGGGACCGTGAACACGTCGCCGACGTGCTCCAGCTCCTCGATCAGCCGGTCCACGTCCGGCACGCTCGCCTGCGGGACCGGGCGCACCGCCGCCCCCGCCGCCAGCGGGAGGAGCACTTCCAGCACCCACACGTCGAACGAGAACGACCCGTGCGACGCCACCGTGTCGCCCGGCCCGATCCCCCACTCCGCCGCGGCGGCCGCGGTGAAGGAGGCCAATCCCCCGTGCGTGACCACGACGCCCTTGGGGCGGCCGGTGGAGCCGGAGGTGTAGACGACGTAGGCGGCGGATTCGGGGAACGGCGAGTGCGAAAGTGCGCCCTCGCCCGCGGCGTTTCCACTCTCCCCGGGGGCGTCTCCGTCGTCCAGCAGCACCACGAGTCCCACGAACTCCGGAAGCCGGGCGGCCAGCGAGGGCTGCGTCACCACGACGGGCACCGCGGCGTCCGCCAGCATGAAGGCGAGGCGGTCGGCGGGGTACGCGGGGTCCAGCGGGACGTAGGCCCCCCCCGCGCGCAGCACCCCCAGCACGGCGGCGACCAGGCCGGGGCCGCGCTCGGCGGCGACGCCCACGCGGGTCTCGGGGCCCACGCCCAGGGCGCGCAGGCGCGCGGCGAGGCGCGCGGCCCGCGCGTCCAGCTCCGCGAAGGTGACCGTCGCGCCGCCGAAGTATACCGCGGGGGCGCCCGGGCGGAAACGCGCGTGCTCGGCGATGCGCTCGTGGACCGCGCCGGGCGGCGTCTCGCGGGCGGTGTCGTTCCAGGCGGCGAGCCGGAGGCGCGCGGCGTCGTCCAGCAGCGACAGCTCCGAGATGCGGCGCGCGGGCTCCGCGGCGGCGCCCTCCAGCAGCGTGGCCAGGTGCGCGGCCATGCGCCCGATGGAGGCCGCGTCGAACAGGTGGGCGTCGTACTCCAGCGCGCCGGCGAGCCCGCCGGCGGTTTCGGCCAGCGACAGCGACAGGTCGAACTTGGTGGTGCGGCTTTCCGTCGCCACCGCTTCCAGCGTCAGCCCCGGGAGCCGGAGCGTGGCGGCGGGGAGGTTGTGCAGCGAGAACATCACCTGGAAGACGGGGGCGTGGCCCGGGTCGCGCGGCGGCCGCAGCTCGTCCACCAGCTTCTCGAAGGGGAGGTCCTGGTGTCCGTAGGCGCCGAGCGTCCCCTCGCGCACCCGGCCCAGCAGTTCGCGGAAGGGGGGATCGCCGCCCAGGTCGGCCCGCAGCGCCAGGGTGTTCACGAACATCCCCACCAGCCCCTCCAGCGCCTCGTGCGTCCGCCCCGCGACGGGGGTGCCCACGACGACGTCGTCCTGCCGCGAGTAGATGGACAGGAGGAGCTGGAAGCACGCGAGCGCGGCCATGAACGGCGTCGCTCCCTCGGCGCGGGCGAGGGCGCGCAGCGACTCGGCCGCCGCGGGGGGGAGGCGGAAGTGGTGCGCGCCGCCGCGGGTGCTCCGCACCGCCGGGCGGGGCCGGTCGGTCGGCAGCTCCAGCAGCGGCGGCGCCCCGGCCAGCCGCTCCCGCCAGAAGGCGACCTGCCGGTCCAGCGTGTCGCCGGCCAGCCAGCCGCGCTGCCACACGGCGAAGTCGGCGTACTGCACCGGGAGCGGCGCCAGCGGCGACGGCTCGCCCCGCACCAGGGCGGCGTACAGGGCGCTCAGCTCGCGGAAGAGGACGCCCACGCTCCAGCCGTCGGCGACCACGTGGTGGAGGGCGAGCACCAGCAGGTGGTCGTCCGCCGCGACCCGGAAGAGCGCGGCGCGGAAGAGCGGCCCCGCGGCCAGGTCGAAGGGCCGCACCGCCTCCTCCGCGGCGGCGGCGAGGGCGCGCGCCTCCCGCTCTCCCTCCGCCACGCCGTCGAGCGGCTCCAGCCGCCAGGTCGCCCCCTCCGCGGGGTGCACCACCTGCACCGGGCGGCCCCCCGGCGCGGGGAAGGTGGTCCGCAGCGACTCGTGCCGCTCCACCAGGGCGTCCAGCGCCGCCCGCAGCGCGCCCTCGTCCAGCTCGCCGCGCAGGCGCAGGGTGAACGGCACGTTGTAGACGGAGCCGCCCGGGTCCATGCGGTCGATCACCCAGAGCCGCTCCTGCGCGAACGACAGGGGCAGCGGCCCCGCTCGATCCGCGCGCACCAGCGGCGGCAGCTGGACGCCCTGCCCCGCCCGCACCGCGGCGTCCACCCGCGCCGACAGCTCGGCGACGGTGGGGGCCTCGAAGAGCGCGCGCACGGGGACGTCCACCCGGAAGGCGGCGCGCAGCCGCGACACCACCTGCGTGGCGAGCAGCGAGTGCCCGCCCAGCGCGAAGAAGTTCTCGGCGGGTCCCACGCGCGGCAGCCGCAGCACGTCGGCCCAGGCGGCGGCGACCACCTCCTCGGTGGGGGTGCGCTGCAGCCCCAGCGCCTCTTCCAGCTCGGCGAGCGGGCGCTCCGGGGCGGGGAGCGCCCGGCGGTCGGTCTTGCCGGTGGCGGTGAGCGGCAGGGCCTCCAGCAGCACCATCTCGCCCGGGACCATGTGCTCCGGCAGGCGCTCGCGGAGCCAGGCGCGCAGCTCGCCCGCGCCCACGGGCGGCGCCTCCGGGTCCGGGACCGCGTAGCCCACCAGCCGCCGCTCGCCGGGCGCGCCGGGGGCGGCGTCCTCGCGCGCCACGACGGCGGCCGCGCTCACCGAGGGGTGCGCGGCGAGGGCCGCTTCCACCTCGCCGGGCTCGATGCGGAAGCCGCGGATCTTGACCTGCGCGTCCGTCCGCCCCAGGAACTCCAGCGTGTCGTCCGCCAGGCGCCGCGCGCGGTCGCCGGTGCGGTACAGCCGCGCTCCGCCCCGCGCCCCGCCGCCGAAGGGATCGGGGACGAACCGGGCCGCAGTCAGCTCCGCCCTCCCGTGGTAGCCCCGGGCCACGCCGCGCCCGCCCACGTACAGCTCGCCCGCGACCCCCGGGGGGACCGGCTCGCCGTGGGCGTCCAGCACGTACGCCCGCGCTTCGCCGAGCGGCGCGCCGAGGACGCTGCGCTCCACCCGCCCGCCGCCGGCCACGAGGTGGCTGGACGCGAGGATCGTGGCCTCGGTGGGCCCGTAGAGGACGCGCACCGCGGCGGCCGGGAACACCTCGCGCATCTCGTCCAGCAGGTCGGGCGGCACGGCGTCCCCGCCGACGAAGGCCAGCCGCATCCGCGGCAGCGTCCCTCGCCCGGACGCCCGCACCTCCGCCACCACCTGGCGCATCAGCGCCGGCACGGCGTGCATCACGCCGACGCCCTCCAGCTCCGCCACGAGCCGCTGCACGTCCAGCACGTCGTCGGCCGGGAGCAGGCGCGCGGTCCCACCCGCGAGCAGCGGCGCCAGCGCCTCGAAGGCCCAGATGTCGAAGGCGTACGAGGCGAGCACCGCCGCCACGTCGCACCCATCCAGGCCGAACTCCCCGCGCGCGGCGAGCAGGGTGCCGGCGAGTCCGCGGTGCTCCACTACGACGCCCTTGGGCGTGCCGGTGGAGCCGGAGGTGTAGATGACGTACGCCGCGCTGCCGGGGGACGGCGGGTGCGGGAGCGCGCCGCCGTCCGCCGCGTCGTCCCCCTCCCCGTGCGGGGCGTCCGGCGCGACGATCCCGCCCCGGAAGCCCGGCAGCGCCGCCGCCCCCGCGGCGGTCGCGACCACCAGCGAGATCCCCGCGTCGTCCAGCACGAAGCGCAGCCGCTCCGCCGGGTAGGCGGGATCCAGCGGGACGTAGGCTCCGCCCGCGCGGAGGATGCCGAGCACGCCCACCACCATCTCCGGCGAGCGCTCCACGCACAGCCCCACGCGCGTCTCCGGGCCCACGCCGCGCTCCCGCAGCCGCTCCGCCAGGCGGGCGGAGTGGCGGGCCAGCTCGCCGTAGGTGAGCGCCGCGCCGCCGCAGCGCACCGCGACGGCATCGGGGGTGCGCGCCGCCTGCTCCACGATCAGGTCGTGCACGCAGGCGTCGGGGTACCGGCGGGCCGCGCCGCCCGGCTCCGCCAGCAGGCTGCGGCGCTCGCCCTCGCCCAGGAGCGGGACGCGGGACAGGCGCGTGTCCGGGTCGGCGGCGACGGCGCGGAGCACGGTGGCCAGGTGCCCGGCCATCCGCTCCACGGTCGCGGCGTCGAACAGGTCGGCGTCGTACGCGAAGCCGCCGTGCAGCCCGTCCGCGTGCTCGGCGAGGCCCAGCTCCAGGTCGAACCGGACGCTGTCGTCGGGCGGCTGCAGCCGCGTCTGCCGCAGACCGGGGAGCTCCGGCGGGCGCCCGGGCGCGCTCTGAAGGGTGAACATCACCTGGAAGAGCGGCGTGTGGCTCAGGCTCCGCTCCACCCTGAGCTCCTCCACCAGGCGCTCGAAGGGGACGTCCTGGTGCCCGAAGGCGCCCAGCGTGGCCTCGCGCGTGCGGCGGAGCAGCTCGCGGAAGGTGGGGTCGCCGTCCATCCGCGCCCGGATCGCCAGCGTGTTGACGAACACGCCGACCAGCGGCTCCAGCTCGGGTCGCGTCCGCCCGGCGATGGGCGTCCCCACGACCACGTCCTCCCCGCCGGCGTAGCGCGACAGGAGCAGCTGGAAGGCGGCGAGCGCGGTCATGAACGGCGTCGCCCCCTCGCCGCGGCCCAGCTCGCGCAGCGCCGCGGCGAGCTCCGCGTCCACGGCGAAGCGGTGCCGCGCGCCGGGGCGCCGCGCCCGGGAGGCGGGGCGCGGCCGGTCGATGGGCAGCTCCAGCAGGGGCGGGGCCCCGTCCAGGGCTTCGCGCCAGAAGGCGAGCTGGGCGTCCAGGGCCTCGCCGGTCAGCTGCTTGCGCTGCCACACCGCGTAGTCGGCGTACTGCACGGCGAGCTCCGGCAGCGGCGACGGACGGTCGTCCAGGAAGGCGCCGTACAGCGTCCACAGCTCGCCGAAGAACACGCCCATGCTCCACCCGTCGGTGACCACGTGGTGCATGGCGACCACCAGGACGTGCTGCTCCGCGCCGGCGCGCAGCAGCGTCACGCGCAGGAGCGGGCCGCGGGCCAGGTCGAACGGGAGGTGGCCCTCCCCGGCGACGAGCGCGGCGGCGCGGGCGCGGCGCTCCTCCTCCGGCCCGGACACCTCCTCCACCCGGATGTGCGGCCCGGCGGCGGCAGGCGCGACCACCTGCACCGGCTCGCCGTTCAGCGTGGCGAAGACCGTGCGCAGCGCCCCGTGGCGCCGGACGATCTCGGCGAGCGCCCGCTCCAGCACGTCCACGCGCAGCGCCCCGTCCAGCCGCGCGGCGGAGACCAGGTCGTACGCGGAGGACCCGGGCTCCAGCCGGTCCAGGAACCAGAGGCGCTGCTGCGCGAAGGACACCGGGTACGTGCGCGACTCCGCCGCGCGCCTGCGCAGGATCTCCTCCAGCCGCCGCCGCTTCTCCGCGCCGGAAAGGCCGTCCGCCCCGCCCGCCGCGTCGCTCACGAGGTGGGGCTCCCGTCGGAGGAAAGCTCGGCCAGCAGCCGCTCGACGTCGGCATCGGACAGCGCGTCGAGCCCTTCCAGGAGCTGGTCCTCCAGGGCCGGCGCCGCGGCCCCGATCGCGTCGGCCGCGGGGACCGTCTCCGCCGGGAGCAGCGCCGCCAGCCCGCCCACGGTGGGGCGCTCGAAGACGGCGCGCAGCGGCAGCTCGATCCCGAACGCCTGGCGCACGCGCGACGCCAGCCGCATCGCCAGCAGCGAGTGCCCGCCCAGCTCGAAGAAGTCGTCGCTCGCGCCCACGCGCTCCACCCGCAGCACCGCAGCCCAGATCTCCGCCAGGCGCCGCTCTGTCTCCGTCCGCGGCGCCACGTACGCGTCCGCGGGCGCGCCCGCCGCCTCCGGGGCGGGGAGCGCGCGCCGGTCGATCTTGCCGCTCCCGGTCCTGGGCAGCGCGTCCAGGACCACGAACGCCGCCGGCACCATGTGCTCCGGCAGCTCGCCCTTGAGGTGCGCCCTCAGCTCGGCGACGGACGGCGCCTGGCCGATGGTGACGACGTAGCCGACGAGCCGCGTGCGACCGGGCTCGTCCTCGCGCGCGGCGACCACCGCCTCGCGCACCGCCGGGTGGCGCAGCAGCACGTCCTCGATCTCGCCCGGCTCCACGCGGAAGCCGCGCACCTTGACCTGCTCGTCCGCGCGCCCCACGAACTCCAGCTCCCCCGTCCTGCGCCAGCGCGCCACGTCGCCCGTGCGGTACAGCCGCGCGCCCCCTTCCACCGCGAACGGGTCGGGGACGAAGCGCTCCGCCGTCAGGTCCGGCCGCCCCAGGTAGCCGCGCGCCACGCCGGCCCCGCCCACGTACAGCTCGCCACGCGCACCGAGCGGCAGCGGGCGCATGTCCGGATCGAGAACGTAGACGCGCCCGCCCGGCACCGGTCGCCCGATGGGCACCGGCGGCGGCGGCTGGTCCGGCCGCAGGGGCGGCTCGTCCCTGCCCTGGAGCTCCGCCAGCGTGGCGACGACGGTGGCCTCGGTGGGCCCGTAGGTGTTGACCAGGCGGACGCCGTCGCCCACCTGCCTGCGCCAGGCGGCCACGCGCTCGGACAGCGCGCGCTCCCCGCCGATGATCACCAGGCGCACCGCCCCGGGCAGGCGGAGCGCGCCGCGCTCCAGCTCCGCGGTCAGCTCGTGCCAGTACGCGGTGGGCAGGTCGAGCACGGAAACGCCCCAGGCATCGCAGCGCGCGAGGAAGGTGGCCGCGTCCGCCAGCATCTCGTCGGTGCGCAGGACCAGGCAGGCGCTGCCCATGAGCGCGGGGTAGATCTCCTCCGCGCTGGCGTCGAAGCTGAGCGATGCGAACTGGAGCACCCGGTCGCCGGGCCCGACGCCGTAGAGGCCGACGGCCGCGGAGGCGTAGCTGGCCAGGGCGCCGTGGGAGACGACGACGCCCTTGGGCCTGCCGGTGGAGCCGGAGGTGTAGATGACGTACGCGGCGTTGTCGGGGTCGACGGAAATCCCGCTGGCGTCGGCGGGGGCGCCCCCACCCGGCTCGCTCAGGCTCGCCACCCTCCCCCAATTCTGGGGGAGGGCTTCCTGACCCTCGGGTTCTACGTTGTCGTGCTCCCCCTCCCCCCTTGCGGGGGAGGGGGCCGGGGGGAGGGGGGTATCGCACACCACGACCTCCCCCGCGAACTCCGGGAGCGTCCCGAGCAGCCGCTGCTGGGTCAGCAGCACGCGGGCGCCGCTGTCGGCGAGCACGTAGCGGATGCGCTCGGGCGGGTAGGCGGGATCGACCGGCACGTAGCAGCCACCCGCCTTGAGGACGGCGAGCACGGCCACCAGCATCTCGGGCGAGCGCTCCAGGCACAGGGCGACGCGCGTCTCCGGCGCGACGCCGAGGCCGGCCAGGCGGCGGGCGAGGGCGTCGGCGCGGCGGTGAAGCTCCGCGTGCGACAGCGTTTCCGCGCCCGCCTGCACCACGGCGGGGGCATCCGGAGTGCGCAGCGCCGCCTCGCGGAGGAGCTGGTGCACCGGCCTGTGCGAGGGCAGGCCGCGCGCGGTGGAGCTCCATCGCTCCAGCTGCATCGCCCGCTCGTCGTCCAGGAGCGGGCTGAGCGCCGACAGGCGGCGCGACGGGTCGGCGGCGCCTTCGGCGAGGACGCGGGCCATGTACGCGGCCATGGCCCCGGCGGTGGCCGCGTCGAACAGGTCGGCGTTGTAGGTGGCGGCAAGGTACAGCCCCCCGTCCCGCGTGGGGCCGGCGGTGAGGACCAGGTCCAGCGCCGTGGCCCGCACGCCCGTGCTCGCGGGCGACACGCGGATCCCCGGCAGCTCCAGCGTCGACCCCCCTGCGTCCGGGAGGTTGATGGACACCTGGTAGACGGCGGCGTGGCCCAGGCTGCGCGGGACGTCCAGCTCCTCCAGCAGCTTCTCGAAGGGCACGTCCTGGTGCGCGTAGGCGCCCAGCGTCGCTTCGCGCACGCGCCCCAGCAGCTCCGCGAAGGTGGGATCGCCGGACAGGTCGGTGCGCATGGGGAGCATGTTGACGAAGAAGCCGATCATCCCCTCCGTCTCGGCGCGCGTCCGCCCGGCGATGGGCGTCCCCACCACCACGTCGTCCTGGCCGGCGTAGCGCCGCAGCGTCGCCGCGTACCCGGCGAGCAGCACCATGAAGAGCGTCGCCCCCGCGCGGCGGGCGGCCTCCCGCAGCGCCCCGGCGGCCGCGGGAGGAACGGCCAGCGTGTGCATGCCGGCGCGGTGCGTCTGCACGGCGGGGCGCGGCCGGTCCGTCGGCAGCTCCAGAAGCGCGGGCGCGTCCCTCAGCCTCTCCCGCCAGAAGGCGAGCTGCCGCTCCAGCGTGTCGCCCGCGAGCCGCTCCCGCTGCCACGCGGAGAAGTCCGCGTACTGCAGCGCGGGCTCGGGGAGCGGCGACGGCGCGCCGCGCGCGAACGCCGGGTACAGCGCCGCCAGCTCGCGGTACATCACCCCGAACGACCACGCGTCCGCCACCGCGTGGTGCACCAGCAGCAACAGCACGTGCTCCCGGGGCGCGAGCCGCAGCAGCCGGATGCGCACCAGCGGGCCCGCTTCCAGGTCCACCGGGCGCCCGGCCTCGCCGCCCGCGACCCGCAGCGCTTCCGCGTCCCGCCGGTCCGCGGGGAGGCGGGACAGGTCGCAGACGGGGAGCGGAAAGTCCGCCGGGGGGGCGACCACCTGCACCGCCCCGTCCCCCGTGTCGCGGAACACGGTGCGCAGCGACTCGTGCCGGCGGACGATCTCCGTGAAGCAGCGCTCCAGCACCGCGGCGTCCAGCGGGCCCGAGAGCCGCAGCGCGACGGCGATGTTGAAGTGCGCGTTGACCGGCTCCATCCGGTCCAGGAACCAGAGCCGCTGCTGGGGGAGCGAGAGCGGAGCCGGCACGGAGCGGTCGCGCGGGACGACCGGTGGGGCGGACGCCTGCCGAGCCTCCCCCACCGCCATCGCCAGCGCGGCCAGGGTGGGGTGCTCGAAGACGGCGCGCAGCGGCAGCTCGGCCCCGAACACCCGCCGGACGCGGGAGACCACCTGCGTCGCCAGGAGCGAGTGGCCGCCCAGCTCGAAGAAGTCGTCGCTCGCGCCCACGCGCTCCACCCGCAGCACCGCAGCCCAGATCTCCGCCAGGCGCCGCTCCGTCTCCGTCCGCGGCGCCACGTACGCGTCCGCGGGCGCGCCCGCCGCCTCCGGGGCGGGGAGCGCGCGCCGGTCGATCTTGCCGCTCCCGGTCCTGGGCAGCGCGTCCAGGACCACGAACGCCGCCGGCACCATGTGCTCCGGCAGCTCGCCCTTGAGGTGCGCCCTCAGCTCGGCGACGGACGGCGCCTGGCCGATGGTGACGACGTAGCCGACGAGCCGCGTGCGCCCGGGCTCGTCCTCGCGCGCGGCGACCACCGCCTCGCGCACCGCCGGGTGGCGCAGCAGCACGTCCTCGATCTCGCCCGGCTCCACGCGGAAGCCGCGCACCTTGACCTGCTCGTCCGCGCGCCCCGCGAACTCCAGCTCCCCCGTCCTGCGCCAGCGCGCCACGTCGCCCGTGCGGTACAGCCGCGCGCCCCCTTCCGCCGCGAACGGGTCGGGGACGAAGCGCTCCGCCGTCAGCTCGGGCCGCCCCAGGTAGCCGCGCGCCACGCCCGCCCCGCCCACGTACAGCTCGCCGCGCGCACCGAGCGGCAGCGGGCGCATGTCCGGATCGAGAACGTAGACGCGCCCGCCCGGCACCGGTCGCCCGATGGGCACCGGCGGCGGCGGCTGGTCCGGCCGCAGGGGCGGCTCGTCCCTGCCCTGGAGCTCGGCGAGCGTGGCGACGACGGTGGCCTCGGTGGGCCCGTAGGTGTTGACCAGGCGGACGCCGTCGCCCACCTGCCTGCGCCAGGCGGCCACGCGCTCGGGCAGCGCGCGCTCCCCGCCGATGATCACCAGGCGCACCGCCCCGGGCAGACGGAGCGCGCCGCGCTCCAGCTCCGCGGTCAGCTCGTGCCAGTACGCGGTGGGCAGGTCGAGCACGGAAACGCCCCAGGCATCGCAGCGCGCGAGGAAGGTGGCCGCGTCCGCCAGCATCTCGTCGGTGCGCAGGACCAGGCAGGCGCCGCCCAGGAGCGCGGGGTAGATCTCCTCCGCGCTGGCGTCGAAGCTGAGCGATGCGAACTGGAGCACCCGGTCGCCGGGCCCGACGCCGTAGAGGCCGACGGCCGCGGAGGCGTAGCTGGCCAGGGCGCCGTGGGAGACGACGACGCCCTTGGGCCGGCCGGTGGAGCCCGAGGTGTAGATGACGTAGGCGGCGTTGTCGGGGTCGACGGAGACCGAGCTGGCGTCCGCGGGAGGGCCCCCACCCGGCTCGCTTAGGCTCGCCACCCTCCCCCAATTCTGGGGGAGGGCTTCCTGACCCTCGGGTTCTACGTTGTCGTGCTCCCCCTCTCCCCTTGCGGGGGAGGGGGCCGGGGGGAGGGGGGTATCGCACGCGACGACCTCGCCCGCGAACTCGGGGAGCGTCCCGAGCAGCCGCTGCTGGGTCAGCAGCACGCGGGCGCCGCTGTCGGCGAGCACGTAGCGGATGCGCTCGGGCGGGTAGGCGGGATCGACCGGCACGTAGCAGCCACCCGCCTTGAGGACGGCGAGCACGGCCACCAGCATCTCGGGCGAGCGCTCCAGGCACAGGGCGACGCGCGTCTCCGGCGCGACGCCGAGGCCGGCCAGGCGGCGGGCGAGGGCGTCGGCGCGGCGGTGAAGCTCCGCGTGCGACAGCGTTTCCGCGCCTGCCTGCACGACCGCGGGAGCGTCCGGCGCGCGCCGCGCCGCCTCGCGGAGGAGCTGGTGCACGGGGCGGTGCGAGGGCAGGCCGCGCGCGGTGGCGCTCCACCGCTCCAGCTGCATCGCGCGTTCCTCCTCCAGCACCGGCGCGATCGTGGAGATCGGCGCGTCCGGCCGCGCGGCGGCGTCCTCCAGAACGGCCCGGAGCAGCGCCGCGTGGGCGGCGGCCGTGGCCTCGTCGAACAGGTCCGCGTTGTAGATGAGCGAGCCGCGCATCCCGCCGTCCGCCGTCTCCGCCACCACCAGCGTCAGGTCGAACGGCGTCGACCTGTTCTTCAGCGCCACGATCGAGGCGCGCACGCCCTCCAGCTCCGGCAGGCCGACATCCGCGTTGTGCAGGACCATCGACACCTGGTAGACGGACGCGTGGCCCAGGCTCCGCTGGACGCGCAGCTCCTCCAGCAGCTTCTCGAAGGGGACGTCCTGGTGCGCGTAGGCGCCCAGCGTCGCTTCCCGCACGCGCCCCAGCAGTTCCCGGAACGACGGGTCGCCGGACAGGTCCGTGCGCAGCGCCAGCATGTTCACGAAGAAGCCGATCAGCCCCTCCGTTTCCGCGCGCGTGCGGCCGGCGATGGGGGTGCCCACCACCACGTCGTCCTGCCCGGAAAGGCGGCGCAGGAGCACGGCCAGCGCCGCGAGGACGGTCATGAACGGCGTCACGCCCTCGCGCCGGTCCAGCTCGCGCAGGCGGGAGCGCAGCGCGGCGGGGAGCGTGAACGCGACCTCGCCGGCGCGGTGCGTCTGGAGCGCGGGGCGGGGCCGGTCCATCGGTAGCTCCAGTAGCGGCGGCGCCCCCTCCAGGCGCTCGCGCCAGAAGGCCACCTGCCGCTCCAGCGTGTCGCCGCGCAGGTGCTCGCGCTGCCACGCGGCGTAGTCGCCGTACTGCACGGGGAGCGGCGCCAGCGGCGACGGCTCGCCGGCGAGAAAGGCCGCGTACAGCCGGGAAAGCTCGCGGTACAGCACCCCGAACGACCACGCGTCGCCCGCCGCGTGGTGCACCATCAGCAGCAGCACGTGCTCGTCGCGGCCCATCCCGAGCAGCGCCGCGCGCATCAGCGGACCCGCCTCCAGGTCCACCGGGCGGCCCAGCTCGGCCTCCGCGCGCACCCGCATCGCCCGCTCGCGCTCCGCCTGCGGGAGCCCGCCCAGCTCCACCACCGGGAGGCGGAACCCGTCCGCCGGGAGAACCACCTGCACCGGCCCCCCGTCGTCCTCGCGGAACACGGTGCGCAGCGCCTCGTGGCGCCGCACCACCTCCGCCAGCGCCCTCTCCAGCGCCCCGGGGTCCAGCGGCCCTTCCAGCCGCAGGGCGAACGGGATGTTGTGGTGCGCGTTGACCGGCTCCATCCGGTCCAGGAACCAGAGCCGCTGCTGCGAGAACGACAGGGGGAGCGGGCGGCCGCGCGGCGCGGGGACGAGGGGGAGGGCCGCCACGCCGCCGTGGCTGCGCAGCTCGGCGGCGATCCCCGCCACGGTGGGCGACTCGAAGAGCGCGCGCAGCGGCAGCTCCGCCCCGAGCAGCGCCCGCACCCGGGACACCACCCGCGTCGCCAGGAGCGAGTGGCCGCCCAGCTGGAAGAAGTCGTCGTGGATGCCGACGCGCTCGGTCCCGAGCACGTCCGCCCAGATCCCGGCGACGATCTCCTCCTCCGGGGTGCGCGGCGCGCCCTCGGCCGGGTCGTCCGGGGACGATGCCGGCGCGGGGAGCGCCCGCCGGTCGACCTTTCCCTCGGGCGTCAGCGGGAGGGCGTCCACCACCACCAGGGCGCCCGGGACCATGTGCTCCGGCAGGCGGTCGCGCAGCCAGGCGCGCAGCGCGTCCCGCGCGGGCGCGGCCCCGGGCTCCGGCACCACGTAGGCCACCAGGCGCCGCTCGCCCGGGCGGTCCTCGCGCGCCACCACGGCGGAGTCGTGCACCTCCGGGTGGCGGAGGAGCGCCGCCTCGACCTCGCCGGGCTCGATGCGGAAGCCGCGGATCTTGACCTGGAAGTCCACGCGCCCCAGGAACTCCAGCGTCCCGTCCGCCAGCCGGCGGACCCGGTCGCCGGTGCGGTACAGCCGCGCCCCCGCCGCCCCCGAAAAGGCGTCCGGGACGAACTTTTCCGCCGTCAGCCCCGGGCGGCCCAGGTAGCCGCGCGCCACCCCCGCCCCGCCGATCAGCAGCTCCCCCGGGATCCCCGCGGGGAGCAGCTCCCCCGCCCCGCCGGCCACGTACAGCCGCACGTTCCCCAGCGGCCGGCCGATCACCGGGCGCGCCGGCACGGGCCCGCCCGCCAGCGGGTGGCTGGAGGCGAGCACCGTCCCCTCCGTGGGACCGTAGAGGACGCGCGTCTCCGCCCGGGGGAAGGTGGCCCGCATCGCCTCCAGCAGCTCGGGCGGCACCACGTCGCCGCCCACGAACAGGCGCCGCGCCGCCGGGAGCGCGCCGCGCCCCGCCTCCACCACCTGCCGCATCAGCGCGGGCACCGCGTGCAGGAGCGTGGCGTCGCGGCACTCCTCCAGCAGCGCCCGCGCGTCCATCACCCGCTCGCGCGGCACCAGGCGCACGGCGCCCCCGGCCGCCAGCGGCGCCAGCGTCTCGAAGCCCCAGATGTCGAAGGCGAAGGAGGCCAGCGCCGCCGCCACGTCGCCCTCGCGGAAGCCGAACTCCTCGCGCGCCGCCCGCAGCAGGCCGGCGAGTCCGCGGTGCTCCACCAGCACCCCCTTGGGCGTGCCCGTGGACCCCGAGGTGTAGATGACGTACGCCAGGCCGTCCGGCCCGGCGCCGCCCTCCACCGGCCCGGCGTCCATCGCCGCGATCCGCGCCGCGTCGCGGTCCAGGAACAGCGCCGCCAGCCCCCGCCCGGGGAGCTTCGCCGCCAGCGGTGCGCGCGAAAGGAGCAGGTGCGGATTGGCGTCCTCCAGCACCAGCCGCAGCCGCTCCGCCGGGTACTCCGGGTCCAGCGGCACGTACGCGCCCCCGGCCCTGAGCACTCCCAGCACCGCGGCCACCATCTCCACCGAGCGCTCCAGGAACACCGCCACCCGCGACTCCGCGCGCACCCCCATCTCCCGCAGCGCCCGCGCGATGCGGCCGGAGGCCGCGTCCAGCTGCGCGTAGCTCATCCGCTCCGCGCCGCACGCCACCGCCGGCGCGTCCGGCGTGCGCGCCGCCTGCCGCGCGAACATCTCGTGGGCGAGGAGGCCCGGGTCGCCGCGGTCGGTGTCGTTCCACGCCTCCAGCCGGCGGCGCTCCGCCTCGTCCACCAGCGAAAGCGCGGACACGCGGTCGCCCGGAGCCGCGGCGGCCGCACCCAGCAGCGCGACGAAGTGCGCCGCCATGCGCTCCGCCGTCGCCCGCTCGAAGAGGGCCGCGTCGTACGCGAAGGTCCCGGAGAGCGCGCCGCCGCCGTCGCGCAGCGCCACCGACACGTCGAACTTGGCCCGCCCGGACCACACCTCCTCCACCTCGGTCCGGGCGCCGGGGAGCCGCAGCCCGGGGCCGTCGCCGCCGTGCAGCGTGAACATCGCCTGGAAGACGGGCGAGCGGCCGGGGGAGCGCTCCGGCTGGAGCTCCTCCACCAGCCGCTCGAAGGGCACCTCCTGGTGCGCGAAGGCCCCCAGCACGGCCTCGCGCGTGCGCCGCAGCAGCGCGCGGAACGTCGGGTCGCCCGACACGTCCACGCGCACGGCGAGCGCGTTGACGAAGAAGCCGGCCAGCGCCTCCAGCTCGCGGTGCGTGCGTCCGGCGATGGGCGTGCCCACCACCACCTCGTCCTGCCCCGCGTAGCGCGACAGGAGGAGCTGGAACGCGGCGAGCAGCGTGATGAACGGCGTGGTCCCCTCCGCCCGCCCCAGGCGGCGCAGCGCCGCGGCCGTCTCCGCCGGCACGGCGAGCTCCACCTGGCCGCCCGGCCGCCCGCGCGCCGCGCCGCGCGGGTGGTCCGCCGGCAGCTCCAGGAGTGCCGGCGCCCCCGCCAGACGCCCGCGCCAGAAGTCCAGCTCGCGCTCCAGCGTACCGCCCCCCGGGCGCAGCCGCTGCCGCTGCCACACGGCGAAGTCCGCGTACTGGAGCGGGAGCGGCGGGAGATCCGCCTCGTCCCCGCCCGTCGCCGCCGCGTACAGCGCCGACAGCTCGCGGAAGAGCACGCCCATGCTCCACCCGTCCGTGACCACGTGGTGGAGGGTCAACAGCAGCGCGTGCTCCCCGCCGTCCAGCCGGAGGAGCGCCGCGCGCAGGAGCGGCCCCCGCCGCAGGTCGAACGGCAGCACCGCCTCCTCGCGCGCCAGGGCGCGCGAGGTCCGCTCCCGCGCCGCGGGGCGCAGCCGGGACAGGTCCACCAGCGGCAGGGCAACGGGCGCCGGGGGGGCCACCACCTGCACCGCGCCGTCGCCGCGCTCCTCGAAGACCGTCCGCAGCGCCTCGTGGCGCGCCGCGACCCCCGAGAGCGCGCGCCGCAGCGCCGCCGCGTCCAGCGGTCCGTCCACGCCCACCCGGTAGGCGACGTGGTACGCCGCCTCCCCCGGCTGCAGCCGGTCCATGAACCAGAGCCGCTCCTGCGCGAAGGAGAGCGGCGCCGCGTCCCCGCGCGGCATCGGCCGGGGGGCGGCGGGCGCCTCGGGGCCGAGGCCCGGCGGCGCGGGCCCGGGAGCGGCCTCGCCGGCCCCCCGCGGAGCGTCCGCCGCGGGGGGGCCGCCGCCGCGGGCCGCCAGCTTCTCCAGCAGCGCCCGCTTGGCGGGGGACAGCTGGTCCAGCCGACTGAAGAGATCGGTCATGCGATGGCAGATAAACGGAAAAAGGGCGGTTTCCCGCCCCCCGACCTCCCGGCCGCGCGGAAAGGCGCCCCTACGCCGCGTGCGCCCTCATCACCCTGCCGAGCGCGGCGATCCCTTCCCGGATCTCCTCCCGTCCGGGGAAGGAGAAGTTGAGCCGCATGCAGTTGCGCGCGTGGCGCGACCCGTCCGTGGTGAAGGCGTTCCCGGGAACGTAGGCCACGCGCTCCGTGTCCACCGCCTCGCGCAGCAGCGCCCCGCAGTCGATCTCCTCGGGGAGCTCCGCCCACATCAGCGCCCCGTTGCTGGGGACGCGCCAGCGCGTGCCCGCCGGGAAGTGCTCGCGCAGCGCCGCGTCCATCAGGTCGCGGCGGGTCCGGTACTCCCGGCGGAGCATGTCCAGGTGGGCGTCCAGGTACCCCTCCGCCAGGAAGGCCGAGACGACCCGCTGGGCGAAGTTGTTCATGTCCAGGTCGCAGGCGTCCTTGGTTCCCGAGATGGCCGGGACCAGGTGCCTGGGGGCGATGATCCACCCCACCCGCGCCGCCGGCGCCAGCACCTTGGAGAACGATCCCACGTAGAACACCCACTCGTCCTCCTGGGCCCGCATGGGGAGGAGGCCCGAGCCCTCCTCGCCGTAGTACAGCAGGCCGTACGCGTCGTCCTCCACGATGGGGACGCCGTAGCGGCGCGCCAGCGCCACCAGGCGGTCGCGGCTCTCCACGTCCAGGCTGATCCCCAGCGGGTTGTGGCCGTCCGACACCACGTACATGAAGGCGGGCTTCGCGCCGGCGGCAAGATACGCCTCCACCGCGTCGACGTCGATCCCCCGCTCCAGGCTGGTGGGAACCACCAGCAGCTCCGGCTGGAAGGGCTCGTACACCTGCTGGAAGCCGGTGTACGCCACCTGCTCCAGCAATAGCTGCCCGCCCGGGTCCAGCAGGAAGCGCGAAAGGATGCTGAGCGCCTGCTGCGCCCCCGCCGTCACCACCACCTGCTCCTCGGTGCACTCCACGCCCCGGGCGCGCATGATCTCCACGATCTGCGCCTTCAGCGGCCGGAACGCCGGGCCGTACTGGAGCGCCCGCGGGTCGGTGGTCAGCACCCGCTCGGCCGCCCGGGCGTACTTCTCCGTGGGGAAGAGCTCCGGCGCGGGAAGGCCCAACGCGAACGAGGTCAGCCCCGGCCCGGCCGTGAGCTTCAGCATCTCGTTGATCGTGGACGGCTTGATCGTCCGCGCCCACGTGGCGACGCGCATCGGCTCCGGGGAAGCTTGCAGCAGCATCGAGGTCTCCGCTTCAGGGGGTGTGCGCCGGCCGGGGCTCCGCGGGAGGTGCGGTGTGCTCGTTCCCGTCGCATTCGGAGCTGTCCGGGGGCGTGCGACGGGTGGGCCGTTTGGACTGCGGGAGAGGCGCCGGGTCGCGCGGAAGCGAGAGGGCGGCGCGGCGGTGCCGGGAGCGAATCGAGCGTATTTCCCGACTCGTTGAGACTACCCACAGCAGGGGCTGGAGTCAAGTACGGAGGGGGGCCGGCGAGAGGAGGCAGATCGAGTCTCGGGAACGGAATCGTCCAACTCGTGGCCGGACAGGAAGCGGGAGATCGGAGCGGCCTGGGAGGGAGTCCCGGAAGGGAAATGGGTCGCGAAGGGGAGGGTGCAGCTACGGGTCCGGCGCCGCGGCGGGGCTGTGCGCCCCGAGGGAACCGGAATCCCACGAGGCGCCCGCGTCCATCAGTTTGCGCTGCTGCCGGCGTGCGGTTTGATCACTTCACCCATATCCGGGAAGACATACCCGATGAGCTTTCCGCTGCTGTCGTAGATCGGATACATCCCTCCTGCGGCAACGGTCGCCACGCTCGCTGTTTCGGCAACTGCGGGACGGGGCGCTGCGCTCACCATCAGTGTGCTCGCGGCTGCGACGGCGACCATCATCAGGTATTTCACTTTCATGACCGCTCTCGTGAATTGTGTATGCTGGGTCTAGTGGGCGGACCGCGGATGACCTCTGCACAACCAGGCCGCCCCGCGGGATCCGAGGTCCCGCGGGGCGCCCGCATGGTCAGTTCTGGGGAGAAGAAGAGCCAACGATCACGCCGTTCCTGATGGTGATGTAGCCGATGACCCTGCCATTCTCCACCACCGCGTAGGTCCCGTCGGGGAGCAGGGCCGCCTGGATCGACGCCGCCGTCACCTCGGCGGCCGAAGCCTGCGGCGGAGCGCCCACCGTCAGCGTGGTCGCGGCCACGACGGCCATCAGCAGATGTTTCACCTTCCGCATAACGCCTCCCTTGAACAGATGAGTGGGGACCTGCAACCACACCGCCTAGAGGGGGCGGCGCGGACACGCTCGGGAAGTATTGAGAGAAGAACGGGGACGGGCGGCTGGCGCAGCTACCGCCAGCGGCGCGGCAGGCGGAGCACCACCACCCTGGCCACGCCGAGATCATCCGTATCTATGTACGCCGCCCGTCCCCGGGCGCTGAATGCGTCGGGGAGCCGCACGCTGGTGAGGGTGCCCACGTAGCGCCCCTGCGGGGTGACGATGTCGATGGGCCCCGGGCGGCCGACCGCGGGTCCGGTGCGCTGGATCCAGAGGTTCCCCGCCGCGTCCGTCTGCAGCGCCTGGATCACCGGCATCACGGCGGCGAACTCCACGTTCTGGAACTGCCGGGCGACCTGGGCATGCACCGAGGCGGGAAGCGCGTTCGCTCCGGGCCCCACGATGGTGAGCGCGCCCGGACGCCCGAATCCCTCGCGGCGCTTCCTTTCCTGCTCCCGGTCGCGCGCCGTCACCCGCCGCGGGGCGACCGCGCGCTCCAGGACGCGCGTGGAGGCGCCGTTCGGCGCTAGGATCCTCACGGAGTACGCTTCGGTGCTCGCCACGGCCAGTGCGCCCCCCGGCATGAGGGCGTACCGCGTGGAGGGAGCGAATACCAGCGCCGAGCGCGACGGCGGCGCAGTGAAGAGCGGCGCGGCGGGCGCGCCCCCGAGAGGCTGCCACACCACCTGTGCGCGGGGCGAGTTCAACCCAGGGGCCCGCGAGAAGAGCGACACCACGCCGCCGCGGGGGTGCACCGCCAGCCTTTCGCCGACCATCATGGAGCCGTGGGCGAACGGAATGCTGCGGAGGAACGAGCCGTCGACGCCGAAGACGCTGAACGACCTCCGCGCCAGGTCGGACACCACCACCTCGTCGCCGGCCACCGTCATCCGCTGCGGCATGGCGAGCTCTCCGGGGCCGTTTCCTCGCTTGCCGATGATGCGCAGGAAGCGCCCCGTGGAGTCGAACGCCACCACGCGCGAGTTTCCGCGGTCCAGGACGTACAGGTTGTCCCTGGAGTCGAACGCCACGTCCCCCACGCTCGCGAACACTTCCCAGTCCTGCCCGTCCTCCACACCCACCGTGAAGCTCACCTGCGGGCGCGCCGTGATCGCGACGTCACCCGCCGGGAGCCGCGTCGCCTGCGACGACAGGTCCGTGGCGGCCCACGAGGAAAGAAGCACTGAAGCGACGGCGAACGCCCTGCGAATCATCGACAGCTCCTTGGATCCAGATCGCGAAAAACGGCTCCAATCAGACTCAGGACTCATCCGGTTTCATAATCAGTCTGAAAATGAACGCACCGTATAGATATATTTTCGAAGTGGCGACGTCAAGTGTTTTGTTTCACGTCATATGATTACAAACGCCCCGCGAGACCGAAGTCTCGCGGGGCGCATGATTTACGTCGTTTCCAGGAGCGAAGCCGGGGCCGTGCCCCCCCCCGTTGCAGTCTGCAGGCTCCCCCTGCCCCCGTCCCGGACCGCCGGCCGTCTAGTCCGCCATGGGGACGGAGGCGCCGTCGCCCAGGGGGCGCACGGTGCCCGAGTGCACCGCCACGACCGCGCCGTCCGCGGTGCGCAGGCGCAGGGCGCCGTCGGGCGCCACGCCCTGCGCCAGCCCCTCCAGCGGTGCGGCGCCCTCGGCGGTGACGCGCACGGCCAGGCCGCGGAGCGCGTCGCGGCGCTCCAGCTCCGCCAGCTCCCCGTCCGAGAGCGTCGCGGCGAAGCGGGTGGGGAGCGCGACGAGGGCGCGCGCCAGGGCGCCCGCCACCTCCACGCGCGGCGGACTCCACCCCGCCGCCATGCGCAGCGAGGTGGCGTGCTCCCGCAGCAACGCCGGGAAGTCGTCCGGCGCGTGGGCGGCGTTGACCCCGATTCCCGCCACCACGAAGCTCACCCCCGCCGCGTCCCAGCTCCCCTCGCACAGGATCCCGCCCAGCTTGCGGCCGGCCACCAGCAGGTCGTTGGGCCACTTCACGTCCACCCGCCCGGGCCGCGCGAAGGCGTCCAGCGCCGCCGCCGCCGCCAGCCCCACCCGCAGCGGGAGCAGCCCCGGGGCCGGCAGCTCCGCCGGGCGCAGCACCACCGACAGCCAGATCCCCAGCCCCGGCGGCGACACCCAGTGCCGGCCGCCCCTTCCCCGCCCCGCCCGCTGCTCCTCCGCGATCACCGCGGTGCCGGCCGGCGCCCCGGCCTCCGCCAGCGCGCGGGCCACGTCGTTGGTGGAGCCCACGCTGAGGAACGGGTGCAGCGCGGGGATCCCCCACGCCGCCGCCAGCTCCGCGCCCGCGCGGCCCTCCCAGCGCTCCGTCCGCTCCTCGATCATCCCCGCCTCAGCCCTGCCGCAGGCGCAGCGACAGGTCCAGCGCCGGGGCCGAGTGCGTCAGCGCCCCCACCGAGATGAAGTCCACCCCCGTCTCCGCCACCGCGCGGATGGAGTCCAGCGTGATCCCGCCCGACGCCTCCGTTTCCGGGCGCCCCGCGCCGGCGGCGTGCACCCGCGCCACCATCCGCGCCAGCAGCGGGGTCGGCATGTTGTCGAACATGATGCGGTCCACCCCCGCCGCCAGCGCCTCCTCCACCTCCTCCGGCGTGGTGGTCTCCACCTCCACCCTGAGCCGCTCCACGTTGTGCTCCCGGACCGCGCGCACCGCCGCCGCGATCCCCCCCGCCGCGGCGATGTGGTTGTCCTTGATCAGCACCATGTCGTGGAGCCCGAAGCGGTGGTTGGCCCCGCCGCCCGCGCGCACCGCGTCCTTTTCCAGCAGGCGCATTCCCGGCGTCGTCTTGCGCGTGTCGATCACCCGCGCGCCCGTCCCCTCCACCGCGCGCACGTAGCGGCGCGTCGCCGTCGCCACCCCGGAAAGCTGCTGGAGGAAGTTGAGCGCCGTGCGCTCCGCCGTGAGGATGGACGCCGCCGACCCGCGCGCCCGCAGCACCACCGCGCCCGGCTCCACCTGCGCGCCGTCCTCCGCCAGCGATTCCACCGCCAGCGACGGGTCCACCGCCTGGAAGGCCGCCACGCACACCGGCATCCCCGCCAGCGTCCCGCCCTCCTTGGCGACGATCTCCGCCTCCCCCCGCGTCCCCGCCGGAAAGGTCCACAGCGTGGTCCGGTCGCCCGAGCCCACGTCCTCCGCCAGCGCCATTTCCAGCAGCATCCTCACCTCCGCCGAGAGCGTCATGCGCCCCCCGCCGCCGCCCGGGGGAGCTCCGCACCGCCCGCTCCGCCGCCGGCCAGGACGCGCCGGTAGTAGCGCTCGTACTGGGGGACGATCACGTCCACCCCGTAGCGCTCCCGCGCCGTCGTCCGCGCCGAGCGCGAGAACTCGTTCCACCGTACCGGGTCGCGCAGCAGCGAGACCGCCGCCTCCGCCATCTCCCGCGTGGCGCCCACCGGCCGGAGGAAGCCGTTGACCCCGTCCTCCACCACCTCCGGGAGCCCGCCCACCGCGCTGGCCACCACCGGCACCCCCGCCGCCATGGCCTCCAGCGCCACCAGCCCGAACGACTCCGACTGCGAGGGGAGCAGGAGCAGGTCCGCGCACGCCATGAGCTCCGCCACCGAGTCCTGCTTCCCCAGAAAGATCACCCGGCCGGCCACCCCCAGCTCCTCCGCCACGGCGATGGCGTCCGGGCGCTCCGGCCCGTCGCCCACCAGCACCAGGCGCGAGGGCACCTGCTCCTGGATCCCCGCGAAGGTCCGCACCACGTCGCCCACCCGCTTCACCTTGCGGAAGTTGGACACGTGCATCACCAGCTTCTCCCCGGGCTCCAGCAGCGCCTGCTTGCGGCAGGGGTAGCGGTCGCGGTCGTAGAGTGACGCGTCCACGAAGTTGGGGATCACCTCGATGTCCGCCGGCGGCACCTGGAAGTGGTCCACCGTCTCCTGCTTGAGGAAGTCCGAGACCGCCGTGATCCCGTCCGACTTGGCGATGGAGAAGCGGGTGATGGGCCAGTACGAGCGGTCCTGTCCCACCAGCGTGATGTCCGTGCCGTGCAGCGTGGTGATGATCTTGAGGTCGTGCCCCTCGCCCAGCATCTCCTTTGCGATCCACGCCGAGGTGGCGTGCGGGATGGCGTAGTGCACGTGCAGCAGGTCCAGCTCCTCGCGGATCGCCACCTCGTGCATCATCACCGCCAGCGTCAGCGGGTAGGGCGAGTACTCGAAGAGGGGATAGCGGTTGTCGTCCACCTCGTGGAAGTAGACGCGCTCCATGAAGTGCGGCAGGCGGAAGGGCTGCGCGTACGAGATGAAGTGGATCTCGTGGCCGCGCTTTGCCAGCTCGATCCCCAGCTCCGTCGCGATGGCCCCCGAGCCGCCGTACGTCGGGTAGCAGGTGATTCCGATCTTCACGGGTTTCGTTTCGTAAGGAACGGTTGAACTGCATGGTGTGGGCGTGCCCCCGGCTGGCGCCGGGGTCGGGCTTCGGCTCCGTAGCAGACGAAACAACCGTCTGCAACGGAGTCGAGCCCCGGCGGAAACAGCCCCGCCGGGTCTCGCCCCTTCGGGCCGAAATCCCTCACGCGAAGGCGGCCCCCACCCGGCTCGCTTCAGGCTCGCACGGCTTTCCCCCAATATCCCCCAATTCTGGGGGAGGGCTTCCTGTCCCTCGGCTCCGCCCTGCTCCCCCTCCCCCCTTAGCGGGGGAGGGGGCCGGGGGGAGGGGGGTCGCCGTTGCAGGCTGTCCCCTGTCCCCTATCCCCTATTCTCTGTCCTCTGCCGTTCCTTCCCGCCAGCGCGCCGCGATCTCGTCCGCCAGCTTCTCCTTCGGCCTCGTGCCGTCCAGCCAGACGGCGCCGGGGGGGAGCTGGGTGCGGAACCAGGTCGCCTGGCGCTTGGTGTAGGCCCGGGTGTTCTTTTTCACCAGCTCCAGCGCCTCCTCCAGCGTGCGCTCGCCGGCGAAGTACGGCACCAGCTCCGCGTAGCCGTGGGCGTTCAGGCCCGGGGCCGCGGGGCCGTAGCGCTCCAGGAGGCCGCGCACCTCGTCCAGCAGCCCGCCCCGCACCATCTCCCGGACCCGCCGGTCGATGCGCTCCGCCAGCACCGGGCGCGGCACCTCCAGCACGAAGGGGAGCACCGGCACCGGGGGCTCCTCCGGGGGCGAGTGGGCGTGCCACCAGGCCAGCGTCCGGCCGGTGAGCAGCGGCACCTCCAGCGCCCGCAGCACCCGCTGGCGCCCTCCCCAGGCGGCGAACTTCGCCGCGGCGTCGGGGTCCACCTCGCGGAGCCGCGCCAGCAGCTCCGCGTCGTCCAGCGCCTCCAGCTCCGCCGCCAGCCGCGCGCGCGCCGCCGGGTCCAGCTCCGGCTCGCGAAAGATAGGGTGCGTGAGCGCGCGGAGAAAGAAACCGGTTCCGCCCACCAGCATCGGCACCCGGCCGCGGGCGCGGATCTCCGCGATCCTGGGGCGGGCGTAGCGCGCGAACTCCCCCGCGCTGAAGCGCACGTCCGGCTCCACCAGGTCGATCCCGTGGTGCGGCACCCCGCCGCGCTCCTCCGGCGTGGGCTTCGCCGTCCCCACGTCCATCCCCCGGAACACCGAGCGCGAGTCCATGGAGACGATCTCCCCGTCCAGCCGCCGCGCCACCTCCACGGAGAGCGCCGTCTTCCCCGACGACGTGGGGCCCACCAGCACCAGGGCCTCGGGGGTCATGGGAGCCCCTCCCCCGGCCCCTCCCCGCAAGGGGGAGGGGAGCAAGACGAACGGCGGAGCGGCGCCGTTCCCGGGCCGTTCCGCCGTTGCCGTTCCGCAGTTCCCGCAGTACCCACATCACTCTGTACGGAGGGAGACTCGCCGGCAGTTCGGCGAGGCTCCCTCCGGCGAAGGGAAACCCACAGCCGTATCGTGGGGCTCCCGGAGCCCGCGGAGGAGACAGGCCGCAGTTTGGCCTGGCTCCGTAGCGGCCCGCCAAAGACAGAGGAAACCCTCACACCCCTCCTCGCCCGAAGCGGTTGTGCAGCTCCTTGAGCGACAGCTGGATGACGGTCGGCCGCCCGTGGATGTCGTGGTACGGCAATTCCGTGGCGAACAGCCGGTCGAACAGCTCGCGCATCTCCTCCTGCGACAGCTTCTGCCCCGCCTTGATGGCGCCCTTGCATGCGAACGACAGCGCGATCCGCTGCCCCTGGCTCCGCACCGAGTCCACCAGGTCAGAACCCTCCGTCAATTCCGCGATCATCTCGCGCAGGCAGCGCTCCGCGTCGAAGTGCGGGTGCGGGTTGGGAACCCCGTGCACGATCACCGCCCGCCCGCCGAAGGGCTCGATCTCGAACCCCGCGCGCAGCAGGATCCCCGACACCTCCTCCACCAGCGCGTACTCCGCCGGCGACAGCCGCAGCGTCAGCGGGAAGAGCAGCCGCTGGCTGGCCCGCTCCCCCCGCTCGATCCCCCGCACCAGCTCCTCGTACAGCACCCGCTCGTGGGCCGAGTGCTGGTCCACCAGGATCAGACCGGTGCGCGTTTCCGCCAGGATGTAGGTGTTGTGCACCTGCCACATCACCGGCGGCGCCGCCTGCGCCTCCTGCGCCTCCCCCTCCGGCTCGCGCCCGCCCTCCTCCGCGCCCGCCCCCTCCTCCGCGGCCAGGGGCGCGCCCGAGAAGAAGAGCGCCATCTGCGACGCCTCCGGCGGCCGCGGCGCCGCGCGCTGCGCGCCCAGCGGCGCCGGCATTCCCCCGTAGCCCACCCGCCCGCCGCCGGGCGCCGCCTCGCGCCGCGGCTCCCCGAAGGGCGGCGCCTCGCGCGTGGCCCGCAGCCCCGCTTCCGCGCGCCGGTACGTCGCCCCCGCGGACGACGAGAACGACGGCACCCCCTCCACCGGGTCGCGCCGCCCGAGGGCCGGCGTGCTCGCCAGCGCCGACAGGGCCGCGCGCACCCCCTCCTCCACCAGCCGCTCGACGGCGGCGCGGTCGCGGAAGCGCACCTCCGCCTTCGCCGGGTGGACGTTGACGTCCACGTCCCCGTCCGGCACCTCCAGGAACAGGAAGAGCGAGGGATGCACCCCCTCGGGGATGGTGGTGCGGTAGCCGCGGTCCGCCGCGCGCACCAGCAGCTTCTCGCCGAAAGGGCGGCCGTTCACGAACAGGTACGCGCGCCGCCCGCCGGGCGTGGCCGAGTGCGGACGCTGGATCAGCCCGGTGAGTGCCACGTCGCCGTCGCGGTGCGCCACCGGCATCAGCTCATCCGCCATGTCGCCCCCCCAGATCCCGCCCACCCGCGCCGCCAGCGACGGGACCGCCGGGAGCGACAGGACCTCGCGCTCGTTGCTCTCCAGCGAGAACGCGATCCCCGGGTGCGACAGCGCCAGCGTGGTCACCACCTCGCTCACGGCCCGGCTCTCCGCGGCCGCCGTGCGCAGGAACTTGGCGCGCGCCGGCACGTTGAAGAACAGGCTGCGCACCGCCACCGTGGTCCCCCGCCGCCGCGCGCATCCCTCCACCCCCTGCGTCTGCCCGCCGCTCACCACCACCCGCGTGCCGTCCGCGTCGCGCTCCGCCGTTTCCAGCACCAGCCGCGACACCGATGCGATGGACGGCAGCGCCTCGCCGCGGAAGCCCAGGGTGCGGATCCGGGCCAGGTCCGCGGGGTCCTTGATCTTGCTGGTGGCGTGGCGGTCCAGCGAGAGCAGCGCGTCGTCGCGCCCCATCCCCCAGCCGTCGTCCGCCACCCTGATCTCCGTCTTGCCCCCGCCCCGCAGGACGATCTCGATGCGCGCCGCCCCCGCGTCCAGGGCGTTCTCCACCAGCTCCTTGACCACCGACGCGGGACGCTCCACCACCTCCCCGGCGGCGATCTGGTTTGCGAGCCTTTCGGGGAGAACGTGGATCCTGCGCGGCATCGGGCGTCTCGTCGCTTCGTTTCGGGTGAGATTCGGGGCGGAAGCTACCCGGTTTTGCGGGGTCGCGTCAACTCTTGCGAAGGGGTTATGACTTGAACTTCAGGGTTGGGCGTGCCCCCGGCGGGCGCCGGGGTCGGGCTTCGGCTCCGTAACGCACGAAACAACCGTGCGTAACGGAGTCGAGACCCGGCGGAAACAGCCCCGCCGGGTCTCGCCCCTTCGGGCCGAAATCCCTCACGCGGGGGTGGCGCTGGCGTCGGCTGGGGCCCCCACCCGGCGGCCTGAGAGCCGCCACCCTCCCCCGGAACGGGGGAGGGCTGACCGAAGGTCAGGCAGTTTGCCGTTGCGATCTGCGCAGGGAGGTCGGGGGAGGCTGCGCAGGAGGTGCGTTGTTCGAAGCCAGCGTGATCCCGCCCTCGCACGGAGGGTGGGCGAGTTTCGCACCGACGGAGCAGCCTCCCCCGGCCGACCCCATACACGGAGCCAGCCGGAGCACACGCTGTTGGCCCCCTCTCCCAGGATTGGGAGAGGATGGCGAGCCTCCAGCGAGTCGGGTGAGGGCCGCCGGGCCGGAATCGCTCCCGTGGTCAGGCCGCCCGGCGCTCGGCCGGCTCCTCCGGGCGCGCCGATACGGGCGCGCTCTCCCCGGACTTGATCCGCCGGCGCGGCCAGGCGAGCTCGCTCACCAGCACACCCAGCACGATCAGCGCGGAGCCACCCACGGTGCCGCGCGTCATCACCTCGCCGGCCAGCGCGCCCACGATCCCGCCCCACACCGGCTCCATGGCGTAGATCACCGTGGCGCGGGTCGCCGGGACGGTCTGCTGCGCCCAGTTCATCGCCGCCATGACGAAGGCCGTGGCGAAGAGCCCCAGCGCGATCCCGGCCCCCAGCAGCAGCGGGGTGGGCGCGGGGATCCCCTCGCCGGACAGCGGGAGGGCGAGCAGCGACAGCGCGGCGACCGCGGCGAGCTGCACCAGCGCCAGGCGGATGGGGTCGGCGCCGGGCGCCCAGCGGCTCACCAGCACGATCTGCAGGGCGGATGCGAGCGCGCCGCCCAGCGTCAGCCAGTCGCCGCGGCCCAGCACCGGGGTGAGCCCCTCCCCCGCCGAGAGCAGCACCAGGCCGGCGAACGAGAGCGCGATCCCCGCCCAGGCGGAAACGCGCGGCGCACGGCGCAGCAGGGCGAGCTGCAGCAGCGGCACCACCGGGACGTACATCGCCACCAGGAAGGCCGAGCGGCTGCTGGGGATGTGCTGAAGGCCCGCGGTCTGCAGCGCGTACGCCGCGAAGGTCACCACCCCGATCCCCGCGCCGGCGCGCAGCTCGGCCCGGGTGAGGCCGCGGACGCGCCGGAAGAAAAGGAGAAAGAGCGCGGCCGCGGCCACGCTGAAGCGCACGGCGAGGAGCCCGAAAGGGCCGGTCTCGCGGAGCGCGAGCTGGGCCACCAGGAAGGTGCCGCCCCACACCAGGGTGACCAGCACCAGGACGAGCTCGGGGAGCCGCCCCCGCAGGGCGGAGGCGGTGGACTTGTGGACGACGGGAGTGCTGCTGGACATCACGTACCGTACCGGCCGAAAGCGAATCTGGCGCCGAAGAACGATGTGCAGTATAATGCACAGGAAGCTTATGCGCAACATATTGCTCATACACATCGTGTCCACAGATCCGCCCCTCCTCCGCCACGTCGCCGCCAACCTCCGCGCCGCGCGCCAGCTGCGCGGCTGGACCCAGCAGGCCCTCGCCGAGCGCGCGGACGTCAGCCGCCGCATGGTGGTGGGGATCGAGGCCGGCGACAGCAACGTCAGCCTGGCGACCCTCGACCGGCTCGCGGACGCGCTCGGCGTCCCCTTCGCCGACCTGGTCCGCGCCCCGGACGCCGCCGTCCCGGCGCCCGAGGTGGTGTGGCGCGGGGGAGACCCCGGCAGCCGCGCGCGCTTCCTGGCCGGCGTCCCGGGCGGCGGCACCGTGGAGCTGTGGGAGTGGAGCCTCGCACCGGGCGAGCACTACGAGGCGGCGCCGGACCGCCCCGGCACCCGCACCCTGGTGTACGTCGCAGTCGGCACCCTCACCCTGCAGACCGGCGGCGGCGGCCAGACCGTCGCCGAGGGCGAGTCCGCCGGCTTCGCCTCCGACCGCCCCTACGTCTACGCCAACCGGGGCGCCGTCCCACTCCGCGTCGTCATCACCTCCGTGTTCTGACGCCCCGGCCGGGTCAGCCCAGGCGGTAGAACGCCCGCGTGTTCCGCACCGTCGCGGCGGCGAAGGCGGCCGGGTCCTCGCCGCGGATCTCCGCCGCCCTGCGGGCGGTGTGCACCACGAACGCCGGCTCGTTGGTCCTGCCGCGCATCGGGGCCGGCGCCAGGTAGGGCGCGTCCGTTTCCACTAGGATGCGGTCGGCGGGGACGGCGCGGACCCGGTCCGCGTCCTCGTACTTCCTGAAGGTGATCATCCCCGCGAAGGACACGTACCACCCCGCATCCAGCGCCCGCTCCAGCAGCGCGCGCCCCCCGCTGAAGCAGTGCAGCACGCCGGTCACGCCGCGCGCGTCGGCCAGGATGTCCGCCGTGTCCTCGTCCGCGCTGCGGGTGTGCACCACCACAGGGAGCCCCGTTTCCCGCGCCAGCTCCAGGTGCGCGAGGAAGGCGGCGCGCTGCGCCTCGCGCGGGGCATTGTCGTAGAAGTAGTCCAGCCCCGTCTCCCCCAGCCCCACGATCCGCCGGCCCAGCGCCAGCTCCCGCAGCTCGGCGAGCGCCCCGTCCGTGGCGTCCTCCGCGGTGTGCGGGTGCACCCCGGCCACCGCGTGCACGCCGGGGAAGCGCTCCGCCAGCCCCGCCACGCGCGCCCAGTCCTCGCGGTGCGTGCCGATGGTGACCACTGCCTCCACGCCGGCGGCGCGGGCCCGCTCCAGCACCCCCTCCACGTCGGGGAGGAGGCGCTCGTCGGTGAGGTGCGCGTGCGAGTCGATGACGGTGAACGGGTTCATTGCGCCCTGTGCGTGGCTCGGAAGGAGGCTCCCACAACGACGACGAGCCGCCGCGGACTTCCGCGGCGGCTCGCTTCCCGGACGACGGGACCGCTCAGACCAGCGCGGAGCTGCTCGCGCTGCGGCTCGTCTTGGTCTGCGAGGAGGTGCGCGGCTTGCCCTTGGCGTTGTACTTGGGCCAGCGCTTCTCGATCTCGTACAGCGCCGGCGACGCCACGAAGATCGAGGAGAAGGTCCCGATCACGATCCCCAGCAGCAGCACCAGCGCGAAGTCCTGGATCACCCCGCCGCCGAAGAAGTACAGCGCCAGGAGCGTCGCGAGCGTCGAGCCGCCGGTGAGCACCGTCCGCGAGAGCGTCTCGTTGATGGAGGTGTTCAGCAGCTGCATGTAGCTCGACCCCGTCCGGTGCGGCTTCGCCAGGTTCTCGCGGATGCGGTCGAACACCACGATGGTGTCGTTCAGCGAGTAGCCCACGATGGTGAGCAGCGCCGCGATGGTGGTCAGCGAGATCTCCGTGCGCGTGATCGCCAGGAAGCCCAGGGTGATCAGGATGTCGTGCGCAGTGGCGACGATCGCCGCCAGGCCGAACCGCCACTCGAAGCGGAACCCCAGGTACACCAGCGTCGCGGCGAAGGACAGGAGGATCGCCCACAGCGCCTTGAGCTGCAGCTCGTCGCCGACCTTGGCGCCCAGCGCCTCGGTGCGCACCACGGTGAAGTCGGCGGGCTGGTAGGCGGAGGACAGGCCCTGCGCCACGCGGACCGACGCGTCGCTCCCCACCTCCTGCTCGAAGGTGGGCATGCGGATCACGAACTCGTCGCCGCTCCCGAAGCGGGCGATCTCCCAGTCGTCGTGGCCGCCGCGCGCCGCCGCCGAGCGGATCTGCTCCACCGTGGTGGGGCGCTTGAAGTCCACCTGCACCAGGCTGCCGCCGGTGAAGTCCACGCCGTACTTGAGCCACGACCCGATGGACGTGACGTTGTAGATCATCGCCCCGAATCCCACCGCCAGGAGGAAGGCGGTGATCAGGTAGGCGCGGGTGCGCCACTCCATGAACGGGTACCTGGCGTTCTCGAAGAGTCTCATGCGGGGTGTCCTCGGTGCCCGTTCAGATGGAGATGCCCTGCGCCGCCGTCCTACGCTCTGCGTAGACCATGAACAGCGTGCGCGTGACGAAGATGGCGGTGAACATGGAGGCGATGATGCCGATGGCCAGCGTCACCGCGAAGCCGCGGACCGGGCCCGTCCCCACGTAGTACAGGATGCCGGCCGTGATGAGCGTGGTCAGGTTGGAGTCCACGATCGCCGAGAGCGCGTTGGAGAACCCCTCGCTGATGGAGGTGCGGATGCTCCGCCCCAGCGCCAGCTCCTCGCGGATGCGCTCGAAGATCAGCACGTTGGCGTCCACCGCCATGCCCACCGACAGGATCAGGCCGGCGATCCCGGGGAAGGTCAGCGTCGCGCCCAGCGCGGCCATGCTGCCCAGGATGAGAACCACGTACAGGCACAGGGCGATCACCGCCAGCACCCCGGAGAAGTGGTAGTACCCGATCACCATCAGCACCACCGCGGCGATGCCGATCATCCCGGCCAGGCGGCCGTTGTCGATGGAGTCCTGCCCCAGCGACGGCCCGATGGTGCGCTCCTCCACGATGCGGAGCGGCGCCGGCAGGGCGCCCGCGCGCAGCACCAGCGCCAGGTCGCTCGCCTCCTCCAGCGTGCCGCCGCCCAGGTCGATCTGGCCGCGGTTGCCGATCTGCGACTGGATGACGGGGGCGCTGAACACCTTGTCGTCCAGCACGATCGCCATCTGCTTGCCGATGTTCTCGCCGGTGGCCTTCTCGAAGACGCGGCCGCCGCGGCGGCTCAGCTCGAAGGTGACGATGGGCCGCATGGACTGCGGGTCCGTCTGCGCCTGCGCCTGCTCCAGGTACTCGCCCGTCATCATGGCGCGCGAGTCCACCAGGAAGAGGCGGCGCACCTGCTCCGCCTGCTGCGTGCCGCGCTCCGGCGTCCCCCACAGGAACTCCGTCCCCCGCGGCAGGAGCCGCTGCACCGCCGGGAGCGCGATGTAGCGCTCCACCTCGGGCACGTCCGCGGCCTGCACGAGGAACTCGCCCTCGCCCACCGGGGACACCTTGCTGGTGAACGGCGTCGCGCCGCCCGTGGAGTCCTGCCCCGCCGAGCCCTTGAACAGCCCGCCCACCGGGCTGCCGGTCTTCGGCGCGGCGCCCCGGGCGCCCAGCGCCTCCGTCACGGCCCGGTCGATCCGCGGGAAGGCCTGCTGCATCTCGGCGATGGAGTGGACCATCTGGAACTGCAGGAAGGCGGTCCGCTGCAGGACCTCCTTGGCCCGGGCCCCGCCCTGCAGCCCGGCGAGCTCCACGATGATGCGGTCGTCGCCGGCCTTCTGCACCACCGGCTCGGCGACGCCCAGCTCGTCCACGCGGGTGCGGACGATCTTGAGCGCCCGGTCGATGGCGTCGGCGCGCTGCTCGGGGGCGAGCCTGGCCTTGCTCTCGTCGATCTCGAGCGCCAGCTGGCTCCCGCCCTGCAGGTCGAGGCCGAGGGTGACGGCCTGCCGGGTCGGCTTGCCGTCGGGACCCGGATGCGAGTAGTTCCTGTAGAGGAAGAACAGGCTGCCGAGGAGTGCGACCGCGATGATCGCCAGGCGGACTTTCAGGTTTTGAAGCATTGGAGAATGCGGACTCCAACGAGTGTGGGGGAGGTGGGATGGACGGACCGCCGGGAGGGGCGGCGTGGCGGCGAAACGGAATCTGCAAAACTACTTGCGGCGCCCCGGCCTTGTCAACCGCCCGGGACCGCTCCCCGCAAGTGCCGGCGCCATCCCGCCCGCCGGCACAAACGCTTGTCTCACAACCGGTTACCCCGCCCGGCCGGTGTTGATCACGTTGATGCTGCGGTGGCGCGTGGGGACGCAGCCGTGCGACACGGCGTTGGACTGGGAGGGCTGTCCCTTGCCGTCGTTGAAGGTGCCGCCCAGGAAGTAGGTGCTCCTGCCGCCGATCAGGTCCACCGCGTTCCAGAACTCCGGGGTGCGCATCTGGTAGGCGACGTCCTTGAGCATCCCCACCACCCTGCCGTTCCTGATCTCGTGGAACACCTGCCCGCCGAACTGCGCGTTGTAGCGCTGCTGGTCGATGGAGTAGGAGCCCCGCCCCTCGATCATGATCCCGTCCCTGACCCCGTCCACCAGCTCGTCCAGCGTCACGTCGCGCTCCGGGTGGGGGAGCAGGTTCACGTTGGGCATGCGCTGGAACTGCACGTCCGACCAGCTTTCCGCGTACGAGTTGCCGTGCGAGCGCACCGGGCGGCCGCTCCGCCGGTACCAGTCGGCGAGCATGGGGGCCTGCTCGCGCGTGGTCTGCAGGTCGTCGAGCACCCCGTCCTTCACGATCAGGTACTCGTCCGGCATCACTCCCTCGTCGTCCCACCCCACGGTGGCGAGCCCGCCCGGCGCGGAGCGCTCCCCCTGGATGTTGAAGATCTCCGGCCCGTAGCGGAAGCTGCCCAGGAAGTCGGCCGCCGGCGAGATGAACGAAGTGCCGGCGTAGTTGGCCTCGTACCCCAGGATGCGGTCCAGCTCCGTGGGGTGCGCGATGGACTCGTGGATGGTCAGGAACAGGTGCGAGGGGAGGAGCACCAGGTCGTAGCGCCCCGGCTGCACCGGCTTCGCCGAAAGCTTCTTCACCGCGTCCTCCGCCCAGACGACGGCGTTCTCCTCCAGGCGCGCGCGCCGCACGTGCTCGTACCCCAGCCCCATGGGCTGCACCGGGGTGGAGTTGCGCGTCTGGAAGTCGCGCCCGTCCGCCGAGACCGCGGTCACGCTCATCTGCGGGTACGTGCGGTAGACGGTCTGCTGCGCGAAGGTCCCTTCCGTGGACGCGAACGTCTTTTCCTCGCGCACGAAGAACATGGACGAGGTCACGTAGCGCGCCCCGCGCACCCCCAGCGCCGCCGCGTTCGCCGCAAGCAGCAGCGCCACCTTGTCCTCGATGGGCACGTCGAAAGGGTCGGTCTCGATGGGCGAGCGCCACACGGCGTCCGGGTAGCTTTCTGTGGGCGCCAGCGTCACCGGGCGCGACGCCGCCAGGGCGTTCGCCCTGGCCTGCGTGACCGCCTGCCGCGCCACCCGCTCCACCTCCGGGAGCGTCAATTCCCGGCTGGCCGCGAAGCCCCAGGCCCCGCCCGCCAGCACCCGCACCCCGAAGCCGAAGGTCTCGCCGTCCTCCAGGGCGGTGATCTGACGCTCGCGCGTGGACACCGACTGGTTGCGGTTGCGGCTCACGCGCACGTCGGCATACGCCGCTCCCGCGAGCTTCGCGGCGTCCAGGGCGCGCAGGGCGAGCTCGCGCACCCCCGGGTCCGCGGCGAAGCGGGCCGGGTAGGCTTCCGCGAGCGAGGGGAGTCCGGTGACGGCCGCGCCGGCCGCGAGGGCGGCGCCGCGGGCGAGGAACTGTCGGCGGTCCATCCGGGGGATCTCCGAGGTGGGGTTGTCGACGGGGAGCGGAAGGTATGCTTCGCGGGGTTGCGGGGCAACTGCTGGTTTCGACATAGGGTTTCGGGCGAATCCGGCGGGTTCGTGGGGATGCGGCGGGTTTGGGCGTGCCCCCGGCTGGCGCCGGGGTCGGGCTTCGGCTCCGTAACGCAGCAAACAACGCTGCGTTACGGAGTCGAGCCCCCGCAAACTGCGCGGGGTCTCGCCCCTTCGGGCCGAAATCCCTCACGCGGGGGTCGCGCTGGCGTCCGCCGGGGCCCCCACCCGGCTCGCTTGAGGCTCGCACGGCTTTCCCCCTACATCCCCCAATCCTGGGGGAGGGCTGGCCGAAGGTCGGGCATTGTGCCGTTGCGATCTGCGCCGGGAGGTCGGGGGAGGCTGTGCAGGAGGTGCGTTGTTCGAAGCCAGCGTGATCCCGCCTTCGCTCGGAGGGCGGGCGAGTGCTCTGGCGAGTCCCTTCGGGTACCGCACCGACGGAGCAGCCGCCCCCGGCCGACCCCGAACACCGGAGCCCGAGCGGCGGGTGCCGTGCATCTCGCGGAGCACCGGGTCGCACGCCGCGCATGAGCCGCTTGTCGGTCCGGCGCGTCCACGCGATATTTCCTCTTCCGCACCCCGAAGTGCGCCCGCCGCAACGCCCTGCGCGGGCCGTTTTCCGTTTCCGCCCTCCCTGCCTGCTCCACTCCCATGGCCGTACGCGAAGGACGCTGGGACTGCGATTCCTGTGGCACCGCCGGCGTGCGCGGGCGCGACGTCGCCTGCCCCCACTGCGGGCTCCCGCGCCCGGACGACGTGCGCTTCTACCTCCCCGAGGACGCGCCGGAGCTGACCGACGCGGAGATGCTGCGCCAGGCCGCCGCCGGCGCGGACTGGGTGTGCGAGCACTGCGGCGCCAGCAACCGCGCGCTCTCGGCGGACTGCACGGGGTGCGGCGCGCCCGTGGGCGACAGCGTGCACCAGGAGACGCACGAGTACGAGGAGGGCGAGGCGCCGCGCTCCGGGCGGCGGGCCCTCCGCGCCGCGTCCGTGCCGCCGGCTCCGCCTTCGACCCGCAAGACCGGCGGGTTCCGGCGGGTGGTTCGCTGGGGGATCGGGCTGGGGGTGGCGGGCGGCGCCTTCGCCATCCTCAGCCCCAGGGACGTGCCGGCGACGGTGAGCGACCGCTCGTGGGAGCGCACCGTGCAGGTGGAACAGTACCGCACCGTCACCGAGGAGGAGTGGGAGCTCCCCCAGGGCGGGCGCGAGCTGAGCAGCGAGCGGGCCATCCGCCGCTACGACCGGGTGCTGGACCACTACGAGAGCCGCACCCGCCAGGTCTCCGAGCGGGTGCAGACCGGTACCGAGTCGTACACCTGCGGCACCACCGACAACGGCAACGGCTATTTCACGGACAGGACCTGCACCCGGGCCACGTACTCCACCCAGTACCGTTCCGAAGAGTACCAGGAGCCGGTCTACCGACAGGTGCCGGTGTGGGGGACGCGCTTCCGCTACGAGATCGAGCGCTGGAAGCCCGAGCGCGTGGCGCGAGCGGCCGGCGGCGCGACGGGCTCGCCGGCGTGGCCGGACGCCGGGCTGTCCGGGAGCAGGGAGCGCGAGGGCGAGCGCAAGGAGGTGTACACCCTGACCTTCCGCGACAAGGAGGGCAAGGAGTACACGAAGCAGCTCACGCAGGCGCAGTGGGAGCGCTACGAGCCCGGCGAGCCGGTCACCCTCCGGGTCTCCGTGGACGGCAGCGTGGAGATCGAGGAGCCGGAGGCGGCCGGGGCCGCCGCCCCGTAGCACGAGGCCCCGGCGGGCAAACTCTGCCCGCCGGGGCAAGCTTTTCGGCGCGACAAAGTCCACGAGGTGTCTTTGAAACGCCCGGAGGTGATCGTGTGCATCCTCCAGGATTGTAACAGTTTAAGTCGTATCGCCTCGGCCGCGTCGAGGCGTTGCTTCCTCCCCGTTGCGCGTCCGGTTGCCCGGCACGGCGGGTGCCCTGTGCCGCCCCGTCCCGCGCGACGCCTTCCTCCCCCCTCCCACTCCGGGTTCCCATGACCGCCACTCCGCTCCCCCGTTTCCTGGCGCTGCTCGCGATCGCCGCCCTGGCCGCGTCGTGCACGGACGGGGGGACGGACCCCGCGGGCGCGGAGCCGGACGGTCCGGCGCCGCTGCGCTGGTCGGACCCGGCGGCGTGGCCCGCGGGGGTGCCGCAGGCGGGCGCCGCGGTGGTCATCCCCGCCGACCGCAGCATCCTGCTGGACGTGTCGCCGCCGCCGCTCAAGAGCCTGGAGGTGGACGGCACGCTCGCCTTCGACGAGCGCGACCTCGCGCTCACGGCGGAGTGGATCGCCGTGCGAGGCACGCTGCGCATCGGGAGCGAGGCGAAGCCGTTCCGCCGCCGCGCCGTGATCACGCTCACCGGGAGCGACCCGGCGCAGGACGTGATGGGGATGGGCGCCAAGGTGCTGGGGGTGCTGGGCGGCACGCTGGAGCTGCACGGCGAGGATCGCCTGGGGTGGACGCGGCTGGCGGAGACCGCCGCCAAGGGCGCCACGCAGCTGGTGCTGGAGCGCGCCCCCGACTGGCGCGCCGGCGACCGCATCGCCGTCGCGTCCACCGACTTCGACCCGCTGCAGGCCGAGGAGGCGGTGGTGAAGGCGGTGTACGGGAAGACGGTGATGCTGGAGCAGCCGCTCCGCTGGGCGCACTGGGGCGCGCTGCAGCGCTTCGGCGGGCGCACGCTGGACGAGCGCGCGGAGGTGGGGCTGCTCACCCGCAACGTCACCATCCGCGGGGACGACGCCTCGGCGGGCGGGCTCGGCGGGCACATCATGGTGATGGGCTCGGGGACGACGCACGTGGCGGGGGTGGAGCTGTACCTGATGGGGCAGAAGGGCCGGGTGGCCCGCTACCCCTTCCACTGGCACATGGCCGGGAGCGTGCAGGGGAGCTACCTGCGCGGGAGCAGCATCTGGCGCTCGCAGAACCGCTGCGTGACGGTGCACGGCTCGCACGACGCGCGGGTGGAGGACAACGTCTGCTACGACCACCTGGGGCACGGCTACTTCCTGGAGGACGGGGTGGAGACCGGCAACCTGCTGGCGGGGAACCTGGGCTTCCGCTCGCGCACCCCCGCCGCCGGCGAGATGGTTCTCCCCTCCGACTCGCGCCCGGCGACCTTCTGGATCACGCACCCCGGCAACACCGTGCGCGGCAACGTGGCCGCGGGGTCGCAGGGCTTCGGCTTCTGGTACGCGCTCCCGGAGCACCCCACCGGCCTGTCCACCAACGCCTCGGTGTGGCCGCGCCGCGCGGCGCTCGGGGAGTTCTCGGGGAACGTGGCGCACTCCAACCGCAGCGCCGGCCTCAACGTGGACGACGGGCCCCGCCCGGACGGCACCACCGAGACCACCTCCTACCGCCCCCGGCAGGACCCCGCCGCCGAGTCGCCCGCGGTGGTGGCCGAGTTCCGCGGCTTCACCGCGTACAAGCACGGGGGGCGCGCGGTGTGGCTGCGCGGCAGCAGCCAGCGGCTGGTGGGGGCGATGCTGGCCGACAACGGCATCGGCGCCACCTTCGCCGCCTCGGAAACGTTCCTGGACGACGCGGTGGTGGTGGGCGAGAGCGACAACCGCTCGCCGCTCCCCAGCGCCTCGTTCCCCATCCGCGGCTACGAGTTCTACGACGGCCGCGTGGGCGCGCGGGGGAGCCTGTTCGTCAACTTCACCCCCAGCGGCCAGCGCCCGGCGAGCGCCCTGGGCTTCAACCGGGCCAACGGCTTCCCGGTGAGCACCGGCAACTTCGCGGAGGGGATCCGCCTGGAGAACGCCAACGCGGTGTACCTGGAGCCCCCCCGCGCCGACCGCGACGGTGACCGCGCCGCCGTGATCCTGGACACGGACGGCTCCGTCACGGGCACCGCGGGCGCCTTCGTGGCCGTGGACAACCCGCTGCTGGTGACCGCGGCCTGCGCGCGCCGCGCCGAGTGGAACGCCCACGTGTGCCGCGGGCGCTTCGTGGAGGTGCGCGTGCAGAGCACCGGCACCGAGAGCGCCGCCCCGCTGGAGGTGCGCCGCGACGACGGCGCCGCCGCCGCCATGGTGGGGGTGTCCGGCAACCCCAGGACCGTGGCGCTCTCGCTGGTCCCCGGCCGCGCCTACGCGCTCCGTCCCGGCGGCGCGCTCCCCCGTCCGCGCGTGAGCGTGTCGCGCATGGCCGAGGGCGAGTGGGTGCGCTTTGCCCTTCCCTACCCCTCCGCCCGCTTCGCGGTGATCCGCGACTCCGACACCGCCCGCCCCCTGGCCGCCGCCGCCAGCCTCGCCGAGCTGGACGCCGGCCCCGGCGACCGCTTCTTCTTCGACGCCGCGACGGGAACGCTGCACCTCAAGGCCATGCCGCGCGCCGGCCGCGACGCGGTGACGCTGGCGGTGGAGCCGCGGTAGAACGGCGGCCCTCGCCCGGCTCGCTTGAGGCTCGCACGGCTTTCCCCCTATATCCCCCAATTCTGGGGGAGGGTTTTCTGCCGGTGCAGTTCGCCGCCGTTCCCACATGATGTTGCGGAGGGAGACTCACGCGGCGGTTTGCGTGAGGCTCACGGAGCTGGAGCGGAGACCCGCCGGCAGTTTGGCGGGGCTCCGCGACCCGCGCAGGAGACGGACGGCTGTATCGTCCGGCTCCGGAGCGGCCCCACGCTCCGCCCCCCCGACGACGTGCCATCAACGAGAAGAGGCCGCTCCGAACCCGGAGCGGCCTCTCCCGCATTCACACGACCTCGATCAGGAAAACCTCACGGCGCCAGCCAGTACGTGGCCTTGATCAGGAACACGTTGCGCTGCGGCGAGTCGAAGATGCCGCGGAACTCCCGGCCCCCGTCGAAGTCGCCGAAGAACTCCAGCCCCTCCCGCTCCTGCTGCCAGACGAAGAAGAGCGTGGATCCCGGCCGCCACTCCCAGCGCATCACCGCGTTCCCCCGCAGCGAGCGCAGGTTGAAGTCGCTCTGCCCGAACGCCTGCCCGAAGGCGAAGGCCCGGGCCGGCCCCGTCCCGTCCGGGTCCACGCGGAACCGGTTGGGGGCGAACTCCTCGATGGTGCCGCGGTCCACGCCGTACGTCGCCGTCTCGAAGGAGCGCGGCCTCACCAGCTCCTTGTAGTCGGAGAACTCGGCGGCGCTCACGAACGGCTCGGCGTACAGCTGCAGGCTGAGCGTGGGGGTGAAGGTCCAGTCCAGCCGCATCCCCAGGGCCACGGTGGTCTGCTCCAGCTCGGCGAGCACGTAGCGGCGCCCGAAGGTGGCGGTGGCGGTGGCATCCGTCGCCGCCGCGACGTACTGGTCCATGGTGTGGTCCCAGACCACCTGCGGCTCCACGCTGAAGCGGAGGGTCTCGGTGGGGCGGCCGGACAGCGACGCCACCAGCACCTTGTTGGTCCCGCCGATCTCGTCCTTGGCCCAGGAGCCCTGCACGGCGCCCACCAGCGGCTTGCGCGGGTCGGACCCCACCAGGGCGTCGCCACCGTAGAAGCTGGGGGTGAGCCCCAGCGGGCCGCCGCGCGTCAGCCGGTCGTTGAGGGTGCGCGGCCCGTAGGTGACCGTGCTGGTCGCGTTCCACAGGTTGTTGAGGGTGGCGTTGGCCCGGACGCTGTACGACGAGCTGATGTGGTCGCCGCCGAAGTTCCACTGCTGCGCCGTGAACGCGCGCACGAACCAGTCGCGGAAGGTGGGCCCCGGCTTGCTGCGCCGGTAGCCGTACAGCCCGTTGAAGACGCGCTGGTCCACCCGGGTCTGGTAGCCGGCGTCGTTGATCTCGAAGCCGGGGCTGATCTCCTGGTAGTAGAACGACCCCCGCCAGTTGCCGGTCTTGCGGAAGGCGATGGCCGCGCTGTACCCCTGCATGGAGGTGCGGGTGGAGTCGTACGTCAGGTAGTCGGCGTCGGGGCGGCGGAAGTAGCGCGCGCTGGACCGCTGGGTCAGCGCGATGGCCTCCGGGGAGCCGTTGATCTGCGAGCCGGCCACGTAGCCGCTGAGCGCGTAGGTCCGCCTGTTCCAGGAGTGCTCGGCGTCGATCCCGCCGATGTACGCGCTGGAGCGGAGGAACGCGTCGAAGACGTCGTCCCCCATGTCGCGGTGGGTGGCCGTGACGATGCCGCCGAGCAGCGTGTTCCCCGCGCGGAAGTCGCGCCGCGCGCGTCCCACGAAGTAGTTGCTGAGCGGCTCCACCGGGCTTTCCACGGTGTTGAAGCGCCCGGTGGCGGAGTCGAAGGCGGCGTAGCGCCCGTTCTCCTTGCCGGTGACGGCGTCCAGGATGCCGACGGACCACCCGCCCGGGGTGCGTCCGCTGACCTTCGCGGCGCCCAGGATGGTGGACTGGGTGGGGACGTCCAGGTACTCCACCGGCACGCCGGCGGGGAGCTGCGCGCCGAGCTGCGGCGCGCGCCCGATGCGCCGCGTGTAGAAGAACGGCGCGTACCCGGGGCTGATGAAGCTGAGCAGGTTGCCGAAGCGGAAGATGTCCACGCCCTCCACGAAGAAGGGGCGGTTCTCCGGGAGCAGCGTCTCGAAGGCGGACAGGTTGACCACCGCGGGGTCCACCTCCACCTGCCCGAAGTCCGGGTTGATGGTGGCGCTGAGCGTCAGCCCGCCGGGGAGCCCGGCCTTGACGTCGGCGCCGATGGAGCCGGCGACCTCGTTCTCGGAAAAGAAGGGGTCGCGCGACTCGCCGGGCTCGCGGGTGAGCCGGGCGCTGGTGTAGGGCACCACCTCCAGCCGCCGCGGGGTGCCGATGCCCACCAGCCCGCGCAGGTCGCCGGCGCGCGACACCAGCCCGGTGTAGTTGGGGGGCAGCTCGGACCAGAAGGCGATCTCGTCGCGGCGGGCCAGGGTGCGCGAGAAGTTCACCCCCCAGGTGCGCTCGGCGCCCGCGGCGGCGCGGGGGAAGCGCAGCTGCGACAGGGGGATGCGGAACTCGGCGGTCCACCCGGCCGAGTCCACCGCCGTGGCGACCTCGTAGACGGGGTCCCAGCTGGCGTCCTCGTTGGCGTCGTTGGAGTGGTACACGTCGCGCCGGACGCCGCGGGGGTTCACGGCGAAGCGGAAGCCGGTGCGGCGGTCGTGATAGCTGTCCACGAGCACGTCGAACCAGTCGGAGTACAGGCCGCTGGCCACGTCGCGCCGGGCCAGCGGGGCGGCGATGGAGTCGGGGCGGTCGTCGTACATGCGCGCGGCCACGTAGAGCGCGGCCTCGTCGTACACGATGCGCACCTCGGTCCGCTGGCTGGCGGGCGCGCTGGGGGTGGGGCGGGTCTGCACGAAGTCGCTCGCGACCTCGGCGGCGGCCCAGGCGGCGTCGTCCAGGCGTCCGTCCACGCGGATGCCCCCGGTCGCGCGCGAGGCCTGGAGCACCGGGGTGCGCAGCTCGGCGGCGGGGGTGGGCGCGGGGCGCGCGGGCTGCTGCGCGGCGGCGGCGCCTGCGGCCAGCGTGCCGCAGAGCGGGAGCGCCAGCCGGAGGAGGGTGGGTCGTCGGTGCATTGCACGTCCTGCGGAGGGTGAAGCGCCGTCGGCGTGGACGGGCCGGAGAACGGAGCCGGCCCGCGCGGCCGGGCGGGAGCCGGAAGCTCCGCCCCGCGGGCCGGTCATATTTTATCGGACAACTCCCGAGCCTACAAGGGCGTGGCGTCCGCGGCCGCGCTCCCACCCGCCGTCACCCCCGCCGCGGGCGCGGCCGCGAGCCCCTCGGCGATGTGCCGGAACCCGTCGACGCAGCTCCACGTCCGCCCGGCGGCGCGCACGTGCTTGGCGAGGATGTGCACCTCGGAGCACCCCACCACGAACCCGTCGGCGTCGTACCGGTCCAGCATGCGCTCCAGCAGCTCGGCCTGCGCGTCCAGGTCGCACGGCCGCTTCATGGGGTAGATGAGGTCGCGGTGGATGATGGCCTGGTCCTCGTCGCTGGCCAGCGCCACCCGGTCGCGCACCTGCTCCCACAGCGGCTCGCGCTCCAGCAGCCGGAACGCCCGCGTCCCGCTGGAGGACACCAGCAGGTGCCGCCCCCGGGTCTCCAGCAGGAGCTCGGTCAGCAGCCGCGGCATGGACACCACCCGCTCGCGCAGCTCCGGCGGCACGCGCGGCAGCAGGTGGTGCACGGTCATGCAGCACATCACGATGCGCGTGGCGCCGGCGTCGCGGAGCCGCTGCAGCGCCGGAACCAGCATCTCCAGCACCGAGTCGTCCTCGCCCGCCAGGAAGGCGGTGGTCCGGTCCGGGAACGCCGGCTCCGACAGCATCACCACGGTGGGCGAGTCCTGCTCCTGGTCGCCCAGCGTGCACTCGTAGATGGTCTTCAGGAACTCGGCGGACGACAGGGGCCCCATCCCGCCGAGGATCCCCAGCACCTCCCTGCCCTCACCTTCGATCATCCGCAACACTCCATGATTTGAATCGTGCCGTTTGGCCGGTGTCGGCATGTACGGCGGTCTGCTCCGGCGGGCTCCGGGTAGGTGGTCGGCCGGGGGAGGCTCCTCCGGCGGTGTGAAACTCGCCCGCCGGTGGAGCAGGTCGGCGGGATCACGCTGGCTTCGAACAAACGCACCGCCTGCGGACCCTCCCCCGACCTCCCGGCGCAGATCCCAACGGCAACAGCCGTGTCGTTCGTGGTTCTCCCCCTCTCCCGCTTGCGGGGGAGGGGGCCGCCGTCGCGTGAGGGATTCCGGCCCGAAGGGGCGAGACCCGGCGGGGTTGTTTCCGCCGGGGCTCGACTCCGTTAGCCCGCGTTGTTTGCGGGCTTACGGAGCCGAAGCCCGACCCCGGCGCCCGCCGGGGGCACGCCCAACCCAGTCGTATCAGTTCAGGCCGAAAGCGGCCACCTCCGGTACTGCCCCCGCGGAATCTGCAGCACGTCCTGCTCGACGAGAAGATACGCCTGGGAGTCGCTGATGCCATCCGCACGGCGCCGCTCGTCCATGCGCTCCCGGTGGAACTCGCGGGTCTCGCGGTCGAAGGGGAGCCCGCCCACGGTCAGGAAGCGGATGGCCCCCGTGACGTCGCGGGCGGTGGCCACCTCGCCGCGGTTGTGGATGCTGGGGGAGAAGGGCACGTCCAGGATCCCGGTGCGGAAGGCTTCCACGATCCCCTGGGCCATGCTTCCCCGCCCGGCCATCACCACGGCGTCCAGGATGGCCTGCACCTCGCGGCGGATCACTGCGCATTCGGCGGCGATGGCGGGCTCGTCCAGCATTTCGGACGCGGCGGAGGCGATGCCGCGGGCCACCAGCCCCAGGCCGTCGACGTTGTCCTCCAGCGTGGGGATGCGGCGGGCCTCCACCGGCGTCTTCACGATCACCCGCGTCGCGCCGGAGAGCTTGGCGGTGACGGCGGAGTTGAAGATCAGCTCCTCGGCGCGCGCGGGGGCGTCGGGGAAGGCGGCCATGTACTGGTGGAACACGGTGTTCACCTGCACGTCCGCGTGCCCCAGGTTGCGCAGCGTCTCTTCCGTCATCGCTCGCAGGGTGCGGATGGCGGCCACGTCCTGGGTGCGGTTGCCGCTCTCCGCGAAGCCCAGGCTGACGCACCGGACCCCCTGCTGCACGGCGAGGATCGCCTCCAGGATCCCGGTGGAGATCGCCAGGCAGGGCGGGATCAGCGTGGCGGTGAGCGTGCCGAAGTACTCGCGGTCCAGCACGATGCCGAAGCGCTCGTGGTACTGCCCGGTGAGGTAGTCCACGTACTGCCAGGCGCGGATGGACTCGGCCAGCGGGTAGTCCTTGTAGTAGGGGATGTTGTAGCAGATGGCGCCGCCCTCGAAGGAGGTGACGCCCCCCGCGTACGACACCTCGGCGAGGAGGCGCGGGTCGCGGGTGCTGTGGCGCACCTGGAGCGGCACCTTCACCCGCTGCACCACCCGCCGGAGCCCGGGGACGCCGTGGTTGACGACGGGGAAGCCGTTGAGCGAGGCGACGCCGGTGGCGCGGCTCTCCCGGATGACCTCGTCGGCGCCCACGTAGTTGTTGTTGCGGGTGAGCGAGTCCACCTGGTAGGAAAGGACGGACGCCCCCGCGGCCTTGAAGGCGCGGAACAGGCGGATCTGGTCGTCCACCAGCGGAACGCCGGAGCGGGGCTGCACCAGCATCTCGCGCGCGCCGGCGTTGGCGGCGGCCTGCAGGGCCGCGAAGCTGGGCTGCCGCCCCAGGAACTCGGCGTTCTCGTCCAGGTGGCGGGCGCGGGCGCCGGTCTTCCAGTGCTCCAGCACCTCGCGGCGGTCGCGGTCGAACGCGTCGGGGTCCAGCCGGTCGTCGCCCACCGAGGTGGCGTAGGCGGCCGCGATGCGCGGCGTCTCGGCGAGCAGGGTGGCGGACTCGGCGACGGGTTCGCGGGTGGACAGGTCGGCCTGGAGCGTCTGGAGCACCTGCCGCAGGTCGGTGAACTTCACGAACACGCGGTCCAGCCCCATCTCCCGGAAGATCTGCTCGTAGCCCAGCGAGTCGCCGATGGTGAGGTTGCCGCCCAGGTACCAGAGCGGGGTGCGCGCCTGGTACTTCTCCATCAGCTCCGGGAACTCCTTGAGGTAGTACCGGGTGTGCCCGTCCATGCTGGAGATCATCACCACGTTGCAGAGCGGCGCCAGCCGGAAGAACTCCTCCAGCCGGTTCTGCGTGCCCAGGTAGTGGACGCGGTAGCCGTTCTTGCCGAGGGCCTGGCGGAGGATGGTGAGCCCCACGGAGTGGGAGTCGCCGCCGACGCCCCCCAGGAGGATGGTGTGGCCGATGCCCTGTTGCATGCCCGGGTGGCGCGTGGGTTGGAGGGCCGCGCCCGGTGTTCGGGAAGCGGCGGTCGGCCGACCCGGAGGGCCTCTCCGGTGTCGCGCCTTCCAGCAGTGAACGATATTAACCAGGCGGATTTCCGACAAGGGGTGTCGCTTGTTATGCGGGATGGATTAGACAGGGAGGCGCACGAAAGGGGAAGCAGTTGTGGGGCGGGCGTGCCCCCGGCGGGCGCCGGGGTCGGGCTTCGGCTCCGTAAGGCAGCAAACAACGCTGCCTAACGGAGTCGAGCCCCGCGAAACTGCCCGCGGGTCTCGCCCCTTCGGGCCGAAATCCCTCACGCGGGCATCGCGCTGGCGTCCGCGGCGGCCCCCTCCCCCCGGCCCCCTCCCCCGCAAGCGGGAGAGGGGGAGAACGACACGCCCCCGCCGGGAGTCCCGGCGGAGGCGCGTTTCAGCGTGCTGCGTACTGCCGTTCCAGTCCCGCACTTTCGCGCTTTCGCGCTTCACCTTCCCGCGTCCGCCCGCGGGAGCGTGAAGTAGAAGGTGCTCCCTTCCCCGAGCACGCTTTCCGCCCAGATCCGGCCGCCGTGGGCCTCCACGATCCCCCGCGCGATCGCCAGCCCCAGGCCGGCGCCGCTGCGCGCGGAGCGCTGGCCGCGCCAGAAGCGGTCGAAGACGTGGGGGAGGTCGTCCGGGGGGATGCCGGGGCCCGCGTCCGCCAGGGCGAAGCGGACCTCGCGCTCGCATGTGTCGGCGTGGAGCGTGATGGCGCCGCCGGGCGGGGTGAAGCGGACGGCGTTCCCCAGGAGGTTGGAAATGACCTGGAGGATGCGCTCGCGGTCGGCGAGGACCAGGGGGGCGTCGTCGGGGACCAGGGAGCGCACGGTGACCCCGCGCTCCTCGGCGAGGGCGGCGTCCAGCTCCAGGGCGTGGGCCGCCAGCGGGCCGGCGGGGCACGGGACGGGCTCCACCGGGAGGCTGCCGGCATCCACCCGCGCCACGTCCAGCAGGTCCAGGATCAGCCGCCGCATGCGCTCGGCGGCCTGGGAGATCCCCTCCAGTTGGCGGCGGTCGCGGGCGCGCCCCGGGTTCCCGTCCCAGGAGCGCAGCAGCACGTCGGAGCTGAAGGTGACCACGCCCAGCGGGTTGCGCAGGTCGTGCGAGACGATGGCCACCACCTCGTCGCGGAGGCGCACGGCGGCCTCGGCGTCGCGGTACAGCCGCACGTTGTCCAGGGCGAGCGCGATGCGGCGCGCCAGGTCCTCGGCGAAGTGCAGGTCGTCGTGCCCGTAGCGGCGGCGCGAGCCGGAGGTGGCCATCGTCAGCGCGCCGAAGACGCGGCCGCGCGCGGCCAGCGGCACCACCAGCAGCGAGCGGAGCCGCGTGGGAAGGGCGCGGAGCTCGGCCGGGTCGGCGAACAGGTCGCGCAGCTCGGCGCGGCCGGCCTCGGGGAGGAACACGGTCTCGCCGGTGCGCGCGACGCGGAGCGCCGGGTGCCGCGCCGCGGGGGCGTCGGGGGCGAAGGCGTCGGCGCCCGCTTCCTCCCGCCCGCCGCCGTGCACCAGGGCGAGGCGCGCCAGCGAGCCGTCGGCGTCCACCTCGTCGATGCGGCAGTAGTCGGCCAGCGTGGGGACGGCGAGCGTCGCCAGGCTGGACAGGGTGGCGCGCAGGTCCTCGCGGGAATCGTCGAAGGCGCTGTGCAGCAGCTCGCTGGCGTAGGCCAGCACGGCGGAGCGGCGCTCGGCGCGCTCGGCGCGGGCGCGCGCCTCCTGCTCGGCCAGGAGCAGGTGCTCGCGGTCGCGGTCGGCGGCGCGGCGGTCGGTGGCGTCCACCATCACCCCCACGATCCTGCCGTCCTGCCGCGGCCCCACGATGTCGCGCACCCACACGGTCCGGCCGTCGGCGGCGACCATGCGGTACTCCAGGTCGTGGGGCTCGCCGCGGGCGACGGCGTCGCGGCACTGCGCCACCACCCACTCCCGGTCGGCGGGGTGCAGGTGGCGCGCCCGGAACTCGGGGTCGCCGGTCCAGCGCTCCGCCGGCCACCCCAGGAGCCGCTCGGCGCCGCTGCTCACGAACAGGTAGCGGAGCGTGGCCGGGTCGGCTTCCCAGACGATGGCCCCGGCGCGCTCCACCAGCGCGCGCGAGTGCTCGCTGTCGCGGCGCAGCGCCTCGTCCCGCGCCTCGCGCTCCAGGCGGCGCCCCAGGTGCCCGGCGGCGTCCTCCAGCGCGTCGGCGAGCCAGGGCTCGGGGGGGTGGGGCTCGGCGGGAAAGAGCTCCAGCACGGCGGCCACCGCGCCCCCGGCGTACACCGGGAGGGCGAGCGCGCCGCGCGCGCCCAGCGCCCAGAGGAGCGCGGGGAGGGCCGCCTCGGCCTCGCGCGCCCAGGCGGGCTCGCCGGTGCGGCGCGCCCGCTCCGCGAGCCCGCCGTCGAGCGGCGGGCGGGGCGCGCCCGCGGGAGCGCCCCCTCCGGCGAGGTGCCAGACCTCGTCGGGGACGCCCCCCGGCGCGCCGCGGAGCAGCGCGCGGCCGGCGGGCCACCCGGCGTGCTCGCACACCCCGGCGAGCGCCTGGCGGAAGGCGTCCTCCACCGTGGCGCCCTCCAGCGCGGCGGCGGCGGCCGCGTACCGCACCCGGAGCCCCGCGGCGGCGGCCTCCTCCCCGCCGGCGGCGGCGGCGGTGGCGGCGGCGGGAGCGTCGTCCCAGGGCGGGATGGCGCTGGTCCCGCCCGCGGGCTCGCCGGGGAGGAGCACGGATCCCCCGGCGCCCCCCGCCAGCCAGTGGTAGCGCCAGCGCAGCGCGGACGCGGGCCCGTCCGCTTCCCCGCCCCCGGCGGCGCCGAGCGCCGCGCCCGCGGCGGCCGCGACCTCGCGGAGCAGCTCCATCTCGGCCGGGTCCCAGGCGCGCGGCCGGGTGTCCAGCACCGCGAGCAGCGCCGGGGCCGCCCCGGGCGCGCCCACGCGGACGGCGGCGTACCCGCCCGCGCCGGGAAAGCGGGGGCCGGCGCGCAGCTGCGCGGCGGCGAGGGCGTCCGTCCCGGACATGCGGCGGAGGAGGCGCTCGCCGAGGGCGGTCTCCCACCCCGGCTTCCACGCGGCCGGCGCGCCGAACGAGGCCACCCGCGGCGCGTCGGGCGCCCCCGCGTACAGGACGGCGATGGGGGACCGCAGCGCCTGGGCGGCCAGGCGGGCGAAGTGCAGGATGGCGCCCTCGCCGGGGGCGGGGGCGCGGGGCGCGGGCGGGGTGGAGCGTCGGGGCATCACGGAACCGGGGATGCTGGTTCCAGGAACGGGAGAGCGGGCGGCAGGGGTGCGGCGCGCGGAACGGGAGGTCCGTGCGTGCTTCGGGAAGCCGCTGGCGGCGATGGACTTATATTGGGGTGCCGGGCGCCCGGGGGCAACACTTTCGTGTCGGCGCCCTGGCGGAGGCCGGGGCGTCGGCATAATGATTGAGGGTCGGTCCGGGGGCGCGCCGCCGCGGCGGAGGCCCGCCCCGTCCCCCGAGCGGAGTGCGGGCGATGACGCTGGTCCAGGTGCTCAACGTGACGCGCGGCTCGGTGCTTGGCGCCCGGGTCGAGGTGGCGGACCGCTGGTGGCTCCGGCTCCGCGGGCTGTACGGCCGTCCGCCGCTGGTCCCGGGCGAGGGGCTGCTGTCGCTGCCGTGCAGCCGGTTGACGGTGCGGGGCGCGTCGCGCCCCGTGGACGTGGCGCTCCTCGCGGGGGACGGCGAGGTGGTCGCCGTCTACCACTCGCTCCCGCCCGGCGGGCACACCGGCCGGCACGGGCGCGCCCGCTGCGCGCTCGTCCTCCCCGCGGGAATGCTGCGCGGCTCGGGGACGCGGGAGGGCGACCTGGTGGCGTGGTCGGAGTGGGCGTCGGCCTTCGCGCGCTGGCGGGCCCGGCCGCGGGCGCGCGTCCACCGCCTGGCCTTCGGCACCGGGCGCTCGCTCCCGCCGGGGGGCGTGGTCACCCGCTCGCGGGCGTCCCGCGTCCGCCGGCGCCGGCTGCGGGTGCTGGCGGGGTCGGCGCTGGTGCTGCTCCGCGCGCTGGCCGGCGACGCGCCGCAGTGGCCGGAGCAGCGCCTGGCGCGGCCGCGGGGTGCAGGCGCGGTGCTCCTGGCGGCGCGGGCCGGGGCGGAGTCGGTCTCGCGCGCGGTGCGGGGATTGGCGGGGGTGGCGGGGTGAGGATCGGCTCCGGTTGAGCGGCTGTGAACGGCGGGCTCGGGCGTGCCCCCGGCGGGCGCCGGGGTCGGGCTTCGGCTCCGTAACGCACGAAACTACCGTGCGTAACGGAGTCGAGCCCCGGCGGAAACAGCCCCGCCGGGTCTCGCCCCTTCGGGCCGTAATCCCTCACGCGACGGCGTGCCTTTCCTCCACGTTCCGCTGGGGCTCGGCGCACACGCATTCCACGTGAGGGTCGGCGGCGGCGGTCCGCCGGACGCGACGAGGGGCCCCGGGAGCGATCCCGGGGCCCCTCGTCGTGGAGGGTGGCGCGGGAGGGCCGAGCGCTGCGTGCGCGCCCGGGTGCGCAACATGGCGGGATCCGGGCATACCCGGTTTCGCGCTGGCCCGGAACCTGTGTCCACTTCGCTTCGTGCGCCGCGCGAGCGTTCCGCCGACGGCCGCGGTGGGCGCGGCCGGAGCGGTCTCCCGGAGACAGGACCATGTCCGAACGGGCCTCCGTGCGATACATTGTCACTTCGGTACCCTGCCCGGCCTGCGGCTGCACGCGCCTGCGCCTCCCCCTCCCCGCCCACGAGCCATGCTCGAAGACCCCCGCAGAAGGGTAGCCCCCGCTCGCCCTGCGGCCGGCGGCGTCGCCGCGTCGGAGGGCGAGGAGCGCTTCCGGGCGACGCTGGAGCACGCGCCCATCGGCATGGCGCTGGTGGGGCTGGACGGGCGCTGGCTGATGGTGAACCGCGCCCTGTGCCGCATCGTCGGCTACCCGGAGGAGGAGCTGCTGGGGCTCACCTTCCAGGACCTCACCCACCCCGCCGACGTGGACGCCGACCTGGAGAACGTCCGCAGGCTGACGGCCGGGGAGATCCCCGACTACGAGATGGAGAAGCGCTACCTGCGGCGCGACGGGAGCGCGGTGTGGGCGCTGCTCTCCGTGTCGCTGGTGCGCGGCAACGCCGGGGATCCGCTGTACTTCATCTCCCAGATCCAGGACATCACCGCGCGCAAGCAGGCGGAGGAGGCGCTGCGCTACTCCGAGGCCAAGTTCGCGGGGATCGTCTCGCTCTCCACGGACGGCATCGTCTCGGTGGACGAGGAGGAGCGCATCACCCTGTTCAACCAGGGGGCGCAGCGCATCTACGGCTACACGCCCGAGGAGGTGCTGGAGCAGCCGCTGGACATGCTCATCCCCGAGCGCTTCCGCGGCGGCCACTCCGGGCACCTGCGCGCCTTCGGGCTCTCGGGCACGCCCTCGCGGGCCATGGAGCAGCGGGGGACCACCCGCATCGTCGGGCTGCGCAGGGACGGCACGGAGTTCGTGGCCGAGGCTTCCATCTCCCAGCTCTCGCTGGGGGGGAGCCGCATCTTCACCGCCGTGGTGCGCGACGTCACCGACCGCGAGCGCCGCGAGGAGCGCGAGCGGATCCTCGCCGCCGCCGGCCGGGTGCTCGCCGCGTCGCTGGAGTTCGAGGAATCGCTGCAGAGCGTGGTGGACTTCGCCGTCCCCACCCTGGCCGACTGGTGCGTGCTGGACCTGCTCGGCCCCGACGGGCGCCCGCGCGCCGTCCGCACCGCCGCCGCCGACCCCGCGCGCGCGGAAGCGCTCGCCGCGGCGTGCCGGCGCGGGAGCGTGGACGGCGCTTCGCTGGCGGGGACGCGGACGGCGGAGCCCACCGCCTCCGGCGCCCGCCTCGCCGCGCACGTGGCCGCGGCCGGCGGCGCCCCGGGGGACGACGGGGAGCTGCCGCGCCTGCTCGCCCCGTGCTCCGCCATGACGGTGCCGCTGGTGGCCCACGGGCGCGCCTTCGGGGCGCTCTCCCTGGCGGCGTGCGGGCCGCGCCGCCGCTACGGCCCGGAGGACCTGGCGCTCGCCGAGGAGCTGGGGCGGGTGGCGGCGCTGGCCATCGACAACGCGCGGCTCTACCAGGTGGCCCGCGAGGCGCGGCACGCCGCCGAGCGCTCCGCCGACCGCACCGCCCGCCTGCAGCGCGTCACCGCCGCCCTGGCCGGGGCGCTGACGGCGGCGGAGGTGGCCGAGGTGGCGGTCCGCGAGGGCGTGGAGGCGCTGGAGGCCTCGGCCGGTACGCTCAGCCTGCTGGACGAGGAGGCCGGGGAGCTGGAGGTGGTGCGCGCCGTGGGCCTCCCCCAGGCGATGGTGGACGCCTGGCGGCGCTTTCCGCTGCACGCCGACGCCCCCCTCGCCGAGGCCGTGCGCGCCGGGGAGCCGGTGCTCCTCACCACGCGCGACGAGATGGCCGCCCGCTACCCCGGCATGGCGGGCATCCTCCAGCACCAGGCCTGGGCGGCGGTGCCGCTGCTCTGGGGCGGCCGCGCGCTGGGCGCCATCGGCCTCAGCTTCGCGGACCCGCGGCCGTTCTCCGGGGAGGACCGCGACTTCCTGCTCGCGATCGGGCGGCAGTGCGCCGGCACGCTGGACCGCGCCCGCCTCTTCGAGCGCGAGCGCCGCGCCCGCGGCGAGGCGGAGGCCGCCAGCCGCGCCCGCGACGACATCCTGGGCGTGGTGGCGCACGACCTCCGCAACCCGCTCACGGCGATCTCCATGTACGCCTCGCTGCTCCTGGAGATGCCGCGCGACCCGGAAACGCAGCGCGGCCAGCTGCGGACCGTGCTGGAGCTGACGGACCAGATGAACCGCCTGATCCAAGACCTCCTGGACGCCTCGCGCATCGAGGCGGGGCAGCTCCGCGTCCGCCCGGCGCCGCTCCCCCTGGCGCCGCTGCTCGCCGAGGCCGCCGAGATGGTGCGCATGGCCGCGGCCGGGCGCGGCGTCGCCCTGCGGGTGCACGCGCCCGAGGGGCTGTCCCCTGTGCTCGCCGACCGCGACCGGGTGCTCCAGGTGCTCTCCAACCTGCTGGGCAACGCCGTCAAGTTCACCCCACGCGGCGGCAACGTCCTGGTGCGCGCCGCCGCCGCCGGCTCCTGCGTGGAGGTGTCGGTGGAGGACACCGGCGTGGGCATCCTCCCGGAGCACCTTCCCCACGTCTTCGACCGCTTCTGGCAGGGCGACGCCCGACGCAAGGGCGCCGGGCTGGGGCTCGCCATCGCGCGCGGCATCGTGGAGGCGCACGGCGGTTGCATCGGCGCCCGGAGCACCCCTGGACAGGGCAGCACGTTCACCTTCACGCTTCCCGCCGTGCAGACCGGGTAGCTTCAGCAGCAGCAGGACTGCTTCTTTACGGCTTGGCAGCGGTTTTGGGCGTGCCCCCGGCGCCAGCCGGGGGCACGCCCGGACCCGCAGTTCAAAGCCGTTCAACCGGATCCGGCCTCAGCTCGTCCCCCCGACGATGCGCAACACGGTGCCCCAGGGGTCGGTGGCGAGCCAGCCGTCCGCCACCTCGGCGACGACGTGTCCGGCGTCCCGGATGCTGCCGGCGGCGGCGGCGGCGTCCGCGGCGGTGGGGACGTGGACGGTCCACTCCAGCAGGCGGGCGTCCGTGTCGCGCGCGGGGACGGCGCCGGGGCCCGCCCAGGTGTTCAGCCCCAGGTGGTGGTGGTAGCCCCCGGCCGACAGGAAGAGCGCGCCGGGGTAGCTCCACACCACGCGGTCCAGGCCCAGCGCCGCGTGGTAGAAGGCGGCGGCCTCCTCCGTGTCGGCCACGTGCAGGTGCACGTGCCCCACCACGGTCCCCGCCGGCATCCCGGTCCACGCCTCGCCGCCCGCAGCGCGCACCAGGTCCTCCAGGTCCAGCGGGCGCGTGTCCATCAGCAGCTCGCGGTCGCGGTGGCGCCAGCCGGCGCGGGGGCGGTCGGCGTACACCTCGATCCCCAGCCCGTCCGGGTCCTGGAGGTACAGGGCCTCGCTCACCAGGTGGTCCGAGGCGCCGGCCCGCGTCCCCGTCGCGGCGAGGTGCGCCACGAGGCGGCCCAGCGCGGCGCGGTCCGGGAGGAGGATGGCGAAGTGGTAGAGCCCCAGCCGCCCGCGCTGCGGTGCCGGCGACGCTCCCTTTCGCTCGCGCAGCTCCACCAGCGGCGCTTCGTCCCCGTGCGCGCCCAGGAGGGCGGCGCCGGCCGTGCGCTCCAGCACCCGGAAGCCGAGCACCGCCGTGTAGTACGCGAGCGACCGCTCCAGCTCCGCCACCTGCAGCCGCACCGCGCCCAGGCGCGTGGCCGCCGGGAGGCGGTACCCGGCCGGCGCGATCCCGTAGTCCGCTCCGGCAACGGCGCCCGTGGCGCCGGGAGTTTCGATCGTGCTCATGTGGCTCTCCTTTCGTGAGGGTGCCGTGCCGCCGGTTCTGCCTTCCAGGTGTGTGTTGGAACACACGTCTGGCCGCGGCTCACTCGCCCTGGCGGGCGAGGGCCAGCAGCTCCACCAGCGTCTTCAGCTTGGCCTCGCCCAGGTGGCCCAGCTGCCGCCGGTGGGCGTCGGCGATGGGGGCGTCGAGCCCCGCAAGCAGCTCCAGCCCCGCGGGCGTGATGCGCGTGGTGACGAAGCGCCGGTCCGCGGCGTCGCGCTCCCGCTCCACCAGCCCGGCGTCCTCCATGCGGTCCAGGATGCGGGTCACGTCCGGCACCTGCGCCACCAGCCGCTCCCGCACCGCGCTCCGGCAGAGCCCCGCCTCCCCCGCCCCGCGCAGGATGCGAAGGACGTTGTACTGCGTGGCGGTGATCCCGGAGGGCTTCAGCACCTCGGCGAGCGCGTGCCCCAGCACCGCAGCGGTGCGCTCGATGCTGAGGTGCGCCTCCTGCTCCGGGGTGTCGAACGCCCGGGTCTGCCTGATCTCGTCGCGGAGCTCGTTCGCCATGCAGCCAATATATGTGTTGCAACACGCATTGTCAACCCGCGCGGCGCTCAGCCGCTGCGGCTCCACTCCGCGGCGGCCGTTGCCTCGTCCGCCGGCGACACGGCGGCGGGCACGGGGAGCCAGAGCACGAAGCAGGCGCCCTCGCCGGGGCGGCTCTCCACCGTCAGCTCGCCGCCCAGCAGCCGCGCGACCCTCCGCGCGATGGAAAGGCCCACGCCGCTCCCGGGCGCCGTGGTGCCGCCGACACGGTGGAACTCCTCGAAGATCCGCGCCTGCTCCTCGGGCGCGATGCCGGGGCCGGTGTCGCGCACCCAGAGGGCCACCCACTCGCCGTCGCCGGGCGCGCCGCCGCGCCGGGGCGCGGCGCCCACGGTGATGGTGCCGCCGGCGGGGGTGTACTTGTTGGCGTTGTTGAGCAGGTTGGCCAGGATCTCGCGCACCCGCCCCGGGTCGGTGGGGACCGTGGGGAGGAACTCCGGCGGCTCCACGTGCAGGGTGTGACCGCTGGCCTCCACGGCGGCGCGGTAGTCTTCCGCGGCGTCGGCGGCGGTCTGCCACACGTCCACGCTGCGCCGCTCCACGCGCAGGTACCCCCCGTCCACGCGCGCCAGCTCCAGCAGGTCGTGGATGGTGGCCAGCGCTTCCTGGGTGGCCCTGCGGATGCGGCGGACCCACTCCAGCTGCCCCGCGGTCAGCTCGCCGCGCAGGCCGGACTCCATGAGCTGCGCGAAGGCGTCCACCGCGCCCAGGGGGTTCTTGAGGTCGTGGGTGACGCCGCGGATGAACTGCGCCTTTTCCTCGGCGACGCGCTCCAGCTCGCGCTGCCGCCCCTCGGACTCGCGGGCGAGACGCTGGGCGCGCGCGGTGAGCGCGCGCATCTGCCGCGCGGCCCGCACGATCGCCATGACCGAGGCGAGCCCCACCAGCACCAGCACCAGCACCAGCGCGATCTCGATCGCCTCCAGCCGCTCGATGCGGTCGCGCCGCAGCTCCGCCGCCCGCTGGATCGCCCCCTCCAGCTTCCGCGCGGCCTCCAGGGCGTCGGAGTACACCTCCTGCTGCTGCCGCAGCTCCGCGATCACCGCCGGGCTGCGCGGCACGGCCTGCACCAGCTCCGGGTCGAACGCGGTCTCGCGCCACTGCTCGGCGAGCTGCCGGAAGCGGGCATAGTGCTCCGCGGCGTCCGTCCCCAGCGCGGCCGCCAGCGGGTGCAGCCGGGCAAAGGCCTCGTCCTCGCTCCGGCTCCGGGCGTTGTAGTCCTGCATGAACGCTTCCGCGCCGGTGAGCAGGTAGCCGCGCTGCGCGGCGTCCTCCAGCGCCAGGATCCGCTGCAGGTCGTACAGCTGGGTGCGCGCGGGCTCCACGGTGGCGGCGATCTCGTCGCGGATGCCGCGCGTGCGGTGCGCCATGACGATCAGCACCGCCACCAGCGCCAGCATGGAGGCGAGCGCGGCCGCCATGGGCAGCACCACGCCGCGCACGCGGGGGGCGGAGGCCGGCGCGTGGGCGGCGTCGGAGTGGGCTCTGTCTGGCTCCATCGCGGGATCCTGGGACGGGTCTGGGGTGCGGGACCGGCCGGACGTGCACTACCGCCGCCGCCGCCGCGAGTTCCGCGCGGGGTGTCGCCAGGGGCCGGCGCCGCGTACCTTTTTTGCCCCGCGCGGGGCCGGCCGGGCTCCCCGGGACCGCTCTTCCAACGTGGCGTGGTGACATGCTGAACCAGCTCCTCCGCAGGCCGCCGCACGGCGGGCGCCGGGCCGTGGCCTTCCGCGAAACCCTCTTCCTTGCCGCGGTGGTGGGCGTCGCCGGGGGCCTGCTCGCCTCGGGCTACTACTACCTGCTGCAGGGCGCGCTGTGGGCGGTGTGGCGCTGGCCGGCGGTGCCGGTGTGGGTGGTGACGGGGATCGGCGGGGTGCTGGTGGGGCTGGCGGTGAAGCGCATGGGCGTCCCCGGCGAGATCTCCGCCGTGGTGGACAACATCCACATGGAGCGCGGGCGGATCGAGGTGCGGCAGACGCCGTCCATGGTGGTGGTGTCGCTGGTCTCGATCGCCTTCGGCGGGAGCGCGGGGCCGGAGGCGCCGCTGGTGCAGGTGCTGGGGAGCGTGGGGAGCTGGCTGGGCGACCGGCTGCGGCTGTACGGGCAGTTCGTCCGCACGCTCACCTTCTGCGGGATGGCCACGGCGCTGGGGGCGTTCTTCGGCGCGCCGCTGGGGGGCACGCTGTTCGCCCTGGAGATCCCGCACCGGCGGGGGCTGGAGTACTACGAGGCGATGATCCCGGCGCTGGTGTCGGCGACGCTGGGGTTCGTGGTGTTCCGCCTGGTCGCGGGCGGCGAGGCGGTGCTGTACCGCTTCGCCGAGGTGCCGGAGGTGTCGCTCGCCACCGTGGCGCAGGGGGCCGGGCTGGGGGTGCTGGGGGCGGGCGCGGGCGCCGTGTTCGTGGCCTTCTTCCGCCGCATGGAGCACGCGGTGCAGCCCTTCCAGCGGCGGCCGGTGCTCCTGGCGGCGGCGGGCGGGCTGGCGCTGGGGCTGCTGGCGGAGGCGCTCCCGGACGAGGTCCCGGCGACCACGCTCTTCTGGGGGGAGTTCCAGATCCGCGAGCTGATCGCCGGCTCGGGGGAGATGCTGGCGCGCCACGGCTGGGCCGCGGCGGCGGGGCTCCTGGTGCTCCTGGCGGCGGCGAAGATGCTCGCCATCGGGGTGACGCTGCACTCCGGGTTCCGGGGCGGCTTCATCTTCCCGCTCTTCTTCGTGGGGGCGTCGCTGGGGCTGGCGGTGTCGTTCGCCAGCCGGGGGCACGTGCTCCCCGCCACGGCGGTGCTCTGCCTGATGGCGGCGGTGAACGTGGCGGTGACCAAGACGCCCATCAGCAGCACCGTGATCCTGGGCACGGTCTCCGGGACCGCGCTGGTCCCGGTGATCGGCACGGCGAGCCTGGTGAGCTTCCTGCTGACCACGCGCGTCACGCTGATCCGCACCCAGCGCCCCCGGGCGCACGTTCCCGCCGCCCACCCGGGGGCGCCAGCTGCCCGGCCCCCCGCGCCGGACGCCTGACGGGGCGCCGGCCGCCTCGCAGTCCGCGTCCCGGGGGAGCCCGGGTACTCTCCCGGGCGGCGAGAGTAGCCGACGTCCATCGATAGAGCGGAGCCTCGCCGGAATAGAGCCCGGACTCGGACTCGCCGGAGACCCTTTCGCGTAAATCCCGCAGGCGCAACGAAATCGAAAACGCCTCATTGGGTACAATCTCTGCTTTTTCTGGGTGCGATGGACAGCGCTTTCTCATCCCACCCACGGAGGAGCTTCCCATGTCCGAGCACAATCCGCAGGAACCGCAGGCCCGCCCCGAGGACGACGATCTCAGCGTGGAGGAGCTGGAACACGTCGCCGGCGGCGGCGTGCCCGGCCAGACCTTGCCCGACTTCCCGGACGACGGGAACGACACCACCAACGGCAACTGCGTGAGCTGCCCGAACACCAACTGTCCCTGCTGACGGGGTCGGTACGCGTGGACTGACGGACCCGGCCACGCCTGAAGTCCGAGCGTGGCCGGACACTCCCCAATGCCACGTCACCCCCGGGTCGAAGACTCCACCGGCCGGCCGCCCCGGCAGCGCGCGCACGCAGGTTCAGCATTCTCCCGCCCCAACGAGAAACGGAGTGAAGTCATGCAGCCGACCATCGACATGCTCAGTTCCCCGTACGAACGTGGCGCCGCGGTCTCCGCGCCCGCGCTGGTGCAGCTGAAATACGCACCGAAGCAGCGATGGGTGCCTTCGCGCTACAACGCGCGGACCGTGGGGGACGACGGGAGGCTGCTGCTCTGGAACACGTACACGGGGACGATCACCACCTTTCTCCCCCGCGACCGTGAGCGCGTGCTGGAACACCTCTCGGTCGGGGGGATTTCCGAGCCTCTCGACAAAGTCGGCACGTACCTGAGCAAGCGCGGCTATCTGGTGCGGGACGACGTGGACGAGATGATGCTCTTCCGCTACAGCTACGCCCGGCAGCAATGGCGCACCGACAAGCTCCAGTTCATCCTGCTGGCGAGCGAGGACTGCAACTTCCGCTGCGTCTACTGCTACGAGAAGTTCGAGCGCGGCACGATGCTGCCGGAGGTCCGCCAGGGCGTACGGGAGCTGGTGCTCAAGCAGGCCCCGCATCTCCGGGAGCTGGGGTTCTCCTGGTTCGGAGGGGAGCCGCTGTACGGGTGGGAGGCGATCGAGGACCTGGCGCCGTTCGCGAAGGCGGTGGCGGAGGAGCACGGGATCCGGCTTTCGCAGAACATGACCACGAACGGGTACCTTCTGTCGGAGGAGCGTGCCACCAAGCTCCTGGAGTGGGGGTGTCGGCAGTTCCAGATCACGGTGGACGGTCTCCCCGAGGAGCACAACTGCAAGCGGATCGGGCGCGACGGCAGCCCCACCTACGACGTCATCCTCGACAACCTCCGGTCGCTGCGCGATCGCGAGGACCGCTTCCAGGTCGACCTCCGCGTGAACTTCGACAACAAGAACTTCCCCCGCCTGGGCGCCTTCATGGAATCGCTCAGCGAGGACTTCGCGGGCGACCGGCGCTTCCAGCTCCGCTTCCGCGCGGTGGGGAAATGGGGAGGAGCCAACGACAACGAGCTCGACACGTGCGGCATCACGGAGAAGCGCACGGTCCAGCGCGAGCTGAGCCGAAGGGCCGAGGAGCTGGAGCTCGCGCAGGAGGCCGGGATCGGCAACGTGGCGGCGCTGGGAAGCCAGGTTTGCTACGCGGCGCGGCCGTACAACTTCATCGTCGGCGCTTCCGGGGCGCTGATGAAGTGCACGGTCGCGCTCTACGACCTGGACACCAACGTCGTCGGGCACCTGAACCCCGACGGCACGGTGCAGCTCGACGCCCAGCGCATGAGCCAGTGGGTCGGACCCCACTTCGAGACGGACTCCATGTGCCAGAGCTGCTACGTGCTGCCCGGCTGCCAGGGCGCGGCGTGCCCCATCACGCGGATCACGGAGGGGAAACGCACGTGCTGCTCCGTGAAGTCGGAGCTGAAGCAGGAGATGCGGTTCACGCTGGCAACGGCCGCGAAGCGCCGGGAAAGCCTCGCCGGGGCGGCGAGCTGAGGCGAGGAGGTCAGCGGCCGCGGGCTCCCCCGGTACCGGAGGACGAATGACGACGATGCGTGTCCCTGCCGGTGCCCCGGTGGCCCGCCTCGGGGGCTGCGCCTCGCCCATGGGGACGATCTCGACCGCGCTGCTGCTCCCCCAGGAAAGGCTGGCGCGCGAGCCGCTGGGAGCGTGGGCCGACCGGCTGGCCGCCGCGCTGCAGAGGTGCCGGGCGGAGACGCGCACGGCCAGAGACCTCGGCGGCGGCGTCTCGGCGATCGCCAACAACGCGGCGCTCATGGCTCTTCACGGCGGCGACCCAGCCACCGCGTGGAGGCTCTGCCAGGGCCAGCTCAGGTGGTTGTCTCGACTGGGCCGGCGGGCTCGCGACCGGGAGGTCCCGCTGGCCTGTGTTCCCCCCTGGGTCAACCTGGGCCGCCTGGAATCGCTCGGCGGCTCCTGGCAGGCCGCGCTCGACCGGTTCGCCTGCCTGGTCCTGCCCCGTGCCGACGATACGATCCTGCTGGGCACCACACGCCTTCACCTGGCCCGCGGCTCCGGCGCGCCGGAGCCGGCGGTCCGGTTCGCCACCGGTCTCCGGACTACGTACGTCATCGATTCGCTGCGCGCGCTTCTGGTGAACGGAAGGTTCGCGGAGGCGGCTGCGTTCGCGGCGGAAGAGCACTCAGGACACTGGATGTGGAGGCAGGAGGCGACGGCCGTGGCCGCGTGCCGGACGGGCGATATCGACCGGGCGCGCAGCACGCTCGACGACGCGCTCCGGGAGGCTCGCGGGTGGCACCGCGTGGTGTTCAGGCTGCGCCTGGGGGAGGTCTTCGCCTGCGCTGGGGATCCGGAGCGCGCGGTGGGGGCCCTGCTGCCGGTGGCCGCGACCGTGGGGCAGGTATCGCCCGAGGCGAAGGGCCAGCTGCAGTCGCTCTACGTGCTGCTGCGGCTGGCACAGGCGTGCCAGGAGGTGGGGCTCGAAGCGGAGGCGGCCACGCTGGGGCGCGACGTGTACCAGGGCGGCTGCGCGTCGGGCGACGAGGTCTTCCGGATCGAGGGGCTGCGGATCCTGGCCGCGGCCGTGCCGGCGCGGGAGCGCAGCCGCTGGCAGGACCGGCTTTCCGAGCTCGAGGGAACCACCGGGTACCGCAAGTACCGCCGTGGAGGGGAGCCGGTGCGCAGCGGCCCGCTGGAGCGCCTGTGCGGGGAGCTGCTGGAGCTCTTTCAGGCTGGGGCCGCGGCACTCGCCTGACCGGCCGGCAGCGGAGCGGAGGGGCGGCGGCGGCCCGCTTGCGCCGGGGCGGAGCGGCGTTTAGCGTGTGCCGCACGTCCCGTCCGCAGGACCCCTCCCCCGTACGCCGGAGACCGCCCGTGCGCCGCCTCGCCGCGCTCCTGCTCCGCGCTCGCCTCGCCGGCCGTTTCGCAGTCCGCGCCCCCGGGCCCGGAGGGGAGCTGGGAGGGCGTGATCCGCACGCCCCGCCCGTCCGTGGTGCGCCTGACGCTGGCGCGGTCGGCCGGCGGGTGGACGGGGTCGATCACGCTGCCTGCCCGGCGACTCGAGGACCGGGCCGTGGACACGGTGCGCGTGGACGGCGACAGCGTGCGGCTGCGCTTCGCCGGGGAGCTGCGGGGGGCCCGCCTCGACGGGTTGCTGGCCCGCGGCGTCGGCGCGGTGGAGGGGCTGGCGCGCATGGGCCAGTCCACCATGCCCTTCCGCCTCGCCCGCCCGGGGAGCGCGGCGGCGGCGGCGTTCGCGGCGGAGGCGGCGGCCCCCTTCGACGTGTCGCACCCGCACCCGGACTCGGCGCGCATCGTCGCGGACGACGTGGCGCGCTTCTGGGCCGCCTACGACGCGTCGACGCCGGACACCCGCGCGGCCGCGCTGAAGTCGATGTACCTGGACCGCGGGACGGCGGGCCTGCAGGACTTCACGGTGCTGCGCATAGGCACGGCGGAGGCGCTGGCGGCGTCGGTGAACCGCTACGGGGGCTACTACCGCTCGGCGCGGGCGAGCACGCTGCGGGCGGGCGCGTACGAGCCGCAGATCCGGGAGGCGTTCCGCAGGATGGAGGCGCTGTACCCGGACGCCGTCTACCCGGACGTGTACTTCCTGGTGGGCACGCTTTCCACCGGGGGGACCACCAGCGGCCGCGGCCTCCTCATCGGCACGGAGGTGTACGGGCGCACGCCGGAGGCGCCGGAGGCGGAGATGGAGCCCTGGATGCGGGCGGTGTTCGGGGGCGTGGACCGGGTTCCCCACATCGTGGCGCACGAGCTGGTGCACTACCAGCAGGACTACGCGCCGGGGAGGTCGCTGCTGCGGCAGTCGCTCAACGAGGGCGTGGCGGACTTCGTGGCGGAGCTGATCTCGGGCCGCCACGTGAACCCGGCGGCGCACGCGTACGGCGACGCGCACGAGTCGGCGCTCTGGTGCGAGTTCCGCGGCCGGATGCACGGCACCGACACGGGCGGCTGGCTGTACAACGGCGCCAGCCCGGCGGAGCGCCCGGGCGACCTGGGCTACTACGTGGGCTACCGGATCGCGAAGGCGTACCACGAGCGCGCGGCGGACCGGCGGCGGGCCGTGGCGGAGATGCTGAAGATCGGCGACTTCGACGCGTTCGTGGCGGCGAGCGGGTACGCCGGGCGCTTCACCTGCCCGTGAGCGGCGCGTGACGCCGGATCCGGTTGTATCGGGTTGAAAAGCACGGCTCGGGCGTGTCCCCGGCTGGCGCCGGGGTCGGGCTTCGGCTCCGTAGAGCAGCAAACAACGCTGCTCAACGGAGTCGAGCCCCGCGAAACTGCCCGCGGCGATACTCGCGCCCCTTCAAACGGGCCGAAATCCCTCACGCGGGCATCGCGCTGGCGTCCGCGGGGGTGGGCCCCCTCACCCCCCCGGCCCCCTCTCCCCCGCAAGCGGGAGAAAGGCACGGCGCACTTGCCTCCGGCGGCCTGCCGGCGGGCGGCGACCGTGGTTCGCACGGCTCCCGCACGGCACCGCCGCCACCTGTCGCGGAGCGGAAAAACGGCTATCATCAGGGCGCCGGGAAGAGATTCCTGGCGCCTTTCGTATGCCCGCATGAACCGCCAGAACCGGAGAGGCCACCGTGAGCGAGAGCGCATCCCCCGCCGTGCAGGACCACTACCCCGAGGACTTCGCCCACTGCCACGGCTGCGGCCGGCTCAACGAGCACGGCCTGCGCATCAAGACGCGGTGGGAGGGCGAGGGGACGGTGACGCGGTTCACGCCGCGGCCGGAGCACGTGGCGGTGCCGGGCTACGTGTACGGCGGGCTGATCGCCTCGCTGATCGACTGCCACGCCATGGCGACGGCCTCGGCGGCCACGGAGCGCGCGGCCGGGCGGAGCATCGGGGAGCGCGAGGCGCCGCGCTTCGTCACCGGCTCGCTGCACGTGGACTACCTCCTCCCCACGCCGCTGGGCCCGGAGCTGGAGGTGCGCGGCAGGGTGAAGAGCGTGAGCGGCCGCCGCGTCATGGTGGACGTCACGCTTTCCGCCGGCGGGGACGTGACGGCGCGCGGCGAGGTGATGGCGGTGCTGATCCCGCAGGCCATGACCCGGCCGCAGGGCACCTGACCGTGGCGTCCGGCCCCGACCCCCTGGCGCTCGCCCGGAGCTACCTGGAGGCCATCGAGCGCGGCGCGACGGGCGACGAGCTGGCCGCCTTCTTCACGGCGGACGTGGTGCAGGAGGAGTTCCCCAACCGCCTGGTGCCGCAGGGTGCGCGCCGCGGCCTGGCGGAGATCCTGGAGGGCGCCATCAAGGGGCAGCGGGTGCTGCGGGCGCAGCGCTTCGAGCTGCTGCACGCGGTGGCGGAGGGCGACCGCGCCGCGCTGGAGGTGCAGTGGACGGGGACGCTCGCCGTGCCGCTGGGCTCCCTCCCCGCGGGCGGCGAGATGCGCGCCCGCTTCGCCGTGTTCCTGGAGTTCAGCGGCGGCCTGATCCGCCGCCAGCGCAACTACGACTGCTTCGACCCCTGGTGAGCGCCCCGCCCTGACGGGTCCCGCGCCTCCCCGGGCGGAGGGGTGGGGCGGAGGCCGGAGCACCGGGGACGCGCGTGGGGCGGTGCCGGGAACGAACGTTCTTGACACCGCGGCCCCGCCGCGCGCATTTTACCCACACATGCTAAGGGGAGCATGCTGTGGGGAAAGGTGAGATCTCACCCGGCGGCCCTCACCCGGCTCGCTTGAGGCTCGCCACCCTCTCCCAATTCTGGGAGAGGGGGCCAACAGCGGTGTGCTTCGGCGGGGTCCGGTGTTTGGGGTCGGCCGGGGGAGGCTCCTCCGGCGGTGCGATACCCGAAGGGACTCGCCAGAGCACTCGCCCACCCTCCCTGTGAGGGCGGGATCACGCTGGCTTCGAACAAACGCACCGCCTGCGGACCCTCCCCCGACCTCCCGGCGCAGATCCCAGGAACTGCAACGGCCCGTCGTGTCGTGCTCCCCCTCCCCCCAGAATTGGGGGAGGGGGCCGGGGGGAGGGGGCCCCCGCGGACGCCAGCGCGAAACCCGCGTGAGGGATTTCGGCCCGAAGGGGCAAGACCCGCGGGCAGTTTCGCGGGGCTCGACTCCGTTAGCCCGCGTTGTTTGCGGGCTTACGGAGCCGAAGCCCGACCCCGGCGCCAGCCGGGGGCACGCCCGAACCCGGCAGTTCAAAGCAGTTCCACCCCCTCAGACGAAATCGGAAAAAACCATGGCCGACGACTCGCTGGACCTGATGCAGGGCACGCTCGCCGTGCTCGTCCTGCGCACCCTCGCCTGGGAGCCCATGCACGGCTACGGGATCTCGCAGTGGATCCGCGACCGCACGGAGGGCGTGCTGGCGGTGCAGGACGCCGCCCTGTACCAGGCGCTGCGACGGCTGGAAAAGAAGGGGTGGGTGGAGGCCGAGTGGGCGATGACGGAGAACAACCGCCGCGCCCGCTACTACACGCTCACCGGCGACGGACGCGCCCGGCTGCGGCAGGAGACGGCCACCTGGCGGCGCTACGCGGAGGCGATCTTCAAGGTGCTCGACGCGGCGCCGGGGGAGGCGGCATGAGCGGCTTCCGGCGGCTGCCGCGCGCCTTCCGCTTTCCCTGGAGGACGCGCGACCAGATCCGCGCGGAGGTGGACGAGGAGGTGCGCTTCCACCTGGACATGCGCACCGAGGCGCTGGTGCGCGCGGGGATGCCGGAGGCGGAGGCGCGCGCCCGGGCGGGGAGCGAGTTCGGCGACGTGGACGAGGCGCGGCGGTCGCTCTATCGCGCGGAGGAGGGGCGGGAGCGGGGCCGCCGGCGCTCGGAGTGGCTGGCGGAGCTGGGGCAGGACCTGGCCTTCGGGGCGCGGCAGCTGCGGCTGCGCCCCGGCTTCGCGGCCGCGGCGATCCTCACGCTGGCACTGGGGATCGGGGCGAACACGGCGGTGTTCAGCATCGTGGACGCGACGCTGCTGCGGGGGCTCCCCTACCCCGCCGCGGAGCGGCTGGTGCGGCTTTCCAACCGCTGGAACGACGAGCCGGCCGGGGACCTGTCGCCCGCGGAGTTCTTCGACTACCGCGACCGGCTGCGCTCGCTGGAGACGGTGGGCGCGTACGCGGTGGCCTCGGCGAACCTCACCGGCGACGGCGAGCCGGAGCGCCTGCGGGCGGGCTACCTGTCCGCGGGGGTGATCCCCGCGCTGGGCGTGGCCCCCGCGGCGGGGCGGGCCTTTTCGGCGGGCGAGGACGCGCCCGGCGGCGACGGCGTGGTGGTGCTGAGCCACGGGCTGTGGACGCGGCGCTTCGGCGCGTCGCCGGAGGTGCTGGGGCGGCGCCTTCTCCTGGACGGCGCGCCGCGCGTGGTGGTGGGGGTGATGCCGGCGGGCTTCCGGCTGCCGCTGGACATGGAGGAGGGCGAGGACACGGAGGTGTTCCTGCCGCTGGCGCTGGGGCCGGAGCTGGCGGCGCAGCGCGGCAGCCACTTCCTGGAGGGGGTGGCCCGGCTGCGGGCGGGTGTGGCGCCGGCGGCGGCGGACCGGGAGATCGCCGCGGTGGCGGCGGGGTTCTCGCGCGACTACCCGGACGACTACCCGGCGGAGATGCGCTTCGCGGCGGGGACGGTGCCGCTGCGCGAGGCGGTGATGGGCCGCACGCGCCCGGTGCTGGTGCCGCTCCTGGGCGCGGTGGCGCTGGTGCTCCTCATCGCCTGCGCCAACGTGGCCAACCTGCTGCTGGTGCGGGTGGACGGCCGGCGGCGGGAGCTGGCGGTGCGGGCGGCGCTGGGGGCGGGGCGCGGGCGCCTGGTGCGCCAGCTCCTGGCGGAGGCGGCGCTGCTGGCGGCGCTCGGCGGGGGGATCGGCGTGCTGCTGGCCGCCTGGGCGGTGCGGGCGGTGCCGCTGCTGGAGATGGCGGAGCTGCCCAGCGCGGGACCGGTGCGCATGGACCCGGCGGTGCTGGGCTTCGCGCTGGGCGCTTCGCTGCTGAGCCTGCTTGTCTTCGGGGTGGCGCCGGCGCTGCACGCTTCGGGCGGGCAGGTGCACGCGTCGCTCAAGGAGAACGGGCGCTCCGGGACGGGCGGGGTGGGCCGGCGCCGCTTCCGCTCCGCCCTGGTGGCGGGCGAGGTGGCGCTGGCGGTGGTGCTGCTGCTGGGGGCGGGGCTCCTGGTGCGCAGCCTGGCGGCGCTGTACGGGGTGGACCCGGGCTTTCGCACCGGGGGCGTGCTGACGCTGCGCGTGTCGCTGCCGCAGTCCGGCTATGCGGACGACGCGCGGGTGGTGGGCGCCTTCCGCGAGATGCTGCGCCGCGTGGGGGAGGTGCCGGGGGTGGACGCCGCGGGCGCGGTCACCAACCTGCCGCTGGCCAGCACGCTGGGCGACCTCAACTTCGAGATGGAGGGGCAGCCGGTCCCCGACGGCGCCGTGAGCCCGCGCGCGGACTGGCAGGCGGTGACGCCCGGCTACCTGCGGGCGCTGGGGATGCAGGTGCTCGCCGGGCGGGGGATCGAGGCCCGCGACGACGAGCGGGCGCCGGGGGTGGTGGTGGTCAACGAGTCGCTGGCGCGGCGGTACTGGCCGGGGCGCAGCCCGCTGGGGGCGCGCTTCACGCTGGGCGGCGGGGCCGGGCCGGGGGTGGTGACCGTGGTGGGCGTGGTGCGCGACGTGAGGCACGCGGCGCTGGGCGAGCCGCCGCGCGCCGAGATGTACGTGCCGCACGCGCAGTTCCGCTTCTGGAACGGGGGCGGCGCGGCGCGCTCCCTCGCGCTGGCCGTGCACACGCAGGGCGATCCGGCGCGCCTGGCCGGGCCGGTGAGCGAGGCGATCCGCGCCCAGGACCCGGAGCTCCCCCTGGCGGACGTGCGCACGCTGGACGAGGTGCGCGGCGAGTCGGTGGCCCGGCCGCGCTTCCTGGCGCTGCTGCTGGGCGCGTTCGCGGCGGTGGCGCTGGTGCTGGCCGTGGTGGGGATCTACGGGACGCTGGCCTACCTGGTGGCGCAGCGCACCTACGAGATGGGGGTGCGCATGGCGCTGGGGGCGCGCCCCGCGGCCATCCGCCGCCTGGTGGTGGGCCAGGGGATGGCGATGACGCTCGCCGGGGTGGCCGTGGGGGTGGCGGCGGCGCTCGGGCTCACGCGGCTGCTGGCGCACCTGCTGTACGGGGTGACGGCCACGGACGCGGCCACGTTCGTCGTGGTGCCGCTGGGTCTGGTCATGGCGGCCGGGGTCGCGGCGTACGTGCCGGCTCGCCGTGCCACGCGCGTGGACCCGCTGGTGGCTTTGCGCGGAGCGGACTGATACGGCTAAGGCAACAACTACGGCTACGGCTACGGCTACGGCGGGTTCGGGCGTGTCCCCGGCTGGCGCCGGGGTCGGGCTTCGGCTCCGTAGCAGACGAAACTACCGTCTGCAACGGAGTCGAGCCCGCGCAAACAGCCGCGCGGTCTCGCCCCTTCGGGCCGAAATCCCTCACGCGGGAGGCCCCCTCCCCCAATTCTGGGGGAGGGGGAGCACGACAACGACAGGGCCGTTGCAGTTCCTGGGATCTGCGCCGGGAGGACGGGGTTGGTCCGAAGGCGGTGCGTTTGTTCGAAGCCAGCGTGATCTCGCCCCTCGCTCGGGCGGCGGGCGAGTGCTCTGGGGAGTCCCTTCGGGTATCGCACCGCCGGAGGAGCCTCCCCCGGCCGACCCCGAACACCGGAGCCCGCCGAAGCGCACCGCTGTTGGCCCCCTCTCCCAGAATGGCGCTTCACGCTTCACGCTTCGCGTGAACCGGATGAAGGACCCGGGTGGCGAGCCTCGAGCGAGCCGGGTGGGGGACGCCGGCCTTGCCCAGCCCCCATTCCCCGCCGCAGCTTCCGGCGCCCCCGTGGTTCCTCCAACCCATCCAGATCCACGCCGCTCCCATGACGCTCGACCACGTCCGCGCCCGCCTCCGCGAGCACGCCAGTCCGCAGGATGCGCTGGGTGCCCTGCGCTATTTCAGGACCGGGCCCGGCGAGTACGGCGAGGGGGACGTGTTCATCGGGGTGCGCGTGCCCGCCCTCCGCAGGCTGGCGAAGGAATTCCGGGCGCTTCCGCTGGAGGACGCGGCGGAGCTGCTGCGCTCGCCGGTGCACGAGGAGCGGCTGCTCGCGCTGCTCCTCCTCGTGGGCGCCTACGGCAGGGGCGACGACGCGCTGCGCGGACGCGTCTTCGAGCTGTACATGGCCCACACGCGGCACATCGACAACTGGGACCTGGTGGACAGCTCCGCCGGGGACATCGTCGGCGCGCACCTGCGCGGGGGCGACCGCTCGCTGCTGGACCGGCTCGCCGCGTCGGAGTCGCTGTGGGAGCGGCGCATCGCCATCATTGCGACCCTCCACTTCATCCGGCGCGGCGAGTTCGCGGACACGCTACGCGTGGCCGCGCTCCTCCTGCGCGACCGGCACGACCTGATCCACAAGGCGGTGGGGTGGATGCTGCGCGAGGTGGGAAAGCGCGACCGGGCGGCGCTGGAGGCGTTCCTGCGGGAGCACTGCCGGGAGATGCCGCGCACCATGCTGCGCTACGCCATCGAGCGCTTTCCCGAGCCGCTGCGGCGGGCCTACCTCCGCGGCGTGCCGCCGGCGGCGGGAGCCGGGTGAGCGCCGCGATGCCGGCGGCGCGTCACGCTTCGCGGATGCGCCCGCGGGCCTCCGCGACGGTGGCCCGCACGGCGGAGGTCCAGCTCTCGGGGAAGGCGGCGCGGTTCGCGGCCCACTCCTCCACGCTCCGCACCGCGCCCTCCAGGCCGTCCGCCTCGTCGGCCACGGCGGCGGCGAGGATGGCGCCCATCGCGGGCATGCGCTGCACCAGGGCGGGCTCCGCGCGGGCGGCGAAGCCGTCGGCGAGGGCGCGGAAGTCCTCGTCGGCGAGGCGCGCCTGGCGCAGCCCGCGCAGCAGTGCCGCGGCGTCCAGGAGAACGGCGTAGCGGCCGGCGTTCTCCGGGACCGCGCGGACCAGCTCGGCGTGCAGCGCCGCCAGGTGCCGCTCCAGCAGCCAGCGGGGCATTCCCCGCGAGGCGAGCACCGTCCCCAGCCACAGCACCTGCCCGCGCACGTGCTCGGCGCCGTACTCGCACAGCGTCACCAGCCACGCGCCGTCGCTTGCCCCGAACATCCGGCCGCGCTCCCCGAAGCGCTCCAGGTAGTACGGGAACTCGGCCACGGAAGCGTTCCCCGCCCGGCGGGCGGCTTCCAGCTCCCGCGGGTCGGAGGTGACCGGGTACGACCCGGCCGATGGGTTGATGGCGGATGCGGGGATCGTCTCCATGGCGGCGTGGGATGGGGGTGCGGTCGCGGCCCCGGCGGCCCGCGCGGGCGCCGGGGGCCAATCCAGCTTTCTACGTAGCAAGGCGCACGCCGGCCGCGGCCGGGCCGTGCGGCTACGTCGCCGCGCCGGGCGGGGGCGCGGGCGCGGCCGGGTGGTGCACGGCGGGCGGGGCGGAGGGGGCGAGGGCGCGCAGCCGGGCGCCCGCGGAGTCGGCGGCGGCGCGGTCGCCCAGGGCGTCGGCGGCCATCTGCACGCCGTACCAGGCCACGGCCTGGCCGGGGTCCAGGCGCGCCGCCTCGCGGAAGTGGCGGAGCGCCGCCCGGAAGTCGCGGCCGCGGTAGGCGGCGTTGCCGCTGTCCACCTGTGCCCGCACCTCCGGGGGGATCGCGGCGGCGGCGGGGCGGGCGTGTCGCGCCCCGCCGCCGTCGTCCCGCCCGCAGGCGGCGAGCGCCAGCAGCAGCAGGGTGCTCGCGGCGGTGCCCCGGCCGCTCAATGCGCGGGGGGGGCGGAGCGGTGACCCCCGTCGGGGTCGGCGGCGGCCGCGCCCCGCGGCGGGCCGATGCGGCGGCTGCCGGGGTGGGCGGTGAACGAGGGCTCCGGCTCCGGGTCGCCGGAGGGCGCCGTCTGGGTGGGGAGGAGGCTGGCGGTGAGGAGCATCGCCAGGGTGTCGGGGAGCTGCCGCGGGTTGTTCTCGTACCACTCGTAGACGGCGCGCAGCGTCCCTTCCAGGAACCAGTTGCGGTGCTTGAGGACGCCACTCCCCTGCTCCGCCGCCTTGAGGCGCCGGTCCAGGTCCATGATGTGCTCGGCCACCTGCTGTTTCCACAGCTCGATCTGCCGGGCGGCGCGCTCGGCGCGGCGGGCGGCGTCCTCGGCCTGCGTCTTCCACTCCTCGATGGAGGAGAGCGCGGCGTCGCGCTCGCGCGCCATCTCACGGATCTGCTCGAAGAGCTGCTCTACGGCCTGGTCCGCGACGCCGGCCTGGTGGACCGTCTCGATGTGCTGCAGGAAACGGGTGTGGGCCCCCATGTGCTCCTCGCCGAGGGAAGTTGCCGCGCCGAACGACGACTAAGCTAAACTCCGCGAGGGATTAGGTCTAGCGTCCCGTCCGGGGACGCTTCACGGCGCCACCGCGAGCAGGGCGCCGCGGCGGGCCAGGTACTCCAGCGGGGGGCGCGCGGGAAGGATCTCGCCGTCCACGGCCAGCTCCGCGGCGCCGGCCGCGAGCCGCACCACGCAGCGGTCCACCAGGAAGGAGGTGACGTCGGGTAGACTCTCGATCTCCTCGGCGCCGCCGCGCGCCGCGGCGAGCCCGCGCACCAGCATCCCGGCGGCGCCGCCGGTGTGCACCGCCAGCACGTGCAGCCCCGGCCACCCCTCCTCCACCCGCCGCTGGATCCCCAGCGGCGCCAGCGCGCGCTCTCCCACCCCCACGAACAGCAGCGGCGTCGCGAAGCGGTGCGTGCCGCCGTCCACCTCCAGCTGCACGTCCAGCCGCGGCAGGCGGGCCAGCGTCTCGGCCCCCGCGGCGAGCGTGGCCACGCCGCGGCCCACGCGCGGCTCCAGCCGCTCGCGCGCGCGGACGAAGTCCACGTAGGCGCCCAGCGAGCTGGTGTTGACGAAGACGCGCCCGTCCACGCTCCCCACCGTGACCGGCCGCGCGCCCGCGGACGCGGCCACTTCCAGCGCCTCCGGGAGCGCGTCCGGGATCCCCAGGTGGCGGGCGAAGTGGTTGAGCGTCCCCCCGGGGAGCACCGCCAGCTCCACCCCCGCCTGCACCGCGGCGCCGGCGGCGAGCGCCACGCTCCCGTCGCCGCCGGCCACGGCGACGCGGGGCGCGCCCTCCGCCGCCGCGCGCAGCAGCGCCCCGGGAAGCGCCGCGGGCGGCGCGTCCAGGGGCGCGAAGCGGGGGTCGCCCCGCAGGGCGCGCCGGACGGCGGCGGCGCTCCCCGCGGACGGGTTGAGGAGGACGGGGATCGGCCGCACGTGCGCCCCGGGTGGAGGGTCGGTGCGCCGCCGCCCGGGCGGCGCCTCCCCGGGGGCACCGCGAGGGGCGTGCCGGCGGGCTACGCCCGCGGGGCGCGGGCGGCCTGCAGGGCGGCGCCGGCGCCGCGCAGCAGCTCGTCCGCGGTCTCGCGGCCGGCGGCGCTCACCGCCACCCCCACGGCCGCCCCGCGGACGCCGCCCGGGAGCGGCGCCTCTGCCTCCAGGGCGGCCTCGATGCGGCGGGCCACGCGAAAGGCGTCGTCCGGCTCGCGGATCCCGTCCAGCAGCACCCCGAACTCGGCGCCGTCCAGCCAGCACACGGTGTCGCCGGGGCGCAGGCAGCGCTCCAGCCGGGCGGCGACCTCGGCGGGCGCCGCGTGCGCGCCGGCCGGGTCGGCGGGGGCCGGGGCGACCACCAGCACCGCGAGCATGCGGCCCGGGTCGCGCGCGGACACCCGGATGGCGCGCGCCACCCGCTCGCCGAAGAGCGCGCGGTCGGGGAGCGCCGCGGAGCCCCCGTCCAGCGCGTGGGCATGCCGTTCCAGCTCCCTCCGGCGGGTCACGTCCCACGCGAATCCCCGGCGCCCCCCCTCCTCCCCGGCGGCCCGGCTTTCCACCACTTCCAGCCAGCGCGATTCCCCGGTGGAGGTGCGCACGGCCACGGTGAAGGCCTCGCCGCCCGCGCCGCCGGGGGTGGCGCCCCCCGCCGCGGGCTCCGCGTCCAGCGCTTCCGCGAAGCCGCGGCCCACCAGGTCTGCGGGGGCGTACCCGGTCACCGCGGCCGCGGCGGGCGACACGTAGCGAAAGCGCCCGGCGTCGTCCAGGTCGTAGAAGAAGCCGGCCGAGCCCTCTTCCACCAGCCGCCGGAAGCGCTCCTCGCCGGCGCGCTGCTCGGCTTCGCGGCGCCTGCGCCCGGTGGCGTCCCGCGCCACCACGAACACCCCGGCCGGCTGCCCGCCCACGATGATGGGGACCAGCGTGGCCTCCAGCGCCAGCCGCCCCCCGCCCCGCCGGCGCAGCGCGAGCTCCGTGGACCGGGGCTCGCCGCGGGCGCAGCGCGCCGCCGCTTCCCGCACCCGCTCGCGGTCGCCGGGCTCGGCGAGGGCTTCGAAGGGGCGCCCCAGGAGCTCGCGCGCGCGCAGCCCGGTGACCGCCTCGCACGCCGCGTTGGCGCCGGTGATCCGCCCGTGCACGTCCAGGGTGCACACCGCGTCGGGGGTGTGCTCGAAGAGCGAGCGGTAGCACTCCTCGCGCTCGTGCAGGCGGCGGTGCGCCTCCTGGGTGCCGGTGAGGTCGCACACCACCACTCCCACCCCCTCGGCCTCGCCGCCCGGCCCGGGGAGCGGAGAAAGCACCCGGCGGCCCCACATGCGGGTGCCGTCCTTGCGCGTCCACCATCCCTCCACCTCCACCCGCCCGGAGAGCGCGTCCTCCACTTCGCGGCCGGGGGCGCCGGAGCGCAGGTCCTCCGCCGGGTAGAACCCCGACACGTGCCTCCCCAGCGCCTCGTCGCGGGTGTAGCCGCTGAGTCGCTCCGCCCCCGGGCTCCAGCCGCGCACCCGCCCGGCCCGGTCCAGCACGATCAGGGCGTGGTCGTCCATCCTCTGCGCCAGCGCTTCCAGCGGCTCGTCGGCGCCGCGCGCGCGGACCGGGGCATGCGAGGGGTGCGGGTGAAGGTGGAGGAGGGCGTCGGTGGCCATGGAGGAGGCCCTGGTCGGGTGGAGTGGGTGGACGGCCGGGCGGCGTTTTCCGCGGATGCGTTGCACCGGGCGTGCCGCCGCCCCGCCGCGGGGCGCGATCTACAAGGCGTTGCGGACGCGCCACATACGCAGGGCACGCCCACCGCGGTCCCGCGGCGGGCGTGCATCGTGTCGTTACCAGGCGGTCCGATTGTGGATCCTCCGCGTGCCCCCTCGTGTCCCGGAACGGCTCGTACCGAACCCGCCTGAATCGGGACCGCCGAGGCTCGGCGGGGCGCCGAACGCGCCGTACGGGGCCGGGGGGAGGGGGCCCCAGCGGACGCCAGCGCGATGCCCGCGTGAGGGATTTCGGCCCGAAGGGGCGAGACCGCGCGGCTGTTTGCGCGGGCTCGACTCCGTTAGCCCGCGTTGTCTGCGGGCTTACGGAGCCGAAGCCCGACCCCGGCGACAGCCGGGGGCACGCCCAAACCGGCCGCAAGAAGCACTTTATCCGTCCGGGGCAGCCTCCACGTCGGCGCGCGGGAGGGTGAAGGTGAAGGTGCTCCCCTCCCCCGGGACGCTCTCGGCCCAGATCCTTCCTTCGTGCGCCTCCACCAGCCCGCGGGCGATGGCCAGCCCCAGCCCGGCTCCGCCGCGCCGCGCCCGCTGCGCGCGCCAGAAGCGGTCGAAGACGTGGGGCAGGTGCTCCGGCGCGATCCCCGGGCCGGTGTCGGCGACGGAAAAGCGCACCTCGCGCTCGTCCACCTCGGCGGCCAGGGTGATCCCCCCGCCGCGCGGCGTGAACCGGATGGCGTTCCCCAGGAGGTTGGAAAGCACCTGGAGGACGCGGTCGGGGTCGGCGAGGACGGGCGGCGACTCGGCGGGGATGAGCACGCGCGTCAGGATGGCGCGGGCCTCGGCGAGGTGGGCGTACATCTCCAGCGCGTCCAGGACCAGGCGGCCCACCGGGACCGGGACCGGGTCCACGGCCAGCCTGCCGGCGTCCACCCGCGCCACGTCCAGCAGGTCGTTGATCAGCCGCCGCATCCGCTCGGCGGACAGGGCGATCCCTTCCAGCTGCCGGCGCTCCGGCGCGTGCTCGGGCTCGGCGCTCCAGGCGCGCAGCAGCGCCTCGGAGGCGAAGCTCACCACGCTCAGCGGGTTGCGCAGGTCGTGCGAGACGATGGCGAGCACTTCGTCGCGCAGCCGCGCCGAGGTCTCGGCCTGGCGGAAGAGCCGCACGTTGTCCAGCTCCAGGGCGATGCGCCGCGCCAGGTCGAGCGCGAACACCAGGTCGTCGCGCCCGAAGCGGCGGCGCGAGCCGGCGGTGGCCATGGTCAGCGCGCCCACCGTGCGCCCTCGCGCCCCCAGCGGCACCACGAGCAGGGAGCGCATCCGCTCGGGGACGGAGTTGAGCTCGCCGGGCCCGGAAAAGAGCTCGGGGAGCTGCGCGGGCGCCACCTCGGGGACGAGCAGCGGCTCGCCGGTGCGCACGGCCCGCAGCGCGGGGTGGGCGCTGGAGGGCGCGTCCGGCGGGAGGCGCACGGCCGGCTCGTGGCGGGTGGGGCCGGTGTGCACCAGCGCCGCCCGCTCCACGGAGCCGTCGGGCCGCACCACGTCGATGCGGCAGTAGTCGGCCAGGGTGGGGACGGCCAGGTGGGCCAGGCTGGAAAAGATCCCGCCCAGCTCTTCCGGGGCCGAGTCGAAGGCCGCGTGCAGCAGCTCGCTGGCGTAGGCGAGCACGGTGGCCCGCCGCTCGGCCAGCTCGGCGCGGGCGCGGGCGGCCTGCTCCAGGATGAGGAGCTGCTCGCGCTCGCGGTCCATCACCCGCCGCTCGGTGACGTCCACGATGGCGGCGACCACGCCGGCGGGCGCGCCGTCGGGCCCGGCGAACGCGGCGCCGGTGAGGCTCACCTCGGCCGGGGCGCCGTCCCCGCGGCGCCCCAGGAGCTCCAGCCGGGGGGCGCGGCCGGTCCGCAGCGCTTCGTCCACGAAGGCGAGGAAGTCCGCCCACTGGGCGGGCGCCACCAGCGGCAGCGGGCGCCCCGCCACCTCCGCCGCGCTCCACCCCAGCTCGCGCTCGGCGGCGGTGTTCCAGTGCGTGACTCCGCCGGCGGGGTCCAGCGCCACCAGGGGGAGCGGCGACGCTTCCAGCATGGCCAGCCGCAGCCCGTCGCCCGCCCTCCGCTCCGCGGTGCGGCGCGCCGGCCGCCTCTCCTCCGGCCGCGCGGCGCGCACCAGCGACAGCTCGCTCGTCCCCCCGCCCGGGGAGCGCCTGGGCGACCTGGAGGAGGTGCTGGGCCGGCGGATGGAAAGGGTGGAGCGCGAGAACCAGCGGCTCCGGCGCCTCGGCCAGTTCGCGCTGGTGGGGTGCGCGCTGGCGCTGGGGCTGAGCGCGGCCGTGCTGGTGGTGGCCGGCGCGGGGCGCTCCGCGGTGCGGGCCCGGACGGTGGAGGCGGAGCGCTTCGTGCTGCGCGCGCCCACCGGCGAGGTGCGCGGCGAGTGGCGGCTGGGGGACGGGGGGTCCACGGAGCTGGTGCTGCGGGGCGGCAGCGGCAGGACGCAGGTCAGGCTGGGGATCCTGGCGGACGGCTCCAGCGGCCTGTCGCTGGCCGACGCGGGCGGCAGCTCGCGCGCGGCGCTGGGGCTGCTCCCCGACCAGACCACCAGCCTGGTGTTCGCCGACCGCGGCGGGCGCACGCGGGCGGTGCTCGGCTACTCGCCGGACGGCGCCATGACGCTGGTGTTCGCGGACCGCAGCGGGGTCACGCGCGCCGGGCTGGGGGTGGACGCGGCCGGGCGCGCCAACCTCACCCTCGTCGAGGAGGTGGAGTCCGTTTCCGCCAGGGAGGAGGTGCCGGTTCCGGTCGGGGAGGTGCCCGTCGAGGAGGCGGTCGTCGGGCCGGCTCCGGTTTGAAACGGCCGGGGCGACGGCCGGGTTCGGGCGTGCCCCCGCTGGCGCGGGGTCGGGCTTCGGCTCCGTAGGGCTGCAAACAACGCAGCCCAACGGAGTCGAGCCCCGCGAAACTGCCCGCGGGTCTCGCCCCTCCGGGCCGAAATCCCTCACGCGGGCATCGCGCTGGCGTCCGCGGCGGGCGTGGGGCCGGCTATCCTTCCGCTTACTTGCGGTTCCGCAGCCGGCCCAGGCGCCCCTTCCCCGCGGCGAGCCTGTCGGAGCGGTCGGGCCCGGCGGGCGCGGCGGGCTGTGCGTCTTCCGCGCCCGCGAGGTGGCGGGCGAGGGCGGCGACGCTGGGGTGCTGGAAGAGGTCCAGCGCCGGAACCGGCCGGTCCAGCTCCGCTTCCAGGCGGGCGGCGGCGCGCACCACCAGGAGCGAGTTGCCGCCCAGGTCGAAGAAGCTCGCGCCGGTTCCCACCGCCGGCACCCCCAGCACCTCCGCCCACACCGCCGCGACGGCGCGCTCCAGCTCCGTCCGCGGCTCCGCGCCGTCGTCCGCGGCCGGCGCGTCGGGCGCGGGGAGGGCGCGCCGGTCCAGCTTGCCGGTGGGGGTCAGGGGGAGCGCGTCCAGCACCACCCAGGCCGCGGGCACCATGTAGTCCGGGAGCGTGGCGCGCGCCAGCTCCCGCAATTCGTCCGGGGACACGGCGGCGTCCGCCGCCAGGTAGGCCACGAGGCGGCGGTCGCCGGGGCGGTCCTCGCGCACCACGACGGCGGCGGCGCGCACGGCGGGGTGGCGCTCCAGCGCCGCCTCCACCTCGCCCGGCTCGATGCGGAAGCCGCGCACCTTGACCTGCCGGTCCACGCGGCCCAGGAACTCCAGCGTGCCGTCCGGGAGCCAGCGCGCCCGGTCCCCGGTGCGGTACAGCCGCGCCCCCGCCCGGCCGGAGAGCGCGTCCGGGACGAACCTCTCCGCCGTCAGCTCGGGTCTCCCCAGGTAGCCGCGCGCGGTCCCCGCCCCGCCGATCCACAGTTCGCCCGGCATCCCCGGCGGGACCACCCCGCCCGCCGCGTCGCACACGCACAGCCACGCCCCCGGCAGCGGCACCCCCAGCATCGCCCGCGCCGAGCCGCCGTCCCCGCGCACGGCGTGCGCGGCGCAGATGATGGTGTCCTCCGTGGGCCCGTAGAGCACGCTCGCCTCCGCCGCGGGGAAGGCCTCCCGCACCTCCCGCAGCAGCTCCGGCGGCACCGCGTCGCCGCCCACGAACACCCTGCGCACCCGCGCGAAGTCCGCGCGCCCCTCCCGCGCCGCCCGCGCAAGCTCGCGCATCAGCGCCGGGACCGCGTGCAGCGCGTCCGCCCGCTCCACCTCGGCGGCCAGGCGCGCCACGTCGCGCACGTCCTCGCGGGGGAGGATGCGCGCGGTGCCCCCCAGCGTCAGCGGCAGCAGCGCCTCGAACGCCCAGATGTCGAACGCCGGCGACGCCAGCACCAGCGACACCTCGCCCGGCCGGAAGCCGAACGCCTCCCGCGCCCCCCGCAGGGTGGCCGCCAGGCCGCCGTGCGTGACCAGCACGCCCTTGGGGGTGCCGGTGGAGCCGGAGGTGTAGACGACGCAGGCGAGGTTTTCGGGGTCGACGGGCTCCATCGCGTCGACCCGACCCCCCTCCCCCACGACGTGCCCCCTCCGATCCCCCGCAAGGGGGGAGGGGGTCGGGGGGAAGGGGGTCGCCGTGTCGTCCACCAGAACCGCCTCTACCCCCTCCACGACCAGGCGTCTCCGCAGGTGGGGCTCCGTCACCAGCAGGAGCGCGCCGGCGTCGGCGAGGGTGGCCCGCAGGCGCTCGTCCGGGTGGGCGGGGTCCAGGGGGACGTAGGCGGCGCCGGCCTTCAGCACGGCGAGCACGGCCACCACCCATGCGGGCGAGCGCTCCAGGCAGACCGCCACGCGTGCTTCCGGCCCGGCGCCGCGGGCGCGCAGGCGGGCGGCGAGCGCTGCCGCGAGCGCCACCAGGCCGGCGTAGGTGAGCGCGCGGCCGCCGTACGTCACGGCGGCGGCGTCCGGCGTGCGCAGCGCCTGCTCCGCCACACTCTCGTGCACGGCGCGCGGCGGGGGCGGCGCGGGGGGGCCGGGGCTCCACTCGCGGAGCACCCGCTCGCGCTCGGCGGCTCCCAGCAGGGGGAGATCCAGGGTGGGGCGGGACGGGTCGGCGGCGGCGGCCTCCAGCAGCCGGGCGTACGCCTCCGCGACGCGCTCCACGGTGGCGGCGTCCCACAGCTCCTCGCGGTAGGCGAAGCGCACGCCGAGCCCCGCCCCGCCCTCGGACACGGACACCGCCAGGTCGAACTTCGCCGCGGGCGTGCCGGTGGGGTGGGGCTCGGCCAGGATGCCGCCGAAGGGAAACGGGGCGGCCGCGCCGTCCCCGGTCGAGAACATCACCTGGAAGAGCGGCGTGCGGCCGGTGGTGCGCTCCACGCCAAGGGCGTCCACCAGGCGCTCGAAGGGGACGTCCTGGTGCTGGTAGGCGCCCAGCGTGGCCCCGCGCACGCGGGCCAGCAGCCCCCGGAACGCGGGGCTCCCGGACGCGTCGACCCGCAGCACCAGCGTGTTGGCGAAGAAGCCGACGAGCTCCTCCGTCTCCCGGCGCGTCCGGTTGGCGACGGGGGTGCCCACCACCACGTCGTCCTCGCCCGACCAGCGCGCCAGGAGCACGTCCAGCGCGGCCACGAGCACCATGAACGTCGTGGCGCCCTCGCGGCGCGCCAGGGCGCGCACCGCATCCGCCGTGTCGCGGGGGAGCACGCGCACGGCGCTCGCGGCGCGCGCGCCGGGGAGCGGCGGGCGGGGATGGTCCGTGGGAAGCTCCAGCGCGGCGGGGGCGCCCGCCAGCTCCGCCCGCCACCAGGCCAGCTCCCGCTCCAGCACCTCGCCGGCGAGCCAGCCCCGCTGCCAGGCGGCGAAGTCGGCGTACTGAGCCGGCGGCGCGGGGAGCGGCGAGGGCGCGCCCGCGAGGTACGCCTCGTACAGCGCGGACAGCTCGCGCAGCATCACCCCCGTGCTCCACCCGTCCGAGACGACGTGGTGCATGGCGAGCACCAGCACGTGCTCTTCCGCGGCCAGCCGCAGGAGGTGGACGCGCAGCAGCGGCCCGCGCCGCAGGTCGAACGGGCGCCGCGCGCACTCCTCCGCCCGGCGGCCGGCCTCCGCGTCCCGCGCGGCGGCGGCGAGCCCCGACAGGTCCGCCACGCCGGGCGCCGCGATCCCCGCGGCGTGCACGACCTGGAACGGCGTCCCCCCGTCGTCGCCGAACGTGGTGCGCAGCGCCTCGTGCCGCCGCACCATCCCGCCGACGGCGCGCGCCAGCGCCCGAGCGTCCAGCGACCCGCGGAGCCGCAGCGCCAGCGGCATGTTGTAGGCGCTTCCGCCGGGATCCAGGCGGTCCAGGATCCAGAGCCGCTCCTGCGCGAACGAGAGCGGCAGCGGCGCATCGTCGCGCGCGGCGGGGAGCAGCGGCGGCGGCCCGCCGCCCGCGGCAGCGTCCGGGCGCAGCCGGTCGATGCGGCGCGCCAGCCCCGCCAGGGTGGACGCCTCGAACACGGCGCGCAGCGGCAGCTCGGCGCCGAGCGCGCTCCGCACCCGCGACGCCACCCGGGTCGCCAGCAGCGAGTGCCCGCCCAGCGCGAAGAAGTCGTCGTCCGCGTCCACCCCCTCCACGCCCAGCACCTCCGTCCAGATCCCGGCCAGCACCTCCTCGGTGGGGGTGCGCGGCGGGGCCCACCCGCGCGCGCCGCCGGCCCGCTCCGGCGCGGGGAGCGCGGCCCGGTCCAGCTTGCCGTTGCGGGTCAGCGGCAGCGCGTCCAGCACCACGAAGGCCGCCGGCACCATGTGCTCCGGCAGGCTCGCGCGCAGGCGCGCCCGCAGCTCGTCGGCGGAGGGCGGCTCCCCGTCCGCGGCCAGGTACGCCACCAGCCGCCGCTCGCCGGGCGAGTCCTCGCGTGCCACGACGATGGCAGCGCGGACGCCGGGGTGCGCCCGGAGCACGGTCTCGATCTCGCCGGGCTCGATGCGGAAGCCGCGCACCTTGACCTGGCCGTCCATGCGCCCCAGGAACTCCAGCGTGCCGTCCGGGAGCCAGCGCACCCGGTCGCCGGAGCGGTACATCCGCGCCCCGGCCGTACGCGCCGCGGCGAACGGGTCCGGCACGAAGCGCGCTGCCGTCGGCTCCGCCGCCCCCACGTAGCCCCGCGCGGTCCCCCCCCCGCCGATGCACAGCTCGCCCGGGACGCCCACCGGCGCCGGCTCCCCCGCCGCGTCCAGCACGTACAGCGGCGCGTTGCCCAGCGGCCCGCCCAGCAGGTACCTCCCGCGCGCCTCGCCGCCCCGCGCGTGGTGCGCGGCGCAGATGATCGCTCCCTCCGTGGGCCCGTAGAGTACGCGCACCGCGGCCGCCGGGAACACCGCCCGCATGGCGGCGGGCAGCTCCGGCGGCACGGCGTCGCCCCCCACGAAGGCGCTCCGCAGCGCCGGCAGGGTACCCCGCCCCGCCGCGACCCGGTCCACCACCCGGCGCATGAGCGCGGGGACGGCGTGCAGGTGCGTGGCGCCCTCCAGCTCCTCCACCAGCGCGTCCACGTCCACCACCCGCTCGCGCGGCACGATCCGCACGCTGCCGCCGGAGAGCAGCGGCAGCAGCGCCTCCAGGAGCCAGATGTCGAAGGCGAAGCTCGCCAGCGACGCCATCACGTCGCCCGCGCCGAAGCCGAACGCCGCGCCCGCGGCGAGCAGCGTGCCCGCCAGCGCCCCGTGCGGGACGGCGACGCCCTTGGGCGTGCCGGTGGACCCGGAGGTGTAGATGACGTAGGCGAGAGAGAGGGAACAGGGAATAGGGAACAGGGAACAGCCTGCAACGGCTGCCCCATCCTCGGACCCGTCGTGCTCCCCCTCTCCCCTCGTGGGAGAGGGGGCCGGGGGGTGAGGGGTGTCGAGCGCCACGACCTCGCCCCCGAAATCGGCCAGCTTTTCCCCCGCGGCGCCGTCCGTCAGCAGCACGCGCGCGCCGGAGTCTTCCAGCATGAAGGCCAGCCGCTCCGCCGGGTACTCCGGGTCCAGCGGCAGGAAGGCGCCGCCCGCCCGGAGGACGCCGAGCACGGCGGCCACCATCTCCGGCGAGCGCTCCACGCACACGCCCACGGGCGCTTCCGGCCCGACGCCGCGCTCCCGGAGCGCCCGGGCGACGGCGTCCGCGCGCCGCGCCAGCTCCGCGTAGGTGAGGGCGGCGGTCCCGGACGACACCGCGACGGCGTCCGGCGTGCGTGCGGCCTGTTCCGCGAACAGCTCGTGGACGCAGCGGCGGGGCGCCTCGCGGGGGGCCGCGTTCCACGACACCAGGAGCTGCTCCCGCTCGGCGCCGCCCATCAGACTCAGCTCGGAAAGGCGGCGGCCGGAGCCCGCGGCGACCTCGTCCAGCAGGCGCGTGAAGTGGCCGAGCAGCCGTTCCATCGTCGCGGCCTCCCACAGGTCCGTGCGGAAGGTGAGCACCCCCAGCAGCCGCTCGCCCCCCTCCACCAGGGTGAGTCCCAGGTCGGTGCGCGCGGCGTCCTCCTCCGTGGGGAACGATTCCAGGCGCAGCCCCTCCAGCCGCATCGCCGTGCGCTGGTGGTTCTGCACCGCGAACAGCGTCTGGAACACCGGCGAGTGGCCGAGGCTGCGCTCCACTCCCAGCTCCTCCACCAGCCGCTCGAAGGGAAGGTCCTGGTGCTGGTAGGCGCCCAGCGTGGCCTCGCGCACGCGGCGCAGCAGCGCGCCGGCGGTGGGGTCGCCGGACAGGTCGCCGCGCAGCGCCAGGGTGTTGACGAAGTAGCCCACCAGCGGCTCCAGCTCGGTGCGGCGGCGCCCGGCGATGGGGGCGCCCACCACCACGTCGTCCTGGCCGGCGTAGCGCGACAGGAGCAGCTGCCACGCGGCCAGGAGCGCCATGAACAGGGTGGCGCCCTCCGCGCGGGCCAGGGCGTGGAGCCCGCGGGTGGCCTCGGCGGGGACCGCGAAGCGTAGGCGCGAGGCGCGCGTCCCGGGCACCGCCGGGCGGGGGAAGTCGGTGGGGAGCTCCAGCAGCGGGGGCGCCCCCGCAAGGCTCGTCCGCCACCAGGCGAGCTGCCGCTCCAGCACCTCGCCCGCGAGCCACCCCCGCTGCCAGGCCGCGTAGTCGGCGTACTGGAAGGCCGGCTCCGGGAGCGGCGAGGGGCGACCCGCCGCGAGCTCGCCGTACAGCGCGGACAGCTCGGTGTTGAACACCCCGGTGGACCAGCCGTCGAAGACGATGTGGTGGACCGTCAGCAGCAGCGCCCAGTCGTCGTCGGCGAGGCGCAGCAGCGTCGTGCGCAGGAGCGGGCCGCGCCGCAGGTCGAAGCGGAAGCGGCCCTCGCCCCCGGCCAGGCGCCTGGCCTCGCGCTCCGCCGCCTCCGGGGCGAGCGTACGCAGGTCCACCCGCGGGAGGGGGACGGGCGCGGGCGGGTCCACCACCTGCACCGGCTCGCCGCCGGCCTCCTCGAACCGGGTGCGCAGCACCTCGTGGCGGCGCACCACCTCGCCCACCGCCAGGCGCAGCGCCCGCGGGTCCAGCGCGCCGCGCAGGCGGAAGGCGAAGGCCAGGTCGTAGAGGGGCGCGTCCGGGTCCAGCTGCTCGATGAACCACAGGCGCTGCTGCGCGAACGACAGCGGCAGCGGCCCGTCGCGGGGAACGCGGACGAGCGGCGGCAGGGTCATCCCCGCGCCCTCGCGGAGGAGCGCGTCCACCCGCCCGGCGAGGTCCGCCAGCGTGGGCGCCTCGAAGACCGAGCGCAGCGGCACCTCCACCCCGAACGCCCGCCGCACCCGCGAGATCATGCTGGTGGCCGCCAGCGAGTGGCCGCCCAGCGCGAAGAAGTCGTCCCCGGCGCCCACGCGCTCCCGCTGGAGCACGACGCCCCAGATCCCCGCCAGGATCTCTTCCGTGGCCGTGCGCGGCGCGGCGCGCTCCCCGGCATCGACCGCGGCCTCCGGGTCGGGTAGCGCCGCGCGGTCGACCTTGCCGTTGGCGGAGAGCGGGACGTGCTCCAGCACCACCCACGCGGCGGGGACCATGTACTCCGGCAGCCGCCCGCCCGCCCACGCGCGCAGCTCCCCGGCGGACACCGCCGCGTCCCCGGCGGCGACGACGTAGCCGACCAGCCGCAGCCCGCCGCGCCCGTCCCCGCGCGCGTCCACCACGGCGTCGCGGACCGACGGGTGCCGCCGCAGCGCGGCCTCGATCTCCCCCGGCTCCACGCGGAAGCCGCGCACCTTGACCTGCTGGTCGGTCCGCCCCAGGTACTCCAGCTCGCCCGTGGCGAGCCAGCGCGCGCGGTCGCCGGAGCGATACAGCCGCGCGCCCGGCTCGCCCGCGAACGGGTCCGGGACGAACTTCTCAGCTGTCAGCTCCGGCCGCCCCAGGTAGCCGCGCGACACCCCCGCGCCCCCCACGTACAGCTCGCCCGCCACGCCCACCGGCACCGGGGCGCCGTGCACGTCCAGCAGGTACACGCGCGCGTTCGCGATGGGGCGCCCCAGTGTGATGCGGGCCGAGTCCTCCACGCGCGCCACCGTGGTGTTGACCGTCGCTTCCGTGGGCCCGTAGTGGTTCCAGATGCGCGCGTCCGGGAAGCGCTCCCGCGTGCGCCGGACCAGCTCCGCGGGCAGCGCCTCGCCGCCCAGGAGCACCGCCCGCAGGCCGCGCGGGGCGGGCCGCTCGCCGGCGTCGAGGGCGTCCATCACCGCGCCCCACAGCGAGGGCACCCCGCCAAAGGAGACGCGCCGGCGGCTCCCCAGGGCATCCAGGAGGGCGACGGGGTCGGCGACGGCGTCCTCCGGGAGCACCCAGACGGGCTCGCCGCGCAGCAGCGGGGGGAAGAGCTGGCGGACGTGCGCGTCGAAGGAGAGGCGGGAGACCAGGGGGAGCGCGAAGCCGTCGTCGCCCAGGACCTCGCGGTCGAAGAAGGCGAGGTAGTTGGCGAGGCCGCGGTGGGTGACCAGCACGCCCTTGGGGGTGCCAGTGGATCCGGAGGTGTAGACGACGTAGGCGAGGTTGTCGGGGTGGACGGAGATCCCGCTGGCGTCCGCGGGGTGGCCCCCACCCGGCTCGCTCAGGCTCGCCACCCTCCCCCGTTCCGGGGGAGGGGAATCTCCAGGCTGACGATCCTCGCCTCTGGGCGTGTCGTGCTCCCCCTCTCCCCTTGTGGGAGAGGGGGTCGGGGGGTGAGGGGCCAGCCCCAGCACCGCGCCGCCGAAGCCGGCGATCCGCCCCGCCAGCTCGCCGTCCGTCACCACCGCCGCGGCGCCTGCGTCGCGCAGCATGAACAGCAGGCGCTCGTCGGGATGGGAGGGGTCGAGGGCGAGGTAGGCGCCGCCGGCCCGGAGGATGCCGAGCACGCCGGCGACGAGGCCGGGGCCGCGCTCAAGGAACAGGCCGACGCGCGCGTCCGGGCCCACGCCGCGAGCGCGGAGGCGCCGCGCCAGCGAGCCGGCGGCGTCCTCCAGCTCGGCGAAGGTGAGGACTTCGCCGCCGAAGATCACCGCCGGGGCGTCGGGCGTGCGCGCGGCCTGGGCGGCGACGCGCTCGTGGACGAGTCCGGGGGGCACCGCGGCGGACGTGTCGTTCCAGCCGGCGAGCAGCTGCCGCCGCTCCTCCGCGCCGAGCAGGTCCAGCTCCGCCAGGCGGCGCGACGGGTCGGCGGCTGCCTGCTCCAGGACCCGCCCCAGCGCGTCCAGCATCCGCCCGGCGGTGTCCCCGTCCCACAGGTCCGCCCGGTAGGTGAGCGCCCCCAGCATCTCCTCGCCGCGCCCGGCCAGCGCCAGCGTCAGGTCGAAGCGCGCCGTCAGCGCCTCCGTGCCCAGCGGCGACATCTCCGCATCGCCCAGCCGGCGCTCCACCTCGCCCAGCTCCTGGAGCGAGAGCACCGCCTGGAAGAGCGGCGTGTGCGTCAGCGAGCGCTGCACGCCCAGCTCCTCCACCAGCCGCTCGAAGGGGACGTCCTGGTGCTGGTAGGCGCCCAGCGTGCTTTCGCGGACGCGCCGCAGCGCCTCCCGGAAGGTGGGATCGCCGGACAGCTCCGTCCGCAGCGCGAGCGTGTTGACGAAGAAGCCGACCAGCCCCTCCAGCTCCAGGTGCGTGCGCCCCGCGATGGGCGTCCCCACGACCACGTCCTCCTGGCCGGCGTAGCGGGACAGCAGCGCCTGCCAGGCCGTGAGCAGCGTCATGAAGAGCGTGGCGCCCTCGCGCCGCGCCAGCTCACGCAGCGCGCGGGCCGTGTCCGCGGGAAGCCGCAGGAGCCGCCGGCCGGCGCGGGCGTCGCGCACCGCGGAGCGCGGACGGTCCGTGGGCAGCTCCAGCAGCGGCGGAGCGCCCGCCAGCCGCTCCCGCCACCAGGCGAGCTGCCGCTCCAGCACGTCTCCGGCGAGCCATCCCCGCTGCCACGCGGCGAAGTCCGCGTACTGGAAGGGCGGCTCCGGCAGCGGCGACGATCCGCCCGCGAGGTGCGCCTGGTAGAGGGTGGACAGCTCGCGGGTGAGCACCCCCATGCTCCACCCGTCCGAGACGGCGTGGTGCATGGCCAGGAGCAGCGCCCACTCGTCCGGGGCCGCGTGGACCAGCAGCGCGCGGAAGAGCGGACCGCCCTCCAGGTCGAAGGGGCGCAGCGCCTCCGCGTCCACGAGCCGCGCCACCTCCGCGATCGCCGCCTCCGGCGGGAGCGCCGCCAGCTCCGCGTGGCGGAGGACGCCGCGGGGCGCGGCGCGCACCACCTGCGCCGGCTCGCCGTCGGTCGCCCGGAACGTGGTGCGCAGCGCCTCGTGGCGGCGCACGGTCTCGTCCACCGCCCGCCCCAGCGCCGCCGCGTCCACCGGCCCGCGCAGCCGCAGCGGGGTGGCCAGGGTGTACGCGGCCGTCCCCGGCTCCAGCTGCTCCACCAGCCAGAGCCGCTGCTGGGCGAAGGAAAGCGGGAGCGCGCCGCCGGGCTCGCGGGGGACGGGGACGACGGGCGGGGCCTGCACCCCCGCCCCGCCGCGCAGCAGCGCTTCCACGCGCTCGGCGAGCGCCGCGGCGGTGGGCGCCTCGAAGAGCGCCCGCAGCGGCAGCTCCACCCCGAACGCCTCCCTCACCCGCGCGACCACCCGCGTGGCGAGCAGCGAGTGCCCGCCCAGCGCGAAGAACCCGTCGCCGCGCCCCACGCGCGGCACCCCGACCACGGTCGCCAGGATGCTGGCCACCACCTCCTCGGTGGCGGTGCGCGGCGCCTCGTGCTCCCCCGCCCCGTCCGCCTCCGGCGCGGGGAGCGCCCGGCGGTCCACCTTGCCGGTGGGGGTCCGCGGGAGGGCGTCCAGCACGGTCCAGGCGGATGGGACCATGTAGTTGGGGACCGAGGCCGACAGGTGCTCGCGCAGCGCGGCGGGGGACGCCTCCGCCCCCTCCGCGGGCACCACGTACCCCGCCAGCCGCCGCTCGCCGGCGGCATCCTCGCGCACCACCACCACCGCCTCGCGCACCGCCGGGTGGGCGGCCAGCGCCGCCTCCACCTCGCCCGGCTCCACGCGGAAGCCGCGCAGCTTGACCTGCCGGTCCATCCGCCCCAGCGACTCCAGCGTGCCGTCCTCCAGCCAGCGGGCCCGGTCCCCCGTGCGGTACATGCGCGCGCCCGGGACGCCCGCGAACGGGTCGGGGACGAAGCGCTCGGCCGTCGCGTCCGGCCGCCCCAGGTAGCCGCGCGCCACCCCCGCCCCGCCGATGCACAGCTCGCCCGGCAGCCCCGGCGGGAGCACGCCGCCCGCCGCGTCGCACACGTGGAGCGACGCGCCCGGCAGCGGCGCGCCCAGCATCCGCCGCGCCGGGCCGCCCGCCGCCGGCACGGTGTACGCGGCGCAGATGATGGTGCCCTCGGTGGGGCCGTACAGCACGTGCAGCCGCGCGCTGGGGAAGGCGGTCCGCATCTCCCCCAGGAGCTCCGGCGGGACCGCGTCGCCGCCCACGAACACGTCGCGCGGCCGCGCCAGGCCGGCGTGCCCCTCGCGCGCCGCGAGCACGAGCTCGCGCATCAGCGCGGGGACGGCGTGCAGCACGTCCGCGCGCTCCGCCTCGCGCGCGAGCGCCGGCGCGTCCTGCACCCCCTCGCGCGGGAGGATGCGCACGACCCCGCCCGCCGTGAGCGGGACCAGCGCCTCGAACGCCCAGATGTCGAAGGCCGGCGACGCGACCACCGGGAGCACGTCGCCCGCCCGGAAGTCGAACGCCTGCCGCGCCGCGTGCACAGCGGCCGCCAGGCCGCCGTGCTCCACGAGCACGCCCTTGGGCGTGCCGGTGGAGCCGGAAGTATAGACGACGTAGGCGAGGTTGTTGGGGGACAGGGAGTGCGAAAGTGCCGCGTTCTCCGCGCCATCGTGCTCCCCCTCCCCCCTTGCGGGGGAGGGGGCCGGGGGGAGGGGGGCCGCCGTGTCGTCCACCAGCACGGCCGCCACCCCGTCCACGGCGGCGCGCTCGCGCAGGGCGGGCTCCGTCAGCAGCACGCGCGCGCCGGCGTCGGACACCAGGCGCTTCAGGCGCGCGGCGGGGTGGGTGGGATCGAGGGGGACGTAGGCGCCGCCGGCCCGCATCACCGCGAGCACGGCCACCACCGAGGCGGGCGAGCGCTCCAGGCAGATCGCCACCCGCACCTCGGGCGCGACGCCGAGGGCGCGCAGGCGGGCGGCGAGCGCGGCGGCACGCGCGTCCAGCTCCGCGTAGCCGAGCGACGCGCCGCCCCACGACAGCGCGGGCGCCTCCGGCGTCCGCGCAGCCTGCTCGGCCACCATGCGGTGGACGGGGCGGAAGGGGGCGGGCGCCGCGGGGCCGCGGCTCCACTCGCGCAGCACCCGCTCGCGCTCGGCGTCCGCGAGGAGGGGGAGGTCGAGGACGCGCGCGCCCGCGTCGGCCGCGGCGGCCTCCAGCAGCAGGGCGCAGGCGCCTGCGGCGCGCTCCATGGTGGCGGGGTCCCACAGCGCCTCGCGGAAGCTGAAGCCCACGGCCATCCCCTCGTCGCCGTCCATCACCATCACCGCCAGGTCGAAGCGCGCCGCCGACGTGCCGGCCGGGAAGGGCTCCGCCCGGACGTCCCCGAGCGGGCGGGGGGCGCCGGCGCCGTCGTCCACGGAAAAGATCACCTGGAAGAGCGGCGTGTGCGCCAGGGACCGCTCCGGCGCCAGCGCCTCCACCAGCCGCTCGAAGGGGACGTCCTGGTGCTGGTGGGCGCCCAGCGCGGTCTCGCGGACCCGCCCCAGCAGCTCGCGGAAGGCGGGGTTCCCGGACACGTCGGTCCGCAGCGCCAGGGTGTTGACGAAGAAGCCGATCAGCCCCTCCGTCTCCCGGCGGCCGCGGTTTGCGACGGGGGTGCCCACCACCACGTCGTCCTCGCCGGACCAGCGCGCCAGGAGCACGTCCAGCGCGGCGAGGAGCACCATGAACGTCGTGGCGCCCTCGCGGCGCGCCAGGGAGCGCACCCGCTCCGCGGCGGGGCGCGGGATCGTGCGCACGATCGTCGCCGCGCGGCCGCCGGGCGCCGCGCGGCGCGGGTGGTCGACCGGGATCTCCAGCACGGCGGGGGCGCCGGCAAGCCGCTCCCGCCACCAGGCGAGCTGCCGCTCCAGCACGCCGCCCGCGAGCCACGCCCGCTGCCACGCGGCGAAGTCGGCGTACTGCACCGGGAGCTCGGGCAGCGGCGACGGCGCGCCCGCGAGGTACGCCGCGTAGATCGCGGACAGCTCGCGGAAGAGCACACCCATGCTCCACCCGTCGGCGACGATGTGGTGCATGGCGAGCACCAGCACGTGCTCCCCCGGCGCCAGCCGGAGCAGGCGGACGCGCAGCAGCGGCCCGGCCCGCAGGTCGAAGGGGCGCCGCGCCTCCTCCCCCGCCAGCCGATGCGCCTCGGCGTCGCGCTCCCCGGTCGGGAGACCGGCCAGGTCGGAGACGGGGAGCGGCACCCCCGCCGCGGGGAGCACCACCTGAACGGGGCCGGCGCCCGCTCCGTCGAAGACGGTGCGCAGCGACTCGTGGCGGCGCACCACCTCGGCGAGGGTGCGCTCCAGGGCGCGCACGTCCAGCGGCCCGCGCAGCCGCGCCGCCAGCGGCATGTTGTAGGCGATGCTCCCCGGCTCCAGCCGGTCCAGCAGCCACAGCCGCTGCTGCGCGAACGACAGCGGGAGCGGCGGCCCGCCGCGCGGGACGGGGACCAGCGGCGGAGCGGCGTCCAGGGGCATCGCCTCCGCCCGCATCGCCTCCACGCGGCGCGCCAGCCCGGCCACGGTGGGCGCCTCGAAGAGGGCGCGCAGCGGCAGCTCCACCCGGAGCTCCTCGCGGACGCGCGACGCCACCTGGGTGGCGAGTAGCGAGTGGCCGCCCAGCGCGAAGAAGTCGTCGTGCACGCCCACCCGCTCCAGCCCGAGGACTTCCGCCCAGACGGCCGCCATGCGCGCCTCGGCGGGGGTGCGCGGGGCGACGTGCGCGCCCTCGCTCCCGGCGCGGGCGGGGTCCGGCGCGGGGAGGGCCGCGCGGTCGACTTTGCCGTTGGCGGAAAGCGGAAGACTCTCCAGCACCACGATGGCGGACGGCAGCATGTACTCCGGGAGCCGCGCGCGGACCGCGGCCCGCACCGCCGGCACCAGCGCGCGCATGCGGCGGCCCCACTGCGGGTCGTTGGCGTACGCCTCCCACGGCCGGTCCGCGTCGGCGTCCGCCGGGAACGCGGCCACGCCGCCGGGCGGGTGGAAGAGGACGTCCAGCGTCCCCGGCGCGCCCGGGCGCGCTTCCACCGCGCGGCCCAGCTCGTCGCCCAGCGCGAAGATCGCCGTGGGGGCGATCCCGCCCGCTCCGTCCGCGGCCAGGCCGGCGCGCAGCTCGCCCGCCGTGGCGCCGTCCCCGGCGCGGGACACCCGCTCCAGGGCGCGGACGTGCTCCCGCACCCGCGCGTCCGGGACGCCGCGGACGAGCAGCGCGGACGCGGTCTCCTCCGCCAGCGCGCGCAGCCCGGCGGCGTCCTCCCCGCCCCACTCGCGGACGGCGGGAGCCGGCGCGTCCGCGGGCTCCGCGTCCAGGTGCAGGACGGCGTCGAAGCGGAAGCGCGACACCTCGTTGTCGTGCTCCGCCCTCTTGGCCTGCACCTCCACGCGGCGCAGACGGGGGATGCGCGCCCGCAGCGCCTCGAACAGGGCGGGATCCAGCAGCAGCTCCTGCTCCTCCGCGACGGCGCGCCGCACGCGCGCGAGGAGCTGCGCCGCCGGCAGGTCGTCCGGCGCGCGGGCCAGCTCCACGGAGGCGTGGAACGCGCCCAGCAGCGGCAGGCCGCGCACGTCGCCCACGAAGATCCGCCCGCCGGGACGGACGGCGGCGGCCGCCCCTTCCAGCACGCGCAGCAGGTAGTCGACGCCGGGGAAGTACTGCGCCACCGAGTTGAGGACCACGGTGTCGAAGTCGGCCCCGGCGAGGTCGGCCAGGCGGTCCGCCCCACGGCGGGAGAGCGACACCTGCGGCAGCCCGCCCAGGCGGCGGCGCAGGTTCTCCAGCGCGGCGGCGGAAAAGTCGGCGCCGTGGTACTCCCGCGCGTGTGGCGCGACGCGGAAGAGCAGCAGTCCCGTCCCGCAGCCGATCTCCAGGACCCGCTCCGGGCGGAGCCCCAGGATGCGCCGGACGGAATCGTCCACCCACTCCCGCATCTCTTCCCGGGGGATGGGCTCGCCGGTGTAGCTGCTGTTCCAACCGGCGAGGTCGAGCGTGGGGTCCGCGGCCGCCGCGCCCTCGCCGTACGTCTCGTCGAACACGGCTTCCCACCCGGCCACCTGCTCCGCCGCGCCGTCCTCCGCGGGCGGGAGCTCGGCGGCGGGACGGGGGACGACGTAGGCGACCAGGCGCCGGTCTCCGGGCCGGTCTTCGCGCGCCACGACCACCGCCTCGCCGACGCCCGGCTCCGCGCGCAGGACGTTCTCCACCTCGCCCGGCTCGATGCGGAAGCCGCGCACCTTGACCTGCTCGTCGGTGCGTCCCAGGAACTCCAGCACGCCGTCGGGGCGCCAGCGCGCGCGGTCGCCAGTGCGGTAGGCGCGCTCCCCGTCCGTCGTGACGAAGCGGTCCGCCGTCAGCTCCGGGCGCCCCAGGTAGCCGCGCGCCACGCCGCCGCCGGCAATCCACAGCTCGCCGGGGACGCCGACCGGGCAGAGCTCGCCGCGCGGTCCGCGGACCGCCAGGCGCACCCCCGGGAGCGGGCGGCCCAGCGGGTGCCCTTCCACCCCTCCGTCGCCGTCGGCCGCGTACGCCGCGCAGATGATGGCCGCCTCGGTGGGTCCGTAGAGGACGCGCGCCGCGGCGCGCGGGAAGACCGCGCGCATGTCCCGCGGCAGCTCCGGCGGCACGGCGTCCCCGCCCACCAGCAGCAGCCGCAGCGACGGAAGATGTCCCCCGCCGCGCGCGGTCTCCACGACCTGCCGCATCAGCGCGGGGACGGCGTGCAGCACGGTCGCGTCCGCCGCGGCGGCCAGCAGCGCCTCCGGGTCGCGCACCAGCTCGCGCGGCACGACGCGCACGGCCGCGCCCGCCAGCAGCGGCGCGAGCAGCTCCAGCAGCGCGATGTCGAACGCGACCGGGGCGAGCGCGGCCACCACGTCGCCGGGCGCCAGCCCGAGCAGGTCCCGCGACGCGCGCAGGGTGTGGTCGAGCTGCCCGTGCTCCACCATCACCGCCTTGGGGGTGCCGGTGGAGCCGGAGGTGTAGACGAGGTACGCCAGGTCGCCGGGGGATACCGCGGGATCGCCCCCACCCGGCTCGCTGAGGCTCGCCACCCTCCCCCGTTCCGGGGGAGGGGAATCTCCATGCTGACGAACCTCGCTCTCCGACGTGTCGTTGTCGTGCTCCCCCTCCCCCCTTGCGGGGGAGGGGGCCGGGGGGTGAGGGGTATCCGCCACGACGACCTCGCCCCCGAACTCCGACAGTGCCCCGGCCGCCGCGGCGTCCGTGACCGCCAGCTCGGCGCCCGAGTCGCGCAGGAGAAAGGACAGCCGCTCCGCGGGGTGGGAGGGGTCGAGCGGGAGGTAGACGCCGCCCGCCTTCCACACCGCCAGCAGGGCGACGAGGACCTGCGGCCCGCGCTCCACGCACACGCCGACGACGCTTCCCGCGGCGAGGCCGCGGCCGCGCAGCCGCCGCGCCAGCGCCGCGGCGCGCGCGTCCAGCTCCGCGTAGGTGATCGCTCCGCCGGCCGACAGCACCGCGGGCGCGTCCGGCGCGCGGGCCGCCTGCTCCGCGAAGCGGAGGTGCGCCGGGACGAAGCCGGGGCCCCCGACCGCGGGGCCGCTGCCGTACGCGAGGAGCCGGGCGGCTTCCCCCGGCGGGAGCACCGGGACGCGCGACAGGCGCTCCTCCGGCGCGGCGCATACGGCGGCCAGCACGGTGAGGAGCTGCGCCGCGAAGCGCTCGGCGGTGGCGGCGTCGAACAGGTCGGTGCGGAAGCGCAGGCGCCCGGCCAGCTCCTCGCCGGCCTCCGCGAGGTCCAGCTCAAGGTCGAAGCGCGCCGTGCGGACCTCGCTCCCGAAGGCCTCCACCTCCACCCCGGCCGGCGGGCGGATCTCCCCGCCCTGCGCGTTCTGGAGGGCGAACATCACCTGGAAGAGCGGCGTGTGCGACAGGCTCCGCTCGGGGGCGACCTCCTCCACCAGGCGCTCGAAGGGGAGGTCCTGGTGGGCGTACGCGCCCAGCGCCGTCTCGCGGACGCGGCCCAGCAGCTCGCGGAAGGCGGGGTCGCCCAACAGGTCGGTGCGCAGGGCGAGCGTGTTGACGAAGAAGCCCACCAGCCCCTCCGTCTCCACCCGCGTCCGCCCCGCGATGGGGGTGCCGACGACCAGGTCCTCCTGCCCCGACCAGCGGGCGAGCAGCAGGTCCAGGGCGGCGCGCGCGGCCATGTAAAGCGTGGCGCCCTCGCGCCGGGCGAGCGCGCGCAGCCCGCGCGCGGTTGCCGCCGGCACCGCGAAGGCGAGCGACGCCCCGCGTCCGCCGGCGACGGCGGGGCGCGGGCGGTCCGTCGGCAGCTCCAGCGCCGGGGGCGAGCCGCCCAGGCGGGCGCGCCACCAGTCCAGCTGGCGGCGGAGCACGTCGCCCGCGAGCCAGGCGCGCTGCCACACCGCGAAGTCCGCGGGCTGCACCGGCAGCGGCGGGAGCGCCGCCGGCTCGCCGCCGGCCTCCGCCCCGTACAGCGTGAACAGGTCGCGCAGCAGCACGCCCATGCTCCACCCGTCCGACACCACGTGGTGCAGCGTTAGGAGGAGCACGCTCCCGGCGTCCCCCAGCCGGAGCAGCGCCGTGCGCAGCAGCGGGCCGCGCGCCAGGTCGAAGGGGCGCGCGGCGTCCTCCCGCGCCAGCCGCCGCGCTTCGCGCTCGCGGGCCGCCGGCGCCAGGGCGGCGAGGTCCACGGCCGGGAGCGGCACCGGCGCGGCGGGGTGCACCGTCTGCACGGCGCCGCGGGCGGCGGCGTGGAAGGTGGTGCGCAGCGACTCGTGGCGGGCCGCCAGGGCGCCCAGCGCCCGCCGCAGCGCGCCCGCGTCCACCCGGCCGCGCAGCCGCGCCGGCCAGGGCATGTTGTAGCCGGCGCCCTCCGGCTCCATCTGGAACAGGAACCAGAGCCGCTCCTGCGCGAAGGAGAGCGGGAGCGGGCCGCCGCGCTCCGCGCGCTCCAGCGGCGGCGGGGAGACGCCCTCGCCCGCGGCGCGCTCCGCGTCGACGCGCGCCGCCAGGGCGGCCACCGTCTGCGCCTCGAAGAGGGCGCGAAGCGGCACCTCCACCCCCAGCGCCGGCCGCAGCCGCGCGAGCACGCGGGTGGCGAGCAGCGAGTGCCCGCCCAGCTCGAAGAAGTTGTCGTGCGCGCCCACCCGGGCCACGCCCAGCACCTCCGCGAAGATCCCCGCCACCACCTCCTCGGACGGGGTGCGCGGCGCCGTGTGCTCCTCCGCCTCCCGCGCCTCCGGGGCGGGGAGGGCGCGCCGGTCCGTCTTGCCGGAAGCGGTGAGCGGAAGCGCCTCCAGCGCCACGAAGGCGGAGGGCACCATGTACTCCGGGAGGCGCCGCCGCAGCAGCTCGCGCAGCTCCGCGGCCGGCGGCACGGGACGCCCGGCCGCGGCCAGGTACGCCACCAGGCGGCGGTCCCCGGGGCGGTCCTCGCGGGCCACCACCACGACCTCGCGGAGGGCGGGGTGCGCGAGGAGAGCGGCCTCCACCTCGCCGGGCTCGATGCGGAAGCCCCGCACCTTGACCTGCTGGTCCATCCGCCCCAGGTACTCCAGCTCCCCGGAGGCCAGCCAGCGCACCCGGTCGCCGGTGCGGTACATGCGCGCGCCCGGCTCCTCCGCGAAGGCGTCGGGGAGGAAGCGCTCCGCCGTCAGCCCGGGGCGGCCCGGGTAGCCGCGCGCCACCCCCCTCCCCGCGAGGTACAGCTCCCCCGCGAGCCCGATGGGCGCGGGTCCCAGCCGCTCGTCCAGCACGTAGGCGCGCGCGTTCGCCGCCGGCCTGCCGATGGTGGCGCGGGCGGCCCCCGGCTCCACCACCGAGGAGGTGGCGTAGACGGTGGCCTCGGTGGGCCCGTACAGGTTGACGACGCGCCCCACCCCGGCCTCGTACAGCCCCCGGGCCAGCGCCGCGGGGAGCGCCTCGCCCCCCAGGTGGAGGGAGCGGAGCCCCGGCGGGATCGCCCCCGCGCGCAGCAGCTCGGCCGCGGCGCCGGGGACCATGTACGCCAGCCGGACGTCCTCCGCCCGCGCCGCGCGGGGGAGGTCGAGCGCGCTGTCCACCAGCACCAGCCGTCCGCCCCCGCAGAGCGTGTCGAAGATCTCCGCCACCGACACGTCGAAGGCGATGGAGGTGGAGGCGAGGACGACGGCGCGCTCCTCCGGGCGGACCTCGTCCGCGAGCCAGTGCAGCAGCGCCGCGGCGCTCCGGTGCTCCACCCCCACCCCCTTGGGGCGGCCCGTGGAGCCGGAGGTATATATGATGTACGCCAGGTTCTCCGGCGCGGCCCCGCTTTCCGGCGCTTTCAGCGGTTCGCTCTCCAGCCCGGCGCGGTCCGCGTCCAGGCGCAGCGCCGCGCCCGCGAAGCCGGCGAAGCGCCCGGCCAGCCGCTCCTGCGTGACCAGCACGCGCGCGCCCGCGTCCTCCAGCACCCAGGCCAGGCGGTCCGCGGGATGCGCGGGGTCCAGCGGCACGTACGCGCCCCCCGCCCCCAGCACCCCCAGCAGCGCCACCAGCATCTCCGGCGTGCGCTCCAGGCACACGCCCACGCGGATCTCCGGCCCCACGCCCCGGCGCCGCAGGGCGTGCGCGAGCCGGCCGGCCTCCGCGATCAGCTCCGCGTAGGTCAGGGCCCGCGCGCCGTGGACGACGGCGACGGCGTCCGGGGTGCGCGCCGCCTGGGCGGCCACCATCCCGTGCACCGTGTGGCCGGCGGGATGGTCGCGCGCGGTCCGGTTCCACCCTCGCACCACCTGTTCGCGCTCCGCGGGGCCGGCCAGCTCCATCCCGGAGATTCGCCGCCCGGGGTCCGCGGCGGCCTGCGCCAGCAGCGCGCCCAGGTGCTCCAGCATCCGCGCGGCGGTGGCCCGCTCCCACAGGTCCGCGCGGAAGGTGAGCCCCCCGCCCAGCGCGCCGCCCTCGCCGGCAAGCGACAGGGTGAGGTCGAACTTGGCCGACGCCCCCGCCGGCTCCAGAGGCTCCGCCACCGCCGCGCCCAGCCGCAGCGGCGCGTCCGCCGGGTCGGCGTCCTGCATGGCGAACATCGCCTGGAAGAGCGGGGCGTGGGTGAGCGAGCGCTCCACGCGCAGCTCCTCCACCAGCCGCTCGAAGGGGACGTCCTGGTGCGCGTAGGCGGCGAGCAGCGTGTCGCGGACGCGCCCCACCAGCTCGCGGAAGGTGGGGTCGCCCGACAGGTCGGTGCGCAGCGCCAGCGTGTTGGCGAAGAAGCCGATCAGCCCCTCCAGCTCCACCCGCGTGCGCCCCGCGATGGGCGCGCCCACCACCACGTCGTCCTGCCCCGAGTACCGGGCCAGCAGCAGCTGCCAGGCGGCGAGGAGGACCATGAACGGGGTGGCCTCCTCCTCCCGCGCCAGCCGGCGCAGCCCCTCCGCCGTGGCGGCGGGCACCTCCAGCGGCAGGGAGTCGGCGGGGGCGCCGGCGGCGGGGCCGCGCGGGCGGTCCGTGGGCAGCTCCAGCAGCGGCGGCGCCCCGGCCAGGCGCTCGCGCCACCAGGCCAGCTGCTCGTCCAGCGCCTCGGCGGACACGGAGGAGCGCTGCCAGACGGCGTAGTCCGCGTACTGCAATTGCGGCTCGGACAGCGGGGATGGGCGCTCTTCCGCGAAGGCCGCGTACAGCGCCGACAGCTCGCGCGTCAGGATCCCCAGGCTCCACCCGTCCGCGACGGCGTGGTGAAGGTTGAGGAGCAGCACCCGGTCGTCCGCGCCCAGCCGCGCCAGCGCGGCGCGCAGCACGGGCCCGCGCGCCAGGTCGAAGGGGCGGCGCGACTCACCGGCGGCCAGCCGCAGCGCCTCGCGCTCGCGGTCCGCCGGGGCCAGCGCGCCCAGCTCCACCCGCGGGAGCGGCACCGGGCCGGCGGGCTCCACCTGCTGCACCGGCTCGCCGTCCACCACGGGGAAGCGGGTGCGCAGCGACTCGTGGCGGCGCGCGGTCTCAGACAGCGCGCGGGCGAGCGTGCGCTCGTCCAGCGGGCCGCGCAGGCGCAGCAGGAGCGGGAGGCTGTACGCCGCGCTCCCCGGCTCCAGCTGGTCCAGGAACCAGAGCCGCTGCTGGGAGAAGGAGAGCGGCGCCGGCCCCGCCCCCTCCCGCGGCCGCACCTGCCGCGGGTCCGCCTTCGCGCCGGCGCGCTGCAGCATGAGCTTCTGCAGCATCGCGCGGCGCTCGGGGGAAAGGTGAGCCAGGCGATCCGGGATCCCGCTCATGTCTACAGACCCTCCAGGAGCCGCGCGATGTCCTCGTCGGAGAGCCCTTCCAGGCGCTCCAGCTCTTCCTCCATCTCCCAGTCCTCCATCTCCGCCCGCAGCCCGGCTTCCACGCGCTCCGCAAGGCGCTCCAGCGTCGGCGACTCGAAGAGGGCGCGCACCGGCAGCTCCACCCCGCAGGCGGCCCGCACCCGCGACGCGACCCGCGTCGCCAGCAGCGAGTGGCCGCCCAGGTCGAAGAAGTCGTCCTCCGCGCCCACGCGCACCACGCCCAGGACCTCCGCCCAGATCCCGGCCAGCATCTCTTCCACCGGCGTGCGCGGGGCCACGAACTCCCGCGCGGCGCCGGCCGGGTAGGGCGCGGGGAGTGCGGCGCGGTCGGTCTTTCCCGTCGCGGTGAGCGGAAGCGCTTCCAGCACCACGAGCGCGCCGGGGACCATGTAGTCCGGCAGCTTCCGCCGCAGCCCCTCGCGCAGTGCCTCCGCGTCCACCGGCGACCCCTCCCGCGGGACCACGTACGCCACCAGCCGCCGCTCGCCCGGCGCGTCCTCGCGCACCGCCACCACCGCGTCCGCCAGCGCCGGGTGCTCCAGCAGCGCCGCCTCGACCTCGCCCGGCTCGATGCGGAAGCCGCGGATCTTGACCTGCTGGTCGGTCCGCCCGATGAACTCGATGGCGCCCGCGGGGCTCCAGCGCGCCCGGTCGCCCGTACGGTACATCCGCGTCCCCGGCTCCCCGGCGAACGGGTCGGGGACGAACCGCCCGGCGGTCGCGTCCGGGCGGTCCAGGTAGCCGCGCGCCAGGCCTTGCCCGCCCAGGTACAGCTCGCCGGGCCACCCCTCCGGCGCCGGCTCCAGCGCCCCGTCCAGCACGTACGCCGTGCTCCCCGCCACCGCCCGCCCGATCGGTACCGTCTGCGCGCCTTCCGCCACCTGCTCCACCACGTGCCAGGTGCTGAAGGTGGTGTTTTCCGTGGGCCCGTAGACGTGCAGCAGCCGCTCGGGCGCACCTCCGGCCAGGCACGCGCGCACCGCCGCCGGGTCCGCCGCCTCCCCGCCGAACAGCACGTGGCGCACGCCGGCGAAGGCGTCCGGCGCCTCGCGGACCGCCTGGTTGAAGAGCGCGGTCGTCAGGAAGAGCGCCGTCACCCCCCCGCCGCGAAGCGCGTCCGCGAGCCGCCGCGGGTCCAGCGACGTGTCCCGGTCGATGCCGACGACGCAGCCGCCGTTCAGCAGCGCGCCCCAGACCTCCCACGTCGCCGCGTCGAAGGCCGGGTTGGACAGCTGCGCCACCCGGTCCCCCGGACCCAGCCGCACGAAGTCGGCGCCGCGGACCAGCCGAACCACGCCGCGGTGCGGCACGGCGACGCCCTTGGGGGCGCCGGTGGAGCCGGAGGTGTAGACGACGCAGGCGAGCGCGTCGGGCCCGATGGAAACCTCGCTGGCGTCCGCGGAATGGCCCCCACCCGGCGGCCTGAGAGCCGCCACCCTCCCCCGTTCCTGGGGAGGGGGATCTCCATGCTGACGATCCTCTCCCTCCGACGTGTCGTCGTCGTGCTCCTTCTCTCCCCTTGCGGGGGAGGGGGCCGGGGGGAGGCGGGTGTCCAGCGCCACCACCTCGCCCCGGAAGTCCGCGAGCCGGTCGGCCGCCGTGCCGTCCGTCAGCAGCACGCGCACGCCGGCGTCGGCGAGCACGTAGGCGAGGCGCGCGGCGGGGTACCGGGGGTCGAGCGGGACGTACGCGCCGCCCGCGCGGAGGACGGCGAGCATCGCCACGACCATGGCGGCGGAGCGCTCCGCGCACAGCCCCACCCGCGACTCCGGGCCGACGCCGCGCGCCCGGAGCGCGGCGGCCAGCGCCCGCGAGCGGCGGTCCAGCTCCGCGTAGCTCAGGACGTCGGGCCCGAAGGCCACCGCGGGGGCGTCCGGGGTGCGGGCCGCCTGCTCGGCGAACAGCTCGTGGACGGACCGCCGCGGCGCTTCGCCGGGGGCGGCGCCCGACCAGGCCAGGAGCCGGGCGCGCTCGGCGTCGTCCAGGAGCCGCAGCCCGGAGACGCGGCGTTCCGGGGCGGCGCCGACCTCCTCCAGCAGGCGCATGAAGCGGCCCAGGAGCCGCTGCATGGTCGCGGCCTCCCACAGCTCGGTGCGGAAGGTGAGCATCCCCAGCAGGCGGTCGCCGCCCTCCACCAGCGTCAGCGCGAGGTCGGTGCGCGCCGCGTCCGCCTCGGTGGGAAACGGCTCCAGGCGCAGCCCCTCCAGCCGCATTGCCAGGCGCTCGTGGTTCTGCACCGCGAACAGGTTCTGGAAGACGGGCGCGTGGCTGAGCGAGCGCCGCACCCCCAGCGCCTCCACCAGCCGCTCGAAGGGGACGTCCTGGTGCTGGTAGGCGCCCAGCGTGGCCTCGCGAAGGCGGCGCAGCAGCTCGCCGAAGGTGGGGTCGCCCCCCACGTCCGTGCGCAGCGCCAGGGTGTTGACGAAGAAGCCCACCATCGGCTCCACCTCGGTGCGGCGGCGCCCGGCGATGGGCGCGCCCGTCACCACGTCGTCCTGCCCGCTCCAGCGGGCCAGCAGGAGCTGCCACGCGGCGAGCAGCGCCATGAAGAGGGTGGCCCCCTCGCGGCGCGCCAGGGCGTACAGGCGGCGCGTGGCCTCCTCCGGCACGTCGAAGTACACGCGGGTGGCCGCCGCGCCGGGAACGGGCGGGCGCGGGAAGTCCGTGGGGAGCTCCAGCAGCGGCGGCGCCCCCGCCAGGCGCTCCCGCCACCAGGCGAGCTGCGCCGCCAGGAGCTCGCCGGCGAGCCAGTCCCGTTGCCACACGGCGTAGTCGGCGTACTGGAAGGGGAGCTCCGGGAGGTCGGGCTCGCGCCCGGCCGCGTATGCGCCGTACAGCTCGGACACCTCCACGTTGAACACGCCGGTGCTCCAGCCGTCGAAGACGACGTGGTGCACCGTGAGCAGGAGCGCCCAGTCGTCGTCCGCCATGCGCACGAGCGTGGTGCGCAGGAGCGGGCCGGCGCGCAGGTCGAAGCGGTGGCGGACCTCGGCCTCGGCGAGGCGCACGGCCCGGCGCTCCGCCGCCCCGGGGCCCAGGGGGCGCAGGTCCACCACGGGGAGCGGGACGGGCGCGGGCGGGTCCACCACCTGCACCGGCTCGCCGCCCACCTCCTCGAAGCGCGTCCGCAGCACCTCGTGCCGGCGTGCCACCTCCGTGGTGCTGCGGCGCAGCGCGCGCACGTCCAGCGCGCCGCGCACCCGGTAGGCGAAGGCAAGGGCGTAGAGACGGGCGTCCGGGTCCATCTGCTCGATGAACCACAGGCGCTGCTGCGCGAAGGAGAGCGGCAGCGGAACCGTGCGGGGTGCCCGCGCGAGCGGCGGGAGGACCGCCCCCGCGCCGTCTTCCAGCAGCACGTCGATGCGTTCGGCGAGGCGGGCCAGCCGCGGGCCCTCGAAGACCGCGCGCAGCGGCACCTCCACCCCGAAGGCGGCGCGCACCCGCGAGATCATCCCCGTGGCGGTGAGCGAGTGGCCGCCCAGCGCGAAGAAGTCCGAATCCGGCCCCACTCCCTCCACCGCCAGGTACTCGCCCCAGATGCCGGCCAGGATCTCCTGCGTGGGGGTGAGCGCCGCCCGCGCTCCCGCGTCGGAGGACGCGTCGGGCTCGGGGAGGGCGCGGCGGTCGACCTTGCCGTTGGGGGTGAGCGGCAGGGCGTCGAGCGCCACGAAGGCGGCCGGCACCATGTACTCCGGCAGCTCGCCGGCGAGGTGGGCGCGCAGCTCCCCGGCGGACACCGCCGCGTCCCCGGCGGCGACGACGTAGCCGACCAGCCGCCGCCCGCCGCGCCCGTCCTCGCGCGCGTCCACCACGGCGTCGCGGACGGCGGGATGCCGCCGCAGCGCGGCCTCGATCTCCCCCGGCTCCACGCGGAAGCCGCGCACCTTGACCTGCTGGTCGGTCCGCCCCAGGTACTCCAGCTCTCCCGTGGCGAGCCAGCGGGCGCGGTCGCCGGAGCGGTACAGCCGCGCGCCCGGCTCGCCCGCGAACGGGTCCGGGACGAACTTCTCAGCCGTCAGCTCCGGCCGCCCCAGGTAGCCGCGTGACACCCCCGCGCCGCCCACGTGCAGCTCGCCCGCCACGCCGGTCGGCACCGGGGTGCCGTGCGCGTCCAGCAGGTACACCCGCGCGTTTGCGATGGGGCGCCCCAGGCTGACGCGCTCCGCCTCCTCCACGCGCGCCACCGTGGTGTTGACCGTCGCTTCCGTGGGCCCGTAGTGGTTCCAGATGCGCACGTCCGGGAAGCGCTCCCGCGTGCGCCGGACCAGCTCCGCGGGCAGCGCCTCGCCGCCCAGGAGGACCGCCCGCAGGCCGCGCGGGGCGGGCCGCTCGCCGGCGTCGAGGGCGTCCATCACCGCGCCCCACAGCGAGGGCACCCCGCCGAAGGAGACGCGCCCGCGGCTCCCCAGCGCTTCCAGGAGGGCGACGGGGTCGGCGGCGGCGTCCTCCGGGAGCACCCAGACGGGCTCGCCGCGCAGCAGCGGGGGGAAGAGCTGGCGGACGTGCGCGTCGAAGGAGAGGCGGGAGACCAGGGGGAGCGCGAAGCCGTCGTCGCCCAGGACCTCGCGGTCGAAGAAGGCGAGGTAGTTGGCGAGGCCGCGGTGGGTGACCAGCACGCCCTTGGGGGTGCCGGTGGATCCGGAGGTGTAGACGACGTAGGCGAGGTTGTCGGGGTGGACGGAGATCCCGCTGGCGTCCGCGGGGAGGCCCCCACCCGGCTCGCTCAGGCTCGCCACCCTCCCCCAATTCTGGGGGAGGGCTTCCTGACCCTCGGGTTCCCACGTGTCGTTCTCCCCCTTTCTCCTTGTGGGAGAGGGGGTCGGGGGGTGAAGGGCCAGCCCCACCACCGCCCCGCCGAAGCCGGCGATCCGCGGCGCCAGTGCCGGGTCGGCCACCACCGCGGCCGCGCCCGCGTCGCGCAGCATGAACAGAAGGCGCTCGTCGGGATGGGAGGGGTCGAGGGCGAGGTAGGCGCCGCCGGCCCGGAGGATGCCGAGCACGCCGGCGACGAGGCCGGGGCCGCGCTCCAGGAACAGGCCCACGCGCGCGTCGGGTCCGACCCCGGATCTGCGGAGGCGGCGTGCCAGGCCGCCCGCCTGCGCCATCAGCTCGGCGAAGGTGAGGACTTCGTTGCCGAAGACCACCGCCGGGGCGTCGGGCGTGCGCGCGGCCTGGGCGGCGACGCGCTCGTGGACGAGCCCGGGGGGCACCTCCGCGGCGGTGTCGTTCCACGCTTCCAGCACCCGGGCGCGCTCGGCGGAGCCCAGCAGCTCCAGCGAGGACAGGGGGCGCGACGGGTCGGCGGCTGCCTGCTCCAGCACCCGCCCCAGCCCGTCCAGCATTCGCTCCACGGTCGCGCCGTCCCACAGGTCGGCGCGGAAGGTCGCCCCGCCGCCGATCTCCTCGTCCTCCTCGGCGAGCGCCAGCGCCAGGTCGAAGCGCACGGTGAGCGACTCCGTCTCCAGCGGCTCCGTCCGCGCGTCGCCCAGGGGGTGCTCCAGGGGGCCCAGGTTCTGGAGCGAGAGAACCGCCTGGAAGAGCGGCGTGTGGGTGAGCGAGCGCTCCACGCCCAGCTCCTCCACCAGCCGCTCGAAGGGCACGTCCTGGTGGGCGTACGCCCCCAGCGTGCTTTCCCGCACGCGCCGCAGCAGCGCCGCGAAGGCAGGGTCGCCGGAAAGCCCGGTGCGCAGCGGCAGCGTGTTGACGAAGAAGCCGATCAGCCCTTCCAGCTCCAGGTGCGTGCGCCCGGCGATCGGCGAGCCCACCACCACGTCGTCCTGGCCGGACCAGCGGGCGAGCAGCGCCTGCCATCCGGCGAGCACGGTCATGAACAGCGTCGCCCCCTCGCGGGCGGACAGCTCCCGCAGGGAGAGCGCGACCGCCGCTGGGAGGCGAAACGCGCGCGCGCCGCCGCGGGCGTCGCGCACCGCCGTGCGCGGGCGGTCCGTGGGCAGCTCCAGCAGCGGCGGGGCACCGGCCAGCTGATCCCTCCACCAGGCGACCTGCCGCTCCAGGACCTCGCCCGCCAGCCAGCCGCGTTGCCACGCGGCGAAGTCCGCGTACTGGAACGGCAGCTCCGGGAGCGGCGACGGTTCCCCGCGCGAGAACGCGCCGTACAGCACGGACAGCTCGCGCAGGAGCACGCCCAGGCTCCACCCGTCGGCGACGGCGTGGTGCATGGCCAGCAGCAGCGCCGCGTCGTCGGGGGCGATGCGCGCCAGGGTGGCGCGGAAGAGCGGGCCGCGCTCCAGGTCGAAGGGGCGCAGCATCGCGGCGTTGGCCAGGCGCCCGGCCTCCGCCACGGCGGCGGCGGGCGCGAGCGTGGACAGCTCGACCGTCTCCAGGACGCCGCGCCGCGCCGGGCCGACGACCTGCACCGGCTCGCCCTCCGCCGCCGTGAACGTCGTCCGCAGCGCCTCGTGGCGGCGCACGACCTCGTCCAGCGCGCGCCCCAGCGCGGGGGCGTCCAGCGGGCCGCGCAGCCGCAGCGGGACCGGGAGCGTGTACGCCGCGGTCCCCGGGTCCACCTGCTCCACGAACCAGAGCCGCTGCTGCGCGAACGACAGCGGCAGCGGCGAGCCGTCGCGCGGCGCGCGGGCCAGCGGCGGGGCGTGGCGCGCCGCGCCGCTCCCCAGCAGGGCGTCCACGCGCTCCGCCAGGCCGGCCACCGTGGGCGCCTCGAAGATCGCGCGCAGCGGCAGCTCGACCCCGAAGGTGTCGCGCACCCGCGCGACGACGCGCGTCGCCAGGAGCGAGTGTCCGCCCAGCGCGAAGAAGTCGTCGCGCGCGCCCACCCGCTCCACGCCCAGCACCCCGGCGCAGATGGCGGCCAGCAGCGCCTCCGTGGGGGTGCGCGGCCCGGCATGCTCCCCCGCCCCGCCGGCGAGCTCAGGCGCCGGGAGCGCCCGCCGGTCGACCTTGCCGGTGGCGGTGAGCGGAAGCCTCGCCAGCGCCACGACCGCGGCGGGGACCATGTAGTCCGGCAGCGTCCGCCGCAGGTGCGCCCGCAGCGCCTCCGCGCCCGGCGGCGCGTCCCCCCGCGGGACCACGTACGCGGCCAGGCGCCGCTCGCCCGGCGCGTCCTCCCGCACCAGCACCGCGGCCTCGCGCACCTCCGGGTGGTCCAGCAGGGCGGCCTCCACCTCGCCCGGCTCGATGCGGAAGCCGCGGATCTTTGCCTGCTGGTCGGCGCGGCCAAGGAACTCCAGGTTGCCGCCGGCCAGCCAGCGCGCCCGGTCGCCCGTGCGGTACAGCCGCGCGCCGGCGCCGCGGGAGAACGGGTCGGGGACGAACGTCGCGGCCGTCGTGTCCGGCCGGCCCAGGTAGCCGCGCGCCAGGCCGTGCCCGCCCACGTACAGCTCGCCCGGCCACCCCGTCGGGACCGGCTCCATCTCGGCGTCCAGCACGTACACCGTGCTCCCGGCCACCGCGCGCCCGATGGGGACCGTGGCCGCGTCCTCCGCGACGTCGTCCACCTCCTGCCAGCTGCTGAACGTCGTGTTCTCGGTGGGCCCGTACACGTTCAGCAGCCGCAGCGGCCGCCCCCCGGCGAGGCAGGCGCGCACCGCCGCCGGATCCGCCGCCTCGCCGCCGAAGAGCACGTCCCGCACGCCCGCGAAGGCGTCCGGCACCTCGCGGACCGCCTGGTTGAAGAGCGCGGTGGTCAGAAAGAGCGCGGTCACTCCTTCCCTCCGCAGCGTTGCCGCCAGCCCGCGCGCGTCGAGCGCGGTGTCCCGGTCCATGCACACGACGCGGCCGCCGTTCAGCAGCGGCCCCCACACCTCCCACGTGGCGACGTCGAACACCGGGTTGGACGTCTGCGCCACGCGGTCGCCCGGGCCCAGCTGCACGAAGTCGGCGCCGCGCACCAGTCGCACGATGCCGCGGTGCGTCACGGCGACGCCCTTGGGGCGGCCGGTGGAGCCGGAGGTGTAGAGGACGCAGGCGAGGGAGTCGGGAGAGCCGACGGGCTCCGGCGTGTCGGCCGGTGCGGAGCTGGCGTCCGCGAGGGCGCCCCCACCCGGCTCGCCAGGGCTCGCCACCCTCTCCCAATTCTGGGGGAGGGCTTCCCGACCCTCGACTCCCGACGTGTCGTCGTCGTGCTCCCCCTTTCTCCCGCTTGCGGGGGAGAGGGGGCCGGGGGGAGAGGGGGCCTCCAGCCGCACCACCTCGCCCGCGAAGTCCGCGAGCCGGTCCCCCGCGGCGCCGTCGCTCAGCAGCACGCGCACGCCGGCGTTGGCAAGCATGAAGGCGAGGCGCTCGGCGGGATATTCCGGGTCCAGCGGCACGTACGCGCCCCCGGCGGCGGCCACGGCGAGCATGGCGGCGACCGTCGGCGCTCCGCGCTCCGCGCAGATGCCCACGCGCACGTCGGGACCGACTCCAAGCGCGCGGAGGCGCCGGGCGAGGACGCCGGCGCGATCCGCCAGCGCGCCGTAGGTGAGGGAGGACCCGCGGTCGGCCACCGCGACGGCGTCCGGGGTGCGGCGCGCCTGCTCGGCGAACAGCTCGTGGATGCCGCGGTCGTCGGGCGCCACGAGGGCGCCGCCGCTCCACTCCCTGAGCAGGAGTGCGCGCTCCCCCTCCGTCACCAGCGGCAGGGCGGCGACGCGCAGGGCTGGGTCTGCCGCGGCGGCGTCCAGCAGGAGGAGGTACGCGTCCAGGACGCGCTCCAGGGTGGAGCCCTCCCACAGCTCGGCGCGGTAGGTGAAGGCCACCTCCAGCTCCGCGCCCGTGTCCGTCACGGCGACGGCCAGGTCGAACTTGGCGGCGTCGTCTCCCGCCTCGTAGTGCTCCACCCGCACCGGGCCCAGCGGCCGGGGCGTCCCGCCGCCGTCGTCCACGCTGAAGACGACCTGGAAGAGCGGCGTGTGCGCGAGCGAGCGCTCCACGCCCAGCTCCTCCACCAGCCGCTCGAAGGGGAGGTCCTGGTGCTGGTAGGCGCCCAGCGTGCTTTCGCGAAGGCGCTCCAGCAGCTCGCGGAAGGTGGGATCGCCCGACAGGTCGGCCCGCAGCGCCAGGGTGTTGACGAAGAAGCCGATCAGCCCCTCGGTTTCCCTGCGCGTGCGGTTGGCGATCGGGGTGCCCACCACCACGTCGGCGCCGCCGGACCAGCGCGCCAGGAGGACGTCCAGCGCCGCCAGCAGCACCATGTACAGCGTCGCGCCCTCGCCGCGGGCGAGGGCACGCACCCGGTCGGCCGCCCCGCGGGGGAGGGTGCGGGCGACGAGCGCCGCGCGGGAGCCCGGCGCGGGACGCCGCGGGCGGTCCGTGGGGATCTCCAGCACGGCGGGCGCGCCGGCCAGGCGCTCCCGCCACCAGGCGAGCTGCCGCTCCAGCACCTCGCCCGTGAGCCAGCCTCGCTGCCACACGGCGAAGTCCGCGTACTGCACCGGCAATTCCGGGAGCGGCGACGGCGCGCCGCGGGCGAACGCCCCGTACAGCGCCGCCATCTCCCGGAAGAGCACCCCCATGCTCCACCCGTCCGTGACCACGTGGTGCATGGCGATCACCAGCACGTGGTCCTCCGGCGCCAGGCGGAGCAGCCGCGCGTACAGCAGCGGGCCGCGCCGCAGGTCGAAGGGGCGCCGCACGTCGCCCGCCACCACGCGCCGCGCCTCGGCCTCGCGCGCGTCCTCCGCCAGCCCCGAAAGGTCGGCCGCGGGGAGCGGCACCGGGGCCGCGGGGCGGACCACCTGCACCGGCTCGGCGCCCGCCCCGTCGAACACGGTGCGCAGCGCCTCGTGGCGGCGCACGACCTCGCCCAGCGTGCGCGCCAGCACCCGCGCGTCCAGCGCGCCGCGCAGCCGCAGCGGCAGCGGCAGGTTGTAGGCGGCGCTCCCCGGCTCCAGCCGGTCGATGAACCACAGCCGCTGCTGCGCGAACGACAGCGGCAGTGCGCTGCGCGCCTCGCGGGAGACCGGCGCCAGCGGCGGCGATTCCGCGGCGGGCGCGGCGTCCCATCGCAGCCGCTCCACGCGCCGGGCAAGCTCCGCCACCGTGGGCGCCTCGAAGACGGCGCGCAGCGGGAGCTCCACGCGGAACGCCTCGCGCACCCGCGAGGCGACCTGGGTCGCCAGCAGCGAGTGGCCGCCCAGCTCGAAGAAATTGTCCTCCGCGCCCACCCGCTCCGCGCCCAGCACCTCCGCCCAGACCGCCGCCATGCGCTCCTCGGCCGGGGTGCGCGGCGCCACGTGCCTCCCCTCCCCCGCGCCCGCCGTGTCGGGCGCGGGGAGCGCCGCGCGGTCCACCTTGCCGTTGGCCGTGACGGGAAGCGACTCCAGCACCACGAAGGCGGACGGCAGCATGTACTCCGGGAGGCGCGCGCGCACCGCCTGCCGCAGCGCCGGCACCAGGGCGCGCCTGCGGCGGCCCCACCGCGGGTCGTTGGCGTACGCCTCCCACGGCCGCTCCTCCCAGGCCGCCGCGGGGAAGTCCGCGATGCCGTCCGCGGGGTGGAAGAGCACGTCCAGCGTCCCCGGCGCGCCCGGCCTCGCCTCCACCCCGCGCCCCAGCGCCTCCGCCAGCGCGAAGACCGCCTCCGGCTCCACCCCGGGGTCCGCGTCCGCGGCCGCGAGCGCGTGGATGGCGCCGGCCGTGGCCGCGCCGTCCGCGCCGGCGACGCGGTCCAGGGCGCGCACGTGCGCCCGCACCCGCGCGTCGGGGACGCCGCGGACGAGCAGGGCGGACACGGTCTGCTCCGCCAGCCCGCGCAGCCCGGCGGCGTCCTCCCCGCCCCAATCGCGGACCGCCGGCTCCGGCGCGCCCGCCGGCTCCGCGTCCAGGTGCAGGACCACGTCGTAGCGGAAGCGCGACACCTCGTTGTCGTGCCCGCCCCGCTTGACCTGCACTTCCACGCGGCGCAAGCGAGGGATGCGCGCCCGCAGCGCCTCCCAGAGCGCGGGATCCACCAGCAGCTCCTGCTCCTCCGCGATCCCCCGGCGGACGCGGCCGCGCAGCCGCTCCGCCGGCAGGTCGTGCGCGGCGCGGGCCAGCTCCACCGACGCGTGGAAGGCGCCCAGCAGCTGCAGGCTGCGCACGTCGCCCACGAAGATGCGCCCGCCGGGACGGACGGCGGCCACCGCCCCTTCCAGCACGCGCAGCAGGTAGTCGACGCCGGGGAAGTACTGCGCGACCGAGTTGAGGACCACGGTGTCGAAGCCGGCCCCCGCGTACTCCTCCAGGCGGTCGGCCTCGCGCTCGGAGAGCGCGACCTGCGGCAGCCCCCCCAGGTGCCGCCGCACGAAGTCCAGCGCCACCCCGGAAAAGTCGGTGCCGTGGTACGCGCGCACGCGCGGCGCGACGCGGAAGAGCAGCAGCCCCGTCCCGCAGCCGATCTCCAGCACCCGCTCGGGGCGGAGCGCCAGGATGCGCCGGACGGTGTGCTCCACCCACTCCCGCATCTCTTCCCGGGGGATGGGCTCGCCGGTGTAGCTGCTGTTCCACCCCGTCAGGTTGAGCGTGGGATCCGTGGCCGCCGCGCCCTCGCCGTACGTCTCGTCGAACACCGCTTCCCACCCGGCCACCTGCTCCGCCGCGCCCCCGGCGTCCCCGGGGAGCTCCGCGGCCGGCCGAGGCACCACGTAGGCCACCAGGCGCCGCTCGCCGGGGCGGTCCTCGCGCGCCACCACCACGGCCTCCCGCACGCCCGGCTGCGCGCGCAGCGCCGCCTCCACCTCGCCCGGCTCGATGCGGAAGCCGCGCACCTTGACCTGCTCGTCGGTGCGCCCCAGGAACTCCAGCACGCCGTCCGGTCTCCAGCGCGCGCGGTCGCCGGTGCGGTAGGCGCGCTCCCCGTCCACCGTGACGAACCGCTCCGCAGTCAGCTCCGGGCGCCCCAGGTAGCCGCGCGCCACGCCGCCGCCGGCAATCCACAGCTCGCCGGGGACGCCGACCGGGCAGAGCTCGCCGCGCGGCCCGCGGACCGCCAGGCGCACGCCCGGGAGCGGGCGCCCCAGCGGGTGCCCGGCGACGGGGCCTTCCGCGGGGACGCCGTACGTCGCGCAGATGATGGTGCCCTCGGTGGGCCCGTAGAGGACGCGCGCCGCCGCCGCGGGGAAGACCTCGCGCAGGTCGCGCAGCAATTCCGGCGGCACGCTGTCCCCGCCCACCAGCAGGAGCCGCATGGACGGGAGCTCCCGTCCGGCGCGGACGGCATCCACCACCTGCCGCATCAGCGCGGGAACGGCGTGCAGCACGGTCACGTCCGCCGCCGCGTCCACCAGCGCCTCCGGGTCGCGCACCAGCTCGCGCGGGACCACCCGCACCGCCGCGCCCGCGAGCAGCGGCGCGACCAGCTCCAGCAGCGAGATGTCGAAGGCGACCGACGCCAGCGCCGCCACCAGGTCCGCCGCCCCGAGGCCCAGCACCTCCCGCGCGGCGCGCAGCGTGTGCGCGAGCTGCCCGTGCTCCACCGCCACCGCCTTGGGCTCGCCGGTGGAGCCGGAGGTGTAGACGAGGTACGCCAGGTCGCCGGGGGATACCGGTCTGGCGTCCGCGAGGGGGCCCCCACCCGGCTCGCTCAGGCTCGCCACCCTCCCCCGATTCTGGGGGAGGGCTTCCCGACCCTCGCCCTCCGGCGTGTCGTCGTCGTTCTCCCCCTCTCCCCTTGTGGGAGAGGGGGCCGGGGGATGAGGGGTCTCCACCACGACCATCTCCCCCCCGAACTCCGGCAGCGACGCGGCGACGGCCGCTTCCGTGACCACCAGCTCCGCCCCCGAATCGCGCAGCAGAAAGGCCAGGCGCTCCCGCGGGTGGGTGGGGTCCAGCGGGAGGTAGACGCCGCCCGCCTTCCACACCGCCAGCAGCGCGACGAGCACCTGCGGCCCCCGCTCCACGCAGACGGCCACCGTGGTGCCGGCGCCGACGCCGCGGGAGCGCAGCCGGTGGGCGAGGCGATTCGCGCTCGCGTCCAGCTCGGCGTGGGTGAGCGACCCGTCGCCGCAGCGGACGGCGGCGGCGTCCGGCGTGCGCGCCGCCTGCTCCGCGAGGAGAAGGGGCACCGGGGAATCGGCGGAGCCGGCGGGCGCGGTCCCGCCGCCGAAGGCGAGGAGCTGCCTCGCCTCCTCCGGCGGCAGGACGGAGATGGCCGACAGGCGCGCGTCCGGCGCGGCGCAGACCGCGGCGAGCACCGCGAGGTACTGCGCCGAGAAGCGCTCGATGGTGGCGCCGTCGAACAGGTCGGTGCGGAAGCGCACGCCCCCGGCCAGGCCGCCGTCCGCGCCCCACAGCTCCAGCTCCAGGTCGAAGAGCGCCGCGCGCGTCTCCAGCGGGAACTCCTCGACCCGCAGCTCCTCCAGCGACGGCGGCGCCGCGCCCTGCGTGTTCTGGAGCGCGAACATCACCTGGAAGAGCGGGGTGTGCGACAGGCTCCGCTCCGGGGCGATCTCCTCCACCAGCCGTTCGAAGGGGAGGTCCTGGTGCGCGTACGCACCCAGCGCCGTTTCCCGCACGCGCGCCAGCAGCTCCGGGAACGTGGGGTCGCCGGACAGGTCGGTGCGCAGGGCGAGCGTGTTCACGAACATCCCCACCAGCCCGTCCAGCTCCACCCGCGTGCGGTTGGCGATGGGGGAGCCGGCGACGATGTCCTCCTGGCCCGACCAGCGCGCGAGCAGCAGGTCGGCGGCGGCGCGGGCCACCATGTACAGCGTGGCGCCCTCGCGCCGGGCGAGCGCGTGGAGGAGGCGCGCCGTCTCCCCCGGGACGGCGAAGGGGAGCGCGTCGCCCCGGCCGCTCACCACCGCGGGGCGCGGCCGGTCGGTGGGGAGCTCCAGCACCGGGGACGCGCCGCGCAGGCGCTCCCGCCACCAGTCCAGCTGGCGCCGGAGCGCGTCGCCCGCGAGCCAGCCGCGCTGCCACGCCGCGAAGTCCGCGTAGCTCACCGGCAGCGGCGGCAGCGGCGAAGGCGCGCCGCGCGCGAAGGCCCCGTACAGCGTGAACAGGTCGCGGAAGAGCACGTCCATGCTCCACCCGTCGCTCACCACGTGGTGCATGCACAGCAGCAGCACGTGCTCGTCGTCCGCCAGGCGCGCGAGCGCCGCGCGGAAGACCGGGCCGCGCGCCAGGTCGAAGGGGCGCGCCGCGTCGTCCTGCGCCAGGCGCGCGGCCTCCCGCGCGCGCGCGTCCGCCGCCAGCCGCCCCAGGTCGGCGACGGGGAGGCGCGCCGGCGCCGCGGGGTGCACGACCTGCACGGCGCCGCGGGCAACCGGGCGGAACGTGGTGCGCAGCGGCTCGTGCCGCTCCACCAGCGCGGCCAGTGCCCGCGCCAGCACGGCCGCGTCCAGCCGGCCGCGGAGCCGCAGGGGGCCGGCCATGTTGTAGCCCACCTCGTCCGGCTCCATCGCGTGCAGGAACCAGAGCCGCTCCTGCGCGAAGGAGAGCGGGGCCGGCCCGCCCCGCTCCGCGCGGACCAGCGGGGGCGGAGCCTCGCGCGCGTCCCCGGCGCGCTCCGCCTCCACGCGGGCCGCCAGGGCGGCCACGGTCTGCGCCTCGAAGAGCGCGCGCAGCGGCATCTCCACCCCCAGCGCCGCGCGCAGCCGGGCCACCACGCGGGTGGCGAGCAGCGAGTGGCCGCCCAGCTCGAAGAAGTTGTCGCGCGCGCCGATCCGCGCCGCCCCCAGCACCTCGCCGAAGATCCCCGCCACCAGCTCTTCCGTCGGGGTGCGCGGCGGCGCGTACGCCGCCCCCCCGCCCCGCTCCGGGGCCGGGAGCGCCCGCCGGTCCACCTTGCCGCTCGCACTCAGCGGCAGCGCCTCCAGCAGCACCAGAGCGCCCGGGACCATGTACTCCGGCAGGCGCGCCCGCAGGTGCTCCCGCAGCTCGGAGGCGAGCGGACGCGCCTCCGCCGCCGGGCGCGTCCGCACTCCCTCCGCCGACACCAGCCGCCGGTGCAGGGCGTTCGGCGCGGCCGGCGGACGCCGGTGGAGCGAGTCGAAGGCGACCGCCGCCTCCCGGCCGTCCAGGCGCCGGAGCACGCCGCGGAGGTGGTAGTCGGGGTGGAGGCCGTCCTCCGAGATCGTGGCGGAGCACTCCAGGCGCAGCGACTCCCCCGCCGCGACCTCCACTCCGGGGTAGAAGACGGGGAAGAACACCGGGAGCCAGCTGACTTCATGCTCCAGCGAGTCCACCGCCAGGCGCTCCCCGACGTGGAAGCGGATCCAGAGCAGGAACCCGTCCAGGCGGCCGCCTCGGCCGATCCGCAGCTCCGTCGTCCTCGCCCGCGGCGGACCGATGACCCGGGTGAAGTCCAGCTCTTCGAATACGCCGGCGTCGGATAGGAGGGCGTCCGCCGGGAAGCCCTTCACGCACAGGCGCAGGTCGCCGCGGTGGCCGACCGCATCCATCACCCGCTCGGCGTACCCGGCGGCCAGCTCGCCGAAGGCGGGGTCGGCGTGCAGCTCGTCGGGGAGGGTGGCCGCGGCGATCCACGTCTCGCAGCGCCGCGGGACCATCGCTCCGCCGGGCTTCAGCCAGCGGCGGGCATGGTCGAGGATGGCGGCGGACCCCTCGGACCCGCCGATCGAGCCGATCAGCTCCGAGACGCAGACGTCCACCGCTTCCGGCAATGCCAGCGTGGCGGCGTCGCCGTGGAGCACGGTGACCCGGTCCTCCAGCCCCAGCTCGCGGACCCGCTCGCGCGCGCGCCGGAAGCTGTCCTCCTGCACTTCCACGGCGTACACCCGGGTCGCGCCGGCCTCCACGCACATCCGGGCGAGCAGCACCTCGCTCCCGGTCCCCACGTCCACCGCCGTCCTCCCCGCGACCACCCCCTGCAGGGCTTCCCGGTACGCGGCGTTGCGGCGCTCGTCGCTCACCATCGCGTGGTAGAGGAGGTCGTCGTAGACCGGGTACTCGCCCACGGAGGGCCACAGCTCGGGACGGCCGCGGCCGGCGGCCGGGGCGGGGACCACGTACGCCACCAGGCGCCGCTCGCCGGAAGCGTCCTCCCGCACCGTCACCACGGCTTCCCGCACGCGCGGGTGGCCGAGCAGGACGGCCTCGACCTCCCCCGGCTCGATGCGGAAGCCGCGCACCTTGACCTGCTGGTCGATGCGCCCCAGGAACTCCAGCGCGCCCGAAGCCAGCCAGCGCGCCCGGTCCCCCGTGCGGTACATGCGCGCGCCCGCCGCGCCGAACGCGTCCGGGACGAAGCGCTCGGCAGTCGTCCCCGGCTGCCCCAGGTAGCCCCGGGCCAGCGCCCCGCCCAGGTACAGCTCGCCGGGGACGCCCACGGGGAGCGGCTCCCCGCCGCCGTCCAGCACGTATGCCGTGTGCCCCTCCACCGGCCGGCCGATGGGGACGCGGACGTCGCCGCCCCCCGCGCCGGGCTCCGGCAGCTCGTGCAGCGTCGCGGTGACGACGGCCTCCGTGGGCCCGTAGCCGTTCAGCAGCCGCGCCGGTCCGCCGGGAAGCCCCGCCCACGCCCGCGCCGTGTCCGGCGGGAACGCCTCGCCGCCGACGCTCACCACCCGCAGACGCCGCTTCACCGTCTCCGCCGCCGCGGGCTCCTGCACCAGCTGCGCCCAGTACGCGGCCGGCAGGTCGGCCACGGTGACGCCGTGCGCCTCCACGCGCGCCGCCAGCTCGGCGGGCGCCCAGGGGTCCGGGTCGCGCAGCAGCACCGAGGCGCCCACCAGCAGCGGCGGGAGGAGCTGCTCCAGCGCCACGTCGAAGCTCAGCGACGCGAACACCAGCCCCCGGTCCGCGGCCGTGAGCCCGTACGCGCGCGCAGCGGCGGCGAAGTGCGCCGCGGCGGCCCCGTGCGGCACCACCACCCCCTTGGGGCGGCCCGTGGATCCCGAGGTGTAAACCAGGTACGCCGCGCCCTCGGGGTGGACCCGCGGGAGCGGGGCGTCGTCCTCCGCGTCCGGCGCGGCATCCACCGCGACGGCGGACGCGCCGGAGCCGGCGAGGAGCCCGGCCCACCGCGGCCGCGTGACCACCACGGCCGCGCCCGAGTCGTGCAGCAGACGGGCGACGCGGTCCGCGGGGGATGCGGGGTCCAGCGTCAGCCAGCAGCCGCCGGCCCGCAGGACGGCGAGCAGCGCCACCACGGCGTCCGCGGAGTGCTCCAGGAGCACGCCCACCGGCGCCTCCGGCCCCACCCCGCGCCCGCGCAGCACCCGGGCGAGCCCGGCGCTGCGCGCGTCCAGCTCCGCGTACGTCAGCACGCCGCCGGCATGCAGCACGGCGGCGGCGCCGGGGGTCCGCGCGGCCTGCTCCGCGAACGCCTCGTGGACCGGGAGCGCGGGCGGGGGAGCCGCCGGGCCGGCGCTCCACTCCAGCAGCCGCGCGCGCTCCCCGGGCGCCAGCAGCGGCAGCTCGGCGATGCGCCGCTCCGGGTGCGCGGCGATCCCCTCCAGCAGCGCCCGGAAGTGCTCCGCCATCCGCGCGATGGTGGACGCCTCGAACAGTTCCGCGCGGAAGTCCATCTCCCCCGCCAGGACGTCCCCCCGCTCCTCCAGCAGCACGCCCACGTCGAAGGGCGTCTCCGCCGCCGCCGTCGGCAGCTCCTCCACGGCGAGGCCGGGCAGGCGGGGCTCGGCGCGCTCCGCCGCCGTGGCGAGGGTGAGCATCGCCTGGAAGAGCGGCGAGTGGCCCAGGCTGCGCTCCACCCCCAGCTCGTCCACCAGCCGCTCGAAGGGCACGTCCTGGTGCGTCTGGGCCTCCAGCACCCGCTCGCGGAGCTGCGCCAGGAAGCCGCGCGCGTCCGGCCCGGCCGCAAGGTCGGCGCGGATGGCCAGCGTGTTGACGAAGAAGCCCACCAGCGGCTCCAGCTCCGCCCAGCGACGCCCCGCCACCGGCGTGCCCACCAGGACGTCGTCCTGCCCGGCGTAGCGGGACAGGAGTGCATGGAAGCCGGCCAGGACCACGGTGAAGAGAGTGGCGCCCTCGCCCCGCGCGAGCGCCCGCAGCTCCCCCACCAGCGCGCCGGGGAGGACCAGGGGGAGCGCGCCGCGCACCCCGCGCGGCGACTGCGGCCGCGCGCGGTCGGTGGGCAGCTCCAGCAGCGGCGGAGCCCCCGCCAGCCGCCCCCGCCAGTAGGCGAGCTGCGCCTCCAGGGTCTCGCCCGCGAGCCAACCCCGCTGCCACGCCGCATAGTCGGCGTACTGCAGGGCCGGCGGCTCCAGCGGCGACGGCGCGCCGCGGGAGAACGCGCCGTACAGCGCGTCCAGGTCGCGGAAGAGCACGCCCATGCTCCAGCCGTCCGTGACCACGTGGTGCATCGCCAGGACGAGCACGTGGTCCCCGGCGTCCAGCCGCAGCAGCGCCGCCCGGAAGAGCGGCCCCGCCTCCAGGTCGAAGGGGCGCCCGGCCACCTCGCCCGCGCGGCGCAGCGCCTCGGCCTCGCGCGCCGCCGCGGGAAGGCCGGCGAGGTCGTTCACGGCCGGGGCGAAGCCGCCCGCCGGGAGGATCGCCTGCGCCGGCTCGCCGTCCGCCACGGGAAAGACGGTGCGCAGCGACTCGTGGCGCTCCACCAGCGCCGCGAGGGCGCGGCGGAGCGCCCGCGCGTCCAGCGGCCCGCGCAGCCGCAGCACGGCCGGGACGTTGTAGGCGACGCCGGCCGGGTCCAGCCGGTGCAGGAACCAGAGGCGCTGCTGCGCGAAGGAGAGCGGCAGCGGGCCCGCGCGGTCCGCGGGGACCAGCGGCGGCAATGCGCCCGCGTCCACGTTCCCCGCCCCGATCCGCGCCGCCAGGGCGGCCACGGTCTGCGCTTCGAAGACGTCCCGCAGGGGGATCTCGACGCCGAGCGCGGCCCGCGCGCGCGACACCAGCCGCATGGCGAGCAGGGAGTGCCCGCCCATCTCGGAGAAGCCGTCGTGCACGCCCACCCGGCCGGTCCCCAGCACCTCGGCCCAGATCGCCGCCAGCGCCTCCTCCGCCGCGTTGCGCGGCGCGACGTAGGCGGCCGCCGCGGAACCGCCCGGCGCCGGGAGCGCCCGGCGGTCGGTCTTGCCGCTGGGAGTGAGCGGAAGCGAGTCCAGCGCGACGAAGGCGGCGGGCAGCATGTGCTCCGGGAGCCCGCGCGCGAGGTGCGCGCGCAGCTCCGCGGCGCCGGGGAGGGCGATGCCCGGGGCCGCCGTCAGGTAGGCGACGAGCCCCCGGCCGCCCGGCGCGTCCTCCCGCGCCACCACCACCGCGTCGGCCACGGCGGGGTGGCCGCGCAGCGCCGCCTCGATCTCCCCCGGCTCCACCCGGAAGCCGCGCACCTTGACCTGGAAGTCGACCCGCCCCAGGTACTCCAGCCGGCCGTCCGGCCGCCACCGCGCCCGGTCCATCACCCGGTACATGCGATCCCCCGGCGCGCCGTAAGGGTCGGGGAGGAAGCGCTCGGCGGTGAGGTCCGGCCGGCCGGCGTAGCCGCGCGCCAGCTTGCCGCCCGCGAGGTACAGCTCGCCCGCAACGCCGGGGGGGAGGGGCCGCAGCTCGCCGTCCAGCACCCGCGCCCGCGTGTCCGCCACCGGGCGCCCGATGGTCACCGGGCCCTCCCGCGGCACCACGGCGCACGTGGAGTACGTGGTGTCCTCTGTCGGCCCGTACAGGTCGACGACGCGCTCCACCGTGCCGAGCGCGTACAGCGCCCGCGCCAGGTCGTCCGGCAGCGGCTCGCCGCCCAGGGCGAGCGTCCGCACGCTCGCGGGGATCCCCCCGGAGCGCAGCAGCTCGGCCGCGGCGGTGGGGACCATGCTCGCGTAGACGATCCCCTGCCCGGCCATCGCCTGCAGCTCCAGCGCGTTCTCCGCCAGCACCAGCGTGCCGCCCCAGCACAGCGTGCCGAACACCTCCGCGACCGACACGTCGAAGCTGACGGAGGTGGAGAACAGGACCGCGGAGCGCTCCGCGTCCGTGAATGCGCCCCGCAGCCAGCGCACGAGCACGGCGGCGGCCGCGTGGCGGATCATCACCCCCCGGGGCCTCCCCGTGGAGCCGGAGGTGAAGATGACGTGCGACAGGTTCTCCGGGAGCACGCCGCTCTCCGGCGCCGCGCCGTCCGCCGCCCCGGGCGCGTCCCCCGCCGCGTCCACGTACACCGCCTCCGCGCCGTCGGGGAGGCGGCCCGCCAGGGCGGCCGTGGTGAGGACCAGCCGCGCCTGCGCGTCCCCCAGCATCCACCCCAGGCGCTCCCGCGGGTACGCCGGGTCCAGCGGCACGTAGGCGCCGCCCGCCCGGAGCACCGCCAGCAGCGCCACCACCAGCCCGGGCGTGCGCTCCAGCGACACGCCCACCCGCGTCTCCGGCCCCACGCCCAGCTCCCGCAGGCGGCGCGCGAGCCGGGCGGAGCGCCGGTCCAGCTCCGCGTAGGTGAGCGATTCGCCGCGCCACGCCAGCGCCGTCCGCCCGGGCGTCCGCGCCGCCTGCGCGGCGAACAGGCCGTGGACGGTCGCGTCGTCCGCGTCCGCGAGCACGGGACCGGCGCCCCACTCCTCCAGCTGCCGCCGGTCCCCGTCGCGCAGCAGGGGGAGGTCCATGACCGCAAGGCCGATCCCCGCCGGCAGCGCGCCGAGGAGGAGCGCGTACCCGTCCAGCATCCGCTCCGCGGTGGCGGCGTCGAACAGCTCCGGCCGGTAGCGGAGGACCAGCCCCACCCCTCCGCCGCCCCGCTCCACCGCCCGCAGCTCCAGGTCGAACCCGGCCACCTCCGGCGCGGGGTCCACCTCCTCCACCTCCACCCCGGGGAGCGCGGGGAGGAGCCCGGCCGCGTCCTCCAGCGAGAACGTCGCCTGGAAGAGCGGTGTGTACGCCGGCGAGCGCTCCGGCCGCGGGGCCTCCACCAGCCGCTCCAGGGGGAGGTCCGGGTGGGCGTGGACCTCCAGCACCGCCTCGCGGACACGGGCAAGGTGCGCCGCGAAGCGCGGGTTCCCCGAAAGGTCGGCGCGCACGGGGAGCGTGTCGGTGAAGGGGCCGATGGTCCCCGCCAGCTCGCGGCGGGTGCGCCCCGCCACCGGGATGCCCACCACCACGTCGTCCTGCCCCGCCCAGCGCGACAGCAGCACCTGCCAGGCGGCGAGGAGCAGCATCAACGGCGTCGCGCCCTCGCGCCGGGCGAGCGCCCGCAGCTCCGCCGCTCGCTCCGCCGGGATCTCGCGGGAGGCGACGGCGCCCCCGCGGGCGGGCTCGGCCGGGCGGGGACGGTCGGTGGGCAGCGCCAGCACCAGGGCCGCCCCCTCCAGGCGCTCCCGCCACCAGGCGAGCCGCGCGTCCAGCACCTCCCCCGTCAGCCGCTCCCGCTGCCAGAGGGCGTAGTCCGCGTACTGCACCTCCGGCTCCGGGAGCGGCGACGCCTCCCCCCGCGAGAACGCCGCGTACAGCGCCTCCACCTCCCGGAACAGCACCCGCACGCTCCACGCGTCCGAGACGGCGCGGTGCAGGACCAGGGCGAGGATCCACTCCCCGGCGTCCAGCCGCGCCAGCAGCATGCGCGCGAGCGGCGCGCGCCCCAGGTCGAAGGGGCGCAGCACTTCCGCGTGGACGCGCCGCAGCGCCTCCGCCTCGCGCGCGGCGGGGGGGAGCGCAGCGAGGTCCGCGACGGGGAGCCCGGGCCACGCGGCCAGGAGGACGACCTGCACCGCCTCGCCGCCGTGCTCCGCGAACGCGGTGCGCAGCGTTTCGTGGCGCCGAAAGATCTCTCGCAGTGCGCGCCGCAGGGCGGGCACGTGGAGCGCGCCGCGGAGGCGGAGGACGGCGGGGACGTTGTGGAGGGGGGTCCCCGGATTCAGCTGCTCGGCGAGCCAGATCCGCTGTTGCGCGAGCGAGAGCGGGAGCGGGCGGAGGGGGTCGCGCACGGCGCGGACGACGGACGCGTGCGGGGCGGCTTCCGCGGCGGCGCCGTCCACGCGCGCGGCGATCCCGGCGACGGTGGGCGCGTCGAAGACGGCCGCGCCCGGCTCCGGGGGCAGCTGGACCGCCGGGGGCTCGGTGCCGGACAGGTCCGTCGGATTCACCATCGATCAGGGCCTGCGCGCGGTGGTGTGCCGGGTGCCGGGCGGAGGTGCCGGACGCGGACGAGCCCACGCCGTCCGGTCGCGTGAGAGAGACGCCTGGACTCGTATGTTTTCCGCCTCAAGCTACGAGTCGGGCGCCGTGCGCGTCAACCCGATGCCAAAGGGTGCACGGTGAGTCGAAGGGATCGTGATGCGAGGAGTCCAGCTCCCACATCCTGTAAGCGGGTCAGCAGTACGCCATCAGGTCGTCGACGTCGCGCGCCGTGACGTACTTCGCGGGCCTTTCCCGGACGGCGATGGTCTTGAAGTGTTCGGCGCCGCACCTGATCTTCGAGTCCTCCTTGCCCCGGAGGTCATCCAGGAAGAGGCTGCCCTTGGTCTCCACCACGAAGTAGAGTCGCTCGGCTCCATCCTGCTCGACCACCACGGCCCAGTCCGGGTTGTAGCTGCCGAGCGGGGTTGGAACCCTGAACCGCGCCGGGAGCTTGGCGTACACCTTTACGGCGCTGTTCTTTTCCAGATCGTCGGCGAAGGCGCGCTCCGTATCCGAGTCGTAGACGACGTGCTCGTACACAGACTTCCGGGTGTCTTCGAGCATGTTCTTCATGTAGCCGGTCAGCTCCTCCCGCTCGAACAGCTCCTGGAGGTAGTACTCTTCGCCGTCCAGGCGCCTGTAGCGGATGCCGTCCACAAGGGCCATGCGCTTGTTTCGGTTGATGGCCTCCGCCGCCAGCTCGATGAACTGCTGCGGGTTGCGCTTGAAGTCGTCCAGGCGCTCGCTTGCCGAGAGGATTCGCTGGAGGGTCCGCCGGGTGAGCTGCGTGCGGTCCTGGAGCACCGTGAGCAGGTCCGGGAGCTGGATGTCTCCTTCATCCAGCGTCACCTGTGACGCGCCCTCGCGCTCTGTGGCCTCCACGCCCGCCCTGCCGATGGCGATGTCCGCCCTGCGCCACTGCAACCGTGCGCGGGTGATGGGCGGCGCGTCCCTGAGGGCCTCGATGCAACACTTGATCAGCTTCCCGTTGTCGAAGTCCACACGATAGGTGGTCTTCTGCTTGATCCGGTCCCACAGGGCCAGGAACTCGGGGCTGTGGAGCACTGCCTCGCGCGGACGCACAGGGCGGCGCTCGTCCGCGTTCCGAATCTCAAGGCGGCCCGCCAGCTTGCGCAGCACTTCCTTGATCTGCGGCAGCTGAGCCGTGAGGGCTTCCGGCACGGTGAGCGTGTCGTCCTTGAGCGCCTGCCGGAGCGCATCCTGCACCTTCCCCCTCGCATCCACCAGCCCCGCGGCCTTGAGGTGCTCCCAGATCACCTTGGACTGCTCCACCCCCAGCGGCAACGTGCGTCCATCCTCGGTGAGCACGGGTATGGTCGCGAACTGGTGGGGCTCCACCACGCCGAAGCGGATCCCGATCCCGGTCTGCGGATCTTCCAACTCGCGCTGCAATCCTTCGGCGAACTGCTCGTAGCTCTCGGTGGCGATGACCGTGAGGGTGTTGACCTCGAAGCCCCGCACCCGCTCGCCCTGCTGGTTGACGCACAGGCGCAGCCCGCGCCCTATGGTCTGGCGCCGCTCGCGCTCGCTCTGGATGTCGCGCAGCGTGCAGATCTGAAAGACGTTGGGATTGTCCCACCCCTCGCGCAGCGCGGAGTGGGAGAAGATGAATTTCAGCGGCGTCTCCATGCTGAGCAGCCGCTCTTTTTCCTTCATGATGAGGTTATACGCCCGCTCCGCGCTGTCCCGGCTCGACTGGTTGTTTTCGGCCGTGTCGGTCCACGTACCTTTCTTGTCGATGGAGAAGTAGCCGTTATGCACTTCCCCGGCCGCGCGGCTGAGGTCCACCTCCTCGAACAGCGTGCAGTAGTCCGGGTGGTTCGCCAGCCGCCGGTACTCTTCCTCGAAGATGGTGGCGTAGGGCCCCTTGACCGGATTCCCTTCCTCGTCGTACTGGCGGTACTTCTCCACCGAGTCGATGAAGAAGAGGCTGAGCACCTTGATTCCCTGCGGCCGCAGCCGCTTTTCCTTTTCGAGGTGCTCCTGAATGGTGCGGCGGATCATCTGCCGCTGCACTGCCAGGGGGTCCACGTCGCCCCACGCCTCGCCGATCCGGAGGTAGTGCTCACCGCCGGGCACGCGCAGCTCCATGAACTCGCTGCCCTTGCGAGCGTTGATCTCCCCGATGCGGCAGTCCCGGTAGACGTCGCGACTGGTGGTAAGGTCCAGCATGTCTCCGTCCTGCACAGTCACTTCTTGACGGCGCACCCTGCCGCCCCTTTCGACATCCAACTCGACACGGGCACCGGCGATGCTCTTTCCGCGCGTGACCGGCGCGACGAAGCGCACGTACGGCTTGTTGAACGCGGCCGACACGGTGGCCGAGGCGACGTCGATCCGTTTCACCAAGTGGCGCTCGTAGGCGTCGATCGCATCCAACCGGTACACCATATGATGCTTGTCCGCGTGCGTCGCGGAGTAGCGCAGAGTACACAGCGGGTCCATGGCACCTAGCGCTTCCCTTCCACGCCCTTCCAGACCGCCGTCCACGCTCTGAGGCTCGTCTACGATCAGGATCGGCCGCGTCGCACGGATCAGGTCGATAGGCCTCTCGCCGCCAGTCTTCTCGCTGTCCTTGTAGAGGTTGTTGACATCCTTCTTGTTGATGGCGCCGACGGTGGCCACCATCACCTGGATGTGCGAACTGGTGGCGAAGTTGCGCACCTGTCCCAGCTTGGACGAGTCGTACTGGAAGAACTCGAAGGGGACGCCGGCGTACAGGCCCCGGAAGTGGTCCTCCATGATCTGGAGCGACTTGTAGACGCCCTCCTTGATGGCCACACTCGGGACCACGACCACGAACTTGGTGAAGCCGTATCGCTTGTTCAGCTCGAAGATGGTGCGCAGGTAGACGTAGGTCTTTCCGGTGCCGGTCTCCATCTCCACGGTGAAGTCGCCGGAGACGAGGGAGGGCGAGGGCGCCAGGCCGTTCCGGACCTGGACGTCCTTGAGGTTTGCGTGCACCTCATCGTCCAGCAGGGTCAGCCGGTTGCCCACGCCCAGGTCGCTCTGCGCGAAGGCGAGCGCGTGCTGGCCACCCAGCGCGTCGCGCGTGACGGTGAACTCCGTGCGGCAGATCTCCTGCCCGCGGAACAGGTCGCAGACGGCTTCGATGGCCTGATGCTGGTAGGGGAGGTCCGGCTCGAAGTGCAGTTTCATCGGCATCACAAACTCCGGACGTTCTTCAGCCCGTGCTGGTCGAGGATCGCCGCGAGGTTGGCCTTGGCGACATCGTCTGCGAAGGCGCTGTCGCGGAAGACGCAGGTCACGTCTCCAGCCGGCGCCAGCTCCCGTTGCCATGCCACGATCCCCTCCGCCAGCGGCTCCACCTCGTCGCGGCCGATCTGCTCGGTCAGGCAGGCCAGCAGCACGCCGCCGCCGATGCTGTGCACCGTCTTCCCGGCGATGGTCCTCTCCTCGATCGGCACGCAGAGGTCCAGGCCCAGCTTCAGCAGCAGCTCGTAGAGCACGTCCTGCTCGCTCCGGTCCGGCATGATGTGCTCCACGTTGTCGAGCAGCGTCCCCTCCAGATCGTCCGGATCCGGCTCCCACGCCCGGATGTTGCTGCTGTCCAGCTTGAAGACGCGGAATCCGAGGTCACCCCCCCCGAGTTCGGGGTTTTCGGCGCGGATCTTCGCGCTGACCCGGCTGACCCGCTCTCTTGTGATATCTGCGAGATCAAGTAAACGCGTTCCATCCTTGAGCACGGCGGCACCAGGAAGCTCCCACGGTAGCTGAACGCAGATGAAACGGCGATTCCCGTCATCGGCGACGTTCTGTGCGAGAACTGCATGCGCCGTGGTTCCGCTGCCAGCAAAAAAGTCCACTACGAGATCTCGCTCGGAAGAGCTAGTCGCCACTTCAAGGATCTGGCGTATCAGGCGCGTTGGCTTCGGAGTTTCGAACACGTCGTCTGAATTCACGAAGGGCAGTGCCTCAATCAACTCTTTCTTACCTTCTTGGTTGTGCCCAGCGTCCTTGTAGAACCAAAGCGTTTGTGGAACGCGACCATCTTTAACCTCAGATAGAAAACGCTTTACAGCAGGTGCATTGTTGCCATCTCTGCCCCACCAGATCCGCCTGTCGTGATTTAATTCGTCAAACTTCGTCTTAGAAACTGCCCAATAACGCCCTGCAGGCGGTCCCTGAATAACGCGGCCAGAGGGACAGGTAAGAGCATAGGTTCCTTCACCATAATAGTTTCTGGCTGACAGATCAGCCGGTTTCCAAGGTCCACGCGGATCATTGTCAGGATTCTCGTAGCGGGCCTCCATTTCTGCAGTTCTTGCTAACAGCTTGGGTGTCCAAACCTCGGCATTCCGCGCGTATACGACCACATAGTCATGATCCTCTGAAAAGTGACGCGCCGAATTTTTGGGCGAATATACCTTCTGCCAAATCACTGTCGCGATGAAGTTCTCATCGCCAAAAACCTCATCACAGATGGCGCGAAGATTCTGTACCTCGTTATCGTCAATGCTGATGAAGATGACGCCATGATCTTCTAGAAGGCTGTGCGCGAGCTTCAGCCGCGGGTACATCATGTTCAGCCAATCGGTGTGGAAGCGACCCGAAGCTTCAGTATTCGAAGAGAGCTTCCGGCCACCCTCACCGACTTGCCTTGTAGTCTCGTGATAGTTCTTGATGCTGTCTCGGAAATCGTCAGGAAAGATGAAATCTTTCCCGGTGTTGTACGGTGGATCGATGTAGATCAGCTTTACTTTTCGTGCATAGCTCTTCTGGAGAAGCTTGAGCACCTCCAGGTTGTCACCTTCGATCATCAGATTCTGCGTGGTCTCCCAGTCCACGCTCTCCTCCGGTGCGGGCCTCAGCGTGCCCAAAGAAGGCGAGAGCGCGAGCTGGCGTGCCTGGCGCTTGCCGTGCCAGTTGAGGCCGTACTTCTCGTCGCGCTCGTTCACCTGCCCGCCGAGCAGCTGCTTCAGGACCTCGAAGTCGATCCCGTCCTCCGTGAACGCCTCGGGGAACAGCTCTCGAAGCCGCTCGACGTTCCCGGCGACCAGATCGGCACTCCGGGTCTCAGGATCTCCAGCCGTCAGCTTCTGTATCGCACTGATCGTGGTCCTCATAGCTCCGCTTGTAGTTGTCCGATGCGCTCTTCCAGGCGCCGGATCTCCAGGTTCAGCTCCACCAGCCGGCTGAGCTGCTTCTCTTTCGTGGCCTGCGCGCGGAGGCGGTCCACCTCCTGGCGCAGACGCGCGTGCTCGTCCAGCGCGGCTCGCCGCGCCGCCGTCTGCTCCCGCGAGAGGGAAGGCGCATAGCTCCCCGTCACCCGCGCCGCGGCGAGCGCCGTCACGCACCCGCGCCACCCCTCGTACAGTGCGAGCAGGTCGCCCCGGGGCTGCGCAGCCAGCAGCAGGCTTCCCAGGAAGGCGACCTCTTCGGGGGCTGACAGGTCCGGACGCAGCGGCGCCGTCGTCTCCACCGCCTCCACAACCACGCGGTCCGCCTCCGCCTCCGAGCGGCGCTTGTGCGCCAGCGAGAGCGCCGTCCCCTCCCCGCTCTCCACAAGCAGCACCAGCGGGTAGGGAATGGCCCGATGGATCAGCTCCACCATCCTGGCCGCTTTCGCCCCCGGCCGCAACCGCGCCGCGACCACGGCGACCTCCAGGTACTCGCGGATCTCGTCGGAATACGACGGCACGCCCGCCGACGCAGGCTTGAGGGCCGCCACCCAGACCAGCTCCTCCAATCCGTCCTGGATCAGCCGCCGGTCCGCCGCCGTGGGCGCCCCGTTTTCCAGCAGCAGCTTCTTGGGCACCCGCTGGTCCACCCGCGCCTCCGCGGGGAGCGCCAGCGCCGCCACGAGCACCTCCACGCTCATGTGGCCGCCGGTGCCTCCTCCTCCGGCAGCACCACCAGAAAGGCCACCACCTCGAAGTCGTCCGTCCCCCGAAACTCGCCCCGGATGGCGTGCGTCCCCCCGGGGGAGAACAGGCTGGCCACCGCGCGCTCCTCCTTCCGCCCGACCACTGAGCCCACCGCGCGTGCCAGGAGCCGCTGGACCGCCGCCATGTCCTGCCCGTCCCGGGTGGCCCGGCCGAAGCGCCGGCACGCCCCCGCGTCAGGGAGGTCCCGGCCGATGGTCAGCTTCTTCAGCCGGTCGAGGATCTGCTTTGCCTGGGTGAACGGAAGCAGCACCGAGCCGTCCTCGCCCACGTGCACCAGGTAATGCGGCGCCAGGGGGTAGCCCGGCTCGGCGGCGGCTTCAGCCGCCACCCCGACGGCACGCAGGCAAAATACGACGCCGGGCGGGATCCCCGCGTCCTCGGATCCGGCCGTGGTGGTCACCGCCATCGTCCCCAGCGGCAGCCGCTCCAGGCGGTCCGGATCCTCGGCCAGGAAGCGAGCCAGCTCCACGCGGAAGTCGTTCAGCGTCAGGTCCGCGATGGATACCCCGCTGGACAGGTCCTCCAGGTCGATCACCGCGTCCTGCATCTTCTGGAGCTGTTCCCGGCGGTACTCCAGGTCGTTCATCTGGTTGCCGGACTCCTGCTCGATCAGGTTCTCCTCGCCGGTCGCCGAGACGTCCAGAAGCACCATTCGGCCGCTGACCCGCTGCTCCAGGTTGATGTATTCCTCCAGTTCCATGTTGGGCCAGAAGTTCACCAGCTGTACGCAGGCGTTCGGCGAGCCGATGCGGTCCACCCGTCCGAAGCGCTGGATGATCCGCACCGGGTTCCAGTGGATGTCGTAGTTCACCAGGAAGTCGCAGTCCTGGAGGTTCTGCCCCTCCGAGATGCAGTCCGTGGCGATCAGCAGGTCGATCTCCGCCTCGTCCGCCAGCTCCGCCGGCCGCTCCTTGGAGCGCGGCGAGAAGGTGGTGAGGATGCTCGCCAGGTCCTTGCGCAGCCCGGGCACCGACGTACGGTTCCGTCCCGCGCCCGTCACGAGCGCCGAGTGGATCCCCCATTCGCTGTGCGCCCACCCCGCCAGCTCCCGGTACAGGTACTCCGCGGTGTCGGCGAACGCCGTGAACACCAGCACCTTGCGGTTCCCGGGGTTGAGCGGGTCGCGGCACTTCCCGGCGATTACCTCGCGCAGGTCGTTCAGCTTGGCATCCCGCTCCGGACCGATCTCGCGGGCCGCGGAGAGCAGGGTCGCGAGCCGGTCGCGGTCCGCAGTCAGGTCCTGGCTCCAGCGGACGCGATCCACGTCCTGGAGCAGCACCTTCACCTTGGTTCCCACGAGGAGCGTCTCGAAGGCGGGATCGTCCACCTCCACGTCGCTGATGTCGATCTCCTCGACCGAATCCTCGTGCGCGTCGAGCTGGGCGAGCAGCCCCTCCACGTCCGCGAGCTGGCGCTTCAGCGTCAGGGCGAACGAGGTGACCGAGCTCTCCATCCGCTTGAGCACGTTCACCCGCAGCAGGTGCACCATGCTCTCCTCGCGGTCCACCTGCCGGAAGACACTCTCGCCGCCGCGAACCAGCGTGCTGTACTTCTCGTCGTACGCTTTCTGCTTGTGGGGCAGGACGTAGCGCAGCGGCGCATACGCGGCGAGCGTCAGGCGGCGGATCTCGTTGTTGATGTCGCGGATCAGCGGGAACTCCGCCGCGAGGTCCACGTCAGCCTTGATGTTGATGGGCTTGCGCCTCTCCGGGAACTCGCCGGTCTCGCCTGTGCCGTAGTACTTCTGAATGTGCTTACGGGAGCGGGCGATGGTGAGGAGGTCCAGCAGTTTGAAGTAGTCGAACCCGAGCAGCTCCATGAGCCGCGCCGAGGTGCGCTCCTCCCGGTCGAGGTTGAGCCAGCGGTTGAACTGGAGCTGGGCGCGCCGCACCGTGGTCTCGATGCTGGGGATCCCATGCGCCGCCAGCGCCGTGTCGTCCGCCTCGGTGGCGAAGGCGATCTGGTTCTTCAGGTCCGCCAGGCGGTTGTTGACCGGCGTCGCCGAGAGCATGAGCACCTTGGTCTTCACCCCCGCCCTGATGATGCGCTTCATCAGGTGGTCGTAACGGGTGTCCCGGTCCCGGTGCGTTGCCTTGTTGCGGAAGTTGTGGGACTCGTCGATCACGACCAGGTCATAGTTCCCCCAGTTGACGTGCGACAGGTCGATGTCTCCGGACATGCCGCCGTCCCGCGACAGGTCGGTGTGGTTCAGCACGTCGTAGTGGAAGCGGTCCGCCGCGAGCACGTTCCGGCGGTCGTTCGCCTTGTAGAGTGTCCAGTTGTCGCGGAGGCGCTTCGGGCACAGGACGAGTACCCGGTCGTTGCGAAGCTCGTAGTACTTGATGACGGCCAACCCCTCGAACGTCTTACCGAGGCCGACGCTATCCGCGATGATACATCCACCGAGGCGCTCCAGCTTGTCGATCGCGCCCACCACCGCGTCGCGCTGGAACTTGTAGAGCCTCCGCCAGACCATGGTGTCGCGGATCCCCGTGCCCGACTTGACGATCCGCTCCTCGTCCAGCTCGTCCCCGAGATCCTTGAACAGGTGGTAGAGGGTGAGATAGTAGATGAGCGCGGGCGGCTTGTGCTCCGCCAACTCATTGAGCCGGGAGAGGAGCGCGTTCTTGGCGGACGGAGTCGCCGGCAGGCTGCTCCACATCGAAGAAAACCAGGCGCTCAGCATCTCCAGTTCCTCGGCGCTCTCCGAGCACTGGATGAGACCGAACTGGGCTCCGGGGGTGAGCCCCAGCCCGTCGCTGGTGAACGCGCAGGCTCCCGTGATCCCCCGCCCCTCGGAACCGTTGGCGCGCCTCACGATGAACGTGGACTGCGGAAGCTCCGGTGCGCTCCGAACGTCCGCCCTGCGCTCCACCCAGCCGGCCAACAGGCGGGCTAGCCAGCGGATCTGCAGGCGATTCCGGAACGAGCGGTCGCCATCCGCGCCCAGCAGGTCCACGTCATCCTGCTCCACAGCAGGGAGGACCAGCCGGCAGCCCTCCAACTCCTCGAGGACCGAGCTCAGCTCCGCGAACCCGAAGAGAGACAGGCCTGCCGAAGCGATGTCGAGGGAGGATTCTTGAGTGAGGGACGCACGCAGCACATCGACGACGCGGTCGTCGCCGCTGTTCCGGATCAGTCGCATTGACTTATTAATAGTGGCGGGCTCACGGCACTAGCATAAGATGGGCGCCAACCGCCTGGCACCCAGCCGAGCATTTACCCAGCAAACATTTCCGCAGCCGGCCCACCAACCGATCACGCACGACACGATGGAAAGGGAGTACTGGCCCATCGATCCACGCAGAGGGAAAGGTGGACTGACACAGCAAACATATTGCGGCACCCTTGCACGCGCCAGAATGGTGCGTCCCAGTCGCATAATGACCGGTCGGTGCACCTGCTGAGCCTATTACGAAACTCAAGAATCGGCACTGCCAGGGGACCACAACGGAAAACAGCGCCAGGAGCTAGTCAACTCCCGGCGCTGCTTTCATGGGCCCGGTGGGACTTGAACCCACGACCCTCGGATTATGAGTCCGGTGCTCTGACCAGCTGAGCTACAGGCCCGCTCCCCGCCGACCGTTCCCGGAATGCGGCGGGCCAGACAAGATACGCCTTCCCTCCCCCGAGTTCAACCGGAGCGCCGCTCCGCCCGCCTTCTCTCCGCCCGCCTCCGCTGGACGGCCCGGGCGCGCTCCCTTACCTTTGCCGACACGGCTTGCGCGACCCGCGGCCGGTCACGCATCCCCACGACCCCGCCCCCCCCGCACCGAAGCCCGATGCGCGTCCAAGGCACGCCGTACCGCACCGTCTGGATGGACGGCGCCACGGTCCGGATGATCGACCAGAACCGGCTCCCCTTCGACTTCGCCGTGGAGGACTGCCCCGACCACCGCGCGACCGCCGAGGCGATCCGCCGGATGACGGTGCGGGGCGCGCCCGCCATCGGCGCGGCGGCGGCGTTCGCCCTGGCGCAGGCCTTCCTGGAGGCCGCCCCCGGCGACCCGTGGCCGCACGCCCGCGCCGCGCGCGCGCTCATCGAGGGCACCCGCCCCACCGCCCGCGACCTGTTCCACGCCACCGAGCGCGTGTGGGCCGCCGCCGAAGCCGCCCCGCACGCCTCCGCCGCGGCCGAGGCCGCCGAAGAAGCCGCTCGGGCGCTCGCGGAGGAGAGCGTGGCGTGCTGCCGCCGCATCGGCGAGCACGGCGCGGCGCTGCTGGGGCACGGCGCGCGCGTGCTCACCCACTGCAACGCGGGGTGGCTGGCCACCGTGGACCACGGCACCGCGCTCGCCCCCGTGTACGCCGCCGCCACCGCCGGCAGACAGCCGCACGTGTGGGTGGACGAGACCCGGCCGCGCGCGCAGGGCGCGCGCCTGACGGCGTGGGAGCTGGCCGGCGAGGGGGTGCCGCACGCGGTGATCGCCGACAACGCCGCCGCTTTCCTGATGAGCCGCGGCGAGGTGGACCTGGTGATCGTGGGCGCCGACCGCGTGGCCGCCAACGGCGACGTGGTCAACAAGGTGGGGACGCTCGCGAAGGCCGTCTGCGCGCGCGAGTTCGGCGTCCCCTTCTACGTGGCCGCGCCGCCCTCCACCTTCGACCCCGCCGCCGCCGACGGCGCCGCCGTTCCCATCGAGGAGCGCTCCGCCGACGAGGTGCACTACCAGACCGGCCCCGACGAGGCCGGGACGCAGCGGCGCGTGCGGGTGACCTCGCCCGGCTCCCCCGCGCGCAACCCGGCGTTCGACATGACCCCCGCGCGCTTCGTCACCGGCTTCGTCACCGAGCAGGGCGTGTTCGCCCCGGGCGGGCTCCCGGCGTCGTGCTTTCCCGCCGCCGCGCGTCCGGCGGCCGTCTGACCGCTCCCGTCCCCCACGCCATGTCTTCCATCGTCGACCGCCCCGCCGCCGCTCCCGCCGCCGCGGAGGAGCCGCTGGACGCCCTCGTCCGCTACTCGCGCCGGGTGGGCGCGGACCCGTCGCTGGTGCTGCGCGGCGGCGGCAACACCTCGCTCAAGACCCACGAGACCGACGTGCTGGGGCGCCCCCTGCGCGTGCTGCGGGTGAAGGGGAGCGGCTCCGACCTCGCGTCCATCCGCCCGGGCGACTTCGCGGGGGTGCGGCTGGACGACGTGCTGCCGCTCTTCGAGCGCGCAGACATGAGCGACGAGGAGATGGTCGCGTACCTGGCGCGCTGCCTCACGGATCCCGCCTCGCCGCGTCCCTCCATCGAGACGCTGCTGCACGCCTTCGTCCCAGCGGCCAGCGTCTTCCACTCGCACGCCGACGCCCTGCTGGCGCTGGTGAACACCCCCGACCCGGAGCGGGTGCTGGACGAGGCCCTGGGCGCCTCCGTGCTCCGCGTCCCCTACCGCCGCCCCGGCTTCCTCCTTTCGCGCGAGGTGGGCGAGGCGGTGCGCGCCCGCCCCGACGCCCCCGGGCTGGTGCTCCTCAACCATGGTCTGGTCACCTGGGGCGACACCCCGGAGGAGGCGTACGCGCGCCACCTGGAGCTGGTCGCGCGGGCGCGCGACTTCGTCGCGGCGCGCTCGGCGGAGCCGGTGTTCGTCGCGGACGCGCGGCTGCGCCTGGACGACGGGGAGCGTCGTCGCGCGGCCGCCGTGCTGGCGCCGGTGATCCGCGGGGCGCTCGGCGGGAAGCGGCGCGTCGTCGCGCGCTACACGGACGCGCCCGAGGTGCTGGAGTTCGTGGGCTCGCCGCGCGCCCGGGAGGCGTCCGCCGCGGGGGCGGCCACGCCGGACCACATCCTCACCACCAAGCGGCTCCCGCTCTGGGTGGACGTGGACGACCCCGCCGACGCCGGGGGGCTGGCCGGCCGCTTCCGCGAGGCGCTGGAGCGGTGGCGCGCCGACTACCTGGCGTACGTGGAGCGCTGGCGGACCGGCGAGCCGGCGCTGGAGCCCGCGCCCCGGGTGGTCCTGGTTCCCGGCGTGGGGATGTGGACGGTGGGCCCCACCCCGCGCGCCGCGGCGCTGGCCCGCGACATCTACCTGCACACGGTGGGGATCATGGCCGGGGCCGAGGCGCTGGGCGGCTACCGCTCCCTGGCCGAGGGCGACGGCTTCCGCGCCGAGTACTGGCCGCTGGAGCTGTTCAAGCTGACGCTCGCCCCGCCGGAGCGCGAGCTGGCCGGCCGCGTGGCGCTGGTGACGGGCGCCGCCGGCGCCCTGGGGCGGGCGGCCGCGCTGCGCCTTGCCGCCGCGGGCGCGCTGGTGGTGGCCACCGACCTGGGGAGCGCCGCGGTGGAATCGCTCGCCGCGGAGATCGTGGAGCGGGAGGGCGCGGGCGCCGCGCTCGCCCTGCCGCTGGACGTGACGCGCGAGCGCGACTTGGACGCGGTGCTGGAGCGCGCCGCCCTGGAGTTCGGCGGGGTGGACGTGGTGGTGTCCAACGCCGGGATCGCCCACTGCGCGCCCATCGAGGCGCTGGAGCTCGCCGACTGGGAGCGGAGCCTGGCGGTGAACGCCACCGGCCACTTCCTGGTGACCCGCGCCGCGCTCCGCATGATGCGGCGCCAGGGCACGGGCGGCAGCCTGGTGTTCGTCGCCACCAAGAACGTCACCGCGCCGGGCAAGGACTTCGCCGCCTACAGCGCCTCCAAGGCCGCCGAGGCCCAGCTCGCGCGCGTCGCCGCCATCGAGGGCGGCCCCATCGGCGTGCGCGCCAACCTGGTGAACCCCGACGCCATCTTCGAGGGCTCGGGCCTGTGGGCGGAGATCGGCCCCGAGCGCGCCCGCGCCCACGGGATCGCCCCGGAAGCCCTGGGCGGCTTCTACCGCGCCCGCACCCTGCTGGACGTGGAGGTCCGCGCCGAGGACGTCGCCGAGGCGGTGCTCTTCCTCGCCGGGGACCGCTCCTCGCGCACGACGGGGTGCATGCTGCCCGTGGACGGCGGGGTGCGGGAGGCGTTTCCGAGGTAGGGGACGGGGAACAGGGCTTACCGGTTCACGCGAAGCGTGAAGCGCCGCAGACTGCAAAAGCACGGCGCCCCCGCCGGAATCTCCGGTGGGGGCGCCGTTCTCCCGCTTGCGGGGGAGGGGTCGGGGGGAGGGGGCCTGCCGTCGCGTGAGGGATTACGGCCCGATGGGGCGAGACCGCGCGGCTGTTTGCGCGGGCTCGACTCCGTTACGCACAGTTGTATCGTGCGTTACGGAGCCGAAGCCCGACCCCGGCGCCAGCCGGGGACACGCCCGAGCCCGCCGCCCGGAGCCGTTGCCGTAAAACCCTTTACTTGGTGCCGAACAGCCGGTCCCCCGCGTCCCCCAGCCCCGGCCGGATGTAGCCGTTGGAGTCCAGCTCGCGGTCCAGCGCCGCCGCGTACACCTGCACGTCCGGGTGGTCCTGCTGCATCCGCCGCACCCCTTCCGGCGCCGCCACCAGGCACATGAAGCGCACCCGCGTCGCCCCGGAGCGCTTCAGCGACGACACCGCCGCCGCCGCCGAGCCGCCGGTGGCGAGCATGGGGTCAAGGACGATGAAGTCGCGCGCCTCCGGCTCCGGCGGGATCTTGAAGTAGTAGTCCACCGGCTGGAGCGTGTCGTGGTCGCGGTACAGGCCGATGTGCCCCACCCGCACCGAGGGCATCAGCCGCAGCACCCCGTCCACCATCCCCAGGCCGGCGCGCAGGATGGGCACCAGCGTCAGCTTCTTGCCGCTGAGCCGCATCTGCGTGGTCGTTTCCAGCGGGGTCTCCACCTCCACCGGGGCCACCGGCAGGTCGCGCGTGACCTCGTACGCCATGAGCATGGCGATCTCGTCCACCAGCTCCTTGAACTTCTTCTTGGACGTGTCCTTGCGGCGCAGCACGGTAAGCTTGTGCTGCACCAGCGGGTGGTCGATGACGGTCAGGTTCGGGAAGTCGCTCACGGGGCTCTCCGGTGGATGGTGCGCGAGCAAGCTACGGGGTGGCCGGGGAAACGGCAACGGCTGTGGACGGCTTCTACGACAGGGTTCGGGCGTGCCCCCGGCTGGCGCCGGGGTCGGGCTTCGGCTCCGTAGCAGACGAAACTACCGTCTGCTACGGAGTCGAGCCCGCGCAAACAGCCGCGCGGTCTCGCCCCTCCGGGCCGAAATCCCTCACGCGGCTCCGCGCTGCGTCGGCGGTTCGTCCCCGTCCCGTGCGTCCCGGCCCGCGTCGGCGCCGTTCGCACCCGCGGCGTTGGCGGCGGCGCGCGCGGGTGCGATCCTCCGTGCGGAGCGCAGTCTCGAGAACGCCGACGCTACCCCTGTGGCCAAGCAGCGCAGGCACGGCTGAGAGGCTCGCGCCACCCTCCGCTCTCCGCGCGCGCCGTCCTCCCCACCCGGGAGGGCGGCGCGCGTCGTCCGTGGCCGGCGACGCGCGGGGGCCGCCATCCGTGGCGGCCCCTTTCGCTTTCGCTTAACTTTCACGATCTCAGCGTCCCACCCCAACGCGCCGCCGCATGACCCACGCCCTTCTCGTCGAGAACCTTTCCAAGCGGTACGCCGGCCACACCGCCGTGGACGACCTCAGCCTGGCCGTCCCCGCCGGCACCATCTACGGCATCCTGGGCCCCAACGGCGCCGGCAAGTCCACCACCATCCGCATGGTGATGAACATCATCGTCCGGGACAGCGGGCGCGTGTCGCTGCTGGGGAGCGACCCCGAGCGCGACCGCGACGTGCTCCGCCGCGTGGGCTACCTCCCCGAGGAGCGCGGGCTCTACAAGAAGATGAAGGTGATCGACGTGGTGGTGTTCTTCGCGCAGCTCAAGGGCGTCCCCGCCGCCACGGCGCGGCGCGAGGGGGAGCGCTGGATCGAGAAGATGGGGCTGGGCGAGTGGCGCGGGGCACGGGTGGAAACCCTCTCCAAGGGGATGCAGCAGAAGGTGCAGTTCGTCACCACGGTGGTCCACGACCCCGACCTCCTAATCCTGGACGAGCCGGCCTCCGGGCTGGACCCGGTGAACCAGGAGGTCCTGCGCGACACCATCCTGGAGACCCGCCAGCGCGGCAGGACGGTCATCTTCAGCACGCACAACATGGCGCAGGCCGAGGAGCTGTGCGACGACGTGTGCATCATCGCGCAGGGCCGCAAGGTGCTGGACGGCGGATTGCGCGAGGTCAAGCGCGCCAACCGCACCAACCGCTACGCCTTCGCCTTCGACGAGCCTTCCGCGGCGGTCGGCGAGGCGCTGGGCCGCGACCTGCGCTTCGGCGCGATCACGCGCGCCGGCGAGGGGTGGGAGGTGGAGCTGAAGCCCGGCGCCGACTCGCGGCAGCTCCTCGCGGCGCTCGCCGCGCTGGACGCCCCGCTGGTCCGCTTCGAGCGGGTGGAGCCCTCGCTCCACGAGATCTTCGTCGCCCGCGTGGGCGACGCCGCCACCCCGCACCGCCGGCCGGAGCCCGCGCATGTCTGAGATCCTCGTCGTCCTCAAGCGCGAGTTCATGGAGCGGGTGCGCACCCGCGGCTTCCTGCTCACCACGCTCCTCCTCCCCCTGTTCATGGGCGGGCTCACCCTGCTCCCCGCGCTCATGAGCACCGGCGGGGAGCGCTCGCTGGTGGTGGTGGACGAAGCGCCCCCGGGGATCGCCGACTACGTGGTGCAGACCCTGTCGCGCCCCCCCGCCGCCGCCGCCGGGGACGCCTACACCTACCGGCTGGAGCGCGTCCCCGGGCCGCTGGCCTCCGTGCGCGAGGAGCTGAACCGCCGCGTGCGCGCCGAGGAGATCGACGGCTACCTGTACCTCCCCGCCGGGGTGGTGCAGGGCAACGAGATCGAGTTCCGGGCGCGCAACCTGTCCAACTTCGAGGTGGAGAGCGACGTCCGCGTGGCCGTGTCGCAGGCGGTGCAGGCGGCGCGCATGCGCGCGCAGGGGCTGGACGTGGTGGAGGTGGCCACGCTGCTGCGCCCGGTGGACGTCCACACGCTGCGCGTCACCGACCAGGGCGAGACCGCCGAGAGCGCAAAGTCCACCTTCTTCCTGGGCTACATCCTGGGGATGATGGTGTACGTGCTGGTGCTCCTGTACGGCATGAACGTCATGCGCAGCGTGCTGGAGGAAAAGACCAACCGCATCGTGGAGGTGATCGTCAGCTCCATGAAGGCCACCCACCTCATGGCCGGCAAGATCCTGGGCGTGGGCGCCGTCGCCGTCCTCCAGGTGTCCATCTGGGGGCTCCTGGGCGCCCTGGGGGCCACCCGCTCGGAGCTGATCGCCGGGCGGCTGGGGCTCCGCGCCGACGCCCTGTCCAGCCTCCAGGTGGACCCGTGGATGCTGGCCTCCGCGGTCGCCTTCTTCCTCCTGGGCTACCTGCTCTACGCCGCGCTCTTCGCGGCGGTGGGCGCGGCGGTCAACAGCGAGCAGGAGGCGCAGCAGTTCCAGACGGTGGTGCTCCTCCCGCTCATCGTCCCGCTCGTCTTCCTCCGGCAGGTCATCAGCGACCCGCTGGGCACCACGGCGACCGCGCTGGGGATGATCCCCTTCACCGCTCCGGTCACCATGCCCATGCGCATGGCCGCCTCCGCCGTGCCCGCCTGGCAGATCGGGGTGTCGCTGCTGGGGACGCTCGTGGCGGTCGTCGTCGTGGCGTGGGTCGCGGGGAAGATCTACCGCATCGGGATTCTCAGTACCGGCAAGAAGCCGTCTCTGCGCGAGCTGGGGCACTGGCTCCGGGCCGCGTGATGGCTGGAATCTTCGTGTCGTAGCGGGCCGCTGCGGAGCCCGGCGGAAACGGCCCCGCCGGTCTCCTCCGCGGGCTCCGGGAGACACCGGAAACAGCCCCGGTGTCTCCCTGCGCCGGAGTGAGCCTCGCCAAACCGCCGGCGAGTCTCCCTCCGAACCGCATCATACGGGTACTGCATGAACTGCAACGGCGCCCGCACCCGGATCTCCCGGTGCGGGCGCCGTGTCGTTGCAGGCTGTTCCCTGTGGCGCTTCACGCTGCGCGTGAACCGATGAACCCTGTTCCCTGCCGTTCCTCACCAGTCCCGCAGCACCCGGCCGCGCGGGGGCTCGCGGCGCAGCTTCTCGCCCTGCACCTCCGCTTCGGCGCGCTGGGCGCCGCGGAGGATCCGCTCGGCTTCGGCGGGGGTGAGGCCCCTGGCGCCCTGCGGGGTGCGCTCCGCGGCCTCGGGGGCCTGCTGCTCGCCCTCCTCGTCGCCGCCGCCGCCCTCGTCCTCCCCGCCGCCTCCGCCCCCGCCCTGCGGCTGCCGGGCCAGCAGGCGCAGCGCGATCTCCAGGTTCCACTTGGCGTCCCGGTCGCCGGGGCGCAGCAGCAGCGCGCGCTGGTACGCCGCCACGGCGCGCTCCAGGCGGGGGCGGCGCTGGTCGTCGGGGACGCGCTCCAGGAACACGGGGAGCAGGTCCGCGTTGCCGGCGTTGTACGAGGCGCGCTGCCGCACCTCCGGGCCTCCGCCCGGGAGCGCCGCCTCCAGGTGCGCCCGCGCCGAGTCGTACGCCTCCAGCCGCAGCAGCGCCGTCCCCAGGTTGTAGCGCAGCTCCGGAGAGCCGTCGCCCTTCGCCAGCCCGGCGGCGTACGCCTCCGCCGCCGCGCGGTACTCGCCCCGGCGGTACAGCCGGTTCCCCGGGCCGCACCCCGCGAGCAGGGCTGCCAGCAGCGCGCAGACGGCGAGGGTCCGGCGGCTCCCGGCGGAGCGGCGCCGGACGTTCTCCCCTCCCCCCTGCGGGGACGGGCCGGGGGAGGCGGGGAGCCGCCTCATGCCGGCACCTCCAGCGCGCGGCGGCGCTCCAGCGCGGCCAGCACGGTGTCCGCGGCGAGCAGCAGCAGCGCCGCGCCCAGGAACCATTCGTAGCGGGGCGGCGGGCCGCCGCCGCCGTCCGGGCGCCGGGCCGCCGCGGGCGCGGCCGCGACGTCGCGCAGCAGCGCGGCGACCGCGCCCGGGTCCGATGCGTCGCGGTAGCGCCCGCCGGTCTCGTCCGCGATCTCGCGGAGCATCCCCGGGTCCAGCCGCGACACCGCGACGCTGCCGTCCACGTCGCGCTTGAAGCCCAGGCGGCGCCCGGTGGTGGGGTCCACGTCCGGCACCGGCCCCCCGCCCTCCGTCCCGAAGCCGAGCGTGTGGATGGTCACGCCCACGCGCTCCGCCCGCCGCACCGCCAGCCCCACCTCCGAGCGCTCCTCCAGCGCCTCCCCGTCGGACATCAGCACCATCACCCGCCCCGCGCTCACCGAATCGCCGCCCAGGAGCAGGTCCGTCCCCTGGCGCACCGCGCTCGCCAGCGACGATCCGCCCTGCGTCACGATCTCCGGCGAGAGCGCGTCCAGGTACAGCTCCAGCGCCCCCGCGTCCGCGGTGAGCGGGGTGAGCACGTATCCCCGCCCCGAGAATACCACCACCCCCAGGCGCCCGCCGGGGAGCCCGTGCGCGATCTGCCGCGCCGCGGCGCGCTCCCGCTCCAGCCGGTTGGGGCGCACGTCCTCCACCCGCATGGAGTTGCTGGCGTCCATCACCATCACCACCTCCGCCCCGCCCGCCGCGCCGGCGCCGTCCCCCCCGCCGCGCCCCCAGCGCGGGTCCGCCGCCGCGACGCCCAGCGCCGCCGCCGCGGGAAGGAGCAGCGCCGCGCGCGCCCACGGCACCGCGCCCGGGTCGCGCCCCCCGGAAAGCCGCAGCACCAGCGGGTGCTCGCCGAACGCGTCCGCGGCCCGCCGCCGCCGCCGCACCGCGAGCGCGATCCCCGCCCCCACCGCCAGTGGAAGGAGCAGCGCCAGCGGCAGCAGCCACACGCGGAAGAAGGTCATGGAAGGCGGCCTCCCGCGTGAGGGATTCCGGCCCGAAGGGGCGAGACCCGCGGGCAGTTTCGCGGGGCTCGACTCCGTTGCAGACGGTCGTATCGTCTGCTACGGAGCCGAAGCCCGACCCCGGCGCAGCCGGGGGCACGCCCAAATCCAGTCCGTTCAAAGCCGTTCATGGTCCCACCCCTCGCCGCGACCCCCGCACCAGCCACTCCAGCGCCAGCAGCGCCGCGCCGGCCAGGAGAAAGAACAGGTACAGCTCCGTGTGCCGCGTGTAGCGCCGCACGCGCACCGGCGTCTTCACCATGCGGTCGATCTCCGCGTAGATGCGCCGCAGCGTTTCCGTGTCCGTCGCGCGGAAGTAGCGGCCGCCCGTGCTCGCGGCGATCTCGGTGAGCAGCGCCTCGTCGATGCGCACCGGCAGGTAGGCGTAGCGCAGCCCCGAGGCGCTGCGCGCCACCGGCACCCGCGCCATCCCCTCGGACCCCACCCCGATGGTGAACACCCGCACCCCCAGCGCCGCCGCCGCCCGGGCCGCGTCGCGCGGGTCGATCTCGCCGCGGTTGTTCTCGCCGTCGCTCAGCAGGATCACCACCTTGCTGGCGCCCTCCACCTGCCGCAGCCGGTTGGTGGCCGTCGCCAGCCCCATCCCGATCGCGGTGCCGTCGCGCAGCGCGCCCGGCTCCAGCGCCTGGAGCGCGGAGATCAGCAGCGAGTAGTCGGTGGTGGTGGGCACCTGGGTGAGCGCCTCGCCGGCGAACGCCACCAGCCCGATGCGGTCCGCCCTGCGCCCCGCCACGAAGCGTGCGGTGGTCCGCTTCGCCACCTCCAGCCGGTTGGCCGGGCGGAAGTCCTCCGCCAGCATGGACGACGACACGTCCATCGCCACCACGATGGCGATCCCCTCTGCGCGCGACTCCGTCACCGCGGCCCCGGTGCGCGGCCGGGCCAGCGCCACCACGAGCAGCACCAGGGCGAGCACGCGCGCCAGCTCCGGGACGCGGGCCCACCACCTGGCCGCGCGCCGTCCCGGGTGAGCCAGCACCGCCGCCCCGGGCAGTGGGATCGCGGCCGGACGGGTGCGCCGCAGCCACAGCAGGTACGCCGGCACCGGCAGCAGCAGGGCGAGCGCCCACGGGTGCACCAGCTCCACCGTCACGTCGTGGCCTCTTTGACGGCAGAACGGCATACGGCGGAACGGCAGGGGGCGGGCGTGCCCCCGCTGGCGCGGGGTCGGGCTTCGGCTCCGTAGCAGACGAAACGACCGTCTGCAACGGAGTCGAGCCCCGCGAAACTGCCCGCGGGTCTCGCCCCTTCGGGCCGAAATCCCTCACGCAGCTCCGACGAAGCCGCAGGATCCAGCAGTTGCCCCCTCTCCCAGAATTGGGAGAGGGTGGCGGCTCTAAGGCCGCCGCGTGAGGGCCGGGGGGCCCTCACCGCCCCACCTCCGCCGGGGCGCGCGCATCCGCCCCGTCGTCCGCGGCGGGCGGCGCGGGCCGGTCGAAGCTCGCCACCCACTCGCGCGCCTGCTGCCAGTGCCGCTCCGCCGCCGCCGGGGTGGAGGCCGCCCCCGCGAACTTCACCGCGTCGGCCTCCGCGAGCAGCGCGCCGACGACCCGCGCGTCGGCGTCGTCCACGTCCGGCGTTTCCAGGGCGCGCGCCAGCTCCTCCGTGGTCAGGTCCGCGCCCCAGCGCGGGGAGAGCGCGTCCAGGTAGCCGCGCAGCGCCTCCGAGGTGAGCGAGTAGAACGGCTTCCACTCCCCCGCCTCCGCCAGGCGCATCCGCCGCGCGAGCTCCAGCGACGCAAGGGCGCGCGCGCGCGGGTCCACCGGCGGCGCGGGCCCCCGGGCCAGCCGCTTCCGCAGCCAGCGGCGCACCAGCACCCCCGCGGGCGCCAGGAGCAGCAGGGCCAGCAGCACCAGCACCAGCATCAGCCGCCGGTCCCAGTCCGGGCCCAGCACGTCGTGGGGGCCGCGCGGCTCCACTTTCGCGGTGTCGGCGGGGAGCACGGAGCGCACGAAGGGGAGGCGCAGCGGCACCCGCGCCGTGGCGGCGCGGCCGTCCGCGTGGGTCACGCGCACCGGGGCGTACAGCGGCGGGAGCGCGCCGGGGCGCCAGGCCACCATGGGGTAGGCGGCGGCGAAGTCGCCGCGGGCGGAGTCGCCGCGGTCGCGCGGCGGGCCCACGGGGTGCAGCACCGGCAGGCTGTCCAGGCGCGCGGGCAGCTCCACGCGCGTGCCCGGGGCCGCCTCCACGCGCAGCATCACCCGGAAGCGGTCGCCCACCGTGACGGTGTCCGGCGACACGCCCACCGAGTAGACCGGCGCGGGAGCGGAGTCCGCGGGAGCGCGCTGCGCCGCGGCGGGAATCGCGGCGCAGGCCGGGACGAGCGCGAGGACGAGGCGGGCGCGCCGCACGCGGCTCACCGGCGCAGGCGGGTCTCGCGCCGCTGGAAGAACGCCAGCAGCTCCGGGGCGTAGCGCTCGCCGGTATGCAGCACGATCTCGTCCACGGCGATGCGGCGAAAGAGCCGGCGGGCGCGGTCGCGCTCCTCCGCCGCGGCGCGCGCGTACGCCTCGCGCACGTCGCGCCGGCCCGTGTCCAGCAGCAGCGTCCCGCCCGTTTCCGGGTCCGCCACGCGCAGCAGCCCCATGTCCGGGAGCACCTCCTCGCGGTGGTCCGCCAGGCGCACCGCGACCACGTCGTGGCGGCGCGCCGCCGTGCGCAGGCCGCGCTCGAAGCCCGCCCACTCCCCGCCGAAGCGGAAGTCCGAGAACAGGAACACGATGGAGCGCGAGCGCAGCACCCGCATGGCGTACTCCAGCGCCGCCGCGGCCGCGCTCCCCCGCCCCGCCGGCCGGAAGGCCAGCAGCTCGCGGATCAGCCGCAGCACGTGGCGGCGGCCCTTGCGCGGGGGGAGGAACAGCTCGATCCCGTCCGCGAACACCAGCAGCCCCACCCGGTCGTTGTTGCGGATGGCCGACATCGCCAGCACCGCCGCCACCTCCGCCACCAGCTCGCTCTTGAAGCGCTCCACCGTCCCGAAGCGCATGGACGCCGAGAAGTCCACCACCAGCAGCAGCGACAGCTCGCGCTCCTCCACGTAGCGCTTCACGTGCGGCACGCCCGTCCGCGCCGACACGTTCCAGTCGATGGTCCTCACGTCGTCGCCGGGCAGGTACTCGCGCACCTCCACGAACTCCAGCCCCTGGCCCTTGAACACGCTCTGGTACTCGCCGCTGAAGCGCGAATCCACCGCGCCGCGCGTGCGCAGCTCGATGCGGCGCACCTGGCGCAGCACCTCGCGGCTGACGGGGTCGTGGCGTTCGCTGTGTTCGATCATCGTTTTTCCAGGTCGGGGCTTTACGGCTGCATGGCAGGAGCCGTACCCGATTCCGGATCACAAGGTTCGGGCGGGTTCGGGCGGGTTCGGGCGAATCCCCGGCCGATACTGCCGGCCGGGGACCGCGCTCTATTCTCCTGGACACGAAACGACCGTGTCCAGGAGAACGGAGCCCCGCGGAAACCGCCCCGCGGGTCTCCGCCCTTCGGGTCACGATCGCTTTCGCGGGGGGGCTCCCCCACCTCCCCAGGCGCCCGCCGTCGCCGTTCTCCCCTCCCCTTGCGAGGGGCCGGGGGAGGGGGGTCTGCGTCGCTCAGCGGGCCGCGAAGCGCCGCAGGAGGTCCGTTTCCTCGGCGGCGTGCTTCAGGGCGCGGACGCGCGCGGCGACGTCGCGGCCGAACACCATCGAGATCGCCGGGTCCAGGAGGGGGCGCAGCAGCGGCCAGCGCGTCCGGAAGCTGTAGCGGAACACCACCCGCGTCACGCCGCCGCCCGCGTCCTGGAAGAGCCAGGAGCCCGCGAAGTTCTCGAAGAAGAACGGTCCGCGGGTGATCCGCACGGCGACGCGCTCCGGCCGAACCACGGTCACGTACTCCACCTCCATGGACAGCCCGCTCTTCGCCCGGACCCTCACCCGCACGCCCGGCGCCGCCTCCGTGGCGCCGTCCAGGAAGCGCATCTCGCGCAGGAAGGGATCCCACTCCGTGCGCACGTAGTAGTCCTGCGCGAGGTCGAAGAGCGCCCCCCGCGGCGCGAGGATCTCCACCGAGCGTTCGACGACCGGCATGGCTCACCTCGTGTCGAGATCCAGACGAACGGACGCCGTTCCGCCGTTCCCACAAGATGTACGGGGGGAGACTCGCCGGCAGTTTGGCGAGGCTCCCCCCGGCGCAGGGAGACACCGGGGCGGTTTCCGGTGGCTCCCGGAGCCCGCGGAGGAGACGGACGGCAGTATCGTCCGGCTCCGTAGCGGCCCCACCAACCTCGTCGAAGCGGAAAAAAACCTATGGCACCCGCACCGCCTCGAACACCCGGCGCACGATCTCGTCCGGGGTGACCTCCTCCGCCTCCGCCTCGTACGTGGTGATCACCCGGTGGCGCAGCACGTCCGCGCCGATCGCCTTGACGTCGTCCGGCGTCACGTAGCTCCTGCCGCGCAGGTAGGCGTGCGCCCGCGAGCAGGTCGCCAGCGCGATCGTGGCCCGCGGCGAGGCCCCGAACTCGATCAGCGGCTCCAGCTCGCCCAGCCCGAACCGCCGCGGCTCGCGCGTGGCCGTGACCACGTCCAGGATGTAGTCGCCCACGGTGTCGTCCAGGTACAGCCCGGCGATGCTGCGGCGCGCCGCCAGGATCTCCTCCGCCCCCACCACCGGGCGCACCGCGATGGGCTCGCCGCCGGACATGCGGCGCAGGATCTCCCGCTCCTCCTCGCGCGTGGGGTAGCCCACCCGCACCTTGAGCATGAAGCGGTCGACCTGCGCCTCGGGCAGCGGGTAGGTGCCCACCTGCTCGATGGGGTTCTGCGTCGCCAGCACCAGGAACGGCTGCGGCAGCGGAAAGGTGGTGCCCCCGATGGTCACCTGCCGCTCCTGCATGGCCTCCAGCAGCGCCGCCTGCACCTTGGCGGGGGCGCGGTTGATCTCGTCGGCCAGGACGATGTTGGCGAAGACCGGGCCCCGGTGCGGGGTGAACTCCCCCGTGCGCACGTCGTAGATGGTGGTTCCCACCACGTCCGCGGGGAGCAGGTCGGGCGTGAACTGGATGCGCTGGAAGGTGGCGTCCACCGCGTCCGCCAGGGTGCGCACGGTGAGCGTCTTGGCGAGCCCCGGGAGCCCCTCGAAGAGCACGTGCCCGCCGGTGAGCAGCCCGATGAGCAGGCGCTCGATCATGTACTCCTGCCCCACCACGCGGCGGTGCACCTCCGCGACGATGCGCGCGGCGAAGCCGGGGGCGGGGGCGCTCTCCGGGAGGCGCGGGGCGTCGGATGCCATGGTCGGTGGGTTCAGGTCACGGGCTCGCCGCGCAGCGCCCGCTGCACCGCGTCGCGCACCTCCGGCGCCCGGTCGGCGGCGAGCCCCTGGAGCACGCCGCGGGCCGCGTCCCCGCCGATGGCGCCCAGCGCGCGGACCGCCTCCACCCGCCCGGCGGCCGAGCGGCGCGACAGCCACCCGCCGGCCGCGGCGCGCTCCGCCAGCGGCTGCACGGCGCGGGGGTCGCCCAGGCGGCCCAGGGCGCGCACGATCTCCGCCTCGGCCTCGGCGTCCGTCTCCTGGCCCAGGCGCAGGAGCAGCGGGGACACGGCGGCGGGGATGCGGGCGAGCCCCAGCCCCAGCGCGGCGGCGCCGCGGATCCCGGGGTCCGCGTCGGAAAGCGCGCGCACCAGCAGCGGCACCGACTCCTCGCCGCCCAGCTTGGTGAGCGCCTGCACCGTTTCGCGGCGCACGCGCGCGTCCGCGTGCTGCACCGTGCGGGCGAAGTGCTCCACCGCCTCGGCGCTGCGGATCTCGCCCAGGATGCTCACCATGTTGCGGACCACGAACCAGCGCTCGTCGCCCGCCATGTCCTCCAGCAGGGGGATCCCCACCCGGTCCAGCGCCACCAGCGCGTCACGGTACGCCCGCCGCGCCGACATGTCCTGCGCGTCGGAGAGCGCCCGCACCAGCGGGGGCACCACCTCGGCGCCCACGTGCAGCAGCGCCGCCTGCGCCTCCGCGCGCTCCTCCTCGCTGCGCGCCCGGCCCAGCCGCGCCACCAGCTCGCCCACCACCGCGGGCGAGGCCACCCTGGCCAGCGCCAGCATCACGTGCGCGCGGCGGGCGGGGGCGGTCCTCCCCAGCTCCTCGGCGTCCGTGCGCATGCGCAGCACCAGCGCGACCACCTCGTCCAGGCGCCCCTGCCCCGCCGTCCACTGCGCCGTCTGGCGCATGCGCTCCACCAGCTGCACCCGCTCCGCGTCCGGCGATTCCACCAGCTCGCGCCGCAGCGCCTCCAGGTCCTCCTGCTCCACGCGCACCGCCGTCTGCTTCACCAGCTCGTACATCTGGTGCGCCGACCAGAGCGACACGTCGAAGTTGACGCCGCCCTGCGGCGCGGCCGGCGTGGGCGCGGCGGGCTTCGGCGGGTCGGGCGCGACGCCGTTGACGAGCACGCCGCGCAGCCCCGCCGCGGAGAGCGCCGCCACGAAGCCGCCGGCCGCGCGCACCACCCGCACCGGGAGCGCCGCCGCGGAAAGGAAGCGGCCCAGGTCGTCAGCGCGCGCCTCCTCGGCCCGCAGGACGAAGGAGTGCACCCCGTGGCCGGCCAGCCGCGCGGCGAAGCGCGTCACGTGCGTGGAGCGCCACGCCGCCCACTCCCGCCCCACCCGCAGCGAGGTGGGCTCCACCTCCACCCGCAGCTCGCCGCCCAGGGCGAGCAGGTCGCGGTCCAGCTTCTCCAGCACCTGCTCCAGCGTGGGGTGCGTCACCGGGTAGAACTCGCCCAGCGAGTACGCCTTGGCGAGGTCGCGGATCAGCGAGGGAGAGAGGGGGGGCTGGGCCATGGCGGGGATCAGCGCTTGATGCGCTCGCCGCGGTCCTCGTGGCGGAACACCCACGCCGCCAGCGCCCCGGGGCGGATGCGGCGCGCGCGCTCCCACGGCTCCACGTCCCAGCGGGAGCCCACCGAAGCGTCGCCGCAGGCGTCCAGCCGCCGGCAGATGGCGTCCGCACGGGCGCGCCAGTGGGCCCAGTTGGCGGGGCGCAGGTCCACCCAGCCGTTCTCCACCGTGCGCTCCCATGGCTCGCCGGGCGCCGGGGCCACCTTGACGTCCGCCCCGCGGAGCACGCGCTCGCCGTCGCGCAGCAGCACCGGGAGCCCGATGGACAGGATCGCCGTGCGCAGCTGGGCGTCCTCCAGCACCAGCGCCTCGGCGCGCGCCGCGGCCGCGTCCGGGTCCAGCATCGCCGCCGCGTCCAGCGCGCCGCCGGTGAGCCGCCCCAGGATCGCCGCCTCGAAGAGCAGCTTGGAAAGGCGCGGCGGCCCCAGCATCTCGTAGGCGACGCTCTCCTGGCCGTGCTCCCGCTCCAGCTCCTCCATGCGCGCCATCGCCGACTGCCGCAGCACCCCGGCGCGGTAGGTGGGGCCCGAGGTGGACGCGTCCAGCGCCGCCACCACGTCGTGCCCGGTGGGCTGGCCGCGGATCTCGCGCACCACGTCCTGGGCGATCTCCTCCGGGGTGATGAACTCCATCAGCCCCAGCGCCGTCAGCGTCTCGAACTCCGGCGGCGAGAAGAGCCCGTTCTCCCCCGAGTCCACATACACCCCGGTGAGCGCCTCGCCGGTGTCGCGCCAGCTCCCCTCCGCCGCGCCGTCCGCCGCCAGCTCGGCCACGGGCACCGGCGCCACGGCGTCCACCCGGCGGATGGTGCGCCCGCCGCGCTTCACGTCGCCGAAGCCGATGCTCTTCCAGGAGATCGCCGCCGTGGGCTTGATCTCCTTGACCGTGGGGGCGCCCGGGGTGCGCGCCATCAGGTACAGGAGCAGCGTGTGCGCCCCGGCGATGGACGACTTGGCCAGGAGCACGCGCGAGGGGCGCTCCTCCGAGTGGGTGAAGGGGATGTTGAGCCCCATCCCCCCCGTGCCGGCGGTCCCCACCTTGACGTACACCTGCGTCCGGGCGCGCTTCATCACCTCCAGCGCCAGCTGCACGTGGCGGATGAGCTGCGGCAGGTACATGGTCGCCAGGTGAGTTTCCACCGCGTCCAGGTCGGCCTCGCCGCGCCGCGCCTTCTCGCGCAGCTCGCTGGCGCTGTCGAAGGCGTTCTGGTAGGCGAAGGCGGTGGCCGTGTTGATGGTGTCCACGATCACCTCCGGCCGGTGCCGGGCGATGATCCGCCCCAGCGCCGAGCGCTCGATCACGTCCTCGGTGAGCGGTCCCAGCAGGTCGTCCAGGATCTGCGCGCGCGCCGCCGGGTCCTCCACGATGTCGCGGCGGCGGATGTCCTTGAGCTCCGCGGGGAGGAAGATGTCCCCCCACTCGGGCACGATCTCCACCCCCTCCGCGTCGGGCTCGCGGCGCAGCTCCGCGACGCCCCCCTCCGCCTCGTCCCGCGTGAGCCCCGAGATGACCACCAGCGCCGGCTTCAGCGGGAGGAGCTGGCGCGCCAGCGCCGTCCCGACGAGCCCGGACCCGCCCAGCAGGAGAATGCGAGAGCCCCGGATTTCCATGTGCGAAGCGTTCGTAGGTAGATGGTTCGAAGATTCGGCAGCCGCGGAATGCACCGGAGCCCGCGTGAGGGATTTCGGCCCGGAGGGGCGAGACCCGGCGGGGCTGTTTCCGCCGGGGCTCGACTCCGTTAGGCAGCGTTGTTTGCTGCCTTACGGAGCCGAAGCCCGACCCCGGCACAGCCGGGGGCACGCCCAAGTCAGCAGTTCATCCCGGCCCTTTCATCAGGCCGCGAAGCTCGGCGGGCCCCAGAACCCGCCACTTGCCGGAGGGGAGCTCGCCCAGCTCCACCGGGCCGAAGCGGCGCCGGATCAGGCGGCGCACCGGGTGCCCCACCGCGTCCAGCATGCGGCGCACCTCGCGTTTCTTCCCCTCGCGGAGCACCACGCGGATGCGCCACACGTCCAGGTCCACCTGGTGCAGGCGCTCGGCGGACTCGGCCCGCGCCGTCCCGTCCTCCAGCTCCACCCCCGCCACCAGGCGGCGGAACTCGTCGGCGGTGGGGCGGCCGTCCACGTCCACCAGGTACTCCTTGGTGACGCCGAAGCGCGGGTGAAGGAAGCGGTTCGCGCCCGGGCCGTCGTTGGTGAGGAGGAGGATCCCCTCGCTGTCGCGGTCCAGCCGCCCCACGTGGAAGAGGTGGTGCAGCTTGGCCGGGAGCAGCTCGTAGATGGTCTTGCGGCCGTAGGGATCGTGGCGGGTGGTGACGTAGCCCTTGGGCTTGTGCAGCGCCACCCACATCGTCTCCACCGCCGAGGCGATCGCCTCGCCGTCCACCTCCACCCGGTCCACCCCCGGCGTCACCTTGGTCCCCGGGGAGGTCACGGTCTCGCCGTTGACCCACACGCGCCCCTCGGCGATCAGCTCCTCGGCCCCGCGCCGCGACGCGATCCCCGACCGGGCGATGAACACCTGGAGGCGTACGGGCTCCCCCTCCGCCGTCGGCCTACCCTGCCTGCGCGCCATCCGGTCTCCCCTCGTCGTTGATCTTCGAAAGCACCACGGGCAGCTCTTCCGGGCGGGGAAGGTCGTCCATGGAGCGGAACCCGAAGTGCTCCAGGAAGCGCCGTGTCGTCCCGTACAGCAGCGGCCGCCCCAGCCCCTCGCCGCGCCCGGTCACCTCCACCAGCTCGCGGTCCTGCAGCGTCTTGAGCACCCCGCCGGCCCCCACCCCGCGGATCTCCTCGATCTCCGCGCGCCCCACCGGCTGCCGGTAGGCGATGATGGCGAGCGTTTCCAGCGCGGGCGAGGAAAGGCGCGCGTTGGCGGGGACGCTGTCGAAGCGCTCCAGCACCGGCGCGTACTCCGGGCGGGTGAGGAGCTGCCACCCTCCCCCCACCTCGAACACCCCGAAGGCGCGCCCCTCGCGCTCGTACTCCGCGCGCAGCTCGGCGAGCGCCGCCTCCACCGTCTCCTCGTCCATGTCCTCGCCGCCGCGCGCCAGCTCTGCAGCGGACAGCGGCGTCTGGCTGGCGAACAGGATGGCCTCCACGACCCGGCTGGGGCGCGCCAGGCTCACGCGGCCTCTTCCTCGCGGCGGCGGCGGTACACCCACAGCGGCGCGAAGGGCGCCGCCTGCCGCACCAGCACCCGGCTGCGCTTGGCCAGCTCCAGGCAGGCCAGCAGCGAGACCACCGCGTGCATCCGCGTCCCCCAGGGCGACACCAGCGCCGCGAACTCCACCCGCCGCGATTCCTGCAGCGCCTGCAGCACCAGCTCCATCTTTTCCTCGATGCGCACCGGCCGCCCCTGGAAGCGGTACACGGTCTCCGGCTCGGCCGCGCGCGCGCCGAGGCGCAGCGCCGCCTCCCACACCTCGCTCCACCCGGTGTCCAGCGGCACGGATGGCAGGGCGCGCCTGGGGCGGGCCTCGACGTAGCCGCGCGTCCACATGCGCGCCCTAGCCCGCTCCGCCTCCACCAGCAGCCCCGCCGCCTCGCGGAAGTGCTCGTACTCCAGGAGCCGCCGCACCAGGTCCGCCCGCGGGTCCTCCTCCTCGCCGTCGTCGGTCCGCCGCGGGAACAGCATCTGCGCCTTGATGCGCACCAGGATGGAGGCCATCTCCAGGAACTCCCCCGCGCGCTCCAGCTCCAGGCGGTCCACGCTCCGGATCGCCGCCAGGAACTGCTCGGTGATCCGCGAGATGGGGATGTCGAAGATGTCGATGTCCTGGTTGCGGATCAGGTGCAGCAGCAGGTCCAGCGGCCCCTGGAAGCGCTCCAGGTCCACCTGGAACAGGTCCAGCTGCGGCGCGGGCGGCGACTGCGGCTCCACGGCGCTACCCCGCGCCCGCCAGCGCCTGCGCGGCGGCGAGCGCGCTCGCCATCAGGAACCCCACCGGCACCGACAGGAAGCGGAACCCGCCCAGCAGGAGGAGCGCGAAAAGGATGGGCATCCCGAAGCGGCCCACCTCGCGGTACTTCACCGCGAGCCGCACCGGGAGCAGGTACACCATGACGTGCGATCCGTCGAGCGGCGGGATGGGGATCAGGTTGAAGAGCGCCAGCAGCAGGTTGATGTAGATCCCCGCCTGGAACATGGCGGCGAGCACCGCCCACGCGCGCATCTCGTCCGGCAGCGCCCGCGCCGCGGCCAGCGTGGCCGCCAGCAGGAGCGTGAACACGACGGCCAGCGCCAGGTTGGAGGCGATTCCGGCCAGCGAGACCAGGATGTCGCCGCGCTTGTAGTCGCGGAAGTTGCGGGGGTTCACCGGGACCGGCTTGGCCCACCCCAGGATGGGGCCGCCGGTGAGCGCCATGATCCCGGGGAGGAGCACGCTCCCGAGGGGATCCAGGTGCGGGAGGGGGTTGAGCGTGATCCGCCCCAGCATGAACGCGGTGTTGTCGCCCTGGCTGCGCGCCACGTACGCGTGCGCCACCTCGTGCACCACCACCGAAAAGATCAGGACGGGAAGCGAGATCAGAAGTTGTTCCATGCGCGCAAGCTAGCGGCGGCGCTCCCCGGTGTCAAAATCGCGCGGCCCTGCGCTTGACACGCCTGGACCCTTTCGGTATTTTTCCGCTTTCCTGTTCGCGGTATCCAGGAACCAACCCCAGCATAGATCTTCCGGAGGTCAGTTTGCCGAACGTCAAGTCTGCCGAAAAGCGGATGCGGACCAGCGAGGTCCGCGCCGAGCGTAACAGGGCCCGCCGCTCGCGGCTGCGCACCGCGCTTCGCAACGTCCGCAAGGCGGAGAACGCGGAGACGGCCGGCAGCGCGCTCAAGGAGGCGATCTCCCTTCTGGACCGGGCCGCTTCCAAGCGCCTGATCCACCCCAACAAGGCCGCGCGGGCCAAGTCCCGCCTGACCGCCTTCGTCCAGAAGCTCGGCGCGTAAGCGACGCCGCTTCCGGACGTTCGGGAGGCCCGCGGGACCGTCACGGTCCCGCGGGCCTTTTCGCGTCCGGGAACGGCAGTACGAAGTACGAAACAGAAGACCCACTCCCCGGGCCGCGGGAGTGGGTCTTTTCTTTTGCCGTGCCTGGCTGTTGCCGTTCCTCCAGGATGCCCGGAGGCCGCTCAAACGGGTGCAGATCAAGGCGCGCGAGGAGGCGCGACTGAGACGTACTTCATGTACGTCGCAGGGAGACCCGACGAGCAGCGTGACCGCAGGGAACCGATGTTCCCACGCAGAGCTGCGTCCGTTTCAGCGGCCGACCCCGTTTCAGCGGCCGCTACAGTTCGGAGCCGCAGATTTCGCAGTACCAGAGCTGCGGCTCGTTGATGGCGCCGCACTCCTTGCACAGCAGCATCCCGGCGCGGTCCGGGTCCAGCGTGCGGTCCGGGTCCGGCAGAGCGGCCGAAGGCGACCCGGCCTGGCCCGCGGCGGGGGAGGCCGAGATGGCGCGGTCCAGCTCCTCCAGGAAGGCCAGGTCGTCGGCCGAGCTGTCCTCCTCGTCCGCGGGGGCGGCGGCGTCCCCGCCGGACCGCTCCGCGGAGGTGGACACCTGCTCCACGTCCTCCAGCCACGACAGGTCCACCCCAAGGTCGTCGTCCGCGGCGGCGGCGCTCGCCCGGTCGTCCTGCGCGTAGGGCGTGAACTCGGGGATGGTGTCGTCGCTGGTGTCGCGCGGCGGGAGGAAGGCTTCCGGTGCGCGCGGCTCCGGCTCCGGCTCGTCCTCCGCCTCCGACATCCACTCCGGCTGCTCCGTGTCCGCGGCGGCGGGTGCGGCGGCCTGGGTCGCGGGGGCGGCGGGCTCGGCCGGCGGCTCCGGGGCGGCGCCGGGCATGTCGCGCAGCAGCGCGTCCAGGCGCTCCACCTCGGCGCGGACGCCGGAGGCCTGCGTCTCGGCCGTGGCGAGGGCGGTCTCCAGCTCGGGGCGGCGCGCGTCCCAGTCCCCCTCGGCGAGCTCGCCGATCAGGTGGCGCAGGCGCGCCTCCTCCAGGTCATCCGCGGCGGCGACCCGGTGGGCGTCCGCGCCCTCCAGCTCCGCGCGCCGGCCGTCCAGCTCGGCGGTGAGCGCCTCGCGGTGCTCGGAAAGCTCCTGGGTCACGGAGCGCAGCCGGTCCTCGTAGTCGCGGCGCACGCGGTCGGTCACGTGGCCGGGGACGCCGCTCCCCACCTCGCCCAGGCGGCCGAGCCAGTCCTGCAGCTGCGCGCGCCGGCGGGTGAGCGTCTCGACCGCCGAGGGGGCGTCGGTGGCAGGGGGTGTTTCCATTGGGAACTCCGGGGGGTGCGTTGTGCGGCCGGCGTCAGCCGCGGAACAGGTCGAACACGACTTCGGCGGCCGCCTCGGGGGCCACGGGCTCCAGCTCGGGCGCGCGCGCCAGGACGGGCGGGGCCGGGTTGAAGAGGGCGCGGTCCAGGTTGCGGTCGTACGGGGCGAACTCCCCCGGCGCCACCCCGGACAGGAGCGAGATCGCCGGGTTCATCTTGGAGTCCAGGTCGTCCGCGTAGTGGAGCAGCATGGCCTCCAGCATCTGCGGCACCTTGGGGCTGGCCCACTCCAGGCGCCCCTGGTGGCTGGCGACCAGGTGCTGCACCAGGAGCAGCCGGTCCGGCGCGAGCCCGGGGATCCCCTCCGCCTCGCGGCCCACGATCTGGATCCCGATGACGATGTGCCCCAGGAGCTGGCCCTCCACCGTGTAGCCGAAGCTGCGGTTGGCGCTCAGCTCGCGCACCTTGCCCACGTCGTGCAGCAGCGCCCCGGCCACCAGCAGGTCGCGGTCGATGCGCGCCCCCTGCCCCATGTAGTGCGCGGCCAGCCGGTCGCAGGAAAGGGCCACGGAGAGCGAGTGCTCCATCAGCCCGCCCAGGTAGGCGTGGTGGTTCCGCTTCGCCGCCGGGTGCACGCGGAAGGTGCGGCCCAGCGCCGTCTTCCGCCCCAGGCAGCGCTCCAGCAGCGTGCGCAGCGGCCGGTCCTCGACGGTGGCGATCAGCCGGTCCAGCTCCTTCGACAGCGACTCGCGGTCGCGCGGGCAGCAGGGGAGGAAGAAGGCGAGGTCGTCGTCCACCACCTGCAGCGGCTCGGCGGCGAGCACCGTCACCTGGAGCTGGTCGTTGTACGAGCCCACCCGGCCGCGCACCCCGATCACGTCGTCCGGGGCCACCAGCGCGTCCAGCCGGTCCGCGTCGTCCCACACCATGGCCTTGATGGTGCCGGTGCGGTCGCCCAGGGTGAGCTGCAGGAACGGCTTCGCCGCGCGGGTCTCGCGGCGCTGCTTGTCGTGCACCAGGTAGCACGCCGTCACCTCGCTCCCGTCGGACAGCTCGCCCACCAGCGGCCAGGGGAACGCGCCCCCGCAGAAGGCGCGCAGGTCCGCGCGCCGCGCCGGCAGGGGCGCGTGCAGCGTCCAGGTCATTCCGCCGCTCCCTCCCATACGGTCCTCCCTCCCACGATGGTGCGTACGGGGCGGCCCCGCAGCGTCCAGCCGCGGAACGGGGTGTTGCGGCTCATGGACAGGAAGCGCGCCGCGTCCACCGTCCACTCCGCGTCGGGGTGGAACAGCGTCACGTCGGCCGGGGAGCCCGGGCGCAGCGTGCCGCCCGGGAGCGACATGGCGCGCGCCGGGGCGCAGCTCATCCGCTCCACCAGCGTGGGCAGGTCGACGACCCCCTTGCCCACCAGCTCGGTGAGCGCCAGCCCGAGCGCCGTCTCCAGCCCGACGATGCCGTTGGGCGCGTCCTCGAACGCCTGCTCCTTCTCGTCGTAGTGGTGCGGCGCGTGGTCGGTGGCGATCACGTCCAGCGTCCCGTCGCGCACCCCCTCCACCACCGCGGCGCGGTCCGCCTCGGACCGCAGCGGCGGGTTCATCTTGGCGTCGGTGCGGTACGGGTCCACCGCCGCGTCGGTGAGGGTGAAGTGGTGGGGCGTGGCCTCCGCCGTCACGCGCACCCCGCGCGCCTTCGCCTCGCGGATCATCTCCACCCCGCGCATCGTGGCCACGTGCTGGATGTGCAGCCGCCCCCCGGTCAGCTCCGCCAGGAGCAGGTCGCGGGCGATCATCACGTCCTCGGCGGCGTTGGGAATGCCGGTGAGCCCCAGCCGCGTGGCGACCAGCCCCTCGTTCATGGAGCCGCCGCGGGAGAGCGTGATGTCCTCCGCGTGCACCGCGACCGCCAGCCCGAAGGTCTGCGCGTACTCCAGCGCCATCCGCATGATGCCGGCGTTCATCACCGGGCGGCCGTCGTCGGTGATGGTGACGGCGCCGGCGCCCACCATCTCGCCGATCTCGGTGAGCTGCTCGCCCTTCTGCCCCACGGTGATGGCGCCGCTGGGAAAGACGCGCGCCGCCCCGGCCCGCAGCCCCTCGGCGAGCACGAAGCCCACGGAGGCGGGGCTGTCGATGGGCGGGTCGGTGTTGGGCATGGCGACCACGGCGGTGAAGCCGCCGGCCGCCGCGGCCCGCGCGCCGCTGGCGATGGTCTCCTTGTGCTCCTGCCCCGGCTCGCGCAGGTGCACGTGCACGTCGATGAGCCCGGGGCACACCACCAGCCCCACCGCGTCCACGGTCTCGGCGCCCTCGGGGGCGTCCAGCCGCTCCCCGGTCTGTGCGACCGCGCCGTCGTGCAGCAGCACGTCGAGCACTGCGTCCATCTTCTGCGACGGGTCGATCACTCGCCCGCCCCGGATCAGCACGGGCCTCACGCTTCCCCTCCCCGCTTGGCGGCCTCGGCTCGTTCCGGCGCTCCCCCGGCCAGGAGGTAGAGCACCGCCATGCGGACGGCGACCCCGTTGGTCACCTGCTGCAGGATGACGCTGTGCGGCCCGTCCGCCACGTCGCTGTCGATCTCCACTCCCCGGTTCATCGGTCCCGGGTGCAGGATGAGGACGTCGCGCGGGGCGCGCTCCAGCCGGGCGCTGCTCACCCCGAAGACGCGGTTGTACTCGCGCAGCGAGGGGATGAAGCCGCCGTGCATGCGCTCCAGCTGCAGGCGGAGGATGTTGAGGGCGTCGGCCCACTCGATGGCCTCCTCCACCCGCCGGAAGACGGTGACGCCCATCTCCCCCACCTCGCGCGGGAGCAGGGTGAGGGGCCCGCACACGGCCACCTCGGCGCCCAGCTTCCTGAGGCCCCAGATGTTGGAGCGGGCCACGCGCGAGTGCAGCACGTCGCCCACGATGCACACCCTGAGTCCGGCGATGCGCCCGAAGTGGTCGCGCAGGGTGAGCATGTCCAGCAGCCCCTGGGTGGGGTGCTCGTGCCGCCCGTCGCCGGCGTTGACGACGTTGGAGGCGATGCGCTCGCCCAGGAAGCGCGCCGCGCCGGATGCCCCGTGGCGGATCACCACCATGTCGATGCGCATGGCCTCCAGGTTCCGCGCGGTGTCCACCAGCGTCTCGCCCTTGGACACGGAGGAGCCGCCGGCGGCGAAGTTCACGGTGTCGGCGGAGAGCCGCTTCTGCGCGAACTCGAAGGAGATGCGGGTGCGGGTGGAGTTCTCGAAGAAGGCGTTGACGATGGTCTTGCCGCGCAGCACCGGCGTCTTCTTGATGGCGCGCTCGGAAATCTCCTTGAACGGCTCGGAGGTGTCCAGGATGGCGGTGATCTGCTCGGCGCTCAGGTCCTCCAGACCCACCAGGTCCTTGCCCAGGTACGGCCCCGTCGGGTGCGCCATCAGCCCTCCCCCGCCCCGCGGACCTCCACGCCCAGCTCCCCGTCCAGCTCGGGGACCAGGACCTCCACCCGCCCCCCGGCGGGGACCTCCACGCGCTCGCCCACCACGTCGGGCTGGATGGGGAGCTCGCGCCCGCCGCGGTCCACCAGCACGCAGAGCAGCGTGCGCCGCGGCCGCCCGAAGTCGGCGAGCTCGTCCAGCGCGGCGCGCACGGTGCGCCCGGTGTAGAGCACGTCGTCCACGATCACCACCACGCGCTCGTCGATGCCGCCCTCCGGGAGCGACGACGGCCCCACCACCGGGCGCGGCCCGATGGCCATGAGGTCGTCGCGGTACAGGGTGATGTCCAGCGTCCCCGTGGGCACCGACACGCCGCGCTCCTCCCGGATGGCGGCGGCGAGCCGGGCGGCCAGGTGCACGCCGCGCCGGTGGATCCCCACCAGGGCGAGGCTCGCCGTGCCGCCGGCCTGCTCCACCACCTCGTGCGCCATGCGCGCGAGCGTGCGCTCCACGGCGGGGGCGTCCATCAGCCGCTGTCTCTGGGGGTCGGGCATGGTCTCGGCGTCGGGGTCCGGGGCACCTCGGGCGGGCGGGGGAACTTAGTGGCCGGCGCGGGGGGGTGTCAACGAAGCGGGCGGGTGGATTTCGTCCGTCGACGCTCCGGCCCCGAATGGCGCCGCGAAGGAGCGCGAGGCCGGCGCGCACGGCGTCGACCGTGGTTCATGTGCTCGGCATGTCCAGGCGTGAGACAACAGGCCTTACGCCAATACGTCACTGGCCGGCTGCCGCCTCACAGGAGCGTGACCCGCCTCTCCAGCCGCACCAGCCTGGCCCGGCAGCAGAGGAACAGCACGCCGTCCACGAGCAGTACGTACGAGGCGGCGCGTAACAGTGCCAGAAGGCCGATCCCGAAGAGCACGCCACCCACGTCCAGCACCGACGTAGCCCCGGTGATCCCCTGTACGGCCATGAGGGGCAGGAAGGAGAGGCAGGTAAGGCCCGCGAACACGAACGGCGCCTTGAGCGACAGCTTCGCCATCTCCGGCTCGCTCATCGTCCGCATCCAGCGGCAAGCGAAGTAGACCAGGCCGAGGTACGACACGGCCAGCAGCACTGCGTCGTACCGGGGTGAGTCGTACGGCGGCTCGAACATGGCCGACCTGTTGCCGAAGACGAAGGCCCCCGGCTCCACCAACAACGGCAGGAGGATGGGGAGGAACAGCGAAAGCTGGTAGAACCTGCGGATGGTCATCGCCGCCGCCTCGCGTCGGGAAAGACCGGAGTCGCCCGCGCCCGCCGCCCCGCCCGCTCCTTCAGTCCATCTGCTGCTGCGCCGGGGGCTTCGCGCGCCGCGACCGGAAGAACGCCCGCAGCACGTCGCCGCACTCCCGCTCCAGCACCCCGGTGGCCAGCTCCACGCGGTGGTTGAGCCGCGGGTGCTGCACCAGGTTCGCCAGCGATCCCGACATCCCCGCCTTTGGATCGGCGGCGCCGTACACCAGCCGCGGGAGCCGCGCCAGCACGATGGCCCCCGAGCACATGGCGCACGGCTCCAGCGTCACGTACAGCGTGCAGTCCAGCAGCCGCCAGTGCCCCGTCGCCTCCGCCGCGCGGCGGATGGCCACCATCTCGGCGTGCGCGCTGGGGTCCTGGAGCGTGTGCGTCAGGTTGTGGCCGCGCGCCACCAGCTCGCCCCCGCGCACGACCACCGCCCCCACCGGCACCTCCCCCAGCGCCTCCGCCGCCGCGGCCTCCTCCAGCGCCAGCCGCATCCACCGCTCGTCCTCCGCCCGCGCCGCGCCGGCGGCGGGCGGGGCCTCCCCTCCCCGCGTCTCGTCCGTCACTCCGCCGTCACCTTGCTCCGGCCTGGGTCCACACCACCAGGGCGCCGCAGATCTGGCCGGCGGTCTGCCGGGGCTGGAAGCGCAGCGGCGTCTCCGCCCCCACGTACACCTCCACTCCGGCCAGGTGGTCCGGCTTGAGCCGGTCGAGCTCGGCGCCGGGGACGAGGATGCCGTCCAGGTAGACGGGGAGGGTGCAGCGCGCCCCGAAGCGCCGCGCCGTGTAGGCGCGCTGCGTGGGGCGGCCGATGCTGCCGGTGCCCACGGCAAATCCGCTGACGCCGCGCTGGCCGGTGATGACGTCGACCACGCGCGCCCGCCTGAGGCCGGCGATGGCCTGCGCGTCGAGGAAGGCCCCGCCTCCCCCCGCCGCCCGCTTCCGCTCGTAGAACCCGCTGAGCTGCAGCACGTGCGCGGCCGCTTCCGCCGTCACCGTGATCCCCTCCAGGCGGACGGTCGCCGTATCCCCGGGCACCGTGTCGGCGGGCTGGGCCCGTGCGGCGGTCCGGGCAGTGGACGCTCCCCCCGCCGCAGCCACCTCCAGGCGCAGCTCCAGCGGCGCCCCCGCCGCGAGCGCCACGCGCGCGGGCGCCGCAGCGGCGTACCCCGCGCGCTCCGCCCGCACCCAGAACTCGCCCGGAATCGCGGCGCGCAGCTCGAAGCGGCCCTGCGCGTCCGACTCGCCCCGGTCCACGGTGTGGCCCAGGGCGTCCTTGAGCACCACCAGCGCCCCGGGCACGGGCTGGCCGCCGGGGGTCGCCACCAGCGTGCCCCGCACGGACTGGGCGCCGAGCGGCGCGGCGCCCAGGAGGCAAAGAGCCGCCACCAGGATTGGACGCATGCACATCCTCCGGAAAAGGAAAGGGGGACCCCGGCGCAGCCGCCGGGGTCCCCCTGGTACCGACGGAGGTCCGCCGCTCAGTGCGCTCCCGTCACGATAGCTTCCGTGTGCTCGCGCGTAAAGCGCCGGAACAGGCCCGTCACGCGGCCCAGGACCGTGAAGTCGTTGTGCTCGTGCACCAGGATGGGGGCGTAGTTGGTGTTGGCGGGCTCCAGCACCACCTGGCCTCCGTTGGCGAAGTAGCGCTTCACCGTGGCGCCGCCGTCCACCCGCGCGGCCACGATCTCGCCGTTCTCGATGTTGCTCTCCTCCATGGGCTCCACCAGCGCCAGGTCGCCGGGGAGGATCCCCATCCCCTGCATGCTGTCGCCCTGCACCTCCAAAAAGAACGAGTCCGCCGAGCCGGCGAGCTTGCGGTCCAGCTGGTATTCCTCCGCCACGTTCTCGCGCAGGAGCGCCGGGCGACCCGCCGCGATCTTGCCGTAGTTGGGGATGCTCACCATGTCCGGGGCCAGGTTCATCCCCAGGATCTTCACCCCGCGCGAGCGGGACGCGTCCCGCTCGATGTATCCCTTGTCCGCGAGCGCCTGGAGGTGCTCCGAGACGGTCTTGGTGGACTTGATCCCGAAGCGCTTCCCGATCTCGCGTATGCTGGGCTGGTAGGTGTGCTGCCGGAGGTAGTCCACCAGGTAGTTCAGGATCCGCTTCTCGATCTTGCTCAGTGGTTCAGGCATGACTGCCTCCCCTTGTTCGTGGCCGGCTCCGTGTCGGATCCCGAGTCGGACGTTTCAGCGGCGCAGGACGACTTGCCCGGCGCATTCCTTCCCCGCTGCTACGTACAGATGGAGCAGAAACCGCATTCCGTTCCTTCTGTAAACCCTCTCCCGCCGCAACTTAGGAGTGGTCCCCCCCCGTGTCAACGCTCTTGATGGGAGCCCGCCGAGCGGAGCCGTGTAACAGCCGCGTTCAACCTTTGAGTGGTGAGATTCCTGCCCATTGCGGCGACCACGGCGTCGATTCCCGGGCTGGCCGAGGAGCCCGTCAGCGCGAGCCGCAGCGGGTGCACCACCTTGCCGAACGCGACCCCCTCCCGCTCCGCCACCCCGCGCAGCGCCTCCTCCAGCGCCGCCGGCTCCCAGGGCTCCGCCGCCAGCAGCGCGTCGCGCGTCACCTCCAGGCGCGCGGCCACCGCGTCCGAGTCCTTCCAGTGCTTGGCGGCCGCCGCCTCCTCGTACTCGATCTCCGGCGCCAGGTACGTGCGCAGCTGCTCCGCCAGCTCGCCCGTGGTGCGCACCCGCGTCTTCAGCAGGTCCACCAGGCCGCACAGCCAGTCGTGCCGCGCCTCCACCTCCTGCTCCGCGAGCAGCCCCGCCTCCACCAGCGCCGGGGACACCAGCGGGAGCAGGTCGCCCGCGGCGGTGAGCGACAGGTGCCGCCCGTTCATCCACAGCAGCTTGTCCGTGTCGAACACCGCGCTCTTCCGGTTGATGCGCTCCAGCGAGAAGCGCCCCACCAGGTCCGCCGGGAGCATCACCTCCTCGTCGTCGCCGGGGTTCCACCCCAGCAGCGCCAGGAAGTTGACCATCGCCGAGGCGAGGATCCCCTGCCCCGCGTACTCGCCCACGGCCGTGGCCCCGTGGCGCTTGGAAAGGCGCTTGCCGTCCGGCCCCAGGATCATGGGGACGTGCGCGAACGCCGGCACCGCGGCGCCCAGCGCCCGGTACAGCAGGATCTGCTTGGGGGTGTTGGAGATGTGGTCGTCGCCGCGGATCACGTGGGTGATGCGCATCTCGATGTCGTCCGACACCACCGCGAGGTTGTAGATGGGGGTGCCGTCGGAGCGCAGGACGATGAAGTCCTCGATGTCCTCGTTGCGGAAGCGCGTGGCGCCGTGCACCACGTCGTCCCACTCCGTGGCTCCCTCCGGCACCCGGAAGCGCAGGGTGAACGCCTCCCCCGCCGCCGCGCGCCGCTCCGACTCGGCGGGGTCCAGGCGCAGGCAGGTGCGGTCGTAGCGGAACTCCTCCTGGCGCCCCTCCGCGGCCTCGCGGCGCGCCCGGAGCTCCTCCGCCGTGCAGAAGCAGCGGTACGCCCTGCCCTCGCCCAGCAGGCGCAGGCAGTCGGCGCGGTGCCGGTCGAAGCCGTCCGCCTGGTGGAAGGGGCCCTCGTCCCAGTCCAGCCCCAGCCACCCCATGCCGTCCAGGATGGCCTGCGTCATCTCGTCGCTGGAGCGCTCGCGGTCGGTGTCCTCGATGCGCAGCACGAACACGCCGCCGGTGCCGCGGGCGAAGAGCCAGTTGAAGAGCGCGGTGCGCGCGCCGCCCACGTGGAGGTAGCCGGTGGGGCTGGGGGCGAAGCGGACGCGGGGTGCATCGGGCATGGTTGCATCTCCTGGTACAAATAGCCACACCGGCGGGAATGGCTCCGGCCGGTGGCGGGGTTCGGAAATCCGGGCGTTTCTGCCTTCCCTAGTCTAGCCGGTGGCGGTTTTGTCCGCTAGTGATTTCGGGACACCGTACACTTCGGGTTTGGGCGTGCCCCCGGCTGCGCCGGGGTCGGGCTTCGGCTCCGTAGCAAACGATACTACCGTTTGCAACGGAGTCGAGCCCGCGCAAACAGCCTCGCGGTCTCGCCCCTTCGGGCCGAAATTCCTCACGCGTGCATCGCACTGGCGTCCGCGGGAAACCCGCCGGGTCCGTGCCGGCCCCGCGTTTGCAGCGACAGCTGCGGCCTGTGTAATATTCTGCATGGACGCGCCCGCGAGCCCGGCGCACCGCACGCCCGACCCCGAGAGAACATGACCTCACCCGATGCCGCCGCGGACCGGCCCCAGCGGGCCACCCCCCTCGGAGTCCTGCGCTCGGTGGCCGAGAGCGACGCCGCCGCCTTCGCGGGGGCACCGGCGAGCCGGGCGGTCGAAGGCGCCGGGCTCTACCGGCTGCTCGTGGACAGCGTGCAGGACTACGCCATCTTCGCGCTGGACCCGGACGGGATCATCCTGAGCTGGAACGCGGGGGCCCAGCGCCTCAAGGGCTACAGGCCCGAGGAGATCATCGGGCGGCACTTCACGGCCTTCTACCCGCCCAGGGACGTCTCGTCCGGGAAGCCGGCGCGCGAGCTGGTCGACGCCGCCCGCGACGGCCGGGTCGAGGACGAGGGGTGGCGCATCCGCAAGAACGGGTCGCGATTCTGGGCCAACGTGGTCATCACCGCGCTCCGCGACGAGACCGGCGCCCTCGTCGGCTTCGCCAAGGTCACGCGCGACCTCACGGAGCGCCGCCACGCCGAGGAAAGGCTTCGCGAGAGCGAGGAGCGCTTCCGGGTGCTGGTGCACGGCGTCAGGGACTACGCCATCTTCATGCTGGACCCCCGGGGCCGGGTGATGAGCTGGAACGAGGGCGCCCAGCGCATCAAGGGCTACACGGCCGAGGAGATCGTCGGGCGGCACTTTTCCACCTTCTACCCGGCCGCGGACGTGGCCGCCGGCAAGACCCGGCTGGAGCTGGAGATCGCGATCCGGGAGGGAAAGTACGAGGAGGAGGGGTGGCGGGTGCGGAAGGACGGCTCGTGCTTCTGGGCGAGCGTGCTGATCACGGCCCTGCGCGGGAACAACGGAAAGCTCATCGGCTTCGCCAAGGTGACGCGCGACCTGACGGAGCGCCGGGCCGCCCAGGAGCGGGCCATCGCCGACGCGCGGCGGCTCGCGGAGGTGGAGGCCTCGAGCCGCACCAAGAGCGAGTTCCTGGCGGCGATGTCGCACGAGCTCCGCACGCCGATCAACGCCACGCTGGGCTACACGGAGCTCATCGAGATGGGGATCGGCGGTCCCGTCACCGAGCAGCAGCACGACTACCTGGCGCGCATCCGCGGGAGCCAGGAGCACCTGCTGCGGATCATCTCGGACCTGCTCAACTACAGCCGGATCGAGGCGGGACAGGTGGAGTACGACCTGGCGCCCGTGCCCGTGCACGCGCTGGTGGACGGCGTGCTCCCCATGGTGGAGCCGCAGGCGCTGGCGAAGGGGCTGACCCTGGTCCACGGCCCGTGCCCGGAGGGGATCGCCGCGCGGACCGACCGCGGCAAGGCGGAGCAGATCGTGCTGAACCTGCTCGGGAACGCGGTGAAGTTCACGCCGCACGGAGGCCGCGTGACGGTGGGCTGCGGGACCGCGGGCGAGCGGGTGGTGGTCACCGTGGCGGACACCGGGCCGGGAATCCCGCCGGAGCTGCAGAAGGGGATCTTCGAGCCGTTCGTGCAGCTCGGCCGCTCGCTCACCAGCGGGCACGAGGGCACCGGGCTGGGGCTGGCGATCAGCCGCGACCTGGCCCGTGCCATGGGCGGCGAGATCACGGTGACGAGTGCCCCGGGCAAAGGGGCGACCTTCACGCTGGCGCTGCCGTCGGCCTAGCCGGCCGCGCTTCCGGGCGACGGCGGCGCGAGCACCTCGCTCGCGCCGCGCGCGCGGGTGCGGAGCGCGGCGTCGGCGCGGGCGGCGGTCATGCGCAGGTCGCGGGGGCGCGGCCCGGGGGAGGCGCCGCTCGGGGTGGGGACCAGGCCGCGCGGGTCCAGGCCGAAGCGCGCGGCGATCAGCAGGCCCAGGGCGTAGCGGCTCAGCGCCTCCGGGCCCACCAGGTTCCACACGCCGGCGTGCTCGCCCGGCGGGAGCGCGGCCAGCTCCCACAGCTGCGCGGCCAGGTCGGCGGCGGCGATGGGGCAGCGCAGCTCGTCGGTGAACAGGCGCACCGGCTCGCCGCGGCGGAGAGAGTCCACCACCCAGCCGGTGGTGCGGTCGGGCGGGTCGGCGCGCAGGAGGAGCGAGGTGCGCACCAGCGCCGCGCCGGGGCACGCCTCGCGCACGGCGGCCTCGGCGAGCGCCTTGAGGCGCCCGTACTCGTGCACGGGCGCGGGCTCCGCGCGCTCGTCGTAGGGGGCGCGGGCGCCGTCCAGGAGCGCGTCGGTGCTCACGTGCAGCAGCGCCGCGCCCGCCTCGCGGCAGGCGCGCGCCACGTTGGCGTGCGCGGCCCGCACCTCGCGCTCGCCCGCGGCGGGGTCGAAGGCGGTGTGGATCACCACCTCCGGCCGCACCCGCGCCCAGGTGCGCGCCACCCCCTGCGCGTCGGCGAGGTCCACGCCGTGCACGGCCGCCCCGCCCGCGGGTGCGCGCCGCACCGTGCAGTGAAGCTCCAATTCGGGCGGCGCGGAGCGGAGGAGCGCGCCCCCCAGCAGCCCGCCGCCGCCGGTCACCAGCACGCGCGTCACGGCGCCTCCGGCAGCCCGAAGACGCCGCGCAGCAGCGGCAGCGCCCGCCGGTAGATGCCGCGCGACTCGCCCTCCCGCGGCCCGGCCACGTTCAGCGTGCGGATGTCGAACACCGCGATCCAGCGCGCCACCTCCGCCGGGTCGGCGGGGCGGGCCAGGTCCACCACCAGCAGCGGCTTCCCCAGGCGGTGCGCCGTCTGCACCGCCAGCTCCGTCCCCCCCCGCAGCGGCCCGATGAAGATGGCCAGCGTGCCGTCCGCGTCGCGCACGTTCCACGCGGTCCGCTCGGCCGGCTCCGCGGACGGCGTCTCGCGCAGCGGGTAGCGGTCCGGGACGCGCCCGTCCTCCGCGCGCCGACCCGCCGGGCACCACCCCCCCACCTCCAGCCCGGCCTCCATCGCCGCGTCCAGCGCGGCCCGGTCCACGCCGGTCTGCCCGCCGGAGACGACGCGCCGCAGCCCGCTCACGACACCCTCGCCCGGCTCGCTGGAGGCTCGCCACCCGGGTCCTTCATCCGGTCCACGCGGAGCGTGAAGCCCCATTCTGGGGGAGGGCACCCACTGCGGTCCCGGTGTAGTTCTCCCCCTCTCCCGCTTGCGGGGGAGGGGGCCGGGGGGAGGGGGCCTGCCGTCGCGTGAGGGATTCCGGCCCGCAGGGGCGAGACCCGGCGGCGGTTTGCCGGGGCTCGACTCCGTTGGCGAGCGTCGTTTGCTCGCCTACGGAGCCGAAGCCCGACCCCGGCGCAGCCGGGGGCACGCCCAAACCCGCAGCTCAGAGCCGTTGATCTTTTCAAAGCCGGTACGCGGTGAACAGCCGCTTCTCGGCCTCGCCCTCGATGTGCGCTTCCACCTCCACGTAGGGCTCCAGCCCGCTCCCCGCCAGCTTCTCGCGGAACAGCTGGTCCAGCTGGAACACCCCCGCCGAGTTGGACATCTCGATGCGCAGGCGGATGGGCTTCCCCTGCCCCGCCTCCAGGTGCACCGCCTCGATCGCGGCGGCGGAGATGGAGTGGATGCTCATGGAGCCGCCCGACATGGGGATGCGCGAGCGCCCCTTGGCCATGTCCAGCGCGTCGGCCACGCGCACGATCCCCGCCTCCAGCGTCAGCGGGTGCCCGCCGGCCCGGTGCGCGATGATGGCGTGCAGCACCTCGGAGCGGACCACCGTGGCGGTGCCCACGTCGTACACGTCCGCGAGGAGTTCCTTGAGCTTTCCCTGCGCCACGAACAGCGAGTACGTCTCGTGGTCCTTGCGGCTGATGCTCATCCCCAGGTCGTGGAAGAGGCAGGCGAGCGCCACCACCACCTCGGCGTCCTGCACCTCCATGCCGTAGTTGGCGACCACCCCCGGCTCCACCCCGGCCTCCACCAGCAGGCGCAGCAGCTTGGCCCCGATGTTCATCACGATCTTGACGTGCACCGGGCCGTGGTCCGTCATCCCCAGCCGCTCGACGGCGTTGACGTTGGCGGCGGTCCACAGCCCGTACAGCTCGTCGTCCGCGTTGATCGCCTCGATCAGCCGGGCGAGCTTGGGGTTGCTGCGGCTGGGCACGTTCAGCACCACCCGGTGCGACAGGCGGTCGGGCACCGTGCGCCCGTACTCGGGGCGCTCTTCGGGAACCACGATCTCTTCCGGCATGGGTCCTCCGTCCATTTCGTACCTCGTATCGTGTTCTCGGGCCTGCACCTGCGGCCCCCGCGCGCCGGCTCCGCCCCATGCTCCGCCGGTCCCCGGTCTTCGTGTTCCGTTCTCCCTGCGAAGCCCGTACCACGCACCGGGGCACGCCTGTCCCGGTGCTGCCCCGTCCGCGCCGCACTCCCGCGCACCGATACGGGACGAGGCGGGCGCGAAATCCGCAAACCCAGCCGCCGCAAGCGTTTGTGGATGCGGATAAACACCTGGCACGGGGTGCGTTTTATGCCCGCGTGGGGGATCCGTTACGACCGGGTGACACGCCGTGAACCGGAGGAGGGAACGATGAGGACCAGACCATGGACGTGGATCGCGGCCGTGCTTCCGCTGGCCGCGGCCGCGGGATATGCGGCGACGCCCCGGGCCCCGGACCCGCCGGGGAGGCACAACATGCTGATGGTGGGGGAGAAGACGGTCTTCCTTTCCCACCTCCCCATGTTCGTGAGGCTGGACAGCTCCGGAACGGAGTACGCCACCGAGCACCGCTACCAGGTGATCCTGGAGGTGGGCTTCGAGAAGAACGGCCGCGACGTGACGCGGCTCTACACGGACGACCGCCGGAGCCACGCCGCGGAGCGGATGTACACGGTGATGCCCGCGGAGCTCTTCGTCCTCCCCGAGAGGATCAACGAAACGGTGTCGCGCGCCGGACGGCCGGTCCTGCCCAGCTTCCCGGCGACGGCGTTCCGGGGACACCTGGAGCGGGGCGGCGTGCCGGTCCCGGGGCTCGATCGCGCCACGGTGAAGGTGCGGAGGATCGTCCACCTCCACCAGTTCCACCCTTCGGACGCGGCGCGCGACACGCTCACCTACATCCTGTTCGGCAGGGGCGGCGAACTGTTCATGGCGCACGCCATCACCCGGCCGCCGGACTTCGACCAGGTGCTCCCGGTGACGGTGGCCGGGCACGCGTTCACGGACGCGGAGCTGGAAAAGGGGGTGGAGGTGGTCTTCGCGGGACGGCGCAACACGCCGGCCGGGCGGCTCCGGGCGGGCGAGGAGGCGGCGGCCCGGTTCCGCGTCGCGGGCGGACGGCCGCTGGAGGCGAGGGTGCGGGGCGGGCGCGAGCTGTACTTCGAGGAGGGGGAGCTGGGGATGCCGGACAGCATGGATCCCACGGCGGAGGAGCGGAGGTCCGGGTTCTGAGGCGGCGCGGCGGGGCTCAGCCCGCGCCCGCCAGCTGCTCCCCCAGGAAGCGGGCGGCCTCGGCCTCCGCCCAGAACTGGGGCGCCCACGGCGTGCCGGCGACGAAGCCGACGTGGCCGCCGTGCTCGGTGAAGGCGGCGGTGATGAAGGGGTTGTCGCGGGCGGCGGCGCGGGGGACGGCGTCGGCGGGGAGGAAGGGGTCGTCGGCGGAGTGGAGCAGCAGCGTGGGGACGCGGATGCCGGCGAGGTAGCGGGCCGAGCTGGACGCGGCGTAGTAGTGGTCCGCGTCGCGGAAGCCGTGCAGCGGGGCGGTGGCCGCGTCGTCGAACTCGCGGAAGGTGCGCGCCGCCAGCACGCGGCGCCCGTCCACCGCGTCGCCGATGAGCGGGCGCTTGCTCTCGAACTTGCCGCGCAGGGTGCGCAGGAAGCGGGCGGTGTAGACGCGGCCCATCCCGCGCTCCATGCTGGCGGCCCCGGCCGCCAGGTCGAAGGGGACGGAAACGGCCACCGCCGCGCGCGGGAGCGCGCCCTCGCCGCACTCGCCCAGGTACTTGAGGAGCACGTTGCCGCCCAGCGAGAACCCCACGGCGCCCAGCGGGGCGTCCGGCCAGCGCTCGGCCAGCAGGCGCAGCACGAAGCCCAGGTCGCCGGTCTCGCCGGAGTGGTAGAAGCGCGCCAGCCGGTTGGGCTCGCCGCCGCAGGTGCGGAAGTTCAGGGCGGCGGCGCGGACGCCGCGCGCCGCCAGCTCGCGCATGGTCTGGAGGACGTACCCCGACTGCGAGCAACCCTCCAGCCCGTGCAGGATCACGACGACGGGGGCGGCGGACGAATTCCACGACCCCTCCGGCGCCTCGCCGAAGTCCAGGTCCAGGAAGTCGCCGTCGGGCGTGTCCACGCGCTCGCGCCGCAGCGGGAGCGGGTCGCGCGGGCGCAGCCAGCGCCCGCCGATGGTCTGCGCGTGGGGGTTGGCCAGCCCCGGCGCGGGGCGGAAGGGGCGCGGCGTGAACGGCGGCATGGGGCGGTCCGGTGGCGCGGCCGCCGCGCCTTGCTTGTTCGGGAGCGGGGGCCGAAGTACACTTGGGCGTCGAGGACGTCTCGAAGATGTCCGCCTCGCCCCCGCCGGACAAGCCGGCGCCGCCCGGCCTCCGGTCTCCCGTTCGCTGCTCTCCCGCGCTTGACGCCCGCCCACCGGTATGTGGCTCCTCCCCTTCTTCTCGCGCGTGTCGTCGCTGGCGCTGCGCACCTTCTACCGCTTCGAGGTGGCGGGCGGACGGGTGCCGCCCCGCGGCCCCGTCCTGCTGGTGGCGAACCACCCCAACTCGCTGCTGGACCCGGCCACGGTGGTGGCGGCGGCCGGGCGGCCGGTGCGCTTCCTGGCCAAGGCGCCGCTCTTCACCGACGCGTCCGTGGGGTGGCTGGTGCGCGGCGCCGGGGCCATCCCCGTGTTCCGCGCGCAGGACGACCCGTCGAAGATGGCCGCCAACGAGGACACCTTCCGCGCGGCGCCCGAGGCGCTGGCCGGGGGCGACGCGGTGGGGATCTTCCCGGAGGGGACGAGCCACAGCGAGCCCTCGCTGGTGCCGCTGAAGACCGGCGCCGCCCGCATCGCGCTGGGCGCGGCGGCGCGGACGGGGGGCGCCTTCCCGGTGGTGCCGGTGGGGCTGGTGTTCCGCCGCAAGGAGCGCTTCCGCTCGGCGGCGCTGGCGGTGGTGGGCGAGCCGGTGGCGTGGGGCGACCTGGCCGGCACCGGACCGGACGACGCCGCGGCGGTGCGCGAGCTGACGCGCCGCGTCGACGAGGCGCTGCGCGAGGTGACGGTGAACCTGGAGCGCTGGGAGGACGCGCCGCTGGTGGAGTGCGCCGAGCAGGTGTACGCCGCCGAGTTCGGGATGGCCGACGACCCGGCGGAGCGCGTGGAGCGAGTGGGCGAGGCCGCCGCGATCCTGGCCCGCGTCCGCCGCGACGACCTGGGTGCCTGGCGGGAGCTGGCGCGCCAGGTGGCCCGCCACGCGCGCGTGCTGCGCACCCTGGGCCTGCGCCCCGCGGACCTCCGCCAGGAGCCGCGCCTGCACACCGCGGTGGGCTGGACGTTGCGGCGCCTCGCCTTCTTCCTGCTGGGCGTGCCGCTGGCCGCCGTGGGCGCCGCCGTCTTCTACCTTCCCTACCGCATCACCGGCGGGCTGGAGGCGCGGGCGAAGCCCGAGCACGATGTGCGCGCCACCTACAAGCTGCTGGTGGGCGCGGTGGCGCACCTCGCGTGGGTGGTGCTCCTGTCGGTGGCGGTGGGTGTCGGGCTCGGTTGGGGATGGGGGCTGGCCGCGCTGGTCGTCCTCCCGGTGCTGGGGCTGCTCACCGTGGCCGTGCGCAACCGCTGGGATGAAGCGACCGACGACGCGCGCCGGTTCTTTTTGCTCCGCCGCCGCCGCGCCGACCTGCTCCCCGAGCTGAGGCAGAGGCAGCACGCCATCGCGGAGCGGCTGGAGGCGCAGCGGGGCGAGGCGGCGGTGTAGAGGATCTGCACCGCCGCGTCGGGACTCCGTCGGCGGGGCGATCTCGTCCCGGCAGCGATTCCGTCGTCCCCCCCGGGCGAGCCCGACGCCTGGCACGGACTGCCCCCACCAGCCAAATTCCAGCCGAAGTATTTGTCCGCAATGGGTTTACAGGACGTAGCCCCATCGTTATGCTTCGGGGTGTAGCACGCTCCGTTTGCGACTTTCGGTTACAAAGTGTCGTGGGGTTACTGGATGAATGCAGGTGAGGCGGTCGTTCTGTTCTCTGACTCGCTGCGGAATCGTGACCCGTACCGAGTTCTCCGCGGCGGTGGCTTCGACGTGCTCCGGTGCGAGCGGCACTCGGAGTTCAAGGCAGCCTGGACGCCGGGCTCGTGCGCCGTGGTCCAGACGGATGTGTTCCGCCTCGGGAGCGCCGCCAACTCGCTGGCGCGGGACCGCTCTCACGACGGGACCCCCCTGGTCGTGGTGACCGAGCGGACGCCCGGGAACATGCGGACGCTCGTGCACCTGAAGACCAGTGGCATCGTGTTCTACGACGAGGTGAAGACCGTCCTCGTTCCAACCCTGGAGCGTGTCCACAGCGTATCGTACCTCCAGGGAGTCGGAGCACGCCTACGCTGTGCTCCCGGAATCCCGTCCCGCCTGCGCGGGGCGCTCTACGACGCCTGCCGGTGCCCCGATCCCATCATCAGCGTCACGAAGCTCGCCGGGCGCGAGCAGTGCGACCGCTCCACGCTTTACCGGGGGTGGGCGCAGATGTGGAACGAGGGAGAGCTGACGCTGGACCAGTTCCTGGACTGGGTGCTGCTCCTCCGCGCCGTGCCGCGTAAAAGGAAGGGACAGACGTGGGGGACGCTGGCGCAGGGGCTCTCCGTGTCGGAGCGCACTCTCTCCCGTACGGCGCGCCGCATCCTCGGACTCGGTCTGCGGGACGTCGACGCGCATTCCTTCCCCCGGCTCCGGGTGCGCTTCGAGGCCGCCGTCATGGACCGGTTGCTGCACGCGGAGACGCCGCAGGATGCAGAGTGCAACAGAATGTCACTTTAAGCCACGATCTGTCAGAAGCTTACGGTTGAACGAACAAAGGAAGTGTCGCAATTTATATCTGCCTTTCCTGCTGGGCTCCTTTCTCTGGACCGGGGCTACCGCGCGGCAGCAGGCAAGACAGCTTCCTCTCCTTTGTCTCTTCAGACACACGAAGGTAATCGATGTCCATCAAGCGTCACCTCGGAGTCGTCCTCTGTGCCACTGCACTCGTGGCCGGCTGCAGCGACAGCAATCCCGCCGTGGGGCCCTCCGCAGCCGCCCTGCACGGCACCGCCGGTGCCACCGCCACTGCAGAGCAGGCGACCGTGAACGAGATCGCCCGCGCGGTCTCGATGGCGCTCCGGGACCAGGGTCTCCGCCAGCGCATCAAGAACGACATGCGCAGCTCGCGGTTTGACGAGCACAAGCTGGACATGCGCGCCTACCTGCACGGCCAGAGCGGGGGGATCCTGCTGGCGAAGATGGCAAAGGAGACGGGCCGCAGCCGAGACGAGCTGCTGGCGCTCGTCGGCCGGGTGCGGCCGCTGGAGATGTACTTCCCCGTCGCCGCTCATCGCGAGAGCTGGGCGGGCGGCCCGGACCTGCAGGTGATGGGTTACCTGGGCGAATCCGGACAGGAGCCCACGGCCTACACGCTGGACGGCGCCCCCGTGGCGGTAAGCTCCAGGACGGCGCCCGCGCTCCCCACCCTGGTCCTCGTGCAGCGGGAGACCGATTTCACGCGGCCGCTGCTCATGACCCGCGTAGACAACGTACGCGACAGGAACGGCCAGTCCATCGGAACCTACTCCGCAGCGCTGTCCGACTCCGACTGCAGCTTCTCGGAAAACGACCTGGGAGTCGTATCGGCGCAGGACGCGGGTGGAATGACCGTCACGTGCGGCGGCAGTGGCGGCACCATCGGGGGGAGCGACAGCGGCGGCGGCGGCACCGCCGTTCCTGCGACCGACCCTCGCTACCGGACGAGCCAGGGATACGGCCTGCGTGAGGTGATCAAGGACTACAAGCAGCACTACGGGCTGGAGTCCTGGTACCAGGGCAGCCCCGAGCTGTACGTCGAGGTGACCAGCCATGCCAGCGCCCCCGGCGACCCGACCAAGCCGTACTTCACCGCCCGCGCCAGGTTCGGTGAGGGCAAGAACGACGACACCGACTGGCACGACGCCGGGACGGCGCACCTGATCCAGTGGAACGCCGAGTACGGCAACTACGTCCACCTCAAGTTCTACGAGCAGGACGGCGAGAACATGATCAACTTCACGGTCACGTTCCAGGGGAAGACGTACGGCATCAAGATCCCCGACTCGAACGAGGACCTGGGTGCATGGACCTACTCCTTCGGCGACCAGTCCCTGACCACCGGGATCGACGGCCGCGGGGCCGGCAAGTTCGGCGCGAACACGGGAGCCCTCACCTTCATCACCGACTACATGGCCTTCTAGGCGGCCGGAAAAGGCTGCGCGCCTCGAAGTGACTTAGAAGACGAGGATCCCCCGGAGCGGCAGCCGCCGCTCCGGGGGATCCTCGTCTTCTTCCAGGCATCAGACCGCCGCCGAAGGCGATTTCGAGCCGTCCACGCGGCGAACCGCATCCTCCGCGTCGCGCGCGGCCCGCTGCCCCGCCTCCACGTCCACGAACATCAGCAGCACCCCGCCCACCAGGAAGAACGCGATCACGGACAGGATCCCGTAGCGGCTGGACCCGAACCGCCCGATGATGGCGGCGAAGAGCAGCGGCCCGAAGATCCCCGCGAACTTGCTGAACACGCTGAAGAACCCGAAGAACTCCCCCGACTTGTGCGGCGGGATCAGCGTGGAGAACAGCGACCGGCTGAGCGCCTGCGTGCCGCCCTGCACCATCCCCACCATCAGCGCCAGGACCAGGAACTCGCGCCCGTTGCTGACGAAGAAGCCGAAGATGCTGATCCCCACGTACACGAGCAGCCCCAGCAGGATGGAGCGCTTGGTCCCCAGACGTCCCGCCAGCGCGCCGAAGAGGAAGGCGAACGGGATCCCCACGAACTGCACCACCAGGATGGAGCCGATCACCACCCCCTCGTCGATCCCCAGCTCCGTGGCGTACGGCGCGGCCATCTTCTGGATGGTGGCGATGCCGTCGTTGTAGAGCAGGAACGCGAGCAGGAACAGGAACGCGTTGCGGAAGCCGCGCAGCTCGCGGAAGGTCTCGCCCAGGCGCGCGAAGGCGGTGCGCACGGCGCTCCCGGCGGGCGCCTCGTCCGCCTCGATGGCGCGCGGCGGCTCCGGCACGCGGCGCAGGACGGGGAGCGAGAAGAGCAGCCACCAGAGCGCCACCGACAGGAAGGAGAGCCGCGCCGGGAGGGTGCCGGCGGGGATGCCGAACAGGTCCGGCTTCTGGATCCAGGCCAGGTTCACCGCCAGCAGGATCCCGCCGCCCACGTAGCCCAGCGCGTACCCCGCCGTGGAGACGCGGTCCACCTCCTCCTCGGCGGCGATGTGCGGGAGCAGCGACTCGTAGAACACGAAGCTGGCCGAGGCCGCGATGGACGCGGCCAGGTACAGGAGCACGGCCAGCCCCAGGTCGCCGCGGTGGATGAAGTACATCCCCGCCACCGCGGCGATCCCCAGCCCGGTGAACAGCCCCAGGAAGCGCTTCTTGGCGGCGGAAAAGTCCGCGACGGCGCCCAGCACCGGGGACAGGAGCGCCACCGTGGCGATGGCCGCGCTGTTGGCGTACCCCCACCACTGCCCCGCCACGATGGGCTGCCCCGCCCCGGCGACCTTGATGAAGTAGATGGGGAAGACCGCCACCATGATGGTGGTCTGGAAGGCCGAGGCCGCCCAGTCGTACATGGCCCAGGCGCGCTGCTCGCGGGTGCGCAGTCCCAGGCGCGCGAGAAAGCCCCGGCGCGCCGGAGTGGCGGGGTCGACACCGTTCATGGGCGTGCGTCGTAGGGGAGAGAAAAGGACACGGGGGGACCGGACGGAGCACCCAATATAGGAGCCGCCCCCCGCGCGCACACCCCCCGCCGCGCCGCCGTCGCGGAGGCGCGCGGGAGCGCCTATCTTCCCCGCCGGACCCGAACCGCGAGGAGCACGCATGGACCGCTGGAAGCGCACCCTGGGCGAGGTCGCCCACCGCCTGGAGAAGCACGTGGACCGCGCCGTGGAGCGGGTCGCCGGCGCGTTCCCGGAGGACCGCAACGACGTCAGGATCGAGGCCTACCGCGGCTACGGCACCGCCGGGCGCCTGTACCTCAAGGGCCGCGTGCTGCGAGGCAGCGTGGTCCCCGAGGCCGCCGACAGCGACAACGCGCTCCTCAACCTGGCCAACATGATCCAGCGCTTCGAGAGCGACGAGGTCCCCGGCGCGCGCGTGGCCGCCCGCTTCGGCGCCCAGGAGTGGAGCACGGTCACCAACGAGGAAGGCTACTTCGAGATGTGGCTGGAGCTGGCCGCGCCCCTCGCCGGCGGGTCGCTCTGGCACGAGGTGGAGCTGGAGCTCCCCGGCCGAACCGGGCGCGACGGGCAGCCGGTGCGCGCCACGGCCCTGGTGCTGGTGCCGCCGGCGGGACGCCGCTTCGGCGTCATCAGCGACATCGACGACACCGTGGTCCGCACCGGCGCCACCACGCCGCTGCGCATGGCGCGGACGGTGTTCCTGGGCAACGCGCGCACCCGCGTCCCCTTTCCCGGCGTCGCCGCCTTCTACGCGGCACTCCAGCACGGCGTGGGGCGCGCGGATTTCAACCCGCTCTTCTACGTCTCCTCCTCGCCCTGGAACCTGTACGGCCTGCTCACCGAGTTCCTCACCCTCCGCAAGATCCCGCTGGGCCCGCTGATGCTGCGCGACTGGGGGATCAACGAGCGCGAGGTGCTTCCCACCGGCCACGCCGGGCACAAGCTGGAGGCCATCCGCAAGATCATGGACCTCTACCCCGACCTCCCCTTCCTCCTGCTGGGCGACAGCGGGCAGGAGGACCCGGAGATCTACCACCGCGTGGTGAACGACTACCCCTCGCGCGTCCTCGCCGTGTACATCCGCAACGTCCACCCCGCCCCCGACCGCGTCGCCGCCGTGCGCAGGCTCGCGGAGGAGGTGGAGCGCGCCGGGAGCACGCTGCTCCTCACCGACGACACCGTGGCCGCCGCCGAGCACGCCGCCTCGCGCGGCTGGATTCCCCCCGAGTCGCTTCCCGGCATTCGCGACGAGCGCTCCGAGGACGAGTCGGCGCCGGAGCCCTCCGTGTAGCGGCAGGACAAATATTGAACAAACATTGGGCACGGCTTGTGCATTCCCTTCCCGCCCCGCTCCCGGGATTTGCCCGGAGCGCGGCGAAACGATCGTGAAGGGGAGGGACAGATGGAACGAGGCCGTGACTTCCTGCGCGCGCAGGTCAGCAACGCCGTGATGCAGCACCGTACGCTGCTGGAGAACCTTCGGGACCACGCCGGCCAGGCCGAGGACCCGCGCTACAGGACGCTGTGCGAGCGCTGGCAGCCGCGCCTGGAAGCGCACCAGCGCACGCTGGAGGAGTACAGGGCGACGCTCGGCGAGCCGGGCGGCGAGGGGCTCAAGGGCGCGCTGGGGAGCCTGCTGGGCAAGGCCCGCGACGCCGTGGACGCCATGCGGGAAAGCGACTTCCTGCGCCTGGTGGGCGACATCGTCACCATCCGCCAGTCGCAGGACACCTTCGCCACCTTCGCGGCGGCGGGGACGCGCATGGGGGAGCCGCGCCTGGCGGAGATCGGCCGCCAGTGTGCCCAGGAGCACGACGAGATGCAGCGGGAGTTCAACCAGCTCGCCCACGAGATGTTCGCGGAGCACGCGGCGGCGGTGGCGGTGTAACGGCTTTCAACCGCGGCCGCTTCGCGTGGGGCGTGCCCCCGGCTGGCGCCAGGGTCGGGCTTCGGCTCCGTAACGCACGAAACAACCGTGCGTAACGGAGTCGAGCCCCGGCGGAAACAGCCCCGCCGGGTCTCGCCCCTTCGGGCCGAAATCCCTCACGCGACGGCAGGCCCCCTCTCCCCGGCCGACCCCATACCCGGAGCGCGCCGCAGTTCAGCTCGACCCGCCCCGACGCGCACCCCCTGCGGCAACGGAAAAAGCCAAGCGCCCGGCGCGGAATGATCCGCGCCGGGCGCTCCCCGCCGGTACCCTGCCGGCCGCTACGGCGTCGTGCGGCGCACGGTGTCCGGGCGGGCAGCCCGCGAAGCGCTGTCGGCGCGGGCGGCGCGCGCGGCGCTGTCCGCGGCGGTGCCCCGCGGGCGGTTGCAGAAGCTCCAGGGGCCGCTGAACAGGCTGGCGGCCATCACCGTGTCCGACTCGAAGCGGCCGCGCGGCATCTCCCGGGCCTGGCGCTGCGCGTTCTCGCGGCGGCGCTGCTCCGCCCGGTCCGGCGCGTACATCCTGCACACGCCGGTGCGCTGCTGCTCCGTGAGCAGCACCCGCACCGCCTCCTGCGCGCGGCGGTTGTTCTCGCGGATGGAGTCGATCAGCGGGCGCGCCTTTTCCACGTCCGCGGCGCTGGTCCGGCGGAAGCCGCCCGAGGGCTGCAGCGCCTGGATCTGCGTCAGCGCCGGGTTGTTGCTCGCCGCCAGGGCCACCCCGATGGAATCCAGCGCCGTCACCTGCACCGAGGTCAGGTTCAGCTCCTGGCGCTCCCCGATCAGCGCGTACACCGGCGGCGTGGGCACCCAGGGCAGCTGCGGAGCCGCCGGCTGCGGCGGCGGGGCGGACGAATAGCAGGCAGCCAGCGCCAGGATGCCGAATGCGGTGAGGAGTCTCTTCATCGTCGGGGTCGGGGAGGAATTCGGAGTTTTCCCGGCGGCCGGGAAGCCGATCCGCGCCGGTGGACGCGCATCGTACCCGTCGCCGTCGTGCAGGATCCGCGCCGGTGCGGGCTCCCTCACCCGCCCCGCCCCGCCGCCACCGAAGCGGCGATCAGCGGGCCGTGCAGCTTGCCGTTCTCGATGAAGATCTTGTTGGCGTCGTTCCCGGCGGCCACCACCCCGGCCAGGTACACCCCCGGCACCGGGGTCTGCATGGTGCCGGGGTCGTGCGCGGGGATCCCCGTCGCCGGGTCGATGGGGACGCCCAGCGAGCGCAGGAGCACCGGGTCGGGGACGTACCCCGTCATCGCCAGCACCCAGTCGTTGGGGAGCGTGCGCCGCTCGCCCGTGTCCAGGCTCTCCACCACCACCTCGCGCCAGCGCACCTCCACCACCCGGTGCCGCCAGAGCGCGGGGATGGAGCCCTCCGCGATGCGGTTGTCGATGTCCGGTCGCACCCAGGGCTTCACCCCGCGGTCCAGCTCGTCGAACAGGTGCACCACCGTCACCCGCGCCCCCTCGCGCCACACGGTCAGCGCCGCGTCCGCCGCCGAGTTCCCCCCGCCCACCACCACCACGTCCTGGTCGAAGTACGGGTACGGGTCCCTGAAGTAGTGCACCACCTTGGGGAGCTCCTCCCCGGGGACGCCCAGGCGCCGCGGCGTGTCGTAGTAGCCGGTGGCCACCGCCACGTTCCGGGCCCGGTGCTCGTGCTCCGTGCCGTCGCCGCGCCGCGTGCGAAGCAGGAAATCGCCGAGCTTTCCCTCCACGGCGAGCACGTCCTCGTACTGCCGCACGTCCACCCCGAAGTACGCCACCACCTTGCGGTAGTAGCGCAGCGCCTCGCGCCGGGTGGGCTTGTCCCCCGCCGTGGTGAAGGGGACGTCCGCCAGCTCCAGCTTCTCCGGCCCGCTGAAGTAGGTGGTGTAGGTGGGGTGGTCCATCATCCCCTGCGTCACCCCGCCCCGGTCGAAGAGCGCGCAGCTCAGCCCGCGCTCCCGCGCCGCGATCCCCACGGCGATCCCGCAGGGCCCCGCCCCCACCACCGCGATGTCCAGCGTCGTCCCCGCGTGCTCCGCGGACCCCGCTCCGCCTGCCGTTTCGCTCATCCTCTCCGCATCATGCAGTCGAACTCGATCACGCGGCCGTCGCCGTCGTGGTTCACCGGGTACAGGCCGAACAGCTCCAGGCCCAGCCCCTCCAGGTACGCCAGCGCCTCCGTGAACCCCGGCATCCCGTGGTAGAGCGGCTTCACCGGCAGCTCCGCCTGCAAACCCAGCACGTCGCGCATCCGCTCGCCCGCGCCCTCGACCACGCGCAGGTCGTATCCCTGCGTGTCCGACTTCAGGAAGATGCGGCGGCCGTCCAGCCCGGCCAGGGCTTCGTCGAGGACCGCGTCCAGCCGGCGGACCGGTACCACCTCCGTCCGCTCCACGCGCATCGCGTCCCGGTACTCGCGCCAGGCGCCAGCGTCCGGCGCGAGGAAGGATGCGAACTCCGTTCCGGCGGTCACGTGGATGGGGAGCTCCCCGTCCTCGGAGCCGATCGCCAGGGGAAGCGCGCGCCACTTCGGGTCGGCCGAGCATCGCTCGCGGAGCCGCGCGAAGCTTTCCGGGATGGGCTCGAAAGAAACGATCTCCCCCCGGTACCCGATCCCCCGCAGCGTGGCGCCGAACTCGCCGTAGTGCGCGCCCACGTCCAGCACGCAGTCCACCCCGAGCTGCGGGAGGAGCTTCCTGAGCGCCCAGGGTGTGGTGTTCCACCGCGGGTACGTGACCACGTCCACCCCCAGCTGCCGCACCAGGCGCCGCACCCCTTCCTTCACCGCTCCAGCCGCCATACGCCCTCTCCGGGTCGCCGTTTCGCAGCCATCGCGCCTCGCCCGCCCCGCGCGTCACGCGCCGCGCATCGCCTCCAGCGCCTGCTCGACGTCCGCCACGAGGTCGTCCGCGTCCTCTATCCCCAGCGAGAAGCGGAAGAAGCCGTCGCGGATCCCCAGCGATGCCCTTTCCGCCGGCGTGAACGCCGCGTGCGAGGTGAAGCGCGGCTCCGAGACCAGCGTCTCCACCCCGCCCAGGCTGGGCGCCGGCTTGGCCAGGCGCAGCGCCCGCACGAACCGGCCCGCCGCCTCGCCCCCGCCCTCCACCTCGATCCCCACCATCCCCCCGAAGCCCCACAGCACCCGCCGCGCGACCTCGTGGTCCGGGTGCGAGGGGAGCCCCGGGTAGTGCACCCGCGCCACCCCCGCCAGCCCCTCCACCCGGCGCGCCACCTCCAGCCCGTTGCGGTTGTGGCGCTCCATGCGCAGCGGCAGCGTCTTGATCCCCCGCTCCAGCAGCCACGCCGCGTGCGGGTCCAGCGCCGGGCCCCACACCTGCGCCCGCCTGCGCACCTCGCCCACGAGCTCCGCGCCGCCCAGCACCGCGCCCGCCGTGAGGTCGCTGTGGCCGCCCAGGTACTTGGTGGCGCTGTGCACCACCAGGTCCGCGCCGCTCTCCAGCGGGCGCGCGTTCACCGGCGTCGCGAAGGTGGAGTCCACCACCAGCACCGCCCCCGCCTCGTGCGCCGCCGCCGCCAGCGGACGCAGATCCGGCACCCGCAGCAGCGGGTTGGAGACCGTTTCCGCGAGCAGGACACGGGTGTTTGGGCGGAGCGCGCCGCGCCAGTCCTCCGCGAAGAAGTCCACGAAGGTGGACTCCACCCCCAGGCGCGACAGCTCGCGCGCCAGCAGCGTCCGCGTCCCGCCGTACAGCGCCTCCGCAGCAAGCACGTGGTCGCCCGCGCGCACGCACGCCAGCAGCGCGCACGCCATGGCCGCCATCCCGCTCCCCACGGCGACGCAGTCCTCCGCGCCCTCCAGCGCCGCGATGCGCTCCTCCACCGCCACGTTGTTGGGGCCGTTGCCGTAGCGCGAGTACAGCAGCTCCCCCGCCCCGTCCGGGTCCGCGTAGAAGGTGGAGCTCTGGACGATGGGCGTGTTCACCGGCGCGTCCGTCGCGCGGGCGGGGTCGCCGGCGTGCACGGCGCGCGTGGACAGGCCGGCCGAGCGCAGCTCTGGCGTCATCTCACTCCTGGAGAAAGTGCGGCAGCGAGCAGAAGGTCCCGTCCCGGTAGGCGATCACCACCCGGCGCGCCGCCAGCCCCCCGAGCACCGCCGCGGCCGCGTCCGCCACCATCCCCGCCGCCGCCGCCACCTCCGCCGCCGAGGCGCGGCCGGCGCGGAGCGTCGCCTCCCAGCAGCCGCGCTGCACCGGGTGGGCCTTGCCGAGGAGCTGGAAGCCCGCCTCCTCGAACTCGGCCACGGCGAGGATGTCGTGGTGCTCCAGCACCTCCTCCACCGGCTCGCGGTGGTGCTCGTGCAGGCCGCGGAACAGGAAGAAGGCCTCGGCCGGGCGGTCCGGGCCCAGGTAGCGCAGGAGCAGCTTCGCCACGATCTCGTCCGCGCAGGAATAGTCCAGCACCCGCACCTGCGAGAAGTCCAGCACCGACAGGCACACGGAGTGCTCCCCGTCCATCTCCGCGATCTGGCTCTCCACCCCTGTCCGGACGGCCCGCCCCGTGGGGCGGGTCACCAGGTTGCTGAAGAGCGAGGTGATGGAGCGCCGGTGGAGGAGCGTCAGGTCGATGGCGAGCGGCGATACCCTGCGCTCGGGGAGCACGCTTCAGGCCGCGGCGGAGTCCGAGACGGTCACCTTCTCCATCACGTCGCCGCGCTCCAGCTGCGTGATCACGTCCAGCCCCTCCGTCACCTGCCCGAACACCGTGTGCACCCCGTTCAGGTGCCGGGTGTTGGCCTCGCTGAGCACGATGAAGAACTGGCTTCCGCCCGTGTCCTTGCCCGCGTGCGCCATGGAGAGCGCGCCCACCTTGTGCGTGCGCGGGTTCCCCTGCGTCTCGCACTTGATCTTGTACCCCGGCCCGCCCGAGCCCACCGACGGGTGGTTGAGCCCCTTGTCCTTGGTGATGGGGTCGCCGCCCTGCACCACGAACTCGGGGATGACGCGGTGGAAGATGATCCCGTCGTAGAAGCCCGAGCTCACCAGCTTCTCGAAGTTGGCCGCCGTTCCCGGCGCCTCCTTGTCGTACAGCTCGGCGGAGAAAGTGCCCTTGTTGGTCTGGAAGGTGACGGTCTTCATCGGCATGCTCCCGGGTGAGAAGTGCGAAAGTGCGAAAGTGCAAGAACTGCAGGCTAAAGGGGACACGTTACAGCCTTCAAAGACAACGGCAGTTGCAGGCTGTTCCCTGTTCCCTATTCCTTTGCCGGCAGCACGATCAGGATCTGCGCGCCGGGGAAGAAGGCCAGGTCCTTGGTCATCGGGTCGGCGTCGTCCCAGTCCGGGACGTCGGCGATGCGGGCGGTGCCGCTGCGGATGGCGATCTTGCCGCCCCAGCGCCCCACCTTCTTGCGGATCTGCTTGAGGCCCTGGCCGCGGCCGGGGTCGCGGAAGCGCGTGATCCCGTGGATGAACGCCGCCTCCAGCGCCGTGGCGTCGCCCCAGCGGTCGCCGAAGCGCGCCGCGTGCTCCTTGGCGAGCGAGCCCTTGAAGCCCACCCCCAGGTCCATCACCGCGATCACCGCCACCTTGCGGCCCAGCCGCTTGGCCCAGTTGTAGATCTGGATCCCCACCCACCCCGGCGCGTCCGCGTGCTCGATGATGTTCTGCGACACCTCCGAGAGCAGCATGCTGAAGCCGATGGAGTCCGCCCGCGAGTACCCCAGCTGCTCCCCCAGCAGGGCGCTGATGCGGCCCTCGTTGAGCACGTCGATCACCCCGTGCACGTCCTCGTGCGACTGCACCCGGGTGATCTCCAGCAGCACGCTGCTCTCCTTGACCGCGCGCTGCTTCGCCGGCTGCGCCATCTCGAAGATCGCCCCCGCCTGCCGCACGAAGCCCATGCGCGCCAGGTAGCTGGCCACCTCCGGCGTCTGCGGCAGCTCAAGCAGGGGGCGCACGTCGCCCCGGCGCAGCGTCTCGCCCAGCGCCAGCAGCCCGATCATCCCGTACGGGTCCGCCCAGCGCACGTGGCGCGCGTCCACCAGCACGCGCTCGTCGCCGGCCTCGGCGGCCGCGGCCACCAGCACGTCGAAGGCGTCCTGGTCCAGCCTCTGGGGGACCTCCAGCACTCGCGTCATGCGGCCGTACGGTCGGGGGTGGATGGGACGCGGGAAAGTAACACGCGGCCGGGGGCGTCGGAAGGGCGACTGATTTGAACCGCGGGTTCGGGCGTGCCCCCGGCTGCGCCGGGGTCGGGCTTCGGCTCCGTAGAGCAGCAAACAACGCTGCTCAACGGAGTCGAGCCCCCGCGGAAACTGCCCCGCGGGGTCTCGCCCCTTCGGGCCGAAATCCCTCACGCGGTTTCGAGCTGGCGTCCGATAAACAAAACCCGAACTGCAATTTGGGCGCGATGTTTTCACGTTAGTTCGAAGGCGGCCTACACCCGCCGGCCGTTGCCGTCTGCGATCTCACCGGGAGGTCGGGGGAGGCTGCGCAGGAGAGCGTATGTCCGAGCCACGTGATCTCGCCCTCACTCCACCGGTGGGCGAGTTCGCACCGACGGAGCAGCCTCCCCCGGCCGACCCCATACCCGGAGCCCACCGGAGCGCGCCGCCGTAGCCGTCAAAGCCCGGGCGACGCGTCAGCCGGCGAGGTGCGCGTACAGCCCCGACGCCCCGCGGAACCCGAGCTTCCGCGCCGCGACCTCGTGCGCCCGCCGCATCGCCGCCTCCAGCTCCAGCCCGCCCAGCAGCCCGCAGAAGAAGGCCAGCCCCCACACGTCCCCGGCCCCGGTCGGATCGCCGTCCACGGACGCCGCCGGGGGCACGGTCCCCACCTCCACGGCCGCGCCGCGGGGAGCGCCGCGCAGCCCCGCCCAAGCCTCCGGAGAGGAAGGGTGCCCGCCCCGGCGCGCGTACGCCGCCCCCTCCGCGCCCAGCGTCACCACGGCCAGGGCGGGCCCCGCGTCCAGCACCCGCGCCGCGGCCTCCGTCCAGTCCCCCGCCCCGTCCAGCGTCCCCAGCTCGCGCTCGTTGAGCTGTACCCCGTCGAAGCACGCCGCCCAGCGCTCCCAGTCGGGGAGCGTGCGCAGCACGCGCGTTCCCGCGCCCGGGCAGCCCAGGAAGAGCGAGTGCAGGTCCGAGTACAGCGGCCCGGCGAAGGCGCGCCGCAGCGCCTCCGCGTCCGCCAGCTCCATCTCGAAGCCCGTGATGAAGTTGACGTACAGCGCGTCCAGCCCCGCCACGTGCGGCTCCAGCTCCCGCCACGTCCACCCGGGGACGCCGCCCGTGAGCCGCTCTCCCCGGTGCGCGCCGTCCGTGTAGCGCAGCTCCACCCGGTTGTTGTCCTCCGGCACCACCACCAGCGCCGCGCCCGCCTCCACCCCGGGGAGCGCCGCCAGCAGCTCCCGCGCCTCCGCCTCCAGGTCGCGCCCCACCTTCACCACCGGCACCACCTCCCACCCCTCCGGCCGCGCCGCCGCCGCGGACGCCAGCGAGTACGCCACCCCGCCCCACGACGAAAACGGCTCCCCGCGCTCCGCGTCCTCCAGCGTCCAGATGCGGTCCCACACCAAGGTGCCCAGCACCCCGAGCCGCTTCATCGACTCCTCCCGTCAGCGGTGGACCCACCAGCGCGAACGGCGCCCGTGGGGCGCCGTTCCGTCTTACACTCTCGCACTTTTCGGCACTCACGCACTTTCGCACTCGCCGGGTCACACGTGCCCGTACGTTTCCCGCTTGAACACCGCCGCGGCGCCCACCACCCCCGCCGTCCCCGGCAGCTCCGCCGACACGATGCGGCAGCACTCCTGGGCCGACTTGAAGGCGCGGCGCCGCACCTCCGCGCGCAGCGGCTCGAAGAGCGTGTCCCCGGCGCGGGTGACGCCGCCGGCGATCACCACCATCTCCGGGTTGAGGATGTTGATGATGCTCGCCACGCCGGCCCCCAGGAACTTGGCCGTGTCCTTCATCACCTCGGTGGCGTACGCGTCGCCCTGCACCGTGGCCTCGTACACGGTGGCCGCGGTGACGTCCTCCAGCCGGCCGTTCACCATCTCCTCCAGCACCGACTCGGCGCCCGCCTCGATCCCCTCCACGGCGCGCAGCGCGATGGCCGGGCCGGAGGCGTACTGCTCCAGGCACCCGTAGTTGCCGCACTTGCAGCGCCGTCCGTTGGAGTCGATGGTCATGTGGCCGATCTCCCCCGCCACGTCCGAGCAGCCGTGGAAGATCTCGCCGCCCAGCACGATCCCCCCGCCGATCCCCGTCCCCAGCGTCAGCCCCACCAGCGCCCGCGTGCCGCGCCCGGCGCCCAGCCACCACTCGCCGTAGGTGGCGCAGTTGGCGTCGTTGTCCAGCGTCGCCGGGAGGTGGACGGCGTTGGAGATCAGGTCGCGGAGCGGGAAGTTGCGCCACCCCAGGTTGGGCGTGTTGATGACCGTGCCCGTGCGGCGGTCCAGGGGGCCCGGCGAGCCGATCCCCACCCCCGCGATCTGGTCGCGCGTGCCCTCCTCCGAGGCCAGCACCTCGGCGATGGCCTGCTCCACCATCCCGTTGATGCGGTCCACCACGAACTTGGCCCCGCGCCCGGAATCCGTGGGCATGGAGCGCAGCCCCAGCACCTCCCCGCCCTCGATGGGCAGCAGCCCAACCACGATGTTGGTGCCGCCCAGGTCCACGCCGACGATCCAGCGCTTGTCCATAGCTCCCCCGCTCAAGAGTCCCCCTCCAGCCCCGCCGCCACCTCCGCGATCCCCCGCTCGGTACGAGCGATTCCCTCCCGCCGGATGCGGGCGCGCAGCGCGTGGTTGCGGCGCCACTTCTCCGGATCCTCGTACGGCCGCTCGTGCCACAGGTGCAGGCACGCCGCGCGGAACCTCACCTGCTTGCCGCGCACCCCCGCGTTCTCCAGCATCTCCCCCACCGCCCGGTCCAGCCCGCCGTAGCCCATGTCCAGGTCGAAGCCGTTCACGCGCAGCAGCGCCTCCTTCCAGGTGGAGGCGTTGTGGCCGTTCCAGGTGGGGCGCGTGGGCGTCGCCGCGTCCAGCAGCCGCGGCAGCGCCCCGGGGGCGAGCAGCCGCAGCGCGTGCCGGCCCGGCCGCCACCCCTGCCGCCGCAGCCACCCCGGGTCCGCCGCGCGCCCCTCGCGCACGTCCTCCACCCCGATGCGCGCGCTGACCCCCCGCGGCAGCTTGAGGTACCCGCCCGAAAGGAAGCGCCCCGGCTCGCGCAGCCTCAGGTGCGCGTCCACGAAGTCGCGCCGCGGGATGCAGTCCCCGTCCGTGAACACCAGGTAGTCCGCCGCCGCCGCCAGGATCGCCCGGTTCAGAATCTCCGTCTTCCTGAACCCCCGGTCCTCGTGCCACACGTGCAGCACGTCCAGCCCGGAATCAGCCCGCACCCGCTCCACCGCTTCCCGCGTCTCCGCGCCGGAGCCGTCGTCCGCCACCACCACCTGGAAGTCCCGCCGCGTCTGCACCGCGTACCCCCACAGCACCAGCTCCAGCTGCCGCGGCTGGTTGTACGTGGTGACCACGACGGAAGCGGACGGAGCGGACATCTGGCAGCGCAGTTCAGCAGTTGCGAAAGCGATCGTGACCCGGAGGGCGGAGACTCGCCGGCTGTTTGGCGAGGCTCCGTTCCGCTGGACATGGTCGTTTCATGTCCAGCGGAATAGAGCGCGGTCCCGGCGCAGCCGGGATTCGCCCGGAGCCCGCCGAAAGAAGACGTTACTCGCCCACCTTCAGGACCGCCAGGAACGCCTCCTGGGGGATCTCCACGGTGCCCACCTGCTTCATCCGCTTCTTCCCCTCCTTCTGCTTCTCCAGGAGCTTGCGCTTGCGGGAGATGTCGCCGCCGTAGCACTTGGCCGTCACGTTTTTGCGCAGCGCCGAAATGCTTTCGCGGGCGATGATCTTGTTGCCGATGGCCGCCTGGATCGCCACCTCGAACATCTGCCGGGGGATCAGCTGCCGCAGCTTTTCCGCGATGGTGCGCCCGTACTCGAACGCCTTGTCGCGGTGGATGATGACGCTGAACGCGTCCACCGGGTCGCCGTTGATCAGCATGTCCAGCTTGACCAGCGGGTTGGCGCGGTACTCGCCCAGGTCGTAGTCCAGCGACGCGTAGCCGCGCGTGGACGACTTGAGGCGGTCGTAGAAGTCCAGCACGATCTCCGCCAGCGGCAGGTCGTAGCTGAGCTCCACCCGCTGCGGGTCCGGGTAGCTCATCCCCCGGAAGTCGCCGCGGCGCTCGTGGCACAGCTTCTGGACCCCGCCGATGTACTCCGCCGGGCACATGATGCGCGCGCGGACGTACGGCTCCTCGATGCGGTCGATGCGGGTGGGGTCCGGGAGCGCGCTGGGGCTCTCCACCCACAGCTCGTCGCCCGCGGTCATGATCACCCGGTACTTCACGTTGGGGACGGTGGTGATCAGGTCCAGGTCGAACTCGCGCTCCAGCCGCTCCTGGATGATCTCCAGGTGCAGCAGCCCCAGGAAGCCGCAGCGGAAGCCGAAGCCCAGCGCCGTGGACGACTCCGGCTCGTAGGTGAGCGAGGCGTCGTTGAGCTTGAGCTTGGAGAGCGCGTCGCGCAGCTCCTCGTACTGCTCGGTGGCGGTGGTGTAGATCCCCGCGAACACCATGGGCTTCACCTCCTGGAAGCCCGGGATCAGCTCGTCCGCCGGGTTGTCCGCGTCCAGGATGGTGTCGCCGGAGCGGGTGTGCGACACCTGCTTGATCCCGGCGATCATGTACCCCACCTCGCCCGGCCGCAGCTCCGGCGTGGGGAAGCGGCCCAGCTGCAGGTAGCCCACCTCGTCGATGGGGTACACCGCGTCGTTGGCCCCGAAGGCGATGCGCGTCCCCTGCCGGAACACCCCGTCCACCACGCGGATGCTGGGGACCGCGCCCACGTACTTGTCGTAGTACGAGTCGAAGATCAGCGCGCGCGGCGGGGCCTCCGGGTCGCCCTGCGGCGGCGGGACGCGGGCCACCACCGCCTCCAGGATGTCCTCGATCCCGATTCCCGCCTTGGCCGAGGCCAGGAGCACTTCGTCCGGGTCCACCCCCAGCAGGTCCACCAGCTCCTCGCGGCGCCGCTCCGGCTCCGCGCCGGGCAGGTCGATCTTGTTGAGCACGGGGACGATCTCCAGCCCCGCCTCCATGGCCAGGAACAGGTTGGAGAGCGTCTGCGCCTGCACGCCCTGCGACGCGTCCACCACCAGGATGGCGCCCTCGCACGCGGCGAGCGAGCGCGACACCTCGTAGGTGAAGTCCACGTGCCCCGGCGTGTCGATCAGGTTGAGCTGGTAGCTGCGGCCGTCGCGCGCGCCGTACGTCATGCGCACGGCGTTCAGCTTGATGGTGATCCCCCGCTCGCGCTCGATGTCCATGGAGTCCAGGACCTGCTCCTTCATCTCCCGGAGCTGGAGGGTCCCGGTCGCCTCGATCAGCCGGTCGGCCAGCGTGGACTTGCCGTGGTCGATGTGGGCGACGATGCAGAAGTTCCGAATGTGCTCGATGCGCAAAGCGAGGTTCCGCGAAAGTGGAGACTGCTCCCCGGGGGCCGGGCCGCGATGAATTTATCCGCCCCAGGTACACTCAGGAAGCCCCGGCGTGCCGCACGTTGCAAGGAACGCGGCGATTTGCCGCCGCCCGCGCGCCCCCGCCCGCCCACGGGCCAGCCCCGCCTGTAACGTGATTTTCCAGGCGCCGCCGTGGATCCCGCCGCTCCGGGTCCATTTCGTTGCACCCTGGCACCGCCGTTGCCCTTTACGAAGCCGCTCGCACCGGTCCCGCTGGTCCTCCGCCCGCCGAAACGCACCCCTCCGCCGCCGCAGCCCCTCCCGGCCCTGCTTCCAGGAGGGGCTGTCGGCTGAAGTGCCCGGCCGCACGAGCCGGAAACAGATGTGTGGCAGACGTGTAGTAGAGCTCACCCGCACCGCGCGGCGCCCGCCGCCCTCCACCCCCAGATGTACGGACGTACCATGAACGTGCTCAACCGGACCGGCGCCGGGGTCCTCGGCGCATCGCTTGCCGCCGCCGCGCTCGCCTCCCCCGCGGCCGCGCAGATCCCCCTGAACCCGCGCGCGCTGGGCGTCGCGGGCGCCTACGTGGGTGCCGCGCGCGGCCACGAAGCGGTGTTCGCCAACCCGGCCATCCTGGGGCTCGCCGGGAGCCCGCGCTGGTCGCTGGGCTTTCCGCAGGTGACCGCCGGGGCCACGGTGCTGGGCCCCCAGCTGATGGACCTGCGCGACTACTTCAACTACGACGACCTGAGCGACGAGCAGCGCAGCTCGCTGCTGGCCGACATCCCCGCCGGGGGGACGGCGCTGGAGGGCGACGTGCGCGCCCCGCTGGTCACCTACCAGTACGGCGGCTTCGCGCTGGGCGTGGCCTACGGCTTCCTGGGGTCGCACACGGTGGGCAGGGACGTGGTGGACCTGTTCCTGAACGGCTACCAGCAGGGCCGCACCGACTACAGCGTGGGCGACACCCGCGGCAGCCGCGCCACCTACTGGGACTTCGCCGCCGCGTACGGCCGCGGGGCGGGCCCGCTGAGCGTGGGCGTCACCGGCCACTACTACGTGGGCCGCGGCCTGGTGCAGACGCGCGCCTTCGAGCCCACCTACGACCTGGCCACGCGCGACATCCGCGTGGACTACGTGGGCGTCAACTCGCACGGCGGCAAGGGGTGGGGCCTGGACGTGGGCGCCGCGCTCCAGCCGGTGTCCGGGCTGGTGCTGAGCGCCGCCGTCGCCAACGCGGTGCACTCCATGGAGTGGAGCGAGGAGCTGGACGGCCGCAGCGTGACGCTGACCCGCGCCGACTTTCGCGACTCCGACTTCCAGGTCGTCCGCAATCGCTACGAGCAGAGCGAGGCCGAGCTGGGCGCGGTCCCCACGGGCCGCTTCGCCGAGGTGGCGCAGGGCCTGCTGGACGACGCGGAGCTCCCCACCACGCTGCGCCTGGGCGCCGCCTGGACGCTCCCCACCGGCACCACGCTGACCGGCGCGTACCACGACGACCTGTCGGAGGGCCGCCTCGCCGGCCGCTGGAGCACGCTCGCCGGCGTGGGTCTGCAGCAGAAGCTCCCGGTGGGCACGGTGCGCGTGGGCTGGTCGTCCGACCTGGAGGAGGGGAGCATCCTGGGCGGCGGCGTCACGCTCGGCCCGATCGACCTGGGCATCGCGCGCCTCACGACCGGCTCCGCGAGCGACGACGCTTCCCGCAACGGGTACGTTGGCAGCTTCGGGCTTTCCGTCCGGGTTCCTTAGGCGCGTCTTCGGCGGATCTTGCGGGCGCTACGGAGCCGGACGATACTGCCGTCCGTCTCCTCCGCGGGCTCCGGGAACCCCGCCAAACGGCCGGCGGGTTTCCCTCCGCCGGAGTGAGCCTCGCCAAACGGCCGGCGAGTCTCCCACCGAACAGATGGATATGGGTACTGCTGGGACGGCGACGGCGAACTGCAACGGCGAACGGCGCTCCCGCGAGGGGGCGCCGTTCGTCGTTGTGGACCCGCTCCGTGCTCGACGGAGCGCACGCCGTTCTCCCCCTCTCCCGCTTGCGGGGGAGGGGGCCGGGGGGAGAGGGCCGGACCACCGCGCACCGAACCCCGCCGACGCGAGCCGTTCGCAGTTCCGCAGTATCCCCATGATCCGTTGCGGAGGGAGATAGCCGGGCAGTTTCGGCTGGCTCCCTCCGGCGCAGGGAGACAGGCCGGCTGTTTGGCCTGGCTCCCGAAGCCCGTGCAGGAGACCGGCAGCAGTACCGCCGGGCTCCGGAGCGGCCCCACTGCACGAACCCGCCCCGGCCCGAATCGGACCCGAGAAAGAAGGGACCCGGCAGCGCGCCGGGCCCCTTCGTCACGTCGAACCTGCAAAAAGACCGTCTTCAGGAAACCCTCACCGCACCATCGCCCGCACCTCCGCCAGCCCCGCGGGATCCCACTGCGGCCGCTGGTCGGCGTTGGCGACCTCGTGCGTCAGGTAGAACACCAGCCGCGCCACGCGCGCCGCCTTGCTCTCGTCGATCTTCGCCACCTCGTCCGAGGGACGGTGGTAGTCCTCGTGCACCCCGCTGAAGAAGAAGATCGCCGGGACCTCCTTGCGCGCGAAGTTGAAGTGGTCCGAGCGGAAGAAGAAGCGCTCGTCCGGCCAGATGTCGTCCGCGGCCACCAGGTTCAGCTCCGGGTGCCGGGCGCGGATGGCGTTCACCTGCGGGCCCATGGTGGAGTACGTCTTGCCGATCACCACGATGCTGTCCGTCGCGTTGCGGCCGATCATGTCCACGTTGATGTTGGCCACGATCTGCGGGAGCGGCAGCGTGGGGTGGTCCGAGTACCACTCCGAGCCCAGCAGCCCCTTCTCCTCGCCGCTCACGTGCAGGAACACCACCGAGCGGCGCGGGCGCGTGGGCATGGAGGCCAGCGCCTCGGCGATCTCCATCAGGCCGGCGGTGCCGGACGCGTCGTCGTCGGCGCCGTTGTTGATGGAGTCGCCGTTCACCGGCGTGCGGCTCACGCCGATGTGGTCCATGTGCGCCGACACGATCACGTACTCGTCGCGCAGCGCCGGGTCGCTCCCGCGCAGCACCGCCACCACGTTGGGCGCCCGGGCCTGGTCGAGCTCGCGGAACGGGGCCGCCGCGGTCACCCGCACGCCGGAGAGCGCCACCGGCTGCATGTCGGCGCTCTGCCCGCGGGTCCACGCCGCCTCGAAGGCCAGGTTGCCCGCGCTGAACATGCGGCGCGCGGCGGCCTGCGTCACGAAGAACTCCGGGAACGCCGTGGTTCCCCCCAGCACCCGGCCGGGCTCCTCCGCGGCCGCGGCGTACTTGGCGATGCTGTCCGCCCCCCAGGCGGCGTCCAGCACGTGGATCAGGGCGCTCGCCCCCGCCCGCTGCGCCTCGGACACCTGCCGGTTGCGCTCGGTGCGCCACGCCCGGTTCCCGGTGCCCGGGAGCGCGGCCACCGCGATGCGCTCGCGCAGCGCCCCCGCGCCCCCGAACGACGCCTGCGTCCCCTTCCCCACGTACACCAGCGCGCCGCTCACGTCCGCCGTGGTGCCGCCGCGGGTGAAGAAGTCCCGGCCCAGGCGCAGCGTCTGCCGCGCGCCGCCGCCGGCCACCTCCAGCCGGGCCCCCGCCGCGGAAAGGCCGCGCAGCGGGAAGGGGTACCACTGGTAGTAGGTGCCGTTCTCCCCCGCCGGCTCCAGGCCCAGCCGCCGGTGGTGGTCGATCAGCGCTTCCGCCACGATGTTCAGCTCGCGGCTGGGCGTGTCGCGCCCGCGCATGGCGTCGGAAGCCAGGAACGAGATGCGCGAGAGCAGGTCCTCGGGGGTGATGGTGGCCGCGGCCCGGTCCACCGCCGAGCCGGCGGGGGCGGCGGCCGCCTCCGCGGACGCGGGGACGGGCTGCTGGGCGGGCACGCCGGAAACGGGTGCGGCGCACGCCGCGAGGGCGAGCGCCGCACCGAGTGGAAGGGCAACGGACGGGCGTTGCGACATCGGGTCCTCCGGATGGGGTTGGGTAGGCCTCGGCCTACAGTTCTCCCCCCGGGCGGACGCGGGCGCTGCCCCCCGCGGAGGGTCGGGAACGTTCGTGGTTCGCAGACGGCTCGGAGCGCGGACGCTCGCGCGTGGACTCGCGCTGCGGCGGGGCTTCCCGCCGCGGCGGCGCTTCCTGCCGGGGCTCCCGCTGCGGCGCGGTCACCCGCGGGCGGGAGGTTTCCGGCTCGGTGGGGCGGCGCTGCAGAGTGGGCCGCGTCCGCTCCTCCGTGCGGGGTCGCTCCTCGCGCGGCCGCTTCCCCTCCTGCGTGGGCTGCTGGCCCTGCTGCCAGTCGGCCCGGGTGTAGCCGCCGCCGTCCCCGCCGCCCGAGCGGGGCTCCGGCCGCGTCCGCGCCGGCGGGTCGTACGAGTCGCCCGAGCGGCGCAGCGGCGGCGCGTCGTAGCCCCCGCCCCGCGTCCGGTCGCCGTAGGCGTCGCGGCCCTCCGCGGCGCGCGGCTCCTTGTAGCGGTGCTCGGGCTGCCGGCGGCGGCCGTCCGCGTAGTACCGGTCCGCAAGATAGTAGCCGCGGGAGCGCGGGTAGCGGTGCGGTTGATAATAGTACGGGTCGTACCGGAGCAAAACCACCAGCCGGTCGCAGCGGTCGTAGTACCCTCCCCAGGCGTACGCGTCGGCGTAGCCGTCGTAGCACGACCAGCGCGGGTACGCGTGCCGCCCGCCCACGTGGTACGCGTACGAGTCGGTGGCGTAGTCCGCGTAGTCCGGGTCCGGCACCAGCTCGTCCACGAGGCGGTCCAGGGCGTAGTACGGGTCGCCGCGGAACGACGAGCCGATGGTGCGGTAGCCCCACGACGAGCGGCCGCGGCCGTCCTGGAAGCCGCGGAAGTCCAGCGGCTCGTCCGAGGCGATCACGAACACGTACCCGATCCCGGGCGCCCCGCGCACCGTCCACGACGAGGCGTACCCGCCGCCCGCGTAGGGGAGCGAGTAGCTGCGCCCGCCCTGGACGTAGCCGTCGTCCCACGGCGAGCGCGGGAACAGGAACTCCACCTCGCCGTCGGTGGTGATGTGCACCACCGCGGCGTAGGCGCTGCGGTTGGCGTTGAACTGCATGCGGATCCGCTCGCCGGAGCGGAACTGGTCGCGGTCCGCGTCCGCCCAGACGCGGACGCGCAGGTCGTAGCCCTGGTCGGGGGCGGCGGCGGCCGCGGCGGGTCCGCCGGCGGCGCGGGCGGGGGCTGCTCCCGCGGTGCCGCATACGGCGAGCAGCGCGAGGACGGGAAGGATCTTGTTCATGGAAAGGGCTCCGCTGGGGTGCACGGAGAAAAAGGGCAAGGCGCGTTCCGCGTGGGAGGCGCGGGAGACAGCGTTGTCGGCAAACGACTTGGACCGCCGGGGGGGCGGCGGCGCGCGCGGCGGCGTCTCCCGCGGGGGACAGCGTGTGTCCGCGCGGCGGACGGGGAGCGGCGCCGGACCGGGCGGGCGCGGGACGCCCGGCGGTTGACGCGCGGTGCCGGGTCCCCTTAGCTTGCGACGTTTGTCCCCCGGCGTGCGCGGCGTGCGCGCTCCGGGGCCGCCGTGCGACCGCGCCTCCCGGATGGTATCGGATCGGCGGCGCAAGATCAACCGTGGCGGCGCGCCGCGCCTGACCCGCACCCGTCCTCCCCCCGCCGCAGGCCGTGCCGCATCCGCTCCTGATCGAAGCGTTCCGCTCCGTCCCCGCGTTCCGCGAGCTGGCATCCGGGCTCCCGCGCGCGGGAGAGTCGGTGCTCGTGGAGGGGCTGGCCGGCGCGTCCCCGGCCGTGCTGGTGGGGGCGCTGCACCGCGCCCGCCCCGAGCGGATCTGGCTGCTGGTGGCTTCCACGCCGGACGGCGCCGAGCAGGTGAGCAGCGACCTGGAGGCGCTCCTGGGCGAGGGCGCCGTCCAGCTCTACCCGCAGCGCGAATCCCTCCCCTACGAGGAGGGAGAGCCGCACGTGGAGATCGGCGGGGCCCGCGTGGAGGCGCTGGAGGCGCTGCTGGGCGGCCGCACGGCGCTGCTGGTGACCACCACCCGCGCGCTGCAGGAGCTGTCCCCGGCGGTGGAGGGGCTGGAGGACCTGCGGCTGGAGCTGAAGACCGGCGAGGAGATCCGCCCCGCCGACCTGAGCGCCCGGCTGGAGGAGATGGGGTTCGAGCGCGTGGCCACCGTGGAGGAGGTGGGCCAGTTCGCGCTCCGCGGGGGGATCGTGGACGTGTTCGGCTTCGGGACGCCGGAGCCGGCGCGGATCGAGTTCTGGGGCGACCAGGTGGAGTCCATCCGCCACTTCGACCTGCTTTCCCAGCTTTCCGTCCGCACCGTCGACGCCATCCAGGTGCTCCCCCTGGACCTGCGCCCGGCCTCCGCGGCGGACGGGCGGCAGCGCGCCACGCCGGCCGGCGACGCCCCCGGCCCCCGGCGCTCGCTCCTGGAGTACCTTCCCCCGGACACGGTGCTGGTGCACCTCACCGCCGGGGCGACGCACGCGGAGCTGGAGCGCACCTGGGCCGAGGTGCAGCGCCTGCACCTGGCCGAGGAGCAGCGCGGGGCCCGCCCCGAGCCCCCCGAGGCGCTCTTCCTCGCGGCGGACGACGCCGCCGCGCGGCTGGACGCCTTTCCGCAGATGTTCGTGGCCGAGGGGCCCGCGGCGGCGCGGGCGCTGCGCTTCCGCGCCGCCCCGCCGGAGGCCATCGACCGCGACATGGCGCGGCTGGGCGAGGTACTGCGCGCAGGCGCGGCCCGCGGCGAGCGCTCGCTGGTGCTGTGCGACAACCAGGGCCAGCTGGAGCGCCTGCAGGAGCTGCTGGACGAGCTGCGCGTCCGGTCCGACGTCACCCTGGCGCTGGGCTCCGTCAGCGGCGGCTTCATCCTGGCCGACGCCGACCCGCCGCTGCGGGTCCTCACCGACCACGAGATCTTCCGCCGCACCCGCCGCATCCGGCGCAAGCGGCGCTTCCGGGGGGGCGCGGCGCTGGAAAGCATCTCGGCGCTCAAGCCGGGGGAGTACGTGGTCCACATGGACCACGGCGTGGGGCAGTTCCGCCGGATGGAGCGCGTGCGCGTCGGCGAGGAGGAGTTCGAGACGCTGGTGATCGAGTACGCCGGCGGGGAATTGCTGCGCGTTCCCGTGCACCGCGTGGACCTGATCGAGCGCTGGGTCTCGGACAACGACGAGGGGCCTCCGCCGCGGGTCCACAAGATCGGCGGCAAGGAGTGGACGCGCACCAAGCAGAAGACGAAAAAGGCGATCGCGGAGATGACGGCGGAGCTCCTGGAGCTGTACGCCGCCCGCGAGGCCGAGAAAGGATACGCCTTTGCCGCGGACACCCGCTGGCAGCGCGAGATGGAGTCGGCCTTCCTGTTCGAGGACACGCCGGACCAGCGGCAGGCCACCGAGGACGTCAAGCGCGACATGGAGTCCGCGCGTCCCATGGACCGGCTGATCTGCGGCGACGTGGGGTACGGCAAGACCGAGATCGCCATCCGCGCGGCCTTCAAGGCGGTGCAGGACGGCAGGCAGGTGGCGGTGCTGGTCCCCACCACCATCCTCGCCGAGCAGCACCTGCACACCTTCGCCGAGCGCCTGGCCGACTTCCCGGTGCGGATCGAAGCCCTGTCCCGCTTCCGCACGGCGAAGGAGCAGGCGGTCGCGCTGGAGCGGCTGGAGCGGGGCGAGGTGGACATCATCGTGGGCACTCACCGCCTGCTTTCCGGCGACGTCAAGTTCCACGAGCTGGGGCTGATCGTGGTGGACGAGGAGCAGCGCTTCGGGGTCAAGCACAAGGAACGGCTCAAGCAGCTGCGGCGCACGGTGGACGTGCTGACGCTCACCGCCACCCCCATCCCGCGCACGCTGCACTTCTCGCTGCTCGGGCTGCGGGACATGACGCTGATCCAGACGCCTCCGCGCGACCGGCAACCCATCATCACCCACGTCCTCCCGTGGGCGGACGCGGTGCTGGAGGACGCCATCCGGCGCGAGCTGGACCGCGGCGGACAGGTGTTCTTCGTCCACAACCGGGTGGAGACCATCCCCGTGGTGGCGAAGCGGGTCGCGGACCTGGTGCCGGACGCCCGGGTGGGGGTGGCGCACGGGCAGATGAAGGAAAAGGAGCTGGAGGAGGTGATGACCCGCTTCCTGGAAGGGGAGGTGGAGATCCTCTGCGCCACGGCCATCATCGAGTCGGGGCTGGACGTGCCCCGCGCCAACACCCTGATCGTCAACCGCGCGGACCACTTCGGCCTGTCGCAGCTGTACCAGATCCGCGGGCGCGTGGGCCGCAGCCACCACCGCGCCTACTGCTACCTGCTGGTGCCGGACGAGGTGTCGGAGGAGGCGGAGAAGCGGCTGCGGGTGCTGGAGCACTACACGGAGCTGGGGAGCGGCTACCGCATCGCCCTCAAGGACCTGGAGCTGCGCGGCGCGGGTAACATCCTCGGCTCCGAGCAGTCCGGCTTCGTGCACGCGGTGGGCTTCGACACCTACATGCGCCTGCTGGAGGAGACCGTCCGGCAGATGAAGGGCGACGGCGGCGCGCCCTCGCGGCAGGCCACCGACGTGTCGGTGGACGGCGTGGCGCTGATCCCCGACGAGTACGTTCCCGACGAGGCGCAGAAGCTCCACTTCTACCGGCGGCTGGCGCGCGAGGAGAGCCCCCAGCAGATCGAAGCGCTCCGCAGGGAGCTGCGCGACCGCTACGGCCCCATCCCGCCCGAGGTGGAGGCGCTGCTCGCCACCGCCGCGCTGCGCCTGCTGGGGGGCGCGCTGGGGATCGAGCGGCTGCTGGTGCGCTCCTGGGACGTGCGCCTCAACTTCCGCAAGGGGGTGGTCCCCCGCATGGTGGTGCTGCAGCGGGTCCTCGCCGCCCGGCAGTTCGAGGTGGAGGTGCGCCGCCCGATCCCGCTCTCCCTCACCCTGCACCGCCGCGGCACCGAGCCCATCCTGTCCACCCTGGTGGAATCGCTCCGCCAGCTGGAGCAGGAAAAGGCCGCCAACGTGTAGGACGCACCACGCTCCACCCGATCGTCTTTCAGGCCGTTCAACCAATCACCCGTCGCTGGAGATTCGCATGAAGCTGTCCCGCTGGGCCCTGCTGGCCGCCGCCCCCCTTCTCGCCGGGGGATGCGGCAGCTTCGGCAAGGCCATGACCTCGCACACCGACGTTGTCGCCAAGGCCGGAGGCAAGGAGCTGAAGGTGGCGGACGCCGCCCGCATGCTCGCGGCGAACCCGCAGATCCCCGCCACCCCCGAGGTGGTGCAGGAGCTGGCGAACATGTGGGTGGACTACACCCTGCTGGCCACCGCCGCCGCCGAGGACACCACGCTCGCCGTGATCAACATGGACGAGCTCCTCGCCCCGCAGCGCGACCAGATCGTGATGGCGCGCCTGCGCGACCAGGTGATCCGCCCCGACACCGTCTTCACCGAGGCCGAGATCCAGCAGAAGTGGGCTTCCGAGGGCCCCGGCGCCGAGATCCGCGCGCGCCACATCCTCTTCCAGGTGCCCGCCGAGGCCACCCCCACGCAGCGCGACAGCGTGCGCCGCCAGGCGGAGGCCGTCCGCGCGCAGGCCGCCGGCGGCGCCGACTTCGCCGCGCTGGCCGGCCGCTACTCGGAGGACCCGGGGAGCAAGGTGCAGGGCGGCGACCTGGGCTACTTCGGGCGCGGGCGGATGGTGGCTCCCTTCGAGGAGGCCGCCTTCAAGCTGCAGCCCGGCCAGATCAGCCCGGTGGTGGAGACGCCGTTCGGCTACCACGTCATCCGCCTGGAGGACCGCCGGCAGACCGAGATGGGCGAGCAGCGCGCGGACTTCACCCGCTTCCTGGTGCAGAAGGCCCAGCAGGACGCCGAGAAGTCCTTCGTGGACTCGCTGACCAAGGCCGCGGGCGTGGAGGTGGCGCCCGGCGCCGCCAAGATCGCGCGCGAGCTGGCGGAGCAGGACAACCTGGAGCTCAAGGGCCGCGCCGCGTCGCGGACCATGGCCTCGTACAAGGGCGGCGAGCTGACCACCGGCGAGTTCGCGCAGTTCCTGCGCACCCTCCCGGCGCAGGCCCGCGGCAGCTTCGGGCAGGCCACCGACGAGCAGGTCAACGCCCTGGTGGAGCAGATGACCAACCGGGAGCTCCTGCTCAACCAGGCGGAGCGCCTCAAGATCACCGCCTCCCCGGCGCAGCTGGACACCATCCGGCGCGGCACCCGCCAGGCCATCTCCGAGATGGTGCGCATGGCCGGCTTCAACCGTCTGCCGCGCGGCTCCGGCGCCAACACGGTGATCGAGACGCGCGTCCGCGAGCTGATCGAGGGCGCCATCAGCCAGACGCGGCAGGTGCCGCAGCTGGGGCCGCTCAGCCCGGCGCTGCGCAGCGCGTTCGACTTCGAGGTCAACGAGGGGACCTTCCCCGAGGTGGTGAAGCAGATGCAGACCATCCGCTCCTCCATGCCCGGCGCCCCGCCCGCCGGCGGCGCCGTGCCGGCCCCCGGCCAGCAGGTGCCGATGCCCATGCCCGGGCAGCCGGAGGCGATGCCCGCGCAGCCCCAGCAGCAGCCCGGGCAGCAGCCCGGCGCGCCGCAGTAGCCGTCCTTTCCTTCCGGGGCGCGGAACTCCGCGCCCCGGAAGGGCGTATGAACCGCGGGGCCACGGGCGCGCAGTCGCACTCCGTGGCCCCGCGGCGTCCGTTCCCCGGAGCCGCACCCGACCGGCGGCGCGTCCGCCGCAGCCCACGACCCACCCGACCCGTCATGCGCATCCGTACCGCGTTCGCACTCCTCGCCGCCGCGCCCTTGGCGCTCGCCGCGCAGACCCAGGCTCCCGCCCCGCAGCAGGGGGAGGAGCTGGTGGACCGCGTGGTGGCCGTGGTGGGCGACACCGCCCTCCTCCTTTCCGACGTGCAGGAGGAGGTCGCGCAGCTGCGCGCCGCCGGTCGCCAGCTCCCCGCCGACGCGGAGGGCCAGGCCACGATGGTGCGCCAGATCGTGCAGACCCGCGTCAACGACCTGGTCGCCCTGAACGCCGCCAGGCTCGCCGGGGTCACCGTGGGCGACGACGAGGTGGAGCGCACCGTGGACCAGGAGATCCGCGAGATCCGCGGCCGCTTCCCCTCGGAGGCGGAGTTCAACGCGGCGCTGGCCCAGTCCGGGCTCACCCTGCCCGAGTTCCGCGCCAGGCGGCTGGAGCAGACCCGCTCGCGGATGATGGTGGCCCGCTTCATCTCGCAGCGGGTGGGGAACGCGGTGCGCCCGGTGGTCACCGACGCCGAGATCCAGGCCGCGTTCGAGTCGCAGCGCGCGCAGCTGGGCACCCGTCCGGCCACGGTCTCGTTCGAGCAGGTGGTCGTGGAGCCGGCGCCCAGCGACTCGGCGAAGGCCGCGGCGCGCCGCGAGGCCGAGCAGGTGGTGGAGGAGCTGCGCAAGGGCGGCGACTTCGAGGTGCTGGCGCGCCGCTTCTCGGACGATCCCGGCTCCAAGGAGCGCGGCGGCGACCTGGGGTGGTTCAAGCAGGGGCAGATGGTCCGCCCCTTCGAGCAGGTGGCCTTCGCCATGCGCCCGGGCGACGTGAGCGGGATCGTGGAAACGGCGTTCGGCTTCCACATCATCAAGCTGGAAAAGGCCCGCGCGGGCGAGCGCCAGGCCCGCCACATCCTGATCCGCCCGGAGGTGGACGACGCCGACCGCGCCCGCTCCCGCGTCCGCGCCGACTCGGTGCTCGCGGCCGCGCGCGCCGGGGCGGACATGAACGCGCTGGCCGAGCGCTACGACACCCCCGCCGACCGGCGCTTCGCGGAGGACGTGCCGCTGGACCGGCTTCCCCCGGAGTACCAGCCGCTGATGCAGGGCGCCGCTGCGGGCTCGGTGCTGGGCCCCGTGCAGCTGGAGGGCGGGACCCACGGCATCGGCTGGGGGGTGATCAAGGTCAACGAGCGGCGCGAGGCCGGCGAGTACACGCTGGAAGAGTTCCGCGAGCAGGTGCGCGAATCCGTCCAGCAGCAGAAGATCCAGCAGCAGGTGCTGGAGGAGCTGCTGCGCACGACCTACGTGCGCATCAACCTCTGACATGGCCGACGGGCTCCGCATCGACGTGCTGCTGCACCGGCTCTGCCTGACGCGCAGCCGCAACGAGGCAAAGTCGGCGTGCGACGCGGGGGCGGTGTCGCTGAACGGGAAAAAGGCCCGCGCCGCCGACGCCGTGCTCCCCGGCGCGCGCGTGGAGGTGCGCTGGCCGGCCCGGACGCTGGAGATGGAGCTGCTGGAGCTTCCGGGGAAGAGCGTGTCCAGGAAGGCGGCGAAGGAGCTGTACCGGGTGCTCCGCGAGGAGCGCACCGAGGAGCGCTGGTGAGCCGCCCGCGGATCGCCGTCACCCTGGGCGACCCGCGCGGAATCGGCCCGGAGGTGACGCGCGGAGCGCTGGACGACCCGGAGATCGCCGCCCTGGCGGAGTGGACCGTGGTGGGGGCGGAGGGGTGGGACGGGCCGGGGAGCGCCGTGTCCGTGGGCCGCTGGGCCCCGGAGGACGGGGCCGCGGCGGCGGGGCGGATCGCCGGGGAGGCGGTGCGGCGCGCGACGGAGCTGGCGCTGGCCGGCGAGGTGGACGCGCTGGTGACCGCCCCGCTCGACAAGGCCGCCTTCCACGCCGGGGGGTGGCGCTTCCCCGGCCACACCGAGATGCTGCACGCGCTGTCCGGCGTGCCGGACGTGGCGATGATGATGGCCGCCGAGCGCACCGCGCTGGGCGGCCCTCTGCGCGTGGTGCTGGCCACCACGCACCTGGCGCTGCGCGACGTCCCCGCGGCGCTCTCGGCGGAGCTCCTGGTGCGCCAGGCGCGGCTGGTGCACGCCGCGCTGCGCGGCCAGTGGGGGATCGCGGAGCCGCGCATCGCGCTGTGCGCCGTGAACCCGCACGCCTCCGACGGCGGCCTCTTCGGCGACGAGGAGGCGCGCATCGTCGCGCCGGCGCTGGAGGCGCTGCGCGCGGCGGGGATCGCCGCCTCCGGCCCCATCCCCGCGGACACCGTTTTCACCCGCGCCGTGCGCGGCGAGTTCGACGCGGTGGTCGCCCCCTACCACGACGTGGGGATGGCCGCGTTCAAGACGGCGGCCTTCGGGAGCGGCGTCAACGTCACCCTGGGCCTTCCCTTCCCCCGCACCTCGCCGGACCACGGCACCGCCCTGGACATCGCCGGGCGGGGGATCGCGGACGCCTCGTCCATGAAGGAGGCTGTCCTCCTGGCCGTGCGCCTCGCCGGCCGCTTTGACACCGGGGGGCGGCGGGGATAGCTTTCGCCGCCGTCGCCAGATCCCTTCCCGAAGGACCCCGCTCCGTGATCCGACTCCTCGACGTCCGCAAGGAATACCCGCGCTCCGGCGCGGCCCTCAAGGACGTTTCCTTCCACCTCCGCAAGGGCGAGTTCGCCTTCCTGACCGGCCATTCCGGCGCCGGGAAGTCGACCATCCTGCGCCTGCTGCTCATGGCGGAGCGCCCCACCTCCGGCGAGGTGCGCGTCTCCGGCTTCTCGTCCACCAGCGTCCGCCAGCGCGAGATTCCCAGGCTGCGCCGCAAGCTGGGCGTGGTCTTCCAGGACTTCCGTCTGCTCCGCGACCGCAGCGCCGAGGACAACGTGGCCTTCGCGCTGGAGGTGACCGGGGCGAAGCGGCAGGCGATCCCCGCGCGGGTCAACAAGCTGCTGGCGCAGGTGGGGCTCGCGGCGAAGGCGCGCGCGCTCCCGGACGAGCTTTCCGGCGGCGAGCGTCAGCGGGTGGCGATCGCCCGGGCGCTGGCCAACGACCCGGTGGTGCTGCTCGCGGACGAGCCCACGGGGAACCTGGACGCCTGGGCGGCGCGCGGGGTGTTCGACCTGTTCCGCGAGATCAACACCATGGGGATGACGGTGCTGATGGCGACCCACGACCTGGAGCTGGTGCGGGCCCACCCGGAGTACCGGACCATCGAGCTGAGCCACGGCGAGGTGGTCTTCGACTCGGCGGCGGCCCCCGCGCCGGAGCAGACTTTCTAGCATGCCGTACACCCTGCGCGAAGCCCTTTCCGCCTTCCGGCGCACCCCGCTGCTCACCCTGCTGTCGGTGGTGGCGGTGGCGTTCTCGCTTTTCGTGGGCGCCCTGTTCGGGCTGACGGCCCACAACATCGGCCGCGCCATCGACCGCATCGAGGAGAAGGTGGAGGTGGTCGCCTACCTGCGCGACGACGCCACCGACGACCAGCTCCGCATCCTCCAGCAGGAGGTCCGCCTGATCCCCGAGGTGGGGGAGGTGCGCTACGTTTCCAAGACGGAGGCGCTGGCGACGGCGCGGCAGGAGATGGAGGAGTTCCGCGACGTGTTCACGGACCTGGAAACCAACCCGCTCCCCGCCTCGCTGGAATTGAGGCTGAAGGCGGGGGCCCGCGACCCGGCCTCGGTGGAGCGGGTGGCGAAGGGGCTGGCCGCGTACCCGTTCGTGGAGGACGTGCGCTTCGGGCGCGACTGGCTGGACAAGATCGTCTCGCTGCGGCGGATCGCCGGGGGCGCGGCGGGGATCATCGGCGGGGCGTTCGCGGCGGTGGCGGCCATCGTCATCGCGACGGCGGTGCGGATCGCGGTGTTCGCGCGCCGCGAGGAGATCTCCATCATGCGCCTGGTGGGCGCCACGGACGGCTTCGTGCGCCGCCCCTTCCTGCTGGAGGGGCTGGTGGCTGGGCTGCTGGGAGGCGCGCTCGCGGTGGGGCTGGCGTGGGCCGCCTTCCGCGTGGTGGACCGGGTGCTGCTCCGCATCGAGTGGCTCCCCTTCCCCTGGGTGGTCGCCGGGGTGCTGGCGGGGGCCGCCTTCGGCTTCCTGTCCAGCGCGATCGCGGTGCGGCGCCACCTGCGCGCGGTGTGACCGGGATGGCAGGGAGGGTCCGCCTTGCCGCGCTCGCCGCGCTGCTGCTCGCCGCCGCGCCCGCCGCGGCGCAGCAGAACACCACCCGCGAGCTGTCGCAGAGCCAGCGCCGCCTGCAGGAGATCCGCCAGGAGCGGCGCGAGCTGGCGGAGGAGCTCAAGAACCTGCGCTCGCAGGTGAGGAACCTGTCGGGGGAGGAGCAGATCCTCCGCCGCCAGGTGGACGTCTCGGCGGGGGTGCTGGAGGAGGTGGAGTTCCAGCTGGACCGCACGGAGCGGCAGATCGCCGTGACCACGCGCGAGCTGCTGGACACGCAGGACCGGCTGGCGGAGCGTCGCGCGCTGCTGCAGCGCCGCCTGCGCGACATCTACAAGCGCGGCCCGCTGCAGTCGGCCCAGGTGCTGCTCACGGCGGGGAACTTCAGCGACCTGCTGAACCGCTACAAGTACCTGCACCTGGTGGCCCGCCACGACCGCACCCTGCTGGAGGAGGTGCGCGAGCTGGAGAAGCAGCTGGTGCTGCGCGACCGGCAGCTGAAGCGCAGCCTGCAGGAGGTGCAGGTGCTGCAGGGCGAGCGGCTGACGGAGCACCAGCAGCTGGAGCTGCTGCGCGAGGAGCGCAGGAAGACGCTGGGGATCGTGCAGCGCCAGGCGACCACCACGCAGGGCCGCATGACGCGCCTGGCGCGCGACGAGCGCCAGCTCGGCTCGCTGATCGCCACGCTGGAGCGCCGCCGCCGCGAGGCCGAGCGCCGCGAAGCCGCCCGCAGGGAAACGGAGCGCCGCGCAGCGGCGGCGCGGGCGGCCGCCGCCCGCGCCGCCGGGGGCGACCCCAAGGCCGCCGCGCCCGCCCCGCCCCCCCGCGCCCCCACCCCCGCGGCGAGCAGCGGCGAGTCCCGCCTGTCCACCAGCGACCTGGGCCAGCTCGGCTGGCCGGTGGACGGCCGCGTCCTGTACCGCTTCGGGCGCACGACGACGCCCAGCGGCACGGTGCTGCGCTGGAACGGCATCGGCATCGGCGCGCCGCGGGGGACGCCGGTGAAGGCCGTGGAGTCCGGCACCGTGGTGCTCGCCGAGCCCTTCGAGGGCTACGGCCCCAGCGTGGTGGTGAGCCACGGCGGCGGCTACTACTCGCTGTACCTGTACCTGGACGACGTGCGCGTCGCCGACGGCGCCGAGATCGCCCGCGGCCAGGTGCTGGGCTCGGTGGGCGGCCAGGGCACGCCGGAGGGCCCCCACGTGGAGTTCCAGATCCGCTCCCCCGGCGGCCAGGCGGTGGACCCGCTTGCATGGCTGAGGAGACGGTAGGGGACAGGGTTCAACGGTTCACGCGGAGCGTGAAGCGCCACAGCCTGCAACCGCGGTTACGGCACGGCAGGCCCCCACCCGGCTCGCTTGAGGCTCGCCACCCTCCCCCAATTCTGGGGGAGGGTTTGTCGTTCCGCGGTTCCCTGCCGTTCCCGCATGATGTTGCGGAGGGAGACTCACGCGGTAGTTTGCGTGAGGCTCACGGAGCCGGAGCGGAGACCCGCCGGCTGTTTGGCGGGGCTCCGCGACCCGCGCAGGAGACCGGCAGCAGTATCGCCGGGCTCCGGAGCGGCCCCACACGAAGAACTTCAGGATCCGAGAGACGATGCCGCTGATCCCCCTCCAGGGCCACGAAAAGATGCGGGCCGCGCTGGCGAAGTCGGTGCGGGAAAACGACCTGCCCCACTCGCTGCTGCTGCACGGGCCGGAGGGGATCGGCAAGGAGCGCTTCGGACTCTGGCTGGCGCAGCGGATCGTATGCGACAGCCCGGAGGCGGCGACGGAGCCGTGCGGGCACTGCCTGCACTGCCGGCTGGTGGAGCGGCTCGAGCACCCGGACGTCAACTGGTTCTTCCCCCTGCCCCGTCCCGACGCGACGGGGCCGGACCGGCTGCGGGAGAAGCTGGAGGAGTCGCGGGCGGCGGAGCTCGTGGCCCGGCGCGCGGACCCGTTCCACCTGCCGGCGTACGAGCGGGCCCCGGCGTACTTCCTGGCGGCGATCCGCACGCTCCAGGAGCTGGCGGGGAACCGCCCGGCGATGGGGTCGCGCAAGGTGTTCGTGGTGGGCGACGCGGAGGCGATGGTGCCGCAGGAGTCGTCGCAGGAGGCGGCGAACGCCTTCCTCAAGCTGCTGGAGGAGCCCCCGGCGGACACGACGCTGATCCTCACCTCGTCCACGCCCGGGGCGCTGCTCCCCACCATCCGCTCGCGGGTGCTCCCGGTGCGCCTGCTCCCGCTGGCGCCGGAGGAGGTGAGCGACTTCCTGGTGCGCCGCAAGGGGATGCCGGCGGACCAGGCGGAGGCTGTGGCGGCGCTCTCGGAGGGGGCGATCGGGCGGGCGCTGCGGCTCCTCCCCTCGGGTGACGGGCCGGGACCGCTGGAGCGGCAGCGGCAGGCGGGGCGGGCGCTGCTCCTGGCCGCGACGGCGGACGGGCCCACGGCGCGGCTGGCGGCGGCGCTGGCGGAGGCGCCCACGGGCGGCCGCGGGGAGTTCACGGGGACGCTGGAGGCGTTCTCGGTGTGGCTCCGCGACCTCATGGCGTCGGCTTCCGGGGCGGAGGAGCTGGTGGTGAACGGGGGTGATGCGGCAATGCTGTCCCAGGTGGTGCGCCGAAGGGACATCCGGCCGCTGGGGGTGGGCCTGGCCCTGGACCGGGTGCAGCGGGCGGCGGAGCTGGCCTCGGGCAACGTCAACCCGCAGCTCATCTTGGCCGACCTGCTGCGGGGCGTGCGGCGCGACCTGCTGGACGCGGCTTGAGGGCGCCGTGACGAGCCCGGAGGGGAGCGGCTTCACGCACCTGGACGCGGAGGGGCGGCCGCGAATGGTGGACGTGGGCGACAAGGAAGTCACCCGCCGCGTGGCGGTGGCGGAGGGGCGGATCGTCACCTCGGCGGCGACCGTGCGGGCAATCGTGGAGGGAACGGCGCCCAAGGGCAACGTGCTGCTGGTGGCGCAGTTGGCGGGCATCACGGGGGCCAAGCGGACGGCGGAGCTGATTCCGCTCTGCCACTCGCTCCCGCTCAGCTCGGTGGAGGTGGAGCTGGAGGCGGACGAGGCCCTGCCCGGGGTGCGGGTGCGGGCGACGGCGCGGGTGGAGGCGCGGACCGGGGTGGAGATGGAGGCCTTGACAGCGGTCTCGGTGGCACTCCTGACGATCTACGACATGTGCAAGGCCCGCGACCGCGGAATGCGCATTGAAGCTATCCGCTTGGTACGCAAGGAAGGTGGCCGCTCCGGGGCCTGGGAGGCGGGTCCGGAGTAGGGTCACCGGGCACGGGGCTTGCTTTTGGGCCGGTCAACTCAAGCCCGGAGGCGCTATGCAGTCTCTTCTCCTCAAGCTGCAGGCAGACGTCGCTGCGCGTAAGCAGCCACGGACGGACATCTGGCCGGCGGTACGGGGTGCGGTGCTCGGGATCCTGCTCTTCGTGTTCGCGTTCCAGCTCGGCGCGGGGTCGGTGGATTCGGGGGCGGGGTGGGCGGCGGAGTGGCAGCAGCGCTTTCTCGCGGGCGATGCCCAGCTCCAGGCGCTGGAGGGGCAGATCGACCTCCAGAAGATGCAGATCGAGCGGCTGGAGCGGATCCACCGCTACTCTGCCAAGTACGGGATCGGGGCGGACCTGGCGGCCTCCATCGAGGAGATCGCGCTCGCGGAGCGGATCGACCCCAGGGTGGCCTTCGAGCTGGTGCGGGTGGAGAGCGAGTTCAACCAGCGCGCGGTGAGCCCGGTGGGCGCCCTCGGGTACACGCAGTTGATGCCGGAGACGGCGCGGCTGCTCCGGCCGGGGATCAGCCACAACCAGATCTTCGACCGGGAAACGAACCTGCGGCTGGGGTTCCGCTTCCTGAACATCCTGATCGAGCAGTACCGCGGCGACGTCAACATGGCGCTGCTGGCCTACAACCGCGGCCCGGGACGGGTGGACCAGCTGGTGAGGGCGGGGATCGACCCGGACAACGGCTACTCCCGCAAGATCCTCGGCAGGCGCAACTGAAGGTCCGGGGCAAAACGTTCGCGGCGCCGCACGGAGTTCCGTGCGGCGCCGCCTCTTTTCTGCCCGTGCCTTACGCGCAAGCCCCTCACCCGGCGGCCCTCACCCGGCTCGCTTGAGGCACACCACCCTCTCCCAATTCTGGGAGAGGGGGCCAACAGCGTGTGCTCCGGCGGGCTCCGGTGTTTGAGTTGGCCGGGGGAGGGGGCGTGCCGTCGCGTGAGGGATTTCGGCCCGAAGGGGCGAGACCCGGCGGGGCTGTTTCCGCCGGGGCTCGACTCCGTTGAGCAGCGTTGTTTGCTGCTCTACGGAGCCGAAGCCCGACCCCGGCGCCAGCCGGGGGCACGCCCCAACCCGCAGTTCATGCCGTCACTCCCCGGTGGCGAGATAATTCCCGAGCAGGCGATTGGTAGCGTTGAGCACGGCGATGGCGGCCGACTCGTGGACCGACTCGCGCGCCAGCGACGCGCCGATGAGCGGGCTGTTGCCGTGGTCGGTGTGCAGGAGGACGGCGACCATGTCGGTGTCGAAGGCGCGCAGCGTCCGGATTCCCACCAGCTTGAAGTGCAGCGCGCCGCCGATGACGGCTTCGATGCCGCGCAGCGTGGCGAGCGCGGCCAGGCGCAGCTCGATGGGCTCGCCGCTCTCCCCGTCCGTCTCGTTCTCGTAGACGGTCCCGCTCCACTCCAGGGCGACGGAGGCGACGGCGCGGCCGGCGCTGGGACGCGCGACCCGGGCGTGGAGGAATCGCACGCGGCGCGCGGGCTGCGGGCCCGCCAGAAAGGACACGTGGACGGCGACGCCCTTGCGGTCCAGGCGGTGGCGGGCGAGCACGGCGCCTGCGAGCATCTCGAGCTGCGCGGGCTCGCCGTGGTCGCAGACCAGGTACACGGCCAGGGGGGAGCCGTCGAGCAGGGCGGTGCGCACTCCGTCCAGGGATTCCAGGTCGGCGCGCAGACGCTTCCGCCCGCCCTCGTCCAGTTGGGGAGAAGCCATTCGCGGTGTCGTGTGAGGTGGGTGGACGAGGAACGTACGGTTCTGCAGGCAGGAATGTCAAGCAAAAACGGAGGCGCGGGCATGGCCCGCGCCCCCGTGGGCGGAATGGTCGTTCGGGAAAGGTGAGTCCCGGACGCCCTCAGAAGCGCAGCAGCGCCCCCACTCCCTTGAGGTCGTCCACCTGGCCCGGGTCGGTGAAGGCGATCTCCACGCCCTGGCCCTCGGCCATGCGCACCAGCTCCTCCACGGCGTCGACCTCCTCCAGCTCGCTGGAGCCGCAGTACGAGCAGCGCTCCATGCCGCGTGCGTACACGAACGAGCAGGTCTTGCACCGGGTGCCGTCCTGGCTCTGGTCGCGGGCGAGCACCAGGGTGTCCACCTTCCCCTCCTGCACCGCGGTGAGCGTGCCCTGGAAGCCGGCGGTGGCGAGGTAGTCGTTGGCCACGCGGTCGCGGACGCGCTCCACCACTTCCTGCCGCTCGCGGTCCTCGTACGCCTCCAGGTGCGGCTGGATCTTGACCAGGATGTCGCTGGTGTTGTCGTCCACCCAGGCGTTGCCGGTGTACACGACCATCGCCTGCACCGGCTCGGGGAGGAACTCGCGGAAATTGGCGACGTTCTCGTCGGTGCCCAGGATGATGAGGTCGTCGGGCCCGTAGCGCCCCACGAAGGTCTCCACCTCCTTGGCGAACTCCTTGAAGAAATGCCGCATCTCCTCGGCCTTGCGGCGCTGGAAGCGGGCCTGCGAGTATCCCCCGGCCTGCACGTGCGAGGGAACGGGGAGCGGGTCGCCGTGCACCTCGAACTCGTCCAGCAGGGTGCCCAGGTAGATGCTGAGGATGCGCACGTGCTCGCGGTCCAGCAGTACCACGCCGTGGTGGTGGTAGCTGCCGATGACCTGCGCCAGCGGCGCGATCAGCGGGCGGGGGCTCAGGGTCGCGCGGCTCTGCACGGGGACGGGGAACTGGAGCGCCTCGAACCAGTCGCCTCCCACCTCGGTGTAGACGACGACGCCGCGGTTCTCCTCGGCGTAGCCGTCGGCCAGCCATGCGCGCACGCGGTCGAATGCATCCCCTACGTCCGGGGCCTGGCTCCCGTCCAGCTCCTCGAACTGGCTCTGCTTCTGGTTGAGGAAGACGGTGCTGTGGGTGCGCTTGTTGTCGGAGTTGACCGACATGTCGAGGAAGAGTGAGAGGACGGGCCGCCCGCCGTCCGTCCGCTGCATCAGCCGCTCGAGGTCCTGTTTCGTGATCATATCCCGTCTGGTTTGAAGTGGATGGTCCAAGACCCTCCGGTCTTCGGGCGCCGAGCGGGGCGGGAATGCAAAAGCCACGCCCGCCCCCGTCCGGATCGGCGGGGTGCGCAGCTTGCGGACGGGGCGTGGGCACTGGCGGCGCGGGGGGCGCGCCGGCACGATCACGACCTGATTGGCGGAGCCGAAATGGCGGACCTGGACTACCGCGGGTACTGGGACGGGGGCTTCACCTGGGACGCGTACATGGCGGACGAGGTGGTGACCAACCGCGCCCTGTGGGAGGGCGTCGCGAGGGGGGTGAGGGTGCCCGGGTGGGCGCTGGAGCGCGCGGCGGCGGCGGGGGGGAGCTGGAAGCTGCTGGTGATCTCGGAGGACTGGTGCGGCGACGCGTCCAACACCGTCCCGGTGATCGCCGCGCTCGCCGGATCCGCGCCGCAGCTGGAGATGCGGGTGGTGAAGCGCGACGAGAACCCGGAGCTGATGGACGCGTACCTGACCGGCGCCGCCCGCTCCATCCCGCTCGTCGTCCTGCTCGACGAGCAGTTCCGCCCGCGTGGCCGCTGGGGCCCGCGCCCCGCGGAGCTCCAGGAGTTCGTGCTGCGTGAAAAGAGCGCCGGCACGCGACCTCCGGAGGAGATCTACCGGGACGTGCGGAAGTGGTACGCGCGCGACCGGGGAGAGACCACCCTCCGCGAGGTGCTGGAGATGGTGGAGGCCGCCGAGTAGGGAGAGAACGACGGTGTGCTTCGGCAGCCTCCGGTGTTTGGGGTCGGCCGGGGGCGGCTGCTCCGTCGGTGCGGAACCCGAAGGGACTCGCAGAGCACTCGCTCACGCTCCGTGCGAGGGCGGGATCACGCTGGCTTCGAACAACGCACCTCCTGCGCAGCCTTCCCCGACCTCCCGGCGCAGGTCGCAACGGCAAACTGCCTGACCTTCGGTCAGCCCTCCCTCGCTTGCGGGGGAGGGTGGCGAGCCTCAAGCGAGCCGGGTGGGGGGCCAGCCGACGCCAGCGCGAGCCCCGCGTGAGGGATTCCGGCCCGAAGGGGCGAGACCCGCGGGCCGTTTCGCGGGGCTCGACTCCGTTGGGCTGCGTTGTTTGCAGCCCTACGGAGCCGAAGCCCGACCCCGGCGCCAGCCGGGGGCACGCCCAAAACCGTCAGTTCCCTTCCCCGTTCAGAACAAATCGTCCACCCCACTCGCGGAAACAAGACTCGCCAGCCGCGGTCCGATGGACTCGAGCGGCAGCACGGCCCCCACGACTCCCGCCTGCACCGCTTCCCGCGGCATCCCGTAGATCACGCTGGACTCCTCGTCCTGGGCCAGCACCAGCGCCCCGGCGGCCCGCGCCGCGCGCAGGCCGCGCACGCCGTCGCTCCCCATGCCGGTGAGGATCACCGCCAGCAGCGACTCGCCGTACGCGGCGGCGGCGGAGCGGAACAGGTGCGACGCGGACGGACGGAAGCCTTCCAGCGGCGGGGCGGCGGACAGCTCCACGGCGGCGCCGTCGGGGGTCGTGCCCAGGTGCTGGTCGTCGGGGGCGAGGTACACGGTGCCGGGGACTAGGCGCTCGCCCGCCACGGCGACCCTGACGCGCAGGGCGGTGGCGGTGCCGAGCCAGCGCGCCAGCACCTCCACGAAGCCACGGGACATGTGCTGCACCACCAGCACGGGGACCGGGAACGAGGCGGGGAGCGCGGACAGGAGGGTCTGGAGGGCGACGGGGCCGCCGGTGGAGGCGGCGACCGCGACCAGGCGCACGGGGGCCCGCGGGGCGGGCGTGGGCGCCGGGGGAACCCCGCCCTCGGGGCGGGCGCTCCAGCGGCGCACCACCTTGACGTCGGCCATGGCCCGGACCATGGATACGAGCTGGGCGCGGTCCTCCTCGAAGCGGGGCGAGGCGGGGCCCTCGGGCTTGGCGACCGCGGCGAGGGCCCCGGCCCCGGTGGCGCGCAGCGACAGGGTGATGTCGTCGGGACGGACGCTGGAGGAGACCACCACGATGGGCGTGGGGGCGCGGACCATGATCTCGCGGGTGGCCTCCAGCCCGTCCAGGAGAGGCATGTGCACGTCCATGGTGACGAGGTCCGGGCGGAGGCGCAGCGTCATCTCCACGGCCTGCGCGCCGTCGGCGGCCTCGCCCACCACCCGGATGGCGGGATCGCTCTCCAGGATGGACACCAGGAGCGCGCGCTCCGCCCGGGAGTCCTCGGCGACGAGCACGCGGATCATCGGGCTCCTCACCCCACCAGCTGGCGGATGATCTGGAGCAGCCCCTGCTGGTCGAAGGCGGCCTTGCCGACGTAGGCGTCGGCGCCGGCCTCCAGGCCGCGCGCCCGGTGCTCTGCGGAGTCCAGCGAGGTCACCAGGACCACGGGGAGCGAGGCGAAGCGCTCGGAGGCGCGGATCGCCTGGCACAGCTCGATGCCGCCCATGCGCGGCATCTCCACGTCGGTGACCACCACCTCGATCCCCCCCTGCTGGAGCCGCGCCCAGGCGGCCTCGCCGTCGACGGCGACCGCCACTTCGTAGCCGGCCGCCTCCAGGGTGCTCTGCTCCAGGGTGCGGGTGGTGATGGAGTCGTCCACCACCAGGACGCGGTGCCGGGCGGGGGGCGCGGCGTCCGCCCCGGTCCCGGCCAGCGGCTCTCCTCCGGCCAGGGCGCCGGCGGCCTCCACCAGGCTGGCCGGGCTGAGCACCAGCGCCACCTCGCCGGTGCCCAGGATGGCAGCGCCCAGGAGGTGCGGGAGAGGGCCCTCGGGGCGCTCCAGGGGGCGCACGACCACCTCCAGCTCGCCGACGGGCTCGTCGACCACCGCGGCGAAGCGGCGGCCGCCGGAGCGCAGCAGCGCGGCCACCAGCGGCGCGCCGGGGTCGCGGGCCTCGCGCAGCGGCGGGCCCAGGATGCGGGCGAGGGAGGCCACCTGCACGGGGACGTCGTCCAGCACGGCGAGGTCGCGGCCGTCGGCGCGGTGCACCGCCCCGGGGGGGATGCGGACCAGGGCGTCCACGGCCGAGGTGGGGAGCGCCAGCAGGTGGTCGCCCACCCTCACCAGCAGCGCGCGCAGCGTGGCGAGCACCAGCGGCGTTTCCAGCACGAAGGTCGCCCCGGCGCCCGTGGTCCAGGTGACGTCCAGCGTGCCGCGGACGCGCTCGGCGGCGGCGCGCACGGCGTCCAGCCCCACGCCGCGCCCGGAGATGCGTGTGGCCTCGGTGCGGGTGCTCAGCCCGGGGGCGAAGAGGGACCGCGCCAGCTCGCGCTCGTCGGCCGGGACGGGGAGGCCGCGGCGCTCCAGCGCGGCGCGCACGGCGCCGGTGTCGATCCCCCGGCCGTCGTCCTCCACGGTGACGGTCATGCGCTCGCGGTGAAGCGCGGCGGAGACCGTGAGCGTCCCCGCGCGGGGCTTGCCGCGCGCCTCCCGCTCCTCGGGCGGCTCGATGCCGTGGTCCACGGCGTTCCTCACCAGGTGCAGCAGCGCCTCGCGAAGCCCCTCGATCACCCCGCGGTCGGCCTGCACCTCGCCGCCGCGCACCACCAGCCGCACCTCCCGGCCCGCGGCCGCGGCCACGTCGCGGGCCACGCGCGGGAGCGCCTCGCAGGCGTCCGCGAAGGGGCGCAGGCGCAGGCGGCGGACGCGCTCGGTGAGCTCGTCGGTGACCTGCCCCAGCTCCCGCGCCTCGGCGGCGGCCTCGGCCGCGAGGCGGGCGGCCTCGCGGGCGGCGTGGCGCAGCTCCTCGCCGGCGGCGGCCAGCCCCTCGGCCACGGCGGGGGGAGCGCCGGCGTGCTCCAGTGCGGCGCGGACGGTGCGCGCCATGCGCCGGTGCCGGGACTCGGCGCGCGCCAGCGAGTCGCGGAGCGCGGCCGCCCGGGACACGCGCGCGGCGATGCGTCCGCGCGAGGACATCAGCTGCACTGCGGAGGCGAGGAGCGCGTCCAGCTTTTCCGCCTCCACCCGCACCCGGCCGTTGGCCCGCTCGGCGGCCGCGGCCTCCGGGGCGGGCGCCTCCTCCGGGAAGGCGAGGCCGTGCTCGCGCAGCAGCCCGGCCAGCCGCTCCACGCGCGAGCCCTCCAGCGGCTCGCCCGCGGCCAGCCGGGCGCCGGCCTCGCGCAGGGCGTCCGCGGCGGCGAAGAGCGCGCGGAAGGCGGCGGCGTCCAGCGAGCGGGCGCCGTCGCGGAGGTCGGACAGGCGCGCCTCCAGCGCGTGGCAGGCCTCCTCCACCAGGGGGACGGAGGCGGCGCGCGCGGCGCCCTTGACGGTGTGGGCGACGCGGAAGAGCGAGCGGAGGCGCTCCCCGTCGGCGGGGTTCGCCTCCAGCGCGAGCAGGTCGGCGTCCATGGCGCGGAGCTGCTCGTCCAGGTCCTCCAGGAACGCGGCCAGGAGCCGCGCGGCCAGCGAGCCGCGGCTCATCCCGGGCGCGGCCCCGCCCGGCGGTCGGTCCCCACCAGCTCCATCAGCGACAGGCCGATGCGGCTCAGGTCCTGGGCGGCGCGCTCGGTCTGCTGGGTGGCGGACAGGTTCTGCTGGGTGGCCGTCTGGATGTCGCGCATGGCCTGGCGGATCTGCCCCATCCCCGAGGCCTGCTGCCCGGCGGAGGCCACGATCTGCGCGGCGGCCTGCGCGGCGTCGGAGGCGGTCTCGGCGAGGAGGCGGATGGTGTCGCCGGCCTCGGCGACCTGGCGCGCGCCCACGGCGGCCTGCTTGGTCCCCTCCTCGGTGGTCATCACCGCGGTGGTGGTGGCGCGCTGGATCTCGCCCAGGAGCTGGCGGACCTGCACGGTGGCGCCCCGCGACTGCTCCGCCAGGCTGCGGATCTCCTGCGCGACCACGGCGAAGCCGCGGCCGTACTCGCCGGCGCGCGACGCCTCGATGGCGGCGTTCAGGGCGAGCAGGTTGGTCTGCCCGGCGATATCGTCCACCGTGGCGATGATCTCGCCGATGGCCTGGGCCTGCTCGGCGAGGGCGAGGATGCTGGCGGCGATGGACTCCACCTGCTCGCGCACCCCGGCCATGGAGGCCTGTGACTCCTCCACGGCGCGGCGCCCGGTCTTGCCGATCTCGGCGGTGCGCTGCGCCGACTCGGCCACCATGCGGGCCCGCTGCGCCGCCTGCTCGGCGGTCTGGGCCACCTGGTCGACGGTGGCGGCGGTCTCGGCCACGGCGGCCATGGACTGGCTGGCGCCGGCGGCCTGCTGCCGGGTGGCGGCGAGGATCTCGCTTGCGCTGGAGGCGAGCACGCCGGTGGACTCGCGCAGCGGGTCGCTCACGTCGCGGTACAGGCGCAGCGCCGAGGCGACGCCCACCACCAGCGCGAGGAGCGCGGCGCCGGCGAGCCCCCACATCGTCCAGCGTGCGGCCTTCTCGGCCGCCCTGACGGTGTCGTCGGTCTCGCGGCGCTCCGCCTGCAGGCCGTCATCCACCGCCCGGATGAACGCCGTGCCGGTGGGGAAGGTGCGCGTGTCGCGGATGCGCAGCGCGTCGGCCATGCTCCCGCTGCGCGCCGCTTCCATGGCATCGCGCGAGGCGTCGTTCCAGTCCGACATGGACGCGATGGCGTCCTGCCAGAGCTCGCGCGCCTCGGGGCTGTGGGAGGTGCGCCGCAGCGTGTCCAGCTGGGCCATGACGCCCGCGACCGCCGTTTCGCGCCGCCGGGACCAGTTGTCGGAGGGCGCCAGGAGGTAGCGGACGAAGTTGAGGTTCGCCTCCATGTACGCCAGCCGGGTCTCCAGCGCGGGGATCTCGTTGTTCCGCTGCTGCTTCAGCGCGGCCTGGTACGCCCGGGTGGCCTGGTGCAGTGCGAGCCCCGCCACCGCCGTCACCACCAGCATCAGCCCCAGCGCCACCGCGAAGCCCGACGCGATGCGGCGGCTCACCGTCTTCTGCACCGGCTCCTCCTTGTGTCATCCATGTAGGTTCCACAGCTCCACGGCGTCCAGCACCATCAGCATCCCGCCGGTCACCCCGCGCACGATGTTCAGCCCCACGTCCTCCCTCCCGGGAGCCGGGTGCACCTGCGAGGCGGGGATGCGCACGAACTCCCCGGGCTCGTCGGCCAGTATGCCGAAGGCGGGGCGATCCTCGCCGGCCACCAGCACGCACCCGGGCGCCCTGTCCGGGTCGGCGGCGAGCCCCAGGAGGGTGCGGTAGTCGCGGATCAGGAGCAGCTCGCCGCGCCACGCCATGACCCCGTAGACGGTGGGGTCGGTGCCCGGCACGGTGGTCACGCGCTCCACGCGGGCGACGGCCAGCAGGTACCCGGCGTCGATGGCGAAGCGCTCGCCGGCGAGGGAAAAGGTCACCAGCTCCAGCTCGTATCCGGACGCTTCCGGCGCGTCCGGGCGCGCGAGGAGCCGCGCGCGCTCCTCCAGCACGCGGCGGTCGCCCTCCGGGGACGGCGCGGGGCCGTGCGCCAGCGCGTGCCCGGCCTCCTCCACCCGCCGCCGGGCCTCCGCCAGGTCGACCGCCGGGGCGCGGCGCGGCGGCGTCACGCCACCTCCCCGAGTACTTGGAGCTGCGCCTCGGCGACGGCGAGGAGCCGCGCCGCGGCCTCGCCGCCGGAGGCGGGGACCACCTCCCCGGCGGGATGGGAGCGCAGGAGGTCGGCGGCGTTGCGCAGGGCGCGTCGGGCCACCGCGGCGTCGCCCGAGCGCGCCGCCGCGCTGCCCAGCGCCAGGTGCGCGACGGCGCAGCCGCGGTCCAGATAGAGCGCGCGCCGCGCCGCGGCGGCGGCTTCGGCGAAGCGGCGGGCGGTGAAGAGGAGCGTGGAGTGGAGCACCAGCAGCTCGGGGGAGTCGCGGTGCCCGCGCAGCGCCGCGGCGCACGCGGACGCTGCCTCGTCCAGCTCGCCGCGGTCGGCGAGGGCGCGCACCCGCGCGGCGGCCTCGTCGGCATCGGGCTCGGCGGGCGCGGTGGGGGCAGCGGGCGCCGCGGGCGCGGACGCCGTCGGCGGGGGGTCGGCCGGGGTCGCGGCGAGGGGCGGCGCGGCGGCGCGCGGGGGCGCCCCGGCGGGGGACCGGGCGGACGGCGCGGAAGCGGGGGCCGGAGCCGCGGGGCGCGCGGGCCTGCGGTAGGCGATGCCGCCGCCGGTCGTCACCACCTCGCAGGGGACCAGCCCGGCGAGCGGCGGATCGGAGGCGCCCAGGAAGAGCCATCCGCCGGGGGCGAGCGCGTCCATCAGGCGCGTGGCCACGTGGCGGGTGGTGGCGTCGTCCAGGTAGATGAGGACGTTGCGGCAAAGGACCAGGTCCATCCCCCAGGCGCCCGCGGCGACGTACGCCCGGCGCGGGTCGGCCAGGTTGAGCGGGGCGAAACCGACCGCAGCCCGCACCTCGTCGCGCACCCGGAAGCGGTCGCCCTCGCGCCCGAACCAGCGCTCGGCCGCGGCGTCCGGGACGCCGCGCAGCGACCAGCGGCGATACGAGCCGCGCCCGGCGGCGTCCAGCCGGCTGCGCACCACGTCGGTGCCCAGCACGCGGAAGGCGGGGCACCCGGCGTCGCCCAGCAGCATGGCGAGGGTGTACGCTTCCTCGCCGGTGGCGCAGGCGGCGCTCCAGGCGCGCACCCCCGCCGGCCCGCCGCGCGCGGCGAGCTCCGGGAGCACGGTGTCGCGGATGAAGGCGAGCTGGTCCGGCTCGCGGAAGAAGTACGTTTCCCCCACGGACAGCTCCTCCAGCAGCACCTCCCACGCGCCCGTCCCCGCCGCGGCCAGCCCCAGGAAGTCCGCCGGGTCGTGCACCCCCGCGCGCTGCATGGCGCGCCGCACCCCGGCCGCCGCGAGCTCCGCCTGCCCGGCGGAAAAGACCAGCCCCGCGCGCTCTCCGGCCAGGCGCAGCACCTCGGCGACCGCCGCCGGCCTCACGCGCCCCGCTCCGCGGCGGCCAGCGCCGCGTCCACCCCGGCGGCCTCGGCCCCGGAAAGGAAGGTGCGCAGGTCGTGGATCAGCGCGAGCCCGTCCGGGAGCCGCGCCACGCCGCCCACGTGCCCGGATGCCGCGACCACCTGTGCGGCGGGCACCACGCCGGCGGGGTCCACGCGGGCGATGCCGAGCGCGGCGTCGGCGCGGAGCGCGACCACGCGCCCCGCGACCGTGGCGACCACGAACACGTCGTCGGGGCGGAGCGGTCGGTCGGGGAGGCCGAAGCGCCGCCGCAGCGAGAGCACCGGCACCACGCGGCCGTGCAGGTCGAGCACGCCGTCCACCACCGCGGGGGCGCCCGGGAGCGGGGCCACGGCCGCGGCGGGCACCACCCGCAGGACGTCCGCCACGGCGAGGGCGCAGCGCTCGCCGGCCACGTCGAAGAGCAGGATCTCCATCGGGGCGGGCTCGGCGGCGGGCTACGCCGCGGGGGCGAGCGGGATGGTGACGGTGAAGACCGTCCCCCGCCCCGGCACCCCATCGGACTCCACGCGCACCGTCCCACCGTGGCCCTCCACGATCTCCTTGACGATCAGCAGCCCCAGCCCGGTCCCCCGGATGCCGCGGGTGGCCTCGCCGGGCACGCGCTGGTAGCGCGCGAAGAGCGCGGACTGCTGCTCGGGCGCGATGCCGTTGCCGTCGTCGCGCACCCGGAAGACGGCCCGCTCGGCGTCGGCCTCCAGCGCGACCTCGATGCTCCCGCCGTCGGGGGTGTACTTGACGGCGTTGGAGAGCAGGTTGTCGAGCACCTGCTCCAGCCGCGCCGGATCGACGCGCGCCTGAACCGGGCCGTCGGGGAGGACCACGCGGAGCGTCTGCCGGCGCACAACGGCCTGCGGCGCGGCCTGCCGGGCGCTGGCGCGCACCACCTCGGCCAGCTCGGCCTCGCGCACGTCCAGCCGCAGGAAGCCGGCGTCGATGGCGGCGAAGTCAAGGTAGTCGTCGATCAGCCCCACCAGCTTGCTGGCGGAGCTGTGCGCGAGGGAAAGCAGCTGCTCCTGCTGGGGGTTGAGCGGACCGGCCTTGCCGGACAGGAGCATGCGCACGGCGCCCCACACGTTGCCGGCGGGGTTGCGCAGGTCGTGGGTGACCATGGAGTAGAAGTCGGCCTTCATCTCCTGGAGCTGGCGCTGCGCGACGTGCCCGGCGCGGTGCTCCACGGCCTGCCCCAGGGCGTACAGAAACGACCCTTCGTCGTTGGCGATGTCCAGGTGCTGCTTCTCGATGTACCCGTCCGCCCCCTGCCTCACCGCAGCCGTGGCCGTCTGGATTCCCCCGGAGCCGGTGAGCATCACCACCGGGGTGGTGTCGTCGTCCTCGCGGATCCGGCGCAGCACCTCGATGCCGTCGGTGTCGGGGAGGTGCAGGTCCAGCAGGATCAGGTCGTAGCCCTTCCCCTCCCCGCAGAGCCGCAGCGCCTCCTCGCCCGTGGCCGCCTCTTCCACCCACGCGCCGTGGGAGGCGAGCACTTCGGACAAAAAGATGCGCACGGCTCGGGAGTCGTCCACCGTGAGGACGCGCCGGTTCTCGAACGTGGTCCAGGGGGTCATGCTGGGGACGGCGGGTGCCGGATCGGCTGCAAACGGAGGCGACTGCGGCTCCCAGGAGGGGGCCGGCGGCGGGTCGAGCCGGGAAACGTGTGTCGAAGAAGACAAAAGTCGCACCGATTCGGCGTGGGCACAAGCCGCCGCCCGCCGTGGGCGCGCGTGCGGGTGCAGGCGAGTCGGTGAGAGTATCGGCAGGACGGAAGCGAAACTGGAGTCGCGGGTTGCGCAGGCGCCGACCGTGAGTCGGGCGTGGAGATGCGGCGCGCTGGTTGCGTGTGGCGGGGCCTATGGGAAGCCGGTCGCGTTTCGCTACGTGCGAGCCAAAAGTCCGAGGAATTCCGGGCTGTTCAGCCTATCGCGCCGGGGAGTTGCTGCGGGCGCTGGTGGCGGGAGTTTGGGAGCAGCGTCGTTGAGCGGGCCAAGAGAGGACCCACCTTCAATCCGGATGAGCGAGAGCATGGCTGACGAGGTGACGAAGCCAGAACCACGGAAGAAGCGTGAAGGGACAATTGTGGTGCCCCAGCGCAATGGCGGCGAGGAGGAACCCTGCTTCGTAATGATGCCGATCAGCGACCCGGAGGGGTACACGGCTGGCCACTTTCTGCGCATCTACGAGGACATCTTTAGGCCGGCTATCCTGGACGCCGGGTACCGGCCGGTCCGAGCGGACGAGGATACGGCTAGCAATCTGATCCACCTCTCCTTCCTTCGCCAAATCCGGGAGGCGCCGATCGCTATCTGCGACCTGAGCACCCGGAACGGAAACGTGCTCTACGAACTCGGGTTCCGGCAGGCCTTCGACATGCCGACGGTGCTGGTGATGGAGGAGGGCACTCCGCCGCTCTTCGACGTGGCGTCGCTACGGACCTATTCGTACCGGCGGGCACGCCTCTACCACGAGGTGCTGGAGGATCAGGCCAGGATCCGCGACGCGATCCTAGCTACTGTCAAAGCGGCCGAGAAGTCGGAAGGGGTGTACTCCCTCGTTCGGCTGCTGGACCTAGAACGTCCCGCAAGCCGTGCGGAGTTGCAGGAGGCCGAGTCGGACCCAGCTCTACAACTCGTGCGGGCGGAACTGGCCGAGATGCGGGCGGAGATCCGCCATCTCGCCAATACCCACCTGCCGCAATCGGCTGCGGGAGCGACACCCAGCGCAGCGCGCGAATTTGTCCTGACGCTGGTTACTGACTCCGACGATGCTATCGCCGGCTTCGTCAACGAGCTTGAGAGACGCATCGCAGTTGGTGATATCAAATGGCAGCGAATTGACTCAGAGGTGCGTCTCAGCATTTCAACTGTCCAGCCGATCTCCTTGGTTGAAGTGAGGAAGGTTGCCGACTTATCTGCTTCCTTGGCCGGTGTGACAGTCTCGGCGGTAAGGTTCAGCGTCCGCCATCTGCTTTCGCGCTCGAGAACGTGAGGGACAGTGACAAAGTAGGTGCAGCGCGGGCCAGCTTTACGCCACCGGAGAGGGGCCAGACGCACGAAAGCCCCACGCGAGCTATCGCGTGGGGCCTGGTGTCCTGAAGATTCTTTCAGTGCGCCCGACAGGATTCGAACCTGTGACCTTTGCCTCCGGAGGGCAACGCTCTATCCAGCTGAGCTACGAGCGCAAGACGTTGGGAGACGGTGTAAGCCGAGTTCTGTTCCCCGCCGAAGCGGAGGAGGATCATTTCTCTGGGACCGGCGTTGCCGCCGGCCTCTAGCAGCCTACCCGGGACTTCATCGGGGCGGGCCGCCCCTCATCCCCTATTTGGCCTTGCTCCGGGTGGGGTTTACCATGCCGCCCCTGTTGCCAGGAGCGCGGTGCGCTCTTACCGCCACCGTTTCACCCTTGCCTGTGCCCCGGCGAACCGGAGCCATCGGCGGTCTTTTCTCTGTTGCACTTTCCGGCGCCTCGCGACGCCCGGCCGTTAGCCGGCACCCTGCCCTGTGGAGCTCGGACTTTCCTCGACACCCGGGGGTGCCGCGATCCTCACTCGTCTCCCGAATTGTCAAACATTGAAGCAGTGCCCAGGAGAGGACTCGAACCTCCACGCCGTTTCCGGCACCAGATCCTTAGTCTGGCCTGTCTACCAATTTCAGCACCTGGGCAAACCGACCAGCCGAACCACCAACAGTGCTCTGGAGAGGACTCGAACCTCCACGGGCTTACGCCCACTAGATCCTGAATCTAGCGCGTCTACCAATTCCGCCACCGGAGCATGTGCCGACAAGGTGCGCCCGGAGAGATTCGAACTCCCGACCTTCTGATCCGTAGTCAGACGCTCTATCCAGCTGAGCTACGGGCGCACAAACCAAGACCTGAATTTTTCCCAGTGCACCGAGTAGGAATCGAACCTACAACCTTGGGATTAAGAGTCCCCTGCTCTGCCAGTTGAGCTATCGGTGCGTGGCCGAACAGAGAGGGTGAATCTACCCCGGAATCCCTGTTCTGTCAACCCCGCGCGGCACCTTCCGCCGGGCCGCTGCACCGTTCCGGCCGGTCTCGCGGGCCGACGAAAGTAACAGCGGTTCCGCGGGACTGCAACCCCTCGCGGGACGAGACGGCCGACAGGTGGAACCCCGCCGGCCGATCCCCGTTCCCTAGTATGCCGCGTAGCCCGTGATGTCCTGGCCCAGGATCAGGCCGTGGACGTCGTGCGTGCCCTCGTACGTGTACACCGACTCCAGGTTGGCCATGTGGCGCATGGCCTGGTACTCGATGAGGATGCCGTTGCCGCCCAGCAGGCGGCGCGCCTCGCGGGCGATGTCGGTGGCCATGTCCACGTTGTTGCGCTTGGCGAGCGATACCTGCTCCGGGCGCATGGTCCCCTCGTCCTTGAGCTTGCCCAGCCGCCAGCAGAGGAGCTGCGCCTTGGTGATCTCGGTGAGCATCTCCGCCAGGCGCGTCTGCTGGATCTGGGTGGCGGCGATGGGCTTGCCGCCGAACTGCACCCGGGTCTTGGCGTAGCTCAGGGCCTCGTCGTAGCAGGCCATGGCCGCGCCCACCGCGCCCCAGGCGATCCCGTAGCGCGCCTGCGTCAGGCACATCAGCGGGCTCTTGAGGCCGCCCGACTCGGGGAGGAGAGCGGAATCGGGGACGTGCACGTCCTGGAGCACCAGCTCCGAGGTGTCCGAGGCCAGCAGCGACAGCTTCCCCTTCTGGTCCTTGGCGGTGAAGCCCGGCGTGTCCGTGGGGACGATGAAGCCGCGGATGGCCTTGGTGTCGTCCATCTCGCCGGTCTTGGCCCAGACGATGGCGATGTCGGCGGTGGAGCCGTTGGTGATCCACATCTTGGCGCCGTTGATCACCCATCCGTCGTCGGTCTTGCGGGCGCGGGTCACCATCCCGCCCGGGTTGGAGCCGAAGTCCGGCTCGGTGAGCCCGAAGCACCCGATCACCTCGCCGGCGGCCATGCGCGGCAGGTACTCGCGCTTCTGCTCCTCGGAGCCGAAGGCGTAGATGGGGTACATGCAGAGCGCGCCCTGCACCGATGCGAAGGAGCGGATCCCCGAGTCGCCCCGCTCCAGCTCCTGCATGATGAGGCCGTACGACACGTTGTCGAGCCCCGCGCAGCCGTACTCCTCCGGGAGGTTGGCGCCGAACACGCCCAGCTCCGCCATGCCGGGGACGAGCTGCTTGGGGAGGTAGCGGCCGATGTACGCGTCGTTGATCACCGGCAGCAGGTTGTCGTCCACCCACTCGCGCACGGTGTCGCGGATCATGCGCTGCTCTTCGGTGAGCAGCGAATCGATTTCGTAGTAGTCTACGCCCTGGAACTTGGCCATTGCAGCGGACGGTTGGAGTTCGGGACTGGAAAACGACGGACCGGCGAAAGCCCGGAAGTATACCGGACTGCGCCGGTCCGCGGCAACCGCTGTAGACCCCGACCTACTCCGCGGCCGGCGGATCCCCGCGCGTGCGGATCTCGTCGATCTCCGTGGCGGACACGCCCTGCACGTAGGTGCGGTTGACCATGGGGTGGTGGTCGTGCGTGGGCCCGAAGTCGCTGTCCGGGTGCCAGGCGAGCACGTCCAGCGCTTCCCCGCGGGTGAAGAAGGAGTGCAGGCAGCCGGTGGGGATGCGCCACCCCATTCCCGGCCGCAGCGCGAACGTCCCGCCGGGGGTGCGGCACTCGCCCGCCCCCCGCACGATCACCCCGATGCGCTCGGAGGGGTGGGTGTGCGCGGTCTGGTCGGTCGCCGGCGGCATGTGCAGGTGGTTGAGGCAGGGCTCGCCGAGCGCGGGGGGACACACCAGCAGCGTGTCCGAGCACCCATCGATGTAGCGCAAACGGCCCGCGGCCTCGATGGGCCCGCCCACCTGGAAGAGTCCCCGGTAGCCGAGCCGCGACACGACGAGCCCCGCGCCACCGCGGACGCTTCCCTCCCTCGGCACGACCCAGAACATCCCCGCCCGCAGCTCCCAGCTCCCCGCTTCCGTCTCCAGGGTGCAGGATCCCTCCACCACCATCCCGTAGTGCGTGGCGCCGGCCTCCAGCTCCAGCCGCCCGCCCCGCCAGCCGGCGACCCGGGTGGGAAACGCGTCGCCGCTCAGGTCCAGCAGCGGCCCGTGCTCGATCTCCAGCGGTACGAAGTCGCTCATGCGTCCACCCTGGGGTTGAAACACAAGGGTTCGGGCGTGCCCCCGGCTGGCGCCGGGGTCGGGCTTCGGCTCCGTAACGCAGCAAACAACGCTGCGTAACGGAGTCGAGCCCCGGCGGAAACAGCCCCGCCGGGTCTCGCCCCTTCGGGCCGAAATCCCTCACGCAGACCCCGGTGCGGTCGCAGGATCCGGCCGGCGCCCGGCTCACGCGGATTCCGCATCACTCGTTCACCCGCAGCCACAGCTCCAGCGTCAGCAGCAGCCAGATCTTGACGCCGCGCCTGGGCGCGCGCGGCGTGTCCAGCCAGTGCTTCACGGTAGCCGCGTTGAAGTACGGCCGGGTGCGGGCGCGGCGGTCCAGCAGCAGGTCTCGGGCGTAGGCGCGCAGCTCGCCGGCGAACCAGGCCTGCACCGGCACCAGCATCCCGCTCTTGGGGCGGTGGACGATCTCGGCGGGGAGCAGGTCGGCGACGGCGGCCTTGAGGACGGCCTTTTCCACGGAGCCGGCGAGCTTGTGCTCGGGGGGGATGGCGAAGCTTGCGTCCACCACGCGCCGGTCGGCCAGCGGCGAGCGGCCCAGGAGCCCGTTGGCGGCGGTGAGGTTGGCGACCTTGGTGAGGATGTGGTCGGCGCCCTTGTAGCGGACGTTGACGTCCAGCAGCCGGTTGAGGTAGTTGGCCATGCCGCCCTCGCCCAGCCGCGCGGCGAACCAGTGGCCCGGCGGGGGCTCGTCGCGAAGCGCTGCGTGCAGCCCGGGGGTGAGCAGCCCCGGCAGGTCGTCGTAGCACTTGCCGAACGAGCGCAGGTACGCGGCGACCGGCTCCTCCCCGCCGTACAGGCCGTGCAGGAGCATGGGGATGTTCTTGGGCCCGCCGAAGCTGGGGTCGCCGCCCTCGCCGTTGAGGATGACGCCGGTGTCGCGCGCGGCCGCCCGGCCCAGCAGCAGGTTGGGCGTGGTCAGCGGGTCGCCGATGGGGTCGTCCAGCGCGGCGAGGCTTTCGGCCAGGTGCGCGCGGATGGTGGCGGCGGGGAACTCCAGCACGTGGTGCACGGTCCCGCAGTGCTCCGCGACCATCCCGGAGAAGCGCAGCTCGTTGGGGTACGGCGCCCCGAAGTGCAGCGCGTAGGTGTGCACGGGGCCCGGCGCCTGCCGCGCGGCGATGGCGGTCACCAGGCTGCTGTCCACGCCGCCGGAAAGGTACACGCCCACGGGCCCGGACGGCGGCAGCCGGACGCGCACGGCGTCGTCCAGCACGGCGCGCAGCCGCGCGGCGTGGACCTCCAGCGGGGCGTCCGGGTCCTGGATGCGCTCGCGCGGCTCCCAGAAGGTGTGCTCGGGCCCGTCGGGGAGCGACAGCGCGGTGCCGGGCCGCAGCTCGCGCACGCCGCGCCACATCGTGCGCTCGCCGGGGACGAAGGCGCACGTCAGGTAGTCGCGGATCGCGGTGGGGTCGGGGTCGCCGGGCACCCCGGGGGCGCGCCGAAGCGTGCGCAGCCGGGCCCCGAACGACCAGCCGTGCCCGCGGTCGCCGGCCAGGTAGAGCGTCCGCGCGCCGGCGCCGTCGCGGAGGAGCCAGAGGCGCCGCCCGCGCGCGTCCCACACGGCGGCGGCGTATATCCCCAGCGCGTGCAGCCCGGCTTCGGGCCCGTGCGCGCGCACCAGCTCGGCAAGCAGCGCGAGCGGGTCGGCGCGGGGGAAGCCGAGCGCGCGCCGCAGCTCCGGGGCGTTGTCCAGCACCGCGTCGCCGCACGCCATCCAAACGCCCGTGCGGTCCGCGGCGACGGGGGCGCCGCCGAGCGCCACGCCGTCGCCCTGCCAGGCGGGCTCCGCGCCCAGCCGGCGGAGCGCCGCGGCGGGGTCCGGCCCGCCGAGCACGCCCGCGAAGCCGCCGTGCGCGGCGGCGGGAACCGGCGCGGGCACGCCGGCGGTCCGGCGGTGGAAGAGGGACGTCAGCATCGCCGCGCGCTCAGCCGAACCCGTCGACGGAGGCGGTGTCGTGCCGCTCGTCGTGGACGTCGCCCACCCAGATGATCCCGGCGGGGCCGTAGAAGCCCACGTCGGAGCCGGAGTCCGTCCCGGGGCCGGAGGCGGGGTCTCCCGGGTGGCCCACGCGCCGGATGCCGTCGTAGGCGGCGCGCAGCACCTGCGCGGGGCGCAGCGTGGCCAGCTCGGCGGTGTTCCCGGCGAGGAGCCACTCCACCTCTTCCGGGGGGAGGATCTCGGCGAGGCGCGGCGGGAGCTCGCGGACGGGGCGGTTCAGCACGGGGAGGCGCAGGCGGCGCGCGGTCTCGGGGCGGAGCCCCAGGTCCACCACGCGGACGGAGGGGTCCGGGAACCAGTCGGGCTCGCGCAGGGACAGCGGGAGGAGGCATCCCTCGGGGGAGGCGTCGTGCAGCGCGAACACGGTGAGCTGGTGGTTGCGGCGCAGCATGTTCTTGACGGTCTCGCCGATGGCCTCCGGGTAGCCGTCCAGGCTGAGGACGGCGCAGTTGTGCTCGAAGTGGAAGCGGTTGGCGACCAGCATCGCCGCCGCCTCCCAGCGGTCGGTGACCACGGCGCGGTCGAAGCTGAACGCCGACACGTCCGCGGCGATGGAGGGGAGCTGCGCGGCGGGCAAGGCGGGGCGCGAGTCCACGAGGCCGCGGACCGGCCCGTGCACCTCCCGCCACCGGTCCACGTAGTCCGTGGCGAAGCGCTCGAACGTGACGCGCGGCGGAGGTGCGAGCGGGGGCCGCCTGGCGGCGCGGCGGTGAACGATCGACGCGATGCTCAGCCCCAGCACGGACCCGGCGACCGCCACGGGGAGGATCAGCGCCTTGAGCGACAGGAGGGCCGCGGCGGCGGCGGCGGCGGGACCGGTGGTGAGGGCGAGCCACGGGAAGGCGGAGCCCCAGAAGACGGGGCGCATCCACTTGCGGTTGAGCTCGTACCAGAGCTGCCGGTCGGTGAAGGCCACGTTGCCGTCCGGCGAGACTCGCTGGATCGCCGCCTGGAACTGCGTGTCGGTGACGCCGAGCGGGTCCTTGAGCGGCTCGAAGGCGAAGCGGTGCTTGCACCCCTCGCAGCGCCCCCCGTTGGATGCGCGGTCCTTGCCGCGCGTGTCGGTCCCGCAGTGGATGCACTTCATGGGCGTGGCAGCTCCAGCGGGGGGTCCTGCACGTCCATCCAGACGTGCAGCATCAGCAGGGCCCACAGCTTCTCGCCGGCGCGGCGGCGGCGGGTCTCGCCGGGCCGGTCCTCGCCGGCGCGCAGGGCCACGACGAAGCCGGGATCGAACCACCCGTCGCGCCGCAGCCGCCGGGCGGACAGGCGGCGGGTGACCTCGCGGCGCACGGGGCCGAGCAGCCCGCGGAAGGTGCCGCGGCACCACTCGGTGGCGGGGACGCCCATGCCGCGCTTGGGACGCCACACCACGTCGGCGGGGAGGAGGGTGGCGGCGGCGACCTTGAGCAGGTGCTTTTCCTCGGCGCCGCGCAGGAAGAGCGAGGGCGGGAGGGTGAAGGTCCACTCGGCGAGCGCCCGGTCCAGGAAGGGGGCGCGAACCGCCAGCCCATGGGCCGCGGCGAGCTGCGCCATGCGCGGGGCGATGTTCTGCGCGCCCTTGAGCCGCAGGTTGGCGGCGCGCAGCCGGTGCAGGAGGCTGGGGAAGCCCTCGGCCTCCAGCGCCGGCCGGATCCAGGCGCCCGCGTCCACGGGGCCGAGCAGCGCCCTCGCGCCCGGCGTGAGCAGCCGGTCCTCGGCGCCGTGGAAGCGGTGGTAGGTGGCGAGGTACGCGGCCTCGCGGCTGTACTCCGCCCCGCCGTACGCTTCCGCGGCGATCATGGGCTTGTTGGCCCACCCGCCGAAGAGCTGGTCGCCGCCCTCGCCGTTGAACACCGTGCCCACGCGACCCCGCGCGGCGGCGCCGAGCAGGAAGAGCGGCACCGTGACGGGGTCGCCGAAGGGCTGGTGCAGGGCGCGCGCGGTGGGCTCCAGCGCGGCCCGCACTTCCGGCGCGCGCACGGGAACGCGGTGCAGCGGGCGCCCCAGGTGGGCGGCCACGGCCGCGGCGTGCTCCACTTCCTCGTCCCACGGCGGCCCGAAGTCCAGCGTGAACGGGTGGACGCGCGCTCCCGCCTCGGCGAGCAGGGCGGCGACCAGCGAGCTGTCCAGCCCGCCGGACAGGAACACGCCCACGTCGCGCTCGGTCCCGAGCATCCGGGCGACGGAGGCGCGCAGGAGCTCCAGCAGGCGGCGGGCGGCGGCGGCCTCGTCCACCGTGGGCGGCGCGCTCTCGCGCCAGGGCGCGGGCGCCTCGGCGCGGCGCACGCCGGCGAAGAGCGTCGCGGGGGACGGCGGGTGCGAGAAGCACAGGTAGCCGTGCAGCGCGGCGGGGTCGACCTCGCGGGGCGCGCCGGGGAGGCGCCGCAGCTCGCGCGGGTCGCCGGAGGCGTGCGTCCGGCCGTCCAGGCGCAGCGTATACGCGGGGCGCACGCCGAAGACGTCGTCCGCGGCCGGCGGACGGGCGCCCGCGGCGGCCCGCGGCGCCTCAGTCGATGCGGAGATCGTCGACCTCGACACGGCCGCGGGCGTCGGGCGGGTTGAAGGGGTCGCCCACCTTGACGGAGATGCGGGTCAGCCGCTCCGGGCGGCCGCCGCTTCGCCCGCGCCACGGGGAGCCGGTGTCCTGGCGGGTCTGGTGCTCGAACTGGTCCAGCCGGAAGCGCACCGTCCGCCACTCGGGCCCCACCGCCACGTCCGGCGAGCGCCAGCGCTCGGTGGGCCCGTTCTCCAGGAAGATGCGGGCGTGGCCCAGCCCGGTGCCGCGGACGCGCAGCGACACCTCGCGCGAGCCGCGCAGCGACGCGGGCACGGCGCCGGTGTTCAGGTTGACCCAGTAGCGCCCGTCGTCCTCGGCGGCGAAGCGCTCCACCTCGATCACGCCGCGCCCGTCCTCCTCGCGCACCCGTGCGAGCGTGCGGGCGTTGTACTCGCCGGACCACCCCTGCGCGGCGTCCTGGAAGGTGTAGACCGTGGGATCGGGCGCGGGCGGGTTGGCGGCGCGGTACCCGGCCCCGGCGGCGAGCAGCGCCACTCCCGCGGCGATCGCCCAGGTGCGCACGCGCCGCCGGCGGCGCACCTCCGCGACGCGCTGCGTGTGCACTTCCGCGGCGGCGCGATCCAGGTGGTCCGCGCTGAGCCCCATCTCGGTCGCGGCCTCCTGCATGGAGGCCCGCTCCAGCTCACGCTCCCGCTCGCGCTCCTGGTCGCGCACGGCGGAGCGCAGCACGTCCGGCATCTCGTCCGGCTCCAGGTCGTCGAACTTGCGCACGGGCACCTCCTGCGCGGCGGGTGGCTGCGGGTCTGCGAGGGAAAGGTACGGCGCGGGGGGGATGACGGAAAGCGGGAAGCGGCTTCATCTCGTGCATGAGCGGGCGCCGGGCTGCGTCCGCGGGATCGCCCCCACCCGGCGGCCTGAGAGCCGCACGGCTTGCCCCCTATATCCCCCAGTTCTGGGGAGGGCTTCCTGACCCTCGGGCTCCGCCGTGTCGTGCCCGGTCGTGTCGCTCTGGGGGTGAGGTGCCCGATCTCGCGGACGCCAGCGAGAGACCCGCGTGAGGGATTCCGGCCCGGAGGGGCGAGACCCGCGGGCAGTTTCGCGGGGCTCGACTCCGTTAGCCCGCGTTGTTTGCGGGCTTACGGAGCCGAAGCCCGACCCCGGCGCCAGCCGGGGGCACGCCCGACCCCGCTGTTCAAAGCAGTAAAATCACTCGATGGTGTGGGACCCGTCGCTCTCGCTCTCGGGGGTGCCGGGGCGCGCCTTGCGGGAATCGGAGATGGCCCACCAGAGGAGGACCACCCCCAGCACGCCGTACACCGCGGCGAGCACGTCGGGCCGCTCCCACAGGCGGCCGACGCCCAGCCCCAGCGACAGGCCGCCGAGAACGGCGACCGCGACGGCGATCCAGGGGGAGTGGAGGAACGCGAGGCGAGCCATGCGGCTACCCCGGGACGCGGGCGGTGCGCGCGCGGATGACGTCGAACGCGACCCGCCGCGCGACCTTGTACGTGCCGAAGGCGAGGAGCGCCCCCAGCGCCAGCCAGAAGACCACGAAGTTGGTGGACTGCAGCGCCCCGGTCCACCAGAGCAGCAGCAGGTACGCCACCGAGAACGCCACCGCGACGGCGAAGGCGAGGGGGGTGGCGCGGTGCACCACGCCGGCCCGGCACTGCTCGCACCACCCGGCGGCGTCCGTCTTTCCGTCGGCGGGCTCGCGGCCGCACTGGCGGCAGGCGGTGGGCGGGGAGCCGGGGGTCACAGGCGCTCGATGATGGCGTCGGCGAAGGTGTCCGTGGTCCCCGTCCCGCCCAGGTCGGGGGTGGTGCGGTCGCCCTCGCGGATGGTGGTCTCCAGCGCGGTGGAGATGCGCGCGGCCTGGTCGTGCATCCCCAGGTGCCGCAGCATCATCACCGCGGCGAGGATCAGCGCCGCGGGGTTGGCGATTCCCTTCCCCTCGATGTCCGGCGCGGAGCCGTGCACCGCCTCGAAGATTGCGGCGTCCTTGCCGATGTTGGCGCCGGGCGCCAGCCCCAGCCCGCCGACGAGCCCGGCGATCTGGTCGGAAAGGATGTCGCCGAACATGTTCTCGCAGACGATGACGTCGAAGCGGTACGGGTCCATCACCAGCATCATGGCGGTGGCGTCGATGATCCGGTCCTCGAACTCCACGCGCCCCTCGTACTCCTTTGCGATCTCCCGGCCGATGTCCAGGAAGAGCCCCTGGGTGTACTTGAGGATGTTGGCCTTGTGCGCCAGCGTCACTTTCTTGCGCCCGTGCGACACGGCGTACTCGAAGGCGTAGCGGACGATGCGCTCCACGCCGAAGCGGGTCACCAGCATCACCGACTCGGCGGCGGCGCGCGGGTCGCTGCCGATGCCGACGTAGTGCTCGACGCCGCTGTACAATCCCTCGGTGTTCTCGCGGATGAGGACCAGGTCGATGTCCTCGTAGCGCCCGCCGGGGACGATGGTGCGCGCCGGGCGGACGTTGGCGTACAGGTCGAACTCCTTGCGGAGCGCGACGTTGATGGAGCGGAACCCGGTCCCGGACGGGGTGGTGAGCGGCCCCTTGAGCGACACGCGGCTGGCGCGGATGGACTCCAGCGTCTCGTCGGGGATGGGGGTGTTGTGGAGCGAGAGGGCGGCCATGCCGGCCTCGCGGCGGTCCCACTCGATCTCGGCGCCCGCGGCCTCGATCACGCGGACCGTGGCGTCGGTGATGGACGGGCCGATCCCGTCGCCGGGGATCAGGGTTACGGTCTGGGCCATTGGACCTGCGTCAGGTGTGATGCCTCCGCCCGGACGCCGGTCCGGGCGCAGGCGATGTGGGCAAGGTGCGTTCCAGCGGGCGGTGCCGGGCTCCGCGCGGGGTCACCGCGCGCCGGCGGCCGCCATGCGCGCGGCGAGCGCCGCGGCGGCGCTGCCGATGGCGCGCGCGTCGGCTTCGGGGCGGAGGTCGCCCTCGGCCTCCCCCCACCACACGACGTCGCCGCTGCGCGCGTCGATGATCGCGGCGTCGATGCGCACGCGTCCCTCGGCCGCGCCGGCCGGCCGCGAGAACGCGGCGGAGCGCGGGAGCAGCACCAGCCGCACGTCGGTGAGCGCGGCGTAGCGCCGCAGCTCGCCGGCCAGCGGCTCCACCGCCTGCCGCACGCGGTGGTGCACCAGCGGGTCGGCGGGGAGGGCGCGCGGGTCGCTCGCGAAGCCGGGAGAGCGCCGCAGCGCCCGCTCCAGCACGTCGGGCGCGACCAGCGTGGCGCGCGGCTCCCGCTCGCCCAGCGCGAACAGCAGCTCCCGCCCCAGCCGCTCGTCGGCGTCGCCGGGGAGCCCGCTGATGGCCTGGAACGGCAGCACCAGCACGCGCAGCCCGGCCAGCCGCAGCGGCGGCGCCGCCGCCGCGAGCGCGGGGGCCGCGGCAGGCGCGGCGGCGTCCGGCGCGCCCGCGGGCAGCGGGGGCGCGGAGGCGCAGGCGGCGAGGGTGACGGCGAGCGCGAGGGCCGCCGGCCCCCACCCGGCTCGCTTCAGGCTCGCCACCCTCCCCCAATTCTGGGGGAGGGCTTCCTGTCCGTGCAGTTCCGCAGTACCCCCCAAATCCGTTGCGGAGGGAGACAGCCGGGCGGTTTCGGCTGGCTCGCTCCGGCGCAGGGAGACTCGCCTGCTGTTTGGCGAGGCTCCCGTAGCCCGCGTAGGAAACAGGCCGGCCGTTTGGCCTGGTTCCGGAGCGGTCCCGAGGATTCGACGCACCGTTCTCAAAGCAGGTGCCCCCCGTCCACGGGAACGACGGTGCCGGTGATGTGGCGCGCCAGCTCGGAGCACAGGAACACCACCACGTTCGCCACGTCCTGCGGGTCGCCCAGGCGGCCCAGCACGGCGCGCTCCCGGGCGGTGTCCAGGATCTCGGCCGGGACGCCGCTGGTGAGGCGCGTGGTGCGGATGTAGCCGGGCGCCACGGCGTTGACGTTGACGTTGCTGGGGCCCAGCTCCAGCGCGGCGGAGCGGGTCAGCCCCAGCACTCCGGCCTTGGAGGCGGAGTAGTTGGAAAGCCCGAACTCGCTGCGCAGCCCGTGCACCGAGGAAACGTTGACGATCTTGCCGTCGTGGTGCCGCCGGAAGTGCGGGGCGACGGCGCGGATCATGTGGAAGGCGCCGGTGAGGTTGGTGTCCAGCACCGTGCGCCACTTCTCGTCGGTGAGGCGCCAGAGGGCGCCGTCGCGCCCGATGCCGGCGTTGTTGACCAGGATGTGCAGCCCGCCCATGCGCTCCAGCACGTCGTCCACGAAGCGCCCCACCGCGGCGGAGTCGCGCACGTCGCACTCGGCGTGGTGGCAGCGGACCTCCAGCTGCGCGATCTCGCGCGCGGTCCGCTCGGCCTCGTGGGCCATGTCGCCGGTGTCGTCGTACGAGAAGTAGTTGAACGCCACGTGCACGCCGTGCCGCGCCAGCTCCAGCACGATGGCCCGCCCGATCCCCGTGGCGCCCCCGGTGACGATGGCGACGCGCCCCCGCATGGACGAGCCGTACATCAGCCCCTGCGGCTGGGTTTCCTCCACCACCTCCTCCAGCAGCATCTCCACCGGGTCGGCGATGACGATGTCCTGGACGACCTCGCGGAGGGGGGGCGGCGTGGTCGAGGACGCGGGCTCGCCGCCCTGGGAATCCGGCGGCGACGACCCGTGGGAACGCTGCATGGGCGGTGGGGGTTGCGGTCCATAGGGTTCGCCGCCGGCGGGGCGCGCAGGCGGGGATTGTACCTCCCTTCCCGCCCCCCCGGCAAGCGGGACGGCCCCGCCCCGGGCGCTGCCGGAGCGGACCGGCCGGCCTGAGCCGCAAGGAGTGCGCCCGCCCCCCGGACCCCCTCCCCCGGCCCCTCCCCGCAAGGGGGAGGGGAGAACGGCGACTCCAGGTACGGGAAACCCTCCCCCAGAAATGGGGGAGGGTGGCGAGCCTCAAGCGAGCCGGGTGGGGCTCCCTGTGGACGCCAGCGCGATGCCGCGTGAGGGATTCCGGCCCGAAGGGGCGAGACCCGGCGGGGCTGTTTCCGCCGGGGCTCGACTCCGTTGGGCTGCGTTGTTTGCAGCCCTACGGAGCCGAAGCCCGACCCCGGCGCCAGCCGGGGGCACGCCCAAACCCGCCGTCAAAAGCCGTTATCGAACTCCGTCCTCGGCGTGGTGCTTGATGGTGCGCCCCTCCACCAGGAACACCACGTCCTCGGCGATGTTGGTGGCGAGATCGGCGATGCGCTCCAGGTTGCGGCTCACCAGGAAGAGCGACATGCTCGGCCCGATGCGGCGCGGGTCCTCCATCATGTGCGTGAGCAGGATCCGGAACAGCGACTCGTGCAGCGAGTCCACCCGGTCGTCGCGCCGGCACACTTCGCGGGCGCCCTGGGCGTCGCCGCGCACGAAGTCGTCCAGCGCGTCGGAAAGCATGCCGCGGGCGAGGCGCGCCATCTCCTCGATCTCGGGGAACTGCGCGAAGGGCTGGCTGCCGGCCAGGTGCGGCACCGCCTCGGCGATGTTGACGGCGTGGTCGCCCACCCTCTCCAGGTCGTTGGAGATCTTCATGGACATGGTGATCAGGCGCAGGTCGCGCGCCATGGGCTGCTGCAGCGCAAGCAGGTGGATGCAGGCGTCGTCCACCTCCACCTCCAGCGCGTCCAGCTCCTTGTCGCCCAGGATCACCGCCTGCGCCTTTGCCTCGTCGCGCTCCAGCAGCGCTTCCACGCTGGCCTTCACCAGCTCCTCCGCCAGCTGCGACATGTCCAGCAGGCGGTTCTTGAGCTGGGCCAGCTCCTCGTGGAAGTGGCGGACGCCGGGGGCGGGGCTCATCCGAACCTCCCGGTGATGTACGCCTCGGTGCGCTCCTCGCGGGGGTTGGTGAAGATGTCGTTCGTCCTGCCCACCTCCACCAGCTGGCCGATGTAGAAGAAGGCGGTGAGGTCGGAGACGCGGGCCGCCTGCTGCATGTTGTGGGTCACGATGACGATGGTGTAGTCGGCCTTGAGCTCGTAGATGAGCTCCTCGATCTTCTGCGTGGCGATGGGGTCCAGCGCGCTGGCCGGCTCGTCCATGAGCAGCACGTCGGGCTGCACGGCGAGCGCGCGGGCGATGCACAGCCGCTGCTGCTGCCCGCCGGAAAGCCCTAGCGCGCTGCGGTCCAGCCGGTCCTTGACCTCGTCCCACAGGGCGGCCTGCCGCAGCGACCGCTCCACGATCTCGTCCAGCTCGCGCCGGCCCCGGGCGATGCCGTTGACGCGCGCGCCGTACGCCACGTTGTCGTAGATGGATTTGGGGAACGGGTTGCTCTTCTGGAACACCATCCCCACCCGCTTGCGGAGCTGCACCACGTCCACCCCGGGGTCGTACACCGGGGCGCCGCGGATGAGGATGTCGCCGTCGTGGCGGGTGCCGGGGATCAGGTCGTTCATCCGGTTGATGGAGCGCAGGAAGGTGCTCTTCCCGCACCCGGAGGGCCCGATCAGCGCGGTCACGCGCCGCTCGGGGACGACCAGGCTGATGTCGCCCAGCGCCCGCGCGCCGCCGTACCAGAAGGAGAAGTCCCTCGCTTCCACCGCCGGGACCGGCGGCGACGTTTCTCCGCCCTGCGGCTGGGTCCTCCCGGGGCGGGGCGCGGGGGTGTGCGACTGCGGCATGGTGGGCGCCTGGATGGACGTTTCGGGCATGCTACCGGTCCTTGTAGGGACTGCGGATCAGGAACCTCGCCGTGAGGCTGACGGCGAGCACCAGGCCGATGAGCACCAGCGCCGCCGCCCAGGCGAGCCGGTGCCACTCCTCGAACGGCGAGGTCGCGTACTGGAAGATCTGCACCGGGAGCGCGGCGATGGGCTCGTCCAGCCGCCACCCCCAGTACGGGTTGACGAACGCCGTGAACAGCAGCGGCGCGGTTTCCCCCGCGACCCGCGCGAGGGAGACCAGGACGCCGGTCAGGATCCCGCTGCGCGCGGCGGGGAGCACGATCCCCAGGGTGGTGCGCCAGCGGGTGAAGCCCAGCGCCAGCCCGCCCTCGCGCAGCTCGCGCGGCACCAGGCGGATCATCTCCTCGGTGGTGCGCGTCACCATGGGGAGCAGCATGATGGCCAGCGCGATCCCCCCCGCCAGGGCGGAGAAGTGTCCCATGGACACCACCACCCACGCCCACACGAAGATCCCCACCACGATGGAGGGGATCCCGTTCATCACGTCGGTGAGGAAGCGCACCACGCCGGCGAACCGGCTCCCTTCCGCCTCCGCCAGGAACAGCCCCGCGCCGATGGCCACCGGGAGCCCCAGCGCCGCGGCGAGCCCCACCAGGAACACGGTGCCCAGGACGGCGTTGCCCATCCCGCCGCCGGTCTCGCCCACGGGCGCCGGAAGGCGTGTGAAGAACGCCGGGTTCACCGACGTGAGCCCCGCCCGCAGCAGGTGGAAGAGGATGAGCACCAGCGGCACCACGGTGAGCAGCGCCGCCACCCCGGTGAGGGTGAGCATGAGCGCGCTGGTGGCGCGCCGGCGCCGGTCGCGCCCAGCGTGCGCCGCGGCCCCGCTCACCGCCCCTCCCGGCGCGCCACGCGCCACACCAGCAGCCGCGCGAAGGTGTTCACCACCACGGTGATGCCGAAGAGGATCAGCGCCACCTCCATGAGCGCGGCCAGGTACAGGTCGGTGCTCGCCTCCGAGAACTCGTTGGCGAGCACGCTGGCCATGGTGTAGCCCGGCGCGAAGAGCGAGGTGGCGATCTCCGGCCGGTTGCCGATCACCATGGTCACCGCCATGGTCTCGCCCAGGGCGCGCCCCAGCCCCAGGATGGTCGCCCCGATGATCCCCGGCGTGGCGTACGGGAGCACCACCTGCCAGGTCATCTCCCAGCGGGTGGCGCCCAGCGCCAGCGCCCCCTCGCGCTGCACCCGCGGCACCGCGGCCAGCACCTCGCGCGAGACCGCGGAAATGAAGGGGACGATCATGATGGCCAGGATCACCCCCGCCGAAAGGATGCTCACCCCGTAGGCCGGGCCGCGGAACAGGGGGATGCTGTCGCCCAGCGTGCTCGCCAGCGGCTCCTGCACGGCGGAGCGCAGCCACGGCACCAGCACGAAGATCCCCCACAGCCCGTAGACCACGCTGGGGATCGCCGCCAGCAGCTCGGTGCCGAAGGCCACCGGCGCGGCCACCCAGCGGGGGGCCAGCTCGGTGAGGAAGATGGCGAGCCCCACCGCCAGCGGCACCGCGATCAGCACGGCCAGCAGCGACGAGGCCAGCGTCCCGAAGATGAACGGCAGGGCCCCGAACTGGCCCTCCACCGGGTTCCACTCGCTGCTCGTCAGGAAGGCCCACCCGAACTCCCGCACCGCCGGGAGCGCGGAGGCGCCCACCCGGAAGAGCAGGAAGGCGAGCAGCAGGGGGATGACCAACCCCATCGCCAGCAGCGCGTACCCGTAGACGCGGTCCGCGAGGTTGCCGCGCCGGCCCGCCAGCGTCAGCGGGCGGCGCGGAGCGGGGCCGGCGAGCGCCCCGGCCTCTTCCGGAACGGCCTGCATCGCCACGCTCAGCCCGCCGCCGCCGCGACCGGCTGGCGGTTCGGGCCGCAGGTCACCGTCTGCAGCCGGGCCAGCACCAGCCGCTCGACGTCCGCGGGGAGCGGGGCGTAGTGCAGCTCGCTCGCCTGCGTGTCGCCCTGCGCGCCCATCCCCCAGCGGACCACGTCCACCAGGGCGCGCGCCTTGGCGCAGTCCTGGATCTGGGGCGGCACGAGCAGGTACGTCCACGAGGCGATGGGGTACGCCGCCGCCCCCGCCGGGTTGACGATGGAGACGCGGAAGTCGGATCCCGGCCCCAGCCGGGCGGCGAGCCCCTCGGCGGCGGCGGTGGTCGCCGCCACGGAGGGCTGCACGAACTGGCCGGCCTGGTTCTGCACCGACGCCGTCTGCAGGCCGGTCTGGCGGGCGTACGCCAGCTCCACGTAGCCCACGGCGCCCTCGGTCTGCTTCACCTGCCCGGCGACGCCCTCGTTGCCCTTGGCGCCCAGCCCGGTCGGCCACTTCACCGACTTGCCGACGCCCACCTGCTGCTTCCACGCCGCGCTCACCGCCGACAGGTAGTCGGTGAACACGTAGGTGGTGCCGCTCCCGTCGGTGCGGTACACCACCAGGATGTCGCGCGCCGGGAGCGCCAGGCCGGGGTTGAGCCCCGCGATGCGCGGGTCGTTCCACCGGGTGATGCGCCCCAGGAACACGTCGGAAAGCACGTCGCCGCTCAGGCGGATGGGCTGCTGCACGCCGGGGAGGTTGTACGCCACCGTCACGGCGCCAAGCACCGTGGGGACGTGCAGCATCCCGGGCGCCTTGGCGAGCTCCTCGTCATTCATGGGCGCGTCCGAGGCGCCGAAATCCACCGTCCCCTCGGTGACCTGGCGGATCCCGCCGCCGGAGCCGATGGAGCCGTAGGTGACGCGGACGGGGTTCTCCCGCCCGTAGCTGTCGAACCACTTGGAGTAGATGGGATACGGAAAGGTCGCCCCCGCGCCCGTGAGGGAAACGGTGCCCTCCGCGGCGGGCGCGCCCTTCGCCATGCCGCCGGGCGTGGCGCTTCCCCCGTCCCCGCCTTCCCCGCCGCCGCACGCCGCCAGCCCCGACGCGAGCGCCAGGGCGAGAGTTCCGGTCCGGAATCGCTTCATCGTCAGGATGTCCCCGTGAGCGAGTTGTGGTTGAACGACGCCCAAACGTAGAGGCCGGCCGTAACGGTTCTGTAACGCGGCGTCCACTTCCTCGTAACCCCTGCGCTCCGGGGGCGGCGGCCCGGGCGCCGGAAAGCCGGTCCGTGGCTGGAGAAGAGGGGTTCTTCCCTCCGCGGGCGGCGCACCATAGGTTGTAGCCGCGCGTTGCACCCTCGTTACAAATCACCTATTCGGAGGAGCCCAGGTGCGCCTCATTCCCAAGGACGAGCAGTTCTTCGACCTCTTCAACCAGCTGGCGCAGCGGCTCGCCGGCTCCGCCCGCCTCCTGCAGAAGCTGTTCGCCGACCCGGCGCACATCGCCGAGCACGTGGCGGCCATCAAGGAGCTGGAGCACCAGGCCGACCACCTCACGCACGACGTGATCGACCGCATCGACCGCAGCTTCGTGACCCCGCTGGACCGGGAAGACATCCACCTCCTGGCCTCGCGGCTGGACGACGTCATCGACCTCCTGGACGGCACCGCGCGCCGGGCGCAGATGTTCCATCTCACCGAGACGCGCGAGCCGGCCCGCAGGCTCACCGAAGTGCTGGTGCGCGCGGCGGACTGCCTGGTGGTGGCGGTGGGCGCGATGAAGAAGCCCAAGCTGGTGCAGGAGCGCGCCCGCGAGATCAAGCTGATGGAGGAGGAGGGCGACGCCATCTACCACGCGGCCATCGGCGAGCTGTTCCGGGGCACGCCCAACCCGCTGGACGTGATCCGCTGGAAGGACCTGTACGACAAGCTGGAGGATGCGCTGGACCAGTGCGACGACGTGGCGAACGTGCTGGAGAGCATCTCCATCAAGAACAGCTGACCGTGCTTACCTACGTCGTCGTCATCGTCCTGATCGCGTTCCTGTTCGACTTCATCAACGGCTTCCACGACTCCGCCAACTCCATCGCCACGGTCGTGGGGACGCGTGTGCTGTCGCCGTTCGCGGCGGTGCTCTGGGCCGCGTCGTTCAACTTCCTCGCCCTGTTCACGGTGGGCACGGCGGTGGCCAAGACCATCGGCTCCGGGATGATCAACCTGGCGATCGTCACCCCCACGGTGATCCTGGGCGGCCTGCTCGGCGCGATCGTCTGGAACCTGATCACCTGGTACTTCGGGCTGCCGTCCAGCTCGTCGCACGCGCTGATCGGCGGCTACGCCGGCTCGGCGGTGGCCCGGGCCGGGTGGGACGCCATCGAGTGGGGCCGCAAGTGGATCGAGACGCTGACCTTCATCGTCCTGTCGCCGCTCATCGGCATGCTGCTGGGCTTCGGGCTGATGGTGGCGGTCGCCTGGATCTTCCACCGCGTGCCCCGCTGGCGGGTGGACCGCTTCTTCCGCGGGGCGCAGCTCGCCAGCTCGGCGCTCTTCTCGCTGTCGCACGGGGCCAACGACGCGCAGAAGACCATGGGGATCATCGCGGGGCTGCTGGTCTCCACGCAGGCGCTCTTCGCCACGCAGACGGGGTGGCTGCGCCACTTCTACCTTCCCACGGCGGACCACATCCCCTTCTGGGTGGAGATCACCGCCTACTCGTGCATCTCGGCCGGCACGCTGTTCGGCGGGTGGCGCATCGTGCACACCATGGGCTCGCGGATCACGCGGCTGCGGCCGGTGGGGGGGTTCTGCGCGGAGACGGGGGGCGCGCTCAGCATCCTGATCGCGACCAAGTTCGGGATCCCGGTGAGCACCACGCACACCATCACGGGGTCCATCGTGGGCGTGGGCGCCACGCAGCGGCTGTCGGCGGTGCGGTGGGGGATCGCGGGGCGCATCGTGTGGGCATGGGTGATGACCATTCCCGCTTCGGCGCTGGTGGCGGCGCTGTCGTACATGGTGCTGTCGCGGCTGATCGCGCCCTGAGCTTTTACAGGTTCGACGTGGAGCCGCCGGGGTGCCTCGCGAGAGGTGCCCCGGCGTTTTTTTGCGTCTGGAGAAAAGAAGGAGGGTTCGGGCGTGCCCCCGGCTGGCGCCGGGGTCGGGCTTCGGCTCCGTAGGGCTGCAAACAACGCAGCCCAACGGAGTCGAGCCCGCGCAAACAGCCGCGCGGTCTCGCCCCTTCGGGCCGAAATCCCTCACGCGGGGCTGGTGCCGGCGTCCGCGGGTGGGTGGAGCGCGCGTACTTGACTTCCATGCCGTGCCGGCGGTACATGCTTCCTCGACCTCCGGCGGCCGCGGCCGCCGGGGCTCGGACTTCGAACTCGCATCACGGAGGAGCGGCGATGAGCAGCACGGGGCGCTTCGTCTGGTTCGACCACCTGACCCGCGACGTGGAGAAGGCACGGGACTTCTACACGCACGTCGTGGGCTGGGGGACGCAGGCGTGGGGGGGCGGCGCGGAGCCGTACACGATGTGGATCGCGGGGGACAGGCCGGTGGGGGGGCTGGTGAAGCTCCCGGCGGAGATGGAGGCGGCCGGCATCCCGCCGCACTGGTTCGCGCACGTCGTCGTGGAGGACGTGGACGCGGCGGCCCAACGCGCGGCGGAGCTGGGTGGGCGCGTCGTCTCGCCCCCGGCGGACATCCCGGAGGTGGGCCGCTACGCCGTCGTCGCCGACCCGCAGGGGGCCTCGATCTCCCTGTACCGCCCCCGCGAAGGCGGGACGCCGCCCCCCGCCGGGGTGCCGGGCACCTTCGGCTGGCACGAGCTCCACACCACCGACCACCGGGACGCGTGGCGCTTCTACTCGGCGCTGCTCGGCTGGGAGCACGTGGGCACCATGGACATGGGCCCCGAGGGCCCCTACCTCACCTTCCGCCACCCCGACGACGGCGCGGATGCGATGCTGGGCGGCATGTTCGACGCGGCCCGGGCCACCGGCCGGCCGCCGCACTGGCTCTACTACGTCACCGTGGACGACCTGGACGCGGCGGTGGGGCGCGTCCGCGAGCGGGGTGGCGAGGTGCAGTACGGCCCCATGGAGGTGCCGGGGGGCGGGAGGATGGCGCAGTGCCTGGACTCGCAGGGCGGGCCGTTCGCGCTCTATTCGCCCCCGGCGGCGGCCTGAGGGCGGATCCGGTTGAACCGGCCCTGTACGACGGGTTCGGGCGTGCCCCCGGCTGGCGCCGGGGTCGGGCTTCGGCTCCGTAAGCGAGCAAACAACGCTCGCCAACGGAGTCGAGCCCCGGCAAACTGCGCCGGGTCTCGCCCCTTCGGGCCGAAATCCCTCACGCGGGGCTCGCGCCGGCGTCCGCCGCCCGCGTGCCTGGCACCGGTCCGGCTACAGGACGACCTCCAGGACGCCGTCGGGGGGCTCGGTGGCGTCCACCAGGCGAAGCGGGGCGTCATCCTGCCCCGCCCGCGCCTGCACCGCGGCCCAGAAGTGCCGCTCGGCGTCCGAGTCGCGCTCGACCTCGCAGTGAAGCAGCGCGAGCAGCAGGTCGGGCTCGAGCGGCGACCCTTCGCCCGGCGGGGTCAGGGCGCGATGGGCATACGCGACGGCGGTGTCGTAGTCGCAGACGGCCCACGACCGCTCCATCGCCTCCAGGGCGTGCCGCCGCGCGGCCGGGGCATCGCCCGACCCGGCGGCATGCCGGCAGAGCCCGCATGGCTCACCGTCCCGGGCCTCCACGGACCACGCCAGGCCGTGCAGCAGCGCCGACTCCTCCGGCTCCAGCGCGGCGTACGCCGCCTCGCGCCGGGCCGTCGCGGAAAAGGCGAGCCGCCCGCCGCCCGCCGCCCGCAGGGTGCCCACCCGGAGGAGGGACTCCGCCGCGCCGTCCACGTCGGCCGCGCGCCCGGGCACCAGCGCCCGCCACTCGGCCACCGTGAACGCCCGGGAGAACACCGCCGCCGCGCCCAGCAGCTCCCCGAACCGGCGGTGCGTGCGCCAGAGGCCGGGGCGCGCGGCCCGCCGGTCTTCCGCCGCGTGCACGGCGGGGCACGCGCAGCCGTCCGCCGTGGTCGTGCAGATCACGAGGGGCGCCTCGCCCAGGCTGCATTCCAGGAGCCGCAGCACCCGCAGCGAGAACGGGTCCGCGCGGTCGGCGCGCTCCAGCCAGAGCAGCAGCGGCAGCCCCGTTTCGTTTCTGACCGCCCAGGCCGTCTCGCGCACGAAGCTCACCAGGTCGACGGCGAGCCGCGCGGCCACGTCGCGCTCCCGGAAGAACGGGTCGAGTGCGCTCCTGCTCCCGCGCAGCGCGTCGTCGGCAAGGCCCGTGCGCCACTCGGGGACGCTTTCCAGCAGGGGATCCCGGCGCCAGGCGGGGAGCAGCGTGACGAACGAACGTCCGAAGCGACGTACCAGCTCCGGATCCCGCGCGACCGCCCAGCGGGCGAGGGCGTCCACCGCCTCCAGTAGCGCGCCGGCGGGACGCCGCGGCTCCTCGCGCCAGGCGCCCGCCGCCACGAACGCTTCCCTGCCTTCCAGCCTCCGCAGGACGAAGGCGGGGGCCGGGCTCTCCGGATCCGGGAGACGGAGGTCCAGTCCGGCGGGTCCCTCTCCCGAGGCGAGCCGCGAGGCGAGCACCCCGCGCAGGAGGTCCAGCGCGCTCCCGCCTTCCGGCAGCCGGCGGGCAGGGAAAGTCACGAGCATGGCACCTCCTGGCCGGGGGTGGCGATCGTCCGTGTTCCACGTTCCTGCCGCGCCGCGGCGGCGCACGCCCGCACCGGGCGAGGCATGGGTCACCTGCGACCGGCCTCACCCGCTGGGATCATTATAGATTGACGCTTAAATTGCGCCAGTCGGCTGTGCAAGCGTCACATGCGCGGGCGTCGGCTGCGCGGGGGACGCGAGATCGCAGGCGGCCGGGGCAATGCCGGGCGAACTCGGAGGAAGCCGGGGCGACGCACCCGCGGTCAGTCCGGCGATTCCAGCGTCACGTAGGCCGAAAAGATGCGCACCACCAGGTCCGCGCGGTTGGATACGCCGAGCTTCCGATAAAGCCGCTCGAGGTGCGTGTGGACGGTGTGAGTGGAGATGGAGAGGGTCCGCGCAATGGCCGCCTCGCTGCCCCCGTCCATGATGCACCGCACGATCTCGAACTCGCGGCGGGAAAGGCGCAGCCGATCGGAGATCGCCTCCCACTTCTCGTCGGAAAGGAAGCCGGACCTGCGCTCGGTGCTCACGAGGGACGCACTCGCAATGTCCATGTGAACCTCGCAATACAGCTGCGGGGAAGCAGGTGTGACCGGCATGAGGAAAGGTCGAGCGGGGACCGGAGTTTCGATCACACGGCACCGTCGCCGGCACGTCCGCTCCCGCGGAAAGCCGGCGAACCGGGCCCCCCGCAACAACCTCCCCGTGCTCAATGAGTCATTCGATGAATGAATACGTTTGGAAGTGCTTGCAGTCAAGAAAACGTGCGTGCTGCGGCCGGGTACACGGCGCGGGCGACGTGCTTCCCGCCGCCCGCGCCGATCCGCAATAAAAACGCCGGGCCCCCGAAGGAGCCCGGCATTCCCATCCCGACTCGCACCCTCCCACGGGCCGGCGGTCCCGGCGGAGCCGCGGAGTGCCGGCCGACGGGATCAGAACTCGTTCGCGTACGACACGAACTTGAACCGTCCGTCGCGCTCCACGATCCCGCCGAAGAGCACCTGGCGCACGGTGTCGCCCTTCGCGGTGACGCGCCGGACCTCGCACCCGTTCCACAGGCGGTTTGGGCCCTGCACCACCGGCCGCGGATCGCAGGCGTGGCCGAGGTATCCCAGCGGCTTCCCGCCCAGGCGGCGGAAGACGCGCGTGATCCCCTTCTCGCTGTTCTGGAGCATCAGGAACCAGGCGAGCTGCGGACTGACCTCCCGGGGCGGCGCCACCAGCGGCGTGTGCGCGTAGTACAGGTACGCGAACTCCGCGCGGGCGATCACCATGCGCACCGCCGCCGCGGTGTCCTGCGCCTCCACCGCCGCCACGAAAGCGCGCACCAGCGCGTCGCGGCTTGCCGCGCCGCCGCGCAGCGCGGACGCCGGCTCCAGGCCCTCGCGGAAGCGGCGCAGGTCCTCAGCGACGCTGCGGGCGCTGTCCACGTACGCGGCCGGCTGCACGGCGGGCGGCGGGGACGCCGGCGCGGCGGCCGGCGCGTCCGCCGAGACGGGCCGGTCCGCCCCGCCGCAGGCGGCGAGCGGGAGGACGAGGGCGAGCAGGGCCAAGCGAATGCGTTTCATCGTCGTCGGATCGGATGGAGGAGCGGCCGGCGCCCGAAGGGCGCCGGCCGCGGCGTTTCGTCGTGTGCCCGGCGCGTTTGCAGGGGGCCCGGCGGACGCCAGCGCGAGCCCCGCGTGAGGGATTTCGGCCCGAAGGGGCGAGACCGCGCGGCTGTTTGCGCGGGCTCGACTCCGTTACGCAGCGTTGTTTGCTGCGTTACGGAGCCGAAGCCCGACCCCGGCGCCAGCCGGGGGCACGCCCGAACCCGCAGTTCGGAGCAGTTCCCGAAGCGTCAGTTGCGGGCGTAGCTGGTCCAGCCCTGCCACCACTTGGCGCCCGCCGGGTCCACCGCGCCGCGGAAGCTGGTGCCGGTGACGAAGGTGCCCGCCCTGGCCGCGAGCGCCCCGGTGAATGCGCCCGTGCCGCCCGTGCGCGCCGCCGAGCCGGTGGAAGGCGTCCAGTCGAAGGCGGAGGCGCCGCCCGGCGCGCCGGCGGGGAAGGCCGTGAACAGGCTCGCCGTGGCCGCGGTCCCGCTCTCGATGCCGCTGGCGGCCGCGTCCACCGTGACCCCGGTGCCGGCCTCGAACGTGTTGGCGTTGTCGGCGAGGAGCAGGTTGCGGATCACCAGGTTGCCCTCGGCGATGCGCGCGGCCGTGGTGGGGTTGCGCAGCGCGATGGCCGCGCCCGGCCAGCGGGCGACGATGCCGTTCACGTAGTAGCCGCCGGTGCCGCGGCGCAGCATCATCCCGAAGCCGCCGCCGGAGCCCACCACACCCGGACCGGTCCCCACCAGGGTGAAGTTGGCGAACATGGGGGTGGTGAAGGGCGTCGCGTTCTCGCCCGCGGCGCCGCAGGTGCCGCCCTGCGCGTCGGCGCAGCCGTCGTTCTCGATCCCCTGCGGGTCGTTGGAAAAGGCGCCGGCCCCGGCGCGCGGCTCCAGCCGCGTGGACTGGAAGGCGATCAGGAACTGGTTGCGCCCAGCGTAGCCCTCGGACGCGTCGAAGTGGTCGTCGCCCGACTCGTACGACACCAGGTACTTTCCGTCCACCGCCCCGCCGAACCACTCGAAGGAGTCGTCGAGCCCCGCCACCGTCTGCACGTACTCGACGGTGGTGCCGCTGCCGACCGCCGCCATGGTGAGCGCGTTGAGCTCCTGGTCCTGCGCCGGGCCGTAGCCCGCGAACTCGATGCGGACGTAGCGCAGCGTGCCGCTGTTGTCCGCGTTGTTGCCGCCGTTGCTGTAGTTCTCCACCGGGTTGGTGGTGGTGTTGGTGCCCGTGCCCTCCAGGCGGATGCTGCCGGTGCGGTTGATGACGCCGCGGCCGATGAGGACCAGGCCGCCCCAGTCGCCGGGCTTGCGGTCGCCGGGGGCGCGGGCGGAGGTGAAGACGATGGGGCGCTCCGCGGTCCCCACCGCCATGATGCGCGCGCCGGGGAGGACGAAGAGCGCGGACAGCTGCTCGCCCTGCACCACGGTGCCGGGCTGCACCGTGAGGGTGGCGCCGTTGGTCACCTTCACGAACGCGTCCAGCTTGTAGACGGTGTCCGAGTAGAAGGTGCGGTTGGCGGTGATGTTGGCGGACACGGCGACGACCGGGGTCGCGCCCGTGGTCCCGGTGCGCTCGGCGCTGAAGCCGCTGGCGCGCGAGCCCGCGGTGGCCGAGACGCGGTAGCGGTAGGCGGTCTGCGCCTGCAGGCCCGTGTCGTCGAAGCTGGTCTGCGGCCCGGTGTTCACCGTGGCGAAATCGCCGGCCGCGGCGGGGGCGCGCTGGATCGTGTACGAGGTGGCGCCGGCGACCGCGTCGAACGACACGCGCAGCCCCGTCGCCGAGACGGGCGTCACGACGACGTTGGCCGGGGCCGTCACCTCCGGCTCCGTGGGGTCGCCGCCGCCGCCGTCGCACGCCGCCAGCAGCCCCGCACCGAGGACCATCGCCGCGGACAGGAGTTTCCTCGTGGTCGCCATCATCGTGGAGTGTTCTCCCAGAGTTGTGTGAGATCCTGCGTCCGGATGCACGAAAGGTGGCCGCCTACTGTGTAGGGGCCACCTTTCTCCCGTAACGGGGCCGTCACGGAGCTACGGCTGCCAGGTCATCCCCAGGGCGACCACCCGGCCGGAGCGGTAGAACTCGCGCGTCACGGCGCCCTGCCGCACCTCGAAGGGCGAGTCCAGCAGGTTCTTGGCGTCCAGCTTGGCGGCCACGCGCGGGGTCACGGCCAGCCGCAGCGAGAAGTCCAGGACGCTGCGCTCCCCCTCCACCAGGTCGGGGAGCCCGCGGGCGCCGGCCGCGTACACCCGCTCGCCCACCCGGTTGTAGAGCACGGTGGCGCTGGTCCGCCCCCGCCCCGGGGCCCAGGTCAGCCCGGTGTTCAGGACGTACGGCGCCTGCCCCACCAGCGCCCGGTCGGCGTTGATCTGGATGCTGTCGCTCCCCGCCTCGATGCGGCTGCGCATGGCGGTGAAGTTGGCGGATACGGAGAAGGGCTCCAGCACCGCGGCGAAGGTCCCCAGCTCCTTCCGGGCCTCCACCTCCACGCCGTAGCTGGTGGCGCTCTCGGGGTTGGCGAAGCCGAGCACCCGCGAGCCGGAGGTGGGGAGGTAGACGCGCTCGATGGGGTCCCGGAAGCGCTTGGCGAAGCCGCCCAGGCTGACGATCTCGCCCGACGACGGGTACCACTCCCAGCGCGCGTCCAGGTTCTGGATCAGGGTGCGGCGCAGCTCCGGGTTCCCCTGGATGTTGTCGCCGTCCAGCACGTCCTGGCTGAGGATGGGCGACAGCTCGCGGTACTCCGGCCGGGCCAGCGTCTGCGAGGCGGAGAAGCGGAGCTTGTGCGCCTCGGCCACGTCCACGTTGAGCGCGAGCGAGGGGAGGACGTCGGTGTAGGTGGGGGTCGACAGGCTGGCGCTGCCGTCCTGCGACACGGCGTCCACCTCCACCGCCGAGTGCTCCACGCGCGCCCCGCCCACCAGGTGGATGCGGTCGGTGAGCGCCACGTCCGCCATGGCGTAGCCCGCGCCCAGCCGGTCCCGGGCCGTGTACGACCCGCCCTGGAGGAGCGGGCGGATGGTGAACACCGCGTCGTCCGCGCCGGTGTAGCGCCCGTCGAAGATCTGCTCCGCGGCCAGCATGCGGTCGGCGTCGTCCAGGAACTGGCTGCCGCCGTTGAAGATGCTGTAGGAGCGGTTCTCCGCCTCGCGGTCCACCCCGCGGAACAGCCCGCCCACGCGCACCTGGTGCTGGGCGAGCCCGCGCCCGAAGGTGAGCGTGTAGTTGGCGGACGCCTCCAGGCTGCTCTCCTCCAGGTCGCCGAAGGTGCGGACGGCGGCCCGGGTGTTGTTCGCCAGGAAGGCGCGCCTGCCGGAGCTGGAGTCCAGCCCGTCCAGCAGCTCGTAGACGAACTCGGAGCGGTCGGGCTCGCGGCGGGTGACGCCGGACGAGGTGACCGCCCAGTCCAGCTTGTGCGCGCCGGACAGCTGGTGCTCGCCCGCGAGCTGGCTGGAGCGCACGGTGCGCTCCACGTAGCGCAGGCGGTTGATTTCCAGCGGCAGGGCCAGGTTCTCGTTGAAGCCGCGCTCGGTGCGGGCTTCGTTGTCGGCGGTGCGGTTGTACACGTTGTTCGCGGTGAAGCGATGCTTCTCGCCCACCAGCGAGCTCAGGTTGGCCACGCCGCCCCACAGCACGCTCTCGCGCCCGGTGCCCAGCGTGGACCTGAACTCGTCGACGGGGCCGCCGGTGGTGACGTCGTACAGCGCGCGCCTCTCGTCCAGCCGGACCTCCTGGCCCCGGCTGTAGGTGCCGGAAACGACGTAGCCCACCTCCTGCCCGAGCACCGGGTCGCTCCCGCCCACGGAGGCGGAGAGCGACAGGTTGGGGTCGCCGCTTCCCCGCCCCGGGAGCCAGGCGTTGCGGAACGCGCCGATCATCTGGTTGACCTGCGCCTGCGACACGTCCTGCGTGAAGCCGCCGGCGGCCGCCACCGGGCCGGGCACGTCGCGCCGCCCGCCCGCCGCGGCGAAGCGCTCGCCGCCCGCGCGCGGGGCCACCAGCACGCTGCTCCCCGTCGCCGCGTCGTTGTAGCCCACCGACGCGGACACCGTTGCCTGACGGCGGGTGGGGAACTCGCGGGTGCGGATGTTCACCAGCGCACCGCTGAAGTCGCCGCCCAGGTCGGGGGTGAAGGTCTTGCGGGTGGTGATGGTCTGGAGGATGCCGGAGGGGAAGAGGTCCAGCGGCACCACCTTGCGCTCGGGCTCGGGGCTGGGGAGGCGGGCGCCGTTGAGGTCGGTGACGGTGTAGCGCTCGCCCAGCCCGCGCACGAACACGAACTTGCCGTCCTGCACGGTGACGCCGCTGACGCGCTGCACGGCCTGGGCGGCGTCGCCGTCGGGGCCGCGGGAGATCTGGTCGGCGGTGATGGCGTTGACCACGCCGGTGGAGGTGCGCTGCTCGTCCAGCGCGCGGCTCACGGAGCCGCGCTCGCGCGTGGCGGACACGGTGAGCCCTTCCAGCGCCAGCGCCTCCACCGCCAGCGACACGTCCGCCTCGGCGGCGCCGCCCGCGGGAACCTGCAGCTCGGTCACCGTCTTGGCGGCGTACCCCAGGTGCGTCACCACCAGCGCCTGCGGCCCGGCGGGGACGTTCGCGATGCTGTAGCGACCGTCCACGCCCGAGACCGCGCGGAGCGTGGTGCTGCGCACCACCACCTGGGCGCCGGTGAGCGCCCGTCCGCTCCCCGCGTCGACCACGCGTCCCACGATCCTGCCGGCCGGGCCCTGCGCCGCCGCCCCGCCCGCCGCGGCGAGCAGCAGCAGCGCCAGCAGGAGCAACCCGGTGCGAACTCGTTTGCCTGGCATCGTTTGTCTGTCTCTTTGTGGAGATATGTCGAACCGCCCGCCGGCACCCCGCCGGGACGTGCCCTCAGGCTAGCCGGCGAACGCATCGACTCCACGCGGAAACGGTCACCGTTCTGTAACTCCGTGCGGCCGGGCGAAGGGATGGCGGGGGCTGTACGTGAATCGCGGGACTGGAAGAACGGGGGAAACGCGCGAGGGGCGGTCCGGCGGATCGCCCCTCGTTGCTTTGGGTGGCCCAACCAGCAGCCTGCGCCGAAACGTGTCCGGCTCCACGGACACGCCGTCAAAACGCCGCATGCACTTCCGCAGCGCCCGCAAAGAGACAGCAACCGGGATCCTGATGCTTCGTGGCGGACTGGTGTGTCCCACGTTGTCTGGCGTGAATTTCGTGCGTATATCTCGCGTCGTGATCTGTGGACAGCGTGCAAGTCCGCGCCGGCCAACCTGCTTCCCCCGAAACCGATGCCGAAAGGTAGACGCCCGGGGCGTCCCAGCCCCGCACCGCCCGCGATTCTGCGCAGCACCCTTGAGGGGTACGACGGCGCCACCATCCTGGATGAACTGCGTAGCCCCGCCGGAGTGGTGCTGTGGCAAACGATCCATGATCTAGTCTTGTGGGCTTCCACTCCCCCAGGGAGGCGTAGCGCGCTGTGGGACAGTGCGGCCTCCACCCGGCGCGCGCGACAGTTCCAAGAAGCGGAACTGGACGAGCAGGTCCGGCCGTGGCTCGCGGTACTGGCTAGAATCCTCCGAGGCGGACAGGAGGTGCCGGTAGAAGAGGTGGTGGGCGCCTGCCGGAAAATATCCGAATGGGCGGACCGGAACGGACTGCCCCAAACCTCGATCTGGTATGCGCAGGCTGCGGCGCTAGTCGCGCCCACAATTGCCGAATATGCATTCCATGTGGGCGGGCTGTGCCACCGGGCAGCCGACTACCCGCGCGCCGTCGCCTGGTATGCCCGAAGCATTGGTCTTGCACTGCGGCGACCGGACCGGCGGACCTACGCACGCGCATACCGCCGCCTCGGGCAGATCGTGATGCAGCAGGGCGCATTCGAGACGGCTGAACGCGCTTTCCGCCGAGCGTACAGCGCTGCGCGCCGATCAGGCGTGCGTGACGTGGCAGGGGAGGCGCTTCACGATCTATTTACCGTAGCAGTGGAGACGGGGCGCAAAGAGGAGGCGGAAGTGCTGGCAAGCCGTGCATTCAACGCGTACCCGTCCTCTCATCCGGGTCTAGTGACGCTGGCGCATGATGTTGCTGTGCTCTGGATGCTACACGGTCACCACGCCCGTGCGCTCCCCATCCTGCAAGCCGTGTTGGGGACGGGGCCGGACCTGCTGGTCCGCCTGATCGTGGTCTCCGGCATTGCGCGCGCGGCAGGCGGAGCCGGGGATCGGGATGCATTCCTTTCCGCATGGGTGGAGACCTGGGGGATCGTTGACACCAACCCACATCTGAATTGCGTGACCTCCTCTTTGTGCTCACTCGCTTACGGTTCCGCATCGCTGGGGGACCGGGAGCGGGTGGAGTTGGCGGCGGGTTACGCGCTGGACCTTGCCACAAAGCGCGGGCAAACTGAGGTAGCGGAGAGGGCGCGCGAGTTGCTAGAGGGGGCCGTGCAGCCGGTACCAGCGCCGGAGGACGCCACGCCCGCGACGGTGGAACAGCTCGCGGAGCGGCTTAAAGCGCGCCTGCGCAAGCGCGCGCGGAGTGCCGCAGGGACGGGCCCCGGTGAGGACCCGCCGCTGCGGTGCTGAGTTGCGGATCAGCCGCCGCCAATCGTGAAGATGCCGCGGGCAGTGGTGCTGTCCGGAGGACGGGCGGTGGTCGCAGTGTTGTCCGCTGGAACGGTGTTCGGCTGCGGAGCTGCGGACTGATCAGGGGGGCCGCTCACTTCACTGCACCCGGCGAGCGCGAGCGCGGCGAGAACGGTAGCGGCGGTGCGAATCGATCTAAACATGGCTCTCTCCTGGTGAGCGTTTTTGTACTGCGGGAGCTGGCAATCTAACGCTCTCCTGTCGTTAAGGAGCGGAGGTGTGGAGGCACAGTGGAGGGGGGCGGCACGCAGGCCAACGACCGATTCCAGGACGAGACGAACCGGGGGAAATGTGCGAGGGGCGATCCGGTGGATCGCCCCTCGCTTCGGTAACGGCGGGGTCGCGGACGGGAGCGGCTGCGCGCTCCGGGTGGCTACTCCCGCGGGCGCCAGCGCGATGCCGCGTGAGGGATTTCGGCCCGAAGGGGCGAGACCCGGCGGGGCTGTTTCCGCCGGGGCTCGACTCCGTTACGCAGCGTTGTTTGCTGCGTTACGGAGCCGAAGCCCGACCCCGGCGCCAGCCGGGGGCACGCCCGACCAAGCCGTTCGTCGCCGTTCAGTCGTACGCCGCCGTCAGAACGCCGCCTGGAACTGCACCTTGAAGCTGCCCTCGGACCCGCCGTCCCCGTCCGGGCTCCAGAAGTCGTAGTTGACCATGATCCGGTTGAGCGGCCCGAAGTAGAAGTTGACCCCGGGCGTGACCAGCGTCCCCCCCGTGACCGCCAGCCGTGCCGACTCGCCGTCGACGTCGCCCCAGCTGACGCGCACCACGGGCTCCACCCCGGTCAGCTTGTCGCCCAGCGCCCCGGTGCGGAAGCCGAGCCACCCCTGCGCGCCCATAAACTCGGCGCCGCTCGCCGGGTCCAGGTCGCCCATGGCCGCCTCGCCCAGCAGGTGCAGCCCGGGCGCGTACCGTCCGTACTCGGCGTCCACGGCCCAGGCGTGCCCCCGCCGGACGTCCAGCCGCTCGGCGGCGGCGGAGTCCTGCACCGCGAAGTTGCGGCGGCTCCACGACACGCCCACGCGCAGCGGCTCCACCGGGTGCACGGCGGCGCGCGCGGCGAGCTGGTAGGTGTTCTCCTCGCCCGCCTCGGCCCGTGCCGGCCCGTTGAACACGCCCACCGCGTACGACAGGCCCAGCGGCGCCCACGCCGGCTCGCCGACCAGCTGGAGCCCCACGTCGCGGTCGGCGTAGCCCAGGTCCACGATCAGGTTCTGCTCCTCGCGCGCGTCGGGGAGCCCGCGGATGCGCACGCCGCGCTCAATGGGGAGGATGCGCGTGGAGCTGGTGGGGACCACGACCCCGAACGGCCGGTGCGCCTTCCCCGCCACCAGCGTGAGCGCGGGATCGAAGGCGAAGCGCATGTAGGCGTTGCGGAGGGTGACCTGGCTGCCGGCGTACTCCGGCTGGATCTTGGCCGTGACCCACTGGTTGACCTTGACGGTAGCCTCCAGCCGCACGCGCCGCAGCGCGATCTCGGTGGCCGGCTCGGTCTCCACCGAGGTGGTGTTGAACTGGGTGTGGATCCGGCCGCCGATGGCGACCTCCAGGGCGTTGGACTTGAAGACCACGGGCGGGGTCTCCTGGGCGCCGAGGACGGCGGGGAGGAGCGCGGCGGCGAGCGCGGGCCCCAGCGCGCGGAAAGGGGCGCGGGGGCGCCGGGTGCGGATCGGCATGCCGGATCGGGGTGCGAGCGGTCTGGCGGAGCGCCGCCCGTCACGTTTCGGACACGGCGGCGTCACGGACGGCTGAACACTGCCTTGCCGACGGCGGCGCGGGATATCGAAACGGTAACGATCGTGTAACGAAGGGCGGCTTCAGACCGCGGGGAGGGTGAAGCGGACGACCGTCCCCCGCCCCAGCTCGCTCTCCGCTTCCACCGTGCCGCCGTGGCTCTCCACCAGGTGGCGGACGATGGAAAGGCCCAGGCCGGTGCCGCCGTCGGCGCGGGCGCGGGCGTTGTCCACGCGGTAGAAGCGCTCGAAGATGCGGGGGAGGTGCACGGCGGGGATCCCGCTCCCGGTGTCCGCCACCTCGATGCGCAGCCAGCGCCCGGGGCCCGCGCCGGCCGCCGGGCCCGCGCACGCCGCGGACACGACCACCTCGCCCCCGCCCGGGGTGTGGCGGAGCGCGTTGTGGAGGAGGTTGGTGAGGATCTGCCGGAGCGCCGAGGGGTCGGCGCGGACGTGCCCGCAGCCGGGGGCGACGCGCACCTCGAAGCCGACGCCCCGGGCGGCGGCGTCCGCCTCCAGCGCGTGCCAGGCCTCCCCGGCGGCCTCCGCCACCGCCACCTCGCGGGGCTCCGCGCGCCACCCGCCGGACTCGATGCGCGACAGGTCCAGCAGGTCGTCCACGATGCGCTGCAGGCGGTCCGCGTTCTCCTTGACCACCTCCGCGAAGCGGCGCCGCAGCTCGGGGGGGAGGTTCTCGTCCAGCAGCGTCTCGCTGTAGCCGCGGATGGCGGTCAGCGGCGTCTTCAGCTCGTGCGAGGCGTTGGCGACGAAGTCCCGCCTCACGTCCTCCAGCCGGCGCAGTTCGGTGACGTCCAGGAACACCAGCACCGCCCCGCCGGCGGCGAGCGGCTGGGCGGTGGCCAGGAGGTGGCGGGCGTCCAGCGACAGCTCGGTGGCGGACACCTGCTCGCCGGCGCGGGCGCGCTCCACCAGCCGCAGAAAGGCCGGGCGGCGGGCCACCTCCTGCGGGACCAGCCCCGCCGGCTCCCCCGCCAGGCCGAAGATGCGGCGGGCGGCCAGGTTGGCGCGGCGCACCCGGCCGTCCGGTCCCAGCGCCAGCACCCCCTCGGACATGGCGTCGACCAGCGCGAGCATCTCGGCGCGCTCCCCCTCCAGCTGGCCCATGCGGCGCTGCAGCTCGTCGGCCAGCGTATCCAGCACCTGCCCCAGCTCCCCCAGCTCGTCGCCGTGGCGGGCGTGCACCCGGCGCGACAGGTCGCCGGCCGCCAGGCCGCGCGCCACCGCCGCCGCCTGCCGGAGCGGGCGGGTCACGGCGACGCTCACCGCCAGCGACAGCAGCCCGGCGAAGAACATGGCGATCAGCCCGCCCCCCAGGATCCCCCGCTGCACCCGCGCCACCGCCGCGTTCACGTCGTCCAGGGGAACGGCCAGGCGGACCACCTGGCCGCGCGCCGCGGGGGCGGCCAGGTACAGCAGCTCGCTCCCCACCGAGTGGCTCATGCGCACCGAACGCCCAAGCCGCCCGGCGAGCGCCGCGCGGATCTCGGGGCGGTCGGAGTGGTCCTCCAGCATGGGGACCTCCGAGGCGGGCACGTCCGAGTTGCCCACCACGCGGCCCCCCGCCCCCACCAGCGTGACGCGGCGGCCGCTCACCGCGCCCAGCCGGTCCGCGAGCCCGTCCGGGGGCAACCCCGCGGCCTGGCCGTGCAGCGCGATGGCGAGCATCAACTCGTGCCGCAGGTCGTCCGCCACCATCTCCACCAGGTGGCGGCGCAGCGTGAGCCCCACCCCGATGGTCAGCGCGACCACCGTCACGCCGATCAGGGCCAGGTAGCTCAGGAAGAGCCGGAGGTCGGCGCGGACGCGCGCCGGGCCGCTCACGCGCCGACCGGCGGATCGGTCCGGAAGCGGTACCCGAAGCCGCGCACCGTCTCGATCCAGTCCGCCTCGCCGCCCAGCTTGTTGCGCAGCCGCTGCACGTGCATGTCCACCGTGCGGGTGGCGATGTTCGCGGTGACCTCCCACACCGCCTCCAGGAGCTGGCGGCGGCTCTGCACCCGGCCGCGCCGCTCCATCAGCGTGAGGAGGAGCCTGTACTCGGTGGGGGTCAGGTCCAGCGGCTCGCCCGCCGCATCCGCACGGGCCGCGCCGGTGTCCACGGTGATGGGGCCCACCCGCACCACCTTGCCGCCCTTCGCGGCGGGCGGCGCCTGCTGCACCCGCCGCAGCACCGCGCCCACGCGCAGCACCAGCTCCTGCGGCGAGAACGGCTTCGCCAGGTAGTCGTCGGCGCCCAGCCGGAGCCCCTCGATGCGGTCCTTTTCCTCGCGCCGGGCGGTGAGCAGGATCACCGGCAGGTCCTGCGTCTCGCCGCGGCGGCGCAGCTCGCCCAGCACGTCCAGCCCGGACATGCCGGGGAGCATCAGGTCCAGCACCACCAGGTCGGGGCGCTCCGTCTCCACGGCGCGGATGGCCTCCACGCCGTCGGCGGCGGTGCGCACCCGGTACGATTCGCGGGCGAGGTGGTAGGCGACCAGGGCCGAGATGTCCGGCTCGTCGTCCACGACCAGGATGTGTGCGCTCATTGTCTCTGCGCTGTATGTGAACGGCTGGGTTCGGGCGTGCCCCCGGCTGGCGCCGGGGTCGGGCTTCGGCTCCGTAAAGCACGAAACTACCGTGCTTAACGGAGTCGAGCCCCGGCAAACTGCCGCCGGGTCTCGCCCCTTCGGGCCGAAATCCCTCACGCGGTCGCCGTATTGCACTCCCGCACTTCTGTTCCGCACTTCGTGCTTCGTACTTCCCATCCGACGCTGCACGTTACCGGCATCTCCCGGTCGTGGCAATGCGTCCGGGCGGGCGTTCCGAGATGGTACGGGGGTGATACACCGCCGTTACAGATCCGGCGGCGCCAACGCTCCGGAGGGGATGGGTGTCTTGTCGGGGACCGCTCCGCCCCCCACGGGCGGGGCCCTTACCCCATCGCGCTCACGGACCCGATGCGCCCGCTTCGCTCGCTGCTCGTCCTGCTGCTCCTGATCGCCCCCGCCGCGCTCGCCGCGCAGGTGGGCGTCACCACCGACATCCTCCGCGGCCGGGTGACCGGACCGGGCGGCGTTCCCGTCGTCCAGGCCCGGGTGGAGGTCACCTCGCTGGAAAGCGAGATCACCCGCACCGCCACCACCGACGACCAGGGGCGCTACACCCTGACCTTCCCCGACGGCGGGGGGCGCTACCGCGTGCGCGTGGCGCGCGCCGGCTTCGCGGACGCCGTGTCCACGGTGGTGCGCGAGGCGGACGAGGACGTGCTGGTGGCCAACGTGCAGCTGGGCGAGTCGCCGCTGGCGCTGGAGGGGATCGAGGTGGTCGCCCGGCGCGGGCCGCCCCCGGGCCGCGGCGAAACGGCGTCGCAGGAGCGCACCCTTTCCAGCGACGCCATCAACCGGCTGCCGCTGGAAAACACCGACGCCGCCAGCATCGCCGTGCTTACGCCCGGCGTGGTGTCCGTCGCGCAGGGCGACTCGCTGGACCAGCGGGGCGGCTTTTCCGTGGCCGGGCAGCGCGCCTCGCAGAACCAGGTGACGCTGGACGGCGCCTCCTTCGCCTCGGCGCTCACCGGGGGCCAGGCGGGCGGCGGCTCGCCGCTGGGGATCCCGCAGGAGGGGACGCGCGCCACCCAGGTGGTCACCGCCACCTACGACGTGTCGCGCGGGCAGTTCTCGGGCGGGCAGGTGGCGATCACCACCCGCGGCGGCAACAACAACCTGGCCGGCTCCTTCAACTACCAGCTCCGCGACCCCTTCCTCCAGGGGAACGCCGGAGTGTCACCGCTCTCCGGCTCCTTCACCCAGAACCGCATCAGCGGCGGCATGGGCGGCCCCATCGTCCGCGACAAGCTCTTCTACTACCTGTCGGGGACCTTCCAGCGGCGCAGCGACGACCTGTTCGCGCTCACGCCGTCGAACCCGGCCGTGCTGGAGGCGCTGGGGGTGAGCGGCGACTCGGTCACGCGCTTCCTGGGGATCCTGGGCTCGCAGTACGGCCTGGGCGGCCCGGGGCAGACGGGCGCGTACCAGCGCACCGGCGACGCTCTCTCGCTGCTGGGGCGGGTGGACTACACCCTTTCCGAGCGGCACTCGCTGATGCTGCGCGGCAACCTGAGCCGCTACGACCAGGACAGCACCCGCATCGGCTTCCTGGAGCTCAAGCAGGGCGGCGGCGAGACGGGCTCCACCGGCGGCGGCGGCATGGCGACGCTCACCTCGCGCTTCGGCGACGGGTGGATCAACGAGCTGCGCGTGTCCGCCAACGAGGACCGCCGCGACCTCACCCCGTACGCCGAGATCCCCGAGGGGCGGGTGCGCGTGACGTCGCTGCTGGAGGACGGCTCGCAGGGGGTATCGCAGCTCGCCTTCGGGGGGGACCGCTCGCTCCCCACCACCACGCGCGAGCGGACGCTGGAGGCCAGCGACGAGCTGTCGCTGCTGTGGCGGGACACGCACCGCATCAAGGTGGGCGGGCTGGTCAACTACAACGCCTTCGAGCAGCGGCTGGCCAACAACTTCCTGGGCTCCTTCACCTTCAACTCGCTGGAGGACTTCGCGGCGGGGCGGGCGGCCTCGTTCACGCGCTCGCTCACCGAGCGCAGCTCCGAGGGGAGCGGCGTGAACGCCGCCATGTACCTGGGCGACACCTGGCGCCCGGTGCAGAAGCTCCAGCTCACCTACGGGCTGCGGCTGGAAGGCTCGCGCTTCGGCGGGGAGCCGGAGTACAACCCCGAGGTGGAGGCGCTCTTCGGGCAGCGCACCGACCGCATCCCCTCCGAGGTGCACGTGAGCCCGCGCGCCGGCTTCACACTGCGCCTCAACGAGCAGGGGGCGCCGGCGCGCATCATCCGCGGCGGCGTGGGCGAGTTCCGCGGGCGCGCGCCGTTCTCGCTGTACGCGGGCGCCATCGACCAGACGGGGCTGGCGCGCGGCGAGTCGCAGCTGGTGTGCGTGGGCGCCGCCGTCCCCACGCCGGACTGGTCCGCCTACCTGGCCGACCCGTCCAGCGTCCCCTCGGCGTGCGCAGACGGGGGCGCCGGCGGGCCGCTGGAGTCCGGCCGCCGCCCCACGGTGACGACCTTCGACGACGGCTTCGGGGCGCCGCGCTCCTGGCGCGGGTCGCTGGGCTTCCAGGCGCAGCTGCGCCCGGGGATCAACGCCACCGCGGACGCGAGCTTCGTGCGCGGCGTCAACCAGTTCGGGGTGCGGGACCTGAACCTGGCGGCGGAGCCGGCGTTCCGGCTGGCCTCGGAGGGCGGGCGCCCGGTGTACGTGGACCCCGGCTCCATCGTCCCCGCCACCGGCGAGGTGTCGTTCCTGGGCTCGCGCGTGCACCCCGAGTACGGCAACGTGTTCGCGGTCAACTCCGAGCTGGAGTCCGAGACGCAGCAGCTCACCCTGGGACTGAACGGCGCGCTCCAGCGCCGGGTGTTCTTCGGGGGATCGTACACGCTGATGCGCTCGCGCGACCAGTCGTCGTTCTCGTCCGGCTCGGCGCAGCAGGGCTTCTCGTCGTCGCCCACGGCGGGCGACCCCAACCGCCCCGGGTGGGCCACCAGCGACCTGGAGCGGCGCCACTCGTTCACCCTGCAGGCGGGGCTTCCCATCCGCCAGTCGTTCGAGGTGACGCTGATCGGGCGGCTCTCCTCGGGGCAGGCGTTCACCCCCATGGTGGGCGGCGACGTCAACGGCGACGGCTCGCGCAACGACGTGGCCTTCGTCTTCGACCCGGCCTCCGCGCCGGACACGGCGCTCGCCGCCGGGATGTCGCGGGTGCTGGCGGCGGTGCCGGGCGGGGTGCGCGAGTGCCTGCGCGCGCAGACCGGCCAGGTGGCGGAGCGCAACTCCTGCCGCGGGCCGTGGACACGCTCGCTGGACCTGCGCGCCACCTACCGGCCCAACCTGCCGCAGCTGGGGCTGGGGCGGCGCCTGTCGCTGTCGCTGGACGCCAGCAACGTCCCGGCGGGGCTGGACCTGCTCGTGCACGGCGAGGGCGACCTGCGCGGCTGGGGCGACGGCGGCCGCGGCCGGCTGGACGAGACGCTGCTCTACCCGCGCGGCTTCGACCCGGCCACGCAGCGCTTCCGCTACCAGGTCAACGAGAGCTTCGGGCAGCAGCGGGAGCGCCGTTTCGCGGTGGGCTCGCCCTTCCAGGTGCAGTTCTCCGGGCGGCTCCAGGTGGGCCGGGTGCAGGGCGGCGGCGGCGGGCTGGCGGGGATCGGCTTCGGGGGCGGGGGTGGGGGCGGAGGACGGCCCGGCGGCGGGGGTGACCGCGGCGGCTTCGGCGGGCAGCCGGGGCCGGACGGGCGCCGCACCATCGACGCGGACGAGATCCTCCAGCGGGTGCTCCCCAACCCGGTGCCGCTGATCCTGTCGCTGCGCGACACGCTGGGAATCACCGAGGAGCAGGCCGCGCGCATCCAGGTGGTGTCGGATTCGCTGGAGGCGCGCAACGAGCCGGTGGAGCGCGAGGTGCGCAGCGCGGTGGAGGCGGCGAACACGGCCACCGGCGCCGCCGCCGAGCCGGGCGCGATCTTCCAGCGCATCGGGCCGCACGTGAACACCGGGCGGCGCAACGTGCAGAACGCGCTGGAGGAGGTGCGGAAGATCCTGACGCCGGAGCAGTGGCGGAAGGTGCCGGCGGCGCTGCGGAACCCGTTCCAGGGTGGGTTCGGGGGGCCGCGGGGCTTCTAGCCCGCGCCGCTCCGGCGGGACGCGCGAGACCCCTCGCGCCGGGACGGTCCGGCGCGGGGGGTCTCGTGCATCCACATATTTCTACCCCACGACATGACAATCCCGTTCCCGCACATTGCGTTGCCGGACGCGCGCTTTGCGCCCGCGTGGGGAGCAGGGGTGCGTGCACAGCGTTTGCTATTGCGCCCGCGCCGGCCATGCATATACTTGGGGCCAGGTACGTGCTTCGTCCCCTTCGGCCCGCATCGCCATGCCGACTCCCCGGCCGCTCCTGCTTCCGGCTCCACCGGAGCCCTTTCCCGGTTGGACCAACGTCAAGGAGGTGCCCGGCGAGCTGGGGGGAACGCTCCTCGTGCTCTACCGGGGCGTGCTCCTGTGGGCGGAGACCCCCGCAGCCGAGCGCGGAGCGCTCTTCGCCGGCCGCGCGGAGTCACCGGGCGCGCCGCTCGGCCAGGACCCGCTCCCGCAGGAGCTGGCGGATGCGCTCCGGGATCTCCGCGCGGTGCGGACGGAGCCCGGCCGGGTGCGCCCGGCCGTGGTGAGCCGGGCGTGCGACGCGGTCTCGGCGTGGGCGGAGCGCGAGGAGCACACGGGGACCGCGCTGGCGTGGGCGCGGGCGGCGGCGAGCGCGTACCCGCCCAACGTGGCCGCGGCGTACCGGGTGGGGATCCTGGCGCGCCGGCGCGCGGACTACCCCACCGCTGAAGCCTGGCTCCAGCACGCGGGGGCGATGTCCCGGCGGCACGGGGACTGGTACGGCTTCGTGCTCTCGCTGGATGGCCTGGGCAACCTGTACGTTCAGCGAGGGGAATTCCGCCAGGCACGAGCCAGCATGGCGAAGGCGCTTCTCGCTGCGCGACGTCCTCGCGGCCGGGTGGAGGGCGGGCGCAAGCGGCTCCGACTTCTCGAAGGTGAGGTGCTTCACGACCTGATGACGGTCGCGGTGTACATGGGGGACTACGCCGGGGCGGAGCGGTATGCCGCAGAGGCCTTCGAGAGAATGCGCGTAGGGCACCAGAGGCTACCGCGCCTGGCGCACGACATTGCCGGGCTCTGGATGGAACGCGGGTACTTCGGGCGCGCGCTTTCGGTTTTCGAAGCGGTGCTCCCTCACTTCCGTGCCCACCTCGAATGCCTGCTCGTGTACTGCAACCTCGCGCGGTGTGCCGGTGCAGAAGGTCGAGCAGAGGTGTACGCCCGAGCGGCAGCGGAGGTATGGAGTCTGGTCCGAGAGGCCGTTCCTGGATCCGTTCCGGCTGGCGTCTACGCCAACCTGGCGAGAGGGGCGGCATGTCTCAGACAGTGGCAGGACTCTGAGCGTGCGGCGCTACTTGCCGCCGAGGTGGCGTTGGAGAGAGAGGAAGCAGACCAGGCGGCATCCATTCCTCCTCTCCTGGATTCCATCCGGCTGCACCGCTATGCCGATGCGGCGCCCGCGCAGGCAAGTCCAATCGAGGAGCGAGCCTCCCGCTCTCTGGCGGCAGGGCTGGTCGAGAGCTTGTCCGCCATGCGGGCTGGGGACTGATCCCCGGGCCGAGGTCGTTTCGCTCAGTTTCCAGAACCCATCAACGTGCCTCCCCGGGCCGCCTGGTTGACGAGGACGGAGTCTCCACCCACCGCCCTCGACGCGCTCGGCTGCCGCGCACCCACGGGTGCGGTAGGCGCCGCGGACTGGCAGGCCGCCAGCAGGAAGAGGGCGATAGCGGCAAGAGGCAGGCGGATGCGGTCCATGATCGTCTCCTGGGTGGGTTGGGCACCGGAAGCGGTGTGTAGTAGGCCCAACATAGGGATCGCCAAACGATTTAACCAGATCAGTCCTTGTAGTATGTGGTCGGTACACGCCGTGAATTTGCGCCTGCCCCTATCCGGCAATCACTTGGAAAATCGTCGAATTTCGCCCGGCCGCTGATGGCGCTCACGGGGGCACCGTCGGGAGCTTGGCCGCGCTGCGGGCCGTGGAGTGCTCCGCGGCCTCCTCCAGAATCGTCGTGCCGGGGAAATCGGGCGGGGACGCGTCCACATATTTCCACCCCACGACATGACAATCCCGTTCCGGCACATTGAGTTGCCGGACGGCTGCTTTGCGTCCGCACGGGGAGGGGGAGGTGTGTCCACATTGTTCACTATTGCGCCCGCGCCGAACGTGCATATACTTGGGCTCGAACACGTACTCCGTCCCCTTCGGCCCGCATTGCCATGCCGACTCCCCGGCCGCTTCTGCTTCCGTCTCCACCGGAGCCCTTTCCCGGCTGGACCAACGTCAACGAGGTCCCGGGCGAGCTGGGCGGACGGCTCCTCGTGCTCCACCGGAGCGTGCTCCTGTGGGCGGAGACCCCCGCCGCCGAGCGCCGAGCGCTCTTCTCCGGCGGAATCGTGGAGGCGCTGAGCGCGCCGCTCGTCCGCGCCCCGCTTCCGCAGGGACTGGCGGATGCCTTCCGGGATCTCTGCGCGGTGCGCACTTCGCCCGGGCGGGTGCGCCCTGCCGTGGTGAGCCGGGCGTGCGACGCGGTGTCGGTGTGGGCGGAGCGCGAGGAGCACACGGGGACGGCGCTGGCGTGGGCGCGGGCGGCCGCGAGCGCGTACCCGCCCAACGTGGCCGCGGCGTACCGGGTGGGGATCCTGGCACGCCGGCGGGCGGACTACCCCACCGCCGAGGCGTGGCTCCAGCACGCGGGCAGCATGGCCCGGCGGCACGGGAACTGGTATGGCTACGTGCTGTCGCTCAACAGCCTGGGCAACCTGCACGCCCAGCACGGCGAGTTCGACCAGGCGCGCGCCAGCCTTGCGAAGGCGCTCGGCGCGGCGCGGCGTCCTCGCGGCCGGATGCAGGGGGGGCGGAAGCGGCTCCGCGTACGCGAGGGATACGTGCTGCACGACCTGATGACGGTCTCCGTCTACGTGCAGGACTTCACCAGGGCGGAGCGGTATGCGGCGGATGCCTTCGAGCGGATGCGGGCGGGATCCAGGCGGCTCCCCGTGCTGGCACACGACGTGGCCGGTCTCTGGATGGAGCGTGGCTACTTCGGGAGGGCCCTCCCGGTGTTCCAGGCCGTGCTGCCTTTCATCCGCAGCCCGCACGAGCGCATGCTCGTGTGCTGCAACCTGGCGAGGTGCGCGGGAGCCGAGGCGGATGGGGACGTGTATGCCCGAGCGGCAGCCGAGGTGTGGGACCTGATCGGAGATGCCGTGTCCGGATCGGTCCCCGCCGGTGTCTACACCAACCTGGCGAGGGCCGCGGCGGGGCTGCGGAAGTGGCAGGAGGCAGAGCGTACGGCGGTGCTCGCGGCGAACGTGGCGTCGGAGCGCGAGGAAGCGGACCAGGCGGCCTCGATTCCCCCTCTCCTGGAGTCCATCCGGCTGCACCGCTATGCCGATGCGCCGCCCGCGCCGGCGAGCCCCCTGGAGGAGCGGGCTTCCCGCTCGCTGGCAGCGGGACTCGTCGAGACCCTGACAGCGATGCGGGCCGGGGGCTGATCCCCGGCCCGCGCCCGTTCAGCTCAGGTCCCGGAGCCGATCAGCGTACCCCCCCGGGCCGCCTCGGAAAAGAGGGAGTCGCCACCAGCGAATGCACCCGGCTGCCGCGGAGCGACGGGTGCGGTGGGCGCCGCGGACTGGCAGGCCGCCAGGAGGAAGAGGGCGAGGGCGGCGAGAGGCAGGCGCATGCGGTCCATGGGTATCTCCTGGGCGGGGTTGGGCACCGGAAGCGGTGTGTAGTATGCCCAACATAGGCATGGAAAAAGGAATTAACCAGATCGGTCCTTTTAGTACGTGTTCGGTTCACGCCGTGAACCTTCGCCCGTCCATGTGAGGCAATCACTTGAAAAATCGCCGGCTTTTGCCAGCCCGCCGACGGCGGACGCCGGCACGGAGCCGAAGCCCGACCCCGGCGCCAGCCGGGGGCACGCCCGCCCCCCCTGCCCCTTCCGTCCGTTCCGGCCTGGCTCCCTACCCCGCCACCTCCGTCTCGCCCAGCCGCACGCCCAGCCGGACGGTGCCGCCGCCCGGACGCGCGACGGTGACGGCCACGGTCTGCCCGGGGCGCCTGGAGCGCAGCACGCGCTGGAAATCGCCGCCGCGCTGGATGGCGTCGGTGTCGATGCGGGTGATGATGTCGCCGCGCCGGAGCCCGGCCTGCGCGGCCGGCGACCGCGGGTCGATCTGCAGCACGATGATCCCCTGCTCCACGGGGAGGCCGTAGTACGCGGCCATCTCCGGCTCCACGTTGTCGTAGCTGATCCCGAACCAGGCGCGGCGGATGACGCCCTCGGCGAGGAGCTGCTGGACGATGTCGTTGGCCAGGTTGATCGGCACGGCGAAGCCCAGCCCCTGCGCCTCGTTGTAGATGACGGTGTTGATGCCGATGACGGCGCCGCGCGAGTCCACCAGCGGCCCGCCCGAGTTGCCCGGGTTGATGGCGGCGTCGGTCTGGATCAGCCCGCCCAGCTCGATGCCGCGGGGGCTGCGGTTCACGGCCGACACCACGCCGGTGGTGACCGTGCGCTCCAGCCCCAGCGGGTTGCCGATGGCGATCGCCGACTGCCCCACGGTGAGCCGGTCCGAGTCGCCGACGGTGGCGACCGCGATGGAGCGGCGCGCCGCGATCTGCACCACGGCGATGTCCACGTTGGCGTCGCGCCCCAGCACCCGCCCGGGCACCCGTTCGCCGTTGGCCAGGCTGACCTCCACCTCGCGCGAGCGCCCCACCACGTGCGCGTTGGTGACGATGACGCCCTCCTGCCGCACCACCACGCCCGATCCGGAGGCGTTCGTGGACGCGATCCCCACCACCGCGGGGGTGACCTGCCGGGCCACGCGGATCACGTTCTGCTCGTCGGTGGTCTGCGGCACGAACGCGGGCGCGGGCCGCCGGGCGGCGGCCATGCCCGCGGCGCCGGGCGCCTCCGCCCCCGGCGCCTGGGGGCGCGCCCACGCCACGTCGCGCTCCTCCCCGCCCCCCACCAGCCCCTGCCCGATCCCGATGCCCACCCCCACCGTCAGCGCCAGCCCCGCGGCGCCGGCCGCCCTCCGTACGCTCTCGCTCGCCATTTCGCTCCTCGCCCGCAGCCCGTGGACCCGGGGCCGCCCCGCCGCGCGCGGCGCCCCGCCATGCATCCGCTATAGATAACCGCGAGCGCCGCCAGGGTTGCAGGCCCCCAGGGCGACGCGCGCTCCGCGCGGGGCCGCAGGATGCATACCCCGGGTTACGCATGGATCTTGCTCGTCTGCGCGGCCGGAAGGGACCGGGACGGTCGCGCAAACCGAACAGGAAACGGACGGAATGGCAGACAGCGAGCAGCGCACCCTGAGGGCGCAGGTCGCGGGCGCGAAGACGCAGGACGTGGGCTCGGGCGGCGCCCGGGTGGGGCACAGGATCCTCCAGGCGCTGGGGATGCGGGAGGGCGAGGTGATGGAGGTGATCGGGAAGCGCAGCACGGCGGTGATCGCGCTCCCCCCGTACCCCGAGGACGACGGGCTGGACATCGTCCGCCTGGACGGCCTGCAGCGGGTCAACGCGGACGTGGGGATCAGCGACCACGTGGAGGTGCGCCGCGCCGACCTGAAGCCGGCGCGGCGCGTCACCATCGCCCCGGCGCAGAAGAACCTGCGGCTGATGGGCTCGGGCGACGCGCTCCGGCGCACGCTGTTCCGCCGGCCGGTGGTGGCCGGGGACGTGATCTCCACCTCGGTGCAGCGCGGCGCCCCCAGCCGCGCCACCGACGGCGGCGGCGGCCAGGACCCGGAGGAGATCATCCGCAGCTTCCTCCAGCAGAGCGCCTACGGCCTGCAGGAGATCCGCCTGCGCGTGGTGGGGACCAGCCCGCGCGGCGTGGTGCAGGTGGTGGCCGAAACGGAGATCGAGCTGCTCCCCGAGTTCGTGGAGGCCGAGCAGCCGAGCCGCGCGGACGTCACCTATGACGACATCGGCGGGCTGGGGAACACGGTGGAGCAGGTGCGGGAGATGATCGAGCTGCCGCTCAAGCACCCGGAGCTCTTCCAGCGGCTGGGGATCGACCCGCCCAAGGGGGTGCTCCTGCACGGGCCGCCGGGGACCGGGAAGACGCTCCTCGCCAAGGCGGTCGCCAACGAGGCGGACGCGCAGTTCTACCACATCGCCGGCCCGGAGATCATGGGCCGGCACTACGGCGAGTCGGAGCAGCGGCTGCGCGAGATCTTCCAGGAGGCGCAGCAGAACGCGCCCTCCATCATCTTCATCGACGAGATCGACTCCATCGCCCCCAAGCGCGAGGAGGTCACGGGCGAGGTGGAGCGCCGCATCGTGGCGCAGCTGCTGACCCTGATGGACGGGCTGGAGCAGCGCCAGAACGTGGTGGTGATCGGCGCCACCAACCGCGTCAACGCCATCGACGAGGCGCTGCGCCGGCCGGGCCGCTTCGACCGCGAGATCGTCATCGGGGTGCCGGACACGGTGGGCCGGCGCGAGGTGCTCGCCATCCACACGCGCGGCATGCCGCTCTCGGAGGACGTGGACCTGGACGAGCTGGCGCGCACCACCTACGGCTACGTGGGCGCGGACATCTCGGCGCTGGCGCGGGAGGCGGCCATCGACGCGCTGCGCCGCTACCTGCCGCAGATCGACCTGGACCGCAAGGAGATCCCGCCCGAGGTCCTGGACAACCTGATCGTCACCCGCGACGACTTCCTCAACGCCCAGCGGCGCGTGCAGCCCTCGGCGATGCGGGAGATCATGATCCAGGTGCCCAACGTGACCTGGGACGACGTGGGCGGGCTGGAGGAGGCCAAGCGGGCGCTGCGCGAGGGGATCGAGCTGCCGCTGAAGCACCCGGACGCCTTCCGCCGCATCGGCATCCGCCCGGCGAAGGGCTTCCTGCTGTACGGCCCGCCGGGAACGGGAAAGACCATGCTGGCGAAGGCGGTGGCGCGCGAGGCGGAGGCCAACTTCATCGCCACCCGGTCGTCGGACCTGCTTTCCAAGTGGTACGGCGAGAGCGAGCAGCAGGTGGCGCGGCTCTTCCAGCGGGCGCGCCAGGTGGCGCCCACCGTGATCTTCATCGACGAGATCGACTCGCTGGCCCCGCAGCGCGGCGGCGGGATGGGCGAGCCGGCGGTGACGGAGCGGGTGGTCAACACCATCCTGGCGGAGATGGACGGGCTGGAGGAGCTGCAGGGGCTGGTGGTGATCGGCGCCACCAACCGGCCCACGCTGCTGGACCCGGCGCTGCTGCGCCCCGGCCGCTTCGACGAGCTGGTGTACGTGCCGGTGCCGGAGCGCGACGGGCGGCTGCGCATCCTCCGCATCCACACCGCCGAGGTGCCGCTGGCGGAGGACGTGGAGCTGGAGTCGCTCGCGGACCGCACGCACGGCTACACCGGCGCGGACCTGGAGGACCTGGTTCGGCGCGCGGGGCTCCAGGCGATCCGCGAGGACCTGGAGATGCCGGAGGTGCCCATGCGCCTGTTCGAGGCGGCGCTCAAGGAGACGCGCGCCTCGGTGACGCCGGAGATGGAGCGGGAGTACGAGGAGCTGCAGGAGCAGCTGAAGCGCGAGAGCCCGCGCGGGCGGCGCATCGGCTTCACCTTCGGCGAGCAGGTGGCGCCGCCGCTCACGCCCTGAGGCGGGGCGTTCCGGTCCGGCCGGTACGCGCGAAGACCTCCGGCGGGCCTGCCCGCCGGAGGTCTTCGTTTCCCCGCGCCTCCCCGTGCTTTCCCATTCCCTGCCCTGCCGGAACGGGTCCGGTCAGCGCGAGCGCGGCGGGTCCAGCTCGGCGGTGAGGTCGCGCGCCACGCCGTCCCGGCGGACGCGGACGGTGTACCGGGTGCCGGGCTCCCGCCGGCCGAGGCCCGCGATGGCCGGCAGCTCCCGCGCGTCCAGCCCGTTCACGGCGAGGACCTCGTCCCCGTCGCGGACCCCGGCCCGCCACGCACCGCCGCCGCGCTTCAATTCCGCCACCACCGGGTAGTCGACCATACGGAGCCGGCCCGACGCCTCGGACACCGCCAGGGGCATCCGCGGAGCCCAGCCGAGGCTCGCCGTCGGCCGCGGCCCGGTCGTACGCGCGACCGTCGTCGTCCTGCTGGACCCGGACGCGGGAAGGGTGTCCGTGACCATGAGCGGTGCGGCCGCCCGGGTCCGCGCGGCCGGGGAAGCCGCGGGAGCGGGCGCGGGTGCGGGGACCGGAGCGGGCGCGGGGCCAGGAGTGGGCGCCGGCGCGCGGCCCGGCAGGGGTCGGGGAGCGCGCGCAGTCACCAGGACCGGCGGAACGGAGCGAGCCGACGGAGCCGCGGGACCGGGCGGAATGGAACGAGCCCGCGGAGCCACGAGGGTGGGCCGGATGAAGCGAGCCGGCGGAGGCGGGGCGGGCGGGGCCGAGGCGGCCGTGAGCGCCGGCGGGGCCGACGCAGGCAGAGGCGCCAGCGGGGCCACGACCTCCGGGGCGTCCGGTGCGTCCGCGGGGAGCGGCGGCATGGGTGCAACCGGGGCCGGCGGCGGCAGGGGCGGAAGGGCCCGCAGGGGCGGCAGCGTGTCGGCGGCCGGCTCCGCTCCGGCGGCGCCGATGGTGGCCTCCATCGCGACGCGCAGGGAGGCGGGCTCGGCGGTGAGCGTGGCTTCGGCCTCCGCGCCGGCGGCCACGTCGCAGGCCGCGGTCGCCACGGCGGCCGCGAGCGCGAGCAGGGGGACGGAGCGCAGCAGGGGATGCGACGGGCGCTTCGCGGTCATGGCGATGATCCTCCGTTGATCCTCCGTTCCAGTTGTGAAGTGGTGTCGCCCCAGGCGGGACCCAGGACGGGGAGCCCGGGGGCGGCGCCCGCGGTGCGGATGAGGACCTGCCCGTAGTCGCGCCGGCTCACGCCGCGGGCGAGGACCCGCGCGTCGCAGTCGGCCTCCACCGCCGCGCGCAGGCGGCGGTGCTGCCACCACAGCGGCACGCTCCACGGCATCGCCGCGGCCGCCAGCGTGCCCCAGAAGAGCAGCCACGCGTCGCCCGCGGCGACGTGCTCGCGCTCGTGCAGCAGGACCAGGCGCCGCTCCTCCGCGGGCGCGTCCACGACCCAGCGGGGGACGACGACGGCGGGGTGGAGGAGGCCGACCACCGCCGGCCCGACACGCTCCGTGACGCGCACCTCGCCGCCGTCGAGGTCGACGCGAGCCCCTGCCGCGCTCACTCTCCGCAGCCGCCGGTACGTCCAGGCCACGACGCCGAGCATCGCGAGCGAGGCCGCGGCCCACCCCAGCCCGAGCAGGACGGCCGGGTCGGTCCACCACGCCGCGGCAGCGACCGTCGCGGCTGCGCCGGCCGGAGTCGAGCCGGCTGCGGCGACCGGCAGAAGGCCGGCATCGAACGCGGGGGCCGGGGGCGTCGCGGCCGGGAAGATCCCGGGATCGGGGAGGAGCCCGGGGGCCCACAGGGAAAGCGCCGGCAGCAGGAGCGAGCCCAGCATGGCCGCGGCCCAGACCGGGCGCCGCGGCAGGCCGAGCCACCCCGCCACCCGTTCCGCCGCGAGCGCGCCGAGGCCCAGCAGCGCTCCGGCCAGGAGCGCCTGGAGCATCCATGCCGCGCTCATGCGCCCTCCTCCTCCTCCGCCAGGCGGCGGTCCAGCAGGTCGCGCATGCGCTCCAGCTCCGCGGCCGGCAGCTTCCGCTCGCCGACCAGCTGCGCCAGGAGCATCGCGGCGGAGCCGTGGAACACCTTGTCCACGATGCGGTCCAGCGCGCTCGCGCCCGCTTCCTCCTGCTGGACGGTGGGGTAGTAGCGGAAGGCGCGCCCCTCCTTTTCGTGGCGCACGAACCCTTTCTCCTCCAGCGTCTGCATGACCCACAGCACGGTGGTGTACGCCAGCTCGTCGGTCAGGCGCTCGCGCACCTCGGCGACGGTGCCCGAGCCGTGGAGCCAGAGGATGCTCATGGCGTCCAGCTCGCGGTCGGTGAGGCGGGTCTCGTCGGACATCCGGCGTCTCCTTTCTACGGGTCTGCCCGTAGATTAATCCGCGGCCGGACCGTTGTCAACGGGTTTGCCCGTAGTTGGTGTCGCCGGCCCTGAACGGCCGAGGGGCCGGCGCCGCTCCCGCGGCACCGGCCCCTCGCCCACCATCCCAACCGGCCGTCCGGCTCAGTCGCCCCAGACGGGCTCCGGCTTGAGCCCGGCAACCTTGCGCTCCCTCTCGATCTCCTCCTCGCGCCCGCGGCTAACCAGCTTCCGCTTCACCCAGGCGCCGAAGTCGTCGAAGTAGGTGTAGGCCACCGGCACCACGATCAGCGTCAGCAGCGTGGAGGTGATCAGCCCGCCGATCACCGCCCGCGCCATGGGGGCGCGGAACCCTCCACCCTCGCCCATGCCGATGGCGATGGGGAGCATGCCGAAGATCATCGCCGCCGTGGTCATGATGATGGGGCGCAGGCGGACCCGCCCGGCCTCCACCAGCGCCGTCCAGCGGTCGGCGCCCAGCGAGCGCCGCTCGTTGGCGTTGTCCACCAGCAGGATCGCGTTCTTGGTCACCAGCCCCATCAGCATGATGACCCCGATCATGCTCATCATGTTGAGCGTGTCGTCGGTCAGCAGCAGCGCCAGCAGCACGCCGATCAGCGACAGCGGGAGCGACAGCATGATGGCGAACGGCTGCGTGAAGCTCTCGAACTGGCTGGCCAGGATCAGGAAGATGAGGATGATGGCCAGGAGGATGGACTCCAGCACGTAGCCCATGGTCTCCTCCAGCTGCTCCGTCTCGCCGCCCAGCGTCACGCTGTAGCCGGCCGGCATCTTCACCCCCGCGATGGCCTCGCGGATGGCGGTGGACGCCTCGCCCACCGAGGTCTCGGCCGTGTTGCTGGCCGCCACCGTGGCGACGCGCTCCAGGTTCTGCCGCTCGATCTGCGCGGGGGCCACGCCCTCCTCGATGCGCGCGATCTGCCCCAGCGGCACCGTCCCCCCCACCCCCGCCTCCGAGCGGGTGGAGGTGGCGATGGGGAGCGAGGTCAGGCTCTGCAGGCTGGTGCGCTGCTCCGGGGCCACCTGCACCACCACGTCGCGCTCCTCGCCCGTGGGGTCCTCCCAGGTGGTGGCCGTCTGCCCCGCCAGGAGTGGGCGCACCGTGGCCGACACCTGGCCGATGTCCAGCCCAAGCTCGTTGGCCAGGTCGCGGTTCACCGCGATGCGGTACTCCGGGCGCGGCTCGCCCAGCGACGTTTCCACGTCCACCACGCCGGGCACCTTCGCCACCGCGGCCGCCACCTGCGCCGAGAGGCGCTGCAGCTCCGCCACGTCCGGCCCGCGCAGGTTCACCTGAAGCGGCTTCTGCGGGCCGCCCAGCCCGCCGGCCACCAGCACCGAGCTGCGCACCCCGAAGATCGGCGCCAGCTTTGCGCGCGCCAGCTCCATGGTTTCCGTCTGCGAGCGCTCCCGCTCGGCGACGGGAACCAGGTCCACGTACACGTTCCCCGCGGTCACCGTGCCGGTGACGCCGGCGCCCACGGTGGTGTAGGTGAACTCCACCCCGGGAACCTGCCGCAGCGCCGCGTCGATCTGCTCGGCCTTGCCGCGGGTGTAGCCCAGGCTGGAGCCCTCGGGCGTCTCGAAGGTCACCGCGAAGGCGCCCTCGTCCTGCTCGGGCATGAACCCGCCGCCGATGAGCGGGAACAGCATGAACGCCCCGATCAGCGAGGCGAGCGCCAGCCCCAGCGTGCTCTTGCGGTGCCCCAGCGCCCACTGGATGATGCCGCGGTAGCGGTCCGCCTGCCGGTCGAACCAGCGGTTGAAGCCGGCGATGCCGCGGGTGAGCGGGTTGCCGCCGCCGTGCGACGGGTCGTGCGGGTCCACCCCCCACCACGCCGAGAGCATGGGGGTGAGGGTGAAGGACACGAACAGCGACACCAGCACCGCGAACGCCACCGTCATGCCGAACTGGTAGAAGAAGCGGCCGATGATGCCGCCCATGAAGGCCACGGGGACGAACACCGCCACGATCGCCAGCGTCGTCGCCATCACCGCCAGAAAGATCTCGGTGGTGCCGTGGTTCGCCGCGGTGAAGTGGTCCTCGCCCATCTCGCGGTGGCGGACGATGTTCTCGATCACCACGATGGCGTCGTCGATGAGGATGCCGATGGACAGCGACAGCCCCATCAGCGTCAGCACGTTGAGCGTGAAGCCCAGCGCGCTCATCAGCACGAACGACGAGATCACCGACACCGGGAGCGCCAGCGAGGTGATGGCGGTCGCCTTCCAGTCGTTCAGGAAGAGCATCACCACCACCACGGTGAGCAGCGCGCCCAGGATCAGCTCGAAGATCACGTCCTCCACCGAGTGGCGGATCATCTCCGAGTTGTCGCGCACCACCATGACCTGCGCGCCCGCGGGAAGCGTTGCCTTGAGCTCCGCCAGCGCCTCCTTGACCTCGTCCGCCACCTGCACGGTGTTGGCGCCGGACACCTTGAGCACGTCCAGCGACACCGCCCGCTGCCCGCTGACGAAGGCGAGCGAGCGCTCCTCCTCGGTGGCGTCCTCCACCCGCGCCACCTGCCCCAGCCGCACCGGCTGCCCGCCGCGCGTGGCGACGATCACCTGGGCGAACTGCGCCGGGTCGGTGATGCGGCCCACCACGCGCACCAGCTGCTCGCCGGCGCCGCGCTCCACGCGCCCCGCCGGGACCTCCAGGTTCTGCCGCTGCAGCGCGCCCATCACCTCCTGCGCGGACACGCCCAGCGACTGCATGCGCTCCGGCTGGATGAAGACGCGGATCTCACGCTCCAGCCCGCCGGCCACCTGCACCTGCCCCACCCCGGAGACCGCCTCCAGCTTGCGGCGCACCGTCTCGTCGGCGAGCGTGGTCAGCTCGGGGACCGCCAGCGTCCTGGACGACAGCGCCAGCGACACGATGGGCTGCGCCGCCGGGTCGAACTTCTGCACCACCGGCGCCTCGATGTCCGTGGGCAGCTCGCGCCGCACGGCGTCGATCTTGGCGCGGATGTCCTGCGACGCCTGGTCGGTGTCGCGTCCCAGGTCGAACTCCACCACCACCAGCGACACGCCCTCCAGCGTGGTGGAGGTGATCCGGTCCACTCCCTCCACGGTGTTGAAGGACTCTTCCAGCCGCCGCGTCACCTCGCGCTCGATGGTTTCCGGCGAGGCGCCGGGGTAGACGGTCTGCACCGTCACCACGGGGATGTCCACGTCCGGGAACTGGTCGATCGCCAGCCGCCGGAAGCCGAAGATCCCCAGCACGATCAGCCCCAGCATCACCATGGTGGTGAACACCGGGCGGCGGATCGCGACCCCGCTCAGCCCGCCGCCCTGCAGGGCGCGCTCTTCCTGCTGCGCGTCCAGGTCGTGCCTGGACCCGTCCTGATTGTCGCTCGCCATGCTACCTCCTCGCGCCCGCGCTGTCCGCCGCCTGCGCCTGCAGGCGGACCGGCGTCCCCTCGGCCACCTCGCCCGGGGACACGATCACCTTCTCGCCTCCGTTCAGCCCCGAGAGCACCGCCACCGCGCCGGTCGACGCGTCGCGCTCGCCGGCGCGTACGGGGCGGCGCTTCACCGCGCCCCCGTCCACCACCAGGACGAAGGTGTTCGCCCCCGTCCCCCGCACCGCCGCCGCGGGGACGGTGACCACCTGCCGCTGCGCCCCGGTGAGCACCTGCCCCGTCGCGAAGAGCCCGCCGATGAGCGTGCGGTCGTCGTTGGCCAGCTGCATGGCCACACCCACCTGCCGCGTGGCGGGGTCCGCCACGGGGTCCACCCGCGACACGGTGCCGCGGAACTCGCGCCCGGGGTACGCGTCCAGGGTGAACACCACCGGCTGCCCTGTCCGCACCTGCGCGGCCTGGTCCACCGGCACCTGCCCGCGCAGCTCCAGGATGCGCGAGTTGACCACGGTGAAGAGCGTGGTCCCCGAGGTGACGGCCTCGCCGGGCTGCACCGTGCGGGCGCTCACCTCGCCGGTGACCGGCGCGACCACCGCGGTGCGGCTGGCCTGCTCGGCCGCGCCGGTGGCCTGCGCCCGCGCCGCGGCGACCTGCGCCTGCGCCGCCTCGAACTGCGCCTGCGCCCCGCGGAAGTCGATCTCGGACATGGCGCCCTGCTCGTACAGCGTGCGCGCCGACTCCATCTGCCGCCGCGCGTAGGCGAGCTGCGCCTGCGCCCCGGCCACGCCGGAGGCGGCGCCGGCCGCCTGGCTGCGGATTCCCTCCGCCTCGATGCGCGCCAGGAGCTGCCCCTGCCGCACCGCGTCGCCGCGGTCCACGGCGATCCCGGTGACCACTCCCGGCACCTGCGACTTGACCTCCACCACCCGGTACGGCTCCAGCGAGCCGGTGAGGACCACCCCGCCGCTCAGCGTGGACACCTCGGCGGTGGCCACGTCCTGCGCGCCGAGCACGGCCGCCGGCGTTTCCCTGGCCTCCGCCGCCGACTCCTCCCCGCCCCCGCACGCCGCCGCGGCCAGGACCAGGGAGGCCGCCGCGGCCAGCCCTGCGGAGCGGGCTGCGCTCTTGTATCGCGTCATCATCGATCGATCTCTCCGTCGGTGTCGTTCAGCGCTGCGCCGGCTGAGCGCCGGGCACCGGGGTGGGGGTGGGGCTCGCCGGGGGCGTCCCCGGCTGCGGGACCGCGGGCCGCGGCACCGCGGGCGTCACGGCATCCGCCGCGGGCGCCGCGACGTCCACGGTGCCGCCGATGCCGGTGGCGCGGACCAGCCCGGCGTCCGCCACGAAGAAGTCGGCGATGGCCTGGGCCAGGTTGCTGCGCGCCTGGAGCAGCTCCAGGCGCGACTGCGACACCTCCAGCTGCGTCGCCAGCCCCTGGTTGTAGCGCAGCGTGGTGAGGTCGTACACCCGCTGCGCCGCCGCCACCGTGCGCTCCCGCGCCGCGATGGCCGTGCGGGCGCGCTCGCGCTCGCCGCGGGCCTGCTCCGCCTGCAGCTGCACCGCCTCGCGCAGCTGCGACAGCTGCAGCTCGGCCCGCTCGCGCTCCACGCGCGCCGTCTGCAGCTCGGCCGTGCGCTGGCCGCCGTTGAAGATGGGGACGTTGACGGTGAGCCCCGCCGTCCAGTCCGTGCGCCAGTCCTCGTTCAGCGCGAAGGTGCTGGAGGGGAAGAGCTGCCTGCCGTAGTTCATGTTCACCGAGACGCTGGGGAGGAACGCCCCCCGGGCGATGCGGACCTGCTGCGCGCGGATGGACACCTGCCGCTCCGCCGCGGCGAGCGCCGCGCGCTGCGCCACGGTCACCGGCGGGGCGAGGTCCACCCGCGCCAACACCTCCGCCGAGGGCGGCGCCAGCGGCGTGGTGAGCCGCACCGGCTCGCCCAGAGGCAGGTCCACCAGCCGCTTCAGGTCCAGCGTCGCCAGCTCGGCCGCGTTGCGCGCCTGCACCGCCTGCGGGCGCAGGTTGTCGCGCGCCACCTCGGCGCGCAGCACGTCCAGCTCCGAAGCGCGCCCCGCGCGCTGCCGCAGCTGCTCCTGCCGCAGGAAGGCCTCCGCCTGCTCCAGCGCCGCCCCTGCGATCCCCTCCAGCTCCCGCGCCAGCAGCGCGCGGTAGTACGCCGAGCGCACCTGAAGCTCGATCTCCGCCGTCTCCTCCACCAGCCCCAGCCGGGCCGCGTCGCGGTAGCTGCGGGCGATGTTCAGCGCCGCCCCCGTGCGCCCGCCCGAGTACAGCAGCTGCGAGCCGCTGAAGGTGGCCGTGTACGCGTTCTCCTGCCCGAAGGGGAGGTCGCCGAAGAGCGCCCCCAGCCCGCCCAGCCCCGCCGTCGGGGTGCGGTCCTCCAGGTAGGCGACCCGCTGCTCCAGCGGCAGCGTGGGGTCCGGCTCGAAGCGCAGCGAATCGGGAATGGTGATCGTCCCCCCGCCGCTGAACGCCGAAGCGAAGGTCCGCGTGTACCCCAGGTTGGCGCCCAGCTGCGGCAGCGCCTGCGCGCGGGTGGCGGCGACCTGCGCGTCCGCCAGCTGCACCTCGCTGCGCGCCAATCGCACCTCCTGGCTCTGCCCCATGGCCCGGCGCACCGCCTCGTCCAGCGAAAGGGCGGCGCTGTCGGCCGGGGCGGCCGCCGCGGGCGGCGGCGGAACGGGCGTCTGCGACACCCCGGCGGCGGGTGCGGCCAGCAGGGCCGCGGCCGCCGCCACGAGCGATCTTCTCATCCTTCCTCCAGGGCGCAGTCGCGCCCGAACGTGTAGTCGTCAGCGGCCGGCGGCGCCGGCCAGGCGAGCGCCGCGAGCGTGTCGCGCCCGCTGCGGAGCGCGCTCCGCAGCGACGTGCGCTGCGGCAGGGGGCCCAGCGGCGGCGCGCCCACCATCAGCAGGAGGCGGCGCCCTGCCGCGGGGTTCGGATCAGGAAACATGGCCGTCCTCCCCGGCGCCGGCCCCCGCGCCGATGCCGCGCACCGCGCTCTCCAGCGCGCCGGCCGCGCACGCCTGGAAGCTTTCCAGGCGGCGGAAGCGCTCCCCGATGCGCTCGTCCGAGGCGGCCTCGGTGGCCGCCCCCTCCTCCAGCAGCTGGTTGAGCCGGCGGATCCGGTCCAGGTGCCGGTCCAGCAGCCGCGCCGCGATGTCGTGGGGAATGCGGTAGTAGTCGCGCCGGTCGCCCGGGTGGCTGACCCGCTCCAGCACCCCGCTCACCTCCATCTGGCGGGCGTTGGTGCTGACGCTCGCCTTGCTCACCTGCAGCCGCTCGGCGATCTCGTCCAGCGCCAGCTCGCCGGGCGTCAGGAGCATCAGCCCCAGCAGCCTCCCGGCGGTGCGGGGCGCGCCCTCGGCCTCGAAGAAGCGGCCCAGCTTTTCCACGAACTGCTCGTCCGTCGCCTGCATCCGGTTGGTCATCTGCTACGTGTTCTGCGTGCAGTTCGTTCAGCATCCACTGAACAAAGTCCGCACGCCCGTCCTCCCGCCCCGTCCCTGCGTCCCGCCGCTACCGGCCCTGTGTGCCGCCGCGGACCCGGCCCAGCGCCTCGCCCAGCGCTTCCAGCGTGTTCTCCTGGAAGGCGATCGCGGCGCGGAACCGCTCGCGCACCGCCTCCGAAGCGTCCGGCATGCTCGCCAGCCCCTCGCGGAGGCGCCCGCGCATCCTCACCACGTGCTCCATCTGGCGCTCCAGGATGCGCGACTCCATGTCGTCGGCCAGGTGGTAGTAGTCGCGGCGGTCCCCCGGCCGGGTGACGCGCTCGGCGACGCCCCACTGCTCCAGCATGCGCGAGTTGGAGCTCACGCTTCCCTTGCTCACCTGCAGGCGGTCCGCCATGTCGTCCAGCGAGCAGGGGTCCTCGTTCACCATCAGCAGCCCGAAGAGGCGCCCGGCGATGCGCGGGATGCCCTCCTCCTCGAAGTGCCGGCCCATGGTCTCGATGAACGCGTTGGTTGCGTCGGGCATCTGCGTGGGTGCTGGATGGTGTTTTTCCTCGGGGTGAAGGATAGCGTGTGAGGATCGTTTAGTCAATACTGAACGTACTGCATGCATTCGAACGATCGTTCGGGAGGGGCAAGTTGTTTTCGGGGGGAGAGATCGGGGAGGAACGGCTGACGGCGACGGCGGGTTCGGGCGTGTCCCCGGCTGGCGCCGGGGTCGGGCTTCGGCTCCGTAAGCCCGCAAACAACGCGGGCTTACGGAGTCGAGCCCCGGCGGAAACAGCCCCGCCGGGTCTCGCCCCTTCGGGCCGTAATCCCTCACGCGGTGGTGGTGCTGGCGTCCGCGGGTGGACTCGCCGCGGGGCCGCCCGACAGCACCAGGACGTGCCACAGGCGGCGGAAGCAGGCGCGCACCTCGGAGGGGGTGCCGAACTCCGCCCACGCTCCGGGGTTCGCCGCGAAGTCGTTGTGCGCGGCGCCGATCCGGGGGGCGTCGAGGGTCGCGCAGGGCGCGATGCGCTCCGCGAGGCGGCGGGTGGGAAAGCCGCGGAAGGTGGCGGGGACGTCCGCGGCCGCGAGCGCGAAGCCGGGGTGCCAGGCCAGGGAGATGCCGTGGGTGGACGCGATCCGGGCGAGGACGTCGGCGACCGGGGTCCCGCGAAAGGCGGAGTCGGCCACCAGGCGCTCGGCGTCGCGCGCGAGCTCCACGGGGCCGTGCACCTGGGCCTCCACGAAGCTGTCCAGCGCGCGCCCGGGGCCGCCGCCCCGGGCGCCGCGCGGGGCGCAGGGCACGCCCGCGCGCATCGCCCCCACCAGCTCGCCCACGGCGAGGCCGGGCACGCCCAGCGGCGCGGGGTCCACCTCCACGTGGCGCAGCAGGGCCGCCGCCACGGGCTCGGGGACCTCCAGCGTGCCCGACCCCTCGCGGGCCGCGTCGTCCTGGCTGCCGGGGAAGGTGAAGGTGCAGCGCGCCGTGACCTGGGGCCGGAGCACCAGGTAGCACGAGCCGAAGCGCGGAGCGGGGCCGTCCGGGTGCGCGACCAGGAAGAGCGCGCCGTACGTGGGGCGGTCTGCGGGGGCGACCCCGGGGCGGTGGTACGCCCCCCCGAAGAGCCGGCGCTCCCACTCGTCCCGGGCGCCCCCGGCGAAGGCGCTCGCGCTCCCGCCGGACACGCCGGTCTCGAACTGGTTCCGGTACACCCCGTCCGCCAGCAGCCCGTGGGCGACGCTGCGGCCGCCGCGGCTCAGCCGCTCCGGGTGGAAGGCGAAGGCCACCCGGCCCTGGCCGCGGAGGCGCTGCATCGCCTCGCCCCGGTCCGCCTCCGCGACGCCGGCCGCGCGCAGCGAGGCGAGCAGCTCCGCGCGCGCGCCCGCCCGCCGCTCGCGCGCGACCCGGGTCACGTGCGCGATGGCTTCCCGCTGCGCCGCGGTCAGCTCCGGCGCCGCTTCCCCGCCGGTCACGGGGGCCCGGCCAGTGCGGAGTCCGGGCGCCGGGCCGCGCCGCGCCGGGCGAACCAGGCGCCGCCGGAGGCGAGCGTGCCGATGATGTTGTCGTCCATCACCCGCCCGGCGAAGCGCCGCGGCACGGCGTCCCCGCCGCTGCCGCCGGGGAGGCGCACCGTGAAGGCGATGCTGTCGCCGCGGAGCAGCGGGTCCTCCACCGGGTATGCCTTCCCTCCCGCGTGGACGGTGGCCTCGAAGCGCTGGAACGACTGGCGGACCTCCAGCGCCAGCGACCGGCCGGCCACGTCCAGCTCCCAGGCTCCCGCGACGCGGGCGGGGACCACCCAGAAGTAGATGCGGGGCCCGAAGTCGCCGCCGGGGCGCTCCACCACCACCACGCTGTCCGGCCGCCACTCCCCCATTCCGAAGGAGTTGCTGACCACGCGCGTCCCGGGGCGCAGCCGCTCCAGGAGCAGCGGCCGCAGGCGCAGGTTGAGGCTGGAAAGCAGGTACAGGGTGACCACCGTCGCCGGGCGCAGGTCCGCCTGGAACAGGTCGCCGCGGACGAAGCGGACGCGGTCGGCCACGCCGGCGGCGCGGGCGTTCTCCTCGGCCAGGCGCACCAGCGCGGGGTCGATGTCGATGCCCATCCCCCGCGCGCCGCGCCGCCGCGCCGCGGCGATGGGGATGCGGCCGTCGCCGGAGCCCAGGTCGTAGACCACGTCGGCGGAGGTGACGGCGGCGAGGTCCAGGATCACGTCCACCGCCTCCATGGGCGTGGGGACGAACGGCACGTCCGCCACCCTGCGCTCCTGCGCCGCCGCCGGGAGCGCGAGGAGGCACAGAGCCGGCGCGAGGGTCGCGAAGCGGGGACGGGCGGGTACAGCCATGGATCTGCCTGGGATGCAGGGGTTCATTCCGGAGGCTCCGCATTCCCGCGTGGCCGGCGGCTCGTCACCCGGACGCGTCGTCGAAGCGCCACTCGAGCTCGGAAACGCTCTCCTCGGCCTCCAGGAGCTCGCGCACCGCCTTCACGAGCCCTTCCGCCCGCGCGAAGTCCGGCTTGTCTCGGCCGAAAAGCCCGCGCCCGAAGCGTCGCAGTGAAAGGAGCCAGCGGTCGTTGGTCCCGTCCACGTTGCCGCAGTGGAGGGCGAACTGGTCACCGCCGGCCGTGGACCAGCCGAGGAGCCACCCCCAGTCCTCGGCGTCGGGATAGCTGGTCGCAATTCCCTTCTCCGCGCACAGGCGGGTGCACAGCCAGAACGCCAGCTCGGCCCCGTAGACGCCCGGGTTCACCTGGCGCTCCTCCGGCAGCACGGGCGCGAACCGGGGGGACCGGAACTCGGCGAGGTCGCGGATCACTTCCATCTTCATGCTCGCGTGGGAACGAGGCTCACCGGAGCGGCGGCGGCGCGGGGTGCACCCGCCCGGGACACGATAACGCGCGGGGAGCGGAGAAACGAGACGGGCCCGCCCCCCGAGTGGGAGCGGGCCCGCCGCGGCCTGCTGTGGCCGGCCGCGAGGCGGGCGCCGCTACGCGGCGGCCTTTTCCACCGCGTCGGTGCCGCCCTGGAGCCAGGCGTCGCGCAGGCGGCGCTGCTCCGGCGTGGCGTCGGGCTTGACGACGAAGCCGGTGGGCGTCCCCTGCGCGTTCTCCACCACGTCGATGCCGAGCAGGGCGTAGTACTCCCTGACCGGCAGCCGCTCGTTGCCCTGCACGTAGCGCGCGAAGAAGTCCAGCACCTCGGGCGAGGTGCGCGCGGCGATGATGCGGAAGAGGGAATCCTCCGGGAACGGCCGCGCCTTGCCGTAGTCGCGCGCCAGGTCCACCAGCAGGTTGCGCAGCCCGTCGCGGCCGCCGGAGAGCTGGAGCAGGCGGATGTCGAGCAGGCCGGCGACCACGGCGCCGCGCTGGTAGATGTTGCCGTACTGCTGGGCTCCCTCGGCGGTGAACGAGGTGGCCGCGAGCCGGGACAGCGAGTAGGTGGTGTCGAAGCGCTCGCGGTCCGTCATGATCTTGCCCGCGACCTCTCCCAGGTAGGTGTCGAGCGTCATGAGCCCGGCCTCCTGCTGCATCTTGTCGGACGCCCACTCGGTGACGCCCTCGTACAGCCACAGGTGCTCCGAGGGGGTGGGGGTCTCGAAGTCGAAGTGCTCGATGATCTCGGAGTGGATGTTGAGCGGGGTGACCACGTGGAAGAACTCGTGGGCGGCGATGCTGGTGGTGCCGGCCCCGACGCCGGTGGTGTCGGGCTTGTCGGGGAGGACGTACTCGGAGCTCTGGCCGTGCTCCCACGCGCCCATCGCCTGCCCCTCCTTCGGGGGGGCGAAGCGGAACAGGAAGACGTAGCGGTCCACGGGCAGGCGCCCCAGGAAGCGGCCGGCGGCCAGCAGCGTGCCGCGCATGGCGTCGCGGAGCTGCCCCGCCGAGACCCGCTCGCCGGGCGAATACACGGCGATCCTCACCGGCACGCCGGTGACGTCCAGGCTCGCGGTGGACAGGCTGCGCCCCAGCAGGAAGGGCGAGTCCACGGCGTGGTCGTAGCTGTCCGCCTCGTAGCCCTGCGGCCCCTCGCGCAGCGGGGTCTCCACCGTCCACCCGCGCGGGTGCAGCAGCTTCACGGTGACGCGCGAGCCCTGCATGCTCTGCGGGAAGCCGAGCAGCGCGTGCGCGTTGAGCAGCGCGTGGTCCGGCTCGATCGCCGTGCCCGCCATGGGGTAGATGGGGAACTCGGCCACGGGCGTGTTCCAGGTGTCCAGCACCCGGTACCGCACCTGGCGCACCCGCGACGGCCTGGAGATCGCCCAGGCGTTGACCGAGATCTGGCGCGTGGGGACCACGCGCCCGCGCGCGTCCGTGGCGCGCAGGTCGCGCACGAACCGCCCGATGTTCATGGTCTGGTACGTCCCCGGCGCCGTCGCGGCGAACTGGAAGACGCTGTCCCCCGCCGGAAGCGAGTCCACCCGCAGCGTGACCCGCGCGCTGTGGCTGGCGGGCTCGCGCACGTCCACGGTGTAGCGGAGCTGCGCCGCGGCGGGCACGCTCCAGAGGCAGGCGAGCGCGAGCGCGGCGCTCCTGAGGTGTGGCATGTTCGGTCGTGTCGGGTGGATGGATGGTTGATGCCGGCCCGCGAGATGCGGCGCGCGCCGCACGGCGTCCGTCCTGGAGGAGCGCAGCATTCTACTTCGCGGGCGGGACGGGCGACAGCGGCCCCCACCCGGCGGCCTGAGAGCCGCCACCCTCCCCCAATTCTGGGGGAGGGCTTCCTGTCCCTCGGGATCCGGCACGCGCGGACGCCAGCGCGATGCCCGCGTGAGGGATTTCGGCCCGGAGGGGCGAGACCCGCGGGCAGTTTCGCGGGGCTCGACTCCGTTAAGCAGCGTTGTTTGCTGCTTTACGGAGCCGAAGCCCGACCCCGGCGCCAGCCGGGGGCACGCCCAACCCCGCCGTTCAACGAGCCATTCACTGCCGACGCGACCGCAGCCAGGTATACGCCGGCCGCGGGGTGCCGTCCTCGCGGAGGATCCCGAAGCCGCCCGGATCGGGCGTGAGCTGGAACCAGTACAGCCGCTCGTAGCCGAAGCGCGACTCGTCCTCGGTGAGCGTCCGGCGGAGCTGCTCGGCCTGGAACTGGTCCGGGTCGCGCTTGACGTAGCGCGCCTGGGCGTGGTCCGCGCCCAGCTCGGTGGCCCAGATGGGGCCCCTCCACCCCGCGCGCCGCGCCGCCCGCCAGCGCGACAGCGGCTCCCCGGTGGGGCCGATGCCGTAGACGTGGATGGCGAGCACGTCGAACCCGCCCTCCTCCACCACGCCGCGCAGCCAGTCGCGCACCCCCTCGCGGTTCCAGGCGACGCCCGCGCTGACGAACTTTGCGTCCGGGTCGAAGCGGCGGATGAGCCGGGCCGCGCGCTTCATCTGCGCGCCCCAGCGGCGGCCCTGCGCGTACGGGTCGCCGCCGGGGATGCCGAAGGGGCCGTCGCCGTCCACTTCGTTGTCCAGCTGCACGTACGGGAAGGGGCCGTACGCGTCGAAGAGGGCGCGGTAGCGGGCGGCGATGCGCTCGGCGGCGGTGGCGGGGTCGCCGGGGCCGGCGTAGACGAGCGGCAGCACCTCCACGCCGGCGCGCCGGTAGCGCGGGTACCAGGACCAGTCCGCCGGCCGGCTCCACGCCCACCACGAGGCGCGGACGTGGCGCACGCCCACCTCCTGCACGCGCGGCAGCAGCCGCCCCGCGCTGGAGGGCTGCACGTTGAAGGCGAGCGCCGGCTCGGCCTGCGCCGCGGCGGGCGCGGGCGCCCCGGCGGCGGCGAGCGCCGCGGCGAGGAGCAGGAGGCGGGCCGGGATCTTCATGGGCGGCGTGGCTGGCGCTGCGGGAGCCGGGGCCCGGCCGGGAGCTCCGGCGGCCGGGACGGGTGCGCCCTGGAGTACCCGCGCTCCGCCCGCCGGGGTCCGGCCGCCCCGCGAGGGGTTTCGAAACCCTCCCCGACGGGGTAAGTTAATTGCCGTCACGAGCTGCCCGGCGGTGGGCGGTCCGTGGGGCCCTGAAGGGGACACGAAGGAACGGACGGCGCCACCCGTGAACAGATGAGACGCCCCGCGATGCAACGATCCGTGCGGGATAACTCCGGCCGCGCCCCGCGCGTGGACGGGTGATGGAGGACACGGGCGGCAAGGCCGCCGCGCCGGTCGCGTCGGCCACGGTGCTGGACGCGCTCACTCCCGAGCGCCGCCTCCTGCTGAGGCGGATGCTGCGCGAGCGCGCCCTTTCGCAGCGCATCCCCCGCAGGGAGGGGAACGGGCCGGCGCCGCTCTCGTTCGCGCAGCAGCGGCTCTGGTTCATCCACCAGCTGGACCCGGAGAGCCAGGCGTACAACATGCCGGCCCGCAGGCGGCTGCGCGGCCCGCTGGACGTGCGGGCGCTCCGGCGCAGCCTGGGCGAGCTGGTGCGCCGCCACGAGGCGGTGCGCACCACGCTGGTGGAGCCCGCCGGGGGCGGCGAGGCCATGCAGGTGGTCCGCCCCCCGGCCCCGGTTCCCTTCCCCGTCGTCGACGTGTCCCGCCTCCCGCCGGAGGCGCGCGTTCCCGAGGCCCGCCGCCGGGTGGAGGAGGAGGCCGCGCGCCCCTTCGACCTGGTGCGCGGGCCGCTCCTGCGCGCCCTGCTGGTGCGGATGGACGCCGACGACTGGGCGACGTGCTTCACCACGCACCACGTGGTCAGCGACGGCTGGTCGCTGAACGTGCTCACGCGCGAGGTGTCGGCGCTGTACGGGGCGTTCTCGCGGGGGGAGCCGTCGCCGCTCCCGGAGCTGGAGATCCAGTACGCGGACTTCGCGGCGTGGCAGCGGCGGTGGCTGTCGGGCGAGGTCCTGGACCGGCAGCTCGACTTCTGGCGCGACCGGCTCGGCGGGGCCCCGGCCCTGCTGGAGCTCCCCACCGACCACCCCCGCCGCAGCCCGGTCGGGGTCTCGGAGAAGGGGGTCGCCGTCGTCCTGTCCCCGGGGACGACGCAGGCGCTGCGCGACCTCGCGCGCGCGGAGGGCGCGACGCTCTTCATGACGCTGCTGGCGGCGTGGCAGACGCTGCTGGGCCGCTACGCCGGGCAGGACGACGTGGTGGTGGGCACTCCCATCGCCAACCGCACCCGCGCGGAGCTGGAGCCGCTGATCGGCTTCTTCGTCAACACGCTGGTGCTGCGGACGGACCTGTCGGGCGATCCCACCTTCGGCGAGCTGCTTGCCCGCGTGCGCGAGGGGACGCTGGGCGCCTTCGCGCACCAGGACCTTCCCTTCGAGCGGCTGGTGGAGGAGCTGGCGCCCGAGCGCAGCCTGCTCCACAACCCGCTCTTCCAGGTGATGTTCGCCCTCCAGAACAACGAGCGGGGGAGCCTGGAGCTGGGCGAGGTGGAGGTGGAGCCGTTCGGGGGCGGCGACAGCGGGGCCAAGTTCGACATCGGCGCGACGCTCTGGGACCAGGGCGACCGCGTCACGGGCGAGCTGACCTACCGGGAGGACCTGTTCGAGCCGGCCACCATGCGGCGCATGGCCGAGCACTTCCGTCTCCTGCTGGAGGAGGTGGCGGCCGATCCCGCGCGCCCCGTCTCCACGCTGCGCCTGGTGACCCCCGCGGAGGAGCGCCAGCTCGTGGCCGGGTGGAACCCGCCGCGCAGCTACCCCTCCGATCTCACCGTCCCCGGTCTGTTCGCGGACCAGGCCCGGCGCACGCCCGGCGCGCACGCCGTGGCGGGCCCCGGCGGGCCGCTCACCTACGCCGAGCTGGACGCGCGCTCCGGCCACGTCGCCCGCGCGCTGCGCGCCCTGGGCGCGGGGCCGGAGACCCCCGTGGGCGTGTGCCTGGAGCGCGGCCCGGAGCTGCTGACGGCGGTGCTGGGATGCTGGAAGGCGGGGGCCGCGTACCTGCCGCTGGACCCCGAGTACCCCGCGGATCGCCTGGCCTACATGCTCCGCGACGCGGCCGTGCCCGTGCTCCTCTCGGACACGCGAACCGCCGCCGCCCTGCCACCGCACGATGCCGCGGTCCTCCTGCTGGACGCCGACGCGGAGCTCGTCGACCGGGAGAGCCCGGAAGCTCCCGCCGTGAACGTGGACCCGGACACGCTGGCGTACGTCATCTACACCTCGGGGTCCACGGGGCGGCCCAAGGGGGTGCGCGTGCCGCACCGCGCCCTGCTGCACACCCTGGGCGCCGCGCTGGACGTCTTCCGCTTCGGCGGGGACGACGTGATGCCGTCGCTGGCGAGCTTCGCCTTCGACATCTGGATCTTCGAGGCCGTGCTCCCCCTGCTCGCCGGCGGCTGCGTGCGCGTGGTCCCCCGCGACGAGGTGCTGGCGACCGACCGGCTCCCGGACCGGCTGGAGGACGCCACCGCGCTGCACGCCGTCCCCGCGCTGATGCGCCAGCTCGCGCAGGTGCTGCGCGCGGGCGGCCGGGTCCTCCCGCGCCTGCGGCAGGCGTTCGTGGGCGGCGACGCCGTCGCCCCCGAGCTGCTGGAGGAGATGCGCGAGGTCTTCCCCGCGGCCTCCCTCCACGTCCTGTACGGCCCCACCGAGGGCACCGTGATCTGCGCCGCGCACACGGTGCGCGAGGGCGAGCCGCGCCGCCGCTGGGTGGGTCGGCCCCTGGGCAACGCCGCGCTGTACGTGCTGGACCGCGCGCTCCAGCCGGTGCCGGTGGGGGTGCCGGGGGAGCTGTGCATCGGCGGGGCGAGCGCGGCGCGCGACTACCTGGGCCGGCCGGACGCGACGGCGGAGCGGTGGAGCCCCGACCCGTTCGCGGCGGCGCCCGGGGCGCGCCTGTACCGCACGGGTGACCGGGTGCGCTGGACGGCGGCGGGGGAGCTGGAGTTCCTGGGCCGCGTGGACGCGCAGGTCAAGATCCGCGGCTTCCGCATCGAGCCCGGTGAGATCGAGAGCGTGCTCGCGGAGCACCCCGGGGTGCGCGACGCGGTGGTGCTGGTGCGCGAGGACGTGCCGGGCGAGAAGCGGCTGGTGGGGTACGTGGTCCCGGCGGAGGAGGCGCCCGGCGCGGCCCCGCGCGGCGAGCTCCAGCAGGAGCACGTGGGCGAGTGGGAGTCGCTGTTCGGCGACACCTACTCGGGCGACGCGGCGGACGAGGATCCCGCCTTCAACGTGGTGGGCTGGAACAGCAGCTACACGGGCGAGCCGGTCCCCGCGGAGGAGATGCGGGCGTGGGTGGAGGCCGCGGCCGGGAGCCTGCGCGCGCTGCGCCCGCGCCGCGTGCTGGAGATCGGCTGCGGCACGGGGCTGCTGCTCTTCCGCGTCGCGCCGGAGTGCGACGAGTACTGGGGGACGGACTTCGCGGCGCCGGCGCTGGAGTCGCTGCGGCGGGCGGTGTCGCGCCCCGGGCGGGAATTGCCGCAGGTCACGCTGCTGGAGCGGGCCGCGGAGGACTTCACCGGGATCCCAGCGGGGCACTTCGACCTGGTGGTGATCAACTCGGTGGCGCAGTACTTCCCCGGCGTGGACTACCTGCTGCGGGTGCTGGAGGGGGCGGTGGACGCGCTCGCGCCGGGCGGGGCGCTGTGGGTGGGGGACGTCCGCAGCCTGCCGCTCCTGGAGGCGTTCCACGCCTCGGTGGAGCTGGCCCGGGCGGAGGGGGACGCGCCCGCCGCCGCGCTGCGCGCCGGGGTGCGCAGGCGGGTCGCGCGGGAAAAGGAGCTGCTGCTGGACCCGGAGCTGTTCCGCGCGCTCCCGGCGCGCCTGCCGCGCGTGTCGCGGGTAGAGATCCGGCTGAAGGCGGGGGCGCACGCCAACGAGATGACGCGCTTCCGCTACGACGTGCTGCTGCGCGTGGACGCCGCCGCGCCGCCCCCGCCCGCGGACCGGGTCCGCTGGGACGACGGATCGACGCTGGACGCCGTGGCGCGGCGCCTGGAGCGGGAGGCGCCGGAATCGCTGGTGCTTGCGCAGATACCCGATGCCCGCGTGGCGGGCGCGCTGGGGCTGCTGGAGGCGCTGGCCGCGGACGGCGAGGCGCGCACCGCGGAGGAGCTGCGCGCGCTGGCGGCGGAGCGCGAGGCCGCGGCCGTGGACCCGGAGGCGGTCCGCGCGCTGGCGCAGGCGCGGGGGTACCGCGCCCACCTGCGCCCGTCGCCGCGCGGCGCGCCGGGGCGCTTCGACGTGCTGCTGGCGCGCGCCGGCTCCGACGCCGTGCTGGCGGAGGCCGGGCTCGCGGAGGAGGCGCCGGCCTCGCCGCTCCCCCCGGGCGCGTACGCCAGCGACCCGCTGGCCCGGCTGCGGGGGAGCTGGCTCCTCCCCGAGCTGCGCGCGAAGCTCCGGGACAGCCTCCCCGAGTACATGGTGCCCGGCGCGCTGGTGCTGCTGGAGCGGCTTCCCCTGACCCCCAGCGGCAAGGTGGACCGCCGCGCCCTCCCCGCGCCGGAGGCGGCCGGGCCGGACGGGTCGTACCGCGCGCCCCGGAATCCCACGGAGGAGGCGCTGGCGCAGATCTGGGCCGCGGTCCTCCAGGTGGAGCGCGTGGGCGTGGAGGACGACTTCTTCGCGCTGGGCGGCCACTCGCTGCTGGCCACCCGGGTGGTCTCGCGCATCCGCGAGGCGCTGGCGGTGGAGGTGCCGCTGCGCGCCGTGTTCGAGGCGCCCACGGTGGGCGGGCTGGCCGCGCGCGTGGACGCCCTGCTGCGCGCAGGGACCGGGGTGCAGCTCCCGCCGCTGCGCCCCGCCCCGCGCGACGGCTCGCCGCTGCCGCTGTCCTTCGCGCAGCAGCGGCTCTGGTTCATCCACCAGCTGGACCCGCGCAGCCCCGCCTACAACATGCCCTTCCCGCTGCGGCTGCGCGGGGGGCTGGAGCCGGCGGCGCTGGCGCGTGCGCTCACCGAGCTGGCGCGGCGGCACGAGTCGCTGCGCACCGTCTTCCATGCGGTGGAGGGCGAGCCCGTGCAGGTGGTGCTGCCCGCCGGGCCGGTGGCCCTGCCGGTGGTGGACCTGCGGGGGCTGGCGGACGAGGACCGCGAGGCGGCGCTGCTGCGGCTCGCCCGCGAGGAGGCGACGCGGCCCTTCGACCTGGCGCGCGGGCCGCTGCTGCGCTCCACGCTGTTGCGCCCCGGCGACGAGGAGTGGGCCGTCCTGTTCACCCTGCACCACGTGGTCAGCGACGGCTGGAGCATGGGGGTGCTGGTGCGCGAGATGTCCTCGCTGTACGAGGCCTTCCTCGGGGGGCGCCCCTCGCCGCTCCCGGAGCCCGCGCTCCAGTACGCGGACTATGCCGTGTGGCAGCGTGGCTGGCTCGCCGGGGAGACGCTGGAGGCGCAGCTCGCCTACTGGCGCGAAGCCCTGGGCGGAGCCCCGCCGCTGCTGGAGCTCCCGACGGACCGGCCGCGCCCCCTGGTGGCGAGCGACCGGGCCGGGCAGCGCGCCTTCGCGCTGAGCGTGGAGGCGTCGCAGGCGCTGCGCGCGCTGTCGCACCGCGAGGGCGCGACGCCGTTCATGACGATGCTGGCCGTCTACGCGGCGCTGCTGGCCCGGTGGTCGGGCCAGGACGACGTCAGCGTGGGGACGCCGCTGGCGGGCCGCGGCCACCTGGAGCTGGAGGGGCTGATCGGCTTCTTCGTGGGCACGCTGGTGATCCGCACGCGCCTGGACGGCCGGCCCGGCTTCCGCCGGCTGCTGGGGCGCGTGCGGGAGGCGACGCTGGGCGCGCAGGCGCACCAGGACCTGCCCTTCGAGCGGCTGGTGGACGAGCTGGAGGCGGAGCGCAGCCTGGACTATGCCCCGCTCTTCCAGGCGATGTTCGCCCTCAATTCTGCGGCCCAGTCAGACGAGCGTCTGTCGCTGGGCGGGGTGCGCGTGTACCCGCTGCACGCGGGCGGGACCACGGCCAAGTGGGACCTGAGCCTGTCGCTGGAGGACGGGGGCGAGCGGATGGTGGGCTCGGTCGTCTACCGCGCGGACCTGTTCGACGCGGACACGGTGGAGCGCATGCTGGGGCACTTCCGCGTCCTGGCGGAGCGCTTCGCCGAGGACCCGGACCGTCCCGTAGCGGAGGTGGACCTGCTCACCCCCGCCGAGCGCGCGGAGCTGCTGGACGCGGACCAGTCCCGCCGTGGCTACCCTGCCGGCGGCGTCCACGCGCTGTTCGCGGCACAGGCCCAGCGCACGCCGGGCGCGGTGGCGCTGCGCTTCGCGGGGGAGGAGACGACGTACGCGGAGCTGGAGGCGCGCGCGAATCGCCTGGCGCACCTGCTGCGGCGGCGCGGGGTGGGGCCGGAGGTGGCGGTGGGGATCTGCCTGCCGCGCACACCGGAGATGGTGGTGGCGCTGCTGGCCGTGCTCGGGGCGGGCGGCGCCTACCTGCCGCTGGACCCGGCGTATCCGGCGGAGCGGCTGGGCTACATGCTGGAGGATGCCGGCGCGCGCCTGGTGGTCACTGACGCCGCGCTCACCGGACGGCTCCCCGCGCGGGCGGAGGCCGTCGTGCTGGACGCTTTGCGGGAGGAGCTGGCTCGCGAGGGCGGCGAGGCTCCGGAGAGCGGCGTGCTCCCGGACAACCTGTCGCACGTCATCTTCACCTCGGGATCCACGGGGCGGCCCAAGGGGGTGATGATCCGCCACTCGTCGGTCGTCACGCTGCTGCACTGGCTGCGCGACAACGTCTCGGACGAGGAGCGGGGCGCCGTGCTGGCGTCCACCTCCATCAACTTCGACGTCAGCGTCGCGGAGATCTTCGGCACGCTGTGCTGGGGCGGCACGCTGTACCTGGTGGAGAACGCGCTGGAGCTGGCCCGCTTCGCGGACCGCGAGCGGATCCGCTACGCCAGCATGGTCCCCACCGCCGCCGCGGAGCTGCTGCGCATGGGCGCCCTCCCCGCAGGCGTGCGGACGCTGAACCTGGGCGGCGAGGCCCTGCCGGCGACGCTCGCGCGGGAGCTGTACGCGCTGGGGACCGTCGAAAAGGTCGGCAACCTGTACGGGCCCACCGAGGACACGACCTACTCCACGTACGCGGTGGTGCCCCGCGAGGCCGGCCGCGTCACCGTGGGGCGGCCGGTGGCGAACACGCGGGCCCGGGTGCTGGACGCGGAGCTGGGGCTGGTGCCGGTGGGCGTGGTGGGCGAGCTGTACCTGGCGGGCGACGGGCTGGCGCGCGGCTACGCGGGCCGGCCGGATCTCACGGCGGAGCGCTTCGTCCCCGACCCGTTCGGCGAGCCGGGTGGGCGGATGTACCGGGTGATGGACCGCGTGCGCCGGCTGGCGGACGGCGAGCTGGAGTATCTGGGGCGCACGGACTTCCAGGTCAAGGTGCGCGGCTTCCGCATTGAGCCGGGCGAGATCGAGAGCGTGCTGCGGACGCACCCCGGCGTCGGCGCGGCCGTGGTCGTGGCGCGCGAGGACTCGCCGGGCGAGCGGCGGCTGGTGGCGTACGTCGCCGCGGACGGGGAGCCGCCGTCCGCGGAGGCGCTGCGGGAGCGCCTGCGCGCGAGCCTGCCGGAGCACATGGTGCCTTCGGCCTTCGTGGTGCTCCACGAGCTGCCGCTGACCCCCAACGGCAAGGTGGACCGCGGCGCGCTCCCCGCACCGAAGGCGGCGGGGCCGGACGGTGCGTACCGCGCGCCCCGGACTCCCACGGAGGAGGCGCTGGCTGAGATCTGGGCCGCGGTCCTCCAGGTGGAGCGCGTGGGCGTGGAGGACGACTTCTTCACGCTGGGCGGCCACTCTCTGCTGGCCACCCGGATGGTATCGCGCATCCGCGAGGCGCTGGAAGTGGAGGTGCCGGTGCGCGCCCTCTTCGAGGCGCCGACGGTGGCCGGGCTGGCCGCGCGCGTGGACGATCTGCTCCGCGCCGCGGCCGGCGTGCAGCTCCCGCCGCTGCGCCCCGCCCCGCGCGACGGCTCGCCGCTGCCGCTGTCCTTCGCGCAGCAGCGGCTCTGGTTCATCCACCAGCTGGACCCGCGCAGCCCCGCCTACAACATGCCCTTCCCGCTGCGGCTGCGCGGGGGGCTGGAGCCGGCGGCGCTGGCGCGTGCGCTCACCGAGCTGGCGCGGCGGCACGAGTCGCTGCGCACCGTCTTCCATGCGGTGGAGGGTGAGCCCGTGCAGGTGGTGCTGCCCGCCGGGCCGGTGGCCCTGCCGGTGGTGGACCTGCGGGGGCTGGCGGACGAGGACCGCGAGGCGGCGCTGCTGCGGCTCGCCCGCGAGGAGGCGACGCGGCCCTTCGACCTGGCGCGCGGGCCGCTGCTGCGCTCCACGCTGCTGCGCCCCGGCGACGAGGAGTGGGCCGTCCTGTTCACCCTGCACCACGTGGTCAGCGACGGCTGGAGCATGGGCGTGCTCGTGCGCGAGATGTCCTCGCTGTACGAGGCCTTCCTCGGGGGGCGCCCCTCGCCGCTCCCGGAGCCCGCGCTCCAGTACGCGGACTATGCCGTGTGGCAGCGTGGCTGGCTCGCCGGGGAGACGCTGGAGGCGCAGCTCGCCTACTGGCGCGAAGCCCTGGGCGGAGCCCCGCCGCTGCTGGAGCTCCCGACGGACCGGCCGCGGCCCCTGGTGGCGAGCGACCGGGCCGGGCAGCGCGCCTTCGCGCTGAGCGTGGAGGCGTCGCAGGCGCTGCGCGCGCTGTCGCACCGCGAGGGCGCGACGCCGTTCATGACGATGCTGGCCGTCTACGCGGCGCTGCTGGCCCGGTGGTCGGGCCAGGACGACGTCAGCGTGGGGACGCCGCTGGCGGGCCGCGGCCACCTGGAGCTGGAGGGGCTGATCGGCTTCTTCGTGGGCACGCTGGTGATCCGCACGCGCCTGGACGGCCGGCCCGGCTTCCGCCGGCTGCTGGGGCGCGTGCGGGAGGCGACGCTGGGCGCGCAGGCGCACCAGGACCTGCCCTTCGAGCGGCTGGTGGACGAGCTGGAGGCGGAGCGCAGCCTGGACTATGCCCCGCTCTTCCAGGCGATGTTCGCCCTCAATTCTGCGGCCCAGTCAGACGAGCGTCTGTCGCTGGGCGGGGTGCGCGTGTACCCGCTGCACGCGGGCGGGACCACGGCCAAGTGGGACCTGAGCCTGTCGCTGGAGGACGGGGGCGAGCGGATGGTGGGCTCGGTCGTCTACCGCGCGGACCTGTTCGAGGCGGACACGGTGGAGCGCATGCTGGGGCACTTCCGCGTCCTGGCGGAGCGCTTCGCCGGGGACCCGGACCGTCCCGTAGCGGAGGTGGACCTGCTCACCCCCGCCGAGCGCGCGGAGCTGCTGGACGCGGACCCGGAGCGGAGTGGCTACCCTGCCGGCGGCGTCCACGAGCTGTTCGCGGCGCAGGCCCGGCGCACGCCGGGCGCGGTGGCGCTGCGCTTCGCGGGGGAGGAGACGACGTACGCGGAGCTGGAGGCGCGCGCGAATCGCCTGGCGCACCTGCTGCGGCGGCGCGGGGTGGGGCCGGAGGTGGCGGTGGGGATCTGCCTGCCGCGCACGCCGGAGATGGTGGTGGCGCTGCTGGCCGTGCTCGCGGCGGGCGGCGCCTACCTGCCGCTGGACCCGGCGTATCCCGCGGAGCGGCTGGGCTACATGCTGGAGGATGCCGGCGCGCGCCTGGTGGTCACCGACGCCGCGCTCACCGGACGGCTCCCCGCGCGGGCGGAGGCCGTCGTGCTGGACGCTTTGCGGGAGGAGCTGGCTCGCGAGGGCGGCGAGGCTCCGGAGAGCGGCGTGCTCCCGGACAACCTGTCGCACGTCATCTTCACCTCGGGATCCACGGGGCGGCCCAAGGGGGTGATGATCCGCCACTCGTCGGTCGTCACGCTGCTGCACTGGCTGCGCGACAACGTCTCGGACGAGGAGCGGGGCGCCGTGCTGGCCTCGACCTCCATCAACTTCGACGTCAGCGTCGCGGAGATCTTCGGCACGCTGTGCTGGGGTGGCACGCTGTACCTGGTGGAGAACGCGCTGGAGCTGGCCCGCTTCCCCGACCGCGAGCGGATCCGCTACGCCAGCATGGTCCCCACCGCCGCCGCGGAGCTGCTGCGCATGGGCGCCCTCCCCGCAGGCGTGCGGACGCTGAACCTGGGCGGCGAGGCGCTTCCCGCTCCGCTCGCGCGGGAGCTGTACGCGCTGGGCACCGTCGAGCGGGTCGGCAACCTGTACGGACCCACCGAGGACACCACCTACTCCTCGTATGCGGTGGTGCCCCGCGAGGCCGGCCGCGTCACCGTGGGGCGGCCGGTGGCGAACACGCGGGCCCGGGTGCTGGACGCGGAGCTGGGCCTCGTCCCGGTGGGCGTCGTGGGCGAGCTGTACCTGGCGGGCGACGGACTGGCGCGCGGCTACGCGGGCCGGCCGGATCTCACGGCGGAGCGCTTCGTCCCCGACCCGTTCGGCGAGCCGGGCGGGCGGATGTACCGGGTGATGGACCGCGTGCGCCGGCTGGCGGACGGCGAGCTGGAGTACCTGGGGCGCACGGACTTCCAGGTCAAGGTGCGCGGCTTCCGCATCGAGCCGGGCGAGATCGAGAGCGTGCTGCGGACGCATCCCGGCGTCGGCGCGGCCGTGGTCGTGGCGCGCGAGGACGCGCCGGGCGAGCGGCGGCTGGTGGCGTACGTCGCCGCGGACGGGGAGCCGCCCTCCGCCGAGGCGCTGCGGGAGCGCCTGCGCGCGAGCCTGCCGGAGCACATGGTGCCTTCGGCCTTCGTGGTGCTCCACGAGCTGCCGCTGACCCCCAACGGCAAGGTGGACCGCGGCGCGCTCCCTGCCCCGGAGCAGGCCGGCGCGCCCGGTGCGGAGCACGTGCCCCCGCGCGACGCCGTGGAGCTGGCGCTCGCCGGGGTCTGGGAGGAGGTGCTGGGCGCGTCCCCGGTGGGCGTGCGCGACAACTTCTTCGCGCTGGGCGGGCACTCGCTGCTGGCGGTGCGGCTCATGGCGCGCATCGAGACGGTCCTGGGCGCGCGTCTGCCGCTCCCCACGCTCTTCGCCGCGCCCACGGTGGAGAAGCTCGCCGCGCTGCTGCGGAGGGAGTCGGCGGGCGGCGAGGCCTCGCCGCTGGTGCCCATCCGCGCGTCGGGGGAGCGCACCCCGCTCTTCTTCGTGCACCCGGTGGGCGGCGACGTGCTCTGCTACGCCCCGCTCGCCCGCCACCTGGACGCCCGGCAGCCGTTCTACGCCCTGCGCGCGCGCGGCCTCGACGCCGACGCACTGGATCCGGCTTCCGCCTCGGTCGACGCGATGGCGGCGGACTACCTGGACGCCCTGCGCGCGGCGCGGCCCCGGGGGCCGTACCGGCTGGGCGGGTGGTCGATGGGCGGAGTGGTCGCCTTCGAGATGGCGCGGCGGCTGGAGGCGGCGGGCGAGGCGGTGGACGCGCTGGTGCTGGTGGACTCGCTCGCCCCCGCGCTCGTGGGCCTGGCAGCGCCGGAGGACGAGGCGACGCTGGTGCGCACCTTCGCCGCGGACCTGGGGGTGCCGCTGGGCGAGCTGCCGCCGGCCGAGGATGGCGCGGGGGCGGCGGACGCGCGGGGATTCCTGGGCCGCGTGCTGGAAGCGGCCCGGGGTGCCGGCGTGGTGCCGCCGGACATCGGATTCGAGCAGGTGTGGAGGCTGTACGGGACGTTCCGCGCCAACCTGCGGGCCATGTACGAGTACCGGCCGGGTCCGTACGGCGGCCCGGTCACGCTGCTGCGGGCGTCGGAGCACGGCGCGGCGGGGGCCGGCACGCTGGGGTGGGAGTCGGTGGCGGCCGGGGGCGTGGAGGTGCACACCGTTCCCGGAAGCCACTTCACCCTGGTGCGCGAGCCGAACGCCACGGAGCTGGCGCGCGTGCTGTCGGAGGTGCTGGAGTCGAGTGGCGGCTGACGGTCGAGCCGCAGTGAAGACAGCGGGGCCGGCGGGATCATCCCGCCGGCCCCGCTGTCTTCATGGGAAGAAGGTCATGCGGAATCCGTGTGCGTCGCACGCCCGCGGAACGTGGAGGCCAGGCACGGAGCCGCGTGAGGGATTACGGCCCGAAGGGGCGAGACCCGGCGGGGCTGTTTCCGCCGGGGCTCGACTCCGTTGCAGACGGTTGTTTCGTCTGCTACGGAGCCGAAGCCCGACCCCGGCGCCAGCCGGGGGCACGCCCTTACCCGCCGTACAATGCCGTTCAAACCGGGTGCGGACGGGCTGCTCAGAACACCGGCAGCGACGTGGTGGCGGCCCCGGCGGGCGGGGTGATCTCGCCGCGCAGGCTCTGCTGCATCTCGGTCTTCACCGCGGCCGGGGACAGCCCGTTGCCGAACAGGTAGACCAGCTTGGTGAGCGACGCTTCGGGCGTCATGTCGTAGGCGCTGATGGCTCCGGCCTGGGCGAGCCCGGAGCCGGTGGCGTACGCGGAGATGTTCACCGAGCCGGTGAGCACCTGGGTGTTGTCCATCAGCACGACTCCGGCGGCATTGGCCGCGGAGAGCACGTCCAGGAACTGGGGGTTGGAGGGCCCGTTCCCCTCCCCGAACGCTTCCAGGACCACGCCGGAAAGCGAGGGGCTGGTGCCGTCGAACATCCCGCTCACCGTGGAAGGCTGGATCCCGGGGTAGAGCACCAGCGCGATGATCGAGAACTCCTGCACGCTGGCGGCGAGCGCCTGGAGCTGCGCCTGGAGGGCGGCGAGCACCGGGGGGTTGGAGAGCGAGGAGCCCCAGTCCGGCGGCGGGAGGAGCAGGGAGGAGTTGATGGTGAGCTCCGTCCCCACCGTGGCCAGCGGCGGGAAGTTGGGCGAGTTGAAGCCGGCGAACTGGTTGGCGTTCACCTTGACGGAGCGGTTCCCCCGCAGCAGCAGCGAGTCGAAGTACAGGCAGACTTCGGGGATCTGCGTGGTCCCCGCCAGGACGATGGAGGCGACCAGGTTGGGGAGCGCGTCGTTGAGCGTGTTGGCCAGCGGGAGCTGCGAGCCGGTGAGGATGACCGGCTTGGAAAGCCCCTGGAAGAGGAACGACAGCGCGGAGGCCGTGAACGACATGGTGTCGGTGCCGTGCAGCACCACGAAGCCGTCGTAGCCGGCGTAGTTCGCGGCGAGCTGCTGGGCGATGGCCACCCAGTCGGACGGCGACATGTTGGAGCTGTCGAGCGGCTGGGGGGTCCACTCCACCGTGTAGGTGAGGCCGGCGTAGCCGGTCACCGCGCCGTTCGCCAGGCCGGGCATGGAGGCGACGAGCTGGGCGAAGCTGGGGCCGGACATGGGCGCGAGCGGGTCGCCGACGCAGCCGATGGTGCCGCCGGTGTACAGCACGTAGACGTTGGACATTGGGGACGGGGGTGGTGTGTGGAGGAATGAGCTTCGGGGAGGGAACCGCCGGACGCGCATCCGGCACAGACTGCTGCCTGAAAGCCGCGATCCGAATGCGAACTTCGCCGTATCTTAGGAATGGCCCCCGCCCCCCGGCAAGTATCGGCAACCGCGGCCGGGAGTGAAGCGGCGATGCAGCGCCGTGGGGGGATCCGGCCCCCGTCGTGCCCGGCGGCCCGGAACTCCGCCGCGCCCGCCGCAGTACACCGTGCGACGCCGTCCACCCCCGCCCCTTCCGCTCCTCCGGCCCATGCGCCCGCTCCTGGTCCTCGCGCTGCTCCTCTGCGCCCTGCCCGCCGCGGCGCAGGACGCCGCGCACGCCGATGCGTACCGCGACCCCCGCGCCCGCGAGCTGGTGCGCCTCGCCCGTGCCCGCCGCGCCGTGGTGGACACCCGCATCACCGCGTACGAGGTCACGGCGCACGAGCGCTTCTCCGCGCGCATGGCCGTGGCCGGGGCCGAGCGGCTGCTCTTCCGGCGCGAGACCGCGGCCCACATCGCCTGGACCCGCGACACCGTGCGGATCGACGTCCTGGGCGCGCGCGAGGCGCAGCCGCTGATGCGCGCCGGGGCGCAGCTCCCCCCGCCGGACCTGGCGGGGACGGTCCCGTCGCTCGCCTTCGACCCGGTGGACTCGGAGATGCTGCTCCGCTTCGACTCCACCTTCATCCGCCACCCGCTGGCGCCGGGGAGCGAGGCGTTCTACCGCTTTTCCAGCGGCGACAGCGCCGCGATCCGGCTCCCGGACGGGCGCGGCGTGCGCCTGCTGGAGCTGCGCGTGGCCGCGCGCCGCGCGGACGAGCGGCTGATCAACGGCTCCTTCTGGGTGGACGCGGCGACGCACGCCGTGGTGCGGGCCGCGTTCCGCCTGAGCCGCGCCCGCAGCGCCGGCGATTCGCGCGTCTCGGTGCTCGTGCCCGAGGTGACGAGCGAGCTGGACCACGTCGCCATCGACTACGGGCTGCTGGACCTGCGCTGGTGGATGCCGCGCACGGTGGTGGCGCGCGGCGTGGTGCGCGTCGCCGGGACCCGCTTCCCGCTCGCCTACGAGCGCCGCTACGAGGGCTACACCGTACTGGGCGACACCCTGTCCGGCGTGCCCCCCGCGGACGCGGCGCTCGCCGCGGCGGCGGAGCGGCCCTGCCGCCCGCGCGCCTTCGGGAGCATCACCATCGGCACGGGCCCGCCGCGCGCGAGCGATTCCGCGGGCGCGGCCGCGTGGGACTCCGCGTGGACCCGCTCGGCCGCCCGCGTCGCGGCGGGCGACACCGCCGCGGCCGGCGGCGGCGGCTGCGACCGCACGTTCCTGGTGACGCGGGCCTCGCCCGCCGAGCTGGTCGCGAGCCCCGCGCTCCCCGCGGACATCTACGACGAGGGCGAGGGGCCGGTGGGCGAGGCCGACCTGCGGGAGCTGGCCGGGCTGCTGGACGGCATCCCCGGGGTCCCCTGGAGCGTCGCGCGCCCCGGCGTGCAGCTGCTCACCCCGGAGCTGGTGCGCTACAACCGCGTGGAGGGGCTGTCGCTGGGAGGGCGGGCCGTCCTCCCGCTGGGCCCGGCGGAGCTTCGCGGCGAGCTCCGCGCCGGCACCACCGGCGAGGTGGGCGCGCGGCTCGCCGCGGCGCACACAGGCCCCTCGCTGCGGGCCGAGGCGGCGGCGTACCGCGGCCTGGAGGCGGTGGAGGTGGCGTCGCAGCCCTTTTCCCTCGCCAGCTCCGCGAGCGCGCTGCTCCTGGGGCGGGAGGAAAACGACTACTTCCGCGGCACGGGCGCCGAGCTGCGCTTCTCGCCCCCCGCGGCGCGGCCCCGGAGCTGGGAGCTGCGGCTCTTCGCGGAGCGCCAGGAGGCGGTGCGGACGCGCTCGGACGCGAGCCTGCGCGCCCTGGTGGACGGGGACTTCGAGACGCGCGCCAACCTCGCCGCCGAAGAGATCGACCAGGCGGGCGCCACGCTCCGCCTGCGCGGCACCCGCGGCGACGACCCCGCGCGGCTCCGCGCCGGCGCAGAGGTGGAATTGCACGGCGAGACCGGCGACCGGACCTTCGCCCGCCCGCTCGTGCGGCTGACGGCCGACCGGCCGCTGTGGGGCGGCGTGGGCTTCGGGGTGGCGCTGGCCGCCGGGGCCGGGCTGGGCGACGTGCCCGCGCAGCGCGCCTGGCAGATCGGCGGCGCGACCACCGTGCGCGGCCACGACCCGGCCTCGCTGCGGGGCGAGAGCCTGTGGCTGGCGCGCGGCGAGCTCACCCGCGGGGGCCCGGCGATGCGGCTGTCGGTGTTCGGCGACGCGGGGTGGGCGGGTGAGCGCGACGCCTTCTGGAGCGGGCGGCCGCTGCGGGGGGCGGGGGCGGGGATCTCGGTGTTCGACAACCTGCTGCGCCTGGACGTGGCGCGGGGGATCGGCGGGGGCGGGTGGCGGGTGCACCTGCGGATGGGCGGCGGGCTCTGATCGCGGGTGCGGTCAGGACGGATTTTACGGCATGGTCAGGACGTGCCCCCGGCTGCGCCGGGGTCGGGCTGCGGCTCCGTAACGCAGCAAACAACGCTGCGTAACGGAGGCGAGCCCCGCGAAACTGCCCGCGGGTCTCGCCGCTTCGCGCTCGCATCCCTCACGCGGGGTTCGCGCTGGCGTCCGCGGGGGCCCCCACCCGGCTCGCTTAGGCTCGCCACCCTCCCCCAATTCTGGGGGAGGGCTGCCTGACCCTCGACTGCCGATGTGTCGTTGTCGTGCTCCCCCTCTCCCCTCGTGGGAGAGGGGGCCGGGGGGTGAGGGGGCCGGCACCGGCGGACGCCAGCGCCACCCTCGCGTGAGGGATTCCGGCCCGAAGGGGCGAGACCCGGCGGGGTAGTTTCCGCCGGGGCTCGACTCCGTAAGCCCGCGTTGTTTGCGGGCTTACGGAGCCGAAGCCCGACCCCGGCGCCAGCCGGGGACACGCCCGAATCCGCTGTTTAAAGCCGTTCAAACGCGCCCGGATCCGTCCGCGTCCGCCCGCACGGGAGCGTCCGACGCCTCGAGCATGCGCGCCACCTCGTCGTCCGACAGCTCCTCGATACGGTCCAGCTCCTCCCCCGCCTCCCATGGCTCCAGCTCGCCCGGCGGCGGCGCGGGCTCCATCCACTCGACGATCCCGGCCACCGTGGTCCGCTCGAAGAGGACGCGCACGGGCACGTCCACCCCCAGGTCCCGGTGCAGCCGGGCCGCGACGCGGGCGGCGAGCAGCGAGTGGCCGCCCTCGTCGAAGAAGTCGTCGTGCATGCCCACGCGCGGGACCCCCAGCACGTCCGCGAACACGGCCGCCACCCGCTCCTCCAGCGGGGTCCGCGGCGCCACGTACTCCCCCGGCGGGCCGGCGCCCGCGGGCGCGGGGAGAGCGCGGCGGTCGACCTTGCCGCTCGCCGTGCGCGGGAGGGCGTCCAGCTCCACCAGGAAGGAGGGCACCATGTACGCGGGAAGCCGCTCGCCCAGCCAGGCGCGGAGCTCCTGCGCCTCCGCACCGGGCTCCGAGCCCTCGCCCGGGACGAAGTAGGCGACGATCCGGCGGTCGCCCGGCGCGCCGAAGGCGGGATCCTCGCGCACCAGGGCCACCGCGGCCCGCACGCCGGGGTGGGCGCGGAGCGAGGCCTCCACCTCGCCCAGCTCGATGCGGAAGCCCCGCACCTTGACCTGCGTGTCGCTGCGCCCGAAGAACTCCAGCTCCCCGTCCGCGCGCCAGCGCACCCGGTCGCGCACCCGGTACATCCGCGCGCCCGGCCCGCCGAAGGGGTCCGGGAGGAAGGCTTCGGCCGTCCGGTCGGGCCACCCGGCGTAGCCCCGCGCCAGCCCCTCCCCGGCCAGGTGCAGCTCCCCCAGCGCGCCCACGGGCACCGGCTCCAGCGCGCCGTCCAGCACGTAGGCGCGCGTGTTCGCCACCGGGCGCCCGATCGCGACCCGCGCGGCGCCCCGCTCCACGGTCGAGCAGGTGGAGTAGGTGGTGTCCTCCGTGGGGCCGTACAGGTTGCGCACCGTCCTCACCGTCCCCAGGGCGTACAGCGCCGCCGCGAGGTCGGCGGGCAGCTCCTCGCCGCCCAGGCTCAGCGTCCGCACCGACGCCGGGATCCCGCCGCTCCGCAGCAGCTCCGCGGCGGCGGTGGGGACCATGCTGGCGTGGACCACGGGCTCGTCGGTCGCCGCCAGCTCCAGCGCGTTCTCCACCATCACCAGCCGGCCGCCCCAGCACAGCGTCCCCCACACCTCCGCCACCGACACGTCGAAGCCCACCGAGGTGGAAAAGAGCACGGCAGAGCGCTCCTCGTCCGACACGCTCGCGCGCAGCCAGTGCAGCAGCGAGACGACCGAGGAGTGGCGGATCATCACGCCCTTGGGCCGCCCCGTGGACCCCGAGGTGAAGATGACGTGCGACAGGTTGTCGGGGAGCGCGCCGCTCTCCGGCGGCGTGCCGGGTCCCGCGTCCACATCGCCACCGCCCGCGTCCAGGACCAGCGCGTCCGTCCCGGGCGGGAGCGCGCCGGCCAGCGCGGCGGAGGTCAGCGCCAGCGACACCTCCGCGTCCTCGCACATGCGGGCAAGCCGCTCGCGCGGGAGCGCCGGGTCCAGCGGGACGCAGGCGCCTCCCGCCTGGAGCACGGCGAGCATGGCGACGACCAGCCGGGGCGTGCGCTCCAGGCAGACGCCCACGCGGCTTTCCGGGCCCACGCCGCGGCGGCGCAGCGCGTGCGCCAGGCCGGCGGCGCGCCGCTCCAGCCCGGCGTACGTCAGCGTCTCCCCGCGGTGCGACAGCGCGGTCGCGTCCGGGGTGCGCGCCGCCTGGGCGTTGAACAGGTCGTGGACGCACTCGCCGGCGGGGTGGTCGCGCCGGGTGTCGTTCCACTCCTCCAGCACCTGGCGGCGCTCGGCGCCGGATAGCGGGTCGAGGAGGGCGAGGGGGGCGCCGGGGTCCGCGGCGGCGGCGTCGAGCAGGCGCAGGAAGGCGCCGGCCAGGCGGGCGGCGGTCTCCGGGAGGAAGCGGCGGGCGTCGTACTCCAGCGCGCCCCGCACCCCGCCGTCCGCCTCCTCCAGGAACCAGTGCAGGTCCACCCCCGCGCCGCCCACCTGCACGGGGAGCGGCTCCATCTCCAGACCCGGCACCTCCAGGCGCGCCGCGGGGGCGCGGTGCAGGTCCAGCGAGGCGTGCACCAGCGGGATGCGCCCCGCCTCCCGGGCGGGCTGGATCTCCTCCACCAGCCGATCGAAGGGGAGCTCCTGGTGGCGGTGCGCCTCCAGCACGGTCTCGCGCACCTCCGCGAACAGCTCGCGAAAGGTGCGGGCCGGCGAGGCGCGGAAGCGCAGCGCCAGCGTGTTGGCGAAGCTCCCCATCAGCCGCTCCGTTTCCGTGCGCGTCCGCCCGGCGACGTTGGAGCCCACCACCAGGTCGTCCTGCCCGGCGTGGCGCCGCAGCAGGAGCAGGTACGCCGCCAGGAGCGCCATGTACAGCGTCCCCCCGCCCTCCGCGGCCACGGCGCGCAGCCCGCGCACCGTCGCCTCGGGGACGCGCACGGGGTGCAGCCCCACGCGGAAGCTTCCGGCGGCCCAGGGGAGGTCCGCGGGGAGGTCGAGCGATTCCGGCGCGTCCTCCAGGTGCCGCTTCCAGAAGGCGAGCAGCCCCTCCAGCGCCGCCCCCCGCAGCCGCTCCCGCTGCCACGCGGCGAAGTCCGCGTACTGCAGCGCGGGCTCCGGGAGCGGCGACGCCTCGCCCCGCGCGAAGGCCGTGTACAGCGCCGCCAGCTCGTCCAGCAGGATCCCGGACGACCAGCGGTCCTGGACGATGTGGTGCATGGCGATCACCAGCAGGTGCTCCCGTGGGCCCGCGCGCACCAGCAGCGCCCGGAACCCCGGCTCGCGCTCCAGGTCGAAGGGGCGCGCCGCCTCGTCGCGGGCGAGCCCGAGCGCGCGGTCCGCGGCCCCGGGCCCGGCGCCCGCGTCCTCCTCCGCGAGCGCGGCGCCCCTCGCCGGCAGGACGAGCTGCACCGGCCCGTCCTCCCCCGGCGCGAACACGGTGCGCAGCGCCTCGTGCCGCCGCACGATCTCGTCCAGGGCGCTGCGCAGCGCCGCGCCGTCCAGCTCGCCGCGCAGGCGCAGGGTGACCGGGACGTGGAACAGCTTCGCCTCCGGGTCGAGCCGGTCGTGGAGCCAGATGCGCTGCTGCGCAAAGGACAGGGGCGCCGGGCCCGCGTCGCCGCGCGGGGGGATGCGCTCCGCCGGGGCGCCGGCGAGCGGGTCCGCGCCGCTGTCCGCGCCCCGCTCCCGCGCGACCATTTCCGCCAGGCGGGCGGGGGTGGGGGCGGCGAAGAGCGTCCGCAGGGGGAGCTCCACCCGGAAGCGCTCGTTGACGGCGGCCAGGAGCTGCGTGGCCACCAGCGAGTCGCCGCCCAGCTCGAAGAAGCCGTCGTCCGCGCCCACGCTCCCGATCCCCAGCGCCCGCCCGAACAGCTCCGCCAGCGCCGCCTCCAGCGCGCCGCGCGGCGCCACGTACCGCGCCGCCGACGCCGGCCGCGGGTGCAGCGTTTCCTCCTCCGCGCCGCCGCACAGTCGCGACGCCTCGCCGAGGACCGCGTCCTCCCACCCCGCCGCCGGCACGTCCACGCCGCGCGTGCGGACCCCGGGGTGCTCGCGCTCCACCATCTCCAGGATCGCGCCGAGCATCGCCTGCCAGGGGGCGGGCGCCCCCGCCCCGGGCGCGCGGGCCGCCGCCAGGAGCGCGCTCCCCTCGCCCAGGAGCTCCGCCTCCCCGGCGGCGCGCGCCCAGCGGAGCAGCCCGCCGAGGCCGGCGTCCAGCCCCTCGTCCAGCGCGGCCAGGGTAGCCTCCCCCGCCCCGCCCTCCGGCGGCAGGTGCACGGACAGGAGGGGTGCGCCCCACCCGCGGTCGCGGAGCGCGGCGGCGAGCCGCGCGTGGTCCTCCGCGGACGCGGGACGCACCGTGAAGACCGCGCCCCCGTCTTGGAAGGAGTCGCCGCCCTGTACCCGCACCACCGCGGCGCCCGCGGCGCGCATCCGCTCCGCCAGCGCCTCCGCCTCCGCCCCGCCGAAGACCACCGCCCGCCGCCCGGCGAGCGCTGCCGGCGCCACGTCCGGCTCCGCGGCGGCCCGGCCCCAGGCCGGGGTGGCGGGCGCGTCCTCCGCGCGCGGAGAAGTGTCCAGCCAGAAGCGCCTGCGGTCCAGCGGGTGCCCGGGGAGCACCGTGCGTCGGCGCCCCTCCGCGCTCCCCTGGCGTGTCCAGTCCACCCGGACGCCCCACCCCCAGAGCTGCCCCACCGCCCCCAGCAGCACCTCGCGGTCGCTCCCCGGCTGCTCCGCGTGGCGCAGGCACGACGCCACCCGGCGGGCCCCCTGCTGCCGCGCCCACGAGCCCAGCGTGGCGCCGGGGCCCACCTCCAGCAGCACCGGCTCGTCCTCCCCGTCCGCGCCCAGGCCGCGCAGGGTGTCCACGCACTCCGCGAAGCGCACCGGCGCCACCAGGTGCTCCACCCAGTGCTCCACCGACTGCGCCGCATCCGCCCGCAGCCACCCCCCGCCCACCCCGGTCGCCAGCGGGATCTCCGGCGCGCGGCGGCGCACGGCGGCCACCGCGTGCCGGAAGGGCTCGCGCAGCGGTGCCAGCATCCCCGAGTGGAAGGGGTGCCGCACCGCCAGCGGGAGCACCGCGGCCCCCGCGGCGCGCGCCCGCTCCCCGAAGCGCGCCACCGCCTCCGCGCTCCCGGCCACCACGCACGAGCGCGGCGCGTTGACGGCCGCCAGCCAGGGCGCGTCCCCGTCGCCAGCCATCCCGTCCAGCAGCGCGCGCGTCTCGGCTTCGGAGAGCGTCGCGGCGGCCATGCGCCCCTCCACCGGCTCCAGCAGCTCGGCGCGGCGCACCACCAGCGTGAGCGCGCCCTCCAGCGAGAACACGCCGGCCACGCACGCCGCCACGTACTCGCCCAGCGAGTGCCCGGCGACCGCCCGCGGCTCCACGCCGCGGGCGCGCCACGCCTCCGCCAGCGCCCAGCCCACCGCGAACATCGCCGGGTGGCCCAGGCGTGCCCCCGCCAGCGGGCCCTCCGGCGAGCCGCCGCCGCGCAGCAGCGCGCGCAGGTCCGGGCCGCTCTCCGCGGCGCCCGGTGCGGCGGCCCCGCCGTACAGCGCCGCGCGCAGGTCCATCCCCCACCCGTCGCGCAGCACCGCGAAGCAGCGGTCCATCGCCGCCCGGAACGCCGGCTCCGTCTCGTACAGCCCGCGCCCCATTCCCGCGTACTGCGTCCCCAGCCCCGAGAAGAGGAACGCCACCCCCGGGTCCGATTCCGCCGCCCGCTGCGTCGCCACCCGCGTGGCGCCGCCGCCGCGCAGCAGCGCCGCCGCCTCCGCCGGGGTCGCGGCCACCAGCGAGCGCCGCCAGAGGAAGGCGCGGCGTCCGCGCTGCAGCGTGAACGCCGCGTCGCCCAGCGCCGCCTCCGGCGCGCGCTCCAGGCGGTCCGCCGTGGCGGCCGCCAGGCGGTCCAGCGCCTCCGGCGTGCGCGCCGAGAGCACCAGCAGCTCCGGCCCGCCGTCGGCCGCGGGCGCGGCGGGCGGGCGGGGCGGCTCCTCCAGCACCACGTGCGCGTTGGTCCCGCCCACCCCGAACGCCGACACCCCCGCGCGGCGCGGCGTCCCCGCGGGCGGCGTCCAGGCCCGCAGCCGGTCCGCGACGAAGAAGGGCGTGTTGCCCAGGTCCAGCCGCGGGTTGGGCTCGCTGAAGTGGAGCGTGGGCGGGATCTCGCCGTGCTCCAGCGCCAGCACCGCCTTGATCAGGCTCGCCACCCCGGCCGCCGCGTCCAGGTGCCCGATGTTCCCCTTCACCGACCCCAGCGCGCAGAAGCCCCGCTCGTCCGTGCCGAAGGCGCGGGTCAGCGCCGCCACTTCCACCGGGTCGCCCATGGGCGTCGCGGTGCCGTGCGCCTCCAGCAGGGTGACGCTCTCCGGCGGCACGTCCGCCACCGCCTGCGCCATCGCCACCACCTCCACCTGGCCGTCCACGCCGGGGGCGCTGAATCCCACCTTCGCCGCCCCGTCGTTGTTGACCGCCGATCCCAGGATCACGGCGTGCACCCGGTCGCCGTCGGCCAGCGCGTCCGAGAGGCGCTTCAGGACCACCACCCCCACCCCGCTCCCGCCCACCGTCCCCTCGCCGCGGGCGTCGAAGGCGCGGCAGCGGCCGTCGCGCGAGAACACCCCCTCGCGGGCCAGGTAGCCCGCGCGCAGCGGGGCGCCCGCCGCCACCCCGCCGGCCAGCGCCGCGTCGCACTGGAAGTCCAGCAGGCTCTGGCACGCCAGGTGGACGGCCACCAGCGAGGTGGAGCACGCCGTCTGCACCGACAGGCTGGGGCCGCGCAGGTCCAGCTTGTACGACGCCAGCGTCGCCAGGAAGTCCTTGTCGCTGCGGATGCGGTTCTGGAGCAGGTCCCCCGCGCGGTTCCCGTGGCGCGCCACCAGGTGGAGCAGGTAGGTGTTCATCCCCGCCCCGGCGAACACCCCGATGGGCCCCGGAAAGGTGCCCGGGTCGCACCCGGCGTGCTCCAGCGCCGCCCACGCCTGCTCCAGGAAGAGCCGGTGCTGCGGGTCCAGCAGTTCCGCGTCGCGCGGCGGCAGGTCGAAGAACTCCGCGTCGAACAGGTCGGCGCCCTCCAGGTGGCCGCTCGCCGGGACGAAGTCGGGGTGGCGCAGGAGCTCCGGGTCGTTGCCCGCCTCCAGCAGCTCCGCCTCCGTGAAGCGCGCGATGGACTCCACCCCGCCCCGGAGGTTGCTCCAGAACGCCTCCACGTCCGGGGCCCCCGGGAACCGGCAGGCCATCCCGACGACGGCGATTCTTTCCGGGCCCTCGTAGCTGGTGTCGCTCATCGGCCTTGGATCTTTGGGAAGCAAGTTGAATTGCTGCTGCTGGGTTCGGGCGTGCCCCCGGCCGACCCTAAACACCGGAGCCCGCCGGAGCGCACCGCCGTTCTCCCCCTTTCCCAGCATTGGGAGAGGGGGCCGGGGGGTGAGGGCCGCCGCCCTACCCTACCCCTCGTTTTCCCCCGGCCTCCCGCCGCGGCGCTGGCGGCCGGCGTCCCGCTGCTGGGCGGCGCGCTCGCGCGCGCGCTGCGCCGCGGACGGGGCGCCGGACGAGGAAGGCGCCGCGCCGCGTGAGCGCCGCGCGTACAGGTTGTACAGGTGCGAGCCCTCGTACATGTCGTCCTGCTCGGTCACAACCTGGAAGCCGCGGTCGTCCAGCAGGCCGGCGACGCGGGCCAGCGCGCCGTCCAGGTCGTGCACCTCCAGCACCACCTGGCGCACCCTGGGCCAGTCGGCCGCCTCGATCCCCTCCAGCACCTGGATCTCGCTCTTCTGGCAGTCCACCTTGAGCAGGTCGATGCGCTCCACCCGGTTCTCGTAGATGACCTGGGACAGCGGGCGTAGAGAGCAGCGGAAGGTCTCGCTGCGGAAGCGTTCCTCCAGCAGGTCGTCCGCGTGCCTCATCACCCGCTCCATCCCCTCCATCCCCTCCCGCAGCTGGTTCTCCATGATCGCCAGCAGCGTTTCGCGCTCGTCCTGCAGCCGCGGGTGGAACGTCGACATCCCCGGGCTGTTGGGGTAGAAGGTGAACTCCGCCTCTCCCGGCCGGTCCGAGATCCCGTAGTTGAACAGCTTGGCACGGGGCGCGTAGCGCGACGCGTTGAAGCGCAGGATCTCGTAGACGCGCGGCGCCGGCTCGAAGGAGTACGAGGTGACGGCGTGACCCAGGCCGTGCACGAACATCGTGAACAGGCCGATGTTGGCGCCCACGTCGAACACGCAGTCCCCGTCCCCCAGCGTGAAGCCGTGGCGCAGGTACACGCGCTTCTCCCAGATGTCGTGGTAGAAGTAGCGCGCCTCCGCCTTGCTCTGGTAGACGATCTCGTAGTCGTTGGGCAGGCGCAGGGTGCGATTCCGGAAGGCCTCGGGTACCGGCGGGAGCGGGCTCATCCGCGGGGCTCCCCGGAGCGGCCCGGGCGCTGCGGCCGGCGCGCCTCCCGGGCGCGGCGCTGGCGCTCCGCGCGGTCGTGCGCCCCGGCGTGCGCCGGCGCGGCCTCCCCGCCGGCCGCGGACAGGTGCTCCGCCAGCGCGGCCACCGTGGAGTGGCGGAACAGCTCCACCACCGCGACCGGCCGGTCCAGCCGCTCCGAGAGCGCCTGGTGCACCGCCGCAAGCCCCACCGACGTTCCCCCCAGTTCGAAGAAGTTGTCGCGGATCCCCACCCGCTCCACCCCCAGCACCCCCCGCCACACCTCGGCGATGGTCCGCTCCAGCGCGTTGCGCGGCGCGGCGTACCCGGCCGCCTCCGCCGCGGGGAGCGGCGCCCCGGCGCGCGGGAGCGCCGCGCGGTCGGTCTTGCCGCCGGGGGTGCGCGGCATCCGCTCCAGCTCCACGAAGTGCGAGGGCACCATGTAGTCCGGGAGGCGCCCCGCGAGGTACGCCCGCAGCTCCGCCGCGGCCGGCGGCGCCGCCCTCGCGGCGGGGGCGCCGGGCGTGGTGCGGCGCAGCGGCGCCCCGTCCCCCGCCCTCTTGCCGTACAGCATGTACACGTACTCCCCCTCCGGGTCCTCCGCCACGATGGGCTGGCGGTCCACCAGCAGCTCGAAGCCGTGCCGCTCCAGGAGCGCCCTCACCCGCTCCAGCAGCGCGTCCGTGTCCACCTCCATCGCCACCTGGCGGATCCGCGGCCAGTGCTCGTCCTCGATCCCGCGGAGCACGTCGTACTCGCTCTTTTCCACGTCCACCTTGAGCAGGTCGATGCGCTCGATCCCCTCCTCCCGGATCACCGCCGAAAGGGTCCGCAGGGGCCGGACAAAGGTTTCCGCGCGGAAGCGGTCGTCCAGGAAGGCGTCCACCTCGCCCGCGCCGGGGTCGCTCCCGCCCGCCTCGCGCGCCCAGCTGCGGATGGCGGAGCGGACCGTCTCGCGGTCGCGCGCCACGTCGGCGTAGCGGCCCGAGAGGCCGGAGGAGCCCGGGTAGAAGGTGAACTCCGCCGTCCCCTCCGCGTCCGCCAGCCCCACGTCGAACACCCGCGCGTCCAGCCCGTACAGCGCGGTGTTGGCGCGCAGCGCGGCGAAGGTGTCGGGGATGGGCTCGAACGACCAGGTGCGGACGCCCGGCGCCCGCGTGTGGGCGAACAGGGTGAACATGCCGATGTTGGAGCCCACGTCCACCACCTGCGCCCCCGCCTCCAGCTCGATCCCGTGGCGCAGGTAGACCTGGTCCTCGAAGATCTCGTGGTACAGCCCGCGGGTGACGGCGTCCCGCTGGTGCGCCACCACGGTTCCGTCCGGCAGGGTGAAGCGCGGGCGGCCGGCGAGGATGCGCTCCCGCTCGTCCGGCGCCGGGGCGAGCAGCGCCCCCCCCCCGCCGGCGGCGGGGACCACGTACGCAGTCAGACGCCACTCCCCGGTGGCCCCGTCCTCCACCGCTTCCACCGCGCTCTCGCGCACGCCGGGGTGCGCGTCCAGCGCGGCCTCCACCTCCCCCGGCTCGATGCGGAAGCCGCGCACCTTGAGCTGCCGGTCGGCGCGGCCCAGGAACTCCAGCGTCCCGTCCGCGCGCCTGCGGGCCCGGTCGCCGGTGCGGTACGCCCGCGCCCCGCCGTGCGCGTCCGCCGCGAACGGGTCGGGGACGAAGCGCTCGGCCGTCAGCTCCGCGCGCCCCAGGTAGCCGCGCGCCGTTCCCGCCCCGGCGAGCAGCAGCTCCCCCTCCACGCCCACCGGCACCGGGTGCAGCCGCGCGTCCACCACGTACGCGCGCGTGCCGGCGAGCGGCCGCCCGATGGGGACCGACCCGGCCGCGTCCTCCACCTCGTGCGCCGTGGCCCACACCGTGGCCTCGGTGGGGCCGTACAGGTTGAGGATGCGCGCGGAGCCGGCCTCGCGGAGCCGCGCCGCCAGCGCCGGCGGGAGGGTTTCCCCGCCCAGGAGGATGCACTCCAGGGCGGCGAGGGCGCGGAGCGTGTCCGGGTCGCGCGCCAGCATCCCCGCCAGCGACGGGGTGCACTGCAGGTGGGTGACGCCCTCGGCGCGGAGCTGGTCGGCGAGCGGGGGCTCGTCGCGCGCGGGTGGGGCGGGCGCGGCGCGGTCCGCCTCCATCACGCCGCGCAGCCGGTCCAGGCTCGCCAGCACCCGGTCGTCGTCCACCCCGAAGTCCACCAGGCAGGCGACCTCGTCCACCCCGGCGGCCCGCACCCGGCGCACCGTCGCCAGGCAGGCGTCCGGCGTCCCCATCAGCCCGCTGGTGCGGTAGAAGCGCTCGAAGGCGGAGTCCAGCATCGTTTCCACGTCCGCGGGCGACAGCGAGGACGGGTCGGCCGCGGCGCGCCCGGCCATCCGCAGCACCAGGTCGAACGAGGTGCGCAGGTACTCGCGGAAGGGGCCGCGCACCGCCGCCCGCACCTCCGCGTCGTCGTCGCCCACGAAGGTGTGCAGCATCAGCGCGACGCGTCCCGACTCCGGGTCGTGCCCCCCCTCGCGGCGGCCCTCGCGGTAGGCGCGGACCCGCTCCGCCAGCTCCTCCACGCTCTGCCCAAGCAGGTGCGTGAGCAGGTGGGCGCCGATCCTCCCGGCCTGGAAAAAGGTGTCCGGGCTTCCCGCCGCCGTCACCCACACGGGGAGCTCCGGCTGCACCGGCCGCGGCAGCGTCCCCACCCGCACCGTGGCCCCGCTCCCCCCCACGCGCTCCGTCGTCCCCCCGCGCCACAGGCGGCGCACCTCCTCGATCCCCTCGAACATCGCCTCGCGGCGCCGCTCGTAGCGCTCCGGCGCCAGGACGAAGTCGTCGGCGTGCCACCCCGAGGCGAACGACACCTCCACGCGGCCGTCGGAAAGGTTGTCCACCACCGCCCACTCCTCCGCCACGCGGATGGGGTCGTGCAGCGGGAGGACCACGCTCCCGGCGCGCAGGCGGACCCGCTCGGTGATGGTCGCCAGGGCCGCGCTGGTGACGGAGGGATTGGGATACTGCCCGCCGAAGGCGTGGAAGTGCCGCTCCGGGGTCCACACCGCCTCGAAGCCGCTCCGGTCCGCCCACCGCGCCCCCTCCAGCAGGAGCCGGTACCCGTCGCGCCCGCTCGCCCTCTCCCCCGCGGCGAAGTAGAACAGGCTGAACGCCGTCGGCGGCGCGCCCGGGCGGGGATCGGCGGCGGCCGCGGCGGGAGCCGCGGCCGCCGCGCGCGGTCCGGGGCCGCGGAGCACCACCCTGGATCCCCGCGACAGCGTCCACAGGATCTCCAGCACGGAGATGTCGAACGCGATGCTGGTGACCGCCAGCCACGTCCCCGGCTCCGCGCCCACCCGCTCGGTCATGGCCGCGAAGAACGCCGCCACGCTCGCGTGCGTGACGACGACGCCCTTGGGCGTGCCCGTGGAGCCGGAGGTGTAGATGACGTACGCGGCGTTGTCGGGGAACAGGACGAGGGCAGGCGGCGCGCTGGCGTCGGCTGAATTGCCCCCACCCGGCTCGCTCAGGCTCGCCACCCTCCCCCAGTTCTGGGGGAGGGCTTCCTGACCCTCGCCCGCCGACGTGTCGTGCTCTCCCTCCCCGCTTGCGGGGGAGGGGGCCGGGGGGAGGGGGGGCCCGTCGAGCGCGACGATCTGCCCCGCGAAATCCCCCGCCCTGCCCTCCAGCCCCGCCTGCGTCACCAGCACCCGGGCGCCGCTGTCGGCCAGCATGAAGGCGAGCCGTTCGGCCGGGTACTCCGGGTCCAGGGGGACGTACGCGCCGCCCGCCGCCAGGACGCCGAGCATCGCCGCGACCATCTCCGCGCCGCGCTCCAGGAGCAGCCCCACCCGCACCTCCGGCCCCACGCCGAGCGCGGCCAGGCGGCGGGCGATGCGGGCGGCGCGGCGCTCCAGCGCGGCATAGGTAAGCCGCTCCCCGCCGGCCACCAGCGCCACGGCGTCGGGAGTGCGGCGGACCTGCGCCGCGAAGAGACCGGGGAGCGTGGCCGCGGAGTCCAGGGCGGGTTCCGCGGCGTTCCAGCCGCGGACGAGCTGGTCGCGCTCCGCCGGGTCCAGGAGCTCCGCGTCACCCACCGGGCGCTCCGGGTCCGCGGCGAGAGTGTCCAGCAGGCGCGCGAAGTGCCGCATCCAGCGCTCCACGGTGCCGCGGTCGTACAGGTCGGCGGCGAACTCCACCAGCGCGCCAAGGGCGCCGTCCGGCTCCTCGCGCAGGTAAACGCTCAGGTCGTAGCGCGAGCTCCGCCCCGCCACCTCCACCCGCTCCGCCGCCAGCCCGGGGAGATCCAGCCGCTCCAGCGGCGTGTTCTGGAGAGCGAAGAGCACCTGCACCAGCGGGCTCCGGCTGGCGTCGCGCGGCATTCCCGCCGCGTCCACGATCCGGTCGAAGGACACGTCCCCGGCGGGGTACGCGTCCAGCAGAGCGGAGCGAACGCGGCGAAGCAGCGCGCGGAACCCCTCGCCGGCGTCCACCCGCACGCGCACGGGGAGCACGTTGATGAAGCAGCCGATCAGCGGCTCCAGCGCCGGGTGGTCGCGCCCGGCCAGCGGCGTCCCCACCACCAGGTCGTCCTGCCCCGTGCAGCGGTGCAGCCAGGCGTCGAAGCCGGCCAGGAGCACCATGAAGAGCGTGCAGTCCTCCCGGCGCGCCAGCGCCCGCAGCGCACCCGCTCGGGGCGCGTCGAGGTGGAAACGGAAGGTGTCGCCGCGAAAGCTCTGCACCGGCGGCCGGGGGCGGTCGGCGGGGAGCTCCAGCGCCGCGGGAGCGCCGGCCAGCGCGCGGCTCCAGGACTCCAGCTTCCGCTGCCGCGCCCCGCCCGCGTCCACGCGGCGCTGCCACACCGCGTAGTCGCCGTACTGGAGCGCGAGCGGGGGGAGCGCGGCCTCCCGGCCCGAGACCCGGGCCAGGTAGTGCGCGCCCAGCTCGCGCACGAGCACCGCCTCCGACCACCCGTCCGCGGCCACGTGGTGCAGGGTGAGGAGGAGCACGTGCTCGCTCGGTCCCAGCCGCAGGAGGCTGGCGCGCAGCAGCGGCGGCGCCTCCAGGTCGAAGGGGCGCGCCGCCTCCTCGGCGGCGTACCGCGCGACGGCCGCCTCGCGCTCGGCCGCCGGGAACGGCGCCAGGTCCACCGCCGGGAGCGCGAAGGTTCGGGCGGGCTCCACCACCTGCACCGGCGCGCCGTCCTCCACGAACAGGCGCGTGCGGAGCACCTCGTGCCGTGCCACCACGGCCTCCAGCGCGCCGCGCAGCGCCTCCGCCGACAGCTCGCCGCGCAGCCGGAGCGCGGCGGCCAGGTTGTAGCTCGCCGGCGCCACCTGGTGCTGGAGCCAGAGCCGCTGCTGCGCGGCCGAGAGCGGCAGCGCGGCATCGTCGCGGGGGACGGGGACCAGCGGCGGGGGAGCGGCGTCCGCGGAGGCGTCCCGCAGCGCCTCCACGCGCGCGGCCAGCTCCGCCGCCGTGGGCGCCTCGAACAGCATCCCCACCGGCAGCTCCACCCCGGCGGCCTCGCGCACGCGGGCCGCCACCCGCGCCGCCAGCAGCGAGTGTCCGCCCAGCTCGAAGAAGTCGTCGCGGGCGCCGACCCGCTCCACCCCCAGCAGCTCGGCGAAGATCCCCGCCACCAGCTCCTCCACCGGGCCGCGCGGCGCGGCGTCCCCGTCCACCTCCGATGCCGTGGGCGCGTCTCCCGGCGCGGGGAGGGCGAGCCGGTCCAGCTTGCCGCCGGGGGTGAGCGGGAGCGCGTCCAGCGCGACGAAGGCGGAGGGGACCATGTACTCCGGGACGTGCTCCCGGAGGTGCGCCCGCAGCTCCGCCGCGACCGGGGCGGCGCCGTCCGCGGGGACCACGTAGGCGACGAGGCGCCGGCCGCCCGCCACGCCCGAGGCGGCGTCCCCGCGGGCCACGGCCGCGGCTTCGCGGACGCCGGGGTGCGCGCGCAGCGCCGCCTCGATCTCGCCCGGCTCGATGCGGAAGCCGCGCACCTTGACCTGCTGGTCCATGCGGCCCAGGTACTCCAGCTCGCCGTCGGGGCGGCGGCGGACGCGGTCCATCACCCGGTACGCGCGCGAGCCCGCGGACCCGAAGGGGTCCGGGAGGAAGCGCTCGGCGGTGAGCTCCGGGCGGCCCGCGTACCCCCGCGCCAGCCCGTCGCCGGCCAGGTACAGCTCGCCCGCCACGCCGGGCGGGACCGGCTCCATCTCCGCGTCCAGCACGTACGCCCGCGTCCCGGGGAGGGGGCGGCCCAGCGTCACCACGCCGGCGCCGCGCTCCACGCGCGCGTACGTGGAGTAGGTGGTGTCCTCGGTGGGCCCGTACAGGTTGGCGACGCGCTCCACCGTGCCCAGCGCGTACAGCCCCCGGGCGAGGTCGGCCGGGAGCGGCTCGCCGCCCAGGTTGAGCGTCCGGACCGCGGGCGGAATCCCGCCCGAGCGCAGCAGCTCCGCCGCGGCGGTGGGGACCATGCTCGCCAGGACGACCGGCTCCCCCAGGGTCGCCAGCTCCAGGGCGTTCTCCGCCAGCACCAGCTTGCCGCCCCAGGCCAGCGTGCCGAACAGCTCGGCGACCGAGACGTCGAAGCTGACGGAGGTGGAGAACAGGACCGCCGAGCGCTCCTCGTCGGAGACGGCGCCGCGGAGCCAGTGCAGCAGCGCCGCGACGGCGCCGTGGCGGATCATCACCCCCCTGGGCCGTCCCGTAGAGCCGGAGGTGAAGATCACGTGCGACAGGTTCTCCGGCAGCACGCCGCTCTCCGGCGCGGCCTCCGGCTCCCCGCCCACGTCCACGGCGTCCAGCGCGAGCGCGGCGGCGACGTGTGGGACCAGGCCGGCCAGCATCGTGGAGGTGAGCACCAGGGCGACGCCCGCGTCCTCCACCATGGCGCCCAGGCGCGCCCGCGGGTACGCCGGGTCCAGCGGGACGTACGCCCCGCCGGCCCTGAGCACGGCCAGCAGCGCCACGACCAGCTCCGGGGTGCGCTCCAGGCACACGCCCACGCGCGCCTCCGGCCCCACGCCGTGCGCGCGCAGGCGGTGGGCGAGGCGGTTGGCCCGGCGGTCCAGCTCCGCGTAGGCGAGCACGTCGCCGCGGAACGCGAGCGCCGGCGCGTCCGGCGTGCGCTTCGCCTGCCCCGCGATCAGATCGTGCACGCATTCCGGCGCCTCGGCGCGCTCCGGGCCGTGGCCCTCCGCCAGCACCCGGCGCCGCTCGGCCGCGTCCATCAGCGGGAGCGTCCAGGCCCGCGCGCCGGGATCGGCCACGATCCCCGCCAGCAGCGTCGCGTAGTGCCCGGCCATGCGCGCCGCGGTCGCGGGCTCACGGAGCGCCGTGGCGTACTCCAGCCCGCCCGCGAGCGCCCCGTCCGCGTCCTCGGCGAGGCCAAGCGACAGGTCGAACTTGGCGGACACGCCCGCCACCGGGATCGCCGACACCTCGGCGCCACCCAGCCTCGGCTCCGCCACATCCGCGGGCCGGAGGGCGAACACCGCCTGGAAGAGCGGCGCGTGCGCCCGGCTGCGCCCGCCCGCCAGCTCCTCCACCAGCCTGTCGAAGGGGAGCTCCTGGTGGGCGTACGCATCCAGCGTCCTCGCGCGCACGCGCCGCAGCAGCTCGCCGAAGGCGGGATCGCCCGACAGGTCGGCCCGCAGCGGCAGCGTGTTGACGAAGAACCCGATCAGCCCCTCCAGCTCCGTGTGGCTGCGCCCGGCCACGGGGGTGCCCACCACCACGTCCTCCTGCCCCGACCCGCGCGCCAGCAGGAGCTGCCACGCCGCCAGCAGCGCCATGAACGGCGTCGCGCCCTCCCGCCGCGCCAGCGCCCGCACCCCGGCGGCGGTCGCCGCGTCCACCCGGAAGTCCACCCGCCGCCCCGCGCCGTCCATCGCCGCGGGGCGCGGCCGGTCCGCGGGGAGCTCCAGCAGCGGCGGGGCGCCGCGCAGCTCCCCGCGCCAGAAGGCCAGCTGCCGCTCCAGCGTTTCCCCGGAGAGCCGCGCCCGCTGCCAGGCCGCGAAGTCGGCGTACTGCACCGGCAGGTCGGGGAGGCGCGCGTCCCCGCCGCCCGCGTGGGCGGCGTACAGCGCCGACACCTCGCGCACCAGGATCCCCACGCTCCAGCCGTCGGCGACCACGTGGTGCACGGTGATCAGCACCGCCGCGTCGTCCTCCCCCAGCCGCACCACGGCCCCCCGCAGCAGCGGGCCCGCCGCCAGGTCGAAGGGGCGCCGCGCCTCCCGCTCCGCGAGCCGCGACAGCTCGGCCTCGCGCGCGGGCCCGGGGAGCCCCGCGAGGTCCACACGCGGCAGCCGAACGCGCCGGGCGGGCTCGACGAGCTGCACCGGCACGCCGCCCCGCTCCGGGAAGCGCGTGCGCAGCGCCTCGTGCCGGCCCGCCACGCCCGTGAGCGCGCGCTCCAGCGCGCCGGGGTCCAGCGGCCCGCGCACGCGCAGCGCGCAGGGGAGGTTGTAGGCGGCGCTGTCCGGCTCCAGCCGGTGGATGAACCACAGCCGCTGCTGCGCGAACGAGAGCGGCAGCGGGGCGCCGTCGCGGGGGACGGGCGCCAGCGGCGGCGCCTGCGCGCCGTCGCCGTCACGCAGCAGCGCCTCCACGCGCCGCGCGAGCCCCGCGACGGTGGGAGCCGCGAACACCGCCGGGAGCGGCAGCTCCACGCCCAGCGCGTCGCGCACGCGCGACACCACGCGCGCCGCCAGGAGCGAGTGCCCGCCCAGCGCGAAGAAGTCGTCCTCCACCCCCACCCGCTCCACGCCCAGCACCTCCGCCCAGGCCGCGGCGAGCACCTCCTGCACCGGGGTGCGCGGCGCGGCGTAGCCGTGCTCCGCGGCACCGGAGGGGGCCGGCGCGGGGAGCGCCCGACGGTCGGTCTTGCCGCTGGGGGTGAGCGGAAGCCGCTCCAGCACCACGAACGCCCCCGGCACCATGTAGTCCGGGAGCGACGCCAGCAGGTGCTCCCGCAGCTCCGCCGTCCGCACCCGGGCGCCCTCCGCGGGCACCACGTACCCCACCAGCCGCTTCTCCCCGGGCTCGTCCTCCCGCGCGTGCACCACCGCCTCGCGCACCCCCGGGTGCCGCTCCAGCGCCGCCTCCACCTCGCCCGGCTCCACCCGGAAGCCGCGCACCTTTACCTGGTGGTCGACCCGCCCCAGGAACTCCAGTGTCCCGTCCGCCAGCCAGCGCACCCGGTCTCCCGTGCGGTACATCCGCCCGCCCGCCTGGCCGGAGAACGGGTCCGGGAGGAACCGCTCGAACGTGGCCCACGGCCGGTCCAGGTAGCCCCGCGCCAGGCTCGCCCCGGCCACGTACAATTCCCCGGGGATCCCCGCCGGGGCGGGCTCCATCCAGGCGTCCAGCACGAAGCAGCGGGTGTTCGCGATCCCGCCCCCGATGGCCGGGAGCAGCGGCCAGCCGCCGGGCGCGCCCTCCAGCGCGAGCGCGGTGACCACGTGTGTCTCGGAGGGGCCGTAGTGGTTGTGCAGCGGCGCCCCCAGCGCCGCCATCCACGCGCGGATCGCCGGGGTCACGCGCAGCTGCTCCCCGGCCGTCTGCACCTCGCGGAGCCGCGGCGGCACGACGCCGCGCTCCACCGCCCGCTCGGCCACCTGCTGCAGCGCCGCCCAGGGGAGGAACAACCGCTCCACCCCCGCCTCCTCCACCCGGCGCAGCAGGGCGTCCGGGTCGCGCCGCTCCTCCTCGCGCAGCAGCACCAGCGCGCCGCCCGTCGTCCAGGTGGAAAAGACCTCGTGGAACGCAACGTCGAAGCCCAGCGCGGCGAACTGCAGGGTGCGCGCGGCGCGCGGCCCCCGCCACGCCCCCTCCTGCCAGGCGAGGAGGTTCACCAGCGGCCGGTGCGGCATCGCCACCCCCTTGGGCGTGCCGGTGGAGCCGGAGGTGTAGACGACGTACGCCAGGTTCTCCGGGCCCACCGCCGTCCGCGGCGCGTGCTCCGGCTGCGCCGCGAGCCGGTCCCGGACGTCGTCCAGCACCACCGTGTCCGCCCCGGAGGGCGGCAGCGCCGGCGCCAGGTGCGCCTCCGTCAGCAGCACCCGCGCCCCGGAGTCGCGGAGCACGTGGGCCAGGCGCTCCCGGGGGTAGGCCGGGTCCAGCGGCACGTAGCAGCCGCCCGCCTGGAGCACGGCCAGCAGCGCCACCACCTGGTCCGGGCCGCGCTCCATGCACAGGGCCACGCGCACGTCCGGCCCCACCCCGCGGCCCGCGAGGAAGTGCGCCAGCCGGGCGGCGCGCCGCTCCAGCTCCGCGTAGCTCAGCCGGCCGCCCTCGAACACCACCGCCGGCGCCTCAGGGGTGCGCGCCGCCTGCGCGGCCACCCGGTGGTGGACGCACGCGTCGTCCGGGTACGCGGCGGCGGTCGCGTTCCACGCCTCCAGAACCCGAGCTCTTTCCGCGGCGGACAGCAGCGGCAGCTCGCAGAGCCGCGCGTCGGGGTCGGCCGCGATCCCCTCCAGGATCGTCCGCAGGTGCTCCAGCGCGAGGGCGGCCGACGCCGCGTCCCACCGGTCCCCGTCGAAGGCCAGGCTCAGCCCGGCCTCCCCGCGCACGTCCACCTCCAGCATCAGCGCGTGCCCCAGCGCCGTGTCGGCGGGAACGCCGCGGAGGTCCCGCACCTCCAGCCCGCCGATGCGCGCGCTCTCCACCTCGCGGAGCGGGTAGTTCTGGAAGACGAGCAGCGTGTCGAACAATCGCTCCCCCGGCGGCAGCCCGCTCCACGCCTGGATCTGCTGCACCGAGAAGTGGTCGAAGCGCCGCGCCCGCGCCTGCCCCGCCTGGATCTCCCGCAGCCACGGCGCCGCCTCCGCCTCCGGGCGCAGCCGCACCCGCACGGGCACGCTCCCCACGAACACGCCCAGCATGGCCTCCGCACCCGGCAGCTCCGCCGGCCGCCCGGCGGACACCGCGCCGAAGACCACGTCGTCGTCCCCCCGGTAGCGGCCCAGGAGCAGCGCCCAGGCCCCCTGGAAGAGGGTGTTGAGCGTCACCTGCCGGCGCCGCGCGGTCTCCTCCAGCCGCTCCAGCCGCGCCGCGGGGATCGCCGCGGCCGCGTGTCCGGGGTTCCCCGCGGCGCCGGGGTCGCGGAGCGGGCCGGGGTCGAGCGGCGCGGCGGCGCCCACCCCGGCCAGGGCGGCGCGCCAGAAGGCCTCCGCGGGCTCCGTCGGCTGCGCCTGGAGCCAGGAGATGTACGCCTGGAACGGGGGCGCCGGGGCGAGCGCCGGGACCTCGCCCCCGCGGAGCGCGTCGTACAGCGCGAACACCTCCTGCAGCGCCCGCCCCGCCGACCAGCCGTCCAGCAGGAGGTGGTGGCAGGTCCACACGCAGCGGTGCTCCCCCTCTCCCGTGCGCGCGCACGCCACGCGGAAGAGCGGCGCCGCCTCCAGGTCGAAGCCGCGCCGCTCCCCGCGGGCCAGCGCGTCCATCCGCGCCTCCACCTCCTCCGGGGGAACGCCGCGCCAGTCGGCGGCCTCCACCCGGATCTCCACCTCGCCGCGCACCACCTGGAGCGGAGTGTCCAGCCCCTTCCAGAAGAAGACGGTGCGCAGCACCGGGTGCCGCTCCGCGAGCAGGCCCCACGCGCGCTCGAAGGCGGGAGCGTCCAGGTCGCCCCGCATCGTCCAGCAGACCTGCTCCGCGTACTCCGCCAGCTCCGGGGCGCGGAGCGAGCGGAGCAGGATGTCGAGCTGCATGGGCGAGAGGGGATAGACGCTCTCTACGTTCTCCATTCGGCGGGGCTGCTGGTTCGGGACTCCGCGGCGGGCCGCGACGCACGGCGAAACGTGACGCAAACTAACTCCAGCCGCGGGCGACTTCAACCGCCGGCCCGGGCGGCGGCGGGCCAGCTCCCGGCGTGCCGCGGAGCACGGGTCCGCCCCGCTCCCCGGCGCGGACGGCCGGAGCTTGACTGAATCCATGCGGGGGCTTATCCATCCGGGTACCGGGCCCTCCGCCGCCCCTTCCCGCGCGGCCCGGACCGCCCCCCAACCGCCGTGGAGTGAGACGATGAGCGTTGCCGACGAGTCCGTGCAGCTTCCCGGGAGCGCGCCCGCGCCCGACGACCGCGTGCGGACGGCCCGCCTGGACGGCTATCCCGCCGCCCCGGTGGTGGTGAGCCCCGCCGCGCCCGGGCTGGTGCTCGCCGACTGGGCCGGCGAGAACCGCCCCTGGGTGGAGCACACGCTCCACGCGGCAGGCGCCATCCTCTTCCGCGGCTTCGGCGTGGACGACGTGGACGAGTTCCAGCGCTTCATGCTCTCGGCCTCCGGCGAGCTCCTTCCCTACACCTACCGCTCCTCGCCGCGCACCCAGGTCAAGGGCAACGTCTACACCTCCACCGAGTACCCCGCGGACCAGCACATCCCCTTCCACACGGAGATGTCCTACACCCGCTCGTGGCCCATGAAGATCGGCTTCCTGTCGCTGATCGTGGCCGCCACCGGCGGCGAGACCCCCATCGCCGACAGCCGCCGCGTGTACGACCGCATCCCCGCCGGCATCCGCGAGCGCTTCGAGCGGCTGGGGGTGATGTACGTGCGCAACTACACGCCGTGGATGGACCTTCCCTGGCAGAACGTCTTCCAGGCCGAGACGCCCGAGGAAGTGGACGAGTACTGCCGGTCCGCGGGCATCGAGGCGGAGTGGGTGGACGAGGACCACCTGCGCACCCGGCAGGTGTGCCAGGGGGTGGCCACGCACCCCGCCACCGGCGAGAAGGTGTGGATGAACCAGGCGCACCTGTTCCACGTGTCCAGCCAGGACCCGGACGTGGTGGAGGTCCTGCTGGAGGAGTTCGGCGAGGAAAGCCTGCCGCGCAACACCTACTACGGCGACGGCTCGCCCATCGACCCGGACGACTTCGCCGCCATCCGCGCCGCGTACGAGGCCGAGGCGCTGGTCTTCCTCTGGGAAACGGGCGACGTGCTGCTGCTGGACAACATGCTCATGGCGCACGCGCGCTCCCCGTTCACGGGCGAGCGCAGGGTGGTGGTGGGGATGGCCGAGGCGCACGACTCCGGCTGGGGGCAGGGCTGAGGCCTGGAACCGCGGGGTTCGGGCGTGCCCCCGGCGGGCGCCGGGGTCGGGCTTCGGCTCCGTAAGCCCGCAAACAACGCGGGCTAACGGAGTCGAGCCCCGCGAAACTGCCCGCGGCGATACTCGCGCCCCTTCAAACGGGCCGAAATCCCTCACGCAGGATCCCACCGGGCCGCGGGATCCGGCACGCGAAAGCCCCGGTGCCCGCGGTGCGGCGCCGGGGCTTTCGCTGGCAGCCTGACAACCTCACCGGGTCCGAACCCTCGAATCCGCCGACCCTCCTCCTCACCCATCCTCGCCGGAGACCGCGATTGAGCACGACCGGACAGGCGGTGCCCGCGGCGGCTGGAACGGCTCCGGACGGCGCGCCGGGGCTGGCGCGCCGGCTCGGGCGCTTCGACGCGACGATGATCGTGATGGGCGGGATCATCGGCTCGGGGATCTTCGTCAACCCGCACGTGGTCGCCCGGCAGGTGACCTCGCCGCTGCTGATCGTGGGCGCGTGGCTGGCGGGCGGCGCCGTGGCGCTGGCGGGCGCGTTCGTCTACGCCGAGCTCGCAGCGCGGCGGCCGCAGGTGGGGGGCCAGTACGCCTACCTGCGCGACGCCTATCATCCCGCGGTCGCCTTCGTCTACGGCTGGTCGCTCCTGCTGGTGATCCAGACGGGCGGGATGGCGGCCGTCGCCGTCACCTGCGCGCGCTACCTGCGCGAGGTCGCGCATCTCCCGTTCTCCGAGCCGGTCGTCGCGGCGGCGGCGCTCGCGCTGCTGGTGCTGGTCAACTGCCTGGGCGTGCGCGCCGGAAGCAGCGTGCAGAGCGGGCTGATGGTGCTGAAGATCCTGGCGATCGCCGCGCTCGTCACCGCCGGGCTCTTCTTCGTCGACGCCCCGCCGGCCGCCGCCGCCCGGCCCGCGCCGGCGCCGCCGGGCGGCGCGGCGCTCCTCGCCTTCTTCGCGGCGCTGACCCCGGTGATGTTCGCCTACGGCGGCTGGCAGACGGCGTCGTTCGTCGCGGCCGAGATGCGCGATCCGCGGCGCGACCTCCCGCGCGGACTGCTGGTCGGCGTCGGCGGCGTGATCGTGCTGTACGTGGCCGTCAACGTCGCGTGCCTCCTCGCGCTCGGCGCGGCGGGGCTGGCGGCGAGCCCGGCGCCCGCTTCCAGCGTGATGCGGCTGGCGTTCGGCGAGCGCGGCGCGGCGCTGATCGCCGCGGGGATCGCCATCTCCACCCTCGGCTTCCTGAGCCAGGGGATGCTCACGGCGCCGCGCGTCTACTTCGCCATGGCGGCGGACGGGCTCTTCTTCCGCCGCGTGGCGTGGATCGATCCGCGCACGCGCGCGCCGGTGGTCGCCATCGTGCTGCAGGGCGTGCTGGCGCTCGCCATCGCCCTTTCCGGCACGTACGAGCAGATCCTGGGCTACGTCGTTTCCGTCGACTTCATCTTCTTCGGGCTGACGGCGGGGACGCTCTTCGTCTTCCGGCGGCGCCTCGCCGGAGGGGTGGACGACGGCGGCGCGCGCGTCCCCGGCCACCCGTGGACCACCGCGTTCTTCGCCGCCGCGTGCGCCGTGATCGTGATCGCCACCCTGTACCGCGCGCCGGGGGACAGCGCCGTGGGGATCGCCATCATGCTGGCCGGGGTTCCCGTCTACCTCCTGTGGCGGAGGCGGGGATGAACGGCGGATCGGAATACCTCGGGTGGGTGAAGGCGCAGGGCGGGGCGCGCTTCAACCTGATGTCGAGCGGAGCGCCCCACTTCCCGCTCGCCGACCTGCCGGTCGCGCCGGACGAGCTGGAGCTGAACGGGCCGGACGTCTATCCACCGCTGCTGGAAGCGGTCGGCGGGCGGTACGGCGTCCCGGCGGAGTCCGTCTTCCCGGCGGCCGGGACGTCGATGGCCAACCACCTGGCGATGGCCGCGCTGCTGGAGCGGGGCGCCGAGGTGCTGGTCGAGCACCCGACGTACGAGCCGCTGCTGGCCGTCGCAGAGTACCTGGGCGCGCGCGTCGTGCGGTTTTCCCGCCGCGCCGAGGACGGCTTCCGTGTCGATCCGGACGAGGTCGCGCGGCGCATCACCCCGCGCACGCGCCTGGTCGTCCTCACCAACCTGCACAACCCGTCGAGCGCGCTCACGGACGACGACACGCTGCGCCGCATCGGCAGGATCGCGCGCGGCGTCGGCGCGCGCGTGCTGGTGGACGAGGTCTACCTCGACGCGCGGTTCGAGGCCGCTCCAGGCACCGCCTTCCACCTGGGCCCGGAGTTCGTCGTTACCAGCAGCCTGACCAAGGTCTACGGCCTGGGCGGCCTGCGCTGCGGGTGGGTGTTCGCCGAGCCGGCGGTCACGGGTCGCCTGTGGCGGCTCAACTCGCTGTTCGGCAACATCAACGCGCACGCCGCCGAGCGGCTGGGCATCGCCGCAATCCGCAGCCTCGACCGGATCGCCGCCCGCTCGCGCGCGCTGCTGGAGACGAACGGCGCCGCGCTGAACGCCTTTCTCGGCTCGCGCGGCGACCTCGACCGGACGGAGCACCGCGCCGGCACCGTGGCCTTCCCGCGCCTCCGCTCCGGCCGCGCGGACGACCTGTGGTCGCTGCTGCGCGACAGGTACGACACCGCCGTCGTTCCCGGCCGCTTCTTCGAGCTGCCCGCCCACGTCCGCATCGGACTCGGCGTGGACCCGGCGATCTTCGCCGAAGGCCTGGTCCGGCTGGGACTCGCGCTGGACGAGCTGGATGGGGGGCGATGAGCAGCACCCCGGGGGATGTGCGATGAGGATCGCACGAGCCCGCGAGGAAGCCGTCGGCCGGACCGCCCCGGGTTCTCGGAGGGCTCAGAACATGGGTGGCGGCACGAGGTCCCGGGTCTCCTGGTGGCGGAACGCCTCCTCCTGGCTCTTCAGGCCGGAGACAGGTCGTACCCGAGCGCCGTCACGCGGATCAGGGATTGAAGGAGACCCTGGCTGGCGTAGACGGCTTCAGCGACAGGGGCAGGCGCCACGGCTACCGGGTGCCGCCGGTCACGGACGTTCGTATCCCAGGGGACGCAGCGTGAGGCGGCCGCGCCGGGGATCGCGGGTGAAGTAGAGCCCGCCGCGCTCGCTCCCCCGGGCGGGGACGTAGTCCAGGGTCGCCTCGCTCGTTTCGGCTTCTCCGTCGCCGCCGCGCAGTTCCCCTTCCACGACCAGCTTGGCCGCGGTCGTCGTTCCGTCGTTCCGCGCGCTGAACTCCACCAGCCAACCCGAGCTCGCGCGGACGACCGAGTCCACCTGCACCGTGATCCTCGGCGGCGAGGCGGGCGCCCGGGACCCCTGCCAGAGGAGGAAGCCGGCCGCGCCCAGCACCAGCAGGGCGCTCGCCGCGGCCACCACCCATTCCAGCGGCGAGGCGGCACCCGCCCACCCCTGCTCGCGCGCGCTCACAGGATCAGCCGGGCGGCGGCCGCACCCAGGCTCGCCGGGAAGCCGAGCACAACCGCCTCCATCAGGTACATCGAGTACGCGCCCTCGTCGTACCGCCCGAAGGTCCAGAGCACGTAGGCGCTGACCAGCAGGGCCACCGCGTACCCCACGGTCGTGAAGCGAAGGAACACGCTCCACGGTGGGGTGCCGTGGGCCGGCGCTCGGGTGCCGCGGAACTCCACGGCGTAGACGAAGGCGTGCATCAGCAGGAGCGAGGCGCCCATCAGCGCCAGGGCGCTCCACGGCGTCATGCGGAAGGCGATCAGGATCATCTCCTCCGTCGGCGCGACGTTGAATGCGAGGAAGGTGGCCCCCGCCGCCATGAAGAAGACCTCGGCGCCGTAGCCGGCGCGCCGCTTCCGCTCCAGCTCCCTCCGTTCTTCCTCCCCGCCGCTCCCGAGCTGGCTGCTGGCGAGTATCGCCCCGAAGCTCGCCGGAATGGCCTGCAGCGCGACCATCCCCGCGACCTCGCCCGGCGGCATCGACGTGTCGATGACCGCCAGCAGCGCGAGCACCGCCGCCGAGGCGCAGAACCCCACGCCGTACGCCACGACCCCGTCCACCGCGTCCTCGCGCCAGGAGGAGGTCCGGCGGAAGCCGGAGTAGTGGTCCAGCCCGATCAGCATGGGGACCATCAGGAGCATGAAGAGGACGAGCCGGGTCCGGTCCATGTAGAACCCGAGCTGCCACATCTCCATGGTCATCATCAGCGGGAGCGAAAAGAGGATCGCTCCCCCGAATGCCCGCGCAAGCCCCACCCGGAACTCGCGCCTCCCGCCATCGTCCCCTCCGGCTCGGCTCATGCGCCCTCCAGCTTTCGGGTGCGTCCCGGGACCCGCCTGGAACAGGCTCGCTCGGGTGATTCCACTGCTCCGGCGGTGCCAGACCCGTGCCGCCGCCTGACCACGATTCCCGCGGATGGAGCTGTTCGTCTCCTGAACCGACGGCGACGCGCCCGCGTCACCCCTCCGGGAGCTTTCGCAGGTCCCGCCGCCTGCGCATGGCCTGGCGGCGGCTCTCCACTTCGGCCGCGCTCCACTCGGGGGTCGCGGTCTCGGGCCCGCCCTGCGCGAGGTATCCCGCCAGCGAGCGGACCGTCGGGTAGCGGAACAGGACCACCACCGATGCTTCCCTGGAAAACCGCCCCGCGAGCCGGCTGCGCAGCCGCACCAGGAGGAGCGAGTGACCGCCCAGGTCGAAGAAGTTGTCGTCCAGCCCCACCTCCTCCACCCCCAGCACGTCCCGCCACGCCGCCGCGATGGTCCCCTCCACGTCGTTGCGGGGGAGCGCGCCCCGGGGACCGCCTTCGCTGCGCCGCGCTTCGGGAGCGGGCAGGGCGCGGCGATCCACCTTTCCGTTCCGGGTCAGGGGGAGCGCCTCCATGGGGACGAAGGCGGCGGGAAGCATGTACCCCGGGAGCTCCTCCCGGAGCGCGCTCCGCAGCTCCGCCGCCGCCACCTCGCCGGCCGCTGCGGGGACCACGTAGGCGACCAGGCGCGTCTCTCCGCGAGCCTCCTCCCGGGTGACGACCACCGCCTCCTCCACCCCCGGGCACCGGTTCAGCGCAGCCTCGACCTCCCCCAGCTCCACCCGGAAGCCCCGGATCTTCACCTGGTGGTCCACCCGCCCCATGAACTCCAGCGTCCCGTCCGGGAGCCAGCGGACCCGATCCCCCGTACGGTAGGCCCGCGCGCCCGGCTCCGCCCCGAAGGGCTCCGGGAGGAAACGCTCCGCCGTCAGGCCCGGGCGGTCCAGGTACCCTCTCGCCACCCCGCTTCCTCCGATGTACAGCTCCCCGGGGATCCCGATTCCCGTGGGCTCGCCCCGCGGGTCCAGCACGTAGGCACGGACGCCCGGGAGCGGCCGGCCGATCGGCACGTGGCGCGGCGAAGCCTCGTCCTCCCCCGCCGTGGAGGAAACGTCGCAGAGCGTCGCGACCACGGTCGCCTCCGTGGGACCGTAGGTGTTGACCAGGCGGATCCTCTCGCCGGAGCAGTCGCGCCAGGCGCGCAGCCGCTCCGGGAGCGCCCGCTCCCCGCCGATGATCGCCAGGCGCAGCGACTCCGGGAGCGGCGGCCGGTCCCCGGGCGCGCACTCGGACAGCTCCGCGACCAGCTCGTGCCAGTAGGCTGTGGGGAGGTCGAGGACGGTGATCCCCCACTCCCGGCAGGCGTCCAGGAAGGCCGCCGCCGAGTCGAGCATCTCGTCCGTGCGAAGGACCAGCCGGGCCCCCGAGGCCAGGGCGGGCCAGATCTCCTCGGCGCTCGCGTCGAACGCCACGGAGGCGAACTGGAGCACCCGGTCGTGCGGACCGATCCCGTACGCATCGCGCGCCACGGCGGTGTACCCGGAGAGTGCGGAGTGGGGGACCACCACCCCCTTGGGCTTCCCGGTCGAGCCCGAGGTGTAGATCACGTACGCCGCGTTCCCGGGGAGGACCGCCACTCCGGGCACGTCCGCGGGCTCCGCCTCGATCCGCGCCCAGTCGGCGTCGAGGAACACCACGTCCGCGGTGGCCGACCCCGGGAGGCCGGCGAACAGGCGCTCCTGGGTGAGGAGGAGGGCGATCCCGGAATCCTCCACCAGGTACCCCAGGCGGTCGCGCGGGTGGGCGGTGTCGAAAGGGACGTAGGCCCCCCCTGCCCCGAGGATGCCCAGGAGCGCCACGACCGTTTCCGGGCTCCGCTCCACGCACACCCCCACCCGGACCTCCGGTCCCACGCCGCGGGCGCGCAGGTACCTCGCCAGGGCATCGCTGCGGTGTCGCAGCTCGGCGTAGGTCATCGTCCGCCCTCCGCAGACGAGCGCGACGGCGTGCGGGGTGCGCTCCGCCTGCGCGCCGAACCGCTCGTGCACCGGGGCTCCGTCCGGCTCCACCCGCCCGGACCCGTTCCAGCCGTACAGGACCCGGACCCGCTCCTCCGGGGTGACCAGCGGAAGCTCCGAGAGCCGCCGGTCCGGGTGCTCGGAGATCCCGCGCAGGAGGGTGACGAAGCGGTCGGTGAGCCGGGCGACGCTGGCCCGGTCGAAGAGCTCGGTGCTGTACTCCCACCCGGCGTAGAGGCCCTCCCCCAGCGGGATCGCCGTCAGGGAAAGGTCGAGCTTGGAGGTGTCGTGCGTGGTTTCCAGCGGGTACATCTCCAGTCCCCCCAGCGACAGCCTCCCGCGCGGGGTGTTCTGCAGGGTGAGCAGCACCTGGTAGACGGGGTTGTAGCTGAGGCTCCGCTCCACGCGCAGCTCCTCCACCAGGCGCTCGAAGGGGAGGTCCTGGTGGGCGTAGTCCTCGAAGACCTCGTCCCGTACCCGCTCCAGGAGCTCGCGGAAGGTGGGATCGCCGGAGGTGTCCGTGCGGAAGGCGAGGGTGTTGGCGAAGAGCCCGACCAGCGACTCCAGCTCGGGGCGGGTCCGGTTGGCGATGGGCGAGCCCACCACCACGTCCTCCTCCCCCGTGTAGCGCGCCAGGAGCGCGCTGAAGGCGGCCAGGAGCACCATGAAGAGGGTGGCCCCCCGCTCCTGCGCCAGCGTCTGGAGCTGCGCCGAGACCTCCCGCGAGACCATGAACTCGTATGCACGGCCGCGGTAGCTCTGCTCCGCCGGTCGCGCGCGGTCGGTGGGAAGCTCCAGGAGGGCGGGCACCCCCCGCAGCCGCTCCTTCCAGTACGCCGCCTGCCGCTCCAGCGCGCCGGCGGCGAGGTACCGCTGCTGCCAGACCGCGAAGTCCCCGTACTGGAGCCCGGGCGGCGTGAGCGGAGACGGCCTTCCCTGCCGGAAGGCGTCGTACAGGGTGAAGAGCTCGCGGAACACGATCCCCTGCGACCACCCGTCGGTGACGATGTGGTGCACCGGGACGAGGAGGGCATGGTCCCTTTCCCCCAGCCGGAGCAGGAGGGGACGGATCAGCGGCCCCCGCGCCAGGTCGAAGGACGCGCGCGTCGTCTCGTCCGCGACCCTGCGGACCTCGGCCATCCGGCCGGTCTCGGGAAGGTGGGACAGGTCGAGGTAGTCCAGCGCCGCGGGGAACTCGTCCCGCACCACCTGCGCCGGCTCCCCGTCCTCCTCGACGAACACGGTGCGGAGCGCCTCGTGCCGGCGCACCACCTCCTCGAACGCCCTCCCCATCGCGGCGGCGTCCAGCTCGCCGGTGAGGCGCAGCGTGTCCACGTCGTTGTAGATGCGGTTCTCCGGCTCGAGCTGCTCCAGGAACCAGAGGCGCTTCTGGGCGAAGGTGAGCGGGACCCGCTCCCCGGGGCGGCGCGGCCGGATCGTTTCCGGCGCGGAGGCCTCGACCCCCGCCTCGGCCATCAGGAGCGCGAGGATCTCCAGCTCGTCCGCGGAAAGCCCGGCGGCGGTGCCCTCCCCTGCCCCGGGCGCCGGGTCCGCGGGCGCCGCCCGCGGCTCCCCCGCGGCGGCGCAGTGGGCGGCCAGCGCCCGGAGCTCGTCCAGGAAGCCCGCGGCGAGCGACTCCACGGTCTCCCGCCGGTGGAGCGCCTCGCCGTAGCTCCACGTCACCCGGAGCCGCCCCCCCTCCACGACGCCGTCCACCTCGAAGAGGTGCCGGCGCTCGCCGTCCCCCCCGGCCGTGGGGCCCACCGGCTCCGCGACCCCGGCGAAGAAGGCGTCGTCCGAGACCGCGCGGTCGAAGCGGCCCAGGTAGTTGAAGCTCACCTGCGGCGCGGGGAGCGCCGCCAGCGCCGCGCGGACCCCGGGCGGCGCGAGGTAGCGGAGGGCCCCGTAGCCGATCCCCCGTCCGGGGAGGCGCGTCAGCTGCTCCCTCACCCGGAGGAGCGCTTCCTCCCCGTCCGCGGCGCCGGTCAGGTCGAGGAGGAGCGGGTGGACGGCGGTGAGCCACCCGACGGTGCGGGAAAGGTCCACGCCGGGGAAGACCTCCTCGCGCCCGTGGCCTTCCAGCTCCACGCGGAGCCGCGGCTCCCCCGTCCAGCGGGCGAAGGCGCGGACCAGCGCGGCGAGGAGGAGGTCGTTGATCTGCGTGCCGTACGCCCGCGGCGCCTCGAACAGGAGCGCGCGCGTGTCCGCCTCGTCCAGCGAGACCGCGACGTGGCGGACGGAGCTCCGGGTGTTGCGCCCGTCCGGGAGGTCCACCGGGAGCGGCGCCACCGGCTCCCGCCCCCGGCCTTCCCAGTACGGGAGCTCGGCGTCGAAGCCGCCGCGCCGCGCGTGCTCCACCAGCTTCGCGGTCCAGCGCTGGTACGAGGTCGTCTTCGCCGGGAGCGCCACCGTCGCCCCGCGCGCCGCCTGCTCGCAGGCGGCCTGCACGTCCTCCAGGAGGATGCGCCAGGAGACGCCGTCCGTCACCAGGTGGTGCGCCAGGAGGAGGAGCCGCTGCTCCCCCCCGCCGCGCTCGAAGAGCGCCGCGCGCAGCAGAGGCCCCCGGGCGAGGTGGAGGCTCGCCTGCAGCGCCGCCGCCGCGCGCCCCGCGGCCCCGCGCCGGTCCGCCTCGCGCAGGCGCGACAGGTCCAGGCGCGCGAGCGGCGAGCGGCCGTCCGGCCCGGCGTATCGCTGCGTCCAGGTGCCGTCCCGCTCCTCGAAGCGCATCCGCAGCGCGTCGTGGTGGTCCAGCACGGCGGCGAGCGCCCGCTCCAGTGCCCGGGCCTCCAGGGTCTCCCGGGGCCGCAGGAGCATGGCCATGTTGAAGTGGTGCCGCTCCCCGGCCACCTCCTCGAAGAACCGGTGCTGGACCGGGGCGAGCTCGACCTCGCCCCGCGCCGGCCAGGAGGCGGCGGGCGCCGCGTCCGTGCCGCGCGCCGCCGCGAGCGCGAGCGCCGCGACGGTCTGCCGCTCGAAGACCTGCCGGGGGGTGATCGCCACCCCGGCCTGCCGCGCGCGCGCCACCACCTGGATGGAAAGGATGGAGTCGCCGCCGATCTCGAAGAAGTTTTCCTCCACCCCCACCCGCTCCATCCCCAGGACCCCGGCCCAGACCCGCGCGAGCAGCTCCTCCAGGGGGGTGCGGGGAGCGACGTACCCGGCGCCCCGTCCGCTCCGCTCCGGCGCGGGGAGGGCCCTCCGGTCGACCTTCCCCGTGGGGGTGAGCGGGAGCGCCTCGAGCGCGACGAAGGCGGAGGGGACCATCTGCTCCGGCAGGCTGCGCTTCAGGTGCTCGCGCAGCTCGGAGGGCGAGGGCACGCGCCCCCCGTCCGCGGCGACCAGGTACGCCACCAGGCGCCGGTCCCCGGGGGCGTCCGCCCGCGCCACCACCACCGCCTCGCGCACCTCCGGGAGCCGCTCCAGCGCCGCTTCGACCTCCCCCGGCTCCACGCGGTAACCGCGCACCTTCACCTGGTGGTCCAGGCGCCCCAGGAACTCCAGGGTGCCGTCCGGGAGCCACCGGGCCCGGTCCCCCGTACGGTACAGCCGCGCCCCGGATTCTCCGCCGTACGGGTCCGGGACGAACCTTTCGGCGGTCGGCTCCGGCCGGCCCAGGTAGCCGCGCGCCACCCCCGCCCCGCCCACCAGGAGCTCCCCCGGGACGCCGGTCGGAGCGGGCGCGCCCCCGCGCTCGCGCACGTAGAGGCGCGCGTTGGGGAGGGGAGACCCGATCATCTCGCGCTCGGGGCGGCCCGGGACGGGGTGGCTGGCGCACACGACCGCCGACTCCGTGGGCCCGTACAGCACCCGCACCTCCGCCGCGGGAAAGACGCCGCGCATCTCCTCCACCAGGTCGGGCGGGACCGCGTCTCCCCCCACGAAGGCCAGCCGCACACCCGGGAGGGGACGGCGTCGGTGGACCCCCAGGTGGTGCGCCAGCTGCCGCATCAGCACCGGGACGGCGTGGAGCACCGTCGCGGACTCCAGCTCTTCCGCCAGCGCCTCCATGTTCACCACCCGCTCGCGGGGGAGGAGCCTCACCGCCGCGCCCCCCAGGAGCGGCGCCACGGCCTCGAAGAGCCAGATGTCGAAGGCGTAGCTCGCCAGCGCGGGCACCCGGTCGCCGGGCCCGAAGCCGAAGACGTCGAGGGCGGCGAGGAGAGTGTTCGCCACGTTGCGGTGCTCCACGCACACCCCCTTGGGCCTCCCGGTGCTCCCCGAGGTGTAGATGACGTACGCCAGCCGCTCCGGCGCGACCGGCACCCCCGGCGCGTCGTGCGGCTCACGCGCGATGCGCCCCCACGCCGCGTCCAGCGCCACGGCCTCCGCGGCGTGCTCCGGGAGCCCCGCCGCGAGGTGCGCCTGGGTGAGGAGGAGCGGCACGGCGGCGTCGCCCAGGATCAGCGCCAGGCGGTCGCGCGGGTGGGAGGGGTCGAGCGGGACGTAGGCGGCCCCCGCCTTGAGGACCCCCAGCACGGCCACCATCACGAGCGGGGACGGCTCCAGGCAGAGGCCCACGCGCTTCTCTCCCCCCACGCCCCGCCGGACGAGCCAGTGCGCGAGCTGGTTCGACCTGCGGTCCAGCTCCGCGTAGCCGAGCGATTCGCTCCCGGCGTCCACCGCGGTGGCGGACGGCGTCCGCGCCGCCTGCAGCGCGAAGAGCTCGTGCAGCGCCAGGCCGGCCGGGTACGGGCGGCTCGTGGCGTTCCACTCCTCCAGGACCCGCGCGCGCTCCTCCGGGGCCAGGAGCGGGATCTCCGACACCCGCGCGTCCGGGGACGCGGCGATCCCCCGCAGCAGCGTCTCGAAGTGTGCCGCCATCCGCTCCGCGGTTCCCCGGCCGAACAGGTCCACGGCGTACTCCAGCGTCCCCCGCACTCCGCCGGGCTCGTCCCGCAGCTCCACCTCCAGGTCGAAGCGCGCCGTGCGCGCTCCCGTTTCCACCAGGGCGGCCTCCACGCCGGGGAGGTCGAGCCCCATCCCGCCCGAGCCGCCCCCCTGCACCGCGAACATCACCTGGAAGACGGGGGTGTGGCTCAGGCTCCGCCCGGGGGCCAGCTCCTCCACCAGCCGGTCGAAGGGGAGATCCTGGTGCGAGTAGGCGCCCAGAAGGTTTTCCCGGACGCGCCCCAGCAGCTCGCGGAAGGTGGGGTCGCCGGCGAGGTCGGTGCGCACTGCGAGCGTGTTGACGAAGAGGCCGATCAACCCCTCCAGCTCCGGGCGCGTGCGCCCCGCGACCGGGGTCCCCACCACCACGTCCTCCTCCCCGGCGTAGCGGGAAAGGAGGAGCTGGAATGCCGCCAGGAGCGTCATGAAGAGCGTGGCGCCCTCCGCCCGGCCGATCTCCCGCAGGCGCGCGGCATCCGCGGCGTCGAGGGCCAGCGGGAGCGACGCGCCGCGGTGCGTGGGCACCGGGGGACGGGGACGGTCGGCGGGGAGCTCCAGGAGCGGGGGAGCGCCGCGCAGCGCCGCGCGCCAGAACTCCCGGTCCCCCCCGGCGTCCACGCTCCCCTCCCCGCGCTGCCACGCCGCGAAGTCGGTGTACTGCAGGGGGAGCGGGGGGAGCGGCGGCGGCGCCCCCGCGAGCGATGCCGCGTAGAGCGCGGACAGCTCCCGGAAGAGGACCCCCAGCGACCAGCCGTCGGTGACGACGTGGTGCATCACCAGCACCAGGACGTGCTCTTCCGCGCCGAGCCTCAGGAGCCGCGCGCGGAAGAGGGGGCCGGCCTCCAGGTCGAAGGGGCGGCCCGCCTCCTCCGCCGCGATCCGCCCCGCCTCGCGCCCGCGCTCCGCCGCCGGGAGGGAGGCGAGGTCGGCGAGCGGGAGCGCGAGCGCCGCCGGGGGAGGCGCCACCACCTGCACCGGCTCCGTGCCCAGGGTGGTGAAGGTGGTGCGCAGCGAGCCGTGCCGCCGCACCACCTCCGTGAGCGCCCGTTCCAGCAGGTCGGGGCGGAGCGCCCCCCGCAGGTGGAGCGGGACGGGCACGGTGTAGGCGGAGCTCCCCGGGTCCATCCGGTCGAGGAACCAGAGCCGCTGCTGCGCGAAGGAGAGCGGGAAGGTGCGGACCTCGCGGGCCCGCTTGCGGAGGATCTCCGCGAGGAGGCGGCGCCGCTCGGCAGCCGGGTCGAGGGATGCGGTCGCGTCGTTCATGGCGTGGATCGCGGGTCGCGCGCGAGGTCGGCGAGGAGGAGCTCCACCTCCGCGTCGGAAAGCTGGTCGAGGTTCTCCAGGAGCCGGTCCTCCACCCCCGCGGAGGCGACGCCGATCTCCAGGGCGGCGCCCGCGGAGGGCGCGAGCGGGGCGAGCGCGGCGGCCTGCGCGGCGACCGTGGGGTGATCGAAGAGGAGCCGTAGAGGGAACGCGAGCCCCAGCGCCTGCCGCACCCGCGAGGACACCTGCATCACCAGGAGGGAGTGCCCGCCCAGCGCGAAGAAGTCGTCGTGCACCCCCACGCGCTCCAGGCGCAGCACCTTCGCCCAGGTCGCCGCCAGCGTCTCCTCCAGCGGGGTGCGCGGCGCGACGTACTCCGCGGCCGCGGCCCCGGCCTCGGGCTCCGGGAGGGCCCGACGGTCGGTCTTCCCGTTGGGGGTGAGGGGGAGCCTCTCCAGCGTCACGAAAGCGGAGGGGACCATGTGCTCGGGGAGCCGCTCGCCCAGCGCGGCGCGCGCCCCGGCCGCGTCGGGCACCTCGCCGGGGTCCCCGGCCAGGTACGCGACGAGGCGGCTCCCTCCGTGCCCGTCGCCGCGCGCGACCACCACGGCGTCGCGCACCCCGGGGAGGACGCGGAGCGCCGCCTCCACCTCGCCGGGCTCGATGCGGAAGCCGCGCACCTTCACCTGGAAGTCGGTCCGCCCCAGGTACTCCAGAACTCCCTCCTCCGTCCACCGCGCCCGGTCGCCCGTGCGGTAGAGGCGCACGCCGCCGGGGGGCGCGCCGAAGGGGTCGGGGACGAAGCGCTCCGCGGTCAGCTCCGGGCGGCCCAGGTAGCCGCGCCCCACCTGCACCCCGCCGACGTACAGCTCGCCGGGGACCCCCACGGGGACGGGGCCGAGCGACGCGTCCAGGACGTAGACGCGGGTGTTCGCCACCGGGCGCCCGATGGGGACCGACGTCCGCCCCTCCGCCCCCGCGCAGGGCCAGTACGTCACGTCCACCGCCGCCTCGGTGGGTCCGTACAGGTTGTGCAGCTCCACGCCGGGGAGGAGCCGGTGGAAGCGCTCCACCAGCGCGGGGGGAAGCGCCTCCCCGCTGCACACCACCCTCCGCAGGAAGGGGCCGCAGCGCGCCGCCTCCCCGGAGTCCAGGAAGGCCGCGAGCATGGGGGGAACGAAGTGCAGCGTGGTGACCCCTTCGCGCTCCACCTGCTCCGCGAGGTACGCCGGGTCCCGGTGCCCGTCCGGGCGGGCCATCACCAGCCGGGCGCCGGTGACCAGCGGCCAGAAGAGCTCCCAGACCGAGACGTCGAAGCCGTAGGGCGTCTTCTGGAGCACGGCGTCGGAGGCGTCGAGCCCGTACTCCTCCTGCATCCAGAGGAGCCGGTTGACGATCCCCCGGTGCGCGTTCATCGCCCCCTTGGGCCGCCCGGTGGAGCCGGAGGTGTAGATCACGTACGCCAGCCCGTCCGGGTCCGCCGCGGTGGGGAGCGACGCGTCGGCGGGGGACCCGTCCTCGTCCCCCTCACGGTCCAGGAGCACGACCTCCGCCGCGGCCGGGGGGAGCGCGGCGAGGAGCCGCTCCTGGGTCAGGACCACGGGGACGCCGGAGTCCTCCAGCATGTAGGCGATCCGCTCCCCCGGGTACGAGGGGTCCACCGGGACGTACGCCCCGCCCGCCCGGAGGACCGCCAGGAGCCCGACGACCAGCTCGACGGAGCGCTCCGCGCACACCCCCACCCGCGTGTCGGGGCCCACCCCCGCGCGGCGCAGCCGGGCGGCGAGGCGGGCGGAGTGCGCGTCCAGCTCCGCGTAGGAGATGCGCTCTTCCCCGGACACCACCGCCACCGCGCCGGGGGTGCGGGCGGCCTGCGCCTCCACCAGCGCGTGCAGCGTGAGCCCGCCGGGATAGCTCCGCGCGGTGGCGTTCCACTCCTCCACCACCCGCCGGCGCTCCGCGGCGGAGAGCACCGGGAGCGCCGCGACCGGCGCCTCCGGCGCGGCCGCCATCCCACCCAGGACGATCCGCAGGTGGTCCAGCATCCGCTCCACCGCCGCCGCCGGGAAGCGGGCGCGCTCGAACTGCGCCCGGAAGCGGAGCCGGGCGCCGGGGATCGCCAGCACGGTGAGCGGATAGTTCCCCTGCTCCCGGCCTTCGCGGACCCGGACGCGCAGACGGGACTCCCCGCCGGCGGGCGCGTCGCCCACCGGGTAGTTCTCGAACACCAGCAGGCTCTCGAAGAGCGGCCGCCCCGCGGGGACGCCGCTGCACCGCTGCGCCTGCACCAGGGGGGTGTGCTCGTGGTCGCGCGCGGCGAGCTGCCCCGCCTGCACCTCCTGAAGCCACGCGGCGACGGTGGCGGAGCCGCGCACCCGGACGCGGACGGGGAGGGTGTTGATGAAGAGGCCCACGGTCTCCTCCACCCCGGGGAGCTCGGGAGGACGCCCCGACACGGTGGTCCCGAAGACCACGTCGTCCTCCCCCGAGTAGCGGGCCAGGAGGAGCGACCACGCCCCCTGCACCACGGTGTTGGCCGTCACCCCGACCCGCCGCGCCAGCTCCGCCAGCGCCCCGGTCTCCTCGTCCGTGAGCTCGAGGGCGCGGAGGTCGTGCCCCTCCTCCTCCCCGTCCGCCGGGCCCCGGTCGATCCCCAGGGGGGTGGGGGTGTCGAAGCCGGCCAGCGTCGCCCGCCAGAAGCGCTCGGCCTCCCCGGGGTCGCGCCGCTGGAGCCAGGCCACGTGGTCCCGGTAGGGGCGCACGGGCGCGAACACGGGCTCGCGCCCCGCGGCCAGCGCCCCGTAGCCGGCGAGAACGTCGCGGAAGACCAGCGGGAGGCTCCACCCGTCCAGGACCATCTGGTGGAAGCTCCAGAACGCCCGGTGCGACGCCTCCCCCGTGCGGAAGAGCGCCAGGCGCATCAGCGGCGGCCGGGCCGGGTCGAACCCCCGCGCCCGGTCCTCGGCCAGGTACGTTTCCCGCCGCTCCTCGCGCCCGGCCTCCGGGAGCGTCCGCCAGTCCTCCCGGTGCACCGGGAGGGCGACCCCGCGCCGCACCACCTGCACCGGCGCGTTGATCCCCTCCCAGAGGAAGCCGCTGCGAAGCGCCGGGTGGCGGTCCACGACCCGCTCCCACGCCCCCGTCCACGCTTCTCCGTCCAAGTCCCCCTCGAGCTCCAGCTCGAACTGGGCGACGTAGCTCCCGTCCCCCGGACGGTAGAGGGTGTGGAAGAGCATCCCCTCCTGCGTCGGGGCGAGCGGGTACACGTCCTCCACCGAACGGTCGCTCCCGAAGCAGCGGTCCAGCGCCGCCTGGTCCAGCCCCGCCAGCGGGAAGTCGGACGGGGTGCAGCCGCCCGCCTCCGGGGAGGCGCAGTGGGCGGCCAGCGCCCGCAGCTCGTCCAGGAAGCGCCCGGCGAGGGCCCCGACCGCCTCCGCGCGGCCCGGCCCCTCGGCGAAGCTCCAGGCCACGTGCAGCCGCCCGCCGCTCACCAGGGCGTTCACCTCCAGCGGATGGGCGCGCGGCGCGCCGGGGCTCGCCTGCGGGCCGGCCGGCTCCGGCGCGGGGGTGAAGAAGGTCCCGTCCGACACGGCCTGGTCGAACTGCCCCAGGTAGTTGAAGCCGACCCACGGACGCGGGAGGGCCGCGAGCCGCACGCGGATCTCCTCCACGGGGCTGAGCCAGCGGAGGAGCCCGAACCCGATCCCCCGCCCGGGGACGCTCCGCAGCGTCTCCTTGACCCGCTTCAGCTCCGCGCCCGGCGAGAGGTCGTCCCCCAGCTCCAGGAGCACGGGGTAGGTGGTGGTGAACCACCCGACGGTGCGGGACAGCTCCACCCCCTCGAACATCTCCTCGCGCCCGTGCCCTTCCAGCTCCACCCGGAGCCGCCGCTCCCCGGTACGGGAGGCGAGCGCCCGGGCGAGCGCGGTCAGGAGGACGTCGTCGATCCGGGTCCGGTACGCCGCGGGGACCTCCTCCAGGAGCCGCCGCGTCTCGTCCACGGTGAGCGAGACCGCGACCCGCCGCTCCTCCGCCAGCCGCCCCGGACGGTCTCCCAGCTCCGCCGGGAGGCCCGGCGCCCCCGCCGCGGCGTGCCCGGTCCAGTACTCCGCCTCGGCCGGCAGCGCCGGCGCGGCCGCGTGCTCCGCGAGGCGCCGGGCCCACTCCCCGAAGGAGGTGCTCCGCGGCGGTAGGGCGACGCGCTCCCCGGAGGCGAGCTGCCCGCAGGCGGTCTCCAGGTCCTCCAGGATGACGCGCCAGGAAACCCCGTCGGTCACCAGGTGGTGGGCCACCAGGAGCAGCCGCTCCCCCGCGGCCCCGCAGTCGAAGAGGACGCCGCGCACCAGCGGGCCGGCCGCGAGGTCGAGGGACGCCTGCGCCCGCGCCGCCGCCCGCTCCAGGGCGGCGCCGCGCGCCTCCCCCTCCAGGCCGGCGAGGTCGACGCGGCCGAAGGGGACCTCCCCACCGGCGTCCGCGTAGCGCTGCGTCCAGGCGCCGTCCCGCTCCTCGAAGCGCATCCGCAGCGCGTCGTGGTGCCCCAGCAGCGCGCCGAGCGCCTCGCGCGCCACCCGCGCGCCGAGCCGGCTCCGCGGGGCGAGGAGCATGGACATGTTCCAGTGGTGCCGCTCCGGGACCTCCTCCGCGAAGAACCACCGCTGGATCGGCGTCGGCTCCACCGCTCCCGTCGCCGCCGCCCGCTCCGGCCCGCTCCCCTCCTCCACCTCCGCCACGGCGGCCAGCCGCTCGACGGTGGGGTGCTCGAAGAGCTGCCGGGGGGTGACCCGGACCCCGGCGCGCCGGGCGCGCGCCACGATCTGGATGGTGAGGATGGAGTCGCCCCCCAGCTGGAAGAAGTTGTCGCGGACCCCCACCCGCTCCCTCCGCAGCACCGCGGACCAGACCTCCGCCAGGATCTCCTCCACCCGCGTGCGGGGCGCGACGCGCGAAGGCTCCGGGGCCGGGCGGCCCGGGTCGGGGAGGGCGCGGCGGTCCACCTTGCCGTGCGGCGTGCGCGGGAGCTCCGGGAGGAAGACCAGCGTGGAAGGGACCATGTACGCCGGGAGGGCCCGGCCCACCCGCTCCCGCAGCTCCTCGTCCGTGACCCGGTCCCCCTCCGCGGCGCGCACCCGCACCCCGTCCTCGCTCACCAGCCGGCGGTGCAGCGCGTTGGGCTCCGGCGGGGGGGCCTTCCAGAACGAGTCGTACGCGAACGGCTCCTCGCTCCCGTCCGCCCGCGCCAGCACGCCGCGCAGGTGGTAGTCCGGGTACGGGGCGCCCTCCGCGGGCGCGCCGTGCGACTCCACCCGGAGCACGTCCCCCGGCCGCACCCGCACGCCGGGGTAGAAGGCGGGGAAGAGCATGGGGAGCCAGGCGCACTCGTCCTCCAGCGCGTCCAGGGCGCACTCCTCCCCGGGGTGGAGCCGGATCCAGAGGAGGAGGCCGTCCAGCCGCCCCTCGCGCTCCACCCGCAGCTCGAAGCGGCCGCGGAAGGCCGGATCGGCGGGGACGGAGAAGTCCAGGTCCTCGAAGACCGCGGGCTCGCCCAGGAGGTGGTCCCTCGGGAAGCCCTTCACGCACAGCCGCACGTCGTCGCGGTGTCCCACGGCGGCGAAGACCTGCTCGGCGTAGTGCGCCCCCGGCGCGGTGAACGCCGGCTCCGCGTGCACCTCGTCCGGGAGCGTCACGGGGGCGACCAGGGTGACGCACCGGTACGGGATCATCACGCCCCCCGGCTTCAGCCAGCGCCGCGCGTGGCCGAGGATCGCCACGGCGCCCTCCAACCCGCCGATGCACCCGATCAGCTCGGACACGCACACGTCCACCGGCTCGGGGAGCTCCACCGCCGCGGCGTCGCCGCGGATCAGGGTCACCCGGTCCTCCAGCCCCAGCTCGCGGACCTTCGCCCGGGCCTGGCGGAAGGATTCCTCCATCACCTCGATGGCGTACACCTTCCGCGCCCCCGCCTGGAGGGCGAGCCGGGCGAGGACGATCTCGCCCCCGGTCCCCACGTCCACCACCGTCTTCCCGGGCGCGTGCCGGCGCAGCGCCTCCAGGTATCCGTCGTTGCGCAGCCGGTCCCCGGCCATCGCCCGGTAGAGGAGGTCGTCGTACGCCGGGTACTCCCCGTGCGAGGGCCACAGCTCCACCCGGCGGCCGGGGTCCCGGACGAGCCCCGCCGGCCCGGCGGCGTACCCCGCGGCCGGGGCGACGTACCCCACCAGGCGGCGCTCCCCCGCCGCGTCCTCGCGCACCACCACGGCGGCCTCGCGCACCGCGGGGTGGCCGGCCAGCGCGGCCTCCACCTCGCCCGGCTCGATGCGGAAGCCGCGCACCTTCACCTGCTCGTCCATGCGCCCCAGGAACTCCAGGGCTCCGTCCTCCAGCCGGCGCACGCGGTCGCCGGTGCGGTAGCAGCGCGCGCCCGGCACCGGGGAGAACGGGTCGGGGACGAAGCGCTCCGCCGTCAGCTCCGTCCTCCCCAGGTAGCCGCGCCCCACCCCCTCGCCGCCGATGAATAGCTCCCCCGGCGCCCGGTGCGGGGCGGGGTGTCCGGCGCGGTCGAGGACGTAGAGGCGGACGTTCCCGGTGGGGTGTCCCAGGGGGAGGTTGGGCCAGCGGGCGCCGTCGTCGCCCGCCTCCAGGCGCAGCGTGGCGGAGGTGCAGGCGGTCTCGGTGAGGCCGAAGACGTGCACCAGGGGGACCCCCAGGGTGCTCCACTCGGCCAGCCGCTCGGGGAGGACGCGCTCCCCGCCCACCAGGACGCAGCGAACGCACTCCGGGAGGCGGAGCCCGGCGTGCGCCACCTCGTGCACCCAGGCGTGCCAGTACGCCGTGGGGAGCTCGAACATGCTGACGCCGTGGTGGGCGACCACGCGCAGGAGCTCGGGCGGGAGGAGGAGCTCGTCGCGGGAAAGGACCACGGCGGCGCCGCTGAGCCAGGCGGGGAAGATCTCCTCCACGACGACGTCGAACCCGGGCGACGCGAACTGGAGAACGCGGTCGCGCGGCGAGAGGCCGAGCCGCGCGGCCATGTCCACGGCGTAGTTGACCACGGCCCGGTGCGGGAGCATCGCCCCCTTGGGGGTGCCGGTGGAGCCGGAGGTGTAGATGACGTACGCCAGGCTTTCCGCGGAGGCGCCGCTCTCCGGGGCCTCCGGGGCCTCCCGCGCGATCCGCTCCCGCTCCGCGTCCAGGCGCACGACCGGCACCCCGGAGGACGGGAGCCGGCCGGCCGCCGCCCCGTGCGTGAGGAGCAGGCGGGCGCCGCAGTCCCGGAGCAGCAGCTCCAGCCGCTGCGGCGGGTAGGCGGGGTCGAGCGGGACGTAGGCGGCGCCGGCCTTGAGGACGCCCAGGATGGCCGCCACCATGTCCAGGGAGCGCTCGAAGCAGAGCGCCACCCGGACCTCGGGACCCACCCCGAGCCGGCCCAGGTAGCGGGCGACGCGGTTGGCGAGCCGGTCCAGCCCGGCGTAGGACAGGCTCCCCCCGTCGGAGACGGCGGCCGGGGCGTCGGGGGTGCGCGTCGCCTGCAGCGCGAAGAGCTCGTGCAGGCCGAGGTCCCGCGGGAATTCCCGCGCCGCGGCGTCCCACTCCTCGCGGAGCCGGCGCCGCTCCGCCTGCGTGAGGAGGGAAAGGTCGCGGAGCCGCGCGCCGGGGCGCGCCCCCATCTCCTCCAGGAGCGTGCCGAGGTGCGCCAGCATCCGCTCCGCCGTGGCGTCGTCGAAGCGCGCCCGCGCGAAGTCGAGCCGCGCGTACAGCGATTCGCCGGGGACGGCACTGAGGGTGACGGGGTCGTCGGACTGCTCGAAGCCGTCGCGGGCGCTCATCCGGACGCGGCGCTCCCCGGGGCTCCCCGCCGCGCCCGGCGCCGGGTGGTTCTGGAAGACGAGGATGCTCTCGAAGAGTCGCTCCCCCGCCGGCACCTCGCTCCACTTCTGCACCTGCACCAGCGGCGTGTGCTCGTGCTCCCGCAGCACCGCCTGCCCCCCCTGCACCTCCCCCAGCCACGCCTCCACCTCCGCCTCCGCGCGCACACGCACCCGCACCGGGAGCGTGTTGATGAAGAGCCCCACCATCTCCTCCACCCCCTCGACCTCCCCCGGCCGCCCCGAGACCGTGGCGCCGAAGAGCACGTCCTCCTCCCCCGAGTAGCGGGCGAGGAGGAGGGCCCAGGCGCCCTGGACCAGGGTGTTGAGGGTCAGGCGCCCGCGGCGGGCCAGCGCGCGCAGCCGGGCGGTGGCCTCCGGGGGGAGGCGGTGCTCGGCGCGGCCGTAGCCGGAGGCGCCGGGAGCGGGGACGCGGTCGACGCCCAGGGGGGTGGGGGCGCGGAAGCCGGCGAGGGCGTGTCTCCAGAAGGACTCCGTCCGCCCCGGGTCCTGCCGCCCCATCCACTCGATGTACTTCCGGTACGGATGGACGGGGGCGAGGCGCGCGGCGCCGCCGCGGCTGAACGCTTCGTAGAGCGCGACCACCTCGCGGCAGACCAGGGGGAGGCTCCACCCGTCGATGGTGAGGTGGTGGTGGCTCCAGACCAGGGTGTGCGCCTCGTCGCCCGTGCGGAAGAGGGCGAGGCGCAGGAGCGGCGCGAGGGCGGGATCGAATCCCCGCGCCCGGTCGTCGCGCAGGTACCCGGCGAGCCGCGACTCCCGCTCCCCGTCCGGGAGCCCGCGCCAGTCCTCCTCCCGCACGGGGAGGGGGACACGGGCCTGCACCACCTGCAGGGGACGGTCCACCCCCTCCCAGAGGAAGCGCGTCCGGAGCGCGGCGTGGCGGTCCACCACCCCCTGCCAGGCACGCGACCAGGCGGCGCGGTCCAGCTCCCCCGTGACGTCGAAGACGAACTGGGCGACGTAGTCCCCGGAGCCGGGCGAGTAGAGGGTGTGGAAGAGCATCCCTTCCTGCATGGGCGCGAGGGGGTACACGTCCTCCACGTCGCGCTTGCCCGCGAGGCACCGGTCCAGCGCGGCCTGGTCCAGCCCGGCCAGGGGGAAGTCCGAGGGGGTGTACCCTCCGGCCCCCTCCGAGCGGCAGTGGTCCACCAGCGCCCGCAGCTCCGCCGCGAGCCCTTCCGCCAGCCCCTCCACGGTCTCGCGGAGGTGGAGCGCCTCGCTGTACTCCCAGGTCAGGTGCAGCCGGCCGCCCTCCACCACCCCGCTCACCTCGAACAGGTGGGTGCGCTCGCCCCCGGCGCCCACGGCGGGGCCGGCACGCTCCCGCCCCAGCGCGAAGAAGGCCTCGCGCGAGAGGGTCCCGTCGAACTGCCCCAGGTAGTTGAAGCTGACCTGCGCCGGGGGGATCGCGGCCAGCCGCTCCCGCACCTCCGGGTCGGGGTGGAGGTACCGGAGCGCGCCGTAGCCGATCCCCCGGCCGGGGATCCCCCGGAGCTGCTCCTTGACCGCCTTCAGCGACGCTCCCTCGTCCCCGGCGCCGCGCAGGTCCAGGAGCACGGGGTACACCGTGGTGAACCACCCCACCGTGCGCGACAGGTCCACGTCCTCGAAGATCTCCTCGCGCCCGTGCCCCTCCAGCTCCACCCGGAGGACGGGGTCCCCGGTCCAGCGCCGGAGCGTCCGGGCGAGCGCCGCCAGGAGGACGTCGTTGATCTGCGTCCGGTACGCCCGCGGCGCCTCCTGCAGGAGCGCCCGGGTCTCTTCCTCGCCGAGCGAGAGGCGGACGCTGCGGGCGGAGGCCCCGGCGTTCACGCCGCCCGGGCGGTCCACCGGGAGCGCCGCCGCGCGCTCCCGCCCCGCGGCCGTCCAGCAGGGGAGCTCGGCGTCGAAGCCGCCCCGCCGCGCGTGCGCGGCCAGGCGCGCCGCCCACCGGCCGAACGATGTGGTCTTCGCCGGGAGCGCCGCCGTCTCGCCGCGCGCGCGGCTCCCGTACGCCGACTCCAGGTCCTCCAGGAGGATGCGCCAGGAGACGCCGTCGGTCACCAGGTGGTGCGCCACCAGGAGCAGCCTCTGCTCCCCGCCGCCCAGCTCGAATAGCCCCGCCCGCGCCACCGGCCCGGCCGACAGGTCGAGGCTTCCCTGCAGCCCGGCGCCGATCCGCTCCAGCTCCGGCGCGCGGTCCGGCTCCGCGAGGGACGACAGGTCGAAGCGCGCGAGCGGGAGGGCCGGTCCCCCGGCGCCGTAGGCCTGCGTCCACCCCCCGGCGTCCCGGGCGAAGCGCATCCGCAGCGCGCCGTGGTGCGCCGCCAGCGCGTCCAGCGCCCCCCGGAGCACGGCGGGGTCGAGCGCCTCACGCGGGCGCAGGAGCAGCGACATGTTCCAGTGGTGCCGCGCCGGGACCTCCGTCTCGAAGAACCAGCGCTGCACCGGCGTCAGCTCCACCGCGCCCCCCTCCGGCTCCGGCTCCGCCGCGCCGCGCGGCTCCGCGAGCCGCCCCGCCGCGAGCGCCACCCCGGCGACGGTCTGCCGCTCGAAGACGTCGCGCGGGGTGATCGCCACGCCGGCCCGGCGGGCGCGGGCCACCACCTGGATGGAAAGGATGGAGTCGCCGCCCAGCTCGAAGAAGTTGTCCTCCACTCCCACCCGCTCCACCCGCAGCACCTCCGCCCACACCCGCGCCAGCGCCTCCTCCGCGGGGGTCCGCGGAGCCACGTAGCCCTCCCCGCCGACGGCGAGGTCCGGGTCGGGGAGGGCGCGCCGGTCCACCTTCCCGTTGCGCGTGAGCGGGAGGGCCGGGAGGACCACGAAGGCGGAGGGGACCATGTGCTCCGGCATCCGCCCCCGGAGGTGCTCCCGCAGCTCGCCCGCGGAGGGCGCGGCGCCCCCGGCCGCGGCCACGTACCCCACCAGGCGCCGCTCCCGCCCCTCGCCGCGGACGATCACCGCCGCCTCGCGCACCCCCGGGTGGCCGGCGAGCGCCGCCTCCACCTCCCCGGGCTCGATGCGGAAGCCGCGCACCTTCACCTGCCGGTCCACGCGCCCCAGGAACTCCAGCGCCCCGCCGGGGAGGCGGCGCGCCCGGTCTCCCGTGCGGTAGCACCGCGCCCCCGGCTCGACGGCGAAGGGGTCCGGGACGAAGCGCTCCGCGGTCGGCTCCGGCCGCCCCAGGTATCCCCGCGCCACCGCCGGCCCGCCCACGTACAGCTCGCCCGGGACGCCGTCCGGCACCGGCTCCATCCAGCGGTCCAGGAGGCAGGCCCGCCGGTCGCCCACCGGCTCGCCGATGGGGACCGTGCTCCCCGCGAAGTCCCGCGGGACCGGCCAGCAACTGGTGAAGACCGTGCACTCGGACGGGCCGTACCCGTTCACGATCCGCATGCCGGGGTGGAGCTCCTGCGCGCGGCGCACGTGCGGCGCCGACACCGCCTCGCCGCCGACCAGGAGCTGCTCCACGCCGCCGAGGACCTCCGGTGAGGTGTCCACCAGCAGGTTGAAGTACGCGGAGGGGAGCCAGAGGGTGGTGACCCCGTGCCTCCGGATCTGCTCGCCCAGGACCTCCGGCTCCGGGCTCCTCCCGGGGTAGAGGACGCACGTCCCTCCCGTGAGGAGCGGGGGCCAGAGCTCCAGGAACGAGGCGTCCCACGAGGGGGACGAGTGCTGCAGGTACACCTGCTCCGCGCCGAAGCGGGCGTACTCCACCCCCTCGAAGAAGCCGGGGATGGCGCGGTGCGGCACCCCGGTGCCCTTGGGGGTCCCCGTGGAGCCCGAGGTGTAGACGACGTAGGCCAGGTGCTCGGGGGTGACCGCGACGGCAGGGGCCTCGCCGCTCTCGGCGGCGACCTCGTCCGCGTCCCGGTCCAGGCACACCGGGAGCCCTTCCGGGAGGCGGCCCAGGAGCCCCTGCCGGGTGAGCACGAGCGGCGCCGCCGCGTCGTCCAGCATGAAGGCCAGCCGCTCCGCCGGGTAGGCGGGGTCCAGGGGGAGGCAGGCGCCTCCGGCCTTGAGGACGCCGAGGGTCGCGACCACCATCTCCACCCCGCGCTCCAGGCAGATCCCCACCGGGACGTCCGGCCCCGCGCCCCTGCGGCGCAGGTATCCGGCGAGCCGGTTCGCCCGGCGCTCCAGCTCCGCGAAGCTCAGCCGCTCGTCCTCGTGGACCAGGGCCACCGCCCCGGGGGTGAGCCGGGCCTGCCGGGCGAAGAGATCGTGGACGCAGAGTCCCGGAGGCGCCGCGCGCCCGGTGCCCCGCCAGCGCTCGACCACTTCCCGGCGCTCCTCCGCGCGCAGGAGGGAGAGGGCGGAAAGGCGGGCGCCGGGGCGCGCCCCCATCTCCTCCAGGAGCACGGCGGCGTGCTCCAGCATCCGCCCGGCCGCCGCCTCGTCGAAGCGGCCGCTCAGGAAGTCCAGGCGCAGGTGGAGCGATTCGCCGGGGGAGGCGCTCAGGGTGAGCGGATAGCTCGTCTGCTCCACCCCGCCGCGCCCGCGCACCTCCAGGCGCTCCTCCACGCGGCCGAGCGCCGACTGCATGGGGTAGTTCTCGAAGACGAGGATGCTCTCGAAGAGGGGCTCCCCCGCCGGCACCTCGCTCCACTTCTGCACCTGCACCAGCGGCGTGTGCTCGTGCTCCCGCAGCACCGCCTGCCCCTCCTGCACCTCCCCCAGCCACGCTCCCACCTCCGCCTCCCCGCGCACCCGCACCCGCACCGGGAGCGTGTTGATGAAGAGCCCCACCATCTCCTCCACCCCCTCGACCTCCCCCGGCCGCCCCGAGACCGTGGCGCCGAAGAGCACGTCCTCCTCCCCCGAGTAGCGGGCGAGGAGGAGGGCCCAGGCGCCCTGGACCAGGGTGTTGAGGGTCAGGCGCCCGCGGCGGGCCAGCGCGCGCAGCCGGGCGGTGGCCTCCGGGGGGAGGCGGTGCTCGGCGCGGCCGTAGCCGGAGGCGCCGGGCGCGGGGGCGCGGTCGACGCCCAGGGGGGTGGGGGCGCGGAAGCCGGCGAGGGCGTGTCTCCAGAAGGACTCCGCCCGCCCCGGGTCCTGCCACCCCACCCACTCCACGTACTCCCGGTATGGCCGGGGCTCCGGGAGCTCCGCGGGGCGGCCGGCGCGGAGGGCGCGGTAGACGGCGGACACCTCCCTCCACACCAGGGGGAGGCTCCACCCGTCCAGGACCAGGTGGTGGTGAGTCCACACCAGGTGGTGGTCGGCATCTCCCGTGCGGAAGAGGGCCAGCCGCATGAGCGGCGCCGTGGCCGGGTCGAAGCCGCGGGCGCGGTCCTCCGCCAGGTATCGCTCCAGCCGCTCCCTCCGGCCGGCCTCCGGCAGCTCCCGCCAGTCCTCGTGCCGGACGGGGAGCTCGGCGCGGGCGGGCACCACCTGGAGCGGGACGTCGGCTCCCTCCCACAGGAAGCGGGTGCGGAGCGCGGTGTGCCGGTCCACCACTCCCTGCCAGGCCCGCGTCCAGGCGTCCGCGTCCAGCTCGCCCACCAGGTCGTAGCGGAACTGGGCGACGTAGTCTCCCGAGCCGGGCGAGTAGAGGGTGTGGAAGAGCATCCCCTCCTGCATGGGCGAGAGCGGGTACGCATCCTCTGCCCCCGGGTCCGTGGCCGGCCGGACCGGCGCCTCCCGCCCCCCGGCTTCCCCGGCCGGGCGGGGAGGAGCGTCGGCCTGCGCGCGCGCCACCCGCGCCAGCGCGGCGACGGTCTGCTCCTCGAAGAGCTGCTTCGGGGTGACCACCACCCCGGCCCGGCGGGCGCGGGCCACCACCTGGATGGAAAGGATGGAGTCGCCGCCCAGCTCGAAGAAGTTGTCTTCCACCCCCACCCGCTCCACCCGCAGCACCTCCGCCCACACCCCCGCCAGCGTCGCCTCCACGCCGGTCCGCGGAGCGACGTACGACTCGCCGGGCGCTTCCCGCTCCGGAGCGGGGAGGGCGCGGCGGTCCACCTTGGCGTTGGCGTTCAGGGGAAGGCGCTCCAGCGCCACGAAGGCGGAGGGGACCATGTGCTCCGGGAGCGTTTCCCTCAGGTGCCGGCGCAGCTCCTCCCCGCCGGGCGCCCGCTCTGCGCCGGACGCCACCACGTAGGCCACCAGGCGCCGGTCGCCCGGCGCGTCCTCCCGCACCACCACCACCGCCTCCCGCACGGCGGGGTGCCGCTCCAGCGCGCCCTCCACCTCGCCGGGCTCGATCCGGAAGCCCCGCACCTTGACCTGCCGGTCCGTGCGGCCCAGGAATTCCAGGACGCCGTCCTCCCGCCGCCGCACCCGGTCCCCCGTGCGGTACAGGCGCCCGCCGGGATCGCTCCCGTACGGGTCGGGGAGGAAGCGCTCCGCCGTCAGCTCCGGCCGCCCGTGGTAGCCGCGCGCCACCCCCGCCCCCCCGATCCACAGCTCCCCGGGGACGCCGAGCGGGGCGACCTCCCCCCACGGGTCGCGGACGTAGAGGCGCGCGCTCCCCAGCTCGGCGCCCACCACCTGCCCCGCCTCGTGGCCCTCGACCGCGTGGCTGGCGCAGACGACGGTTCCCTCCGTGGGGCCGTACAGGACCCGGATCTGCGCCGCGGGGAACGCCTCGCGCATCTCCTCCAGCAGCTCCGCCGGCACCGCGTCCCCGCCCACGAACACCTGCCGCATCCCCGGGAGGGAGCCCGCGGGCGCCGAGCGCACCGCGCCGGCGACCTGGCGCATGAGCGCGGGGACCGCGTGCGCGAGCGTGGCCTCCCCGAGCCGCGCCACCAGGGCGGGGAGGTCGGTGACCTCCTCCCGGGAAAGGAGCCGCACGGTGGCGCCCGCGGCGAGGGGAGCGAGGGTCTCGAAGAGCCAGATGTCGAAGGCGAAGCTCGCCAGGGAGGGGATCACGTCCCCGCCCCGGAAGCCGAAGGCGTCCACGAACGACCGGAGCGCGCGCGACGCGCTCCGGTGCTCGACCATCACCCCCTTGGGCGTCCCGGTCGAGCCCGAGGTGTAGACGAGGTATGCCAGGCTTTCCGGGCCTACCGCGGCGCCCGGCGCCGTTTCCGGCTCCCGGGCCAGGCGCTCCCGCTCCGCGTCCAGGCAGAGCACCTCCGCGCTTCCCCCCGGGACGCGGTCCAGGAGCGGGCTCCGGGTGAGGACGAGCGCGGCGGAGGCGTCCCGGAGGACGAAGTCCAGCCGCTCCCGCGGGTACGAGGGGTCGAGCGGGACGTAGGCCGCGCCGGCCCCGAGCACCCCCAGCACCGCCGCGACCATCTCCGGGGACGGCTCCAGGCACACGGCCACGCGCGCCCCGGCGCCCACGCCCCGCCCGCGCAGGAGGTGGGACACCCGGTTCGCATCCCGCTCCAGCTCGGCGTAGCTCACCCTCCGGGTCCCGTGCGCCAGCGCCACGGCGTCCGGTGTGCGCGCCGCCTGGAGGGCGACGAGCCGGTGCAGGGGGAGGTCGGCCGGACGCGCTCCCTCCGCCCGGCCCCACCCGGCGAGGAGCTGGCGACGCTCCGCCTCCGGGAGGAGCGGGATCTCCGCGAGCGTTCGGCCGGGGCCGGCCGCCATCCCGGCCAGGAGCACCTCCAGGTGCTCCAGCACCCGCCCCGCCGCGGCGCCCCCGATGCGGGCGGCAGCGTACTCCAGGCGCAGCTTCAGCCCGCCCGCGCGCTCCACCCCCAGCGCCAGGGCGTACCCGGTCTGCTCCACCCGGTCGCGGGTGCGCACCCGCACCACCCCGCGCCCGGATCTCCCCAGCTCCGCCGGGACGGGCTGGTTCTGGAAGACCAGGATGCTCTCGAAGAGCGGCTCCCCCGCCGGCACCCCGCTCCACCTCTGCACCTGCGCCAGCGGCGCGTGCTCGTGCTCGCGGGCCCTCGCCTGCTGCTCCTGCAGCCCCCGGAGCCACTCTCCGGTCCGCTCGCCGGGGCGCACCCGGGCCCGCACCGGGAGGGTGTTGATGAAGAGGCCCACCATCGTCTCCACCCCGGGGAGCTCCGCCGGGCGCCCCGAGGCCACCCCCCCGAAGACCACGTCCTCCTCCCCGGAGTAGCGGGCGAGGAGGAGCGACCACGCGCCCTGCACCACGGTGTTGACCGTGACCTGCTCCCGCCGCGCGAGCCGCTCCAGCGCCGCCCCCAGGGCGTCGTCCGGCTTCCTCTCCAGGCGTCCCCGCCCTCCCGCGTCCCCCGCCGGGCGGTGGTCCACGCCCAGGGGGGTGGGCGCGGAAAAGCCCGCCAGCGCGTCGCGCCAGAACTCCTCCGCCCGCGCGAGGTCCCGCCCGCGGAGCCAGGCGACGTACTCGGCGTAGGGGCGGGCCGGCGGCAGCTCCGGCGCCCGGCCCTCGACCGAGGCGTCGTACGCCGCCACCGCGTCGCGGAAGACCAGCGGGAGGCTCCACCCGTCCATCACCAGGTGGTGCGCCGTCCACACCAGGGAGTACGCCCGCTCCCCGGTCCGGAAGAGCGCCAGCCGCAGGAGCGGCGCATGCGACGGCTCCATCCCGAGGGCGCGGTCCTCGTCCAGGAAGGCCGCGAGCCGCGCCTCCTGCCCGGCCGGCGGCAGGGCGCGCCAGTCTTCCTCGCGCACCGGGAGCGCGGCGCGCCGCTGCACCACCTGCACGGGGGCGTCCACCCCCTCCCAGAGGAAGCGCGTGCGCAGCGCCGTGTGCCTTTCCACGGCGGCCTCCCACCCCCGTCTCCAGGCGTCCACGTCCAGCTCGCCTTCCAGGTCGAAGAGGAACTGCCCCAGGTACTCCCCCGCCCCCGGGGCGTAGAGGGAGTGGAAGAGCATCCCCTCCTGCATGGGGGAGAGCGGGTACACGTCCTCGATCCCCCGCTCCCTCCCGAAGCACCGGTCCAGCGATGCCTGGTCCAGGCGGGCCAGCGGAAAGTCCGAGGGGGTGTACCCGCCCGCCTCCTCCGAGGCGCAGTGGGCGACCAGCGCCCGCAGCTCGGCGAGGAAGCCCTCCGCCAGCGCCCGGACCGTCGCGGGACGGTGGAGCGCCCGGCTGAAGCTCCAGGTCACGCGGAGCCGCCCTCCCTCCACCGCCCCGAGGAGGTCGAAGAGGCAGCCGCGCTCGGCCCGCGGGCTCACGTTGGGGCCCATCGGCTCACGGACCGGGACCAGGAGGGAGCCGCCGGCGGCCTCCCGGCCGAACTGTCCCAGGTAGTTGAAGCGCACCTGCGCCGCTGGGAGGGCGGCGAGCCCTGCCCGGACGTCGCCGCGCGGGGCGAGGAAGCGGAGCGCCCCGAACCCGATCCCCCGGGAGGGTACTGCCCGGAGCTGCTCCTTGACGGCCCGCAGCGCGTCGCCCGCCGCGTCCGCCCCCCGCAGGTCCAGGAGCACGGGGAAGAGGGAGGTGAACCACCCCACGGTGCGGGAAAGGTCCACCCCGGGGAAGAGGTCCTCCCGCCCGTGCCCCTCCAGCTCCACCCGGAGCCGGTCCTCCCCCGTCCAGCTCCGGAAGGCCCGCGCCAGCGCGCACAGGAGCACCTCGTCCACGCGGGTCCGGTACGCCTTCGGGGCTTCCTGGAGGAGGGCGCGGGTGTCCTCCTCGCCGAGCTCCACGGTGACGCGCTCCGCGGCGCCCTCGGGGTTCGCGCCGCCCGGGTGGTCCACCGGGAGCGGCGGCACGTCCGCCCCTTCCCCGGCGCACCAGTGGGCCGCCTCGCCGTCGAAGCCGCCCCGGCGCGCGTGCTCGGCCAGGCGGGCCGCCCACCGCCGGAAGGAGGTCGTCTTCGCCGGGAGCACGGGGGCCCCGCCCCGCGCGATCTCCCCGTACGCCGTCTCCAGGTCTTCCAGGAGGATGCGCCACGAGACCCCGTCCACCCCCAGGTGGTGGACGACGACCAGCAGCCGCTGCTCCCCCGCCCCGCCCTCGAAGAGCGCCACCCGCGCCAGCGGACCGGCCGCCAGGTCGAGGCTCGCCTGCACCCCCGCGGCCGCGGATTCCCGCGCGCGCGCCCGGTCCCTCGCCGCCACCCCCGACACGTCCACCACGACCAGCGGGGCGCGCGGCTCCGCGGCGGCGTACGCCTGCGTCCACCCGGCCTCCCCCCGGACGAAGCGCAGGCGGAGCGCGTCGTGGTGCGCGAGGAGCGCCGCGAGCGCCCGCTCCAGCACGGCGGCTTCCAGCGGCCTCGCCGGGCGGAGGAGCGTCGCCATGTTCCAGTGGTGGGGCTCGGGGAGGTCCCGGCCGAAGAACCACCGCTGGATGGGAGTGGGCTCCACCTCGCCGCCGGCCTCCTCCTCCTCCCCGTCCGGCGCGGCGAGAGCGGCGCCCGCCGCCCGGGCGAGCGCGGCCACCGTCTGGTGCTCGAAGAGCTGCCTGGGCGAGAGGGCCAGCCCCGCGCGCCGGGCGAGGGCCACCACCTGGATGGAAAGGATGGAATCGCCGCCCAGCTCGAAGAAGTTGTCGTGCACCCCCACCCGCTCCAGCCGCAGCACCTCCGCCCAGACGGCGGCGAGGCGCTCCTCGGCGGGGGTGCGGGGCGCCGCGTCCCCCGCCGCGTCCGGGACCCCCCATTCCGGGGCCGGGAGGGCGCGCCGGTCCAGCTTTCCGCTGGGGGTCAGGGGGAGCCCGGCGAGGGGGACGAAGACCGCGGGCACCATGTACTCCGGGAGCCGGGCGCGGAGGAAGTCGCGCAGCTCCGCGGCCGACGGGGGCGCCCCCTCCGGGACCACGTAGGCGGCCAGCCGGGCGCGGCCCGGCTCGTCCTCCCGTGCGGCGACCGCCGCGTCGCGGATGGCGGGGTGGCGCAGCAGGGCGGCCTCCACCTCGGCCGGCTCCACGCGGAAGCCGCGGACCTTGACCTGCTCGTCGGTCCGGCCCAGGTAGTCCAGCCGCCCGTCGTGGCGCCAGCGGGCCGCGTCGCCGGTGCGGTAGAGCCGCGCCCCCGGCTGCGGCGAGAACGGGTCGGGGAGAAAGCGCTCCGCCGTGAGCTCCGGCCGCCCCAGGTACCCCCGCGCGACCCCGCCCCCCCCGACGAGGATCTCCCCCCGCGCGCCTGCGGGGACCGGCTCCATCCGGCCGTCGAGGACGTGGACGCGGGCGTTCGCCAGCGGTGCGCCGATGGGGACCGGCGGAAGCGGGAGCGGGTCCCCGCGCTCGCTCAGGCGCCGCGCCTCCGGGAGGAGCGTGGCGGCGGTGGCGGCGACGGTCGCCTCGGTGGGCCCGTAGGTGTTCACCAGGCGCACGCGCCCGCCCGCCGCGGCGTGCCAGGCGGCCACCCTCTCCGGGAGGGCGCGCTCCCCGCCGATGACGACCAGGCGCACGCACTCCGGGAGCCGGAGGCCGCTCCGCTCCAGCTCCGCGGCCACCTCGTGCCAGAAGGCGGTGGGGAGGTCCAGCACGGTGATCCCCCACTCGCCGCACCGCCGCAGGAAGGTGGCGACGCTTTCCAGCATCTCCTCGGTCCGGAGCACCAGCGTCGCGCCGGCGGTGAGCGCGGGGAAGACCTCCTCCACGCTGGTGTCGAAGCTGAAGGTGGCGAACTGCAGGACGCGGTCGGCGGGGCCGATCCCCAGCTCGCGCCGCGCCGCGTCCACGAACCCGGCGAGCGAGGCGTGCGAGACCATCACCCCCTTGGGCGCGCCCGTGGAGCCGGACGTGTAGATCACGTACGCCAGGCTCGCGGCGTCCACCTCCACTTCCGGCGCCGCCGGCTCTCCCCCGCCCTCCCCGTCCAGCTCCACCACCTCCACGCCGGCCGGGATCCTCCCCCGCAGCCGGGACGGGGCGAGGACCACCGCCGCGCCGCTGTCGTCGATCAGCGCGCGCAGCCGCTCCGCGGGGTACGCGGGGTCGAGCGGGACGTAGGCCCCCCCGGCCCGGAGGGTCGCCAGGATCGCCACCAGCGTCGCGGGGCTCCGCTCGGCCCAGACCGCCACCCGGACCTCGGGGCCCACGCCCGCGGCGCGCAGCCGCCCGGCGAGCGCCGCCGACCGCCGGTCCAGCTCCCCCCGGGTGAGGCGCGTCCCCGCCATCTCCACCGCCGCCGCGTCCGGCGACTCCGCCGCCCGCGCCGCGACGAGCCGGTGCACGCACGCGAGGGGGAGGGCCGTCCGCCCCTCCCCGGACCACTCCGTCCGCTGCCGGAGGAGGTCTTCCGGGGCGAGCGCGGGGAGCTCCGAGAGCCGCCGGTCCGGGTCCGCGGCCGCCGCCCGCAGCACCTCCCCGAGGTACGCCGCCATCCCCTGCACCGTCGGCGCCTCGAAGAGGTCCGCGTTGTAGGAAAGGGAGACGTCCAGCCCCTCGGGGCGCTCCGTGACCGCCACCCCCAGGTCCAGCGCGGTGGCCGGGGGCGCCACCGGCACCCGTGCCACCTCCACGCCGGGGAGGCTCAGCGGCTCCCCGGGCGTGTTGTGGAGCACCAGCATCACCTGGTAGAGGGCGCTGTGGCCGAGGGTGCGCTCGGTCCCCAGCTCGTCCAGGAGCTTTTCCACCGGGAGATCCTGGTGGGCGTAGGCGCCGAGCGTCGCCTCCCGCACCCGCGCCAGGAGCCCGCGGAAGGCGGGGTCGCCGGCAAGGTCGGTGCGCAGCGGGAGCATGTTGACGAAGAAGCCGACCACCCCCTCCGTCTCCGCCCGGGTGCGCCCCGCGATCGGGGTGCCCACCACCACGTCCTCCTGGCCCGACCAGCGCCGGAGCACCGCCGCCAGGGCGGCGAGGAGCACCATGAAGAGGGTGGCCCCCTCCCCGCGGCTCACCTCGCGGAGCGACGCGGCCAGGGAGGACGGGAGGAGGACCCGGTGCTCGCCCGCGCGGTGCGTCTGCACGGCCGGGCGCGGGCGGTCGGTGGGGAGCTCCAGGAGCGGGGGCGCGCCGGCCAGCCGCTCCCGCCAGTACGCGAGCTGCCGCTCCAGCCTTTCCCCCCGCAGCCACTCCCGCTGCCAGGCCGCGAAGTCGGCGTACTGCACCTGCGGAGCGGGGAGCGGAGAGGGCTCGCCCCGGGCGAAGGCGGCGTACAGGCGCGACACCTCGCCGTAGAGCACCCCGAGCGACCAGGCGTCCCCCACGACGTGGTGCAGGGTGACCAGCAGCACGTGCTCCTCGCCCTCCAGGCGCAGGAGGCGGACGCGCAGGAGCGGCCTTCTCTCCAGGTCGAAGGGGAGGCGCGACTCCTCCGCCGCGAGGCGCCCGGCCTCCGCCCGGCGCTCCCCCTCGCGGAGGCGCGACAGGTCGCCCACCGGCAGGCGGAAGCGCCCCGCGGGCTCCACCACCTGCACGGGAACCCCGTCGCGCGACGCGAACACCGTCCGGAGCGCCTCGTGCCGGCGGACCGTTTCCGCGAAGGCGCGCTCCAAGACCCCGGCATCCAGCGGCCCGCGCAGGCTGAAGGCGAAGGGGATGTTGTGATGCGCCGTCCCCGGCTCCAGCTGCTCCAGGAACCAGAGCCGCTCCTGCGAGAAGGAGAGCGGGAGGGGGACGTCGCGCCGCGCCGGGGTGATCGGGGGGCCCGCCGCCCGGGCGCCGGCGTCCACGCGCTCCGCCACCCCCGCCACCGTCGGCGCCTCGAAGAGCGCGCGCAGCGGGAGCTCCACCCCCAGGGCGCGGCGGACCCGGGAAACCGCCTGGGTGGCGAGGAGGGAGTGCCCCCCCAGGTCGAAGAAATCGTCGTGCACCCCCACCCGCTCGCAGCGCAGCACCTCCGCGAAGATCCCGGCCAGGATCTCCTCCGTGGGGGTGCGGGGCGCCCCGGGGCCGGAGCCCCCGGGGCCGTACTCCGGCGCGGGGAGCGCGCGCCGGTCCACCTTGTCGTTGCGGTTGAGCGGGAAGGCGTCCAGCGTCACGAACGCCGCCGGCACCATGTAGGCCGGGAGGCGCTCCCGGAGCGCCTCCCGCAGGGCCGCGAGGTCGAACCCCTCCGCGCCGGTGGCGAGGTAGGCCACCAGGCGGCGGTCCCCCGGGGCGTCCTCGCGCGCCATCACCAGCGCCTGGCGCACCCCGGGATGCGCCAGGATCGCCGCCTCGATCTCCCCCGGCTCGACGCGGAAGCCCCGCAGCTTCACCTGGTGGTCGGCGCGCCCCAGGTACTCCAGGCGTCCGTCCGCGGTCCAGCGCACGCGGTCCCCGGTACGGTACATCCGTCCCCCCGGCTCCGGGGCGAACGGGTCGGGGACGAAGCGCTCGGCCGTCAGCCCGGGGCGGGCGGCATACCCCCGCGACTGGCCGCTCCCCGCCAGGAAGAGCTCGCCGACCGCGCCCACGGGGGCGGGGTCGAGGCGGCGGTCGAGCACGTAGGCGCGGGTCCCCGGGAGGGGAGTGCCGATGACGATCCGCTCTGCGCCGGGCTCCACCTCCGCGCGGGTGGAGTACACGGTGTCCTCGGTGGGGCCGTACAGGTTCACCACCCGCTCCACCCCCGCCCCGTGGAGCGCGCGCGCCAGGACGGCGGGGAGGGCCTCCCCCCCCAGGTGGATCCGCCGCAGCCCCGCGGGGATGGCGCCCATCCGCACCAGCTCCGCGGCGGCGGAAGGGACCATGGCGGCCATCCGCACCCCCTCCGCCCCCGGGACCCGGGCCAGCTCCAGCGCGTCCTGCACAAGGACCAGCTTCCCCCCGCCGCAGAGCGTGCCGAAGATCTCGCCCACGGAGGCGTCGAAGGCCAGGGGCCCGCACCCCAGCGTCGTGGACCGCTCCTCTTCCGGGACCTCCCCGTGCAGCCAGCGGACCAGCGCCGCCACCCTCCGGTGCTCCACCATCACCCCCTTGGGCTCCCCGGTGGAGCCGGAGGTGAAGAGCACGTACGCCAGGTTCTCCGGACGGACCGGGACGGCCGGGGCGCTCCCGGGGCGGGCGGCGATCTCCGCGGCGCCGCGGTCCAGGCACACCACCCGGGGGTGGCCGGGGAGGCGCGCGGACACCTGCTCCTCGGTCACGAGCACCGCCGCCTCCGAGTCGCGCAGCAGGGCGGCCAGGCGCGCCGCCGGCTGCTCCGGGTCGAGGGGGACGTACGCGCCCCCCGCCCTGAGCACGCCCAGCACCGCCTCCACCATCCGGAACGAGCGGGTCAGCGCGATCCCGACGCGCACCTCCGGCCCCACCCCGAGCGCCCGGAGGTGGTGCGCCAGCCGCGCCGAGCGCCGGTCCAGCTCCGCGTAGCTCAGCGACTCCCCCGCGCACGTCACCGCGACCGCGTCCGGCGTGCGCTCCGCCCGGCGCGCGAACAGGGCGTGCACGGTCTCCGCCGGACCCGCGTCCGGGGTGCGGTTCCACTCCACCAGCACCCGCCCGCGCTCCCCCTCCGGGAGCGCCGCCACGGCCGAGAGCGGGGCCCCCGGGTCCGCGGCCGCGCGCTCCAGCACGGCGCGGAAGTGCTCTCCCATCCGCTCCACGGTGGAAGCGTCGAAGAGCTCCGGCGCGTAGTGGAAGACCGCGCGCATCCCTTCCGCCGTTTCCCGCACCTCCAGCGACAGGTCGAACTTGGAGGCCACGGCGGGGACCTCCACCGGCTCGGCGACCGCGCCCGGGAGGCTCAGCCCGGCCTCCGCCGCGGGCCGGTACGCGAACATCGCCTGGAAGAGCGGCGAGCGGTCCGGGCTCCGGTCCGGGTGCAGGGCGTCCACCAGGGCCTCGAACGGGACCTCGCGGTGCTCCTGCGCCCCGCGCACCCCCTCCCGCACCCGCGCCAGGAGCTCCCGGAACGGCGGGTCGCCGGAAAGGTCGGTGCGCAGCACCAGGGTGTTGACGAAGAAGCCGATCACCCCCTCGACATCCCGGCGGTCGCGCCCGGAGACGGGGATCCCCACGGCCACGTCCTCCTGCCCCGCGAAGCGGGCGAGGAGGAGCTGGAACGCGGCGAGGACGAGCACGAACGGGGTCGCCCGCTCGGACCGGGCGAGCGCCCGCAGGCGGGCGGCCGGCTCCCCCGGGAGGTCGAGGGCGTGGACGGCCGCGCGCAGGCCCGGCCCCGGGGGCCGCGGGCGGTCGGCGGGGAGGTCCAGCGGCTCCAGCTCCGCCAGGCGCTCGCGCCAGTACGCCAGCCCGCGCTCCAGCGCCTCCCCGCCGAGGGCGTCCCGCTGCCAGGCGGCGTAGTCGGCGTACTGCACCGGGAGCTCCGGGAGGCGGGGCTCCTCCCCCCGCGCGTGCGCCGTGTACAGCGCGGACAGCTCGGCCGCCAGCACCCCCAGCGAGGCGCCGTCGAAGACCGCGTGGTGGAAGACCAGGAGGAGGACGCTCTCCCCCGTCCCGGTCCGGAAGAGGCGGAAGCGGAAGAGCGGCCCGGCCGCGAGGTCGAAGGGGCGCCACGCCTCCGCCGACACCCGCTCCAGGACCTCCGCGCCCGCGGGGAGCGTTTCCGTCCCGAGCTCCGCCGGGAGGCGCGCCTCTACCACCTGCACCGGCTCTCCGTCGGCCTCGGCGAAGCGGGTGCGCAGCGCCTCGTGCCGCTCCACCAGGGCGTCCAGCGCGCGGCCGAGCGCCGTGGCGTCCACCTCCCCGCGCAGGCGGAAGGCGAAGGGCACGTTGTAGGCGGGCGTCCCCCCCAGGAGGCGGTCCAGGAACCAGAGCCGCCGCTGCGCGAAGGAGGCGGGGGGCGGCGCGTCCCCGGAGCGGCGGGGGATCCCCGCGGACGCGCCGGGCGCGCGCTCCCCGAGCCGCCGGACCAGGGCGGCGAGCTGCTCCGGGGAAAGCTGGCCCAGACGATCGGAAAGGCTGGACATCTTCGCTTCAGGCTTCCAGTTCGAGTTCCCCCGGCTCCCCCGCCAGGAGGGCCCGCAACGCGGCCTCTCCCAGCCCCTCCCCCGCCAGCGCCCGGATCTGCTCCCGCGCAACGGCCACCGCCATCCGCTCCACCGTCGGCGCGTCGTACAGGTCGCCGGGGGAGAGCCGCACCCCGAACGCCTCCCCCACCCGCGCGACGATCCGCAGCGAGACCAGGGAGTCGCCCCCCAGGTCGAAGAAGTCGTCGTGCACCCCCACCCGCTCCACCCGCAGCGCCTCGCTCCAGATCCGGGCGAGCGTGTCCTCCACCGACGTGCGCGGCGCCAGGTAGCCGTCCCCGCCGTCCGCCGCCTCCTCGCGGGGATCGGGAAGGGCGCGGCGGTCCACCTTCCCGTTGGGCGTCAGCGGGAGCCGCTCCAGCACCACGACGGCGGCGGGTACCATGGGCTCCGGGAGCCGCGCCCGCAGGTGGTCGCGCACCTCCGCGCCCCACGGCCCTCCCCCTCCCTCCCCCGTGACGTACGCCACCAGGCGCTTCTCGCCCGCCCCCTCCCCGCGCACCGCCACGACCGCCTCCCGCACCCGCGGGTGCTCCCGCAGCGCCGCCTCCACCTCGCCGGGCTCGACGCGGAAGCCCCGCACCTTCACCTGCGCGTCCGCCCGTCCCAGGAACTCCACCTCCCCCGACGCGAGCCACCGCACCCGGTCCCCGGTGCGGTAGAGCCGCGCTCCGGGCGCGTCCGGGAACGGGTCGGGGACGAACCTTTCCGCCGTCAGCTCCGGCCGCCCCAGGTATCCCCGGGCGACCCCCGCGCCCCCGGCGTACAGCTCCCCGGGCACCCCCACCGGCACCGGCGCCATCCCCGCGTCCAGCACGTACACGCGCGTTCCCGCGACGGGACGCCCCACCGGCACCGAGGCCACGTCGTCGCCGGTCGCCACGTGGCAGCAGGTGAAGGTGGTGTTTTCCGTCGGCCCGTAGCCGTTCACCAGCCGCAGTCCCGGGAACGCCTCCCTCGCCCGGCGCACGTGCGCGGGGGAAAGCACGTCCCCCCCGGCCAGGAGCTGCCGCACCCCCCGGAGCGCCTCCGGCCGCGCGTCCACCAGCGAGTGGAAGAGCCCCGCCGTGAGCCACAGGGTGGTGACCCCGTGCCGCGCGGCGAGCTCGTCCAGCTCCTCCAGCGAGGGCGCCCGCGCCGGCGCCACCACCAGGCGCGCGCCGTGGAGGAGCGCGCCCCAGATCTCCAGGGTGGAGGCGTCGAAGGAGAGCGGCGCCAGCTGCAGGAAGACCTCGTCCGGGGAGAAGAGGGCATGGCCGCTCCCCCGCGCCAGCCGGACGACGGCCCGGTGCGGCACCATCACCCCCTTGGGCGTCCCGGTGGAGCCCGAGGTGTACATCACGTACGCCAGCCCTTCCGGGTCCGCGGCCACCTCCGGCGCCTCCGGGCTCTCCCTCCCCCGCTCCTCCGCGGCCGCGTCCAGGCACAGCACTCCCGTACCGGAGGGGAGGCGGCCGCGCAGCCCGGCGGCGCTCACCACCAGGCGCACCCCCGCGTCGCGGAGCAGGAGCGCGAGGCGGGCCTCCGGGTGGCCCGGGTCGAGGGGAACGTAGGCGCCGCCGGCCTTGAGGATCCCCAGGATGGCGACGACGGCGGCGGGGGAGCGCTCCAGGCAGAGGCCCACCCGGCTCCCGGGACCCACGCCGCGGCGGCGCAGGAGGCGCGCGAGCTGGTTGGCCTCGCGCTCCACCTCGGCGTAGGTGAGCGCCCCCCCGGCGGAGACCAGCGCCACCGCCCCGGGGGTGCGCCGCGCCTGCTCCGCGAAGAGCGCGTGGACGCAGGCGTCGGTCTCCACCGGGTCCCCCTTCCCCCACGCCAGCACCCGCGCCCGCTCCGCCTCCGGGAGGAGCGGTGCGGCCGCGGCGGGCGCGCGGGGGTCCAGGGCCAGGGCGTGGAGGGCCCGGGCGTAGTGGCCGGCGAGGAGATCCACCTCCCCCGCCCCGAGCGCGCGCGGGTCGTGGTCCAGCCGGCAGCGGACCGCGCCGGTGGTCCAGTCGAGGTAGAAGTTGGCCATCAGGGGGAACTCGGTCTCCTGGAAGAAGCGCTCTCCCCGGAGCCCGACCCCCTCCGTCCCCGCGAGCGCCCGGTAGACGTGGAAGTGGATGAAGTTGAACCCCGCGTCTCCCACCGGCCGCCATCCCAGGACCCGCTGCATCTCCGCGAGAGGGTAGCGCCGGAAGGGGAGGATCTCCCCCTCCAGCTCGAAGGCGCGCCGGGCCAGCTCCACCCACGACCCCTCCCCCACCTCCACCCGGAAGGGGACGGTGTTGAGGAACAGGCCGAGGACGCGCTCCGCGTCCTCCGCCTCCGGGCGGCCGTTGGCCACCACCCCCGTGAGGACCTCCGGGCTCCCGCTCACCAGCGCCAGCACCCGGAGGTGCGCGGCCAGGAGGACGCTCTTCAGCGGGACGCCCGCCTCCTCCGCCACGCGCTTCAGCCGCCCGGAGACCTCCGGCGGGACGTCCACGTGGACGCTGCGCGGGTCGCCGCCCGCCCCGTCCGACGCGCTCCGCCCGGGGAGCGTGGAGGGCGAGCCGTCCGCGGCCAGGCGGGTCCAGAACTCCCGGTGCGCCTCCGAGCCGACCGCCTCACGCTCCAGGGCGACGTACTCCCGGAACGCCAGCGCCGGCGCCTCCGCCATCGGGTCCGGCTTGCCGTCGCGCAGCGCCAGGAAGGTGCGGAGCAGCTCCGTCACCATGGAGGCCGCGCTCCACCCGTCGAGGACGGCGTGGTGCTCGCAGAAGGTGAACTGGAAGCATGCCTCGCCGCGCAGGTGCGCGCGGAAGCGGAGGAGCGGCGGGCGCGTCCAGTCGAAGCGGCGGTGAGCCTCCTCCCGTACCATCGCCTCCAGGCGCAGCTCCTGCTCCCCGGCGGAGAGGGGACGCAGGTCCTCCACCTGCAGGGGGATCGCCGCCGCGCGCCAGACCAGCTGGAGCGGCTCCGGGTACGTGGCGAGGTCGAAGGAGGTGCGCAGCACCGGGTGCCGGGCCGCCAGCCGCGCCGCGGCCTCCCGCATGGCCGCCTCGTCGAAGCGGGTCTCCACCCGGTAGCTGTTGACGTTGCGGTACAGCGTCGACTCCGGCCGCCGCTCCGAGTGGTACAGCATCCCCAGCTGGAGGAGGGTCGGGGGATAGGCATCCTCCACCCCCTCCGGGAGCCCGCGGCGGACCTCCTCCGGGACCAGCGAGAAGGGCGCGCTCCGCGGCCGGTCCGGGGCGGAGCCGTGCGCCGTGTCCGCCGCCGCGGCGAGGTCGCGGACGGTCTGGTGCCGGAAGAGCTGCGGGAGGGAGACGCCCACGCCCCGGCGCCCGGCCTCCGCCACGATCCGCACGCTGCGGATGGAGTCCCCGCCCACGGCGAAGTAGTTGTCGTCGATCCCCACCCGCTCCACGCCCAGCACCTGGCGCCACACCTCCGCCAGCACCCGCTCGGCGGGGGTGCGGGGCGGCACGTACTCCGCGGTGCCGAGGGCGGCCCCGTCGGGCGCCGGGAGCGCCTCGCGGTCCAGCTTCCCGTGGGCGGTGAGGGGGATCGCCGCGAGCGGCACGAAGGCGGCGGGCACCATGTGCTCGGGGAGGGAGCGCTGGAGGTGCTCCCGCATCGCGCCCGGCGCCGGCGGGGTCCCGCCCGCGGCGGGGACCACGTACGCCACCAGCCGGGGCTCCCCCGCGTCCGTCCGCGCCACCACCACCGCCTCGCCCACCCCGGGGCAGCCCAGCAGCGCGGCCGCGACCTCCCCCGGCTCGATGCGGAAGCCGCGCACCTTCACCTGCTGGTCCGCCCGTCCCAGGTACTCCAGCTCCCCCGAGGAGAGGCGCCGCGCCAGGTCGCCGCTCCGGTACAGGCGCGCCCCCGGCTCCGCCGAGAACGGGTCCCGCACGAAGCGCTGCGCGGTCAGCTCCGGGCGGTTCAGGTATCCCGGCGCCACGCCCGCGCCTCCCACGCAGATCTCCCCCGGCACCCCCACCGGCACCGGCTGCAGGCGGTCGTCGAGCAGGTGGAGCGAGAGGTCGGGGATGGGAATGCCGATGGGGCTCCCGGCGCCGCGCTCCACGTCCTCGCGGGTGATCACGCGCCCGGTCACGTGCACGGTGGTCTCGGTGATCCCGTACATGTTCACCAGCCGGGGCCGCTCGTCGCCGTGCCGCTCCACCCAGGGACGCAGCATGGCGGGCTCCAGCGCCTCCCCCCCGAACACCACCGTGCGGAGCGCCAGCTCCCCGTCCGCCGCCCCCGCGAGCCGGTCCGCCTCCACGAGCTGACGGAACGCCGAAGGGGTCTGGCTCAGCACCGTCACTCCTTCGCGCGCCAGGAGCGCCCGGAAGGCGCCGGGGTCCCGGCTCACCGCGAAGGGGACCACCACCAGGCGTCCGCCGTGGAGGAGCGCTCCCCAGATCTCCCAGACGGAAAAGTCGAAGGCGTAGGAGTGGAAGAGCGTCCACACGTCCTCCGCCCCGAAGCCGAACCATGCCTCCGTCGCCGCGAAGAGGCGCAGCACGTTGGCGTGGGTGACCACCACCCCCTTGGGGGTTCCCGTGGAGCCGGACGTGTAGATCACGTACGCCGGGGACTGCGGACCCGCGCCGCTCCCGGGGTCCGCCGCGGGCTCGATCCCGATGGCGCCGGCGTCGCCGTCGAGCGAGACCACCCCGCCCGTGAAGGGGGGAAGTCCCCCGCGCAGCCGCTCCGTGGTCACCAGCACCGGCACCCCCGCGTCCTCCAGCAGGAAGGCCAGCCGCGCGGCGGGGTAGGCCGGGTCCAGGGGCACGTAGGCGCCCCCCGCCCTGAGGATCGCCACGATGGCCACCACCATCTCCGGCGAGCGCTCCAGGGCCACCCCCACCCGGGTCCCCTCCGCGACGCCCCGGCGGCGCAGGTGGTGCGCGAGCCGGTTCGCGCGGGCGTTCAGCTCCGCGTAGGTGAGCGCCTCCTCCCCGCAGCGCACCGCCACCGCGCCGGGAGTCCGCGCGGCCCACCCCTCCACGCCCCGCGGCAGCGTCCCCTCCACGGGGAAGCTCCGGGTGGCCGACCCCGCCCGGAGGAGCTGCCCGCGCTCCTCCTCCCCCAGGAGCCGCAGCTCCGGGACGCGCGCGTCCGGGTCCGCCACTGCGCTCTCCAGGACGGTGCGGAAGTGGGAAAACATCCGCTCCATCGTGGCCGCGTCGAACAGGTCGGAGTCGTACTCCCAGACCAGCGTGACCGCCTCCGGGTCTACCCCCGGCGCGTGGTACGCCGGGTGGTCGGCGTGGGGGATGGCGATGACGTTCAGGTCGAACTTGGCCGACCCGTTGCTCAGCCCCACCGTCAGCTCCGTCTCCAGCCCGGGGAGGCGGAGCGCGGGAGCCGCCGAGTCGTGGAAGCTGAACATCGCCTGGAAGAGCGGGTTCCGGCCCGGGTGCCGGTCCGGGCGGACCGCCTCCACCACCGCGTCGAAGGGAAGGTCCTGGTTCGCGTACGCCGCGAGCGTCGCCTCGCGGACGCGGGCCAGGAGCTCCCGGAAGGTGGGGTCGCCGCCCAGCTCGCAGCGGAGCACCACCGAGTTCACGAACATCCCCACCACCCCCTCCAACTCGCGGTGCCGGCGGGTGGCGATCCCCGTCCCCACGTTCAGGTCGTCCTGGCGGGCGTAGCGCGCCAGGAGGACGTCGAAGCCGGCCAGCATCACCATGAAGAGGGTGGCGCCCTCGGCGCGGGCCAGCTCGCGCAGCGGCCGGTACAGCGCACCGGGGATCCGGAACCGGGGCGCCGCCCCGCGGAAGCGCTGCACGGGCGGGCGGGACCGGTCGAACGGGAGGTCGAGCACGGGCCGGCTCCCCGCAAGCCGCTCCTTCCAGGAGGCGAGCTGCGCCCGCGCCTCCTCGCCCTTCATCCACTCGCGCTGCCAGACGGCGTAGTCCGCGAACTGCACGGGGAGCTCCGGGAGGCCGGCGTCCTCCCCCGAGGTCTCGGCGCGATAGAGCGCGACGAGCTCCCCCAGGAGGACGTTCACCGACCACCCGTCGTGGATGATGTGGTGCTCCACGTGCACCAGGAGGTGCCGGTCTGGGGCCAGCCGGAGGAGGCTCCAGCGGATGAGCGGGAGGCGGGCGAGGTCGAAGCGCCTGCGGAGCTCGTCCTCCATCCACCGGCGCGCCGCCCCGGGACGCTCCTCCTCCGGGAGCGACGCCAGGTCCACCACGGGGAGGCGCACCCGCCACGGGCGGCCGATGCGCTGCACCGGCCGTTCCCGGACCGTGGGGAAGGCCGTGTGCAGGATCTCGTGGCGGTGGACCAGCTCCGTCAGGCTCCGCTCCAGCGCCCCCACGTCCAGCCGGCCGCGGAAGGAGAGCGAGAGCTGGAAGTGGTAGGAGAGGTTCTCGGGGGCGAGCTGCTGGATGAACCAGACCCGTTCCTGGGAATACGCCAGGGGGAGGTCCTCCCCGCGCGGGACCCGGACGAGGGGGAGGACACCGGCGCCACCGGCCTCCCCCAGCGCGCGGGCCAGCTCCTCGACGGTGGCGGCGCGGAAGAGCGTCCCCACCGGCACCTCCACCCCGAACGCCTCCCTCACGCGGGACCCCACCCGGATCAGCGCGAGCGAGTGGCCGCCCAGGTCGAAGAAGGAGTCGCGGACCCCCACCCGCTCCACCCCCAGCACCTCGCTCCAGATCCTCGCGAGCCCTTCCTCCACCGGGGTGCGGGGCGGGACGTGCTCCGCCCCCGCCGCGTAGAGGGCCGGGTCGGGAGCCGGGAGATCGCCGCGGTCCACCTTCCCGTTCGGGAGGAGGGGGAGCGCATCCAGGATAACGAGCGCGGAAGGGACCATGTACTCCGGGAGGCGCGCCCTCAGGTGCTCGCGCAGGACGCCCGCGGAGGCCCCCTCCCCCGCCGGCACCACGTACGCCACCAGGCGCCGCTCCCCGGACGCACCCTCCCGGGCCGCGACCACCGCCTCCCGCACCGCGGGGTGGCGCTCCAGCACGGCCTCGACCTCGCCCAGCTCCACGCGGAAGCCGCGGACCTTCACCTGGTGGTCGATCCGCCCCAGGCACTGCACCTCCCCGTTCGGGAGGACGCGGCCCAGGTCGCCCACCCGGTACATCCGGCTCCCGGGCTCCCCGGACGGGTCCGGGAGGAACCGCTCCGCCGTCAGCTCCGGCCGCCCCAGGTAGTCCCGGGCGAGCCCCGTCCCCGCGAGGTACACCTCCCCCACCTCTCCCTCCGGCACGGGGGCGAGCGCCTCATCCAGGAGGTGCAGCCGCGTCCCCGTGATCGGCCGGCCCACGGTGGGCTCGCCATCGTCGCCGCGCGGGACCAGGAGCGAGGTGGAATAGGTGGTGTCCTCGGAAGGGCCGTAGAGGTTGTAGACCTTGTCCACGTGCGCCAGGCCGTACAGGCCTCGGGCCAGCGCGCCACGGAGGGGCTCGCCACCCAGGTTCACCACCCGCACCGAGCGCGGAATCCCCCCGCCGCGCAGGAGCTCGGCCGCCGCGGCGGGAACGGTGTTGACGAGGGTGACCTGCTCGTGGGCGGGGAGGTGCGGAAGGGCGAGGGCGTTCTCGGCCAGGATGATCTTCCCACCCACAGCGAGGGTGTGGAAGATCTCGAACACCGACATGTCGAAGCAGACCGAGGTGGAGGCGAGCACCCCCGCGCACTCCTCCGCGGTCCAGGTGCCGCGGCACCAATCCAGGAGGGCGGCTGCGCTGCGGTGCTCGATCTGCACCCCCTTGGGCGTGCCGGTGGAGCCCGAGGTGTAGATCAGGTACGCCAGGTTGTGCGGCGCCACCCCGCTGCGGGGGTTCTCCTCCGCCTCCTGCGCGATCCCCTCCAGGTCGGCGTCCACCCGCACCAGGTCCCCGCCATACCCGTCGAGGAGGGGGACGAGACGCTCCCGGGTGACCACCAGCGAGGCGCCCGCGTCGCGCAGGGTGAGCGCCACCCGCTCGCGCGGGTAGGCGGGATCCAGGGGGACGTACGCGGCGCCGGACTTGAGAACCGCCAGGAGCGAGACGATGAGCTCCGGCGTCCGATCCAGGCAGACCCCCACGCGCTCCTCGGGTCCCGCCCCATTCGCCCGCAGGTGGTGGGCGAGGCGGTTCGCGCGCCGGTTCAGCTCGGCGTACGTGAGCACCTCGTCCCCGGACGCCACGGCCTCCGCGCCCGGAGTGCGCGCCTCCTGGGCCTCGAACAGGAAATGGATGGGGCACGCACCCGGGGAGACCTCCGGACGAAGAGCAGGATCGACCATGGACGTAGCCATTTCAGGCGGTAATTCACCGCTGCGATGGCGCGAGCCCATGGCGTGCTGGGGACGTCACACGCTCGCGACCGGGAGAAACTTTCCCTCTGGTTTCCGTTGCGACGACGCGGCTCGCGCTGCTTCGTGCGGACGATCCGCGCTCTGGAACGCGGCCCTCCGTGAACTCCTGTCTTCTTACGAGCTGCGCAGCGATCGCCCGAAGAGCGCGTGGAGAAGGAAGCTGCCAGCGTGCCTCACCGCTGGGGGCAAACCGGCGCAGGCCGGAAGAGCTCCCCCGCGGCGAGGGTTCTACTGCATCCAACGACTGCGATCAGGGGTTAGCCGGCCCGGCGTCCGGCCCCCGAGAATACATATAAGGTTATTTCCCGTCAAGGAATACAAAGCACGCCCGCCCGCAGCCCACGCCGCTCACCGGGGAACCTCCAGCAGGGCGCCGACCTCGGCCCCCTGCTTGGCGTTCACCACGCCACTCCCACCTTCCGTGGGCTGCATCCGCAGGAACGCCCCCCCGAAGTGGTCCCCGAATACGAAGAGGCCCCATACCAGGTCGAACCGGGCCGCCCCGGATTCCCCGCTCTGGAAGCAGTACGGGACCGTCTCCAGGTATTCCTGCACGACCCAGTCCTCCTCGTGCACGGCACGCGACACCAGGCGGCGCCACTCGTCACCGGAGCGGAACCTCCCGATGTGGACGTAGCTCCCTCCCAGCGAGTTGGCCTTCTTGAGCACGAAGTCCTCCCGTCGCTCCACCAGGTCGTCGGGGAGACGGATCGGGCGGCCGCGGAAGGTGGTCTTCGACGGAAGTACCCTCCGGGTCCAGGGAATGTGCCTCTCGATCAGCTCCCGCTCGGCGGCGGTGAACTCGGCGGAACCTGCGTGCTCCGAGACGAGCACCAGGTTCCGCTTGTCGAGGAGGAGGGCGGTGATCGGCCCGCTGAAAAGGTTGACGCGGCGGTGCTTGAAGTGCGCGAGCAGGCCAGTCATGTCGGCGGAGCCGTCGTGCATCTCGATGACCGCGTGCACCGGCACTCCCCCCACGCGGACGACGCCCCCCTCCTCCACGAAGTCCTCGGCGCTGCAGAGCACCACCCTCCCCCCGGGAGCCGCCCCGCTCTCCGCCAGCACCCGGCGCAGCTCGCGGGTATACACCTCCTCCCGGTGCATGTCGCTCCATTCCTCCTCGTGCGGGTAGATCTGGAACGCCACGTTGAACTCCCCCTCCCTCCACGCGCCCTGCCGGGCGGTGTCCTCCACCAAGTGCCGGAAGAGGGCTCCCAGCGTTCGCGGCGTACTCGCGTGGAGTCCCCGCTCTTCCAGGAAGCGCGACACGGCGGGAGACCGGAGGTGGAGCTCCCCGATTGCCTGGGTCTGGAGCCCACCCAGGAACCCGCCCGCGTTGAGCTCGAGCAGCTTCAGCCCCTCCCGGGTCTCGAGGTAGTCGCCGCGGGAAAGCGCCGCCCGTACCCCGCTGGGCTCTCCCACCAGCATCCGGAGCTCCACCTCGTCGATCATGATGGCGAGGAAGTCCTCGGGACTGACGTCCTCCAGGTTCGGGCGATAGAACTCCAGGACCCGCGCCGCGTCGCCGCGCAGGAAGCGCTCGATCGCTCCCTTGATGAGCCGGTCCACCCCGAGCGCCATCTCCGCGAGCGCGCGCAGCCGCTCGCTCCCGATGAAGAACGGCCACCCCTGCAGCGGGAACTTGCGGAGCGACCGGTCCTCGTGGATGGAGGCGAAGGTTGCCCGGTCGAGGTATTCCGGGTTCTCCTGGACGAACTGGAGAAACTCCCGGTTCACTGCCGACCATTTCTCGTGGGTCGGCATCGCTGCGTCCATGGAGGGCATCGCGAGGTTCGGAGGGAGGATCGCTACGGGAAGAGGGGGACGGGCACACGGCCTACCATGGCACGTTATCCGCCAGGTTGTCGGAGGACAACCCCTCGCGGAGTGAACCGTCCCGATCTGGACGAGGCAGAGGAGGACTACGAGGGTAGTTCTCCGCCCTGGAAAGAGCTTTGCGGCACGCCGCGCCGTCCTGCCCCATACGGTCCAGGGGAACGATCCCTTGCAACGCAGAGGAGGTAGAACGGGCTCGCCGGCGAGGGGAACACCCGAGGGAGCAGGCAGGCCCGCCGTCCTGTGCGGCCGACCGTCCGCCCGCGAGACGCTGAGCCGGGTCTACGGCGACGTGGGCGTGGAGGAGACGCGGGATGCCCTCACAGCACTGGAGAAACCAAGTAGCCGGAGGGATGACTGATGTGAAGTCGGGCTCAATTGCCAGTGACCAATTGACAGCAAAAAAAGGAATTTGGAAGAAGCAAAAACCCCAACACCGCGTAAGCAGCATTGGGGCAATCACTTATAAAAATGGGCCTGGGCCGATTCGAACGGCCGACCTCACGCTTATCAGGCGTGCGCTCTAACCAACTGAGCTACAGGCCCTGAAACCAAGGAAAGGATGTCTGTGGGGTCGACTTGCGAGTGCCTTTCTGCCCCGAAGGACTTACTCGGCTTCTCTGAAAGGAGGTGATCCAGCCGCAGGTTCCCCTACGGCTACCTTGTTACGACTTCGCCCCAGTCACCGAGCTCGCCTTCGGCCGCTCTCCCCCCGAAGGGTTGAGTCACGGACTTCGGGCGCTCCCGACTCCCATGGCGTGACGGGCGGTGTGTACAAGGCCCGGGAACGTATTCACCGTGGTGTAGCTGACCCACGATTACTAGCGATTCCAGCTTCATGCAGTCGAGTTACAGACTGCAATCCGAACTTGGACCAGGTTTCTCCGATTCGCTCCACCTCGCGGTCTTGCAACGGTTTGTCCTGGCCATTGTAGCACGTGTGTAGCCCTGGGCGTAAGGACCATGATGACTTGACGTCGTCCCCACCTTCCTCCGGTTTGTCACCGGCAGTCTTCTCAGAGTCCCCGGCATCACCCGCTGGTAACAGAGAATAAGGGTTGCGCTCGTTGCGGGACTTAACCCAACATCTCACGACACGAGCTGACGACAGCCATGCAGCACCTGTGCACCTGCTCCGAAGAGGGCTCCGGCTTTCACCGGAGTTTCAAATGCATGTCAAGCCCAGGTAAGGTTCTTCGCGTTGCTTCGAATTAAACCACATGCTCCACCGCTTGTGCGGGCCCCCGTCAATTCCTTTGAGTTTCAGCCTTGCGGCCGTACTCCCCAGGCGGGATGCTTATCGCGTTAGCTGCGACACTGACCGGGTCGATCCGCCCAGCGTCTAGCATCCATCGTTTACGGCGTGGACTACCAGGGTATCTAATCCTGTTCGCTCCCCACGCTTTCGCGCCTCAGCGTCAGACCAAGCCCAGCGAGCCGCCTTCGCCTCTGGTGTTCTTCCGGATCTCTACGCATTCCACCGCTACACCCGGAATTCCGCTCGCCTCTACTTGTCTCCAGCTCCCCAGTATCCCCCGACGTGCGCGGGGTTGAGCCCCGGCATTTCACGGTAAGACTTAAGAAGCCGCCTACGCGCGCTTTACGCCCAGTAATTCCGAACAACGCTCGCACCCTCTGTATTACCGCGGCTGCTGGCACAGAGTTAGCCGGTGCTTCCTCTGGAGGTACCGTCAAAACACCCGCATTTCCTCGGGCGCCCGTTCTTCCCTCCTGACAGGGGTTTACACTCCGAAAAGCTTCCTCCCCCACGCGGCGTCGCTGCGTCAGGCTTTCGCCCATTGCGCAAGATTCCCCACTGCTGCCTCCCGTAGGAGTCTGGGCCGTATCTCAGTCCCAATGTGGCCGGTCGTCCTCTCAGACCGGCTACGCGTCGTCGCCTTGGTGAGCCGTTACCCCACCAACTAGCTGATACGCCGCGAGCCCCTCCCTGCACATCCCCCGAAAGGGACTTTCCTCAAAGAGCCAGGTAGCTCCCAGAGCGCATGCGGTATTAGCCCCGGTTTCCCAGGGTTATCCCCCATGCAGGGGCAGGTTGCTCACGTGTTACGCACCCGTTCGCCACTAGACCAGAGCCGAAGCCCTGACCCCGTTCGACTTGCATGTGTTAAGCGCGCCGCCAGCGTTCGTCCTGAGCCAGGATCAAACTCTCCATTAGAGATTTCGATATAGCTCCGTTGAACAGAACGCAATCGTTCCGTTCGGAATTTTCGCCTTTGACGACCTCTCGTGCTCACGCGCCGAAGCGCGCTGCACCAGCCCGGGAGAAGGTGTGCTCCCGAGCGAGGCCCACACAGACATCCAAACCTCGATTTTCAAACAACCATACGGTGGGCGATGCCCACCGAAGACAGACCAAAAACTTAACCCTCTCGGGTCCGTCCGTCAACCCCTTCCCGGCCGCTTCGGAGAGCAATCCCACCGCGTCCGGGGCAAGGAGGGGAGAATTTAGAGGCCCCTCCGCGCCCCGTCAAGGGGACGCGCTCAGGCGTCGTCGCCTTCCTCCCACTCCTCGTCCTCGCCCCACTCCTCGTCCTCGTCGTCCCAGTCGTCGTCCTCGTCATCCCAGTCGTCGTCGTCGTCCCAATCGCCGTCCTCGTCCCAGTCCTCCTCCCCATCTCCCTCCACTGCGTCCTCGTCTTCCTCCTCGAACCGGGCGACCAGCAGTTCCTCAAGCTCGACCGCTACGTCGCTCACCGGCCGCACGATCAGGTCCGTCATTCCGAAGTCTCCTGTCAGGTGGGGAGAAAGGCGCTCCGCGGGGGTTTTCGGACGGCAAGGAAGATGCCGACCACGGGGCCAACTCGCGGCAATAGTATAACGCTCGCCCCAAGTGTCAAGCCCCGGAGAGCGTGGCTCCCCGGGGCTCGAATCGTGCTGCCGTGCGGTCCGCGCCCGGATCAGGAGGCCGCGCGCGAGGCCTTCTTGCGGTCGCTGGCGTTCAGCAGCCGCTTGCGCAGCCGGAGCGACTTGGGCGTCACCTCGATGAGCTCGTCGTCGGCGATGTACCCCATGGCGTCCTCCAGCGTCATCTGGCGCGGCGGCTCCAGGAGGATGTTGTCGTCGCTCCCCGAGGCGCGCATGTTCGTGAGCTTCTTGCCCTTGGCGACGTTCACCTCCATGTCGCCGGGGCGCGAGTTCTCGCCCACGATCATCCCCTCGTACACCGCCACGCCCGGCGCGATGAAGAAGGTGGAGCGCTCCTGCAGGTTCCCCAGCGCGAAGGCGATGCTCTCGCCGTCGACCATGCTCACCAGGACGCCGCGGTTGCGGGTGCTCATGGGGCCCACGTAGGGGCCGTACTCCATGAAGCGGTGGTGCAGGATCCCCTCGCCGCGGGTGTCGGTGAGGAAGTCCGAGCGGTAGCCGAACAGGCCGCGCGCGGGGACCTTGTAGACCAGGCGCACCAGCCCGCCGCCCGGGTTCTTCATCTCCAGCATCTCGGCGCGGCGCTGCCCCAGCTTCTCGATCACCGGCCCCATGAGGTTCTCGGGGACGTCGATGGTGACCTCCTCGTAGGGCTCCGTCATCTCGCCGCCGGGACCCTTCTTGAGGATGACGCGCGGCCGCGACACCGCGAACTCGTATCCCTCCCGCCGCATGGTCTCCATCAGGATCCCCAGGTGCAGCTCGCCGCGGCCGGACACGGTGAAGGTGTCGGCGGACTCGGTATCCTCCACGCGGAGCGCCACGTTGCGCTCCAGCTCCTTGTAGAGGCGGTCGCGGAGCTGGCGCGAGGTGACGTACTTCCCTTCCCGCCCGGCGAAGGGCGACATGTTCACCATCATGTCCACGGACACGGTGGGCTCCTCCACCGCGATCCCCTCCATCGCCTCCGGGTGGTCCGGGTCGCAGACGGTGGCGCCGATGTCCACGTTGGGGATCCCGGCGATGGCCACGATGTCGCCGGCGCCGGCCGACTCGGCCTCCACCCGCTCCAGCCCCTCGAAGGAGAAGAGCTTGCTGATGCGCGCCCGCTCGTGGCTGGCGCCCTCTTCCGCGCCGTGCTCCAGCACCACGACGCCCTCGCCCACGCGGGCCACGCCGCGCTCGATGCGCCCGATGGCCAGGCGGCCCAGGTACGGCGAGTAGTCGATGGTGGACACCAGCATCTGGAACGGGCCCTCCGCGTCGCTGCTGGGCGGCGGGATCGTTTCCACGATGGTGTCGAAGAGCGGCTTCAGGTCCTTGCGCGGGTCGCGGGCATGGCGCATGGCGACGCCCTCGCGGCCCACCGCGTACAGGAAGGGGCAGTCCAGCTGGTAGTCGGCGGCCTCCAGCTCCATGAACAGCTCCAGCACCTCGTCGTGCACGCGGGCGGGGTCGGCGTCGCCGCGGTCGATCTTGTTGATGACCACGATGGGCTGCAGCCCCAGCTCCAGCGCCTTGCGCGTGACGAAGCGGGTCTGCGGCATGGGCCCCTCGGCCGCGTCCACCAGCAGGACGACGCCGTCGACCATGCGGAGGATGCGCTCCACTTCGCCGCCGAAGTCGGAGTGGCCCGGGGTGTCGACGATGTTGATCTTGGTGTCGGCCCAGCGGACGGACAGGTTCTTCGCGAGGATGGTGATCCCCCGCTCGCGCTCCAGCGGGTTGGAGTCCATCACGCGCTCCTGCACGTGCTGGTTCTCGCGGAAGGTCCCGGCCTGGCGGAGCATGTGGTCCACCAGGGTGGTCTTCCCGTGGTCGACGTGTGCGATGATTGCGATGTTGCGGATCGGCATGCTCAATCCCTCGGACCCGGGGGCCTGGATGTTCGGTGAAGATGGAGACGCTGCATCAAACGAACCGCGGGCCCCTCGACACGAGGTGCCCGCTCTCGGAAACAGCCATGTAAGATAATGGAAACGGGGTGTTTGGTCCACCCCCGGCCCGCTATCGCTCCACGCTGCTGCGCAGCCCGTCCGCGTCCTGCAGCCCGGCGGCGATGGGCGGGAGGATGCCGCGCTCCACGTACAGGGGCCGAACCTCCTCCCGGAGCCGCGGCAGGGTGCGGGCGAAGAGCGCCGCGCCCACGATGCACGCCACCCCGCCCGCCATCAGCGTCCGCGGGGCGCCGAAGCGTTCGGCGAGCACGCCGGCGAGGAGCGAGCCGAAGGGCGCGGTGCCCATGAAGGCCATGGTGTAGAAGGCCATCACCCGTCCGCGCATGTCCTCGCGCACGATGGTCTGGATCACCGTGTTGCTGGACGCCATCTGCACCATGAAGCCGCTCCCCGTGGCGAGCATCAGCACCAGCGACAGGGCGAGCGAGCGCGACAGGCCGAACGCGACCAGCCCCGCGCCGAAAAGCGCCGCCGCGAGCGGGATGACGCGCCCCAGCCCCAGCACGCTGCGCCGCGAGGCGAGGTAGAGCGCCCCGGCGAGGGCTCCCACGCCCGACGCGCCCATCAGGAAGCCCAGGGTGTGCGGCCCGCCGTGCAGCGTCCCGGTGGCGATGACGGGCATCAGCACGGTGTACGGCATCCCCGTGAGGCTCACCAGCGCCAGCAGGAGCAGCAGGGCGCGGATGGGCGCGAAGCCGAAGGCGTAGCGGAAGCCTTCCTCCAGCTCCTGCAGCACCCGCGTGTCCGTGGCCGGGCGGGGGCGGCGCGCCACCCGCATGGCGAGGAGCGAGGCGATGACGGCCAGGTAGCTGATTCCGTCGGCGAGGAAGCACCAGGCCTCGCCCGCCGCGGCGATCACCACGCCCGCCACCGAGGGCCCCACCAGGCGCGCTCCGTTGACCATGGACGAGTTGAGGGCGATGGCGTTGGGCAGGTCCTCGCGGTCGTCCACCATCTCCACCAGGAAGGCCTGCCGCGCGGGGGTGTCGAAGGCGTTGACGATCCCCTGCACGGCGCTCAGCGCGATCACGTGGGCGATGTCGATGCGCCCGGTGAGCGCGAGCGCGGCCAGCGCGAACGACTGGAGCATGGAGACCACCTGGGTGACCACCAGCACGCGGTACCGGTCCAGCCGGTCCACCCAGACGCCCGCGAAGGGCGCGAGCAGGAAGGTGGGGACCTGGCCGGCGAAGCCCACCACCCCCAGCATGGCGGCGGAGCCGGTGAGCCGGTACACCAGCCAGCCGGTGGCGACGCGGGTGATCCAGGTGCCCACCAGCGACACGCCCTGCCCGCCGTAGAAGAGGCGGTAGTTGCGGGAGCGCAGCGCGCGGAAGGTGGAGGGGCGGGCGGACGATGCGGGCGGACGCGTGGTGGACATCGGGGCCCCGGGACGGCGACGGTTTCTCGCGAGGCGGGGCGCCACCGGGAGTTTCGTGCCGCGGCCGCGGAAACGGAGCGGGGCGGCACCGACCCGCCGGTGCCGCCCCGTGGCGTGAGGGTGCGGGCGGCTTGCTATCCCCGGCGCGCGAGCCAGCGGTAGCCGACCATCTTGTACACCAGCTTGGCGGCCACGAAATCCGGCGCGGCGTTGCCGCCGATGGGCGCGAGCTCCACCACGTCCACCCCCACCACCTTCTTCTCGGTGAATACGCGGCGGAGGAGCTGCATGGTGGGGTACCACGCGGGGCCGCCCGGCTCGGGGGTGCCGGTGGCGGGCATCAGCGACGGGTCGAAGTAGTCCACGTCGAAGGTGATGAACACCGTGTCGCCCAGCGCCGCCATGGCCCGGTCGATCCAGGCGTCGTCGCGCCACATCTCGTCGGCGAAGAGGGTGGTGATGCTGCGGTCGCGGATCAGCTGCCGCTCGTCGGCGGTGATGGCGCGGATCCCCACCTGCACGAGGTTCACGTCGTCGATGCAGCGCGCCATGACCGCGGCGTGCGAGTACGGCGAGCCCTCGTACTCCAGGCGCAGGTCGCCGTGGGCGTCGAACTGGAGCACGGAAAGGCGCTGCCCTGCCGGCAGCCGCGCGGCGTGGGCCAGCACGGGGGCGCTGGAGATGGAGTGCTCGCCGCCCAGCCCGATCACCAGCCGGTCGCCGGCCGCTTCCAGGACGGCGTCGTAGGCCTGGCGCAGCTCGGCCACGGCCGCCTCGGGGCCCGCGGAGGTCAGGTGCAGCGCGGGGAGCGTGCACACGCCCACCTCGGGACCCGGCTCGGCGTCCAGCTCCTGGTCGTACAGCTCGATGTAGCGGGAGGCTTCGATGATGGCGGCGGGGCCCCGCTTGGTTCCGCCCTGGTACGAGACGGTGGACTCGTAGGGAATGGGGAGCACGACGACGTCCGCGCCTTCCCAGCTCCCCGGCTCGCCTTCCAGGCCGAGGAAGTTGCGGGGGAGCTCCCAGGGGAGGTCGCGGAGCGCGTCGGGGATCTGGTCGGACATTGGCTGCCTGCCGGTCGGAGTGACTGTTGCCGTTCGCCGCGCAAAAGAAGCGCTCGGCGCCGCCGCGTCAACTTTCGCAGAGTACGCTGCAGCGAAGAGGGGGAGGCGCCGTTGCGCCTCCCCCTCCCGCAGCCGTTGCCGAGCCACAGCCCGACCCCGGCGCAGCCGGGGGCACGCCCGAACCCCGCCGTCGATCAGGCGACGTCGAGCGCCGGGCAGGTGAGGCCGTGGTACGCCACCGTGACGCCGGCGGCCTGGCACCCGGCGCACAGGCCGTAGATCTCCAGGCGGTGCCGGGTGGGGAGGAAGCCGTGCTGCCGGGCGACCTCTTCCTCGATGCGGTGCACCTCGGGCCGCTGGAACTCGGTGACGTGGCCGCAGTGGGTGCAGATGAGGTGCTCGTGCTCCGGCTGCTGCCCGAACAGGTGCTCGTAGCGCTTGAACCCCTCGCCGAAGTCGTGCTCCACCACCAGCCCGCTCCGCACCAGGATCTCCATGGTGCGGTAGATGGTGGCCTTGCCGATGCGCTCGCCGCGGGTCCGCAGCTGCGCCTCGATGTCCTCCACGGACAGGTGCTCGGACGAGTTGAAGATGACGTCGGCGACCACCTCGCGCTGCTGCGTCACCGGCAGGTTCTGCTGGCGAAGGTAGCGGCGGAAAAGGTGGATGTAGGGGGACAGCTCCTGCCGCGGAGCGGGCGAGATGTGCGGAAAGTCGTTCATGCGCGGTCCCTCACGTGCGGGAGCAGGCGGAATCCCATCGCAAACAATAATCATTCTCGATGGCCTGAGTCAAGCTGCACCGCCCTGCGCCAGCAGTGCCGCCCACCGCTCCGGGCTCCCGCCCACCTCTTCCATCCGCGGCGTCTCGCTTTCGGTGCCCAGCCGCCGCAGCACCCCCTCGATCACGCGCTCCACCATTCCCGCCGGCACGACCGCCTGCTCGGTGAGCGAATCGGTGCGCCGCGACTTCCCCCCGGCGAGCTGCTCCACCTGGTATTCCAGCGTCCACACCCCGCGCCGGTCGGAGGCGGGTTCGCCCCGGGGCCAGCTGGCGAGCACCGCGAGCCCCGTCTCCCGGTCGCCGGTCTGCCGCGCCGGGAACAGCCACACCCGGTCGACGCGCTCCGGGTCGACGGTGCCGCCCGCCGCCGCGAGCGCCGCGGCCAGGTGAGGGCTCAGCTCCACGGAACTGCAGGGAACAGGGAACAGGGAGCAGGGAACAGCCTGCAACGGCTACGGCCCTCACCCGGCTCGCTTGAGGCTCGCCACCCTCTCCCAATTCTGGGAGAGGGGGCCAACTGGTGGTGCAGTGCCCTTCTCCCCCTCTCCCGCTTGCGGGGGAGGGGGCCGGGGGGAGGGGGCCGCCGTTCGCCGTTCCGCAGTATCCCCCGAATCCGTCGCGGAGGGAGACAGCCGGGCCGTTTCGGCTGGCTCCCTCCGGCGCAGGGAGACTCGCCGGCTGTTTGGCGAGGCTCCCGGAGCCCGCGCAGGAGACCGGCAGCAGGTTCGCCGGGCTCCGGAGCGGCCCCAACTCCTGACCCACCGAAGCGGCAGGAACTCGTCAAGCTGAGCCCTGTGACGACGCCTGCTCGGCCTCGAACGCGGCGGCTTCGGCCTCCACGTAATATCGCAGCACGTGGAGGAAGTCCTGCGCGTTGGTGATGACCCCGAACGCCTGGTGGGTGCCGCGGTCCTTGAGCTTGGACACCACGAACTCCGACGAGTCCACGCAGATGGTGGAGAGCGGCCGCACCTCGCCGGTGTCCTCGCGCCACACGTAGGAGGGGAGCATGTTGCCGGTGGCGATGGAGTGCAGCGCCGTGGCGATCATGATGACGGCGGTGCAGCGCCGCGTGTGCTCCTTCATGGCCTCCTGGCAGCGGACGGCGTCGGTGATGGTGTCGGGGAGCGGGCCGTCGTCGCGGATGGAGCCGGCGAGGATGAACGGCACCCCGCTGGTGACGCAGGCGTGCATCACGCCGTGCTCGATGATCCCCTGCTCGACGGCGGCGGGAATGGACCCCGCCTTGCGTACGCGGTTGATCGCCCGCATGTGGAAGGCGTGCCCGCCCTCCACGGGGATGCCGCGGCTGTTCATCCCCAGCGTGGTGCCCAGGGTGGCGGACTCGATGTCGTGCACGGCGACGGCGTTGCCGCCGAAGAGCACGCCCACGTAGCCGCTCTCCACGAACCAGGCGAGGGTGTCGCGGCCGCGGGAGTGGAGCACCGCCGGGCCCACCACCCAGATGACGTGGCCGCCGCGGGCCTTTTCCTCCACCAGCACGCGGGCCATGGACTGGTAGTCGGTGGGCTTTTCGCGGGACACTTCGGAGGACATGAACTTGAACTCGCCCTCGGGGCCGGGGTCGGGATCGCCGGTGAGGCCCGCGGCGTGGACGAAGATCCCCTCGGAGCCGTCCTCGGCGAGGCCCATGGCCACCGGCTGGCCGCCGCGGACGTAGCGCCCCTCCAGCACGCGGGGGACGCCGTCGGCGTCCAGCACCAGGGCGGAGTCCATGCGGGGCTCGCGCGGCAGCTTCCACTCCCCGGCGACGCGGACGTAGGTGGGGAGGTTGGTGGTGGAAAAGAACCCCTCGGGGAGCACCCCGTCCGCGGGGGCGGCCTCCCAGCGGACGTCGGGGGCGCCGGCGAAACGGGGGAGCGTGAAGTCCGGGCGGCGGTACGAGAACATGGATACCGTTGCGGCGCGTTATGGTGGATGGGGCGGGCGCAAACTACCACCGGGGCGCCGCGCGAATCAAGCCGTTGCCCGCCGCTACTTTCGCCGGGGAGAGATTTCCGTAACTTTGTCGCCGCTCCAACCGACGAGGGGAACATGGGCACCACGGAGGACGCCATAAGCACGAACTGGACGATCGAGGACTCCCGCGAGCTGTACAACGTGGACGGGTGGGGGATCGGGTACTTCGGCATCAACCCGAAGGGGCACGTCACGGTGCACCCCACCAAGGACACGGAGCGCGGGCTGGACCTCTTCGAGCTGGCGACGGACCTGGAGCAGCAGGGGGTGGGCCTCCCGGTGCTGCTGCGCTTCTCGGACATCCTGCGCACGCGCATCGAGACGCTCACGGACCGCTTCCGCACGGCGATCCGCGAGTTCGAGTACACGGGGCGCTACACCACCGTCTACCCCATCAAGGTGAACCAGCAGCGCCACGTGGTGGAGGAGATCGTGGCCTTCGGGGAGCCGCACGGGGTGGGGCTGGAGGTGGGGAGCAAGCCGGAGCTGATGGCGGTGCTGGCGCTCGCGGAGCGCACGGACCACCTGATCGTCTGCAACGGCTACAAGGACGAGGAGTACCTGCGGCTGGCGCTGATGGGCCAGCGGCTGGGGCACAAGGTGCTCATCGTCCTGGAAAAGATCAGCGAGGTGGACATCCTCCTCAAGGTGGCCCGCGAGATGGACGTGGAGCCCACCGCGGGGGTGCGGGTCAAGCTGTCCACCGCCGGGGCCGGCAAGTGGTCGGAGTCGGCGGGGGAAAAGAGCAAGTTCGGCCTCAACTCCTCGCAGCTGGTGCGGGTGCTGGACAAGCTGGAGGCGGCGGGGAAGCTGGGGATCCTGCGGATGCTCCACTTCCACCTAGGCTCGCAGATCCCCGACATCCGCAACGTCAAGCTGGGGATGGCGGAGGTGTCGCGCTTCTACGTGGAGCTGCGGCAGCTGGGGGTGGAGATCGAGTACGTGGACGTGGGGGGCGGGCTGGGGGTGGACTACGACGGGTCGCGCTCCACCACGCACGCCAGCGTCAACTACTCCATCCAGGAGTACGCCAACGACATCATCTACTCGCTGGCGGAGGCGAGCCGGGAGGCCGAGGTCCCCATGCCGCACGTGATCTCGGAGTCGGGGCGGGCGCTGACGGCGCACCACGCCCTGCTGCTGATCAACGTGATCGACCTGGAGACGCAGATCGCGGAAACGCCGGAGGAGGTGCCGGAGGAGGCGCACCTGCTGGTGCACGAGCTGTCGGCGACGTACAAGGAGCTGGACGAGCGGAACCTGCGCGAGGTGTACCACGATGCCACCTTCGCGAAGGAGCAGATGCAGACGCACTTCAACAGCGGCACGCTGACGCTGCGCGACCGCGCCCACGGGGAGCGCCTGTACCTGGCGGTGATGAACCGCGTGGCGCACCTGGCGGCGGCGGACCCGGAGGAGTACGAGGACATCCTCCCGGAGCTGAGCGCGATCCTGGTGGACCGCTACTTCTGCAACTTCTCGCTCTTCCAGTCGCTCCCGGACTCGTGGGCCATCGACCAGCTCTTCCCCATCATGCCGGTGCACCGGCTGGACGAGGAGCCCACGCGGCGCGGGACGCTGCAGGACATGACCTGCGACTCGGACGGCAAGATCGACCGCTTCGTGGGGTGGCGGAAGGCGAAGCCCAGCCTGGAGCTGCACACCTTCCGGCACGAGGAGCCGTACGTGCTGGGGATCTTTCTGACGGGCGCGTACCAGGAGATCCTGGGCGACCTGCACAACCTGTTCGGCGACACCAACGCGGTGCACGTGCGCCTCACCGACGGCGGCTACGAGATCGGCGACCTGGTGCACGGCGACACGGTGACGGAGGTGCTGAACTACGTGCAGTTCAACTCGCAGGACCTGATCGCCACCTTCCGCCGCAAGGTGCAGAAGGCTCCGGGCCTCAGCCGCGCGGAGGCGAACGCGTTCATCGCGGACTACATCGCCGGGCTCGCCGGGTACACGTACCTGGAGGGCGAGGGGTAGTCGGCCCCCGCTGGACGTCGGCGAAGAGGGCGCCCCGGAACGACGGAGCGCCCTTTTCGTTTTTCGTCGGCTTCAGGGCGCGAGTGCCGGGTTGACGGCCGCGTGTCGAAGGGGTAACATGAAATTCCATGCGAATCCCCAGAAAGGCGGGCACCGTGATCCAGCTACGGGACATCTACTCCCTGACGGACTTCCAGAGGAAGACGCGGGAGCACATCGAGCGGCTGAAGGCGACCGGGAGGCCCGAGGTACTGACGGTGAATGGCCGCGCGGAGGTGGTGGTGCAGGACGCCGAGTCTTACGAGCGGCTGCTGGAGGTGGTGGAGAGAGCCGAGACCATCGTCGGCATCCGTCTGGGCCTGGACTCCATGCACCGGGGCGAGGGCCGGCCGGCAGCCGAGGCGTTAAGGGCGATCGGAGAGCGCCACCGGGGGCGACGCGACGGGTGAGGTTCTCCGTCCTCATCCAGCCGCCGGCGGAAGCAGACGCGGAGGCAGCGTATCTCTATATCCAGGAGCACTCGCCACTCACGGCCGAGGCATGGCTCGAGGGCCTGCTCGTCGTGCTGGAGACCCTTTCACGCATGCCGGAACGCTGCGCCCGCGCACCGGAGAATGACGCCTTCGAAGAGGAGATACGCCAGCTGCTGTACCGCTCGCACCGCATTCTCTTCACCATCCAGAAGACCGAAGTGCACATCCTCCACATCCGCCATGTCGCACAGGACAGGCTGAGGCCGGAGTCCTGACCCTCAGTCGTTCCTGTTGTGACATTTGTCCAATCGCGAGCGCAGCAGCTTCGCGAACTCTTCCGGCCCCAGCTCGGGGTGGCGGGCGCGGAGGCCCTGGACGAAGAGAGCGCGGGTGAACTCGGAGAGCTCGAACGCCTTGCTCAGGCGCTGATCGGGCGTCATGCTCTGCAGCACTTCGATGTAGCGCCGGTGGTTCGGACGCTCCTTCACGCCGCACTCCCCGCCAGCGCCTCCCGCACCGCGGCCACCACCCGCGCCGCCACCTCTCCGGGCGCTCCCGGCACCAGCGCGCCCGACGCCTTGACGTGCCCGCCGCCCCCGAACTGCCGCGCGATCCGGTTCACGTCCGTCTCGCCGTTGGAGCGGAACGAGATCTTGGTCTCGCCCTCGGGGGTGCCACGGAAGAGGAGCGCGACCTCGGTGCCCTCGATGGAGCGGACGTGCTCGATGAGCCCGTCGAAGTCCTCCGAGGTGGCACCCAGCCGCGCGGCGACCGCGCCGTCCACCACCATCCAGGCGAGCGCCGCCTCCGCGTCCACGTGCAGCTCGTCCAGCGCGGCGCGCAGCAGGTCCAGGCGCCGCCGCGGCGCCGTGGCGAAGAGTCGGCGGTACACCATCTCGGGGTCGATCCCCCGCCCCATCAGCTCCGCGGCGATGGCGTGCACCCGCGGCGTGGTGTTGCCGTAGCGGAAGGAGCCGGTGTCGCTCACCAGCGCCACGTACGCGCCGAGCGCCGCCTGCGGCGACAGCTCGTCCCCGGCCAGGCGCACCAGGTCGTACACCAGCTCGCCCGTGGCCGCGGCGGTGGCGTCCTGCACCGCCACGTCGCCCACCACCTCGCGCCCCGCCGGGTGGTGGTCCACCACCAGCGTCCGGTCCCGCGGCAGGCGCGGCGCCAGGCCGCCCACCCGCTGCGGCTCGCTGGTGTCCAGCACCACGAAAAGGTCGGCCTCCGCGAGCGCGGCCTCGCCCGCCTCCGTCCCCAGGTCGGCCACCACGTCCGGCCGGTGCAGGAGGAAGCGGAAGGTGTCCGGGAAGGGCGTGGGGTTCACGATCGCCGCGCGGATCCCCCGCCCTTCCAGCCACGCCGCAGTCGCCGCCTCCGACCCGCTCCCGTCGCCGTCGGCGTGCACGTGCGTGACGAGCACCACGCTGCGCGCGGCCAGGAGGCGCTCCAGCACGGGCGCGAGGATGGCCGCGCGGGCAGGGGGAACGGCGAGGAGGTCTTGGGCGGTCATGGTCTGCGGGTCGGGTTGCGAAGAACGGGGGTCCAGCCGCGGCGTCCTGCAGGCGCGACGCCGCATGCTACCGCTTCCCCGCGCACCGCGCAATCTGTCGCGCGGATCCTGTTGAAGCGGGTCGAAGAGCAGGGTCCGGGCGTGCCCCCGGCTGGCGCCGGGGTCGGGCTTCGGCTCCGTAGCAAACGATACTAGACGGGTTGCACAATAGCTGGAGAGCGGAAGAGGCGCGAAGCGGCGTAGTCAAGGAGCGGAGGGGTGAGGCTCACCAGGAGAGGCGGCCCATGACACGGAAGTTCTGCAAGCCGCAGACGACGCCGAAGCAGTCGTCGTAGCGCTGCATCTGCCCGCGGTAGAGTTCCGCCAGGATGCGGTAGCGCTTCAGGGCGGCCAGGGCATGCTCGACGACGATGCGCAATCGGGCCTGCATCCGGTTGTAGGCGTGCCCGAGCCAGGTCAGTCGCTGAGTGCGGTGGGTCTTGAAGGGCTGCTCGACGGCCGCTGTGGGGTAGGCGTCCTTCGCACCCTCATAGCCACGGTCCAGGCGTGCGACGCGCACGCTCCCAGGCAGAGCGTGGAGCACACCGCTGAAGCGCAGCAGCGTCATGTCGTGCAGGCTACCGGGCACCCACCGACTCGCGTGCAGAACGCGCTTGTCCCGTGTGGTCGTCACCTGCGTCTTGGCCGTATGCCGCTTCTTCTTCCCCGAGTAGCGCTCGCGCCTGGCCTGAGGGTCCTTGGGCCGCCGTAGAGGCTGCTCGGTAGCGTCGATGAGCACCTCGGCGATCTCCGGATGGCGCCGTAGCAGCTCTTCCAGCGTGTCGATGCGCTTGCCGCGTCTGGCGCCCTGCGACTCCGGGGACCGGACCAAGCCCCATTCCTCTCGTGCAGGCATGGGCAGCACCTGGGTCAGGGCAGGGACCATGCGCAGGTTCCTCTCTCGATTGATGCTGCTCGGATGCACGTCGAAGAGGTAGCCCAGGAGCGGCTCGCTCACGTACAGGCGCAAGTACATCAGGGTCAGCAGCAGCCGCTCCGGCAGAGCCAGCGCGAAGGGATGACCCGCTCCCGGTGCACGTCTGCGCCCAGGCCTGTCCTTGCGCTGCCGCTCGCGCGCGGCATAGACCGGAGTCACCTCAGCCAGGAGCTGATCGAACTGCTCCAGCGTAAGCCCCGTGAAGTTGTACAGATGCGCAGGTCTCTTGCGAAGGCGCGCCACCGTGAGCATGCTCTCCTCCTCTTGCCGAGTCCCGGTCCAGCCGCAGCAAGCCCTGCGTCCTGCATCTATTGTGCAACCCGTCTACTACCGTTTGCAACGGAGTCGAGCCCCGGCAAACAGCCGCCGGGTCTCGCCCCTTCGGGCCGAAATCCCTCACGCGAAGGCCGTCGCGGCTGCGAGACACGGCGCCCCCGCCCGGATCTCCGGACGGGGGCGCCTTTTCGCCCTCGCTGCCGCCCCGTGCTCCGGGGCGCGCGGAAGCGTCGTGCCGGGCCGGGCGGGCTACGCCGCTCCCTCCGCCGACACGCGGGCCATCCCGGCGCGGTGCCCGCGGGTGAGCAGGAACACCACCGCGGCCGCGGCGAGCACCCCCACCGTCACCGCCCATTCGCGCAGCGTCACGCTGCCCAGCATCCAGACGATCACGCCGCACGCCAGGAACGGCACCACGCCGGCGGCGGGGACGCGGAAGGGCACGCCGTCCGCGCGCACGTTCCTGCGGCGCAGCTCCCACGACGCCAGGGCGCAGGCGCCGTACAGGAGCAGCGTCGACAGGTTGGCCAGGATGGCCAGCTGCTCGAAGGTGCCCGAGATCGCCAGCGCGCAGACGATCACCGTCTGCACCGCGATGGCGACGTGCGGGGTGCGCCAGCGCGGGTGCACCGCGGCGAGGCCCCGCGGCAGGAAGCCGTCGCGCCCGAAGGCGAACAGCGCGCGCGGCACCGCGAGCGTCATCCCGCTCACGTACCCGAACATAGACACGGCCGCGCCCACCAGGATCAGCGTGCGTCCCCACGGGCCCAGCGCCGCTCCCGCCGCGTCCGCGAGCGGCGTCTTGCTGGCGGCCAGCTCCGCTCCCAGCACTCCCTGCGCCACCAGGTGCAGGCCCAGGTACAGCAGGGTGATCAGCAGCATGGCGAGGAAGACGGCCCGCGGCACGGTGCGCGCCGGGTCCCGCACCTCCCCGCTGGGAACGAGCGCGCTCTCGATCCCCGCGAAGGCGAAGATGAGCAGGATGCTGGTGCGCGCCACCGCGCCCGCCTCCGGCGTCCCCTGCCACGCGAGGTTTTCCGGCCGGACGGCGAAGGCTCCCACCCCCAGCAGGAGGAGGAGCGGGAGGAGCTTTGCCACGGTCGCGACGTTGTTGAGCGCCACCCCCTGCCGCACGCCGCGGACGTTGAGGCCCGCCAGCAGGGCGAACACCACCACGAGGAAGACCGCGCGCGCCCCGGGCCCCCCGAGCGCGGGGAGCAGGCTCCCCATGGAATCCGCGAAGATGGTGGCCACGGCGGCGAGCGCCGTGGTGCCCACCAGCCAGAGGAGGGTCCCGGCCAGGAACCCCACGAACGGGCCGAACGCCACCTCCACGTAGGCGTACGGGCCGCCGGTGAGCGCCACCCGGCTCCCCGCCTCCGCGAAGCACAGGACGATCAGCGCCATGGCCAGCGCGCAGACCACGTACGCCACCGGCGCCGCGGTCCCCAGGGAGCCCGCGACCCCGGCCGGGAGCCTGAAGATCCCGCCCCCCACGGTGACGTTGACGATCCCGGCGGCGAGCCCCAGGACTCCGACCGCGCGGACGAGGGAGGCTCGCTCCGCGGGCGAGGCGGTGTCGGACATGGAATGTGAGGTGGAGGGGGAAGGAGGGGCCGCTCAGCGGCTCCGGGGGGACTGCGGGCCGGCGATCTCCACCGACCCGATGCGCAGCCCGCGCACCGGCAGGCTGTCGGGGAGCATACCCTCGAGCGTGGCGGCGTCGAGCGGGTCCGCCCGGAGGTCCACGTCCACGAACTTCAGCGTGTCCCCCGCGATCATCCCGAACCCGCCGGAAAGGCGGGTCCCCGGCGCGCGGAAGCTCATGTCGCGGGCGAGGAACAGGGTGCCGTCGTCGCGGGTCTCCACCAGCAGCGTCAGCCCCCCCGTGGCGTCGCGGGGGAAGCGAGGGTACAGCCAGCGCAGGTCCCGGAGCGCCACGCTGTCGCTGCGGAAGGTGACGTCGTAGCGGGGATCCTCGCCGCGCTTCCCCAGCGTGATCACCCCGGCGGTGGAGAAGCGCGAATCGGGGAGCTCCAGGAGGGGGGCGCTGAACTCCACCCGGTCCTCCACCAGCTGCAGCTCGCCCCGCATGCGCTCCACCCGGAAGGGCGTGCGGAAGAACTGCACCGTGCCGAAGAGGCTGTCGATGCCGAAGTACGACCCGGCCTGCGACCCGGGAGCGAAGCGCACGTCGCGCAGCGCCCCGCTCACCGCGCGCAGGTTGATGGTGCGCAGGTAGCCGCCCCGCACCTGCTGCACCATCACCGGCGAAGTGTCCGCCAGCGCCTCGCGGATCTCGCGGCGGCGCGCCCGGGGAGCGGTGTCCACGGGCTCCCAGGGGATCCGCACCCGCACGTTCGCCCCCACCACCCACGCGCGGTCCACCAGCGTGTAGCGCTGCGGGCCGGGCTTCTCCCCCGGCGGGAAGAGCTTCTGGTAGTTCCAGAGCGTGTCGCCCGGGAGCTGGTAGACGTAGATCTCGGGCGAGTACAGGACCGCGCGCTCGATGTGGATGCGCGGGGTGGTGAGCGTGCGCAGGTCGTAGTCCAGGAAGGCGCTGTCGGCCAGCACGAAGGGCTCGCCCGTCTCGTCGCGCAGCGACACGCCGTACAGCTTGGCCCCGGTGATCAGGTTGCCGTCGATGCGCTCCACCTCCAGCTTGCCGCGGATCCCCGCGCCCAGCCGGTCCATCGTCAGCGTCAGGACGCGCTCGCGCCCGCCGCGGGTCCGGGTCAGGTACCAGAGGACGCCGCCGCCCACCACGAGGACCACCAGCAGCCCGCCCAGCAGCCAGGCGAGCGCCCGGAGCGCGCGGTCCGCGGAGGCCACTACCGCGGCCCGGCGGGGGGACGCACCGGCGCCGACGGGAACGGCGACGCCTCGCCCGGGCGCGCCACGCCGGCGGGGTTCGCCGCGGGGGTGCCGCGCAGCGGCGTGCGCTGCATCATCAGGCGCGCCAGGTAGAACACCGACGCCCCGATGGCGATGCCGGCACCCACCCCCGCGCCCAGGGCGGGGAGCTGCTCCTTGAGCGAAAGCTTACGTCGATAGTCGAAGGTCGGCATCCCCGGTCTCTCTCTCCACCCCGGCCGGCGCGTGCTCGCCCGGGAGCGGCGGCCGTCCTCGGCGGAAGAAGGTGTGGCGGCTCGTGGGGACGAAGCCCCCCGCGTCGTCGAAGTACATGTAGTGCGTCGCCTCGATGGCGCGCGCGTCCAGCTTGAGCACGTTGAAGGTGTTCTTCTCGCGCTCCCGCGCCCGGCCCCGCCGCGAGGTGGAGGTGCCGCTCTGCGCGATGATGATCCCGTGCTCGCGGTCCTCGCCGGCGTACACGTCCAGCGAGTTGCCGATGTAGCTGCGGTGCAGGTGGCCGCCCAGGATCAGGTCCACGCGCATCTCGGTGAAGGCGTCCAGGGCGCGCTTCGCCTTGGGCATCACGTCGCCCCCCTCCCAGTCCGGCGGCGGCGCGAAGTGGTGGTGCGCCACCACGATGCGGTGCGTCCCCGCGGGCGTGTCCGCGAAGGCCCGGCGCGCCAGCTCGATCTGCCAGCGGTGGATCCGCCCGTTGGTGATCGCCCGCAGCGGCGCCGTGGAGTTCAGCGCCACGATCCGCGCCCCCGGCACGTCGGTGACGGTGTCCAGCTCCTCCGAGATGTACTTTTCGTACAGCGTGTACGGCGAGAGCACCCGCTCCAGGCCGCGGTACAGCGGCACGTCGTGGTTGCCGGGGACCACGATCAGCGGGGCGCGCGGAAAGCGGTCCAGGAAGGCGCGCGCGTCGCGGAACTGGTCCTCGCGAGCCCGCTGCGTGAAGTCGCCGGAAGCCACGATCACGTCCGGCTGCAGCTCGGCGGCGAAGCGCTGCACGGCTTCGCCGACCTCCGGGTAGTACGGAGGGCCGAAGTGCAGGTCGGAAACGTGAAAGATCGTCAGCAAGCCGGGCATCCACTCAGCGGGCGGGCATTCGTGTCGACCTCCTGTCGAGTGCTACTTGCATGCCAGGAACAGCAAACAGAGACGGAACGGCAGGGTTCGGGCGTGCCCCCGGCTGGCGCCGGGGTCGGGCTTCGGCTCCGTAAGCGAGCAGACAACGCTCGCCAACGGAGTCGAGCCCCGGCAAACAGCCGCCGGGTCTCGCCCCTTCGGGCCGAAATCCCTCACGCGGCTCCGCGCTGGCGTCCGCGGGGACCCCCCACCCCGGCGCGGTTGTCCCCTCCCCCGCAAGCGAGGGAGGGGACAACCGCGCCGGCCCGTCGTGCTCCCCCTTCCCTCGCTTGCGGGGGAAGGGGGTCGGGGGGATGGGGGGTGCCGTCGTCGTTCTCCCCTCCACCTTGCGGGGAGGGGCCGGGGGAGGGGGTCGCCGTTGCCGGCTGTCCCCTATCCCCTGCCCTCCCCGCGCACCAGCCCGGGAAACGGCAGGTCCGGGCGCGCGTTCAGGTCCAGCCCCGCGGTCTCGCCGCGCTGCCAGCGGAAGAGCGCGGCGCGGGCGATCATGGCGCCGTTGTCGGTGGAAAGCCGCGGCGAGGGGGCGAACAGCTCGCCGGCGGGACCCAGGGCGCGGCGCATCTCCTCGCGCAACGCGCGGCTGTTGGCGACGCCGCCGCCCAGCACCACGCGGCGGCACCCCTGCGCCTGCACCGCGCGCATCGTCTTGCGCACCAGCACCTCCACGGCGGCGGCCTGGAAGGCGGCGGCCAGGTGGGGAACCTCGTCCGCGAGCGCACCCCCCTTCTCCACCTCGCGCACGCGCAGGCGCAGAGCATTCTTGAGGCCGCTGAACGACATGGCATAGTAGTCCGGCTCGCCGGGGCGCTGGCCGCCGTGCAGCAGCGGACGCGGGAGCGGGTGGCGGCGGGGATCGCCGCCCCCGGCGGCCTCCTGCACGGACGGGCCGCCCGGGTACGGGAGGCCCAGCACCTTGGCGGCCTTGTCGAACGCCTCGCCGGCCGCGTCGTCGCGCGTGGCGCCCAGGAGGTGGTATTCGCCCCAGCGGGGGACCCAGAGGAGCATGGTGTGCCCGCCAGAGACCAGCAGCGCCACGAAGGGCGGCTCCGCCTCCGGGTGCTCCAGCTGCGCGGCGAAGAGGTGCGCCTCCATGTGGTGCACCCCCACCACCGGCTTCCCGCCGGCCCACGCCGCCGCCTTCGCCCACGCCACGCCCACCAGCAGCGCCCCCACCAGCCCGGGGCCGGCGGTGACCCCCACCACGTCCACGTCGGCGAGCGTCGCGCCCGCCTCGCGGAGCGCGCCCTCCACCACGTCGTCCAGCGTGCGCAGGTGCACGCGCGAGGCGAGCTCCGGGACCACCCCGCCGTACAGGCGGTGCACGTCCTGCGAATAGATCACGTGCCCCAGCAGCTCCGTCTCGCCGCGGAGCACCGCCGCGGACGTCTCGTCGCAGGATGTCTCGATCCCCAGGACCAGCGGCGGGCGGCTCACCGGCCGTCCTCAAGCGGCTGCGCCTGGGCGCTGTCCGGCGCGGGAGGTGCCGGGGCCGCGGCGGCGGAGATGCGGACGACGGCGGGAACGGCGCGGGCCGAAAGGCCCGCGGGGATGCCGCCCACGCGGAGCGGGGCCGGCGCGCCTCCCGCCGGGAGCACCGCGGGGAGGGAGTCCACGCCGACCGTCACCCGGAGCGAAGCCGCGTCCAGCGCACGCACCAGGCGCGAGGGGCCCTGCACCCGCACGTCCACCCGCTCCGGCGCGACCAGGGCGCCCGCGAGCCGCGCGACCGGGACGTCGGGGAAGATCCGCTCCACCACCCGGTCCACCCGCGCCGACACCTCCACCGAGCGGGCGGACGCGCGGACGCCGCCCAGCGAGTCGCCGTCCAGCGGCACCGCCAGGCGGAAGACCGAATCGGCCGCGCCGATCTCCAGCGGCTCCGTCACCACCGCGTCCAGGCGGGCGACCCGGTCCGCCGGGCCCGTGACGCGGACCGTCGCGGGGCTCACCCGCGGCGTGTCCAGCACCACGAAGCGGTCGCGGGAGCGCCGCCCGAGCCGAACGCGCACCGGCACGTCGCGCGTGACCAGGCGCTGCGTCAGCACGCGGACGCTGCCGGGCCGCACGTCCAGCGGCGTCACCGAAAGGCCGTTGGGAATGCGCACCATGCGCGGCTCCAGCTCGAACACCTGGGTGTCGGCCCGCACCCCGTCCACCGGGAGCACCAGCATGGGGCGCTCCAGCGCCAGCTCCCACAGCTCGCGCCCCGGCCCGGCGAAGCGCACCTCCACCTGGCCCGGGACGGGGCCGCCGGTCACCACGCGGTCGGGGTCGCCGGGGGCGACGCGCACCGGGACCGGGATCCACTGCGTGGTGACCTGCTCGGCGCTCACCACCACCCACAGGAGGATGGCCAGGGCGAGCGCCGCCAGCTTGAGCTGCCAGTTCCGGGCGACCGTGCGCAGGGAGAGACGCACGCGTCAGCGCTTCAGCAGGCGCTCGACCAGCTCCACGTTGGCGCCGGAATCCCACTCGGTGGCCCCGATCACCTTCTTGACGATGGTGCCGTCCCGGTCCACCAGGAACGACTCCGGCACCCCGGTGGTGCGGTAGGTGCGCTGCACCTCGCCGGAGGGGTCGAGCCACAGGGTGAAGTCCAGCCCCATCTCCCGCGCGAAGGCCTCCACCAGCCGCCGCGGGTCGCCGGCGGCGCGCTCCGCCGCGGACGCGCCGTCCACGCTCACCGCCACCACGTGCAGGCCGCGCGCGCCCAGGCGCTCGTGGAGCCGCTGGAGCGACGGCATCTCGTCGCGGCAGGGGCCGCACCACGTCGCCCAGATGTTGACGAGCACCACCTGTCCGCGCAGCTGCTCCAGCGACACCGGGCGCCCCCGCATGTCGCGGGCGGCGAAGTCAGGGGCCGCCGTGCCCACCTCCACGGGGAGAAAGCGGTCGCGCACCAGCCACCCGGCCCCGAGCAGCCCGGCCAGGAGGAGGACGAAGCCCCCCACCACCCACCCCTGGCGATCCGGTCTACGCATGCGGCCTCCTGCGACGGCTCACGGCGGGGTGGGCTCGGCGGGCGGCTCCGCCGGGGCCGAGTCCGCGGGCGGCGGCGGCACGGCCACGCCGGTGGGCGGGCTCCCCGAGATGGTCACGCGCACCGAGGACCCCGCGCGCACGCTGTCCCCGGCGGCGGGATTCTGCGCCGCGATCCCGCCCAGGGGAACCGACGAGCCCGGCTCGTAGCCGACCTCGCCCAGCCGCAGCCCCACCTCGCGCAGCGCGGCCCGGGCCTGCGGCTCCGGCATCCCGCCCAGGTCCGGCACCGCGACGATGGGCACCACCACCACCGGCGGCCCCGCGCTGAGTGTCAGCTCCACGGTGGCGAGCACCGGCAGCACCGTCCCCGCCTCCGGCTTCACCCCCAGGACGCGCCCCTCGGCGCGCTCCGAGAGGACGCGGCGCACGCGCACCGCGAACCCGGTGCGCTGCAGGAGATCCTGCGCCTGGGCCGCGGTGAGGTCCGTCACCTGCGGGACGGGGCGGCGCTCCCGCCCGGCGCTGAGCGTCAGCCGCACCATCGCGCCGCGCGTCACCTCCTGGCCGGGGAGCGGGCTCTGCGCCAGCACGGCCCCGGAGTCCACCGAGGGGTGGTACAGCCAGGGCCCGCGGGCCACGTCCACCCCCGCGTCGTCGGCGACGCGGCGGGCCGCCGCGAAGGTGCGGCCGCGAAGGTCGGGGACGGTGACGATGGCCTGCCGCCCGAAGCCAGGGAACACCAGGAGCGTGGTGAGGGCGTACCCCACCACGAACGCCCCCAGCCCGAGCCCCAGCACCCGCAGGAGGAGGCCTGGCCGCCCGCGGGGGAGGGCGAGGCGCTTGCCGCCGGTTCCGTTCAAGTTCGTCTCCGCATCCGGGCCGCGAAGGCCCCGTCCACGCCCGTCCGCTGCGGGAGCACCACCAGGCGTCCCCGCTCGTCGAGCAGCCCGTCGTCCACCGCGCCCCCGGCGGGATCCATCGCGAACTCCGGGTGCGCGCCCAGGAACGCGTCCACCTGCTCCCCGTTCTCCTCCGGCTCCAGCGAGCAGGTGGAGTACACCAGCCACCCGCCGGGGCGCACCAGGGCGGCCGCCTGCTCCAGCATCTCGCGCTGGAGTGCCGCGAGCGCCGCCAGGTCCTCCGGGCGCACCCGCCAGCGCCCGTCCGGGTGGCGGCGCAGGGTGCCCGTGCCCGTGCAGGGCGCGTCCAGCAGCACCAGGTCCGCGGCGGCCGGGCGGAAGGGGGGAAAGAGCGCGTCCGCCGCCACGCACGCGAGCGGCTCGCCCACGCGCGCCGCGTTCTCGCGCACCCGCCGCAGCCGGCCGAACGACACGTCGGCCGCGACCACCAGGCGCGCCCGCTCCGCCATCCCCAGCGCCTTGCCGCCGGGCGCCGCCGCCAGGTCCAGCACCCGCGCCCCCTCCGGCACCGCCGCGTAGCGCACCACCAGCGCCGAAGCCGGGTCCTGCACCACCGCCGGGACCACCCCCAGCGCCTCCACCGCCCCCGCGGGCGGGAGCACCCGCAGCGAGTCCGGCGAAAAGGGCACTGCCTCGCTCCCGATCCCCGCCGCCTCCAGCCGGGTCCGCGCCTCCGGCACCCCCACCCGCAGCGGGCGCATGTACAGCTCCGGGCGCCGGTTGTCGGCCTCCAGCAGCGCCTGCGCCTCGTCCGCGCCCCACGCGCGCACCCAGCGCTCCACCAGCCAGCGCGGGTGCGAGTGCCACGCCGCGAGCCACCCCACCGGGTCCCGGGCGTGGTCGGGGAAGCGGATCTCGCCGCCACGCCGCCGCAGCGACTGGAGCACCCCGTTCACCAGCCCCGATGCCCTGCCCTCCCCCGCCTCACGCGCCAGCTCCACCGACTGCGACACCGCCGCGTAGGGCGGCACGCTCCCCATCTCCAGGAGCTGGTAGGCGCCCAGGCGCAGCACGTCCAGGACCTCCGGGCCCAGCCCGGCGAGGCCGCCCTTCACCAGTGCGTCCAGCAGGAAATCCAGGCGGCCGCGGAGGCGAAAGGTACCGTACACCAGTTCCTGAGTCCAGGCGCGGTCCCGCTCCTCCAGCGACGCCGCCGCGCGCTCCAGGGCGCGGTCCGCGAGGTCGCCGTCGCGCACGCGGCGCAGCGTTTCCAGCGCGGCCAGGCGCGGCGCGGTCACCTTGGACGTCATGGTCCGCTCCGCCTAGTCCAGCATTCCCCTGCGCGGGCTGGACGGCACCGCCCGCTCGCGTCGCGGCATCCGCCCGGCCAGGTAGGCCAGGCGCCCCGCCTCCGTCGCCAGCCGCATGGCGCGCGACATCCGCACCGGGTCCTCCGCCTCCGCGAGTGCCGTGTTCATCAGGATGCCGTCCACGCCCTGCTCCATGGTGACCGCCGCGTCCGACGCGGTCCCCACCCCCGCGTCCACGATCACCGGCACGGACAGGCGGTGCTTGATGGTTCGCACGCTGTACGGGTTCACCAGCCCCAGCCCGCTGCCGATGGGCGAGGCCAGCGGCATCACCGCCGCGCACCCCGCGTCCTCCAGCCGGAGCGCCGTGATCAGGTCGTCGTTGGTGTACGCCAGCACCTTGAAGCCGTCCGCGACCAGCTCCTTCGCGGCGCGCAGCGTGGCCTCCGCGTCGGGGAGCAGCGTTTCCTGGTCGCCGATCACCTCCAGCTTCACCCAGTCCGTGAAGCCGGCGGCGCGGGCCAGGCGCGAGTAGCGCACCGCGTCCTCGGCCGTGTAGCAGCCGGCCGTGTTGGGGAGCAGCAGGTACTTTTCCGGGTCCAGGTGGTGGAGGACGCCCTCCTCCCTGCTGCGGTCCAGGTCCACGCGGCGCACGGCCACCGTGACCACCTCCGCGCCCGAGGCCTCGATGGCATCCACCATCTGCGCGTTGTCGCGGTACTTGCCGGTGCCCACCATCAGGCGGGAGCGCAGCTCGCGGCCCGCGATCACCAGGGGCTGGTCCCACACCGTCGTTTCGGGTGCCGCTGTCGCCATCGTGTCTATCTCTCGGATTCCGTTGTGCTTCGGCTGGTCTTGGCGGGCCGCTGCGGAGCCCGGCGGTACTGCTGCCGGTCTCCTCCGCGGGCTCCGGGAACCCCGCCAAACGGCCGGCGGGTTTCCCTGCGCCGGAGGGAGCCTCGCCAAACTACCGGCGAGTCTCCCTCCGAACAGAATATTTTGGGTACTGCTGGAACGGCGAACGGCGGTTTCGTCGGCGCCGTCAGCCGCCCCCCACGAAGTGCACCAGCTCCAGGGCGTCGCCGTCGTGCACCGGCGCGTCGGCGTAGGCGTCGCGGCGCAGGATCTCGCCGTTGTGCTCCACCACCACCAGCCGCGGGTGGAGGTCCAGGTGCAGCAGCAGCGTTTCCACCGAGAGGCCGCGGGGCACCTCGCGCGGCTCGCCGTTCAGACGGACCGTCACCTGCGTCGTGTCAGTTGTCAGCATCCTTCCATGCCTCCAGGAACCTCGCCACCGCCGCCGCGGGGTCGTCCGCGTCCCACACCGCGCGGATCGCGGCCACGCCGCTCGCTCCAGCGCGCCGCGCCTCCGCGACCCGCTCCGGCGTCATCCCGCCGATCGCCACCGCCGGCGCCCCCAGCCCCGCGACCTCCGCCAGCCATACCGTCCCCATCCCCTCGCGCCCCGGGTGGGTCGCCGTCGGATACACGCTCCCCGCGAGCACGAAGTCGGCGCCTGCCTCCGCCGCGTCCGCGGCTTCTCGCGCCGAGCCGACGGAGGCGCCGATCAGCACCCCGTGCCCGACCAGTCCCCGGACGTCGAGCGGAGCCATCGACCGCCGTCCGAGCTGCACCCCGCCGGCGCCCACGGCGAGCGCCACGTCCACGCGGTCGTTCACCACGAGGAGGGCTCCGTTGTCGGTCGCCGCTCCCGCGAGCGGTCCGGCCAGCTCCCACAGCACCCGTCCGCCCGCGCGCGGCCCCCGCAGGTGGAGCGCGAGGTCCGGACCGCCGGCGGCGAGCACCGCGCGGGCAAGGGCCGGAAAGTCCGGCCGGGCGAGCACCGCGTCGTCGGTGACGGCGTGGAGCGCGGGGAGACGGCGGTCAGCCAAGCCGGTCGCCGGCCGCGATCCCGCGGCCGCGCACCCACTCGCCGGCGGTCATGCGGCGCTTCCCCGCCGGCTGCACCTGGGCGAGGCGCACCGCGTCCTCGCCGCACGCCACCAGGATGCCGGACTGCGGGTCGGCGTCCAGCACCGTGCCCGGCTCGCCGGAGGCCGCCTCCACGGCGGGGCGGAACAGCTTGAGCGGGCCGCGCTCTCCCTGCGGCGTCCAGGCGCCGGGCACGTCGTCCAGGCCGCGGATCCAGCGCGCCACCTCGGGCGCGGAAAGCGTCCAGTCCAGGCGCGCCGTGTCGCGGTCCAGCTTGGGCGCGTAGGTGGCCAGCTCGTGCTGCTGCGGCACCTCCACCAGCGTCCCCTCCTCCAGCAGCGCCAGCGTCTCGATCAGCGCCTCCGCCCCGATCTCCGACAGCCGCACCGCCAGCTCCGACGCCGACTCGTCCGGGCGGATGGGCTCCTGCACGCGAAACAGCATGGGGCCGGAGTCCAGCCCCGCCTCCATGCGCATGATGGTCACGCCCGTGTTCTCGAAGCCGCGGATCACCGCCCACTGGATGGGCCCCGCGCCGCGCAGCTCGGGGAGGAGCGAGGCGTGGATGTTGATGGAGCCGCGCGGCGGCAGCTCCAGCACCTCGGGGCGCAGGATCTGCCCGTAGGCCACCACCACCGACACCTCCGGCTCCAGCGCGCGGAGCCGGTCCAGGAACTCCGGGCCGCGCGCCTTTTCCGGCTGGAGCACGGGGATCCCCTCCTCCAGCGCCGCCGCCTTCACCGCCGACGTGGAGATCCCCCGCCCCCGCCCCGCCGGCCGGTCCGGCTGCGTCACCACGCCCACCACCTCGTGCCCCTCCTCGCCCAGCGCGCGGAGCGCGGGGAGGGAGAAGTCCGGCGTCCCCCAGAAGAGGACCCTCATCCCCGCTTCTTCCACTTCTGGAGGAGCATCTTGCGCTTCAGCGGCCCCACCCGGTCGATGAACAGGACGCCGTCCAGGTGATCGATCTCGTGCTGGAGGCAGCGCGCCAGCAGCCCGCCGCCCTCCACCCGCAGCGGGTTGCCGTCGCGGTCCAGCCCCTCCACCACCACGTGGGCGGCCCGCTCCACCGCCGCCGCCAGGCCGGGGATGCTCAGGCACCCCTCCTCGCCCTTTTCCGTTTCCTTACTGGACTCCACCAGGCGCGGGTTGACCAGCGCGAAGGGCTTCACCTCGTCGTCGTGCACGTCCACCACGATGACGCGGCGGGAGATCCCCACCTGCGGCGCCGCCAGCCCCACGCCCTCGGCCCGGTACATGGTCTCGAACATGTCGCCGATGAGCCGGCGGAGCTCGTCGTCTACCTCGGCCACCTCCTCGGCGGGGGTGCGCAGCACCTCGGAGCCCAGCATCTCGATGTTCAACAGCGACATCGGTCTACTTCTCCGCGGCGCCGGCGGCGGGGGCGTCGCCCATGCGGCGGGCGATCTTGGCGCGCTCCACCACCACCTGCGCGGTGCCGGTCTTGAGGGTGAGCACGTCCTCGTTGATGGCGACCACGTCGCCCACCAGCCCGCCCATGGTCGCCACCTTGTCGCCGCGCTTCAGTGAGGCCACCATCTCGCGGTGGCGCGCCTGCTCGGCGCGCTGCGGCCGGATGAGCAGGAAGTAGAAGATGCCGACGAACAGGGCGATCTGCAGCACCAGCAGCATGGTGCCGGAAGCGTCGCCGAATGCCTGGAGAAGCGCGATGGAAGCCATCGTTTGCGTATCCGTTCTGGAAGTGTGTGCGCGTCAGCCGCGGCGTGACGCGTTGCCCGCGTGGAACCGTTCCAGCCAGGCGCGGCTCCAGGAATGGAAGCGCCCCTCGCGGATCGCTTCGCGCGATTGCTCGCCGAGCCGGACCAGGAAGCGCACGTTGTGCAGCGCGAAGAGCCGGAGCACCGTCTTCTCGTCCGCCACGTGCAGGTGGCGCAGGTACGCGCGGGTGAAGTTGCGGCAGGTGTAGCAGTCGCACTCCGGGTCCAGCGGGCCCGGGTCGGTCCGGAAGCGCGTCCCCTTCATGTTGACCTGCCCCTCGCCCGCGATCCACACCGCGCCGTTGCGCCCGTTGCGGGTGGGGGCCACGCAGTCGAACATGTCCACCCCGCGCCCGATCGCCTCCAGCAGGTCGTCCGGGTACCCCACGCCCATCAGGTAGCGGGGGAGCCGCCGGGGGAGCTCCGGCTCCAGCGCCTCCAGCATGGCCCACATGGTGGGCTTGGGCTCGCCCACGGAAAGCCCGCCGATGGCGATGCCGTCCCACTCGCCCGCGGCCAGCGTGCCGCGCGCCGACTCCCTGCGCAGGTCGGGGTGCACGCCCCCCTGCACGATGGGGAAGAGCGTCTGCACGGGCCCGCCGGGGTCCTCCGCCCGCACCTCGGCGAAGCGCGCGCGGCAGCGCTCCAGCCAGCGCAGCGTCCGCTGGTACGCTTCCGTGGCGAGGGCCCGGTCCGCCTGCCCCGGCGGGCACTGGTCGAACGCCATGATGACGTCGGCCCCCAGCGCGCGCTCGATCTCCATCACCCGCTCGGGGGAGAAGAGGTGCTTGGAGCCGTCGATGTGGCTCCGGAAGGTGACCCCCTCCTCCCGGATCTTGGACATGTGGGCCAGCGAAAACACCTGGAATCCGCCGGAGTCCGTGAGCACCGGCTTCCGCCACGACTGGAACCGCCCCACCCCGCCCATCTCCCGGACCACGTCGGGCCCCGGGCGCAGGTACAGGTGGTAGGTGTTGGACAGGATGATCTGCGCCCCCAGCGCCTCCACCTCGTCCGGCACCAGCGTCTTCACGGAGGCCTGCGTCCCCACCGGCATGAACACCGGCGTCTGCACCGTCCCGTGGGGGAGCGTGAGCGTGCCCGCCCGCGCGGCGCCCTCGGTGGCATCTATGCTGAACTCGAACAGCGTCGTTCTCCCGCGTCGGTTGCGCCGGCCGCGCGGCGCCCCGCGCCGCGTACCCCGGCCAAAACAGGTAGTTTGCGGGAAACGGGGGGATAAGGCAAGGAGGGAACAGGGAACAGGTGGCGACCCCTTCCCCCGGCCTCTCCCCGCAAGGGGGAGGGGACAACGGCGGTGCGCTTCGGCCGCCTCCGTGTATGGGGTCGGCCGGGGGAGGCTCCTCCGGCGGTGCGATACCCGAAGGGACTCGCCAGAGCACTCGCCCACCGGTTGAGCAGGTCCGCAGGATCACGCTGGCTTCGAACAAACGCACCGCCTGCGGACCCTCCCCCGACCTCCCTGCGCAGATCTCGGAACGACAGAAAACCCTCCCCCGGAATGCGCTTCACGCTTCGCGTGAACCGGATGAAGGGGGAGGGTGTCGAGCCTGAGCGAGCCGGGTGGGGGCGCCCAGCGGACGCCAGCGCGATGCCGCGTGAGGGATTTCGGCCCGAAGGGGCGAGACCGCGCGGCTGTTTGCGCGGGCTCGACTTCGTTGAGCAGCGTTGTTTGCTGCTCTACGGAGCCGAAGCCCGACCCCGGCGCCAGCCGGGGGCACGCCCGAACCCGCCGTTAAAAGCCGTTCAGCCGTCCGTCCCGTCCGTCTCGTCCATCCCGTCCTGCGGGCCGGAAAGATCGATCATGCGCGACGACCCCACCTGGCGCAGCGACGGCGAGTCCTTGCGCTCGGCCAGCCGATGGACGACGTCGCGGATGCGGCGCGCCTGCCGGACGATGGAGTCGATCATCTCGCGCTCCTCCTCCGGCGAGTTGCCCTCCATCTCCAACATGGCGGCGTCGGCGAGCATGGAGGTGAGCGGGTTGTTGATCTCGTGGCGGATGGCGAGCGTCGTCTGGCCGATGCCGGCCAGCCACTCGGCGCGCCGCAGGTTGGCCTCGGCCTCGCGGCGGGCGGTGACGTCGCGGAAGGTGACCACCGCGCCCACGATGCGCCCGCCCTCCACCGCGGCGGTGGCCGTGTAGTCGGTGGGGAAGCTGCTGCCGTCCCGGCGGCAGAACACGTCCTCGGTCACCTCGCGCGTGGCGCCGTCGCGCAGCGTGGCGTGGATGGCGCACTCCTCGGCGGGGAGGTCGCTGCCGTCCTCGCGGCAGTAGTGGAACAGGGCGTGGTGCGGCTGGCCGATCAGCTCGTTCTCCGGGTACCCCAGGGTGCGCGCGGCCACCGGGTTCACGAAGCTGATGCTGCCGTCCAGCTCCAGCCCGAAGATCCCCTCCCCGGCGGAGTTGAGGATCAGGCGCACCTGTCGGCTGAGCCAGTGCAGCGCCTCCTCGGTGCGCTTGCGCTGGGTGACGTCGCGCCCCACCAGCTGCACCTGAACGATGGCGCCGGCGTGGTCGCGCACCGGGCGCGCGGTGCACCCCAGCCAGATGTAGTCGCCGGACTTGCGCCGCACCCGGTAGGCGAGCCCCTGCGAGACGCCGCCCTCGCGGGCGCCGCTGAAGAAGCGGCGGTACTCCTCGGCGTCGTCCGGGTGGAGGAGCGCCTCGGTCCCCACCTCCACCAGCTCCTCGGGGGTGTAGCCCAGGATGCGCGCGGCGGATTCGCTGGCGTAGCGGAGCACGCCCTCGCCGCCGTGCAGCAGCACCAGGTCGCTGGACTCGTCGGTGACGATGCGCGCGCCCGCCCCGGCGGCGGGGGCTCCGCCGGGGCTCCCGCCGCGGGCGCCGGTCACGTCGCGGACGGCGAGGAGGTAGGCGTGGACGCCGCCCTCCCCCCGCCGCACCGGGCAGACGTTGAAGCTCAGCGTCCGCCGTCCCAGCTCGCGGAAGGCGTGCTCCACCTCGTACCCGTCCACCCGCTCGCGCTCGCGGGCCAGCGTTTCCAGGAGCACGCGGAGCGGCGCGATCTCCCAGTCGCCGCCGCCCAGCGCGAACAGCGAGCGCCCCACCACGGCGTCCGCGGGCAGGCCGAAGGCGGCGGGAAAGGCGGCGCCGGCCGCCAGCACGCGGTGCCCGGCGTCCAGGACCAAAAAGGGCTCGTGCAGGGTGTCGAGCACCGCCTGCACGTCGCCGAACGGAAGCTCGTCCCCGGCGGGTGCGGAGGAGTGCATGGGAGGGGGAGGCTGTGACATGGGGAGGGAAAAGAGCACAGAGCGGACGGTCCGGCAAGACGCGTGGGAGGACCGGTTCGGGCCGGCCAGCCCTTCACAGCGTCCTGCCGACCGCTCAGCCGCCTTCGGGTGGGGAAACCATCGCCGTCCAGTACCCTCGGGCCGGCCCACCCGCGCCGTCGGGATCGCGGGACAGGAAATCCCGCATCACCCGCTGCTTTTCGGGCAGGTCGTCCGCGCTATCGACGGCGGGGTCGTGGTACCAGAAAGAGATGTTGGAGCGCGCGGCGACGGCCAGGCACTCGAACATCCGGGCGGACGAGGAGAACATCGGCTGGACTTCCCGGTCCGTGTCCATCCAATCGTGGTCCCAGATGACGACCGGGCAGTCGCCGTCGGCCCGCCGGCTGCGCGTGTCGAAGCAGACCAGGCCCGCGTCACCCAGGGACTCGTCGCCGAAAGGGATCAGCCCCTCGCCGAGAATCCGTTCCGGCCACCAGACTTCTTCGTACAGGTGCACGAGCTCCGCCCGCCAGCTGCCCGGAAGGTGGCGGGCGAAGCGCACGCCGACCTCCGTCAGTTCGTAGAAATGGCACGTCCGGAGAAACCTGCGGTAGGGCGGCGGGAACGCCAGGCCGATCCAGTGTTCCAGCCCGTCGAGCTGCTCCTCGGTCACCGTGCTGGGAACCGGCTTCCATCCGATCCAGTCGTTTGCGGGCGGGATCGTGTCGTCCCGCATCTCCGCGGGCATGTCGCTGAGGGGAAGCTTCATCAGTCCGCGCCGACGCAGCTGGTCCAGCGCGGCCGACACGTATTCGCTCACTGCGTCTCTCTGCGCCATAGCTCTCCACTGCAACGGTATCTTTGTTTGGAGTTGCCCGGGTGAATGCGGAGAGGTCGAACGGGTGGGGGGATCCCGGGCGCGAGGGCTACACCAGCAGCATGGCGTCGCCGTAGGAGAAGAAGCGGTAGCCGCGCTCCACCGCCTCGCGGTACGCCCGCATCACCGGCTCGTGCCCGCCGAAGGCGGAGACCAGCATCAGCAGGGTGGACCGCGGCAGGTGGAAGTTGGTCACCAGCCGGTCCACGGCGCGGAAGCGGTACCCGGGGCGGATGAAGATGCTCGTCCACCCCTCGCCGGGGTGCACCGTGCCCGCCTCGTCCGCGGTGCTTTCCAGGGTGCGCACGCTGGTGGTCCCCACCGCCCACACTTTTCCCCCCGCCGCGCGCGTGTCGTTGACGGCCGCGGCGGACTCGGGCGGGACGCGGTACCACTCGGAGTGCATGGTGTGCTCCGCCGGGTCCTCCGCCTCCACCGGGCGGAAGGTCCCCAGCCCCACGTGGAGCACCAGCCGCACGATGCGCACGCCGCGCGCCTCCAGCCGCGCCAGGAGCTCCGGGGTGAAGTGCAGGCCGGCGGTGGGCGCGGCGACGGAGCCGCGCTCGCGGGCGTACACCGTCTGGTAGCGCTCTCGGTCGCTCGCGCCGTCGGCACGCTGCACGTACGGGGGGAGCGGGACGTGCCCGTAGCGCTCCAGCGCCTCGTCGGGAGAGAGGGGGGTGTGCAGGCGGACGACGCGCTCGCCGGAGGGGGTGGACTCCACCACCTCCACCTCCAGCTCGGGGCCCACCTCCACCCGGCGGCCGGGCTTGAGCTTCGCGCCGGGGCGGACCAGGGCGGTCCACAGGTGCGGGTCCTCGCCCGCGGGATGCAGCAGGAACACCTCCGCCGGGGCGCCGCCCGCGCGCGTGCCCAGCAGGCGCGCGGGAAAGACGCGGGTCTCGTTGAGGACCAGCGCGTCCCCCGGCGGCACCAGCTCCGCCAGGTCGGCGAAGTGCAGGTGGCGGGTCCCGCCGGAGGCGCGGTCCAGCACCAGCAGGCGGCTCCGGTCGCGCCGCTCGGCGGGGAGCTGCGCGACCTGCTCCGGCGGGAGGTGGAAGTCGAAGTCGGAGGTGCGCAGCGGCGGCTCGCTCACGCCTCGAACAGGCTGGCCTGCGGTCCCTTCTCGCCCGCGTGCTCCGCCCCGATGGGCGGGGCGTAGCCGAAGCGGCGGTACGCCAGCGCGGTCGCCACGCGTCCGCGCGGGGTGCGCATGAGGAAGCCGTTCTGGATCAGGAAGGGCTCGTACACCTCCTCCAGCGTCCCCGAGTCCTCGCCGATGGCGACCGCCAGGGTGTTGAGCCCCACGGGCCCGCCGTCGAACTGCTCGATCAGCGAGCGGAGGATGCGGGTGTCCATCTCGTCCAGCCCGTACTCGTCCACGTCCAGCATCTGCAGGGCGGCGTCGGCCACCTCGGTGGTGATGACGCCGTCGGCGCGCACCTCGGCGTAGTCGCGCACGCGGCGCATCAGCCGGTTGGCCACGCGGGGGGTGCCGCGCGAGCGCTTGGCGATCTCGTCCGCACCCTCCACGGTGCACTTGACCCCCAGCACGTCGGCGGTGCGGGCGACGATGAAGGCCAGCTGGTCAACCGGGTAGTAGTGCAGGCGCTGGATGATGCCGAAGCGGGCCCGCATGGGCGGGGTGAGCAGCCCGTAGCGCGTGGTGGCGCCGATCAGGGTGAAGCGCTCCACCGGCATGGAGATCATCTGCGCGTGCGGCCCGTCGGACAGGCGCACGTCGATGCGGCAGTCCTCCATCGCCGGGTACAGGAACTCCTCGATGATGGGGCGCAGCCGGTGGATCTCGTCGATGAACAGGATGTCGCCCTGGTTCAGCGAGGTGAGCTCCCTCACCAGGTCGCTGGGCTTTTCCAGCACCGGGCCGGAGGTGATCTTGATGCTCACCCCCATCTCGCGCGCCAGCAGCATGGCCAGCGTGGTCTTCCCCAGCCCCGGAGGGCCGAAGAGGAGGACGTGGTCCAGCGGCTCCCGCCGGCTCACCGCGGCGTCCACCGCGATCTTGAGGGATTCCTTGACCTTTGGCTGGCCGATGAACTCCGCGAGCCGCTGGGGGCGCAGGCTCAGCTCGGTGCCCTCCTCCTCGGTGGAGAGCGCTTCGGGCGTGGTGATCTCGGACCGCTGGGGCTTGGACATGACGGGGGCCGCTCCGGGTGTCTACGGGTTTTCTTCGGACGCGGCTGATACACCGGCACCGGAAAACCGGTCCGCCGCCGGGGAGGCCCCGGCACGGCGGAAAAAGCTAGCGGGGACGGGCCAGGGCGGCGCGGATCAGCTCCTGCGCGGGGAGCGGGCCGCGGTCCTGGATCACCGCGCGCACGGCGTTCTCCGCCTCCAGCGCGTTCATCCCCAGCACCACCAGCGCGCGCAGCGCCTCCTCCACCCCCGGGGCCTGCTGCGCCAGCCCGGACGAGGCGAAGGCCAGGTCGTCCAGCTTTCCCGCCAGCTCCACGGACAGGCGCTCTGCGGTCTTCTTCCCCACCCCGCTCACCCCGGTGAGCACGGCCAGGTTGCGGTCGCGGATGGCGCGCACCAGCGCCGCGCCGGGGAGCGCGGAGAGCAGCGATATGGCCAGCTTGGGCCCCACGCCGGTGGCGCCGATCAGCCGGGTGAAGAGCGCGCGCTCTGTGTCCTCCAGGAACCCGAAGAGCAGCTGCGCGTCCTCGCGGATCACCAGCATCGTGCGCAGCTCCACCTCCTCGCCGGGGCGCGGGAGGCGCTCGTAGACGGTGGTGGGGATCTCCATCTCGTAGGCGACGCCGCCGGGGGTCATCACCTCCGCGCGGTTGAGCTCCCGGACCAGCAGGGTGCCGCGGATGCGCGAGATCACAGCGCCCCCTTGGCCTCGGCGAGCATGCGCAGCGAGAAGCGCATGGGCGGCTTCGCGGCCGCGCCCACCCCCCGGAAGCAGTGGCAGAGCGCCACCGCCACGCCGTCCGCCGCGTCCGCCGGCTTGGGCGCCTCGCGCAGCTTGAGCAGCTTTGCCACCATGAAGCCCACCTGGTCCTTGGTGGCGCGACCGGTCCCCACCACCGCGCTCTTGACCTCGGCGGGCGGGTACTCGGCCACGTCCAGCCGCCGCAGCGCCGCCGCCAGCAGTATGGCGCCGCGCGCGTGCCCCAGCACCACCGCCGTGCGCGGGTTCTTGCCGTAGAACACGCCCTCCACCGCGACCGCGTCCGGGACGTGGCGCTCCATCACCTCCACGATCCCCTCGTAGATGTCGCGCAGCCGCTCGGGGAGGGTGGCGCGCGCCGCCGTGCGGATGACGCCGCACTCGCGCAGCGTCACCGTGCCCGCCCGGTCCCGGGCGACCACGCCGTAGCCGGTGATTGCCGTACCGGGATCCACCCCCAGCACGATCACGTCGCGCGCGGGGTTCTGCGTGGAGCGGGTGCCGGAGGCCGGGGCGTCGGCGGCGAGTACCATCCGTTGATGGGTGGGAGTGGGGGCGCGTTTGAAAAGAAAAAAGCGGGCTTGGGCGTGCCCCCGGCTGACGCCGGGGTCGGGCTGCGCGCTGAGTAGGGCAGCAAACAACGCTGCCCAACTCAGCCGAGCCCCGGCAAACTGCCGCCGGGTCTCGGCCCTCCGGGCGCGCATCCCTCACGCGACTTCGCGCTCGCGTCCGCGGGGCGCCGCCGTTTGCCGTTCTCCCCTCCCGCTTGCGGGGAGGGGCCGGGGGAGGGGTTCGTCGGGGCCGGCGCTGTGCTCCGTCAGGAGACGGAGGCCAGCGAGTCCTCGTCGATGTCGGCGTTGGTGTAGACCTTCTGGACGTCGTCCAGCTCCTCCAGCAGGTCGATCAGCTTCACCAGCATCGTGGCGTTGCCGCCCTCCACGCGCACCTCGGTCTTGGGGATCATGGCCAGCTCGGCCTCCTCCCACTCGATCCCCTTGGCGCGGAGCGCGTCCTGCACGGCGGCGAAGTCGGCGACCTCGGTGAGCACCGTGTAGCCGCCCTCCTCGCTCTCCACGTCCAGGGCGCCGGCCTCCAGCGCGGCCTCCATCACCTGCTCCTCGTCGTGCTTCTCCCCATCAATGGCGATCTGGCCGCGGCGGTCGAACATCCAGGCCACCGAGCCGGTGGCGCCCAGGTTGCCGCCGTTGCGCGACAGCCAGCGGCGGATGTCGGCGACGGTGCGGTTGCCGTTGTCGGTGAGCGACTCGATCATGATGGCGACGCCGGCCGGGCCGTACGCCTCGTACGTGATCTCCTCGTAGTTCACCCCCTCGAGCTCGCCCGTGCCCTTCTTGATGGCGCGGTCGATGTTCTCGTTGGGCATGTTCGCGGCGCGGGCCGTGTCCATGGCCAGGCGCAGGCGCGGGTTCCCCGCCGGATCGCCGCCGCCCGCCCTGGCCGCCACCGTGATCTCACGGATGATCTTGGTCCAGTTGGCGGCGCGCCGGCTGTCGGTGAGCGCCTTCTTGTGCTTGATCTGCTTCCACTTGCTATGCCCGGCCATCGGGCACCTCCGTGGGTCGTCGCGTGTGGGGGCGGAATCCGGAAAGCCCCGAATATAACTCCCGTTTCCGGAGGGATCAACGTGACGCCCGCTGCGGTGGCGGGTCGGTTCGGGCGCAGCGGTGAACGGAAGGAAGGACTCGGCGGGAACCCCGGGAAGTTTGCCTTGCGCCAGGGCACGACAGGAAGGCGCGGAGACGAGACGAACCGGCTCCGCACCCGGAACGGTGCGGAGCCGGTCCGGGTGGTGCGGGAACCGTCACTTGACCAGGCAGAACGTAGGATCGGGGCACGCTCCTCCCGATGCCGGGAAGCAGAAGTACTGCCCGGTGACGCAGCGGCACCGGATCTGGTCGATACGGCAGACGGGGGGGCGGTCCCGGTCGAGATTGGGCTCCGCGAACGCCTGCGTGGCTCCGAAGCCGAACACGATGGCGCAGGAGGTACCGAACACGATCCGGCGCAGGTGGGCGAACGAAACGCTCATGACGAGCCTCCGGTGAAGCAGTGGCCCCGCGTGGGTGCGGGCGCGAAAAGGAGTAAGCACGTTAAGCGCCATTCCGCCAGCAGACAAGCGGCCCGGCGCGAGCGATGCGCCGGGCCGCTTCGACCGGAAACGGAGGCCGGAGCCGGCCCCTGCCCGACCGCGCTCGGCCGGGCGGCGACACGGGCACCTATTCGCCCGCGTCGCCGGGCCTGTGGACGGGCGGCAGCGCGGCCACGCGCGCCAGCACGGCGGCGTGGTCCATGCCGCCGGTGGCGAGGACGCCGTGGACGAACGGGTCCGGCCGGTTGTAGCGCAGCTCCCGCCCCTCGGCGTCGGTGACGCCGCCGCCGGCCTCCCGCACCACGAGGTCGGCCGCGCACACGTCCCACTCGCTCTTGGGGCCGCGCGACAGGAACAGGTGCGCGCTCCCGTCCGCCACCCTGATCATCTTGCAGGTGGTGCTCCCGTACGGCCGCACCTTCCACTCCTCACGCAGCGCGTCGAAGTGGCCGCGGCGGATCTCGGAGCGCGAAGCCAGCGCCACCGGCAGCGCCGCCGGGCTCGCGGACACCCGAACCCGTTCGCCGTTCCGGAAGGCGCCGCCGCCCAGCGAGGCGTGGTACAGCTCGTCGGTGGCGGGGTTGTACACCACGCCCACCACCGCCCGCCCCCCCACCGCCAGCCCCACGCTCACCGCGAACTCCGCCACCCCGTCCACGAACGAGCGAGTCCCGTCGATGGGGTCCACCACCCATACGCGCTCCTGCCCCAGCCGGTCCGGCGAATCGGCGGTCTCCTCGGAAAGCCACCCGTACCCCGGCCGCTCGCCGAGCAGGAGGTCGCGCAGCAGGCGGTCGGCGGCGAGGTCGGCCTCGGTGACCGGCTGGTCGGCGCTCTTGTAGCGCACCTCGCCCCCGCCTCGGAAGTGGCGCATCACCTCGCGCCCCGCGGCGCGAGCCGCGCGCATCGCGAGGTCGAGGTCTGCGTCGAGGTCGTGCGGATCAGGGGAGATCATCGCAGAAATATCGGACGGAAGCAGTTCGCCGTTCCCACCGTTCCCACACTCTGTTCGGGGGGAGACTCGCCGGCTGTTTGGCGAGGCTCACCCCGGCGGAGGGAGACCCGGGGCAGTTTCCGGGGCTCCCGGAGCGGCCCGCAAGCGCCTGCCATACCGCACACCCGGTGCCCCCGAACGCGAACCGGCCCGGATCTCCTCGACCCGGACCGGTTCAATAGCAACCTGACGAAAGAACTCAGCGGCCGCCCACCTCGCGCGACATCCGGTACATCTCTGCCGCGCGGTCCGGCTTGCCCTTGCGGTCGTAGGCGATGCCCATGGCCCAGTACGCGCGCGAGTTCTCCGGCTGGATGCGGGTGGCGGTCTCCAGCGCCTCCAGCGCCTGGTCGGACTCGGCCATCTGGTTGAGTGCCTCGCCCAGCACCAGGTACGCCGGCCCGCACCCCGGGTCCAGCTCGACGGCGCGCCGCAGCTCGACGGCCGCGGCCGCGTACACGCCGCGCTTGAACAGCACCACGCCCAGCTGGTGGTGCACGTCCGCCATCTCGGGGGCCAGCCGCAGCGCGCGGCGCAGCTCCTTTTCGGCGGCGTCGTAGCGGCTCATGGCCGTGAGCGCCGCGCCGGCGCCCAGCAGCGCGCGCACGTCGTCCGGCGAGGCGGCCAGCAGCGCCGCGTACGCGTCGGCCGCGGCGGCGTGGCTCCCCTGCTCCGTCAGCGCCTCGGCGCCGGCGTACGGCGAGACGGCCGGAGCCGCCGCGTCGTCCGGCGCCTCCGCCGCGTCCGCATCCGGCCCGGTCTGGCTCCCGGCCACCCCGCGCCCCGCGTCCACGGGCGCCTCCTGCTCCCTGCTGCGTCCGATCATGCACCCACCTCGGCGGTTTCCTCCACGACCCACCCGCAGTACGCGGGGAGGCCCTTCCCAACGGGAAAGCTGAGCAACTCGGGGACTTCGTACGGGTGCAGCTCGGCCACCCGCCCGAACAGGCGGTCGAGGTTTTCCGTGCGCGTCTTCATCAGCACCAGCACCTCTTCCTCGCGCTGCACCCCGCCCCCCCACCGGAAGAGGGATGCCACGCCGGGGACCAGGTTGCCGCAGGCGATCAGCCGCTCCTCCACCAGCTGCCGGACGATGCGCTCGGCGGTGGCCAGGTCGGGGGCGGTGGACAGGACCAGCGACACTTCCGCGGCCGGTCCGCTCACCGGCACCCCCGCTTCACGGCTCCTCGCCGGGCAGTTCGGCCATGGCCTCGCCCTCGCCGGTGAGCTCGGCCAGGGTGAAGCGGGCGTGGGCCACGTGCCGCTCGGCCCCGGCGACGCGGGGCGGGCGCGCCAGGAAGGCGCGCAGGTGCGCCACGGCTTCGTCGGCCTGCCCGCGCTGGAGCTGGAGAAAGGCCAGCCCGTAGTGGGCGCCGGAGGCGTGCGGCTTCAGCTCCAGCACGCGCCGGTAGGTGCGGACCGCTTCGTCCGTCATGCCGATGTGCGTGTACGTCACCGCGATCTGCTGGAGCACGTCGGTGTCGTTGGGGCTGTCGCGCAGCGCCAGGCGGAAGGAGGTCAGCGCCTCGTGGTACTTCTCTTCCCGGAGCAGGTTGATCCCCTCGTCGTAGTAGTCGGGACCCCTGTGATCGGGCCCGGACGCTCCGGGGATCAGGTTGCGCCACCAGGACATAGGCTCTATGGACGGGAATTCGATGGGCGGACTCAGGGGAGCGTCCGGCCGACGGGCGCGCTCGCCGCGCACCCGGGCGGGACGCCCCGGACCAAGTTACCGGTGGCGCGGGGGGCACGCAACGGAACGGACGGCGCGGCTCAGGCCCGCTCCCGCGCGGCCCGCGCCGCGCCCCCGGGACGCTCGGCGACGAGCCACCCCTCCTGGTCCAGCAGCACCCGCAGCCCCGCCGCCTCCAGCCCCTCCGCCGCCCCCGCGGGCGCGCCCTCCACCACCAGCCGCCCGCCCGGCGCGAGCAGCCGCACCCCCTCGTCCGCCAGCCCCGCCGCTTCCGCTCCCAGCGCCACGCCGCGCAGCGACCCCGGCGCGAGCGGCAGCGGCGCCCCGGTGGCCACCCGGCTCAGCCGCCCCTCCCCCTCCCCTCCGCCCGGCCGCCCGACGGCGTGCACCACCTCCACGCCCGGGACCAGGGCGGCGACGCCGTCCGCAAGTTCCGCTCCGGCCCCCACCAGCAGCACCGAGCCCCACGCCTCGGCGAGCCCCAGCAGCGCCGCCAGCCGCACGGCCCCGTCCGGACCCGCCGGCGCACCGCCCTCCGGCAGCGCCGCCGCCCCGGGAACGCGCAGGTCCACTTCCCCGCCGGCCACCGGGTACATCTCGCGGCAGTTGGCGCACCCCAGCCGCCCCTCCCGGACGCGGCGCTCCTCCACCCGGTCCGCGAGCAGCACCAGCCCGAACTCCGGCCCGCAGCGCGGGCAGCGGAGGATGTCGGTGAGGAGGATGTGCATGGGCTGCGAGGGAACAGGGAACAGCCTGCAACGGCCCTCACCTGGCTCGCTTGAGGCTCGCCACCCTCTCCCAATTCTGGGAGAGGGGGCCAAAATGCGGGTCCGGTGCCGTGCTCCCCCTCTCCCGCTTGCGGGGGAGGGGGCCGGGGGGAGGGGGCCTTGCCGTCGCGTGAGGGATTCCGGCCCGAAGGGGCGAGACCCGGCGGGGCTGTTTCCGCCGGGGCTCGACTCCGTTGCAAACGGTAGTATCGTTTGCTACGGAGCCGAAGCCCGACCCCGGCGCCAGCCGGGGGCACGCCCAACCCGGCAGTTCAAATCCGTTGCCGTTCCTGAAAAAACGATCAGAAGAACAACGCCTTCTCGGAATACTGCGCCCACTGGTTGGGCGTCTCCCAGACCCGCACGTACAGCACGTGCTCGCCTTCCGCCCCCATCCGCCGGCGCAGCTCGTCGAAGATGTAGCGCGCCTGGTTCTCGGCGCTGGTCTCCATCTCCGCGAACGGCGGCAGGTCGTTGAGGTTCTCGTGGTCCAGCGAGTCGGCGATGGCGCGCAGGTGAAGCTTGGCGTCGGTGAAGTCGTAGGCCATGCCCCCCTCCCCCAGCTGCTCGAAGGCGAGCCCCGCCTCCACCTCGTAGCGGTGCCCGTGCAGCCGCTCGCACTTGCCCTTGTAGCTGCGCAGGAAGTGCGCGGAGTCGTAGTGCGCCCGGACGTTGAGGATGTACACGGCGCTACCCCGCGGACTGCATGGCGATGACCGGGATCTCCACCCCGGCGGGCTGCGTCGCGGCGAACAGCACCGCGCGCGCCACGTCTCCTGGCGCCAGCATCTGCGACCGGGAGGGGAGGTCGGTCCGCGCGTCGGGATCCACGGGGTCCCACAGGGCGGTGTCGGTGGCGCCGGGCTCCACCAGGGTGGCGCGGACGCCGGTGCCGCGGGTCTCCGCCACCAGCACCTCGTGCAGCCCGCGCAGCCCGAACTTGGAGGCGGAGTACGCGCCGTTCTCGGGGAAGGCGACCCGCCCCGCCACGGAGCCGATGTTGACCACCGTGCCCGAGCGCCGGGCCAGCATCAGCGGGAGCAGCGCGCGGATGAGCAGGAACGGGCCGCGCAGGTTGACGGCGATCTGCCGGTCGAAGGTGTCCGGGTCGGTGGCCGCGAGCGGCGCCAGCGCGAACGCCCCGGCGGAGTTCACCAGGATGTCCGGCGTGTCGCCCAGCAGCTCGGTGACGTACCCCACCAGCCCGTGCACCGACGCGGGCGAGGTCACGTCGGCGGGGATGGCGTGGCCGCCCACCTCCTCGGCCGCGCGCGCGAGCTCGCCGTCGCTGCGCGCGACCATCCCCACCCAGGCGCCGGCGCGCGCCAGCTCCCGCGCCACGGCGAGCCCGATCCCCCGCGAGGCGCCGGTCACCAGCGCCGTCTTCCCCTTCAGCTCCCCGTCCATCGTTTCCCCGTCACTGGTTGGCACGGTCACCCGAGCATGCAGAGCCGCAGGAACTCCTCGCGGGTGCGAAGGTCGTCCAGGAACACGCCCTTGACGGCGCTGGTGAGGGTGCGGGAGTTCTGCTTCTCCACCCCGCGCATCATCATGCACAGGTGCGCCGCCTCGATCACCACACCCACCCCGGCGGGCTGGAGCACGTCCTGGATGGCGGTGGCGATCTGCTCGGTGAGACGCTCCTGCACCTGGAGCCGCCGCGCGAACACTTCCACGATGCGCGGCAGCTTGGACAGCCCCACGATCTTGCCGTCGGGGATGTAGGCGATGTGCACCTTGCCGAAGAAAGGGAGCATGTGGTGCTCGCACATGGAATACATCTCGATGTCGCGCACCAGCACCATGTTGTGGTGCTCCTCCTCGAACACGGCGTCACCGATGACGTCCTCCACCGACAGCTGGTAGCCGCGCGTCAGCCAGCGCAGGCTCTTTTCCACCCGCTCGGGCGTCTTCAGCAGCCCCTGCCGCTCGGGATCCTCCCCCAGATCGCCCAGCAGGTCGCGCACCCGCTCCTGGAACGGCGTGGCCTCCACCTCCCCCCTCTCCGCCCGCGGGACCTCCCGCTCCGTGATCGACATCGGTATCTACTCCCCCGTGTACTCTACGTAGTTTCGCGGCGTCTCCCACAGCACCAGGCGCACCAGGCGCCCGGAGGGCACCCGGGGAGCCAGCCGGTTCCAGATCGCCACCACCAGGTTCTCGGTGGAGGGGAGGATTCCCTCCAGCCAGGGCACGTCCAGGTTGAGGTTGCGGTGGTCCAGGTCGCCGACCACCTCCTCGGCGCGGTCCCGCAGGATCCCCAGGTCCACCACGTAGCCGGTCGTCGGGTCGGGCTCGCCCTGGACGGTCACGTCCAGCTCGTAGTTGTGCCCGTGCCAGTTGGGGCTGTTGCACAGCCCGAAGATGCGCCGGTTCTCCTCGTCGGAGAGCGCGGCGTTGTGAAGCCGGTGCGCGGCGCTGAAGTGGACGCGGCGCGTGACGCGGACGCTGGGCACGGATCCTCCCTGGAGTGCTCGCCCAAAAGAACGACGGGCCAGCCTCGCTCGCGAGACCAGCCCGTGTCGGGGCGCGCCGGGAAGGATTTTTGAAGCCTGTTGTGAACAGAGTGGAAGCGTCCCCGCGACCTTCCGCCTTCCCGCGAGGGGCGTGGCGTCGGCCGCTGGAGTCGGCCCCGGCTTCAAAAGCGTTGGCTCAAAAATGTAGCTTCCCGGCGCGTCTGACGGGGGTAAGTATAACCCGGCTCCCGGGGAGGGTCAAGGATTTCCGGCCCCTCGCGGGGGCCCCTCGCGGACCCGGAAAACACGCGCCGGGGACCGCTCCGCGGGGAGCGGCGTATCAACCGCACACGGCAGGGCTCCCTCCCACCCGAGCACCACGGCGATGGCAGACGCAGCACAGGTCCTGCGCGCGGCGGCCCAGCGCGGCCACCGGCTCACCCGGCCCCGGCGGCTGGCGATCGAGGCGCTCGCCGGGGCGGCGGAGCCGCTCAGCGCCCGCGCGCTGCACGAGGCGGTGGGGACGGACCGCATCGACCTGGTGACGGTGTACCGCACGCTCGACTGGCTGAAGCAGATCGGGCTGGCGCGCCCGGTGCTCACCGGCGAGGGGATGGAGCGGGTGGAGCTGGTCCCCGCCGAGCGCCACACGCACCACCTGGTGTGCGACGGCTGCGGGGCCGTGCGCACGGTGTCGGTGTGCGGGCTGGACCGCACCATCGCCGATCGCATCGAGCGCGAGCACGGCTTCCGGGTGGACCACCACCAGCTGGTCTTCCACGGCCGCTGCGCGGAGTGCTCCGGCGCCCGCGGCGAGGCGGTGTCGTAGGGCTTGTTGCAATTCACTTGCATATGGAAGGGAGCCCGGTTAGCTTCCGTGCGATCGAGCGGGCCGCGGGGTCCGCCGCACGTACCCGGAACGACCTGGCTCCATGAACGATTCCTCCCTGCGCCGGCCGGCGCTCTGGACCGCCGCGCTGCCGCTGGCGTGCGCCGTCCACTGCCTGCTGATGCCGCTGGTGGCGCTCTTCGTCCCCCTGCTCGCCCCGGCGCACGGGCTGGAGGTGGTTTTCATGGGGGCCTCCGCCCTCCTGGCGGCCGTCCTCACCCTCGGCGGGGTGCGCGCGCACGGCCGCCGCGCCGCGTGGGTCCCGGTCCTGCTGGGCACGATGGTCTGGGGCGCCGGCATCGCGCACCTGGGCGGGCGGCTCCCCGAGCAGGTCGCCGGTGTGCTCGGCGGGGTGCTGCTGGCCGGCGGCATGGCCTGGAACGCGCGCCTCCGCCACGAGGCTTCGTGCCGGAGCTGCGGGTGTCCGGCGCATCACCACGGCGACTGAACGGCTTGTTGACGGCTGGGTTCGGGCGTGCCCCGGCTGGCGCCGGGTCGGGCTTCGGCTCCGTAGCAGACGAAACTACCGTCTGCAACGGAGTCGAGCCCCCGCGAAACTGCCCGCGGGGTCTCGCCCCTTCGGGCCGAAATCCCTCACGCGGGGCTCGCGCTGGCGTCCGCTGGGGCCCCCCACCCGGCTCGCTTAGGCTCGCACGGCTTTCCCCCTATATCCCCCAATTCTGGGGGAGGGCTTCCCGGAGGTCGTTGCCGTTCCTGGGATCTTCGTCGGGAGGTCGGGGGAGGGTCCGCATGCGGTGCGTTTGTTCGAAGCCAGCGTGATCTCTCCCTCGCTCCAGCGGCGGGCGAGTTTCGCACCGCCGGAGGAGACTCCCCCGGCCGACCCCATACCCGGAGCCCGCCGGAGCGCTCCGAGACCGAAGGCTGCCAGAACGCACAAAGCCCCCGGACCGCGCGGCGTGTCCGGGGGCTTCTGCATCCGGCCGACCACGGATCCGGCTACGAGATCGTCAGCGAGATCAGGGGAGTGAGCACGGCCGTGCCCCCGTCCATCACGTCCAGGATCAGCGTGGTGGTCCCGGCGGTCTTGCCGGTCACCACCACCCGGTCGGAGCCGCTGGCCGAGGCGCCGGCGAGCAGCGTGCTCACGACGCGCGGCTGGAGGACGTAGCGTCCGCCCAGGTCGATCTCCGCGCCGCCGATCCCGATCAACTGCACGTCGAACGTCCGCTGCTGGCCGTTCGGGACCGTGATGCTCCCGCTGACCTGGGCCCCGCTGACGGTGGCCACGGTGTTGCCGCCGGAGTCCCTCACCACCAGCCCGGTGGGGATCTGGTCGTCGATCCCCGAGCCGGCGTCGCTGCACGCCCCTGCGGCGAGGAGCGCGAAGGCCCCCAGCAGGACCGACACCCGTCTCACGCGCTTCGTTCTCGAAAGCATGCTCCTCCTTGAGCGTCCGCTCAGCGCCGCTGCGCCAGGCGGACGAGCCAGGCCGCCAGCGCCAGCGCGCCGGAGACCACGATGATGGTGGGACCCGAGGGCAGGTCGTACGGCACCGACAGCGAGAAGCCGATCAGCGCCGCCGCGAGCCCCGAGGCGACGGCGACCGCGAACGTCCCGGCCATGCTGCGCGCCACGAGCAGCCCCGTGACCGCCGGGAGCACCAGGAAGTCGAAGACCAGCATCACCCCCGCGAACTGCATCGCGAAGGCGATCACCACGCCCAGGGTAAGGTAAAGGAGGACGTTCCACGCGTCCACCCGGTAGCCCAGGGTGCGCGCCGTCTCCCGGTCGAAGGACACGAAAAGGAGCTCCTTGTAGAACACCAGGTGCACGAGGAGAACGGGCACCGTCACCCCCACCAGCACCCACGTGTCCGCGCGGGTGATCCCCAGGATGTTGCCCTGGAGGAAGATGTCGTGCGCCTCGCCCGTGGCCGCTTTTGCGACCAGGATGATCCCCGCCGCCGCCGCCACCGCGTACGTCACCCCGATGGTGGCGTCGTGGGGAATGCGCGGGCGGCCGCCCCCCACCGCGAAGAAGAGCGCCCCCGCCACGGTCACCACCAGCGACAGGGCGATGGGGTGCGTGCTCAGCCCCGCCGCGATCCCGTTCCCCGCCAGCCAGAATCCCAGCGCGATCCCCGCCGAGGAAAGCTCCGCCAGCGCCGCGCCCACGAAGACGATGCGCCGCAGCACCACGTACACCCCGAGCACCGAGCAGGCCAGCGCGATCACCAGCGCGCCGTAGAGCGAGTCCCGGAAGGTGAGGATGGTCTCAAGCACGGGCGCCTCCCGGGCTCCCCGGCGCCTCGCGCCGCGCCACCACGATGCGGTGCCCGTTGAACGAGTCCACGTCCACCGGGATCCCGTACATGGCGCTCAGCGTTTCCTCGCTCATGATCTCGTCCACGCTGCCGATGCGGAACCCGCCGTTGACCACCAGCGCGATGCGCTCCACGTAGTTGGCCACCTCGTTGAGGGCGTGGCTCACCATCAGCACGGTGAGCCCGTCCCGCTCGTGGAGCTCGCGCACCAGCCCCAGGATCTGGGTGGTGGAGACCAGGTCCATCCCGTTGGTGGGCTCGTCCAGAACCAGCACGTTGGGCTCCCCCACCAGCGCGCGGGCGATCAGCGTCCGCTGCTTCTGCCCCCCGGAAAGGGCGGTGAGCTGGCGTTCCGCCAGCTCCGGGATCCCCACGTGCTCCAGCGCCGCCATGGCCCGCCGGCGGTCGTGCGCCGAGGGGCGCCGCCCCAGCCCGATCCGGTCGAAGCGCCCCATCAGCACCACGTCCAGCACCTTGAGGGGAAAGTTGTAATCCACCTGGTCGCGCTGCGGCACGTAGCCGAAGCGGAGCGACCCCGAGCGGGCCACCGTGCCCGCCATGGGCTTCAGCGTCCCGAGCAGGGCCCGCAGGACGGTGGTCTTCCCCGCCCCGTTGGGACCCACCAGGCCCAGGAAGTCGCCCTCCTCGATCCCGAAGCTCAGGCCGCTGAGCACGGCGCGGCGGCCGTACCCGAGCGTCACTCCGCTGAAGGTGACCAGGCTCATCGGACGGCGGCCGCGAGCTGCTGCACGTCGTAGCGCATCAGCGACACGTAGTCGGCCACCCCCCGCACCCCGCCCACCGAGGGCGGGAGGACGAGCACCTTCGCCCCGGGAACGGCGGCCGCCACGCGGTCGGCCACGCGCTTGTCGTAGAAGGGCTCCATGATGATGGTCTTCGCCCCGGTCCGCTTCATGGTCATGATCACGCTCGCCAGGTGCGACGGCGAGGGCGGCACGCCCGGCTTGGGCTCCAGGAAGGCTACGATGTTCACGCCCGTGTACTGGGCGAAGTAGCGCCAGCTTGTGTGCCACGCCACCACCGGCTTGCCCCTGATCTGGGCCAGCTGCGGCCCCCAGGCGCGCTCGGCGGTGTTCAGGCGCGCCTCGAAGGCGGCGGCGTTCGCCGCGTAGACGGAGGCGCCCGCCGGGTCGAGCTGCGTGAAGCGGTCGCGGAAGAGCCGTGCGATGCGCCGCCCGTTCTCCGGGTCCAGCCAGTAATGCGGGTTCCCCTGCGGGTGCACGTCGCCCCCGCTGCGGTCCACGTCGCCGCGCGCCACGTCCAGCACCCGGATGGCGCGCGACACGTCCAGGTAGCCGGATCCGCCCGGGCGGATCCTGGGGTTGCGGGCCCCCTGCACCAGGAGCGACATCCACCCGACCTCCAGGTCGAGTCCCACGAAGGCGAAGACGTCTGCACTGCGCAGGCGCAGGATGAAGCTTGGCTTCGCCTCCACGAAGTGCGGGTCCTGGTACCCCTCGCTGATGTGGACGGAGGTGACGCGGCTGCCGCCCACCGCCTTCGCGATGTCGTCCAGGTCGGTGGTGCTGGTCACCACCTTGAGCTGTCCCTGCGCCGGCAGGGCCCCCGCGAAGAGCGCGAAGGCGGCGGCGGCGAGGAGCGAGCGAGTCTTGTTCATCGATCCCTTGTCTCCTGAAAAGTTGCCTCGCATGGCCGGTCCGGCTCAGAACGGGTGCGGCTTGTGAGGCCCGAGGGAGAACACGGCCTGCAGCAGGAAGCGGCTCACGCCCTCCTGGCCGTCCGGCATCAGCCGCTCGAACCCGGCCATGAGCTTGCTGAACTCGCTGGGATAGAACTCCAGGTATCCGGAGGCCGCGCTCAGCGTCGGCTCCAGCCCTTCGCGGTCGGACCCCTGCACCCGGTCGTAGCGCGCGCCCACGAAGCTGCGCCGCCCCACCTGGTACCTCCCGAAGGCATAGCCCCCGGTGTAGTCGCGGTCCGGCCCCAGGTAGCCTGGCGCGTCCACCTCCTCGTTGAGCTGGCGCATCACCTCCGCCTGGACCAGGAGCGAGCGGTAGAGCCCCTGCTGAAGCGGCCGCCAGCGGTACGTCACGTCCACGCCCAGCGTGGTCTGGCGCGCCAGGGCGGCGTTCACTTCCGCGTCACCGGCCACGTCCAGCGGCTGCTCGCGGCGCCCGGTGAGGGCGGTCCCGGAGATCTCCAGGTTGGTGCTTTCCGACAGGTCGAAGTAGTTGCGCAGCCGCGCCGAGTACCCCAGCCCGCCCAGGCGGCGGTTCGCCGGCGCGTCCGCGACCAGCTCCTCCGCCTCGCCCAGGCGGTCCACCACGGCGGCCTGCACCTCCTGGTAGAAGCCCAGCGGCGCGAACACCTTGCTCGCCTGGATCCCGGTCCCCTTCAGCCCCTCCGGGCCGAAGAAGCGCTGGATCACCCACGGGTATTCCAGGGTGTGCAGGTCGTGGCGGTGGGTGGTGTTCTGCTTCCCCACGGGCATGAGGAAGCGGCCCAGCCGCGCCTCCAGCCCGTACGGGAGCGAGGTGGTGGTCAGGTACGCCTGCTCGATGACGGCTCCCTCTTCGTCCGAGAGCCCCAGGAAGACGTCGCCGCGGAAGTACGGGTCCACGACCGCCTGGATGGCGACCTCCACCTCCCGCACGCCGAAGCGCTGCCCCCCCTCCTGCGTGCTCCCTTCGGGCGACAGGTCGGCGGAGAGGTCCACGACGGCGCTGATGTCGGGGAGGAGGCGGGGGTTGGTGGGACCGCCGCCCTGCTGCGGCAGGGTGTCCGCGGTCTCCCCCGCCGCGCCCTCCAGCTCGCGCACCAGGGCGATGGAGTCGGCGCGCGCGATGCTGTCGGCCCGCACGACGGAGTCGGGGCGCGCGGGCGCGGGGGCCTGCTGCGCGGATGCCGCGCCCGCCGGGGCGAGCGCGAGCGCGATGATGAAAACGATGATTCGCATGGTCTCCCGGGATGTGCGGTCCGGCCGGGACACGGTGTCCCGGCGCGAGACTACGCCGCGCCCGCCGGACACCCCGGACGCGCGCCGACCCTCCCGGGGGAGGAGCGCACGGGCCTGCGGGCTCCGCGGGGCGGATCCGTCCGACGCCTCGGGCTTCCCGGCGCGCGCCAGCGCGGCCGGGGAGGGGCGTCACACGTTCGTGGGAGGGGGAGGCGCCCGCGCCCGGGCGCGGGCGAGAGCGATGGAGGGAAGGCCGAGCTCGGCCGCGGGGAGGACCGCGACCGTGTCCGCGGAGCGGACCGGGAGGGGCGGGTCCGCGGCGGGCGGAGCCACCGAGGAGAACGCCTGCCACGCCCAGCACGCCAGCTCGTCGTGCGAGACCGGGTCGTGCGGGCCGTGCCGCTCCGGCGCGCAGAGCGTGTGGCCGGACGAGTGCCCGCGCCCCAGCTCGTGCGCCCACGGACCCGCCGCCGCCCCCGCGAACTGCAGCAGGGCGGCCACGATCAGGCTCAGGTGAGCCCAGCTGCGGAGCGGGGACGGGGCGGTCATGTGAGCGGTGGGGTACCCCCGGAGGCGGGCACGGTTCCGGGCGCTCACCCCAGGAACGAGCGCAGCCGGGCCAGGTTGCGGCGGTCCGCCGCCGTGTGGTCGTCGCCCTTGGGCGTTTCCAGCACCTTGGGGACCGCCGCGAAGCGCTCGTCCGTCATGATGCGCCGGAAGGGCGCGTCGCCCAGCGACCCCTCGCCGATCTCCGCGTGGCGGTCCTTCCGGCTCCCGAACGGGCACTGCGAGTCGTTGAGGTGGAAGAGCTTCAGCCGCTCCAGCCCCACGCTGTCCGCCAGGTTCGCGACCACCCCCTCGTAGTCGCCCACCAGGTCGTAGCCGGCCGAGTACACGTGGCAGGTGTCCAGGCAGACCCCCACCCGCGCCCGGTGCTCCGGCGAGATGCGCTCGATCATCTCCGCCAGCTCCTCGAAGGTCGCGCCCAGCGCCGTCCCCGCCCCCGCCGTGGTCTCCAGCAGCACCAGCGTGCGGCCGGGCACCTCCGCCATCGCCTCCTCGATCAGTGCCGCGTTCTGCGCCAGGCCGCGCAAGCGGTCGCCGTCGGTCGCGTTTCCGGGGTGGGTGACCACCGCGTCCAGCTCCAGCTCCACCGAGCGGCGCAGCTCCGCCTTGAACGAGGCCAGCGAGCGGTCGCGGAGGACCGGGTCGGCCGAGGCCAGGTTGATCAGGTAGGAGTCGTGCGAGTTGGCGAACCCGATCCCCCGCTCCCGCACGCCGCCGGTGAAGCCGCGCACGTCCTCCTCGCCGCAGACCGGCTCCGCCCAGCGGTTGGGCTGCTTGGTGAACACCTGGATGGCGGTGGCGCCGATCTCCTCCGCGCGCAGCGGGGCGTTGCGGACGCCGCCCGCGGTGGAAACGTGGGCTCCGAGAAGCACGTTGGGACCTGTCCTTGTGGCGGGTCGGGGGGCTGCAGACGGTGTGCGGCGGCAAGGTAGGCCCGCGCTCCGGGGGTGTCAACGCATTCCCCGCGGGCTTAGATTTCGCCCCCCGCGGGCCGCCCGGCGGGCCCGAAAGACCCCGCGTCCGCGCGGGGCGCAGACCGGAACCGCAACGATGGATCGCAGACCGATATGATGATCAACCCGTGGCACGAGCTGGAGCCCGGCCTGAACCCGCCCACCCAGATGCGGGCGATCGTGGAGATCCCCCGGGGGAGCCGCAACAAGTACGAGCTGGACAAGAAGACCGGGATGTTCCGGCTGGACCGCGTGCTGTACAGCGCGGTGCACTACCCCGGCGACTACGGCTTCTTCCCGCAGACCTACGCCGAGGACGACGACCCGCTGGACGCGCTGGTGATGGTGACCGTCCCCACCTTCCCCGGCTGCGAGATCGACGTGCGCCCCGTGGGGCTGTTCCGCATGAAGGACCGGGACGAGATGGACGAGAAGATCCTGTGCGTCCCCTGCAACGACCCGCTTTACGACGAGTTCCACGACGTCGGTGACGTGGCGAGCCACTTCCTCAAGGAGGTGGAGCACTTCTTTTCCGTCTACAAGGACCTGGAGGGCGTACGGGTCACGCCGCTGGGCTGGGAGGACGCCGCCGCCGCCCGCGCCGTGATCACCGCGTCCATGGCGCGGTACGCCCTGTACATGAAGCAGAAGCAGGCGGAGGCGTATGCGAAGGTGAACGTGCGCAAGGGATTGGAGCTTTAGAAGCTACAGCGGGTTCGGGCGTGCCCCCGGCTGTCGCCGGGGTCGGGCTTCGGCTCCGTAAGCCCGCAAACAACGCGGGCTAACGGAGTCGAGCCCCGGCGGAAACAGCCCCGCCGGGTCTCGCCCCTCCGGGCCGAAATCCCTCACGCAACTTGCGACGCGACCGCAGAAAGGTGCCCCCGCCGGGATCTCCCGGCGGAGGCGCCTTTCACGTACTGCGTACTCCGTACCTCCCCCCCTCATCTATACCCTCAACCCCGCCGCCTCACTCTCCGACCCGGTAGTTCACGATCGCCTGCTGCCCTTCCGGCGTGCGGGCCACGATGGACACCACCTGCCCCGCCCTGAGCCCCGACGCCGCGGCGCGGACGTCCTCCACCGTCCTCACCGCGCGGCCGTTCAGCCGCTCCACCCGCATCCCGCCGGCCAGGGCGCTGGCGGCGGGACCGCCGCGGTCCACCTGCGTCACCACCACGCCGTCCGAAAAAGGCAGCTCGTACTGGCGGGCCACCTGCGGCGTCACCTGCATCACGCTGAACCCAAGCCGGCCGGTGGGCTCCCGCGATTCCTCCGCCGGGGCTTCGTCGCGCACCTGCTCCAGCTCCAGCTCGCCCAGCTTCACCGTCGCGCGCTGGCGGCTGCCGTAGCGCACCAGGTCCAGCGTCACCCGCTCGCCGGGGCGCTTCGCCAGCAGCGCCGCCTTGAGGTCGCCGTCGTCGCCCACCGCCTGCCCGTCCACCGCCACGATCACGTCGCCCATGCGCACGCCCGCGTCCTTGGCGGGGGCCCTGGGCTCCGTGTACACCACCGCGCCGTTGGCGCTCGGCAGGCGGAACACCTCCGCGTCGGCCGGGGTGACCGCGCGGATCGCCACGCCCAGCATGGGGCGGTGCACCTGGCCGTCGCGCATCAGGTCCTCGGCCACGCGCTTCGCCAGGTCGATGGGCACCGCGAAGCCGTAGCCCGCGTAGAACCCCGTGGGCGAGGCGATCGCCGTGTTGATTCCCACCACGCGGCCGTTCAGGTCCACCAGCGGCCCGCCCGAGTTGCCGGGGTTGATGGCCGCGTCCGTCTGGATGAAGTGCTCCAGCGGCGCCGTCGCCGTGCGGTCGCGCTGCATGATTCCCAGCGAGCGCCCCTTGGCGCTCACGATCCCCGCCGTGGTGGTCTGCCCCAGCGACATGGGGTAGCCCAGCGCCAGCACCCAGTCTCCCGTCTGCAGCGTCTCCGCCTCGCCCAGCCGCGCCACCGGCAGCCCCTTCGCGTCCACCTTGAGCACCGCGATGTCGGTGTTGGGATCGCGCCCCACCACCCGGGCGCTCAGCTCGCGCTTGTCGGCCAGCACCACCGTCACCCGCGACGCGTTGGCCACCACGTGGTTGTTGGTGAGGACGTAGCCGTCCTCGCTGATGATGAAGCCCGACCCGCTCCCCTCCTCCGGCGGCATCACCATCTGCCGCCCGCCCCCGAAGAACTGCTCCATGGGGGTTCCCCGGAACTGGTCCGGGACCTGCGAAGCCACCGTGCGCGCGGCCGTCTCGTACTTGACGTACACCACCGCGGGAAGGGTCCCCCTGCTGGCGCTGCGGAACGCCGACGACAGCGACTCCGGGCCGGGGATCCGCGCCGCCACGGACGGCTGCTGCACCGCCTGGGCGCCCAGGTCCGGGAGGGGGTCCTTCGCCACTTCCATCGCCGTCGCCGCGACCCCCATCCCGACGACCAGCGCGCCCGGCACCACGAGCTTGCGGATCCTGTTCATCTTGTGCAACCTCCCGTGAGCGTTTCAGGGACCGTGATCCTGGTTCCGCGGCTTCCTACCCGGCCGCGCGAAGGCCCGTTCCGGGGTTCGGTTAAGGAAGAATTAGGGCTCTATTAAACCCCGTTAATACAGCGGCCATGCGGATCCTGGTGGTGGAAGACAGCGTAGGAATCCTGGGTTTCCTGCGGAAGGGACTGCGCGAGGAAGGGTACACCGTGGAGACCGCGGAGGACGGCGACACCGCCTTCCGCAAGGCGTCCGCCGAGGGGTTCGACGCCGCCGTGGTGGACGTGATGCTCCCCGGGCGCAGCGGCACCCAGCTGGTGCACGACCTGCGCGAGGCGGGGATCACCTTCCCGGTGCTCCTGCTCACCGCGCGCGACCGCGTGGAGGACAAGGTGGAGGGGCTGGACGCCGGCGCGGACGACTACCTGACCAAGCCCTTCGACTTCCCCGAGCTGGCGGCCCGCCTGCGGGCGCTGCTGCGCCGCACGGGGGGGGGAGCGCCCGCCGTGCTCCGGGCCGGCGACCTGGAGCTGGACCCCGCCTCGCACGAGGTCCGGCGCGGCGGCGAGAAGGTGGAGCTGACGCCCAAGGAGTTCGCGCTGCTGGAGTACCTGGTGCGCAACGCCGACCGTCCCCTGTCGCGCGCCGTGCTCATGGAGCACGTGTGGGGGATCCGCTTCGACCCCGGGACCAACGTGGTGGACGTGTTCATCAACTCGCTGCGAAACAAACTGGACCCCGAGCGCCGGGTCATCCAGACCGTGCGCGGCGTCGGCTACATCGTGCGCACTCCCGACGAGGAGGGAAGTTGAACCCATACGACCTGGGGTCGGGCGTGCCCCCGGCTGGCGCCGGGGTCGGGCTTCGGCTCCGTAGGGCTGCAAACAACGCAGCCCAACGGAGTCGAGCCCCGGCGGAAACAGCCCCGCCGGGTCTCGCCCCTTCGGGCCGAAATCCCTCACGCGGGTCCCGCGCTGGCGTCCGCGGGAGGGGAGCCGTCGTGGCGCTGCACGCTTCGCGTGCACCGTGTGAAGCAGGCTGTTTCCTGTTCCCTGTTCCCTGCCTTTTTCCTGTTCCGTGCCCTTCCTCATGATCCAACGACCCCGCCCGCCGTCGCTGCGCCGGGAGATCGTCCTGTGGTACTCCGTGGTGCTGCTGGTGGCGCTGACGCTTTTCGCGGGGCTCACCTACCTGATCCTGGCGCAGACGCTGGCGGGGGCTGGGACGGCCTCGCTGCGGCAGTCCGCGCTCACCGCGGAGCAGCTCATCATCCCGCAGCACGTGCCGCGGGTCACCATGGAGGAAAGGCAGGTGAAGCCCGGCAAGGGCGACGTGGAGGCGCTGCTGCGGCGCTCGCGGCTCCCCAACGGCGACGTGCTGGACATCTACGTGGCGCGCACCGGCGACGTGGAGGGACGCGCGCTGCGCACCTTCCTGGTGATCTCGCTCATCCTCATCCCGGTCACCGCAGCCGCGGCGGCCATGGGCGGCCGCTCCCTCGCCGACCGCATCCTGCGCCCGCTGGACCGGCTGGTGGGAGCCACGCGGGAGATCGGCATCGGCGGGCTGTCGCGGCGCGTGGAGGTGCCGGAGCGCCCCGCGGAGCTCCAGGAGCTTTCGCTGGCGGTCAACGGCATGCTCGAGCGGCTGGAGCGCGCGGTGGACGCGCTGCGCCGCTTCACCGCCGACGCCAGCCACGAACTGCGCACGCCGCTCACCGCCATCCAGGGCTCGGCGCAGGTGGCGCTGGCGCGGGAGCGCCCGGCCGGGGAGCTGCGCGAAACGCTGGGCGAGGTGCTGGACGAGACGCACTGGATGCTGGGCCTGGTGGAGGGTCTGCTGACGCTGGCCCGCGGCGAGGAGTCGGCGGAGGGGGTGGGCGCGCGGCCGGTGCAGCTGCTGCCGCTGCTGGAGGACGTGCGCGAGATCGGCGCGGCGCTGGCCGTGGGCAAGCCGGTGGAGGTGCGCCTGGAGGCCGTGGGCCCGGTGGCGGTCCCCGGCGAGGAGCGCCCGCTGAGGCAGCTGTTCCTCAACCTGGTTTCCAACGCCGTCAAGTTCACCGACTCCGGGGTCGTCACCCTGCGCCTGGGCGCCCCCGCCGGGGAGGAGGACGGCGAGCGCCGGGTGGTGGAGGTGTCCGTGCAGGACACCGGCACCGGGATCGCCGCGGAAGAGCTGCCGCGCGTCTTCGACCGCTTCTACCGCGGCGACGAGGCGCGCACCCGCGCCGGCGGCACCGGCCTGGGGCTGGCCATCGCCCGCATGGTCGCCGAGCGCCACGGCGGCGCCATCCGCGCCGGGAGCGAGCCCGGCCGCGGCAGCACGTTCACCGTCCGCCTCCCCGTCGCCGCCTCCGCCCCGGTCCCGTCCGAGTAGGCCGCACGCACGCGAACGGAAAAGCCCCTCCGGCCGTCGTGGCCGGAGGGGCTTTCCCGTACTTCGTACTTCGTGCCGCCGCACGCTATGCGTGCACCGGATGATCACTCCCGCACTTTCGCACTTTCGCACTTTCGCACTTCCATTCCCCGTTCCGCCAGCCACGCCTCGGCGCGGGCAAGCACATCCTGCTTGGCGCGGAAGCGCACCAGGCGCCGCGCCTCGGTGTAGGGGAGCCAGCGGAAGTCGCTCGCCTCGTGGGAGATGCGTACGCGGTCCACCAGGGCGCGGGCCAGGTAGTAGGTGACCCGCTTCACCACCAGGCGGCGCGCGCCGGCCTGGCCCAGCGTGAAGAAGTAGCGCTCCTCGGCTACGAACCCCTCGCTCACCTCCACGTCGTCCGCCGCCAGCCCGGTCTCCTCGCGAAGCTCCCGCTCGGCGGCCTCGCGCTCCGTCTCGCCCTCCTCCACCCCACCCTTGGGGAACTCCCACATGGGGGTCCGCGTGACGCGGGAGCGGAGGAGGAGAAAGGTGCGTCCGCCCTCGCCGTCGCGGTACACCACGACCCCCGCCGCCTGGTGAGACTCCCTCCGCATGGCCGTCCCCGTCCGTCGCAGTCCGTCCGAAAAACCCGCCCCCGGCGCAAGGTAGGCCGCGCACGACGGGCGGGGCAAGGATCTTGCGAATTCCGCCCCCGGAAAAGTGTGTTTGCACCGCCACCCGCGCACCCCTGGAACCATGCGCCGCTTCGACGTAGACGACGCCGCGCCGGACGGCGGCGAGGGCCGCTCGCTGGGCTCGCTCTTCCGCGACCTGAGCGCGGACGCGTCGGTCCTGATCCGGCAGGAGGTGTCGCTCGCCAAGACGGAGATGCGCCGCAACGTGGGGGCGCTCGCCCAGGACGTGGGAAGCATGGCCGTGTGGGGGGTGGTGGCCGCGCTGGGCGGGCTGGTGATGGTGGCGTTCCTGGTGGCGGGGCTGGGCGACCTGCTGGACAACTACTGGCTGGCGGCGCTCATCGTGGGGCTGCTCTTCGTGGCGGTGGGGGCGTTCATGGCGCTGCGCGCGCTGCGCCACCTGCGCACCGTGCGGATGGCCCCCCAGGAAACCGTGGCGACGCTGCGCGACACGCAGGCCTGGGCGCAGGGCGAGGCGGCGGAGCTGCGCGCCGCGCTCTCCGGCCGCGCTGGCGACGACGCTTCGAGCGCCGGCGGCCACGGCGGCCCGGTGGCCGCGCCCACGATGGCGGCCGGACGTCCCCGCTCGGCCCCCGGGGAAAGGCGCGGCGCGGACGTTCACGGATCGACCACGCGCGCCGCGGCGCCGGCCGCGTCCGGGGGGAGCCTGCCCAAGCGGGTGTGGGCGGAGTTCAAGAAGGACGGCATCGCCGGCCAGGCGGCCAAGGTGGCGTACTACTTCTTCATGTCGCTGCCGCCCGCGCTCATGGCGGTGTTCGCGATGACCGGCATCTTCGGCGGGCCGGAGTTCGCGAACACGGTGAGCACCCGCCTGCAGAGCGCCCTCCCGGCGGAAGCGGCCGGCCTGGTGAGCGACTTCGTGAGCCAGGTGGTGCTGGAGCAGAAGCCCGGGCTGCTGTCGGTGGGGCTGCTGCTGGCGCTGTGGTCGGCGTCCAACGTGTTCAACTCCATGGAGGATACGCTGAACGTGGCCTACGGCGTGGAGGAGACGCGGGGGTGGCTGAAGAAGAAGCTGATCGCCCTGGGCGTGCTGCTGGCCGTGGCGGTGCTTTTCCTGGCGGGGAGCGCGGCGCTTCTGGCCGGGCCGGGGATCTCGGATGCGGTGGGGCTGGGGGGCGTGGGGCGCGCGGTGTGGGCCGTGGCGCAGTGGCCGCTCGCCTTCCTGCTGATCGCCTCCGCGTTCTGGATCATCTACTACGTGCTTCCCAGCAAGGACCAGTCGGACTGCAAGAAGACGCTGTTCAAGGCCTCGGCGGTCGCGGCGGCGCTGTGGCTGCTGGCGACCTTCGCCTTCCGCCTGTACGTGGCCAACTTCAGCTCGTACAGCGCCACCTACGGCTTCATCGGCGCGTTCATCGTGCTGCTGCTGTGGATGTACGTGACCTCGCTTGTGATCCTGCTGGGCGGGGAGATCGCGGCGGAGATGGAAGGATAGGGGACAGGGAACAGGGAACAGCCTGCAACGGAAACGGCGGGCAGCGCGGGGGCGGCGTTCGGGTGGATGCCGCCCCCGCCGCTTTCAGGTGATGCGGACGCCCTCCAGGACGGCGGGCTCGTCGAGCTGGTGGAGGGCGTCGAGGATGCGCCAGCGCAGGGTGCCGGGGCCGGGGGACTCGCGCGCGGCGATCTCGCCGCACAGGCCCAGCACGGCCAGGGCGTGGGCGGTGGCGCGGAGCGGGTCGGGGACCACGGCGGCGAAGGCGGCCACGAAGGCGCTGGCGGTGCACCCCAGCGCGGTGACGCGGGTCATCATGGCGTGGCCGTTGGCGACGGCGAGCACGGCGGAGCCGTCGGTGACGTAGTCGGTCGCGCCGGTGACGGCGACCACGCACCCCAGCTCCCGTGCCAGGCCGGCGGCCACCTCCCTCGCCTCGTCGGAGGCGTGGGCGCTATCCACGCCCTTCCCCGCCCTGCCCTCCTCCACCAGCGCCAGGATCTCCGACGCGTTGCCGCGGACGACGGTGGGCCCGCGCCGCGCCAGGGCGCGCGCGACGCCGGTACGGTAGGGCGTCGCCCCGGCGCCCACCGGGTCCAGCACCCACGGCTTTCCGCGCTCGCGCGCCCCGTCGGCGGCGCGCTCCATGGCCGTCACCCACGCGGGCGACAGCGTGCCGATGTTGACCACCAGCGCGGAGGCGATGGACACGAAGTCCTCCACCTCCTCCACGGCGTGCACCATGGCCGGCGACGCGCCCAGCGCGAGGAGCGCGTTGGCGGTGACATCCATGGACACGTAGTTGGTGATGCTGTGCACCAGCGGCGCCCCCCGCCGCACGGCGGCGAGCGAGGCCCAGGTGTCGGAGGCGTGGCTCATGTCGATCTTCCCCGCGGGTGGAGGGTGGCGGCGGGGAAACTTGGGGGCGCGGGGAAGAGCGCGAAAGTGCGGGGCGGCGCAGTTGCCGTTCCACAGTACCCCCCAAACTTTCTGCGGAGGGAGACCCGCCGGCTGTTTGGCGGGGCTCCCGCAGCCGGAGCGGAGACGGCCGGGCAGTTTCGGCTGGCTCCGCGACCCGCGCAGGAGACCGGCGGGGCAGTTTCCGCCGGTCTCCGGAGCGGCCCCGCCAGACACGCTCACCCGAAACGACCTTACTTCTCGACGATCAGCGCGGTGACCATGCCGAACATCCCGTGCGCCGACTCCGCGTGCGGCAGGATGTGGCAGTGGAACGCCCACACCCCCGGGTTGTTGCAGTTGACGATCACGTCCCAGCGCTCGCCCGGGGCCACGTTCAGGGTGTCGCAGCGCCACGGCGCCGGCTGCGGCCAGCCGTCCTTGTCGATCACGGTCATGTGCATGCCATGCAGGTGCATGGGGTGGATCATCATCCCCTCGTTCATGAAGCGGATGCGCACCTTCTGCCCCATCCTGGCCACGATGGGCTCGGTGGCCGGGAATTCCTTGCCGTTCAGCGTGTAGCCGTGGAAGCCGTCGTTGAGGATCATGACGTAGTCCACGTCCACCCTCTCGATGGCGCGCGGGCTCCGCGGCTCCACGATGAAGGCGCCCAGCAGCCCCTTCCCCACCTGCTCGGCGGCGTTGTGGTGCGAGTGGTACATGTGCGAGCCGGCGTTCCCCGCGGGGACGGTGAACTCGTACGTGTACGACTCGCCCGGCTTCACCGGCGGCTGGGTGATGAACGGCACGCCGTCCATGTCGTTGGGGAGCTCCAGCCCGTGGAAGTGAACGGCGGTGGACTGCTCCAGCTCGTTCCTGAGCACCACGCGCACCCGGTCGCCCTCGCGGACGCGGATCTGCGGGCCGGGGACCTGGTCGTTGTACGCCCACGCCTCCACCGTGGTGCCGGGCCTGGTTTCCCACTGCTGCCTGCGGGCGACGAGCTCGTACACCTTGACGCCGTTCTCCAGGCGCGGCTGCATGGGCTGGTTGCCCTTCTTGGCCGTCTTGGCGGGGAACGCCTTGACGCCCACCTCGTGCATGCGGTCCATCTCGTCCGCCGCGGCGCGGATCTCCGCGGGCGTCCTGGGGTTCGCGGCCATCGTGCCGCCGCTGTGGTTGCTGTCGGCATGCGTGGCGGCGCCGGCGGGGGCCGCTGCGGCGGCCCCGCCGGCCTGCTTCCCGGCCTTGCCGGGATTGCACGCGGCAAGCGCCGGGACCGCGAGCCCCAGCGCGGAGACGCGCAGGAAGTCGCGGCGGGAAGCCCTGCTCGGGATCGGCGATTCCTGGTTCGCGGAGTTGCTCATCGTGGCTTCGTCGGTTGGGGACCGGCCGCCGGTGGACCGCGGGAAGCGCAGTGCGGCCGGCAGCGTCGACGACAAAGCTACGGGGTGTGTGGGGCGGGCTCTGTCGGGGCGGCGCCGAGAGGCCGGTAAGGCGATGGCGGAACGTGCGGCGGGGGATTTCCCCACGGTCGGACGCCGTGGAGCACGGGGTACGCGGCGCCCCGCCCGCCCGTGCCTCCCGGTCAGGCTACGAGGCGGCGCATGCCGTCACCGCGGGGCGTGTGGGGAGCGCCCCGACACCTCCACCCGGCCCTATGCCATGTGGACCGGTCCGGACGCCGGGGCGGTGACGGGCGGAGTCTTCGCCTGCTCCGCGGGACCATTCTCCGTGCCCATGCTGGGCACCACGAAACGCTCGGACAGAAGCCAGACCAGGACCGCCGTCAACGTCAGTCCCACCACCCAGGGCCACACCACCGGTCGCCGCCGCACGCTGGTCTCCGCCATCGGCTCACCTCACGATTTTCGGGTTCTCTCCGCCCGCCCGCGCGGGTGGAGCCGGCAGCAAGAAACACTCCGGCCGCCGGCAGGCCGGAGCGTAGATCTACCCCTTACCCCCCGGCCCCCTCCCCCGGAACGTGGGGAGATAGGGGGCGAGCCGTGCGGCTCTCAGGCCGCCGGGTGGGGGCCTCCCGCGGACGCCAGCGCGAGCCCCGCGTGAGGGATTTCGGCCCGAAGGGTCGAGACCCGGCGGGGCTGTTTCCGCCGGGGCTCGACTCCGTTGGGCTGCGTTGTTTGCAGCCCTACGGAGCCGAAGCCCGACACCGGCGCCAGCCGGGGGCACGCCCGACCCCGCCGTAAAACGCAGTTCGCCCCCGGGACCACGAAGATCCCGGGGACGAGCCGCCGCAAAAACCATCGGACCAGGAACCGCCTACGACATCCCATGCCCCCGCCGCCACAGGTAGTACACGGGGATCCCCAGCAGCACGATGAACAGCCCGGAGAACGTGTACTCCGGCTTGGCCACCAGCAGCAGCACCGCGATGGCGAGCGCCGACAGCATGTACAGCCCCGGCACCACCGGGTAGCCGAACGCCCGGTACGGCCGCGGCAGGTCCGGCTGCTTCCGGCGCAGCGAGAAGAGCGCCACCATGGTGAGCACGTAGAAGAGCAGCGCCGCGAAGATGACGTAGTCCAGCAGCTGCCCGTACGAGCCGGTGAGCGTCAGGAACGCCGTCCACACCCCCTGCACCGCCAGCGCCCAGACCGGCACCCGCGTGTTGGGCGAGAGGCGGCCGGCGCGCTCGAAGAAGAGGCCGTCGCGGGCCATGGCGTAGTACACCCGCGCCCCCGCCAGGATCAGCCCGTTGATGCAGCCGAAGGTGGACACCAGGATCGCCCCGGCCATGAGGTACTGCCCCACCGGCCCGAACATCTCCTGCATGGCCAGCGTCCCCACCCGGTCCTGCGGGGCGTTCTGGATGGCGGAAAGCGGCAGCACCATCAGGTACGCCACGTTCGCCAGCACGTAGAGCAGCGTCACCAGCCCCGTCCCCATCGCCAGCGCCAGCGGCAGGTTGCGCTCGGGGCGCCGCACCTCGGCCGCCGCGAAGGTCACGTTGTTCCACGCGTCCGACGAGAACAGCGACCCCACCATCGCCGCCCCGAAGGCGAGCGCCACCGCGGGGAGCGCCACGTCCAGCCCCAGGAAGCTCGTCGCCTGCGGGCCCGAGGTGGTGTCGGAGAACATGTGGCTGAAGTTGAGCGCGATCGCGTCCGCGTTCCGCCCGATGGTGATGCCCAGCACGATCAGCCCCAGCAGCGCCGCCGTCTTCGCGAAGGTGAAGATGTTCTGGATCCACTTGGCCTCGCGCAGGCCGCGCATGTTCACGAGCGTGAGCAGCGCGATCACCGCGATCCCCACCACCCGCTGCGGCGACAGCCCCAGCTCGATCTCGCCGCCGGGGACGGGCACCTTGCCGAAGGACGCGAACAGGTCCGGCGACACCGCCGGGAAGAACACCCCCAGGAAGCGCGCGAACGCTACCGCTACCGCCGCGATGGTGCCCGTCTGGATCACCATGAACAGCGTCCACCCGTACAGGAAGCCGGGGAGGTGGCCCAGCCCCTCGCGCAGGAACACGTACTGCCCGCCCGCCCTGGGCATGGCCGCCGCCAGCTCGCCGTACGACAGCGCGCCCGCCACGGTGATCAGCCCGGTGATCACCCACACCGCCAGCAGCCCGCCCGGCGAGTTCATCTGCCGTGAGATGTCCGCCGAGACGATGAAGATGCCGGAGCCGATCATGGAGCCCACCACCAGCATGGTGGCGTCCAGGAGCGAGAGGCCGCGCCTGAACTCGGACTCGGAGGAGGTGTCCGCGGGGGGAGACGCGTCGACGACTGTGGACATGAAGGCTCCGGAGGGGGGTGGGGTGAGTGGAAGCTGCCTGGAGTTTGCGCGCGCCACCGGTCCGACGCAAGGAGCGGGGTACAGCAGGAACTGCGGATTTGGGCGTGCCCCCGGCTGGCGCAGGGGTCGGGCTTCGGCTCCGTAGGGCTTCAAACGACGCAGCCCAACGGAGTCGAGCCCCGCGAAACTGCCCGCGGGTCTCGCCCCTTCGGGCCGAAATCCCTCACGCGGGGTTCGCGCTGGCGTCCGCTGGGGCCCCCACCCCCCGGCCGACCCCAACCCCGGAGCCCACCGGAGCGCACCCCCGGAACGGCAGCAGGGCCCGGCCATTCGGCCGGGCCCTGCTGTCTTTCGGTCGAGCCGGAGCGGCTTACCGGACGGCCACGGGCGCCGTCTGCGCGGCCGCCGGAGCGGCCTGCGAGATCGGCTGCGTGACCTCGGGGTTGGTGCGGTCCAGGTCGCGGTCGGCGCGCGGCTCCGCGGCGATGTGCGGGGCGATCACCAGGGCGACGATGGACATCAGCTTGATCAGGATGTTCATCGACGGACCCGAAGTGTCCTTGAACGGGTCGCCCACCGTGTCGCCGGTCACCGCCGCCTTGTGGGCGTCCGAGCCCTTGAAGACCAGGGTGCCGTCGATGTCCACGCCCTTCTCGAACGACTTCTTGGCGTTGTCCCAGGCCCCGCCCGCGTTGGACTGGAACATCGCCATCAGCACGCCCGACACGGTGACGCCGGCCAGGAGGCCGCCGAGCACCTCGGGCCCCATGGTGAAGCCCACCAGCACCGGCACCACCAGCGCGATGGCGCCGGGGATCAGCATCTCGCGGATGGCCGCGTTGGTGGAGATCTCCACGCAGCGGCCGTACTCCGGCTGGCCCGTGCCCTCCAGGATCCCGGGGATCTCCCGGAACTGGCGCCGCACCTCGTGCACCATGGCCATCGCCGCGCGGCCCACCGCCGCGATCGCCAGCGACGAGAAGATGAACGGGATCATCGCCCCCACGAACAGGCCGCCCAGCACCCGCGCGTTGGAGATGTCGATGGCGTCGATGTTGGCGATCCCCATGAACGCCGCGAAGAGCGCCAGCGAGGTGAGCGCCGCCGAGGCGATGGCGAAGCCCTTGCCCGTGGCCGCCGTGGTGTTCCCCACCGCGTCCAGGATGTCGGTGCGCTGCCGCACCTCCGGGGGGAGCTCGCTCATCTCCGCGATGCCGCCCGCGTTGTCCGCGATGGGCCCGAAGGCGTCGATGGCCAGCTGCATGGCCGTCGTCGCCATCATCCCCGCCGCCGCGATGGCGACGCCGTACAGGCCCGCGGCCTCGTAGGACAGGATGATGCCGCCGGCCAGCACCAGGATGGGGAGCGCCGTGGACTCCATCCCCACCGCCAGCCCGCCGATCACGTTGGTGGCGTGGCCGGTGGACGACTGCCGCACGATGGAGGCGACCGGGCGCCGGCCCATGGCCGTGTAGTACTCGGTGATCAGGCTCATCAGCGCCCCCACCACCAGCCCCACCGCCACCGCCCAGAACACCCCCATGGCGTCGAACGACTGCGAGCCCAGGCGGCCCAGCGTCATCTCGCCCGCGGGGAGCATCCAGGGGATCAGGAAGAAGGCGCCCACGCCCGTGAGCGCGATGGACACCCAGTTGCCCAGGTTGAGCGCGCCCTGCACGTTGCCGCCCTCCTTGACCCGCACCATCAGGATGCCGATCAGCGAGAACACGATCCCCAGCCCCGCCAGCACCATGGGGAGGAGGATGGGCGACAGGCCGCCGAAGCGGTCGCCGCCGGCCGCCACCTCGCGGCCCAGCACCATGGTCGCGAGGATGGTCGCCACGTACGAGCCGAACAGGTCCGCGCCCATCCCCGCCACGTCGCCCACGTTGTCGCCCACGTTGTCGGCGATGGTGGCAGGGTTGCGCGGGTCGTCCTCGGGGATCCCCGCCTCCACCTTGCCCACCAGGTCGGCGCCCACGTCCGCCGCCTTGGTGTAGATGCCGCCGCCCACGCGGGCGAAGAGCGCGATGCTCTCGGCGCCCAGCGAGAAGCCGGTGAGCACCTCCAGCGCGCGCTCCATCTCGATCCCGTTGGGGGAGGCGCCGTTCACGAACACGTTGTAGAAGACGATGAACAGCCCGCCCAGCCCGAGCACCGCCAGGCCGGCGACGCCCATGCCCATCACCGAGCCGCCGGCGAAGGACACCTCGAGCGCGCGGGAGAGCGAGGTGCGGGCCGCGTTGGCGGTGCGCACGTTCGCCTTGGTGGCGATGCGCATGCCGATGAAGCCGGCGAGCGCCGAAAAGACGGCCCCCACCAGGAAGGCGACGATGATCAGGGGGCTCGACCGGTCGTCGTTGCTCCCGATGTAGTACAGGAAGGCGCACGCGATCAGGGCGAACATCGCGAGCACCCGGTACTCGGCCTTGAGGAACGCGAGCGCCCCGTCGGCGATGTGGCCGGAGATCGTGGTCATCCGCTCGTTCCCGGGATCCTGGCGCGTGACCCAGGCAGAGCGGTACGCGGTGTAGAGCAGGGCCAGGACGCCCAGCGCGGGGGCCAGATAGACGATCGGTTCCATGACTGCGGACGAAGGGGGTCGAAATGTGGGGACGCCCACCGGGCCGGCAGGGCCGGCGAGGGGGCGTCCGTACGGGTCGTGCGGCCGCCCCGGGAACCTCCCGGGGCGGCTGCGCGGCTACTTGTCGTTCTTGTCGTGCGTGTACGTGGGGCGCGGCGGCTCCTGGAGCCCGCCGTGCGCCTCGTGCCCGGTGCGCTGCACAACGCTGTGCTTGCGCCCGTAGAAGAAGTAGATCGCCAGTCCCAGGATCAGCCAGATGATCAGCCGCTCCCACGCCTCCACCGGGAGGCGCGACATCAGGAACACGCACACGATGATCCCCAGGATGGGCACCACCGGCACGAAGGGCGTGCGGAACGGGCGCGGGCGGTTGGGCTCCTTGACGCGCAGGTACCACACGCCGCCGCAGACGATGGCGAAGGCCAGCAGCGTGCCGATGGACACCAGGTGGCCCAGCGTGGACACGTCGTAGAACCCGGCCAGCAGCGCGCACACCGTGCCCGTCATCGCGCTGGAGATGTGAGGCGTGCGGAAGCGCGGGTGGAGGCGGCTGAACACCGGCGGCAGCAGCCCGTCACGCGACATGGTGTAGAAGATGCGCGGCTGGCTCATGAGCATCACCAGCATCACCGACGAAAGACCCGCGATCGCGCCGATCTTGATCAGCGAGGCCATCCAGCCGTACCCCGTGGCCTCGATGGCCACCGCGATGGGCTCGGCCACGTTGAGGCGCGGGTACTCCACGATGCCGGTCATGATGCCGGACACCAGGATGTACAGGATGGTGCAGATGACCAGCGAGCCCAGGATGCCGATGGGCATGTCGCGCTGCGGGTTGCGCGCTTCCTGCGCGGTGGTGGACACCGCGTCGAACCCGATGTACGCGAAGAAGATCACGCCCGCCGCGGCCACGATGCCGTCCCACCCGAAGGTGCGCGGACCCGTGCTCGTGGGGATGAACGGCGTCCAGTTGTCGACCGCCTGGTCCATGTGGGTGAGCACGTAGTAGCCGCCGCCCACGATGAACAGCGCCACCACCGCGAGCTTGATCGCCACCGCCACGTTGTTGAAGCGCGCCGACTCCTTGATGCCCACCACCAGCAGGCAGGTCACCACGAAGATCCCCAGCGCCGCGATGACGTTGAACACGCCGGTCGCCTGCGGGAGGGTGTCGATGTTGATCCCCTGCTTGGCAAGCGAGGCGGCCAGGTCCTCGGTGCGGCGCACCCAGGTCTCCGTGCCGGGGGGCTGCACCAGCGCGCCGGGCGCGTTGGTGAACGCCGGCGGGATGCGGATGCCGATGTCCTGCAGGAAGGAGTTCACGTATCCCGACCATCCGGCCGCCACCGTCGCGGCGCCGAACAGGTACTCCAGGATCAGGTCCCACCCGATGATCCACGCCATCAGCTCGCCCAGGGTGGCGTAGCCGTAGGTGTAGGCCGACCCCGCGATGGGGATCATGGCGGCGAACTCCGCGTAGCAGAGCCCCGCGAACACGCAGCCGAGCCCTGCCAGGATGAACGCGAACACGATGGCGGGGCCGGCGTGCTGCGCCGCCGCCGTCCCCGTCAGCACGAAGATGCCGGTCCCGATGATGGCCCCGATGCCCAGGGAGACCAGGTTGAGCGGGCCGAGCTCGCGCTTCAGGCTGTGCTCGCCTTCCGCCGTCGCGTCGGCCTGCAGCTCGTCGATGGACTTCCGTGCGAATAGGTTCACAACGTCCCTCACGGATGATGTAGGTGGGCGCGTGCCGGCCGGAAGCCGGCCGCGGTCGGCCGCACGGTGCGGCGTGGGATTACGGGCGCCGGGGCAGGAGACTACCACGGGCGCCGCCGCGGAACAAGGCGGGTCGTTCGGGGGCTCGTGCGCGGCCGTGGGCGGATCCACGTGCCCGGGCCGCCGCAACCCCGGCGATGCAGGGCTGGGAGCTACGTGAGGGGCGGGGCGGTCGCGTGGTAGGGAAGGCGCTCACAATGGGGCGAGCAGGGCCGGGCGTCGTGCCCGGCGTACGCGCGGACGAGCCGCGCCGGCTGCGGCGCGCGGAGGCGCGGGCCGGGGCGCGACGTGGCCTCCGGCGGCACGCGGTCGGAGCGCTCGCCGTGGCAGTACACGGAGGTCCCCCGCTCCACGTCGTCCGCCCGGCGCATGGGGTACCGGGGGCTGGGCGGCGCCGCGGGCGTCGACACCACCGGCTCCACGTACGCCATGTACCCGTACGACAGCACCTCTGCCGCAGCCGACCGGGGCTGGAGCAGGAGGAGCAGCAGCAGGGGCCAGAGACGGTGCATGCCGGAGTGGGCCGGGGCGAACGATCACGGTCCGTGGGAGCAGCGCTAGAACCTGCACCCGGACAGCCGTTCCGTCAAGTACGGGCGCGTCCGGCGCGGGACGCACCGCGCCGATGGGGTCAGTTGGGGCTGGGCCGGGTGCCCAGCGCGTACACCGCCCGGGCGGGGCGCAGCGGGGTGAGCACGGGCACGGGGGGCGCGGAAAAGGCGTACGGCCGCCCTGCCCCGCCGGACACGGCGCGCCGGGCCTCGGCGGGCTCGAACACCAGGGTGGCGACGAGCATGGCGCCCAGCTCCAGGAGGCGGCGCTCGGCGCGGGAGCGGTGGCTTGCCACGTGGTAGCGGCCCTCCAGGAGGAACACGCCGGCGCGCGCGCCCACGCCGCGCTCGTCGGCGCGGGCGGCGCTCAGGTCCTGCAGCTCGGTGGGATCGTGCTTCATCTGCGTGGCGGAGGCGGTGCCTGGCGGCGCCGGAACGGCCGGCGCACGGACCCGGCGCATACACCGGCGAGGAGGAAAGAGTGCCGCCGCGGCCGCCCCCGCCCCGACTTGCCGCGGCCGGGCCGTGGACCGATTGTTGAGGGCGCCCGCCGGACCCGCGCGCCCCGTCCCATCTCCCGGAGCCCACCCGCCGCATGCACCCCGCACCCCGGGCGACGCACGACCCCGCGCACGGCGCGGGCGGGCCGGGGCGCGGGCGGGCCGCCCGGTGGGCCGCGCCCGCCGCGGCCGTGCTGGTGGCGCTGCTCCACGCGGCGGCGCTGGGGGACGGGCCGGGCCCCACCTACGGCGACGACTGGGCGCTGTACCTGCTGCACGCCCGCGGCCTGGCGGAAGGGCGCCCGTACGCGGACACGGGGTTCCTGGTGAACCCGCTCAACCCATGGTTCAGCCCGCAGCGGTACCCGCCGGGCTTTTCGCTCCTCCTGGCACCGGTCTACGCCGCGGCGGGGCTGGACTTCCGCGCCCTGAAGGGGGTGGTGGTCCTGGGGCTGGCCGGGACGCTCCTCCTGCTGGCGCGCCTCGCCCGCCGGGATCTGTCCCCGGCCGCCGCCGCGGGCGTAGTGGTCCTGGCCGGGCTTCACCCGTTCGTGTGGACCTTCCGGGACGACCTGCTCCCCGACCTCCCCTTCACCTCGTTGTGCCTGCTGGCGCTGGCGCTGGGGGAGCGCGCCGCGGCGGCTGATTTGCGGCCGGCGGAGCGCGCGGCCTGGTGCGCGGCGGCCGTGGCGGCCGTCGCCGCCGCCGTCGCCACCCGCAGCATCGGAGTGGTGCTGGTGCCCGCGCTGGCCGTCGCCCTGCTGCTGCGCGCTCGGCGGCCCGGGCTCGCCCTGCTGGCCGGCGGCGCGGCGGGCGCGACGCTGCTCGCCGCGCTGCTGGCGCTCACGCCCGCCGGCTCGGCGTACGTGAGCCAGCTTCGCGGCCTGGCGGAAGTGTACGGGACTTCGGCCCTGCTGCCGGGGCCGGAACGCGCGCGGGGCGCCGGGTACGCCCTGGCGACGCTGTGGGCGAACGGGTACTGGGATGGGGGGGCCAAGGCGGTGGCGCTCGGAACGATGCTCCTTGCGGCGCTTGGGCTCGCCCCGCGCCTGCGCAGGCCCTCCGCGCACGAGGTGTTCTTCGTCGCCTACCTGTGCGCGGTGCTGCTGTGGCCGGCGGCGGACCCACGCTACTTCCTCCCCGTGCTCCCGCTGTACGTGCTGTACGGCGTGCTGGGCGCGCGCCGGGCGTGGAGGGCCGGCGCGCGCCCCGCCCGCGCCGCCGTGGCGCTGGCCGCGCTGGCCATGGCCGCGACGCTCGCCGGGCGCTACGCCGCGCTGGCCGCCGCGCCCCCGGGGGACGGCCGGGTCGGTGCGGAGGCGATGGCGCTGTACCGCCACCTCCGCGGGCACACGCCCGCCGGCGCCCGCTTCATGGCCGTCCGCCCGCGCGCTCTCGCCCTGTACGCGCGGCGCGCGGCCACGCCGCCCCCGCGGCGCGAGACCCCGGACAGGGTCACGCTGGCGTTCATGGAGCGGGCGGGGATCGGCTACGTCGTCGTCCGTGCCGGCGCCGACAAGCTGCGCCCGCTGGTGGAGGGCAGCCCGATGCGCTTCCGGCGGGTGTACGCCAACCGCGAGTACCAGCTGTTCCGCATCCTCCCGCCTCCTCCCCGCCCGTTCGCGCGGGCGACAGATCGCCGCACACCCCGACGCTGATCCGGGGCACCGTGGGGACAGGGGATCCGCACATTCTGTTGCGCTGGCGCAACACCTCCTGCCCCGTTCCCGGCTCGGCCCGGCAGGGAAAAGCCTTGCCGCTCCCAAGCGCTTGGCACGGCGCGTCTTGTAATGTGCCATGCCCCGGACGCGGCACGGAACTTCCCACGTCCGTCCACGTCGGCGAGCAACGTTTGTTCCGGGCTGGCCGGTGACTACACGGCCCGCCCCTCTCGGCTTGCCCGCAAGGTTCCTGGACGATGGTGATGATGAGCGCGGACAGGTCGACGCATTCCCGCCCGGGGCACCCGGCGGATACTCCCGCCTTTTCCCTGGTGGTGACCTCGCGCGGAGACGCGGAAGCACTCCGCGGGATGCTCGCCGCGTTGCTCCCGCTGTGCGCCGCGCACGCGGTGCAGACCGTGGTCGTCCGCGCCGGGCCGGTGGACGACGCGCCCGCGCTGGAGGAAGAGCACCCCGCGGTACTCTTCCTCCGCTCCGCCGCGGGCGTGGCCGCCGGGGCGCTCCGCGTCGCCGGCATGGCCGCCGCCAATGGCGACGTGGTGCTGCTGGGGGCGGACGACGACCCGGCGCTCCCCGAACGTCTCATCCACCTCCTCCGCTTCCACGGCGCGCTCGCCCCCCTCCCGGAGAGCGCGCCGCCGGCCGGGCTGCGCCCGGAGCCCCGGGCGGAGGGGGAAGGCCCCGCGACCCGGCAGTACCTGCCTACACGAAACGCACTCGAAGCAAACGAATGTCATCCTCGACCGCCGCAGCAGCACCCCGCAGCATGGACCGGCTCGCCCCGGGCGACCGGGTCGTCATCATCGGTGCCGGTCCCGGCGGGTTGACGGCAGCCTACCTCCTGGCCCGCGAAGGGATCCTCGTGACGGTGCTGGAGGCGGACGAGGTGGTGGGGGGGCTGTCGCGCACGGTGCAGTACGAGGGGTACCGCTTCGACATCGGCGGGCACCGCTTCTTCACCAAGTACGAGCCGGTGGAGGCGCTGTGGCAGGAGGTCCTGGGCCCGGAGTTCATCTCGGTCCCGCGGCTGTCGCGCATCTTCTACGACGGCAAGTACTTCGACTACCCGCTGAAAGCTCGCAACGCCCTGGAGGGATTGGGCGTGTGGAACAGCCTGCGGGTGGTCGCCAGCTACCTGCGCAGCCGCATCTCCCCCGAGCCGGTGGAAACCAACCTGGAGCAGTGGGTCTCCAACCGCTTCGGCCGCCGGCTGTACGAGATCTTCTTCAGGACGTACACGGAAAAGGTGTGGGGCATGCCCTGCACCGAGATCTCGGCGGAGTGGGCCGCGCAGCGGATCCAGAACCTTTCGCTGTGGAGCGCCATCCTTTCCGCCACCTCGCTGACCCGGCGCTCCGCGGACATCCGCACGCTGATCCACGAGTTCCAGTACCCCCGCCTGGGCCCGGGGCAGATGTGGGAGGCGTTCCGCGACCGGGTGGTGGAGATGGGGGGCGAGGTGCTGATGCGGCACAAGGTGCGCGGGCTTCACGTGGAGGGCGGGCGCGTGGTGGCCGTGGAGGCGGAGACGCCGGAGGGGACGCGGCGGATCGAGGGGGAGCACTTCGTGTCCACCATGCCCGTCCGCTCGCTGGCGCGCGCGCTGCGCCCCGCCCCGCCGGCGCCGGTGGCCGCGGCCGCGGAGGGGCTGGCCTACCGCGACTTCCTGGTGGTGGCGCTGATCCTGGACCAGGCGGACCCCTTCCCCGACAACTGGATCTACGTGCACTCGCCGGGGGTGCGGGTGGGGCGCATCCAGAACTTCCGCAACTGGAGCCCGGCGATGGTCCCGGACGAGGGCCGCACCTGCCTGGGGCTGGAGTACTTCTGCTTCGAGGGCGACGGCCTGTGGACCGCCCCCGACGAGGAACTGGTTGCGCTGGCGACTCGCGAGCTCGCGGCGCTGGGGCTGGCGGACCCGGAGCGGGTGCGCGACGGCACGGTGGTGCGCGTTCCCAAGGCGTACCCCGTGTACGACGCGGCCTACCGGGAGCACCTGGACGCCGTGCGCGCCCACCTGGACCCCATCCCCAACCTGCACCTGATCGGGCGCAACGGGATGCACAAGTACAACAACCAGGACCACTCCATGCTCACGGCCATGATGACCGTGTGGAACCTGCAGGGAGCGGAGCACGACGTGTGGGCGGTGAACACGGACTTCGACTACCACGAGGAGATCCGCCCCCCGTCCGTCCCCGCTCACCCGCGCCGCGCCCCGGCGCCGGCGCTGGCGGAGAGCGCCTGACCGTGGCCGCGCACGCCGCTCCGCCAGCGCGGGACTCCGCGTCCGCCGGCCCCGGCCGTCCGCCGCGGCTGTCGGTGGTGGTGGCGGTGCACGACGGCGAGGCCGTACTCCCCCGCACCCTGGAGGCGCTGGCCGCCAGCCATCTCCCCCGCGCGGAGTGGGAGCTGGTGGTGGTGGACGACGCCAGCGCCGACGCGGGCGTCCTGCGGGCGGCCGAGCACGCGGACGTGGTGGTGCGCCTCCCGGGCAGGCCGCACGGCCCGGCGTACGCCCGCAACCGCGGCGCCGAGGCCGCCCGCGGCGACCTGCTGGTGTTCGTGGACGCGGACGTGGCGGTGCACCCGGACACGCTGGGGCGCTTCGCCCGGCTCTTCGCGGACGAGCCGGGGCTGAGCGCGGCCTTCGGCTCGTATGACGCGCTCCCGGCGGCGGCCGGGGCCGTGTCGCAGTTCCGCAACCTGCTGCACCACTACGTGCACCAGCAGGGCGGCGGCGCCGCGGAAACGTTCTGGAGCGGGTGCGGGGCGATCCGCCGCGCGGCGCTGCTGGACGTGGGGATGTTCGACGAGTGGCACTACCCCCGCCCGCAGGTGGAGGACATCGAGATGGGGCGGCGGCTGCGGGGCCGGGGGCACCGAATCGAGCTGCGCCCGGAGATCCAGGGGACGCACCTGAAGCGCTGGACGCTGGGGGGGATGCTGGCCACCGACTTCGCCGGCCGCGGCGTCCCCTGGATGCGGCTGCTCCTCCAGGAGGGAACGGTCGGGGAGATGCGGTCCCTCAACCTGCGCCCGCAGGAGCGGCTGAGCGCGCTGCTGGCGCTGCTCACCGTGGTGACGCTTTCCGCCGCGGGGGAGCTGTTCTCCCACGCGGGGCTGTTCGCGTCGGCGGCCACCTTCGCGGGGATGGTCACGCTGAACCGGGGGTTCTACGGCTTCCTGCTGCGCGCGCGGGGCCCCGGCTTCCTGGTGGCCGCCATCCCCCTGCACCTGCTCCACTACCTGACCGCGGGGGTCGCCGCGGCGGCGGGGTACGTGGCGCACACCATGGTGGGTGCCCCCGGCGCCCCGCCGGAGGTGGAGGCGCAGCACGCGCTGGGGATCCGCGGCTGGCCGCCGTGCCCGCGCCGGCCGCTGGAGGGCACCTGGACCGCCGTTCCCGGAGCGCGCGCGGCGGCCACGCCCCGGCCATGACCCCGCTCGCGGTGGTGGTCGTGAACCACGACACGCGCGAGCACCTGCGCGCTTGCCTGGCGTCCGTCCCGGGCGGCGTGCGGACGGTGGTGGTGGACAACGCCTCCCGCGACGGCAGCGTGGAGATGGTGCGCGCCTCCTTCCCGGAGGCGCGGCTGCTGGCCGGCCACGGCAACCCGGGGTACGGCGCGGCGGCGAACCTGGGGGTGCGCGCCTGCGCCGAGGCGTACGTGCTGGTGCTGAACAGCGACACGCGGGTGGAGCCCGGCGCCCTGGAGGCGCTGGCCGGCCACCTGGACCGGCATCCGCGCGCCGCGATCGCCGGCCCCCGGCTTCTGGACCCGGACGGCTCGCCGCAGGCGTCGTGCTTTCCCTTTCCCGGCACGCTGCGCTGGCTGCTGGAAAACGACCCGGTGGCCCCGGCGATCGGGTGGATCCCCGCGGTTCGCGGGGCGCTGCTGCGCTTCTCGCCCCCGGCGCGGGCCGCGGCGGTCCCCTGGACGCTGGGCGCGGCGCTGGCGGTGCGGCGGAGCTCCTTCGAGGAGGCGGGCGGTTTCGACGAGTCGTTCTTCATGTACTTCGAGGAGGTGGACCTGTGCCGCCGCCTGGCCGCGGCGGGATGGGAGGTGCACTTCGTCCCGGAGGCGCGGGTGACGCACGTGGGCGCGGCGAGCACGTCGCAGGTGCGCGCGGGGATGGCGGTGCAGCACTTCCGCAGCACGCTGCGCTTCTACCGGCGCCACTGCCGGGGGCCGCGGTTGGCGTTCTGGGTGGGGACGATGCGCGCCAAGATGCTCTTCCGCCTGCTGCGCGACGCGGCGGCGCTCGGCCTGGCGGGAGGGGCGCGGCGCGCCTCCCTGCGCGAGGACGTGGCGGCGTGGCGCCGCGCCATGCTGGAGACCGGGCGGTGAGGGCGACCCTTGCCGCGGAGCTCCCGGTGGCCGGGGTGCCGGCCGCCGCCGTGCCGCTGCGCGCCGTGGAGCTGATGCACCCCGGCGGCGAGGTGCGTGCCGAGGCCGCGGTGGGCGCGCGGTCGCGGCGCCGCGCGGCGCCGCGGCCGGACGCCGGGCGCGGCGCGGATCTGCTCTGGCTGGCGCCGGACGCCGCGGAGTGCCGGACGCGCGGGTGGCTCGCGGACGCGGCGGCGCGGGTGCGGCTGGAGCTGGCGGTGGACGGGATCGCGTACGTGCTGCCGCCGCGCGGGTGGCGGGGAGCGGTGGCGGCACGGCTCCGCCGGGCCGGCCTGCGGGTGGAGCCGGCGGTGGCGCACCTCGCGGCGGGCGGGACCGAGCGCTTCCTCGTCCCGCTGCGGCGCCCCGAGGTGCAGCTCCTCGTCCACGGCGTGCTCCCCCTCCCCGCGCCGCTGCGGCGGCTGGTGGGCGCGGCGGCGGCGATCCCCGGGTGGCGGCGGATCGCCGCGGAAGCGTGGCCGACGGTGGGGTTCGTGGCGCGGCGCCCGGAGGACCGCCCGCCGTGGAGCTGGCTGGGCGAGGCGGGCGGCCCGGCGGGAGGGCCGGACGGCGTGGTCGCCGTGCACGGGTGGCGCGGCGCGGACGACTCGGTGCTGCTGCACCTGCTGGGGGCGGACGGGGCGCACGCCGCGGTCGCCAAGGTGGCGCGCGCCGGCGCGCAGGCCGACGAAGCGGAGGTGATCGCCCGGCTGGGTGGCGCGGCCGAGGCGGCGGGCGCCCGCCTCCCCCGGGTTCTCGGCACCGCGCGGGCGGCGGGGCGGCGCGTGGTCGTGCTTTCGGTGGTCCCCGGGGGCAGGGCGGCGGACGGGGCGAGGTCGGATCCCGCGGCGGCGAGGGTGGTGCTGCGGCGCGCCGCTGGCTGGCTGGAGACGTGGAACCGCGCGACCGTCCACACGCGGCCGCTCGGCGCGGACCGGATCGACCGGGAGGTGATGGGACCGCTGCGGCTGCTCGCCCCGCTGCTTGCGGACGGCGGCGCGTACGCGGCCCGGGTGCGGTCGCTCTGCGCGCGGGTGGAGGGACGGCCGCTCCCCTTCGTGGCCGCGCACGGGGACCTGACGCTTCACAACCTGCTGCTGGGCGGCGCCGGGCTGGGGGTGGTGGACTGGGAGGCGGCGCGGGCGGACGGGTGGCCGCTCGCCGACCTGGAGTACGCCGCGACGGACGCCGCGGCCGCGGCCCACGGCTACCGCGCCCGCGACCGCGCGTGGGCGGAGTGCTTCCGGCCGGGCGGCGCCTGGGCTGCGGAGCTGGCGGGGCGCCGCGCGCGGCTGGTGGACGCGCTGTCGATCCCACCGCCCTTCGCGGAGCTGTGCCGCCACGCCTGCTGGCTGCGCCACGCGGCCGACGAGCACGCCGCCGCGGGACCGGCGGACGAGCGCCCCTTCCTGGGCGTGCTGCGCGCCGTTGCGGGGCTGCGGTGAGCGGCGGCCGGCGCGTGCTGGTGCTGTCGCCCTTTCCCCCGCGGCTGGACGGCCGCCACGGGGGGAGCCGGGCCGTGGCCCAGCTGGTGTGCGCCCTGGCGGAGCGCAATCGCGTCGCTCTGGCGTACCTGCGCGCCGCCGACGAGCCGCCGGCGGACCCGGCGACTGCGCGCGCCTGCGAGCGCCTCGTCGAGGGGCGGCGGCCGGGGATCTCCACCTCGTCGCTGCGGCCGTGGACGCGGGCGCTGGCGGTGCTCCCCCGGCTGGCGGAGGGAAAGCCGCTGTGGGTCGCGGGGCGGTGGGACGCGGCCTTCGCGCGCGGGGTGCGGGCGCTGGCCCGCGAATGGCGCCCGCAGGTGGTGCAGGCGGAGTCCACGGCCATGGGCCAGTACCTGGGCGCGGTGGAGGACCGGGGCGCGCTGCGCGTGGTGACGGTGCAGGAGCCGGGGCTGCCGGCGGCGCGCGAGCGGGTGCTGGCGGCGACGGGGTGGGAGCGCGCCTTCTGGCGGGCGGACGCCCGCCGCTGGGAGCGCTACGAGGCGGGGGTGGTGGGCGCCGCCGACGCGGCCGTGGTCTACACGGAGCGGGACCGCGCCGCCGTGGAGCGGCTGGGCGCCGCGACCCCCGTGGCGCGCATCCCGCTGGCCGCGCCGGTGCCGGAGCGCGCGGCGGACCCGCTGGGCGCGGACCCGCCGGAGCTGCTGTTCGTGGGGAGCTTCGTGCACCCGCCCAACCTGGACGCGGCGCTGTACCTGGCGCGCGACCTCTTTCCCCGCCTGCGCGCCCGCTTCCCCGGGCTGCGCCTTGCGCTGGTGGGCGACGACCCGCCGGAGCGCCTGCGCGCGCTGGTAGGCGGCGGCCTGGAGGTGGCGGGCTGGGTGCCGGACCTGGCCCCGCGCCTGGACCGCGCCGCCCTGGTGGTGGCGCCGCTGCGCCGCGGCGGCGGGATGCGCGTGAAGACCGCGGAGGCGCTTGCCGCCGGCAAGGCCGTGGTGGGCTCCCCGCTCGCCTTCGAGGGGCTGGACGTGGTGCCCGGCACGCACGCCGCCCTCGCCACGAGCGGCGACGACTTCGTGGCCGCGGCGACCCGCCTTCTCGCGGACCCGGAGCGGCGCGCGCGCATGGCCCACGCGGCCCGCGCCTGGGCGCTCGCGAACCTGGGCCCCGACCTCACCGCCGCGGCGTACGAGGCGGTGTACGACGGGCTGGCGGGAAGGAGTACGGAGCACGAAGTGCGGAGTGCGGAACGGCAGTGCGGGAGTGTGTGAGTGCGGAACGGCGACCCCCTCCCCCGGAACGGGGGAGGGTGGCGAGCCTCGAGCGAGCCGGGCGGGGGCCGCAGCGAACGCCAGCGCTCGACTCCGTTAGCCCGCGTTGTTTGCGGGCTTACGGAGCCGAAGCCCGACCCCGCGTCAGCGGGGGCACGCCCGAACCCGCAGTCCAAAGCAGTCGAACCCGAGAATGACCACCGACACACCGGCCGAAGTCACCTGGATCCACGCCTCCAAGGGCTGGAGCATCCCCGACCTGCGCGAGCTGTGGCGCTACCGGGAGCTGCTCTACTTCCTGGTGTGGCGCGACGTCAAGGTGCGCTACAAGCAGACGGCGCTGGGCGCGGCGTGGGCCGTGCTGCAGCCGTTCGCGACGATGCTGGTGTTCAGCCTGTTCTTCGGAAGGCTGGCGGGGATGCCTTCGGACGGGGTGCCCTACCCGGTGTTCGCGTTCGCGGCGCTGGTCCCCTGGACCTTCTTCGCCAACGGCCTGGCGATGTCCACGCAGAGCCTGGTGCTGAGCCAGAACCTGCTCAAGAAGGTGTACTTCCCGCGCCTGGCGATTCCGCTGGCCGCGGTGCTCGCGGGGCTGGTGGACTTCGCGCTGGCGCTTGCGGTGCTCGCGGGGATGCTGGCGTTCTACGGGATCGCTCCGGGGGCGGAGGCGCTCTGGATCGCCCCGCTGCTGCTGCTGGCGCTGGCGACCAGCCTGGGGGTGGGGCTCTGGCTCTCGGCGCTCAACGTCCGCTACCGCGACGTGGGCTACGTGGTGCCGTTCCTGGTGCAGCTGTGGCTCTTCGCGACCCCCATCGCCTACCCGAGCAGCCTGCTCGCGGAGCCGTGGCGCACGGTGTACGGGATCAACCCGATGGTGGGGGTGGTGGAGGGCTTCCGCTGGGCGCTCCTGGGGACCGGCCCGGCGCCCGGCGGCACCCTGGCGGTGTCGTCGCTGGCCGCGGCGGCGCTGCTGGCGGGGGGCGCCTTCTACTTCCGCCGGTTGGAGCGGACCTTCGCGGACGTGGTCTGAGGACGAATGAGCGACTTCGCGATCCGGGTCGAGGGACTGGGCAAGCGCTTCCGCATCGCGCGGGCGCGGCGTCCCACCATGCTGCGCGAGGCGTTCATGGAGGGGCTGCGCACCGCGGGCGGGCTGCTGGCGGGGCGGCGCTCCGCGGAGGAGGCGTTCTGGGCGCTCCGGGACGTGTCGTTCGAGGTGCCCCGCGGCCAGGCGGTGGCGATCGTGGGCGGCAACGGCGCGGGAAAGAGCACGCTGCTCAAGGTGCTGTCGCGGATCACGGAGCCCACCGTGGGCGACGCCTGGATCCGGGGCCGGGTGGGGTCGCTGCTGGAGGTGGGGACGGGGTTCCACGCGGAATTGACGGGGCGGGAGAACACCTACCTGAACGGCGCCATCCTGGGGATGAAGCGGGCGGAGATCGACCGCAAGTTCGACGAGATCGTGGCGTTCGCGGGGGTGGAGCGCTTCATCGACACGCCGGTGAAGCACTACTCCAGCGGGATGTACCTGCGGCTGGCCTTCGCCGTGGCCGCGCACCTGGAGCCGGAGATCCTGGTGGTGGACGAGGTGCTGGCGGTGGGGGACGCGGCGTTCCAGAAGAAGTGCCTGGGGAAGATGGGCGAGGTGGCGCGCGAGGGCCGGACCGTCCTCTTCGTGAGCCACAACATGCCGGCGGTGCGGGGCCTCTGCGAGCGCGCGATCTGGCTCCGCGACGGCGCCGTCGTGGACCAGGGCGAGTCGGGGGCGGTGGTCTCGCGCTACCTGCGCCACGCGGTGGAGTCCACGGTGCAGCGGGCCTGGCCGGACCGGGACGGCGCCCCCGGCAACGACGAGTTCCGCCTGCGCGCCGCCCGGGTGAGGCCCGCGGGCGGGGTGCCCGGCGACCCCATCGACGTGCGCACCCCCGCGCTGGTGGAGATCGAGTACTGGAACCTGCAGCCGGGCGCGCGGATGGACCTGAGCCTGCGCGCGTACGACGAGGGGGGGACGCTGATCTTCGACGCGGGCCCGCCGGTGGAGCCGCGCCCGCTCCCCGCCGGCCTGTACCGCGACGTGTGCCGCATCCCCGGCGACCTGCTCAACGACGGGCTCCACACGCTGGAGCTGCGGGTGTTCCGCGACCGGGAGGCGGTGGTGTTCGAGCAGCGCGACCTGCTGGTGGTGCACGTGGCGGATGCCCCGGACCTGCGCGGCGGGTGGTTCGGGAAGTGGCCCGGCGCGGTGCGGCCCCTGCTCCCCTGGACGACCGAGGCTCTGCGGGAATCGCCGCAGGAGCTCGCGGCCCGCTCGGCGTGACCGGCTACCTGCACCCGGAGTACGCCGCCTCGCTGGGCTTCGCGGGCGCTCCGCGCGCGCTGCCGCGCTCGGGCGGCTGGCTGGTGGAGCGGGAGGTCCCCGGGACGGCCTGGCGCGACGCGGCGGGGCCCTACCCGCTGCTGTGCTGCGCGGACTGGTCCGGCCTGGCGGACGACCTGGACGAGGCGGGCGCCGGGCTGGTGAGCGTGGTGGCCGTGGCGGACCCCCTGGGCGGGCACGGCGGGGAGGCGGGGCTCCGCGCGGCGTTCCCCGACCTGGTGCGCCCGTTCAAGGAGCACTTCGTGGCGGACCTGCGCGAGTCGCCGGAGCGCTTCGTCTCGGCGCACCACCGCCGCGGCGCGCGCCGCGGGCTCGCCGCCGTGCGGGTGGAGCCGGTCGCCGAGCCCGCTGCGGCGCTGGACGAGTGGGTGGCGCTCTATGGCGTACTCGCGGCGCGGCACGGGATCACCGGCGTGGCTGCGTTCCCGCGCGAGGCGTTCCGCCGCCAGCTCGGCGTTCCCGGCATCTCGGTGCTCCGCGCGGCGCACGACGGCGCCACGGTGGGCATGACGCTGTGGTACCGGCAGGAGGACCGGGTCTACTACCACCTGGGCGCGTACGCGGAGGCGGGGTACGCGCTCCGCGCCGCCTTCGCCCTGTTCCGCACGGCGCTGGACGCGTTCGCGGACGCGGGGGCGCGCTGGCTGGTGCTGGGCGCGGGCGTGCGCCCCGGCGCGGACGACGGGCTCGCGCGCTTCAAGCGCGGCTGGGCCACGGGCACGCGCACGGCGTACCTGTGCGGGCGGATCTGCGACCCGGCCCGGTACCGCGCGCTCGCGGCCCCGCGCGGCGCGGCGGACGGGTTCTTCCCGGCGTACCGCGCTCCGGCCGCGGCGCCCGCGCCGGCGGAGGCCCCGGCATGAGCGCGCCCGGGGCGCGGCTGGTGGCGCTGGACGATCCGGAAGGGTGGCGGGCGGCGCTGCGGGGCGTCCCCCACGCCTTCGCGCACACCCGGGCGAGCTGCCACGCCATGCACCTCACGACCGGCTGGCCCACCTTCCTGGCCGTGCTGGAGGACGGGGGGGACCGGGTGGTCTGCCCGGTGGCGGAGCGCCCCTGGGGGGAGCACGTGGACGCGGTGACGCCGTACGGCTTCGGCGGGTTCGCCGGGCGGGCGGCGTCCACCGCCTTCCTGGACGGGTGGAGGGCGCTGGCGCGCCGCCGCGGGTGGGTATGCGCCTACGTGGGGCTGAACCCCCTCTTCGCGCCGCCGGCGCTCCTGGACGCGCCGCGGTACGTGGAGCACAACAACCTGTACGTGCTGGAGCTGGACCGCGGCGTGGAGACCCTGCGCGCCGCCCTTTCCGAGAACCGGCGCCGCCAGCTCCGGGCGGCCGGCCCGCCGGAGGGGTGGCTGGTGGAGGACCGCGGCCGCCTCGCGGCGTTCTTTCTGGAGCACGTGGGCCCGTTCCTGGCCGGCCGGGGGGCCGGGGCGGCGTACGCCTTTTCCCGCCCGACGCTGGACGCGCTCCTCGGGCTGGACGAGGTGATCCTGCTGGGCGCCGGCGCGGGGGGGCGAGTGGAGGCGGTCTGCGTCCTCGCGCACACGCCGCACTGCGCGGAGTACCTGTTCGGCGTGTCGCTCCCGGAAGGGCGCGGGTGGTCGGCGGCGCTGCTGTGGGAGGGCGCCATGCGCCTGCGGGCGCTGGGGATCCCCCGCCTCAACCTGGGGGGCGGGGTCCGCCGGGGCGACGGGGTCGCGGAGTTCAAGGTGCGCTTCGGCGCCGCGCGGCTCCCGCTGGGCTCCCTCCGCGAGGTGTACCGGCCGGAGGTGTACGCGGCGCTCTGCCGGGAGGCGGGGGCCGACCCGGACGAGCGCGGCGGCTACTTCCCGGCCTTCCGCGCCGCGTGGCCCGCGGCGGCGCGGTAGCCGCGCCCGCCCACACGAACCAGCCCGCACCGGACCATGTTCACGAAGTCGGCCCGCTTCTACGACGCGCTGTACGCATTCAAGGACTACGGCGAGGCCGCGCGCAGGCTGCGCGAGCTCGCGCGCGAAGCCGCCCCCGGCGCCCGCTCGCTGCTGGACGTGGGATGCGGCACCGGGCGCCACCTGGAGCACCTGCGCGGGCACTTCGAGGTGGCGGGGCTGGACATCAGCCCGGAGCTGCTGGAGGTGGCGGCGGAACGGCTCCCGGGCGTCCCCCTGCACCGGGCGGACATGGCGGGGTTCCGCCTGGGACGCACCTTCGGCGTGGTGGCGTGCCTGTTCAGCGCCGTCGCCTACGTGCGCACCCCCGAGCGGCTGCGCGCGGCCGTGGCGTCCATGGCGGAGCACCTGGAGCCCGGCGGGCTGCTGGTGGTGGAGCCCTGGTTCTGGCCCGACCGCTACTGGACGGGGACGATCACCGCGAACCACGTGGACCAGCCGGACCTCAAGGTCTCGTGGATGTACACCAGCGAGCGCGAGGGGAACGAGACCGTGCTGGACATCCACTACCTGGTGGGGACGCCGGAGCGGGTGGAGCACTTCACCGAGGAGCACCGCATGGGGCTGTTCACCCACGACGAGTACCTGGACGCCTTCCGCGCCGCGGGGATCGAGCCGTCGTACGACGCGGCCGGGCTCTTCGGCCGCGGGATGTACCTGGGGGTCCGGTGAGCGCCGCCCTCTCCGCCGCCGACCTGGCGATCCTGGGGGGGACGCCGGCCTTCGCCGAGCCGCTCCACGTGGGGCGCCCCAACATCGGCGACCGGGCGCGGCTCCTGGAGCGCATCAACGACCTGCTGGACCGCCGCTGGCTCACCAACGACGGGGTGTACGTGCAGCAGTTCGAGCGCGCGGTGGCGGAGCGTGCGGGAGTCCGCCACTGCGTCGCCATGTGCAACGCCACCGTCGCGCTGGAGATCGCCGTCCGCGCGCTGGGGATGAAGGGCGAGGTGATCGTCCCCTCGTTCACCTTCGTGGCGACCGCGCACGCGCTGCAGTGGCAGGAGATCACGCCGGTGTTCTGCGACGTGGACCCGCGCACCCACACCCTGGACCCGGCCCGGGTGGAGGAGCTGATCACGCCGCGCACCACCGGGATCCTGGCCGTGCACCTGTGGGGGCGCGCCTGCCAGGTGGACGCGCTGGCGGAGATCGCGGCCCGCCGCGGGCTCAGGCTCCTCTTCGACGCCGCCCACGCCTTCGGCTGCACCCACCGCGGGCGGCCCGTGGGGGGATTCGGCGACGCCGAGGTGTTCAGCTTCCACGCCACCAAGTTCCTCAACAGCTTCGAGGGCGGCGCGGTGGTCACCGACGACGCCGAGCTGGCGGCGCGGGTGAGGCTGATGAAGAACTTCGGCTTCGCGGACTACGACGAGGTGGTGTACGTGGGGACCAACGGCAAGATGAACGAGGCCGCCGCGGCGATGGGGCTCACCTCGCTGGAAAGCATGGACGAGTTCGTGGCCGTGAACCGGGAAAACTACGCGCTCTACTCCGCCGGCCTGGAAGGGACCCCGGGGATCTCGCTGCTCCGCTATGACCCCGCCGAGGCGTCCAACTACCAGTACCTGGTGGTGGAGGTGGACGAGGCGGAGGCCGGGATCGACCGCGACACCCTGCAGCGGGTGCTCCACGCCGAGAACGTCCTGGCGCGCCGCTACTTCTTTCCCGGCGTCCACCGCATGGAGCCCTACCGCTCCTACTTCCCGCAGGCGCGGCTCCACCTCCCGCAGACGGAGCGGCTGGCCCGCCGGGTCCTGTCGCTCCCCACCGGCACGGCCGTGGGCGGGCCGGAGGTGGCCACGGTCTGCGCCATCATCCGCGCGGCGGTGGCGGCGAGCGCCGAGATCGCGGAGCATTTCCGCGGCGCCGCGCCCGCCGCCCTGGCGGTGTGAGACGGAATTCGCGATGCCGTGCGGTTCTCCCCCTTTCCCCCGCTTGCGGGGGAGAGGGGGCCGGGGGGTGAGGGGGCCCACCCTCGCGGACGCCGGCGCCCACCCCGCGTGAGGGATGCGAGCGCGAAGCGGCGAGACTCCACGGCAGTATCGTGGAGGCTCGCCTCCGTTACGCACGGTTGTTTCGTGCGTTACGGAGCCGCAGCCCGACCCCGGCGCAGCCGGGGGCACGCCCGGACCGCGATCTTTTCACCCCGACACGACCGGACCCGGCATGAGCGAGGAGATGGGATGAAGGTCAGCGTGTCGGTGACCACGTACAACCACGAGCACTTCATCGCGCGCGCGCTGGACGGGATCCTCGCGCAGCGGACGGCGTTCGACTTCGAGGTGGTGGTGGGCGACGACTGCTCCACCGACGGGACGTGGGACATCGTCCTCGACTACCGGCGGCGCCACCCTGAACGGATCCGCCTGGTGCGGCCGGACCGCAACCTGGGGCGGAACGGCACGCCCATGTTCGTGGAAACGCTGCGGCTCTGCCGGGGCGAGTACGTGGCCATGCAGGACGGCGACGACTACTGGACCGCCGAGCACAAGCTGCAGCGGCAGGCGGACTTCCTGGACGCCCACCCGGCGTGCTCGCTCTGCTACCACAACGCGGACCGTGTCCATGACGACGGCTCGCGGCCGCCCTCGCCCGTGAACCCGGAAGGGCACCCGGCCTTCGCCACCCTGGACGACATCCTGGTCACCAACTTCGTCCCCTCTCCGTCACCCATGGTCCGCCGCGAGGTGGTGGCGCGCCTCCCCGACTGGTTCCACCGCGCCCCCTTCGGCGACTACCCGCTGTACCTTCTCGCCGCCGACCGCGGCCCGCTGGGGTTCATCCCGGAGGTCATGGCCGTGTACAGGATCCACACGGGCGGGGTGTGGTCCGGCGGGGAGGATCTGCGGCGCGCCCGGGAGATGGTGGAGTTCATCGCGGGGATCGACGGCGAGCTGCTGGAGCGCAACCGCGCGGCGCTCACGCGCGTGCTGGCCCGCAGGCTCTTCACGCTGGCGCGGGTGCACGCCTCGCGCGGGGAGCTCCGGGACGCGGCCCGCCACACGCTGGCCGCCCTGGCGAAGAGCCCCGCGGCGACGCTGCGGTCCGCCGCCGGCGTGCTCCGCGACCGCCTCGCGGCGCCGCCGCCCCGGCGGAGCGGCGCGCCGGGATGAGGGGCGGCCGGTGAGCGCGGCCACGGTCCCGCTGGGGGTGGTGATCTGCACGCGCGACCGGCCGGACGCGCTGGCGCGCTGCCTGGCGGCGCTGCGCGCGGGCGAGGCCCGCCCCGCGGAGCTGGTGGTGGTGGACCAGGGGCGCGGCGGGAGCGCACGCCCCGTGGTGGAGCCGCTGCGGGCGGAGGGGTGGCGGGTGGAGTACCTGCCGCAGGAGCCGCGCGGGCTGGCCGCCGCGCAGAACGCCGGGGTGCGGGCCGCCTCGTCCGCGTACGTCGCCGTGACGGACGACGACTGCGTGCCCGACCGGTCGTGGCTCGCCGTGCTCGCGCGGAGCCTCGCGGCGGGGGCGGGCGTGGACGTCGTCGCGGGGCGCGTGCTCCCCGCCGCGCCCTCAGGGGAGCGGCGCGTCCCCGTGTCCACGCGCGCGTCCGCGGAGCGGCGCGACTTCCGCGGCAGACAGGCGCCCTGGCACGTGGGGAGCGGCAACAACTTCGCCCTGGCGCGCGAGTGGTACCTGCGGGTGGGCGGGTGCGACGAGCGGCTGGGGCCCGGCGCCCCCGGCCAGGGCGGCGTGGACATGGACCTCTTCTACCGGCTGCTGCGGGCCGGCGCGCGGGTGCGCTACGAGCCCGACGCGCTGGTGCTGCACGAGCGCCAGACCCCCGCCGACCGGCGCGCGCGCCGCCCCATGTACGGCCACGGGATGGGCGCGGCGTGCGGGATCTGGCTGCGCGGCGGCGACGCGTACGCGCTCCCGGTGCTGGCCCGCTGGCTCCTCCTGCGCCTGGGGCGCGTGGCGAGGCCCGCCGACACCGGTCGCATGGAGGCCGCGCGCGAGGAAGCGGCCGTGCTGGGGGGAACGCTGCGCGGCCTGGTCTACGGGCTGCGCGGGGGGCCCGCCGCGCGCTGAGGCGTGGGCTCCGAACGCGGTCCCCGCGGACGCCAGCGCGAGCTCGCGTGAGGGATTTCGGCCCGAAGGGGCGAGACCCGACAGCAGTATCGTGGGGCTCGACTCCGTTGGCCCGCGTTGTTTGCGGGCTTACGGAGCCGAAGCCCGACCCCGGCGCAGCCGGGGGCACGCCCGGACCGCCGTTCAGCCGGGCCGTTCCGTGACCCGATGCACGCCCCGCACGAAACGAAGCGACCCGCTGGCGGCGCGGATCACCAGGCTCTCGGTCGTGATCGTGGACTCGCCCGAGAACCGGATGCCGCGGAGAAAGGGGCTGTCGGTGATCGCGGTGGCGGCGAAGAAGGCGTCGTCCGAGGCGACCAGGTCGTCCAGCCCCAGCACGCGGCCCATCTCCCCCGGCGGAAGCTCGGCGCGCAGGCGCTCGCGCTCGGCGTCCAGCTGCGGCGCGCGGACGCCCTGCATCCCCCCGCGCAGCGCCCGCACCGCCGCGGCGGAGACGACCCCCTCCGGCGTCCCCCCGATCCCCATCAGCGCGTCCACCCCCGTGTCCGGGAGCGCGGCGAGGAGCGCGCCCATCACGTCGCCGTCGGTGTGCAGCGCGACGCGGGCGCCGGCACGGCGGATCTCGTCCACCAGGGCGGCGTGGCGCGGCTTGTCCAGCACGAACACCACCAGCGAGTCCACCGGCCGCCCGAGCGCCTCGGCGATCGCGTGGAGGTTGCGCGTGGGGGTGCGGGCGACGTCCACGGCGTCGCGCGCGGCTTCGCCCACCACCAGCTTGTCCATGTAGAGCGAGGCCCCGGGACGCCACATGCTCCCCCGCGGCGCCGCGGCGATCACCGACACCGCGCCCGGGCGCCCCAGCGCCAGCAGCCGGGTCCCCTCCACCGGGTCCACGGCCAGGTCCAGCTCCGGGGCGGCGCCCGTTCCCACCCGCTCGCCGTTGAAGAGCATGGGCGCCTCGTCCTTTTCGCCCTCGCCGATGGCGACCACGCCGCTCACGGCCACGCCGGCCAGCGCGGCGCGCATGGCGTCGGTGGCGGCTCCGTCCGCGGCCCGGCCGTCGCCGCGCCCCACGTGCGCGGCCGCGGCCAGCGCCGCCGCTTCGGTCACGCGCGCCAGCTCCATCCCCAGGTTGCGGTCCATCCGGTGTGTCGTCACGGGAAAAAAAGGAAGAGCCCGCGCTCGCGCGGGCCGGGCGAGGGTCCGCGAATCTAGCCCCGCTCCCCCGTCCCCGCGACCTCCCGCCGCGCCCCTGCTCAAGTCCTGCCGGCCCCCTGCCGAAGCTATTCCGCGTCCGGCGCAGCATTCCCGCGCCACGCCGCGCGTCGCTCTCCACGCGCACCCTACCCCCAATCCATTCCATCCATGTGCAAGTACGCGATGCAGCACCAGAAGGCAGCGGCCCCCGCGCCCGCGTCCCCGCCCCTCCCCTGTGACTGCGCCACCGACCCGGTGCAGGGGGTCAAGGAGATGTTCGTGGACATCTTCCAGGCGGGGCAGATCGAGTCGGGCGAGGTCCCCGCGGAGCGTCCGGTGTTCCGGCGCATGCACGGCGTGGCGCACGGCCGCTTCGAGATCCGCCCCGACCTCCCCCGGGAGCTGCGCGTGGGCGTGTTCGGGCAGAAGGACGAGTACGCCGCCTGGGTGCGGTTTTCCAGCGACGTCCAGCCCGGCAGCTCCGACTACAAGGGCACCTGCGGGGTGGGGATCAAGCTGTTCGGCGTGGACGGCGAAAAGGTGATGGAGCCCGACCGGGACGCCACCACCGCGGACTTCCTCTTCCAGAACTTTCCCGTGTTCTTCGTGGACACCGCGCGCGACATGTGCGAGTCCACCCGCGCCGCCCTGCAGGGGAGCGCCGCCAACGCCGCGTACCTCAAGGCGCACCCGGTCACCGCGGAGATCCAGACCGCCATGGAGGTGGTGGTCCCCTCGGTGCTGGAAAGCGACTACTGGAGCGTGATCCCCTTCCGCTTCGGCGAGGGGCGCTTCGTCAAGTACAAGCTGGAGCCGGAAACCGTACCGCCGCGCGCCGGCGAGCCCGACTACGACGACCCGTTCTACCTGCGGGCCGACCTGCACCGGCGCATGGGCAACGGCGAGGCGCGCTTCCGCTTCATGGTGCAGCTCCGCACCGACGCCGCGCAGATGCCGCTGGACCAGGCCACGGTGCGCTGGAGCGAGACGCTCTCTCCCCCGATCCACGTGGCCACGCTGGTGCTCCCGGCGCAGGACCTGGACACGCGCGGGCAGGCCAACTACGGCGACAACCTCGCGTTCAACCCCTGGCACGCCCTCCCCGAGAACGAGCCGGTGGGGAGCATCGCAGAGGCGCGCAAGGTGACGTACCGCGCCTCCGCCCGGGCGCGGCGCGACGTCAACGGCGTCCCGCTGGGCGAGCCGGTGGAGCCCCGCCCGGCCGAGTTCCGCCCCGGCGAGCCCTACCCCGCCGCGAAGGACACCGTGGTCGTGCGCGCCGAGATCCACCCGGCCATCGGGATCGCGCGCATGGGGAACAGCGAGGAGTACTTCGTGGGACCCGAGGTGACGGAGCCGGAGCCGCGCCCGGCCGCGTTCTACCGGGACGGCGCGGGGGCGCTCAAGCGGCAGGCCGCGCGCTTCCGCATCTACGGCTACAACGCCGCGGGCGAGGTGGTGCGCGAGCTGACGCCCGGCTGGGCGGACGTGCACTGGACCGCGCACGTCGCCAACCGCAAGGCGAGCTGGTACCAGTGGGAGCTCGCGCTGGACATCCCCGAGGCGGCCGCGCTGAAGCTCCCGCTGCGCAACGCCTCCGTGGCCGGCGCCGCGCGCGAGCAGCTCACGATCGACGGCGGGACCCGCACCATCCAGGGCACCGGCACCTACGGGAGCGAGTACCGCTTCCAGGGCGAGTTCCAGGGCACCCCCGTGTACCTGGGCGAGCTGCGCACCGACGAGAACGGGCGGCTTCTCTTCCTGGGCGGCCGGGGCCGCTCCGGCTCGCCCACGAACATGCCCATCTACGACACCACCGATCCCAACGCCTTCATCAACGCCAACGGCTGGTACGACGACGCGTCGGACGGGCCGGTGACGGCGCGGGTGTTCATCGAGGGGCGGGAGATCCCGACGGAGCCCGCGTGGGTGGTGACCGCGCCGCCCAACTACGCCCCGGACCTGATCTCGGTGCGCACGCTCCACGACCTGCTCGTGGACCTGTACGTCCGGAGCGGGTGGATGCCGTTCCCGGACGCGGTCTCCTTCACCCGCGACGTGTACCCCATCCTCCAGCGCATGTCCGGGCTCCAGTGGGTCAACCGCGGCTTCGCCACGCAGTTCGGCTACGGGTCGCCCAACGACTTCGAGGACCCGGAGTACGTGGCGCGGCTGGCCCGCGATCCCGCGGCCGGCGGATTCGACACCTGGGGGGAGCTGCGCCGGCAGGTGTTCCGCACCTTCCGCCACCCGCACCCCACGGACGACTCCACGCTCCCCTGGCCGTGGATCTACGGCGACGCGGACGACGCCCCGGGCTTCCCGGACTCGCCCGGGAGCAACCTGGCGGTCACGGACACGCAGTACCGCACGCTCTCGCTGTGGGCCGAGGGCCGGTTCGTGGCGGACTGGCCGGGCGCGGACCCGGTGCGCGAGGTGGGCGCGCTCCCCATGGCCGAGCAGCCGGAGATGCTGACGCGGGCGGCGCTGCACTTCTGCCTGGCGGACGCCTTCCACCCCGGGTGCGAGGTGACCTGGCCGGTCCGGCACATCGGCATGTACACGTCGCCGTTCCGTATCCGCCACCGCCCCGCCGGCGAGCCGGACCGCGACTACGGCCAGTTCCTCACGCAGGAAAAGGCGCTGGCGCCGGACGGGCCGGTGCACGCGCAGGGCCCCGGCGACCTGACCCGGTGGATGGGGCTTCCCTGGCAGGAGGACACGGCGTTCTGCCGCTCGGGGTACACGCCCTCGCCGGACCCGTACCTCCCCACCTTCTGGCCGGCGCGCGTCCCCAACCAGGTGCTCACCGAGGCGGATTACGCCCTCGTGATGGACGCGACGCGCCCCCGCGACGAGCGCATGGCGGCGTTCTCCCGGCGGCTGGACTGGACACGCATGCTGGGCGACGGCGCGCCGCCCCAGGAGCAGATGATGGCGATGGTGCGCCGTTTCGGCGACATGGGCGTGGTGGCGGTGCGTCCGGGCCCGGTCGGCGACCCGGACTTCCCCGCGGTGATGATGGTGGAGACCACGGCCGGCGTCCCGGCCGGGAAGATCGCCTGGAGCCCGGCGCTGATGCAGAGCGCCGCGTCCGCGGCGGGTGCGGCGGCGGCGTCGGCGGCGCCGGAAAAGGCGGAGGGGCGGCGCGGGTTCGTCCACTTCCGCGCCATCGGCTCGCAGTCCACGGCGGTGCCGGACACGGACGCCCCCGCCCCGCCGGTCGCCGCCGGCTCGTGACCGGATCCCCACGCTTCGAGGCCGTGGTCGCCGGCGGCGGCCCGGCCGGAGCGGCGGCGGCCCTCGCGCTCGCGCGCGGGGGCCGCCGCGTCCTCCTCCTGGACGACTCCCCCGCGGGAGCGTTCCGGGTGGGGGAGGCGCTCCCCCCCGCGGGGCGCCCGCTCCTGCGCAACCTGGGCGTGCTGGACGCGTTCCTGGCGGACGGCCACCTCCCCTGCCACGGGAACCTGTCCGCCTGGGGCTCCCCCGCGCTGCACGCCACCGACTTCTTCTTCGGGCTGGACGGGCACGGCTGGCACCTGGACCGCGCCCGCTTCGACGCGGGGCTGCGCGACGCCGCCCGCCTGGCCGGCGCGGAGCTCCGCGCCGGGACCCGCCTGGCCGCCGCCGAGCCCGACCCGGCCGGGGGATGGCGCATCGCGCTGTCGGGGGAGGGGGGCCCCGTGGAGGCGCGCTGCGGCTGGCTGGTGGACGCCACCGGCCGCCGCGCCGCGGTGGCCCGCCGGGGGGGCGCCGCGCGCCTGCACGACGACGCGCTGGTGGCCTTTCACGCCCGCTTCCGCCCGGCGCGGGAGGGGGACCGGGACGGCCGCACGCTGGTGGAGGCGGCGCCGGACGGGTGGTGGTACACGGCGCTGGTGCCGTCCGGCGAGCGGGTCGTGGCCTTTCTCACCGACGCCGACCTGGCGGACCGCGCCGGCCTCCTTTCGCCCGACGGCTTCACGCGGCGGGTGGAGGGCACGGCCCACGTGCGCGCCGCCCTGGACGCGTGGGGCTTCGCGCTGCGCGGGCGCCCGCGCGGCGCGGACGCCGGGAGCGCGCGGCTGGACCGCTTCACCGGCCCCGGCTGGGTGGCGGCCGGGGACGCCGCGGTGTCGTACGACCCGCTGTCGTCGCAGGGGATCCGGACGGCGCTGTACACCGGGATGCTGGCGGGGCAGGCGCTGCACGCCCGCCTGGACGGCGACGGGTCCGCGCTGGCCGGGTACGCGCACCGGCTCCGGGAGGTTCACGGCGCCTACGTCCGCAGCCGCGCCGAGTTCTACGCCTACGAGGCGCGCTGGGCGGACCGGCCGTTCTGGGCGCGGCGGCACGCCTGGGTCGCGGGGCTGGCCGGGGCGGCATAGCGAGGGAACGGCAGTACGGAGCACGCCAAAGGCGTCCCGCCGGGAGATCCGGACCGGGGCGCCTTTCGCGTGGGACACGCGCCGCCGTGCAGGGCGGATCCGGCGATCAGGGGCCGGGCGCGAAGCGGGCGATGGCGAACGCGGACAGGTCCAGCGGAAAGGGCTCGTCCAGCGCCAGCGCGGCGACGGCCTCGCCGATGGCGCTGGAGAACTTGAAGCCGTGCCCGGAGCACGGGCTTGCAACCACCACGCGCGGGCTCGCCGGGTGGCGGTCCAGCACGAAGTGACCGTCCGGCGTGTTGGTGTACAGGCAGACGGAGGTGCCGGCGAGCGCGCCGGCCGCCCCGGGGAGGAAGCGGCGCAGCAGCTCCCGCACCGGCGCCTCGTCGTCCGGGGTGGTGTCGCGCGCGACGCCGGCCGCCGTGGTGAGGGCGCCCTCGTGGTGGACCTGCGCCTTGACGCCGTCGCCGAAGTCCGGGAAGGTGGCGACGAAGCGGCCGGGCGCGTGCTCCCAGATCGCGATGGGGCAGCGGGCGGGGCCGAACGCCTCCGATGCCTCCGCCGGGCGGTACCAGTGGAAGGTCTGCCGCTCCACCTGGAGCGGGAGCGCCAGCCCTGCGAGGAGCTCCGGCATCCACGGCCCCGCCGCGAGCACCAGCCGCTCCGCGTGGTACATGCCGGCCGCGGTCGTGACGGCGACGCCCGCGCCGTCCGCCGTCCACCCGGACGCCGCCTCGCCGGTGCGCACCTCGGCGCCGTGCGCCCGCGCGAGCGACAGGTGCGTCTCCACGCACGCCTCCGGGAAGAGGATGCCGGCGCGGTGCTCCAGCAGCGCCGCCATGCCGTCCGGCACCCGGAAGTGCGGGTACGCCCGCCGCACCTCGTCCGCCTGCAGCAGCTCGTGCGGGATGCCGTGCTCCAGCGCGCTGGCCCGCGCGCCCGCGACCAGCGCGCCGTCCTCCGGCCCCACCATCATCCCACCCGTCCGGACGTACAGCGTGCGCCCGCTCTCCTCCTCCACCTCCGCCCACGCCTCGTACGCGCGCCGCACCAGCGGGACGTAGAGCGGGTGCTCGAAGTACGCCTCGCGGATGATGCGCGTGCCGCCGTGCGTGGAGCCCAGCCGGTGCGGCGGCGCGTGGGCGTCCAGCGCGAGCACGCGGGCTCCGCGGCGGGCGAGCCGGTACGCCGCCGCGCTTCCCATGGCTCCAGCGCCCAGCACGATCACATCGTACGTCGGCATTATTCAACGGATGGTGTGAAGGGAGGGTTGGGCGTGCCCCCGGCTGGCGCCGGGGTCGGGCTTCGGCTCCGTAAGGCAGCAAACAACGCTGCCTAACGGAGTCGAGCCCCCGCGGAAACTGCCCCGCGGGGTCTCGCCCCTTCGGGCCGAAATCCCTCACGCGGGCATCGCGCTGGCGTCCGCCGGGCCCCCACCCGGCTCGCCGGGGCTCGCCACCCTCCCCCGCAAGCGGGCGAGGGCTGCCTGTACCTCGGTGTCGTCTTCCTCTCCCTCTCCCCTTGCGGGGATGGGCCGGGGGAGGGGGTCCGCCGTGGCGCTGCACGCTTCGCGTGCACCGGATGAAGCCGGCTGTTCCCTGTCCGCTATTCCCTGCCGTCCCCGAACGGGATCGCCACGCTGGCCCAGGCGCCTCGCGGGCCGAAGTAGCGCGCGTCGAGGATGCGCAGGGTGTCGCCCTCGGCGCGGAAGTAGGGGAAGCGCGCCCAGCGGAGGAAGGCGCTTCCCTCGGGCGTGGCACGGGCGAGGCGGGCGGCGGGGCCGTCGGCCGCGGTGGCGATGGCGGCGGCGTCCAGCGTCCAGCCGCGGCCCGGGAGCAGCCCGAAACTCCCCGGGCGGTACCCCGCGCCCTCCTCCACCAGCAGCTCGCGGCGGAGCGGGTCGAGCATCACCGGGCCGGCGAGGACGCGCGCGGCGCCGGGCACCGCGGCCTCCACGGTGCGCCTGGCGACCTGCGTGCCGGCGAAGCCGAGGACGACGTACGCGGCCGCGGCGGCGAGCGCCAGGCGAGCCGGGCGGGCTGCGGCGGGGCTACCCTTCCCCGCCCGCCGCCGCGCGAGCGCTATGCCCAGCCCCAGCACCAGCAGGAGCCAGGGGTCCACGATGAAGAGCGTGTCGCCGTAGAACCAGCGCCGCGAGAACGGCATCAGCAGGCGCACGCCGTAGCTGTTCAGCCAGTCCAGGAACGGGTGCGACCACACGGCGAGGGAAGCGAGGAGGAGGATCTGGCGGGGGCGGACGGGGCGCTCCGGGCGCCAGCCGCGCCGCTCGGCCAGCCGCGCCACCCCCAGCACCGCGCCCGCGAGGAGCAGCGGCAGCACCGCCCACGCGAGCACCCCGTGCGTCCAGCCGCGGCGCCACTCCAGCGCGACCAGCCCGCCCCACAGGTAGGCGGCGGCGTCCACGTCCGGGAGGTTCGCGCCCACCAGCAGCGTCGGCGTGGCGAGCGCGGTGCGCCGCTTCAGCCCCGCCTCGCCCAGCGCGGCGCCCACCAGCGTGTGCGTCAGGTTGTCCATCGCGCCAATGTACCGCGCCGCCGCCCCGCGCGGGAGATGGCGCCCCGCGGACGCCCCTCCCGGCCGACGCCAGCGCGATCCCCGCGTGAGGGATTTCGGCCCGAAGGGGCGAGACCGCGCGGCTGTTTGCGCGGGCTCGACTCCGTTGCAGACGGTTGTTTCGTCTGCTACGGAGCCGAAGCCCGACCCCGCGCCAGCGGGGGCACGCCCGACCCCGCCGTATACGTAGCCGTAGCCGTTCAGTTCGCAGCCGGACCCGCCGGAAGGTGCTCGGCCAAATACCGGGTGAACAGCTCGTACAGGTGCCGCGACGTGCCCCTGCCCTCGTAGATCCCGTGGGTCCGGTTCGGGTACGCCATCATCTCGAACGGCTTCCCCGCTGCCACCAGGGCGTTGATCAGCGCCTCGGTGCCCTGGTAGTGCACGTTGTCGTCGCCGGTGCCGTGCACCAGCAGGAGGTCGCCGCGCAGCCGGTCCGCGAAGGTGATGGGCGAGCCCATGCGGTACGCCTCCGGGTTTTCCTGCGGGAGCCCCATGTAGCGCTCCTGGTACGCGGTGTCGTAGTAGCGCATGTCGGGCACGGGCGCCACGGCGATCCCGGTGCGGTACAGCTCCGGGTAGCGGAACAGGGCGTTGAGCGTCTGCGACCCTCCCCCGCTCCACCCCCAGATGCCCACCCGCGCGGAGTCCACGAACGACCAGCCCCGGACCACGCGCGCCGCCCCCGCCTGGTCGGCGGAGGACAGCTCGCCCACCCGGCGGTACACCCCCTTGCGCCACGCCCGCCCCCGGGGTGCCGGGGTGCCGCGGTTGTCGACGCTGACCACCAGGTAGCCCCGCTGCGCCAGCATCCGGTGCCACAGGTAGTCGCGCCCACCCCACGCGTCCGTCACCGTGACCGACGCCGGCTCGCCGTACACGTGGAAGAGCACCGGGTAGCGCCGGGACGGGTCGAAGCCGGGGGGCTTGAGCATCCACCCGTCCAGCTCCACGCCCCCGCCCACGTCCACCCGGAAGAACTCGCCCCGCCCGCCGGCGAGCCCCGCCAGCCGCGCCCGCAGCGAGTCGTTGGAGACCAGCGTGCGCTCCACCCTGTGCCCGGGGAGCCGCAGCAGGTCCACGCGCGGCGGGTCGCCCATGGCGGAGCCCGCGTGGAGCGCCCAGCGGAAGCCGGGGGCGATGTCGTACTCGTGCGTCCCGCCCGCGCCGGCCGGCGTGAGGCGCTCCGGGGCGCCGCGGCCGTCCAGCCGCGCGCGGAACAGGAAGCGCTGCGTGGCGTCGTCCGGCGAGGCCACGTAGTACAGCCACCCGCCGCGCCCGTCCACCCCCGCCACCGACATCACGTCCACCCCGGCGGGCGTCACCGGCGCCACGGTCCGCCCGTCGCGGGACACCAGGTAGACACGGCGCCACCCGTCGCGCTCGCTGACCCAGGTGAAGCGCTCGCCGCCGCCCAGCCAGTGCAGGTCGTCCACCACGTCCACCCAGGCGCTGTCGCGCTCCGCGAGCACGGTGCGGACCCGGCCGGTGCGCGCGTCGCCGAGCATCACCTGGAGGGTGTTCTGGTGGCGGTTGAGGTGCTGGAGGACCACCTCGTCGGAGCCGGCGGCCCACTCCATCCGGGCCACGTACACGTTGCGCGGGTCGCCGGGGAGCTCCAGCCAGCGGGCGGGGCCGCCCGCGGCGTCCACCACGCCCACGCGCACGGCGGAGTTGGTGGTCCCCGCCTTGGGGTACTGCACGGGGATGACGCGCGAGTACAGCGAATCGGTGTTGTTGACCAGGTAGAAGTCGCGCACGCCGGAGGCGTCCAGCTGCCAGAAGGCGATGCGCCGCCCGTCCGGGCTCCAGCGGAAGCCGTCCCGCAGCCCGAACTCCTCCTCGTACAGCCAGTCGAAGGTGCCGTTGATGGTGGTGCGCGAGCCGTCTCGCGTGAGCCGGGTGACGGCCCCGGCGGACAGCTCCTCCACGTACAGGTCGTTCTCTCGCACGTAGGCCACGCGCCCCCCTTCGGGGGAGAACTTGGCGAACATCAGCGTGGAGGGGGCCGCGTCGCCGCCCAGCCTGCGGAGCGCGCCACCCTGCAGGTCCAGCACCCAGTAGTCGCCGCGGGTATCGGCGCGCCACACGCGCGCGGTGTTGGTGAACACCAGCAGGCGCCGCCCGTCCGGAGACCACTGGTAGTCGTCCACGGACAGCGGCCGGTCCCCGCCGGGAGGGACCAGCCGCTCGGCGGGAACCAGGACGCTGCGCGCGCCGCCGGCCGCGTCGTAGCGCACCAGCTCGTCCGCGCCCGCGACGCGCGGGGAGGGCTCCAGCATGGTGTAGGCGCCGCCGTCCGGCATCCAGCGCGCCTGGCCCGGGTAGTCGGGGGCGAGCTCGCCGGAGAAGATGCGGTCCAGGGTGAGGGTGGCGGAGCCCTGCGCCCGCGCGGCGGGGGCGAGGAGCACGGCCAGGAGCAGGGCCAGGAGTGGTCTCATTCCGGATCCAGGTTGAGGCGGGTTGGACGGCAGGGCTCGGGCGTGCCCCCGGCTGCGCCGGGGTCGGGCTGCGGCTCCGTAGCAAACGATACTACCGTTTGCAACGGAGGCGAGCCCCGCAAACAGCCGCGGGTCTCGCCGCTTCGCGCTCGCATCCCTCACGCAGGCTCCGGCGCGGCGGCGGGCTCGAGCGGGCGCCCGGGGGTCAGGGGAGCGCGGCGGCGGCCGGGGAAGGCGCCCGCCCGTGCACGTGCAGCTTCAGCTCGCGGGCGGCGGCGTGGACCACCGGGTGCCGAAGGTGGAGCGGATCGGGGGCGCCGTAGCGGACCGCGAACGGGTCCACCCGGTCCATGAACAGGGTGGCCACGTGCCAGTCGCCGCGGAACGCCGACCACCAGCGGAAGCCGGCGACGCCGTGGGCGTCGTGCAGCGCGCGGGAGATGCGCTGCGTCACGGCACGGTCGCGCGAGGCCGGCTCGTCGGCCCGCACGCCGAGGCGCAGCAGGACGGCGGGGTCGCCCAGGTCGGGAAGGTCGTCGTACAGCCCGGCGGGAAGCCAGGTTTCCACCAGGGCCAGCGGGTGCGCGGCACCCCCGCGGTCCCTGCGGACGAGGTGGGCGGCGCGCAGCTCGCGCCGCCCGCGCAGGTACTGCAGCACCTCGGCGAGCGCGTGCGAGGGGTCGTCGAGCGCCAGGTAGAGCACCGACGGATCGCCCAGGTCGAAGCGTCCGCCGGTCTGTGCGCCGGAGGGGAGAACGTACTGAGGGGTGTACGGGTCCCCAGGCGGCGCGGAAGGGTCCCAGGGGAACACCCTCCAGAACGGCCCGCGGAGGCCCGCGGCGGGCGCCGCCATCAGGCGTACGCGCCGTGCTCCGTCGCGTTGGCGAGCTGGAGCACCTCGGCGAGGCGGCCGTCGCGCAACGCCTCCACCGGGGTCCGCCCGCCCAGGGCGAGCTGCTCGCCCAGGAGCCAGTCGCCGATCACCTCGGGGTCGAGGAAGCGCTCCAGCTCCTGCACCACCACGGCGAGGTGGGAAAGCAGCTGCGAGTTCTCCGGGCGGGGCACCTCGCTGCCCTGCTTCCACGCGGCGAGCCGCGTGCGGTGCACGCCCAGCACGCCGGCGAGCTCCTGGTCGCTGGCGAAGCCGTGGCGGGCGCGGTGGTAGTCGGCCATGGCGATCACCTGTTCGGGGGTCCTCTCGCGGGTGAAGCGCTGACGCTCGCGCCCGTACTCGATGACTGCGATCCCGCGGTCGGGCTGGAAGGCCCGCAGCGTGGCGTCCACGTCGGTCATGTATCCCTCCTTCAGCTCACGCACCATGCGGCGTGGCCGGGCACCGCCCCCGGAGGGTCCGCCTTCCGCGGGATCCGGCTTCTTCCTGGCCGCCATGCGTCCTCCGGGTGAAATCCAATCGCGCGCCCGCTACACTGTAGTGGGGAGGGCCCACAAAAAGCAAGAGCTTCGTGGACTTTCCCGGACGTCGCGTAGCGCGAGAGGTGCTACACGCCGCTCCGGATCAGGCCCCTGGCGTCAACAGCACGGCGCCCCGGGTCACTAGCCCGCGCCGACCGGCCGCTCCGGCTCCGCCGCATGGCCGCCCCGGCGCCCGCTCAGCGCCGCCTGCTTCTCCCCCGCCGACATCCCCTGGACGCGGAGGAGCACCGCGGCGACGGCCTCAACGGCGCCCGGCCGGGCGCCGGCGCGGACGACGTGCTCCGCCATGCGCGCCACCGTGGGCGCCTCGAAGACAAGGCGCACCGGCACCTCCACCCGCAGCAGCCGCAGGCGCGCGACCAGCTGCGCGGCAAGCAGCGAGTGGCCGCCCAGCGCGAAGAAGTCGTCGTGGATCCCCACGCGCTCCACTCCAAGCACCCCGGCCCAGTCGCGCGCCAGCACCTTCTCCACCGCCGTGCGCGGGGCGGCGTAGTCGCTCTCCGGGGCCCCGGGCGGGGGGAGCGCCGCCACGTCCACCTTGCCCGAAGGGGTGAGCGGGAGCGCGTCCAGCGCCACCACCGCGCCCGGCACCATGTGCGCGGGGAGCACGGCGCCGAGCGCGGCCCGCAGCTCCCCGGAGGAGGGTGCGGCCCCGGGCTCCGGGACCACGTACGCCGCCAGCCGCGCGTCGCCCGGGACGTCCTCGCGCGCCAGCACCACGGCGTCGCGCACCCCCGGCAGCGCGCGCAGCACGGCCTCCACCTCGCCCGGCTCGATGCGGAAGCCGCGAACCTTGACCTGCCGGTCGGTCCGGCCCAGGAACTCCAGCGTGCCGTCCGTCTGCCAGCGGGCGCGGTCGCCGGTGCGGTACAGCCGCGCGCCGGCTTCCCCGGAGAACGGGTCGGGGAGCCAGCGCTCCGCCGTGGTCCCCGGCAGCCCCAGGTAGCCGCGGGCGACGCCGGCGCCGCCCAGGTACAGCTCGCCGGGGGTTCCGGCCGGCGCCGGCTCCCCCGCCCCGTCCAGCACGAAGGCGCGCACGTTGGGGAGCGGCCGGCCGATCTCCCGCCCGCGCAGCGGCTCCGCGCCCGCGTGCCGCGAGGCGGCGAGCACCGTGGCCTCCGTGGGGCCGTACAGCACGTGCAGCTCGGCGCGGGGGAAGGCGGCCCGCATCTCCTCCACCAGGTCGGGCGGTACCGCGTCGCCGCCCACGAACGCGCGCCGCACCCCGGCGACCCCGCCGCGGGCCCGCGCGGCTGCGGCCACCTGCCGCATCAGCGCGGGGACGGCGTGCACCACGGTGGCGTCCGCGATCTCCTCCAGCAGCGGCTCCGCCGCCGCCACCCGCTCGCGGGGAACCAGGCGGACCGCCGCCCCCCAGGCGAGCGGCACCAGCGTCTCGAAAGCCCAGATGTCGAAGGCGCACGAGGCGAGGCACGCCACCACGTCCCCCGCGCCGAAGCCGAACGCGCGGCGCGCGGCGAAGGCGAGGTTCGCGAGGGAGGCGTGCTGTACGCCCACGCCCCGCGGCCGGCCGGTGGAGCCGGAGGTGTGGACGACGTACGCGAGGGAGAGGGAACCGGAAACAGGGAGCAGGGAGCGAAGCGAGCGAGTGCCCGCGGCTCCACAGCCTGCAAGGGCACCCGGCTCGTCCAGGCCGTCGTTCTCCCCGTCCACCAGCACCACCTCCGCGCCGTGCGGCGGGAGCGCGGCGCGCGCGGCGGAGTGCGCCAGGACCAGCGGCGCGGCCGTGTCCTCCAGCACCAGCGCCAGGCGCTCGGCGGGATAGGAGGGATCCAGGGGGACGTAGGCGCCGCCGGCCCGCAGCACGGCGAGCACGGCCACCAGGAGGTCGGGGGTGCGCTCCAGGCAGAGGGCCACCCGCGTCTCCGGCCCCACGCCGCGGCGGACGAGGAGGCGCGCGAGGCGGGCGGAGCGCGCCTCCAGCTCGCCGAACGTCAGCGTCTGGCCGCCCGACAGGACGGCGGGGGCGCCGGGGGCGGACGCGGCGCGCTCCACGATCATCTCGTGGACGGGACGCGGCGAGAAGGGCGCGACGGTGGCGTTCCACGTCTCCACCACCTGGCGCAGCTCGTCCGCGGGCGCGGCGAACAGCGCCGCGAGGCGGGCGGAGGGATCGGCGGCGACGCGCTCCAGCGAGGCTTCCAGGTGCCGCGCCAGGCGCCGCACGGTGGCCGCCTCGAAGAGGGCGGGCTCGTAGTCCACCGCGCCGCGGAGCGACCCGTCGTCCCCGTCCGCCAGGACCAGGGCGACGTCGAACTTGGCGGGGCCGCGTGCGCCGCCCGCGGGCTCGGCCTCCATGCCGGGAAGGCGCAGCTCCCCCGCTTCCAGGTTCTGAAGGGTGAAGCTGGTCTGCACCACGGGGGCGTGTGTCAGCCAGCGCCCGGCCGCGACCGCGTCCACCAGCCGCTCGAAGGGAAGCTCCTGGTGGGCGAAGGCGCCGAGCGCCGTCTCCCGGACGCGCGCGAGCAGCCGGACGAACGTCGGGTCGCCCGACAGGTCGGCGCGCAGCGCGAGGGTGTTGACGAACAGGCCGATCAGCTCCTCGGTCTCGGCCCGGGTGCGCCCCGCGACGGGGGTGCCCACCACCACGTCCTCCTGCGCTGCGCGGCGGCCGAGCAGCGCCTGCCAGGCGGCGAGGAGCACCATGAAGGGGGTGGCTCCCTCGCGCGCGGCGAGCGCCCGGAGCGCCGCGGCGACGCCGGCCGGCACCCGGACCGGCTCGCAGCCGGAGCGAGGGGCGCGCCGCGAAGTGCGGGGACGGTCCGTGGGGAGCTCCAGCAGCGGGGGCGCCCCGGCGAGGCGGTCCGTCCACCAGCGGAGCTGCCGCTCCAGCCGGGGCCCGGCCAGCCAGGCGCGCTGCCACGCCGCGAAGTCGGCGTACTGCAAGGGGAGGTCGGGGAGCGGCGAGGGCCGGCCCGCCGCGAGCGCGCCGTACAGCGCCGACAGCTCGCGGAAGAGGATCCCGGTGCTCCACCCGTCGGAAACGGCGTGGTGCACGGCCAGCAGGAGCGCGTGGTCCGCGTCCCCCAGCCGCACGAGCGCGGCGCGCAGCAGCGGGCCGGCGGCCAGACGGAAGGGGGCGGACGCGTGGGCGTCGGCAAGTCGCGCGAGCTCGCGGCCGCGGTCGGCGTCCGCCAGGCGCGCGAGCTCCACGACGGGGAAGGCGGGCGGGGAGGCCGGATCCAGCTCCAGAACGGGCGCGCCGTCCCGCTCGGGGAAGCGGGCGCGGAGCCCCTCGTGCCGCCGGACGACGCCGGCCAGCGCCCGGAGGAGCGCCCCGGCGTCCAGCGGCCCGCGGAGCCGCAGCGGGAAGGCCATGTTGTAGGTGGCGGCACCGGGGTCCATCCGGTCCAGGAACCAGAGCCGCTGCTGCGCGAACGAGAGCGGCAGCGTCCCGTCCCGCGGCAGCGGGATGAGCGGAGGCGCCCCGTCGCCGTCGTCCGCCGGCTCCAGGGCGTCCACGCGCGCCGCCACTCCGGCCACGGTGGGCGCCTCGAAGAGCGCGCGCAGCGGCAGCTCCACCCCCCACGCCTGGCGGATCCTCGACACGACGCGGGTGGCGAGGAGCGAGTGCCCGCCCAGCGCGAAGAAGTCCTCGTCGGCGCCCACCCGCTCCACGCCCAGCACCTCCGCCCAGATCCGCGCCACCGCCTCCTGCGTCGCCCCGCGCGGCGCTGCGTGCGCCGCCCGGGCCGCGGCCTCCGGCGCGGGGAGCGCGCGCCGGTCCACCTTGCCGGTGGGGGTGAGCGGGAACGCCGCGAGCGGCACGAAGGCGGAAGGGAGCATGTACTCCGGGAGGGTGCGCCGCAGCCGGGCGCGGAGCGCGTCCCCGTCCACCTCCCGCTCCGCGGGGACCAGGTACGCCACCAGCCGCCGCTCGCCTGCGCCGTTCTCCTGCACCGTCACCAGCGCGTCCCGCACGTCGGGGTGCTCGCACAAGGCGGACTCCACCTCGCCGGGCTCGATGCGGTGGCCGCGCACCTTGACCTGCCGGTCGCCGCGCCCCAGGAACTCCAGGCGTCCGTCCGGGAGCCGCCGGGCCCGGTCGCCGGTCCGGTACAGGCGCGCCCCGGCGACCCCGGAGAACGGGTCGGGGACGAAGGCCGCGGCGGTCGCGTCGGGGCGGCCGCCGAAGCCGCGGGCGACGCCGCCTCCCCCCACCCGCACCTCGCCGGGGACGCCCACCGGGACCGGCTCGCCCGCGCCGTCGCACACGTACAGCGCGGCCCCCGGGAGCGGCAGGCCGAGCATCTGCCCCGGGAGCGGCGCCGCCGCGGATGCGGACGCGCACAGGATCGCCGCCTCGGTGGGACCGTACAGCACCCGCAGCTCCGCCGCGGGGAAGGCGGCGCGCATCTCCTCCACCAGCTCGGGCGGGACCGCGTCGCCGCCCACGTACACGCGCCGCACGCGGGGGAGCGTCCCGGGGCCGCCGCGCACGCCCCGCAGCACCTCGCGCATCAGCGCGGGGACGGCGTGCAGCGCGTCCGCCTCCGCCAGCTCGCCCACCAGCCGGTCCACGTCCAGCACGGTCTCGCGCGGGACGAGCCGGACCGCGCCCCCGGCGAGGAGCGGGGCGAACGTCTCGAAGAGCCAGATGTCGAAGGCGTGCGAGGCGAGCGCGACGGACACCCCGCCCTCCCCGGAGCCGAACTCGCCGGCCGCGGCCAGCAGCGTGCCCGCCAGGCTCCCGTGCTGCACCAGGACGCCCTTGGGGGTGCCGGTGGAGCCGGAGGTGTAGATGACGTAGGCGAGGTTGTCGGGGTCAACGGGGAGGGCTTCCTGACCCTGAGGCCTGTCAGTGGCGTTCTCGCCCTTCCCGCCGAGGCACACCACCTCACCGGTGAACGCCGGCAGGCGGCCGCGCAGCGACTCCTGCGTGAGGAGCACGCGGATCCCGGAGTCGGCCAGCGCGTGGGCGAGCCGGCCGGCGGGGTGCTCGGGGTCCAGCGGCACGAAGGCGCCGCCGGCCTTCCACACGCCCAGGACGGCGGCGACCAGGCGCGCGCCCCGCTCCAGGCACACGCCCACAGGCACCTCGGGCCCCACGCCCCTCGCGCGCAGCACCCGCGCGATCCCCGCGGCCTCGCGGTCCAGCTCCGCGCGGGTCAGCATCCCGTCGCCGGTCTGCACGGCGGCGGCGTCCGGGGCGCGCGCGGCGAGGTCGGCGAGAAGCTCGTGCACGGGGCGGCCGCGCGGGACGTCCGGCGCGCCGTTCCAGCGCTCCAGCACCTCCCGGCGCTCCGCGGCGCCCAGCAGGGCGAGGCCGGAGAGGGGGCGCGCGGGGTCCGCGGCGACGGCGTCCAGCAGGCCGAGGAAGTGCGCCGCCATCCGCCGGCCGCTCGCCTCCTCCCACAGGTCCGCGCGCAGGACGAGCCGGCCCCAGAGCCGGTCCGGGGCTTCGACCAGCGTGAGCGCCGCGTCGAAGCGGGCCGACTCGATCCCGTACTCCATCTCCTCGGTGCGCACGCCGGGGAGGCGCAGGCGGGAGCGCCCGGCGTTCTGCAGGGTGAACATCGCCTGGAAGAGCGGCGTGTGCGCGAGCGAGCGCTCCACGCCCAGCGCCTCCACCAGGCGCTCGAAGGGCACGTCCTGGCGCGCGTACGCGCCGAGCGTGGCCTCGCGCACGCGCCCCAGCAGCTCGCGGAAGGGGGGATCGCCCGACAGGTCGCCGCGCAGCGCCAGCGTGTTGACGAACAAGCCCACCATCTCCGCCAGCTCCGCCCGCGTGCGCCCGGCGATGGGCGCGCCCACCACCACGTCGTCCTCCCCGGCGTACTTCGCCAGCAGCGTCTGCCAGGCGGCGAGGAGCGCCATGAAGAGCGTCGCACCCTCGCGCCGCGCGAGCGCGCGGAGGGCGGACGCCGCCTCGGGCGGCACCACGAAGTCCACCCGGCGCCCCCGGGTGTCCGCGACGGCGGGGCGGCGATGGTCGACGGGGAGCTCGAGCAGGGGAGGCGCCTCCGCCAGCCGGTCGCGCCACCAGCCGAGCTGCGCATCCAGCGCGCCGTCCGCCAGGACGCCGCGCTGCCACAGGGTGTAGTCGGCGTACTGCACCGGGGGATCCGGGAGCTCCGGCGCGCGGCCGGCCGCGTACGCTTCGTACAGCGCCGCCAGCTCGCCGTGCAGCACCCCCAGCGACCCGCCGTCGAACACCAGGTGGTGGACGGTGAGGAGGAGCGCGTGGTCGTCTTCACCCAGGCGCAGCAGGTGGGCGCGAAGCAGCGGCCCCCGCGCCAGGTCGAAGGGGCGCCGGGTCTCCTCCGGCGCCAGGCGCGCGGCCTCGCGCTCCCGCGCCTCGGCCGGGAGGCGGGCGAGGTCCACGCAGGGGAGCGGCACCGGGGCCGGCGCGGCGACGTCCTGCACGGGCTCGCCGTCCACCCGCGGGAAGCGGGTGCGCAGCGCCTCGTGCCGCCGCGCGGCTTCGGTGAGCGCGCGCCGCAGCGCCGCGGGATCCAGGGATCCGCGGAGCTGCTGCGGGTAGGCGAGGTTGTGCCCGGTGGTACCGGGGTCCAGCTGCTCGATGAACCAGAGGCGTTGCTGGGCGAACGACAGCGGGACCGGCCCGGTGCGCGGGGTCCGCGCCGGCGGCGGGACCCGGTCGCCGGCGCCGGAGGCGAGCAGCGCCTGGATGCGCTCCGCCACGCCGGCGACGGTGGGCGCCTCGAAGACGGCGCGCAGCGGCAGCTCCACCCCGAAGGCGCGGCGCGCCCGCGCGGCCACGGTCGTGGCCGCCAGCGAGTGGCCGCCCAGCGCGAAGAAGTCGTCGTGCGCGCCCACCGGGTCCACGCCCAGCGTGTCGGCCCAGATGGCGGCCAGCAGCTCTTCCGCCGGGGTGCGCGGGGCGACGCGGTCCTCGCCTGGGCCGGAGGCCGCCGGGGCGGGGAGCGCGCGGCGATCCACCTTTCCGGCGGGAGTCAGGGGAAGCGTCTCCAGCGCCACCACGGCCGAGGGGACCATGTACTCCGGGAGACGCGCCCGCAGGTGCTCCCGCAATGCCGCGGCGGCCGGGGCCGCGGCGCCCCGGCGCGGCGCCACGTAGGCCACCAGGTGCCGCTCCTCCGCCGCCGCGCCGCGCGCCACCACCACGGCCTCCCCCAGCGCGGGGTGCTCCAGCAGCGCGGCCTCCACCTCCCCCGGCTCGATGCGGAAGCCGCGCACCTTGACCTGGAAGTCCGTCCGCCCCACGAACTCCAGCACCCCGTCGGGCAGCCAGCGCCCCCGGTCCCCCGACCGGTACATCCTCGCGCCCGGCACGCCCCGGAACGGGTCGGGGACGAAGCGCTCGGCGGTCAGCTCCGCCCGGCCCAGATATCCCCGCGCCACCTGAAGGCCGGCCATGTACACCTCCCCGGGGACGCCCACGGGGACGGGCTCCAGCCGCGCGTCCAGCACGTACAGGCGCGCGTTGGCGACGGGACGCCCCACCGGCGGCGGCCGGGTCGTGTCGGTGCACAGCATGGCCGTGCAGCGCACGCTGTGCTCGGTGGCGCCGTAGCCGTTGAAGAAGCGCCGCCCGGGCGCCCAGCGCTCCACGAGCTCGGCGCCGCACGACTCCCCGCCCACGATCACGGCTTCCAGCTCCGGCAGCGCGGCCGGCGGCGTCACCGCCAGCGCGGCGGGGGTGATCTTGAGGTGCGTGACGCGCTCCCGGGCGAGCAGCGCGGCGAGCCCTTCGCCCGGCATCCGCTCCGCGCGCGAGGCCAGCACCAGCGTGGCGCCGGAGCAGAGCGCCGTGAACACGTCCAGCACGGCCGCGTCGAAGTGCAGCGGCGCGAAGAGCAGCACCCGCGACCCCGCGCCGATCCCGTAGGTGCGCACGAACGCCGCCGTGGAATTGCAGACGCCGCGGTGGGCGACGAGCACGCCCTTGGGGTGGCCCGTGGAGCCCGAGGTGTAGATGACGTAGGCCAGGTTCTCGGGGTCGACGGACGCCGCGCCGGCGTCCGCGGGATCGCCCCCACCCGGCGGCCTTGGAGCCGCCACCCTCCCCCAATTCTGGGGGAGGGCTTCCTGTTCCTCGGGGCCGTCGTGCTCCACCTCGTTTCCATCGCCGTCCAGCAACACCACCTCCACCCCGCCGCGCGGCAGCCGGTCCGCGAGCTCCGCCTGCGTCAGCACCAGCCGCGCGCCCGAGTCGGCGAGCATCCAGCGCAGCCGCTCCGGGGGGCTCGCGGTGTCCAGCGGGACGTACGCGCCGCCGGCCTTGAGGACGGCGAGCAGGGCCGCGACCATGGCGGGCGACGGCTCCAGCAGGAGCGCCACTCGGGTCTCGGGGGCGACGCCGCGGGCGCGGAGGCCGCGGGCGATGCGGTCGGCGGCGCGGTCCAGCTCGGCGTAGGTGAGCGTGCGTGCGCCGTGCGCCAGCGCCGGTGCGCCGGGCGCGCGGCGGGCGTGCGCCTCCACCAGCTCGTGCAGGCATACGCCGTCCGGGAACGGGGCATCGGTCGCGTTCCACTCCACCAGCACGCGCTCGCGCTCTGCGGCGGTGAGCAGCGGGAGTGCCGAGAGGCGCCGGCCGGGTTCAGCGGCGATGCCGTCGAGCAGCACGCGCAGCTGCTCCAGCATCCGCTCCGCGGTGGCGTCGTCGAACAGGTCGGCGCGGTAGGTGACCGCCGCGGCGACGCGCTCCGTCTCGTCCTCCAGCGCCAGGATCAGGTCGTGCCGGGCGGTGAGCACGCGCGGCTGCACCAGCTCCGCCTCCACCGTGCCCAGGCGCAGCGCCTCCACCTCCACGTTGGGGAGGGAAAGCATCGCCTGCACCAGCGGGGCGTGGGTGAGCGAGCGCTCCACCCCCAGCGCTTCCACCAGCCGCTCGAAGGGGACGTCCTGGTGCGCGAAGCCGCCCAGCGCCGTTTCGCGGGCGCGGGCCAGGAGTTCGCAAAAGGACGGGTCGCCCGACAGGTCCACGCGCAGCGGGAGGGTGTTGACGAACATCCCGATCATCCCCTCCAGCGCCCCGTGCGTGCGCCCCGCCGTGGGCGTGCCCACGACCACGTCGTCCTGGCCGGACCAGCGCGCCAGCAGGAGCGCCCACGCGGCGAGGTAGACCATGAACGGCGTCGCGCCCTCGCGGCGGGCAAGCTCGCGGAGCGCCCGGGAGGTCGCGGCGGACAGCTCCGTGCGGCGCGTCCCCCCGCGGGCGCCGCGCACCGGGGAGCGGGGGCGGTCCGTGGGGAGCTCCAGCAGGGGCGGCGCGCCCGCAAGGCGCTCCCGCCACCAGGCGAGCTGCCGCTCCAGCGTCCCCGCGGCCAGCCAGGCGCGCTGCCACACGGCGAAGTCGGCGTACTGCACCGGCAGCGGCGCCAGCGGCGACGGCCGGCCCGCCGCCGCGGCGCCGTACAGCGCGGACAGCTCGCGGGTGAACACGCCGCGGCTCCACCCGTCGCTGACCACGTGGTGGAGGCTCAGCAGGAGGAGCGCGTCGTCCGGGGCGAGGCGCGCGAACGCGGCGCGCAGCAGCGGCCCGCGGGCGAGGTCGAAGGGGCGGAGCGCGTCCTCGTCCACCAGCCGCGCCGCCTCCGCCTCGCGCGCGGCGGGCGGGAGCCCGGACAGGTCGAGCACCGGGAGGGGGACGCCGCGCGCGGGGCGGATGACCTGCACCGCCTCGCCGTCCACCTCGCCGACGACGGTGCGCAGCGGCTCGTGGCGGCGGACCAGCTCCGCAAGCGACCGGCGCAGCGCGCCCGGTTCCAGCGGGCCGCGCAGGCGCAGCGGGAAGGGGACGTTGTACAGCGCGCTCCCGGCCTCCATCTGCTCCACGAACCACAGCCGCTGCTGGGCGAACGAGAGCGGGAGGGGACGGTCGCGCGGAACGGGCACCAGCGGCGGGGCCTGCGCGCCCTCGCCCGTCCCGCGGAGCGCTTCGACGCGGGGGGCCAGCCGCGCCACCGTGGGCGCCTCGAAGAGCGCCCGCAGCGGCAGCTCCACCCGCAGCTCCTCGCGGACGCGGGCGACCACGCGCGTCGCCATCAGCGAGTGCCCGCCCAGGTCGAAGAAGCCGTCGTCCGCGCCCACCCGCTCCACGCCCAGGACCTCCGCCCAGATCGCCGCCAGCCGCTCTTCCAGCGGGGTGCGCGGGGGGACGTAGCCGTGGGCGGCGCCGGACGCGTCGGCCTCGGGGAGGGCGGCGCGGTCGACCTTGCCGTTGGCGGTGAGCGGAAGCTGCTCCAGCACCACGAAGGCGCCGGGCACCATGTACTCCGGCAGCCGCTCGCGCAGCCCCGCGCGCAGCGCGGGGACCAGGGCGCGCATGCGGCGGCCCCAGCGGGGGTCGCCGGCGTACGCCTCCGGGGGCAGGACTTCCGCCGTCCGCGCGGGGAGCGCGGCGTCCGTCCGCCCGGGGGCGTGGAAGAGCACGTCCAGCTCGCCCGCGGCGCCCGGCCGCACCTCCACCGCCCGCCCCGTCTCCTCCGCCAGCGCGAACAGCGCCTCCGGCAGGGTCCCCCGCCCCTCGTCCGCCGACAGCATCTCCCGCAGCTCGCGCACCGTGGCGGAGTCGCCGGCCCGGAACAGCAGCTCCAGCGCGCGGACGTGCTCCCGGGTGCGCGCGTCCGGGACGCCGAGCAGGGCGAGCGGCCGGTCCGCAGCGTCCGCGAGGAGGCGGCGGAGCGCGTCCGGGTCCTCCCCGCCCCACTCGCGGACCGGCGCCGGGACGGGCGCCGCGGCGTCCAGGTGGAGGACCACGTCGTAGCGGAAGCGGGACACCTCGTTGTCGTGCGCCCCGCGCTTGGCCTGCACCTCCACCCGCCCGACGCGGGGGATGCGCCCTCGCAGCGCCTCGAAGAACTCCGGGTCCAGCAGCAGCTCCTGCTCCTCGGCCATGCCGCGGCGCACGCGCTCGCGGAGCCGCGCCGCCGCCAGGTCGCCGGGGGCGCGGAACAGCTCGACGGAGGCGTGGAAGGCGCCCAGCAGCGGCAGGCCGCGCACGTCGCCCACGAAGACGCGCCCGCCGGGACGGACGCACGCGGCGGCGCCCTCCAGCACGCGCAGCAGGTACTCGGCGCCGGGGAAGTACTGCGCCACGGAGTTGACGACCACGGTGTCGAACGGCTCCGTCTCCAGCCCCTCCAGCCGGTCCGCCGGGCGCGCGGAAAGCCGCACCTGCGGCAGCTCCCCCAGGTGCCGCGCCACGAGCCCCAGGGCCGCGCGGGAAAAGTCGGTGCCGTGGTAGTGGCACGTGTGCGGCGCCACCCGGAAGAGGAGCAGCCCCGTCCCGCAGCCGATCTCCAGGACGCGCCGGGGGCGGAGCGCGAGGACGCGCTCCACGGTGCGCTCCACCCACTCGCGCATCTCCGGCTCGGGGATGGGCCGACCCGTGTAGCTGCTGTTCCACCCGGTGAGGTCGAGCGTGGGGTCGGGGGCGGACCCGGCCTCGCCGTACGTGGCTTCGAACACCGTCTCCCACCCCGCGACCTGCTCCGCCGCGGTGTCCTCGTCGGCGCCCGCCGCGTCCGCCGCCGGGACGACGTAGGCGACCAGGCGCCGGTCGCCGGGCGCGGCCTCGCGGGCGACCACCACCGCCTCGCGCACGCCGGCCTCCGCGCGGAGCGCCGCCTCCACCTCGCCCGGCTCCACCCGGAAGCCGCGCACCTTGACCTGCTCGTCCGTGCGCCCCAGGAACTCCAGCACGCCGTCCGCGCGCCAGCGGGCCCGGTCGCCCGTACGGTACGCGCGCCCGCCGTCGGCCGGGGCGAACGTCTCAGCCGTCAGCTCCGGCCTGCCCAGGTAGCCCAGCGCCACCCCGCCCCCGGCGATGCGCAGCTCGCCCGGGGCGCCCAGGGGCGCGTCCCCGCCGCCCGCGTCCAGCACCCGCAGCCCCACGCCGGGGAGCGGCCGCCCCAGCGGGTGCCCCTCCACCGGCCCGGCCGCGGGCACCGGGTACGTCGCGCAGATGATGGTGCCCTCCGTGGGCCCGTAGAGGACGTGCGTCCGGGCGCCGGGAAACGCCGCGCGCATCTCTTCCAGCAGGTCCGGCGGCACCGCGTCGCCGCCCACGAGCAGCGTCCGCAGGCGCGGGAGCCCCACCCCGGCGCGCGCGCGCTCCACCACCTGGCGCATGAGCGCGGGCACGGCGTGCAGCACGGTCGCCCCGCGCGCCGCGTCCAGCAGCGCGTCCACGTCGCGCACGGTTTCCCGCGGGACCACCCGCACGCGCCCGCCCGCCAGCAGCGGGCAGAGCAGCTCCAGCAGCGCGATGTCGAACGCCACCGACGCGAGCGCCGCCGCCTCGTCGTCCGCCGCGAAGCCCAGCGCCGCCACGGCGCCGCCCAGCGTGTGGGTGAGCTGCCCGTGCGTGACCATCACGGCCTTGGGCGTGCCGGTGGAGCCCGAGGTGTAGATCAGGTACGCCAGGTCGCCGGGGGACGATGGAGGATTCGGGCGTGCCCCCGGCTGGCGCCGGGGTCGGGCTTCGGCTCCGTAAGCGAGCAAACCACGCTCGCTAACGGAGTCGAGCCCCGGCGGAAACAGCCTCGCCGGGTCTCGCCCCTCCGGGCCGGAATCCCTCACGCGGATCTCGAGCTGGCGTCCGCGGGAGGCCCCCACCCGGCTCGCTTGAGGCTCGCCACCCTCCCCCGTTCCGGGGGAGGGGCATCTCCACGCTGCGCTCCTCACCCTCGTCGTGTCGTTCTCCCCCTCCCCCCTTGCGGGGGAGGGGGCCGGGGGGTGAGGGGGGGCCAGCCACACGACCTCCCCTGCGAACGCCGGCAGCGACCCCGCGGCCTCCGCGTCCGAAACCACCACCTCCGCGCCCGAGTCGGCCAGGAGGAATGCCAGGCGCTCGGCGGGGTGCGACGGGTCGAGCGGGAGGTAGACGCCGCCTGCCTTCCACGCGGCGAGCATCGCGACCAGGACGCCGGGACCGCGGCCGACGCACACGCCGACCCGCGTCCCGTGGCCGACGCCCGCGCCGCGCAGGCGATCGGCGAGCCGCGCAGCGCGCGCCTCCAGCTCCGCGTACGTCAGCCATCCGTCGCCGGCGAGTACGGCCGGCGCGTGGGGCGAGAGCGCGGCGCGCTCCGCGATGCGCACGTGCACCGGCGCCGGGTCGGCTCCGAAAACGGGGCCGGCGCCGAAGGCCGCGAGCTGCCGCCGCTCGCCGGGGCCGAGCGCGGGGAGGAGCGAGAGCCGCCGTCCGGGCTCCGCCGCGACCTCCTCCAGCAGCGCCAGGTAGTGCGACGCCATGCGCTCCACCGTCGCGGCGTCGAACAGGTCCGTGCGGAAGCGGAAGCTGCCGATCACCTCCTCGCCCGACTCCGTCAGCTCCGCCTCCAGGTCGAACAGCGCGGTCCGGATCCCCTGGAACTGCGCCAATCGCGACTCCGGGTGGAGCGGGGCGAGCCCCGTCCCGGCGGCGTCCATCAGCTCCGCAGAGGCGTTCTGGAGGACGAACATCACCTGGAAGAGCGGCGTGTGGCCGGGGCTGCGCTCCGGGGCGATCTCCTCCACCAGCCGCTCGAAAGGGAGGTCCTGGTGCGCGTAGGCCTCCAGCGTGACCCCGCGCACCCGGCGCAGCAGGTCGCCGAACGCCGGGTCTCCCGACAGGTCGCTGCGCAGCGCCAGCGTGTTGACGAAGAAGCCGATCAGCCCTTCCGTCTCCGCGCGCGTGCGGTTGGCGATGGGTGAGCCCACCACTAGGTCGTCCTGCCCCGACCGGCGCGACAGGAGCACGTCGAAGGCGGCGCGCGCAACCATGTACAGCGTCGCGCCCTCGCGGCGCGCCAGGGCGCGCAGCGCGCGCACCGTGGCCGGCGCGAGGCGGAAGGAGTGCAGCGCCCCGCGGCCGGTGAGCACCGCCGGGCGGGGCCGGTCCGTGGGCAGCTCCACCCGCGGCGAGGCGCCTGCAAGGCGCGCCCGCCACCAGGCGAGCAGCCGCTCCAGCGTGGCGCCCGTGAGCCATTCCCGCTGCCACACGGCGAAGTCGGCGTACTGCACCGGGAGCGGGACGAGCGGCGACGATTCGCCTGCGCAGAAGGCGGCATACAGCGCCGACAGCTCGCGGAACAGCACGCCCACGCTCCACCCGTCGCTCGCCACGTGGTGCATGGAAAGGAGGAGCGCCGCGTCGTCCGCGTCCAGGAGCACCAGGACGGCGCGCAGCACGGGGCCGCGCTCCAGGTCGAAGGGGCGCTCGGTGTCCTCGCCCAGGCGGCGCAGCTCGCGCTCGCGCGCCGCGTGCGGGAGGCGGCGCAGGTCCGCGTGCGGGAGGGCCGCGGGGGCCGGGGGGAGGACGACCTGCGCCGCGCGGCCGTCCACCGCGGCGAAGACGGTGCGCAGCGCCTCGTGCCGCCGCACCAGCTCGTCCAGGGCGCGGCGGAGCGCCGGCGAGTCCACGGCGCCGCGCAGGCGCAGCGGGAAGGGCACGTTGTAGCCCAGCCCCGCCGGGTCCAGCCGGTGGAGGAACCAGAGCCGCTGCTGCGCGAAGGAGAGCGGGAGCGGGACCGCCGGGTCGCGCGGGACGGGGAGGACGGGGGGCGCCCGGGTGCCGGCCCCCTCGCGCAGCGCGGCGTCCACGCGGCGCGCGAGCGCCGCCACCTTGGGCGCTTCGAACACCGCCGGGAGCGGCAGCTCCACCCCAAGCGCGTCGCGCACGCGGGTGACCAGCCGCGTGGCCCGCAGCGAGTGCCCGCCCGCCTCGAAGAAGTCGTCGTCGGGGCCGGCGCGCTCCAGCCCCAGCACCTCGGCGAAGAGCCCGGCCAGCACCTCCTCCGTGGGGGTGCGCGCCGCCGCGCCGCCCGCCGCGGCGAAGTCCGGCGCCGGGAGCGCCGCCCGGTCCACCTTGCCGTTGCGAGTGAGCGGAAGCGCTTCCAGCGCCACGAAAGCGGAGGGGACCATGGGCTCCGGGAGGCGCCCGGCCAGCCAGGCGCGCAGCTGCGCCTGCCCCGGGGCCGGCCCGCCGCGCGCCGGCAGCACGTAGCCCACCAGAAGCCCCTCGCCGCGGTGCTCGCGGAGCAGCACCCGCGCGTCGCGCACCGCGGGATGGGCCCGGAGCGCGGCCTCGACCTCGCCCGGCTCCACCCGGAAGCCGCGGACCTTGACCTGTTGGTCCACGCGGCCCAGGAACTCCAGCGCGCCGTCCGCGCGCCTGCGGACGCGGTCGCCGGTGCGGTAGAGACGCCCCCCCGCAGCGCCGCCGAAGGGATCGGGGACGAACGCGCCGGCCGTCCACTCCGGCCGCCCCAGGTAGCCGCGCGCGAGGAGCGGCCCGCCCAGGTACAGTTCCCCCGCCACCCCCGCGGGGACGGGTCCCATGCGCGCGTCAAGCACGTACGCCGCGCGCCCGGGGAGCGAACGGCCGATGGGCGCGGTGGGGCCGTCGCCCGCGGCCCCGAAGCCGGCGGGAACCTCGAACACCGTCGCGCAGATGACGGCCTCGGTGGGGCCGTAGCCGTTGACCAGGCGGGCGGGCGTCGCCACCGCCTCGCGCCAGCGCCGCACCGCCGCCGTGGTCATCACGTCCGCGCCCACCAGCATCACGCGGAGCTCGGGGAATTCGCTCCCCGCGGCGGCCTCCGCCACCTCCTGCCAGTAGGCGGGCGCCAGGTTGGCGACGGTGACGCCCAGCGCGCGGGCCCGCGCCGGCCACTCCGCCGGAGGCCAGGGCTCCGGGCCTCGCAGCACCGTCGCCGCGCCCGACAGCAGCGGGCTGAAGACCTGCTCCAGCGCCACGTCGAAGCCGGGGGAGGCGAACTGGAGCATGCGGTCGCCGGGCCGCAGCTCCAGGCAGCGGGCGAAGACGCGGAAGTGCTCGGCCGCGGCCCGGTGCTCCACCGCCACGCCCTTGGGGCGGCCGGTGGAGCCGGAGGTGTAGATCACGTACGCCAGGTTGTCGGGGCCGGCGCCGCCCTCCGGCGCCGTGGCCGGGCGCGCCGCGATCCGCGCGGCGTCCGCGTCCACGAGCACGGTCCGCTCCGCGCGGGGCGCGTGCGCGGCGAGCCCGGCGCGCGTCACCACCACGCCCACGCCCGCGTCCGCCGCCATCAGGGCCAGGCGCTCCGCCGGGTGCGCCGGGTCGAGCGGCAGGTAGACGCCGCCGGCCGCGAGCACCGCCAGCTGCGCGGCCACCATCTCCGGCCCCCACTCCAGGCACACGCCCACCGCGCCCTCCGGCCCCACGCCGAGGGCGCGGAGGTGGTGGGCGAGGCGGTTCGCCCGGCGCTCCAGCTCGCCGTACGGGATCTCCTCCCCCGCCGCCACCAGGGCGACGGCGCGCGGGGCGAGCGCAGCGCGCGCGGCGAACAGCCCGTGCAGGGTGGCGGGCGCTTCCCGCTCGGCCGCGCGCGCGTTGCGGCGCACCAGCAGCTCCTCGCGCTCGTCCGGCGCGAGGATCCCCGCCTCCCAGGCCGGCATCGCCGGGTCCGCGGCCATCGCCCCCAGCAGCGCGGCCAGGTGCCCCAGCATCCGCTCCGCCGTCGACCTGTCGAACAGATCCGCGGCGGCCGCCGCGCGCAGGACGGCCCCGTCCGCGCCCTCCACCACCCCCACCGCCAGCTCCGCCCCGGCGCCAACGGCCGCTCCGTCCCGGTCGAACACCACCTGGAGCGGAGGCGCCTCCCCCGCCCCGCCGGGGCGCGCGGCGGCGGCATGCTCCCGCGCCGCGCGGCCCACGCGCGCGGCGAGCTCCGCCAGCGTCGGGTCGCCGGACAGGTCCACCCGCACCGGCAGCACCCCGGCGCGCGTGCCCACCCCGACCACCACCTCCTCCGCGCCCGACCCGCGCGCCGCGAGCAGGACCACGCCCGCCAGCACCGCCTCCGGGAGCGACGACGACGACGCGCGGAGCCGGCCGGCGAGCGACGCGGGGAGCGCGGCCTCGGCGCGTACCGTGCGCGCGGTGCGAACGGCGGGGCGCGGCCGGTCGACGGGGAGGTCCAGGAGCGGCGGCGCTCCCGCGAGCCGCGGGCTCCACCACTCCGCCCCGGCCCCGGCGGCGCCGGGATGCGGCGGCACGGGCGCCAGGAGGATGCGGTTCGGCACGGGGGCGGCCACGGGCTCAGCGCCCTCGAGCGTCAGGGAGATGTCCATTCAGCAACCGGGGTTCAGGGCCTGGCGCGGGGCGGACCCCGGCGCCACGACTGAGGATCGGCTGTGGTGGAGCGGGGCTGAACCAGGCGGGATGGCGAGCCGGGCGGGCGCGCCGGACGCGGGGAAGGAAGCCCGGGCCTGCGGCGGAGTTGCGGGAAGGGTCCGGCAAAGGGCGGAGGTCGTGCGCATAGTTCACGACGCATTCTAGACCGGGCCACGCGGTGCGTCAAGGCGGCCCGTCCGCTCCGGCCGCACGGACGCGCGGCGCCCGGGGCGAGGGAGCTCGCCCGGGCGCCGCGTGCTACGGGATCCGTGTGATTCGGGCACCTTCGGAACGTCGGGCCCGGGCACGCGGCCGCGTGAGGGATTTCGGCCCGAAGGGGCGAGACCCGGCGGCCGTTTGCCGGGGCTCGACTCCGTTAGGCAGCGTTGTTTGCTGCCTTACGGAGCCGAAGCCCGACCCCGGCGCCAGCCGGGGGCACGCCCGAACCCGCGGTCCGAAGCCGTTCCAACCGGACCCGGTAAGGCTACCCCCCGGCGTCGCGCTTCAGGTCGCGGCGGCGGCGCAGCGCGGCCCGGCGGGCCTCCACCTCCTCCGCGGCGGGTGCCTCCGCGGGCGCCGGGGCATCGCCCCCGCCCAGGTACTCGGCCAGGGAGCGCACGGTGGGATAGCGGAACAGGACCACGACGGACGCCTCGCGCGGGAACCTCCCCTGGAGCCGGCTCCGCAGCCGCGCCAGGAGGAGGGAGTGGCCGCCCAGGTCGAAGAAGTTGTCGTCCAGCCCCACCGACTCGATCCCCAGCACCTCCCGCCACGCCTCGGCGACTGCGCGCTCCACGCCGCTCCGCGGGGCGACCGCACCGGGCTCGCGCTCCGCCGGGACCGATTCCGGGGCCGGGAGGGCGCGCCGGTCCACCTTGCCGTTGCGGGTGACGGGGAGCACGTCCAGCATCACCCAGGCGGCCGGGAGCATGTACGGCGGCAGAGCGGCCCCCAGGGCGGCGCGCAGCGCGGCGACCGGGGGCGGCGCGGCCCGGTCGGGGACGACGTAGGCGACCAGCCGCGGCTGCCCGGCGCCGTCGTCCCGCGCCACCACGGCCGCGTCCTCCACCCCCGGCTGCCGCGCCAGCGCGGCCTCCACCTCGCCGGGCTCCACCCGGAAGCCGCGGATCTTGACCTGGTGGTCGGTCCGGCCGATGAACTCCAGCGTCCCGTCCGCCAGCCAGCGCACCCGGTCGCCGGTGCGGTACAGGCGCGCGCCGGCCCCGCCCGAGAACGGGTCCGGGACGAACGCCGCCGCCGTGCGCGCCGGGTCGCCCAGGTAGCCGCGGGCCAGCCCGCCGCCGCCCAGGTACAGCTCCCCCGGCACCCCCACGGGCGCCGGCTCGCCGCGCGCGTCCAGGACGTAGGCGCGCGCGTGCCCCAGCGGCCGCCCGATGGGGACGTGCCCGGGGGCGATTCCCGAGTCCCCGCCGCCGTCCAGGTCGGCGAGGGTTGCGACCACCGTGGCCTCGGTGGGCCCGTAGCTGTTCACCAGGCGCACCCCCCCGCCGAAGCGCTCGCGCCAGGCGCGCAGCCGCTCCGGCAGCGCCCGCTCCCCGCCGATGATCACCAGCCGCACGCTCGCCGGCAGCTCGGCCCCGTCCCCGTCCCCGTCGGCGAGCCCGGCGGCCAGCTCGTGCCAGTACGCCGTGGGCAGGTCGAGCACGGTGATCCCCCGGTCGCGGCAGGCGTCCAGGAAGGCGCGGGCGGAGTCCAGCATCTCCTCGGTGCGCAGCACCAGCCGCGCCCCGGAGAGCAGCGCCGGCCAGATCTCCTCCGCGGCGGCGTCGAAGGCGATGGAGGCGAACTGCAGCACGCGGTCCCCCGCCCCGATGCCGTACGCCTCCCGGGCCGCCGCCACGAACCCCGCGAGCGCCCCGTGCGGCACCACCACGCCCCGGGGGCGGCCGGTGGACCCCGAGGTGTAGACGACGTACGCCGCGCCCTCCGCGGACACCTCCACCTCCGGCGGCGTGTCCGGCCACGCGTCGATCTCCTCCCGGTCGGCGTCCAGGAACACCGCGTCCGCCGCGGCGCTCCCGGGAAGGCCGGCGAAGAGCCGTTCCTGCGTCAGCAGCACGGAGATCCCCGCGTCCTCCAGGATCAGCGCCAGGCGGTCGCGCGGGGAGCGCGGGTCCAGGGGGACGTACGCCGCGCCCGCCCCCAGCACGCCCAGGAGCGCCACCAGCATCTCCGGCGAGCGCTCCACGCACACCCCCACCCGCGACTCCGGCCCCACGCCGCGCGCCCGCAGGTGGTGCGCGAGCCGGGCGGCGGCGCGGCTGAGCTCCCGGTAGGTGAGCACGTCGTCCCCCGAGGCCACGGCGACCGCGTCCGGCGTGCGCGCCGCCTGCGCCTGGAAGAGCGTGTGCACGGGCGCCGTGTACGCCTCCGCCCCGCCGCCGGCGCTCCACGCGTGCAGCACGCGGGTGCGCTCCTCGGGGCGGACCAGCGGCAGCTCCGAGAGCCGGCGGTCGGGGTCCTCCGCGACCGCGGCCAGCAGGACGAGGAAGTGGTCGGTGAGGCGGACGATGGTCTCGCGGTCGAACAGCTCGGTGCTGTACTCCCACCCGCCGAGGATGCCGCGCTCCGTCCCGAACAGGGTGAGCGCCAGGTCCAGCTTGGACTTGCGGTGGTCCAGCTCCAGCGGGTGCATCGCCAGCCCGGTGAAGCGCGCCTGCGTGCGCGGCGCGTTCTGATGGACCAGGAGCACCTGGTAGACGGGGTTGTAGCTGAGGCTGCGCTCGACCCGCAGCTCCTCCACGATCTTCTCGAAGGGGAGGTCCTGGTGGGCGAAGTCCTCGAAGACGGCGTCGCGCACGCGCAGCAGCAGCTCGCGGAAGGTGGGGTCGCCCGACAGGTCCACGCGCACGGCGAGCGTGTTGGCGAAGAGCCCGACGACGTCCTCCAGCTCCGGCCGGGTGCGGCTGGCGATGGGCGAGCCGACGACCACGTCGTCCTCGCCGGTGTAGCGGCCGAGGAGCGCGCTCATGGCCGCGAGCGCGGCCATGAAGAGCGTGGCGCCCGCGGAGTGCGCGAGCAAGCCCAGGCGCGCGGAAGCGTCTTCGGGGACGGCGAAGTCGTAGGCGGCACCGCGGTAGCTCTGCTCGGCGGGGCGAGGGCGGTCGGTGGGGAGGGCGAGGAGGACCGGTGCGCCGCGGAGCCGGTCCTTCCAGTAGGAGAGCTGCCGCTCCAGCGCGCCGCCGGCCAGGTGCTCCTGCTGCCACACGGCGAAGTCGCCGAACTGCAGCGTCGGCGGCGGGAGCGGCGAGGGTCGCCCCTCGCGCGCGGCGTCGTACAGCGCCTGGAGCTCGCGCCAGAAGACGCCCTGCGACCAGCCGTCGGTGACGATGTGGTGCACGGGGAGGAGGAGGGCGTGGTCGTCCTCGCCCAGGCGCAGCAGGGTGGGGCGCAGCAGCGGCCCGCGCGCCAGGTCGAAGGGCGCGCAGGTGACTTCGTCGGCGATGCGGCGCACGGCCGCCATGCGCTCCTCCTCCGGGACGCCGGACAGGTCGCGCACGTCCAGCCGCACGGGGTGCCGGTCCAGCACCACCTGCACCGGCTCGCCCGCTTCCTCCACGAACACGGTGCGCAGCGCCTCGTGCCGCCGCACCACGCCGTGGAGCGCCGCGTCCAGCGCGGCCACGTCCAGCGCGCCCAGCAGCCGCCGCCCGAACACGTCGTTGTAGATGCGGGTCTCGGGCTCCAGCTGCTCCAGGAACCAGAGCCGCTTCTGGGAGAAGCTGAGCGGGACGCGCACGCCGGGCGGCCGCGGCCGGATGGTGTCCGGCCCGGCGTCCTCGATCCCGGCTTCCTCCAGCAGGAGCGCCATCAGCTCCAGGTCCTCGGCGGAAAGCCCCGCGCTCCCGCTCACCGGGAAGCTCCGCAGTCGGTCGTCGGCATCATGCAGCGGTCCTCACGATAGCTCCGTACTCGCCTGGCCGCCGATCCCCGCGTGAGGGATTACGGCCCGAAGGGGCGAGACCCGGCGGCTGTTTGCCGGGGCTCGACTCCGTCAGCGAGCGTGGTTTGCTCGCTTACGGAGCCGAAGCCCGACCCCGGCGCCAGCCGGGGGCACGCCCGAACCCGGCAGTTCAGTCCGAAGTATCGGCAGCTCAGACCGGCATCCCCATGGCGGACCGGATCGCGCCGCGCACGGCCCGCGTGACGTCGGCCGCCAGGTGGTTGAGGAAGAAGTGCCCGCCCGGGTAGATCTTGAGCTCGAACGGTCCGGTGGTGTAGGCGGACCACTCGGCGATCCCGTCGGGGGTGGCCTCCACGTCCTCGGCGCCGCCCATGGCGAGGAGCGGCAGGTCGAGCGTGGTCTCGGGCCGGTGGGTGTACGCCTCGTTGACGGCGAAGTCGGCGCGCAGGAGCGGGACGAGCATCTCCATGAGCTCCTGGTGCTCCAGCACCGCCTCGGGGGTGCCCTCGAAGCGGCGCAGCCGGTCCACGAACTCGTCGTGCGGGAGCGGGTGCATGAGCGGGTCGCGCGGGGGCAGGTGCGGCGCGTTGCGCCCCGACGCCACCAGCGCCACCGGGAGCGGACGCCCGCGGCGGCGCAGCTCGCGCACCAGCTCGAAGGCGATGAGCGCCCCCATGCTGTGCCCGAACACGGCGTACGGCCGCGCCTCCGGCGCGGCCTCCAGCACGTCGGCGAGGGCGGTGACCAGCGGCTCCACGCGGTCGTACGCGGGCTCGCGGAGGCGCATCTCGCGCCCGGGGAGCTGCACCGCGGTGACCTCCACGTCCGGCCCCATCAGGTCGCCCCACGACCGGTAGGCGGATGCCGCGCCGCCCGCGAAGGGGAGGCAGAAGAGGCGCACCTTCGCGTCGGGCTTGGGGCGCGGGGTGATCAACCAGCGGGCGGGATCCATGCTGAGCTGCATGCTTTTCGTGCGTTCGTGGAGGGTTGCGTTTGCGCGGCCGGCGGGGCGGCTCCGGGCGCGGAAAGCGCTCCGGCGTGTCGCAATGTATTCGATCGAGGGCGCGGGCGCACGGGTCGCCCGCAGCAGCGGGAGCACGGATCCCGTGCGCGGCGGACCGGACGGCGAACCGGCCGCCCGCTCGCGCTTACCCTCTCTTCAGGGGATGTAGCCGCACATATTCCACGTCCAGTTCGTCCTTGACCCTGCCCAGGATCCAATCGGAGCCGATCTGGTAGACATCCATCCCTTTGGGAGTCGCGACCGTTCCCAGCCAGCGGCCATCCCTGTCGAAGACGGACCAGCGGGGCGTGTCCTCGCTCGTGGAAAGGTACTCTCGCACCCACAGGTTTCCAGCTTCGTCCACGATCAGGTTGTCGAAGGCGGGAACGGTCTCCCGGCTCGGCAGCTCGGGCGCCTCCCGCCCGGGCACCTGCCCCTTGGTGATCGCGGCGACCTGCTCGTTGACCTTTCGCCGCTTTTCCTCTTCCTCGGCGCGAACCCGGGCGAGCTGTTCCCTGCTCACGGCTCGCAGCCCGTCCGTCCTCCGGATGCTCATCTTCGCCGATCCGTCCGCCGCGAGCGCATCGATCCGGAAGGCGTCGCTCTCTCCCAGATAGACCCTGTCGCCGCCAGCCGCGAGGTAGCTGTCGCGGCCGAAGATCACGGATGCCTGGGAGGTGAAGCTGCCGGCCCGGGTGGCCAGGTACTCCCGGTCGGCGCGAGAGCCAAGGGTGTCGGCGAAGGAGCCCTCCGCGGTATAGTGGAGGTAGGTCACGGTGTCACGCTGTTCGCCCTCCTTCAGCAGGACCATGGACTGGAACGACTTCGTGGGCTCTAACACGAGAGATCCGTCCCGGAACACCCCGCGGAGGTACACGGTGACGGCGTCGATGCCCTCGATCGTGGTCGCTCGGCCGAACCGGCCGTCGGCTCCGAAAACGGAGATGCGGCGGCTGTCCGGGTCCCATGCTGCGATGGAATCCCCGCGATATCCGTGAATGACGTCCAGGTTCTGGAACTCGCCTGGCCCCCCGCCTGCTCGCCCGGCAGCGGTCAGGAACCGGCCGCTCGCGTCAAAGTAGCGGAGCTCCTTTGAATCTCCGTGTGCGATCACGATCCGGCCGTCGCTCAGCCGGACCGCTCCGCGCACCCTGCTCAGCTGGTATTCGGCGGGTCCGTCGATCATGCCGATCTCGAGCGTCGGATCGGCGCCGACCGTCCACCCTCCCCCGTCCTTCCACTGCGGCGCTCCATTCTCGACGATCCGGACGCCAGCGCTGTCGCGCGCCGCAAGCCCGGTACCGCCGCCACCGCCCTGGCCGCAGGCGGCGAGGGCGGCGAGGGCGAGCGGGAGTCCACACGACACGACGACGTTGCCTTTCCCCATCGAATGTCTCCTCCGTTCAGCAGGTTCGGTTGCGCGCGGTCCACGCCGTCGCGACGCAGGAGCGGCAGTGGACCACGCCGGAGATACGGTACCATCTCGCGTACACTTGTCCGGGCCGTGGAATCGGGGTCCCGCGACCGATGTGCCACCCACGAGTGCCAGGCGCCACTTTTGATTGTAGAATCGCCCCACTGTCCACACAAGTGACCTCGCGGAGCCGTCGCTGACTCCATGCGGGAGCCGTGGCCGGGGGCACCCCGGTCGTCGAACATTGACGAACGGAGACCGCCTATTTACCCATTGAACGGCGGAATGCGTGCTGCCGCCCGGCGGTATCCGCTTCCGGCAGATCCAGGCCGGACGTCGACCTTGCCCGTGAGTCGCCCAAACACCCCGCCACACGTATCACCCCTATGCGCTGGATTGGCACAGATCGTCACCTCCCGCTCGGCCGGATCACTCCCCCGTACCGGGAAGTAGAGCCTGTTCGCGACCTTGCGGCACTCGCCTCCCGACCGGCCGTGCCGGGAACGCTCCTGGCCCTGGACGTCGGAGGCCGCGGCGACGACTGGGGGATCCTCCCGGAAGCGGTTTCCACGCTGCGGGAACGATTCCCGACCGCTCCGATCGTCCTGCGTGTCACCGAGGTGACCAGCGACACGATGCGCCTGGCGCAGCATGCCGCCCGCCTGCGGGTCCGCGCCCTCGTCGGAGCGGGCGAACCCCTTTTCGACACGCTCCGCCCCGTCCTGACCCGTCCCCACGACATCGGGGAAGACGTGCTCGATTGGCTGTCGCTGCACGGGGCCACGCCTTCCCCGGCCGTCGTTCGCCTCCTGCGTGAGATCCTTCACCGCGGGAGCAGCTTTTCGCGCTTGAGCGATCTCCTGGACACCCTTTCCGAGTCCGAGCGCACGGCTCGCCACCGCTTCCGGCAGGACCGGCTCGCCCCGCCTTCCGCCTGGCACCAGGTGGCTCGCGCACTCCAGTCGGCGCTGAGGATCCAGGCGGAGCCCCGTACCCCGTTGCTGCAAATCGCCGTGGAGCACGGCTACAGCGACCAGTCGGGGCTCAGCCGCCGGCTGGCGCGGACGTTTGGATTCACTCCCGGTGCAATCCGCGGCACCCTGGGGTGGGAATGGCTGCTGCACCGCTGGGTCGTGCGCTCGGCACGGGCGAAGCCGCAGGCCAGCCGCGTGGATTGACCGGAGCGGCAATCGCTTGCCGAAAAGTCCATTGTTGCGGTGCACTTTCCCGGCTATAATCGTCGGTGCATGCATTTACACTAAAGGATCGGTCCTTTATCGCAGCAGACTGCAGCAGACCACCCACCATTCAAGCGGGAGAGAGAACCATGCGCTTCGCCAAGCCTTTCTGCCTCGCCTTCGCGCTTTCGCTCGTCGCGTTCGCCGCGGCTCCGGCTCGCCAGGTCATCGATCCTGTGTCCGGCGCCATCACCTTCGACACCAACGGCGACGGCAAGGACGACTCGTTCTACGTGATCCGCGACCAGAACGGCAACATCGTCGGGTTCTGATCCGGAACTTCGCTCCGGCGGGTCCGGCCGGGGCGGCGCGGCGATCTCGCCGCGCCGCCCCGGCCGGACGTTCGCTCGGGTACGACTCGCTGGACGGCGCCAAACCGCGAACAGGAGGCGATCAACGATGAAGCGGCTGCTGTTTCTCGTCGGACTGTCCGTGTTCCTGCCGGTCGCTCCGCTCTCGGCCCAGCAGACCCATGCGGTCAACGAGGCTGACAAGGCCCTGCTCGGCAGGCTGGACAACGTGAACACCTGGCTGGGAATGCTGGCGGGCGAGGTCGATCGAACCGTCGTGGTCGGACTGGTCATGATCCCGGTGGAGGGGATCGACCTCCGCAGCGGCGACGTGGTCCAGGCGTTCAACGGAAAGCCGCTGACCCAAGTGGATGCGCTCCTGAGGGAGTACGCGGCGGCTGGGGTGGGCGCGCAGATCCGGCTCACCATCAGGCGGGGAGGTGAAACCGCTACGATCGCCTTCAACAAACCGCATCCCTCGAAAGTGCCTCAGCTCAGCGTTCAGCGGGGCACCCTGGACGGGGCGCCGCGGAGCCCCGGATCTCTGCGATAGCGGGTCCGCTCCACGCCGATGAGACAGAGCCACGGGACGCGGGCCCTTCAGGGGGCCGGCGCAATCGCCGGCGTGGCGGCCGCCCTGCTCGTCGTACTGGCGGCGCGCGGGGCCGTCCCGCTCTTTCAGCCGCCCACGCCGGACGGGTACCAGGTCGGGCGCTCGGACCGCTACACCCTGTACGCACCCTCGGCGGAGGCAGTCCGGCACGGTGAGGACGAGATCCGCCATGCAAGGCGGATGTTCCGGCGGCACTTCGGGACCGAACCGCTCGCCCTGGTCGTCTTCCTCGCCGATGAGCCTGCCGATTTCGACGATGTCGACCTGTCGCGGCTGCGGCGCGCGGGCGCCGGGTTCCTGCCCTTCCTGACGCAGCGGCATCTGCGGTCGATGGACGCGGCCGGCCCGGCCGCACTCATCGCCGAGTCCAGGGCCCTCTCCCACGAAGCGTGCCACGTCTTCGCCACGGCCCTGGCGGACGACCTGGCGGGCGGCCGGAGCATGCCCGCGCGGGCTTACGGACATGCCGCGCTGCCGGATTGGATCGACGAGATGGCGGCGACCCTTTGCGAGAGCCCGGAGTCCAAGGCGAGGCGGCGAGCGCAGCTCCGCGCAGAGCTGGACGGGCGGATCCCCCTCGCGGAGCTCGCGCGCATGGAGCACCCGCTCACTCCGGAGCGTCTCGGGCGGATCGTCCGGGCCGCGCACGCGCCCGCAGCGTCGCCGGTGCAGTTCCATCGCGGCCCCGAGGTCGAGAGAGTGCTGGACGGGACGAAATCGAGCCAGTTCTACGCGCAGTCGCTGTCTATCGGCGAGTTCGTGTTCGAACGCGGCGGCTCCGTGGCGCTGCGGGCTCTCGCCGGGCACCTCGTCGCCGGGCGGAGCCTCGACGAGGCACTGAGGGAGGTGAGCCGGGTCGCGCCCGCCATACCCCCCAGCGGAGCGGAGCTCGAGAAGCAGTGGCTCGCCTGGGTGGTCAGCGGCAACTGATCCCGACGGCCGGGTCGAGCACGGCGAGCGCCGCTCACCCGTCTCCGTCCAGCGATACCGGAGCGCGCAAAGGTAGCCTCACGACGAACACGCTGCCGCGGCCAACCTCGCTGCTGGCGCTGACCTCGCCGCCCATGAGGCGCACCAGCCGGCGCGTGACGCTCAAGCCAAGACCAGTCCCGCCAGCGGTGCGGGTGGAGCCGGCGTGCGCCTGCCAGAACGGCTCGAAGACGCTCTCCAGGTGCTCCGGCGCGATCCCCACCCCCGTGTCCGCCACGCGGAAGAACACCTCGCCCCCCACCTCCTCCACGGCCAGCGACACCTCGCCGGAGTCGGTGAACTTGATGGCGTTGCCCAGCACGTTGATGAGCACCTGGCGGATCTTGCGGGCGTCGCTCTCCAGGGTGTCCGGCAGCGAGGGCGCGGGCGCGTGCACGGTGAAGCGGAGCCCGCGGGCGGCGGCCAGCGGCTCGGTGAGCGCCATGACCTCCTCCACCAGCGCGGCCAGCTCCACCGGGGCCGCTTCCACCCGCTCCTCGCCCGCCTCCAGCCGCGAAAAGGTCAGGATCTCCTCGATGAGCCCCAGCAGGTGCCGCGCGCTGATGCCGATGCGCTCCACCTTCTGCGCGGCGGCGGCGGGGATGGAATCGGGGATGCCGGCCAGGAGAAGGTCGGAGTAGCCCATCATGGCGTTGAGCGGGGTGCGCAGCTCGTGGCTCATGGTGGCCAGGAAGTCGCTCTTCACCCGGTTGGCGCGCTCGGCCTCGGCGCGGGCGTGCTGCTCGGCCTGGAAGAGGCGCGCGTTGTCCATGGCCACCGAGGCCCACCCGGCGATCCCCACCGCCAGCCGCTCGTGCCGCTCGGTGAACACGCCCGCCTCCGCGTGGCCGAAGAAGAGCCCGCCCAGCACGTTGCCGGCGTGGGACACCACCGGCACGGCCAGGTACGAGGTGACGGGGAGGTGGCCGGCGGGCATGCCGTGGTACGGCGCCATGTGGCCGTAGCGCGGGTCCTTCCGGATGTCGTCGCTGCGCACCACCCCCTCGCCGTGGAAGGTGGGGGCGAACACCTGCGTGGAGCGCGGCATGGGGAAGCGCGAGAACGCCTCGCGCGGGACGCCGGAGATGGTGAAGAGCGTGTACGCCTCGCCGGCTTCGCCCACCACGTTGTAGAAGAAGGCGCCGAACTGCGCGCCGGTCAGCTCGGTGGCGGCGTCGGTCACGTCCTGCACCACCGTTTCCAGGTCCAGCTCCGCGGCGAGCGACTGCCCGATGCGGTGCAGCGTTTCCACCAGCCGGGCCTCCTCGCGGCGCGCCTCCTCGGCGGCGCGCTGCTCGGTCACGTCCAGCGCCATCAGCCCCACGCCGGTGACCTGGCCGTCCGGGGTGCGCACCGGGAAGTAGCTGACCATGAAGTGCCCGGGCTCGCCCGGCCGGGTGGGACGCGGCCCGGTCACCTCCAGGCTGCGCACCGCTTCGCCGGTCTCCAGCACGCCGCGGTAGATGGGCTCCAGCACGGGGGCCAGCTCCGGGATAACCTCCTCCAGGCGGCGGCCGATGGCGTCGGCGGGCGACACGCCGTCGATGGCCCCCAGCGCGTCGTTCATGCGCAGGTAGCGGAGGTCGCGGTCCAGGTAGCCGGCGGCGACGGGGGCGGCCTGGAAGAAGGCGTCCAGCAGGGCACGGGACTGCTCCGCGGCGCGGGTGCGCTCGGCCAGCTCCGCGTTGGCCATCTGCAGCTCGTCGTTGACGGCCTCCAGCTCGGCCTGCGCGTCCACCAGCAGCATGGCCTGGTGCTCCGTCTCCTGGGCCTGCTCCTCGGCGAGGCGGCGCCCGCGCACCAGGTCGGTGACGTCCACCCCGAAGGCCATGATCCCCGAGACCGTGCCGTCCGGGTCGGGGAGCGGCTGGTAGACGAAGTTGAGGAAGCGCTCCTCCATCTCCTCCCCCTCCGCGCGCCGCAGCCGGATGGGCACCTCGGTGCCCACGTACGGCTCCCCGGTCTCGCGGACGCGGTCCAGCAGGTCCACGAAGCCCTGCTCGGCCACCTCGGGAAGGACCTCGCGCGCGGGCCTCCCCAGCACGGGGCGCCCGTCCATGAGCTGGGCGTACGGCGGGTTGAACAGCTCGAAGGCGTGGTCCGGCCCGCGCACCACGGCGATGTACGCGGGGGCCTGGCGGAACACCGTGCGCAGGCGGAAGCGCTCGGTCTCCAGCTCGCGCAGCAGCCGCTCGCGCTCTGCGGCGGCGCGCTTCTCGGCGGCGATGTCGCGCACCTCGACGATGGTGCCCAGGGTGCGCTCGCCGTCGCGGATGGGGCTGGCGGTGAAGGCCACCGGGTAGAAGTGCCCGTCGCGGTGGACGAACACCTCCTCGCCCTCCTCGCGCAGGTCCTGCGGGAAGGCGCGGTCGATGGGGCACTCCGCCAGCGGGTAGGGCGAGCCGTCGGGACGGGTGTGGTGCACCACGTCGTGCAGCGGCCGGCCCTGCACCTCGGCCAGGATGTAGCCGGTGAGCCGCTCCGCCGCGGTGTTCATGTATGTGCAGAACCGGCGCTCGTCCAGGATGAAGAGAGCCAGCGTGGCGTTCTCCGCGATGGTTTCCAGCGGGCGGCCGGGCGGGTCGGCGCGGGCGGACGCGTCGTCCGGCGCGGGCGGATCGGGTGGCGTCATCGGACGGGCGTCTGCACGCATGCTTCGGGTCCGGGGGTTTGGTCCGCGATGGAAGCGCCCCCTTCCGCAACGATCGTGCTCCCGGACGGGTCGGATGGAGTTGAAACGGCTTTTGACGGCGGGTTTGGGCGTGCCCCCGGCTGGCGCCGGGGTCGGGCTTCGGCTCCGTAGGGCTGCAAACAACGCAGCCCAACGGAGTCGAGCCCCGGCAAACAGCCGCCGGGTCTCGCCCCTTCGGGCCGAAATCCCTCACGCGGCATTGCGCTGGCGTCCGCGGGGGCCCCCACCCGGCTCGCTTGAGGCTCGCACGGCTTTCCCCCTATATCCCCCAATTCTGGGGGAGGGGGCCGGGGGGTGAGGGCCCGCTCCGGCGCTCAGAGCGGCCGCGTCCGCACCCAGGTCTGCGCCCGCCGGGGGCGTCCCCCGTACACCTCGTCCTGCGTGTCTTCCAGGACGTAGCCGAGACGGCGCGGCACGGCGGCGCTGCGCTCGTTGAGCTCGTCGCAGCGGATCTCGACCCGCGCCGCCCCCAGCCGGGTGAGCGCGAGGCCGGTGAGGATGCGCGTGGCCTCCGTGACGATCCCCTGCCCTTCCGCGTCCCGGTCCAGCCAGAACCCGATCTCCATGGTCGCGGGCGCGTCGCCCCGGTGCAGGCCGATCGCGCCCAGCAGTCGGCTCTCGTCCGCCGAGTAGATGCCGAACTGCCACTCCTCTCCGCGCATGAACCTCTCGCGGGCCTCGCGGAGCCACGCCGCCTTGTCCTCCACCGGCCGCGGCTCGTCCCATGCCCAGGGCATGAAGCGGCGCAGGTGCTCCAGGTTTCGGTCGACCAGCTCCTTGACCCGCGCCGCGTCGGTCTCGTCACGGCACCGGAGCACGAAGCGCGGGTGCTCGATCCGCTCCGGGCAGGCGGGAAGGGTCGGCGTGGGCTCGCTCACGGCTGCGGGTCGTGCGGGTGACGAAGGCCCGGGGCGAGAAGGAGGAAGCGGTCCGAGGGCCGAACATGAAGCGCGCCCTCGGGCCGCGCAACGGAGCCTCCCCTCCCCCCGACCCCCTCCCCCGCAAGGGGGGAGGGGGAGAACGACACTGATGAACCTGAGGTTCAGGAAGCCCTCCCTCGCTCGCGGGGGAGGGTGCGGAGCCTCGAGCGAGCCGGGTGGGGGCCCCCGAGGACGCCAGCACGATGCCCGCGTGAGGGATTTCGGCCCGAAGGGGCGAGACCCGGCGGCTGTTTGCCGGGGCTCGACTCCGTTGGGCTGCGTTGTTTGCAGCCCTACGGAGCCGAAGCCCGACCCCGGCGCAGCCGGGGGCACGCCCGAACCCGCCGTTCACAGCCGTCCCGACCTATCCGTCCAGCGCCCGCTCCACCTCGCGGGCCAGCGCATCCGCGTGCGGCTCGCGGACCAGGGTGAAGTGGCTCCCCGGCACCGAGCGCACCTCCACCCCGCCCTCCAGCAGCCGCTCCCACCCGGCGCTCTCGCTCACCGACGGGTCGTGCTCGGCGGCGCGCAGCAGCGTGGCCGCGCCCGCCCACGCCGCCGGCCGATATCCGTACAGCGCCGCCAGGTTGGCGCTGAACACCGCGTACAGCTGCTCGATGCGGGCCGTGTCGACGTCGGGCGGCACCACCCCCGCCGCCCGCGCCCCCTCCAGAACCCGCCCCAGGTATCCCCGCGCGTCCGCTTCCCCGCCGCCCTCGGGCAGGTCCAGCCGCTCCGGCGGGAGCCCCATGTCCTGCGCGAAGATGCGCACCAGCTCGCGCTCGTCGTCCGGCAGGACGCGGCCGTGCAGCGCGGGCACCTGCGCGTCCACCAGCACCAGCCGCTCCACCCGCTCGCCGGCGGCCTCCAGCCGGCGCGCCATCTCGAAGGCGACCACCCCGCCCATGGACCAGCCGCCCAGCCGGTACGGCCCGGCCGGCTGCACCTCCCGCATGGCGCGGAGGTAGTCCGACGCCATCTCCTCCACCGTGCGCGCGGGCTCCACGCCGGCGGCAAGGCCGCGCGAGCGCAGGCCGTACACCGGCTGCTCCGGGTCCAGGCGCCGGGCCAGCGCGGCGTAGGCGAGCACGTCGCCGCCCACGGGGTGCACCAGGAAGAGCGGCGCGCGGCTCCCCCCCGGGCGGATGGGGACGAGCGGCGAGCCGTCGTCGCGGGCGCCGCCGCGGCGCAGCTCGGCGGCGAGCCGCTCCACGGTGGGGGCGGTGAAGAGCACGGCCAGGGGGAGGCGGGCGCCCGTGGCCTGCTCCACGCGCGCCATGAGGCGCACGGCCAGGAGCGAGTGCCCGCCGAGGGCGAAGAAGCCGTCGCGCACGCCCACCCGCTCCAGGCCGAGCACGTCCTCCCAGATGCGCGTGAGCGCCAGCTCCAGGGTGTCGCGGGGGGCGAGGTACCCGCCCGCGCCGGCGTCCTCCGCACGCTCCGGGGCGGGGAGGGCCCGTCGGTCCGTCTTGCCGCTCCCGGTGAGCGGCAGGGCGGCGAGCGCGACGAAGGCGCCCGGCAGCATGTACTCCGGGAGGAGCGACCGCAGGTGGCCGCGCAGCGCCTCGTCGGCCACGGGCTCCGCGGCGGGGACGACGTAGGCGACGATCCGGGGGCCGCCCGGGGCGTCGCCGCGGACCACGGCCGCCGCCCGGGCGACGCCGGGGTGGCGCTCCAGCGCGGCCTCGACCTCGCCCAGCTCGACGCGGAAGCCGCGCACCTTGACCTGCTGGTCCGTCCGCCCCAGGGACTCCAGCTCGCCCCCGGCCCGCCAGCGCACCCGGTCCCCGGTGCGGTACATCCGCCCGCCCGCCGGGCCGGCGGGATCGGGGAGGAAGCGCTCGGCGGTCAGCTCCGGCCGGCGCGCGTACCCCCGCGCCGTCCCCTCGCCCGCCAGGTACAGCTCCCCGGGGACGCCCACCGGGGCGGGCCGCAGCTCGGCGTCCAGCACGTGGGTCCGCGTGCCCGCCGCCGGCCGGCCGATGCGGACCTCCCCGCCCCGCCCGACCGTGGAGCAGGTGGAGTACGTGGTGTCCTCGGTGGGCCCGTACAGGTTCCTGACCCCCTCCAGCGTCCCCGTGGCGTGGAGCGCCCTCGCCAGCTCGGCGGACAGCGGCTCGCCGGCCAGGTGGAGCGCCCGCACGCTCGCGGGGATGCCGCCCGAGCGCAGCAGCTCGGCGGCGGCCGTGGGGACCATGGAGGCGAGGACGACGGGCTCCCGGACCGTGGCCAGCTCCAGCGCGTTCTCCACCATCACCAGGCGGCCGCCCCAGCACAGCGTCCCCCAGATCTCGGCCACCGACACGTCGAAGCTCACGGAGGTGGAAAAGAGCACGGAGCGGCGCTCCCCGTCCGGGACGAAGTCCCGCAGCCAGCGGACCCGCGCGGCCACGCTCCGGTGCCGGATCATCACGCCCTTGGGGCGCCCGGTGGAGCCGGAGGTGAAGATGACGTGCGACAGGTTCTCGGGGAGCACGCCGCTGGCCGGCGCCCCGGCTCCCTCCGCCTCGATCTCGTCCCGCAGCGCGTCGAGGGGAATCGCCGCGGCGCTCCCGGCCGGCAGGCGCCCCGCGAGGGCGGAGGTGGTCAGCACCCGCCCGGCCTCCGCGTCCTCCAGCATCCACCCCAGGCGCTCCGGCGGCAGCGCCGGGTCCAGGGGGACGTACGCGCCGCCGGCCACGAGCACGGCGAGCAGCGCCGCCACCAGCTCCGGCGTGCGCTCCAGCATCACCCCCACCCGCACCTCCGGGCCCACGCCGCGCCGCCGCAGCGCGGCCGCCAGGCGGCCGGCGCGGCGCTCCAGCTCCGCGTACGTAAGCGATTCGCCGCCGCTCACCAGCGCGACCGCGTCCGGGGTGCGCGCCGCCTGCGCCGCGAACAGGTCGTGCACGCACGCGTCCGCGGGAGGGACGGCGCCGCCGTCGCTCCAGCGCGCGAGCTGCTCCCGCTCCGCCGCGGACAGCAGCTCCACGTCCGCGACGCGGCGCTCCGGGTCCGCCGCCATGGCGCCGAGGAACGCCTGGACGTGGGCGGCCATGCGCGCCGCCGTGGCCTCCTCCCACAGCTCGGCGCGCCAGGCGAGGACGCCGCGCACCGCCTCGCCCTCGTCGCGGAAGGTGAGCGCCAGGTCGAACTTGGCGGGGGGCTCGCCCGTGGCCAGCGGCTCCACCCGCGCCGGGCCCAGCCGCAGCTCGCGGCCGGCATCGTCGAGCAGCGCGACGGTGGCCTGGAAGACGGGGGTGTGGCCGAGGCTGCGCTCGGGGGACAGCGCCTCCACCAGCCGCTCGAAGGGGAGGTCGGCGTGGGCCTGGGCGCCCAGCAGCGATTCCCGCGCGCGCCCCACCAGCTCCCGGAGCGTTGGGGCGCCGCCGAGCTGGGTGCGCAGCGCCAGCGTGTTGACGAAGAAGCCGATCAGCCCCTCCAGCTCGGCGTGCGTGCGCCCCGCCACCGGCGTGCCCACCACCACGTCGTCCTGGCCGGACCAGCGCGCCAGCATCGCCGCGGAGGCGGCCAGATGCGCCATGAACGGCGTCGCGCCCTCGCTCCGGGCGAGCGCCCGCACCCCGCGCGCCACACCGGCGGGGACGGCGAAGCCCACGGCCGCGGCGCGGGGATCGGCGGCGGCCGGGCGCGGGCGGTCGACGGGGAGGTCCAGCACGGGCGGCGCGCCGTCCAGCCGCGCGCGCCACCAGGCGAGCTGCGCCTCCAGCACTTCGCCGCTCAGCCACTCCCGCTGCCACACCGCGAAGTCGGTGTACTGCACCGGGAGCGGGGCCAGCGGCGAGGGGCGCCCCTCCGCGAAGGCGGCGTACGCCGCGGACACCTCGCGCACCAGCACGTCCATGCTCCACGCGTCGGCGACCACGTGGTGCAGCGTGAACAGGAGCGCGCACTCGTCCGCCCCCGTCCACGCGAGCAGCGGGCGGAGGAGCGGCCCGCGCGCCAGGTCGAACGGCCGCGCAGCCTCGGCGGCGGCCAGGCGGCGCAGCTCGCGCTCGCGGTCGGCGGGGCGCAGGGCGCGCAGCTCCACGGCCGGGAGGCGGACGGGCCCCGGCGGGCGGATGGTCTGCACCGGCTCGCCGTCCACCAGGGCGAACACGGTGCGCAGCGACTCGTGGCGCCGCACCACCTCGCCCAGGCTGCGCTCCAGCAGCCGCGCGTCCGGCGCGCCGCGCAGGCGCAGCCCGTACGGCATGTTGTACGCGGACGATCCCGGCGCGATGCGGTCCACCAGCCAGAGCCGCTGCTGCGCGAAGGAAAGCGGCAGCGGGCGGCCCGGCTCGCGCGGCACGGGGACGAGCGGCGGCGCCCGGAGCCCGTCGCCGGCGAGCACCAGGGCGTCCACCCGCTCCGCGAGCCCGCCCACGGTGGGCGCCTCGAAGACCGCCCGCAGCGGCAGCTCCACGCCCAGCGCCGCGCGGACGCGCGACACCACCCGCGCGGCGAGCAGCGAGTGCCCGCCCAGCGCGAAGAAGTCGTCCCCCGCTCCGATACGCGTCGCCTGCAGTACCTCCGCGAAGGCCGCCGCGACCGCCTCCTCCGCCGCGGTGCGCGGCGCGACGAACGGCGCGCCGCCGGCCGCGGGCTCCGGGTCCGGGAGCGCCCGCCGGTCCGTCTTGCCGTTGGGCGAGAGCGGCAGCGAGGCGAGCACCGCCACGGCCGCGGGGACCATGTATTCCGGGAGCCGGTCCGCGAGCCAGGCGCGCAGCTCCGCGGGGGAGGGCTCGGCGTCCTGCTCCGCCACGACCCAGCCCACCAGCCGCTCGCCCCGCACCGCCACCACGGCCTCGCGCACCGCCGGGTGCCGCTCCAGCGCGGCCTCGATCTCGCCGGGCTCGATGCGGAAGCCGCGCACCTTGACCTGGTCGTCGGTCCGCCCCACGTAGTCCAGCTCCCCCGACGCCAGCCACCGCGCCCGGTCGCCCGAGCGGTACATCCGCGCGCCCGCCTCCCCCGCGAAAGGATCCGGGAGGAAGCTCCCGGCGGTCAGCGCCGGCCGCCCCAGGTAGCCGCGCGCCACCCCGGCGCCGCCCACGTACAGCTCCCCCGCCACCCCCACCGGTACCGGCTCGCCGCGCCGGTCCAGCAGGTACACGCGCACGTTGGCGATCGGCCGCCCGATCCCCACGCGCTCCGCCCCGTCCACCCGCGCCACCGTGGTGTTGACCGTCGCCTCGGTGGGCCCGTAGTGGTTCCACACCGCCGCGCCCGGGAAGAGCGCCCGCGTCCGCTCCACCAGCTCCGCCGACAGCGCCTCCCCGCCCAGCAGCACCGCCTTCAATCCCGCCGGCTTCGGCGCCTCGCCGGTGCGCACCCGTTCCAGCATGGCGCTCCACAGCGCCGGCACCCCGCCGAACGACACGCGCCCGCGCGCCGACAGCGCGGCCAGCAGCGCCGCGGGATCGGCCGCGGTCTCCTCGGGGAGCACCCACACGGGCTCGCCGCGCAGCAGCGGCGGGAAGAGCTGCCGCACGTGCGCGTCGAAGCTGAGCCGCGAGACCAGCGGCAGGGCGAAGCCGTCCTCGCCCAGCACCTCGCGGTTGAACCAGGCCAGGTAGTTGGCGAGGCCGCGGTGGGTCGCCAGTACGCCCTTGGGGGTGCCGGTGGAGCCGGAGGTGTAGATGACGTACGCCAGGTTGTCGGGGTCGACGGGGGGCTCCGGCGCGATGGCGGGACCCCCCTCCCCCCTTGCGGGGGAGGGGGCCTGGGGGAGGGGGGACCCGGGGCACACCACCGCCCCCGCGAACCCCGCCAGCCGCGGCGACAGCTCGGGGGTGGCGACCACCGCGGAGGCCGCGGCGTCGGCGAGCACGAAGCGCAGGCGCTCGTCCGGGTGGCCGGGATCCAGCGCGACGTACGCGGCGCCGGCCTTGAGGATGCCGAGCACCGCGACCACCAGCGCCTCGCCGCGCTCCAGGAGGATCCCCACGCGGTCGTCCACCCGCACGCCCGCGTCGCGCAGGCGGCGCGCGAGCCGGCCGGCGTCGCGCTCCAGCTCGGCATAGGTGAGGGTGCGCTCGCGGAACAGGACGGCGGGGGCGTGCGGCGTGCGCGCGGCCTGCTGCGCGATCCTCTCGTGGACGAGGCCGCGCGGGAGGTCGGCGGCGGTGTCGTTCCAGGCGTGCAGGAGCTGCGCGCGCTCGGCGGCGGAAAGCATGTCGGCCCGGCCGACCGGCGCGTCGGGATCGGCGGCGAGCGCGGCGAGCAGGGTGGCGTAGTGGCCGAGCATCCGCTCGACCGTCGCGCCGTCGAACAGGTCGGTGCGGAAGAGGAGCGTGCCGGCGAGCTTTCCCTCGTCGGCGGCGACGGTGAGGCTGAGGTCGAAGCGCGCCGGCTCCGCGTCGCGGGGCAGCGGCTCCATCCGCGCCCCGCCCATCCGCGGCGCGCCCATCTCGACCGTCAGCAGCGAGAACACCACCTGGAAGAGCGGCGAGCGGCCCGCGCCGCGCTCCGGGGCGAGCTCCTCCACCAGGCGCTCGAAGGGGAGGTCCTGGTGGGCGTAGGCGCCGAGCGCGGTCTCGCGGACCTGGCGCAGCAGCCCGGCGAAGGTGAGCCGTTCCGTGCAGGACAGGTCGGCGCGCATCACCAGCGTGTTGACGAAGAAGCCGATCAGCGGCTCCGTCTGCACACGCGCGCGGCCGGCCACCGGGGTGCCCACGCACACGTCGTCCTGGCCGGCCCAGCGGCCCAGCAGGAGCTGCCACGCGGCGAGCAGCGACATGAACAGCGTCGCGCCCTCGCGGCGGGCGAGCGCCCGCAGCGCGGCCGGCGTGGCGCCGGCCAGCGAAAAGGCGCGCGTTTCCCCCCGGTCGCCGCCCGCGTGGAGGCGGGGGCGGTCCGTCGGGATCTCCAGGAGCTGCGGGGCGCCCCGCAGCTGCTCGCGCCAGAAGGCGAGCTGCGCCTCCAGCGTCGCGCCCACGAGCCAGCCGCGCTGCCAGACGGCGTAGTCGGCGTACTGCACCGGGAGCGGCGGGAGGACCGGCGCGCGCCCCTCCGCCAGGGCGCCGTACAGCTCCGACAGCTCGCGGACGATCACGCCCAGGCTCCACCCGTCGCCCACCACGTGGTGAAGGGTGAAGAGCAGCGCCCACTCCTCCCCGTCCAGCCGCACGACGCGCACGCGCAGCAGCGGCCCCGCGGCCAGGTCGAAGGGGCGCAGCGCCTCCTCGCCCGCCAGCCGCCGGGCCTCGTGGGCGCGGGCGGCCTCCGGGAGCGCGCGCAGGTCCGTCCGCGGGACCGCGAAGGGCGCAGGGGCGCGGATCACCTGCACCGGCCGGCCGTCCGACTCCGGGAAGACCGTGCGCAGCGTCTCGTGCCGGCGGACGATCTCCGAGACCGCCGCCTCCAGCACGCCCGGGTCCAGCCGCCCGCGCACCCGGAGCGCGAAGGCCATGTTGTAGGCGGCGCTCCGCGGGTCCAACTGCTGCAGGAGCCAGAGCCGCTGCTGCGCGAACGACACCGGCAGCGGCGACCCGTCCCGGGGGACCGGGACGAGCGGCGGCGGCGACCCGGCCGCGGGGGCCGGGACGGGCGCAGGCGACGGCGCGGGCGCGGGAACCACGGCGGGAGGCGCCGCCTGCGCGGCGCCCGCCTCCGTCCGGAGGCGGCGCTCGCGCGCGAAGCGCACCAGCGTCGACTCCCTGGCGGCCGCCCCCGCTCCGCGAAGCGAGTCCACGCGCGCCGCGAGCGCGGCCACGGTGGGAGCCTCGAAGGCGGTCCGCAGCGGCACCTCCACGCCCATCACGTCGCGGATCTGCGAGACCACGCGCGTCGCGAGCAGCGAGTGCCCGCCCAGCGCGAAGAAGTCGTCGTCCGCGCCCACGCGCTCCACCCCCAGCACCCTGGCCCAGATCCCGGCCAGCGTCGTCTCGGTGGGGGTCCGCGGCGCCACGAAGGCGTCCGCCGCGGCCGTCCACTCGGGGGCAGGGAGCGCCGCGCGGTCGATCTTGCCGTTGGAGGAGAGCGGCAGCCCCTCCAGCACCACCACGGCCGCGGGCACCATGTACGCCGGCAGGTGCTCGCCCGCGAACGCGCGCAGCTCCGCGGGCACGGCGGCGGCGCCCGCGGCGGGGACGACGTAGGCCACCAGCCGGCGGTCCCCGGGCGCGTCCTCCCGCGCCACGACGACCGCCTCCAGAACGGACGGGTGCCGCCCCAGCGTCGCCTCGACCTCGCCGGGCTCCACGCGGAAGCCGCGCACCTTGACCTGCTGGTCCGCGCGGCCCAGGTACTCCAGCTCGCCGCCCGCCAGCCAGCGCACGCGGTCCATCACCCGGTACATGCGGCTCCCCGGCTCGCCGAACGGGTCCGGGACGAAGCGCTCGGCCGTCAGCTCGGGGCGCCCCACGTAGCCGCGCGCCAGCCCGTCGCCGGCCAGGTACAGCTCGCCCGCGACGCCCACGGGGACGGGCTGGTGGCGGTCGTCCAGCACGTACGCCCGCGTGTTCGCCACCGGCCTGCCGATGGAAACGCGCTCCGCTCCGCGGCCGACCAGAGCCCAGGTGGAGTACGTGGTGTCCTCGGTGGGCCCGTAGAGGTTGCGGAGGACCGCCACGGTGCCGAGGGCGTGGAGCCCCCGCGCGAGCGCCTCCGGCAGCGCCTCGCCGGCCAGGTTCAGCGTCCTCAGCCCCGCCGGGATCCCGCCGGAGCGCAGCAGCTCGGCCGCGGCGCTGGGGACCATGCCGGCGGCCACGACGGGCTCCCGGACCGTGGCCAGCTCCAGCGCGTTCTCCACCAGCACCAGCCTGCCGCCCCAGCAGAGCGTGCCGAACACCTCGGCCACCGACACGTCGAAGCTCGCGGAGGTGGACCAGAGCGCGCCCGCGCGCTCCTCGTCGGCAACCGTCTCGCGCAGCCAGTGCAGCAGCACGACCACGGACGAGTGGCGCACCATGACCCCCTTGGGGCGCCCCGTGGATCCCGAGGTGAAGATGACGTGCGACAGGTTCTCCGCGGTGGCGCCGCTCTCCGGCGCCGTGTCCGGCTCGGCCAGAAGCGCCTCGCGCTCCTCGTCCACCAGGAACAGCCCGGCCGCGCCCGCGGGGACCCGGCCGGCGAGCGCCGACGCGGCGACGACCAGGCGGACCCCGGCGTCCTCCAGCATCCCGGCGGTTCGCGCGGGCGGGTACGCGGGGTCCAGCGGCACGTACGCCCCTCCCGCGCGCAGCACGCCCAGCATCGCCACGGCCAGCTCCGGCGTGCGTTCCAGGCAGATCCCCACGCGCGTCTCCGGCCCCACGCCGCGGCGGCGCAGCGCGTTCGCCAGGCGCGCGGAGCGCCGGTCCAGCTCCGCGTAGGTGACCGTCTCGCCGCGGTGGGAGATGGCGACGGCGGCGGGCGTGCGCCGCGCCTGCGCGGCGAACAGGTCGTGCACGCACGGCCCGGCCGGGTAGGGCCGCTGCGTCGCGTTCCACTCCTCCAGCACCCGCGACCTTTCGGCCGCGCCCAGGAAGGGGACCTCCGCCGCGGGACGGTCCGGGTCCGCCGCGACGCCCTCCAGCAGCGCAGCCAGGTGGCCGGCCATCCGCTCCACGGTGGCCCGCTCCCACAGCTCCGCCCGGTACGACAGCGCCCCGCCCACCCCGCCTTCCCCGTCGCCGAGCTCCAGGTTGAGGTCGAACTTGGCGGGCGGGTCGCCCACCCCCAGCGGCTCCGTCTCCAGGTCGCCCATGCGCAGCTCGCCCAGGGCGTTCGCGGTCATCGCGAACATCACCTGGAAGAGCGGCGCGTGGCGGAGGCTGCGGGCCGGCGCCAGCTCCTCCACCAGCTTTTCGAAGGGCACCTCCTGGTGGTGGTACGCCCCCAGCGTGCCTTCCCTCGCCCGCCCCAGCAGCGCGCGGAACGACGGGGCGCCGGACAGGTCGGCGCGCATCACCAGCGTGTTGACGAAGAAGCCGATCAGCCCCTCCGTCTCCACCCGGTTGCGTCCGGCGATGGGCGTGCCGACGCTCACGTCGTCCTGGCCGGACCAGCGCGACAGGAGGAGCTGCCACCCCGCCAGCAGCGCCATGAACATCGTCGCCCCCTCCTCGCGGGCGAGCGCCCGCAGCGCCCCCGCGGCCCCGGCGCCGAGCGCGAAGGGCACCGACGCCCCGGCGCCGTCCTGCGTGGCGGGGCGCGGCCGGTCCGTGGGCAGCTCCAGGAGCGGCGGCGCACCCGCCAGGCGCTCCCGCCACCAGGCGACCTGCGCGTCCAGCGCGGCCCCGGTGAGCCACCCCCGCTGCCACGCCGCGTAGTCGGCGTACTGCACCGGGAGCGGGGGGAGCGGCGACGATGCGCCGCGCGAGAACGCCGTGTACAGCGCGGACACCTCGCGCACCAGGACGCCCACGCTCCACCCGTCGGCGACGACGTGGTGCATGCTGAAGAGGAGCGCCCATGTCTCCGCGTCCAGGCGGAGCAGCGAGGCACGCAGCAGCGGCCCGGCGGCAAGGTCGAAGGGGCGCAGCGCCTCGGCGGCGGCGAGGCGGGCGGCCTCGCGGGCGCGGGCCTCGGGGGACAGGCGGAGGAGGTCGACGGCGGGGAGCGCGACGGGCGCGGCCGGGCGGACCACCTGCACGGGCTCGCCGCCGGCCTCGGCGAAGACGGTGCGCAGCGACTCGTGGCGGCGCACCACCCCGGCGAGGGCGCGCCGCAGCGCCCGCGCGTCCAGCCGCCCGCGCAGGCGCAGCGCGGCGGGGAGGTTGTAGGCGGCGCTCCCGGGCTCCATCCGGTCGATGAACCAGAGCCGCTGCTGGGCGAACGACGCGGGGAGCGGCCGGTCCCGCAGTACCGGGACCAGGGCGGGCGCCTGCACGGCGCCCTCCGCCCGCAGCCGCCCGTCGCGCGGCGCGCGCTGCAGCGGCGACTCCTCCGCGGCCGCGCCCGCTCCGAGCAGCGCGTCCACCCGCGCCGCGAGGGCGCGGACCGTGGACGCATCGAAGATCTCGCGCAGCGGGAGGTCCAGCCCCAGCGCGTCCCGGACCCGCGACATCACGCGGGTGGCCAGCAGCGAGTGCCCGCCCAGCGCGAAGAAGTCGTCGCGCGCGCCGATCCTCTCCGCGCCGAGCACCGTCCGGAAGATCCCCGCCAGGACCTCCTCCGTGGGCGTCTCGGGGGCGGCGTAGTCCTCCGCCTCCCCCGCCGCCGCGTCCGGCTCGGGGAGCGAGCGGCGGTCCACCTTGCCGCTCGGCGTCAGCGGAAACGCCGCGAGCACCGCCACCGCGGAGGGCACCATGTACTCCGGGAGCCGCCCGCCGACGTGCTCCCGCAGCTCGGCGGGGCGCGGCGCGGCGCCGTCCTCCGCCACCACCCAGGCCACCAGCCTCCCCTGCCCCGCCGCGTCGGCGCGCACCGCCGCCACCGCCTGGCGCACGGCGGGGTGCGCCTCCAGCGCGGCCTCCACCTCGCCCGGCTCCACGCGGTGGCCGCGCACCTTGACCTGCGCGTCGCCGCGGCCCAGGAACTCCAGCGTGCCGTCGGCGAGCCAGCGCGCCCGGTCGCCGGTGCGGTACGCGCGCGCGCCGGGCTCCCCCGCGAAGGGGTCGGGGACGAACTTCTCGGCGGTCAGCTCCGGCCGCCCCAGGTAGCCACGCGCCAGGCACGCGCCGGCCAGCAGCAGCTCGCCGGGCGCGCCGACCGGCGCGGGCTCGCCGCGCGGGTCCAGCACGTAGCAGCGCGCGTTTGCGATGGGCCGCCCGATCGCGGGGAGGAGCGGCCAGCCCGCCGGGTCGCCCTCCAGCGCCAGCGCCGTGGCGACGTGTGTCTCGGACGGGCCGTACTGGTTGGAGAGCGCCGCCCCGGTCTCCGCCAGCCAGCGGCGGATGGGCTCGGTCACGCGCAGCTGCTCGCCGGCCGTCTGCACCTCCCGCAGCGCGGCCGGGTACACGCCGCGCTCCTCGCCCAGCTCGGCCAGGTGCTGGAGGGCGACGTACGGCAGGAAGAGCCGCTCCACGCGCGCCCGGTCCAGCCGGTCCAGCACGGCGCCCAGGTCGCGCCGCTCGTCCTCGTCCACCAGCACCAGCCGCCCGCCGGAGAGCCAGCAGGAAAAGATCTCCTGGAAGGACACGTCGAAGCCGACGGTGGTGAACTGGAGCGTCGCAGCGGCCTCCGGGTGCCTCCATTCCGCGTCCTGCCAGCGCAGCAGGTTGACGAGCGCGCGGTGCGGCAGCGCCACGCCCTTGGGGGTGCCGGTGGAGCCGGAGGTGTAGATGACGTACGCCAGGTTGTCAGGGTGGACGACGGGCTCACCCCTCACCCCCGGCCCCTCTCCCACAAGGGGAGAGGGGAGAACTGCAACCTGCTCGGCAGACGCCGTACTGGCGTCCGCGGGGGTGCCCCCACCCGGCTCGCTTAGGCTCGCCACCCTCCCCCAATTCTGGGGGAGGGCTTCCCGCTCCTCGGCTCCCGACGTGTCGTTGTCGTTCTCCCCCTCCCCCCTTGCGGAGTAGGGGGCCGGGAGGTGAGGGGTATCGACCACGACGGTCTCGCCCCCGAACTCCCCCACCCGTCCCGCCAGCGCCTGCTGGGTCAGCAGCACGTGGGCGCCGCTGTCGCGGAGCATGTAGGACAGGCGCTCCGCCGGGTAGGCGGGGTCCAGCGGCACGTAGGCGCCGCCGGCCTTGAGGACGGCGAGCAGCGCGGCCATCAGCTCCGGGCCGCGCTCCAGGCACAGCCCCACGCGCACGTCCGGGCCCACGCCCCGGGCGCGGAGCGCGCTCGCCAGGCGCCCGGCGCGCGCGTCCAGCTCCGCGTAGGTGAGCGTGCCGGAGCGGTGCTCCACGGCGACGGCGTGGGGGGTGCGCGCGGCGCTCGCGGCGAACAGGCCGTGCACGCACGCGCCGGCGGGGTGCGCGCGGCGGGTGTCGTTCCACGCGTGCAGCAGGCGGTCGCGCTCGGCGGGGGCGAGGAGGGGGAGCGCGTCCAGCGGCGTGTCCGGGGCGGCGACGGCGGCGTCCAGCAGGCGCAGGTAGGCGGCGGCCAGGCGCTCGGCGGTTGCCGCGAGGTACAGGCCGGCGTCGTACTCCAGGTGGCCGACGATCCCTTCGTCCCACTCCTCCAGCGCCCAGTGCACGTCCACCCCCGCCCCGCCGGCCGCGAACGGGAGCACTTCCACCTCCACCCCCGGCAGCTCCAGGTTCGCGGGCGCGGCGCGGGACACGTTGAAGGCGCTGCGGATGAGCGGCGTGCGGCCCGGCTCGCGCACGGGCTGGAGCTCCTCCACCAGCCGCTCGAAGGGGAGCTCCTGGTGGCGCTGCGCGTCCAGGACCACCGCGCGGACCTGCCGCAGGAGGCCGCGGAAGCCGGCGCCGTCCTCCACCCGGAAGCGCAGCACCAGCGTGTTCGCCAGGCTCCCCACCAGCCGCTCCGTTTCCGGGCGGGTGCGCCCCCCCACGTACGTGCCCAGCACCAGGTCGTCCTCGCCGGTGTAGCCGCGCAGCAGGACCAGGTACACGGCAAGCAGCACCATGTACGCCGTCCCGCTCTCCTCGCGCGCCAGGCGCCGCAGCGCGCCCGCCGTGTCCGCCGGGACGGGCAGGGGGAGGCGCACCAGCTCCATGGGCCGCGACCCGCGGGGATGGTCGGCGGGCGGGCTCTGCGGGGACGGGGCGCCGTCCAGGTGGGCGCTCCAGAAGGCGAGGAGCCGGTCCAGCGTCTCGCCGCGCAGCCGCTCGCGCTCCCACACGGCGTAGTCCGCGAACTGGATGCGCGGCTCGGGGAGCGGCGACGGCGCGCCCTCGCGGAAGGCGCGGTACAGCGCCGCGATCTCCCCCATCAGCACGCCGGACGTCCAGCGGTCGCGCGCGACGTGGTGCATGACCAGCGCGAGCACGTGGTCGCGCGGCCCCACGCGCAGCAGCGCCGCCCGGAACGGCGGGTCCTCCGCCATGTCGAAGGGGCGCGCGGACTCGGCTCCGGCGCGCTCGAGCGCCGCGGCCTCCGGGTCCTCCTCCCCGGACAGGTCGGCCTCGGCGAGGGGGGCGCCGCGCGCGAGGGCCACCACCTGCACCGGCCCCTCCTCCAGCAGCTCGAACGTGGTGCGCAGCAGCTCGTGGCGGCGCACCAGCTCGTCCAGCGCGCGGCGCAGCGCGCGGGGATCCAGCTCGCCCCGGAGCCGGAGCACGGTGGGGACGTTGAAGAGGGTGCCGCCGGGGTCCAGCTGGTGCTGGAGCCAGATCTGCCGCTGCGCGAACGACAGCGGCGCGGGGCCGGAGCCGGCGCGCCGGGGGATCCCCGCGGCCGCCGGAGCCTGGCCGCGCAGCTGGGCCATGCGCTCCTGGAGCCGCTGCAGCTGCTCCGGGGTGAGGTCGTCGATGGAAAGCGTGGGCTTGGTCATGGGCTACAGCTCCGCCAGCGCGCGGGCCAGCAGGTCGGCGTCCATCTGCTCCGCCTGCTTGCGGACGATGGCCACCGCGAGCCGTGCGGGGGTCACGGCCTCGAACAGCGCCGCCAGCGGGAGCTCCACGCCCCAGCGCTCGTTGACGGCGGCCAGGAGCTGCGTGGCGAGCAGCGAGTCGCCCCCCAGCTCCCAGAAGTCGTCCTCCGCACCGATCCGGTCGATGCCCAGCGCGCGGCCGTACAGCCGGGCGACGGTCGCTTCCAGCTCGGTGCGCGGCTCCACGTACGGGTTGGGGAGCGCGGGACGGGCGTACGCCGCGCGGTCGCCCCCCGTCCCCGCGTCCGCGGCGCGGGACGGCACGACGACCACCACCCTCGCCCCCGCCTCCCTCCCGAAGACGCGCGCCAGGACACCGGCGGCCTCCCCGGCGGAGATCCCGGCCAGCGGGGCGTCTCCGCCCGCGCCCCCGCCCTCCCACGCCACCGCGAGCGTGGGCCGCCCGTGGACCCTTTCGCGGAAGTCGGCGAGGGCGTGCAGCAGCGCCGCGTCGGCGCGGGACGCGGCGTCCCCGCCCGGCGCCGCGAAGAGCGCCAGGAAGTCGAGCGGGTCGTCCTCCAGCGCGGCGTCCAGCGCGCGCGCCCCGGCGATTCCGCCCTGCGCCGCCACCACGCCGTGCAGCCCGCCGAAGCGCTCCCGCGCCGCGGCGGCGGCGGCGCGCAGGGAAGCGGCGTCGGCCGCTCCGGCGTCCACCACCTCCACCTCCGCCCCCAGCGAGCGGAGCGCGCCCACGGCGAAGGCGCGGCGCGTCGCCGGGTCTTCGCCGTCGGGCGGGGCCCCGGCATCCACCAGAACCAGCCGGGCGCGGGCGTGCTCGGCCAGGTACCCGGCCACCGCGAGCCCCACGCCCTCCAGGCCGCCCACGACCAGGTAGACGCCGCCCTCGCGGAGCCGCGACCCGCCATCCCCCACGGGGGCGCGGAACGGCTCCCAGCGGACGCGGCCGCGGTGCGCGACCGCCGCCGGGCCGCCGCCGCGCAGCAGCGCCGCGGCCTCGTCCAGAACGGCGGCCTCCCGGCCGCACGCGTCCACGTCCACGGCGCGGACGCGGGTCCCCGGGTGCCCGGCCGCCGCGTCCGCGGCGAGGGCGGCGAGCGGCGCCTGCCAGGGGCGCGGCTCCTCGCTCCCCAGCACGGCGTGCGCGCCGCGGGTCGCCACGAGCAGCGTGCTCCCCTCGCCGGGGAAGCCGGCCTCGGCCAGCGCCCGCGCCCAGTGCAGCACGCCGCCGTGCCCGTCCCCGCCAGCCGCGCCGTCCGCGCGAACGGAAGTCGGCGGGGCGGCGGCATCGTCGTCCAGGCTCCACAGGTGGAGCGTGTCGACGGGTCCGTCCCACCCGCGCGAGCGGAGCGTGGCGGCGAGCCGCGCGAAGTCCTCCGGCTCGCCCGGGCGCACGGTGAAGCGCCCGTCCCCCTCCGCGAACCAGCCGCCCGCCTCCGCGCGCGCCACCCCGGCGCCCGCGGCGCGCAGCCGCTCCACCAGCGGCGCCGCCTCCGCCCCGCCGAAGACCACCACCCGGCGTCCGCGGAACGCCTCCGCTGTCCCCGGTTCCCCGCCCGGGAGCTGCCGCCACAGCAGGCTCTCCACCCGGGCCGCGCCGTCCGGCACGGCGGGCCCGGCCACGGGGGCGGCCTGCGCGCCCTCCGCCGGGTCCGCCAGCCAGTAGCGCCGCCGGTCCAGCGGGTGCCCGGGGAGCGGCACCCGGGTCCGCCCCTCCGCGCTCCCCTGCCGCGTCCAGTCCACGGCGACGCCCCAGCTCCACAGCTGCCCGAGCGCCCGCCCCAGGACCGCCGCGTCGTCGTCGCCCTGCTCGGCGTGGCGCAGGCTGGACGCCACCCGCTCCGCGCCCTGCTGCCGCGCCCAGGAGCCCAGCGCGGCGCCGGGACCCAGCTCCAGCATCACCGGCTCGCCCGCGGCGTCGGCGAGGCCGCGCAGGCGCTCCACGCACTCGGCGAAGCGCACCGGCGCGACCAGGTGTTCCACCCAGTAGTCGACGGAGCGGGCCTGCTCGCCCCGCACCCACTGGCCGGTCGCGTTCCCCGCGAGGGGAATCGCCGGCTCGCTCCGCCGCGTGGCCGCGACGGCGCGAGCGAACTCGGCGCGGACGGGCTCCAGCAGCCCGGAGTGGAAGGGGTGGCGCACCGCCATGGGCAGGACCACGGCGCCCAGGCCGCGGGCCCGCGCGCCGAAGCGCTCCACCGCCTCGCCGCTCCCGGAGACCACGCAGGAGCGGGGCGCGTTTACGGCGGCCAGCCAGATGGGCTCCCCCGCCGCTGCGAGCTCGTCCACCAGGGCGCGCGTCTCCGCCTCGGGGAGCGTCGCGGCGGCCATGCTCCCGCGAACCGGCTCCAGCAGCTCGGCGCGGCGCACCACCAGCCCCAGCGCGTCCTCCAGCGAGAACACGCCGGCCACGCACGCCGCCACGTACTCGCCCAGGGAGTGCCCGGCGACCGCGCGCGGCAGGATCCCCCGGCTCCGCCACGTTTCCGCCAGCGCGTAGCCCACGGCGAACATCGCCGGGTGCCCCCAGCGCGCGCCCTGCAGCGGGTCGCCCTCGGAGCGCGCCGCGGGCCCGCGCAGCATCGCCCGCAGGTCCATCCCCCCGCCCGCGGCCGGCGCCGTCCGTCCGGCGCCGTACAGCACGGAGCGCAGGTCCATCCCCCACCCCTCGCGCAGCACGCCGAAGCAGCGCTCCATGGCCTCGCGGAAGGCGGGCTCGCGCTCGTACAGCCCGCGGCCCATCTCCGGGTACTGCGTCCCCAGCCCGGAAAACAGGAAGACCACGCCGGGGTCGGAGTCCGCGGCGCGGCGGGTGACGACCTGCGCGGGATCGCCGCTCCGCAGCAGCGCGGCGGCCTCCCGCGCGCCGGAAGCGACCAGGGCGCGGCGGTGCGGAAAGGCCCTGCGCCCCCGCTGGAGGGTGAAGGCCACGTCCCCCAGGGCGAGGTCCGGCGCGCCCTCCAGGCGGGCGGCCAGCGACGCGCCCAGCGCATCCAGCGCTTCCGGGGTGCGCGCGGAAAGGACCAGCAGCTCGGGCCGCTCCCCGCGGGGCGCGGGGGATGGGCGCGGCGCCTCCTCCAGCACCACGTGCGCGTTGGTGCCGCCGATGCCGAACGAGGACACGCCCGCGCGCCGCGGCGTGCCCGGCCGCGGAGTCCAGGGGAGGAGCCGGTCGGCGACGAAAAAGGGCGAGCCGGCGAAGTCGATGGCCGGGTTGGGCTTCTCGAAGCCCAGCGACGGCGGGATCTCGCCGTGCTCCAGCGCGAGCACCGCCTTGATGAGGCCGGCGACGCCCGCCGCCGCGTCCAGGTGCCCGATGTTGGTCTTGACCGACCCGATGGCGCAGAAGCCCCGGTCGTCCGTGTCGAAGGCGCGCGTGAGCGCGGCCACCTCCACCGGGTCGCCCATGGGCGTGGCCGTGCCGTGCGCCTCCACGTAGGTGATGCTTTCGGCAGCGACGCCGGCCACGGCGTGGGCGGTGGCGATCACCTCGATCTGCCCCTCCACGCTGGGCGCGGTGAAGCCCACCTTCGCCGCACCATCGTTGTTCACCGCCGTCCCCAGGATGGTCGCGTGCACGCGGTCGCCGTCGCGCAGGGCGTCGTCCAGGCGCTTGAGGACCACCACCCCCACCCCGTTGCCCACCACGGAGCCGTCGCCGGCGGCGTCGAAGGCGCGGCAGTGGCCGGCGCGCGACATCACTCCGTCCACGGCCAGGTAGCCGCCCTCCTGCGGCACCGACAGCGATACCCCGCCGGCGAGCGCCACGTCGCACTGCCGGTCCAGGAGGCTGCGGCAGGCCAGGTGCGTGGCCACCAGCGAGGTGGAGCACGCCGTCTGCACGGCGAAGCTGGGGCCGCGCAGGTTCAGCTTGTACGACGCCAGGGTGGTGAGGAAGTCCTTGTCCGAGCGGATCTTGGCCTGCAGCAGGTCGGCGGCTCGCGCGCCGTGGCGCGCGAGCACCGCCAGCAGGTAGGTGTTCAGGTTGGTCCCGGCGAACACGCCGATGGGCCCGGGGAAGGTGTCCGGGTCGCAGCCGGCGTGCTCCAGCGCGCCCCACGCCGCCTCCAGGAAGAGCCGGTGCTGCGGGTCCAGCAGCTCGGCGTCGCGCGGGGTGAGGTCGAAGAACTCCGCGTCGAACAGCTCGGCGCCCTCCAGCACCCCCGCCGCCCGCACGAAGTCGGGGCGGCGCACGAGGTCGGGGTCGGTCCCCGCCCCGCGCACCTGCTCGTCCGTCAGCTGGACGATGGACTCCACACCGCCCCGCAGGTTGCGCCAGAAGGCGTCCAGGTCGGGCGCCCCGGGGAAGCGCCCCGCCATCCCCACCACGGCGATCCGCTCCGTCCCCCCGTCCTCCGCCTCCTCGGCGCCCGCCCGCAGGAGCGCCCCGGCCCGCTCGCGCCCCCGCTCCACCGCCGCGCGGTCGGCGCCGTCGTCTCCCAGGTGCTCCGCGAGCGCGGCGACCGTGGGGTAGCGGAACAGGTCGACGATGGCGATGGGCCGCTCCAGCCGCGCCGCGAGCGCCCGCTGCACCGCGGCGATGCGCACCGAGGTGCCCCCCAGCTCGAAGAAGTGGTCGCGCACGCCCACGCGCTCCACCCCCAGCACTTCCCTCCACACCTCGGCGATGATCTCCTCCGTGGCGCTCCCCGGCGGCGAGTACTCCGCCTCCGGCCCCGCGAGCCACGCGCCCGCGGCGGGCAGCGCGTCGCGGTCGGTCTTGCCATTGGGGGTCAGCGGGATGGCGTCCAGCGGCACGAAGAGCGAGGGCACCAGGGATTCCGGGAGCCGCTCCGCCAGGTGCCGGCGCAGCTCCGCGGCGCCGGGCGCCTCGTCCGCGGCGGAGACGAAGTACGCCACCAGCCGGCCGTCGCCGCCGCTCGCGTCCGCGACGACCACGCACTCGCGCACCCCCGGGTGCGCGGCGAGCGCGGTCTCCACCTCGCCGGGCTCGACGCGGTGGCCGCGGACCTTGACCTGCCGGTCCACGCGTCCCAGGAACTCCAGCTCGCCCCGCGCGCTCCAGCGCGCCAGGTCGCCGGTGCGGTAGAGCCGCGCCCCGGCCGCCTCCGCGAACGGGTCCGGGACGAAGCGCTCCGCCGTGAGGTCGGGGCGCCCCAGGTACCCCCGGGCCACGCCCGCCCCGCCGATCAGCAGTTCCCCCGCGACGCCCGGCGGGACCGGCTGCATCCGCGCGTCCAGCACGTACACCCGCGTCCCGGCGATCGGCCGCCCGATGGGGACCGGCCCCTCCGCGTCCGCCACCTCGTGCGACGCGGACCACACGGTGGTCTCGGTGGGGCCGTACAGGTTGAGGATGCGCGCCGGGAGGGCCCGGCGGAGCTGCCCCGCCAGCGCGGCCGGGAGCGCCTCGCCGCCCAGGAGCAGGCAGCGCAGCCCGCCGAGCGCGGCGAGGGTGTCGGGGTCGGCGGCCAGCAGCGCCGCGTGCGAGGGCGTGCACTGCAGGTGGGTGACGCCGTGCGCGCGGAGCTGCTCCGCCACGGTCGCGCCCCCGCCCTCCCGCTCCGCCGCGCGGTCCGCGTGCAGCACGACGGTGGAGCCGCGCGTCAGCGTCCACAGCAGCTCCAGCACGGAGATGTCGAAGGCGATGCTGGTGAGCGCCAGCCACGTCGCCGGCTCGCCGCCCACGCGCTCCGTCATCGCCGCAAAGAAGGCCGCCACGCTGCGGTGCTCGACCACGACGCCCTTGGGGCGGCCGGTGGAGCCGGAGGTGTAGATGACGTAGGCGGCGGATCCGGGGTGGACGGCCGGGCCCCCCTCCCCCACGGCTTGCCCCCTCCAATCCCCCGCAAGGGGGGAGGGGGCCGGGGGGAGGGGGGTCCCGTCCAACAGGACGACCTCGCCGCCGAACTCCCCCGCCCGCTCCGCCAGGCCGGGCTGCGTCAGCAGCACCCGCGCGCCGCTGTCCGCCAGCATGTAGGCCAGGCGGTCCGCGGGGTAGGCGGGGTCCAGCGGGACGTAGGCGGCGCCGGCCGCGAGGACGCCCAGCATGGCGGCGACCATCTCCGGCGAGCGCTCCAGCAGGATCCCCACGCGCGCCCCGGGACCCGCCCCGCGCGCGGCCAGCTCCGCGGCGACGCGGGTGGCGCGGCGCTCCAGCCCGGCGTAGGTGAGCGCGGCCGCGCCGGCGACCAGTGCCGGGGCGTCCGGGGTGCGGCGCGCCTGCGCCGCGAACAGCGCGTGGACGGTGGCGGCGGATTCCGGGAGCGGCGCGCCGGAGCCCCAGTCGCGGAGCAGCTGGGCGCGCTCGGCGTCGTCCAGCAGCGGCGCGTCGGCGACGGCGAGCGACGGGTCGGCGGCGAAGGCCAGCAGGAGGCGCCGGTAGTGCCGCATCCAGCGCTCCACCGACGCGCGCGAGAACAGGTCGGTGTCCAGCTCCACCATTGCGCCCAGGGAGCCGTCCGGCGCCTCGCTCAGGTACACGCTCAGCTCGTAGCGCGCGGTGCGCCCCTCCACCTCCACCCCCTCCGCCTCCAGCCCCGCGAGCGAAAACGCGGCCGGCCCGGTGTTCTGGAGGGCGAAGAGCACCTGCACCAGCGGGCTGCGGCTCGCCTCCCGCGCGATCCCCGCGACGTCCACCACCTGCTCCAGCGACACCTCCTGGTGGGCGAACGCGTCCAGCGCGGCGGCGCGGACGCGCGCCAGGAGCGCCCGCAGCTCGTCGCCGTCCTCGACGCGGGCGCGGATGGGGAGGACGTTGACGAAGAAGCCGATCAGCGGCTCCAGCGCCGGGTGGTCGCGCCCCGCCACCGGAGTCCCCACCACGATGTCCTCCTGCCCGGTGTAGCGGTGCAGCAGCGCGTGGAAGCCGGCCAGCAGGGCCATGAAGGGCGTCGCGCCCTCCCGCCGCGCCATGGCGCCCAGCGCGGCGGCGAGCGGCGCTTCCAGCCGGAAGCCGAAGGTCGTCCCGCGGAAGCGCTGCACGGGCGGGCGGTGCCCCTCCACCGGCAGGTCCACGGCGGCGGGCGCGCCCGCCAGCTCCCGCGCCCAGAACTCCAGCTTGCGCGCGAACTCCGGCTCCTCCAGACGCCGCCGCTCCCGCGCGGCGTAGTCGCCGTACTGCACCTCCAGCGGCGGGAGGTCGGCCGCGTGGCCGGCCAGGGCGGCGGCGTAGTGCTCCCGCAGCTCGCGCGTCAGCACCCCGGCGGACCAGCCGTCGAACGCCACGTGGTGGGCGGCCACCAGCAGCACGTGCTCGTCCGCGCCGGAGCGGAGGAGCGCGCCCCGCAGCATCGGCGCCCGCTCCAGGTCGAAGGGGCGCGCCCGGTCCTCCGCGGCGTGCCGGGCGACGCGCGCCTCCCGCTCCGCGGCGGGGAGGCGGGACAGGTCGATCACGGGAAGGGGGACGGGGAGGGGCGGATCGACCACCTGCACCGGCTCGCCGCCCTGTTCCGCGAAGCGAGTCCGCAGCGCCTCGTGGCGGGCGACCACGGCCTCCAGCGCCCGGCGCAGCGCCGCCGGCGACAGCGGCCCGCGCAGCCGCAGGGTCACGGCAAGGTTGTAGCTTTCCGGCGCGGGCGTCAGGTGGTGCTGGAGCCAGATGCGGCCCTGCGCGGGGGAGACGGGGAGCGGCCCGCCCCGCGGGACCACCGGGATGGGGGCGCCCGCGCCCATGCCCTGCGCGCGCAGCGCGTCCACCTTCCGCGCAAGCGCGGCGAGAGTGGGCGCCTCGAAGAGCGCGCGCACCGGGAGCGCCACGCCCAGCGTCTCGCGGACGCGGGCGGCGACGCGCGCCGCCAGCAGCGAGTGCCCGCCCAGCGCGAAGAAGTCGTCGCCGAGCGCGGGCCGCTCGCCGCCCAGCACCTCCGCCCACGCGTCGGCGAGCCGCAGCTCCGTCGCCGTGGCCGGCGCCGCGCGCCCGGCGGCCTCCTCGCGCTCCGGCGCGGGGAGGGCGCCGCGGTCCAGCTTGCCGGCGGGCGTCGTCGGCAGCCGGTCCAGGACCACCAGCGCCGCGGGGACCATGTGGTCCGGCAGGCGCCCGCGCAGGCCGGCGCGCACGTCAGCTTCGTCCAGCGCGCTCCCCTCCGCCGCGGCGACGTACCCCACCAGCCGCCTTCCGCCGGGACCGTCGCGCACCTCCACGGCGGCCTCGCGCACCCCCGGCTGCTCCAGCAGCGCGGCCTCCACCTCGCCCGGCTCGATGCGGAAGCCGCGCAGCTTCACCTGCCGGTCGGTCCGGCCCAGGAACTCCAGCTCGCCGCCGGGGAGCCAGCGCGCCCGGTCTCCGGTGCGGTACGTGCGCGCGCCCGCCTCCCCGGACGGGTCGGGAACGAAGCGCTCGGCCGTAAGCTCCGGCCGCCCCAGGTAGCCGCGGGCCACGCCCGCGCCGCCCACGTACAGCTCCCCCGCCACCCCGGTGGGCACCGGGCCGCCGTGGGGGTCCAGCACGCGCACCCGCACCCCGTCCACGGGACGGCCGATGGAGGGAGGGCGCCCCGATTCCTCCGACGCGACGGCGCCGGAGGTGGCGACCACGGCGGCCTCGGTGGGGCCGTAGTCGTTGACCAGCGCGAAGGGAAGCCCCGGGCGCGGGCGGACCCGCAGCGCGTCGCCGCCGGTGAGCAGCGCGCGCAGCGGCGTGCGCTCCGGCCAGTCCAGCGCCAGCAGCGCCTCGGCCAGCGCGGTGGGCGCGAAGGCCAGGGTGATGCCGCGCTCCAGGAGCAGCGCCCGCAGCGCCTCCGGCTCGGCGCGGGTGGCGGCGTCCACCCCGTGCAGCGACGCCCCCGCGAGCAGGTACGGCCACGTTTCCCACACCGCCGCGTCGAAGCTGAACGACGCCAGCTGCGTCGCGCGGTCGGCGGGGGTCACCGCGAAGGCGCGCGCGTGCCAGGCGCACAGGTTGAGCAGCGCCGCGTGCGACACCACCACCCCCTTGGGCCGCCCCGTGGAGCCGGAGGTGTAGACGACGTACGCCGCGTTGTCCGGGTCCACGGGAACGGAGTGCGAGTCCGCGCCCTCCGCCGCGGCGAGGTCCGCGTCGGCCTCGGCGTCGAGAAGGACGACGCTCCACGCGCCGTCCGCCGGGATGCGGTCCGCGAGGCCGCCGCGCGTCACCAGCACCGGCGCGGCGGCGTCCTCCAGCATCCAGCCCAGCCGCTCCGCCGGGTACTCCGGGTCCAGCGGCAGGTAGGCGCCGCCCGCCATCAGCACGGCGAGCATCGCCACCACGCGGTCCACCCCCGGCTCCAGGCAGATCCCCACCCGCGTCTCCGGCCCCACCCCGCGCCCGCGCAGCCGGCGGGCGAGGCGGCCGGCCCGCGCGTCCAGCTCCGCGTACGTCAGCGCCGCCTCGCCGGAGCGCACGGCGACGGCGTCCGGCGCGAGCCGCGCCCGGGCGGCGAACCGCTCGTGCACGGACCCGTCCGCGCGCGCGGCCGCGGGCCCGGCCGACCACGCCTCCACGCGCTCCCGCTCGTCCCCCGTGAGCAGCGGCAGCTCCGAGACGCGGCGGTCCGGCGCGGCGGCGATCCCCTGCAGCAGCGCGACGTAGGCATCCGTCATCCGCTCCACGGTCGCGGCGTCGAACAGCGCCGTGGCGTACACCGCCACGCCGGTCAGGCCGTCGGTGCGCACCTCCATGCGCAGCGTGAAGTCGAACTGGGAAAGCCCCGCGTCCGCGTCCACCAGCGCCAGCTCCAGGCCGGGGAGGCGCACCGGCTGCTCCGCGGCGGTATCCACGGCGTCGAACGAGAAGGCCACCTGGAACACCACCGTGCGGCTCAGGTCGCGCTCCGGCCGCAGCTCCTCCACCACCCGCTCGAAGGGGAGCTCGTCGTGCTCGTACGCGCCCAGCGCCGTTTCCCGCACCTCGCGCAGCGCCTGGCGGAAGGTGGGATCGCCGGACAGGTCCGTGCGCAGCGCCAGCGTATTGGCGAAGAAGCCGACCATCTCCTCCGTTTCCGTGCGGCCGCGGTTCGCCACCGGGGTGCCCACCACCACGTCCGGCTGGCCGGTGAGGCGCGCCAGGAGGACGTCGAAGGCCGCCAGGTACACCATGAACATCGTGGCCCCCTCCCGCCGTCCCAGCTCCCGCAGCGCGTCCGCCGTGCCCGCCGGCACGCGGAAGCGGTGCCAGGCGCCCTCGAACGACTGCACCGGGGGACGCGGGCGGTCGGCGGGGAGCTCCAGCGCGGGGGGAGCCCCGCGGAGCCGCGAGCTCCAGTAGTCGAGCTGCTCGCGCAGGACGGTGCCCCGGAGCCGCTCCCGCTGCCACGCGGCGTAGTCCGCGTACTGCACCGGGAGCGGCGGGAGCGCCGCCGCGGCGCCGAACGCGGCCGCGGCGTAGAGCGCCGACAGGTCGCGCACGATCACCCGCAGCGACCACCCGTCGGTGACGACGTGGTGCGCCACCAGCAGGAGGACGTGGCGCTCCGGCGCGAGCCGGAGGAGCACGGCCCGGAGCAGCGGCCCCGCGGCCAGGTCCAGGGGCCGCCGCATCTCCAGCCGCAGCAGGCGCGCGGCCTCGGCTTCGCGCGCACGGTGCGGGAGCGCGCGCAGGTCCACCGTCTCCAGCGGCACCCGCACCGCCGGGAGGACCACCTGGACGGGGCCGCCCTCGCCCGCCGCGAACACGGTGCGCAGCGCCGCGTGCCGGCGCACCAGGGCGTCCACGGAGCGCGCCAGCGCCGCGGCGTCCAGCCTGCCGGCCAGCCGCACCGCGCTCGGCACGTTGTACGCGGCGCCGCCGGGCGCCATCTGGTCCAGGAACCAGAGCCTCTGCTGCGCGAAGGAGAGCGGCGCCGGCCCTCCGCCGGACCGGCGCGCGATCCCGCGCGCGGGCGCGGCCGGCGCCGGCGACGGGTCTTCGGTCCCGGCGGGCAACTCCGCGGCGGAGCGGTCGGGCTCCGCCGCCGGCCGCATGCCGGCCACGACGCGCGCCAGCGACTCCACCGTGGGCGCGCGGAAGACCGCGCCCAGCGGGACGATCACGTCGAAGGCGTCGTGCACCCGCGCGGCGAGCCGGACCGCGAGCAGCGAGTGCCCCCCCCTGCCGAAGAAGTCGTCGCGGACGCCGACGCGCTCCACCCCCAGCACCTCCGCGAAGATGCCGGCCAGCGTCGCCTCGGCGGCGTCGCGGGGCTCCACGTACTCCCGCTCCCCCCCGCCGTCCATCGCCTCCGGCCGGGGGAGGGCGCGGCGGTCCAGCTTTCCGCTGGGCGTCAGCGGAAGCGCCTCCATCACCAGCAGCGCCGAGGGCACCATGGACTCCGGCAGGCGCTCGCCGAGCCATTCGCGCAGCCCGGCGGGGTCCGCCCCCGGCCCGCGGAGCGACACGTACGCCGCCAGCCGCGCCTCGCCCGGGGCGTGCTCCCACGCCACCACGGCGGCCTGCCGCACGGCGGGGTGCCGGGCCAGCGTCCCCTCCACCTCGCCGGGCTCGATGCGGAAGCCGCGCACCTTCACCTGCCGGTCCATCCGCCCCATGAAATCCAGCTCCCCCGAGCGGAGCCAGCGTGCCCGGTCGCCGGTGCGGTACATGCGCGCGCCCGGCTCCGCGGAGAACGGGTCGGGGAGGTAGCGCTCGGCGGTGAGGGCCGCCCTCGCGTGGTAGCCCCGGGCCACCCCCACTCCGCCCACGTACAGCTCCCCCGGGAGCCCGGGCGGCACCGGGTTGCGCTCCGCGTCCAGCACGTACGCGCGCGTGTTCGCCACCGGCCGCCCGATGGGAGCCGCGCCGCGCGCCGTCTCCACCCGGTGCGCCGTGCACCAGACGGTGGCCTCGGTGGGGCCGTACAGGTTCCACAGCTCGCCCACGCGCGGGAGCAGCCGCTCCGCCAGCTCCGCCGTCAGCGCTTCCGCGCCGCAGAGCGCGCGCAGCCCCGGCCGCCCCTCCCACCCGCTGTCCAGCAGCATTCGCCACGTCGCCGGCGTCGCCTGGAGGACGGTGGCGCCGGCGTCGTCCAGGGCGCGGGCGAGCAATCGCGGGTCGGTGGCCGTGGCGCGGTCCGCCAGCACCACCCGCGCCCCCGTGGTCAGCGGGAGGAACAGGTCCAGCGCCGCGATGTCGAAGGCGAGCGTCGTGACCGCCAGCAGCACGTCGTCCGGCGCCATCCCCGGCCGCCCGCGCATGGCGTGGACGAAGCCCGCCAGGGAGCCGTGCTCCACCAGCACTCCCTTGGGCCGCCCCGTGGAGCCGGAGGTGTAGATGACGTACGCCAGGTCGCCTGGCCCCACCCGCGCCTCCGGCGCCGTGGCCGGCCGCGCGGCGACGGCCCCGCGCTCCGCGTCCAGCTCCAGGCAAGGCACGGCCCCGCCCAGGCGCTCCGCCAGGTGCCGCCCGGTGAGCGCCAGCGCCGCGCCCGAGTCCTCCAGCACGTACGCCAGCCGGTCCGCGGGGTGCGCGGGGTCCAGCGGCACGTACGCCGCGCCCGCCTTCATCACGGCGAGCACCGCCACCACCATCTCCGCGGTGCGCTCCAGGCACAGCGCCACCCGCGTCGCCGGGCCCACGCCGCGCGCCGCCAAGTGGTGCGCCAGGCGGTTGGCGCGCGCGTCCAGCTGCGCGTAGGTGAGCCATTCGTCGCCCGAAACGAGCGCTACGCGGTCGGGGCTTCGGGCGGCGAGCGCTTCGAACTCCCGGTGCACGCAGCCGGGCTCGTAGCCGTCCGCGGTGGCGTTCCACTCCTCCAGCACCCGCCGCCGCTCGGCGGCGGTGGCCGGGGCCAGGTCGCCCACGCGGCGCGCGGGGTCGGCGGCCAGCGCTTCCAGCAGCTCGCGGTAGTGGTCCAGCACCCCGCGCGCGTCCGCCGCGTCCAGCGAGGCCGCGTAGGTCAGCTCCAGGTCCACCTCGCCGCGGGGGATCACCGTGAGCATCAGCGTGTGGCCGTACGCGCCGTCCGGCGGGACGCGCCGGAAGTCCGAGAGCTGCGCGCCGCCCAGCTCGGCCCGCGCGACCGCCACGTCGGGGAGGTTCTGGAAGAGGAAGAAGTGCTCGAACAGGCGCCGGCCGTGCGGCAGCCCGCTCCACTCGCGGATGCGGGCGAGCGGCGCCTCGTCGTGGAGCCGCGCCTCCTGGCGCGCGCGCTGGAGGGCGCCCAGCCACTCGCCCACGCGCGCGGCCGGCTCCGGGCGCACCCGCACCGGAACGGCGCGCAGCAGCACGCCCAGCATCTCCTCGGCGCCAGGGAGGTCGGCGGGGCGCCCGGCGGCGCCCGCCCCGAAAACGGCCTCGTCCGCGCCCGTGTAGCGCGCCAGGAGCAGCCCCCAGGCGCCCTCGAAGAGGGTGTTGGGGGACACCTGGAGCCGCCGCGCGGCCGCCCGCACGGCGTCGCCCAGCTCCGCCGGGAGTACGGCCGTCACCACCCGGTACGCTCCCCCGTCCGCCTCGCGTGCCCCGTCCAGCGGGAGCGGCGCCGGGGCCTCCACCCCGTGGAGCTCCGCGCGCCAGAAGCGCTCCGCCTCCGCCTCGCCGCGGCCCTCCAGCCACGCCACGTAGTCGGCGTAGGGCGCGGCGGGCCCGCGCGGGGGCTCCCCGCCGGCCGCGAGCGCGGCGTACGCCTCCAGCACCTCGCGCACGCACGCCATGGCCGACCAGCCGTCCAGCAGCAGGTGGTGGTACGCCCAGGCGAAGCGGTATTCGTCGTCGCCCACGCGAACCACCCGCACCCGCAGCAGCGGCGCCGCCTCGAGCTCGAAGTCGCGCTCCCGCTCCGCGCGCAGCAGCCGGCGGAAGCGCTCCTCCCGCTCCGCGGCCGGGACGCCGCGCCAGTCCTCCGCCTCCACCGGGACGTCCACGTGGTGCCGCACCACCTGCACCGGGTGGTCCAGCCCCTCGTGGAAGAACGACGTGCGCAGCACCGGGTGCCGTGCCGCCGCGTGCCCCCACGCCCCCGCGAACGCCTCCGGGTGGAACGGTCCCCGCAGCGTCCAGGTGACCAGCTCCACGTATTCGTGGAGCTCCGGCCGGCGCAGCGTCCGCAGCAGGATGTCCGCCTGCATGGGCGAGAGCGCGTAGACGCTTTCCACGTTCTCCAGCATACGTCCGCTCACGGCTCGCTTCTCCGGCGAAAGGGACTGCGCGCGCACACCCGTCCGGCAGGGCGATGCCGGGCGGCGGGGCCCCGGAAAATCGAGAGCCCGTCTGGGTAAGTCAAGTCTTGAAATATGCTGCCGGAGTGCTCCTGGCGGTCCCGGAAACGGATTTCTGTCCGGAGGTCCGGCGGACCCGCACGGAAAACGGACCGGCCCCGCGCCGCGCGGCGTGGGGCCGGTCCTGTCGCGCGCCCGAGGGGCGCGTCAGAAGTTGCCGCAGCGGCATATCCCGTCCGTGCCGGCGCAGGAAGCGCCGAACAGCAGGCGGATGGACGAACGGCTCATGAAGGACTCGGGGCGTCGCCCGGGGGCACGATCGGCGAGAAGTAGCCGCAGTGGCACCGTCCGTCCTGGCCGCAGTAGCCCATCTCGCCCGGGCATCCCACCCCGCAGGCCGCGGAGTAGTACGGAGCGGGCGGGTCGGGGACGGGGCAGATTTTCCGTGGCGCCCGGTCCTGGCTCCCGAGCGCCTGCGTCGCGCCAAAGCCGAACACGACGGCGCAGGAGACACCGACCAGCACCCGTCGAAGCTGGATGAACGAACGGCTCATGACGTCCTCCGCGTGGGGATGTGGCCCGCAGGGTTGCGGACATGAAATGCACGGAGCACGCTAAGGGCCGGTTGGTCGGGAGACAAGGTTTTGCCGATCCGGAGGAAGGTCCGGGCGTTCCCCCGGCTGCGCCGGGGTCGGGCTCCGTGTGGGGGGCGGATGGTCCGCGCGCCCGCGTCAGCGCGCCCTCGCCACCATCTCGGCGATGCGGCGGACACCCTCCGCCACCACGGCCTCCTCCGGACCGAAGGAGAAGCGCGCGTAGCCGCGGAAGCGCGAGGGGCGGCCGCTGCGCCGCTTCCCGGGGTTGATGTCGAAGAACTCGCCGGGGACGCAGATCACCTTTTCGTCCAGCGCCGCCTCGAAGAAGCCCGCGCCGTCCGCCAGCGGCTCCGGGAGGCCGGACAGGTCGGCCCACACGTAGAAGGTGCCCTCCGGCTCCACGTCCAGCCGCATCCCCGCCGCCCTCAGGCCGTCCACCAGGATGCGGCGCTTGCGCAGGAAGGCGTCGCGGATCGCCGCCGTCTCGGCGCGCACGGAGGCCGGCTCCAGCAGGGGGAGCGCCGCGCGCTGCAGGGGGCGGCTCCCCCCGCCGTCCAGGAACGACCCCGAGCTGGTGACCGCGTCGATCACCGAGCGCGGCCCCAGCACCCATGTGGTGCGCCACCCGGGGTAGCGCCAGTTCTTGGTGAGCCCGTCCAGGATCACCACCGGGTCGCGGTCCACGTCCTCCACGTAGCGCGCCGCCGACACCAGCCCCCCCTCCTCCGGCGTGGCGGACCAGGCATAGTGCGAGTAGAACTCGTCCAGCAGCAGGGTGCACTCCAGGCGCCGCGCCGCGTCCACCCACCCCGCCAGCTCCAGCCCGCGGATGGTGCGGCCGGTGGGGTTGGAGGGGTTGGAAAGGAGGAGGGCGGAAAGGCCGCGCCCCATGATCTCGCGCTCCAGCCGCCCCACGTCGAAGCGGTAGCCGTCGCTCCCCTCCAGCAGGATGGGGATGGCGGTGAAGGGGCGGAAGATGTCCAGCAACTCCTCGTACGCCGTGTAGTCGGGGAGGAAGTGCCCCAGGTTGATCTCCCCCAGCGCAGCCACCGTCCGCGTCAGCCCCAGCCGCCCCCCGCCGCAGATGCACACGTTGTCGGCGGTGTACTGCGATGCCATTCCGCGCCGGTACAGGTCGTTGTACAGCGCCGCGACGGCGGCCCGCAGCTCGGGGATCCCCGCCACGGGGGCGTACTCCTGGTCCGCCGGGGAGATGGGCGCTTCCAGCACGCGGGGCGGCGCGCCGGGGAGGGGGCCGGTCTCCGGCATCCCCTGCCCCAGGTTGCACCAGTCGGGGTGCCCGTACGCGTAGCCGCGCCGGGAGGCCTCCGCCATGACGTAGATGACGCCGGTGAAGGGGACGGCGCGGAAGCCGGGGACGTCCGGCGGGGGTACGGCGATGCGTCTGCGTTCCATCGTGGCGGTGCCGGGTACGGGGCTCGGGTCGGCGGGAAGTCTACCCGCGCCGCCCCGCAGGAGCAATTCACGCTCCCGCGGCGCCCGGCGATCTCTCCGGTATCCGTTAACCTGCGATAACAGGATGAGGTCAGGAAGATGGGTAGCGCTCGGTAACCGCGGACACGATCCGTTGCGGCCGCCGAGAGATCTGCCACGCATCACCTAACGAAGCCTGTTCGGGCGTGCGGGACTCGTACCATTTGGGAACATGCCTGGCCAATGATCGCCTGCAATCCACATTATGCGCGCGGAGTAGCCGGAGCGCTGTCCGTACACTCCACACATCTGCAGTCCAGATCATGAAATGCCACAAAGGCGATAACTCGATCCCAGAATAGCATTGCCCACAGTGCCAGTCGCGTTTCACCTAACTCCATCACCTTGTACTTGTAATCGAACGCCCCAGGGTATTTTCCTCTTGAAGGTTCCACAAGCACTAAATCATACCGATTTGGGAATTCATCATCGGGGCCGTAAATGCTCACAGCACGACTGATGGTCTCAGGCAAGACCTCACGTCGTTCCAGGCAAAAGAGACCTCGGGTGATCTTCCAGAGGATGCGGTTGACACGCGCCGCGTTTAAACGCTTGATGATTTTTCCAGACGGCAAGTACAAGCCACTGGGTCGATCTTCGAATTCTCGAAGAACGCTGAGCGCAAGCGGCTGGTTGCGTCCTTCGCGGAAGCGCCGGCCCATCTCCTCTGTCATCGCGCGGCCGGAAACACTATCCATCGCCAGGGGCGACACCGTATAGGCGAAGTATTCTTCGTCCGTTCGATAACTACGATTGCACTTAACGTGTGTAGGGAGAGTTGCGAGACCCATGTTATGCTGCTGTCGAAGAGGTCGAGCGAAGAACATCTGAGGCGGAACATGATCGCGATCGACCTCGTCGGCCAAAGGTTCACCGCAGAGGTAGCAGAGCACCGTGGAACGGGTTGTATGAAATCTGTTCACTGGCGTGAGGTGGTGGAGTGCGTCTGACCATTCAACCCGGATCCTGCACGGGTGAAGGTAGGAAAAGGGAGGGGTAGGATGCAGAACACCGCCTGGGGCCGTAGGTTGAGGGAACTTCCTGGCAGAAGTATTCCACCCAACCATAGGCACCCAGACGGTGCGAGTTCAGACTATCGCTTCTCGACCCCACGTGCAAGGCAGGGCGGCCCCGCTGCGGCTTCGGCACTCGGCCGGTGAGCTGACGGACGGAGCGGGCCTGCTGCTGCTTCGCCGTCTCTGGGATCGACTGGGGCTGGGGCAGAGGCTCGACACCGAAGCGGCCTGGCTGCGCGGCGCCTACCGGCCGAGCCTGATGGTGGAGCTCTGGATCGTACTGCTGCTCTACGGCGGCGGCTGCATGGATGATCTGCGCCTGCTGGGCGGGCGCGGCATCCGCCGCCTCTTCGGCTGGAAGGGCCTGCCCGATCCAACGACCTACGGGCGCTGGCTGCGTCGCGGCGGGGAGCGCCTGGCGGGGCAGCTCGACGCCGTTCTCTGGCAGATGGTGCGTGCCCGTTGGGCGAGGAGCGCAGTGCCGCGCTCGGTGATGCTGGTGCTGGACAGCACGGTGGTGCAGCGATACGGGCTCAAGCAGGCGGGCGCCGAAAAGGGCTACAACCCCACGAAGAAGGGCCGACCCAGTCACCACCCGCTGGTGGCCTTCCTGGCCGAGACGGGCGACTGCCTGGGCGTGCGCTGGCGAGCGGGCAGCGCCCACACCGCCGCCGGGGCGATCCCCTGGATCGAGGCCCTGGTGGGGCAGCTCCGCGCGGCCGGGGTCGAGCAGATCACGCTGCGTCTGGACAAGGGGTTCTTCTCCCGGAAGATGGTCGAGGCGCTGGAGGCCCTCGGGGTCGGCTACGTGCTCAAGGTGCCCGACCAGAAGTGGCTGCGGCGTCACCTCTCGCCCTTTCGCCGCTCCCAGAAGGACCCCAAGCTCTGGACGGCCTCGGGCACGATCTACGGCGCGCGGCTGCTGACGGTGGAACAGCGGCGCGAGATCGGGGGCGCCGAAGGCGAGCTGGAGCTGGAGAGCTACAAGGTCGAGAAGACGGCGCACGTGCTGAGCAACGTGGCGGGGATCAGCGTCCTCTCGGCGTGGCGGCTCTACAACCAGGGCGCGCTCGTGGAGCAGCGGATCGAGGAGCTGGGACAGCTCTCGGTGGGGCAGACGGCGGTCGATGATCTGGGGGGTAATCATCTGCTCTGGGCGCTGGGTGCGCTGGCGTATCAGATGCTCCACACCCTCCGCACCACGGCGCTCTCGGGAAGCTGGCGCCGGGCACAGCCGAAGCGCCTGCGGGCCTGGCTCTTCCGCCTTCCGGCGAAGCTGACCACGCACGCGCGCAAGCAGTACGTGCAGCTCCAGCGGGCCGAGCCGCTGCGCCGAGAACTGCTCCGGGCGCTGCGCCGGGTCGGCACGGGACCGCCCCTGCCAGCCTGAGAGTCTCTGGCGCAGGCACGCAGGGCGAGGAAGACCGGAGCCCATCGGCCCGGTGGTGGAGCCGCTTTGCCCTGCGGCGCCCGGCAGACCGGAATCAGCCGCGGCAGAGCCTCTTGCGAGGGCGGCGGCAACGTCCCGGCTCGCTCGGTCGCCGCCTCCGCCGTCATCTGCCGGCTCGCGAGAGGCGAAATCCACCGGGGCGCCACTCCCGTGCAGGATCCGGGTTCAAATCAAGGTACCAAGCTGTGTGCTCGGTGCCATGCCAGTTGTGATGAGATGGAACGTACCGTCAGCTTCAACGCTGTGTTTCGCCGCACGCATCAAGAGAATTGGGCTTCCATGAAGTTGCGGATCCAAGTTACCGCCTCGTCAACATCTTGTCGTGAGAATTGGTCCGACTTTCCGTGCGCAGCACTGTTTCGAATATCCGCGATCGCTGTAATGCGCTTCTGGGTGAGCTTCGTATAGAGACCTGCCTTTGCCAATTCCGCATTCATCGAATCTAGCTTTGGTCTGTCCGGCAGGGGGACCCCGTTGGCGATGCAGAGCTTCCTGAGCCCGTCCTCCAGAACGCATCCAGAAACAACAGCTGCCGGGTGGTAGTACCCGGCTGTGAGGAGCGCGTCCGCTTGCTCAAGCAGGTCATCGAAAACCTCGGCTTCGATCAACCGCCTCAGATCGAATAGGTAGCCGCGCTCAAGATCCTCGTGTGCAGCCTTGAGCACGCCTTGAGCCCGATAAACGGGAGAATAAGTAAGCTTATTATGGCTTTGTGAGCTGAAGTTCTTGTAGTGTTCACTGGTGATGCCAAACACGCGTGCCAAAATATTTTGCGCGCTCGTGAACCACTGATATGCTGCTTGGGAATCGACCGACGAGTCGAAGCCGATGGTATTTGCCGGTGGTGAACGACGCGTGGCCAGTACACGGTCACCAACAGTGATCAGTTCAGCAAGACGCTCCAGGGCCTTCTGTTCAACGTTCATAACCTAGGGCTGTGGGAGGGGGTTGCGTTGGGCCGATCCTGCGGTTTTGTAGCCTGAAGTTATCTTGTCAAACCCATTCCCCGCATCGGCACTAATCACGTCGGAAAATTCTCAGTGTGCTACACGACTTCGTCAACAGCTACGATTCTTCAGCGATCGGGGGGGTCAGCGTGTGTTTCTAGCCACGTTATATATCGAACAACCATTTTTCCGTCCATCACGCACCCAACGCAGATGTCCGACCCTGCAAGGGACAAGCCGACCCGAGAGACAACGCCAACGAGTCATCCCCGGCGCCGGGGCGGTTCGATCTTCCCCAGCACCTCGCCGACGGTGCGCAGCTCCAGCCCCAGCTCCCGCGGGTCCTCCGTGGCGGAGACGGGGACGGACACCGCCCGTGCCGAGACGGTGAGCCGTGGCGCGGCCCCCGGCCGCTCCTCCAGGGTCACGCCCACCACAAAGCTGGGGCTCGCCTCCCGTGCCCAGGCGCCGTAGTCGATTCCCGCTGGCCACCCCTCCACCGGGAGGGTGCGCCAGGCGTCGCGCTCCTTCGCTGCCGGGTCCCGCGCAAAGCCCAGCCCGGCGAGCGCCGCCGGAACCCGGGCGCGCAGTTCGTCGGCGGCGAGGCGCGAGTCCACGCTGCTGCGGATGTCCTCCGTGTCGGCGGCGCCCCGAGCGCACTGCTGCGCCGCGCCCGCGCGCTGGAGGATGGCGCGCACGAAACCCTCCGCGAAGGCCCGGGTGAGGCCGTCCTGCCTCACCCCCGGCGGAAAGGTGGCCCGCACCCGCGCCATGTAGCTGCCCACGCCGTACACCAGCAGGTACGAGCGCACCGGCCTTCCGCGCGCGGAGCCCCGCATGCGCAGGTGCCGGCCGGCGGCGCGGCGCAGCAGTGCTCCACCCGCACCTGCTCGTCCGTCATCACCGCGAGGGAGTCGAACCCGCCGGCGTGCGCCAGCTCCCGGAGCGCGGCGCGGAAGGCGTCCATCTCGGCGGCTGCCGCGGCCGCGTCGCAGTCCTGCTCGCAGTCGGGGGCGTCGGGGAGCGGGTACAGGAAAGCGTCCAGCTACAGCCGATCGGCCAAGCGGTAGCGCATCTGCCCCCCGGCCCGGCCCTCCATCTGCTGGATTGAGGCCAGCCGGAAGCCGCCCACGCGCTCGGGCGGGGTGAGGCGCGTGCTCAGCGTGCGCGCCTCTTGGGCGTGCGCGAGCGCGGGGACGTTAGGAGCAGCGCGGCGAGCGGGAACCGGATGGATCGCATGCGGACGGGACGGGGTTCGGGAGGGAGATCGCGCGGCGAAATGTAGTCCGGCGGGGGCTGCCCGGAACGCGCGGCACGCACTTCGCGTCACTGCAATCGGCGCGGCGAGAAGCCTGCCGCGCCGCCGAAGCACGACCCTTGCAGTTGGGGCTCGGGAAGTCGGAGCAGGTTATTCCAACACCGGACGGAGGATGGAGCAGATGGCACGCGAGACGGGCACCGTAGAGCGGTTCATGGACGAGAAGGGCTTCGGCTTCATCAAGCCCGACGCAGGCGGCAAGGACGTCTTCGTCCATCACTCGGCCATCCAGGGGAGCGGCTACAAGTCGCTTGCCCAGGGGGCGCGTGTGGAGTTCGACCTCGTCCAGGACCCCAAGGGTCCGCGGGCGGAGAACGTCGTCGCCCTGGACGGCTAAGCACCGCCTGCCCGGCCCTCGGGCCGGGCACCGGCAGCATCGCGGGCCGCCCGCCGGCCGACCTCCAGGGGTCGGCCGGCGGGCGGCCCGTCGTGCGTGCCCGGCCGCGGCTCACTTCGCGAAGAGCGCCACGCCGCGGCGCGGGATCTCCAGGCGCCACCCGTGGCGCGCGGCGATCCATTCCATCGTCGCCGGCCGGTAGAAGCAGGCGTGGGTGGGGTCGCGAGCGTAGCGCCACTCCCCCAGGGGCCGGTCCTCCGGCAGCCACTCGGTCATCACCCCCAGCCACCCGCCGGGGCGCAGCAGCCCGTCCAGCCGGCGGAACTCGTCGCCCGGGCGAAAGAAGTGCTCGGCGGTCTCGGTGCAGGTGACGAAGTCGTAGCTGCGCCCCAGCGGCTCCGGGTCCGGCGCGAAGAACGGGTCCCAGCCGTCCACGCGGAAGCCGCGCTCCCGCAGCATCGCCACCAGCGCGGGCCCTGGCCCCGAGCCGTAGTCCAGCCCCGCGGCGCCGGGGGCAAGGCGCTCCGCGAGCGGCGCCGCCAGCCGGTCCAGGAAGGCGCGGTAGCCGGGGTCCGCGGGGTCGTTGCGGTGCGTGCCGTAGTGCGCCCGCTCCGCCGCGGCGTCCAGCCGGTCCGCGGGCGCCAGGTGCACCAGCCGGCATTCGCCGCAGTCCAGGTAGCGGCGGCCGTGCGCCTCCGCGAGCGGGCGGATTCGCTGCGAGCCGCAGAGCGGACAGGGGGTCGGTTCGGCGTGGGGCATTGGACCCGGGCTGGTGTGAGCACGACGACGGGACCCCCTCCCCCGGCCCCTCCCCGCGAGGGGGCCGGGGGGAGGGGGCCGCCGTTGCGTGAGGGATTTCGGCCCGAAGGGGCGAGACCGCGCGGCTGTTTGCGCGGGCTCGACTCCGTTAGCCCGCGTTGTTTGCGGGCTTACGGAGCCGAAGCCCGACCCCGGCGCCAGCCGGGGGCACGCCCGAACCCGCCGTCAGAGCCGTCCCCATCGGAAGACCAGGCACGGAGGATGCCGGGTCACCGCGCACCCCGAACCGGACCGCTGCGGATGAACGTGGAGCTCGGCATCGTCGAAGGATTCTACGGCAGGCCCTGGAGCTGGCGCGAGAGGGAGGACGCCGTCCGCTTCCTCGCCCCCCGCGGCTTCGGCTTCTACCTGTACGCGCCCAAGGGCGACCCGCACCTGCGCCGGCTCTGGCGCGAGCCGCACCCGCCCGCCGCGGAAAAAGGGCTCGCGGCGCTGGCGGCGTGCTGCGGGGAGTCGGGCGTGCGCTTCGGGGTGGGGGTGAGCCCGTACGAGATCTTCGCGGGCTTCGACGCGGGGGCGCGCGAGGCGCTGGAGCGCAAGCTGGAGTTCCTGGACGGGCTGGGGGTGCAGGACCTGGCGATCCTGTTCGACGACATGCGCGGCGACGTGCCCGACCTGGCGGACCGGCAGGTGGAGGTGGTGCACTGGGCGCGCGGGCGGAGCGCGGCGGACCGGGTGCTGGTGTGCCCCACCTACTACTCGGACGACCCGGTGCTGGACCGGGTCTTCGGGGCGCGGCCCGCGGGGTACCTGGAGCGGCTGGGGGCCGCGCTGGACCCGGCGGTGGAGGTGATGTGGACGGGGGAGGAGGTGGTCTCGCGGGAGCTTTCCCCCGGGCACCTGCGCCGGGTGGGGGAGCAGCTGGGGCGCCGGCCGTTCCTGTGGGACAACTACCCGGTCAACGACGGGCAGCGGATGTCTCAGTACCTTCACCTGCGCGGCTTCACCGGGCGCCCCGCCGCGATCGCGGAGCACGTGTCGGGGCACGCCGTGAACCCCGCCCTGCAGCCCACGCTGAGCCGCATCCCCGCGCTGACGCTGGTGGAAAGCTACCGCCTGGGGGACGAGTACGCGTACGGCGACGCGCTGCGGCGCGCGGCCGCGGAAGTGCTGGGCCCGGAGCTGGGGGCGCGGCTGCAGGAGGACCTGCGCACCCTGCAGGACGTGGGGCTGGACCGGCTGGGGGAGCGGGAGGCGGCGCTGCGGGAGCGCTGGACGGGGGTGGACCACCCGGGCGCCCGGGAGATCGTCGGCTGGCTGGACGGCGAGTTCCGCATCACCGACGAGATCGTGCAGACGCAGTGAGCCGGCGCGCGCATGGTTGGCGCCGGGGCTTGTGCGCTCCCCCATTCCAGGTCACCTTCCGGCCATGAGCTCTCCCCCCTCTACAGGCGCCCGCCGCGGCGGACTTTCCCTGGAGCGCAAGCTGCCGCTCCTGATCACCGCCCTGCTGGTGGCGATCATGGCCGCGGGGGCCGCCTCGGCGTACGTGGAGGTGAAGCAGGCCTCGGTCGAGACGGCGCTGGAGCGGCTGGAGGCGGTCTCCGAGCAGCTCGCCGCCGCCACGGTGGGCCCCGCCCTCGCCCAGCGGCTGGCGAACATGGCCGACGTCGGCCGCGACCCCGCCGTCCTGGCCTACCTGGCCGCTCCCTCCGGGGCGACCCGGCCCGCGGCGGAGATGGCCCTCCTGCGCCTCCGGACCCCCGGGTTGCCGGCGGGCACCATCGAGATCTGGACGCCGGACCGCGCCCCGCTCCTCACCGTGGGCGATTCCGCGGTCCCCGCGAGCGCCCGGGCGCCGGACGTGCTCCCCGGCGCGGCCGGGGTGGGTCCGTTCGTCACCGCCGGTCCGCGCGCCTACTTCTGGGTCGCCGTCCCCATTCGCCGGGGCGGCGCCGCCGCGGGGTACGTGGCCGAGCTCCGGCCCATCGGCGGTGCGAACTCGGCGCGGCAGGTGGAGGCGCTGCTCGGGCGCGGCATCACCCTGTTCTTCGCCAACGCGGCCGGGGGCAGGTGGGTGGCGCTCGACGGCACCTTGACGCCGGCCCCGGACCCATGGCCCTTCGCGGGGGCGGCCCGGTACGGGCGGCGCGGGAGCGGAGGCGAGCACTTCGCCCATGCGACGGCGATCCCCCGCACGCCCTGGAGCGTGGTCGCGGAGCAGCCGGTGGGCACGGTGCTGGCGCGCCCCGACACCTTCCTGCGCCGCAGCGCGCTGGCGGCGCTGGCGCTCAGCCTGGCGGGGGCGCTGGGCGCCTGGGCGCTGAGCCGCGGCATCACCCGACCGCTCCGAGACCTGCGGCGCGCCGCGGAAGCCATCGCCCGCGGCGACTACGGGCGCCGCATCGAGCTGCGCCGCACGGACGAGCTGGGCGTCCTGGCCGACAGCTTCAACCGCATGGCGGACCAGGTGCGGACCACGCACCGCGAGCTGACGGAGCAGTACGACGCGGCGCAGTCGCTCGCGGGGGAGCTGGAGCAGGCCAACGAGCACCTGGAAGCGGCCATCGGCGAGGCGGACCTGGCGCGCTACGAGGCGGAAACGGCGAACCGCGCCAAGAGCGGCTTCCTGGCCACCATGTCGCACGAGATCCGCACGCCCATCAACGCCATCGTGGGCTACACGGACCTGCTGGAGCTGGGGATCGCGGGGCCGCTGACGGACGGGCAGCGGCAGCAGCTGGGGCGGATCCGCGCCAGCGGCCGCCACCTGATCGGCCTGGTGGACCAGGTGCTGGACTTCGCGCGCATCGAATCGGACGTGCTGCAGGTGGAGCGGCGCACGGCATCGGTGGCGGACGCGGTGGAAACGGCGCTCACGGTGCTGCGCCCCCAGGCGGCGGAGCGCGGCATCGAGGTGAGCGCGGCGTGCGACGGCGCCCCGGGGCTGACGTACGAGGGCGACCCGCAGCGGGTGGACCAGGTGCTCGTCAACCTGCTTTCCAACGCGGTCAAGTTCACGCAGCCGGGGGGCCGGGTGTCCATCGCCTGCTCCCGCTGCGAGGGCGAGGTGGACGGGGGCTCCGTGCCGGGGCGGTGGACGTGCGTGACGGTGGAGGACACGGGGATCGGGATCCGGCCGGAGGAGCGGGAGCGGATCTTCGAGCCGTTCATCCAGGTGGAGAGCGGCTACACGCGCCGCCACGGGGGGACGGGGCTGGGGCTGGCGATCAGCCTGCGCCTGGCGCGCTCCATGGGCGGCGAGCTGACCTTGCAGAGCACGCCGGGCGAGGGGTCGCGGTTCACCCTGTGGCTCCCCGCCTCCGATGGCGGCAACGGCAATGGCGGGACGCGCGGCGCGGAGGACGGGGCGGCGACCGCGTCAGCATAGGCGGTCCGGTGCCGCGAACGACGCGCTACATGTTGAGGTTGAAGTCGCCCGCGATCTCCTGCTTCCCGATGACGATCACGCGGTCGGCGTTGACCTGCCCGACGATGGCCGCCGCGCCGCTCGAATCGCCCCCGTTCTCGCGGAGTAGCCTGAGCACCTCGCGCGCGGCCGCGTCGTCGTTCACCAGCCGCTCGGCGATAGCCGGCGCCAGTGCCCCGGCGGGCGGATCGGACTTGAAGCCGAGGACGGACTTGATGCGGGTCCAGGCGTCCTTTCCCACCTCGCCGGCCAGCCCCTTGCCGGCCTCCGTGGCGAGGACCGTCACCCCGGAGGTGATCGTTGCGAGTACAATCGGGTCCATCACTTCACCTCCATTCTGAGTTCGAGTGCAACCCCGATCCGTGGCGTCAGGGCGATACGTCCGGAGATGTGCCGCCGTTGCCGCAAACTTTCTGGATCGAGGCAGAAACCGACGCGATGTATCGGTGGTCGGGTTTGAAGTGCTTCAGGAGTATGGCTCGCGAACGCTGAAAGAGTGTGCAGGCTACGTCCGTGCGGCCGAGCTCCCACTCGATATGCGCGAGGTTGTTGTAGTTCGTCGCCAGCGACGGGTGGTCCTCCGGGAAGTTGCGCTCGTCGATCTGGACTGCACGTTCCATCCGCTCCCGCGCCTCCTTCAGCTCCCCCAGTTCCTGGAGGATCAATGCCAGATTGGAATAGATCGTCGCCAGCGAGGGGTGGTCCTCCGGGAAGTTGCGCTCGTCGATCTGGACGGCACGTTCCATCCGCTCCCGCGCCTCCTTCAGCTCCCCCAGGTCCTTGAGGATCAATGCCAGATTGGAATAGCTCGTCGCCAGCGAGGGGTGGTCCTCCGGGAAGTTGCGCTCGCCGATCTGAACTGCACGCTCCATCCGCTCCCGCGCCTCCTTCAGCTCCCCCAGGTCCTTGAGGATCAGAGCCAGATTGGAATAGCTCGTCGCCAGCGAGGGGTGGTCCTCCGGGAAGTTGCGCTCGCCGATCCGGACTGCCCGTTCCATCCGCTCCCGCGCCTCCTTCAGCTCCCCCAGGTCCTTGAGGATCAGAGCCAGATTGGAGTAGCGTGTCGCCAGCGAGGGGTGGTCCTCCGGGAAGTTGCGCTCGCCGATCTGGACGGCCCGTTCCATCCGCCCCCGCGCCTCCTTCAGCTCCCCCAGCTCCTTGAGGATCCCAGCCAGATTGGAATGGAAAATTGCAGTTTCGCCATCTGACACTACTTCCAGCGCACCGGCTCCTTCCAGGTCTGCAAGCAAATCCCGCGCTTCCCTGTAGCGCCCCATCTCGCGCAGTGGAGCCGCGATCCAGTTTGCCAGGCTCACCCCGGCATCCACCCGGCCGAGGACGGCGAATTCCCGCGCGAGGGATGCGAGCGGCGTCAGTTCTCCGCGAAGCGCGACTACCGTGAGCGCTGCGTGCGACCCGCTTCCGCGGCGTTCCGCAAGTGCTACGAGGCGGTCGATTGCACCATCACGGAGATCCTGTGCGAGAAGCCGTTCTCCCGCCCTCCCGCGAAGTACACGGTGCAGCCCGAGCACGACATCGCCTTCGCCGCGAGGCCGCAGAAGCTGCCGGTCGACGAGCGCTTCCACGGCTCGCTCCCCGCTGCGCCCTTCGTAACCGGGCAGCTCCGGGGCCTCGACACCCTCCTCGTCCAACAGCTCGACGAGCCACGGAGCGTACACGTTGTCCTCCGGCAGGAGCGCAGCGTACTCCAGGGCCCGCCTCTCCTCCGCCGGCAGCGAATCCAGCACGTCGTCGAACACCGCGTCCACCCGCTGCCGGTAGCGCAGCAACCGACCTACGGCGGCCTCCGTCCCCCGCACGGCCCCGAGCCCCTTCTTCTCCAGGCTGTCGACGTACCGCTGCCATGACAGGCTTAGGTGCATCTGCATGTACACACCCACGACCGTAAGCCCCACCGCGAGCCCATCGAACCACTCCACGATCCGGGCGGCGAGCGCTTCTTCCTGCGCCACGTCCGCGCGGTATCGGGCGAGGAGCTTCACTCCGTCCTCGCGGCTGAGCCGCTGGAGCCGGTACATTTGTACGTCTGGCAACTTCTCCGCCCGCGTAGTCATCAACCGCCGGCATGCCCCGACGGGGAGCACCCGCCTCCAGTCGTCCGTGCGGCACTCCTCGGGGCCGCTCACGTTGTCCAGGATGAGAAGCGACGCCTCGCCCGTCTCCAGCTGTGCACGCACCCGCTGCGCCGTCTCTTCCGGTGTCCCCAGCGCGGGGAGCCCCAGGTGCGGCGCCAGCTCCTCCAGCCGCGGCGCGCCGGGAGACGCCTCGCACGAAAGAAAGAAGACGCCGCCCGGGTAGTCCGCCAGGTGGCGCCAGCCGTACTCCGTCGCGACGGAGGTCTTCCCCACCCCGCCGTGCCCATGCACGGCGGTCTGCTGAGTGATCCCTACGTCGGCGTTGGCGCTCAGCTCCTGGTGCAGCTCCAGCAGCTCCGCCTCGCGCCCCGCGAAGGTCTTCTGCCGCTCGGGCAGGTTCCGCGGGGGCTTGTGCACCGGAATCCGCTGAGACCCGCCTTCAGCGAGGTAGAAGTTGGCATCGCCGCCGATCTGCTGATTGGAGACGGCGACGACCTTTTCTGCGTCGATCCGGGTTGGAGTCTCGCCCATACGCTCGTCGTTCGACATTGCCGGAGATTGACCTGCCGCGGTGCGGCCATCCGCAATATGGACGCGCCGTTCCGGCTACGAAAGGAATATCCTGGCAAGCCGCCAACGCGCACGTCTCACCCGACGGATGCCGTCCCGAGATCCGAACCGGACCTGCCCCGCCTCTTGCGCGTCACTCGATCCCGTAGCGCTTCAGCTTCTCGTACAGCGTCCGCACCCCGATCCCCAGCCGCTCCGCCGCCAGCCGCCGGTTCCCCCCACCTCGCGCAGCGTCCTCCGGATCGCGTCGCGCTCCAGCTCCTCCATCGTTCCCCTTCCGCCGTCGCCCGGGTCCGCCCCGGCGCCCGTGCCGAGGCCCGCGCCCGTGGGCGGCAGCGCCAGGTCGCGCGCGCGCAGCGTGTCGCCCTCGGCGAGGATGGCGGCGCGCTCCAGGGCGTTGGCCAGCTCGCGCACGTTGCCCGGCCAGCGCGCGGCCGCGATCGCCGCGGCGGCCTCCGCGTCCAGGCGCAGCGGCGGGCGCCCCAGGTCGGCGCCCACGCGGGCGAGCAGCGCCTCCGCCACGGGGAGCAGGTCCTGCCGGCGCTCGCGCAGCGGGGGGAGGCGGATGGGGAACACGGCGAGCCGGTGGAACAGGTCCTCGCGGAACTCCCCGGCGCGCACCATCGCCTCCAGGTCGCGGTTGGTGGCGGCCACCCAGCGCACGTCCACCTCCAGCGTGCGCGTGCCGCCCACCCGCTCGAAGCGGCGGTCCTGGATCACCCGCAGCAGCTTGGCCTGCAGCTCCGGCTTCAATTCGCCGATCTCGTCCAGGAAGAGCGTCCCCCCGTCCGCCAGCTCCAGGCGGCCCCGGCGCGCCGCCGTCGCCCCGGTGAACGCCCCCTTCTCGTGCCCGAACACCTCGCTCTCCATCAGCGTTTCCGAGATGGCCGCGCAGTTCACGGCCACGAACGGGCCGGACGCCCGCCGGCTCAGGCGGTGCACCGTCCGCGCGGCCACCTCCTTGCCGGTGCCGCTCTCCCCGGTCAGCAGCACCGTGGCGTTGGTGGGCGCCACCTTTTCCAGCGCGCGCACCACCGGCGCCATCACCGGGTCGCCGTAGGTGAGCGGCGGGATCCCGCCCGCGTCGCGCTCCGCCGCGTCGCGGAAGGCCAGCAGGCGGCGCCGCTCCAGCGCGCGCCCCACCAGCAGGCGCAGCTCCGCCGGGCTCCCCACCGGCTTCTGGAGAAAGTCGAAGGCGCCCAGCTTCATCGCCTCCACCGCCGCCTCCACCGTGCCGTAGGCGGTGAGGACGATGATCTCCATCTCCGGGAGCTCCGCGCGCGCCTTGCGCACCAGGTCCATGCCGTCCAGCGCGCCCGGCATGCGCAGGTCGGTCACCAGCAGGTCGAAGGCGCGGGCGTGCAGGTGGTGCAGCGCCGCCAGCCCGTCCGCCGCCTGCACGGTCTCGTGCCCGTCGTCCTCCAGCGCGTCCGCGATGAACTCGCGGATCCCCACCTCGTCGTCGACGACCAGCACGTGCGCCATAGAAAACCAGGGAACAGGGGACAGGGAATAGGGAACAGCCTGCGACAACGGCCCTCACCCGGCTCGCTTGAGGCTCGCCACCCTCTCCCAATTCTGGGAGAGGGGGCCAACTGCGGGTTCAATGCCGTGCTCCCCCTCTCCCGCTTGCGGGGGAGGGGGCCGGGGGGAGGGGGCCCCAGCCGACGCCAGCACGAACCCCGCGTGAGGGATTTCGGCCCGAAGGGGCGAGACCCGGCGGGGCTGTTTCCGCCGGGGCTCGACTCCGTTACGCACGGTCGTTTCGTGCGTTACGGAGCCGAAGCCCGACCCCGGCGCCCCGCCGGGGGCACGCCCGAACCCGCACTTCAAAGTCGTTCAACGTGCCGTCCCGTCACGGCGGCAGAACGATGCGAAAAACCGCGCCGCCGTCCGGGTGGTTGTCCGCGTCCAGCGTGCCGCCGTGCATCTCGGCCACGCGGCGGGCCACCGGGAGCCCCAGCCCCGTGCCGGTGGTGCGCGTGGTGTAGAACGGATCGAAGATGCGCTCCCGCTCCCCCGCCGCCAGTCCCGGGCCGAAGTCGCGCACCGTGAACACCAGCCCCCCTCCCTCCCGCGCGACCCGCGCCACCGGCGGCCGCCCCGCGGGCGTCACCTGGGCCGCGTTGCGCAGCAGGTTCACCAGCGCCTGCCGGATCCGCGCCGCGTCCAGCGGCCAGCGCTCCGGCGCCGCGCCCGCGTCCACCTCCGCCGCGCCCCCCGTGGCCTCGTCCGCGGCGGCGCGCAGCAGTGCCGCCGGGTCCGCCGGGCGCCGGTCGATGGGGCCGGTGCGGGCAAAGTCCAGCAGGTCCGCCGTCAGCGCCTCCAGCCGCGTCGCCTCGCCCACCACCCGGTCCGCCCGCCGCCGCTCGCGCGTCCCCTCCTCCAGCCGCTCCGCCAGGAGCTGCGCGTTGCCCTTGAGCGACGCCAGCGGGTTGCGGATCTCGTGCGCCATCACCGCCGACATCTCGCCCAACTGCGTGAGCCGCTTCTGCTCCTCCAGCCGCAGCCGCGCCCGCTCGTAGCGCGCCGAAGACCGCCAGAAGACCAGCGCCGCCAGAGTCAGGATCGCAGCTCCCGCGCACGCCAGCGCCAGCGAGCTCCGGGCCCGCGACACCAGCGCGCTCGCCACCACCGGCTCGAACTCGACCAGCGTGTACGACTGCGGCCCGCGGTCCGGCCCCGGGGGCCCTCCTTCACCCCTCACCCCGCCCGGACCTCCGGGGCCTCCCTGCTGCGTGCGCGCGCCCCGCGGCGGCCGGGGGAGTGTGGCGCGCAGGCGGCCGCCCAGGTCCACCAGCAGCTCCGGCGCGCCCGCCAGCGAGTCGCCCCCGCCCGGCGCCCCGCCGTCCGCGGGCTCCCCCGCGCTCAGCACCGGCAGGCCGGGGTCGTACAGCGCCACGTAGCGCACCCCCGTGGCCGCGTTCGCGTCCAGGAAGCGCCGCAGCGCCGCGGCGTCCACCGCGTTCCAGGGGTGGAACTCCTCGCGCAGCGCCGCGCTGATCAGCTGCACCTGGCCGCGGTTCAGGGGGGCCACCGCGGCGCGCACCGCACGGTAGTTGGCCCACGAGCCAGCCACCAGCGCCGCCGCCAGGGCGAGCGTCGGCACCAGCCAGCCGAGGCGGGCGGCGGTCCGTACCAGTCTCCTTTCCATCCGTGTCTCCGCTGCGGCTCCCGCGCGCCGGACGATCCCGCGCGCTCCCCATCCACAGGGCACCCCGCGTGCCGCGCGCAAATCGTTGCGCCGCAAGGGAAGCCGGACGGCGGCCGTGCGGGGAGGACTGCGGAATCCGCAGTCCCGGGTGCGGATTCCGCACGCCGGGGGATCCGCCCGCACACGAAAAAACGTTGCGCCGCAAGGGTTTACGGCGGGGAACGAGGGTTGCTTTTGCAGTGGGCCGGGCGGCGGCCCCCACGGACCGATCCGCCGCGGCACACCCCGATCCAGGAGCCCTCCCATGCAGAGCAACGACAAGCCCGGCCTCGCCTCCTCGCTGCGCACCCGGCTCAGCCGCCGCGACCTGCTGGGGTTCGCGGCCCGCGGAGCCGCAACCGTGGTGGTGTCGCAGGCGCTGGTGAGCTGCGCCGACGGCGTCACCGACGCCGTCGGCGGCGAGACCGGCACCGGGGCGGGCACCGGCACCGGCGGCTCCGCCGGCACCTCGTGCGTGCAGACGGCCGCGCTCACCGAGGGCCCGTACTTCGTGGACGAGAAGCTGAACCGCTCCGACATCCGCTCCGACCCGGCCAGCGGCGCCGTTTCCGCCGGCACGCTGCTCAAGCTCAAGTTCAACGTCATGCGCGTGGACGGCAGCGCCTGCACGCCACTCACCGGCGCGTACCTGGACGTGTGGCACTGCGACGCCGCCGGCGCCTACTCCGACGTGTCCGGCGGCGGCGCCGGGCGCAAGTTCCTGCGCGGCTACCAGGTCACCGACGCCGCCGGGGTCGCCGACTTCACCTCCGTGTACCCCGGCTGGTACTCCGGTCGCGCCGTGCACGTGCACTTCAAGCTGCGCCTGTTCGCCGGCACCACGCGCACCTACGAGTTCACGTCGCAGTTCTTCTTCGACGAGACGCTCACCGACACGGTGCACGCGCAGAGCCCCTATGCCAGCAAGGGCCGCCGCAACGTCGTCAACACCAGCGACGGCATCTACAACAGCCTGAACTCCGCCGAGAAGAGCGCGCTCACGCTCCAGGCCACGCGCGACGGCGACGGGTACGCGGGCGTGATCAACCTGGGCGTCCGCGTGGGGTGACAGGGCGGCGTGGGTGGAGGTATCTTCAAGGATTCACGGCGGGTTCGGGCGTGCCCCCGGCTGGCGCCGGGGTCGGGCTTCGCGCGGAGTAACGCACGATACGACCGTGCGCAACTCCGGCGAGCCCGCGCAAACAGCCGCGCGGTCTCGCCCCTCCGGGCGCGAATCCCTCACGCGACGGCAGGCCCCCTCCCCCCGGCCCCCTCCCCCGCAAGCGGGAGAGGGGGAGAACTACACCGGCTCAAGCAGTTGCCCCTCTCCCAGAATGGCGCTTCACGCTTCACGTGAACCGTATGAAGGGAGAGGGTGGCGAGCCTCAAGCGAGCCGGGTGAGGACCCGCCGTTACACTCACGCACTCGTTCCAGACCTATGGCGCTGTTCCGCAAAGCGATCTTCTGGCTCCACCTCGCCACCGGCGTCGCCGCCGGGGTGGTGGTGCTCGTCATGTCCGTCACCGGCGTGCTGCTCACCTACGAGAAGCAGGTGCTCGCGTGGGCCAACGCGCGCGCCTACGAGGTGTCGCCTCCCCCGGCCGGGGCGGAGCGGCTGGGGCCGGAGGCGCTGCTCGCGGGCGTGCTCCGCGCCGAGGCGGGAAAGCCCTCCGCGGTCACCTGGCGCGCCGGTGAGGACCGGCCGGTGGAGGTCGCGTTCGGGCGGGAAAAGACGGTGTTCGTGGACCCGTACACCGGCGCCGTGCTGGGCCAGGGCGCGGTCGGCGTGCGCGCCTTCTTCCGCGGCGTCACCGACTGGCACCGCTGGCTCGCCGCCGGCGACGAGAGCCGCGACACCGGCAAGGCGATCACCGGCGCGGCCAACCTGGGCTTCCTCTTCCTGGTGCTGAGCGGCTTCTACCTGTGGTGGCCGCGCAACTGGACGCGCCGGGTGCTCCGCGGCGTCACCTGGTTCCAGGTCGGGCTGTCGCCCAGGGCGCGCGACTTCAACTGGCACAACGTCATCGGCTTCTGGTCGTGCGTGCCGCTCGCCGTCGTCGTGGCGTCCGCGGTGGTGATCTCGTACCCGTGGGCCAGCGACCTCGTCTACCGCGCCGTGGGAGAGGACCCGCCCGCGGCCCGCGGCGGTCCGGGCGGCGGGCCTCCCGGCGGCGGAGCCCCGCGCGGAGGCGGCGGTGGAGCGGCAGGCGGCGCGGAGGCCGCGCCGCCGCTGGCGGGCATCGACCCGCTCTGGGCGACGGCGAGCCGCAGGGTGCAGGGGTGGCGCAGCATCTCCATGCAGCTCCCCGGCGAGGCGGACGCGCCCGTGGCCTTCAATATCGACCGGGGGAGCGGCGGGCAGCCGCAGAAGCGCGCCACCCTGACGCTGGACCGCGCCACCGGCGCAGTCGTGAAGTGGGAGCCGTTCTCCGCCGGCACGCCGGGACGCAGGCTGCGCAGCATCCTCCGCTTCGCGCACACCGGCGAGGTCCTGGGCCTTCCCGGGCAGACGCTCGCGGGGCTGGTGTCGCTGGGCGCCGCGGTGCTGGTGGTGACGGGGATCTCGCTGTCGCTGCGCCGCCTGGCGGCGTGGCGGGGCCGCCGCCGGCGGCTCCCCGGACGCGCGCGCGCCCCGCGCCCCGAGCGGGTCGCCGACCCCGTGTGACGCGCGGGGCGAGAGCAGGCTCGTCGCCAGGCTCACGCGCGGTCCTCCTCGTACAGCAGCCCTCCGACGGCGTGTCGCCATCGGAGGGCTGCTTCGTTTCCCGGCCCTCGAGCGCCGGGACGGCTCACGTCCGTGCTTCGTACCGCCGCGCCGGGAGGGTCACGGATAGGCGCAGACGTGGTCGATCCACACCGGCTGTCCGCCCACCACCACGCGCTGCACGGGACCGGTCAGCTTCATGGTCCCCTTCAGGCCCCCGGGTGCCGCCACCACCGAGGTCCCGACCACGATCCCCGCCATGACCGCCGGGGGCGCGTGGATCTGCCCGATGAAGAGGGGGCTGGCGTTCACCGCCAGGTTCTCCACCGGGGACGGGGTGCCCTGGTCAAGCCAGTCGAAGGTGACCGTCTTGGGGACGAACGGGAGTCCGGTGAAGTCGAACTGCCAGTTGATGCTGCGGGCGCGCCCCGTCGGCCCGGCGCCGAACGGCACCGGCGGCAGGACGACCCGGGCCTCCGCGTAGAGCGCCCCCGGCTGGTACGGCACCACCGCCGCGGTGATCCCGTTCTCCACCCACTGCGGCACCCCCACCGGGGTCCCGAACCCCCCACCGTAGGCGGTTCCCAGCGGCGGCACGTTGAAGTCCAGGCACGCGGGCGGGGGTGCGGCCGCGGCTGCCAGCCGCGGGGCCTCGTCGGCGGGGGCGAGCGGGGTCGCGTCCGGCGAGCAGGCCGCCGCGGCGAGGACGAGGACCAGGCCCAGGCTGAGAGTGTGGCGCATGTGCCGTTCTCCTTGGGGAGGTGGGGTGGAAGGACTGCTTGGCAGCGAAAGAAAATGACAGCAACATGCGTACCTTTCCAGACTGAATGCGTTAAATCAATACGGTGAAAATAATTATGGCTAAGGCAGCAGGATCCGTAGTTCTCCTGAACCGTGGATGTCATGTCCCGGTCGGGGCGTCCGAGTCCCAGATCGGGGTTCTGGCGGGGGACGATCTTCGCCATGGCGAGCATGCTTCCAACGGACGCCAGCGCGAAGCCCGACCCCGGCGCCAGCCGGGGACGCGCCCGAACCCGCCGTTCGATGCCGTCACCGCACCGCTCGTCGTCCGTGCGCGAAGGCGATATGTTGACGCGGTCCCCGGTCCCGCTCCCCCGCCGCCCCCGAGCACGCATGCCCCGTCTCCTCGCCGTCCTCCTCCCGCTCCTCGCCCTCGCCGTCCGGGCCGGTCCTCTGCCTGCTCAGCAGCACCACGGCGGCCCCACCCCGGCGGCGGACGGCGCGCCGGTGCCGCTGTACGGGGCGGCGCTGGGCGCCTTCTCGTGGCCGGCCGGAACCGCCTCGGGCGAAGCGCAGGCGTACTTCGACCAGGGGGTGAAGCTGATGTACGCCTTCGCGCTCCCGGAGGCGCGGCGCTCCTTCGCGGAGGCGCGGCGGCGCGACCCGGAGTGCGCCCTGTGCTGGTGGGGCGAGGCGTGGTCCATGGGCCCGTACCTCAACGGCGCGATGGCCGACGCCGACGCGCCGGAGGCCACCGCCGCCGCCCGGCGCGCCCGCGAGCTGGCCGCCGCGCGGGGGACGCCGCTGGAGCGGGCGCTCGCCGGCGCCATGGCCGTGCGCTACCGCGAGTCGCACGGCGCCGCGGGCCGCAAGGGGCTGGACAGCGCCTACGCCCGGGCGATGGAGGGGGTGTACGCGCGCTTCCCGGACAGCCCGGAGGTGGCCGCCCTGTACGCGGACGCGCTGATGCTGCTGGAGCCGCGCCGCGGCAACTGGAGCGTGGAGAAGCCGTCCGTGGCGCGCATCCACGCGGTGCTGGAAAGCGCCCTCGCCGCCGACGTGGCCCACCCCGGCGTGTGCCACACCTTCATCCACGCCACGGAAAGCACGCCCCGCGCGGGACGGGCGCAGCGGTGCGCCGACGTGCTGGTGACCGCCATGCCCGGCGCGAGCCACCTGAACCACATGCCCTCGCACACCTACAACCGGGTGGGGCGCTGGGCCGACGCGGTGCGCTCCAACGAGCTGGCGTGGGAATCGGACCGCGGGGCGGCGGAGGGGCGGGCGGTGTCGGTGTACCCGGGCCACAACCTGCACATGCTCCTCTACGCCGCGTCCGTGGACGGGCAGGAGGCGAAGGCGATGACGGCGGCGGACGCCTACGCCGCGCTCACCCCGGCGGGCGACGGCTCCGGGCTCCAGGCGCTCACGAGGCTCCGCTTCGGGCGCTTCGGCGAGGTGCTGGCACTCGCCGCCCCCCCGGCGCACCCGGTGCACCGCGGCCTTTGGTCCTTCGCGCGGGGGTACGCCCGGCTCCGCGGCGGGCAGCGCGACAGCGCGGCGGCGTACCTGGCGCGGGTGGACTCGCTCGCCGCGCACACGCCCGAGACCACCACCTGGCGCGGCCACGCCCCCGCGCGCCTGCTGGGGGTGGTCGGCGGGATCCTGCGCGCCGAGCTGCTGCGGTCGCAGGGCCGGACGCCGGAGGGGCTCGCGGCGCTGGAGCGGGCGGTGGAGCTGGAGGACGGCCTGGTCTACGACGAGCCGGAGCCGCTCCCCTTCGCGGCGCGCGACTGGCTGGGTGCGGCGCTGCTGGAGGCGGGAAGGCCGGCGGACGCGGAGCGGGTCTACCGCGCCGCGCTGGAAGACCGGCCGCGCAACGGCTGGAGCCTGGCCGGCCTGGAGCTGGCCCTGCGCGCGCAGGGGCGGACCGCCGAAGCGGACGCGGCCGGCGCCGAGTTCCGGGAGGCGTGGGCGCGCTCCGGGACGCGGCTGGCGGGCTCGCGCTTCTGAGCCGGGGCGACCTCGCCCGTCTTGCGGGAAAGGGCGCGACTGCTGAGTCTTGAGTTCGGGCAAGCACCTGCGTGAGGGATTCCGGCCCGAAGGGGCGAGACCCCGCGGCAGTTTGCGGGGGCTCGACTCCGTCAGCCCGCGTTGTTTGCGGGCTTACGGAGCCGAAGCCCGACCCCGGCGCCAGCCGGGGGCACGCCCAGATCCTGCCGTAAGTCCTTCATGGCCGTCCAACCCCGACCCGATCAGACATGAGTGCCGACGACGCGGACGTGATCATCGTGGGTGCGGGGCTGGCCGGGCTGGTGGCGGCCGCGGAGCTGGCGGAGGCCGGGCGGAAGGTCATCGTCGTGGACCAGGAGCCCGAGGCGTCGCTGGGGGGGCAGGCGTTCTGGTCGTTCGGCGGGCTCTTCCTGGTGGACTCGCCGGAGCAGCGGCGGATGAAGATCCGCGACTCGCGCGAGCTGGCGCTCTCGGACTGGATGGGGAGCGCGGGCTTCGACCGGCCGGAGGACGCGTGGCCGCGCCGCTGGGCGGAGGCGTACGTGGACTTCGCCGCGGGGGAGAAGCGCGCCTGGCTGTACGAGCGCGGCGTCCGCTTCTTTCCCGTGGTGGGGTGGGCGGAGCGCGGCGGCTACCTGGCGACCGGCCACGGCAACTCGGTGCCCCGCTTCCACGTCACCTGGGGCACGGGGCCCGGCGTGGTGGAGCCGTTCATCGCCCGCGTGCGGGAGGCGGAGGGGCGCGGGCGGGTGTCGCTGCGCTTCCGGCACCGGGTGAGCGAGCTGACCACGACGGGCGGCGCGGTGGACGGCGTCCGCGGCGAGCTCCTGGAGCCCAGCGACGCCCCGCGCGGCGCGCCCAGCTCCCGTGCGGTCGCCGGCGAGTTCGCGCTGCGGGCGCAGGCGGTGATCGTCACCTCGGGGGGGATCGGCGCCAACCACGAGCTGGTGCGCCGCAACTGGCCGGCGCGCATGGGCCCTCCGCCGCGGCGCATGCTTTCCGGGGTGCCGGACCACGTGGACGGGCGGATGCTGGCGGTGACGCAGGCGGCGGGCGGGAGCATCATCAACCCGGACCGCATGTGGCATTACACGGAGGGGATCCACAACTGGGCGCCGGTGTGGACGGGTCACGGCATCCGCATCCTCCCCGGGCCGTCGTCGCTGTGGCTGGACGCGCTGGGCCGGCGCCTTCCGGCGCCGCTCTTCCCCGGCTTCGACACGCTGGGGACGCTGGAGCACATCGTGGCCACCGGGTACGACCACACGTGGTTCGTGCTCACCCAGCGCATCATCGAAAAGGAATTCGCGCTCTCGGGCTCGGAGCAGAACCCGGACCTCACCGGCCGCAGCATCCGCCAGGTGCTGGGGCGCGTCCTTCCCGGAGCGCCGCCGCCGGTGGAGGCGTTCAAGCAGAAGGGGGCGGACTTCGTGGTGGCGCGGGAGCTGGGCGAGCTGGTGCGCGGGATGAACGCGCTCACGGACGAGCCGCTGCTGGACCCGGCCGCGGTGGAGCGCGAGGTGCGCGCCCGCGACGCGCAGCTCACCAACCCCTTCGGCAAGGACGCGCAGGTCACGGCCATCCGCGGGGCGCGCGCCTACCTGGGCGACCGCCTGATCCGCGTGGCCCGGCCGCACCGGCTGCTGGATCCCGCGGCGGGGCCGCTGATCGCGGTGCGCCTCAACCTCCTCACCCGCAAGACGCTGGGCGGCCTGCACACGGACCTCGCCGGCCGCGTCCTCCGCGCCGACGGCGAGCCGCTCCCCGGGCTGTACGCCGCGGGCGAGGTGGCCGGCTTCGGGGGCGGGGGGATGCACGGCTACCGCGCGCTGGAGGGCACCTTCCTGGGCGGCTGCATCTTTTCCGGCCGGGCCGCGGGCCGGGCGGCTGCGGCGGCGGTGGCGTAGCCGCCGCGACGCCCTCCCGGTGGCCGCGCGGGAACTTCCGCGCCGCCCGCGGGTTGCTTTCCGCGGCCTCCGGGCCGAGCTTCACCGTCGTCGGCCGCGGGGCGCGCCCCGCGGCTCCCGTGGCATCCACCCCGGTCTCGCCCATGCGAAAGATCCTCCTGGCCCTTGTCCTCCTCGCGGGCTCCGCGGCCGCCGCCGCGGCGCAGGACGCCCCGCGCTTCACCCGCGCCGACACGCTGCGCGGCTCCATCTCGCCGCAGCGCGCGTGGTGGGACGTGACCTTCTACGACCTGCACGTGCGCGTGTCCCCGGCGGACAGCAGCATCGCCGGCCGCAACGGCATCACCTACCGGGTCCTGCAGCCGTCCCGGGAGATGCAGGTGGACCTCCAGGAGCCCATGCAGGTGGACAGCATGGTGCAGGACGGCCGCCGCCTGGCCTTCCGCCGCGAGGGGAACGCTTTCTTCGTCACCCCGGCCTCGCCGCAGCGCGCGGGCGAGTCCAGGACGCTCACCGTGCACTTCCACGGCAAGCCGATCGCGGCGAAGAACGCGCCCTGGGACGGCGGCGTGGTGTGGGCGAAGGACACCGTCGGCAGCCGCTGGGTGGCGACCGCGGTGCAGGGGCTGGGGGCGAGCGCCTGGTGGCCCGTCAAGGACCACCAGACGGAGGAGCCGGACAGCCAGCGCATCGCCGTCACCGTGCCGGACCCCATGGTGGACGTGTCCAACGGGCGGCTGCGGAACACGACCCGCAACGGGGACGGCACCACCACCTACGAGTGGTTCGTGACGAGCCCCATCAACAACTACGACGTGGCGGTGAACGCGGGGACGTACGCGCACTTCGGCGACACGTACGCGGGCGAGCGCGGCACGCTGACGCTGGACTTCTGGCCGCTGGCCGCCAACCTGGAGCGGGCGCGCGCGCAGTTCCGGCAGGTGAAGCCCATGCTCCAGTGCTTCGAGCGCTGGTTCGGCCCGTTCCCCTGGTACGAGGACGGCTACAAGCTGGTGGAGTCGCCGCACCTGGGGATGGAGCACCAGAGCGCGGTGGCGTACGGCAACAAGTACCAGAACGGCTACCTGGGGCGAGACCGCTCGGGCACGGGCCACGGGATGGAGTGGGACTTCATCATCATCCACGAGTCCGCCCACGAGTGGTGGGGCAACCACGTGACCACCAAGGACGTCGCGGACATGTGGGTGCACGAAAGCTTCGCCAACTACTCGGAGTCGCTCTACACGGAGTGCACGCAGGGCCGGGAGGCGGGGTTCGCGTACGCCCGGGGCGGCCGCCAGAACGTGCAGAACGCCGCGCCCATCCAGGGGGTCTACGGGGTGCAGAGCGAGGGCTCGGGCGACATGTACGACAAGGGCGGGCTGATGCTGCACACCATTCGCCAGGTCATCGGCGACGACGAGAAGTGGCGCCGCGTCCTGCGGGGGCTGCAATCGACGTACGGGCGCAAGACGGTGACGGGGCGCGAGGTGCAGCAGTACATCAGCCGCGAGTCGGGGGTGGACCTAGACCGCGTCTTCCGGCAGTACCTGACCACCACCATGGTCCCGGTGCTGGAGTACCGCATCCAGGGATCCACGCTGTCGTACCGCTGGGCCAACGTGGTCCCCGGGTTCGACATGCCGATCAAGGTGACGCTTTCGGGCGACTCGCTGTCCGTCATCCGGCCCACCACGGCGTGGAAGACGGCGCGGCTCAGCCTGCCGAGCGCGGCGGCGTTCCGGGTGGATCCCAACTTCTACGTGGATCCCAAGAACGTGGGGGCGGCGAGGTAGGCGCTGGCGGAAGGCCGCGCCGCGGGCGGCCGCCCGCGGGTCGTTTGAGGTGAGGTCGGGAGACGGAAAGGTCCCCGCAGGGCGCGCCCGGCGGGGACCCGTGCTTTCCCGGCCGCCGCCCACAGCGCGCATCCCGCATCCCGCCGTGTCCAGCGGGGAGCAACCGGCACCGCAAAGCGGCGAGAGAAGAATCTCGCCGGCGGGCCGGGGTTGTGTGCAACGATGGAGGCATACTATGGTAAGCCTGTTTGTGCCAGGAATTCATCCCGCGGTCCCCCCACCACGGATCCCGGAGCTCCATCCAATGCACCCACTTCGTTCTGTCGCGATCGTGGCGGCGCTGTCGCTGTTCCCCTCGGCGGCCTTCGCGCAGCATCAGCATCACGGCGTCAGCCCCGCCGCCGCGGCCAGCGACAGCGTGCCGCTGTTCGACAACCTGGGAACCTATAGCAAGCCCATTTCCACCCGCGTTCCCGCGGCGCAGCGCTACTTCGACCAGGGCGTGCGGCTGCTGTACGGCTTCAACCACATGGAGGCCATGCTGGCCTTTCGCGAGGCCGCGCGACTGGATCCCGGCTGCGGCATCTGCTGGTGGGGCGTGGCCACCAGCTACGGGCCCGACATCAACCAGGACATCAACGAAGAGCGCTGGCGGGCGGCCGCCGCGGCCATGGACTCGGCGCAGCGGCGGATCGCCGGCGCGCCGGCGTGGGAGCGCGACTACGTCGTGGCGGGCACCCGCCGCTTCCACCCGCTCCCCGACTTTCGCAACACGACGGACGTGCGGCGGGTGCGCAAGCGCCAGGACTCGGTGTACGCGGCCACCATGGAAACGTTGACGCGCCGGTACCCCAACGATCCCGACGCCGCGACGTGGTACGCCGAATCGCTGCTGGACCTGGCGCCGTGGAACCAGTGGTCGCGCGATGGCCGCCAGCCGCGGCCCGGGACCCCCGAGGCGGTCGCCGCGCTGCGCCGCGTGCTGGACGACCCGCGGTGGCGGGACCACCCCGGCGCCAACCACTTCTTCATCCACGCCGTGGAAGCGTCGTCGGACCCGAACGCCGCCATGCCGAGCGCCGAGCGGCTGGGCGCGCTGATGCCCGGTGCCAGCCACATCGTGCACATGCCCTCGCACATCTACCTGCGCATGGGGCGGTACCACGACGCCGTACTGGCCAACGAGAGCGCGGTCAGGGCGGACACGGCGTACCTGGCCACGCGCCGCGCGCTGGGCCGGTACCCGCGCTACTTCGCCCACAACCTCGAGTTCCTTTGGTCCGCCGCGGGCATGGCGGGGGAGCGAGCCCGCTCGCTGGGCGCGGCGCACGACCAGTCGCGCGAATGGCCGGCGGACAGCGCGCGGCGCTGGCCCAACACCCAGCACTTCCTGGTGACGCCCTGGGTGGTGATGGTGCGCTTCGGCATGTGGAACGAGCTTCGCGGCGTCACTCCGCCTCCGGCGGACCTGAAGTTCGCGCGCGGCGCCTGGCACTACGCGCGCGGATTCGCGGACGTGCGGACGGGGCGCTACGACGACGCGAAGGCGCACTTCGACGAGATGGTGCGGATCATCGAGATCGCGGGCGCGGACTCGGTGCCGTCCCAGAGCATCAACTCTGGACGGGAGCTGCTGCGGCTGGCGGCGATGACGCTCGAAGGCGAGCTCCAGGCGGCCCGTGGGAACTCGTTCGGGGCCATCAACGCGTTCCGGGCGGCGGTACGCATCCAGGACTCCCTGCGCTACGACGAGCCGCCGCCGTTCTACTTCCCCGCGCGCCACTCGCTGGGGGCGGTACTGCTGCGGTTCGGCCAGGCGGCCGATGCGGAGCGGGCGTATCTCACGGACCTGGGCTTCTACGACTCCGGCGCGGTGATCCCCAACCGCAACCCGGAGAACGGCTGGTCGCTCAAGGGGCTGGAGCTGGCGCTGGTGGCGCAGGGCAAGCCGACGGAGGAGGTGCGCCGTCGCTTCCGCAAAGCCTGGGAGCACGCGGACGTGGAGATCAACGCCTCACGCTTCTGAGCGCACGCCGGCCGCCTCTCCGCGAGCGCCGTCGTCCCGAGGGAGGGCCACGCGGTTCCCGCGGAGGGCACGCCGCACTGCGCGCGATCAAGACGACTCGCCGGCCGCCGGGGGGCTGGCTCCGAAGCCTGGAGCCGGCCCCCCGGCTCGGTCTGCGGGATCTCGGGGCCGGCGTCGTCGTCACGCGGCCGTGACGAGGGAGCCGTGGAACATTCCCAGCGGTGGGCGGCGAGCACCAGACCCGTTAGGGGCAGCGCGCGGAGAGAAGATTGGACGCACGGCAGAGCGGTCGGACCGCCGCCGGGGTGATCTCGTTGACAAGCGCGTGCCTTCGAGGCCGCTGCAGCGATTGGCACCCGGCGCGCGAATTCCAGGTTGGCCCGGGGCCGCGAGGCTCCACAATCGAGGCCGTATATACGACTCCAGCCCGTCCCCCTGCCGTGCGTCGGGGATGCTCTCTCAACGACGATCCCCCCGGGCGAGAGGGAGAAGTCCATATACCGAATGTCAGGCCGCCTTCGTGCGAGACGTGTTGAGACCTACTTGCTCTTGCAGGCGTGCCAGCAACGGTTGACACAATCGCGCTTGCACTTAACCCCGCGTGAGTCATTCGCCGTGTATGGCTCGCCAAACTCCTTCTCCCACAACTCGGCGGTGTGCTGGAACGTTGCGGCGAGCACCGGAACCTCGTGCTCCTCTGCGCCAAAACCTCCGTCATGATCGATGATCCCACCAAAGTTAGCGATACAGTCGCGGTAGTACGCAACGGGACGGAGCATATGCGCATGCCACATCTCGTCGATGTCGTGCGTCGGTGCAAGAGAAGTATACGGATATCGCTTGATAAGCGTGAGAAACTTGAGATAGCGACCCGCGGATTCAATCGCCTCGGCTTCGGGGAGATTGGAGAAGAAGCCGTTTTCCGCCTTCCGGACAACCGCAGCCAAATCCACGGAGATAGTTACTTCGGGGCCAGCCATCGCGCTGTCACTGGTCGCGTCGTGCATGATGTCCTCCAGAGGTAAAGGTGAGGTTAGGGTACGTATACGAGAGGGAGTAAGTACCGTACGAAGGCCGCCGTACGAGCCGCATCGGCCACACTACCGCGACGTTTGTCCAGCGGCCTAACGCAGAGTTAAGCGGCGCGCGGAGGCAGCCGGCGGCTTGGCCGCGGAAGGACAATTCCCAACGATGGCCTGGAGCGGCCAAGCGACGGGTGCCGTAGCGCGTCCGGTTGAACGACCTGTTAGGCCGCACTGCGCGAAATCACTGCTCTAAACATGAAATCCATACTTTTCGAGCAAGTAGTCTTTGAGCTCCGCGTTTGGCTCCTCACCATAGCAGGAAGCGACAACCTTTCCGTAATCTTCGAGATTAATGGTGCCATCACCCTCAATTGCCTTCAAGAAGCGCTGTTCGTGACCGGTGGTTACGAGCACGAAGTAATACGCCCATCTCCCTGTCGTGTCCTTGGCCTTGAGTTTATGAATGAGGTGGCCGGACGAAGCAATGTACCTGTCAAGTAGGTTTCGTCGCCGAGATGATTTCGACCGCGCAAGCTTTGGCGGGGATGTAGCCTCCCTTGAGAGCGCATCCCTTGCCATTGCCAGTAGCGTCGCCCTAGGAGGCCGGGACGCTTCTGGCCTCCAAATCCAATCGCATGAGCCGAGGTGCTCCGAGAGTGAATCCAACGTCCTTGAGCGTAGCGCAAGGACGCGGCGCCTAAGCGAGGCTTTGCGCGACCTTGAAAGCAGATCGAAGAGAGAATTGCAAAGGCCAAGTTGAAAGGCTGGTGACTCGCTGACAGGGAGCAGCTCAACAATGTCGATGAGTCTTTCGGCCTCACTTGGAATAAATTCAGTTCTGGCGTTGCTTTGGAGCCGTTCAACGCAAAGGGCGACAGCAGCGAGGGCCTGTTGAGGGTGATCTGACGCTGCCTTGGCTGCGCACTGTGCAAGTCTGCTTAGGGTTCCCGGGCTGGTGTTCGATACTATCGACTGAAAAAGTTCCACGAAGGCAGTCAGATTCGATAGGCCGCCATCGATTGTGCGACAAATAATACTCGCGCTAGACCACACTCCGCCGCTTGGCGAATCCACGTCGTTACTGAAGCGTAGCGCAAGAATGGCTTCATCGATGCGGCTCGAATCAATCGTCAGAGTATTTGCGTTCGCCGCAAGCCGTGCAAATCCTCTAAGCCAGTCGGCAAACTCTTCACTATCGTCATACGACAATGTTTTATGCGCTTCAATCGCATCCTCAGTCCTTAGGCACTGTATCGGGAGCGTCCACTTGAGTATCAGGGTGTCCGTAAGGGGTTCGTCGTGCCGAGCGGCGAAATCGGCCATCAGAACGCAGTCGGTACTTTCATCGGACCGTGCGCCAAGCAGCGTCGGTTCAAGATGCTGTTTGTCTCTTGGAGTAAGCTTGTCCCAGGCCCAATCAAGGGCGCCCAATGCGAGGCGGGTTCGCCCTACAGATAGGAGGCCTTCGACCACCTTGCTAGCTACGTAGGAGTTGGAGAAGCTGATCGCATACTTCATAGTCTCGTGCAGTCGTTGCGACTCGGCCACTGAGATCATTTCTTCGGCGGAGAATCGTTGGGATATCCATTCAGCCGCAAGCGTTTCTTGATACCAATCATGCGAAAAGCTTAAACCGCCGTCTGCATCAACGGCGACCAGATCGGTGCGGCTCTCCAGCCATTTGCATGCCAGGAGAGCTTCCTCTGCATCGATCGAGAAGGTAGTTCCACAATCTAGTACTTCCGCGCGCGTCAGTCCCGTTGAACCTTTCTCCGCAATTCGGAACGCCAACAATCTAGCCAAATCCCTTAGAGTAGCGTTGGGTAGGGGTGGTGCTTCATCCTCATCCAGGAGTCCTCGATGCAACACGTGATCGAAGAATCCCGAGATCATGCGATGTGCAGTCAAGTGGCTATTGGGAAGCGCATCGGTGCGCGATTGGGCGGCGAGCTTCACAAGCATCGGGGTTGTGGCAATGCGGGTCAATGCGGGAGCCGCGACTGAGCCCAATCCATGACCCACATTCGGGGCACCTCCTCCATTCAATATCGCGCCCGCCACGTGGGACTCTGATATTGCCTTGATGTCGTCGGAAGTCAGTGGCTCCAATTCGAATCGACGCGATAGTAGCACACCTCTGTTTCGAAGCCAGTCGCCGGCGAACGGTCGCGCAAGGATCACAACTGGAACGTCCGAGAAGTACTTCAGAAGCTCAACTAGTACTTTTCGACAAACGTCATCTGCATCCACGACGGGATTATCCGTGGCGCCAAAGATCGATCTTGAGGACCACAGCAATGCCTCTAGAGCGTCAAGTATTAGTATGCCTTTCGCATGAAAAACTTGACCGTCAAGAAGTATCTGAGCGGACTGCCCCCATGCGCTGATGATGATCCGCCTAATTGCTTCGGATGGTTTCTCGGGGCCTATTAGAAGATCGTTTGCGAACCTCTTCAGATCAATCAAGAGCGGCAAACGTCTATCTGTAATCCACTGCGGAAGAGCGCGAACCAGCTGCGAGTCCGAATCATTTTCGATTAGAGATAGAGCTAGGAGGCGAGAGAGAACGGACTTTCCAGCGCCTGGACCGGCGCAGATCGTTGTGACATCAACGGACAGCGGCCCTGTTTGCTCCTCACTGGCTGCGGGGCGTATACGAGGAATCCAGACTGTGTCTTGAGTTCGCGTCGTCGAGTCCACGAGTTTGGCCCTAGGAATTCGCTCTTGCAGATAGTTCCTTGTTCTGGATATCACCGCTCTTTTGAAGACCTGCTCGTCTGTTGACAGTTTTTCTCTTCGCAGTAGCTCTGACGAATTGGGGAAGGCGCGAGCAAGTGCGAGAATCAAGTCGGATAGGTCTTCGAATCGCCGACCCGCCGGAGTGCGGCTGCTGGGATCGAAGAACACTACATCTGCACGGAAATCACGGTAGAACTCCTTGCGAATTGTAGGAACAAGGGAGCGACGATCAGGTTCGAGCGGCAGGATGGCAATGTGCTGAGGAGTTGTGCCGGCCCATTGAAAGCCGGAGAGGGTCTCTTTGGCAAGCTTTCTGAGCAAGGGATCGTTTCCGCTAAATCCAATCAAGAGCAAGGTATTGTGTAGCCATAAGTCTTCAATGAGTCGAACGTAGGGATTCGGCTGCTTCCGCCGACCATACAGGTTTGAGTATGATTCATCATCGAGTATCATGCCCGCCGGCTGATCAATTGAGCCATGCAGATGCAATATAGGTGATGTGAATGAATCGAAAATACTACGGTCCAACCACTGCTTTACAGTGTCCTGCATTGCGTGTGTTCCCACGGAGACACCGGCCTCATCGAAGGAGTGCTCTTCACGCCATGCGTAGGCGAGTCCCAGGTCGTAGTTTGTGGTTGTCAAACCCTTGAGCGGAAGCTTCAGAATGGCTCTATGCAATTGAAGCGGCTGCCCGTCTGGTAATGTAAATATGCGGCGAATCTCTGCGAGAGCCAGTCTGCGGTCCCCAAATAGTCGAAACAGTTCTCCAGCGGCCTTCAATGGGTCGTCGATGGCGGTGCGAAGAAGCACGTCGATCTCAAGTTGCGTTGCAGTCCCTCTATCAACTGCCAGTTGACCAAGCGACGAGAGTAGGGCTTGCCAACCGGGGAGCGGCGCTGAGGCGCCGGCGCCGACGAGAGCGATTGGTCGCCTATGAGGCTGAGCGAGAAAATAGTCGCACAGCCGACTTAGTGCGCTTGGGTTGCCTGGATATAGCAACAAGCGGGCAGCCAGTTCCTGCGGGAGTTGTGAAGCAAAGGCTGCTGGAAGCGCGGTCATTGGCGGAGTCCTCCCCATTTGGCAGGCTGTTGGTAGATTCGGAGCGGCAGCGGGTACGACGGCAGGCGTAGATGTGTGCGGCCTAACGACTCAAGGGTCAGTGGTGCGGGGCCGTCGCGCAAGACTTTCGTTCGGCTGAAAACATGCCAGGCCCGCATCCACTGCAGCCGATTATTAGGCCGCACGCCACTTGAGATGTCGTGCGGCTCTCTTACGCGCTACTCGCCCGAATAACGCCGAATAACATCACGGTAGATGATATAGTGGTCATCAAGGGCTACCCCGATGCTCTGTAGGAAATCGATAATGCCTGCAAGATCATCCTTCATCTTAAAGGCTAGATCGCGAAGTTGATTATTGATCTTAGCATTCTCTACCAAGCTACCATCGTCCCGATGCGGATAAACCTGTTTCCAGACGTCGTAATAGCGCCTTACAGAGTCTTCGAGCACCCTAATATGTTCATTGTACTCGGCGGGGAGATTCTTGAGATCCTCACCACGGATAACTTGAATTGTGGTCCCACGCGCTTCGACCTTGAGTTCGCCGCCCGCTCCGGTGGCTTTATAGTCGAATTCTTTCGGAGGGCCCACCGGCTCTGGAGACTTATTGATGAAGCGCACGACCTGTCCCGCCACCTTATCGAACAGAGTCACTGCTGACGTTGCCGTGGTGATTACCGCCGATGCAGTTGCTAGATCCATGGTCCAAATCTCCGCGATAGAAGTATTTAGTGGTGGTTTACGTATTGCGGCCTAACTATGTATTAAGTAGCCAGATTTCCATCTAACCCGCCGTAGTTACGCGTTCGGGCGTCCGCCAACCTCCCTGATGCCTGGTGCTTACCCTGCAGAAGCCGGACAACTCGCATCCGGACGAAATCTGTGGCTCGCCACACCCTCTTCGCAAGGCGGATGAGCTCACCCGGGCGACGAACCCAGTTCCGCGAAGCCGCGCGCCTCCGGCACCTGGGCCTGGGAACCGGGCAGGCGTAGGCCGCCCGGATCCGCCGCTTCGCGCACTTCCACGACAAGCGCGGAAGTGATCCCGGGTATGCTTTCGGACCTCGCCGCGCGCCGCCGGATCGCCACTCCAACCCCAAAGCGGGCGTTCTCTGCCCTCCTCTTCAGTTGCACCTCCGTCCGCTGGACGCGCGAGACAGCACACCTCCCCTGCCAGTCCGGGCGCATCCTTTCCGCATGGGACGCGGCTGCGAAGTGACTCCTGCCGCCGCACCCGAGGATGGCGGCGCCGTCCGCAGGGTGGCCGCACGAGGTCAGACGGATCCCGCCGTGTCAGGACAGGCTGAAGCAGGCCTCGCCCTCCCTGGCGGCGGCCACGCCCATCGTCCCGGCGATGCGGTAGCCGCGCCCGGCGTCGTCTGTGGCCACGATTTCTACCTGGAGGTCCAGGTGGCCGCGCTCGCGCCGGAGCACCTGGACGGTGCCGGTGGCGCGGGTGGCGGTGTAGACCGGGGCGTAGTGGTAGGGCGGGTTGGGGATGGTGGCGCGGGTGCGCGCGAACGCGATCTCCACGTCGCCAGGGGCCACCGCGCGGCGGAAGGTCCACTCGTCCATCCACGGCGCCGGCGGAGCGAAGGCGCCGGCCACGCGGAAGCGGTCGCCCTGCTGCGCGCGGGTGGGGATGGACAGCACCAGCACGATGCGGTCGCCGGGGACGGTCTCGAAGCCGACCAGGGTGAACTGGAGGTTGCGGCCGTCGCCCGAGTTGCGGGCCAGCACGGCGAACACCTCGTCGAAGTCCGGGATCGACCCGGTCTCCTGCTGCGTGTAGTCCGCGGTGCCGTACAGCATGGCCGCGGTGGTGCCGGCGGCGTCCGTCGCGGTGACGCCGAAGCCGGCCGCGGTGGCGGCGTGGATGCGGTTGACGTCCTCGCACCCCAGGCCGCACCCGCCGAGGGTGGCGGCGAGGGCGAGGAGGGCGGCGGCGGTCGTGGTGCGGCGCATGGGCGGTCGGTCGCTCGGGATGTCGTGGCGCGGCTGCGGGCTCGTGGGGTGAGTACCGCATCACGGGTGCCGGGGATCCGCCAGCGCGATGCCACGTGAGGGATTTCGGCCCGGAGGGGCGAGACCCCGCGGGCAGTTTCGCGGGGGCTCGACTCCGTTGCAGACGGTCGTTTCGTCTGCTACGGAGCCGAAGCCCGACCCCGGCGCCAGCCGGGGGCACGCCCGAACCGCCGTTCCAAGACGTTCCATGCCGTTCCGTCGCCACCCCCCTCCCCCACCAGCACCCGCAGCGGCGCCCCGCCCCCGGCCGCCGCCGTCACACTTCCGCCGCGGGCCAGAGGAACCGGAAGGTGGCGCCCTGCCCGTCCCCGGACTCCACGCTCACGCGGCCGCCCCGGCTCTCCACCGCCTTCTTGACGATGGACAGCCCGATCCCCGCCCCCTCCACTTCGTCGCGGGCGTGGAGCGTCTGGAAGATCCCGAAGATGCGCTCGTGGTACTCGGGGGCGATGCCGCGGCCGTTGTCGCTGACGCGGAACTCCCAGCCGCCGTCCCGCCGCTCGGCGGCGACCTCCACCCACGGCGCCTCGCCGCCGCGGTACTTGACGGCGTTGCCCACCAGGTTGAGGAGCACCTGCTGGAGCGGGAGCCGCTCGGTGAGGAGCACGGGGAGCCCGGGGAGCACGCGCACCTCCACCTCGGGCGGGGGGGCCAGCAGGTCCACCACCTCGTGCGCCAGCGCCTCCACGTCCACCCGCTCGGGGCGCTCGCCCACGCGCCCGGCGCGGGAGTAGCGCAGGATCCCGTCGATCAGCCCGTCCAGCCGCTCCACGCGGCTGCGCAGCAGGCGCATGTGCTCGCGCGCGGAGTCGGTGAAGCGGTCTTCCAGGTCGTCCTCGATCCACTGCGACAGGTTGGAGATGCCGCGCAGCGGGGTACGCAGGTCGTGCGAGGCCACGTAGGCGAACTGGTCCAGCTCGCGGTTGCTGACCTCCAGCGCGGCGGCCAGCCGGGCCAGCTCCTCGGCCTTCTGCTCCACCTCACGGCGCGCCAGGACCTGGGCGGTCACCTCCACGGCGTGCACCAGGATGTCGCGCCGCTCGGGGTCGGGGCCGGCCAGCGGACGCCACACCAGGTGCCAGTAGGTGTCCTCCAGCACGCCGCTCCCCCAGCGCTCCAGGGGGACGTTGACCTCGGGGTCCACGAAGGGCTCGCCGGTGCGGTACACCCGGTCCAGCATCTCGAAGAGCCCGGTGCCGGCGAACTCCGGGAACACTTCGCGGAACGGCTTCCCCACGGCGCCGGGCTTCCCCACCGAGCGCTCCCAGGTGGGGTTCACCAGGGTGACCACGTGGTCGGGGCCGGAGTACAGCGCCATCACGGCGGGGGCCTCGGTGAAGATCTGCTCCAGGCGGGAGCGCTGGGTCTCCACCTCGCGGCGGGAGCGGACGCTCCCGGTGACGTCGGAGCCGTGGGCGACCACGCCGGAGCGGGTGCCGTCGGCCTCGGTGATGGGGTAGTAGACGAAGTCCAGGAAGCGCTCCCCGGGCTCGGCGTCGGGCGTGGGCTGCACCAGGAAGCGCACCTCCGCCCCCACGAAGGGCTCGCCGGTCTCCAGGACGCGGTCCAGGAGCCGGTCGAAGCCCTGGCCGCGCACCTCGGGGAGGGCTTCCAGGACGGGGCGCCCCAGCAGCTCGCGGCGCCCCACCAGGGTGTAGTAGGCTTCGTTGACGAACTCGAAGACGTGCTCGGGCCCGCGCAGCACGGCCATGAACGACGGGGCCTGCGCGAACACGTCGCGGAGCCGGGCTTCGGCGGCCTGGGCGGCGGCGCGGGCGGCGTCGGTGGCGCGCTCGGCCAGGATGCGGCCGGTGGTCTCGGAAACGATGTTGAGGAAGGCGACGACGGCGCCCTCCTCGTCGCGCACGGGGCTGAGCGCGAAGGTGTACCAGGCGTTGGGGCCGTCCGGGCGGCCGGCGGCGGGGTGGCCGGCGGGGCGCTCCACCACGAACGGGGCGTCGTCGGCGTAGACCGGGGGCCCGCCCGCGCGGATCTCCCGGAACATGGGCTCGATCTCGGGCCAGATCTCGGCCCACACCCGGGGGCCGGGGCGGCCCAGCGCGGCGGGGTGCTTCTGCCCCAGGACGTGGCGGTAGCCGTCGTTGTAGATGAGCACCAGCTCGGGGCCGCACCACAGGTTGATGGGGAATGGCGACTCCAGGCAGGTGCGGACCGCGAAGCGCAGGGCGTCGGGCCACCCCTCCACCGGGCCCAGCGGGGTGGCCGCCCAGTCGGTTGCCCGGCACCGCGCCGCCATCTCCCCCGCCCCCGTGAACACGCCGGCGCCACCGCGCGGCCGGTCCGGCCGGGTCGGCTCTCCCCCCGTCTGCCCTGTGTCTTCCATCGTTCCCCGCCCTGGTTGATCCTTCCGAGGTCGCACGCCCCCAGACAAGAACCGGGCCAGGCGGAAGCGGCGCGGGCGGAAACGGCGCCGCCCCGCGCGGCAACGGTCCGGGCGGGGCGGCTTCCAAACAGGGGGCGGCGATCGGCTCAGAACTCGGCGCGAAGCCCCAGGGTGAGCGTGCGGCCGGGGAGCACGGTGACGTTGTCGGGCTCGCCGAGCTGGCGGCCCAGCAGGTTGTCGCCGGAAAGCACCAGCGACAGCCCGGGGCGCACGTCGCGCGCGGCCGTGGCGCGCAGGTGCGTGATTCCCGGGTACTCGCGCCAGTAGGTGCGCAGCTTCGCGCCCACCAGCTCCTGCGAGGAGTGCGAGGCGTCGGCGGAGTCGCGGGCGAGCGCCAGGTAGTCGTAGTTGATCCAGTCCCAGGCGCGGTACGCCGTCACCGACCCCGCCCAGCCGCCGCCCAGCCACGACGCCGTCAGGCTGGCCGTGCGCGCCGGCACCTCCAGCATGCGGTCGCCGGGGCGCAGCTCGCCGGTGTAGCCCCCGGCCACCCGGCGCACACGGCTGTCGACCAGGGAAAAGGACCCGTCCAGCGCCAGGGGGCCCAGCTCCGCCGAGCCCTGGGCCTCCCACCCGCGGTTGGTGATCTGGCCCACGTTCTCCAGCCGGTAGCCGATGCGGCGCGGCTCCATCCGCTCCTCGCGGCGCATGGCGTACACCCCCGAGGGCGCCTGCTCGTAGGGGACCCGCTGGACCAGCCCGGAGGCGAGCTGGTCGAAGCGGGTGAGGTGCAGGGCCAGCCCGCTCCCCAGCAGCAGGTCGGCGCCCACCTCCACGCCGGACTGCTCCTCGGGGGCCAGATCGCCGTCGGCGGAGCGCGCGTGGAAGCCGGGCCACGACGCTTCGCGCGCGGCGGTGCGCAGCGGGCGGATGCCCTTGCCGTAGGCGCCGCGCAGCTTGAGCGTGGCGTCGCCGTGCTCGCCCACCCACGACGCCCCCAGCATGGGGAGCGCGGCCCCCTGCCCCCGGCCGGTGAGCCCCTCGTTGCGCTCCAGGCGCAGCCCGGCGGTGAGCCACAGCGACTCGCGCAGCGAGGCGTGCCCCTGGGCCAGCACGGCCGAGCTCTGCCGCCACTCCACCTGCGCGGCGGCGGGCCCCGCCGGCTCGGCGGTGCTCCCGGACCCCGTAGCGCTCCCCTGCCCCGGCGTGCTCCCGGACCACCCGGATCCACCCGTCACGGGCTGCGACACGTCGGGATAGGTGACCTCGCGCAGCGCCGAGTGCTCGGCGGCGAAGGCGATCCCCCCGGACAGCGCGCCCCCCTCGCCGAAGCGGGCGACGCTGCCGGCGCGGAACGTCCCCCGGTCGGCGCCGCCGTCGCCCGTGCGCACGCCGGGGGCGTCGGCAAGGCCGAACGGGGCGCGGCCCTCGGGGACGCCGGCCAGCCGGTTGCCGTCCACGCCCACGGTCAGCGAGTGCGTCCAGCGGTCGTCCTGCACGAACACGGAGCTCATCCCCAGGGTGTACTGCCGCACCGACTGGCGGCCGGCGGCGACGGCCGGGGCCGCGGCGCCGGTGTCCGCGGGGAGGAGCGGGCTGGCGGACACGCCGGCGCGCTCGGCGGAAAAGCGCGCGAGGCCGGTGGTGATGGAGCGCGCTCCAACCAGGCGTGCGCTCCCCAGTGCGGCCACGCTGCGGCTGTAGGCGTCGGGGATGAACTCGCCCACGCTGCGCCCCGCCACGCTGAGCCCCGCCGAGCGGGTGGGGGAGCCGGCGCGCAGGGTGAGGGCGTGGTCCTGCGCCAGCGGGGAGCCGGGCGAGAACTCGCTGTCGGAAAGGCCCACGCCGCTGCGCACGCGGACGCGGGCGGCGCCCTGATCGCTCCCCTCGTGCCGGGTGACGATGTTGACGACGCCGCTGATGGCGTCGGTGCCGTAGAGCGCCGCGCCCTGGGGCCCGCGGATCACCTCCACCCGCTCCACCGTCTCGGGGGCGAGCTGGGACACCAGGAGCGGGTTGGCGACCTCGATGCCGTCGATGTACACCTTGGGGTAGCTCACCCCGAAGGAGCTGGCGCCCCGGATGCTCCCGTAGCGCGTCAACACGCTGGCCGGTGACGACTCCCAGGCCCAGATCCCGGGCACGGCGCCGTTCAGCTCCTGCGCCAGCCGTCCCGTCCCCCGCCGCTCCAGTACGCCGCCGTCCAGCACGTCCAGGGCGTAGGGGAGGGCGCGCTGCGAGCCCCCGTTGGGGGTGCCGGTGACCACGATGCGGTCCAGCGCCACCGTCTGCGCGGGCTCCGCGCCGGCGGCCCCGGCGGCGGTGGGCTCGCGCGAGGGCGCCAGCACCACTTGGTCCGGCCCGGCGACCACCGGGGCGACGCCGGTGCCGCGGAGCAGCTCGGCGAGCGCCTGCCCCACGGGAACGGCGTCGCCGGAGGCGCAGACGCGGCGGTCCAGCGGGAGGAGGTCGGCGCTGTAGGAGAAGCGGACGCGCGAGGCGGCGGCGAGGCGGTCCAGGGCGCTGCGCAGCGACACGTCGCCGGCGTGCAGGGACACGGAGCGGTCCAGCGGAGGCGCCCAGCCGCCAGCGGGTGCGGGCGCGCCCGCGCGCGGGCCGCACCCGGACTGCGCGCGCGCGGGGAGCGCGGCGGCGAGCACGAGCGCCGCCGCGGCGCAGGCGGCCCGGCGGCGGCGGCTCACGGCGTCCCCGCCCCGGCGCGCAGCGTCGCGACGTCGCCGCGCAGCTCCAGCTCGGCGCCGAGCGCCAGCGCCACCACGCGCAGCACCTGCTCGCGCGGTTCGCCCGCGAACGACGCGGTGAGGCGGCGCCCGGCGAGCGCCGGGTCGGCCACGCGCAGCTCCACGCCGTACCAGCGGCGCAGGTCGGCGGCGACGCGCTCCACGGGCGCGTCGCGGAAGACGAGACGCCCGCGCGTCCACGCCAGGTCGTCCTCGCGGGCGGCGGCGCGCTCGGCGCGGGCGCGGCCCGCGGGCGGGAGGACGCCGCGGTCGCCGCGGAGCAGCACCACGCCGGTGTCCGCACGGGCGGCGGCGGGGCGCAGCTGCACCGCGCCCTGCGTCACCACCACCCGCACCGCGCCGGCGTCGTCGCTGCGCACCCCGAATACGGTGCCCAGGTCGCGCACCAGCGCGGACCCGGCCCGCACGGTGAAGGGGCGCGCGTCGTCGTGCGGCACGTCGAACAGCGCTTCGCCGTTCAGCGCCACCTCGCGCGCGCGCTCCCCGTAGCCCGCCGCCACTTCCAGGCGGCTCCCCGGCCCCAGCAGCACGCGGGTGCCGTCGGGCAGGCGCAGCGAGTCGCGCTGCCCCACGGCGGTGGCGTAGCTGCGGGCGGCGAGCCCCGGGGCCCCCACCCCGCCCCGCTCGCGCAGCGTCCACGCGAGCAGCGCCCCGCCCACCAGCAGCACCACGGCGGCGGCGGCGCGCAGCGCCGGCGAGCCCCACGCGGCGGCCCACGCGGTCCTCCGGGGGGCGCGCGGCGCCAGGGGGATCACCGGCGTTTCGCGCATGCGCTCGCGGGTGCGGCGCAGGGCGGCTTCCACGTCCAGGTCCGCCGGCGGCGCGAAGGCCAGCCGGCCCAGGGCGTCGTCCAGCCCGCCGTACAGCGCAGCGCGCCCGGGCTCGGCGGCGAGCCAGGCGCGCACGGACTCGGCCTCGGCGGGGGGGCTCTCGCCGGCCAGGTATCGGGCCAGCGCCTCCCAGTCGACGTCCTCGTCCGGCAGCGCGGGGTTCGGTCTCTCGTCGCTCATACCCTCACCAGACACGCCAGGGCGCCGTCACCCCTACGCGGCACGTTGCTCGCGTGGGACGGCCCGGGATAATTTAGGCTTTCCGCGGTGCACGCCGACAGTCCCAGCGAATTCCACGCCCGGAGGAGCCCGGCCCACGTTGAGCGAACAGGAGCTCCTCGCCCGACTTCGCGCAGGCGACGACGACGCCTTCGACGCCCTCTTCCGCGCCCACTACGCGCCGCTGGTGAGGCTGGCGGAGGGGATGCTGCGGCAGCGCGCCGTTGCGGAGGAGGTCGTGCAGGACGTCCTGCTGGAGCTGTGGCGGCGCCGGGAGTCGCTGGTGCTGGAGGAGTCGCTGCGCGCGTACCTGTTCCGCGCGGTCCGCAACCGCGCGCTCAACCACCTGCGCCACGAGAAGGTGGAGCGGCGCGGCGAGCCCTTCGCCGCGGGCGAGTCGTCGTCGCCGCCCACGGCGCAGGCCGCGCTGGAGGAGGCGGAGATCGACGCCGCGGTGCGCGAGGCGGTGGGGGAGCTGCCGGAGCGCTGCCGCGAGGTGTTCGAGCTGAGCCGGGTGCGGGGGCTGCGCTACGCCGAGATCGCGGAGACCATGGGGATCTCGGTGAAGACGGTGGAGGCGCAGATGGGGAAGGCGCTGCGGGTGCTGCGGGAGCGGCTGGCGCCGTGGCTCCCCGGCGCGGACGACGGGTGAGGGCGGGGGGCACGACGGATGAGCATGCACCGCCCGCGCACCCCGCGGGAATCTGGCGTCAAACGGACGGACTGGATTAACTTCGCTCGCGCACCCACACTCCACCCCTCCCACTTGGACGGAGCCCATGCACAAGATTCGAGCATTCGCCCTTTCCCTCGCCTGCGCTGGCGCGCTCGCCGCCTGCACGGACGGAGCGATGATCACGGCCCCGGCCGCACCACAGTTTGATGGAGGGGGGACCTACGGATCAGGAGGGCGGAGTGCGGAGGACGGAGGGACGGTCACGGTCACGGTTACGTCGTTTTCCACCTGCGGAGTGGACCGGAGCGGTGGGACTTACGGGTCGGGCGGGCGGGCGGAGCTTTGTCCTATGGAGCCCACGCCGTAGTCACCACCTGGGCAGCGGGTGAGAGGCGCGAGACGGACAGTTAAAAGATCCATCGCAAGGGGGTCCGTGCCCACGAGGTGCGGACTCCCTTCGCGTTCGTGGCACGGGGGCGGCTCGCTACCAGGGCCAGGCGACGGTGGGAAACGCGATGTGGAGCGCCAGCCCGAAGAAGTGCGCGATGGTGAGCAGGCTCAGCGTCACGCGCACGAACGAGATGGTGGAGGTTACGTCCAGAACCGTCCGCTCCGGCCACGGGTGCGAGCCTTCATGGCGGGCGAGCGCGGCGTCGGCGAAGAAGAGCAGGATGAACGTCAGCACGGCATCGGTCAGCAACGTGAGCTGCCACCACGGCCAACCGCCGGGGACCAGTAGGAGTTCCGCGGCCCGGGCGGTAGGGAATTTCTCCGCCAGTATCTTTGGATCGACGAAACCGAGCGCGAGCCCCGCCTTTGCCCCAAGCACGCCTATTACGATCCACGAGAATCCACGCCGCACTTTCTCCAACTCGCCCTTCGTGATTCTCTCCAGGCGTACCTTCAGTGGCAGCAGCGTCCAGATAGTCGAGTGCACCGCCCAGATGAATGGTGCGTACACAATTGAGGTCGCCTTGAACGAAATGCGGTAAACTGCGGAAGGGAGAAACCCGATTAGGAAGATCGCGGAGTAAAGAAGCACAAGCAATGTTTTTTCACGCGCGCCTGCCGAATCGCGGATTTCCTCAACCAAAACTGTGAATTTAGGATGGTACTGCGGATCACCCTTTAGAACCTCCATCGGTACAATCTCAGGCGGATGCATGAAGTCAGTGCATAGCGTCTGCCTTAGCCAGTTTTTCGGTGCTTCTTTGAGAGTGTACAGAGGTCTACGGACCACCCAGTAAATTGTGCCGACCACTCGAAGAATCACAGCGACGATTGTCCAGGCTAATACCAAGAAAAATGTCACCGGTTTATCTAGATATTTCGGACGGTTTGGCGAGGATGCGATCCTTTCCAACCACTCACCCCATGCCTTACAGATCCTAAGGATCCAATCCGCTGAAACTTCAGTGCGAAACAACATGAGCGGGGCTCCAACAACAATCAGCGATAGAGATCTCCACGATTCAAGATAGATGCAGATCCCGATATATAGCGCGATGGACAGCAGAGCCTCTACGATTGCGAGTTTTGTGACTTCCCCATGGTGGGCTGAATCCGGCGTCGAATAGGAACGCATTCGCTATGTTGGGTGGCGGATCGACCTGGGGAGTGGCGACAAACTGCCCCCATTGTACGGGCGGCGGCGGCGAAACAATAGACCCGTGGACCGGAGCCACGCATGTTCTCGTGACGGCGATCGTGACTGGCCGCTCGATATAGCGGCACATCAGATGCCGTGCCGAGATCTCCCTCCACAAGCCGACTTCCGCATCCTGCGAAGGGTCGGTTTTCTGTTTTCCGTTACCCCAGCAGTCGCCACGCGGGCAAGGCGAGGGTGAGATGACCGAGGCATAGGGGTACCCGCCCCCCTCGCGTGTCTCCTGGGATGAAACCGGCGCACGAGGCCTCCGAAACAGGTCGGAGCCCGCCGCCGGCACGACCCCGGAGGCAACTGCCATGACCCGTCCGTTCCCCCGCCTGCTGGCCGGCGCCCTCGTCCTCGCCGGCGCAGCCGCGTGCTCCGAGGCCGGCACCGGCCCGTCCGACGGCGCAAGCCTGTCCGTCCGCGAGGCCCGCTCGCTCGCCTTCGGCGTGAGCGTCCTGGGCACCGACAACGCCGAGGACCTGGCCTGGAGCGACGCCAGCTTCTCCGTGTCCAGCACCTCCGGGCCCAGCCTGTCGGCGTCGGCGCACCCGGGCGGCGGCGGGGGCGGCATCGGCGGGCTGGGGATCTGGGGGCCGCGCCGCCCGGGGATCCACGGCACCACCACCACCACCGTGGACCGCACCCGGCCCTGCCCGCAGGGCGGCACCACCCGCAGCGTCACCACGGTCACCAGCGTCGTCGACACCGTCGCGCGCACCGGCAAAGTCACCACCAGCTCCACCGACACCCCGGCCGCCTGCGCCTTCACGGTGGACAGCCTCAACACCACCCTCCGCACCATCGCCAACCCCGGCACGGTGATCACCATCACCGGCGCCCCCAGCCTGGTGAGCCAGTCCACCTCCAGCTACAGCTGGGCCGCGGCAAGCGACACCGCGCGCGGCGGGCGGCTGACGCGCGGCGCCACCACCGGCACGCAGACCGGCTCGTTCACCTACACCACCAGCGACGGCCGCTCCGGCACCTGCGCCGTCAACCTCGCCACCACCTTCGACCCCACCGCGCGCACCCAGAAGGTCACCGGCACCTTCTGCGGGCAGGCCGTGAACGTCACCACCACCCTCCCCGAGCACGGCAAGCGCGGCGGACCGGGCGGCGGCGGGCACGGACGCTGACGTCGCAGCCGCACGCCCGGACCCGGCCTGGAACTGCGGGTCCGGGCGTGCCCCCGGCTGCGCCGGGGTCGGGCTGCGGCTCCGTAACGCACGAAACGACCGTGCGTAACGGAGGCGAGCCCCGGAAACAGCCCCGGGTCTCGCCGCTTCGCGCTCGCATCCCTCACGCAGGCTCCCGCGCATGCCCCGGCTCCCGCGCGCGGCACGCCGAACCGCACCCATCGTCCCGCGAGGTCACATGAACAGGCTCCGGCTCGTCGCACTCCTCACCCTGCTCAGCGCGTGCGCGCCCCAGCGCGACCTCGCCGCTCCCGGCGAGCGCTTCGGCGGGCGCGCGACGCACCCCGCCGCCGCCGCCGCGCCCACCGTGTACGCGGTGCTCGGCCACCGCGAGCAGCTGGGGCTCAGCTCCGCGCAGGTGTCCGCCATCGATTCCATCGGCGGGTGGCTCCAGGCGCGCAACGAGCCGCTCCTGGACTCGCTGCGCCTGCGCGACGACGGGCGCTCCCGTCTCCCCGGCGACTCCGCCGGCGCCGTGATGGAGGCCATCCGCGCCAACCAGCGCGCCGCGGTGGACGGCGTCGCCGCCGCGCTCACCGCCGAGCAGCGCGCCCGCGTCTGCGAGCTGTTCGCCGAGCAGCGCGGCGAGCGCGGCCGCCGCTCCCGCGGCACCCGCCCGTCGCTCGCCCGGCGCGGCTCCGCCCGCGACACCCTCCCCGGGGGCCCGCGCGCCCGCTGGGGGTGGTGCGCGCCGCAGGCCGCCGCCCGCCGCTCCGCACCCACTTCCTGACGAGGCGCCATGCACGACGACGGCACGCACCCGGAATCCCGCCGCCGCTTCCTCGGCACCCTGCTCGCCGCCCCGCTGGCGCTGGCGGTGCCCTCGCTGCTGGGCGTGGCCGGGTGCGAGGCAGGGGGCGGCTCGCCCACCGACCCGTCCGCGCAGCCCACGCTGGCCTGCGCGGACGACGACGACGACGACCTCACCCCCGCCGAGACCGAGGGCCCCTACTTCAAGCGCAGCTCCCCGGAGCGCACCTCGCTGCTGGAGACGGGGATGGCCGGCACCCGCCTGTCGCTCTCGGGGCTGGTGCTCACCCGCGGCTGCCGCCCGGTCGCCGGCGCGCTCCTGGACTTCTGGCAGGCCGACGACTCCGGCGCGTACGACAACGCCGGCTTCCGCCTGCGCGGCCACCAGTTCACCGACGCCGCCGGCGCCTTCCGCCTGGAGACCGTCGTCCCCGGCCTCTATCCCGGCCGCACCCGCCACGTCCACGTCAAGGTGCAGGCGCCCGGGCAGTCCGTGCTCACCACCCAGCTCTACTTTCCCGGGGAGTCCCGCAACGCCTCCGACGGGCTCTTCCACTCCGAGCTGCTCATGGAGCTGTCGGGCTCGGGAGGCGCGCGGGAGGGGCGGTTCAACTTCGTGCTCGACCTCCCGTAAACCACGTCCCGGCTACAGGTAGCTCAGCAGCGGGCTGGTGCTGCGCGCCTTGAGCGCCGCGTACCACCGGCAGAACGGGTACAGGAGGACGACCACCACCATCCACAGGAAGTAGACCACCGGCAGCGGGTTCGCCCAGCCCGGCGGCTGCGTGACCGGGAACTGGTCCGGTCGCGCCGATTCGAACATGTAGCGGACGGTGCCGTAGCGGGCGTACGAGAAGATCAGGGCGATCAGGTGCAGCAGGAGGATGTGCGCCAGGTAGTAGAACATCGGCACCTTGCCGATGATGAACACCGGACGCAGGACCGCGGGCGGCGTCCGTCCGTCCATCACGCGCAGCAGGAGGAGCGCCGGCCCCAGCGTCATCAGGAGAAACAGCAGGGAGGGCGGGTACTTGGTCACGTTGAGGAACGACAGGACCGTGAGCGTCGCCGTCCGCTGCGCCGACCACGGGAACGGGTCCCCGTACACGTTGGCGAAGCGCAGCACGAGAAACGCCACGGTCATCCCGACTCCCGCATGCAGGAGGAGCCGCCGGCGGCGCCCGGCCTCCAGGCCGAAGACCGCCCCCAGGGCGTAGCCGACGGCCATCACGCCGATCCACGGGATGAGCGGGTAGGCGAGGATCACGATGCGGCCGGGGGCGGCGTAGAGCACGCCCGGGCTGTGCAGGACGTTCCAGAGCGGCGCGAGGCTCCCGAACGACGCGGCCTGGACCGGGTCAGCGAGGTTGTGCAGCAGGATCATCGCGCCTCCCACCGCTCCGGCGACCCAGGTCGGGAAGCGGACCAGCGCGGCCAGCACGACCATGGACCAGCCGAGCGCCCACAGGACCGTGATGATGGTCACCTGGTAGTTCACGTTGAACTGCCACAGGAAGCGGGCGACCGTCAGCTCCAGGAACACCAGCCAGAGACCCCGCGTGAGCAGGAACCTCGACAGCTCGGGCGTGGTCCGGCTGCGGCGGGCCAGGTACGCTCCCGTCCCGGTGAGGAGGCAGAAGACGGGCGCGCAGAAGTGCGTGATCCAGCGCGTGAAGAACAGCGGCGCCGTGGTCGTGGCGAGGTTGGTCGGGTCGATGCCCGAGCCGCCGAAGTAGTCGCGCGTGTGGTCCAGCGCCATGAGGACCATGATCACCCCGCGCACCACGTCCACCGATTCCACCCGCTGTCGCGGCGGACCGTCCGGTCGTTCAGTCATCGTCTACCGGGAAGAGGACCAGGGCTCCGTTTCATTCGACGCCCGAATGTAGCGCGGGCCCGGCCGCTCCGCGAACCCTGCCCGGAGTGCCCGACGGCCTCCGAATCCGCCCTCTTCCCGGCGGCCCCGCTCGCCCGCTGGGGGCCGGTTCAAATTCGTGCTCGAACCTGCCGTAAACTGCTTAGGATGGCCGGGCCCCGGCCATCCCCTCCGCCGGCGCGGCCGTTTCCAGCCGGCTCAGCCCCAGCGTCATCAGCTTCTGCCCGGCCGCGGCCAGGTCGCGGCGAAGCCCGTCGGGCGCGGCCGCCGCCGAGTTCTCGAACAGCGCACCCATCGCCACCAGCTCCGCGGGGGTGATCCCGTCGGTCAGGTCGTCGCGGCGCGGTCCCGGCCAGGGGAACGGCCGGCGCATCCACCACCAGATCGGACACCGGTCGTCGCCCGCGTCCCGCACGAACTGCGACAGCTGGTCGAGGGCGAAGCCCGCCGCGCGGGCCCGCTCGTCTTCCGGCAGCGTCCCGGCGAGTTCGTGCACCAGGATCACCTTTTCCGCGACCGCCTGCGCCAGCCACAGCGCGGTGGCCAGCCGCGGGGGCAGCGGCTGCGGGTTCAGCGCGCTCCAGCGCCACGGCTCGGGAAAGGGGCCGGCGGACTCCCTCAGCAACTCCACCAGCGCCACCGGGAGGCGGACGGTGTCGGCGAGCGCCCAGTTCGGCCTGGGCCACCGCCAGTGGAGCAGCGCCAGCACCGCGCGCACCACGTCCTCGCGCGGATCGTACGGGCCGGGGTCGTCGTCGCGCGGACGGCCGCCGGCGTGGTCGAGCAGCGAGGCGAACGCCGACCTGGGCATCTCCATGTACGGGTCGTTCATCTGTTCCTCCGACGCGGGCGTGAGATCACCGGCGCGTCCGGTCTGCCCTGGCCGGGCAGTCCTGCTCCGGCGCCGTGCACCTCCCCCTGGCCGGCGGCGGTGCATGACCGTGAGACTGCCACGCCCGCGCGATTTCCCACGCGCGCCCCGCCTTCGTACCGCCGTTCGCTCCCGCGCTTACGCACTTCCGTAAGGGTCTCCCCTCCCCTCGCGTGTCTCCTGTTCAGCACGGCACAACCAACCGCCAGGACAGGAGCAGGTCGCCATGGCACGTCCTACCTTCCGCATGCGCCGCGCGGCGGGGCTCGCACTCGGGCTCCTCCTCGGCGCCGCGTCCGCGCACCCGGCCGCGGCCCAGTACTTCGGGCGCAACAAGGTGCAGTACGCGCGCTTCGACTTCCGGGTGATGAAGACGGAGCACTTCGACGTCTACTTCTACCCGGAGGAGGAGACCGCCGCCCGCGACGCCGCGCGCATGGCCGAGCGCTGGTACACCCGGCTCTCCGGCCTCCTTGACCACAGGTTCGAGCAGCGGCAGCCGCTCATCCTGTACGCCTCGCACCCCGACTTCCAGCAGACCGCCACGCTGGGCGGCGAGATCAGCGACGGCACGGGGGGTGTCACCGAGGCGTTCAAGCAGCGCGTCATCATGCCCTTCTCGTACAGCTACGAGGAGACCGACCACGTGCTGGGGCACGAGCTGGTGCACGCCTTCCAGTACGACATCAGCGGGCTGGGGCGGGCGGGGAGCGGGATCGAGCAGGCGGCGCGGCGCTACGCCGTGCCGGGGTGGTTCAGCGAGGGGATGGCCGAGTACCTGTCGGTGGGCCCCGTGGACCCGCTGACCGCCAACTGGCTGCGCAACGCCGCCATCGGCGGCAAGATCCCCACCGTGGACCAGCTCAGCAACGACCCGCGCATCTTCCCGTACCGCTACGGGCAGGCGCTCTGGGCGTACGTGGGCGGGCGCTGGGGCGACGCCGTCATCGGGCAGATCCTGAAGCTCGCCGGCGAGGGCGTGCCGTACGAGGAAGCGTTCGAGCGGACGCTGCACGTCACCCTGGACGAGCTGTCCGACGAGTGGGCCGCCTCCATCCGCAGGGCGTACCTCCCCATGCTCCTGGACCGCAAGGAGGCGCGCGAGATCGCCCGGCCGCTGGTCGCCTCGGCCGGCGAGAGCGGGCGGCTCAACGTGGGCCCCTCGGTGTCGCCGGACGGCAGGTGGGTGGCCTTCCTTTCCGACGTGGACTTCAGGGACGTGGAGCTGCGCCTGGCCGACGCGGCCACCGGCGAGGTGGTGAGGACGCTCCAGAAGGGCGCCGCCTTCGACTCCCACTTCGGCAGCCTGCGCTACATCCACTCCGCCGGCGCCTGGTCGCCCGACGGCAGCCGCTTCGCGCTGGGCGCCCAGCGCGGCGGGCACGACGTGCTGGCGGTTCTGGACGTGCGCCGCGCCGAGCGGGTGCAGGAGGTCGCCATCCCCGGCGTGGGCGAGATCACCGGGCCCACCTGGTCTCCGGACGGCCGCACGGTGGTGGTGTCCGGCCTCAAGGGCGGGGTCACCGACCTGTACGCGGTGGACCTGCGCACCGGGCGCGCGACGCAGCTCACCGACGACCGCTACACGGAGATGCAGCCCGCCTACTCGCCCGACGGCGGGCGGCTGGCCTTCGTGACCGACCGCTTCGGCACGCGGCTGGACGCGCTGACCTACGCGCCGTACCAGCTCGCGGTCATGGAGCTGGACACGCGGGCGGTCACGCCGGTGCCGGGGATGGCGGGGGCCCACAACCTGGACCCGCAGTGGACGCCGGACGGCGCTTCGCTGTTCTTCGTCTCCAACCGCAGCGGCATCCCCAACGTGTACCGGGTGGCGCTCTCCGGCGGCGCGGTGTCGCGCGTGACCGACGTGTTCTCGGGGGTGAGCGGGATCACCGACGTGAGCCCGTCCATCTCGCTGTCGCGCGACGGGAGCCGGCTGGTGTTCACCGCCTTCGAGGACAAGGGCCACAACCTCTACACCATCACCGACCCGGCGAAGCTGGCGGGCGTCCCCGTGGCGCAGGGCGACGCGGACGGGAGCGGCCCGCCGGCGGCCGCCATGCTGCCGCCCATGCCGCGCTCCCCGGAGCGCCCCTTCAACCGCGTGGCCGCCATGCTCGCCGACCGCACGTCGGGGCTCCCCTCCGCAGACGAGGCGGCGGCGTACGCCACGACGCCGTACCGGGCCCGCCTGGGGCTGGACTACCTGGGGCAGCCGCAGGTGGGCGTGTCGCTGGGCGGGCCCTTCGGCGGGGGCGTGTCGGGCGGGATCTTCGGGGTGTTCAGCGACGTGCTGGGGCGCCACACGGTGGGCGGCGCCATCCAGGCGCAGGGGCAGCTGGACGAGATCGGCTTCGCCTTCCAGTACCTGAACCGCGGCACGCGCTGGAACCTGGGGGCGGGGGTGCAGCGCATCCCCTCGGTGTACGGCTACTACGCCGCGGGGGTGGACCCCGCCGAGCCGGACGTGTACCGGCAGCAGCTGGTGCGGCTGCGCTACTTCGACGAGAGCGTCACCGGCGTGGCGCAGTACCCCATCTCCCCCGTGCAGCGGGTGGAGCTCGGCGGGGGCGCGCGGCGCATCTCGCAGGACCAGAAGATCTTCGAGGTGCTGTACGACGTGGGCTCGGGCGCGGTCACCGGGACCAACGAGGAGGAGGTGGACGGGGTGGGCTACAACCTGCTGGAAGCGTCCGCCGCCTGGGTGTACGACAACACCGTCTTCGGGTACACCGGGCCGCTGGCGGGGCAGCGGGCGCGGGTGGAGGTGTCGCCGGTGGCGGGACAACTGAGCTTCACCGGGGTACTGGCCGACGCGCGCCGATACTTCTACCTGAAGCCCTTCACCCTGGCCTTCCGGGCGCTTCACTACGGCCGCTACGGGCGAGACGCCGAGGGGGTGTTCTCCAACCTGTACCTGGGGCAGCCGTCGCTGCTGCGCGGCTACGGCTCGGCGTACGGCGACTGCGTGAACACGGGCGCCGACTGCGGGCTCCTCAACTCCATGGTGGGGAGCCGCATCGCGGTGGGGAGCGCGGAGCTGCGCGTCCCCCTGGTGCAGCGGCCGGGGGCGGGGGGCGGTTTCGGGCTCCCGCCCGTGGACGCGATCGCCTTCTACGACGCCGCGGTGGCGTGGACGGCGGACACCCGGCCCACGCTGGCCCGCGGTGTGCCGGAAGACACGGACCGCCGCGGCCTGCTGACCAGCGTGGGGGTGGGAGGGCGCACCAACCTGTTCGGCTTCGCGGTGCTGGAGGTGGACTACGTCCGCGCGCTGGAGAGCACCGGGGGGTGGCGCTGGGTGTTCGCCCTCCAGCCGGGGTTCTGAGCCGGCCAGACACGTGAAAGGAGAGCTCTCGATGCGAAACCGGACCGGACCGGCGGGGCGGATGGGCGGGGCGGCGCTGGCCTGCCTTGCGCTGCTCGCGGCCGCCGCGTGCAGCGACTCCACCGGGCCCAGCCCGGTGGCCGACCTGAACATCGGGGGGGCGCCCGCCGCCCCCCTGAGGGTGGGGGACACGCTCACCCTTTCCATCACCCTGGTGAACGCCGCCGGGAACACGGTGACGGACCGCCCCGTGTCCTGGCGGAGCACCGCGCCGACGGTGGCCAGCGTCACCCAGGCGGGGCGCGTGGCCGCGCTCGCGGCGGGGCAGGCGTGGATCGTCGCATCGGTGGAGGGGGTGTCCGACTCGGTGTCGGTCACGGTGGCGGCGGCCGTGTCGGCGGCGTGCCAGGCGCCGGCCGCGGCGCTGTCGCTGGCGGTGGGCGAGGCGGCCGCGGTGACGCTGGACGCCGCGGGGGTGGCGTGCCTGCAGGGGCCCGCCGGCGGCGGGGAGTTCACGGTGGTGGCCTTCAACGGCCGGGCGGCGGGGCGGATGACGCTCGCCGTGCAGGGGAGCGGCATCGCGAGCGTCGCGGCGGACGCCGCGGCGGCGAGCGCTTCGCGCGCCGTGGCCCCGTGGGCGGCGGCGCTGGAGGGCGCCTCCGGCGCGCGGCCGCGCGACCTGGCGTGGGAGTCGGCGCTGCGCGCGCGGGAGCGCGCGGCCCTGGCGGGCTTCGTCCCGGCCGCGCGGGCGGCGGCGCGTAAGCGCGGCGGCTTCCGCGCCAGCCTGGCGCTGGCGGATGCCCCGGCGGTGGGGTCGCTCCTCGCCCTGAACGCCTCCATCGAGGCGTGCGACGCGCCCAACGACCGGGTGGGGCGGGTCGCCGCGGTCACCAGCCGCGCCATCGTGGTGACCGACACGGCAAACCCCTCGGGCGGGTTCACGGACGCGGAGTTCCGCGAGGTGGGGCTGGCCTTCGACACGCTGGTGTACCCGGTGGACACGCAGAACTTCGGCGAGCCCACGGACATCGACGCCAACGGCCGCACGATCCTGTTCTTCACCCGGGCGGTCAACGCGCTGACCGAGGACGCCGAGGACGGGTACGTGGGCGGCTTCTTCTACGCGCGCGACCTGTTCCCGAAGGCCGAAACCGAGGACTTCGAGGGGTGCGCCGGGAGCAACTACGGCGAGCTCTTCTACCTGCTGGCGCCGGACCCCACCGGGCAGATCAACGGCAACCGGTTCAGCAAGGACTTCGTGCTGGAAAGCACGGTGGGGACCGTGGCCCACGAGTTCCAGCACCTGATCAGCGCGGCGCGGCGGTTGTACGTGCTGGGGACGGAGAACTACGACGAGGAGGTGTGGCTGAACGAGGGGCTGAGCCACATCGCCGAGGAGCTGGTCTTCTACCGCGCGTCGGGGCTGGCGCCGCGGCAGAACCTGACGGCGAACGCAATCCGCTCGACGGAGCGGGCGCGGGTGGCGTTCAACAGCTACGGCTCCGCCAACTTCGGGCGGTTCGCCGTGTACCTGGCGGACCCGGAGGGCTTCTCGCCCTACGGGCAGGACGACGAGCTGGCCACCCGCGGGGCGGCGTGGGCATACCTGCGCTACGCCGCGGACCGCCGCGGCGGCGACCAGTCGCTCACCTGGAACCGGCTGGTGAACTCCAACCTCCGCGGGATCGCCAACCTGCGCGCGGTGCTGGGAGCCGAGCCCCTGGAGTGGGCGCGCGACTGGACGGTGTCGGTGTACACCGACGACCTGACGGCCGCCGCGTACCCGCAGTTCCAGCAGCCGAGCTGGAACTTCCGAGACATCTTCGGGGCGCTGTCCTCCTCCGGCGCCTACCCGCTGCGCACCCGCAGGCTCGTGGAGGCCACGCCGGTCTCGGTGACGCTGGTGGCGGGCGGCGGGTCGTTCTTCCGCCTGGGGGTGCCCGCGGGAGGCCGCGGCGAGCTGCGCATCACCTCGGGCGGCACCGCGCCGCCGGCCGCCCTTTCGGTGACGGTGGTGCGTACGAGGTGAGGGGCCGCCGGGCAGGTCCTCCACACCCGCCGCGGGCGCGCCATGCGCCCGCGGCGGTCTGCGTTCCGGGGGGCGCCTCCCGGCGCCACGCGGACCGGATCCTGCATGGGGCGCGGCTTTCGTGGAGAGAGCGGGACAGCAACGGACTCCGACGCCAGGGCAACCGCATGGACCAGCAGCAGACCAAGACCCGCGGGGTCGCCGACATCGTCTTCCTGATCGACGTGTCGGGGAGCATGGCCCCCGCCATCGACGCGCTCAAGGCGAACATCGGCACCTTCGTGGAGTCGCTGAGCGCGGGCGAGGGCAACAACGTGTCGCCGGTGCGCGACTGGCGCGCCCGCGCGGTGGGCTACCGCGACTTCGAGCACGATCCGGAGCCCTTCATCGACAACCCGTTCGTGACCGACGTGGAGGCGCTGCGCGCCCAGCTCGCCGGGCTGCGGGCGGAGGGCGGACACGACGAGCCGGAGTCGCTGCTGGACGCGCTCTTCCGGGTGAGCAACGCGGGGCAGACGGAAAAGGGCGCGCAGAGCCTGGACCCGGCGAAGTGGCGCTACCGCAGCGACGCGGCCCGGGTGGTGGTGGTGTTCACCGACGCGTCGTACAGGCCCACAATGACCATCCCCGAGGCCGCGGGGGGCGGGATCCAGGACGTGGTCAACGCGGTCATCAACAACCGCGTCATCCTCAGCCTGTTCGCGCCGGACATGCCGGGCTACGACGAGCTGAGCCAGATCGACAAGTCGGAGTGGGAGGCGATCTCCTACCCGGGGATGGGCCCGCAGGAGGCGCTGGTCAAGTTCACCTCGGACCCCGCCAACTTCAAGAACACGCTCCGCCAGCTGGCCGCGAGCGTGTCCAAGTCGGCGGAGACCGTACCGCTGTAGGCGCGGCGGCCCCCCGCACGCCGAGCACGCGCCATGGCGAAGAAGCTCAAGGAGGGCGACGAGATCAACGGCTACCGGATCACCCGCGTGTTCGGGCCCGGGGCCATGGCGATCTCGTACGCCGCCCGGAGCCCGTCCGGGCAGAAGGTGTTCTTCAAGCAGTACAAGTCGCCCGCCGTGACGGTGGAGTGGTACCGCGACTACGTGCGCTACCAGCGGGAGCTGCACCGCCGCATCGAGGCGGGCCCGGCCCGCAACTACTGCGTGCGCGCCACGGACGCGTTCGAGGCGGTGTGGGGCGGGCGCAACTACTTCCAGGTGTTCGAGTTCGTGGAGAACGGCGCGGACCTGGCCGGGATCTTCGAGCGGGAGCGGGCGGAGCACGGCGGGCGCTCCCTCCCCGTCCCCTTCCCGGCACGCACCTGGGAGCAGCACGTGATCTGGGCCAAGGTGTTCATGTCGGGGATCAACACGCTGCACGCGGTGAAGATCGCCCACGCGGACCTGAAGCCGGAGAACGCCTACCTGATCGAGGACCGCTCCATCGCGGCGGGCTTCCAGCTAAAGCTGATCGACCTGGACTTTTCGGTTCTCACCGACGAACCGGCGCCCTGGCACGGGCACCAGGGGTACGTGGGGACCGACAACTTCCGCTCGCCGGAGCACTTCACCAGGGGGGCGGTTCCCGGAACGGCGTCGGACGTGTTCACCAGCGGGCTGATCCTGTACCAGCTCCTGGCGGGGCGGCACCCGTACTGGTCGGAGGACCAGTCGGAGTACGCCCGCCTGGCGCTGGGGCACGCGGCGGAGCGGCCGGTGCTGGGCGGGGTGATGCCGGGGCCGGCCAGCAACGAGGCGGTGGCGGAGGTGCTGCACCGCTGCCTGGCGCCGCGCCCGGAGGACCGCCCCACCGCGGCGGAGGTGCGCGACGTGCTCACCGGGCGCCCCGCGGCGGCGAAGGTCGCCGCGCCGTCCGCGCCGGCTCCGGCCGCCGCGCCTGCGGCTCCGACGTCGGTACCGGCGCCGCCCGCGCCTCCGCGCGTGGCGACGCCACCGGCCGCACCGCCTGCCCCCGCCCCGATGGAGCCGGCTCCCCGGGCCGCGCCCGCCGCCGCGCCGTCAGGCGGGGGCGCCGTGCTGCGCTCGGAGCGCATCCGGCTGGTGGGCGAGACCGGGCACGCCATCAGCGTGGGCGTGCGCACGCCTCTGGGAAAGCACATCGTGCGGCAGTTCGGCGAGGACGCCAACGTGTGGGACGCCGAGCAGTGCACGGTGGAGCGCGGGCAGGACGGCGCCTGGCGGCTGGTGCCGAGGCCGGGGACCACCAACGAGACGCTGCTCAACGGCCAGGCCGTGACCGAGGCGCGCCCGCTCCGCGAGGGCGACGTGATCGCGGTGGGCCGCGCCGCCAAGGGAATCGCGAAATTGCCGCTCACCGCCCGCGCGGGCTGAAACCGGAGGAACGACGTGACCGAGAGCACCAGGGAGCCGGGCTCGCAGCCCGGAGAAACGGCGGCACCGCAGGGCGACGCCCCCGCGGCCGACACGGCCTCCACCACCGCCGGCGCGGCTTCGGAATCGGCCGGGACCACGGCATCGACGGAATCGATGGCCTCGGACGGAATGGCGTCGGCGGGCCCGAGGCCCGTGGACCCCACGGCGGCGACGGCTGCGGCCGCGACGGCCGGACCGGGAGAGGCGGCGGCGACTCCGCACCCGACGGATCCGGCCATGCCGGCGGATCCGGCCGCCGGAGGTGACGCTGAGGTGCCGGCCGCCGCGGCGGAGGAGGACCTGCCGCTGACCCCGCCCGAGGTGGGAGCCAGCACGGAAACCTCGACGGCCGCAGACTCGATGGGAGGCTCGGCGCCCCCCGCCGTCGCCGGAGCCGAGACGGCCGGAACGCCGACGGACTCCGGGGACGTGACGCTGGAGATGCCGGCCGCCGGCGCGGCGACGGATCCTGCGGCGTCCGCGGACGCGCCTGCCGCGGTGGACGAGGCGCTCGCTCCGCCGAGCGGCACGCTGCCCGACACGCCGCCCGCGGCGACTCCGGAATCCGGCTCGGCCACGGCGGAGGCGGGGACGGCCGGTGTGGCGCCGACCGGCGCGGAAACGACGGACGGAGTGTCGGCGGAGACGGCGTCCACGGACGCGGCATCTACCGACGCGGCATCTACCGAAACGGCGGCGGCCGGCGTGGAGACGACATCCGCGGACGCGCCATCCACCGACGCGGTGTCGGCGGACATGGCATCTTCCGACGCGGCTGCGACCGACGGGACATCCACCGGAGCCGTGGCGACGGACGCGGTGTCGGCGGAGGCCGCGCCGGCGGACGCGGTGGGAGCGGCCGGCGAGGCGCTGAAGGCGGACCGGATCCAGCTCGTGGGGGAGTCGGGGCACTCCATCAGCGTGGGCGTGCGGACGCCGCTGGGGAAGCACATGGTCCGCCAGTTCGGCGAGGACTTCAACGTGTGGGACACGGAGCAGTGCACCGTGGAGCGCGGCACGGACGGCGCCTGGCAGCTGGTGCCGCAGGCGGGGACCACCAACGAGACGCTGCTCAACGGCCAGGCCGTCACGGAGCCGCGCCCGCTGCGCGAGGGCGACGTGATCGCCGTGGGGCGCGCGGAAAAGGGCATCTCGAAGCTCCCGCTCACCGTCCGGGCGGGCTGAGGCGCGCGTGGCGTGGAAGTGCCCGCAGTGCGGCTTCGTCCACGAGGACGGGGCCGTGCTGCGCTGCGAGGCGTGCGGCTTCACCCGCTCCGGGAGGCTGGTGCTGGTGGCCGAGGCGACGGCGAAGCGGCTGAGCGTGGGGGTGGACACCGCCATCGGCAAGCAATTGCTGTCCACCTTCGCGGGGGACGACCACGTGTACGCAGGCGAGCCCCAGTTCCTGCTGGCGCGCGACCCGGCGCGGGGCGGCTGGACCGTCGCGCCCGCCCCGGGAAGCCGGAACCCCACCTTCCTGAACGGCGCCGCGCTGGGCGACGCCCCGGCGCCGGTGGAGGCCGGAGCGGTGCTCACCATCGGCCCGACGCGGCTGCGGCTGCGCGTGGAGAACGAGACGTGACGGAGAGCAGGGATCCCGAGCTCGCCCCGGGACCGGGAGACGGCGCGCCGCAGGAACCCCCGGCGGAGGGCGGCGCCCCGGCCGAGGCGGCCGCCTCCACCGACGCGGAGACGGCGGGCGGGGCGCCGGCGGGCGACGATCCGGACGGTGGCGAGACGGCGGGCGACGATCCGGACGGTGAGCCGACGGATGGCGAGGTGACGGGCGGCGACGACTCGGGAGCCGTAGCGGCAGGTGGCGGGACGGATCCCGCGGCCGGGACGTCCCCGCCCCCGCTGCCGGCGGAGGCCGCGCCGATCGAGGAGGCCCTGGCGTCCGCCGCGCCCGCCGCGGCGCCCGCGGCCGAGTCGTCGGCCCCGGCGGGGCTGAGCGTGCTGGAGGTGCGGGACCTGGACTGGGACGCCGTGCGCGCCGCCGTCGCGAGCCCGGTCTCCGGGGAGCGCGCCGAGCGCATCCTCGCGCGCATGGAGGAGCGGCTGGCGGGGGGCGGTCCGCTGGGGCTGGCCTTCGAGGAGTACGCCGCCGGGCCGGGCGACCTGGCGATCCGGCTGGGCGAGGACCGGCCGGTGGGCGAGGTGTGGTTCGTGGGCGACCTGCACGGCGACCTGCTGGCGCTGGAGACGACGCTCCAGCACATCGACCGGAGCGGCGGCGGCGCGGACGCGTGCATCGTCTTCCTGGGCGACCTGTTCGACGACGGCGCGCACGCCGCCGAGGTGGTGCTGCGCGTCTTCGAGCTGCTGCTGGACGGCCCCATGCGCGTCACCGTCCTCGCCGGCAACCACGACGAAGCGCTCGTCTACCGGGACGGGCGCTTCCAGTCCACCGTGCTCCCCTCCGACTTCACCGACTGGCTGAACGCCAACCCCGGCCACCCCTGGGCGGAGCGGCTGGGGCGGCTGGTCGAGCGCTTCTTCGCGCGGGCGCCGCGGGCGCTCTTCTTCCCGGACGGGCTGCTGGTGGCGCACGGCGGCGTCCCGCACACCGACCTGCACGCCATGCTCGCCGAGGGCGGCGACTGGAACGACCCGCGCGTGCTGCAGGACTTCGTCTGGCTGCGGGCGCACCCGCGCGCCCGCAAGCGCATCCCCAACCGCACCACGCGGGGGAGCGAGTTCGGCCGCGAGGACTTCGCCGCATTCTGCGAGGTCGCCACGGGCGCCGGGCGGCCGGTGGGCCGCATGCTGCGCGGCCACGACCACGTGGAGGAGCGCTTCGCGGTGTACCCGGGGTGGGAGGCGCACCCAGCGCTCACCATCAACACCCTGTCGCACCGCCTGCCGCGCGAGGTGTTCGGCCCGTACGAGCGCGTGCCGGTGATCGCGCGCCGGGTGCGCGGCGAGCTCCCGGAGGTCCGGCGGCTGTTCATCCCCCCGGAGCTCCTGCGCGAGGTGTACCCCGAGCCCGGCGCCGCAGCGGACGCGGGCGCGGAGGAGGGCGTTTGAGCCGCGTCGTGGAGCGGTGCACCGTCTGCGGGACGGAGCACGCGCTCACCCACGTGGGCCCGTGCGAGGCGTGCGGCGGCGACCTTGGTTTCTGGTGCGCGCGCCACGGCGCGGAGGTGGGCTGGCTGCCGGGCCGGACGTGCCCGGCCTGCGCCGCGGAGGCGGCGGCCCGTGCGGCGCCTCCCCCGCCCCGCCCCGCGCCGCCCCCGCCCCCCGCGCGCACGGCCGCGCCGCCGCCGTACGAGGCGCCGCCGCCGTACCGCCGTCCGCCGGCGGAGGCCCCGCCGCGCCGCCCCCGCCGGCCCGTGGGCGGGAGCCCGCCGGCGGCGCGCCCCGACGGACGGGAACTGCGCGTGGAGATGAGCGGCCGCGCGCCCGACCTCGCGGCCGGGGGGGCGAGCCTCGCCCTGCGGCTGCTGAGGAGCTTCTTCGCCCTGGTGCGGTCGGTGCTCGGGTTCGCCTTCCTGGGCGGGGTGCTGGGGGCGGGCTACGGGCTCTTCGCGACGGGGACCGACCTGGACGGCGGGATCGCGCTCCACACCCTGGACCCGCAGGTGCTCTGGATGGCGATCTTCGGGGTGATGGTGGGCGGGGGGTTCGGCGTCCTCGTCGGTGTGGTGCGCGCGCTGCGGATCCTGGCCCCGCCGCCGGGCGAGTGAGGGGGGTCTGGCCCCGGCGCCCCCCCTCCCCCCGGGCCCCTCCCTCGCTTGCGGGGGAGGGGTGGCGCGCAGCGCCGGGGTGGGGGGCCCCAGCGGACGCCAGCGCGAGACCCGCGTGAGGGATTTCGGCCCGAAGGGGTGAGACCCGGCGGCAGTTTGCCGGGGCTCGACTCCGTTGCAGACGGTCGTTTCGTCTGCTACGGAGCCGAAGCCCGACCCCGGCGCCCGCCGGGGGCACGCCCGCACCCGCCGTCCAGGGCCGTTGCCGTTCACCGTGCCCGAATAACGAAGCCCCCATGGACGCACGCGGAACCCTCCGCTGGTGGAAGGAACGGGCCCGCGAGCTGAAGACGTACGGCGACACGCTGTACCTGGCCGCCCGGCACCCCCGCACCCCCTGGTACGCGAAGGCGGTCGCCGGGCTGGTGGTGGCCTACGCGCTCAGCCCCATCGACCTGATCCCCGACCCCATCCCCGTCCTGGGCTACCTGGACGACCTGGTGCTCCTCCCGCTGGGCTTCCTGCTGGCGCGCCGGCTGGTGCCGCCGGGCGTGTGGGAGGAGTGCCTGGCGCGGGCCCGCGAGGGCGTCGGGGAGCGGCCGCGGAGCTGGGCGGCGGCGGCGGTCATCGTCCTCCTGTGGCTCGCCGCGCTCGTCCTCGCCGTCCGCGCGCTCGCGCCGCTCGCCGCCCGCAGGTGATCGAATTAACTTGAGGGCACGGGCCGGTGCCGCTCGGCCGCCCCGCCTCGCCGGAACGCCCTCCACTCCCCACCCGCGCGCCGCCCATGAGACCGCTTCTCTGCACTCTCGTACTCCTGCTCGCCCTGTGCGCCGGCTGCGCGCCGGCGGGAAGCTCCTCGCCGTCCGGGCCGCGGCAGGACCGCAACCTGCTCACCCAGGAGCAGCTGCGCGTGAGCGGCTACACCACCGTCTACGCGGCGGTGGAGGCGCTCCGCTCCAACTGGCTGCGCGCCAAGGGCCCGGACAGCTTCACCAACCCCACCCAGGTGCAGGTGTACATCGACGACAACCAGCTCGGGGGCGTGGAGACGCTGCGCGCGATCCAGGTCAACTCGATCTCCTGGGTGCGCTACTACGACGGGATGACCGCGAGCGCCCGCTGGGGGCTGGGCCACGGGCAGGGGGTGATCTACGTGTCCACCAGTCCGGACTGACGGCGTTTTGAACCGCTGGCTTGGGCGTGCCCCCGGCTGGCGCCGGGGTCGGGCTTCGGCTCCGTAAAGCAGCAAACGACGCTGCGTAACGGAGTCGAGCCCCGGCGGAAACAGCCCCGCCGGGTCTCGCCCCTTCGGGCCGTAATCCCTCACGCGACGGCCTGCCCGAGCGCGTCTTTCTGCCTCCGAGCGCCGGGGCGCTTTCCCGTCCGCCCGGGCGCGCCCGGGCGGCGCGGCGACCGGCGGCGGCTCCGGACAAGTGATTAGGCGGCAACGCCATAGCGCGTTAGATTGACACCATCCCGGGCGCATGCGCGCCCGGCCCTGCCGGGTGGCTCTCCGGCCGTCCCCCCACGCGGGCGGTGCCGCATGCGAAGATCCCGATCCGGGTTCCTGCTGCCCTTCACCCTGGGCGCGGCCTCGATGCTGGCGGCGCTGCTCGCCGCCGCCTGGGCCGCGCCGGGGATGGTGGGCCGGCTGCACGACGCCCTGGACGGGGACGAGGCGTCCCGCGCCGCTCCCCGGGTTGCCGCAGTCCCCACCGCCCCCGCCGTCGAAGCGCCGTCCGGCGGCGCCCCGGCGGACCTCCCCGCGGCGGGCGAACCCGCACCGGACGACCCGTGGGACGAGGCGGCCCCCGCGGCCGCCCCGGTGTCCGATTCCGGGTTCCTGATCCCGGTGCAGGGAGTGGAGGCGTCGAGCCTGGTGGACACGTACGAGCAGGCGCGCGGGCAGGGCCGGCGGCACGATGCCATCGACATCATGGCGCCGCGCGGCACACCGGTCCTGGCGTCCTCGGACGGGGTGGTGATGAAGCTGTTCCGCAGCGAGCGCGGCGGCACCACGCTCTACCAGCTGGCGCCCGACCGGCGGACCGTGCTCTACTATGCCCACCTGGACCGCTACGCGCCCGGCATCGCGGAGGGGCGGGCGCTGCGGCGCGGCGACGTGCTGGGGTACGTGGGCGACACCGGCGACGCCGTCCCCGGCAACTACCACCTGCACTTCGAGGTGTCGACCACCGCGGACCCCAAGCAGTACTGGGGCGGCGTCTCCCGGAACCCGTATCCGCTGCTGCGGTAGCGCCCGGCCCCACGACGATGTCTGGCAGGGGAAGAGGGAGCACGACACGGCGGAGCGGGAGGATCGAAGCGTGGAGATTCCCCTCCCCCGGAACGGGGGAGGGTGGCGAGCCTCAAGCGAGCCGGGTGGGGGCCCTCGCGGACGCCAGCGCGACGCCCGCGTGAGGGATTTCGGCCCGAAGGGGCGAGACCCGGCGGGGCAGTTTCCGCCGGGGCTCGACTCCGTTACGCAGCGTTGTTTGCTGCGTTACGGAGCCGAAGCCCGACCCCGGCGCCAGCCGGGGACACGCCCGGATCCGCCGTTCAAGCCGTGGAAACGCGCGCCACGGCCGGGTACCCCGCCCGGAACCGTGCATAGGGCTCGTCGTACGCCGCGTGGGCCCGCGGGTCCGGGTGCTCCAGCGGGGCGCGGGAAAGCGTCGCCCGCGCCGCGGACGCCAGGTCCGGGAACGCGCCCGCGCCCACCGCGGCCAGGAGCGCCGCGCCGTAGGCCGGCCCCTCCTCGCGGTTCACGACCGTCACCGGCAGCCCGAACACCTCCGCCTGGAGGCGGCGGACGAACGGGCTGCGCGCGCCGCCGCCGGTGAGCAGCAGGTGCCCCGGCGCCATCCCCAGCTCCCGCAGGATGGACACCGAGTCGCGCAGCGCGAAGCAGATCCCCTCCAGCACCGCGCGCGTCAGGTGCGCCCGGGTGTGCGCCAGGCTCAGCCCCGTGAACGCGCCGCGCGCCGCCGCGTCGCGGTGCGGCGTGCGCTCGCCCTGGAGGTAGGGGAGGAACGTCACCCCGTCCGCGCCCGGCGGCACCGTCGCCGCCTCCTCGTCCAGGCGCAGCTCCGCGTCCGGCGCGCCGGCCAGCTCGCGCGCCAGCTGGTCCCGGTACCAGGCGAAGGCGCCGCCGGCGCTGAGCACCACCCCCATCAGGTACCAGGTGCCGGGGACCACGTGGCAGAAGGTGTGCGCCCGCAGCCCCGGGTCCACCCGCGGCTCCGCCAGCGGCGCCAGCACCGTGCCCGAGGTCCCCCAGCTCGCCACCGCCTCCCCCGGCTCCACCACCCCCACCCCCGCCGCGCCGCAGGCGTTGTCCGCGCCGCCGCCCACCACCGGCGTCCCCTCCGCCAGGCCGGTGAGCGCCGCCGCCCCCGCCGTCACGCGCCCCAGCACCTCCGCCGAGCCGCCCACGGGCGGCAGCAGGCTCGCCGGCAGCCCCACCGCGGCCATGATCTCGCCGCTCCAGCGCAGCCGGGCGGTGTCGTACATCAGCGTCGCCGACGCGTCCGAGGGCTCGGTGGCCAGCTCCCCGGTGAGGCGGAAGCGGACGTAGTCCTTGGGGAGGAGCACGGTGGCCAGGCGCGCGAAGGCCGCCGGCTCGTGATTGCGCAGCCAGAGCACCTTGGGGAGGGTGAAGCCCTCCAGCGCCGGGTTGCCCGCCAGCTCCCGCAGGCGGGCCTCGCCGCCGAGGCGCTCCGTGATCTCCGCGCACTCCGCCGTGGTGCGGCCGTCGCACCAGAGCAGCGCCGGGCGGATCACCTCCCCCGCCCCGTCCAGGAACACCGACGAGTGCATCTGCCCCGCGATGCCCACCGCCGCCACCGCGGCGCCCGGCCGCGCCTCCAGCACCCGCCGTACCGCCGCCGCCGCCGCCGCCCACCAGCCGTCCGGGTCCTGCTCCGCCCACCCGGGGCGGGGCGTGGCCAGCGACAGCGGCACGGTGGCCGAAACCACGACGTCGCCCCGCGGGTGCACCAGGACCGCCTTGACGCCGCTGGTGCCCACGTCCAGCCCCAGGAGGAGCCCGTCCGGCATCCTAGCGGACCCCCAGCAGGATCTCCATGGTGAGCTGGTCCAGCCGCTCGTAGCCGTACCCCTGCGCCCGCATCGCCGCCAGGTCGAACCGCCGCTCCCGGAGCGCGGCCGCGCTCTCCGCGCTGAACACCGGGCGCTCCTCCGCCCCGCCGCCGCGGGCGCGCAGCTCCGCCAGCATCTGCCGGATCTCCGGGTCCTCGTTCCAGCGCCTCGCCTTTTCCTTCAGGATCAGGTAGGTGCGCATGCTCCCGGCGGCGAAGTCCCACACTCCGCGCTCGTCCTCGGTGCGGTAGGCGTGGCTGTCGAAGTGCTTCATCCCCGCGTAGCCCGCGTCCTCCAGCAGCTTCACCAGAAAGAACGCCTGCTTGGGGTCCTCGCTCCCGAAGCGGTGGTCCTGGTCGTAGCGCCCCGGCTTCTGCGCGTTGAGGTCGACGTGGAACAGCTTGCCCGCGTCCAGCGCCTGCGCCACCCCGTGCGCGAAGTCCAGCCCCGCCATGGTGTCGTGCGCCACCTCGGGGTTCAGCCCCACCATCTCCGGGTGGTCCAGCGTGTGGATGAACGCCAGCGCGTGCCCGATGGTGGGGAGGAAGATGTCGCCGCGCGGCTCGTTTGGCTTCGGCTCCAGGGCGAAGCGGTACGGGTAGCCCTGCGCCCGGGAGTACTCGCACAGGAAGTTGAGCGCGTCGCGGAACCACATCAGGGCCTCGCGCGGGTCCTTTGCCGCGTTGGTCTCCGTTCCCTCGCGCCCGCCCCAGAACACGTACACCTCCGCCCCGAGCTCCGCCCCCAGGTCCATGGAGCGCATGGTCTTCTGGAGCGCGTAGGCGCGCACCCGCGGGTCGCCGCTGGTGAAGGCGCCGTCGCGGAAGGCCGGGTCGCCGAACAGGTTGGTGGTCGCCATGGGAACCTTCACCCCGCTCTCCTCCAGCGCCGCGCGGAAGCCGCGGACGATGCGGTCGCGCTCCGCCGCCGGGGCGTCGCGCGGCACCAGGTCCTCGTCGTGCAGGTTCACGCCGTAGGCGCCGATCTCGCCCAGCTTGTGCACGATGGACTCGGGTGGCAGCGGTGCGCGCACCGCCTCGCCGAAGGGGTCGCGCCCGACGTTGCCCACGGTCCACAGCCCGAAAGTGAAGTGGTGCTCCGGGCGTGGAGTGTAGGCGTCCTGTGTCTGGCTGCGGCTCATGTCGGTCGCGTCGTGACGGGTAGAACGGAAACGGCAGGGTCCGGGCGTGTCCCCGGCTGACGCCGGGGTCGGGCTTCGGCTCCGTAGGGCTGCAAACAACGCAGCCCAACGGAGTCGAGCCCCGCGAAACTGCCCGCGGGTCTCGCCCCTTCGGGCCGAAATCCCTCACGCGGGGCTCGCGCTTGCGTCCGCGAGGGGCCCCCACCCGGCTCGCTTGAGGCTCGCCACCCTCCCCCGTTCCGGGGGAGGGGCATCTCCGCGCTGCGATTCTCGCCATCACCGTGTCGTGCTCCCCCTCCCCCCTTGCGGGGGAGGGGGCCGGGGGGAGGGGGGTTCCAGCCGACGCCAGCCCGGAGCCGCGTGAGGGATGCGAGCGCGAAGCGGCGAGACCCGACGGCAGTATCGTCGGGGCTCGCCTCCGTTACGCAGCGTTGTTTGCTGCGTTACGGAGCCGCAGCCCGACCCCGGCGCAGCCGGGGGCACGCCCGGACCCCGCAGTTCAACCGAACCATGCAGTTCAATCGGACCCCGCCGTTCAGCCCGCTTCTCCCAGCCCCGCCATGAGGCGGAGAAGCCCGTCCTGCGTGGCGCCACCGCGCGGCAATTCGCCCACCAGGCGGCCCGCGCGCAGCACCAGGATGCGGCTGGAGAGAGCCAGCACCTCGGGGAGCTCGCTGGAGATGAGGAGCACCGCGCTCCCCCCGGCCGCCAGCTCGTCCACCAGCGCGTGGATCTCCGCCTTGGCGCCCACGTCCACGCCGCGCGTGGGCTCGTCCAGCATGAGGATGCGGGCGCGCGCCGCTAGCCAGCGGGCCAGCACGATCTTCTGCTGGTTGCCGCCCGAGAGGCCGGCCACCGGGGTGTCCACGCCGGGCGCGCGCACCCGCAGCCGCGCGAAGTACTCCGTGGCCAGTCTGCGCTCGCGGGCGCGGCGGATCCACCCCAGGCGCGACAGGCGGCGCAGGATGGGGAGCGACGTGTTGTGGAGCCCGCTCGCGATGAGCACCAGCCCCTGCTTCTTGCGGTCCTCCGGCACCAGCCCCAGCCCCTGGCGGATCGCCGCGCCGGGACTCCCGATGCGCGCCGGCTTTCCCCCCACCCACACGCGCCCCGTCACCCCGGGCTCCAGCCCGAAGAGCGCCTGCGCGATCTCCGAGCGGCCGGCGCCCACCAGCCCCGCCAGCCCCACCACCTCCCCCGCCCGCAGCGTGAACGACACGTCCGTGAACCGTCCCGGCGCGGACAGCCCCTCCACCCGCAGCAGCTCCCCGCCCGGCGCGGCGTCCAGGTGGCGAGGGAAGTACTCGCCCAGCGGCCGCCCGATCATCATCCGCACCAGCTCCGCCTCCGTCAGCCCCTCCGTGGGGCGCGTGGCCACGTGCCTGCCGTCGCGCAGCACGCTCACCGCGTCGCACAGGCGGAAGATCTCCGGCATGCGGTGCGACACGAAGATGCAGGTGACGCCGCGCGCGCGGAGCCGCCCCACCAGGTCGTACAGCCGCTCCGCCTCCGGCTGGCTCAGGCTGCTGGTGGGCTCGTCGAAGACGATCACGCGGGCCCCGCTCCCCACCGCCGAGGCGATCTGCACCATCTGCTGCTGCGCCACGTTGAGCTCGCCCACCAGGCGGGTGGGGTCCACGTCGGCGCCCACCTCCGCCAGCATCGCCTCCGCGCGGCGGACGGTCTCCGCGCGCGACACCACCCCGCCGCGCGAGGGGAGCGCGCCCAGGCACAGGTTCTCCGCCACCGACAGGTTGTGGCAGAAGGCCAGCTCCTGGTGCACCATCCCCACCCCCGCCGCCAGCGCGTCGCGCGGGCCCCCAAACCTCACCTCGCGGCCGTGCACCTCCAGCGTCCCCGCGTCGGCCGGGTGGATCCCCGCCAGCACCTTGCCCAGCGTGCTCTTGCCCGCCCCGTTCTCGCCGCACAGCGCGTGGCACGAGCCCGCCGCCACGTCCAGCGACACGTCGTCCAGGGCGAGGACGCCCGGGAAGCGGCGGGTGATCCCCCGGAAGCGGACGGCGGGCTCGGCCATGGACCGCGCTACAGCCTCAGGTAGGCCGGGTTCACGTCCGTGAACCCCCACGCCTGCAGCTGGCGGGCCCACTCGCCCAGGTTCTGGCGGCTCACCCGCACCGGCTCCATGGGGATGCGGGCCTGCACCGGCTTGCCGCCCAGCTTGTCCACGATGGTCTTCACCCCCACGTACCCCCACTGGTACACGGGCTGCGCCAGGAGCACCGGGGCGATCCCCCGCTCCACGTACGGCAGCTGCGCCGGGAGCGCGTCCACCGCCACCACCCTGGTGCGGGCGGGGTCCAGGTCGGTGAGCAGCGTCTGCGTGAACAGCGGCCAGCCGCCCACCATCGCCCAGCCGGTCACCTCGGGGTAGGCGTTGTTGACGCGGATCACCTCGGCGGCCGCGTCCTGTGGGGTCTCGATGTGGTTGAACACGTCCACCACCTTGATCCCCGGGTGCTTCGCCGCCTCCTCGCGCACCCCCTGCGCGCGCCGCTGCAGGTTGGGCGCGTTCTGGTTGCCGGCCAGGATCGCCACGGAGCCCTTTCCTCCCATCTGCGTCGCCAGCTCTGCCATCACCGCCCGCCCCACCTGCATGTCGTCCACGCCGTAGTAGGCGAAGCGCCGGGACTGCGGCACGTCGCTGTCGAAGGTCATCACCTCCACCCCGCGCCCCACCGCGTCGTCGATGGCGCCGGCCACCTTGCCCGCGTCCGAGGCGGAGATGAGGATGGCGTCCGCGCCGTCGTTGACCGCCTGCTGGATGCGCTGCGCCTGCACCTGCCCGTCCTCCTGCGGCGGCGTCAGCCAGGCGATCTCCACCCGCGGCCCGCCCGGCTGCGCCGAGATCTCCTTCGCCGCGGCCTCCGCGCCGGTGCGCGCGGCCAGGAACACCGGGTTGTTGGAGCTCTTCGCGATCAGCGCGATGAGGATGCGGCCGTCGTCGCCCCCCGCGCCCGCCTGCCTGCCCGCCGCCGCGGTCTCCCCGCCCTCGTCCGCCGCCCGCTCGCCGCCGCCGCACCCCGCCAGCGCCGCCAGCAGCAGGGGGAGCGCCGCGCCCCGCGCGATCCGTGCTCTCATCTTCTTCTCTCCGCTCAGGGGATTCACCCGTGCGCCCGCGCGCTTTCCGCCGGCCGGCTCAAGCGCCGGGCCGCCACGCGGCCGCTCCACTGGTCCACCACCACCGCCAGGATGATCGCGCAGCCGATGACGATCCACTCGTAGTTCTGGTCCAGCCGAAGCGTGCGGATGGACTGCCGGAAGAGCACGATCAGCACGGCGCCCAGCATCGCCCCGAGCGCGCTCCCCTTCCCCCCCACCAGGCTCGCCCCGCCCACCACCGCCGAGGCGATCACGTACAGCTCGTAGCCCTGCGCGTCGCCCGACGACGCCGAGCCGTAGAAGCTCGCCCCCAGGAACGCCGCGATCCCCGCCGTGAGCCCCGACACGGCGAACACCCCCACCTGGATGCGCCCCAGCGGGAGCCCGGCGAAGCGGCTCGCCTCCAGGTTGCCGCCGAAGGCGAACACGTGCCGCCCGGGCACCGTGCGCGTCAGGTAGACGGCGCCCACCGCGGCCAGCACCAGCATCGCCAGCATGGGCACCGGGTACAGGCCCCCGCTCCCCAGCCCCAGCGGCGCCTTGGCGACGGCGGTGAGCGCAGTCGGCACCAGGATGCTTTCCGCCCGCGTGGCGACGAAGGCCACGCCGCGCAGCATCCACATGGTGCCCAGGGTGATGATGAAGGGGTGCACCCGCAGCCCCACCACCAGCGCGCCGTTCACCAGCCCGCAGAGAAGCCCCACCCCGGCGCACGCCAGGAACCCCAGGAGCACTGTCCGCGTGTCGCCCATGGGCCCCGCGGCGCGGAGGAGGAGGGCCATGCACACGCCGGAAAGGGCGTAGATCGACCCCACCGACAGGTCGATCCCGCCCGAGATGATGACCACCGTGGCCCCCAGCGCCATGATGGCGAAGAAGCTCGCGTCCGTGGCCGTCTGGATGAGGGTGTGCGAGTTCCAGAAGTCGTTGACCATCTCGCCGGTGCGGCGGTCCACGTGCGACCCCGCGAGCAGCGCGAGCCCCACGGCGACGAGCGCCACCACGACGACCAGCCCGGTCTCCTGCGAGCCCAGGACCCTGCGGATGGATGCGTGCACGCGGCCTCGGCTCCGGTGGGCGGTGGGGCGGATCGGGGCCGGGAGCCAGGCGCGCACCGGTCCCGGGGGTTCACGTGCTCCTCCGGCGTCCCCGCGGGCTTCTCGCGCCCCCCAGGGAGCAGCCTCCGCGACGAGGCCTGGAAAGTACGGCGCCGGGGCGCCGCGCCACCAGGGGCCGTCCGCGCCGGACCGGGCGTCGGCGGGGCTCGCCCGCCAGCGCCTCCCTGAGCCCCTGCGGGTTCGGCGGCGCAACTACGTGGGTGAAAGACCAGGGTCCGGGCGTGCCCCCGGCTGGCGCCGGGGTCGGGCTTCGGCTCCGTAAGCCCGCAAACAACGCGGGCTAACGGAGTCGAGCCCCCGCGGAAACTGCCCCGCGGGGTCTCGCCCCTTCGGGCCGAAATCCCTCACGCGGCTTTGGCGCTGGCGTCCGCCGGGGTGGGCCCCCTCACCCCCCGGCCCCCATCTCCCCCGCGAGCGGGAGTAAGGGAGAGGACCGCGCGGCATTCCTGCCTCCGGCGCCTTGACGATGCCCGAGGAGCGTGCTCACATGGCTTCCGTACGAGAGACTGCGCGGGCGGATCTGCCCGCCGACCGCCCCCGACACCGTGGAGAACCCATGCACGACCCGTCGCCCGCAGCCGTAGTGCTGGCCTGGCAGGAAGCGCTGAACCGCGAGGACCCCGACGCGGTCCTGGCCCTTTCCTCTCCCGATGTGGAGATCGTGGGCCCGCGCGGCTCCGGGCGCGGCCTGGAGTTGCTGCGCGGGTGGCTGGGGCACGCGCGCGTCCGGCTGCACCCGCGCCGCACCTTTGCGCGCGGAGACGCGGTGGTGGTGCAGCAGCACGCCGAGTGGCGCTCCCCGGAAGGCGGCGACGCCCTCGGCGAGGCGGAGGTCGCCTCGGTGTTCCGCGTGGCGGGCGGGCGGGTGGCGTACTACGCCCGCTTCGACCGGCTCGCGGACGCCCTCGCCCACGCGGGGCTCAGCGAGGCGGACGAGGCGTGACGCAGAATTCGCGCGAGACGGGCGGCCGCCGGGAAACCCTGAATAGGCCAGAAGAGTCAACCATCGATCCGGTTGCCCAGAGCATCGCCGGCGGGGCACCTCGGTTCAGAGATTCACCCGCCGGGTCTCGACTCCGTTGCACCTGGGACGTCTTCGGAGAAGTAGCCGAACTGAATCATTGCCGTGCGGCAAAACGGCGCTTAACGTGTTTCCCCCCTCGTGCCCGCACCGCTCGCGGGTTCACCGCTTCACCGGAGAACGTGATGAGCCGTTCCTTCATCTACCTGCGCACGGGGCTGTCCGGCGTCTCCTGCGCGATCGTGTTCGGGTTCGGAGCCACCCAGGCGTTCGCAGGGCCTCAGATAACAGAAGGCGATGGGATCTGCATACCGTCACCGGGAGGGAATGCTTTCTGTCACCAGTGGTGCGTGGACCGGGGTTATCCCGGCGGCAAATGCGTGCTGGACGGCACGTGCGCCTGCTTGATCAATCCCTAGACCGGCTTCGCGCTTCGGGGAGTACCGGGCCGAGCGACACACGGACAAAAGCGGGGGAATCACGCGGCGAGATTCCCCCGTCTGTTTCTCCGGAACCGGCTATACCCGCCGGGGCCCTCCGGCGCCACTGTGCGTCCAGTACCTGATCGTGCTGCGGAGCCGCAGCCGTGAGTACGGCCAAATCTTTCCGTTCAAACCGGCCAGCCGATCATCCCTCCAGGCTCCGCCGCGTCCTCCGCCCGCAGCGCCGTGGCGACGTACATCTCTCCGCCGTAGGCGGAGGGGCGAGTGGCGACCACCTCCGGCGGACCGAGCCCGGCGGCGGGGGCCAGCTCCCGGAAGCGCGCTGCGGACACCGGGTACGGCACCCAGGGGCCCGGCCGCCGCCCCTCGTACTCCACCAGCACAAGGCGCCCGCCGGGGCGCAGGTGCGCGGCGATGCGCGGCAGCGCGGCCCCCGCGTCCGCGACGAAGTGGAGCACGTTGGCCAGGAGCACCCCGTCCAGCGGGGGAAGCGAGAGCGGCGCCGTGACGTCCGCCCGGAGCACCGTGACGGCGGGTCCGCCGCGCGCCTCCGCCGCCCACGCACGCAGCGCGCGCACCGCCCGCCCGTCCGCGTCCGCCGCGTACACGTGCCCCGCTTCGCCCACCAGCGCCGCGAGCGCGCGGGTGAACACGCCCCCGCCCGCCCCCAGGTCCGCCCACGTCTCGCCTTCCGCCGCGGGGACCGCCGCGCGCAGCAGGGCGAGCGCGTCGTTGGAGTTCACCGTCCCTCCATGCGTCCGCTCATCCGCAATCCGTGCGAGCCAGGCGCCCCCGGGCATCCGCAACACGCGGATGCAGGGAAGCCGTGCAGTCCTCCCCCTTTCCCCCGCTTGCGGGGGAGAGGGGGCCGGGGGGTGAGGGGGCCCACCCCAGCGGACGCCAGCGCGAAACCCGCGTGAGGGATTTCGGCCCGAAGGGGCGAGACCCGGCGGGGCTGTTTCCGCCGGGGCTCGACTCCGTTACGCACGGTTGTTTCGTGCGTTACGGAGCCGAAGCCCGACCCCGGCGCAGCCGGGGGCACGCCCGAACCCAAGCTTTTCATCCCCATGCGACCGGTCCAATGATCACTCCGCGACCTCCCGGATGACACGGCACGGGTTCCCGGCGGCGAACACCCCCTCCGGCACGTCGCGCGTGACCACGCTCCCCGCGCCCACCACGGCGCGCGACCCGATCCGCACGCCGGGCAGGATGATGGCCCCGCCCCCCACCCACACGTCCGACCCGATCTCCACCGGCCTGCCGAACTCCTCGCGCCGGCGCAGCGCGGCGTCCATGGGGTGCAGCGGAGTGAGGATCTGCACCGCGGGCCCGAAGAGCGTGAAGCTGCCGATGCGCACCGGGCACACGTCCAGCACCACGCAGTTGAAGTTGAAGAACACGCGCTCCCCCAGCTTGATGTTGGAGCCGTAGTCGCAGAAGAACGGCGTCTGCATCCACACCGTGTCTCCGCCCGCGCCGAACAGATCGCCCAGGATGCGGCGCCGCGCGTCCTGCTCCGCCTCGCGGGTGGCGTTCAGCGCCTGGCACAGGTCCCGCGCGCGCGCCCGCGCCGCGGCCAGCTCGGGGTCCAGGGGGTCGTACGGCTCCCCCGCCAGCATCTTCTGCCGCTCGCTCTTCATCGGCCGCTCCTCCGTGACCGGGTCGCCGCGGCCGCGCGCAAGTTCGGCGCCGGACGCGTCCGCTCCCCGGCGCGAATTCGTCACGACGGTTGACGAAATGGGGCGGAAGCGGCGCGGGAGGCCGTGTCGCCCTTGCCGCGCGCCGCCTCCCGTGCCTATATGGTATTTGTCGGGTGTCGCGACAAATTCCCGCCGTCCTGCCGTCGCCGCCCCCGCATCGGCGTGCAGCCGCTCCCGCGCGAGCGGAACCCGGCCGCGCCCGCCGGCCGGTCCGCTCCACCCCACCACCCCCGGAGAAGACTCGCGATGGAGAAACCGCGCCTCAGCTTCCGCGAGATGTTCAACATGAGCTTCGGCTTCCTCGGCATCCAGTTCGGCTGGGGGCTGCAGCTCGCCAACATGTCCGCGGTGTACGAGCGGCTGGGGGCGCGGCCGGACGAGGTGCCGCTGCTCTGGCTCGCGGCCCCGGTCACGGGGCTCCTGGTGCAGCCCATCGTGGGCGCGCTGAGCGACCGCACCTGGGGCCGGCTGGGGCGGCGGCGGCCGTACTTCCTGGTGGGCGCCATCCTGGCCTCGGTCGCGCTCTTCTTCATGCCCACGTCGAGCGCGCTGTGGATGGCGGCGGGGCTGCTCTGGATCCTGGACGCCTCCATCAACGTCAGCATGGAGCCGTTCCGCGCCTTCGTGGCCGACAAGCTACCCGCGAGCCAGCGCACCTCCGGCTTCGTGATGCAGTCGTTCTTCATCGGGGTGGGCGCCAGCCTCGCCAACGCGCTGCCCTTCCTGTTCGGCGCGACGGGGGTGACGGGGAGCACGGCGAGCGGCATCCCGCTGACCGTGTACTACAGCTTCCAGGTGGGCGCGGCGGTGTTCCTGCTGGCGGTGCTGTGGACGGTGTTCACCACCACCGAGCACCCGCCCGAGGACATGGCCGCCTTCGAGCGAGAGCGGCGCGGCCGCAGCGGGCCGGCGGCGCTCCTGGGCGAGATCGGCGGCGCCATCCGCGAGATGCCGCGGACCATGAAGCAGCTGGCCGTGGTGCAGTTCTTCACCTGGCTGGGGCTGTTCTGCATGTGGATGTTCTTCGTGCCCACCGTGGCGCGGCACGTGTTCGGCGCCACGGACCCGGACTCGACGCTGTACGCCCGGGGGATCGAGTGGGGCGGGCTGACGTTCGCGGTGTACTCCGTCACCTGCTTCGCCGTGGCGTTCGCGCTCCCCCGGCTGGCGGCGGCCACCAGCCGCAAGGCCACGCACGCGCTCGCGCTGGTGTGCGGCGGCGTGGGGCTGCTGAGCGTGTACGGCATCCACGACCGCTACCTGCTGCTGCTGACGATGGTGGGCGTGGGGATCGCCTGGGCGTCCATCCTGTCCATGCCCTTCGCCATCCTGGCCGGCGCGCTGCCCCCGCACCGGATGGGCGTCTACATGGGCGTGTTCAACTTCTTCATCGTGATCCCCGAGATCCTGGCGGCGCTCACCTTCGGGCCCATCATCCGCTCCCTGTTCGGCGAGTCCAACCCCGACGCGTCGCTGTACATGGTGATGATCGGCGGGGTGTCGCTGCTGGCCGCGGCCGCGCTGGTGATGATCGTGGACGACGTGGGCGACCGCGACGTGCCGGAGGCTGCGGTGATCGACGCGGACGAGCACGGGCTGCTGACCCTGCAGGGCTCGGTGCAGCCGGTCCCCAGCACCGGGCTGGTGGACGAGCCGGGCTCCCGCCCGTCGTGACGCTGCGGCCCCGCGGACGCGCCGCGGCGGGCGCCTTCGGGCTCGCCGCGGCGCTCCTCCTGGCGGCCGGGTGCGGGAGCGGCGCCCCGGCCGCCGCTACACCCTCCGGGCCCGCCGCGGACGCCGCGCGCTACGATCCCTCGCGCGACCTGGGCCCGCTCTTCCACGACGTGCAGACGGCGGGGATCTTCCCGGACTCCAAGACCTTCGTGGACGCCCGCCCGCTCGCGCCGCCGGCGGAGATCGCGGCGCGGTACGCGGCGGCCCGGGAACGGGGCGGATTGGACCTGAAGGCGTTCGTGGAGCGCCGCTTCGAGCTCCCCCGCCCGGCCGGCGAGGGGGTCCGCGCGGACACTTCGCGCCCCATGGAGGCGCACGTCCGCGCGCTCTGGCCCGCCCTCACCCGCCCGCCGGACCGCGCGGATCCCCGCTCGTCTCTGGTCCCGCTGCCGAACGCGTACGTGGTGCCCGGCGGGCGCTTCCGCGAGGTCTACTACTGGGACTCGTACTTCACCATGCTGGGGCTGGTGGAGAGCGGGCGCGTGGACCTGGTGCGGAGCATGCTCGACAACTTCGCCCACCTGGCGCGCACCGTCGGCCACGTCCCCAACGGCAACCGCAGCTACTACCTGAGCCGCAGCCAGCCGCCGTTCCTGGCGGCGATGGTGGGGCTGTACGCGCGCGCCGCGGACACGGCCCGGGTGCTCGGCTACCTGGACGCGCTGGAGGCGGAGCACGCCTTCTGGATGGAGGGCGCGGAGCGGGTCGCTCCCGGCGCCGCGCACCGCCGCGTGGTGCGCCTCCCCGGCGGCGCGCTCCTGAACCGCTACTGGGACGACCGGCCGGAGCCCCGCCCGGAGTCGTACCGCGAGGACTACGCGCTGGCGCAGACGCTTCCCGCCGGCCGGCGCGAGGCGCTCTACCGCGAGGTGCGCGCGGCGGCGGAGAGCGGCTGGGACTTTTCCAGCCGCTGGATGCGCGACCCGCGCGACCTGCGCACGCTGGAAACGACGGAGCTGGCGCCCGTGGACCTGAACAGCCTGCTGTACCACGCGGAGCGCACCATCGCCGCGCTCCGCCGGTTCCGCGGCCGGCCGGGCGACGCGGAGGCGGCGGCGCGTTTCGACCGCGCGGCATCGGCGCGCAGGACGGCGCTGCTCGCCGCCGCGTACGACCCGGCCTCCGGCTTCTTCTACGACGTGCGCTGGCGGAGCGGCGAGCGCGTGGCGGACCGCCCCACCCTGGCGGCGGCGGCCCCGCTCTACTTCGGGCTCGCCACGGCGGAGCAGGGGCGCAGGACGGCCGCCCGCCTGGAGCGCGACTTCCTCCGGGCGGGCGGGTTCGTGACCACGGGGATCGCCTCCGGCCAGCAATGGGACGCGCCCAACGGGTGGCCGCCGCTGCAGTGGCTGGCCATGGAGGGGGTGCGCCGCTACGGCCGCGCCGACCTGGCGGACACGGCCCGCGCGCGCTGGCTGGCGCTCAATCGGCGCACCTACCGCGCGACGGGGAAGATGACGGAGAAGTACGACGTGGGGGACCCCGCGCGGGCGGCGGGCGGCGGGGAGTACCCGACGCAGGACGGCTTCGGGTGGACCAACGGGGTCGCGCTGGCGCTGCTGGCGCAGGAGGGCGGCATGCGTCGGCGGGCGTGCGACAGCGTGGGGGACAGGGCCGCCGCGGCGACTGCGGGATGCTCGGTGGAGGGAGGATCGCTGCTCGTGAACCGGTGACGCGGGTGAGGCGCCCAGAGCGCCGTCATGGTCCCCGCTGCCGGGCTGCCTTTTTCTTCTTCTCGCGCACGCGGGCGATCACGGGCAGCAGGTCCTTTCGCACCTGTTCCCACGCCACAGACCTGAGCTTCGTTTCTGCGATGCTGCTGTACTTCGGTGCAAGCCGCTGGAGCTTGCCCAGGAAGGGATCTTCGTCCGCAGCGCAGGGCTCCAGCTTCACGGTCACGATCTCGACACCGTCTTCCGCTTTGCGTTCTCGGGCGCGCTTGATCTCCGGATCCTTGATGTACGGGCGCACGAGCGACGTCTGGCTCGCGATGAACAGGAAGATGTCCATCTCCTCCAATCGCCGCCGGATCTCCTCGTCCCATTCCTCGCCCGCGATGAGCCGCTTGTCGCGCCACGACACCAGCCCGTGCTGCTGTTCCAGCACGTCGAGCATCGCATCGAGGCGCTTGAGCTGCCGCTCGTCGTCGTGTGCAAAGCTCACGAAAACTCGCACCGGGATGGGCGCCGTGGTCGGATCGCGATCGATCGCCCGGGTCTCGGCAGGCTCCAGCTTGTCGAGTTCGCGAGGTACGTTCACGTCCGCCGTTCCCTGGGGCAGGACCGGCAGCTTCTTCGTCGGTGCCTGGGGCTCGTCGAAGTCGCGCAACGCCTCGACGCCGATCCAGCGCTCGGCCTCGCCGGTCAGCTCCAGGTCCTCCACCGGCTCCATCTTCATCTCGCGGTGGAGCGCCTGCAGCTCGTTGCGCACCATGGCGACCAGGACGCGCCGCGTGTCGTCGTCGCCGCCGAGCACGAACACGTACAGCTCCGGCCGGTCCGACTCCTCGCGGATCAGCGCCGAGGCGTCGCCGTGGCGCAGCACTACGCCGTGGCGCCAGTGCGGCGCGCCGTCACTCAGCGCATGGGTACGCACGATGAAGCGGGGGAGCAGCCCGGGCGGCAGGACTTCGTAGGTGTAGCGCAGGCGGACCGGCGCCTCGTCCCACGGCTCCGGCATCTCCGGCTCGAACTCCGGCAGCAGCTCCGGGACGAGGTAGCGCACGGGTCTGGCCGGCTCCAATGCCTCACCGGGTTCTTCCTCGCTCGCGAAGCAGAGCTGGAAGGCACGCATCAGCTCCAAGATGAACGGGTGGGTCTCAGGCGGGTAGTCGGCCGCGTTCACGACGTTCTCGGCCTCCGCCTCCCGCAGCACGCGGGGCATGTCGCCCACGGCGAGTTGCCCGTCGTTCTCCGCCACCGAGGGCGCGCGGATCACGGCGTACACCCCGCCGGTTACCCAGCCTGGGTTGAGCACCCGAGTATCGTGGAGCCGCGGGTCCTTGCCGAAGTATAGTGCAAGGCCAAGCGCGTGCAGGATTTCCGCGAGGGCGGCCTGCGAATCCGGATCGATCTCCCCATACTCGGCACACAGCGCCGTGTACTGATCATAGGTGAGGAAATTGTCGCTCATGCCGGCGACTTCATCCTTGACCGTGCGCCAGCGGAGCGGGAACGGGAGCCATACGTCGGGCATCCGCTCCTCAACGGTCTGGAGGATCGTGCTCCGCAGTTCGTCGATCCCATCACCATGCAGCGCATCCGTCGAGATGAAGCCGACGATGAACGGGAACTTCCGCCGCAGCTTCACCTCGTCGACCCTCCATCGACGATCGTGGCTCCAGTTCATGACCACGATCACCGGCGAGCCTCCGCCCTGCGTCTCGATCAACTTCAGCCAGTATTCCGCGTCACGCTGCGCCAGGTCGCTGCGCGGCTCCAGCACCAGCAGGTAAAGACTGCGCTCGGAGAGAAAGAACTGGTGCGTCGAATGAAGGATTTCCTGCCCACCAAAATCCCAGGCTCGCGTTCGTACCTTGCCGCGTGGACATCCAAACACCAGTTCACGAATCGCTATCGAGTGTGTTTCCGACTCTCTTTCGTCAGGTTCTTCGTCGGCAAGGCGCTTCACGAGTGATGTCTTTCCCGCTTTCCCGCGGCCGACGAGTAGAAGCTTCAATTCGAGTAGCGGGTGCCCCTTTTCGTTTCGAGTTTCAAAATAATACTGAAGGATAGTGTCGGAGTGTCCATGATCTAAAATGCTATCTGGAATGCCCAAGCCTGGGTTCCCAAGGAGACCTAGCAACTCAAGCCGAGGCATTGTCCGAAGTACCTGCGGAAGCACTTCAAGGCGATTACGGTGCAGCAATAAAAACGTGATTCCACTTGTCCCGATGCTTTCGGGTAAGCTTCTAATTTGATTCCCCGAGAGATTGAGAAAGTCAACCGAAAGTTCCCCGATCCACTCAGGTAATTCCTGGATCTTATTATCAGAAAGATTCAGGATTCTGAGCCTTGGAACCGCGCGCAGGCTAACCGGCACCGTTTTGAGCCCGAGATTATTCAATTTCAGATCTGGCTTGAAATACCTATTAGCCAACGCCTTCACTCCACGGCGCCATTGCGCGATTCGCTCTTCCGCGATCTCCTCTGGTTTCTGTGCGTCTTTAGCGTTCTTCGCCCAGGGGTTGAACTTCCTATCCATGAAGTAATTCCTGTTAGGTGAAATTCATCGAGAGAGTTGCCCCTTGACACTCGCAGAGAAACTTAGCCCAAGTGACGAGGTTTCCGTACGGCCAAAAACGTGCGGAGTACTGGGACGGCATTGCATTGGTTACGATTAACGGCAGCCTAGCCCCCGCCCTCCTGCGCGAAGCGGATACTGTTGCCGTCCGTGTCCTTCACGTACATCTCGCGGTTGCCCCAGGTCTGGTCCGTCGGCGCGAGGGCGATGGGCACCCCCCGCCCCACGAGTTCCGCGTGCAGCGCGTCCACGTCGTCGACGAGCAGGAAGACGACGCCCCCCGCGACACCGTCCCCCGAGAACGACGAGAGGTGCAGCGTCACCCCGTCGCGCGCCACGCCCATGTAGCACGGGTCGGCCAGCGACTCGTCGGGGCGGTACGCCCACAGCGCGCGGAAGCCGAGCCCGGCGTAGAACGCCTCCGCCGCGGCGGAGCTGGACACGTGCAGCACGGGGATCGCGAGCCGGATCATGCGTCGCCTCCTACGGTGCGGGTGGGGAGCGGTCGGCGCCCGGCGGGCCGTCCCGGTCCGGGACGGAGGCGCGCGCTTCCCTGCCCTCCAGGATGCTCCCCAGGTACGCGGCCTTCGCCCGCCAGTACGCCTCCGCACCGTCGGGCGCGTGGGCCGTCTTCAGGCGGTCGTACTCGGCCAGCGCGCCGGGATTGGAGATGAAGTGGTCGCGGAGGAAGAGGAAGATGTCCTCGGCGCCGCCCTCCACGACGACCTGGATCCCCAGCGGCAGCTCGTGGCCGTCGTCGTCGCCGAAGCTGGCGAACGAAGGCGTCCAGTTGGCCGGCTGCTTCACGGCGAAGTGCAGCCCCAAAACGTCCACCACCGCTGGGAACTTCGCCGGCGCCACCCGGACCAGCACGTCCACGTCCCCCTTGGTGAGCGCCCCGGGCAGCGCCGTAGCGCCGATGTGGTGCAGCCCGGCGTCCGGGGCCAGCGCCCGCAGCCGCGCCATCACCCGGCCGAGCGTGCGCTCGGCCCGCGGCATCAGCTCGCTCACCGGCGTGAGGATCACGCCCGCCATGCGCGGTTCTCCGCTCCGGAGCCGGATCGCCGACCGACCATCGGTCTGGCCGCGAGCGTCAGTCCCACGACACGGCCCGGCTCCCGGGCTGCGCATCCGCCCGCGGCTCCGAGCCGAAGCGCAGCACGTGGCCGTCCGGATCCGTCACATGCATCTCGTACGCCCACGGGAAATCGGTCGGCTCCAGGCGGATGACGGCGCCGCTCGCCCGGTACTCGGCGTGGAGCGCGCCCGCGTCCTCCACCCCGATCCACACCCACGTGCCGGGATTCCCCTGCGCCCTCTCGCACAGCATGAGGGAACAGCGGTCCCGCGACACCGACACCATCCCCTCGTCCGTCCAGTCCACCCGGAAGCCCAGCACCTCCACGTAGTGCCGGACGCTGGCCGCCAGCTCCCGCACCCTCAGGATCGGCGTGACGCCCTCGAAAAAGTTCGCCGCCGCTCTGGACGATTCTGTCGCGGCCACGGGAATCCTCCGGTCTGAATGTGCGATGCGGGATAAGGTCCGTGCGGCGTCAGCCCGCACCCGGGGCTCACCGCCCGCCGGAAAGCTCCAGCACGTGGCTTTCCAGCGGCCCCAGCGCGCGGAACGGGGCATATCCCCGGATGCGCCCGTCCCCGCCCACCGTCAGCGCGGCGCCGCCCGGCCCGCCGAGCAGGCTGCGCACCGTGTAGCGGCCCGCCGGGAGCGCGCCGTCGGCAGAGGCCAGGGTCACGCGGGAAAGCGGCGCCGCGCCCAGGTTGGCGACCACCAGCACCGCGCGTCCGCCCTCGCGGCGCAGGTACGCCGCCACCGCGCCGCTGCTCGCCGTGAGCGGCACCAGCTCGCCGGTGGCGAGCGCGGGGTTCTCGGCGCGCAGGTGGATCAGGCGGCGGTGCAGGTTGAGGAGCGAGCCGGGGTCGCGCTCCTGGGCCTCCACGTTGGCCGTGAGCGAATCCGGCTGCAGGGGCTCCCAGGCCACGCCGCGGGTGAAGCCGGCGGCCGGGCCGCCGCTCCACTGCATGGGCGTGCGCAGGCGCGGGTCCGGCTTGTCGCCGCTCATCCCGATCTCCTCGCCGTAGTAGACGAAAGGCAGGCCGGGGAGGGTCAGAAGCAGGGTGGCCGCCACCCGGGCGCGGGCCGGGTCGCCGCCGAGCGCCGTGACGGTGCGGGTCTGGTCGTGATTGCGGAGAAACGGCGAATACCGGTTCGCCGGCAGCTCGCGCTGCAGCCGCAGGACGGGCGGGAGCAGGCCCCGGGCCGAGCCGGTCTTCACCGCGCTCACGATGGAGTCCGACACCTCGAAGGCGAAGTGCGCGTCGAGCTGGTCGGGGTAGTAGGCGAGCATCGCGCCCGTGCTGTCCCACACCTCGCCGATGGTGAACGCCTGGGGATCGACGCTGCGGACGTGCGCGGCGTAGTCGCGCAGGAAGACGTGCGTGCCGGGGAGGTTCTGCACCTGACGCCCGGTGTCCGCCTCCACTAGGTGTCGGATGGCGTCCAGCCGGAACCCGTCCACCCCCATGCTGTCGATCCAGAACGTCGCGATCCGCCTGGTCTCCCGCACCACCTCGGGGTTCTCCACGTTGAGGTCCGGCATCCCGCTCCAGAACAGGCCGAAGTAGTACTCGCCCCGCAGCGGCGCCGCGTGCCAGTTGTCCGAGCCCCACGGGTTTTTGACCCCGGGGTGCCGCGGCTGCCACAGGTACCAGTCGCGGTACGGCGAGTCGGTGTAGAGCGCGGCGTGCTTGAAGAAGGGGTGCTCGCTGGACGAGTGGTTCAGCACCATGTCCACCAGCACGCGGATGCCGCGCCGGTGCGCCTCGGCCACCAGCCGCTTGAAGTCGTCGTTGGTGCCGTACTCCGGGTTGACGCGGTAGTAGTCCGTCACGTCGTAGCCGTGGTAGCTGGGCGACGCCGCCACCGGCATCAGCCAGATGCAGCGGGCGCCCAGGTCACCGGTCGACGCCGGGGTGCCGTCGTTGATGTAGTCCAGCTTCCGGATGAGCCCGTCGAGGTCGCCCACCCCGTCGCCGTCGCTGTCGAAGAAGGAGCGCACGAACACCTCGTAGCAGGTCGCGCCCGGGGTCCAGGAGGCCGCGGCGGGCGCGACGGGAGGGCGCGCCCCCTGCTGCTGCGCGTGGGCGGCGGCGGACGCGAGCAGGGCGGCGCAGAGCGGGGCGAGGACGGAACGGCGCATGGCGGTCCTTTTCGGGGGGTCGGGTCTATGCCATCAAGCGGGGTCTGCCGGCGCGTCGTCCCGACCGGCGCCGCCGGCGTCCTTGCGGAGCGGGATGCGCGGGCGGGGCGGCTCCCGCACGCCGCCGAACAGGAACCGGTACGCGGCCGGGAACTCGCGCCGCCAGAACCACTCGGAGTGGGTGCCGTCGGCGCGGACGTGCGCCTCCACCTCGCGCCCCGCTGCGAAGCCGGCGGCCGCGAGCGTGTCCACCAGGGCGCGGTGGTCGCGGACGTATGCCTCGGGGGTGTCTCCCTCCCGCGCGCCGGTGACGATGTAGATGCGGGTGCCGGGGCGGGGCGGGCCCGACCGGCGGGCGAGGGCGAGCACGGAGTCCGCCGCGAACCAGAGCGACGGCGAAAAGACGGCGGCCCGCCCGAACACGTCCGGGTGGCGAAGCGCGGCGTACAGCGAGATCAGCCCGCCCATGCTCGATCCCGCCACGGCGGTGCTCCCGCGGCCGGGACGGGTGCGGAAGCGCCGGTCCACGTAGGGCTTGAGCGTGTGGGCGAGGAAGTCCACGTACGCGTCGCCCTGGCCGCCGCCGTGCCGCGGGTGGGTCCAGGGCGAGTACTCGTCCAGCCGGCGCTCGCCGCCGTGGTCCACCGCCACCACGATGGCCCCGGGATCGCCCAGGGCCTGCAGGCTGTCCAGCGACTCGTCCACCCCCCACTCGCCGGCGAAGGCGGTGGCGGCGTCGAACACGTTCTGCCCGTCGTGCACGTAGAGCACGGGGTAGCGCCTGCCGGAGGTGGCGTAGCCGGGCGGGAGGTAGATCCACACCCGGCGCCTGCGCCCCAGCTCCGGCATGGCGAACGCGGTGTCCAGCACCGACACCGAGCGGGTGGCGGTGGACGCGGGGCGCGGCGCCGACCGCGGGTCGCGCCACGCGGCCACGGCGCCGGCGTACGTGGCGGCTCCCGCGGCCGGCGCCACGAACCTCCGGTTGGCGACGCCCCCGCCCGCGGAGTCCACCTCCACGGTCTCCCACGACCCCAGCGTGAACTTGAACTCCACAGGCCCGCGGACCGAGTCCGGGAGCGTGATCTCCCACGCCCCGCCCCGCCGCGCCAGCCGGTAGGCGGGATCGGCGGGGTTCCAGCGGTTGAAGGTGCCGGCCACGTGGACGGCGCCCGCCGGCGTGCCCTCCGGCACCGCGGCGAGGCGCAGCGTGAGCTGCGCGCCGGCCGGGCCGGCGGCCGGCGGCGCCGCCGCGAAAGCGGCGGCGAGCAGGAGCGGCAGCGCGCCCGGGCAGGCACGCGCCGCGCGGAGGAGGAGGCGGAGCTCAGGCATCTGACCGGGAGGCGGGGGGGCGGCGGAGCACCGGGCGCCGGAGGGCGCGGCTCGGCGTGCCGACACGCGGTAATCGTGCGCGGAAACGTCCGCGCCCGCAAGCGCGCCCCGGGATCGAGGCCGGGCACGCCCGAACCAGGCCGTTTCAACCGGATCCGCTCTCACCGGTCGTGGATCGTACAGTCGAAGTACAGCTCCTGGAAGTCCGCGCGGGCCATGAAGGCTTCCCAGGCTTCGTCGGGCACGCCGGCCGGCTTCCCGGGGCGGGCCACGTCCGTCTGGAACACCCGGCCCTGCGCCTTTTCGAGGAGCGCCCTGCGGATGGACGGGAGCGGGTGGTGCCACGGCGGGTCGTTGTCGTTCACGGCCCACTGGCCGACGGCGGTGATCATCGCCGTGAACTCGCCCGCGTACTCGCCCCGGGCCATCCACGCCAGGTTGGGGTGCGGATCGTCGGCGCGGCCGTCCAGGGTGGCGTCGTGGCTGCCGTGGTGCCCCACCTTGTACAGCACCGTGCGTCCCAGGAGGTCGCGCGCGGTCACCGTGGCGCCGTTCTCCTTCCACTCGCAGCGCGGCCACGAGACCCAGCTTTTTCGCTGCGCGTCGCCCACGAAGAGCAGCACCTTGCGGGTCCGGGGCAGCTCGAAGGCGAGCACCAGGCTGGTGTTGTTGACGCCGGTGTTCAGCGCGAGCGCCATCCCCTCGGCGGAGCGGAGCCACTCGTCGTCGATGCGGCGCCAGGGCGCGTCGGGCGGCACCTCCACGTGGTCCCGGTCGTCCACGCCGTCGCCCTCGCGCCCGTAGTGCCGGACGAGAAAGGACCCCGGTTCGTCCAGCGCCCGCTCCATGGGGACGCAGTGTCGGCTGCTGAAGGGCGCGGCGCCCTTCCCCGCCCCGGCCACGGCCGCGCGGAAGGAAAGCCCCCGCGCGTGGCTCCCCGTCGGGAACGCCTCGTCGCCCGCCGGGGCCTCGTCGCGCAGCAGCGCCTCGTCGCGCGGGGGGCCGAGCACGTAGGCGCGCACCCCCGCGGAGCCGGGGACTGCGCGCGGACCCTCCCCGGGGACCAGGTATCGCACCCCCCTGCCGGCGCGCGCCTTGTCCCGGACCCGCTGCATCGCCCGCTCGTTGACGGAGCGAGCCGGGCCGCCGGCGGCGAAGCGCTCCGCCTCCTCCGGCGACTCCCCGTCCCCGCCGAGCTCCGTCGCCAGCAGGCCATCCACGCGGTGCAGGACGGGGTCCTGGTCGCCCGCCGCGGCGGCGAGCCTGCGCCGCGCGGCGAGCAGCCCCAGCAGGAGGTCGCGGCGGCGCCCGCGCAGCTCGTTCGCCAGCGCGTCGGCGGGGTCCTCGGTCCACGCCATCCACGCCTCGTCGACCCGGAACCGCGCGAAGGGGTTCGACGTCTCCCTCCAGAAGCCGTTGACGTGGTCCTGGTGCCCGTGGGTGACCACCACCAGGTCCAGGTGCCAGCCGGTGGCCTCGCCCACGTGCTTCACCACGTCGTCGATGGTCCGGCCGCCCAGGTAAGCCGGGGAGCCCGGCTTGTACCCGCAGTCCACGAGCACGTACACGGCCTCGCCGCCGCCGTCGCGCGGCAGCGCGAGGAGGAAGCAGTCGCCGTGGCCCTGCCGGTACATGCGGACGGTCGCGCCGTCCCCGGGCGGCCTGAGCCTGGGCATCGTCACGCCTCCATCCGGTGAAGCATGGCGAAGGGCTCGTCGCGCCGGGTGACGCCCAGCCGCCCCAGGCTTCCCGGGAGCCCCGCGTCGAACGCGTTGCCGGCGGCGCCCGCCTCGCCGGCGTGGAACCGCCGCACCCGCTCCAGTTCGTCGTCGTCGTCCACCGGGGCGGCGGTGCGGATCACGCGCCGCACCTCCGCCGTCACCGGGTCCACGAGGACGGTGCACCCCGCGCGGAAGACGAAGTCGTGCGGCCAGTCGTCCGGCGAGCGCTCGCCGCGGTCCACGCCCGCCTGCACCTCCCGCTCGAAGTAGCCGAAGCGGCGCTGCGTCACCTCGATCACCAGGTCGGTCCGCGCGCCCCCGCCCAGCGTGCGCCGCAGCGCGGGGCGGACCGCGTGCACCTCCACCGCCGGCTCCCCCCACCGGTCGCGGGCCACGGTGGGCGGGGCGGCAGGATCCACCACCAGGCCGAAGAGCCTGGCGTAGTGGCGGCCCATTCCGTCGCCGTCGTGCAGCCACTCCCGGAGCCTCGCGCGGGCGGGGGCGAGCCGCTTCCACACCTCGTAGCGGCTGCTCTCCAGGTCCCAGGCGCCCATGGCCGAGGCCGCGAACTCCCTGAGGTTCCGCCGGACGTCGACCCCGGCGAGCCCGGCGGGGACCCCGCCGCCGTGGTCCTGCAGCAGATCGTCGCCGCGGGGCCACGCCAGGGCGTCGATCCCCAGGCTGGTCACCCCGCGCGGATGGATCCCCCACTCCCGGAAGCTCTCGATGAACACGATGCGGAAGCCGGCCGGGTCCTCGGGAGCGTAGTCCAGGTCCGCCGTGATCACGCCCCGCAGGAAGTCGCCGAAGGTGATGTCCACGGGCGGGCAGTAGTCGATGGCGCGGATGCACATCTGCAGCACCCGCTCGGCGCACCGGGCCGCCTCCGCGGCCAGCCGCTGCGCCAGGTCGGGGTGGATGTCGCCCGCCGGCAGCGTGCCCGTGCCCTGCGACGCGATGCGGAACAGGTCCGCAGTGCGCGCGCGGTAGATGAGGAGGAAGGCGCGGAACACCGCCGCCACCAGCACCGAGCCGCGCGCGTGCGGCCCGCTCGCCGCGCGCAGCGCGCGGGGATCGGGGCGCCGCGGCTTCCACGCGCCGGTGTCCGGGTCCGTCTCGCCGAGCGCGTCGCGGAGCGCCGAGCCGCGCCCGGTGGCCCGCCCGAACTGGTGCGCCAGCTGGGCCAGCAGGCTTTCCGTGTGCAGGTCGCCCCGCGTCCTGCGGATCTGGCTTTCCAGCACCGCCAAGTAGGAAAAGTGCTGGAACAGCGCCACGATGTCCGCGAACGCCTCGTGGAAGGCGTGCACGTGGGGGTTGCTGGGCTCGTTGAAGCGCGGGTGGACCCCGTCCAGCAGCGCGTGCGTCACCTCGTGCGCCACCACGTCGTGGGACAGGCAGGTGAACACCAGCGTGCCCGGCGCCTCGTGTTCGTCCCCCGCGTCCACGGGAAAGTACCCGAAGAGCAGCGCCTTCCTGGCGGGGCTGTAGTACGCGTTGCGGTCGCGCACCGCGTGCGGGTAGATGCGCAGCCGCCGGACGAACTGCGTGCGGAGCTCGCCGCGGTCCGTCCGGAAGCGGTGGTCGGCCCACAGGGCGACGCGCCCCAGCGCGCGCTCGAAGTGGCGGATGGTGGTCATCGCCACCGCGTACACCATCTGCTGGTGGAAGCGGGGGTCCGACTCGGACGGGGGCAGGCCGTCCTGCGCGAGCACGTACCGGTCGTCCAGGTCCACCGGCGGGTAGACCACGCCGCTCGCCGGGTCGCAGTCGACCACCTCCACGTACTCCCCCACCGGGCCCGGGAGCAGGTCATCCTCCCAGGGCACCTGCACGGTGATCTCGTTGATCGTGGCCGTGTCCAGGCGGGTGGCCAGGCTCGGGTCGAACGCCAGGATGCGCAGGCGTCGCGAGACGGGCGGCTCGGTCATGGGCGCGCTCCGGGGCGGATCGTATCCAGGTCCGGTTGTATCGGGTCGGAAAATCACGGTTTGGGCGTGCCCCCGGCTGGCGCCGGGGTCGGGCTTCGGCTCCGTAAGCCCGCAAACAACGCGGGCTAACGGAGTCGAGCCCGCGCAAACAGCCGCGCGGTCTCGCCCCTTCGGGCCGGAATCCCTCACGCGGGCATCGCGCTGGCGTCCACTGGAGTGGGCCCCCTTCCCCCGCAAGCGGGGGAAAGGGGGAGAACTGCACGGCATTTTCGCCTTCGGCGCCTCGCGGATGGCGCGAAGAGCCGGTTTCGCGCGGCTTCCGGGTCAGGCGAGCTGGAACGCCTGGTCCCACTCGTCCGCGGGGGGGGCGGCGGGGGCCGCGTCCCGGGTGCCGCCGTCCTCCGCGAAGAGCTGCACGCGCCCCGGGCTGGGCTGCGGGTAGATGCGCGCCACGAAGGCGTGGTCCGTCTCGTTGACGTCCAGCCCGCCCACGATGGGCCGCCCGTCGCGGGTGATGCTGCCGGGGAGCTGGTAGCACATGATGGAGGTCTGGTCGGCGGGCGTGGACATGATGGTCCGCTCGTCCAGCGGCGTGAGCACCTGGGCGTCCACCATCTGGCGGCTCCATCCCTGGGTGCGCGCGAAGTACGCGTACGCCTTCGCCCTGTCGATCCGCGCCACCAGGTCGCGGCGCATGTGCTCGTGCGGGAAGCCCAGCGTGTGCCCCGCCTCATGCCGCACCACGCGCCGGTACTCGCTTTCCGGCGTGCGCATGGTGAAGCCCTGCAGGTTCATGGTGGGGAGGTGGCGGGGGCGCAGCAGGATGTCCGTCCCCAGGTACGACCAGTAGCCCTCGCCCTCGCGGGAGATGCGCACCTGCCCCGCCTCCCGCGTCTCCACGAAGCGCACGCCGCCGCGCCGGGACCACGCGTTCATGTGCTCCAGGATGCGGGCGCGCAGGTCGGCCGGGGTGGACTCCATGAAGCTCACCGTGAGGCGGCGGGGTTGCGGCCCCCAGTACTTGGCGGTGACCACGGCGATCCGCAGCGGGTCGGAAAAGAAGTTCCTCGCCACGGCGTCCACGGGCCCCATCAGCGGCGCGTTCACCGGGTTGATCTCCACCGCCTTCATGGCCGCTTCCACCAGCAGGTGCTTGGGGACCGACTTGGGCGTGCAGACGTGGATGGGGTAGTCCTCCTCGTAGTGGTCGTGGCCCGAGTCGTCCCAGCCATCCTCCCCGCCGGTGCCGTCGCCCCCGTCGTACGGGTCGCCTCCGCCGGAAAGGGCCGCCCTCGCCTCCTCCTGGATCCTGGCGAGCGCTTCGCGGTACAGCTCCTCTCTCTGGGACATAAGACCTCCACCGGTTGAACGTGTGGTCCCGCCCGGGCGGCGGCGGCCGTCATGGATTGGACGACCACCGCCCCCCGATTTCCCATCCGCGGGACCCGGCGGCCGGAGCGGATCGCTCCGGCCCGGCACGCGGAGCCGGCGGGACCGGGTTCCCCCGGGCCGGCTACCGCACCATCACCCGGTATCCGTGCGCCGGGATCTCCAGGCTCCCCTCCGCGGCGAGCTGGACCGGCGCCCGGCTGAACCAGTCCGTGAACGCGCCCGGCCGCGCCAGCCCCCGGTAGGCCACGCGCGCCGGGGCGTCGCCGAAGTTTACGGCGACCAGCACCGTGTTCGCCCCCCGGGTGCGGGTGAAGGCGTAGACGCGGTCCCCGCCGTCCGTGCGGAGCACGGCCTGGTCGCCTCCCCACGGCCCGTTCGCCAGCGCCGGCTGCCGCTCCTTGAGGTCGAGCATCGCCGTGTAGAAGGGCGCCAGCGACGGGCCGCTCCAGCTCACCGTGTCCTTGTCGAAGAAGCGCAGCCGCCTGTTCAGGCTGGCCTCCTGGCCCGTGTAGACGAGCGGGATGGAGTTGTCCAGCGTGGCGCTCAGCACGAATGCGGGGGCGTGGTTCGCGCCCATCCGCTCGAACTCCGTCCCCTGCCAGCTGTTCTCGTCGTGGTTGCTGGTGAAGGACATGCGGTACGCGCCGGGCGGGTACGCGCTGTCCTCCCTGGCGAAGTAGCGGTCCAGCTCGCCGGTCCCCTTCGTCCCCTTCGCGATCTCGTTGAGGAGGTGGTGCAGCTCCCAGGCGTAGGTCGCGTGGAAGGACTCGTGCAGCCGGGGGTCCTCCGCCTCCGCCAGCAGGAACAGGTCGGGGCGCGCCGCGGTCATCTCGCGGCGCATCTCGGCCCAGAAGTCGTACGGCACCCCCCAGGCGACGTCGGCGCGGAAGCCGTCCACCTTCATGCTGTCCACCCACCAGCGCATCTCGGCGAGCATGGCGCGGCGCATGTCGGCGCTGCCGTAGTTCAGCTCGGCCACGTCGGTCCAGTCGGTCTCCTTTCCCTGCTGGTCCAGCGGGTTGGAGATGGAGCCGTCCGGGCGCAGCGTGTACCAGTCCTTGTGCTCCACGGTCCACGCGTGGTCGTGCGAGGTGTGGTTCGCCACCCAGTCCAGGATCACCCGCATCCCCTGCCGGTGCGCGGCGTCCACGAAGTGCCGGAAATCGGCCTCGCTGCCGTACTCGGGGTTGACGGCGGTGTAGTCGCGGATGGAGTAGTAGCTCCCCAGCCCGCCCTTGCGGTTCTTGACGCCGATGGGCTGCACCGGCATCAGCCAGAGGATGTCCACCCCCAGGCTGTCCAGCCGCGGGAGATGCCGCTCCAGCGCCGCGAAGGTCCCCTCCGGCGTGAACTGCCGCACGTTGACCTCGTAGATCGCCGCGCCGCGCGACCACGCCGGGTAGAAGGCGGTGTCGGCCGGCGTCGGGGCGCCGGGGGCCGCCGCGAGCGCGGTGTCCGCCGCGGCGGTGCGGGCCGCCGGCTCGGCCCGGCAGGCCAGGAGGGCCAGCGGCATGGCCGCGGCAAGGAGTGCTGTTCTCATGGTCGTGATCCGCTGGAGTGTTGACAAGTCTTTCGTTCGGCGGGCGGTCCGCGGCCTACGGCGCCGGGCGGATGCGGACGGCCTGCCCGCCGCCCGGCGCCATCTCGATCTTCAGGGTGGTGGCCGCGGTCACCTCCTGCCGGCGGATGGCGACGGGGAGCGGGTCGTCGCGCCAGTGGGCGCCCGGCCCGTCGGCGTAGACCTCGGCCACGTAGCGGCGGCCGGCCGGGAGGAACGACAGCGGCACGTCGAAGCTGCGGGCCTCCTCGTCGGTGATGGCGCCCAGGAACCAGGTGTCGGCGCCGCGCTGGCGGCGCGCCACCACCACGTAGTCGCCGATGCGGCCGTGCAGCACCCGCGTGGTGTCCCAGTCCACCGCCACGTCGCGGATGAACTGGAACGCCGGCTGCCCCGCGTAGTTCTCCGGCAGGTCCGCCGCCATCTGCAGCGGCGAGTACAGCACCACGTACAGGGCGAGCTGCTTGGCGAGCGTGGTGCGCGGGCGCGACTCCTCTGGGGTCCGGGGCCTTCCCGTGGGGCGCTGGACGAGCAGGTCGAAGATCCCCGGGGTGAAGTCCATGGGCCCGGCGAGCATGCGCGTGAAGAACAGGATGGTCTCGTGCTCGGGCGGGTTGCCGCCCTCCCCGCCCCACGCGTTGTACTCCATTCCCCGCGCGCCCTCGCGCGACAGCATGTTGGGCCAGGTGCGGCGCTCGCCGGTGTCCTTGATGGGCTCGTGGACGTTGACCATGATCCCGTACCTGGCCGCCGTCTCGATCACCCGCCGGTGGTGGCGCACCATGAACTGCCCCTGGTGCGCGTGGCCGTGCTCGGTGCGGTCGCCCACGTAGCCGGTCTTGACGGCCCTCACCCCCACGCGGCGGTACAGCGCCATGGCCGAGTCCAGCTGGCGCTCGTAGTTGTCGATCTTGGTCGCCGTCTCATGGTGGCCGATGAGGGTCATCCCCTTGCCGCGGGCGTAGGCGGCGAGCCCCGGGAGGTCGAAGTCCGGGTACGGCTGCGTGAAGGAGAAGGTGGCCCGCATGGTGTTGAACCAGTCCTCGTCCCACCCCGTGTTCCACCCCTCCACCAGCGTGCCACCCAGCCCGTTCGCCGCCGCGAAGTCCATGTACCGCTTGACGTTCTCCGTCCTGGCGCCGTGCTTGGGCCCCTGCCCCCAGGTTTCCGTGTTGATGTGCATCCCCCACCACACGCCGTTGTACTTCATGGGCGTGATCCAGCCCGTGTCCTCGATGCGGCTGGGCGGATTCAGCTTGAGCCCGAGCACGGAAGGAACCAGGTCCTCCGGGCGGTCGGCGAGCTGGATGGTCCGCCACGGCGTGGCGAAGGGCGCCCGCCCGCGCACGGCCACCCCGTCCGCCCAGCGCGCCAGCGTGGTCCGCAGCGTCCGGTTGGCGGTGCGCGCCAGGTACATCCCGGCGTAGTCCACCAGGTCGGCCTCGTGGATGACCACCAGGGTGCCGCCCGTGGTCTGCACGGTGAACGGCGTGTGGGCCGTGTCCACGCGGCTGACGGGCGACGAGGAGTACAGGATCTCCTGCCGGTCCGGCTCGGGCTGGTTGCCGGGGATCCACCAGGCGCGGCCGTTGTCGGCGAGCGCGAACTCGGTCAGCTCCTCCATCATCTCGAAGTCGCGGAAGCCGCCGCTGTCCGCCACTTCGTAGCGGAACCCCACGCCGTCGTCGAAGGCGCGGAACACCACCGCGAAGCGCCGCCCCGGCGCCCGCGTCTCGGCCACGTGGACGCGCAGCTCGTTGTGCTGGTCGCGCACCCGCGCCACCTCCCCCCACGGCTGCGTCCACGACTGGTCCCGCGAGGCGCGCGAGGCGCCCGTGACGCGCAGCCCGGAGTACAGCGAATCGGCGCCGCGGAAGGCGAAGCCCAGCCGCGAGGGAAGCAGCACGTTCCTGCCGTCGCGCCGCACGCCGTAGTACAGCCCGCCCTCGTGCACCGCCACCACCACCGCGTTGCGCCCGTCCGGCGAGGCCACGCGCAGGGTGTCCTGCGCCGCCGCCGGGGCGGCGGCGAGCACGGCCGCGAGCGCCAGCGCGCGGGCCAGGAACCGCAGACTTCGGTGCATCGACGCTCTCCTCGTGTGTCTGTCGTTGCGGCGCGCGCCGCCGCGCATCCCTCCCCGAACGCCCTGCAGCCCCGCCGCGACGGCGGCGGAGCTGCAGGAAGAACTTCCCCTAAACGCTGGCTGCGGAGCGCCCCGCCGGCCCCCACCCGGCGGCCTTAGAGCCGCCACCCTCCCCCAATTCTGGGGGAGGGCTTCCTGAGCCTCCGCCTCGGTGTGTCGTTGTCGTGCTCCCCCTTTCCCCCGCTTGCGGGGGAGAGGGGGCCGGGGGGTGAGGGGGACCACACCAGCGGACGCCAGCGCGAGCCCCGCGTGAGGGATTCCGGCCCGGAGGGGCGAGACCCGACAGCAGTATCGTCGGGGCTCGACTCCGTTGGGCTGCGTTGTTTGCAGCCCTGCGGAGCCGAAGCCCGACCCCGGCGCCAGCCGGGGACACGCCCAACCCTGCCGTCAAAAGCCGTATCAGTACCCGGTGTTCTGGGTCAGGTTGGGATTGGCGGTCAGCTCGGACGCCGGCAGCGGATACAGGTCGCGGAAGGCTTCCGTGGTCCGCCCCGCCGAGACGTTGCCCTTCCACGCCCAGGTGCCGTTGTCGGAGAACCGGTCGAAGCGGATCAGGTCGGTGCGGCGGTGCCCCTCCCACATCAGCTCGCGGGCGCGCTCGGCCAGGATGAAGTCCAGGGTGAGCTGGGCGTCCGTGACGTTCCCGCTCGCGTTGCCGTAGGCCCGCTGCCGGAGCGCGTTGACGTAGGACAGCGCCTGCGCCCGGCTCCCGCCGCCGCCGCGCAGCACGGCCTCGGCGTACATCAGGTACGCGTCCGCCAGGCGGAACATGGGGAAGTCGATGTCCACGTACTCGGAGTTGGAGCCCGGCTGCCCCGCGGAGGTGATGTTCCGGTACTTGGGCGCGGCGTACCCGTTGGTGAAGTCCGAGATGCTGGCCATCTGCAGCGTCTGCCCCTCGGTGAAGAAGAACGCCGAGCGCCGGTCCGGACTGGACGGGCCGGCCCCGGGGAACAGCGCCACCATCTGCGGCCGCACGCGCAGCCCCCACCACCCGCCGTTCAGCCCGTAGTCCGCCGCGTTCATGACGTTGCCGCCCACCGAGGCGTGGGCCACGAACGTCATCCCGCCGAAGGTGCGGGTGTTCAGGCCGTCCTGGGTGATGGGGAAGATGATCTCGGGCGAGGTGTGGTTGTCCGCCAGGAAGATGTCCTGGAAGCGGTCGTCCAGCCGGTACTGCGCGGCGATGACGCGCTCCGCCGCTACGCGGGCGTCGGCGTAGCGGTTCTCGCCGGTGTACACCTGGGCGTTGAGGTACAGCTTGGCGAGAAGCATGTCGGCGGCGGACCGCCCGGCGCGCCCGTACTGCGGGGCGGCCGGCAGCGCCTCGCGCACCTCCACCAGCTCCTGCACCACGTAGTCGAACAGCTGCTTGCGGGTGGCCTGCTGCGGCGGGGCCGAGTTGACCGGGTCGCTTTCCCGCACCAGCGGCACGCTGCCGAACAGGTCGATGCCGTGCCAGTAGCTCAGGGCGCGGAGGAACCTCGCCTCGGCGCGGAATTGCTGGACGGTGGCCCGCAGCGTGGGGCTCGCGCCGCGCGACGCCAGCTTCTCGTCGGTGGTCTCGCGCAGGAACTCGTTGGCCAGCGTCACCTGGAAGAAGATGCGGTAGTACATCGACCCCAGGAACGGGTTGGACGACGACCACAGCTGGGTGTTCAGCTCGGGGAGGCCGGCGTCCTGCCAGGCGATGGCCGCCTCGTCGGTGGGGAGCTCCTGCATCTGCCAGATGAGGCGCAGGTACTGGGAGAAGCCCTCGTCGATCCCTTCGATGTCGCCGGCGCCGGAGGGGCCCTGCTGCCCGCTCACCGCCAGCCCGGCGTAAAGCTTGGCGACGAACGCCCGGTATGACGTGGTGTCGCTGAAGATGTTGGCGCCGGTGACGGTGCTCTTGGGCTCGGTGGTGATGTCCGTGCAGGCGCCCAGACCCGCGAGGAGCGCCGCCGCGGCGAGTGTCTTGATGGCTCGGGATTGCATGATGGCTCCGCTCGTTAGAAGCCGACGCTGACGCCGGCCGTGAAGGTCCGGGAGCGCGGGTAGATGTTGTTGTCGATCCCGAAGGCGGCCGGGGTGGTTCCCGACGCGGCGACCACCGCGGAGGGGTCCACGCCGCTGTAGCCGGTCGACGTGAAGACGTTCTGCACCGTCCCGTAGACGCGCAGGTTCTGCATGCCGCGGAACTCGGGGAGGGTGTAGCCCAGCGTCAGGTTGTCCATGCGCAGGAACGAGGCGTCCTCCACGTACACGTCCGAGAAGTACTGCGGCGTGGCGAAGCCGTACGTGAGCGCCGAGGGGTGCAGGTTCTCGGGGGCGCCGGTGGCGGTGAGCTCGCGGAAGTTGCCGCGGTTGGACGCCACGTTGTTGTACACGTAGTTGCCCAGGTACGCGCGGAGCGTGAAGCTCAGGTCCACGTTGCCGTACCCGAAGTTGGAGGTGTGCCCCAGGATCCAGTCCGGCGCCGGGTTCTCGTAGGGCGCGCGGTCGGCCTGGTTGATGAGGCCGTCCTCGTTGATGTCGCGGTACAGGTCGTTCTCGTTGATGGTGCCGTCCGGCCGGCCGGTAAGCTTGCCGGTCACCGGGTCCACCCCGTTGACGTCGGCGTAGATGGGCCTGCCGCCGGAGTCGCGGATGTGGCGGTACACCAGGAACGAGTTGACCGCGTACCCGGGCTGGTGGACCTGGATGGTGCTCCCCACGCCGCCGGAGATGCCGCCCACCAGGATCTGCTCGCTGCCGCCGGCGGTGTTGATGCGCAGCAGCTCGTTGTGGTTGGTGGAGGCGTTGAAGTTGGCGTCCCAGCGGAAGCCGCCGCGCCCTCCGTCCAGGACGGCGGCGTTCAGGCTGAGCTCGAAGCCGCGGTTCCTGACGCTGCCGATGTTGGTGGTGACGAAGTTGGAAAGGTTGGTCCCGGCGGCCACCGGCACCCGGAAGATCAGGTCGTCGGTGTCCTTGAGGTAGTACTCCAGCGAGCCGGAGAAGCGGCCGTCGAGCAGGCCGTAGTCCAGCCCCAGGTTGTACGAGGTGGTCTCTTCCCAGCGGATGTTGGGGTCCACGGCGCTGGGGCGGATGGTGCCCACGAACTCGTCGCCGAACTGCACCTGAGACTGGGCGTCGCCGGTGCGGTAGGACGAGATCCACAGGTAGTCGCCGAACGACTGGTTGCCGTTGACGCCCCAGGAGGCGCGCAGCTTCAGCTCCGAGAGCCAGCCGATCCCCTGCATGAACGGCTCCTGCGACACCCGCCACCCCAGCGCGGCCGACGGGAAGGTGCCCCACTGGTTGTCCGGACCGAAGCGCGACGAGCCGTCGCGGCGCACGCTGAGCGTGAGCAGGTAGCGGTCCAGGAGGCTGTAGTTGACGCGGCCGAAGAACGAGGCCAGGCGGCTTTCCCGCACGTTGTCGATGCGCGGCGACACGTTCTCCGCCGTGGGGATGCCGTCGGGCCCGAGCAGGTCGGTGGCCAGCCCGCGCGCCTCGATGAAGGGCGACTCGCCGGTGAACGACTCGTACGAGTAGCCGGCGGTGGCGTCCACGTCGCTGGCCCAGCGGTCCAGCCGGGTGGTGTAGTTCAGGTACGCGTCGAGCACGCCGTTGGTCTCGGTGGGCGTGGAGCGGCTGAAGTACCCCGGCTGGCTGCTCTCCACCTGCGACTGCTGGATCGTGGGGTTGAACGTCCGCCGCTCGGAGGAGGCGACGTCGAAGCCCAGCCGCGAGGTGGCGGACAGGCCGGACAGGAACGGGAGCTGGTACTGTGCCTCGATGCCGCCGATGCCGCGGTAGGTGCGTCCGTCCTCCTGCGCCAGCTCCAGCGCCGCCACGGGGTTGTTGGGGCTCAGCGAGGAGCCCGTCCACTCGAAGAACCCGGTGGGCGTGTTCGCCACGATGGGCTGGGTGGGGGCGAAGCGGAGCGCGTCGCCGAGCACGCCGCCCGGGGTGAAGCGGTCGTCGGTGCGGGCGCCGCGCATGTTGGCGCGCACGCTCAGGCGGTCGTTCAGGAGCACGTGGTTGTAGTTGAGCGCCGCCGAGATGCGCTCGGTCCCGGAGCCAAGCACCACTCCGTCCTGGTCCAGATAGCCCAGCGAAAGGCGGTAGTTCATGTTCTCCCCCGCCCCGGACACGCTGGCGTTGTGCTCCTGGCCCACCGCGTCGCGGAGCAGGGCGCCGTACCAGTCCGTGCTGGCGTTGCCGATCCCGGGAAGCGCCGACGGGACCCGCTCCTGGACCACGGCGCGGAACTGCTCGGCCGACAGCATCTCGGGCCTGCGGGTGACCGTGGAGGTGGAGACGGAGCCGCTGTACGTCACCGAGGGGCCCTGCCGCGCCCCGGAGCGGGTGGTGATGATCACCACGCCGTTGGCGCCGCGCGACCCGTAGATGGCGGTGGACGAGGCGTCCTTGAGCACGGTGACGCTCTCGATGTCCTGCGGGCTGAGGAAGTTGAGCGGGTTGCGCCCGGCGGAGAGCCCGCCGCCCACGGGGAGCGGGACGCCGTCCACCACGTACAGCGGCTCGTTGCTGCTGGTGACGGAGGTGCCGCCGCGGACGCGGAGGTTGATGCCGCCGCCCGGCTCGCCGGTGTCGATCACCTGCACGCCGGCGACCTTGCCCTGGATGAGCTGCTCGGCGCTGACCACGCGCCCGGTGTTGAACTCCTCCGGCGTGATCGTGGCGACGGCGCCGGTGACGTCGCGCGCCTCCTGCTCGCCGTAGCCGATCGCCACCGTGAGCCCTTCAAGCGCCAGCGCGGACTGCTGCAGCTGGAAGTCGGCCACCGCCTGCTGGCCGGCCAGCACGGCGACGGTGCGGGTCTCCGGGGCGTGGCCCAGGAGCGAGGCGGTCACCTGGTGGCTCCCCGGCGCCACCCCGGCGATGGAGTAGCGCCCGTCGGCGCCGGTGACGGCGCGGGCGCCGCTCCCCGAGACCGTGACCACCGCACCGGAGAGCGGCTGCTGGGCGGCCCCGGCGACCACCCGCCCCGCGATCGTCCCGGTGGGGCCCTGCGCGCCGAGCTGCGCGGCCCACAACAGGCACGCCAGCAGCGCCGGGAAGAATGAACGACAGAATGCCATACGTCTGCCCTCCGTGGGGTGGGGAGTGTTGGAAACATCGCCCATGCTCGGCGCGAGCTCGCAGCAGGGCAGGCACGGCGGTCCGGCGCCGGGCCGGTGACAGATTGTAAAGCGTGCTAACAATACCCGGGCGACACCGGCGATTCGTACCTCCGGGGTACGAAATCCCCGCGCGAGTGCAGCGGGAAGGTCACGGTTGCGCCGGGAAGGTGCGACGACGAGCAGATGGTGGCATGCTAATGTGCGCCCCCGCCGTTGTCAACGAATTGTCAACAAACCAACCGAATTCGACGCGGCGCCCCGGGGAGGCGCCGACGCGGCGCAGGCGTCTCAGGCCACGCGCGGGGCCACGAACACCGGCGCGACCACGAGCGCCGACGCGCCGCGCAGGCGCAGGTAGCTGTCGCCGGCCTCCACCACCACCGGCGTGGCGGCCGACCCGGCGGTGAGCGTGCGCTCCCGGACGGACCGGGCGACGGCGGGCTCGATCAGGTCCCACGCCGCGGTGATCTCGCCGCCCACCACGATGCGCGCGGGGCTGATGGCGTTGATGATGTTCGCGATCCCCACCCCCAGGTAGCGCCCCGTCTCGCGCAGCGCGTTCAGCGCGGCGGCGTCGCCGGAGCGCGCCCGGGCGACCAGGTCGGGGATCTCCAGCTCCTCGCCGCGCAGCTGCGCGTACGCCCCGGGCGACGACAGCTCCCGGCCCAGGTAGCGCGCCAGGGTGGCCCGGTTGGAGGCGTACGCTTCCAGGCACCCCCGCGCGCCGCAGGCGCACAGCGGTCCGTCCAGGCTGAGCGGGACGTGGCCGAACTCGCCGGCCGTGCTCCGGTAGCCGCGCAGCACCTCGCCGTTGACCACCACGCTGGTGCCCACGCCGTCGGACACGGTCAGGTACACGAAGTTGTCCACGCCGTCGCCGCTGGCCTGGCTCAGCCACATGTGCGCCAGCGCGCACGCCGCCGCGTCCCGGTCGATGAAGACGGGGAGCCCGATGGCCGCGGTGAGCGCGGCGCGCAGGTCCACGTCGCGCCACCCCAGGGTGGGCGCGTTCAGCACGACCGCGGTGCGCCGGTCCACCACGCCGGGCACCACCAGCCCCACCCCCTCGCACTCCCCCGCCCCGGCGTGCGCCTCCACCAGGCGCAGCACGCGGCGCACCAACTCGGCGGTAAGCTCCCCCGGGTCCAGCGGCGTGGCGAAGGTTTCCATGGCGACCTCCCGCCCGGCGAAGTCGCTGAGGATCACGGCGGTGCGGCTGTAGCGCACGTCGATCCCCACGGCCAGCCGGTCGCGGGTGCGCACGTACAGCAGCGTGGGCTTGCGCCCCCGCGAGGTGTCGCCCATGGAGCCTTCGTAGATCAGCCCGTCGGCGAGGAGCTCCTTGACCAGCGGCGTCACCGAGCCGCGCGCCACGCCCATGCGCCGCGCCAGGTCGGCGCGGGAGATGGGCTGGTGCTCGCGCACCAGGTTGAGAACGATCTGCCGGTTGACCTCCCGGGCCGTGGAGCGGGTCGCGAGGTGGAAGCTCCGCGTGTTGATCTTTCGCATGGCATCTCGACAGGGACGGCGCCGTCGCTCGGCGGGAGCGGGTGGGTGAAGCTTCGCGCGCGGCGCCGTGTCTCGCAAGACTCTTACATACCCCCGGGGCACACGCCTCGCGCCACGACGTTCTTGACCGCGCCGGATTTAGTTGGTATTCGTTACAAATATCCGGCCCGGACCCGCCGCTCCGGCTCCCCCCGTCCTCCCGACCGCAGAGAAATGGGCCCGTACCTCCTGGCGGGAGACGTCGGCGGCACCAAGGCGGACCTTGCCGTGGTGGCGGTGGAAGGGGAGGCGGTGCGGGTGGTCGCGGAGGCGACGCTCCCCAGCCGGGCGCACGCGGGGCTGGCGGAGCTGGCCGCGCCGTTCCTGCACGCGGCCGGGGTCCCGGTGGACTCGGCGAGCTTCAGCGTGGCGGGGCCGGTGGTGGACGGCCGCGCCCGGCTCCCCAACCTGGGGTGGGAGGTGGACCCGGAGGCGGTCCGCCGGGCCCTGGGGCTACGGCGCGTGAGGGTGCTTAACGACCTGCACGCCACCGCCCTGGCCGTGCCGCACCTGCGCGCCGAGCAGCTGCTGGCGCTGCAGGAGGGGGTGCCGCACCCGGGCGGCGTGCTGGGGGTGGTCGCGCCGGGGACGGGGCTGGGCGAGGCCTTCCTGGTCCCCGGCCGCGGGGAGTACGCGGCCTTTCCCTCCGAGGGCGGACACACCGACTTCGCCCCCGCGGACGCGGAGCAGCGCGAGCTGCTGGCCTTTCTCCAGGCGGAGACCGGGCACGTGGACTACGAGCAGGTGTGCTCGGGGATCGGGATCGCCAACATCCACCGCTTCCTGGTGGCGAGCGGGCGGGCGCGGGAGCCGGCGGCGCTGGCGGAGCGCATCGCGGCGGCGGCGGACCCCACGCCGCTGATCGTGGAGGCGGGGCTGGCCTCCCGCGACCCGGACGCGGCGTGCTCGCGCGCGCTGGAGCTGTTCGTCCGCGTCCTTGGCGCCGAGGCCGGCAACCTGGCGCTGCGCGTCCTGGCGACCGGGGGCGTGCTGGTGGCCGGCGGCATCCCGCCGCGGCTGGCGGGGCTGCTGCGGGGCGAGGGCTTCCTGCGGGCGTTCCGCCGCAAGGGCCCCATGACCGCGCTGATGTCCCGCATTCCCGTGCACCTGGTGCTGGAGCCGCGCACCGCGCTCTGGGGCGCGGTGCGCTTCGCCGTGGCGGCGGAGCCGCCCCCCGGCCCCGTCCCGCCCGCCGCTCTCCCGCGCCGGCCGCTCCCGTCCACCCTCCCCCTCGCCGCCGAGCCATGAGCCCGCCGCTCCGCACGCCGTCCCTCGCCGTGGCCGCCCTCGCGCTCGCCGCCGCGCCGCCCGTGGGCGCGCAGTCCGTGCTGTACCGCTCGGAGGCGTTCGTGCTCACCGACAGCTCGGTGCGGCAGGGGCGCTTCGAGGCGGTCGCCCGCTCGCGCGACACCCTCCTTTCCAGCTACCCGCGCTCGGGGCGGGAGATGCACTTCCGCTTCAGCCTGAACGGCGCGGACAACGAGTTCCGCCCCGGCACCGAGCACACCCTGTACATCCGCCCCACGGCCGGCCGCATCGAGTCGCCGCTGTACGTGTTCGGGCGCGAGCAGCCGCCGGCGGTCCCCACCCCGGAGACGTTCGCCACCAGCGAGGAGGGGATGGCGCGGGTGACGCTGCGGCTGGACCTGCGCGGAGTGCTGCGCGCCCTCGACGGGGCCGGCGGGTACGACCCGCCGGAGGGCGACCCCATCGGGCGCGGCGGCCTGCGGGCGGTGTACGCCATCGGCGACGTGGAGCCGCTGAGCTGGGACGCCGCCGCGCTGCGCCCCGGCACCCCGGCCGAGCTGGTCGACCCGGACGGCGACGGCATCTACACCACCACGCTGGAGATCGAGACGCGCTACACCCGCCCCGTCGCCGCGGACGGGCGCGCGGTGTGGGCGCGGCGCGCGGACCTCGCGGCGTTTCCGCGGCTCGCCTCGCCGGAGCCGCTGCTGGACGCGCTGTACCGGATGTCGCTGGAGGAGCTGACGCAGCTGGTGCGGGAGGACGGGGCGCTGTCGGCCGGCGCCAAGTGGCCCGGGGTGTGGACGCGCGACGTGTCGTACGCGTCGGTGCTGGCGCTGGCGATCGTGGCGCCGGACGCGGTGCGGCGCAGCCTGGAGGCCAAGGTGGACTCCGCGGGGCGCATCATCCAGGACACGGGCACGGGCGGCTCGTGGCCCGTTTCCACCGACCGGATGACGTGGGCGCTGGCTGCGTGGGAGCTGTACGCCGTCACCGGCGACCGCGGCTGGCTGCGCCGCGCCTTCGAGGTGATCCGCCGCTCGGCGGAGGCGGACCGCCACGCGGTCTTCGACGCGGCGACGGGGCTCGCCACGGGCGAGAGCTCTTTCACGGACTGGAGGGAGCAGAGCTACCCGCGCTGGATGGAGCCCCGCGACATCGCCCGCTCGCAGGCGGTGGGCACCAACGCGGTGCACTTCGCCACGCTGCGCATCCTCGCACGCATGGCGGCGGCGCTGGACGAGCCGGCCGCGCCCTGGACGCGCGCCGCGGACAGCCTGCGCTCCGCCATCGACGCGCACCTGTGGCAGCCGGAGGCCGGGTACTACGCCACCTTCCGCTACGGCCGGACCTTTCCGTCCGCCGCGCCCCGCTCGGACGCGCTGGGCGAGGCGCTGGCGGTGATCTACGGGGTGGCGGACGCGGGGCGGCGCGCGCAGGTCGTCGCCCGCACGCCGCTGGTGGAGTTCGGCGCGCCGGTCTTCTGGCCGTACATCCCCGACATGCGGCGCTACCACAACGGGGCGCTCTGGCCCTTCGTGAACGCCTTCTGGACGTGGGCGGCCGCGGAGGCGGGGAACACCGCGGCGGTGGAGCACGGGCTGGCCTCCGTCTACCGCCCGGCCGCGCTCTTCCTGACCAGCAAGGAGAACATGGTGGCCGAGACCGGCCACTTCGACGGCACGGTGCTGAACTCCGACCGGCAGCTGTGGAGCGTGGCCGGCAGCCTGGCCACGCAGTTCCGCGTGCTCTTCGGGATGCGCTTCGGGGCCGACCGGCTGACGTTCGCGCCCATGGTGCCTCCCACCTACGCCGGCGAGCGGACGCTTTCCGGGGTGCGCTGGCGCGGCGCGGTGCTCACGGTCACGGTGCGCGGCTCCGGGGACGGCATCGCCTCCGCCCGGCTGGACGGCCGCCCGCTGGAGCGCGCGGAGATCCCGGCCACGCTCACGGGTGCTCACACGCTGGAGATCGTGATGAACGGCCGCTGGCCGGCCGCGCGGATCAACCGGGTGCCGAACCGCTGGGCGCCGGAAACGCCCGTGGCCGCGCTCCGCGGCGACACGCTCGTCTGGGCGCCGGTCCCCGGGGCCGTCCGCTACGTCGTCTACCGCGACGGCGGTCCCACCGCGACCACCACGGAGACCCGCGTGGCGCCGGGGCGCGCGGACGCCCTGGCCGAGTACCAGGTGCTGGCGGTGGACACCGCGGGCACCGAGTCGTTCCTGAGCGAGCCGGTGCGGGTTGCGCCCCCGGGCACGGAAATCGTCGCCCGTCCGCGGGGCGCGGCGCTGGAGCGCGCGCACGCCGGGTTCACCGGCGCGGGATACGTGCGCCTGACGCGCGAGGCGAACACCCGGGTGGACGTCCCCGTGCGGGTGGCGTGCGGCGGCGCGTACGAGGTGGACGCGCGCTACGCCAACGGCAGCGGACCCGTGAACACCGACGCCAGGGTCGCCCTGCGCACGCTGCTGGTGGACGGCCGGCCCGCGGGGGTGCTGGTGATGCCGCAGCGCGGCGTGGAGGAGTGGACCGACTGGGGGTGGAGCACGGCGCTGCGCGTGGCGCTGGCGCCGGGCGAGCACACCCTGACGCTGGCCTACACGGCGCTGGACGAGAACATGGACCGGCGGGTGAACACCGCGCTCCTGGACCACCTGCGCCTGACGCGGATCTCCTCGGACAGCGAGTGCCGCTGAAAAGCGCGATTGCCGGAACACCCAGTGAGGGCGTGCCCCCGGCTGGCGCCGGGGTCGGGCTTCGGCTCCGTAAGGCAGCAAACAACGCTGCCTAACGGAGTCGAGCCCCCGCAAACTGCGCGGGGTCTCGCCCCTTCGGGCCGAAATCCCTCACGCGGGGTTTGCGCTGGCGTCCACGGGGCCCCCAGCCGGCGCGATGCCCGATCCCGGCGCCAGCCGGGGCACGCCAAAGCCCAGGCCCGAGTCGTTCAGTGCCAGCTGTGAGCGCACCACCAGACCGCCGGGTACGTTGCCGGAAAGGCCCAGAGGAAGGTGTTGAGCCCCATCACGGCCGCCGCGCCCAGGTGGAACACGGCGCCGAACGCCAGCAGGGCCATGGCCACGGGCTGAGGCGCCGCGAGCACGGCGGGAAACAGCGACTCGCCCAGGATCACCACCCACGAGCATGCCAGGGCGAGCCCTGGGTGCTTCCTCAGCAGGCCGGACAGGGCGCGGGCGCCGTACGTCTGCGTTTCTAGGACGCCCACCAGCCCTGCTCCACTTCGCCAGCGCGGGCCGGCCAGCTTGGCGATTCCGGACGTGAAGTAGCCGAGGCTCGCCTGCAGGGCCAGGAACCACAACACCGCGGCGACGACCGCATGGGTGGGGCGCAGGTGGGCGAATCCCGCCGCCACGAACGTGATCAGCCCCATCTGGTCCGCGCCGTCGTTGCCGTACGCATCGCGCACCATCAGAAGGAGCGACGTCAGCGCGACCGCGGCGACCAGCGCTCCGCCGGGCCGCGGGGAAGCCACCACCATCATGGCCGCCGCGGCACGCAGGCCCACGATCCAGAGCACGCCGGGCGAACGGAAGGCCATGCCAAGAGCGCGCGCGAGCGCCCCGTGGGTGAGCCAGCGGGCGCGGAGCTGCTCGGTGCTCCAGCTGAGCAGGCCCGTGTCCGCGAACACGCCGGGACGGGCCAGCATCTCCAGGCTGGAAATCAGGACGGCGACCGCGCCGACGCGCTCAACCAGCGCCAGCGCCTCCCAGGGCGTGAGTTGTGGCACCGGATTCCCGCAGCTCCGGGTGGGAGGGTGGCAGGGCGTCGTACAGCGGATGCGTGTCGGAGACGAAACGGGCGAAGGGAGCGCGGTCGGAGAACTCCGCCGCCCCCATGAGCGCGAACTGCACGCCGACTGCGCCGGTGCTCCGCGGGAGCGCCGCCACGTAGTTGAGCAGCAGCAGATACGACACGGAGAGCCGCACGCCGTCCTCGACCGAACGCTGCGCGAGCGACCCCGTCGCGTCGGAGATGACCTTCTCGGCGCGGCGATCGGGATTCCAGACGGCGCGCCACGGCACCGGCTTCCAGACGAACGCGCTGGTCCAGCAGGTCACGCGCCCGTCCGCCAGCACGTGACGGTACAGGAGGTGGCAGTCCGAGCTCGCCGGATTCGGAGCGAAGAAGCTGAACGAAGGGATCAGCCCCGCGACGTCCCACCGCCGGATCCACCGGCTCACGCGCCACGGGAGCTGCGCCGCCGCCGACGCCAGCAGCCACCCCGCGAGCAGCGAGACGACGGCGACGTCGGCGGTGCTCACATTCCCGGCACCGCGAGAGTGTCGCGGCGCATCTGCAGCAGCGCGGCCGCGGTGGCGAACGGAGGGAGCTCCCGGACGATCGCTTCGCTCAGGTGAGGCTCGAAGTCGCGTCCCTTCTCGGCGCGCCTTTCCGCGCGCTCGGCCGCCATTTCGGCCTGCGCCTCGGCGCGTGCGACCGCCTGCTCGTTCCGCGCTTCCCGGGCCGCGTCGTCCTGGCGCCGGCGCTCTTCCTGCTGGCGGCGGCGCTCCTCGTCGTTCTTTCCCAGCAGGTTCCCCGGGAGGGCCGCCCCGACGTGCAACCCCAGCATCGCTTCGGGCACCAGTTCCAGCGCCGCGCGCTCCACGCGCGTGAGCGGGGGGTCGTGGCGCAGCACCAGGGAGGAGACCGCACTCGACGCGTTCTCGCCGCGCAGCACGAGGCCGCCCTCCACCAGCTCGCCGCCGGTGTACGGCAGGATCAGCCGAACGACGCGGCCGTCACGGGGAACGGGCACGTCGCCCGCGAGCAGGGACCCCGCGTAGTGCAGCGACACAGCGACGGGATCCGGGCCCCCGGCCCGGTCCATCGCCTCCAGGTCGACGTGCTTTCCCTCCCCGATGCCGAAAAGCTGGAGGATCCCGCGGATCACGGACGCGAGGGCAGGGAGCAGCCCGGACCGGCTCCCCGCCCCGGTGCTTTCCTGCAGCTCGGCGAGCTGCCGGGAGCCTGCCGCGGCGAGGTACACGACGATGGAACCCTGTGGGGCGAGCGGGCGCGCGGACCGGGAAGAGTACCGCCGAACCGACAGCGCTACGCCGGCGTCTCCGCGCTCCCCCGAGCTCGCTCCTGCGGTGCCGTACGAGGTAGCCATGGCAATCCTCCCGGGAATGAGTGCAACGGGGGCGCTCGGGAACTGCCCTGAAGGGACGAGCCGCCGTGCCGAACGGCGCCGGCGGCCCGCCTTTGCAAGGTGCATGTCCTCAGATTATTGCGCAAGAGGATTGGTGGACGCGGTTCCTCCCCTTCCCGGCGGACTCCCGGAACCGTCCCGCGGCCGGATCCGTCAGGGAGGCGCTTCCATGCCGCTTCCGTCTCCCGGGTGGCGCTCCCCGTCCAGCTCCACCACCCTGCCCTGCTCCGCCGATTCGCGCGCGGCCTCCAGGATACGCAGCCCGGCCACCGCGTCCAGCGGGTCCACCGGCGGGGGTCCGCCCTCCCGCAGCGCGCGGCGCACCCCGTCGTAGAACTCCGGGTAGGCGCCCGGCAGCGTCGGCACCGCCTCCACCTCGTCCCCCGCCCCCAGCGTCCCCCAGCGCTCCCGCGGCTCCGCGCCCCACCCCGGGTCCCGCGGCGACGCACCACTGCGCAGCCGCTCCTCCTGCACGTCCAGCCCGTGCTTGACGTAGCCCGCCGCGCCGCCCAGGAGGCGGAAGCGGGGTCCCGCCGCCGCCGCGGACGCGCTCATCCACAGGTGCGAGCGCGCGCCGGAGCGGTGCGCGAGCGCGAGGAACGCGTCGTCGTCCACCTCCACGCCGGGGCGCCGGCGGTCCAGCTCCGCGTACACCCGCGCGACCGGGCCGAACAGGACGAGCGCCTGGTCCACCAGGTGGCTCCCCAGGTCGTACAGGGTGCCGCCCGCCTCCCCCGGCGCGCCGCTCTCGCGCCACCCGGGTCTGGGAACCGGGCGCCAGCGCTCGAAGCGCGACTCGAAGCGCGCCGGCGGTCCCAGCCGCCCCCCGTCCACGAGCGCGCGGAGGGTGAGGAAGTCGCCGTCCCAGCGGCGGTTGTGGAACACGCTCAGGAGCAGGCCGCGCTCCCGCGCCGCGTCCACCAGGCGCATCCCCTCGGCCGCGGTGGGGGCCATCGGCTTGTCCACGACCACGGCGAGCCCCGCCTCCAGCGCGGCCAGCGCCAGCGGCACGTGCGTGCGGTTGGGCGACGCGACCACCACCAGGTCCAGCCCGGCGGCGCGCTCCCACAGGCCGCCGGCGGAGGGGAGCACGGCCGCGCCCGGGTGGTCCCGGCGCGCCGCGGCGGAGCGCTCCGGGTCCGCCGTGACGATGGCGGCAAGTCGCATCCCGGCGTTCGCGGCGACCAGCGGCGCGTGGAACACCGCCCCCGCCAGCCCGTAGCCGATCAGCCCCACGCGCACCGGCTCGCTCCCGCCGTCCGGCGACACGGCTCGCTCGCTCATCGTCCCGCTCCCCCGGGTGGAGCCGCGCCGCGCGGCTCTCGCGGCGGCGGCAGGGTTCACGACGCGCCGGGTCCAGCAGGATTCGAACCTCCCGCGCCTCGGGCCCGCGGTGGACCCGCACTGTCCGAGCGCCCCGCCGAGGAGCACGTCCGGGCGTCCCGTCATGTGATTTTCGTAGTTTATTCTCCCCCAACAGGTTAGATTGCACGTACTCCTCCGCGGGCGAGCCACGGCCGAGTTCCCCCGCGCGAAGGACCCCGATGAGCCAGCCCAGCCCGGACGCCGCGCAGACCGCCGCGCATCCCCCGCAGGCCGATCCTTCCCCGGACGTCCGCGGCCGCTTCGCCTTCCTGGCGGAGACCAGCCGCTGCCTGGCGGACTCGCTCGACTTCGAGACCACGCTCGCGACGGGGGCGGGGCTCGCCCTCCCGCACTTCGGCACCTGGTGCATGGTGGACGTCGTGGAGCCGGACGACGCCATCCGCCGCGTCGCCGTCATCCACCCCGACGCCGGGAAGCAGCGCCTGGCCCGCGACTTCTACGCCGCCCACCCCCCGGGCCGCGACGACCCGCTGGGCGCGCCGCGGGTGATCCGGACGCGCGAGTCGGAGTTCGTGCTCGCCTACGACGACGTGCTGGAGGGGATCGCGGAGGAGGAGCACCGCCTGCTTCTCCAGGAGCTGGGCGCGCGCTCGTTCCTCACGGTTCCCATGGCGGCGCGGGGGCGGACGCTGGGCGCGATCACCTTCGTTTCCGACGACCGCCGCCGCTACGACGCCGCGGACCTGCTGCTGGCGGAGGACCTGGGGCGCCGCTGCGGGATGGCGCTGGACAACGCGCGGCTCTACGCCGCGTCGCTGGAGGCGGCCCGGGTGGCCGAGGAGGCGCGCGGGGCGGCCACGCTCACGGCCCGGCACGCGGAGGAGCTGCTGGAGGAGGCCAACGTGGCCCGGTACGAGGCGGAGGAGGCGGACCGGGCGAAGAGCACCTTCCTGGGCACCATCTCGCACGAGTTCCGCACGCCGCTCACGGCGGTGCAGGGGTTCACCGACCTGCTGACGGAGGAGGTGGGGGGGCCGCTGAACGAGGCGCAGAAGCACCAGGTGGAGCGGATCCGCGCCGCCAGCGACCACCTGCTGGGGCTGATCGAGGAGATCCTGGGCTTCGCGCAGCAGCAGGCCGGCCGCTCCGAGCTCCGCCTGCGCGACGTGGACCTCGCCCGGGTGGTGCGGGACGCCGCGGCGCTGGTGCAGCCGCTCGCGGACGCCAAGGGGCTGAGGCTCGTCGTGGACGTTCCCGCGGAGCCGGTCGCCTTCCGGACGGACCCGGGGAAGTTCCGGCAGGTGGTGCTCAACCTGGCGGCGAACGCGGTGAAGTTCACCGACGAGGGCGAGGTCCGGATCGAGCTGGAGGCCGCGGCGGGGTGCGTGTCGCTGCGGGTGGGCGACACGGGGATGGGGATCGCCCCGGAGCACGCCGAGCACGTGTTCGACGCGTTCTGGCAGGTGGACCAGTCGTCCAGCCGCCAGGGGGGAACCGGGCTGGGGCTGGCGGTCACGCGCCAGCTCGCAGACCGGCTGGGGGGCGAGGTGGCGCTGGCGAGCGGCCCGGAAGGCGGGAGCACCTTCACGGTGCGGCTCCCGTGCCTCCCCACGGAGCCGGCGGCCCCGGACGCCGGGGAAACGGCGCAGCTTTCCAGGCGCGAGAAGCGGGTGCGGGGGCGCAGGGGGGAGCCCCGCCGCAAGGCCGCGCCGGACACGCCGCACGCCGCGGAGATCCCGCCCCTCCCGGCGTGAGCGCGGGCCGGGGCGAAGGGCCGGCGGCTACGCGCGGATGGCGCGCACGCTCCAGGACACCGGCGGGGCGCCGCGGTAGGCGCGGCGGTTGGTGGTCGGCGTCATGTCGAACTGGCGGATGGAGGCATCGCCGCTGAGGCGCTCGATCCCCCGCAGGATGCTGGAGGCCTGCTCCTCGCACCCGGTGTGCGCGCGGATCTCCTCCAGCAGCGCCGGCTCGGAGGTGGAGGTGACGTGGGAGCTGGTGATCGAGAAGGAGCTTGCCATGACTGTCTCCGACGGAGGACCGGCAGTGGCCCCGACAGGGGCACACGCGGAAGCTAACGGCAACGACCCCGGGTAGCGACACCCGCCGGCGGCGGCTCCGGCCGGCCTCCGCGCCATCCCCCACCGCAGGAGCGAGCGCATGGACGGACCGCCGGCCTTTGGAGAAGCGATCCGCGACGTCGCGGCCGGGCTGCGTGAGAACGCCCCGTCGCACACGCTGCTCAACCGCGCGGAAGCCCGCATCGACGGCCTGGGCCGGCGGCTGCACGGCTTCGGCTACGTCCGGAACCTGGAGATCGCGGACTGCTTCACGGCGGCGCTCCGCGAGCTGGCCGCGTCGCACGTCCTGCCGGACGGGGAGCGCGGGGCGGCGGTGGACCAGGCGGTCGCCCAGCTCGCCGCGGCCGCGGCCCACACCGGAGAGGGCGTCCTGCCGGCGCCGCCCTGAGAGAGTGCACGGCGGCCCTCACCCCCCGGCCCCCTCTCCCAATGCTGGGAGAGGGGGAGCACGACAAACGGCCCCCACCCGGCTCGCTTGAGGCTCGCCACCCTCCCCCAATTCTGGGGGAGGGCTTCCTGACCCTCGCCTTCCGGTGTGTCGCTGCGATGCTCCCCCTTTCCCCCGCTTGCGGGGGAGAGGGGGCCGGGGGGTGAGGGGGCCCGAACCTGCGGACGCCAGCGCCAGCCCCGCGTGAGGGATTTCGGCCCGAAGGGGCGAGACCCGGCGGGGCTGTTTCCGCCGGGTCTCGACTCCGTTGGGCTGCGTCGTTTGCAGCCCTACGGAGCCGAAGCCCGACCCCGGCGCCAGCCGGGGGCACGCCCAAAACCGGCAGTTCAAGCCGTTGTTGGCTTTGAGAAAACAGGCCTCACCACGACCTCGTGCCGTGCCCCGTCGTCCAGGAGCGGGATCTCCGCCCCCTCCAGGACCCGCCCGTCCAGCCTCACCTCCGCCGCCCCATCCCGGATCGCCCCCGGGTCGAGCACCGTGATCGCGTAGACCGCCCCGCCGAACCGGTACTCGATGGAGAACTCCCCCCACGCCGCCGGCACGCAGGGAAGCATGCGGAGCGTGTCGCCGCGCCGGGTGAAGCCCAGGACGGCTTCCAGCCCCACCCGGTACATCCAGCTCGCGGATCCCGTGTACCACGTCCACCCCCCGCGCCCCACCTGCCCCGGGGCCGTGTACACGTCCGCGGCCACCACGTACGGCTCCACCCGGTAGCGCTCCACGCCTTCCGGCGTGGCGGCGTGGGTGAGCGGGTTGAGCATCTGGTACAGCTCGAAGGCGCGGTCCCCCTCGCCGCGCAGGGCGGTGGCGAGCACCGCCCAGAGCGACGCGTGCGTGTACTGCGCCCCGTTCTCCCGCACCCCCGGCAGGTATCCCTTGATGTAGCCGGGGTCGTGCGGCGTCCGGTCGAAGGGCGGGGTGAGCAGCACCAGGAGGCGGTCGCCGGGGCGCACCAGGTGCTCCTCGAAGGAGCGCATGGCCCGCTCCCGCCGCTCCGGGTCGCCGGCGCCGGAGATGACGCTCCAGCTCTGCGCGATGGAGTCGATGCGGCACTCGTCGCCCGCGGCGGTGCCGAGCGGCGTGCCGTCGTCGAAGAAGGCGCGGCGGTACCACTCGCCGTCCCACCCGTGCGCCTCCACGGCCGCGGCGTACGCGTCGGCGCGCGACCGGAAGTCCGCCGCCACCCCGGCGTCGCCGCGCTCCGCCGCGCGGACGGTGAAGGCGCGCAGCGTGGCCACCAGGAACCAGGCGAGCCACACGCTTTCCCCGCGCCCCTCCACCCCCACGCGGCTCATCCCGTCGTTCCAGTCGCCGGTCCCGATGAGGGGGAGCCCGTGCGCGCCCGCGGTGCACGCCTTCCGCAGCGCGCGCAGGCAGTGCTCGTACACGGACGCGTGCTCGTCGGCCACGCGGGGGAGGTCGTACACCTCGTGCTCGTGCGGCTCCAGCGGGCGCATCTCCAGGAAGGGCACCGGCTCGTCCAGCACGGCGGCGTCGCCCGTGACCTCCACGTACCGGTCCACGACGTAGGGGAGCCAGGCCAGGTCGTCGGAGAAGCGGGTCCGCACGCCCCGCCCGCTCTGCGGGTGCCACCAGTGCTGCACGTCGCCCTCCACGAACTGCCGGGCCGCGGCGCGCAGCACGTGCTCGCGCGCCAGGGCGGGCTCGGCGTACACGAAGGCGAGCACGTCCTGGAGCTGGTCGCGGAAGCCGTACGCCCCGCTGCTCTGGTACAGCGCGGAGCGCGCCCACATGCGGCAGGCGAGCGCCTGGTACAGCGTCCAGCGGTTGAGCATGGCGTCGAACGACGGCTCCGGCGTCTTCACCGTGACGACGGAGAGGCGCCGGGCCCACGCGTCCACGCTGCGCGCCGCGGCGGCCGCGGCGGCGCCCGGGGCGCGGTACCGGGCGACGGCGCGCAGCGCCTCCGCTTCCCCCTCGGCGGCGCCCAGGAGCACGGCGAGCTCCCGGCTCTGCCCGGGCGCCAGCTCCAGCACGCACTGCAGCGCGGCGCACGGGTCCCGGCCCGCTCCCGTGGTCCCGGCGAGGGGGCCCGCCCGCAGCGCGTCCGGGTCCTCCAGGCTGCCGTTGCGGCCGATGAACTCGCGCCGGTCGGCCGTGTGGCCGGCGACCGGCTCGCTCAGCGCGCAGAACGCCACCCGGCCGGCGAACTGGGGATCGAAGGAGTTCTGCGCCAGGACGGCCCCCGCCTCCGCGTGGAAGCGGGTGACCACCTGGTGCTGCGTGTGCTCGCGCAGGACTCCCAGCGTCCACTCCACGTACGCCGTCACCCCGATGCGGCGCGGGTCCGCGCCGCGGTTCTCGACCCGCAGCACGGACAGCTTGACCGCTTCGCCGTCGGCCATCGCCAGGGTGAGGCGGGTGGCGATGCCGGCGTGCTCGCACTCGAAGACGGTGGAGCCCGCGCCGTGGCGGACCGTGTAGCCGAGGTCGGTGCGCACCGGGGCCGGCGTGGCGCTCCACAGCTCGCCCGACGCCTCGTCGCGCAGGTAGAGGGCTTCGGTGGCGGGGTCGCCCACCGGGTCGTTGTGCCAGGGGGTGAGGCGGAAGAAGTAGCTGTTCCCGGCCCAGGTGAAGCCGGCGCCGCGCTCGCTGACCACGAAGCCGCCGTGCGGGTTTGCGACGACGTTCACCCACGGCGCAGGCGGGACCCGGCCGCCGCGGACGCGCACCTGGTATTCGCCGGAGGGGGTCAGCCCGCCGAAGCCGTTGTCGAAGAGGAGCGGGGCCCCGGCGGACTCCGCCGGGAGCGGCGCCCCGTCCCGCGCGGGCACCCGGGCCGCCGCGCGGGAAGCCGCGGCGTGGACGGGCGCGGCCTCGCCGGCCGGGTGCGTCCGCACGCGCCGCCCGGCGAGCGAGGCCGCGGGCGAATGCTGCTCCAGCGTCCGCGGCAGGGACCCGGAGGGGCCGGGATCGCCCGGCTCGGCCGCCCCGCGCGCGGCTCCCACCTCCAGGAAGTGGTCGAGCGGGCGCCCGTCGCAGCGCAGGACGAGGCGCGCGGTGGCCCGCAGCATGAGCAGGGCGTCGGCGTCGAGCTGGTCGCTCCGGCGGATGAACACGCCCCCGGGGCGGTCCATCTCCGTGTCGTTGGAGGCGAACATGGCCTCCAGGATCCGCTCGTGGAGCTCCTGGAGGTACGACGAGGAGGGCTGGGCGTTGAGGATGACCAGGTCCGCCGTCACCCCGCGGCGGCGCCAGTAGTGGTGCGCGGCGAAGAGCTGCCGCAGCGTCGGCAGCCCCTCGGCGGAGTCGATGGCCGCGACGATGATCGGCCAGTCTCCGGAAACGCCGTGCGCCCAGAGCAGCGGCTGCGAGCCCCGGTTGGCGCGCAGCTCCTCCTGCGGCGCGCGCAGCTCCGGGTGGGGGTACAGGAGGTAGGCGGCGAGCTCCTGGAAGACGGCGGCGTCGGCCGGGGTCAGGCCGAGCTCGCGCAGCTCCACCTGCTGGGAGGTCCAGGCCAGGTCGAGCGCCCGCTGCGCCGCGTGCGGGTCGTGGTAGCGGCTGGCGAGCTCGAAGGCGCGCTCCCGCGTGGCGGCCACCAGCGTGGTGAACGCCACCGTCGCGGATTGCCCGGGCGCAAGCCGCACCCGCGCGCGCAGGGCGAAGACCGGGTCGAGCACCGCGCCGGTGGTGCCGGAGAGCGGCCCGTCCTGGGCGAGCGAGACGGGGTCACGGGTGCTCCCCCCCCGGCCCAGGAAGCGGGCGCGGTCCGTCTCGCAGCTCACCGTCCCCACGCGGTCCGCGCCCGCGTCCACCACGTGCACGCACCAGAGCGACGGCTCCGCCGCCGAGCGCGGCCGGCGGGTGGCGGTGATCGCCGTACACCACTCGTGCCACTCGGTCTGGACGAACAGGTTGGCGAACGCGGGGTGGGCGCGGTCGGCGTCCGGCGGGCCCAGCACGATCTCCCCGTAGCTCGTCAGCTCGACCTCGCGGGGCTCGTCGCCGCGGTTGGTGAGGGTCACGCAGCGGACCTCCGCCGCGTCCTCCGGGACCACCGCGATCTCGGTGCGCGTCTCGATGCCGCCGTCGGAGCGGTGGAAGGTCACCCGGTCGGTGGCCAGGAGCGCACGGTACCAGTCGGCGGGGGCGCACACCGGCTGGTGCGCGGCGGACCAGGCGCGGCCCCGCGTGACGTCCTTGACGTAGCAGAACTGCCCGGTGGAGTCGGTCGTCCCGTCCGCCCTCCAGCGGGTCACCGCCAGCTCCTCGTAGCGGCTGTATCCGGCCCCGCAGTGGCTCACCATCACGGTGTACGGGGCGCGGCCCAGGAGCCCCACGTGCGGCCGCGGCGTGTCCGTCCGGTCGAACTCGCGCACCGCGGGGCTCTCGGTCTCCGGGTCGGGGAGCGCTTCGTCGGCGCGCGTTGCCTGCGCCTCCTGGTGCACCAGGCGGCGCGGGATGCGCTCGTGAAGAAGCAGCTCCGCCGAGCGGACCAGCGGGTCGGCGTGGAAGCGCTCCTGCCAGGCGTTCTCGTGGAGCGCGTTGGCCAGCGCCACCAGCCCCATCCCCACGTGGTGCGCCATGTAGTTGCCCACCACGGCGTAGCGCGCGCCCGGCTCGGGGCGGGTGTAGTCCAGGGCGTCGCGGAAGCCGTACGGCCCCAGCGCGCCCTTCTTTTCCAGGGCGGCCAGGTTGGCGAGGGCGCGCTGCGGGTCCACCATGACCGCCAGCGCGGAGGCGTACGGGGCGATCACCAGGTCGGAGCCCAGCCGGCGCTTGAGCGCCAGGTCGGGGACGCCGAAGGCCCGGTACTGGTAGGTGAGGTGGCGGTCGCGGAGGTTGTAGGCGCTCTCGCTCACCCCCCAGGGCACCCCGCGCTCGGCCCCGTAGGCCACCTGCCTGCGCACGGCGCCGCGGTACGTCTGGTCCAGCACGGTGAAGGGGAGCGGGCGCATCACCAGCGCCGGCATCAGGTACTCGAACATGCTCCCGCTCCAGGAGACCAGCGCCGTTGCCCCCGCCGCGTGCGTCAGCGAGCGGCCCAGGCGGAACCAGTGGTCCACCGGGACCTCCTTCTTGGCGATGGCGACGAAGCTCGCCAGGCGCGACTCGGAGGCGAGCAGGTCGTAGTACGACGCGTCCAGCGACTGGGCGGCGTGCTGCCAGCCGATGGAGAACAGCTCCCGCGACGCGTCGAAGAGGAAGCCGAAGTCCATCTCCGCCACGTAGCGGTCGGCGCGCGCGGCGAGCGCGTCCAGGCGGGCCGCCGTGGCGGCCGCGTCCGCGGGCGCCTCCGCCAGGTGCTCCTCGATCCTGCGGGCGCCCCAGGCGATCCACTCCTCCGCCGGCCCGGCCGCGTCCGCCGCGAGCCGGGCGTGCCCGAGCGCGGCGAGCGCGCCCCGCAGCCGGGCGGCGACCGCGGCGAGCGGCGCGCCGGCCAGCGCCGCGCGCGCCAGCCGCAGCTCCTCCGCCGCCGCTTCCACGGCGGGCGCCCCCGGCCCCTCCGCCGGGGGGGCGGCGGCGAGCCCCCGCAGCCGCTCGCCCGCCACCCCCAGCGCGGTCCGCAGCGCCGCGCGGACGCGGGCGTCGGAGGCGGGCGCCCCGCGGGCGGCAAGGCACGCCTGCCTCACGGCCAGGAGGTGGCCGGCCAGGTTGCCGCTGTCCACGGTGGACACGTACGCCGGCTCCAGCACCCGCAGGTCGTGCAGGTCGTACCAGTTGAAGAAGTGGCCGCGGAAGCGGCGCATCCCCTCCAGCGAGCGGAAGGCGAGCTCCAGCCGCCGCGCCATGTCCGCCGCGGTGACGAACCCCAGGTCGTGCGCGCTCCCGATGGCCAGGAGCTGCATGCCCACGTTGGTGGGCGAGGTGCGCATCGCCACCACCGGGGCCGGGTCCTCCTGGAAGTTGTCCGGGACCAGCCAGTGCGTGGCCTCGCCCACGAACCGGTCGAAGTAGCGCCAGTGGAGCAGCGCGTAGCGCATGGCCTGGTCGCGCTGGGCGGCGGGGAGGCGCCGCCGCCCGGGGACCGCGGGGGCGCTGAGGGCGTGGGCGATCGCAGGCGAGGCCAGCCAGAGCACCAGCAGCGGCCCCGCCGCCGCCGCGAGCGGCCAGGGCGGGGCGGCCGCGCCGTCCCACGCCGCGTACGCGGCCACCCCCAGCGCGATCCCCCCTACGGCCGCGAGCGCGGGCGCCATGGCCCGCCACGCCCCGGCCGCAGAGCCCGTGACGGAGCGCTCCGCGCCGGAGGCGGTCTGCCACTCCAGCAGCGAGCGCCGGGTCACGAACAGCCGCCAGAGCGTGCGGACGACGGCGTCCGCGGACACCCAGGCCTGGTGCGGGAGGAAGGTGACCGCCAGCGCCACCTGCTGCGCGCTGGTGGCCGCGTCCCGCCCCACGGCGGCGTAGAAGGCCCGCCACGACTTGTCCAGCGGGGGGCGCAGCGCGGCCAGCAGGAGCGACACGATCCACGGCGCGGCCACCGCCGCGAGCCCCAGCGCCGTCCAGCGCAGCGGCGAGCCGGGGAGCACCGTCCACCCCGCCACCAGGAAGGCCAGCTGGCCGATCTCCACCGTGCTGCGCCGCAGGTTGTCCAGGATCTTCCAGCGGGCCAGGAAGGGGAGCCGGTTCCGCTCCGGGCCGTCCGGCCCGGGGACGCGCGGGGTGAGCCAGCGCAGGAGCTGCCAGTCGCCGCGGATCCAGCGGTGCTTGCGCCGCGCGTGGGTGAGGTAGCGGGCGGGGTAGTCGTCGTAGACGCTGATCTCGGTGGCGAGCCCCGCGCGGGCGTAGCTCCCCTCGATCAGGTCGTGCGAGAGCAGCGTGTTCTCCGGGAAGCGGCCGTGCGTCGCCCGCTCGAAGGCGTCCACGTCGTAGATGCCCTTGCCGGTGAAGCTCCCCTCGCCGTACAGGTCCTGGTAGACGTCGGAAACGGCGGTGGTGTACGGGTCCACCCCCGGGTGGCCGGAGTGGATCGCCGCGAAGCGCGACCCGTGCGCGCTGGGGAGCGACACCCCCACGCGCGGCTGGAGGATGCCGTAGCCGCGCACCACGTGCCCGCGCTCCGCGTCGTACACGGCGCGGTTCAGGGGGTGCGCCAGGGCGCCCACCAGCTCCGGCGCCGCGTCGGGCGGGAGCACGGTGTCCGCGTCCAGGGTGATCACGTAGCGGACCCCGCGCAGCGGCGCCACGTCGCCCACCACCGCCGCGAAGGCGTCCCCCGCCCCGCCGCGCAGGAAGCGGTTGAACTCGGCCAGCTTGCCGCGCTTCCGCTCCCACCCCATCCAGACGCCCTGCCGCGGGTTCCAGCGCCGCGCCCGGTGGAACAGGTAGAACGCGTCCTCCGCGCCCTCGGCGTAGCGCGCGTTGAGCGCGCGCACGCCGTCCACGGCGGCCCGCAGGATGGCCGCGTCGCCGGGGAGCGCTTCCGCGGGCGCGTCCGTGAAGTCGCTCAGCACCGCGAAGTGGAGGTGCGACTCGCGGTTGGCGAGGAACTGCACCTCCAGGTGGTCCAGCGCCTCGTGCACCGCCTCCTCGCTCCCGAAGAGCGTGGGGACGACCACGGCCGTGCGGAACTCGGCGGGGATCCCGCCCTTCACCCGCAGGTCCAGCTTGGGGAGGGTGCGCGGAGGGAGGAACGCGGTGACGAGCTGGTTGACCACGTTGATGGCGATGTCGCCCGCCGGCACGAGCGCGAGCAGGAGCACCAGCGGCCAGGCCGCGCGCGCCTGCGGCCCCGCCAGCCAGAGCACCGCGGCGAGCGCCGCCAGGGTGCCGGCCGCCGCCCCGCCCGCGAAGACCAGGTTGGGGTGGCGCAGCACCAGCCGGTGCAGCGCCTCGCCCGGCCGGGAGCGGTAGCCGGTGGCGGCCTCCAGGGCGGCCACACCCTCGTCCACCAGGTGCCAGCCCACGTGGGAGCGCAGCGGCGGCCCGCTCCCGTCGCCGTCCTCGCCGCCCGCCCGGGCCCGCTCCACCGCCGCGGCGGCCACCGCCTCCTCGGCCAGCCCCGTGCGCCGGGCGATGCGCTCCACCACGTGGCGGTACCGGTCGCGCGTGGCGAAGGTCATCCGCGGGTAGAAGCCTGCCGGGTCGCCGCGCAGCACGGCCTCCATCGCGCTCTGCCGCTCCACGAACGCCTGCCAGTCCAGGTGCGCGATGGCCCGCAGGCTGGTGATGCTGTGCGCCATCATCACCTGGGTGTGCGCCAGGTGCTGCGTGGAGCGCGCGGTCGCATCCTCCGCCCCCATGGCCCGGTCGCCGATCCACTGCTCGATCTGCGCGAGCGGCGGGTACGAGCCGCGGCTCAGGCGCAGCTGGTGCAGGAAGCGCGACACGAACACCGCCGTGAGCGGCGGGGGAGCGTCCACGAAGGCGTCCAGCGCCCCGCCCAGGGCGAGCTCCCCCCGCCCGCTGGCGTCCTCGATGCGGGCCGCCCACGCGTCGGCCCGCTCGATCTCGTCCATGCGCTGCACCGTGCGCAGCGCCATGCGCCGCACGCTCTCGATCAGCGCCAGGCGGAGCATGGCCGGCAGTGCCCACAGCTCCCCGATGGCGAGCGGCGCGACGCCCTGGAAGGCTTCCACGAAGCGGTCCAGGTTCTCGGCGTCGACCCGCCCCTCGCTGTGGGAGATCAGGGTGATGGCCAGCTCGTAGACGCGCGGGTACCCCGCCAGGTGCCCGCCGGCCAGCTCGGGGAGCTCGCGGTAGTAGCCGCGCGGCAGCGTCTCGCGCACCTCGCGGATGTGCTCCCGCACCACGTGGAAGTTGTCCAGCAGCCACTCCCCCGCCGGGCCCACGTCCACGTCGCGGTCCGCGCCCGCGGCCAGGCGGTCGTGGGTCGCGTCCAGGATGCGGCGGGTCTCGGAAAGGCGGGCGAGGAGGGGGGCCTCCCCCCGCCCCGTCCCGGGCGTGGCGAGGCGCTGCCGGCCGGCGACGGCGCGGGCGCGGTCGGCGAGCTGGTCGGCGCCCAGCAGCTCGCCCCGGATGGGGCCCGACAGGAGCTCGTCCCGCCCGGTTCCGGGGCGGGCGGACAAGCGGGAAAGGAAGCGGAGCGGGGCTAGCGTGGAGCCGTCATCGGGCAAGTGCGTCCTTCCGGAGGAGCCGGATCGGCTCGGTGGACCCGCGCCCGGGCCGGAGGCCGGGGACGGGGATCGACGGATTCGGAAGACGTCCGCCTCGAAGACCCGTACCCCCCACTCCCGGGGATGGTACCGGCGGGAGCGAGGAGCGGCCGGCGCGGCGTGGCCGCGAACACGTGGTCAGGCCGGCGACGGCACCACCAGGACGCTGCACGAGGCGTCGCGCACCACCGCCTCGGCCACGCTCCCCAGGAGCGCCCGCGCCGCTCCGGCGCGCCCGTGGGTCCCCACCACGATCAGCTCCGCCGGCCACTCCGCGGCCTCGGCGACGGCCTCGCGGGCCGGCGCGCCGGTGCGGACCCGCGGCTCCAGCCGCGCGCCCGGCGGAAGCCCTCCGGCAAAGGCATCCAGCCGCTCGCGCGCGGCGGCGGCGAGCCGGTCGTGCAGGCCGGGGATGGGAAGCTCCGTTTCCAGCCCCACCACCAGGAGGACGCGCGCCTCCACCGGTCCCCCGGGGCAGAGGGCCTCCACGGCCGCGAGCCCCTGCTCCACCGTCGCTGCCGCGTGCGGCGAGGCCAGGTCCACGCAGAACAGGACGCGGGGGGAGGGCGAAAGCTCGCCCCGCAGCACCAGGACGGGGATGCGGGCGCCGTGGAGCACACGCTGCGCGGTGGTGCCCAGGAGCGCCGCCCCCACGCGCCCGTGGCGCGTGGGGCCCACCACCAGCAGACAGCCGGTGGCGCAGGCGGCATCGCCCAGCACCGCCGGAGCGGCCCCCCCCACCGCGCGGCAGTGCACCTCGCCGTGCCCGGCCAGGCCGCCGACCTGCCCCTCCAGGCGCGCCTGGAGGCCCTCGGAATAGTGCAGCAGCGGGTCGCCGGGAATGGTGGAGGTGGCGAGGTAGCTCGCCACGAAGGGGTCGGAAAGGTCGAAGGCGTGGACCAGCTCCAGCGGGAGCCCCGCGCGCTCCGCGAGGGCGGCGGCCGCGGGGATCACGGGGTCCATCTCACCCAGGGAGCCTACCCCCGCGACCAGCCTGGTCGTGCGCTCGTTCATACAACTACCCCGCAGGTGAGGGGGAGCGCGGCCGGACAGGCCGCGCGCATTCTTCGATCGTGCCGGCCGGCGGCGCGCATCACGCCCACCCCCCGCTGCGCGGCCCCGGCGGATCCGGGGGCGGTCTCCCCTCCCGGGCCGCGGCGCGCGCCGCGTCCTCCACGTCGTGGCGCTTCCACCGCTTGCGCGGCGCCCTGCCGAACCAGTCGCGGGTCCTTTCCATCGCCGCGAGCGGCACCAGGAGGAGCGCGGCGCCCAGCACGAGCACCCACGAGTTGTTCGTTCGCTTCGCCATCTCGAGGACCACCGCTTCCACGGCGAGCGTGCCCAGCCACAGCACGGCCATGTACCTTCGCGTACGCGTCCAGAACACGGCCATGGGACCTCGCGGGGACGGAGTCAATGGAGATGGGAGCGTCGGGAGAAGACGGTGCGGCGGCCGGCCTCCCGGGCGGCCGGGGAAGCCGCGCGCTCAGCCGCGGCTCGGCAGGTGGAGGGTGAAGGTGGTGCCCTCCACCTCCGATGTCTCCACCTCGATCCTCCCCTTGTGCGCCGACACGATCAGCTCGGCGATGTAGAGCCCCAGGCCCAGGTTCCCGGACGGGCCGCCGGCCCTCGCCCCGTCCGACCTTTCCCGGACCTTCATGGGGTTGAAGAGCCCGTCCAGCCGGTCGGCGGGGATGGCGGGCCCGCGGTTGTGCACCGCGACGGCCACTCCCTCGTCGTCGCCGCGCAGCTCAACCGTGACCGTCGTTCCCTCCGAGCCGTGCTCCAGCGCGTTGCCGATCAGGTTGGTGAGCGCCTGGCTGATCCGCGCGCAGTCCCACTCGCCCCGGTGCTTGCCGCGCGCTTCCACCTGGATCGCGCGGTCCGGGTGCGCCGCCGCGATCTCGTCCACCACGTCGTGCACCACTTTGCGCATGTTCAGCCCGGTGCGCACGATCGGGATGCCTCCGCCCAGGCGGCCGCGCGTGAAGTCCAGCAGGTCGCCCACCATCTGCACCATGCGGGTGGAGCTTCCGGCGATGCGGGAGGTGAGCGTCAGGTGCGGCTCGCGCAGCTCCCCCGTGTCGAGCATGAACCTCGCCGAGGTGTAGATGGCGGCGAGCGGCGTCCGCAGGTCGTGGCCCAGGATCGCCAGGAACATGTCCTTGGACTGGTCCAGGTTCTGGCCGTAGCGCGACACCGACTCCGCGAGCGACTGGTCGATCGCCTCGTTGAATCGCGTCAGGTCGTCCAGGTCCTCGGACGTGAGCCCTCCCTCCGACTTCGCCCAGAGGCGGAGCACGCTGGCGCGCAGGGCCCGGTACTCGGCCACCATCTGCTCCACGGTGAAACCGCTCGCGGCCCGCCCCGCCCCGTGCTCCTCGGCCGCCGTGTCCTCCCCGCCGGCGTCCGGCGCCATGCCCTTGGACTTCTCCGACTGCGCGTGCCCTCCCTGCGGCGTCCGCAGGTCCGCGGCGATCGCCGTCAGCATCGCGTCGGCGTGGTCGCGCAGCGCCGGGATGTCCATGGGCGCGCTGGCCGGGGTGCACGTCCGCGCGAAGGCCTCCCACTCGACGAGGATGGGCTCGCGGTTCGCCACGATGAAGTCCGGGAGTCGCATCAGTGCCCCTTTCGCTCGGCTGGCGCGGCGGGTCCGCCCGCGCCCGGGTCGCGGACCGCGGCGAAGCGGCTCTCGATGAGCCCCAGGATCCGGTAGCCCGCCGCGCTGATCTTCTGCAGGTCGGGGACGATGCCCTCGTCGCCCGCTTCCTGGGCCCGCTCCACCAGCAGCTCGGCGTAGCCGATGATCTGGCCCAGGGGCGTGCGCAGGTCGTGGATCAGCTCCGCGGGGAGCTCGTGCCGCTCCCCGGCATCGCCGGCGGGCGGGCCGGTCACGGTGCCGGCTCCCTGGCGGAGCCCGCTCCGCCGGCGGCTCCGCCCAGCAGCGCCTCGATCTTTCCCAGCAGACGCGGCAGCTCCACGGGCTTGGTGTCGTAGTCGTCGCAGCCGGCTTCCAGGGCCTTGCCGCGGTCGCTGGACATGGCGTGCGCCGTCAGCGCGATGACGGGGATGTGCCGGGTGGCGGGCGCCGCCTTGAGGCGGCGGGTAGCCTCCCAGCCGTCGAGCACGGGCAGGCTCATGTCCATCAGCACCAGGTCGGGCGCCTGGGCGAGGGCCGCTTCCACCCCGCCCTGGCCGTCCACGGCCAGCACGACCTGGTAGCCCTTGCGCTCCAGCCGCCGCGAGAGCATGTCGCGGTTCATCTCGTTGTCCTCCACCAGCAGGATCTTGGGCATGGTGTCTCGACGGGCGCTCACGCGGGGACCGCGCGCCTGTCTCCCTTTCTCGTGGTCAGGGCGCGCGGGGCGCCGTAGTCCCCCAGCAGGCCGCTCACCTGGTGGAGCAGCGCCTCGGGCGAGTCGCCGGCCTTTTTGAGAACCGTCTCCACGTAGCCGTTCAGCCGCAGCCTTTCCTCACCGGTCACGTCGCGGGAGGTCACCACCACGATGGGGATCGAGCGCCACTCGGGGTGGCGGCGCACCCGGTCCGCGAACTCGAAGCCGTCCATCTCCGGCATCACCAGGTCCAGCAGGATCAGCCGGGGGCGCTCCCGCTCCATGCACTCCAGGGCCACGCGCCCGTTCGGGGCCTCGCTGACCTTCCACCCTCGCCTTTCCAGGATGGCGCGCGTCATGGCGCGCGCCGCGTCGTCGCCGTCCACCACCAGGACCGGGCAGGGCGGGTTCAGGCAGGTGTACTTCCTGAGCAGGCGCGACAGGCGCCCGCGGTCCACCGGCTTGGTGGTGTACTCGGCGGCGCCCAGCGCGAGGCCCCGCTCCGGGTCGTCCACCATGGTGAGCATGACCACGGGGATGTGGCGCAGAGCCGCGTCCGCCTTGAGCGCGGCGAGCACGCTCCAGCCGTTCATGCCCGGCATCATCACGTCCAGGGTGATGGCGGCGGGCTGCACCTGCCGCGCGAGGCGGAGCCCGTCCTCCCCCCCGGCCGCGGCGAGCACCTGGAAGCCCTCCCTGCCCAGGAAGCGCTGCATCAGGTCGCGCTGCACCGGGTCGTCGTCGATCACCAGCACGCAGCTCCCCGCGGACGGCAGCGGCTCGCTCCCGTCCGCGGCGTTGCCGTCCGGGGAAGCAGGGTCGGCACCGTCGCCCGGGGAGGCAAATCCGGGGCTCGCCTCGCGGACCCTGGCGGGGAGCTTGACGGTGAAGACGCTCCCCTCGTCCGGCATGCTGTGCACGGTCACGTTGCCCCCCATCATCTGGCAGAAGCGCCGCGTGAGGGCCAGCCCCAGGCCGGTGCCGCCGAACCTGCGCGTGGTGGACGCGTCGGCCTGGGTGAAGTCCTGGAACAGCTTGACGAGCTGCCCGGGGCTCATGCCGATGCCGGTGTCGGCCACCCGGAACACGATCCACTCGGTCCCGTCCATGCGCTCGCGGCCCGCGTCCACGGTGATGCGGCCGTCCCGGGTGAACTTGCCGGCGTTGGACAGCAGGTTGAACAGGGCCTGGCGCACCTTCATCTGGTCGGCGTGCATGGCGCCCAGGTCCGGCGCGAGCACGATGTGCAGCGCGTTGGCGTTCGCCTCCACCATCGGGCGGATGGTGGCCGCGACCTCGTCGATCATCCCCGCCACGTCGAAGCTCTCCAGGTACATCTCCATCTTGCCGGCCTCGATCTTGGACAGGTCCAGGATGTCGTTGATGAGCGCCAGCAGGTGCTTGCCGGCGGCGCCGATCTTGTCGAGGTCGGGCACGAAGTCGTCGAGTCCCCGCTCCTCGGCCTCCTCGCGCAGCATCTCGGAATAGCCCAGGATGGCGTTGAGCGGGGTGCGCAGCTCGTGGCTCATGTTGGCCAGGAACAGGCTCTTGGTGCGGTTGGCGGTTTCGGCCGCCTCGCGGGCCTTGGCCACCTCCTCCTCGGCGCGCCGCCGCTCCGTCACGTCCTCCAGCGCAAGCACCAGCAGCTCCCCGTGGTGCCCCGCCTGCAGCCGGCGGGCGTTGAGCAGCATCACGCGCCGCCCGATGGCCGGGAAGTCGTGCTCCAGCTCGAAGTCGTTGAACACCGAGCTCGCGGGGATGATGTCCTCCAGGAGGGTGCGCAGCGCCGGGATGTCCCACTGGCCGTTGCCCAGCTCGTAGATCAGGCGGTCCTCGGTTTCGGCGGCCGACACCTGGAAGGTCTGGTAGAAGGCGCGGTTGGCGCTCCGCACGCGCAGCGCCGGGTCCAGGATCAGGAGCGGCTTGCGCACCGTGTCCACGATGTCCTGCGCGTACGTCTCGATGGCCTTGAGGTCCGCCTCGGCGCGCCGCCGCTCCGTCACGTCCTCCATGGCCAGCACCAGCAGCTCGGCGTGGCGCCCCGGACGCAGCCTGCGCGCGTTGAGCAGCATCACCCGCCGGCCGATGGTGGGAAAGTCGTGCTCCAGCTCGAAGTCGTTGAACACGGAGCTGGTGCGGATCACGTCCTCCAGGAGCGTGCGCAGGGCGGGGATGTCCCACTGGCCGTTGCCCAGCTCGTAGATCAGGCGGTTCTCGGTCTCCCCGGACGAGACCCGGAACGTGTGGTAGAAGGCGCGGTTGGCGCTCCGCACCCGCAGCGACGTGTCGAGCATCAGGAGCGGCTCGCGCACCGTCTCCACGATGTCGCGGGCGTACGTCTCGATCTCCTCGGCCCGCGGGTTCCGCTTCAGCATGGGTCGTCGCCTCCGGTACGGGGCAGCCGGACGCGGAAGGTGCTCCCGCGCCCCGGCTCGCTCTCCACCTCCACCTCCCCGCCCAGCAGGCGGCTGAACTCCCGCGCCGCCGCCAGCCCGATCCCCATCCCCCCGGCGCCGTCGGCCGCGGCGCCGTCCACCCGCCAGAACCGGTCGAAGATCCGCGCCTGGTGCTCGGGAGCGATGCCGATGCCGGTGTCGCCGACCTCGAAGACCACGCACTCGCCGTCCTCCCGCAGGCCGAGCCGGATCTCCCCGCGCCCGGTGTACTTCACCGCGTTGCCGCACAGGTTGACCAGGACCTGGCGGAGCTTGGCGCCGTCCGTCGCCAGCTCCACGGCCCGGTCGGGGAGGTCCAGCGCGAACGCGAGGCCCTTCGCCTCCGCCAGCGGATGCACCAGCGCATGCGCCTGCCGCGCGGTCTCCCGGGCGTCGGTCCGCTCCCAGCGGACGGACTCGCGCCCCTCGTCCAGCTTGGCGAAGGCGACGATCTCCTCGATCATGGACGCGAGGTGCCACCCCCCGCTCCGGATCAGCTCGATGTGCCGCTGCTGCACGGGGGTGAGCGGCCCGTGCCGGGAAAGGAGGTCGGCGTAGATCAGCATCCCGGTGAGCGGGGTGCGGAACTCGTGCGAGAGTGTGGCCAGGAACGTTCCCTTCGCCAGGTTGGCCGATTCGGCCGCGGCCTTCGCCTCGCGCAGCTCCTCTTCCATGCGCTTCCGCGCGGTGACGTCGAAGAAGGTCAGGACGGCGCCGTCGATGCCTCCTTCGGGGGAGCGGTACGGGCTGATGCGGACGGCGTACCACCCGCCGGCCGCGCTGGACACCTCGCGCTCGACCCGCTCCAGCGAGGCGAGCACGCTCTCCACGTCCCCCACCAGCCCGGCGTAGTCCAGCCGGTGGGTGATGTGGGCGAGGGGGCGGCCCCGGTCCGTGGCGACGAAGTTGAAGAGCGCGCCCGCAGCGGGGGTGTAGCGCCGGATGCGCATCGCGCGGTCGACGAAGATGGTGCCGATCTCCGTGGACTCGATCAGGTTCTGGAGATCGGCGTTGGTCCGCTTCAGCTCCTCGATCGTCGCCTGGTGCTCCTGGTTGACGGTGATGAGCTCTTCGTTGATGGACTGGATCTCCTCGCGGCTGGTCTCCAGCTCTTCCGAGGCGGCCTTCTGCTCCTCGTTGATGGACCGCAGCTCCTCGTTGGCCGACTGCAGCTCCTCCACGGTCCGGTCGCCGGCCGCGCTGACCGACTCGAGCCGGTCCTTGGCCCGGCGCAGCTCCTCCTCCAGGCGGGCGACGCCGCGCCCCGGGACTGCGCCGTCCGGCTCTTCCACCTCCTCCACCTCCGCTTCGATCCTCGCCTGCTCCTCGAACACCACCAGGGCGAACCTTTCCGCTCCCTCGCCGACCGCGGACGGGTGCACCTGCAGGCTCACCACGCGGCCGCCGTCGCCGTCGAAGCGGACGTCGCGGACCGTCGGGATCCCCAGCTGGAAGGCCCGGTGGAGCGCCGCGCGCAGCTCCATCCGCAGGTCGCCCCGCGTCAGGTCGACGAGGTTGTGGCTCGGCTCCCCCTCGGCCAGGTTCAGGTATCGGCCGGCCCGGCCCGAGAGGTGGACCACCTCCAGCCGCTCGTTCACGACCAGGCTGGGCGGAGCGTAGGCTTCCAGCATGCGCAGGTGGAGCGCCCCGAAGGAGAAGCCCTGCCGGGAGCGGTCTCCCTCCACGCGGGACGCCAGTCCGGCGGCCGTGGGCAGTGGGTCCGCGGCCGAATGCCTCGGCAGTGTCCGGTGCCGGGCGGCGTCGCGCCGGAAGATCCGCTGCGGCCCTGCGACGGGCGCGAACAGCCCTTCCCCGCCAGCCGACTCGGAGGCGCCCAAAAAGAGCAGCCCGCCCGGCCGCAGCGCGTAATGGAAGGTCTCCATCACGCGTTCCTGGGCCTCCGCCTGCAGGTAGATGAGGAGGTTGCGGCAGCTGACCAGGTCGAGCCGCGAGAAGGGCGGGTCCCGGAGCACGTTGTGGACGGCGAAGAGCACCCTTTCCCGCAGCTGCTTCCGGACGCGGTACCCCCCCGCTTCCTGGGTGAAGTAGCGCTGGAGCCGCTCGGGCGGGATCTCCGCGACCGCCGAGGCGGGGTAGAGGGCCTCGCGCCCCCAGGCGTAGCCCTTCTCGTCGATGTCGGTGGCGAAGATCTGGACCTGCGGCGGATGCTCCAGGGTGGCCGCGTGCTCGTCCAGCAGGATGGCGAGGGAGTAGGGCTCCTCGCCCGTGGCGCACCCCGGCACCCACACGCGCACGGCGTCCTCCGGGCCCTTGCCGTCGAAGAGCGCCGGGACGACCCCGGCCAGCGCCGCGAACGCTTCCGGATCCCGGAAGAAGGCGCTCACCGAGATCAGCAGGTCGCGCACGAGCGCGCCGGCCTCCGTCTCGCTCTCCCGCAGCAACGGGAGATAGTCCTCCAGGGCGTCGACCCCGTTGAACTTGAGCCGCCGCTCCAGGCGGCGCAGCACCGTGGACCGCTTGTACAGGCTGAAGTCGTGGCGCGTCCTTCCCCGCAGCACCGTGAAGACCTGCGCCAGCCGGGCCTCGATGTCCGCCGGGGGCGCGCCCTCGGGGAGCGGCGAGGGCATCCGGCGCAGGCGGATCAGCTCGGCCGGGATCCTGGAGGACGGCAGCACCAGGTCCACCTGCCCCGTGGCGATCGCGCTCGCGGGCATCCCGTCGTACTCGGCCTCCTCGGGCAGCTGCGCCACCGTGATGCCGCCGGCCTCCTTGATGAACCGGATCCCGGGCGTGCCGTCCGTGCCGGTGCCGGAGAGCACCACGCCGACCGCGTTCGCCCCGTACGCGTCGGCGAGCGTGCGGAACAGGAGGTCCACCGGCTCGTGCCGCGGCCCGTCCCCGCGCTCGAGGACGCGGATGGTGGCTCCCTGCATGGCCAGGTCGTAGCCCGGCGGAATGACGTACACCCGGTTGGCCTCCACCGCAGTGGCCCGGGTGACCTGCGTCACCGGAACCGAGGCACGGTCCTGCAGGATCTCGGCGATCCGGCTCTCCCGCTCCCGGTCCAGGTGCATGATCACCACGTACGCCATGCCGCTGTCCGCCGGGACGCTCTCGAAGAAGAGCCGCAGCGCCTTCAGCCCGCCGGCCGAAGCGCCGATCCCCACCACCGTTACGGGGGCGGCCCCACGCCGGTCCGCGGCAGAAGCGGCAGCACTGACGGCTGCGTGTATCATCGCTGCCCGGCCATGAAGGGGCCTCCTGTCAGGGAGAGTGGAGCCCGCGCCGCCCTGCCGGCACCGCGCGGTCCAAACAGGAGATTGCAAGATGTTGACCAGATGGGAAACAAAAGTTAAGCTATATTATCCACTTGACCAATACGTGGTTGCGCCGTGTGGCGAGCGGGCTTGAGCCAGGGATCAGGAGGAGACGGCATGCCGGGGAAGCGGGCTTCGGAGGGGGTGCGCCGCGAGCAGATCCTGCGGGCGGCGTTCGAGGTGGCGTCGCGGGAGGGGATCGGCAGCCTGACCATCCGGGCCGTGGCCGCCGAGGCGGAGCTGAGCCACGGCCTGGTGCTGTTCCACTTCGGCCGCAAGGAGCTGCTGGTGCACGAGCTGCTCGAGTGGCTGATCGCCACCACCTCGGTGCTCCACGTGTCGGAAGACGTCGCGCGCTTTCCGCGCGCGCTGGACCGGCTGCACGCGCTGCTCCAGCAGGAGATGGCCCGGCTGTCGCACCAGCCGCGGCACGTGCGGCTGTTCTTCGAGTTCTGGGCGCTCGGGGCGCGGCACGAGACGATCCGCGCCCGGATCGGCGCGGAGCTGGAGCGCTACCGCGCGGCGTTCCTGGCGATCATGGAGGAGCTTCTCCGCGCCGAGCCCGCGGCGTTCGCCGGCGTGACGGCCGACGGCCTGGCCGCCGTGGCGGTGAGCTGGATCCACGGCTGCGCGGTGCAGGCCATGGTGGACCCGGAGCACTTCGACGTGGACGAGTACCTGGCCGCCGTGCGCGGGATGGTCCGGCAGCTCGCCTGACGGGGGCCCACCCTCGCGGACGCCAGCGCGGAGCCCGACCCCGGCGCCAGCCGGGGGCACGCCCGCCCCCTGCCCTTCTACCCCGATACGAGCGGCAGCCGCAGCGTGAAGGTGCTCCCCCCGTCGGGCCCGCTCTCGGCGGTGAGCGACCCGTTCATCGCCTCCGCGATGGAGCGGCTGATGGCGAGCCCCAGCCCGGTCCCCTCCTCGGTGCGCGTGAGGTCGGAGCGGATCTGCACGAACGGCTCGAAGATCGCCTCCAGCCGGTCCCGCGGCACGCCGATGCCGGTGTCGCTCACCCGGAAGCAGGCGTGGCGGCCGCACGGCTCGCACCACAGGCGCACCCGCCCGCCCGGGGGCGTGAACTTGACCGCGTTGGAAAGCAGGTTCGCCAGGATCTGCCGCAGCTTCTCCACGTCGGCGCGCACCCGCATTCCGTCCGCGGCGCAGGCCACCTCCAGCTGCAGCCCCTTGGCGTGCGCCTGCGGCTCCACCAGCGGCGCGGCGGAGGTGAGGGCCTCGCCCACCGGGGCGTCCACCAGCTGGTACTGGACGGTGCCGGCCTCCAGCTTGGCGTAGTTCAGCACCTCGTTGATCAGCCCCAGCAGGTGCCGCTGCCCCGCCTTGATGCGCGCCAGGTCCTCGCGCTGGAGGTCGCTGACGGGGCCGTGGATCCCCAGCTCGATCAGCTCGGCGTAGCCGCCGATGGCGTTGAGCGGGGTCCGCAGCTCGTGGCTCATGGTGGCCAGGAACTGGCTCTTGGCGCGGTTCGCCTCCTCGGCGGCGGCGGTGCGCTCGGCGAGCCGCGCGGCGGCCACCTCCAGCTCGGCGGACTTTTCCCGCAGGCGCCCGGCGAGCGTGTGCGCCTCCTCGGCCCGGCGGAGCAGGTCCACGGAAAGCGAGCGGGCGCGGAGCAGGACTTCCAGCCGCGCGCGCAGCTCGGCCTTTTCCACCGGCGCCACGACCAGCTCGTCCACGCTCCGCCAGACGTGCCGGGTAATCATCTTGACCCCCGGCCGCGAGGTCACCAGCAGGACGGGGAGGAAGACGGGCTGCTCCCTCGCCTTGCGCCGCTGCACCCGCTCCCAGAGCCGGTCCAGCGAGCGCCCGTCCAGCACGCACAGGTCGAACTCGCCGTCCAGCGCGTCGTCCCCGGCTGCGGGGACGACTTCGTGCCGGTCGCCGAGCTCGGCCTCCAGCAGCGAGCGGTTCTCCCGCTGGTCCAGGAGGAGGAGGACGCGGCTCCTCCGGACCGCGCCGGCGGCGTCCGGCTCGCGCGCGGGCGCCGCCGCCCCGGGTGCGCCGCTCATTCGCCGCGGGGGGGAGACCAGTCGGGGGTGCCGGTGAGGATCCCCCGCAGTCCGGCGAGCGGCTCGCCCACCCGGACGCCGTCGCAGGTGATGGAGATCTCGCGCAGCGTCCGCGCGAAGTCGCCGATGCGCTTCTTGAGCACGCCCACCGCCTTGCGCAGCTCGCCGTCCATCTCCAGGTAGCGCAGGAAGACCAGGTTGTCGCACAGGTAGCTGAGCCCCACCTCGGTGGCGCGGAAGTCGCCGGTGATGGCCTCGGTCTCGTTCACCAGGAGCACGGTGACGCCCATGTTCTTGAGGTACCTGCCCAGGGCGTGAAGCTGCTGCACCAGGTCGTCCCCCGAGAGCGTGAGCCGGTACCCGGCGATGCCGTCGATCATCACGATCTTCGCGCCGCGCTCCTCTACCTCGCGCCGCACCATGAGCGCGAACTCGCCGGGGGAGAAGCGCAGCGCCTCCACCTCCACCACCGAGAGCGAGCCGGCCTCCACCATGTCGCCGAGGGGAACGCCGATGTTCTCGCAGCGGTGGAGGAGGGTGTCCAACTGCTCCTCGAAGGCGTACACCACGGAGCGCTCCCCGCGCGCGGCGGCTTCCTTCATGAACTGGACGCCGAGCGTGGTCTTGCCGGCGCCGCTGGGTCCGCTGAGGATGGTGATGGTCCCGCGCTCGATCCCCCCGCCCAGCATCTCGTCGAACTCGGGGATCCCGGAGGGGATCATCTCGGGGATGAACTCGTGCCTGTGGTCGCCCGGCACCAGCCGCGGGTACACTTCCATGCCGCGCCCGGTGAGCCGCATGGAGTGCGGCCCGCCCTGGAAGTCGGAGCCGCGCAGCTTGCTGACGCTCAGGGTGCGGCGGAGCACGCCGTGGGCGGGCGAGATCTCCAGGTCGATGATCCCGTCGCTCATGAAGCGCAGGTCGTCGTCGGGGAGGCTCGCGGTGGGCTCGGAGCTCATCAGCACGGTGGCGCCGTTCTCCACCAGGTAGCGCACGAAGGAGCGGGCCTGCTTGCGGAACTGGAAGGCGTCGGGCGCCAGGTAGCGCAGCGTGGTCACCGCGTCCACGAACACGCGCTGCGGCCGCAGCTCGCCGATGATCTGCACGATCTGCTGCGTGGTGGGGTCGCGCTCCACGTCCGCGGCGGAGAAGATGTCGTAGCTCTGGCTCTGCGCGAAGAACTCGCGGGTGGGGCTCAGGTCCAGGAAGCGGATCCCCTCCAGGTCGATCCCCTGCGACGCGGCGTCCCGCCGGAGCTGGGACTCGGAGGACTCCAGGGTGATGAGCAGGGCCTGCTCCCCCCGGGTGGCGCCGCTGGCCAGGAAATGGAGGCCCAGCGTGGTCTTTCCCGTGCCGGGGCCGCCCCGGACGAGGTAGGCGCGCTCCGGGATGAGACCGCCGTGCAGTACCTCGTCCAGGCCGGGCAACCCCGTCGGGTGCCTTGCGGTGCCGGTGCCGGTCAAGCGCGCCTCCGGAAAGTCGGGTCCAGGGTCAGGGAGCGCCGGGCGCGCGGCCCGGCTGCGGGCCCCTTATGCAAACACGTGACCAGCGGAGGTTTCACCACGGGGCGCGGCTTCCCCTGCCTCCCACGGACCCGTCCGGCACGGCCTCGGCAACGGAAAGACCGGGCCTCTTCCAACCGGTGAAGAGACCTGCCCGCGTTTGCGGCTGCTGCGCCGTGGACCACGCATCACCCCGGACTCCGGAGGTTGATGGGGAGACGGATATCAGGTTGAACCGGCCGCCGTATGATCGGGGTGCGAGTGCGGCTGCGGCTGGAACGAGCCGGCCGGCGACGCGCACCGCGTCCACGCTCCCAAAGGAGACCACGATGCCCAGGCCGAAGACCCAGGCCCAGCAACCCCCGACCACGGCAGCCGGCGGCGGCAAGGAGTACGACTGCCCCCCGCAACCGGCGATGTCTCCCCGGCTCCTCAGGCGCCTGTCCGAAGCGGCCCTGGGCCACCCGGTAAAGGGTGAGCAGTGGTGGGTGTCCCGCATCGAGCGAGACCCGAAGACCCTGCGGTACCACCCCGACGGACCACACCCGACCAGAGAAAAAGCGGAAAAAGCCCTGAAAGGCCGTTCCGGCTTCGGAGTCTTCGGACCGTACGAGTTGACCGCGTCCGAGATGGCGGCCGCCAAGAAGCCGCCCCCGGTCAGGATCAAGAGCATCACGGTCGAGACGACGGACGGCCAGGTGCTGTACGTGGACGTGGAGCAGTTCGATGCGATCTTCTGGAGGTCTCCGTCCGTGGAGAAGTTCGTGCTCCCGTACTACACGAGCTCGTCGGGAGTGGACTATGCGGCACGGGTGAACAAGGACTGGTTCGGGAACACCGTGTACATGCTCGCGCACTCGGACGACACGGAGTACAACGTCTACGCGGCAAAGAGAACCCCGGACGGAATCGTCCAGCCGCTCGCCCCGATCGACTAGCGCTCTCGCGCCGGCGCCCCGGCGACGAGGCGCCGGAACCGCGGATCGGAGTGGAGCGACCGGAACTTGACGTTGCGGGCCACCTGGGCGCGCAGGCGCGGCTGCACTGCCAGGTGGCGCTCGAGGAGGACGACCGCGGAGTCCGGCTCCGCGAGGAGCAGACGCACGTACGCCTCGTCGGCCGCCTGCGAGCTTTCCAGCACCGGATCGCCCTGCACCTGTGCCCGCGCCGCCATGACCAGCGCGCGGGCGCTGTCCGCGAGCCCGGCGCGCGCCGCCACACGCGCGACCAGCATGCGGCGGAAGACGGGCGTGTAGTCGCGGCCCTTGCGTCGGGCGGCGTCGGGCGGGTCCATCTGTTCCAGCTCGCGGACCAGCCCCCACGCGAGCTGCACGTCGGGGCGGGATCCCTCGTACCCCAGCAGCGTCAGCCGGCACTCGACGAAAGCCCAATCGTTGGGAAAGCGGCGGCGGCCCCGGTCGCACCACGCGCTCGCCGAGTCGAAGCGCGCGAGCTGGACCGACGAGCGATACAGACGCTCCATGATCAGCGGGGCGTCTGCCAGGAATTCGTCCGACTCCAGCGCGTGTCTCGCGGCCTGGTCGGCATCGGCAAGGCGACCTTCCTGGACCCGCAGGAGCTGGCTGAGCGTGGCCCATGCATGCGCGAGCGAAGGATCGCGAGCGAGCGCGGCGTTGAGATCCGCCTCTGCGGCCGCGGAAAGCGCCTTTTCCGTGGCGCCGGCGGGCACGGCCCCCAGTTGGACCATTCGCCAGCGCGCGGTGCCGCGAAGCTCCAGCGCAGCGGCATTTTCCGGCTCGCGGGCGAGCGCGCGGTCCGCCAGCTCCACCGCTTCCACGAACAGAGCCGGACGATCGCCGGTGGGCGTGACGTCGTACGACGACAGCGCCACCCAGCCCCGCATGATCAGCGGCTCCCCCCAGCGCCGGTCCCTTCTGGCCGCCTCGGCAAGGAGCGAATCGGCACTCCCGAGCATGCCTCGAACCGCGTCCAGGTTCAACGGATTCGGCCCGGTCGCCAGCCCGGTAGCGTCCTCCCACCTCTGCTGCCCACGCAGGAGAAGCTCCCTCGCTTCGGCGCTGCGCGTTCCCGCAGACCTTTCCCGCAGGCGGATCTCGCGTCCGAGCAGCGGCCGCAGGAAATCGGCGACTTGGCGAACCACCTCGTCCTCCAGCGCCAGGAGGTCGCCGACCTTGCGCACCACCGGGCGGCTCGCGAGCTGTCTGCCGTTCACCGGGTCCAGGAGACGAACAACCACCCGGATCCGGTCGCCGGAGCCCTGTACGTCTCCCGCTACCACCGTACCCACCCCGAGGGCCCGAGCGATGCTGTCGAGCGGCAGGGCGGTATCGCGGAAAGGACGCACACCGTTGATGGAAACCACGCGCAGAGACGATACCTGCGCGAGGTCGTCGATGATCCTGGCCGTGAGGTCGTTTGCGATGTGCCTGAGAGTGTCGCCCGGGGTGTTATCCTCGAAGTACAGGACCGCGATGTGGTGCGGATCCAAGTCCTGCCCTGGAGCCGCGGAAACGGACTGAGGCTTGCTCTGCAATGCCATGATACCCACCCCCGCCAGCGTTGCCGCGAGTCCCAGGAGACCGGCGGCCCCAATGCGCACGCCCAGGCGCCGGGCTCGCGCGGGCAGCCCACGGGCGGCGTCCGGCACGACCGGAGCCGGAGGGGGGACCGGCGGCGGACTGCCCCCGCCCTCCGATTCGGGAACAGGCCCGCGCTCTGGGAGTGCGGGAGCCGGGAGGGCGGGAGCCGGCAGCTCGGGGAGCAGCGGGATGCTGCCGTGCGCAGGCGCCGTTCGCAGCCGCTCGGCGTAAGCTGGAACCGCGGGATCCGGCTGCGCTCCAAGATCCTCGCGCAGAAACTCCACGTGCTCCGTGGCCGCGAAGAGAGCGGCTGCGTGCTCGCCGCCGGACTCGAGCGCCCGCATCAGGCGCAGCACTACGCGCGAGCTATACGGGTCGTGCGCGATGAGCCGCCGCCACCAGCCAGCCGCCTCCAGGAATTCGTACCCCTCCTCCGCTGCCTCCGCGAGCCGTTCCAGCGCCTGCGCGTACACCCGGGCGAGGCGGCTCCGCTCGCCCTCCACCCAGCGCTCGAATTCGTCCGCGTCCGACAGATAAAATCCGTCCAGGAACGGCCCGCGGTATAGTCCCACCGCGCGCGCCGGATCTCCCGCGTCCACCGCCGCCTCGAACTCGCCTGCGTCGCTCCCCACCACCCGCGGGTCGAGCGCCACTTCGTCTCCCACTGCCACGAACGCCTTGTCACCGAGTGCCTTCCGGAGCACGTACAGCGACTCGGAAAGAAGGTGGCGCGCGGCATCCCCCGGATGCTCGGGCCACAGCAGCCCGATAAGCCGCTCGCGCGCCACCGGACGCCCGCGAGAGGAGGCGAGCAGGGCGAGCAGCGCGATCCGCCGCCGATGAGCGGCCCGGCCACGCACGGGACCGTTCGCCCCCTCCAGCAACGCGCCTCCTAAAACCTTCAGCGAGAACACGTTAACCGGTTGGGAAAAAGTTGAGAGCCGGCGGGAAGGCGAGTTGAGATCCGATCCGCATAGTACGCTGCGTCCGTGGAGCGAAGCAAGGTGCCGCGCTCCGGACCACGCTCCCCACCCAACCGCAGGAGGTCCGCCATGGAAGTTCGCTTTGCCCTCGTACTGGACGAGAACACACGGGACCCCGACCACTGGCACGCGTCGGGGGTCGCGACCCACCACTCGGCCCTGCCCCACCGGCACGACGGACACGTCATCCTGCTCCCCCGCAGGCCCGGCGACCGGCGAGTCGGGGACGTCACCGCCGAGGACACCGCCACGGGGAAGCGGACCCCCGCGGGCATCTACCGGCTCTCGCTGGCGGGAGTCTCACCTGCTGCCGAAGGAGCCGAAGGAAACGACAACATGAAACAGGTCCCTTACGATCCCTCGCTCCCCCTGGTGATCGAGATCGACTGCACGTCACCGCACCAGGTGGAGCACTTCGTGGTGGCCACCCCGCCGGGGGAGCCCCCCGCCAAGATAGACGAGGGAAGCGGCACTCCCCACGAATACTTCATCGAAGGGCTGCCGGTGAACAGCCGGGTCCGCGTCGGACTGGACTTCTTCAGCAACTCCGGCACGCCTTTTCGCGGCACGGTGGACTTCGTCCAGATTGACGGCCCCGAACCCACCCGCGTCAAAGTGACCGGCAGCGGGACCGGGGCCAAGGACGTGGAGGTGATCGTCGTATGAGCCTCCCGACGATCCGATCCGCGCGAGGGCCCGCCCTCGTCCTCCTGGCATTCGCCGCCGCCGGGCCCGGCGCCGCTCAGGACAGGAACGTGTGGGGATTCTCCATTCCCGAGTCGCCCGCGTTCACCTTCCTCGACGCTTCGCCCGCGGAGGTGGCGCGCCCGGCGCGACCCCGCGACCTGGCCTTCGCGCTCGCGAACGGGCTGGATTCCATCGGCAGGGTGCAGCAGGGGATCGCCCTGGACGTGGTCCCCTGGCCGTGGGTCCCCGGACTTCGGCCGGACTTGAGAAGGTACCAGGACCGCTGGTGGGTGTACGCCGCGGTCAACACGGGGATCTCGCTCGGCACCGTGCGCTCGGCGGGCGACTCCGCCTCCACCGACATCGCCGTGGGGTTGAGGACGGTCCTGTTCGACCAGAGCGATCCGATGTCCAACCGCTCCTTCACGAGCGCGATCGGAGACCGCACCCGGCACTGCCGAGCGACGCCGGGCGACACCGCCTTCCTGGGTGTGCACGATACGCTCGAGGTCGTCGTCCTGCGGGACGGCGGCCGCGACACGACGGTCCGGGTGGCGATCGCCGACACGGTGCGCACCCTCCCTGTGCGGGAGTCTCCGCGCGCGGCGGAGCGCGCCCCGTGCGTCCAGGCAGCCTTCGAGGAGTGGCGGAAGGAATGGCTGCGGAAGAACTGGAACCGGCCCAGCCTCGCCGTCGCCCTGGCCATGGGCGGCACCTTCGAGCGCTCGGTGATCGGTGAGTTCCGGAGCCGCGGGTTCAGCGCCTGGGCATCCGGCGCGTATCCGGTGGGGAAGGCGGGACAGGCGGTGGGGCAGCTCCGGGTGGACCGGGTCCGATCGTCCGGCGACGGCGACCGGGTGCGCATCGTCTCCGCAGGCGCCCGAGGGATCTGGGGGTCCGAGAAGGCAAACGCATTCGCGGAGGTGCTGCGTGGATGGAGCAGTGAGGAGAGCACGGGCGGGGACGACCCGGGGACCCGCTGGTCCGCCGGGATCGAATTCAGGGCCGCGGAGGACCTGTGGCTCTCCACGGGTTTCGGGCAGCGCTTCGCGGACACCCGCGAGGACGAGACACCGGTCTTCCTGATCGCGAACCTGCGCTGGAACGTCTCCACGGCTCCCAGGATCGGCGGATCGACCCAATGAGCGAACCGCGGCGCGCGCTCCGGAGGCATCCCCGGCAACGGACGCCCCGGGCCGTTGCGCCTGGCCGCCTGTCACACCGAACCCATGACACGACCATGCACTTCAAGTTCCACACCGCCCGCGGCCAGGAATCCGCCGACGCCGTCGCCGGAGAGGTCGAGGTGCCGACCCGCTCCTTCCTGAAGGCCGGTGGGATCACCGGCCTGGCCGCGGGGGCGGTCAACACCTTCCTGACCTTGTTGACCTTCTTTTGGATCACCAAGCCGGATGCCGACCAGAAGCGGGAGCTGGAGATGTTCAAGTACCGCGTGCAGGTTCTGCAGCAGGCAATGGCGGTGGAAGACCCGGATGGACGTCGCACTTCGCTGGAGCTTCTACGCGGTTTCGGGCTGCTGACGCTCGACGACGGCTCCCCCTTCGCCGCGGTGCTCGCCGGCAGGGATACGCTCCCCCGCTGGCCCGTCCTGCCCATCCCGCGTCCTACCGCGCCAGCGAAGACACCCGCCACCCGCGGCGACACTGCCGCCGCGGGAACGGGGTCCGGCCAGTAGACGGACCGCTCCTCGCGTACCGCCGTGCAGCAGGCTGCACGGCGGTACGCCTTCGACGTCACCCGGCTGAGCCGGCAGTCAGCGAATGGGTCGGAGCTGGTATGCCCATTCGTTGACGAGCTTCTCGCTGGCTGGCGTCTCCACCAGCTTGTAGATCTTGTATTCGGTGTCGTCGGAGTGCGCGAGGAGGTAGGTCCCCGGCTGCTTGTACTCCGCGTCGAGGAAGTTGGCGAACTCCAGTCCCTGGGACGCCGTGTAGTAGGGCAGCACGAACTTCTGGATCGCGGGGTAACCCCAGAAGATCGCGTCGTACACGAGGCCGTCGATCGGTTCGGCCACACCCCCGTCGAGGGTCACGAGCACCCGGGTTACCTGTTTCGGGATCACGCTCACCACGCTCGGCACCTTCTGGACCATTCCGTTCTCCGGTTCGTACGGGCCGAAGATGCCCAGGTCGAGTTCGGGGTGTCCGAGAACGTAAACCTCCGCGTCCGCGCGTGTGGGAAAGCCTTCCACGAAGTACTGCTTGGTCGCCGGATCGCGCTCGTAGGATGCGACTACGTAGCGGTCTCCCTTGGCTGCGAGGCTCAGGGCGGCCTCGGCGATGCGCTTGGCGAGCCAGGGGGAAATGGGTCGGGGCTCGACCTTGTCTTCCAGCATGTCCGTCATGGTGCACCTCCTCCAATGTGTATGAACACGCGGGGGCGCCCGGCATCTCCGGCGCGAAGCCTTGCCGCGTGGTGCAATGGTAGGAGGGAGCCTTCAACCGCTCATCCACCTCGCTATCAACCACGCCGGAACAGCGAACAAAGACCCGGCCAGGACCCGCTCGCGAGGCCCTTCGGCAATCATGGACTGGAGGAAATTCACCGAAAAAGGAGCCTCCTGGCCTCTTCGGCGCGCTGCGGCCGCGCCCCGGCCGGCATCCCCGGCAATCACGCGCTTGGACGCTGGCCGCCGGATGCAGGCGAGCCGGCGCCCGTACCGCCAGCTCACACCGCGCGCACGTCCAGCACCGGCCGCATCGCGGCGGTGGGCGGCGCGAAGAGCGAGAGCTGGTCCGGGTCCGCGAAGACCGCGGCGAAGTCGCCGGGCGCGAGCGCCCGGGCCAGGCGCGCGGCGAAGTTGTCGCGCAGCACGTGCTCGTAGTGCTCCACGTCGTAGTCCCGCGGGTCGGGGGGCGCGGCCCCGTCCGCCGCGTCCGCCACGACGGCGGCCCCGCCGCCCTGCGTGCGGTACACACGCACCCGCTCGCCGGCGCGCCACGACGTGCGCCCGCCCGCGAGCAGCGCCTCGTACACGTGCTCGCGGCGCTTGCCTCGCGACTCGGCGTACCGGTCGGGCGATTTGGTCAGCCGGGCACGGGAGGAGACGTCGTAGGTGGGCAGCTCGCGGCGGCGGAGCCTGCCCACCATGGCGAGGTACGCCTCGCGCACCCCGCCCACGTCGCCCGCGAACAGCCGCAGCAGCGCCTCGCGCAGGAACGCCTCGCCGAACGGTTCCGCGCGGCTGGAGCGGAAGGCCACGCCGCGCAGGGTGAGCGTGCCGTCGTAGCCGAGCAGGGCGTAGTTCTTGGGCTCGTGCGACAGCATGGCGGCGTAGCGCCCCTCGAACTCCAGGTGCACCAGCGGCGGCAGGAGCGCGGCGACCTCCGCCACGACGCGGCGCTCATCCGCCTCGCCCCACCCTTCCGGCACGGCGAAGTACACGCCGTCGGTGTCCGCCTCCAGCAGCGTCACGCCCCGCGCGGCGAGCTCGCGGCAGAGGAGCGCCAGCGTGTCCCGGCCGCGGCGCGTCACCTCGTTGGCGGCGTGCACGTCGGCGAAGCGCGTCAGGTCGCCGCCGGCCGCCAGGTACCCGTACGCCGAGTTGACCACGATCTTGATGGCCGCGGACATGGCCTCGTGCGTGTGGCGCTCGGCGGAGCCGGGAGCCGCCGCCCGCGCACGCGCCTTTGCGGCGAGCCGCTGCTCCACCAGCCGGTCCACCAGCGCGAGGAGCGCGCCCAGGTGGTCGCGCTCCGGGCCGATGCGGAAGGCGCGCATCAGCGAGGGGTACAGGCTCGCCACGTCCGCCTTGACCACGCGCCACGCCACGCCGGTGGCGAACAGGTGGAGCGCCGCGCCCGCGTGTGGCGTCCCGTCGCCGGGGCGGTGCGCGGGGAGGGCGGCGCCCGCGCGCAGGTAGGCCCGCACCAGCAGCGGGTCGATGACGCCCGTGGCCGGGCCGGCGTCGGCGAGCCGCTCGTAGCGCCGCGGAGCCATGCGCGCCAGCGCGAACGCCGCGCCGCCCAGCAGGCGGGCGAGCGCGGCGACCTCCTCCACGTCGTCGGTGGCGTAGCGGCGCACGCGCTCCGGGTCGCGCCGGTAGACGGCGTACACGTCCCTCCCGGGGACGTACTCGCGGTCCGGCGCCGCCACCCCGAAGTGCCGGGCCACGACCTTGAGCCCGTGGCCCGGCAGCTCGCGCACCGAGAAGTCGTATCGGATCACGGCGTCCAGCGTGTCGATCAGCTCGCGCCCCGGCGCCACCAGCCGCACCCGGCCGCCGCCGTCGTCGCCGCGCGCCATGCCGCGGCGGGCGGCGCGCTCGCGCAGCCCCAGCTCTCCCAGGCGCCCCAGCGGGAGGGGGACGCCCAGGCGGCGGGCGCGCTCGGCGAGGAAGGGGAGGTCGAAGCCGAGCAGGTTGTGGTTCTCGATGACGTCCGGGTCGGCGGCCCGGATGGCCGCGACGAGCCGGCGGATCAGATCGATCTCGGCGGCGTCGCCGGTGCCGCGCGCCTCCAGAACGTGCGCCGCGCCCGAGGGGTCGCGCACGGCCGCCATGAACATGCGGTCGCGGGTGGCGTCCAGCCCCGTGGTCTCCAGGTCGAACTGGAGGCGGTGCAGCTGGTCGAAGGCGAGGTCGCGGAAGTACGTGCGCCCGGTCGCCACCAGGTACTGCTCCTCGGGGGGGAGCGCGAGCACGCCCTCGGTGCCCAGGTCGCGCAGGTGGCCCACGCGGCGGTCCAGGCGGCGCGCCGCGCCCCTGAGCACCGCGGACGCCAGAGCTCGCCCGTCCGCCGCGGTGACGAGAAAGCGGAGCGCGCCGGGGCCCTCCAGCTCGCGGAAGCCGACGTCGGCGCCGGGGGCGCCCTCGGGGCCCAGCCGCTCGCCCAGGTGCCGGAGGTCGTCCAGGCGGTCCAGGAGGAGCCAGGGGCGGAATCGCTCCTCCTCGCGGACGAGGGCGCCGGTGTCCGGGATCCGGCGCCACACCAGGGCGCGGCCGTCCGGCTCGGCCCACACGGACACGATGCCGGGCGTGGGGTCCCAGCCCCACAGCCATTCGTCCTCACGCCCGATGTGCTCGACGGCGCCCGCGCCGGGTGTGTGCGAGTCCCCCGAAGTGGTCGCAGTCATCGGGATCGGCCGCGCGCCGTCGCCGAGGTCGAAGGGGGAAGGGATACTCTCAGCCCGCGTCCATCGGGCACCGGGAACTCCATCATTCCTCGCCGAACTCTTCCCTCAGGCCCTGCACGAGGTCGTCGCGCCCGATACTCTGCCATGCATTTTTGGCAGCAGTAAGGTGCTGGTGACGCTGGCTCTCGTCCACGGTAATCCCGGCAAGACGAACATGTGCACGTCCGATAGAGTACGGCTCAGTAATACGCTCGTAGAGTTCAAGTGCCTCTTCAAACCGTGCGCGCGCGGTCTCCGGGTCAAAGCGCGCAACAGCGATTTCGCCCAGACGTGCCATGCAGTTGGCCTCGCCCAGGACAGAGTTGAGACGCCTATATAGCGTCAGCGCCTCCTCGTAGCGGATGTATGCGTTCTCAAGGTCGGAGCGCCCCAGGGCGACGTTACCCAGGTTTTTGATGCAATTGGCTTCTCCGCGGATGTCACCGACGCGCCTGTAGAGCAGGCGCGCCTCCTCGTAGCTGACGCGCGCGGTTTCAAGGTCGAAGCACCCCTGGGCGATGTCGCCCAGGCCTTTGATGCAGTCTGCCTCGCCGAGGGTGCCACCTAAGCGCCTGTAGAGCGGGAGCGCCTCCTCGTAGCGCGTGCGCGCGCTCTCGTAATCAGAACAATCCCGGGCAATGTCGCCCAGGCTCTTGATGCAGTTGGTCTCGCCAAGGGTGTCACCGACACGCCTGTAGAGCAGGAGCGCCTCCTCGAAGCGGATGCGCGCGCGCTCATAATCGGAGTGCTCCAATGCGACACCACCCAGGCCTTTGATGCAGTTGGCCTCACCGAGGGTGCCACCGATGCGCTTGTAGAGCGGAAGCGCCTCCTCATAGCGTGCGCGCGCATGCTCATGGTCGGAGCGCGCAAACGCGATGTCTCCCAGGCATTTGATGCAGTGAGCCTCGCCGCCGCCATCACCGACGCGCCTGTAGAGCAGGAACGCCTCCTCGTAGTGAGTGCGTGCACTCTCGTGCTCAGAGCGTGCAAGAGCAATATCGCCCACGCGAGAACAGCACCGGGCAGCGAGATCAACGGCATCGTCCGCTTTCGCCTTCATCGCCGCATTCTCGAGCGGTGCCGTAGTTCCCAGGCCCGTGAAACGGGCAAACTCGCCAAGGTTGATGGCCGCTTCGAAGGCAGTCCTGCTGTCGGTATCAAGTGACCACACAATGGCCGCTTCGATGTTTTCGGCCTCGGGCGTGAGACGCGCGACTGCCTCGGCACCACCTACTTTTCCGGTCTTCTCCCCAAGTGAGGTTGCCAGACCAAGGTAGTGAGAGAGCGCTGCCTGCAGATCGTCCGCCTGGGGTGGATGCTCGCGCTGCACGTACTCCCGAAGTGGCGCGAGCAGACGGAGGCGGTGCGCCTCGTCGAACGCGAGCCCCACCTGCCGCAGCACCGCCGCCGCGCGGACGCCGTATTCCGGGAATACGGCATCGATGTCGCCGTGCGCCACACCGCCAGGAAGGAAGCCAAGGATCGCCAGCAGCCGCCGCGCCTCGTCGGTCATGCGCGGCCCCGCAATGGAGATCTCGTACGACGCCTCGATGTTCAACAGCCGGTCCGTTCCGCCGGCGCGCTGGAGCATCCGGGTCCGCTCCGTCTCCCACCGTGTCCACGTGTCCGCCAGGTCGGGCTGGCCCTCCGCGGCGTTCGCCATGAGTGTGATGGCGAGGGGGACACCGTCCAGTGCGCGCAGCAGCCGATCGAGGTGCGGATCGTCAGCGAACTGGTCGCCCGTGATGGAGAGAAAGACCTTTCGGGCGTCGCGCAGCGGCAGGATCGGAGGTTGGATCGATTGACGCCACCGCACGCCCACCGGCCGGCTGGCACCGCGTAAAGAGGCGACGAGCGCCAGACCCGGCACCGCGGCGAGCCTGACGAACAGTTCCTCCACCCGGAGCGTGTCCGCCTCCCACGGCGTCTCGGTGTTGTCTAGGGCTAGCGCCGCCGGTGCTGACGCCAATTCAGTCGTCACGGCCGCCTCCACCTGCGGACCGAGCGGGATGCCGAGTGCGCCTGCCACCGCCGCGGCAAAGGCTTCGCGCGTACGCACCGCGTCGCAGCGGATGAAGAACCGGCGCGCGCCGTAGCGCTCGGCCACGCGAGGATCGTTCAGCGCGACCAGCGTGATGGTGCTCTTGCCGATCCCCGCCGGTCCCAGGATGGACAGCGGCTCGGGACGGTCGGCGAGCAGCGTCGCCACCACGTCCTCGACCTCCGCGTCACGCCCGAAGCAGATGGGCGCGGGCGGGAGCGCGGCGGCGGGAGCCATCGGCACCCCCGGCCCCGTCTTTGTCACGCCGGTCTTCGCGGCGGGGTGGAGGCCGCGCAGGAAGCCTGCGAGGTCGCCGTGGCCGGGGCCGTAGCCAAGAACCATGATCCGTTGCTCGGCGGGATGCCTGGCCTGCAGTTCCTCGACCTCGCCGTCCGGCGCGAGCCGGAAGTGCCTGTACTCGGAGCCGGCGAACACTCCCTCCGACCACCGCAGCAGCGCGCCGAAGTTGGGATCGCCCAGTCCCTCACCGCATCCAAGAAAGAGCAGCGTCTTCAGCGACCGCATGGCGCGCTGCATCGTCTGCGCGTGCGCGTCTCCCAGCACCTTGGCGTAGTCGCGGATGCCCAGCACCACCGACTCGGGCTCTCTCCAGTATCCGTGCAGGTGGAGAACCCCCTCCTCCTCGCCGCGCAGCACCCGCTCCACGACGGCGCCGTCCCTCCACGTCACCGCCGGAAGCCCGGTCACCTCCTCGATCAGGCCGTCGTAGTTGGTCGTCGCCACCGTGACCCCCAGGTCCCGCAGCGCCTCGATCACGCCGCGCTGCTCGGCCCGGAGCCCGCCGACGCTCTCCCGGAGCCAGCGCCGCCACTCGCCCCCGCCAGGCGCACCGAGCTTCCTGGACACCACCTCCGCGGCGGCGAGCATCATGTCCAGGTCGCCCGTGTCCACCTGGTCGTGGAGGATCTTCGCGTACGCCTCCGTCACGCCGGTGGTGGGCAGTTCGCGGCAGAAGTCCACCCCGTGGTGCAGGAGCCCCAGCCACGACGCCTCGGGCTTGCCGTTCGTCGCGCCGACAGAGACTCCGGCGCCCACGATCGCCACCACCTGTCCCGCATCGATCTGTCGCTGGAGGTCGTCGCGCAGCTTGTTGCCGGTCATGGATCTGGTGGCGGAAGCGGGTCGACGTCGGCGAAAGTAGAAGTATAAGGCGCGAGGCCGCATCTACCACCTGAACACCGGCGCGCTCGCCGGGGCGGGCGAGTGGCTGCGTCCGTTCGAGCGGTGCTGGCGGGAGCGCATCCGCGCCCTCGGCGAAACCCCGGACCAGGAGCACCCATGACCGAGCCCGGCGTCGTGGGGCGGGCCGACGGGGCGCTGGAGGCTCGTAGGGGGACGGCGTCCGGGAGCGGCCGTCCGCGGCGGGACGCCCGGCTACGGCTGCCCGCCGGGCCCCGCCCCGAGGAAGGCGCGGGTCCCCGCCGCGCACACCAGCGCTCCGGCGACACACGACAGGAGGACCGACAGCGCCACCCCGGACGCGCCGAGAAGGCGGAGCAGCGGGAGGATGGTGAGCGCCAGCACCGCCACGCGCACGGCGTTGGCGGCGAACACGAAGCGCGGGCGCTCCATGGCGTAGAACAGCTGGGTCGCCAGCATCATGGAGACGCGGAACACCATCGCCGCGGCCAGGATCTGCGCCACGGGGACGGCGGGGAGCCACTCCGGTCCCAGCAGCCGGGCGACCACGGGCCGCAGGCCCAGAGCCAGCCCCGCCGCGAAGGCGGCGCTCACCGCGAGGACCAGGCGCAGCGTGCCCAGGTATTCGCGCCGCAGGCGGCCCGGCCGCCGCCGCAGCCGCGTGAGCACGGGAAGCGAGACCTGCGCGGCCGCGCGGCCCACGGTGACCACGGGGATCTCGCCGATGCGGAAGGCGATCTGGTAGATCCCCAGCGCGGAGGCGCCCAGCAGCTTTCCCACCAGCAGGTTGTCCAGGTACAGGCCCGCGAACATGAGCACCCGCGTTCCCTGCATCCACCGGCCGTAGTGCAGGAGACGGGCGAGGCCGGGGCCGCCGAGCGCCAGGCGCGGGACGCGCGGGGCCATGGCGTACGACACGGCGGTGGCCACTGCCTGCGAGCCGATCATCGACGCCGCCAGCGCCCACGCGTCGCGCCGCAGGAGGCCCACGGCGACCACGATCGCGGTCCCGGCCACCGCTTCCGGGAGCCCCCACCAGAACAGGCGCCGGAACTCGATCCGCCGCACCAGGAGGACGGCCGCGGGGTTGGCGAGCCCCCGGAGGAGCGGGACCAGCGCGAGCGCCCGCACCAGCGGCACGGTGCCTGGAGCCTCGAAGAAGCGGCCCACGGCCGGCGCAGCCGCCCACAGCAGCCCCGCCACCAGGACCCCCTGCGCCGCGCGCAGCGTGAACGCCGGGTCCAGGTCGGCCTCCGCGTCGCCCGGGTGGCTCACCAGCGCCGTCTCCGCCGCCCCCGCGGTGAGCGCGTCGGCGGCGGCGAGCACCAGCAGGGCGATGCCCATGGCGCCCACCTCGCGCGCGCCGATCAGGCGCGCGGCGATCAGGGAGCGTCCCGCGCCCGTCACCAGCGACAGGGTGAGCGCGAGGAGGGCCCAGCGTCCCCCCGTCATCCCCCCGCGCGCCGGGAGGAAGCGCAGCAGCCGCGCCGGCACCCGCGTCACCCCGCTCCGTCCGCCCGGGGGGTCAGTCCAGCCCATCCATCCGCAGGAGCTGCGCGATCCACGTGCGCCGCGAGGACGCGGCCGCGTGGCGGGTGAGCCGCCCCAGGAGCGGCCTGCGCAGCAGCGCCCCGAACGCGCTCGCCAGGAGGTCGCGCTGGAGCAGGCGAGGGGACAGCCGCTGGAGGTACGCGGCAGCGGCCCGCCGCTCCGCGAGCGGGTCGTCCGGACCCGCGGCGGCGTGCTCGGCGATCACCTCCTCGTACAGCTCGCACAGCTCGTCCACCATCGCGCCGGTCCCCGCGGACGCCCGCACCGCCCGGGAAACGGCCGCCGCGTCCGCCGCGTCGTAGCGCGCGATCTCGCCGGCCAGGAAGGCGGGGGTCACCGGGTGGCGGAGCGCCCGCATCCCGAAGTTGACCCGCCGGAGCCCGTCCAGGTTCGCGGTGGTCACCATGGGCCCCGCGCCCACCGCGTCGCACAGGACGACGGCCGCGCCCACGCTCATGGCCTCCAGCGCGGCCCTGGCCTTGGCGAACACCAGGTCGTAGCCGCCCAGCGCCTCCTCCGGGCGGGCCAGCGACTTCCCCGCGGACGCGCCCACCGCCTCCACCCGGATCCCGGCGGCGGCGCAGGCCTCCTGGATCGCCGGCAGGTGCGCCTGTCCCGGCCCGGCGGCGTTGCTGAAGACGAGCGCCCGCCCGGGGCGCGCGGGGAGCGGGGGGCGCGGCCGGAAGCGGGCCAGGTCCACCGAGTTGAGGACCACGCGGATGCGCTCGTCCGGGACGCCGTGCTCGAAGCGGAGCCGGTCGCGGCAGGTGTGGTCCACCGCCACGTAGCGGAGCACCCGGGGGGACGGGAGCGGCGCGTCGGACCAGCCGATCCAGCTGTGGCAGAGCGCGACCGCGGGGACGCCGGGAAAGGCGAGCAGGGCGGCAAGCGTTTCCAGCCCGTGGTGCCCGTGGATGACGTCCGGCGGCTCGGCGACGGCGAGGAGGTCGTCGGTGACCGGGATCGTCCGGGCCCGGATCTCCCGCGCCACGTCGCCCGGCTGGGGGGTGTACACGACCGGGGCGTGCCCGCGCTCCGCCAGGGCGAAGGCCAGGTCGCGCACGTACAGCTCCGTCCCCGTCCGCGTGGCGAGGGTGCGGTTGGTGATCAGGACGCGCAGCGCCCGCCCTCCCGGCTCAGCCACCGCGCGTGCTGTGGCTCCAGAGTGCCTCCGCCACGGGAACGACGTGCTCCCGGAAGCGGAGCACGCGGTCGTACACCCCTTCCGCGACCCGCTTCTCGCCGTGCCGCTCGTAGAAGGGCACCTCGTCCCCCGGCCACCCCAGCCGGTCGTCCAGGTCCGCGGGGCGCAGGAGCTCCCGCTGGAAGGGCGCCACCCCGAACTTCGCGAGCGCCGCCTCCACCTCGGCCGCCAGCTCCGGGTAGGCGCCGGCGGATTCCAGCTTGCGCGCCAGCGCGTCGTCGTCCAGCGACAGCCGGACGACCCGTTCGCGCGCCGCCTCGGGAACCTCGTCCGGGGACCCCACCAGCACGAAGTCGTAGTTGGCGATCCGGGCGCCCCGCGCGCGGCTCGCCATGCGCACGGCGGCGTTGATGACCAGCCGGCACACGTCGTGGGACGGGTTGTACCCTTCCACCGCGTCGCCCACCACGCAGGCCGCCTCGTGCGCCACCAGCGCGGCGCACAGCTCGTCCGCCAGGCCGCGGAAAAGGTCCAGGTCGCGGTCCAGGATGGCGGTGTACACGTCGCGGTCGGACATCCGCCCGTAGACGGGGCCGGGACGCGCTCCGGTGCGCTCCAGCACCCGGGTGGTGGATTCCAGGCGCCCCTCGCCGCTGCTCCCCGAGCCGTCGGTGAGGACGCAGACGGTGGGGCGGGCGATCTCCATCCACGCGTGCACGCGGAGCTCGTGGCCCGGGTGGCCGACCACCAGCATGGCCGACTTCCAGCGTTCCCGGTCCGAGGCGTCGTGGGCTTCGGAGTGAGCGAGCGTGTACATGGATTCGTCGTTCTTTCGTGCAGGCGGAGGCCCGGCGGGCGGATACCGGGGCCCGGCGAGCGCGTATACTAGCGGCGCACGCAGACCGGGCAAAGGGGGCGTCGGGGCGTTGCCGGGAACGGGAAGGGCGGGTATCCTTGGGAAACTTCCCGCCCTCTTCATCGCCGCCTCGACGTGATGCGTGTCCTGCTCAACGTTTCCGTGCTGGGTCTGGGTCATGCGTTTCCGGAGATGCGTGGAGGCACCTTCCGCGTGCACGAGCACCTCGCCGAGGGGCTGGCGCGCTCCGGGGAGTGCGAGCTGCTGCTGTGCGCCAACTATTCGAGCGTCGCGTTCGCCGGCTGCGTGGAGTACCTGCGCTCCAGCCCGGCCCTGGGCGGCCTCCCGCTCCTGGCGCCGCCCGCGGGCGGCGGCGGCCGCCTGGGCCGGGTCACGCGGGCGGTGCACCGCTCGCTCCGCCCGCTCTTCCCGGGCGGAGTGCTCCCCGGCTTCCTCCGCGACGGCGCCCAGCGCGTGGACGGCAGGCTGCACCCCCCCGTGCGCGATGCGTCGCCCGGCGTGGACGTGTTCCACTCGCTGGGCGCGCGCCTCCCGCCGCCGCCGCGCCGGGGGAGGCCGCCGCAGCGGCTGGTGAACATCTACGACCTCGCCCCCCTGCGGCTCCCCCACCTGTACGGGGCGCGGCAGCGCCACCTCGCCGAGGCGAGGATCGCCGGCCTCCGCCCGGGGGACCGGGTGATCACCACCTCCCGGGCCACCCGCCGCGACCTGGAGGAGCTGGGGGGCGTGGACCCGGAGCGCGTGTTCGTGGTCCCGCTCGCGGCGGACCCGCGCCTCTTCCACCCCGGCGCGGGCGCGGCCCGCGCCGCGGCGCTGCGGGGCCACCTGGGGATGGGGGACGCGCCGTACCTGCTGGCGCTGGGCGGCGCGGACCGCCGCAAGAACCTGGGCGCGGCGGTGCGCGCCTTCGCCGGCGCGGTCCGCGAGGACGGGGCGCGCGGCCTGGCGCTGGTGGTCGCCGGCCCGCTGCCCGACGACGCGGACCTTCGCGGGGCGCTCGCGGAAGCGGAGCGGGGCGGCGCGCGGGTGGTCCTCGCCGGCTTCGTGGCCGACGAGGATCTGGCGGCGCTCTACGGCGGCGCGCTCGCGCTCCTCTACCCCTCGCTCTACGAGGGCTTCGGGCTGCCGCCGCTGGAGGCGATGCAGTGCGGCACCCCGGTGATCGCCACCCGCGCCTCCTCGATCCCCGAGGTGGTGGGAGACGCCGGGATCCTGGTGGAGCCCGGCGACGAGGCCGCGCTCCGCGAAGCCGTGCTCCGGCTGCTCGGCGACGGCGCGCTCCGCGACCGGCTCCGTGCCCTCTCGCTCCGCCGCGCCGCGGAGTTCAGCTGGGACCGCTGCACCCGGCAGACGCTCGCCGCCTACCGCACGGCCACGCGGGGGATGCCTTGAGCGCGGCGCCCCTCCGCGTGCTGTACCTGATCGCCGACCACACCCGCATGGCGGGCGCGAACCGCAGCGTCCTGGAGCTGGTCCGCAACCTCCCGCCGTGGGTCGAGCCGCACGTGGTGGTCGCCGCCCCCGGGCGGGTGGCGGAGGCGTTCCGCGCGCACGGCATCCCGTGCGAGGTGATCGAGCCCGGTCCCGCCATGAGCACCTTCGGCGGGTGGCTCCTGCACACCTCGCTGGCGACGCGGCTGGGGATCGCGGCCCGCGAGCTGGTCCCGTTCACGCTCCGCCTGCGCCGCGTGATCCGGCGCCGGGGGATCGGGCTGGTGCACGTCAACGACGGGCGCGGCGCGCTGCTGGCCGCCGCCGCCGCGCGCCTGGCGGGGGTGCCCGTCGTGGGGCACCTGCATGGCGAGCTCCTTTTCGCGGGGCTGGGCCGCTGGGTCACGGAGAACGTCCCCGCCCGCATCATCGCGGTGTCCGACGGCGCGCGGCGGACGCTCTCGCCCGCCGCCCTGGGCCGGGCGGTGACGGTCTACAACGGGATGACCGCGGCCGCGTTCCCCACGCGCCCCCTTCCCTTCCTGGAATCGCTGCGCGCGCGCGGGGTGAGGGTCGTCTGCTGCTTCGCGTCGCTCGCCCCGTTCAAGGGGTGCCACCACCTGATCGACGCGCTGGCGCTGCTCAACGCGCGGGGCTGGCGGGAGCGGCTCGCCGTGCTCTGGATCGGCGACCTCATCCCCGCCCACGCGGACTACCACGCCTGGCTGGCGCGAAAGGCGGACGGGCACGGCATCGACAACCTCACCTTCACCGGCTGGCACGACTCGCCGTTCGCGTTCTACCCCTATGCCAACGCCACCGTGCTGCCGTCGGTGAGCGGCGAGGAGCTGCGGTTCGACGGGCGGTCGCACCGGGTGGTGGGGGGCGAGGGCTTCCCCATCACCAACCTGGAGGCCATGCGCTTCGGCGTCCCGGTCGTGGCGACGCGCATCTCCGGGGTGCCGGAGCAGGTGGACGACGGGATCACGGGGCTGCTGGTGGAGCCGGGCGACCCCGCCGCGCTCGCGGACGCGCTGGAGCGGCTGCTGTCCGACCCGGCCGCCGCCGCCGCCATGGGGAGGGCGGGAGCGAAACGGGTGGAAGAGCTCTTTTCCACGCGCGCCTTCGTGGAGGGCGTCGTGCGGGTGTACGCGGACGCCGCGGGCGTTTCTTTTCCGGCCGGGGCGGGTTCGGGTTCGGGCGACCGGAGGAATGACGGGAGGAATGACGGGAGGAGCGGCGGGGGGAACGGCGGGGGGAACGGCGGGTTCGGGCGTGCCCCCGGCTGGCGCCGGGGTCGGGCTTCGGCTCCGTAGGGCTGCAAACAACGCAGCCCAACGGAGTCGAGCCCGCGCAAACAGCCGCGCGGTCTCGCCCCTTCGGGCCGAAATCCCTCACGCGACGGCGGGCCCCCACCCGGCTCGCTTAGGCTCGCCACCCTCCCCCGTTCCGGGGGAGGGGAATCTCCACGCGGACGATCCCCGCCGGCGTCATGTCGTGCTCCCCCTCCCCCCTTGCGGGGGAGGGGGCCGGGGGGAGGGGGGTTGCCGTGTCGTCCCCCCTTTCCCCCGCTTGCGGGGAAAGGGTGCAGGGGGGTGAGGGGGACCACCCTCGCGGACGCCAGCGCGATGCCCGCGTGAGGGATTTCGGCCCGAAGGGGCGAGACCCGGCGGGGCTGTTTCCGCCGGGGCTCGACTCCGTTGGCGAGCGTTGTTTGCTCGCCTTACGGAGCCGAAGCCCGACCCCGGCGCAGCCGGGGGCACGCCCGAACCCGCCGTACGACCCTCGGTTCAAAACCCCTGTTCACACCTCGTAGCCCAGCTCGCGCAGCAGGCCGCCGGCCACCCGCGCGAACCTCGCCTGGTCCTCGGGGTTCATCGCCTCCTTCCAGGCGCCCACCAGCCCCGGATCCGGCGCGCGCGTGGTGCGCTCCTGCTGGGCAAGGCGCTGCTCCCGGCTCAGCAGCTGCGTCCCGTCCGGCGCCGAGCGTCCCTTGTGCTCGGCCAGCCGCTCGCCGGCGCGCGCGGGGTAGCCCTCCATCGCCTCGTGGTACGCCAGGCCGACGAAGGCGCAGACGCGCTCCAGCGTGGGCCGGGTGCGCAGGACCAGGTCCTCGTAGCGGACCTCCAGGTAGTCCGGACGGCCCAGCCCCGCGCGGCGCGCGGCGAGGACGCAGCGGCGCCAGTACGCCGCCTGCGTCTCGATGTCGTGGCCGGGCGAGAACCACATGCGGCGCAGCGACAGGGCGGCGTCGCGCCCGTCGCGGACCAGGTGGACGAAGCGCGCCTCGGGGAGGACGCGGCGGATGGTGTCCACCTGCATGCAGTACAGCGGGGTCTTGTCGCCCCAACGCGCCTTGCCGAAGCGCTCCGCGTACAGCCGGTAGAAGGCGCGAAACCCCGCGGCCGCGGTGAAGGGGGAGATCTCCAGCAGGGCGCTCCGGAACGCCGCCGCGGGGATCTCGAAGTCGGGCCACGCCGGCGACGGCTCCCCGTAGGTGGTCAGCGCGTGAAAGAACCTGTCGCGCAGCCGGTCCCCGCGCCCGCGCAGCCGGGGGGCGAGCGCCAGGAAGCCGGTCTCCGGCGGGATGGCCAGCTCCGGGTGGGAATCCAGCATCAGGCGCAGCAGGGTGGTCCCGGAGCGGGGCGAGCCCACCACGACCGGCATGGGGAGGGCCCGCGGGTCGGCCGCGCCCGGGTACGTACGCCAGCGTGGGATCATCTCGCTGCTTCCGTCCGTCCGCCGGGGGGCTCGGGCCGCGGGCTCGCCGGGCGCGGAAAGGCCGATCTGCGCGCCGCGGCCGGGCTCACGCGAGCGGCAGGACCAGCGTGAACGTGCTCCCCTCGCCGGGGACGCTGCGGGCCGTGATGTCCCCGCCCATCCCGCGGGCCAGGTTCCGGCTGATGGCCAGCCCCAGCCCCGAGCCCTCGGCCGCGCGCGTGCGGCTCGCGTCCACCTGCACGAACGGCTCGAAAACCGCTTCCAGCTTCCCGGGCGGGATCCCGATGCCGGTGTCGTGGACCCGGAGCAGGAGCTCGCGGGCCGCCCCGGCGGACCGTTCGGCGGCGACGCGGACCCGGCCTCCGGCCGGAGTGAACTTGACCGCGTTGCCGAGCAGGTTGAGCAGGATCTGCTGCGCCTTCTCGCGGTCGGCGCGCACGACCAGCTCCGGCGGGACCTCCACCGTGAAGACCACGCCCTTGCTCCCCATCTGCGGCTCGATCATCGGCGTCACCGAGGCGACCAGCTCCGCGGCCGCGACCGCCTCGACCAGGTAGTCGACGCGCCCGGCCTCGATGCGGGCCAGGTTCAGGACGTCGTTGATGAGCCGCAGCAGGTGGAGCTGGCTGCGGTCGATGCGGCCGAGGGTGTCGCGCTGGGCCGCGGTGACCGGGCCGTGGATCCCCATCTCCAGGATCTGGACGTACCCGGAGATGGCGTTGAGGGGCGTGCGCAGCTCGTGGCTCATCACCGCGAGGAAGGTGCTCTTTGCCTGGTTGGCCTCCTCGGCCACCTCCCGCAGGTGCTCCGCTTCCTCCGTCCGGGCGAGGAGGTCCTCGTTCATCACCCGCAGCTCCTCGCCCGCCAGCTCCAGCTCGGCCGCCTGCTCCTGCATCTGCTGCTGCTGGAGCTCCAGCTCCAGCGCCTGCGCCTCCAGCAGCGCGTTCGCCTGCTCCAGCACCCGCTTCTGCCCCTCCAGCTCGGCGCCGGCCAGCTCCGCGGTCCGCCTGGCCCGCAGCAGCTCGTCCTCGTACTTGCGCCGCTCCCGCACCTGCATCAGGACGCAGTCGTACAGGATCCCGCCGCCGCGCTCCCGCCGCACCGCGTTGACGAGTACGCCCACGTCCTCGCCGGCGCGCGGGCGCAGCAGCAGGAAGATCTCCTCGGCGCGGCCGTGGAGCCGGAGCAGCGGGAACCAGTGGGTCTGGTAGAAGATGCGGCTCCCGATGGTCAGGATGCGCTCCACGTGCGCCCCCACCAGCTCCTCCCGCGCGTAGCCGAGCGTGTCCAGCAGCGTCGCGTTGACCTGCTCGACCGTGCCGTCGTCCCCGAAGGCGAGGAAGCCGCAGGGCGCGGTGTTCAGCAGCTCGTCCACGCGCACCTCCGTGCGGCCGCCGGACCCGGCCTCACCCGGCGTGCGCGGCCGACAGGTACTCCCGGATGGCCCGGATCGTCTCCTCCGGGTGGCTCATGTGCGGGCAGTGGCCCGTCGCGCTCATCATCCGCAGGGTGCTCCCCGGGAGCTCGCGGTGCAGGTACTCGCCGACCTCCACCGGCGCGATCATGTCGTCCGCGCACTGCAGGATCAGCGCGGGGACCCGGACCCGGGGCAGGTCGCCGCGGTTGTCCGCCAGGAAAGTGGCCTCGGCGAAGCGCCGGGCGATGACCGGATCGGTGGAGCAGAAGCTCGCCGTGAGCTCCTCGCCCAGCTCCGGCCGGTCCGGGTTCTTGACGATGGCGGGCGCCAGGAAGTTGGCCCAGCCGATGTAGTTGCGGTCCATCATCTCCAGCAGGCCCTCGATGTCGGCGCGCTCGAAGCCCCCCACGTACGGGGGGTCGTTGACGTAGCGGGGCGACGGGCCCACGAGGACGAGCCGGTCGAACCGCTCCGGCTCCCGGTTGGCGGCGAGCACCGCGATCATGCTGCTCACGGAGTGGCCCACCAGGACGACGTTCTCCAGCTCCAGCGCGCGGCAGACGTCGAGCACGTCTTCCGCGTAGCCTTCGAGGCGGGAGTAGCGCTCGGCGTCGTACGCGGCCAGGTCGGACCTGCCCGCCCCCACGTAGTCGAAGAGGACCACCCGGTAGTCGTCCTCGAAGGCGGGCGCCACGAAGCGCCACATGTTCTGGTCGCACCCGAAGCCGTGGGCGAACACCATGGGCTGCGTGCCGGAACCGGACACCTTCACGTTGTTGCGTGACAGAACGTCCTGGGTCATGACGGTCCCTGGCGGGGGGGTCCACGGCGGCGTGCGGGTGCGGCGGAAGTCGCACCGCGAAAGGAGCTTCCCGGCCGCCGGCACTCACTTATCTCACCTCGGGGGCCCGCGCGCAAGTCGCCGGCCGCCTCCCGGCTTTCTCCTCGACGGTTTAGGGGAGCAAAGGCCATGCTCTCCTGAACAGCTGAGGGGAATTCAGGTGCGTCGGGGCTCGTCGCGGCAGGCGCCCGCGGTGCGGTCCGCCGGGGCGCTGCGAGGCCGGCGGCGAACGTCGCTCTTGCGCGCCGACCAAAAACTGGCCTACTTGTAGGGACCCGCGCATCACAGGAAACTTCACCAAAGGATCGCAGATGCCCGGATCGCCCCTCCGCCCGTTCCGGCGTACGATCAACCGGTCCACGCTGCGCCTGGACTTCTACGACATCACGACCCTGGACGTGGACGTGGTGGTCAGCTCCGACGACGTCGAGCTTTCCATGGGCGGGGGCGTTTCGCGGGCGATCCTGGGAGCGGGCGGCGAGTCCGTGGGGCGTGAAGCCCGGGCGCTGGCCCCGGTCCCGCTGGGCGGCGTCGCCGTCACGTCGGCCGGCCGGATGAAGGCGAAGCGGGTGTTCCACGCGGCCGTCCTGGATCTCGCGGACTGGGACTCGACGACGGTCGACCTGGTGACGGGGGTCACCGCGAGGTGCCTGCAGCTCTGCGACGAGATGGGATACCGCTCGATCGCGTTTCCCGCCCTGGCGACCGGCGCCGCCCGGCTCTCGCTGGAGCAGTCCGCCGTGGCCATGCTGATCGAGATCGCTTCCCACCTCCGCTCGCAGACGAGCCTGACGACCGTGGTGTTCGCGCTGTACCCGCGGTTCGGCCGCCTGCCGCGCGACCGCGCGCCCCGTTTCTACTCCGGGCTCTAGGGTCTGGACCGGGGTGAAGGGCAGGGTTCGGGCGTGACCCCGGCTGCGCCGGGGTCGGGCTGCGGCTCCGTAGCAGACGAAACAACCGTCTGCAACGGAGGCGAGCCCCGCCAAACTGCCGGCGGGTCTCGCCGCTTCGCGCTCGCATCCCTCACGCAGGCATCACGCCGGCGTCGGCGAGAGCCGGCCCCCTCACCCCCCGGCCCCCTCTCCCCCGCAAGCGGGGGAAAGGGGGAGCACGACACGACAACGGCGGGAATCGTCAGCGTGGAGATTCCCCTCCCCCGGAACGGGAGAGGGCGGCGAGCCCGTGCGAGCCGGGTGGGGGCCTCCCGCGGGCGCCAGCGCGATACCTGCCGTGCTCGCGCAGTTCTCCCCCTCTCCCGCTTGGGGGGAGGGGGCCCGCCGTCGCGTGAGGGATTTCGGCCCGAAGGGGCGAGACCCGGCGGGGCCGTTTCCGCCGGGGCTCGACTCCGTTACGCACGGTTGTTTCGTGCGTTACGGAGCCGAAGCCCGACCCCGGCGCCCCGCCGGGGGCACGCCCGAACCCCGCCGTTCATCCTATTCCAGCGCCCGCTCCAGCTCGCGGGCCAGCGCCGCCGCCTGGGGCTCGAGGACCATGGTGTAGTGGTCCCCCGGGACGGTCCGGACCTCCACGCCGCCCCGGACGACGCGCTCCCACCCGAGGGTCTTCCGCTCGAGCAGCCGCTCCGTGATGGCGCGGGAGGCGGGGCGCAGCAGGGTGACCGGCCCGCCGTAGCTCCCGGGACGGTACTCGTACAGCGCCTTGAGGTTGAGGCGGAAGATGCCGTACAGGTGGTGCATGCGGCCCGGGTCCAGGCCCCCCGGGAGCGTCCCCGCGAGGCGGGCGCTTTCCAGCAGCTGGTGCAGGTACTCGCTCTCGCCGGCGCCGGGCGCGGGCGGCAGCGGGTCCTCTTCGTGCCCGAGGTCCCGGACGAACAGCTGCACCAGCTCGAGGACGTTGCGCGGCATCTCGCGGTCGGGGTCGCGCAGCCAGGGCACCTGCGAGTCGATGAGCACCAGCCTGTCCACGCGCTCTCCCTCGGCCTCCAGCCGGCGCGCCATCTCGAACGCGACCACGCCGCCCATGGACCACCCGCCCAGGCGGTACGGCCCCGCCGGCCGCTCCCTGCGGAGCTCGGCGAGGTAGTCGCGGACCATCTCCTCCACCGTCCAGTTGGGGTTCTCGCCCGGCTCCACGCCGCGGGCGCGGAGGCCGTACAGCGGCTGCTCGGGGTCCAGGCTCGCCGCGAGCGCCGCGTAGGCCATGACGTCGCCGCCCACGGGGTGCACCAGGAAGAGCGGAGCCCGGCTCCCCCCCGGGCGGATGGGCGCCAGCAGCGGCCTGGGGCCGCCGCCGCCCCTGCGCACTTCGTCCGCCAGCTGCTCCACCGTGGGCGCGGTGAAGAGCACCGCCACCGGGAGCCGCACGCCCGTGGCCTTTTCGACCCGGGACATGACCTGCACCGCGAGCAGCGAGTGCCCGCCCAGCTCGAAGAAGCCGTCCCGCAGCCCCACGCGGGCCACGCCCAGCACCTCCTCGAAGATCCCGCCGATCGTCGTTTCCAGGATGTCGCGCGGTGCGGCGTACTCCTCCTCCCGCGCGCCCTCGCCCGCGTCGGGCGCGGGGAGCGCCCGGCGGTCCACCTTGCCGCTGGCGGTGAGGGGGAGCTCCGCCAGCGCGACGAACGCGGCGGGGATCATGTACTCGGGGAGCCGCTCGCGCAGGTGCGCGCGCAGCCCGGCCGCGCCGGCCTCCGCCGCGGAGCCCACCACGTAGGCGACGATCCGCCGGTCGCCCGCCCCGCCGGAGGCGGGATCCTCGCGCACCACGGCCACGGCCCGGTGCACCCCCTCGTGCAGCTCCAGGGCCGTCTCGATCTCCCCCAGCTCGATGCGGAAGCCGCGCACCTTGACCTGGAAGTCGGTGCGTCCGAAGTACTCCAGCTCGCCGCCGCTCGTCCAGCGCACCCGGTCCATCACCCGGTACATGCGGCTCCCCGGCTCCCCGAACGGGTCCGGCAGGAAGCGCTCGGCCGTCAGCTCCGGACGCCCGGCGTAGCCGCGCGCCGTCCCACCGCCGGCCAGGTACAGCTCGCCCGCCACGCCCGCGGGAACCGGGTGCAGCCGCCCGTCCAGCACGTACGCACGGGTGTCGGCCACCGGCCTGCCCACCCGCACGCGCTCGGCGCCGGGCTCCACCCGCGCGTAGGTGGAGTAGGTGGTGTCCTCGGTGGGGCCGTACAGGTTGCCCACCGTTTCCACCGTGCCCAGCGCGTGGAGCGCCTGCGCCAGGCCGGACGGCAGCGGCTCGCCGCCCAGGTTCAGCGTCCGCACGCTCGCCGGGATCCCGCCCGCCCGCAGCAGCTCGGCCGCGGCGGTGGGGACCATGCTCGCGTAGACGATCCCCTGCCCCGCCACCTCGGGCAGCGCCAGCGCGTTCTCCACCAGCACCAGCCGCCCGCCCCAGCACAGCGTGCCGAAGACCTCGGCCACGGACACGTCGAAGCTGACCGAGGTGGACCAGAGCACGCCGGAGCGCTCCCGGTCCGAGACGTGGTCGCGCATCCAGTGCACCAGCACGGCCGTGGAGGCGTGCCGGATCATCACCCCCTTGGGCCGGCCGGTGGAGCCGGAGGTGAAGATGACGTGCGACAGGTTCTCCGGCCCCACGCCGCTTTCCGGCGCGACGGCGGGCTCGGCGGCCAGCTCCGCGGCCGCCTCGTCCAGCGCCAGCACCGGCGCGCCCGGGACCCGGTCGGCCAGCCAGGTGGTGGTGAGCACCAGCTCCACGGCGGCGTCCTCGATCATCCAGCCCAGCCGCTCGCGCGGGTACGCCGGGTCCAGCGGCACGTAGGCGCCGCCGGCACGGAGCACCCCCAGCAGCGCGGCCGCCAGCTCCGGCCGGCGCTCCAGGAAGATGCCCACCCGGCTTTCCGGCCCCACGCCGCGGCGGCGAAGCAGACCGGCGAGCCGGCTGGCCGCGGCGTCCAGCTCGGCGTACGTCGTTTCCTCCGCGCCGTGGACCAGCGCGACGGCGTGCGGCGTGCGGCGCGCCTGCGCGGCGACGAGGTCGTGCACCAGCGCCCCCGCTGGATAGCCGGCCCGCGTGTCGTTCCACTCCGCCAGCAGCTGCTCGCGCTCCCCGTCATCCAGGAAGACTACGTCCGCGGCGACGAGGGCCGGGTCGGCGACCAGCGCCCCCAGCAGGCGGGCGAAGTGCCCCGCCATGCGCTCCATGGTCGCGCGCTCCCACAGCTCCGCCCGGTAGGTCAGCGAGCCGCCGATGCCCTGCTCGTCCGCTGCGAGCCCCAGCGACAGGTCGAACTTGGCGATCCCCTCCGCGCCGGCCCCCAGGGGCTGGACGTCCAGGCCGCCCACGCGCAGCTCGCCCCAGTCGTCGTTCTGGAGGACGAGCATGGCCTGGAAGAGCGGCGTGTGCGCCAGGGTGCGCTCCGGCGCCAGCTCCTCCACCAGGCGCTCGAAGGGGACGTCCTGGTGCTGATAGGCCCCCAGCGTCGTTTCCCGCACCCGCCCCAGCAGCTCGGCGAACGTCGGCTCCCCCGACAGGTCGGTGCGCAGCACCAGCGTGTTGACGAAGAAGCCGATCAGCGGCTCCGTCTCCAGGCGCGTGCGCCCGGCGATGGGCGTGCCCACGCTGACGTCCTCCACCCCCGCGTAGCGCGCCAGCAGCAGCTGCCACGCCGCCAGCAGCGTCATGAAGGTCGTCGCGCCCTCCCGCCGCGACAGCGCCCGCAGCTCGCGCGAAAGCTCCGCGGACAGGTGCACGCCGACGCTGCCGCCGCGCGGGTCCTGCGCCTGCGGGCGCGGGTGGTCGGTGGGCAGCTCCAGCAGCGGCGGTGCGTCCGCCAGCTGCTCGCGCCAGAAGGCGAGCCTGGCCTCCAGCGCATCGCCCGTGAGCCAGGCGCGCTGCCACGCCGCGTGGTCGGCGTACTGCACCGGCAGCGCGGGCAGCTCCGCGTCGCGCCCCTCCGCGACGGCGCCGTAGAGCGCCGAGATCTCGCGGACCAGGACGCCCATGGACCAGCCGTCGCTCACGATGTGGTGGAGGGTGACGAGCACCGCCCACTCCGCATCCGCCAGGCGCACGGCGGACGCGCGCAGCAGCGGGCCCGCGGCCAGGTCGAAGGGCCGCGCCGCCTCGGCGGAGGCCAGGCGAAGCACCTCCGCCTCGCGCCGCACGTCCGGGAGCGCCCGCAGGTCCGTGACCGGCACGGCGACCGCCGCCGCGTCGCGGACCACCTGAACGGGCTCGCCGTCCACGGTGGAGAAGACGGTGCGCAGCGTCTCGTGCCGGCGGACGATCTCCGCCAGGCTGCGCTCCAGCACCGCCGGGTCGAAGGGGCCCCGCAGGCGCAGCGCGAAGGGCATGTTGTACGCGGCGCTCCCGGGCTCCAGCTGGTCGATGAACCACAGCCGCTGCTGCGCGAACGACAGCGGCAGCGGCGCATCATCGCCGCGCGGCACACGCACCAGCGGCGGCGCCTGCGGGCCGTCCTCGGCCCGCAGCGCGTCGATCCGCGCGGCAAGGGCGCCCACCGTGGGCGCCTCGAAGAGCGCGCGCAGCGGCAGCTCCACCCCGAAGGCCTGCCGCACCCGCGAGACCACGCGCGTGGCCAGCAGCGAGTGCCCGCCCAGCTCGAAGAAACCGTCCTCCACGCCCACGCGCTCCACCCGCAGCACGTCCTCGTAGATCCCGGCGAGGATCTCCTCGTCCGGGGTGCGCGGCGCCAGGTACTCGACCGCGGCGGCGCCCGCTCCCGGGTCGGGGAGCGCCCGCCGGTCGACCTTGCCGCTGGCGGTGAGCGGCAGCGCGGCCAGGGTGACGAGCGCCGAGGGGACCATGTACTCCGGCAGGTGCGCGCGGAGGTGGGCCCGCAGCTCGGCGGCGGCGACCTCGCCGCCGGCCGGGACGACGTAGGCCACCAGCCGCGTGCCGCCGGACGCGTCCCCGCGTGCGACGACCACCGCCGCCGCCACGCCCGCGTGGCGCTGCAGCACGACCTCCACCTCGCCCGGCTCGATGCGGAAGCCGCGCACCTTGACCTGGAAGTCGGTGCGTCCGAAGTACTCCAGCTCGCCGCCGCTCGTCCAGCGCACCCGGTCCATCACCCGGTACATGCGGCTCCCCGGCTCCCCGAACGGGTCCGGCAGGAAGCGCTCGGCCGTCAGCTCCGGGCGCCCGGCGTAGCCGCGCGCCGTCCCGCCGCCGGCCAGGTACAGCTCGCCCACCACGCCCGCGGGAACCGGGTGCAGCCGCCCGTCCAGCACGTACGCCCGGGTGTCGGCCACCGGCCTGCCCACCCGCACGCGCTCGGCACCGGGCTCCACCCGCGCGTAGGTGGAGTAGGTGGTGTCCTCGGTGGGGCCGTACAGGTTGCCCACAGTCTGCACGGTGCCCAGCGCGTGGAGCGCCTGCGCCAGCTCGTTCGGCAGCGGCTCGCCGCCCAGGTTCAGCGTCCGCACGCTCGCCGGGATCCCGCCCGCCCGCAGCAGCTCGGCCGCGGCGGTGGGGACCATGCTCGCGTAGACGATCCCCTGCCCCGCCACCTCGGGCAGCGCCAGCGCGTTCTCCACCAGCACCAGCCGCCCGCCCCAGCACAGCGTGCCGAAGACCTCGGCCACCGACACGTCGAAGCTGACCGAGGTGGACCAGAGCACGCCGGAGCGCTCCCGGTCCGAAACGTGGTCGCGCATCCAGTGCACCAGCACGGCCGTGGAGGCGTGCCGGATCATCACCCCCTTGGGCCGGCCGGTGGAGCCGGAGGTGAAGATGACATGCGACAGGTTCTCCGGCCCCACGCCGCTTTCCGGCGCGCCGGCGGGCTCGGCGGCCAGCTCCGCGGCCGCCTCGTCCAGCGCCAGCGTCGGCGCGCCCGGGACGCGGTCCGCCAGCGACCCGCGGGTCACCACCAGCTCCACGGCGGCGTCCTCGATCATCCAGCCCAGCCGCCCGCGCGGGTACGCCGGGTCCAGCGGCACGTACGCGCCGCCCGCCCTGAGCACGCCCAGGAGCGCCACCAGCAGCTCCGGCCGCCGGTCCAGGGCGACACCGACCCGGCTCTCCGGGCCGACGCCGCGGCGGCGCAGCAGGTGGGCGAGCCGGTTGGCCGCGGCGTCCAGCTCCGCGTATGTCGTCGGCTCGGCGCCGGAGACCAGCGCGACGGCGTCCGGCGTGCGGCGCGCCTGCGCGGCGACGAGGTCGTGCACCAGCGCCCCCGCTGGATAGCCGGCCCGCGTGTCGTTCCACTCCGCCAGCAGCTGCTCGCGCTCCCCGTCATCCAGGAGCGCGGCGTCCGCGGCGACGAGGGCCGGGTCGGCGACCAGCGCCTCCAGCAGGCGGACGAAGTGCCCCGCCATGCGCTCCATGGTCGCGCGCTCCCACAGCTCCGCCCGATAGGTCAGCGAGCCGCCGATGCCCTGTTCGTCCGCGGCCAGCCCGAGTGTCAGGTCGAACTTGGCGATCCCCTCCGCGCCGGCCCCCAGCGGCTCGACGTCCAGGCCGCCCATGCGCAGCTCGCCGCCCTCGTTGTTCTGGTGAACGAGCATGGCCTGGAAGAGCGGCGTGTGCGCCAGGGTGCGCTCCGGCGCCAGCTCCTCCACCAGGCGCTCGAAGGGGACGTCCTGGTGCTGGTACGCGCCCAGCGTCGTTTCGCGCACCCGCCCCAGCAGCTCGGTGAACGTCGGCTCCCCCGACAGGTCGGTGCGCAGCACCAGCGTGTTGACGAAGAAGCCGATCAGCGGCTCCGTCTCCAGGCGCGTGCGCCCGGCGATGGGCGTGCCCACGCTGACGTCCTCCACCCCCGCGTAGCGCGCCAGCAGCAGCTGCCACGCCGCCAGAAGCGTCATGAAGGTCGTCGCGCCCTCCCGCCGCGACAGCGCCCGCAGCTCGCGCGAAAGCTCCGCGGACAGGTGCACGCCGACGCTGCCGCCGCGCGGGTCCTGCGTCTGTGGCCGGGGGTGGTCGGTCGGCAGCTCCAGCAGCGGCGGTGCGTCGGCCAGCTCGTCGCGCCAGTAGCCGAGCCTGGCCTCCAGCGCCTCGCCCGCGAGCCAGGCGCGCTGCCACGCCGCGTAGTCGGCGTACTGCACCGGCAGCGGGGGAAGCTCCGCCGGGCGCCCCTCCGCCAGCGCGTCGTACAGCGCCGACACCTCGCGGACCAGCACTCCCATGGACCAGCCGTCCGAGACGATGTGGTGCAGCGTGAAGAGCATGCCCCACTCCGAATCGCCCAGCCGCACCGCCGAAACCCGCAGCAGCGGGCCCACCGCGAGGTCGAAGGGCCGCGTCGCCTCCGCCGAGACCAGGCGAAGCACCTCGGCCTCGCGCCGCGGCTCGGGGAGACGCCGCAGGTCCGTGACCGGTACGGCGACCGCCGCCGCGTCGCGGACCACCTGCACGGGCTCGCCGTCCACGGCCGCGAAGACGGTGCGCAGCGCCTCGTGGCGGCGGACGATCTCCGCCAGGCTGCGCTCCAGCACGGCCGGGTCGAAAGGGCCCCGCAGGCGCAGCGCGAAGGGCATGTTGTACGCGGCGCTCCCGGGCTCCAGCTGGTCGATGAACCACAGCCGCTGCTGCGCGAACGACAGCGGCAGCGGCGTGTCGCCGCGCGGCACACGCACGAGCGGCGGCGCCTGCGGGCCGTCCTCGGCCCGCAGCGCGTCGATCCGCGCGGCAAGGGCGCCCACCGTGGGCGCCTCGAAGAGCGCGCGCAGCGGCAGCTCCACCCCGAAGGCCTGCCGCACCCGCGAGACCACCCGCGTCGCCAGCAGCGAGTGCCCGCCCACGTCGAAGAAGTTGTCCTCCATTCCCACACGTTCCACCCGCAGCACCTCGCCCCAGATCCCCGCCAGGATCTCCTCCGTCTGCGTGCGCGGCGCCACATACGCCTTCTCGTCCCCCCCGCTCCACTCGGGTGCCGGAAGGGCCCTGTGGTCCACCTTGAGGTTGGCCGTCAGCGGAATCGACTCCAGCACCACTACGGCGGACGGCACCATGTACCCCGGCAGCCGCTCCTTCAGCCACCGCCGCGCCTCGGACGCCGAGACCGTCTGCCCCGGCTCCGCCACCACGTACGCGACCAGGCGCCGCTCGCCCCCGTCCTCCCGCACCACGGCGACCGCCTCCCGCATCTGCGGCAGGCCCGACAGCACCGTCTCTATCTCCCCCGGCTCGATCCGGAAGCCCCGCACCTTCACCTGCGAGTCCATGCGTCCCAGGTACTCCAGCTCCCCCGTCGCGAGCCACCTCGCCCGGTCCCCGCTCCGGTACATCCGTCCCCCCGCCTCCCCCGAGAACGGGTCCGGACCGAAGCGCTCCGCCGTCGCAACCGGCCGCCCCAGGTAGCCGCGCGCCACTTGCGCCCCCCCGATCCACAGCTCCCCGGGCACACCCACCGGCGCCGGCAAACCCGAGGGCTCCAGCACGTACACCCGCACGTTCCCCACCGGAGCCCCGATGGTGAGCTTCCCTTCGCCCACGTGGCCCAGCGTCGCCACGATCGTGGCCTCCGTGGGCCCGTAGCCGTTGACCAGGGCCGCCGCATCCCCCACGCTGCGGCGCCACTGCGACACCCGCTCCGGAAGCATCCGTTCGCCCCCGACCACCACCAGCCGCACGCACGGGGGCAGGCTCGCCTCCCCCCGGTCCAGCGCCGCAACCAGCTCGTGCCAGTACGCCGTCGGCAGGTCCAGCACGGTGACACCCCACTCCGCGCACCGCTCGAAGAACCTCGCCGCGCTCCCCAGCATCTCCTCCGTGCGCAGCACCAGCGAAGCTCCGCCCAGCAGCGCGGGATAGATCTCCTCCGCGCTCGTGTCGAAGCTGAGCGAGGCGAACTGGAGCACCCGGTCCGCGGGCGTGATCCCGAAGTACTCGCGCGCGACCCGCGCGTAGTTGGCCAGCGAGCCGTGCTCCACCCCCACGCCCTTGGGCTTTCCGGTGGACCCGGAGGTGTAGATCACGTAGGCCAGGCTGCGCGCCGACACGGCCTGCGCACGGGCAGGGGGCCCGTGGTCCTCGTCGACCTCGTCGATCAGGGCCACCCTGCCGCCGAAGCCCGCGAAGCGCCCGGCCAGCGCAGCCTGCGTCAGCACCACCGGCACCCCGGAGTCCTCCAGCAGGTAGGCGACGCGCTCCGCGGGGTAGACGGGGTCGATGGGCACGTAGGCGCCGCCCGCGGCGAGTGTCGCCAGCGCGCTGGCGATCATCTCCGGGCTGCGCTCCAGGCAGATGCCCACGCGCACCTCGGGGCCGACCCCGAGACCGCCCAGGCGCCGGGCGAGCCGGTCCACGCGCGCGGCGAGATCGGCGTAGGTCAGTTGCCCGGCGCCGTGCACCAGCGCCACCGCGTCGGGAGTCCGCGCCGCCTGTTCGGCGAAGAGGCCGTGCACCAGGTCCCCGGCGGGGTAGCCGGCCCCGGCGTCGTTCCACCCTACCAGGAGCTGCTCGCGCTCCTCCTCGCCCAAGAACGCGACGTCCGCGACGGTGGAGGCGCTCCGGACGAGCGCCTCCACCAGGCGGGCGAAGTGCCCGGCCATCCGCTCCATGGTGGCTCTGTCCCACAGCTCCGCGCGATAGGAGAGCGCGCCTGCGAAGCCCTGTTCGTGCTCGGTCAGGCCGAGCGCCAGGTCGAACTTGGCGATCTCCTCGCCGCCGCTCGCCAGGGGCTCCATCTCCAGAGCACCCATGCGCAGCCCGCTCCGCTCGTTGTTCTGCAGGGCGAACATCGCCTGGAAGAGCGGCGTGTGCGCCAGGCTGCGCACCGGCGCCAGCTCCTCCACCAGGCGCTCGAAGGGGACGTCCTGGTGCTGGTACGCGCCCAGCGTCGTTTCCCGCACCCGCCCAAGCAGCTCGGCGAACGTCGGCTCCCCCGACAGGTCGGTCCGCAGCACCAGCGTGTTGACGAAGAAGCCGATCAGCGGCTCCGTCTCCAGGCGCGTGCGCCCGGCGATGGGCGTGCCCACGCTGACGTCCTCCACCCCCGCGTAGCGCGCCAGCAGTAGCTGCCACGCCGCCAGCAGCGTCATGAACGTCGTCGCGCCTTCCCGCCGCGACAGCGCCCGCAGCTCGCGCGAAAGCTCCGCGGACAGGTGCACGCCGACGCTGCCGCCGCGCGGGTCCTGCGCCTGCGGGCGCGGGTGGTCGGTGGGCAGCTCCAGCAGCGGCGGTGCGTCGGCCAGCTCGTCGCGCCAGTAGCCGAGCCTGGCCTCCAGCGCCTCGCCCGCGAGCCAGGCGCGCTGCCACGCCGCGTAGTCGGCGTACTGCACCGGCAGCGGGGGAAGCTCCGCCGGGCACCCCTCCGCCAGCGCGTCGTACAGCGCCGACACCTCGCGGACCACCACGCCCATGGACCAGCCGTCCGAGACGATGTGGTGCAGCGTGAAGAGCATGCCCCACTCTGCGTCGCCCAGCCGCACCGCCGAAACCCGCAGCAGCGGGCCCACCGCGAGGTCGAAGGGCCGCGTCGCTTCCGCCGAGACCAGGCGCAGCACCTCGGCCTCGCGCCGCGGCTCGGGGAGACGCCGCAGGTCCGTGACCGGTACGGCGACCGCCGCCGCGTCGCAGATCACCTGAACGGGCTCGCCGTCCACGGCCGCGAAGACGGTGCGCAGCGCCTCGTGGCGGCGGACGATCTCCGCCAGGCTGCGCTCCAGCACGGCCGGGTCGAAGGGGCCCCACAGACGCAGCGCGAAGGGCATGTTGTACGCGGCGCTCCCGGGCTCCAGCTGGTCGATGAACCACAGCCGCTGCTGCGCGAACGACAGCGGCAGCGGCGTGTCGTCGCGCGGCACACGCACGAGCGGCGGGGCCTGCGGGCCGTCCTCGGCCCGCAGCGCGTCGATCCGCGCGGCGAGGGCGCCCACCGTGGGGGCCTCGAAGAGCGCGCGCAGCGGCAGCTCCACCCCGAAGGCCTGCCGCACCCGCGAGACCACGCGCGTCGCCAGCAGCGAGTGCCCGCCCAGCTCGAAGAAGTCGTCCTCCATCCCCACCCGCTCCGCGTACAGCACCTCGCCCCAGATCCCCGCCAGCACCTCCTCCACGGGCGTGCGCGGCGCCACGTACGCCACCGCTCCGTCCCATGGCTCCGGCGCCGGAAGCGCCCGCCGGTCCAGCTTTCCGTGGGCCGTCAGCGGCAGCGCCTCCAGCACCTTCACCGCCGAGGGCACCTGGTGCTCCGGGAGCCGCTCCTTCAGCCACGCCCTCACCTCGGGCCCGGCGACCGTCTGCCCCGGCTCCCCTGTGACGTAGGCCACCAGGCGCCGCTCGCCCCCGGCCTCCCGCACCACTACCGCGGCCTGACGCACCTGCGGGTGCCCGCCCAGCAAGCTCTCCACCTCCCCCGGTTCCACGCGGAACCCGCGGATCTTCACCTGGAAGTCCATTCGCCCCACGAACTCCAGCTCCCCGTCCGCCCGCCAGCGCGCGCGGTCTCCCGCCCGGTACAGGCGCCCTCCCGCCTCCCCGAACGGATCCGGGACGAACTGGGTCGCCGTCAGCTCCGCGCGCCTCAGGTAGCCGCGCCCCACCGACGGGCCCCCGATGCACACCTCCCCCGGCACTCCCCGCGGCACCGGAGACAGGCTCGCGTCCAGCAGGTAGACCCGCCGGTCGCCGATGGGCCGCCCCACCGGCACGCTCGACGCGGCGAAGTCCGCCGGCACCACGTAGCAGGCGGCGAACACCGTGCACTCGCTGGGTCCATAGCCGTTGACCACCCGCAGCGCCGGGTACAGCTCCAGCGCCCGCCGCACGTGCGCGGCGGAGACCGCTTCGCCCCCGGTCAGCACCTGCGACACACCGGCCAGGACCTCGGGCGTGGTGTCGACGATCAGGTTGAAGTACGCCGCCGTCAGCCACAGCGTGTTCACCCCGTGCTCGCGTACCTGCTCACCCAGCAGCCCCGGCTCCGACGCCGCGCCCGGGTAGAGGACGCAGGTGCCGCCGCAGAGCAGGGCCGGCCACAGCTCCAGCGTCAGCGCGTCCCACGAGACGGAGGAGTGCTGGAGGAGGACGGTACCCTCGTCGAAGCGCGCGTACTCCACACCCCGGAAGAAGCCCGCGATGGCGCGGTGCGGCACCTCGGTTCCCTTTGGCCGGCCCGTGGAGCCCGAGGTGTAGATGACGTAGACCAGGTGCTCCGGCGTGAGGCGGACCTGCGGCCCCGCCTCGCTCTCCCCCGCGACCTGCGCGACCTCACGGTCCATCAGCACCACGGACCCCGCGAACTCCGGGAACCGATCGCCGAGCCGCTCCTGTGTCAGCAGCACCGGCGCACCCGCGTCGGCCAGCATGAAGGCCAGGCGCTCGGCCGGGTTCTGTGGGTCGAGCGGGACGTAGGCGCCGCCGGCCTTGAGGATGCCCAGCAGCCCCACCACCAGCTCCGGCGAGCGCTCCAGGCAGACGCCCACCCGCACGTCCGGCCCCACGCCCAGGCGGGTGAGCCGATGCGCCAGCTGGTTGGCGGCGCGGTCCAGCTCGGCGTAGCTCAGCGCCCGGTCCTGGTGGACCAGCGCGATGGTGTCGGGCGTGCGCGCGGCCTGCTCCACGAAGGCCTCATGCACGCACGCCGGCCGCTCGGTCTCACGCTGCGAACCGCTCCACTCGCCCACGAGCTGCTCGCGCTCGGCGGCGTCCAGCAGCTCCAGATGGGTGAGCGGCCGGGCCGGGTCGGCGACCAGCGCCTCCAGCAGGCGGGCGAAGTGCACCGCCAAACGCTCCATCGTCGCCCGGTCCCACAACTCCGCGCGGAAGGCCAGCGAGCCGCCGATGCCCCGCTCGTGCTCGGCGAGCGCGAGCGTCAGGTCGAACCTGGCGATCCCCTCGCCGCCGGCCGCGAGGGGCTCCATCTCCAGCCCGCCCATGCGCAGCCCGCCCCGCTCGTTGTTCTGCAGGACGAACATCACCTGGAACAGCGGCGAGTGCGCCAGGCTGCGCTCCGGCGCCAGCTCCTCCACCAGGCGCTCGAAGGGGACCTCCTGGTGCTGGTACGCCCCCAGCGTCGTCTCCCGCACCCGCCCCAGCAGGTCGCGGAACGTCGGCTCGCCTGAGAGGTCGGTCCTCAGCACCAGCGTGTTGACGAAGAAGCCGATCAGCGGCTCCGTCTCCAGGCGCGTGCGCCCGGCGATGGGCGTGCCCACGCTGACGTCCTCCACCCCCGCGTAGCGCGACAGCAGCAGCTGCCAGGCCGCCAGCAGCGCCATGAACGCCGTCGCCCCCTCGCGCCGCGAGAGCGCACGCAGCCCGGCCGAGACGTCCGCGGGAAGCTCGAAACGGACGCTCGCGCCACGCGGGTCCTGCACCTGCGCGCGCGGCCGATCCGTCGGCAGCTCCAGCAGTGGCGGAGCGCCGGACAGCTTGTCGCGCCAGTAGCCCAGCCTGGCCTCCAGCGTCTCGCCGGTGAGCCAGCCGCGCTGCCAGGCCGCGTAGTCGGCGTACTGCACCGGCAGCGCGGGCAGCTCCGCCTCGCGCCCCTCCGTGATCGCGTTGTAGAGCGCCGAGATCTCGCGGACCAGGACGCCCATGGACCAGCCGTCGCTGACGATGTGGTGAAGCGTGAAGAGCACCGCCCACTCCGCATCCCCCAGGCGCACGGCGGACGCGCGCAGCAGCGGGCCCACCGCGAGGTCGAAGGGCCGCGCTCCCTCCGCGGAGGCCAGGCGAAGCACCTCCGCCTCGCGCCGCGCGTCCGTCAGGCCGCGCAGGTCCGTGACCGGCAGCGCGACCGCCGCCTCGTCGCGGACCACCTGCACGGGCTCGCCGTCCACGGCCGCGAAGACGGTGCGCAGCGTCTCGTGGCGGCGGACGATCGCCGCCAGGCCGCGCTCCAGCACCGCCGGGTCCAGGGGGCCCCGCAGGCGCAGCGCGAAGGGCATGTTGTAGGCGGCGGATCCCGGCTCCAGCTGGTCGATGAACCACAGCCGCTGCTGCGCGAACGACAGCGGCAGCGGCGCGCCGCCGCGCGGCGCGCGCGCCAGCGGCGGCGCCTGCGTCCCCCCGCCCGCCGCCTGGAGCAGGCCGATGCGCCCCGCCAGCCCGGCCACGCTCGGCGCCTCGAAGAGCGTCCGCAGCGGCAGCTCCACGCCGAAGGCCTCGCGGATGCGCGAAACCACGCGCGTGGCCAGCAGCGAGTGCCCGCCCAGCTCGAAGAAGCCGTCCCCGGCGCCGACGCGCTCCGCCCCGAGCACTTCCGCGTAGATCCCCGCCAGCACGTCCTCGGCGGGTGTGCGCGGCGCGCGGTACGCGCCGGCCGCGCCGCCGTCGGCGCCCGGCGCGGGGAGCGCGCGCCGGTCCAGCTTGCCGTTGCGCGTGAGGGGGAGCGCGTCCAGCCTCACCCACGCGGCCGGGACCATGTACTCCGGCAGCCGCGACGCGGCGTGCGCGCGCAGCTCCGCGGCGCCGGGCGCCGCGTCCCCGGGCGCAACCAGGTAGGCCACCAGCCGGTCGTCGCGGAGCTGCACCACCGCGTCGGCGACGCCCGCGGCCTCGCGCAGCACGGCCTCCACCTCGCCCGGCTCGATCCGGTAGCCGCGCAGCTTCACCTGGAAGTCCGTCCGCCCCAGGTACTCCAGGACGCCGTCCGCCCGCCACCGCACCCGGTCGCCCGTGCGGTACATCCGCGCCCCGGCCGTCCCGCGTCCCCCGAACGGGTCGGGGACGAAGCGGGCGGCCGTGAGATCCGGGCGGCCCAGGTAGCCCCGCGCCACCCCGGCGCCCCCCACGTACAGCTCGCCGTACACGCCCACGGGCGCGGGCTCCATGGCCGTGTCCAGGACGTATGCCCGCACGTTGGCCACCGGCCGCCCGATCACCGGCACCGGCCCCGCCACCGGGCTCACGGCCGCGTCCACCGTGCACTCGGTGGGGCCGTACAAATTGTGGTAGCGGGTGCCTCGCGCGGCGGCCATCTGCCGCCAGAGCGCCTCGTCGACGGCTTCCCCGCCCACCAGCACGTCCGCGGGCCCCGGGTCGTCCGGGCCCAGCAGCCGCAGCTGCCCGGGGGTGCAGTCCAGCACGTCCACCTGCTGCTCGCGCAGGAAGCTGCGCAGCGCGCCGGCGTCGGCGCGGGCCTCGTCCGGCACCGGGCACAGGGTGGCCCCGGCCAGGAGCCGCACCCACTGCTTGACCGAGGTGTCGAAGGTGATCGGCCCGTTCATGGCGACCCGGGGCGGCGTCCCCCCGCGGCGCGCGTACACGGCCCGGTCCAGCGCCCGGGCCAGGTTGACCACCGAGGCGTGCTGCACCAGCACCCCCTTCGGGCGCCCGGTGGAGCCGGAGGTGTAGATCACGTAGGCCAGGTTCTCCGGCGCGGCGCCGCTCTCCGGGGCGGCGTCGCTCTCGCCCGGCTCGTCCTCCAGGCACACGGTCTCCGCCGCGCCCGCGGGGAGCCGGTCCCGCAGCGCCGCCTGCGTCAGGACGACGCGCGCGGCGGCGTCCTCCAGCACGTACGCCAGCCGCTCGCGCGGGTGCTCGGGGTCGAGCGGGACGTAGGCGCCGCCGGCCTTGAGCACCCCCAGGATGGCGGCCAGCTGCCCCGGGCCGCGCTCCAGGCAGAGGGCCACCCGCGCCTCCGGCCCCACGCCCCGGCGGCGGAGCGCGTGGGCAAGCCCGTTGGCGCGGCGGTCCAGCTCCGCGTAGCTCATCGACGCCCCGCGCCACAGCACCGCGGGCGCGTCCGGCGTCCGCCGCGCCTGCTCCGCGAACCGATCGTGGATGCAGCCGCGCGGCGCGTCGGCGGCGGTGGCGTTCCACGCCTCCAGCACCCGCGCGCGCTCCGCATCGCCCAGCAGCGGCACCTCGGCCAGGCGGCGCTCGGGACGGGCGGCGACCTCCGCCAGCACGCGCCCGTAGTGCTCCAGCAGGCGCGCCATGGTGTCGTCCTCCCACAGCGCCCGCCGGTACCTGAGCCCGCCGCGCACTTCGCCCTCGGCCTCGGCGAGGCCCAGCGACAGGTCGAACTTCACCGCCCCGCCGCCCCGGTCCACGCTTTCCAGCCGCGCGCCGCCCAGCCGGAGCTCGCCGGGCTCCACGTTGTGGAGGGAGAACATCACCTGGAAGAGCGGCGTGTGCGCCAGGTCGCGGTCGGTCACCAGCTCCTCCACCAGCTTCTCGAACGGCAGGTCCTGGTGCTGGTAGGCGCCCAGCGTGCTTTCGCGCACCTGCCGGAGGAGCCCGCGGAAGCTCGCATCCCCAGACACCTCCGCCCGCAGGACCAGGGTGTTGACGAAGAAGCCGATCAGCCCTTCCGTCTCCCCCCGGTTGCGCCCGGCGATGGGGGTGCCCACCACCACGTCCTCCTCCCCCGACCACCGCGCCAGCACCAGCTGCCAGGCGGCGAGCAGCGTCATGAACAGCGTCGCCCCCTCGCGCCGGGAGAGCGCCCGCAGCGCGGCGGCGACGTCCCCCGCGAGCCGGAACTCCGCCGAGCCGCCCGCGCCGCCGGACTCCGCGGGCCGGGGGTGGTCCGTGGGCAGCTCCAGGCGCGCCGGGGCCCCGGCCAGGCGCTCGCGCCACCACCCCACCTGCTCCTCCAGCACCTCGCCCGCGAGCCAGCTGCGCTGCCACACCGCGTAGTCCCCGTACTGCACGGCGAGCTCCGGCAGGGCGGCACCGGCGTAGAGCGCGGACACCTCGCGGATGAAGACGCCGATGCTCCACCCGTCGGAGGCGACGTGGTGCAGGGTGAAGAGGACCACGGCGTCGTCCTCCCCCAGGCGCACCAGGGCGGCCCGCAGCGGGGGGTCCGTCGCCAGGTCGAAGGGGCGCGCGGCCTCCTCGGCGACGAGCCGCTCCAGCTCCCGCGACGGCTCGACGCCGCCCAGGTCGGCGACCCGGAGCCGGACCGGGCGGGCGGGATCCACCTGCTGCACCGGCTCGCCGGCGCGCACCACGATGCGCGTGCGCAGCGACTCGTGGCGGCGCACGACCCCGGACAGCGCCCGCTCCAGGGCGCGCACGTCCAGCCCGCCCCGCACGCGCAGCGGGAAGGGCATGTTGTAGGCGGACGAGCCCGGCTGGAGCCGGTCGACGAGCCAGAGGCGCTGCTGCGCGAACGACAGCGGCAGTGCGCTGCGCGCCGAACGGGGCACCCGCTCCATGGGCGGCGGCGGAGCGGTCCCCGCGCGCCGCAGCTCGTCCACGCGCACGGCCAGGGCGGCAACGGTGGGCGCCTCGAACAGGGCGCGCAGCGGCAGCTCCACCCCCAGCGCGTCGCGCACCCGCGAGACCACCTGCGTCGCCAGGAGCGAGTGTCCGCCCAGCTCGAAGAAGTTCTCGTCGGCGCCCACGCGCTCCAGGCGGAGCACGTCCTCCCAGATCCCCGCCAGCAGCTCGCCGGCCGCGGTGCGCGGCGCCGCGTACCCGGCCTCGCCGCCCCACTCGGGCGCGGGGAGCGCCCGGCGGTCCGTCTTGCCGTTGGGAGTCAGAGGAAGCTCCTTCAGCGTCACCAGCGCGGCCGGCACCATGTGCTCCGGGAGGCGGGCGCGCAGCCAGGCGCGCAGCTCTCCCGCGGCCGGCTCCGCCGCCCCCTCCGCCGACACGTACCCCACCAGCGCCGCCTCCCCGCGGGGATCGGGGCGGACCACCACGGCGGCCTGGCGCACCGCGGGGTGCATGCACAGCACGGCCTCCACCTCGGCCGGCTCGATGCGGTAGCCGCGGATCTTGACCTGCTGGTCGATGCGGCCCAGGAACTCCAGCCCACCCTCCCCCGGCATCCGCACCCGGTCGCCGGTGCGGTAGAGCCGTGCACCGGGCTCCGCGGAGAACGGGTCGGGCACGTAGCGCTCGGCCGTCAGCTCGGGGCGCGCGTGGTACCCGCGCGCCACCGCCGCGCCGCCCACGTACAGCTCGCCGGGGATCCCCGCCGGCACCGGCTCGCGGTCTCCGTCCAGCACGTACACCGCGGCGTTGGCGAGCGGCGCGCCCACCGGCAGGTTGGGCCGGCGCGACCCGTCCTCGCCGGCTTCCAGGCGCAGCGTCGTGGAGGTGACCGTGGTTTCCGTGAGGCCGAACACGTGCAGCAGCGGCGTGCGCAGCCGCGCCCACTGCTCCAGCCGCTCGGCGAGCACCCGCTCGCCGCCCACCAGCACCAGGCGCAGGCTGGACGGGAGGGCGCTCCCCGTCTCCGCGACGTCCCTCACCCACTCGTGCCAGAAGGCGGTGGGCAGCTCCACGACGCTGACCCGCTGCTCCTCAAGCACCCGCGACAGCTCGCGCGGGGAGCCCAGCAGGTCGCCGCCGGGGAACACGACGCACGCGCCGCTCAGCCAGGCCGGGAAGACCTCCTCGATCATCACGTCGAAGGCCGGCGAGGCGAACTGGAGCACGCGGTCGTCGGGGCCCAGCCCCATCCGCTCGCGCATGGCCTCGGCGTAGCAGACGAGCGAGCGGTGCGAGACCATGGCGGCCTTGGGCCGGCCGGTGGAGCCGGAGGTGTAGACCAGGTACGCGAGCGCGTCGGAGCCGGGGCGGACAGGCTCGGCGAACGCGGCCGCATGCGGGGCGTCCGCCGCGCCGTCCACGCACAGCACCGCGGCGGTGCCTTCGGGGAGCGCCGCGGCGAGGTCGGAGCGGGTGACGACCACGGGGGCGCCGCTGTCGGCGAGCAGGTACTCCACGCGCTCGCGCGGGTAGCCGGGGTCCACGGGCACGAAGGCGCCGCCGGCCCGGAGCACGGCCAGCAGCGCCACGCCCAGCTCCGCCGAGCGGTCCAGGACGACGGCGACGGGGACCTCGGGACCCACCCCGGCCGCGCGCAGCCGCGCGGCGAGCCGTCCGGACTCGGCCAGCAGCTCGCCGTAGCCCAGGACCCGGCCACCGCCGGCGACGGCGGGGGCCTCCGGCGCGGCGGCCGCGCGCGCGGCGATCAGCTCGTGCACCAGCGCGCCGCCCGGGAAGGCGCGCGCCTCGCCGCGCCCGGTGGCCAGCACCTGCTCCCGCTCCGCGGCCGGCAGGAGCGTCACCCCGGCGTGGCGCGCCTCGGGGTCGGCGGCCATGGCCGCCAGCAGCGTTTCCAGGTGCGCGGCCATGCGGGCGACGGTCGCCGCTTCGAAGAGCGCCGTGCGGAAGCGGATCCCGCCGCGGAGCGCGTCCTCCTCGTCCGCCAGCGTCAGGTCCAGGTCGAACTGGGCGGCGGCGCCGGACGCGCCGAAGGCCTCCAGCGCCGGGCCGCCCGCCGGGAGCGCGCCGGCCTCGGGCCCCGGCCGCTCCAGCGAGAAGGTGACCTGGAAGAGCGGCGTGTGCGCCAGGCTGCGCTCCGTCGCCAGCTCCTCCACCAGGCGCTCGAAGGGGAGCCCCTGGTGCGCGTATGCGCCCAGCGCCCCCTCCCGCACGCGCGCCAGCAGCTCGCGCCACGTCGTCGCGCCGCCGCCCAGCTCCGCGCGCAGGGGGAGCATGTTGACGAAGAAGCCGATCAGCCCTTCCAGCTCGCTCCGGGTGCGCCCGGCGATGGGGGTGCCCACCACCACGTCGTCCTGCCCGGCCCAGCGGCCCAGCAGCGCCTGCCAGGCGGCGAGCACGGTCATGAACAGCGTGGCGCCCTCGCGCCGCGCCAGCGCGCGCAGCCCGGCCGACAGTTCCGGGGCAAGCGCGACGGCGTGGGTCCCCGCCGCGGCGTCCTGCCCCGGCGCGCGCGGGCGGTCGGTCGGGATCTCCAGCAGCGGCGGCGCGCCCGCCAGGCGCTCCTTCCACCACCCCACCTGCTCGTCCAGGAGCTCGCCGGCGGCCCAGCCGCGCTGCCACGCGGCGAAGTCGGCGTACTGCACCGGCAGCTCGGGGAGGGCGGGCTCCTCGCCGCGGGCGAAGGCGCCGTAGAGCGCCGACAGCTCGCCCACCAGCACCCGGTTGCTCCACGCGTCGCTGACCACGTGGTGGAGCGTGAAGCACACGACGTGGTCGTCCGGGGCGAGGCGCAGGAGCGCGCAGCGCAGCAGCGGGCCCGCCGCCAGGTCGAAGGGGCGCCGCGCCTCCGCGGCCGCCAGCCTCGCCGCCTCCGCTTCCCCGGCGACGTCCACGACCTCCAGCGGCACGGGGGCGGGCGGGTGGATCACCTGCACCGGCTCGCCGCCGCGCTCCTCCAGCGTGGTGCGCAGCGTCTCGTGCCGCGCCACCAGGGCGTCCAGGCCGCGCCGGAGCGCGTCCACGTCCAGCGGCCCGCGCAGCCGCAGCGCGGCGGGCATGTTGTACGCGTCGCTCCCCGGCTCCAGGCGGTCCACCAGCCAGAGCCGCCGCTGCGCGAACGACGCCGGGAGCGGCCCGTCGCGCGGCACCCGCCGGATCGGGGGAAGGGCCGACGAGCCGGCGAGCCGGAGCGCGTCGATCCCCGCTGCCAGGCCGGCCACGGTGGGCGTCTCGAAGACGGCGCGCAGCGGCAGCTCCACCGCGAACGCCTCCCGGACGCGGGACACCACGCGCGTGGCCAGGAGCGAGTGCCCGCCCAGCTCGAAGAAGGCGTCGTCCACCCCCACCCGCCCGGTCCCCAGCACCGATACCCAGATCCCGGCCAGGACCTCCTCCGTGGCCGTGCGCGGGGCGCGGTACGCCTCGCCGCCCGCCGCCTCGGGCGCCGGCAGCGCGCGCCGGTCCAGCTTGCCGTTGCGGTTCAGCGGGAGCCGCTCCAGCGCCACGTACGCCGCCGGCACCATGTACTCCGGCAGGCGCGCCGACAGGTGCTCCCGGAGCGCGGGCGCCGCGATCTCCGCCCCCTCCGCGGGGACCACGTAGGCCACCAGCCGCTGCCGTCCGGGCGCGTCCTCCCGCGCCACCACGGCCGCCTCCCGCACCGCGGCGTGCTCCAGCAGCGCGGCCTCGATCTCCCCCGGCTCGATCCGGAAGCCCCGCAGCTTGAGCTGCTGGTCCATCCGCCCCAGGTACTCGAGCTCGCCGCCCGCCAGCCACCTCGCCCGGTCGCCGGTCCGGTACAGCCGTCCGCCGGGCTCCATCCCGAACGCGTCCGGGACGAACTTCTCGGCCGTGAGCGCGGGCTGCCCCAGGTAGCCCCGCGCCACGCCCTCGCCCCCCACCAGCAGCTCGCCCGGCACGCCGAGCGGCGCGGGCTGGCCCGCGGGGTCCAGCACGTAGAGCCGCGCGTTGGCCACCGGCCGCCCGATCGTGGGCCGCTCGCCGCGGACCTCGCCGATCGACGCGTCCACGGTGCACTCGGTGGGGCCGTACAGGTTCCACGCGCGGGGCCGCGCCGCCGCCAGCGTCCCCCACAGGTCGCGGTCCAGCGCCTCCCCGGCCACCAGCAGGTCGGTGAGCGCGGAGCCGTCCTCCAGCAGCCCCTCGGCCAGCAGCACCCGCAGCTGCGAGGGCGTGCAGTCCAGCACTTCCACGGCGTGCCGGCGCGCCCAGGCGGCGAGCGCGCGCGCATCGGCGCGCGCCTCCTCGGGGACCACGCACAGGGCGGCCCCGGACAGCAGCCGCACCCACTGCTTGACGGAGGTGTCGAAGAAGACGGGCCCGTTCATGCCGACCCGCGGCGGCGCGGCCGCTCCGCGCCGGGAATAGACGGCTTCGTCCAGCGCCGCGGCCAGGTTCAGCACGGAGCGGTGCTCCACCAGCACGCCCTTGGGGGCGCCGGTGGAGCCGGAGGTGTACAGGACGTACGCCAGGCCGCGCGGGTGGACGCCGGCCGCCGGGGCGTCGCCGGGCTCGCGCGCGACGATCTCGCGGTCGGCGTCCAGGCGCACCACGGCGCCGGGCCAGCCGTCCAGCCGCCCGGCCAGGTGATCCTGCGTCACGAGCACGGGCGCGCCCGCGTCGGCGAGCAGGGCGGTCCAGCGCGCGGGCGGGGAGGCGGGGTCCAGGGGGACGCAGGCGCCGCCGGCCTTGAGGATCCCCAGCAGCGCCACCAGCAGGTCGGCGGAGCGCTCCGCCAGCAGCCCCACGCGCGCCTCGGGCCCCACGCCCAGGCGGCGCAGGTGGTGGGCGAGGCGGTTGGCCCCGCGCTCCAGCTCCGCGTAGGTGAGCGTCCCGTCCTCGACGACGACCGCGGGGGCATTTGGGGTGCGCGCCGCCTGCTCCGCGAACCGCTCGTGCACGCAGCTCTCGCGCGGGAAGTCGGCGGCGGTGCCGCTCCACGCCTCCAGCAGCTGCGCGCGCTCGGCGGCGCCCAGCAGCGGCACCTCGCCCAGGCGGCGCGAGGGATCGGCCGCCATGGCCTCCAGCAGCACCTCCAGGTGCCCCGCCATCCGGTCCGCGGTCGCGTCGTCGAAGAGCGCGGTGCGGTACACCAGGGCGCCCGCCACCCCGTCCTCGCTGTCCACGGCGGCCAGCTTGAGGTCGAACTTGGAAACGATCTCCGATCCCCCGAACGGCTCCAGCCGCACGCCGCCCAGCGACAGCCGCTGCCCGCCGGTGCTGGAGTCGCGGTCCAGGGAAAAGATGACCTGGAAGATGGGCGTGTGCGCCAGGCTGCGCTCGGTCACCAGCGCATCCACCAGGCGCTCGAAGGGGACCTCCTGGTGGTCGTACGCCCCCAGCGCCCCGTCCCGCACACGGCCCAGGAGCCGGGCGGCCGTGGGATCGCCGCCCAGATCCGCGCGCAGGGCGAGCATGTTGACGAAGAAGCCGATCAGCCCCTCCAGCTCGGTGCGCGTGCGCCCCGCCACGGGGGTCCCCACCACCACGTCGTCCTGCCCGGCCCAGCGCCCCAGCAGCGCCTGCCACCCGGCCAGCAGCGTCATGAACAGCGTGGCCCCCTCGGCGCGGGCGAGCGCCCGCAGCCGGTCCGTCAGCTCGCGCGACAGCACGATGTCGCGGCTCCCGCTGCGGGCGCTCCGATTCGCCGCCCGCGGCCGGTCGACGGGGAGGTCCAGGAGCGGCGGCGCCCCCGCCAGGGCGTCCTTCCACCACGCCACCTGCGCCTCCAGCCCGCCGGCGCCCAGCCGCGCCCGCTGCCAGGCGGCGTAGTCCGCGTACTGCACCGGGAGATGGGGGAGCGCAGGCTCCTTGCCGCGGCCGCGCGCGGCGTACAGCGCCGAGACCTCGCGCACCAGCACGTCCCGGCTCCACCCGTCGCTGACGATGTGGTGCATCGTGAACAGCAGCACGTGGTCGTCCGCGCCCAGGCGCAGGAGCGTGGTGCGCAGCAGCGGCCCGCGCGCCAGGTCGAAGGGCCGCAGCGCCTCCTCCTCCGCCAGGCGGACCGCCTCGTCCTCGGCGTCGGCCCGGCCGGCCAGCTCCACGGTCTCCAGCTCCGGCGCCGCCGGCGCGCGGATCACCTGCACCGGCTCGCCGGCGTGCTCGGCGAAGACCGTGCGCAGCGGCTCGTGGCGCTCCACCAGCACCCCCAGGCTCCACCGCAGGGCGTCCACGTCCAGCGCGCCGCGCAGCCGCAGCGCGTACGGCATGTTGTAGGCGGCGTTGCCCGGGTCCATCCGGTCCACAAGCCAGAGCCGCTGCTGCGCGAAGGAGAGCGGGAGCGGCCCGCCCCGCGCGACCGGCTCGATGGGAGGGGCCGCGGCGGCGCCCCCGCGGAGCCCGTCGATGTGGGCGGCCAGCGCGGCGATGGTGGTCGCCTCGAACAGGACGCGCATGGGCACCCGGGCGCCGAGCGTCTTCCTGACGCGCGCCACCACCTGCATGGCGCGCAGCGAGTGCCCGCCGATCTCGAAGAAGCTGTCCTCCACCCCCACGCGGTCCGCCTTCAGCACCTCGGCCCAGATCCCCGCCAGCACCTCCTCGGTGGGGGTGCGCGGCGCCACGTACCGCGTGGTCTCCTCGGGCGCCGGCAGGGCGCGGCGGTCCAGCTTGCCGTTTGCGTTGAGCGGCAGCCGCTCCAGCGCCACCACGGCGGCCGGCACCATGTACTCCGGCAGCCGCTCCGCCAGGTACTCGCGCAGCCCGGCGGCCGGGACCTCCTCGCCGGCCTCCGCGACCACGTAGGCCACCAGGCGCGGCTGTCCCTGCGCGTCGTCGCGCAGCACCACCACCGCCTCGCGCACCGCGGCGTGCAGCGCCAGCATCGCCTCGATCTCGCCCAGCTCCACGCGGAAGCCGCGCACCTTGACCTGCGCGTCCACGCGGCCCAGGAACTCCAGCTCGCCGTCGGGGCGCCACCGCACCCGGTCGCCGGTCCGGTACACGCGTGCCCCCGGCTCGCCGCCCAGGCCGTCCGGGACGAAGCGCTCCGCCGTCTGGCCGGGCTGCCCGGCATACCCGCGCGCCACCTGCGCCCCGCCCACGTACAGCTCGCCCGACATCCCCACCGGCACCGGCTGCCCGGACCGGTCCAGCACGTACGCGCGCGTCCCCGCCAGCGGCCGCCCCAGCGGCACGGTCCCGCCCCGCGCGCCGCCGCCGTCCACCCGGTGCGTGAGGACGCCCACGGTGGTCTCGGTGGGGCCGTAGTGGTTGAACACCGCCAGCCCCGGCGCGCGCTCTCGCAGCTCGTCCACCCACGCCGCCTGCGAAGCCTCGCCCCCCAGCACCAGCAGCCGCCGGGGGAGCACTTCGGGGCCTCCCGCGCCGAGCAGCGCCGCCAGGTGCGACGGCACGATCTTGAGCACGTCGATGCCGTGGTCCCGCACGTACGCGGCGAAGCGCTCGCCGGAAGTGGTGACGTCGCGCGGGAGCACGTGGAGGGTGCCGCCGGTGCACAGCGAAGGGTACAGCACCGTCTTGCCCAGGTCGGCCGCGACGGTGGAGACCAGGGCGTGCCTCAGCCCCGCCACGAGGTCGAGCCGCGCGGCGACGGCCCGGACGTAGGCGGCGAGCTGGCGGTGCTCCACGACCACGCCCTTGGGCTGCCCCGTGGAGCCGGAGGTGTAGATCAGGTACGCGGCGCTCTCCGCGAGCACCGCGACGGCGGGCGCCTCGCCGCTCTCCCGCGCCAGCTCCTCGGCGTCGGAGTCCAGGAAGACCGCCGGGGCCGGGCTCCGCCGCAGGGCGGCCCGCGAACTTTCCCGGGCGACCACCGCGCGGACGCCGGCGTCCTCCAGGACGAAGGCCAGGCGCTCCGGGGGGGTGGCAACTTCCAGCGGCAGGTAGGCGCCACCCGACTTGAGGACGGCGAGGAGGGCGACGACGAGCCCGGGGCCGGGATCGAGGACGACCGCCACGCGCGCCTCCGGGCCCACCCCCTGCCGCGCGAGGCGGTGCGCCAGGCGGTTGGAGGCGGCGTCCAGCTCCGCGTAGGTGAGCGTTTCGCCCTCCAAGGCGACGGCGGGCGCGTCCGGAGTGCGCGCGGCCTGCTCCGCGAACCTCTCGTGGACGCGGCGCCCGGCCGGCGGGGCGGGTGCCGTGGAGCTCCAGGCTCCCAGCACCCGCGCGCGCTCTTCGCCGCGCAGCAGCGCCGCCGCCGAAAGGCGCCGCTCCGGGGCGGCCACCATCGCCTCCAGCAGCGTTTCCAGGTGGCGCGCCATGCGCGCCACGGTCGCGGCCTCGAACAGCGACTCGCGGAACAGGATCGCCCCGCCGATCCCGGCCGGCGCATCCTCCACCACCAGGTCCAGGTCGTAGCGGGCGATCTGCTTCCCCGCCCCGAACGTTTCCAGCTCCAGACCGCCCAGCTGCAGCTTGCGGTCGCCGCCCCCGGCCTCGTTGAGGCCGAAGTGGACCTGGACGATGGGGGTGTGCGGGAGTCCGCGGTCCACCCCCAGCTCGTCCACCAGGCGCTCGAAGGGGAGGTCCTGGTTGGCGTACGCGCCCAGCGCGGCCGCGCGCACCCGGCCCAGCAGCTCGGCCCAGGTGGGATCGCCGCCCAGGTCGGCGCGCATCACCAGGTTGTTGACGAAGAAGCCGATGAGCCCCGCGGTCTCGTGCCGGGTGCGTCCGGCGATGGGGGTGCTCACCACCACGTCGTCCTGCCCCGAGTACCGGCCCAGCAGCGCCTGCCAGCCCGCCAGCACGGTCATGAACAGCGAGGTCCCCTCGCGCCGGGAGAGCGCCCGCAGCCCCTCGGACAGTTCCGCGGACAGGGTGAAGGGATGGGTCCCCGCGCCCTCGCCCTCGCGCCCCGTGCGGGGGTGGTCGGTGGGGACGTCGAGCAGCGGCGGCACGCCGGCCAGCCGCTCCCTCCAGTAGGCGGCCTGCGCCTCCATGACCTCCGCGGTGAGCCGGTTCCGCTGCCACACGGCGAAGTCGGCGTACTGCACCGGCAGCTCCGGCAGCGGCGACGATACGCCCCGGGCGAAGGCGTCGGCGAGCACGGAGATCTCGCGCACCAGCACCTCCATGCTCCACCCGTCGCTGACGATGTGGTGCATGGTGAAGCACAGCACGTGGTCGCGGCCGTCCAGGCGCAGCAGCATGCTCCGCAGCAGCGGCCCGCGCACCAGGTCGAAGGGCCGCAGCGCCTCCTCGGCGGCGATCCGCAGGGCCTCCGCCTCCCGCGCCCCGGCCCGCAGGCCGCGCAGGTCCAGCAGGGGGAGCACCCCCGGCGCGGGCGGATGGACGAGCTGCACGGGCACGCCGTCGCGCTCCTCGAACGTGGTGCGCAGCGTCTCGTGCCGGCCCACCAGCGCGTCCAGGCTGCGCCGGAGCGCAGCCTCGTCCAGGGCGCCGCGCAGCCGCAGGCGGTAGGGCATGTTGTAGGCGGCGCCCCCCGGGTGCAGCCGGTCCGCCAGCCACAGCCGCTGCTGCGCCAGGGAGAGCGGCGGCGGCTCCCCGCCGGGCCGGCGCGGGATCGTCTCCTCGGCCTGGACCGCCGCCCGCTTCTGCAGCATGCCCCGGAGGAGCTCCTGTCTCCGCTCGTGGGACAGGCGGTCCCGCACCCCCGGCGACCCGCCGGCTCTGTCTTCGCTCATCACACCGCCGCAAGTGGAAATTCATGGCTCGACCCGGAGACCGCCCGTCCGGTCCGGCTCCTGCTCCTTCCCGGCACGATCACGCCTCCGTCATCTCCGAGTCGTCCAGGGCCAGGAACATCTGGTCCTCCACCAGCTCGGCCAGCGCCGCGATGGTGGGCGTCACGAACAGCTCCTGGAGCGGCACTTCCACCCCGCACGCCTGCTGGACGCGGAAGGCCACGTCCATCGCCAGCATGGAGTGTCCGCCCAGCTCGAAGAAGTCGTCGTCCACGCCCACCCGCTCCACCCCCAGCACCTCCTCCCAGATCGTGCACAGCAGCTCCTCCACGACGGTGCGCGGGGCCACGTACTCCGTCCCCGCGGCGGCTTCCGGGGCCGGGAGCGCCCGCCGGTCGAGCTTGCCGTTGGGGGAGAGCGGCAGCCGGTCCAGGAGGACGAACGCCGAGGGCACCATGTACTCCGGCAGCCGCTCCGAGAGACGGGACCGCAGCTCGGCGACGGAGGCGATCTCGCCGGGCTCGGCGGCAAGGTACGCGACCAGGCGCTTCTGGCCGGCCGCGCCCGGGGCGTCGTCCCGGACGACCACGACCGCCTCCCGGACCTGAGGCAGCGCGATGAGCACCGCCTCGATCTCGCCCAGCTCGATGCGGAAGCCGCGCACCTTGACCTGGTGGTCGGTGCGCCCGAAGTACTCCAGCTCCCCGGACGCCAGCCAGCGGACGCGGTCCATCACCCGGTACATGCGCGAGCCCGCCTCGCCGAACGGGTCGGGCAGGAAGCGTTCGGCCGTGAGCTCCGGCCGCCCCGCGTAGCCGCGGGACAGCCCGTCGCCGGCAAGGTACAGCTCGCCGGCGAGCCCCACCGGCACCGGCCGCAGCTCGCCGTCCAGCACCAGAGCCTGCGTGTTCGCCACCGGCCTGCCCACGAGCACGCGGTCGGCGCCGCGCCGCACCAGCGAGTAGGTGCTGTAGGTGGTGTCCTCGGTCGGGCCGTACAGGTTGCCCACCTTCTGCACCGTTCCCAGGGCGTACAGCCCCCGCGCCAGGTCGGCCGGCAGCGCCTCGCCGCCCAGGTTCAGCGTGCGCACGCCCGCCGGGATGCCGCCCATGCGCAGCAGCTCCGCGGCGGCGGTGGGCACCATGCTCGCGTGGACGACCTGGTCCCCCACCGACGGCAGCTCCAGGGCGTTCTCCACCAGCACCAGCCTGCCGCCCCACGCCAGCGTGCCGAACATCTCGGCCACCGACACGTCGAAGTTGATGGAGGTGGAGAAGAGCACGCCGCGGCGCTCCTCGTCGGAGACGGTTTCCCGCAGCCAGTGCAGCAGGACCACGACGGACGAGTGGCGGATCATCACCCCCTTGGGGCGGCCCGTGGACCCCGAGGTGAAGATCACGTGCGACAGGTTGTCCGGGAGCACCCCCGACTCCGGCGCCGTGTCCGGCTCGGCGTCGACGGCGGGCCGCGCGGCGTCGAGCGCGAGCGCGGGCGTGCCCTCGGGGAGGACCCGCTCCAGGGCGCTGGAGGTGAGGACGAGCGAGACCCGCGCGTCCTCGGCCATCCAGCCCAGGCGCTCGGCGGGGTACGCGGGGTCCAGCGGCACGTAGGCGCCGCCGGCCGCGAGCACGCCAAGCACGGCCACCAGCACCTGCGGCGTGCGCTCCAGGCACACCCCCACCCGCGTCTCCGGGCCCACGCCCAGCCGGCGCAGGTGGTTGGCGAGGCGGTTGGCGCGCCGCACCAGCTCGGCGTAGGTGATCGTCTCGCCCCGGAACGCCACCGCCACCGCGTCCGGGGTGCGCGCCGCCTGCGCCGCGACCAGCTCGTGCACGCAGCCCCGCGGATGGTCGGCCCGAGTGGCGTTCCACGCTTCCAGCACCTGCTCGCGCTCGGTTCCGCGCAGCAGCGACACGGCGGAAAGGCGCCCCGCGGGATCGGCGGCCATCGCCTCCAGGACGGTTTCCAGGTGCCCGGCCATGCGGGCGACGGTCTGCGGATCGAACAGCGCCGCGCGGAAAAGCAGCGCGCCGGCCAGCCCGGCGTCCGTTTCCCGGAAGCCCACGTCCAGGTCGAACTTGGCGACGCTCTCCCCGGCCCCCAGGGGCTCGATGGCGACTCCGCCCAGCGACAGCGCCTCGTCCGCGCCCGCCCGGGCGAGGGCGAAGGTCACCTGGAAGAGCGGCGTGTGGGTGAGGCTGCGCTCCACGTCCAGCGCCTCCACCAGGCGCTCGAAGGGGAGGTCCTGGTGGTCATACGCCCCCAGCGTCGCCCCCCGCACCCGTCCCAGCAACCCGGCTCCGGTGGGATCGCCGCCCAGGTCGGCGCGCAGCGGCAGCATGTTGACGAAGAAGCCGATCAGCCCTTCCGTCTCCCGGCGGTTGCGCCCGGCGACCGCGGTGCCGACGACCACGTCCTCCTGCCCCGAGTACCGGGACAGCAGCGCCTGCCACCCGGCCAGCAGCGTCATAAAGAGCGTGGCGCCCTCGCGGCGGGCGAGCGCCCGCAGCCCGTCCGCCACCGCGGCCGGCAGGGTGAAGGCGTGGCTCCCCGCGGCCGCGCCCTGTCCGACCGCGCGCGGGCGGTCGGTGGGGATCTCCAGCAGCGGCGGAGCGCCGGCCAGCGCGTCCTTCCAGAAGCCGATCTGCTCGTCCAGCACCTCGCCGGCGAGCCAGGCGCGCTGCCACACGGCGAAGTCGGCGTACTGCACCGGGAGCTCGGGCAGCGGCGACGATGCGCCCCGCCCGAAGGCGGCGTAGAGCGCGGAAACCTCGCGCACCAGCACGTCCATGCTCCACCCGTCGCTGACCACGTGGTGCATGTTGACCAGCAGCACGTGGTCGTCCGCGCCCAGGCGCAGCAGCGTGCTCCGCAGCAGCGGGCCACGCGCCAGGTCGAAGGGGCGCAGCGCTTCCGCCGCGGCCAGGCGCTCCGCCTCGCCCTCCGGCGCGCCGTCGGGCAGGCGGTCCAGCTCCACCACCGGCAGCGCGGCCGGGGCCGGCGGGTGGACCACCTGCACGGGCCCGCCGTCCTGCTCCACGATCGTGGTGCGCAGCGTCTCGTGCCGGCGAACCAGCTCGCCCAGAGCGGCCCGCAGCGCCGCCGTGTCCAGCCGCCCGCGCAGCCGCAGCGCGGCGGGAATGTTGTAGGCGGCGCCGCCCGCGTCCAGGCGGTCCACCACCAGCAGCCGCTGCTGCGCGAAGGACAGCGGCAGCGGCCCTTCCCGCGACACCCGCTCCATCGGCGGCGCCGACGCCACGCCCGTGCGCCGCAGCGCCTCGATGCGGCCGGCCAGCCGCGCGACGGTGGGCGCCTCGAACACGGTCCTCAGCGGCACCTCCACCCCGAACGCTTCCCGCGCCCGGGAGGCCAGCTGTGTCGCCAGCAGCGAGTGCCCGCCCAGCTCGAAGAAGTCCTCCTCCACCCCCACCCGCCCGGCGCCCAGCAGCTCCGCCCAGATCCCCGCCAGCACCTCCTCCGTGGCCGTGCGCGGCGCCGCGTGCGCCGCGCCCGCCTCCCGCTCCGGCGCCGGCAGCGCGCGCCGGTCCACCTTGCCGCTGGAGTTCAGCGGCAGGCGCTCCAGCACCACGTACACCCCCGGGACCATGTGCTCCGGCAGCCGCGCCGACAGCGCTTCCCGCAGCCCCGCCGCGCCCGCGTCGGCGCCCTCCGCCGCGACCACGTACGCCACCAGCCGCTTCGCTCCCGGCGCGTCCTCCCGCACCACGACCGCCGCATCCCGCACCTGCGGCAGACCCGCCAGCACCGCCTCCACCTCCCCCGGCTCGATCCGGAAGCCCCGGATCTTCACCTGCGCGTCCACCCGGCCCAGGAACTCCAGCTCCCCGCCCGCCAGCCACCGCACCCGGTCTCCCGTGCGGTACAGCCGCGCCCCGGCCTCCCCGGAGAGCCCGTCCGGCACGAAGCGCTCGCCGGTGAGGTCCGCCCGGCCCAGGTACCCGCGCGCCACCCCCACCCCGCCCACGTACAGCTCGCCCGGCACGCCCACGGGCACAGGCGCCAGCGCGGCGTCCAGCACGTAGGCCGCGGTGTTGGCGACGGGGCGCCCGATGCGGGGACGATCCCCGCCCCCGCGGTACGGTCCCGTGGTGGACCAGATGGTCGCCTCGGTGGGGCCGTACAGGTTGAACAGGCTCCGGCCCGGCGCCCACCGGTCCGCAAGCTCGGCCGGGAGCGCCTCGCCCGCCGTCATCAGCACGCGCAGCGCGGGAAGATCCTCGCGCGGCAGGACGGCCAGCGCGGAGGGGGGCAGCGTCGCGGCGGTGACGCCGCGCTCGCGGAGGAAGCGCCCCAGGTCGGGCCCGGGCGCGAGCTCGTCGCGCGTCCCCACGCACAGGGTGCCGCCGCAGGCCAGCGCCATGACCATCTCGAACACCGAGGCGTCGAAGCTGGCGGAGGCGAACTGGAGCACGCGGTCGCCGGGGACGATGCCCAGGTCGCGGGCCTGGGCGCGGGCCACGTTGCCCAGCCCCAGGTGCGGGACCACCACGCCCTTGGGCGTGCCGGTGGAGCCCGAGGTGTAGATGACGTACGCCGCGTTCAGCGGGTCGGCCCCGCCCTGCGGCGGGGTGTCCGGCGCGGCCGCGATGGCGTGCGCCGCGGCGTCCAGGAGCACCAGCTCCGCCCCGTGCCCCGCCACGCGGGCGGCCAGCTCGGAGCGGGTCACCACCACGGCGGCGCCGGAGTCGGCCAGCATGAAGCGGGTCCGATCCTGCGGGTGGGCGGGGTCGAGGGGGAGGTACGTGCCGCCGGCGCGCAGGATGCCCAGGACGGCGACGACCATCTCCGCGGAGCGCTCCAGGCAGAGGCCCACCCGGACCTCGGGCCCCACGCCCAGGCCGCGGAGGTGGTGCGCCAGGCGGTCGGCGCCGCGCAGCAGCTCGGCATAGGTGAGCACCCGGCCGGCGAACTCCACGGCGGGGGCGTCCGGGGTGCGCGCGGCCTGCTGGGCGACCAGGTCGTGCAGGCACGCCCGCGGGAAGTCGGCCGCGGTGGCGTTCCAGGCTTCCAGCACCCGGGCGCGCTCGGCGCCGCGCAGCAGCGGCAGCTCCGACAGGCGGCGCGCGGGATCGGCGGCCATCGCCTCCAGCGTCGCCTCCAGGTGCGCGGCCATGCGCTCCACGGTCGCCGCGTCGAACAGCGCCGCCCGGAAGACCAGCGCCCCGCCCAGCGCCTCCCCGGCGTCGGACACCGCAAGGTCCAGGTCGAAGCGGGCGACCGGCTCGCCCTCGCCGAACGGCTCCAGCGCGACCGCGCCCAGCCGCGGGCGCTCCGCGGGCCCGCCGGCGCGGTCCAGGGCGAAGACCGCCTGGAAGAGCGGCGTGTGGGTGAGGCTGCGCTCCACGCCCAGCTCCTCCACCAGGCGCTCGAAGGGGAGGTCCTGGTGCGCGTACGCGCCCAGCGCCTCTTCCCGCACCCGCCCCAGCAGCCCGCTCCAGGCGGGGTCGCCGCCCAGGTCGGCGCGCAGGGCAAGCATGTTGACGAAGAAGCCGATCAGTCCCTCCGTCTCCCTGCGGGTGCGCCCCGCGATGGGGGTGCCCACCACCACGTCGTCCTGGCCCGCGTAGCGGCCCAGCAGCGCCTGCCAGGCGGCGAGCAGCGTCATGAACAGCGTGGTCCCCTCGGCCCGCGACAGCGCCCGCAGCCGGCGCGACAGCTCCGCCGGGAGGGCGAAGGCGTGCCGGGCCGCGCGCGGGCTCTGTCCCGCGGCGCGCGGGCGGTCGGTGGGGATCTCCAGCAGCGGGGGGGCGCCGGCCAGCCGCTCCCGCCAGAAGCCGATCTGCTCGTCCAGCGTCTCCCCGCTCAGCCAGGCGCGCTGCCAGGCGGCGAAGTCGGCGTACTGCACCGGCAGCGGCGCCAGCGGCGACGATACGCCGCGGGCGAAGGCGGCGTACAGGGCGGCCACCTCCCCCACCAGAACCTGCATGCTCCACCCGTCGCTGACCACGTGGTGCAGCGTGAACAGCAGCACGTGGTCGGCGCCGTCAAGGCGCAGCAGGGTGCTCCGCAGCAGCGGCCCGCGCGCCAGGTCGAACGGACGCATCGCCTCGGCGTCCGCCAGCCGCAGGGCCTCGCGCTCGCGCTCCGCCTCCGGCAGGGCGCGCAGCTCCACCGCGGGGAGGGCGGCGGGCGCGGGCGGGTGGACGACCTGCACGGGGACGCCGCCGCGTTCCTCCAGCGTGGTCCGCAGCGCCTCGTGCCGCCTCGTCAGCTCGCCGATGGCCGCCCGCAGCGCGGCGGCGTCCAGCGGGCCGCGCACGCGCAGCGCGTGGGCCATGTTGTAGGCGGGGCTCCCCGGGTCCAGGCGGTCCACCACCCACAGCCGCTGCTGCGCGAACGACACCGGCAGCGGCCCCTCGCGCCCGCCGGCGAGCCGCGCGACGGGCGGCGGGGCCGGGGTCCCGGCCCGCTGCAGCGCCTCCACGCGACCGGCGAGGGCGGCCACGGTGGTCGCCTCGAACAGCGTCCTCAGCGGCACCGCGACGCCGAACGCGTCCCGGATCCGCGAGGCCACGCGGGTGGCCAGCAGGGAGTGCCCGCCCATGTCGAAGAAGCTCTTCTCCACCCCCACCCGCTCCGGCTCCAGCTCCAGCACGTCCGCCCAGATCGCCGCCAGGACCTCCTCCGCCGCCGTGCGCGGCGCCACGTACCCGTCCTCCGAGCCCAGGTCAGGCGCCGGCAGCGCGCGCCGGTCGACCTTGCCGCCGGCGTCCAGCGGCAGCCGCTCCAGCACCACGAAGGCGCCCGGCACCATGTAGTCCGGGAGCTGTTCGCCCAGGCTTTCCCGCAGCTCGGCCACGGACGGCTCCGCCCCCTCCTGGGGGACCACGTAGGCCACGAGGATCCTCTGCCCCGGTACGTCCTCGCGCACCACGGCCACCATCTCGTGCACCCGCGGGTGCGCGGCGAGCGCCGCCTCGACCTCGCCCAGCTCCACGCGGAAGCCGCGGATCTTGACCTGTGCGTCGAAGCGGCCCAGGAACTCCAGGGCCCCGTCCGCGCGCCACCTCACCCGGTCGCCCGTGCCGTACAGGCGCGAGCCCGATGCCCCGGCGAAGGGGTCGGGGACGAAGCGGCCGGCGGTGAGATCCGGGCGGCCCAGGTACCCGCGCGCCACCCCGGCGCCGCCCAGGTACAGTTCCCCGGGCACGCCGGTCGGGAGCGCGTCGCCCCGGGCGTCCAGCACGTAGGTCCTCACGTTGGGAAGCGGATTGCCGATCGGGGGTGCGCCCCCCTCCACGCCCTCGGGGACGGCGTACAGGGTCGCGAGCACGGTGGCCTCGGTGGGGCCGTACCCCACGAACAGCCGCGCGCCCGGGAACACCTCCCGCAGCTCGGCCGACAGCTCCGGCGCGACGGCCTCGCCCCCGGCGAAGATGTAGCGCACGCCGGCAAGGGCGCCGGGCTCCAGCTGCCGCGCCGCCAGCACCACCTGCCGGTACAGCGCCGGCACCGCGGCGATCCGCCCCGCCGTGCGCAGCTCCTCCACCAGCACCCCCGCGTCGCGCACCCGGTCCAGCGGGAGGAGCCGCACCGTCGCGCCGGCCAGCAGGGGCACCAGCCCCTCGAAGATCCAGATGTCGAAGGCGAAGCTCACCACCCCCAGCACCACCTCGCCCTCGCGGTAGGGGAAGTCGCGCCGCATGGCCGCGGCGAAGTTCAGCAGGCTGCCGTGCTCCACGACCACGCCCTTGGGCGCGCCGGTGGACCCGGAGGTGTAGATGACGTAGGCGGCGCTGCGGGCGTGGACGCCGGAGGGGGGCGGCCCGGCGGGCTCCGCGGCGATCGCCGCCGCGTCCCGGTCCAGGCACACCACCTCGCCGGCATAGGCCGGGAGCCGCTCCGGGAGCCCGGCCTGCGAGACCAGCACGGCCGCGTCCGCATCGGCCAGCATGTAGGCCAGCCGCCCGGCCGGGAGGGTGGGGTCCAGCGGGACGTAGACGCCGCCGGCCTTGAGCACGCCGAGCACGCCCACGACGAGCTCCACGTCGCGCTCCAGGCACAGCCCCACCCGCACCTCGGGGCCCACGCCCCGGCGCCGGAGGTGCCGCGCGAGCCGGTCGGAAAGGCGGTCCAGCTCGGCGTACGTGAGCACCCGGTCGCCGCGGGTGACGGCGGGGACGTGCGGGGTGAGCGCGGCCTGCGCGGCGAAGACGTCGTGCGCCAGCGCCGGCGGGAAGGCGGCCGCGGTCGCGTTCCACGCTTCCAGCACCTGCACGCGCTCGGTCCCGCGCAGCAGCGACACCTCGGTGAAGCGGCGCGAGGGATCGGCCGCCAGCGCCTCCAGGCAGGCGCCCAGGCTTTCGGCCAGCCGCCCGATCGTCGCGGGGTCGAAGAGCGCTTCGCGGTACAGCAGCACCCCGGCGAGCCCGTCCTCCCCGTCCTCCAGCATCAGCTCCAGGTCCACCGGCAGCCCCTCGGCCCCCACGCCGAACGGCTGAACCGCGGCGTTCCCCAGCGGCGGCGCCGCCGGGCGGGACCGCTGGAGCGCGAACACGGCCTGGAAGAGCGGCGCGTGCGTCAGGCTCCGGACGGTCACCAGCGCGTCCACCAGGCGCTCGAAGGGGAGGTCTTGGTGCGAGAACGCCCCCAGCGCGTCGTGCCGCACCCGCGCCAGCAGCTCGCGCCAGGTGGGCTCCCCCGCCAGCTCGGCCCGCAGGACGAGCATGTTGACGAACAGCCCGATGAGCCCCTCGGTCTCCAGCTGCGTGCGGCCGGCGACGGGGGTTCCCACCACCACGTCGTCCTGGCCGGAGTACCGCCCCAGCAGCGCCTGCCAGGCCGCGAGCACGGTCATGAACAGCGTCGTGCCCTCGTGCCGAGCGAGCGCCCGCAGCCCGCGGGACGTGTCCGCCGCCACGGCGAAGGCGTGCCGCCCGGCGTGGGCGCCCTGCCCCGCCCCGCGCGGCCGGTCCGTCGGCAGCTCCAGCAGGGGCGGGGCCCCGGCGAGACGCTCCTTCCAGTAGGCGAGCTGCCGGTCGAGCTCGGCGTCGCCCAGCCACTCGCGCTGCCACACCGCGTAGTCGGCGTACTGCACCGGAAGCCCGGGGAGCGGCGAGGGCTCGCCCCGGCTGAAGGCGCCGTACAGGGCGGCGACCTCGCCCACCAGCACGTCCAGGCTCCACCCGTCGCCCACGGCGTGGTGCAGGGTGACGCACAGCACGTGGTCGCCGTCCCCCAGCCGCAGCAGGACGGTCCGCAGCAGCGGCCCCCGCTCCAGGTCGAACGGGCGCACCGCCTCCTCGTGGACCAGTCGCAGCGCCTCCGCCTCCGGCGCCGCCCCGGGGAGCCGCCGCAGGTCGATCGCCGGGAGCATGGCCCCCCCGCCCGGCCGGACCACCTGCACCGGCACGCCCTCGCGCTCGGCGAACACGGTGCGCAGCACCTCGTGGCGCCGCGCCAGCTCGCCCAGGGCGGCGCGGAGCGCAATGGTGTCCAGCTCGCCCCGCAGGCGCAGGGCGGAGGGCATGTTGTAGGTGGCGGCGCCCGGCTCCAGGCGGTCCATCAGCCAGAGCCGCTGCTGCTGGAACGAGAGCGGGAGCGGCCCGTCCCGCGGGACCCGCCGGACGGGCGGGGCCGCCTCGCTCCCGCCGCTCCGCAGGGCGTCGATCCGCCGGGCCAGCCCGGACACGGTGGGCGCGTCGAAGATCGCCCTCAGCGGCACCTCGACCTCGAGCGCCTGCCGCACCCGCGAAACGATGCGCGTCACCAGGAGCGAGTGCCCGCCCAGCTCGAAGAAGCTGTCGTCGGCCCCCACGCGCTCCACGCCCAGGACGTCCTCCCAGATCCCCGCCAGCACCTCTTCCGTGACCGTGCGCGGCGCCGCGCTCCCGTGGGGCGCCGCCTCCGGCGCGGGGAGGGCGTGCCGGTCGACCTTGCCGTTGGCGTTCAGCGGCATGCGCTCCAGCACCGCGAACCAGGCCGGCACCATGTGGTCGGGGAGGACGCCCTGGAGGCGGGCCCTCAGCTCCGCGGCGGACGGGCCGCCGCCCTCCGCGGGGACCACGTACGCCACCAGCTGCCGCTGCCCGGTGGCGTCCCCGCGCTGCGTCACCAGCGCATCCCGCACCCGGGGGTCTTCCAGCAGCGCCGCCTCGATCTCCCCCGGCTCCACGCGGAAGCCCCTGACCTTGAGCTGGAAGTCGGTCCGCCCCAGGAACTCCATCTCCCCCGAGGCCAGCCAGCGGACGCGGTCGCCGGTGCGGTACAGGCGCGCGCCCGGCTCGGCCCCGAAGGGATCGGGGACGAAGCGCTCCGCCGTCAGCCCGGGCCGGCCCAGGTAGCCGCGCGCCACCCCGGCGCCGCCCACGTACAGCTCGCCCGACGCGCCCAGCGGCGCCGGCTGCATCCCCGGTCCCAGCACGTACGCCCGGGTCCCGGCGATGGGCCTGCCGATGGGCACGCTCCCCGCCCCGCCGGCCGCGTTCTCCACCCGGTGCACGATGCACCCCACCACCGTTTCCGTGGGCCCGTACTCGTTGACCACCACGGTGCCGGGCGCCACGCGCCTCCAGTACGCCGCCAGCTCGGCCGGCAGCGCCTCGCCGCCCACCACCAGCGTGCGCGCGGCGGCCGCCGCCTCGGCCTCGGTCAGCTGCTCGGCGAGCAGCCCCAGGTGCGCCGGGGTCAGCTTGACCAGCGTGAACCCGGGCTCCTCCCGCAGCGCCCTGGCCAGCCCCTCCACCGCGTCGGCCTCGTCGGTGAGCACCACCCGCTCGCCGCGCAGCAGCGGCACCAGCAGCGAGGTCACCGTCAGGTCGAAGGACAGGGAGGAGTGGACCGGCGCCCCGTGGCCCTCCCCCGCGTACGCCTCGACCGCCCACGCCAGGTAGTTGCCCAGCCCCCGGTGCACCACCTCCACGCCCTTGGGACGCCCGGTGGAGCCGGAGGTGTAGATGACGTACGCGACGTTTTCCGGCCGGAGGCCGCTCTCCGGGGCGGCATCGCCCCGCCGCGCGATCTCCGCCGCGTCGCGGTCCAGGCACACCACGCGCGCGCCGTGCTCCGGCAGGCGCTCCAGCAGCCCCTCGCGGGTCAGCAGCACGGCGAGGGCGGCGTCCTCCACCATGAAGGCCAGCCGGTCGGCGGGGTACGACGGGTCCAGGGGGACGTAGGCGCCGCCGGCCTTGAGGACGCCCAGCACGGAGACGACCGTTTCCGGCCCGCGCTCCAGGCAGATCCCCACGCGCGACTCCGGCCCCACGCCCAGGGCGCGGAGGTGCCGCGCCAGCCGGCTGGAATCCCGCTCCAGCGCGGCGTAGGTGAGTGTCCGCTCCCCGGAGCGCAGCGCCTCCGCCCGGGGCGCGCGAGCCGCCTGCCGCGCGAACATCTCGTGGACGAACTCCGCTCCGGCGTACCCGGCGCCGGTGTCGTTCCACGATTCCAGCAGCCGGGTGCGCTCGTCGTCCCCCAGCAGCGACACCTGCGACAGCCGGGCTCCCGGGCGCGCCGCCATCGCCTCCACGGCCGCGGCCACCTGCCCCAGCAGGCGCCCGGCCGCGGCGGGATCGAGCCGGTCCGGGTCGTAGTTGAGGCGCAGCTTCAGCGAAGCGCCGGGGAGCACGACGAGGGTGAGAGGGTAGTTGCCCCGCTCGACGGCGGCCATCCCGCGCACCTCGACGCCCCCGATTCCCCCGGCCAGCGCCTCGTCCACCGGGTAGTTCTCGTAGACGTAGATGCTCCCGAAGAGCTCCTGCCCGGCGGGGACGTCGCTCCACCGCTGCACCTGCGTCAGCGGCACGCTCTCGTGCTCGCGCACCGCGGCGGCGTCCTCCTGCAGCGCGGCCAGCCACGCGTCCACGGGCGCCTCCTCCGGCAGCCGGACGCGCACCGGGAGCGTGTTGATGAACACGCCCACCATCTCCTCCACGCCGGCCAGCTCCGCCGGCCGCCCGGAGACGGTGACGCCGAAGACCACGTCGTCCGCCCCGGCGTAGCGCGCGAGGAGAAGAGCCCACGCGCCCTGCACCACGGTGCCCGGCGTCAGCCCGCGCGCCCGTGCGAAGGCGTGCAGCGCCCGCGTGGCCCCGGCCGTGAGCTGGAGGTCCGCCTGCTCGCGGCGCTCCGGACCGGCGCCCGGCGCGGCGTGCTCCAGCGGCAGCGGGGTGGGCTCGTCGAAGCCGGCCAGCATCCCGCGCCAGAACGCCTCGGTGCGCGAGGGGTCCTGCCGCTCCACCCAGGCGACGTAGTCGCGGTGGCGCGGCGCCGTTCCCAACGCGGGCGTCCGCCCCGCGGCCAGCGCCTCGTAGGCCGCGCGCAGGTCGCGGAAGACCAGCGGCAGGCTCCACCCGTCCAGCACGGCCTGGAGGAAGCTCCACACCATCCGGTACCGGTCCTCGCCGGTCCGGAAGAGCGCCACCCGCATCAGCGGAGCCGCTTCCAGGTCGAAGCCGCGCTCCCGGTCCTCCCGCAGGTAGCCCTCCAGCGCCGCCCCCTGCTCGTCCTCGGGGAGGGCGCGCCAGTCCTCCTGCACGAAGGGGACGCGGACCTGCCGGTGGACGACCTGCAGCGGCCGGACCCGGTCCCGCCACAGGAAGCTCGCGCGCAGTGCCGGGTGCCGCGCCAGCGTGGCGTCCCACGCCCGCCGCATCGCTTCCCCGTCCAGCTCGCCCTGGAGGTCGAAGGTGCTCTGCGCGAGGTAGAACCCCTCCTCGCGCGAGTACAGGACGTGGAAGAGCAGCCCCTCCTGGAGCGGCGCGAGCGGGTACACGTCCTCCACCTCCCGGCCGCTCCCCGGCAGCCGGTCCAGCTCCTCCTGCGAGAGCCCCGCCAGCGGGAAGTCGCTGGGCGTGCTCCCCCCGCATCCGCGGACACGCAGTGCGCCACCAGCCCCCGCAGCTCGGCCAGGTAGCGCCCGGCCAGCGCCTCCACCGTCGCCCGCCGGTGGATGGCTTCGCCGTAGCTCCAGTCCACCCGGAGCCGCCCGCCCTGCACGATGCTGTTCACCTCCAGCAGGTGCTGCCGCGGCGCGTCCGGGCTCGTCCCTCCCGCGCCCTGCTCCGCCGCCAGGCCGAAGAGCCCGTCGTCCGCCTGGCCGGCGTCGGCCTGCCCCAGGTGGTTGAAGCTCACCTCGGCGCGCGGCAGCTCCGCCAGCCGCCCGCGCGTGGCCGCGTCCGGGCTCAGCCAGCGAAGCGCCCCGTACCCGATCCCCTGCCCCGGCACCTCACGCAGCTGCTCCTTGACCCGTTTCAGCGACGCGCCCTCGCCTTCCGCCCCGCGCAGCTCCAGCAGCACCGGGTACACGGTGGTGAACCACCCCACGGTGCGCGACAGGTCCACGTCCTCGAACAGCTCCTCTCGCCCGTGCCCCTCCAGCTCCACCAGCAGCCGCGTCTCCCCCGTCCACCCCGCGAAGGCGCGCGCCAGCGCGCACAGCAGCACGTCGCCCACCTGCGTCCGGTACGCGGCCGGGACCTCCGTCAGCAGCGCCCGCGTTTCCGCGGCGTCCAGCGCGACGGAAAGCGTCCGCGACGCGCCCACGGTGTTGTGGGACCGGCCGGCGGGCGAGTCCACCGGCAGCGGCCGCACCATCCGCCGCGGCTCGTCCAGCCAGAAGTCCAGCTCCGCGTCGAAGCCGCCGCGCGCCGTGTGCTCCGCCAGCCGCCGCGCCCACCGCTGGAACGACGTCGTCTTCGCCGGCAGGGTTGCGGCTTCGCCCCGGCTCAGCTGCTCGACGGCCGTCTGCAGGTCCTCCAGCAGGATGCGCCACGACACGCCGTCCACAACCAGGTGGTGCACCGCCAGCAGCAGCCGCGACGGGGCGTCCGCGCCGCCCTCCAGCAGCAGCGCGCGCAGCAGCGGCCCGTGCTCCAGGTCCAGCCCCGCCTGCGCCTCCGCCGAGCGCCGCCCGGCAAGCGCCGCGGCCTCGTCCGCCGGCAGCCCGGCGAGGTCCACCGTCTCCACCGGCACCGGCCCGTCCGCAGGCGCGCACGTCTGCACCCACGCGCCATCGGCGGCGCGCGCGTAGCGGAAGCGCAGCGCGTCGTGATGGGCGACGATCCGCTCCAGCGCCGCCGCGAGCAGCTCCGCCCCCAGCGGCCGCCGCAGATCCAGCAGCAGCGGCATGTTCCAGCGGTCGCGCTCCGGGATCTCCTGCTCGAAGAACCACCGCTGCACCGGCGTCAGCTCCACCTCGCCCGTGACCTGCCCCTGCTCGGCCCCCTGCTCCACGGTCCCGGCCGCGCTCACCTCGGGGGCGAGCCGCGCCACCGTCGGGTGCTGGAAGAGCTGCCGCGGACGCAGCCACAGCCCGGCCCGCCGCGCGCGAGAGACGATCTGGATGGCCACGATGCTGTCGCCGCCCAGCTCGAAGTAGTCGTCGTGCACGCCCACCCGCTCCACGCGCAGCACCTCGGCGAGAATCGCGCACAGCGTCCGCTCCACCTCGCTCGCCGGCGCCACGTAGCCCGCGGACGCCTCGGACGCACCTGCCTCCGGCGCGGGGAGGGCGCGACGGTCGATCTTGCCGTTTGCGGTAAGAGGAACGCTCTCCATCGCCACGAACGCGCCCGGCACCATGTACTCCGGGAGCCGCGCCGCCAGGTGTGCCCGCAGCTCGTCCGCCGCGACCGGGAGCTCGCTCCCGCCCTGTGCGGGGACCACGTACGCCACCAGCTGCTGCCTGCGCCCCTGCGCTTCCTCGCGCCCGATGACCACCGCCTCCCGCACGGCGGGGTGCTGCACCAGCGCCGCCTCGATCTCCCCCGGCTCGATGCGGAATCCGCGGATCTTGAGCTGCTGGTCGATCCGCCCCAGGAACTCCAGCCCGCCCTCCGCCAGCCAGCGCACCCGGTCCCCCGTGCGGTACATGCGCTTCCCGGGCTCGTCCGCGAACGGGTCGGGGACGAATCGCTCGGCCGTCAGCGCGGGCCGGCCCGAGTAGCCGCGCGCCACCGTGTCGCCGCCCAGGTACAGCTCGCCGGCGGCAGATTCCGGCGCCGGCTGCATCGCGGCGTCCAGCACGTACAGCGCGGCGTTGGCCAGCGGCCGCCCCACCGGGAGATTGCTCCACCGCGACCCGTCGTCGCCCGCCTCCAGGCGCAGCATGGCCGAGCTCACCGTGGTCTCCGTCAGCCCGAACACGTGCACCAGCGGAACCCCCAGCCGCGCCCACTCCGCCAGGCGCTCCGGGTGCACGCGCTCGCCACCCACGATCACGAAGCGCAGCGACGCCGGCAGGCGCCGGCCCTCCTCCGCCAGCATCCGCACCCACTCGTGCCAGAACGCCGTGGGCAGCTCGAAGCCGGTGACGCCCTGCGCCTCCACGGTCTCCAGCAGCGCCCCGGGAGATTCCAGCAGGTCCTGCCCGGGGAACACCACCGCCGCCCCGGCGAGCCAGGCGGGGAAGATCTCCTCCACCATGACGTCGAAGCTGGGCGAGGCGAACTGGAGGATGCGGTCGCCCGCACCCAGCCCCAGCTCCGCCCGCGCCGCCTCGGCGTAGCAGACCAGCGAGCGGTGCGAGACCATCACGCCCTTGGGCGCGCCCGTGGAGCCCGAGGTGTAGATGACGTACGCCGCGTTCTCGGGGTCGACGACGCTCGGGGCGGCATGGACTTTTGGGACTTCGCCGGCATCGACGAGGAGCGTCGCCGCCGCGGTGGCGGGAAGGCGGTCGGCCAGCGCCGTGCGGGTGACCACGACGCGGGCGCCGCTGTCGGCGAGCAGGTAGGCCAGGCGCTCGGCGGGATACGCCGGGTCCAGCGGCACGTAGGCGCCGCCGGCCCGGAGCGTGCCCAGGATCGCGACGGCAAGCTCCGCGGACCGGTCGAGCAGGATCGCGACGCGCGCCTCCGGCCCCACGCCGAGCGAGCGCAGCCGGGCCGCCAGGCCGTCGGCGCGCGCCTCCAGTTCGGCGAAGCCCAGGCGGACGCCGCCGGCCAGCACGGCGGGCGCGTCCGGCGTGGCCGCGGCGCGCAGCGAGATCAGCTCGTGGACGCTCCGCTCGCGCGGGTACTCCGCGGCGGGGCCGCGCCCGGCGGCCAGCAGACGCAGCCGCTCGTCCGCGCTCCGCCCCGTCACCCGCTCCAGCAGCCGACGCGGGTCCGCGGCGAGCTGGTCCAGCAGCACCCCGAGCTCCTCCAGCAGCCGCCCTGCCGGGAAGCCGGAGCGGTGGTGGGCCAGCTCCAGCTCCAGCGAGTCGCCCTGCATCGCGGCCGCCAGGAAGAGGGGGACGTCGTCGCGCTCGATGATCCGCGACGACTCCACCCGGAACCCGCTGTCGCGCTCGGCCAGCGTGGCGTCGAACGGGTAGTTCGCGAACGCGACGATGCTCCCGAAGAGCGGCTGTCCCGCCTGGACCTCGCTCCACCTGTGCAGCTGCACCAGCGGCGTGTGCTCGTGCTCCCGCAGCGCCGCCTGCCGCCCCTGGAGCTCCCTCAGCCACGCGCCCACCGGGGCCTCCGGCCGCACCCGCACGCGCACCGGCAGCGTGTTGATGAACAGCCCCACCATCTCCTCCGCGCCGGCGAGCTGCGGCGGACGCCCCGAGACCGTGGCCCCGAAGACCACGTCCGCCTCGCCCGACCAGCGCGCCAGCAGCAGCCCCCACGCGGCCTGGAGCAGCGTGTTCAGCGTCAGCCCCTCCGCCCGCGCGAAGGCCTGCAGGCGCGCCGTCCGCTCCGCGCCCAGGCGCAGCCCGGCCTCGCGGTGGCCACCCTCTCCCTGCCCGCCGTCCGCCAGCGGCAGCGGCGTGGGCGCGGCGAAGCCCGCCAGCGCCTCGCGCCACGCCTGCTCGGCCCGGGCGAGGTCCTGCTCCGCCAGCCACGCCACGTAGTCGCGGTGCGGGCGCACGCTCCGCAGCTGCACCGCGCGTCCCCCGGCGTGCCCCTCGTACAGGGCGAGCACGTCGCGGAAGAGCAGCGACAGGCTCCAGCCGTCGAGCACCAGGTGGTGGTGCGTCCACACCAGCTCCCAGCGGTCGTCGCCCGTGCGGAGGAGCGCCAGCCGCATCAGCGGCGCGCGCGTCACGTCCACGCCCCTGCGCCGGTCCTCCTCCAGGTACGCGTCCAGCCCGGCGCGCCGCCCCGCCTCGTCGCGGTCCCGCCAGTCGTGCTGCGCGAACTCGGGCACGGCGCGGCCCGCCACCACCTGGAGCGGGCGCTCCAGCCCGTCCCAGGCGAAGCGCGTCCGCAGCGCGGGGTGCCGGTCGACCGCGCCCTGCCAGGCCCGCACGAAGGCCGGCGCGTCCAGCGACCCGCGCAGGCTCACCACCATCTGCCCCACGTAGGTGCCCTCCCCCTGCTCGTCCAGCGTGTGGAAGAGCATCCCCTCCTGCATGGGCGTGAGCGGGTACACGTCCTCCACCCCGCGCTCGCTCCCCAGCAGCCCGTCCAGCGCCGCCTGCCCCAGCCCGGCGAGCGGGAAGTCGCTCGGCGTGTAGCCGCCCGCCTCCGCGCCGCGGCAGTGCGCGACCAGCTCCCGCAGCTCCGCGGCGAACCAGCCGGCGAGGCGCTCGATGGTGTCGCGGCGGTGCACTCCCTCGGCATAGCCCAGCTCCACCTCCAGCCGCCCCTCGCGCACCGCCGCGTTGAGCTCCAGCCGGTGGCCGCGCGGACCGCGCCCGTCCGCCGGAGAGCCGGCCGATTCCTCCGCGAAGGCGAAGAACGTATCCGCGGAGACGGCCGCGTCGAGCTGCCCCAGGTAGTTGAAGGCGACCTCCGCCCGGGGCGCGCGGGCCAGCTCCGCCCCCGCCCCGCCGGCGCCGGCGTAGCGCAGCAGCCCGTAGCCGATCCCCCGCCGCGGCACCGCGCGCAGCTGCTCCTTGACCGCCTTCAGCGCCGCGCCCGGCCCTCCGCCGCGAGGAAGCTCCAGCACCACCGGGTAGAGGGTGGTGAACCACCCCACCGTGCGCGACAGGTCCACGCCGCCCACCGCATCCTCCTCGCGGCCGTGCCCTTCCAGGTCGATGCGCACCCGCGCCTCGCCCGTCCACCGGCCCAGGGCCGCGGCCAGCGCCGCCAGGAGCACGTCGTCCACCTGCGTCCGGTACGCCTGCGGCACCTCGCGCAGCAGCGCCCCGGTCTCCTCCGCGCTCAGGCTCACCGCCACCGTGCGAGACCGCGCGGAGGTGTCCTCCGCGGCCGCGTCGTCGACGGGCAGCGCCGCCGTCGCCTTCTCCGCCTCCCCGGCCCAGTACGCCGCCTCGTCCGCCAGAGCTTGCGACCCGGCGTGCTCCGCCAGGCGCTCGGCCCACGCCTTCCACGAGGTCGTCTTCGCGGGAAGGCGCACCGCCTCGCCCCGCGCGAGCTGGGCGTACGCGCTCTCCAGGTCCTCCAGCAGCACCCGCCAGCTGACGCCGTCCACCACCAGATGATGGACGACGATCAGGAGACGCTGCGACTGACCGGCACCCGGGTCGAAGAGCGCCGCGCGCAGCAGCGGCCCGCGCGACAGCTCCAGGCTCCGCTGCACCTGCTCCGCGGCGGCCTCCATCGCGCCGCGCCGCGCCGTCTCCGGGATGCCGGACAGGTCGAGCACCGCGAGCGGGAGATGCCGGGCCGCGTCCGCGTGCGACTGCGTCCACGCGCCGTCTGCCTCGCGGCGGAAGCGCAGCCGCAGCGCGTCGTGGTGCGCATTCAGCGCGCCGGCGGCCCGCGCCAGCAGCGCGGGCTCCAGCCGCTCGCGCGGGACGAGCAGCAGGGCCTGGTTGTAGTGGTGGCGCGCCGGGCGGTCCTGCTCGAAGAAGCGCCGCTGGATGGGCGTCAGCGGGGCCTCGCCCGCGACCGGCCCCTGCGCCGCCGCCGCGGAGTCCGGGATTTCCGGCTCGACCACCTCCGCAAGGCGCGCGACGGTGGGACGCTCGAACAGCTGCCGGGGGGTGATCCTGAGGCCGCGCTGGCGCGCCCGCGAGACCACCTGGATGGAAAGGATGCTGTCGCCGCCCAGCTCGAAGAAGCCGTCCTCCACGCCCACGCGCTCCACCCCCAGCACCTCCGCCCACACCGCGGCCAGCACCGCCTCCACCTCGGTGCGCGGCGCCACGAACCCGGCGCCCGCGTCGGCGAGCTCCGGCGCGGGCAGCGCCCGGCGGTCGGTCTTCCCGTTGGGGGTCAGCGGAATGCTCCCCAGCACCACGAACGCGGCGGGCACCATGTGCTCCGGCAGCCGGCCGGACAGCGCCTCGCGCAGCTCCGCGACGGCGAGCCCGGCGCCCGGCTCGGGGACCACGTAGGCCACCAGCCGCTTCTGCCCGGGCGTGCCGAAGGCAGGATCCTCCCGCACCGTCACCACCGCCTCGCGCACCCCGGGCAGCCCCGCCAGCTCCGCCTCGATCTCCCCGGGCTCGATGCGGAAGCCGCGCACCTTGACCTGCGCGTCGCCGCGCCCCAGGTACTCCAGCTCCCCGGAGGCCAGGCGCCGCGCCCGGTCGCCGCTCCGGTACAGGCGGGCTCCCGCCTCGCCGCCGAACGCGTCCGGGACGAAGCGCTCCGCCGTCAGCTCCGGCCGCCCCAGGTAGCCGCGCGCCACCCCGGCGCCGCCCACGTACATCTCGCCCGGGACCCCGGCCGGCAGCGGGTTCCCCCACGGGTCCAGCACCCACACCGCCAGGTCCGGGATCGCCACGCCCACCGGGCTCCCCTCGCCCGCCTCCACGTCCGCCCACCGGACCGGACGGTAGGTGACGTGGACCGTGGTCTCGGTGATCCCGTACATGTTCACCAGCCGCGGCGTTGCCTCGCCGTGCCGCTCCATCCACCCCCGCAGCGCCCGCGGCTCCAGCGCCTCGCCGCCAAAGACCACCACCCGCAGCGCCAGCTCCGGGGAGGCGGCCCGCGTCTCCTCCACCCCCGCGAGCTGCCGGAAGGCGGAGGGCGTCTGGCTCAGCACCGTCACGCGCTCGCGGGCCAGCAGGCCGTAGAACGCTTCCGGGTCGCGGCTCGTCTGCCAGGGCACCACCACCAGGCGCCCGCCGTACAGCAGCGCGCCCCACATCTCCCACACCGAGAAGTCGAAGGCGTAGGAGTGGAAGAGCGTCCACACGTCCTGCTCGCCGAAGCCGAACCACGCCTCGGTGGCGGCGAAGAGGCGCGTGACGCTGGCGTGCGTGACGACCACGCCCTTGGGGCGGCCGGTGGAGCCGGAGGTGTAGATGACGTACGCGGCGTTCTCCGGGTCCACCCGCACCTCGGGCGCGGCATCGCTTCCCCCGGTGTCGGCCAGCGCGCCCTCCAGGGCGATGACCTCCATGGACGGGTCGCCCAGGAGCGGGCGCAGCCCCTCCTGCACCAGGACGGCCGCGCAGCCGGAATCTTCCAGCAGGTAGGCGATTCGCTCGGCCGGGTAGGCGGGATCGACGGGGACGTACGCGCCGCCGGCCCTGAGCACGGCCAGGAGCGCCACGACCAGCTCGGCGGAGCGCTCGGCGCACACGGCCACGCGCACCTCGGGGCCCACGCCGCGGCGGCGCAGGTGGCGCGCGAGCCGGTTGGCCGCGTGGTCCAGCTCCGCGTACGTCAGCGTCTCGCCGCCGGAGGTGACCGCGGGCGCGTGGGGGGTGCGCTCCGCCTGCCGCGCGAACCGCTCGTGCACGCACGCCGCCGGGTACGCCCGCGCCGCGCGGGACGATTCGAGCAGCGGGGCCCACTCGTCCCCGCGCAGCAGCGACACCCCGGAAACGCGCCGCTCCGGGTGCGCGACGAACGCGTCCAGCACCGCGCCCAGCTGCGCCAGAAGGCGCCCGGCGCCCGCGGCGTCGAGCCGCGCCGGGTCGTGGTGAAGGCGCAGCGACAGCCGCGCCCCTGGCGCCGCCACGAGCGTGAGGGGATAGCTCCCCTGCTCCATGGCGGTCATGCCGCGCACCGCGGCGCCCCCGATGCCGGCGGCCACGGCCTCGTCCACCGGGTAGTTCTCGAAGACGTAGTTGCTGGCGAAGAGCTCCTGCCCGGCGGGGACGGCGCTCCACTTCTGCACCTGCGACAGCGACACGTACTCGTGCTCCCGCAGCGCCGCGGCGTCCTCCTGCAGCGCGCCCAGCCACTCGTCCACCCGGGCGTCGCTCCCCGGCCGGACGCGCGCCGGCAGCGTGTTGATGAACACGCCCACCATCTCCTCCACGCCGGCCAGCTCCGCCGGCCGCCCGGAGACGGTGACGCCGAAGACCACGTCGTCCGCACCGGCGTAACGCGCGAGCAGCAGCGCCCACGCGCCCTGAACCAGCGTGCCCGGGGTCAGCCCGCGCGCCCGTGCGAAGGCGTGCAGCGCCCGCGTGGCCTCCGCGGTGAGCTCGATGCCCGTCTGCTCGCGGCGCTCGGGACCCGGCGCGGACGTGGCGCGGTCGAGCGGAAGCGGGGTGGGCGTGTCGAAGCCGGCGAGCACCCCGCGCCAGAACGCCTCGGTGCGCGAGGGGTCCTGCCGCTCCACCCAGGCGACGTAGTCGCGGTGGCGCGGCGCCGTTCCCAACGCGGGCGTCCCCCCCGCGGCGAGCGATTCGTACGCCGCGCGCAGGTCGCGGAAGACCAGCGGCAGGCTCCACCCGTCCAGCACGGCCTGGAGGAAGCTCCACACCATCCGGTAGCGGTCCTCGCCGGTCCGGAAGAGCGCCACCCGCATCAGCGGGGCGGCCTCCAGGTCGAAGCCGCGGGCCCGGTCCTCCCGCAGGTAGCCCTCCAGCGCCGCCCGCTGCCCGTCCTCGGGGAGGACGCGCCAGTCCTCCTGCACGAAGGGGACGCGGACCTGGCGGCGGACGAGCTGAAGCGGCCGGGACAGGTCCCGCCACAGGAAGCTCGCGCGCAGCGCCGGGTGCCGCGCCAGCGTCGCGTCCCACGCCCGCCGCATCGCTTCCCCGTCCAGCCCGCCCTCCAGCTCCATGCCGTACTGCGCCACGTACAGCCCCTCGCCGGGCGCATACAGGACGTGGAAGAGCAGCCCCTCCTGGAGCGGCGCGAGCGGGTACACGTCCTCCACCTCCCGGCCGCTCCCCGGCAGCCGGTCCAGCTCCTCCTGCGACAGCCCCGCGAGCGGGAAGTCGCTCGGCGTGCTCCCGCCCGCATCCGCGGAAACGCAGTGCGCCACCAGCCCCCGCAGCTCGGCCAGGTAGCGCCCGGCCAGCGCCTCCACCGTCGCCCGCCGGTGGATCGCCTCGCCGAAGCGCCAGTCCACCCGCAGACGGCCGCCGTGCACGATGCTGCTCACCTCCAGCAGGTGCTGCCGCGGCGCGTCCGGGCCGATCGCGTCCTCGCCCTGCTCCGCCGCCAGGCCGAAGAGCCCGTCGTCCGCCAGGGCGGCGTCGGCCTGCCCCAGGTGGTTGAAGCTCACCTCGGCGCGCGGCTGCTCCGCCAGGCGCCCGCGCGTGGCCGCGTCCGGGCTCAGCCAGCGAAGCGCCCCGTACCCGATCCCCTGCCCCGGCACCTCCCGCAGCTGCTCCTTGACCCGCTTCAGCGACGCGCCCTCGTCCGCCGCCCCGCCCACGTCCAGCAGCACCGGGTACACGGTGGTGAACCATCCCACGGTGCGCGACAGGTCCACGTCCTCGAACAGCTCCTCGCGGCCGTGCCCCTCCAGCTCCACCAGCAGCCGCGTTTCCCCCGTCCACCCCGCGAAGGCGCGCGCCAGCGCGCACAGCAGCACGTCGCCCACCTGCGTCCGGTACGCGGCCGGCGCCTCCGTCAGCAGCGCCCGCGTTTCGTCCATGTCCAGCGAGACGGAGACGGTGCGCGACCCGCCGACGGTGTTGTGGGACCGCCCCCCGGGCGAGTCCACCGGCAGGGGGCGCAGCATCCGCCGCGGCTCGTCCAGCCAGAACTCCAGCTCCGCGTCGAAGCCGCCGCGCGCCGTGTGCTCCGCCAGCCGCTGCGCCCACCGCTGGAACGAGGTCGTCTTCGCCGGCAGGGTTACGGCTTCGCCCCGCGACAGCATCTCGACGGCCGTCTGCAGGTCCTCCAGCAGGATGCGCCAGGAGACACCGTCCACCACCAGGTGATGAACCACCAGCAGCAGCCGCGAAGCCCTGCCCCCGCCGGGCTCCAGCAGCACGGCCCGCAGCAGCGGCCCGTGCTCCAGGTCCAGGCTCGCCTGCGCCGCCGCCGAACGACGCCGCATCCGCTCCTTCAGCTCCTCCGCCGGCACCCAGGAGAGGTCCACCTGCTCCAGGGCGACCGGCGCGTCCAGCAGCGCGCACGTCTGCACCCACGCGCCGTCCGCGGCGCGCGCGTAGCGGAAGCGCAGCGCGTCGTGATGGGCCACCACCCGCTCCAGCGATGCCTCCAGCCGCGCCGCCTCCAGCGGGCGGCGCAGCTCCAGCAGCAGCGGCATGTTCCAGCGGTCTCGCTCGGGGATCTCCTCCGCGAAGAACCACCGCTGCACCGGCGTCAGCTCCACCTCGCCCGTGACCGCCCCCTGATCCGTCTGCACCCCGGCGCTCTCAGCAGCGCTCACCTCCGGCGCGAGCCGCGCCACCGTCGGGTGCTGGAAGAGCTGCCGCGGGCGCAGCCACAGCCCCGCACGCCGCGCACGGGAGACGATCTGGATGGCCACGATGCTGTCGCCGCCCAGCTCGAAGAAGTTGTCGTGTACCCCCACCCGCTCCACGCGCAGCGCCTCCGCCAGGATCGCGCACAGCGTCCGCTCCACCTCGCTCTCCGGCGCCGCGTAGCTCGCCGCGGCAGCCGGCCCCGACGCCTCGCGCTGGACGAGGGAGCGCCGGTCAACCTTGCCGTTGGGGGTGAGCGGAAGCCGCTCCAGCGTCACGAAGGCGCCCGGCACCATGTACTCGGGGAGCCGCCCCGCCAGGTGCGCCCGCAGCTCGGCCGCCGACACCTGCGCCGACGGGTCGTCGTCCGGGTGGCGGATGGGGATCTCCGGCCCCAGGAACAGGCGGCGGTGGAGCTCATTGGGCTCCTCCGGCGGCGTGCGCCAGCGCGACTCGTAGTCGAAGGGCTCCTCGCCGCCCGCGGCGCGCCGCAGCACGCCCCGGATGTGGTACTCGGGGTTGACCCGGTTCTCCGCCAGCCGGACGCTGACCTCCGCCCGCAGCACGTCGCCCTCGCGCACCGACACGCCCGGGTAGAAGGCCGGGAAGATCATCGGCAGCCAGCTGCAATCGTGCTCCAGCGAGTCAACGCCCAGTGTCTCTCCCATCCACAGCTGGATCCAGAGGAGGAAGCCGTCCAGCCGCCCGTCGCGCGTGATCCGCAGCTCGATGGGGCCGCCGTACTCCGGCTCCATGGGACCCGTGAAGGTCAGGTCCTCGAAGAGGTCGTCGCCGGAGAGCAGGTGTTCGCGCGCGACGTTGCGCACGCAGAGCTTCACGTCCTGGCGGTGTCCCTGCGCCTCGAAAATCTTTTCGGCGTAGTGGGCGGCCATCTCCCCCAGGGCGGGCGCGCGGTGCACCTCCTCCGGAAGCTCCACGGCGGCAATCCGGGTCACGCAGCGCCGCGGCACCTGCACGGCGTCCGGCTTCAGCCATCGCCATGCCGTGTTCAGGATGGCCACCGCGCCCTCCAACCCGCCGATGCAGCCGATCAGCTCGGAGACGCACACGTCGGCCGGCTCGGGAAGGTCGACGTCCACCGCGTTCCCCCGGACCAGCTCGATCCGGTCCTCCAGCCCCAGCCGCGCGATCAGCTCCCGGGCCCGCCGGTACGACTCCTCCTTGGTCTCCACGGCGTACACCTTCCGCGCGCCCGCCTGTACGGCCAGGCGCGCCAGCACAGCCTCGGCGCCGGTGCCCACGTCCACCACCACCTTCCCGGGCGCGACGGAGCGCAGCGCCTCCAGGTAGGCCTGGTTCCGGCGCCGGTCGTCGGCCATCGCCTTGTAGAGGAGGTCGTCGTAGAAGCCGGCCTCGCCGTGCGAGGGCCAAAACTCCACGGGGGCCCGGTGCAACCCGGCGGGCCCGGCGGCGTAGCCGGCGGCGGGGACGACGTACGCCACCAGCTGCTTCCGGCCCGGCGCTTCCTCGCGCGCCACCACCACCGCCTCCCGCACGGCCGGGTGCTCGGCCAGTGCCGCCTCGATCTCCCCCGGCTCGATGCGGAAACCGCGGATCTTCAGCTGCTGGTCGATCCGCCCCAGGAACTCCAGCCCGCCCTCGGCCAGCCAGCGCACGCGGTCCCCCGTGCGGTACAGCCGCCCCCCCGAGCCGCCGAACGGGTCGGGCACGAAGCGCTCGGCCGTCAGCGCCGGCCGGCCCGAATAGCCGCGCGCCACCGTGTCGCCGCCCAGGTACAGCTCGCCGGGCGCACCCTCCGGCGCCGGCTGCATCGCGGCGTCCAGCACGTACAGCGCGGCGTTGGCCAGCGGCCGCCCCACAGGGAGATTGCTCCACCGCGACCCGTCGTCGCCCGCCTCCAGGCGCAGCATGGCCGAGCTGACCGTGGTCTCCGTCAGCCCGAACACGTGCACCAGCGGGACCTCCAGCCGCGCCCACTCCGCAAGGCGCTCCGGGTGCACGCGCTCGCCGCCCACGATCACGAAGCGCAGCGACGCCGGCAGGCGCCGGCCCTCCTCCGCCAGCATCCGCACCCACTCGTGCCAGAACGCCGTGGGCAGCTCGAAGCCGGTGACACCCTGCGCCTCCACGATCTCCAGCAGCGCCCCGGGAGATTCCAGCAGGTCCTGCCCGGGGAACACCACCGCCGCCCCGGCGAGCCAGGCGGGGAAGATCTCCTCCACCATGACGTCGAAGCTGGGCGAGGCGAACTGGAGGAAGCGGTCGCCCGCGCCCAGCCCCAGCTCCGCGCGCGCAGCCTCGGCGTAGCAGACCAGCGAGCGGTGCGAGACCATCACGCCCTTGGGCGCGCCCGTGGAGCCCGAGGTGTAGATGACGTACGCCGCGTTCTCGGGATCGACGACGCTCTCCACGGGGAGGGGCGCGGACCCGGACTCGTCGGCATCTACGAGGAGCGTGTGCGCCGAGGTGGAGGGCATCGTGGCGGCGAGGCTCGTCCGCGTGACGACCACCCGGGCGCCGCTGTCGGTGAGCAGGTAGGCCAGGCGCTCGGCGGGATACGCCGGGTCCAGCGGCACGTAGGCGCCGCCGGCCCGGAGCGTGCCCAGGATCGCGACGGCAAGCTCCGCGGACCGGTCGAGCAGGATCGCGACCCGCACCTCCGGCCCCACCCCCAGCGACCTCAGCCGAGCCGCTACGACGTCGGCGCGCGCCTCCAGCTCGGCGAAGCCCAGGCGGACGCCGCCGGCCAGCACGGCGGGCGCGTCCGGCGTGGCAGCGGCGCGCAGCGAGATCAGCTCGTGCACGGACCGATCGCGCGGGTACTCCGCGGCGGGGCCGCGCCCTGTGGCCAGCAGCCGCAGCCGCTCGTCGGCGGTCAGACCGGTCACCCGCTCCAGCGGCAGACGCGGGTCCGTGGCGAGCTGGTCCAGCAGCACCCCGAGCTCCTCCAGCAGCCGCCCGGCCGCCGCCGGGGCGACGCGCAAGAACTGGTGGACGAGCTGGACGTCCACGCCGTCGCCCTGCACCGCGGCCGACAGGAACAGCGGGATGTCGTCGCGCTCGATCACCCGCGCCGACTCCACGCGGAAGCCCACGTCCCGCTGCGTCAGCGCCGCGTCGACGGGGTAGTTGGAGAACGAGAACGCGCTCTCGAAGAGCGGCTTCCCCGCCGGGACCTCGCTCCACTTCCGCAGCTGCACCAGCGGCGTGTGCTCGTGCTCCCGCAGCGCCGCCTGCCGCCCCTGGATCTCCCGCAGCCACTCGCCCACCGGCGCCTCCGGCCGCACCCGCACGCGCACCGGAAGCGTGTTGATGAACAGCCCCACCATCTCCTCCGCGCCGGCGAGCCGCGGCGGACGCCCCGAGACCGTGGCCCCGAAGACCACGTCCGCCTCCCCCGACCGGCGCGCCAGCAGCATCCCCCACGCCCCCTGGAGCAGCGTGTTCAGCGTCAGCCCCTCCGCCCGCGCGAAGGCCTGCAGGCGAGCCGTCCGCTCCGCGTCCAGCCGCAGCCTGGCTTCCCCGTGTCCGCCCGGCCCGGCCGCCGCGTCCCCCGGCCGGGGGGCCGCGCCGTCCAGCGGCAGCGGCGTGGGCGCGGCGAAGCCCGCCAGCGCCTCGCGCCACGCCTGTTCGGCCCGGGCGACGTCCTGACCCGCCAGCCACGCCACGTAGTCGCGGTGCGGGTGCGCGCCCGCCAGCTGCACCTGCCGCCCCTGCGCGTATCCTTCGTACAGGTCCAGCACGTCCCGGAAGAAGAGCGGCAGGCTCCAGCCGTCGAGCACCAGGTGGTGGTGCGTCCACACCAGCTCCCAGCGGTCGTCGCCCGTGCGGAAGAGCGCCAGCCGCATCAGCGGCGCGCGCCTCACGTCCACGCCCCCGCGCCGGTCCTCCTCCAGGTACGCCTCCAGCCCGGCGCGCTGCCGGGCCTCGTCGCGGTCCCGCCAGTCGCGCTGCACCAGCGCGGGCGCGGCGCGGCCCGCCACCACCTGCAGCGGGCGCTCCAGCCCGTCCCAGGCGAAGCGCGTCCGCAGCGCGGGGTGCCGCTGCATCGCCGCCTGCCAGGCGCGCAGGAAGACCGGCGCCTCGGGCGCTCCGCGGAGCGTCAGCACCATCTGCCCCACGTACGTGCCCTGCCCCTGCTCGTCCAGCGTGTGGAAGAGCATCCCCTCCTGCATGGGCGTGAGCGGGTACACATCCTCCACCCCGCGCTCGCTCCCCAGCAGCGCGTCCAGCGCCGCCTGGTCCAGCGCGGCGAGCGGGAAGTCGCCCGGCGTGTAGCCGCCCGCCTCCGCGCCGCGGCAGTGCGCGATCAGCTCCCGCAGCTCCGCGGCGAACCACCCGGCAAGGCGTTCGATGGTCTCGCGGCGGTGCACTCCCCCGGCGTAGCCCAGCTCCACCTCCAGCCGCCCCTCGCGCACCGCTCCCGTCACCAGCACCCGGTGCGCGCGCGGCGTCCGCCCGTCCGCGGTGGCCCCGGCCGGCTCCTCCGCGAGGGCGAAGAACGATTCCCCGGAAACGGCCGCGTCGAGCTGCCCCAGGTAGTTGAAGGCGACCTCCGCCCGGGGCGCGCGGGCCAGCTCCGCCCCCGCCCCGCCGGCGCCGGCGTAGCGCAGCAGCCCGTAGCCGATCCCCCGCCGCGGCACCGCGCGCAGCTGCTCCTTGACCGCCTTCAGCGCCGCGCCCGGCCCTCCGCCGCGAGGAAGCTCCAGCACCACCGGGTAGAGGGTGGTGAACCACCCCACCGTGCGCGACAGGTCGACGCCGCCCACCGCATCCTCCTCGCGGCCGTGCCCTTCCAGGTCGATTCGCACCCGCGCCTCGCCCGTCCACCGGCCGAGCGCCGCGGCCAGCGCCGCCAGGAGCACGTCGTCCACCTGCGTCCGGTACGCCTGCGGAACCTCGCGCAGCAGCGCCCCGGTCTCCTCCGCGCTCAGGCTCACCGCAACGCTGCCCGACCGCGCCACGGTGTCCTCCCCCGTGGGATCGTCGAGGGGAAGCGGCGCCGTCGCCTTCTCCGCCTCCCCGGCCCAGTACGCCGCCTCGTCCGCCAGAGCTTGCGACCCGGCGTGCTCCGCCAGGAGCTCCGCCCACGCCTTCCACGAGGTCGTCTTCGCCGGCAGCTTCACCGACTCGCCCCGCGCCAGCTGGGCGTACGCGCTCTCCAGGTCTTCCAGCAGCACCCGCCAACTGACACCGTCCACCACCAGGTGGTGCACCACCAGCAGGAGCCGCTGCGGCTCACCGGCCCCACGCTCGAAGAGCGCCGCGCGCAGCAGCGGCCCGCGCGACAGCTCCAGGCTCCGCTGCACCTGCTCCGCGGCGGCCTCCAGCGCGCTCCGCCACGCCTTCTCCGGCACGCCGGACAGGTCGAGCACCGCGAGCGGGAGATGCCGGGCCGCGTCCGCGTGCGACTGCGTCCACCTGCCGTCGGCCTCGCGGCGGAAGCGCAGGCGCAGCGCGTCGTGGTGCGCCTCCAGCGCGCCCGCGGCCCGCGCCAGCAGCGCGGGGTCCAGCGTCTCGCGCGGGGCGAGCAGCAGGGCCTGGTTGTAATGGTGGCGCGCCGGGTGCTCCTGCGCGAAGAAGCGCCGCTGGATGGGCGTCAGCGGGACCTCGCCCGTGACGGCGCCCTGCGGCGCGGCCACGTCCCCGGCGGCAGCCGCCTCGGCCACCCCGGCCAGGCGCGCGACGGTGGGATGCTCGAAGAGCTGCCGCGGGGCGAGGCGCAGCCCGCGCTGCCGCGCGCGGGAAACCACCTGGATGGCGAGGATGCTGTCGCCGCCCAGCTCGAAGAAGTTGTCCTCCACCCCCACCCGCTCCACGCCGAGCAGCCCGGCCCACACCTCGCACAGCACCCGCTCCGCTTCCGTCCGCGGCGCCACGTGGGCGTCGCCCCCGTGGGTGCGCTCCGGGGCGGGGAGAGCCGCGCGGTCGGTCTTGCCGTTGGGGGTGAGCGGAATGCTCGCCAGCGCCACGAAGGCGCCGGGCACCATGTGCTCGGGGAGCCGGGCGGACAGCTGCTCCCGCAGCTCCGCGCCCGACACCGCGGCCCCGGGCTCGGAGACCACGTAGGCCACCAGCCGCTTCTGCCCGGGCATGCCGAAGGCGGGATCCTCCCGCACGACGACCACCGCCTCGCGCACCCCCGGCAGCCCGGCCAGCACCGCCTCGATCTCGCCCGGCTCGACGCGGAACCCGCGCACCTTCACCTGGTGGTCGGTCCGCCCCACGTACTCCAGCTCGCCGGCCCCGGTCCACCGCACCCGGTCGCCCGTGCGGTACAGGCGCCCCCCCGGCCGGGCGCCGAACGCGTCCGGCAAGAAGCGCTCGGCGGTCAGGTCGGGGTGCCCCTGGTATCCCCGCGCCACGCCGGCTCCGCCCACGTACAGCTCGCCCACCACGCCCGCCGGGACCGGCTCCCCGTCCGCGTCCAGCACGTACAGGCGCGCGTTGGCCACCGCGCGCCCGATCGTCGGCCGGGCCCCGGCCACCCGGCGCAGCGAGGCGTCCACCGTGCACTCGGTGGGCCCGTACAGGTTCCACGCCCGCCGGCCGGGCATCGCGCCCAGCGCCTCCCACAGCCCCGCGTCCATCGCCTCGCCCGCCACCAGCAGGTCCGTGAGCGCGGGTCCCGCCTCGTCCAGCAGCCCGTCGGCGAGGAGCTGCCGCAGCTGCGCGGGCGTGCAGTCGAGCACCTCCACCGCGTGCCGCCTCAGGTAGGCTCCCAGCTGCCGCGCGTCCAGGCGCACCTCCTCGGGGACGATGCACAGCGTCGCCCCACCCAGCAGCTGCACCAGCTGCTTCACGGAGGTGTCGAAGGTCAGGGGACCGTTGACGCTCACCCGGGGGGCCGCGCCGCCGCCGCGCCGGGAGTACACGGCCTCGCCGAGCGCCGCCGCCAGGTTCACCACCGAGGCGTGCTGCACCAGCACGCCCCTGGGCGTGCCGGTGGAGCCGGAGGTGTAGATGACGTACGCCAGGTTGGACGGGACGGCGCCGCTCTCGGGCGCGGCCGCGCTCTCGCGCTCGATCTCGCCCCGGTCGGCGTCCAGGCGCAGCACGGCGCCCGCGTAGGCGCCGAAGCGCCCGGCGAGGTGCGCCTGCGTCACCAGCACCGGGGCCCTCGAGGCCGCCAGCAGCGCCTCCTGCCGCCGCGCCGGCACAGCGGGGTCGAGCGGCACGTAGGCGCCGCCGGCCTTCCAGGCCGCAAGCACCGCCACCACCTGGTCGACCCCGCGCTCCAGGCACAGCCCCACCCTCACCTCGGGCTCCACGCCCCTGCGGCGCAGCGCGTGGGCGAGCTGGTTGGCCCGGCGCTCCAGCCCGGCGTAGGTGAGCGCGTCCTCGCCGAAGACCACCGCGGGAGCGTCCGGGGTGCGCGCCGCCTGCTCCGCGAACAGCGTGTGCAGGCACGCCCGGGGACGGTCCGCCGCCGTGGCGTTCCACGCCTCCAGCACCTGCTCCCGCTCCGCGCCGCGCAGCAGCGGCACCTCCCGGAGGCGCGCGCCCGGGTCGGCGGCCATGGCCTCCAGCAGAGTCGCCAGGTGCGCCGTCATGCGCGCGGCCGTTTCCGCGTCGAACAGCGCCGCCCGGTACAGCAGCGTCCCGGCCAGCGCCTCCGCGTCGTCGTCCACGGTCAGGCTCATGTCGAACCTCACCACGCCGGCCTCCCCCCCGAACGGCTCCGGCTCCACCCCGTCCAGCGACAGCCGCCCGGCGAGCCCGCCGGGCCTCTGCAGGGCGAAGACCACCTGGAAGAGCGGCGTGTGGACGAGGCTGCGCTCCACCTCCAGCTCGTCCACCAGGCGCTCGAAGGGAAGGTCCTGGTGGGCGTACGCCCCCAGCGCCGTCTCGCGGGTCCGCCCCAGCAGCTCCCGCCAGGTGGCGTCGCCGGACAGGTCGGCTCGCAGAGCCAGGACGTTGACGAAGAAGCCGATCAGCCCCTCCGTCTCCACCCGGGTGCGTCCAGCCACGGGGCTCCCCACCACCACGTCGTCCTGCCCCGCGTAGCGGCCCAGGAGCGTCTGCCAGGCGGCCAGCAGCGTCATGAACAGCGTCGCCCCCTCCTGCCGGGCGAGCTGGCGCAGCCCCAGCGACACCCCGGCGGGGACCGTGAAGCGGTGGCTCCGCGCGCGCGGGCTCTGCCCGGCCGCGCGTGGACGGTCCGTGGGCAGCTCCAGGAGCGGCGGCGCGCCCGCCAGGCGCGCTCGCCAGTAGCCGGTCTGCGCCTCCAGCACGCCGCCGCGCAGCCACTCGCGCTGCCAGACGGCGAAGTCGGCGTACTGGATGGGAAGCCCGGGGAGGCTCGGCTCCGCGCCCCGGCTGAAGGCGGCGTACAGCGCGGACAGGTCGCCCGCCAGCACGTCCACGCTCCAGCCGTCGCCGACCGCGTGGTGCAGGGTGAGGCAGAGGACGTGGTCGTCGCCGGCCAGGCGTAGAAGCGCGCACCGCAGCAGCGGACCGCGCGCCAGGTCGAAGGGCCGAAGCGCCTCCGCGCCGGCCAGCCGCTCCGCCTCCGCCTCCCGCGTCCCGGCCGGCAGTGCCCGCAGGTCGAGCACGGGCAGCGGCACCGGGGCGGCCGGGTGAATCACCTGCACCGGGACGCCGCCGCGCTCCGCGAAGGTGGTGCGCAGGGTTTCGTGCCTCCGCGCCAGCTCGCCCAGGCCGGCCCGCAGCGCAGCCGCGTCCAGCGCGCCGCGCAGCCGCAGCGCGCCCGCCATGTTGTACGCGGCGCTCCCCGGGTCCAGCCGGTCCACCACCCACAGCCGCTGCTGCCCGAACGACAGCGGCAGCGCCGCCTCGCGCGACGCCCGCCCGATCGGCGGCGCGGCCACGGCGCCTTCGCTCCGCAGCGCCGCGATGCGTGCGGCCAGCCGCGCCACGGTGGGCGCCTCGAACAGCGCGCGCAGCGGCAGCTCCATCCCGAACGCCTGCCGCACCCGCGAGGCCACCCGGGTGGCCAGCAGCGAGTGCCCGCCCAGCGCGAAGAAGTCGTCGTGCAAGCCCACCGGCTCCACCCCCAGCACCGCGCTCCAGATCCCGGCCAGGATCTCCTCCGCGGGGGTGGAGGGCGCCGCGGACTCCGGCGAGGCGGCCGCTTCGGCCGCAGGCTCGGGGAGAGCACGGCGGTCGAGCTTCCCGCTGGGTGTCAGCGGAAGCGTCTCCAGCGCCACGAACGCCGACGGCACCATGTACTCCGGCAGCCGCTCGCGAAGCCACGCGCGCAGCTCAGCCGCCTCCGGCCGCGCCGCCCCCTCCGCCGCGAGGTGGTAGGCCACCAGGCGCACGCCGTCGCTCCCCTCCGCGCGCGCCGCCACCACCGCCTCGCCCACGGCCGGGTGCGCGCGCAGCACCGCCTCGATCTCCCCCGGCTCGATCCGGAAGCCGCGCACCTTGACCTGCTGGTCGATGCGGCCCAGGTACTCCAGCTCCCCCCCGGCCAGCCAGCGCGCCCGGTCCCCGGTGCGGTACATCCGCGCGCCCGGCTCCGCGGCGAAGGAATCCGGGACGAACCGCTCCGCCGTCAGCTCGGGGCGGCCGTGGTAGCCGCGCGCCGTGCCCGCCCCGCCCAGGCACAGCTCCCCGGCGATGCCGACCGGCGCCGGGCTCCCCACCGGGTCCAGCACGTAGGCCCGCGAGTTGGCCACCGGGCGCCCGATGCGCACCCGCTCCGCCCCGCGCTCCACCACGCTCCAGGTGGAGTAGACGGTGTCCTCCGTGGGACCGTACAGGTTCAGCACCCGCTCCGTCTCCGGGCGGGCGTACAGGTCGCGCGCCAGCCAGGCGGGCAGCGCCTCGCCGGCCAGGTTGAAGGCGCGCACGCTCGCCGGGATGCCGCCCGTGCGCAGCAGCTCGGCGGCCGCGCTGGGCACGGTCACCACCAGGCGCACGTCCTCGTCCGCCACGCGCGGCAGGTCGAGGACGCTCTCCACCAGCACCAGGGTCCCGCCCCAGCAGATCGTGCCGAAGATCTCGCCGACGGACACGTCGAAGGAGACGGAGGTCGATCCCAGCACGGCGGCGCGGTCCTCCGCGCGCACGACGTCGCGCAGGAAGTGCACGATCTGCGAGGCGCTGCGGTGCTCCACCTGCACGCCCTTGGGGCGGCCCGTGGAGCCCGAGGTGTACAGCACGTACGCCAGGTTTTCCGGCCGCGCCTCGCCCGGGGGCGCCGTGTCCGGCTGCTCGGCGATGCGCTCCGCCTCCGCGTCCGGCAGCACCCGCGCGACGCCCTCCGGGAGGCGCCCCGCAAGCTGCGCCTGCGACACCACCAGGTCGGCGCCCGCGTCGGCCAGCATGTAGGCCAGCCTGTCGGCCGGGTAGGCGGGATCCAGCGGCACGTAGGCGCCGCCCGCCTTGAGGATGCCCAGCATCGCCGCCACCATCTCCGGCGTGCGCTCCATGCACAGCCCCACCCGCGCCTCGGGGCCGGCGCCGAGCGCCTGGAGGTGCCAGGCCAGCCGGTTCGCGCTCCGCTCCAGTTCGGCGTACGTGACCGTGCGCCCGCCGAAGCGGACAGCAGGGGCTTCCGGCGTGCGGACGGCCTGCTCCGCGAACAGCTCGTGCAGGCAGCGCTCCGGGTAGGCGCGCTCCGTGGCGGTCCACTCCTCCAGCAGCCACGCGCGCTCCGCCGGGAGGAGGAGCGGGACCTCCGCCGCGGCGAGATCCGGGTCGGCGGCCACCGCACGCAGGACCTCCACCAGGTGCGCGGCCATGCGCTCGATCGTTCCCGCCTCGAACAGGTCGGCGGCGTACTCCAGCGCCGCCGACAGCCCGCCCCCGCTCCGCTCCCACGTGTACAGCGTCAGGTCCAGGATCGCCGTCCCCGCGTCCACCGGCTCGGGCACCAGCGTCGCTCCGGGGACCTCCACCGGCTCCAGCGACTCGCTCTGCGGCGCCAGCATCACCTGGAAGAGCGGGTTCCGGCTCAGGTCGCGCCCGGGATGCACCTCCTCCACCAGCCTCTCGAACGGGACATCCTGGCGCATAAAGGCCTGGAGCACCGCCGTGCGAGCCCGCCCCAGCAGCGTGCGGAAGCTTTCCTCCGGCACGACCTCCACCCGCAGCACCAGCGTGTTGACGAACATCCCCACCAGCCCGGCGACCTCGGCCCGATCGCGGCTGGCGACGGTGGTCCCCACCGCCACGTCGCCCTCGCCGCTGTAGCGCGCCAGCAGGAGGTCCCACGCGGCCAGCAGCGCCATGAAGAGCGTCGCCCTTTCCCGGAGGGCGAGCGCGCGCACCCCGTCCATCACCTCCGCGGGGATCGCGAAGCGGTGCGTCGCCCCCCGGAAGCTCTGCACGGGCGGGCGCGCGTGGTCGGTGGGCAGCGCCAGCGGCGCCACCCCGCGCAGGCGCTCGCGCCAGTAGGCGAGCTGCTCCCCGGCGACCTCGCCGCGCAGCCGCCCGCGCTGCCCGAGCGCCCAGTCAGCGTACTGCGTGGGGAGCGGCGGCAGGGGGGAGTACTTCCCCGCGAGCAGCGCCGTGTAGTGCGTGCCCACCTCGCGCAGCAGCACCCCGGCCGACCAGCCGTCGCTGACGATGTGGTGCGTCGCCAGCACCAGCAGGTGCTCGTCGCCGGCCAGCCGCAGCAGCCGGGCGCGGAAGAGCGGCCCCGCCTCCAGGTCGAAGGGCGCCCGCGCCACCTCCGCGGACACGCGCCGCGCCGCGGCGGCGCGCTCCTCCGGGCGCAGGAGGGACAGGTCGACCGCGGGAAGCGGGACCGCGCCGGCCGCCGCCACCCGCTGCACGGGCCGGCCGCCGGCCTCGGCGAAGACGGTGCGCAGCGCGTCGTGCCGGCGGGTCGTCGCCTCCAGGCTCCGCCGAAGCACGGCGGCGTCCACGATCCCGCGCACGCGGAGCGCCACGGCCAGGTTGTAGGCCGCGCTCCCGGGCTGGAGCCGGTCCAGGAACCACAGCCGCTCCTGCGCAAAGGACAGCGGCGCCTCCCCCCCCGCCACCGCCACGGACGCTCCGGCCGGCGCGGCGAAGATCTCTTCCAGGAGGTCGGCGGCCAGGCGGTCGATCCGGGTGTCGTCCAGCAGCGCGGCGATCGGCACCACCGCCCCAAGGCTCGCCTCCAGCGCCCCCTTCAGCTCCATCGCCCGCAGCGAGTCCATCCCCAGCGCCACCAGCGGCTGCTCCCGGTCCACCCGGGCGGGATCCACCCCCAGCACCTGCGCCGCCCGCTCCACCAGCAACGCTTCGAGGAGGAGCTGCCGCTCCCCCGCCTCCGCCGCCTCCAGGGATTCGCGGGTGATCCCGGCGGCCGCCGGGCGCGGGGCGGCGCTCCTCCTGTCCTCGCGGAAGCTCACCCCCACCAGCGGCAGCTCCCCCGCCAGGAACTTCGCCCGGCACGACCGGCGCTGGACCTTGCCGCTGCTGGTCTTGGGGATGCCGCCGGGGCGAACCACGGCCACGGCGTGCACCTGCACCCCGTGCTCGCCCGCCACCGCCCGGCGGATCGCCTCGCCCACCTCCTCCACGTCCAGCCCGGCCGCCGCCTGGCGCGACACCTCCTGCACCACCACCAGCCGCTCCTCCCCGCCCTCCTCGATGCTGAACGCCGCGCCGCTCCCCGCGCGCAGACCCGCGTGGCTGCGGTTCGCGGTCTGCTCGACGTCCTGCGGGTAGTGGTTGCGCCCGCGGATGACGATCAGGTCCTTGAGACGCCCGGTGATGAACAGCTCGCCGCCGTCGAGAAAGCCCAGGTCGCCGGTCCGCAGGAACGGCCCCTCGCCGGTCCCCGCCTCGTACGCGCCGAAGGTCTCCGCCGTCGCCTCCGGCCGCGCCCAGTAGCCGCTCGCCACGCTCGCGCCCGCCACCCACACCTCGCCCACCCGGTCGGACGGAGATTCCCGCAGCGTCGCCGGGTCCACGATGATCACCCGCTGCGACGGCGCGCTCCGCCCGCTCCCCACCAGCCGGTAGCGTCCCTCCGGCTCCGCCTCGCGCACCGTCCCCTCCCCCAGCGCCCCGGCATCGACGGCACGCACCACCGGCGGCTCCGACGGCTGGCTGCCGGTGACCATCAGCGTCGCCTCGGCCAGCCCGTAGCACGCAAAGAACGCCCGCTCGCGGAACCCGCTCGGCGCGAACGCTTCGCCGAAGGCGCGCAGCGTCTCCGCACGCACCGGCTCGGCCCCGTTGAAGGCGATCTCCCAGTGGCTCAGGTCCAGCCCCGCACGCTCCTCGGGGCGCATGGAGTGGACGCACAGGTCGTAGGCGAAGTTGGGCCCGCCGCTGCTGGTGGCCCGGTAGCGCGAGATGGCCTCCAGCCAGCGCGCCGGTCGCTGGATGAACGCCACCGGCGAGAAGAGCGCCGCCCAGTAGCCGGTGAACAGCGGCTGGAGGATGCCGCCGATCAGCCCCATGTCGTGGTATGGAGGCAGCCAGATGACCGAGCGCGTCTCAGGCGTATAGCCGCAGAAGCCCTCGATGACGGCGAAGTTGTGGAGGAGGTTGCCGTGACTGACCATCACGCCCTTGGGCGCGGCCGTGGAGCCCGAGGTATACTGGAGGAAGGCCAGCGTCTCGCCGCCGACCTCCGGTTCGGCCCACGAGTCGGCCTCCGCCGCGGGGACGTCCTCGGTTGCCAGCCAGCGCAGCCCACCCAGCTCCGGCGTGTGGGCGAACAGCCGCTCCGCCTCGCCCAGCAGCTCGCGCGTGGCGAGCGCCAGCGTGGGCTGGCAGTCGGCCACGATGCTCCGCAGGCGCGGGTCCGCCTTGTTGGGGCGCGGCGGGTAGGCGGGCACCGCGGTCACCCCGGCGTAGAAGCAGCCGAAGAGGGCGGCGATGTACTCCAGCCCCGGCGGGTAGAGCAGGAGCGCCCGCTCCCCGCGCGCGCCGAGCGCCTGGAGGCGGGCCGCGACCGCGCGGGCGCGCAGGTCCAGCTGGCCGTAGGTGACGTGCCCCTCCTCCGCCTCGCCGTTCAGCAAGAAGGTGTAGGCGATCCGGTCCGGGTCTGCGCCCGCGCGGAGGCGGAGGAGCTCGACGAGCGAGGAAGCGTCGTGCGGATTCAGCATCAAAGCGGAGACCAGCTAGGGAAAGACGGCCGGAAGGGGCGGACCGCGGCTCCTTCGTGGGTGGCGCCGGCGCGCGCCACGGAGGAGCACGCCGCCGCCACGCGGCCGACATCGTCGGGAAAGCACGCACGGATCCGCCGGGTGCTCTCCGTGCGGAGGGCACCGGGATCTCGGCGCCGGTTCGACCCGCGGCGATCCGGGCGGAACCGCGGGCGCCGCCGGAAGTGAGACGCTTCGCGGGAGGGGTGGAAAGGAACGGCGGTCACGGGCCGCCGTGTCGAAGCCGGCCGCGCAGCCGCCGAGCCGACCTCACCGAGCGCACGCACCTCCGGCCAGGCCTCGAATCCTGTCAGTTCGAGACTTGAAATGCGCGCGAAAAAGATGTCGCGTATCTCACCCTGAGTATACGCCAACGGGGGTTTTAGTCAAGCTCGACCCGGGCTCGAAACGCATGCCCCGGCCGTCCTCCGACGGCCGGCGAGAGGATCCGGTAACACGAAAGAGCGCAAAGTCTTGGGCCGTCGGGCCCGGACCGGAGCGAAACCCGGCCGGAGCCCGCGAGGCGGGAGCCAGGAGCCGGCTCCGGCGGGGGTTCTGCACTACGAGGTCAATACCTGCGCGCGAGGTCAATAACGGTCATTTCGTCATTCGGCCGCCCACTCCGCGGTCCCGGCGATTGCCCGCGGCAGCGACCGGTGCGTGGCGGGCGGCGACCCCGGCGTGGAACGCGCTCCCGGAACCCCTCGCTCGCCAGGCATCCCGGTGCCTTGTATACTGGATACAGTCATCATCGCCAGGCACGTCCGCGGCCCCCGCCGCGCGGTCCGGCGGCCCCCTCCCGGCACCAGGCGTCTCATGGAAGCCACGCTCTCCGGCGCGCGAAGCCCGTCCTCTCCCCCCGGCCGGGACGCCCCGTATCCCGACGTCCGCAACTACGTAGGCGGGCGGTTCGTGGCGGGGGACGGGCCGCTGGTGGACGTGCACGACCCCGGCACCGGCAGCGTCCTTTCCAGGGTCCCGCTGTCCTCCGCGGCGGCGGTCGATTCCGCGGTGCGCGCGGCGCGGGAAGCCTTCCCCGGCTGGGCGGCCACGCCGCTCAAGGAGCGGGTGCAGGTGTTCTACCGCTACCGGACGCTGCTGGAGCAGAACCTGGACGAGCTGAGCGGGCTGATCGTCCGGGAACACGGCAAGGTGGAGTCCGAGGCCAGGGCGGAGGTGCTCAAGGCCATCGAGCTGACGGAGTTCGCCTGCTCCCTCCCGCAGATCACGGCCGGCGAGATCATGGAGGTGAGCCAGGGCGTGGAGTGCCGGGTCGACCGGTACCCGCTGGGGGTGGTCGCGTCCATCGTGCCCTTCAACTTCCCCAGCATGGTGCCCCACTGGACCCTCCCCAACGCCCTGGCGCTGGGGAACTGCATGGTCCTCAAGCCGTCCGAGCTGGTGCCGCTCTCGGCGGGGCGAATCGCGGAACTGCTCGCGCAGGCGGGGCTCCCGGCGGGCGTCTTCAACGTGGTCAACGGCGCGCGGGAGGTGGTCGAGGCCATCTGCGACCACCCGGGGATCGAGGCGGTGAGCTTCGTGGGCTCAACCCGCGTCGCGCAGGCCGTCTACCGGCGCGGCACCTCGCACCTGAAGCGCGTGCTCGCGCTGGGAGGCGCCAAGAACCACATCATCCTGATGCCCGACGCCGACCCGGAGATGGCCTCCAGCAACATCGCCGCCTCCATGGCCGGGTGCACGGGCCAGCGCTGCATGGCGGCGTCGGTGCTGGTGGCGGTGGCGCACACCGACGCCATCATCGCGCGGATGGTGGAGCACGCCCGCGCCGCAGTTCCCGGGGCGACGCTGGGCCCGGTGATCTCCCGCGAGGCCAGGGAGCGGATCGAGGGCTTCGTCACGGAGGCGGAGGCGGCGGGGGCGCGGGTCCTCCTGGACGGGCGCGGCACCGTGGTCCCGGGCCGCGAGGGCGGGTTCTACGTGGGGCCCACCGTGATCGACCACGTGACGCCGGAGATGCGGATCGCGCGGGAGGAGGTCTTCGGCCCCGTGCTGGCGATCGTCCGCGCCCCGGACGTGGACCGCGCGCTGGAGATCGAGAACCGCTCCCCGTACGGCAACGCCGCCTCGGTGTTCACCGAGAGCGGCGGCGTCGCCCGCTACGTCGCGGAGCGCGTCGGCGCCGGGATGGTGGGGGTCAACGTGGGCGTGCCCGTGCCGCGCGAGCCCTTCGGGTTCGGCGGGTGGAACGAGTCCCGGTTCGGGGTGGGCGACCTCACCGGGCGGAGCTCCATCGAGTTCTGGACCCGCTCGAAAAAGACCACCACCAAGTGGAACCGGGAGGCCGGCACCAGCTGGATGTCGTAGGCCGGGCCGGCCGGCTCCCGCGCCCGGCGCCCCCGGGGATCGGCCGATCCCCGGGGCGAGGCGATCCTCCCATCCCAGGTGTCCCATGCCCGAGACGACGACCGCCCCGGTCGAGATGCCCCCCTTCGACCACACCCCCCGCCCGTACCGGGGGCCGTCGCGGGAGGAAGTGCTCGCGGCGCGGCTGGAGTTCTGCAATCCCGCCCTGTTCACCCTGTACCGGGAGCCGCTGCTGATCGTCGAGGGGAAGATGCAGTACCTCTTCGACGAGACCGGCCGCCGTTACCTGGACCTGTTCGCCGGGATCGTGACCGTATCCTGCGGCCACTGCCACCCCCGGGTGGTCGCGCGGATCCAGGAGCAGGCCGCGACGCTGCAGCACGCCACCACCATCTACCTGCACCCCGGCATGGGCGCGCTCGCCCGGGAGCTCGCCGCCAGGCTGCCCCCGGGGCTGGACGTCACCTACTTCGTCAACAGCGGGAGCGAGGCCAACGACCTCGCCGTCGCCATGGCCCGGCTGTACACGGGGAACAACGACGTGATCGCCGTGCGCAACGCCTACCACGGGGGCTCGCCCTCGGCCATGGGGCTGACCTCGCTGCACACCTGGAAGTTTCCCACGCAGCAGGGCGCCGGCGTCCACCACGTGGTGTGCCCCGACCCGTACCGCAGCCACTACGCGGGAACGCCGGAGGAGGTCGCCCGCAGGAGCGCGGAGGAGGTGCGGGAAACGATCCGCTACTCCACGCCGGGCAGGATCGCCGCGTTCATCGCCGAGCCCATCCAGGGGGTGGGCGGGGCCACGCACGGCGCGGCCGGCTACTTCGGGGAGGCGTACCGGATCGCGCGGGAGCACGGCGGGCTGTGCATCGCGGACGAGGTCCAGACGGGGTTCGGCAGGACCGGCGAGCACTACTGGGGCTTCCAGAACTTCGGCGTGGTCCCCGACATCGTCACCATGGCCAAGGGGATCGGCAACGGGACGCCGCTGGCCGCGGTCACCACCCGCCGCGAGATCGCGGCGACGCTCGCGCAGCGCATCCACTTCAACACCTACGGCGGGAACCCGGTCTCCATGGCGGCCGGGCTCGCGGTGCTGGAAACCATCGACGAGGACGGGCTGCAGGAGAACGCCCGGGTGGTGGGCGGCCGCCTCCTGGCGGGGCTCCGCAGGCTTCAGGAGCGGCACCCCCTGGTGGGGGACGTCCGCGGGATGGGGTTGATGCTGGGGGTGGAGCTGGTCCGCGACCGGGAGGCCCGGACGCCCGCCACGGCAGAAACGCTCCAGGTGCTGGAGCACGCGCGGCGGATGGGCGTCCTCCTGGGCAAGGGCGGGCTCGACGGCAACGTGCTCCGGATCAAGCCGCCCCTGTGCATCACCGCGGAGGACGCCGACTTCGCGGTGGACGTCCTGGACCGCGCCCTGGCCCGCGCCGAAGGCGCGTAGACCGGCCGTCCGTCCGCAGCACACTCCGCCGACCCCCCGGACATGGAGCCCGCTTGAGACCCGTCCTGCGCTTTTCGCTGCTGGCCGCTGCGGCCCTGCTGGCCACCCTTCCCGCTCCCCCGATCGAGGCCCAGACCCGGCCGCGGGCGCGCGACCTGGGCGTGCCGTTCGACGGGACCCCGGGGCCGCACAACGCGATCACAGACGTGGCGGGGGTGGAGGTGGGCCATACCACCCTGATTTCCGGCGAGGGTCCGCTGGTGGTGGGGAGCGGGCCGGTGCGCACCGGCGTCACCGCCGTCCTGCCGCGCGGCAGGCGCACCCCGGACCCCGTCTTCGCGGCCTGGTTCTCCCTGAACGGCAACGGGGAGATGACGGGCACCACCTGGATCGAGGAGGGCGGCTTCCTGGAGGGGCCCGTCCTGGTCACCAACACCCACAGCGTGGGCGTGGTGCGGGACGCGGCCATCCGGTGGATGCTCCGCGACAACCCCGCCCTCCTGTGGGCGCTCCCCGTGGTGGCCGAGACCTTCGACGGGCTGCTGAACGACATCAACGGCTTCCACGTGAAGCCCGAGCATGTCTTCGCCGCGCTCGACGGCGCGCGGGGCGGGGCCGTGGAGGAAGGGAGCGTCGGCGGCGGGACGGGGATGATCTGCAACCACTTCAAGGGCGGGATCGGGACGTCGTCGCGGCGGCTTCCCGCGGCGCAGGGCGCCTACACCGTGGGGGTGCTGGTGCAGTGCAACTACGGCGGCCAGTACGACCTGCGCATCGCCGGCGTGCCGGTGGGCCGGGAGATCGACGGCATGCGGCCCTGCTACGAGAGGGCCGAGCCGCCGTCCCAGCCGTTCCTGCGCGGCATCCCGCGCTGCGGCGCGCCCGCCCCCGCGCCGCCGCGGGACGAGGACCGCGACCTGGGCTCCATCATCATCGTCGTCGCCACGGACGCGCCGCTCCTGCCGCACCAGCTCAAGCGGGTGGCGCGCCGCGCGGCGCTTGGCCTGGGGCGCGAGGGGAGCATCGCCGGCAACGGGAGCGGCGACATCTTCCTGGCCTTTTCCACCGCCAACCCCGGCGCCGCACGGGACAGCGCCACCGTGCCGCTCGCGATGCTCCCCAACGACCGCATGGACGGTCTCTTCCAGGCCACGGTGCAGGCCACGGAGGAGGCGATCACCAACGCAATGGTCGCGGCCCGCACGACCACCGGGGCCGACGGCCTGCGCATCTACGGCCTTCCGCACGACCGCCTGCGCGAGGTCCTGGCGAGCCACGCCCGGCTGGCCCCCTCCCCCCGCCCGTAGCCGCGCCGGGAACGCGGCACGCTTGCGCGACGCCGCGCGCCGCGCGATCTTCGTATTGGCATCCCATACGTCCCCGCGCGCCGGAGTCGCGCCCTCGACCTATGGGTAAACAATAGGAGGCAGACGGTGGAGAAAAGGGACGTCCAGCCCGGGACGCTCGCGCTCATGATCCTCAAGACGCTGGAGGTGCTGGGACCGCTGCACGGCTACGGCGTGGCGCGGCGGATCGAGGAGACCAGCAGGAACCGGCTGGCGCTGAACTACGGCACGCTCTACCCCGCCCTGCTCAAGCTGGAGCAGGAGGGGTTCGTGACGGCGGAGTGGGGGCAGTCGGAGAACAACCGCCGCGCCAAGTTCTACTCGCTCACCCCGGCGGGGCGGAAGCAGCTCGCGCGCGAAGCCCGGGAGTGGCAGCAGACGGCGGAGCTGATCGCCGCCTTCTTCGCGCTCAAGCCGGGGGCGGCATGAGAGGGGTCCGCAGGGCGCTGGCCCGCGTGGGCGCGGCCCTCCGGGGCCACGGGCGCGCCGACGACGACCTCCGCGCCGAGATGGAGGCGCACCTGGAGATGGAGACCGAGGAGAACATCCGCCGCGGCATGCACCCGGAGGAGGCGCGCCGCCGGGCGCTGCTCGCGTCGGGCGGGCTGGCGCAGGCCGCGGAAAGCGTGCGCGAGCAGCGCGGCCTCCCCTGGATCGAGAGCACCCTGGCCGACGTCCGCTACGCCCTCCGCCACTTCCGCCGCGCGCCGCTGTCCACCGCCACCATGGTCGTGGTGCTGTCGCTGGGGATCGGCACCAACGTGGTGCTGTTCACGGTGCTGAACTCCATCGCGACGCTCCCCGCGCCGGGGATCGCGCGCGACGGGTCGCTGGTTCGCATCCGCGGCACCCTGCGCGCCAGCGGGGTCGCGAACGTCCAGCCGCGCCTGCTGTCGTGGCCCGAGGTGCAGGAGTACGCCGGCCGCACGGAGCTGTTCGGCGCCGTCGCCGCGCACGCCGCCGAGACCGCGCTGGTGGACGCGGGCGACGCGGCGGCGCCGCTCGCCGTGAGCCTGGTCTACGCGACGTCCAACTACTTCGGCGTCCTCGGCGTCCGGCCGGAGCTCGGCACGGCGCCCGCCGCGGAGCCGGACGCCACGCGGATGACGGCGCCGCCCACGGCGATGATCAGCCACGCCCTGTGGCGGCAGCGGTTCGGCGGGACGCGCGACGTGATCGGGCGCACGCTCCGGGTCAACGGCTTCCCGGTGGAGATCGTGGGCGTCGCGCCGCCGCGCTTCCACGGCACGGACGGCGGCGGCGGCGCGACGGTGTGGGTCCCGCTCGCGGCGTACCCCCTGCTCCAGAAGCGCACCGCGGCGGCGCTCCTCAGCCACGACAGCCTGTTCCTGGACGCGGCCGCCCGGCTGCGCCCGGGCGTGGCGGCGGGGGCCGCGACGCCGGTCGTCGCCGGCATCGCGGAGCGCGCGCTCCGCCGCGGACGCGGCGGCGCCGCGCCCGCGGAGGCGGAAACGGCGAGCGCCGACGTGGTGCCCATGCTCGCCAGCAACGCCCGGGTCAGCTCCCGCGCGGACCTGCTCGTCTCGGCGGCGGCGGCCGGCGGGCTCGCGCTACTCGCCCTGCTCATCACCTGCACCAACGTCAGCGCGCTCCTGGTGGGGCTCGCCGTCGCGCGCCGCCGCGAGATCGGCGTGCGCCTGTCGCTGGGCGCGCCCCGCAGGCGGCTGGTCCGGCAGCTCCTCACCGAGAGCGTCCTGCTGGCCCTGGCCGCCGCGGCCGTCGGCCTGGGGGTGACGGCCGCCGGGATCCGCCTCGCCGGGTCGGCGCTGGAGGGCGTGCGGCTGGTCGTGGACTGGCGCGTGACGGCGGCGACGTGCGCGGTCGCCCTCGCCACCGGGATCCTGTTCGGCCTGTCGCCCGCGCTGCACGCCACCCGCATCTCCGTGGGCGAGGTGCTGAAGAGCTCGTCGGGCGCGGCCGCGACGCGGTCGCGGCTGCAGCGGGCGCTCGTGGTCGCGCAGGTCGCGCTCACGCAGCCGCTGCTCGTGGGCCTCGCCGTGGTGGTCGCGACCATGGTCACGGACGCGGACGGGCTCGCGACCTCCGGCGCCCCCGACCGGGTCGTGGAGATCGAGCTGGACACGTGGGCCGGCCGGGTGTCCGCGGCGGAGCGCGCGTCGCGCATCGCCGCGGTCGTGGAGCGCGTCGCCGCGGTGCCCGGCGTGGTCGCCGCCATGCCCATGGAGATGGGCGCGGTCACCGTGCCGCTCGCCGTGCACCCCGCCGACCGCGTGGCGGGCGTCGCGTACGACCCCGTCATGGAGATGCGCCTCGTGGCCGCGCCGGAGGGCTACTTCGGCGCGTTCGACATCCCCATCGTGCGCGGCCGCGACTTCGACGCCGCCGAGCGCGCGCAGGCATCCTCCGCCGACCCCGGGCGCGCCCCGTCGTTCGACCGGGTGATCGTCGGCAGCGGCCTGGCGCGCCGGCTGTGGGGCGACGCCGACCCGCTCGGCCGTCGGCTCGAGATGCCCGCGGCGGCGCGCTCCCGGTCCCCCGCCCTGGTGGTGGTGGGCGTGGTGGACGAGCCGGCCGCGGGCCCCGTCGGCGAGGGCGGCCGGCTCCGCGCATACGTGCCGTACGCGGCCATCAACACCGGCGTGGTCGCGCGCACGGCGGGGCCCGCGCTCCCCATGCTGGGCACGCTGCGGAGGGTGGTCGCGGCCGAAGCGCCGCAGATGCCCATCACCAGGGCGCAGACCGTGGAGCAGCGCGAAGCCGAGTCCCGCCGCGCCCTCCTGCGGGCCGGCGGAGCCGTGGCGGGAGGCGGGCTGCTCGCGCTGCTCCTGTCCGCGATCGGGCTGTACGCCGTGGTGTCGCTCACCGTGGGGCAGCGCACGCACGAGATCGGGATCCGCACGGCGCTCGGCGCGCAGGGCGGCCAGGTCGTCCGGATGTTCTTTGTCCGGGGGCTCGCCCTGGGCGCGCTGGGCCTGGCGCTGGGGCTGCCGCTCAGCATGGCAGCCACGCGGCTCGCCGGCGCCGCGCTGGGCTGGCCGCTGGCGAGCCCGCCGCTCCTCGGCGCCGCGATCGGGGCGGTGGTGCTGGGGGTCGCTTCCGTCGCGTCGTGGATCCCGGCGCGGCGCGCCAGCTCCATCGACCCCATGGCGGCGCTGCGCATGGAGTGAGGGGAGCTCCGGGCGGGGAATCGTCGCCATGCGCGCGCCTGGCGTGGATTATGCCCGTGCGGCTGCCCGGCATTCACCCACAACCGGAGGTCCCGTATGCAGAATCAGCCCGGGCGCGAGGAAGCGGATCCGGCATCCGCGCCGGACGGCGAGTCACGGCCCGCCTTTCCGACGCACGCCGTCGTGGGCGTGATCGACACGGCCGCGGAGGTGTCCCGCGCGGAGGAAGCCCTGCGCGCCGCCGGGTTCGACGAATCGTCCGTGCACGTCATCAGCGGCGACCATGCCGTCGAGGTGATCGACCAGAGCGGCACCGGACACGGGCTGAGCGGCCGCCTGACCCGCATGGCTCAGGCGCTCTTCGGGATGGAGACGGAGCACACCGAGCGTCACGTCCAGGAGGTCAAGGCCGGCCACTACCTCGTCCTCGTTTCCAGCCACGACGACGAGGCGACGGAGCGCATCCGCGGGATCCTCGCGGCCAACGGCGGGCACTTCGTGAACTACTACACGAACTGGACGTCCCGGGTGCTGGTGCCCTGAAGCCCACCCCGTCGACGTCCCCGGCCTCCCGCGCGATGAGCGCCCCCGCAGACCCCGCGTACGCCGAGCGGGCCCGCTCCCGCCGGGTGTGGTTTCCGGTGGTCGCGGTCATGCTCGCGCTGGCGGCCTCGCTGCTGCTCCCCGCCGCCCTGGACCTGCGGGAGAATACCCTCCGCCTCAAGAACGACGAGATCATCCGGCCGGCCCGCCGGCTGATCGCGGCGAAGAAGGCGGCGGTGCTCGGCGGAGCCGCCGCTCGGGCCGGGTACATGGCGTCCGGGAACGCGGAAATGCTCCGGCGTGCCGACCGCTACGCGGTCGAGGTCGATTCCCTCGACCGGGAGCTTCGCGCGCTCGTCCCCGGCACGAGCCCCCGGACCGTCGCGGCCTTCGCGCGCGTGGCCGCGCTGGAGGCGGCGGTGGCGGCGGACTTTCCCAACACCGGGCCGTCGCGGGACGAGCTGTACCAGTTCCTGCCCGCGCTGGACGCCAGCCTCACGCACATCGTCGCCGCCATGGACACGGTCGACCTCGCGCTCCAGCAGGTGATGGGCGACCAGATGGCGGGGATGGACCGGCTGGAGCGCCTCAGCCACGCCGTGACAGGTGGGCTCGGCCTGCTCGGCGTCGTCGCGATCGTATCCGTGGCCAGGCTGACGCGGAGGGAGCAGCGGGCCCGGGCCGAGGCCGAAGCGGCGGTGCGCCTGCGGGACGACGTGGTCTCCGTCGTCTCTCACGACCTGCGGAACCCCCTGAACACCATCACCATGGCGGCCAGCTTCCTGCTCGACACCCTTCCGCCCGGGGACGAGAGGAAGACGGAGCGCGGGCAGCTCGCGATCATCGGCCGGGCCGGCGCCAGCATGAACCACATGATCCAGGACCTGCTGGACATCGCCCGGATCGAGGGCGGGCGCCTGGCCGTCGAGTGCCGGACCATCCCCGCGCGCTCACTGGCGCAGGAAGCTTCTACGATGCTCGCCCCGATCGTGGAAAAGGCGGGGCAGCGGTTCGCCTGTTCCCTCCCCGAGCACCTGCCGGCGGTGAGCGCCGACCGCGAGCGGACGCTGCAGATCTTCTCGAACCTGGTGGGGAACGCCGCCAAGTTCACTCCGCCCGGGGGGACCATCGCCCTGGGGGCGGACGTGGAGGGCTCGAGCGTCTGGTTCCGCGTCTCGGACACGGGCACCGGCATCCCGTCCGAGAACATCCCGCGCCTGTTCGACCGCTTCTGGCAGGCGGGCACGTCGGATCGCCGCGGGATCGGTCTGGGGCTCCCGATCGTGAAGGGCCTCGTCGAGGCGCAGGGGGGGACCATCCGGGTCGAGAGCAGGGTCGGCGAGGGGTCGACGTTCAGCTTTTCCGTTCCGCAGGCGGGTTGATGCCGTACCTGGTTCAAACGGACTGAACAGAAAGGTTCGGGCGTGCCCCCGGCTGGCGCCGGGGTCGGGCTTCGGCTCCGTAGGCGAGCAAACAACGCTCGCCAACGGAGTCGAGCCCCGGCGGAAACAGCCCCCGCCGGGTCTCGCCCCTTCGGGCCGAAATCCCTCACGCCGGCTCCGACGCGGCCGCGGGGTCCGGCGAAGCGCGGACCCGGTTGACGGACACCCGTCCGGTGCAATATCGTTCATCGTAGATAAACGATTAGACCCTCGCTGGAGCCCACCCGTGAAGTGCTGCCCGCCCGCCCGCCCCGTCGACGACGGCCGTGATCCGGACGAGGCGCTGGCTGCCCTCGCAAAGGCGCTCGGCCACCCCATGCGCGTCCGCATCCTCCGCATCCTGCTGGAGCGCGAGGAGTGCGTCTGCGGTGAGATCTGCAAGGAGCTGCCGATTGCCCAGTCCACCGTTTCCCAGCACCTGAAGGTGCTGCGCGAGGCAGAGCTCATCCACGGCGAGATCGACGGACCCCGGACCTGCTACTGCGCCGACCCGGCGCGCTTCCAGCACCTGCAGCTGCTGCTGGAGGGGCTGGCGGCGGCCCCGGGCGGTCCCGCGCGACTCGGGGAGGGGGTGCGCGGCGCCACGGCTGCGCGCCCGCAACGCACCGGTTCGGTCCGCAGCCCAGGTCCGTCATCCCCGAGACCCCCATGCGATACGCACTGATCTCCGACGTCCACGCCAACCTGCCCGCGCTGCAGGCGGTGCTGGAGCACATCGCCGGCCAAAAGGACCTCGCGGCGACCTACCACCTGGGGGACCTGGTGGGCTACGCGCCCTGGCCCGACGAGACGGTCGCCCTGCTGCGCGGACTCCACGTGAGCGGCATCGCCGGCAACTACGACTCCACGGTGGCGACCGACTACAAGCACTGCGGGTGCAGGTACGAGGACCCGCGCCAGGAGGAGCTTTCGCACCTGAGCTACGACTGGACCCGGCGGCACGTCTCCGCGGAGACCAGGCGCTACCTCGGCTCGCTCCCCTTCCGGATCGACGTACGGCCGCGCGGCGGGCATCTCCCGGGCCCCAGGGTGGTCCTGGTGCACGGGACGCCGACGCTGAACACGCTGTACTGGACCGAGGACCGCGACGACGCCTTCTGCCTCAGGATGGCGGAGGAGGCCGGCGCACGGGCGGGGGACGTGATCTGCTTCGGCCACACGCACAGGCCCTGGCAGCGCACGTTGGAGGGGATCCAGTTCGTCAACACCGGCTCGGTGGGGCGCCCCAAGGACGGGGACTGGCGCGCCGGCTACGTGCTGCTGGACATGAGCGGAGAGGCCCCGCAGGTGGAGTTCGTGCGGGTGGAGTACGACCTGGAGCAGGCCGTGGCGGGGATCCGCGAGAGCGAGCTGCCCGACGACTTCGCGGAATATCTCCGCACCGGCGGCGTCCAGTGGGGCTGACCCGGAACAGGAGCGGAGGCCGGATGCGAACGGACGTGCGGCGGTTGGTGGCGGAGGCGCTGGGGACCTACTTCCTGGTGCTGATCGGGCCGGGGACGGCGATGGTGGACGCCTGCACGGAGGGAGCGGTGGGGCACGCCGGCGTGGCGCTCGCCTTCGCTTTCGTGGTGCTGGCGATGGTCTACGCGCTCGGCCACATCTCGGGCGCGCACATCAACCCGGCGGTCACCGTCGCCTTCTGGTCGGTGGGCCGCATCCCCGGCCGCGACGTCATCCCCTACGTCCTTTCCCAGTGCGCCGGGGCCGTGGCCGCTTCGCTGACGCTGCGCGGTGTGCTGGGCCCGGTCGGACGCCTCGGCGCCACCCTCCCGGGGGTGGGCGTGGGAGGTTCGCTGGTGGTCGAGTGGCTCCTCTCGTTCGTCCTCATGCTGGTCATCATGGCGGTGGCCACGGACGAGCGGGTGTCCTCCGGCTTCGCCGGGCTCGCGGTGGGGCTCACCGTCGGCTTCTGCGCCATGATGGGCGGGCCGCTGACGGGCGCCTCCATGAACCCCGCGCGCTCGCTCGGGCCCGCCGTGGCGGGCGGGACCTGGACTGCGCACTGGATCTACTGGGTTGCTCCCGTCACCGGCATGCTCGCCGCGGTGCGCGTCTACGAGTTTCTGCGGCCGGCCGGGACGGCGGCGATGGTTCCGCCCGGGGTTCCTCTCGGCGTGGAAGGACCGATCACGCCTCCCGCCGAGTAGGTCCGAAGGTAGTCCGCGCGTCCGGGGCGTCCGCCGTCAGGGCGCGGCGGCCGGGTCGTGCAGCTGCCTCTCGACCTCGAACGCGATCTCCATGGCCTGGAGCTGCTGCCACAGGGGGATGGGCCAGGCACCGCCCTCGCGGACCGCGCGCACGAACGCCTCCACCTCGTCGCGGTGTCCCTTGTCGGGGGCGCGCGTACGGAGCCCGGGGGAGCGCGCGCCGCTGACGGCGAGCGACTTCCAGTCGTCGAGCGTGAGCACCCTGCCGTCGGCGAAGACCTCCACTCGCTCCTTGGGGTGCAGGGGGCTGCCGAGCGCGGTGTACAGCAGCGTCGCCACCGACCCGTCGTCGAAGGCGAGCGACACGGCGAAGTCGTCCGCCGCGGGGTGGGCGCCTGCCGGGCCGCGCGCGCGCTGCGCCGACACCCGGGCGACGCGCGCGCCGGTCAGCCATCCCAGCCAGTCGTAGAAGTGGCAGGCCTCGCCCACGTTCCTCCCCCCGCCCTCCGGGCCGTACACCCAGCTCCCCGGGGGCAGCGCGCCGGCGTTGACGCGGTAGGCGGCCATCAGCGGCCCCGAGCGGTCCCCCAGCACCCCGGCGATGCGCCGGCTGAAGGGGGAGAACCGGCGGTTGAAGCCGGTCAGGAGCACCGGCCCCTCGCCTCCGCGCGCCGTGGCCGCGGCGCGGACCCGCTCCAACTCGTCCGGGGTGAGGGCCAGCGGCTTCTCCACCAGCACGTGCTTTCCCGCGTCCAGCGCCTCCGCGGCGAGCGACGCGTGCAGGTGGTGGCGGGTGCAGACCAGCACCGCGTCTACCTCCGGGTCGGCGAGAACCTCGCGGGCGTCGGTGGTGGCGTACGCGGCCCCGAACTCCCGCGCCGCCGCGTGCGCGGAGTGCCCGCCCGCGCTCACCACCGCCCGGATCTCCACCCGGTCCGACATCGCCTGCAGCGCGGGGAGGTGCACGGCCCGCGCGAAGCCGCCGGCGCCGACCACCGCCACGCGGACGCGCCCCGGGCGCCCGCGGGGGGCGCCGGGGTTGGGAACCGCGCGGCGCGCCGGCACGGGCACGGCCGGGTAGCGGAGGAGCACCGTCAGCGGGCGCGGAGTGCGCCGCTCCAGCGCGGCGTACGCCGCCCGCGCCTCGTCCACGGGGAAAACCGCCTCCAGCAGGGCGTCCACGTTCACGCCGCCGGAGGCCAGCAGGCGGAGGTACGCGTCCATGTTCCGCCCCTCCGTCCAGCGCACGTAGGGGAGCGGGTAGTCCACCCCGCCCTCCTCGTGCACGGAGTCGTAGCGGCCCGGCCCGTACGAGGTGGAAACGAGGAAGTCCAGCTCCTTGGCGTACACGTCGGAGCGGTCCAGCGCCAGCCCCACGTCGCCCACCAGCACCACGCGGCCCTTGCGCCGGCACATGCGGAAGGCGGCGGAAAGGGGCGCGCTGGAGGACGACGAGGCCGTGACCAGCACGCCGTCCGCCCCCGCGCCGCCGGTGAGGCGGAGCACCCGGTCCACCGGGTCGCCGCCGTCCGGGTCGATCCCCGCCTCCAGCCCCAGGGCGCGGGCGAGCCGCACGCGATGGTCGTCCAGGTCCATCCCCACGACGGCGCAGCCGGCGGCCCGCAGCAGCTGCGCGGCGAGCTGGCCCAGCGCCCCCAGCCCCAGCACCACGAAGGTCTCGCCCAGGGTGGGGCGGGCCCGGCGGACCCCCTGGAGCGCGATGGCGCCCAGCGCGACGGTGCTCGCGGCCGCCAGGCCCACCCCGTCCGGGACGCGTGCCAGCAGGGTGCGGGGGACGCGGATCACCGCGGCGTGGTGGGCGAACTGGTTTCCCGCGCACGCCACGCGGTCCCCCACGCACACCCCGTCCACCCCCTCGCCCACCTCCAGCACCTCGCCCGCGGCGGAGTACCCCACCGCCTGCACCACCATGCGGCGCGCCCGCGCCACGCGCCGGATCCCGGAGATCCCCTCGCCCGCCGCCACCTCCAGCGCGCGGCGCAGCTTGCCGGGATGGGCCACGGCGCGCCGCCACAGGGGGACGGCCCCGCCGCGGATCCCCGCCAGCTCGGTGCCGGGAGAGACGCACGAGTGGTCCACCCGCACCAGGACCGTGCCCGGGAGGCAGCGGGGCGCGGGAACCTCCGCCACCACGATCCCGCCCGGCCCCAGCAGGACCTGCTTCACCGCGCCGCGCCCGCGTCCGGGGACGCCACCGACTCCAGGTACACGCTGTCGGCGGCGAGGGCGAGCCAGGGGACCGCGCGGGTGGCGGCGCGGAGCGCCTCCGAGACGCGGACCAGCGCGCGGTAGCGGGGCGGGAGGAGGTCGGCGTCGGCGGGCTGCACCCCCAGCCCGCCGAAGCCGTCTGCCGACAGCCGCGACGGGCCCACCGCCCGCCCGAGCTCCCGCAGGAGCGCCGAGGGACGCCAGTAGCGCACCTCCAGCCCCCGCGGCGCCCGCCCGCCCCGCCGGGCCTGCTGAAGCAGGTTGCGCGCGCCGAACACGTTGGCCATCTGCACCAGGGTGCGCCCGCCGACGCGCACCACCCTGCCGATCTCGCCGAACGCGCGGCGGGCGTCCTCCGGCGCGAGGTGCTGGAGGACGCTGTACGAGAACACCACGTCGAAGGCGCCCCGCCGGAAGGGGAGCGCCCGCGCGTCCCCGGCGACGAAGTGCGCCCGCACCCCGCAGCGGCGGGCCACGCGGCGCGCGGCGCACAGCGCGTCCAGGTTGTGGTCCACGCCCACCACCCGGAAGCCGCGCCGCGCCGCGCTCACCGACCAGCGGCCCCAGTTGCACCCCACGTCCAGCAGCACCTCGTCCCCCGCGGGGGCGATGCGCAGCTCCGGGATGGGATGGCGCGGCAGCCGTCCCTGCACGGGGCGGTACAGGTTGCCGCAGGTGGCGACCAGGGCGCGCTCCACGAAGGGGTCGACCGCCCCCTCCTCCACCGCCCCGGCGAATCCCGCCGCCGACCGCATGGGCTCCCCCGCCAGCAGCACCGGGATCCCGTCCTCCACCGCGTACGCGTGCCCCGCGGGGCAGCGAAGGCCGTCGCCGCACGATTCCAGCGGGCCGCCGTCGCGGGGGCAGGCGAGCCGCTCCAGGAGGGCGGCGTCGATCATCCCCGGGGTCCGGGGAGCACGCGGTCGCCCGCGTCGGCCGCGATCCTGCCCACCTGCACTCCGGCGCGGCGCGGCGGGAGCAGGCCCGCGGGGTGCGTGCGCGGCTCGCCGCCCCCGGGCGCGTCGTTCAGGACCACGCCCGCCATCTGCGCGTGCACCGCGGCGAGCTGGCGAAGGGCGAGGCGGGCCGGCTCCCGGCCGGTGCGCCCCGCGCGGACCACCAGGATCACGCCGTCCGCGGCCGCGGCCACGCTGGCGCTCCCCGCGGTGTCGGCGAGGACCGGAGGGATGTCCAGGACCACCAGGTCGAAGCGGGTCGCGAGCTCCGCGAGCGTCGGCTGCAGGGCGCCGCTCTCCAGCACCTCGGAAGCGCTCAGCCCCACCGGGGTCCCCGCGGGGAGGAGGGAAACGTTGGCGGCGCCGGTGGGACGCACCGCCGCGTCCCACCCCGCGTCGCCCAGGAGCAGGTCCGTCAGCCCCGGCTCGCGCTCCGCCCCGAACACGGCGTGCAGGCGCGCGCGCCCCGGGTCGCAGTCCACCAGGAGCACCCGCGCCCCCTGCCTGCCCACGGTGACGGCGAGGTTCGCGGCCACGGTGGAGCGGCCCTCGCCGGGGGCGGCGCTGGTCACGGCCAGGGTGCGCACCCCGGGGGCCACCCGGGAAAAGCGCAGGTTGGTGCGCAGCGTACGGTACGCTTCCCCGCCGCGGCCTCCGGGCGCGGCGAGCGTCCCGCTCCGCCGCCCCTCCGCCGGGACGACGGACAGGATCGGCAGCCCCAGGACCCGCTCCGCGTCCGCGGCCGTGCGCAGCGTGGAGTCCAGCGTCGTGAGCACGGCCGCGCCGCCCACCCCCACCACCAGCCCGCCGAAGACCCCCAGCACCAGCATCTGCACGAGGTTGACCTTGACGCGCCACCCGGGGAGCGCCCGGTCCATCACCCGGATGGAGTCGCCGGCCGTGGCGAGCTGCTGGCGCGTGTACTCCTCGCGCAGCAGCAGCGACATCCGGCCCAGCCCCTCGATCTGGCGCAGCACCGCCTCCTCGCGCGCGTCGGCGGCGGGGAGCGGCTGCATCTTCGCCTGCGTCTGCGCGCGCCGTCGCTCCACCCCCGCGATCTGCCCGTCCAGCGCCTGCAGCGCGCTCCCCGCCGCGCCCACCAGGCGCCGGCGGGTCTCGGAGATGAGCTCGTCCACCCGCGCCACGTCCGGGTGGCCGGCCGGGCGCCCCCACCGTCCCGCCGTCATGCTGTCGCGCTGCGTCTGGTACTGCACCAGCGACCCGTAGAGCTGCGAGATCAGCGGCTGCCCCATGACGCCGGGCGAGGCGATGAACACGTCGAGCCCGCGGTCCTGCGCGGCGCCGGGGGAGCGCAGCCCTTCCAGGAGCGCCGCGTACGCGGCGCGGCTCTCCCGCAGCTCGGACAGCTCCGTTTCCAGCCCCATCCGCTCGGACTCGCGGGCGCGGAAGAGATCGCCCGAGTTGTAGGTCTCCTGGGCGCTGCGGAAGCCAGCGAGCTGCGCCTGCGCGGCGTGCAGCGACGAATCGTTGAAGGCGATCTGCTGGCGGAGCCGCCGGCCGCGCTCCTGGACCTCCGCCTCGGTCCTCCGCGAGTGCGACTGCCGCAGCAGGTCCACCGCCAGGTTGGCGCTCCGCTCCGCCAGCCTGGGCGAGGGCGCCGTGATCCCCACGTCCACCACCGTGGTGCGGTCGCGCGGCCGCACGATGACGTTTTCCTGGAACCGGCCGATGGCGTCGTCGCGCGACACCACCCGGAACTCGGCGCGCTCCACGCCCGGGTGCCGGGGGACGCGAAGCCGGACGCCGGCCACCCGGAAGAGCCGCCCGTACGGCGCGCGCGCGGACTCCGTGCCCGCTTCCGCGCGCACCCCGTCCGCGCCGAACGCCAGCACCAGCGTCCCGCCTGGGGCGTCCGGCTCCACCCGCGCCGTGTCCACGAACCGGGCGGCGCCCTCGACCCCCTGGAGCCGGAGCCCCAGCGAGTCCACCACCTCCCCGCCCAGGGCGCGGCTGCGGACCAGCTCCAGCTCCGACAGCGAGGCCCCGCCCCCGCCCAGCCCCATGAGGGACCCGATCCCGCCCAGCGGGCTCCCGTCCGCCGCGGCCTGCGGCACCCAGATGGTGGCGGTGGAGCGGAACTGCGGGTCCTCGTCCACGGCGAGGTACGCCGCGCACCCCAGCCCGGCCGCGAGCCCCAGGGCGACGAGCCACCACCGGCGGGCGACGCCCACCGCGAGGGTGCGGAGCTGGCCCGCCTCGTCGCCGGCGGAGCCCGCGCGCGGGTTCCAGTCCAGCGGATCTTCCGCCCGGTACTCAGGGTGCTGTGACATGCAGGTCCCGCGGTGGGGGATACGGATGCGTGGGGAGCCGGGAACGGCCGGCGCGCCGGCCGGGCGTGGCGGCGGAGCCGGCTACGAGCGGAGCACCTGGTAGGTGGCGAGCACGAAGGTGCCCACGCTCACCAGGTACGAGCCCACCTGCGCGTAGTCGCGCCAGCGGCGGGTCGGCTCCACGCGCAGCTGGTCGCCCGACCTCACGAGCATCCCCGCGCCCGCGGGGCCGGGGTCGCGCAGGCTCACCCGGCTCCGCGCGCCGCCGCGGGTGAGCACCACCCGGTCCAGCCGCCCCCCCGCGTCGGCGCCGCCCGCGCGCTCGATCGCCCGCCCCACGGTGTATCCCGGGGGCAGGTCGAAGCGGCTGGGCGTGACCACCTCCCCGGTCACCGTCACGGGGAAGAGCGGCTCCACCAGGAAGTCGGGGTTGCTGGCGTCGAAGGCGCGGAGGAAGTCGCGGACCTCCGCCTCGACGCGGTCGATGGGGAGCCCGGCGACCACCAGGGTGCGGTAGAGCGGGTGCTGGACCTCGCCCCGCGGCCCGATGTCGAAGGTCCCCGAAAGCTCCGGGTTGCGCCACACGGTGATGCGGACGCGGTCGCCCGGCTTCAGCACCTGCTCCTCGGCGGGGACGGCCTGCGCCTGCGCGGCCTGCAGGCCCGCGCCGAGCGCCACGAGCAGCGCGAGGAGGATCCGGCGGGCTGCGGGGAGGAACATCCGGAGGTGCATGCGGGGCATGATCGAGTTGGGAGCGCTCAAGATAGAGGGGCCGCCGGGGGATGTCCAGAATCGCAGGGGCGGCGGACCAGGGTGTCGTGGATCACCAGCGCGTCCATCCGCGTGCGGAGGAAGCAGTCCAGCGCCTGCTCCGGCGTGTCCACGATGGGCTCGTTCTCGTTGAACGAGGTGTTGAGGATCATGGGGACGCCGGTCAGCGCCTGGAAGGCGCGGATCAGGGCGTAGTAGCGTGCGTTGGTGCGCTCGCTCACCGTCTGCAGACGCCCCGTCCCGTCCACGTGGGTGATTGCCGGCACCCGCTCGCGCATCTCGGGGCGCACCGGGAACACCTGCTGCATGAACGGGTCCGCGGAGGCGCCCTCGAACCAGTCGTCCACCCGCTCCTCCAGCACCGACGGGGCAAAGGGCCGGAACTTCTCGCGGAACTTGATCTTGGTGTTGATCAGCTCGCGCATGTCGGCCCGGCGCGGGTCGGCGACGATGCTGCGGTTCCCCAGCGCGCGCGCCCCCCACTCCATGCGGCCCTGGTACCATCCCACCACGCTCCCCCCCGCGATCAGCCCCGCCGTCGCCCGGCACAGCTCCTCCTCGCAGTCGAACCGCCGCACCTCCAGGGCGCGCGCGGCCTCGCCGCGGCCGGCCAGGAGCGCGGCGACGTCCGCGTCCGGGTACGAGGTCCCCCAGTACGCGTGCTCCATCGCGCCCGCGCGGGGGCGGCCCAGGAGCTGGTTCCACACCCAGTACGCGGCGCCCAGCGCGGTGCCGTTGTCCGCCGCGGCGGGCTGCACGAAGACCTCGCGGAAGCGCGTCCGCTCGCGGACCTTGCCGTTGGCCACGCTGTTCATGGCGCACCCCCCGCCCAGGCAGAGCCGCGGGTTCCGCGTCCGCTCCCACAGCCCGTTCAGCACGTGGAAGGCGCACTCCTCGTACACCTCCTGGAGCGAGCGCGCCAGCGCCTCGTGCTCCGGGGCGAGGGGCTCGCCGGGCGCGCGGGCCGGCCCCAGGAGCCGCTCCAGCTCCGGGGTGTACACCCGCCCCAGCGTAGGGTAGCCGTCGCTCCACTCCATCTCCACCCCTTCCGAGGCGTGGCGGAAGTACTTCAGCTCCAGCTCGAAGCCGCCGCCGCCGCGGAGGCGCACCAGCCGGCGCAGCTCGTCCACCCGGTCGGGCGCGCCGTAGGGAGCCAGCCCCATGACCTTGAACTCGTCGCCGTAGTGCGGAAAGCCCAGGTGCTGGGTCACCGCGGTGTACATCAGCCCCAGCGAGTGGGGAAAGTACACGCGGTCCAGGAGGCGCAGCCGCCGCCCGGTGCCCAGCGCGGTGGAGGTGCTGACGAAGTCGCCGAAGCCGTCGATGGCGCACACCGCGGCGTCCTCGAACGGCGACACGAAAAAGGCGCTCGCCAGGTGCGCCGGGTGGTGCTCCACGTGGTGAAGGCGCGGCAGGCTCGCGGCGTCCACCCCGAGCGCCGCGGCCAGGGGCCGGCGCAGCTCCAGCACCCTGCGGGCGTTGCGCACGCGGTCGCGCAGCAGCGCGGGGTCCGGGCGCCGCCGCAGCGCGTGGACCGCCTTGCGGAGCAGGTGGGCGCGCGGGTCGCGCGACACGGCCACGTGCGCCACGTCGCGCCCGCCGATCCCTCCCGCCGCGAGCACGCTGCGGATGGACTCCACGGGAAAGCCGGCGAAGTGTTTGACGCGGCGGAAGCGCTCCTCCTCCACGGCCGCGACCAGCTCGCCGTCCCGCAGCAGGACCGCCGAGACGTCGCCGTGAAAGGCGTTGATTCCGAGGATGTACACCGAATTCGGGATGACTGGCGAGCGGAAGGATGGACGGAAGGCGGGTCACCCCGCCGCGGCGACGGCTCCGGCCGGCGCCCGGGCGGCGGCGCGCGCGGGAGGACCCTCCCCTCCCACGAAGCGCCGGAGCGCGAGGAAGCGCTTCTCCAGCAGGTGCCAGCTCGCCCAGGCGAGCGCCAGCGTGGCTCCCGTGGACACGGCGTAGAAGGCGAGCTGCGCCGGAAGATACGCCCCACCCACCGTGAGCGGCCAGCCCTGCGCGAGCAGCGCGTCGCGGATCACGGCCCGCACCGGGAGGTGAAAGAGGTAGAGCGCGTAGCTGTACCTGCCCAGCGCCACCAGCGGGGCCCGCTCCAGCGTCCGCGCCAGCGCCGACGTCCGGGAGGCGGCGAGGGTGCCCACCAGCAGCGCCCCCGCGAGGACCACGAAGGCGGCGTACCCCACGGACTGCATGGCGGGGCGCAGCGGATCGAGCCCTCCCGCGGCGGCGGCGACGATGGCGAGCACGGCGGCCGCGCCGAGCGCCGCCGGCCCCGACCCCGCGCGCAGGCGGGCGAGCCCCCCGGGCGCGCGCGCGGCGACCGCCACCAGGGAGCCCACCGCGAGCCCGTCCAGCCGGCCCGGGGTGAGCACCAGCACCGCCACCGGGCCGGCGCCCAGCAGCAGCGCCCCCGCGCGCCACAGGAGCGAGAACCCCGCGAGCGCCGCGCACACCCCGGCCAGGCGCCGCCGCGGCACGAGCGCCACCACCAGCGGCCACGCCAGGTAGAACTGCTCCTCGATCGCCAGCGACCACGACACGTCCATGACGCCGTGCCGGAACGCCCCGCTGAGCGCGATGGGGACGTTGGACAGGAGGAGCCAGTACCAGCCCTGGTCCGCGGCGACCGGCGCGAAGCGCTCCGCCCCGGGGTGGCCCAGGCGGGGGAGGACCAGGAAGCTGAACGCCGCCACCGCGTAGTAGAGCGGCAGGATGCGCAGGGCGCGGCGCGCGTAGAAGTTCCGGTAGTATCCCGTCTCGCCCCGCGAGTCCAGCAGGACCCCCGTGATCAGGAAGCCGGACAGCACGAAGAACAGGTCCACCCCCGCCCAGCCGCCCAGCGGGAGAAAGGCGAAGGCCCGGTCCAGCGCGGCGGGGCTCCCCGCGATCAGCGTCTGGTGGTACAGCATCACGCACGCGATGGCGACGCCCCGCAGCCCGTCCAGCGCGGGGGCGTGCGCGCCGGGCCGCCACACCGGCTCCTCCGGGAGCGGCGCCCATGCCTTCATCCGCGGGCGACCATCATCGTGGACTTCCACAGCAGCGGCGCGCGGCCGATGCCCCGGAAGCGGACGTCCCGGAAGCCGGCCTCCGCGGCCATCCGCCGCAGCGTGGCGGGGGAAAAGAACTTGACGTGCCCGCCGTCCCAGTCCACCCCGAAGTGGCGGTCCCACCCCCCGGCCAGCGAGATCGCCAGGTTCTTGAGGTAGCCGTGGTACGGCGTGGAAACGATCAGCGCGCCCCCCGGCCGCAGCAGGCCCCGCGCCTGCGCGAAGAGCGCGCGCGGCAGGTACAGGTGCTCCACCACCTCCAGCGAGAGCACGCAGTCCACCGCGCCGCCCACCCGGCCGGCGAAGTCGTCGTCGTACACCGAGCACACGTGGAAGCGGAGGCCCGCCCGCTCCGCCCCGTACGTGTCGCGGGCCAGACGGATCCCGTCTTCGGACACGTCCACGCCCACCACCTCGTGGCCACGCCGGGCGAGCTCCGCGGCCACGTAGCCGCTGCCGCACCCCAGGTCCAGGATGCGCAGCGGCCGTCCCGCGGCGGCGCGGGCGACCTCCTCCAGCGCCGCGGGGAGCAGGTACTCGTGGGAGCCCTGCGGGCCGGCGCTCCGCCACCCGTACTCCACGTGCGTGTCCATCATATCGGGGTGGAAAAGCGCGATCTGGGCGTGACCCCGGCTGCGCCGGGGTCGGGCTTCGGCTCCGTAACGCAGCAAACAACGCTGCGTAACGGAGTCGAGCCCCGCGAAACTGCCCGCGGGTCTCGCCCCTTCGGGCCGGAATCCCTCACGCGGGCATCGCGCTGGCGTCCGCGATTGTGGGCCCCCTCACCCCCCGGCCCCCTCTCCCCCGCGAGCGGGGGAAAGGGGGAGAACGGCGCGGCATGCTCGACTTCGGCACCATGCTGCCCCGGGGAGCCTGAACCACACCGGTTCCTCGTCACGCGGTCCTTTTCTCCCGCTCCGGCTCGCGGGCGGCGTCCAGGTGGATGTCCACCAGCAGGCGGTACCAGAACGCGTGCAGGAAGTGGAAGATGAAGCCCTGCTTGCCGTCCAGGAACCCGAGCTGGAAGAAGTATCGCAGCACGAAGTACATCGCCGGCCGCACGAAGAGCGGCATCCGGTACCAGCGCTGCTTCAGCCACAGCACCCGCTGGTCCGGCGTGCCGGTGAAGCGGGGCTCCACCTTCCAGGCCGCGCCCGCGGCGCGCATGCGCTCCTCCAGGGCGTGCTGGCGCGCGTAGCGGTTGTGCTTGTCGATCCAGAACCCGATGTCGTCCTCCTTGCGGTTCTCCTCCACCAAGTCGTGGCGGCATCGCGCGGTGGCGCCCGCCACGTAGAAGTGGTGGTCGATGAGGTCCGCGCGGTCCAGCGCCACCGCGGCGCGGCGGAAGGCCTTGAGGAGGTACTTGGGATAGTAGCCGCCGTGGCGGATCCACCGGCCGCGGAAGACCTGCCGCCGCTTGATGAACAGGCCGTCCACCCCGGCGGGCCCCGCGGCCGTGGAAAAGAGCCCGGCCAGCTCCGCCGCCAGCTCCGGGGTGACCCGCTGGTCCGCGTCCAGCCCCAGCACCCACTCCGCGGCGAGCGGAAGGGCGGCCAGCGCCCACTCCCATTGCAGCGCGTGCGAGGTAAAAGGGTGGTGGACGACTCGCGCGCCGAAGCGCTCCGCGATGGCCAGCGTGCCGTCCGTGCTCCCCGAATCCACCACGAACAGCTCCCCCGCCCAGGCGGCGACGCTGCCCAGGCACGCCTCCAGGTTGGCCTCCTCGTCGCGCGTGAGGACCACCACCGCGATCGGCACGCGCGCGCTCATGCGCCCCCCCTCCCCGCCGAGGCCAGCTCGCGGTACAGCTCCAGGAGCCGCAGCGAGGTGTGCTCCCACGCGAACGCGCCGCGGGCCAGGCGCGCGGCGCACTCCCCCGCCCGGAGCCGCGCCTCCGGGTCCAGCGTCGCCCGCCGGATCGCCGCGGCCACCGCGCCGGCGTCGCAGGGGACCACCGTGCCCGCGCCCGCGGCCGCCGCCTGCTCCGCGATCCCCACCCGGTCCGACAGCACCACCGGGAGCCCGGCCGCCATCGCCTCCGCCGCCGCGATCCCGAAGTTCTCCTGGTACGACGGGAGCACGAACAGGTCGGCGCCGGCCAGCGCCGCCGCCTTCGCGCTCCCCTCCAGGTGCCCCGCGAAGCGCACCCGTCCCGCGATCCCCAGCGCGCGCGCCCGTTCCTCCAGCTCGCGCCGGTACGCCAGCTCGCCGTCGCCCGCAACCACCAGCTCCACCTCCGCGCGCCCCTCGCGGGCCAGCTCGGCCACCGCGTCCAGGAGGAGCGGGAGCCCCTTCTTGGCGTGCAGGCGCCCCAGGAACAGCACGCGCAGCGGCCCGCCGGGACCGCGGCTTCGCGGCGCCGGGGCGGGCTCCGCGCCCAGCGGGATCACGCGCACGCGGGCCCCGAAGCCGAGCGCCGCGATCCCCTCGGCCTCTGCGTCGGAGGTGGCGTGAATCGCGGCCGCCCCGCGGAGGTGCGTCCCCTCCACCAGCGCCAGGTACGGGCGCTTCCGGGCGCTCCCCTGCGCCAGGCTCCACGGGTCCAGCGTGCCCAGCGGGCGCAGGACGTAGGGCACCCGGCGCCGCAGCGCCGCGCGGCACCCCGGGATGGTGGCGTATGAGAACAGCGCGTGCACGTGCACCACGTCGAACCGTCCGGCCTGCGCGTGCAGCCACCTTCCCAGCGGGAGCGACAGCTTCCACTCGCCGGGGAGCGAGCGGGGAAAGTAGCGGTACTCCACGCCGTCCGTGTCCACGGGCCGGCCGTGCGGCACGGGCAGCCGGCCGGGCCCGTCCGCGTCCGTGGTGGCGACGGTCACCTCCGCGCCCAGCGCGCGCACCCCCTTCGCCATGGCGTGCACGGCGACGCTGGGCCCGCCATACCGGGGCGCGGTGGCGGGGATCACGTGCAGCACCTTCATAACTGCTTTTTGAAAAGCCGGGTTCGGGCGTGCCCCCGGCTGGCGCCGGGGTCGGGCTTCGGCTCCGTAAGCGAGCAAACAACGCTCGCTAACGGAGTCGAGCCCCGCGAAACTGCCCGCGGGTCTCGCCCCTTCGGGCCGAAATCCCTCACGCGGGCATCGCGCTGGCGTCCGCCGGGGCCCCCACCCGGCTCGCTCAGGCTCGATATCCAGCAGTTGCCCCCTCTCCCAGAATGGCGCTTCACGCTTCGCGTGAACCGTATGAAGGGAGAGGGTGGCGGCTCGGAGGCCGCCGGGTGAGGGCCCCTCGCCGGATTTCCCATCACCCCGCCTCCACGTCGTTGTGCCGCGCCCAGCGGAGCAGCGTGTACAGCGCCCACGGGCGGCTCCACCCCGCGCGGCCGGCGCCGAAGTCGCTCCACACCGCGCGCGCCGCGGCGGCGTCCACCCCCACGCGCTCCCACGGACCGTCGGCGAACGCCCCCGCGACCTCGTCGTGGAGCGCGCCGCGGAGCCACGTCGCGAAGGGGAGGGTGAAGCCCTGCTTGGGACGGTCCCACACCTCGCGGGGGAGGAGGTCGGCCACGGCGGCGACGAGGAGCGGCTTGGAGCCGCGGCCCAGCTTGAGGCGGTCGTCCGCCGCGGCGGCCGCCGCGGCCACCGCCGCGTCCACGAAGGGCACGCGCAGCTCCAGGCCGTGCGCCATGCTGAACACGTCCGAGTCGCGGAGCAGCGTGTCGCGCATGTAGCCGGTGGTCTCGTGCCACGACACCCGCTGCAGCAGGGGGAGCCCCGCGGGGGGGCGCGCCGTGCCCGGGTCCGCTTCCCGGCCCGCCAGCGCGCGCACCGCGCGCGGCCCGAAGAGCGCGCGCGAGGCGCGGTACGCGGCGAGCGCCGGGTCGGGATCGCGCAGCAGCAGCGCGCCCTTCTCGGCGCGCGCGCCCTCCAGCCGCCCCGCCGCCGAGGCGGCCGCGCGGCGCAGCGGTCCCGTCCAGCGCGGCAGGCGGGCGAGGGCGCGCGCGCGGGAAAAGGACGGGTACCCGGCGAACAGCTCGTCGCCCCCCAGCCCGGAAAGCACCACCTTGAGGCCGTGCGCCCGCACCGCCCGGCTGACCACGTAGGTGTTGAGCCCGTCCATCGAGGGCTGGTCCATGGCGGCGAAGGCGTCCGGGAGCGCCGCCAGCAGCCCGCCGCCGGACAGGGCGATCTCGTGGTGGCGCGCCCCCAGGCGCCGCGCCACCGCGGCCGCGATCCCCGCCTCGCTGAACTCCCGCTCCTCGAACACCACGGTGAAGGTGTCCACCGCCCCGCCGCGCGCCTCCGCGGCCAGCGCCGCCACCGCCGACGAGTCGATCCCGCCGGACAGGAAGAAGCCCACGGGCACGTCCGCCACCAGGTGGTGCTCCACCGAGTCGCGGAGCGCATCCCTCACCCCCCGCGCCGCGCGCGCCGGGTCGCGCTCCGGGGCCCCGGCGGAGTGCGGGAGCGGGGACGCGTACCCCTCGGGCGCGTCCAGCGTGGCCGCCCCGCCGCGCACCCGGAAGCGGGCGAAGGTGCCGGGGGGGAGGGCGCCCACCCCCCGGACCGCGGACCGGGGCTCCGCCACGGAGCCCGCGGCGAGGTACGACGCCACCGCGGCGGGGCACAGGGCGCGCCCCGTCCACCCGGACGCCAGCACCGCGCGCAACTCGCTGGCGAAGACCAGCCGCCCCGCGGCATCCGCCAGGTACAGCGGTTTGATCCCGAAGCGGTCCCGGGCCAGGAGCCCTTCCCCCCGCTCGCGGTCCCACAGCGCCAGCGCGAACATCCCCCGCAGCCGCTCCAGGAAGGGTGGACCGTGGCGCGCGAGCCCCAGGAGGAGCACTTCCGTGTCCGATCCGCTGCGGAAGCGGTCCCCCGCGGCGCACAGGCCGTCGCGGAGCGCCCGGTAGTTGTAGATCTCCCCGTTGAACACCAGCGTCCAGCGGCCGTCGGCGGTCGACATCGGCTGGTCGCCGGCGGAGGTGGGGTCGATGACGGCGAGCCGCGCGTGCGCGATGGCGCCGGCCTCGCCGCCGTCCGCCGCGTCCAGCGCGGCGAGGGCGGAGCCGTCCGGGCCGCGGTGGGCGATCCCCCGCCCCATGCGCCGCGCCGCGCCCACGGCGCCCTGCCCCCCGAAAGCCCCCGCGATCCCGCACATCAGCGCCTCCCGGGCGCCGGCGCGCCGAACGCGCCCGCCAGGATGGGCGCCAGGCGGTCGCGGAAGCGGGCGAAGGTGAAGCCGTCGTGGAAGCGGCGCCGTCCCGCCTCCCCCATCCGGCCGCGGAGCGCCGTGTCGCCCAGGAGGCGCGCCAGCGCGTCCGCGAGCGCGGCCGGGTCCAGCGGGTCCACCAGCAGGCCGGTCTCGCCGTGCACGATCACGTCGCCCGCGGCGTCCGCGTCGGAGCCCACGCAGGCGAGCCCCGCGCGCATCGCCTGGAGGTACACCAGCCCGAACCCCTCGCCGCGGCTGGGCATGGCGAACAGCGCCGCGCGGCAAAAGAGCGCTTCCAGCGTGGCGTCGGGGACGAAGCCGGGGAACAGGACGTGCTCCGCCAGCCCCGCCGCGGACGCCTTGCGGCGCAGGCGCTCGGCGTCGTCGCCGCGCCCGGCGACCACCAGCTGCGCCCCGGGGACGCGCTCCAGGAGGCGCGGCCAGCACTCGATCAGCTGGTCGTGCCCCTTGTAGCGCTCGGAGGCGCTCATGCGCGCGACCACCAGCACGGCGAGCGGGCCCACCCGCTCCAGCAGCGCCGCGTCCACCGGACCCGCGGGCGCGTCGTCCAGCAGCCCCAGCGGGCACGCGTCCACCGGGCCCACGTCCGGGTGCGCCGCGAGCACGCGGCGGCGGGTGTACCCCGAGATGGCGACCCGGGCCCGCGCGCCCCGCACCGCCGCCATGCGCGCGGGGGCCAGCGCCGGGTCCCACGCCTCGATCCCGTTGAGGAACACCGCGTACGGGCGCCGCAGCGGCGCCGGCACCCACCGCTGTGCCTGGGCGATCCCCAGGTGGTTGAAGATCCACCCCCCGGCGCCGCGCCGCGCCGACTCCGCCGCCAGCCGCGCCACGAAGCGCCCCCGCTCCCCCAGCGACACCCCGTCCTCCGAGGAGGGCGACAGGGCGACGAGGCGCGGCTCCTCGCCCGCCAGGTCGCGCAGCGCCGCGTGCAGCAGGCGGCCGACGTACGCGATCCCGTCGCCGCCCCGGGTGAGGCTCACCACCGCCAGCCCCGGCGGGGGAAGGCGGGGCTCCGCCCGGGGTGCGGACCGCGCGGGGGCGTGGCTCGGCATGGCGGCGGGCTACGCGGACGGGGGCGCGGGGAGCGCCCACGCGGCGCCGCCGCCCGGGACGGCCTCCGCGCCGGACCGGGCCGGCGCCGGCGGCTTCTCCCCCGCCAGGGCGCGGACCATCCGGAAGAGCACCCACTGGAGGAATCCCGTCATGAAGATCCCGCCGAACAGGAGGGAAAAGTCCGACTCCACGTTGAAGAGCGGCACGAACACGTTGACCGCCAGGATGGACAGGATGGCGTCCTGCCCCGGGCGGTTGATGCGCCGCTCCAGCGCCTGGTACAGCATCCCCACCAAGAACATCCCGGCGATCACCCCCGTCACGGCGAAGTTCAGGTAGAACTCCACGAAGAAGGGGAGGTTGATGGAGGTGCCCCGGTCGTCGGCGGTGAGGTAGCCGTACCGCTGCCCGAAGTCGTTCCCCAGCGTCTTCACGGGCTTCCCCGGCCACACCACGCGCGGCACCAGCACCCCCGCCAGCGAGTAGTACGTGCGCCCGCCCCAGAAAGGGACGCGCTGCGGCGTCTTCCGCACCACGTCGGCGAACATGTCCACGGTGCTCCACCGGCCGGTGCGCTCGATCCCCGCCAGCACCGCCATCCCGAAGCCCCTTTCCCGCACGCTCAGCGCGCCCAGCTCGTAGGCGATCCGGACCTTTTTGAGCGGCGACACCTGGGTGCCGCTGTACCAGGCCAGGTTGCTCCACTCGCCCTTGATGCTGCGGTAGATCATCAGCGTGGACCCCAGCAGCGCCATGACAAGGATCCAGCGGCGGCCGAGGTGGCCGCGCGCCAGGAGCACGGCGAAGCTGACGACCGCCACCCACACCAGCACGTCCGAGACCTGGCCGCCCGCGAGCTGGAGTACGGCGGAGACCAGGATCCCGGCGGCCATCGCCGCGCGCGCCGGCCACGGCAGCTGGCCCCGGACGGCCAGGATCACCAGCACCCCCGCGCCGAACCAGCCGAAGCTGACGACCAGGACCGCGATGCTGTTGACCACCGTGGGGACGTTCATCGTCAGGCGGACGAACTGGACGGCGAGGCTGGCGCCCAGGAGGGCCAGCGCCAGGCGGGTGAGCGCCGGCGCGTCCCAGCGGACCGCCGCCGCCGGCCTGCGTCCCGCCCCACCCACGAGGCCCAGGAACGCGTAGCCCGCCAGCAGCGACGCCCACCCCGCCACGGCGAGCCGCACGGGAAGGTCGTAGTCCACCGCCGGGTTGATGTGCACCGTCTGCTGCACCAGCATCCCGACCGGCGCCGACATGGGCAGCGCGAAGAAGCTCGCGAACAGGAGCCCGACGATGGGGAGGAAGGGGATCGGACGCCGGGGCGTCAGCGCCAGGAAACGGGCCCAGCTCGGCAGCAGGCACAGCACCCAGAGCAGCGCCGCCCAGAGCCGGGTCCCGGTGGGGACGCGCGGGTCGTGGCCCGCGATCAGCAGCGCCGGGAGCGCCGTCGCCAGGGCGAGGAGCACGAAGCCGCCGACGCCGCTCCGCCGCGCCGGGCCGCTCACGCGCCCCTCCGCGCCGCGGCGCCGCGCGCCGCGCGCTCCACCACCCCGGCGGCGCGCTCCACGGTGGCCTCGCCCACCACCGCGCGCGACGCCGCGCCCATGGCCGCGCGGGCCTCCGCCGGGAGGGCGGCGAGCGCGCCCATGCGCCCCGCCAGCGCGTCCACTTCCCCGGCCGGAAAGGTCCACCCGTTGACGTCCTCGCGCACCAGGTCCGGCGCGCACCCCGCCGCCGCGCTCACCAGCACGGGAAGCCCCGCGGCCATCGCCTCGTTCACCACCAGCCCCCACGTCTCGCTCGCCTCCGACGCCAGCACCAGGGCGTCCGCGGCGGCGTACCAGCGGGGAAGCTCCCGCTGGTTCACGAAGCCGGCGACGCGCACCCGGTGGGCGATCCCCAGCGCGGCCGCGCGGGCGAGGAGCGCCGCTCGCTCCTCGCCGTCGCCCACGAACACCACGTGCACGTCGTGCCCGGCGGCGGCGGCGAGCGCCGCGGCGGCGGCCACGTCCAGCGGCCGCTTCCGGGGAACCAGCTTCCCCGAGGCCACGAACACCGTCGCGCCGCCGGCCACGCCCCACGCGGCGCGCAGCTCGGCGCGCGCCCGGCGGCGCTCCCCGTCGTCCAGCGCGAACCGGCGGTTGTCCACGCAGTACGGCGCCAGGTGCAGGCGGTCCTCGGCGACGCCGAAGTGCCGGTAGAACTCCGCGTTGCGCGTGCCGATGGCGACCACCCCCGCCGCCCGCCCGAGCATGCGGCGGTAGACGCGCTCCCGCACGGGGTGCCACAGCGCCCGGCGCAGCCGCGCGCGGACCCCGCTCCCCTCCCCCGTCCCCAGGTGCGACTCGCCGCGGACGAGCAGGGGGATGCCGGCGGCGTGGGCGGCGCGCATGGCCTGCAGGTGCCCCACGCTCTGCCACCCCAGCACCAGCGCCGCGTCGAAGCGCCCGGCCGCCCAGTGGCGCGCCACGTCCGGCACCCGGATCCCCCCGAAGCGGCTGACGTCCGGGCGCCGCGCCCGGTTGGGCAGGAAGACGTGCGCGTACCCGTCCACCAGGGGAACGTCCCAGCGGAAGGCGGTCCCGAACTCCCGGTCCGTCGCCTCGTCCAGCCCGTGCCGCGAGCCGAAGTACACGGTGGGCTCCACCCCGGGGCGCGAGGCCAGGGCGCGGAAGAGCGGCGCCTGGTACTGGATGGGGTGGCTGGTGAACACCGCCAGGCGCAGCGGCCCCTCCGCCGCGGCCGGCGGCGCGGGCGCCGGCCCGGGGCTCGCGGCGACGCTCACGCGGCGCTCCCGGGCGCGGCGGGAGCGGACTCGCCCGCGGCGAGCCCCACCTCGCGCAGGATGGTGGCGGCGCGCGCGGCGTAGCTTTCCCCGGCCACGCGCCGCAGCCCGCCCGCGGCGATGCGGGCGCGCTCGTCCGGGAGCGTCAGCCAGTGCTCCACCGCCTCGCCCAGCGCGGCGGGGGTGGCGGCGAGCGCGACCTCCTCGCCGTCGCAAAAGAGCTCCGCCAGCTCCGCGGTGCGCTGGCTCAGGGTGAAGGCGCCGCACGCGGGCGACTCCCAGCTGCGCATGTTGTGGCTGGCCGCGTTCTGCGCCCGCATCACGTTGAGGGAGATGCGGGAGCGCGCCAGGAGCGCGGCCATGTCGGGTCCGTAGACGGCGGGGAAGAAGCGGGCGCGCGCCAGGCGGCTCCCCCGGGGGAGGGCGGCGCGCGTGTGCTCGCCGAAGACGGCCAGGCGGGCCGGGTCCACGGCCTCCAGCCAGCGGATGCGCTCCGCGTCCAGGTTCCCCACGAACACGGCGTCCAGCGTCTCGCCCCCCTCCGGGGCGGGGCGAGGGGCGTGCAGCCGCTCGTCCCAGGCGAAGGGGAGGTACGACACGGCGGCGCCGGCGCGGGCGTACGCGTCCACCAGGTGGCGCGCGAAGGTGAAGCAGCGGGTGTACTCCCGCAGCACGGCCGGGCCGTGGCGCAGCCGGTTGGAGCGCAGGGTGGAGAACGGGTCGTCCGGGTAGACGTTGACCACCGGCGCCCCCGTCTCGCGGCGCAGCGCGGCGACGGTCGCCGCCTCCAGCTCCGCGCCCTTGACCACCAGGACCAGGTCGGCGCCCTCCCGCGCCGCCCGGCGCACGCGCCGGTTGAGCGCCCGCGCGGCCAGCGGGGCCAGGAGCCGCCGCCCGGCCCGGGTGCCGGCGCCGGGCACGCCCAGCCGCGCCCCGCGGCGCGTACACAGGCGCGCGACCTCCGCCCCCAGCGAGCGGAAGGCGCGCGCGTACGAGTCCGCCAGGGCGCCCGGCGCCTCCTCGCCCACGATCAGGACGCGCACGCCGCCTCCTCACGCCGCCCGGCGAGCGCTCCGTACGCGGCGAGCATTTCGTCCACCATGTGGCCCCAGGTGCGCTGCGCGCGCATCGCCTCGGCGGCGGCGAGCCCCATGGCGCGGCAGCGCTCGCGGTCGGCGGCGAGGGTGGCCAGCGCCGCGGCGAGCGCTTCGGCGGAGCCGGCGGGGACCAGCAAGCCCGTCTCGCCCTCGCGCACCACGTCGGGCGCGCCGGTGTTGCGCGTCGCCACCACCGGGATGCCGGCGGCCATCGCCTCGCAGACCACCGCGCCGAAGCCGTCCTCCACCGACGCGAGCACCAGGACGTCGTGCTCGGCGAAGACGCGCCGCAGGGCGCTGCGCGGCACCCCGCCCCGCCATTCGCCGGGGCGCCCGTAGCGGCGCAGGATCTCCCCGCCCTCCGGGGCGAGCCCCCCCACCAGCGACACCGCCACCCCGCGCGCGCCCAGCATCCGGGCCGCCCGCAGCAGGTAGTGCGTCCCCTTGCGCACCCCCACGTGCCCCAGCGCGAGCACCCGCAGCGGGCCGGGGCGCGGCGGCGGCGGACCGTCCGCGGCGGCCACCTCGCCGGCGTCCACCCCGATGGGGGTCATCACCAGCCGCCCGGCCGGGAAGCCCTGCTCCAGGAAGGTGCGCAGCGCGAAGGTGGAGAACACGTGCACCGCGTCCGCGCGGTCGTACTCGGCGCACTCGCGCTCGACCATCGCCGGGTCCACCGTCGGCGCGTCCCACCCGAAGCGCCCGAACTCGTCCTCCAGGATCGCCGCCTGGGCGCGGACGTGCGCGCTGGCCCGCACCGCCACCCCCAGCGAGCCGCGCTCGCGCGCGACCGCCAGCGTTTCCAGCGCGGAGCCGGTCCAGGCGTGCACCACGTCGCCCGGGGGGACGTGGCGCGCCGCCCACCGCCCGAAGCGCGTGGCGGAGCGCAGGTCGAGCACGGTGCCGGGGGTGCTGAAGACACGGCTCTCCGCGCGCCGCAGCAGGTCGGGCGCGGGGTTCCAGCGCAGGAGCCGCCGGGCGATCCCCTCGCGCGGGGCGAGGGCGTACGACGACGCCACGCCGCCCAGCGCGCCGCGCGCCTGCAGCTCGCGCGCGATGTCGAAGGCGAAGTATCGCCCTCCCACCACCATCGCCACCTTCACGCGAGGGTCTCCGCGCGGCGGCGCGCCGGGGTGGCGCACAGCACGTCGGCCACGGGGCGGAACTGGTGCTCGTAGTTCCAGTCCTCCAGCACCCGGCGCCGGCCGGCCTCGGCCATGGCGCGCAGCTCCGTCCGGTGGGCGGCGGCCCAGCGCAGCGCCGCCGCGATGCTGTCCGCGTCGGCGGGGTCGCAGGCGAGCGCGTACCCCGGCTCCACGAACGCGAGCCGCCACTCGGGGAGGTCGGAGACGATGGGGCACACGCCGCAGGCCAGGTAGTCGAAGGGCTTGTTGGACGCGCCGGCCATCCAGCGCAGGTTGACGTCGTCGGACACCGTCGGCATGAGCGCGAAGCCGGCGTCGTGCTCGGCGCACAGGCGGAGGAGGTCGGCGCGGTGGCGGACGGGCCCGGCGAAGCGGACCCGCTCCCCCATCCCCAGCTCCGCGGCGCGCGCCCGCAGCGCGTCGCTGTACCCGCGCCCGCCGGCGGGCTCGTAGCCCGCGACGCTCATCTCCACGGGGGCCCCGGCGCGCGCCATGGCGTCCAGCACGGCGAGCGGGAGCCGCTCGGGGACGATGGAGCCGTGGAAGACCAGGCGGAGCGGGCCGTCCGCCGCCTGTCGCGGCCGCACCGCCTCGGCGCGCTCCGGGCAGTTCCACGCCACGTGCACCGCGGGCGCGCCCCCGCTCTCCCCGGCGAGGAGGCGGGCGCGTTCGGCGTTGGGGACCACGACCATCGCGGCGCCCGCGGCCAGCCGGCCGCGGGCGCCCAGGCACACGCGGCCCCAGCGCCGCCGCCCCAGCGAGGCGGGGGGCGCGTCGTGCTCGTGGTACACGACCGGCACCCCGGAGACGCGCTGCAGGAGCAGCCCGGCCGGCGCCGCCGTGACGTCCGACACGTACACGGCGTCCGGCCGCCAGCGCAGCACGTGCCAGAGCGCCCACGCCACGAACCACAGGTAGTGCAGCTTCTGCCTGGGCCCGGGCGGGCACTCGGGGAGGAGGCGGACCTCCACCCCGTCCCGCTCGGCGAAGCGCAGCGCGCGCACCTCGCCCACGTGCACACCCAGGAAGCGGACGCGCGCGCCGCGGCCGGCGAGGATGCGGGCGGCGTGCTCCAGCGGCGGGTACGAGGCGGGGTTGGCGTACTGGAGGTGGAGGACCCGGGGGCCGCTCATCGCGCCGCCTCCTCCGGGAGGGCCCGGGCGGCGGCGCTCCCGGTCAGGCGGCGGTAGAGCGCTTCCATCTCCGCGGCGGCGGCGGCCATGGTCCGCGGGGGGCGCACCCCGGCGCGCAGGCGGGCCACCTCGGCGGGGTCCCCCGCCAGGCGCTCGAGCGCGCCGCGCCACGCGGCGAGGGAGCCGGGCGCGGCCAGCACCCCGTCCGTCCCCGCCCTCACCAGCTCGGCGATCCCGCCCAGGTCGCTCCCCAGCACGGGCACGCCGGCCGCGAACGCCTCCAGCACCACCAGCGGGCCGGTCTCCAGCACCTCGGAGGGGACCGCGAGCAGGTCGTATTCCGCGATCGTCTCCACCACCCGCTCCGGGGGGAGCGGACCCGCGAAGCGGATGCGCGGGTCGGGGGCCGCGGCGGCGCGCAGCTCGGCCTCCAGCGCTTCGGCGCCCGGGGCGGCCGCGGCGTACACGTCCAGCCGCAGCGGCGCGCCGGGGGCGGCGCGGACCGCGGCGACCAGCCCGGCGAGCCCCTTGACCCGGTCCACCCGCCCCACGAAGCACACCCGCAGCGGCGCGCCCGCCGCGCGGGGCGGCGGGGGAGCGGCGGGGAGCCCGCGCGCGAGCGCGGGGCGCGACACCACCACCTTGCCGGCGGGGACGCCGTTGGCGCGCATCACGGCCTCGCTCCACCGGGCGAGCACGACCACGGCGTCGGCGGCCTCCACCAGCCGCCGGAACATCCGCGCGTGGTGACGGGTCAGCTCGGCCATGCGCAGCGCCGTCCACACCCGGCCCCGCGCGCCCGCGGCCCCGATGGCGGCGCCCACGGCGGCGGGGGTGCGGGCCACCACGCGGCTGGCGCCCGCGGACAGCCCGCGCGCATGGAGCACGCAGGCGGCGCAGCGAGCGGGATCCATGCGCCCGTCGCAGGGGGTGCGCCCCCATTCCAGCAGCGAGCCGCGCCCGCAGGTGGCCTGCGGCGTGTGGTAGGTGAAGACCACGCGGATCCCCGCCGCGCGCGCCGCGTGCGCCAGCGCGGGCGAGACGGCGCGCGTATACGCGTGCAGGTGCACCACGTCCGCCCCCTCCGCGCGCACCACCTCCATCGCCTCGCGCACCGCGCGCGCGCACCCGGGCCCGTGCAGCGCGCGCGGGTCGTCGGTGGGGTCGAAGCCGAAGCGGTGGACGCTCACCCCGTCCACCTCGTAGCGCCCCGGCTCGCCGGTGGCGGGCGCGGCGACGGCGCACTCCACCCCGCGCGCGCGGAGCGCGGCGCAGAGCCCGCGCACGTACGCCTCGGTTCCGCCGGGCGGGTCCGGGGCGTAGCCGAAGGGGAGGTGGAGAACCTTCACTGCGCGCCCTCCCCCGCCGCGGCGAGCACCCCGGGGCGGGGGGCGCGGACGCCGACCCGCAGCAGCGCCTCGTACGCCGCGGCCACCGTGGCCGGCAGGTGCGCGGCGGTCCAGCGCTCCACCTCGCGCGGGGAGAGCGGGGCGGCCCCCGCGATCCACGCCGCCACGCGGTCCACGGTGGCGCCGTCCGGCCCGCCGGGCTCCTCGGCCACGGTGAGCGCGGCCGGGTACCCCTCGAAGAACGCCGCCGAGGTGTCCCCGCCTCCGGGCACCAGGTTGAGCACCGGCCTGCCGGCGGCGACGTACTCCACCGTCTTGCTGGGGAGCTGGTAGGAGGTGCGGTTCCCCAGGTTCACCAGCACGTCGGCGTCGCGCAGGGCGCGCAGCGCCTCGGCGCGGTCCACCACGCCGTGGAGGAAGAGGGTGCACCCCAGCTCCGCCCCGTAGGGAGCGAAGCTCGCCGCGCACTGCCGCACGTTGCCGAAGAAGTGCAGCTCCACCCGCCGCCCCGGCACCCGCCCGCGGAGCGCGGCCGCCAGGCGCAGCGCGAAGTCCGGGGTCCGCACGCGCGAGTACAGGTTGCCGGAAAACACCAGGCGGAGCGCGCCGTCCGCGGCGAAGGCCGGCGCCGGGTCGAGGCGCGCGGGGGCGAGGAGCGGGGGGATCACCCGCAGCTTGGCCGCGGACCCGGGGAAGTGGCGCGCGTACGCCGCGCGCGCGCCCTCCACCGTCACGGCGGCGGCGGTGCAGCGGCGGAGGACGGCGGCCTCGGCGGCGCGGTTGAGGGCGCCGTACAGCGCGTGGTTGTTGACCGGGGTGTCCGCGAGGAAGGCGAAGGGGTCGCCCACGTCGGCCACCCACGGCACACCGCCCATGCGCCCGTGCACCAGGACGCCCACCAGGTGCGCGCTGAACGGGTGCGACACGGTGACCAGCGCGTCGAAGCGGTGGGCGTCCACCAGCCGCGCCGCCAGGCGGGCCGCGGCCGGGATCCACAGCCCGGCGTCGTCCGGCCAGCACACGCGCCCCCAGCTGCGCTCGTAGAGCCAGCGCGCGGCGCGGGCGAGCGGCGGCGGGCTCACGGCCGCGGCGCTCCCGCCGCGGGGGGGCGCCCCGCCCCGCCACCGTCCCAGGAGGCGCCGCGCCGTACCGCGGACGTGGACCCCCGGCCGGTACACCTCCACCCCGCCCACGCGCTCGCGGCGCGCCAGCTCCGGGCTCCACCCGGCCACCACGTGCACCTCCCACCCGCGCGCCGCCCAGTGCTCCGCCAGCGCCGACCAGCGGAAGGCGCGCGGCGAGACGGAGGGCGGGTACCAGTAGGAAACGACGAGGAGCTTCACTTTGGAGCGCCGGACCGCGGCGTGGCGAGGAGGACGGGCGGAGCTGGGAAATATGTACGAACGGGTTGGGGGGGGCAACTTTGGAACGGCAACTGACCGGTTCGGGCGTGCCCCCGGCTGCGCCGGGGTCGGGCTTCGGCTCCGTAACGCAGCAAACAACGCTGCGTAACGGAGTCGAGCCCGCGCCAGCACCTCTGAACTGAGGTGCCGCGCGGTCTCGCCCCTTCGGGCCGACATCCCTTACGCAGGCTCCGACGCGACCGCGAGATACAGCCGTCGCCCGACTCACACGGATTCCGCGCGACTCCCTACCCCCGCCACTCCCACCGCCCCGGCCCGGCCGGCCGCAGCCGCGCCAGGCGCCGGGCCGCCGACCCCTCGGGCTCGCGCGCGCCGTACGCCGGGGAAGCCTCCACGGTCGGCTCCGGGAACGGACACAGCACGTGGTGCCCGGGTCCGCGGACGGAGTCGGTGACGCGCAGCACGTCGTCCTCCACCGCGATCTCCCGGCGGACGCGGACGCCGCCGATTTCCAGGACACCCGCGAACCCGTCCTCGTCCCAGCGGAGGCAGCGGGCCAGCGCGCGGTCGTGCAGCTCGAACAGGGTGGGACCCCGGCGCGCCTGCGGGAGCGGCGGCTCCGTGCGCGGCGTCCAGTGCGTGGCGGCCGAGCGGTACCGCTCCCGCGCCTCCGGGAGCGCGGTGTACAGGTACGTGCCCGGGTCTACCACCACCTCCGCGCCGTCGATGGCGAGCTCCACGGCGAGCTGGTCCTCGTGCGCGTGCCCCGCGAGCGCGATCTGCCCCCGCCCGCCGCAGCGGACCGAGATCCACAGCCGCGCGGAGCGTAGCACGTACACGCCGAAGTCGGGGAAGGCCCACAGGCGCAGCTCCCGCCGCGCCCCTCCGCCGGGGAGGACGATCCCGATCGACGCCGAGTCGTCCGGCTCGCCAGGCTCGTCCTCCCGGGAGTGCAGGCGCACGTCGGGAGCGGGCGGGAGACGGACGTGGGGTTGCGGGCCGATCCAGTCCGCGACCAGCGCCGCGGCGGGCTCCCGCCGGTCGGGCGGACCGCACAGCGCCGCAGCCACGGCCAGCGGCTCGGCGGGCGCGGGCGCGCCGCCGCCGGGGCGGAGCGGGAGGAAGCGGCCGCTGTCGTCATCGCCGATGCGCGCCATCCCCCCGCCGGGCCGGGTGAGCGCCGCGGCGAACTCCACCATGCGGCGGATGCGGAGGGCGTGGTCCGCCGGGAGCGCGGCGTCCGGGCGGAGCGGGGGGCGGCGCTTCCACTCCCGCGGGCGGGCCCCGGCGAGCGCCCGCGCCTTGTCCGCGGGGAGGCCCCGCACCAGGGCGGTCGCCCACGCCACCATCTCCATGGACAGGCAGTGGTACGCCGTGGACGCCTCGAACCCCGCGCCGTCGGGGGTGAACTGGAGCGCCGTCTCCGCGCCCAGCTCCTGCACGGACCAGGCGAGCCAGGCGTCCGTCCGCGGCGTGCGCGGCAGGTAGGCCGCGCAGAAGAGCAGCCCGGCGACGTCGGCAAGGTAGTGGTTGCCGCGGACCTCCCGGTTCCACTCCAGGTGGGCGACCACGTGCAGGGCGTGCTCCCGCACCGCGCGCCGGAACACCTCCGCGAAGGCCGCGTCGAAGCGCACCCCCTGCGCGGCGAACAGGTCCCACGCCGCGAGCCAGCTCACCACGCGGAGCGCCACGTCCATCGGCATCCGCCAGTTGACCCCCCACCTCGGGGGATTCGCCGCGATCCAGTCGAGCAGCTGGCAGCGGAACTCGTCCGCGTAGCGCGCCGGCGCCTCGAAGCCGGGCTCGCCGGCGGCGGCCAGGGCGTGGGCGCAGGCCAGCCGCGGGAGGTGCTGCATGCGCGACAGCTCCCACGGCACCTTGACGTCCACCCCCGGCAGGTGCCCGATAGCGACGTCGCGGAACCACGTGGACTCGTCCCAGCGGAAGCCGCTCCGGAAGTCGAGCTGCCAGTCGACGGGCTCGTACCCCGCGGGGATCAGCGCGCGGATCCTGCGGGACTCGGCGCGGTTGGCCGCGTTGACGCGCGGGCCCGGACGCGGCTCCGGCGGATAGCGCCGGCCCTCCACACCCGGCACTTCGGCGCCGTGGCGCACGGCCACCGGCCCGGAACCCAGCAGGTCGAACTCGTGCGCGAGGTCGCGCGCGCACGCCGCCGCGATTGCCGGCGCGTGCGGGCGCAGCGCGTCCAGCGGGGGCGCGGGGAGGATGCGCAGCAGGGGGCCGGGGATCGCGCGCTCGTACGAGGGGCGGAGCCGGTCCGCCAGGCGCCGCCACGCGGCGGCGCCCTCGCGCCGGGCACGCTCCGCGGCGCGGAGCGGCCATTCGCCCGGCGGGAGCTCCCGCAGCCGGCGCAGCGCCCCCCCGATCAACGCTCCCCCCGCAGCGCGGCGAGCGTGCGCCCCACGTGCGCGCGCCAGCTCCAGCGCTCCACCGCGTCCGTGCGAGCCGCCGCGCCCAGGCGCCCGCGCAGCTCCGCGTCGTCCAGGAGCCGGGCGATCCCGCCGGCCAGCGCTTCCGCGTCCCCCGGGGGAACCCGCCAGCCGTTCTCCCCGTGGCGGACCACCCGGCCGATCTGCCCCAGGTCGGAGGCCACCACGGCGCGCCCCATGGCCAGGTACTCGAACAGCTTGGTGGGCGAGCCGAAGAACTCCGAGCCGTCGGGGTTGGGGACGTGCGGGGCGACCAGGACGTCGCAGGCGGCCAGGTGCTCCGCCCCCTCCTCCTGCGGCACCAGCCCCGTCAGCACGGCCGCCCCGGCGGCGCCCCCGCGCTCCAGCGCCGCGCGCGTCGCCTCCAGACGCGCCCCGCTCCCGATCATCAGCAGCCGCGCGCCGTGCAGGTCGGGGCGCCCGGCCCGCATCCGCCCCCAGGCGTCCGCCAGGACCTCCGCGCCGTGCCAGGGCCCGAAGGTGCCGATGAACCCCACGACCGGCGCGCCGCCCAGGCCGTACCGGGCGCGGACGCGGGAGCCGTCCACGGCCGGCGAGTAGCGGTCGGGGTCCACGCCGTTGGGGTTGACGAGGATCCGCTCCGGCGGGACCCCCGCGGCGGCGAGCCGGTCGCGGAGCGCGTCGGCGACCACCACCACCAGCTCCGCCGACGCCAGGACGACGCGCTCGACGCGGTCCGCCAGCGCCTCGAAGCGCAGCGGCTCGCCCCAGTGGCGGCCGAGCCAGGCCGCGGAGCCGTTGAACTCCACCACCAGCGGCACCCCGCGCGCCAGGGCCAGCGAGGCGCCGGCGTAGCCGTGCGCGCCGTAGCGCTGGTAGAAGAAGGCGACGCGCCGCCCCCGGAGGAGCGCCGCGGCCCGTTCCTCGAACACGCGGTTGAAGCGCAGGTCGGGGAGCTCCCGGAAGTCCCAGAACTCCGCGCCGGGCCGCACCACGTGCTGCTCCAGCTCCGGGCGCACCAGGGGGAGCGGGTCCGTGGTCAGCACCACGGCGGGCTCCCCCCACGCGTCCAGGTGGTTCGCCACCCCCGCCACGTGGGCCACCGAGCCCCCGGCCGCGACGCCGAACCACAGGTCGGTGCGCAGGTACACGGGCGCGCCTGCCCCGGGGACGCGGCGCCCCGGCGGGCGCGCGGCCGCCGCGCGCTCCAGCCGCTCCAGGTCGCGCTCCACGCCGCGGAGGAGGGCGCGCGAGCCGGCCAGGTCGCGCGCGAAGCGGGCGCCCCACGCGGCGAGCAGCGGCGCCCCCACCGGGTGGCGCCCGCCCGCGGCGTCCACGATCCAGGCGCGCCGCCCCAGAAGCCGCACCAGGAGCGCGGACAGGAGCGGCCGGCGGAGGAAGCGCACGTCCCGGGTGTGCAGCTCGGCCTCGGGCGCGCGAAAGAGGCGGCCGGCGAGCCGGCCGGAGCGGGCCCACCGCGCCACCTCGTCCCAGGGGACCGCACCCGGACCCGCCCGGGAATCGCGCTCGGGGCCGTCCCGGAGGATGCGCAGCGTCCCGCTCACGGGGCGGCCGGGGCGGCCGGGGCGGCCACGCGCGCCGACCACAGCGGGACGAGCACCAGGGGCACCAGCACCAGCCCGCTCCCGCTCAGGTCGGCGAAGGGGCGGTACCCCGGGAGCAGCGACATCAGCGTGGTGGCGACGACGGGGACCGCCTGCACCGCCGCGCAGTGCAGGAGGAGCGCGTCCGTGCGGCGGTTTGCCGGGCGGAGGGCGAGGAGAAGCGCGGCGGCCGCGGTCGCGCCGGTCACCCACGCCGCCGCGTGCGGGAGCACCTGCTCGAACTGGCGGAGCTTGTCGGCGGTGTGCAGCGGCGAGAAGCCGGCGGGGTCGGCCAGGTAGAGCGGCGCCGTAACCGCGGCGAAGGTGGCCACGGCGAGCGCGCCCATCCGCATCCCGCGGCCTCCCCCCGCCCGGGCGAGGCCGGCCAGCGCCAGCGGGAAGAGCAGCGCGAAGTTGGGCCGGGAGGAGAGCGTGACGCCCAGCAGCACGGACGCCGCCGCCGCCGCCCACCGCGAGCTCCGGCCCCCGGCGGCGTCCATCGCCAGCACCAGGGCGACGGTGACGTAGGCCGCGCTGACGAACAGGTCGCCGCCGCCGAGCAGGTCGCGCAGGGCCTCCGGGCAGAGCGCCACCGCCGCCGCCGTCAGCAGGATCCCGGCGCCCCGGTCGCGGAGCGCGCGCCCCAGCGCCAGGGCGAGCGCGGGAACCCAGGACAGCACCTGGAGCGCGGAGCCGCCCAGCGCCACGAAGGGCGCGGCCAGGAGCAGCGCCCCCGGCATGGGCGTGATGGGGTTGCCCAGGTAGGTGCGCAGGCGGTACGGGTGCTCCCCCGCGGCCAGGGCGCGCACCGCCAGGTCCAGCGCCTCGTCGCGGTCGCTCCCGCCGCCCAGCACGCCCGCGTCGGCCAGCGGATAGACGAAGGCGAAGGTCGCGGCCAGGAGCAGCGTGAGCCCGCCCAGCCAGAGGAGGTGGCGGGCCCCGACGCGGCGCGCGGCGGCGCGCAGCCGCCCGGGGGGGACCCGCGCCGCCGTCACCACCCCCACGGCGAACGCGGCGGCGCCCGCCGTCCCACCGCGCGTCCACACGGCCTGGAGCGAGGCGAGGAGCATCACCGCCGCGAAGGCGGCCGGCGCGGCGCGCGCGAGGCCCCTCGGCGGCTCCGGGAGGGCCGCCGCGATCTGGATCGAGGACATCGGTCGGGTCGGGGGGAGCCGCGCTCGCAAGGAGCCGCGGCTGCGGGGTCCGGGAGCCGAAACGTAAGCCGCGCGGCGGACGCGGGCCAGGGACGGGCGCGTGCACGCGGGCGGACGCTTGCGCGGGGCCGGGGGCCGTGGTAGGGTTCCCGCTCCCGCCCGCGCACCCGCCCCACCCTCCCCATGGATCCACCCATCTCCGCACCGGACCGCGTGCTCCACGGCTGGGGGCGCCACCCCGCCGAGCGCTGCCGCGTGTACCGTCCCGAACGGCGGCACGAGCTGGTGTCGCTGGTGCGGTCGCGGCCGGCCGGCGGGCTGGTCGCGCGGGGGATGGGGCGGAGCTACGGCGACGCCGCCCTGAACGGCGGCGGCGCCGTGGTCCTCACCGGGCGGCTGGACCGCTTCCTGGACTTCGACGCCGCCACGGGGATCCTGGAGTGCGAGGGCGGGGCGGCGCTGGGCGACGTCGTGGGCACCTTCCTCCCCCGCGGCTGGCTCCCGCCCGCGCTCCCCGGCACCCGCCACGTGTCCGTGGGCGGCGCCGTCGCCGCCGACGTGCACGGCAAGAACCACCCGGCCGCCGGCTCCTTCGGCGACCACGTGGCCGGGCTGGAGCTCCTGTGCGGCGACGGCGAGGTGCGCCGCTGCTCGCCCGCCGAGCACCCCGGCGCCTTCCGCGCGACCGTCGGGGGGATGGGGCTCAGCGGGATCGTGCTCGCCGCGCGGATCCGGCTGGAGCGCGTGCCCAGCGCGTACCTCCGGGTGGAGACCGGCCGGACCGCGGAGCTGGCGGACACGCTCGACGACTGGGAGCACGCCCCCGCCGGCCACCCGTTCGACGTCCTCTGGCTGGACTGCCTGGCGCCCGGGCGCGGCCGGGGGCGCGGCGTGCGGACGCGAGCGCGCCACGCCCTCCCGGACGAGGCCCCGGACCCCGCCGACCCGCACCGGACCCCGCCCGCCCGGCCGGCGCCGCGCGTCCCGCTGGCGCCCCCCGCGGGGCTGGTGCGGCGCTGGGGCGTGCGCGCTTACAACGCCCTCCGCTTCGCGCGGGCCGGGCGCGAGCCCGGCCGGGTCGTTGCCATCGAGCGCTTCCTCTTCCCCCTGGACGGCGTCGCCGGGTGGAACCTGCTGTACGGCCCCCGCGGCATGCTCCAGCTGCAGGCCGCCTTCCCCGTCCCGGCCGCCCGCGCCGCCGTGGCCGCCGCGCTGGACCGGTGCGCCCGCGGCGGCCTCCCCCCGCTCCTGGCCGTGCTCAAGCGCATGGGCGGCGGGGGGATCGGCCACCTGTCCTTTCCGCTGGCGGGGTGGACGCTGGCGCTGGACTTCGCGTGCACCCCGGACGCCGTGGCGCTGGTGCGCGAGCTGGGGCGCCTCGCCGCGGACCACGGCGGGCGGGTGTACCTGGCCAAGGACGCCGTCGCCGGCCCCGCGGAGGTGGCCCGCATGTACCCCGCGCTCCCGGATTTCCGCCAGGAGCTCGCCGCGCTGGACCCCGCCGGCGTCTTTTGCTCCTCGCTGGGGGAGCGGCTGGGCCTCGCGGCCGGCGCCCCCGTGCCGGCGGGCGCCGCGTGATCCCCGCCGGCGCGCCGGTCCTGGTGCTGGGGGCGAGCGGCGGGCTGGGCCGCGCGGTGGCGCGGCGGCTCGCGCGGGACGGCCACCCGCTGGTGCTCGCCGGGCGCGACCCGGACGAGCTGGGCGCCGTGGCCGCCGACGCGCGCATCCGCCACGGCGTCCCCGCGCACGTGGTGCGCTGCGACGCGCTGGACCTCGCCTCGCACCCCGACGCGGTCGCCCGGTGCTTCGCCGCGGCGCCCGTCGCGGGCGTCGTCTGCTGCCTGGGCGAGATGGGCGACCCCGCCGACCGCGGCGACGTGGAGCGGATGCTCCTGGTCAACTACGTGGCGTGCGTGTCGCTGATCGACCTGGTCGTGGCCCGGCTGGCGCGGCGGGGCGGCGGCTTCGTGTGCGCCGTGTCATCGGTGGCCGGCGACCGCGGGCGCGCCGGCAACTACCACTACGGCTCCGCCAAGGCCGGGCTCGACACGTACCTGGAAGGGCTGCGGGGACGCCTGCGCGGCACCGGCGTCCGCGTCACCGTGGCGCGCCCCGGCTTCGTGGACACGCGCATGACCTGGGGCCGCACGCCCCCGCGGCTGACCGCGTCCCCCGACCGCGTGGCGGAGGGCATGCTGGACGCCGTCCGCCGCGGCCGGCGGGTCGTCTACCTCCCGTGGCCCTGGCGCTGGGTGTCCCTGGCGCTGCGCGCCCTCCCCGCCCCGCTCTTCGAGCGGCTCAAGGTCTGACCCCACCGTGCACTCCACCCTCGCGCCCCCCGTCCGCGACGCCGCCGTCGCCGCCGTGCCGCCCCGTTCCCGGCTGGCGGCGCTGGTCCACGGCGCGCGCCTGCTGCGCCCCCGGCAGTGGGTCAAGAACGGCTTCGTGCTCGCGCCGCTCGTCTTCGCCGGCCGCACCGGCGACCCCGCCAGCGTGCGCGCGGCGGCCGCCGCCTTCGTCCTGTTCTGCCTCGCCGCCTCCTGGGGCTACGTCCTCAACGACCTCCTGGACCGGGAGCTGGACGTCCGGCACCCCCTGAAGCGCAGCACCCGTCCGCTCGCCGCCGGCCTGCTCGCACCGGGCGCCGCGCTGGCGGTCCTCGCCGGGCTTTCCGCCGCCCTCGCCGCCGGGATGGCGCTGCGCCCCGTGCTCGCCCTCCCCGTCGCCGCGTACCTGCTGACGGCGGCGGCGTACTCCACCGTCCTCAAGCACGTCGCCTGGGTGGAGCTGTTCGTGGTGGCGCTCTGCTTCGTGCTGCGGGTGTACGGGGGCGCCCACGGCATCGGCGTGCCGCTCTCCGCCTGGATGCTCGTCACCACGCTCTGCCTGGCCGCGTACCTTGCCGCGCTCAAGCGGCGGCAGGAGCTGCGCGTGCGGGGCGAGTCCGCGCGCCCCGTGCTCCGCCGCTACTCCGCCCGGGTGCTGGACCGGTTCGCCTGGGCGGCCGGCGCCGGCGCGTTCGTCGTCTACGGCCTCTTCGTCCTGGTGGAGCGCCCCGTGCTCCTCACCACGATCCCGCTGGTGCTGGCGGGCCTGTTCCGCTACGGCGTCCTCGCCGCGCGGTCCGCCGGGGAGTCGCCCACGGACACGCTCCTTTCCGACTACAAGCTCGTCATCACCGTTCTCGCCTGGGCCGTGTTGTGCGTGCGGTTGCTGAACGGCTGACTACGGGACTGCGACGACAGGGTTCGGGCGTGCCCCCCGCTGGCGCGGGGGTCGGGCTGCGCGCTGCGTAGGACACGAAACTACCGTGTCCAACGCAGCCGAGCCCCCGGGAAACGGCCCCCGGGGTCTCGGCCCTGCCGGGCGCGCATCCCTCACGCGACGGCCGCGACGGCAACGGCAAAACGCTCCTCCAGGCACGCCCCGGACCTGAGCGACGGAGACACCCATGCGCTTCCAACCGCAGGACCCCGGCTACGACGCGCGGGTGCGCGCGAGCTTCGCGCGCCAGGCCTTCATGGCGACCCTCGGGGCACGGCTCGCTGCGGTCGAGCCCGGCCGCGTGGTCGTGGAGCTGCCCTTCCGCGCCGAGCTCGGGCAGCAGCACGGCTTCCTGCACGCCGGGGCGGCCACGGCGGTCGTCGACAGCGCCTGCGGGTACGCCGCGCTCACGCTGATGCCGCCGGGGTCCGCCGTGCTCAGCGTGGAGTTCAAGGTCAACCTGCTCGCGCCGGGCGCCGGGGCGCGCTTCCGGGCCGTGGGGCGGGTGGTGCGGGCGGGGCGGACGCTCACCGTCTGCTCGGGCGAGCTGGTCGCGCTGCCGGACGGCGCGGACGCCGGGGCGGACGACGGCGTGGTCGTGGCGCTGATGCAGGCGACGATGATGGCGGTGCGGGAGCGTGCCGGCCTGAGCGACTGAGCGGCTGCGGCGGAACGGCGGGACGGCGCGCAGCGCCGGGGAGGGGGCCCCCGCGGACGCCAGCGCGAACCCCGCGTGAGGGATTTCGGCCCGAAGGGGCGAGACCCGACAGCAGTATCGTCGGGGCTCGACTCCGTTGGGCTGCGTTGTTTGCAGCCCTACGGAGCCGAAGCCCGACCCCGGCGCCAGCCGGGGGCACGCCCGAAACCCGCCGTTCACCCCGTGTCCGGCCTGCCGCTTGCGACGTGGAAAGCGGGGTTCAGCAGCGACCACGGACGCAGAGAGAGCATGGACACACACCGCAGGCCGAGGGCCGAGCACGTCGTCCTGGTTTCCGTGGACGGCCTCCTCCCCGCGTACTACCTGGACCCCGCCTGGCCCGCGCCGGCCATGCGGCATCTGTACCGCGAGGGGGCCCACGCCGTCGCGGTCCGCAGCATCTTCCCCTCGCTCACCTACCCCGCGCACACCACGCTGGCCACGGGCGCGCTCCCCGTCCGCCACGGCATCCACGGCGACCGCGCGTTCGACCCGGTCGAGGACGCGCCCTGGCTCAAGGACGCCTCGATGATCCGGGTGCCGGCGCTCTGGGACGCCGTCCGCGCCCGCGGCGGTACCACGGCCGCGCTGGGGTGGCCGCTGACCGTGGGCGCCGCGATCGACTGGAACGTCCCGGACGTGTGGCCCGGGAGCGACGATCGCCTGGTGGACGCGCTCCGCGCCGCCGCCGCGCCCCCCGGGCTGCTCGACGAGCTGGAGCGGGAAGCGGCCGGCCGGCTCACGGCGGACAACTTCAGCAACCGGCTCCTCGCCCACGACCTGCACGTCGCGGCGATGGCGGCGTACCTGTTCGAGCGCCGCCGCCCCACGCTGCTGATGGTGCACACGCAGGCCACGGTGCAGGTGCCGCAGGAGCCGGACTGGCGCAACCCGCGGCGGGCGCGGGCGGTGGCCGCGTCGGACCAGGTGGTGAGCCTGCTCCTGGAGGTGGTGGAGCGCACCCGCGCCTGGGACCGCACCGCCGTCGTCGTCACCGGCGACCACGGGATGATGGAGGTGCACACCCAGGTTCGCCCCAACGCCTGGCTGGCGGAGGCGGGGCTGCGCCCCCCGCGCCTGGAGGGTGGCGACTGGCAGGCCACCTTCCACGCCCTGGGCGGCTCCGCCCTCCTGCGCGTCCACCCCTCCGCCCCCGACGGCGCGGCCGCGGCGCGCCGCCTTCTCGACGCCCTCCCGGGGGCGGTGCGGGCGACCTTCCGGGTGGTGGAGCGGGCCGAGCTGGACGCCCTGGGGAGCGACCCCGACTCGCCCTTCGCGCTGGCGGCGGCGCCCGGGTTCGTGATCGACTCGCGGGCGGAGGGGCCGGCGCTGCGGCCCAATCCCGGGATGAGCCACGGCCACCACCCCGACCACCCGGAGATGCACACCGGGCTGGTGGCGGCGGGGGCGGGGATCCGCGCGGGCGCCGTCGCGCCGCTCCTGCCGCTCACCGGGATCGCGCCGCTGGTGGCGGAGCTTCTCGGGCTCGACTTCGACGCCCCGGACGGGGTGGTGTACCCGGGGCTTCTTACCGACTGAACGGCTACGGCTAACGGCGGGTTCGGGCGTGCCCCCGGCTGGCGCCGGGGTCGGGCTTCGGCTCCGTAGGGCTGCAAACGACGCAGCCCAACGGAGTCGAGCCCCGGCAAACTGCCGCCGGGTCTCGCCCCTTCGGGCCGGAATCCCTCACGCGGGTCTCGCGCTGGCGTCCGCGGGGGTGCCCCCACCCGGCTCGCTTAGGCTCGCCACCCTCCCCCAATTCTGGGGGAGGGTTTCCTGTCGTTCCAGGGGCGTTGCCGTTGCCGTTGCGATCTGCGTCGGGAGGTCGGGGGAGGGTCCGCAGGCGGTGCGTTTGTTCGAAGCCAACGTGATCTCGCGAACCTGCTCAACCGGTGGGCGAGTGCTCTGCGAGTCCCTTCGGGTGTCGCACCGCCGGAGGAGCCTGCCCCGGCCGACCCCGAACACCGGAGCCCGCCGGAGCACACGCTGTGGGCCCCTCTCCCAGGAATGGCGCTTCACGCTTCGCGTGAAACCGAATGAAGAGAAAGGGTGGCGAGCCTCAAGCGAGCCCGGTGAGGGCTCAGCCGGGTGGCGGCCCCTCCCGCAGCACCGCGGCGAAGTACCACGTGGACACGATCCAGTGCGGCAGGAAGTCCGCGGCGCGCGCGTTGGCGCGCGCCACCGCCTCGCCGCGCAGCAGGAAGCGCTCGCTGACCGGCGCGCCCACGAAGGCGCCGTTCCTCACCTCGGTCGGCTCCAGGCCGGCGGAGCGGAGGCAGCGGCGGAGCGCGGGGAGGGAAAAGAACTGCACGTGGCCCGAGGCCAGGTTGTACGGGAGCGCGTCGGCGGAGGGGGGCGCGGGGGCGGCGCCCAGGCGGCGCAGGCGGCCGCCCAGGCGGATGGCGTGGCGGACGCCGGGGAGCCGGATCAGGCGGTGCTCCATCTCGAACGGGCCGTAGCCGTTGGGGACCGCGCCCAGCACCAGGCCGTCCGGCGCCAGGAGAGCCACGTGCTCCCGCAGCGTCGCGGCCGGGTCCGCCAGGTGCTCCAGCACGTCGGCGTAGACGATCACGTCGAACTCCACGCCGTCGGGGACCCGCTCGTGGAAGGTGGCCTCCGCGCTCCCGAAGGCGCGCCGGGCGTGGGCCAGCGACTCCGGGTGCACGTCCACCCCGTGGTAGCGGATGCCGGGGCCCGCCAGGAAGCGCGACACCGCCGCGCCGTTGCCGCAGCCGAAGTCCAGGAGCCGGACCGGGCGGCCGCGGGCGCGGCGGAACGCCTCCACCCGCTCCAGGATGAAGCGCAGCTTCTTGGTGTGGCCGTACAGGTTCTCCGGGGGGAGCCCCGCCGCGCTCACCCCGGCCCCTCCGGCCGCACGCAGGTGACCGCCAGGCACTCGCGGCTGTCGGGGAGCAGGCGGAAGGCGAGCGACTCCACGGGGCCCACCAGCGCCCGGTACTTCCACCCGCCGCGGCGCGGCGAGTAGTTGAAGGCCTGCTCCGCCCGCACCTCCAGCCCGGCGAGCCCCGCCAGGTCGCGCAGCTCCGCGCGGCTGAACTCGTGGTGGTGGCCGGTGAACGGTGTGTCCGACTCCCAGATCTCGCGCACCGACGGGAGCGGCGACACCCCGCGCAGCAGGTTGATGCGCTTCGGCCAGTGCGCCACGTTGGGGACCTCCAGGAACAGGGCGCCCCCCGGGGCCAGCCCGGCCGCCACGTTGGCCGCGAAGTCGCGCAGCGAGTGCGGGTAGTGCTCCAGCACCGCCATCACCGCGACGAAGTCGAACGGCCCCTCCAGCGGCCGCTCCGGCTGGAAGGGGTCGTGGTCCAGCACGCGCACCCCTTCCGCCGCCGCCAGGTCGAACAGGCCCCGGAAGGACGGGCCGTAGAAGCGCAGCGCCTCCGTCAGGGTGACGTGGAAGCCGAGCCGCGCCAGCGTGGTCGCGAACACCCCCCAGAAGCCCCCCACGTCGCACACCCGACGGCCGCCGTGCCGCTCCAGCTCCAGGTAGGCCCGGTGGTAGCGCTCCACCGACGCGTCCAGGTAGCCCCGGAAGTCGTAGCGTCCGGGGGCCCACCCGCGGCAGTGGCGGGCGATCTCCTCCTGCATGGCGGGGCTCCACCGCCCCCACGCCGCGTCCACCGCCGAGCGGTAGACGCGCCCGAACTCGCCGTGGCTCACCGCCCTTCCCTCCGGCGCCGCTCCCGGCGCAGGTACGCCACGCTGAACGCCACCATGCAGGCGTACGCCACCAGCGACGAGACCGCCGCGCCGGTCCCGCCCAATCGGGGGATCAGCCACAGGTTGAGCGCCACGTTGACCGCCGTGGCCGCCGCCGGCGAGTACACCGTCACGGGCGGCATCCCCGACGACGCCAGGTAGTTCATCAGCACCGAGTTGACGGAAAGCAGCAGCACCGCCGGCATCAGCAGGCGCAGCGGCGCCACCGCCGGGGCGAACTCGGCGCCGAAGAGCAGGTGCACCGCCGGCCCGGCGAGCAGCGCCCCCAGCGCCGCCGCCGCCGCCATCACCACGGCGAGCCGCGGGAGCACCCGCGCCACCACGCGCCACCGCTCCTCCGGGTCCCGCATCGCCGAGAGGCGGGGGAAGAGGATGGTGCCCAGCGCCGTGGGCACCACGCCCAGCACCATGGCGACCGACACCGCGGCGGCGTAGTACCCGGTCTCCCGCGAGCCGTGCACCCGGTCCAGGATCAGCAGGTCGGTGCGCTGCACCAGGTAGGCGAAGCAGCCGGCCGCGTACCCCCGGAGCCCGTACCGGAGCGTGGAGCCAAGCAGTTCCCGCGACGGGCGCACCCGCCCCCGCAGGTACGGCTTCAGCCGGGCCAGCGCCGCGCCGGAGACCAGCACGGCGCCCAGCACCGCCCCCGCCAGCAGCGTGGTCACCGTGGCCCGCCCCGCCACGACCAGCGCAGCCGCCCAGGCGAGCCCGAACAGCGCCAGCGCCGCCTCCAGCTTGTTGCAGGTCCGGAACTCCTCCAGCCCCAGGAGCACGCTCTGCAGGAGGACGTAGGCGAGCGAGAAGGGGACCGCCGCCAGCGCCAGCACCATGGGGAGCCCGTACAGCGGCGCGCGCTCCGGCCAGCGGAAGAACACCCCGAAGCAGACCGCCGCGATCAGACCTCCCAGCCCGAAGGCCACCAGGAGGCTGTTGGCGACGAGGAGCGGGACGCGGCCGCGTCCCCTCGCCACGTGGAAGGTGTTCGAGGCATGCAGGCCGAACGTCCCGAACTGCACGGCGAGCCCGGTGACCGCGCCGGCCACGCCGTAGTAGCCGCGCCCCGCCGGCCCCAGCGCCCGCGCCACCAGCACGTTGGCCACCATCGCCAGCCCCAGCAGGACCACGCGGGTGCCCAGCGTTTCCAGCACCGAGCGGGCGAGAGGCGAGCCCCGGCGGGGGAGCCACGCCGCGCGCGTCCACGGCCGGCCCGGCGGGGCGGCGTCCACGGGCGCGCTCACGCCAGGTGCTCCCTCCACCAGAGCGCCAGGTTGAGGAGGTACCACGCCCCCCGGGCGTCGCCCCGGTCGAGCGTGCGCCGGACCTCGCGGACGTCCAGGAAGTCGGTGTCGCGGCAGAAGCGCTCCAGCTCCGCGCGCGCCACCCGACCCAGCCGCCCCGAGAACCATTCCTGCACGGGCACGCCGAAGCCCTGCTTGGGCCGGCGGGTCACCTCGTCCGGGACCACGCCGCGCACCGCCTTCTTGAGCAGGTGCTTGAGGTCGCCCCCGCGCGTCTTCGCCGCGGCGGGAATGCTGAAGGCGAGCTCCACCAGCCGGTGGTCCAGGAAGGGGACCCGCCCCTCCACCCCGGCGCCCATGCACATCTTGTCCACGCGCATGAGGAGCAGCTCCGGGAGGCGCATCCGCAGGTCCAGGTACGACATCCAGTGCAGCGGCGACGGCTCCCAGGCCGCCTCCAGGAAGCGCTCCCGCACCGGCCGCACCGCCTCCCACGAGGTGAGCCCGGCGGGGAGCCGCCGGAGCAGCGCCGGCGAGAGAAGCGCCCGCTTGCGCGCCTCGCCGAAGGCCTCCGCCCCGCCCCAGAACAGGGGCAGCCCGGCCGCGCCGCGCCGCAGCAGCTCGTACGGGTGCGAGCGCCCCTTGCCGCCCGCGCGCAGCGCCAGCAGACCGGCGCGCTTCGCCGCCGCCGGCACGGGGAGCGCGTTCCAGCGCTCCAGCTCCAGGGCGCGCTTCCAGCCGGGGTACCCCCAGAACAGCTCGTCCGCCCCCTCCCCCACCTGCGCCACCACCACCCCCTCCGCCCTCGCCATCCGGGCCAGGAAGTGCACAGGCACGCACACCGGGTCGGCGACCGGCTCGTCCTGGAGCCGGACCATCTCCGGGAGGAAGCCGAGGAGGTCGTCCTCGGTGAGGCGCCGCTCGTGGTGCTCGGTTCCCAGCGCCTCGGCCACGCGGCGGGCGTGCTGGAGCTCGTCGGGGGCGCTGGGGTGGTCGCCGGCGTAGCCGATGGAAAAGGTCTTCACCGGCCCCGCGCGGTCCGCCGAGAAGAGCGCCGCGTTCGCGCTGGAGTCGATCCCGCCGGAAAGGAAGACCCCCACGGGCACGTCGCTCACCTTTCGCAGGCGGACCGCCTCCGTCAGCTCGTGCAGCACGCGCTCGGCCAGTTCGCCGTCGCTCGCGCCGCGCAGCGGGCGCACGTGGTCCCACACGTCCCACCAGCGGCGCTCCTCCACCCGCCCCTCCGCGTCCACGCGCAGCAGGCACCCCCCGGGGAGCTTGCGCACCCCGGCGAACAGGGTGTCCGGCCCGGGCGTGGCGAGGAACGACAGGTAGTGGTACAGCGCCACCTCGTCCACGGCGCGGGGCCGCGCGGGGTGCCGCAGGAGCGCCTTGATCTCCGAGGCGAACACCAGCCCGCGGGGGTGCAGCGCGTAGTACAGCGGCTTGACGCCCACGCGGTCGCGCACCAGCCACAGCTCCCGGCGGCGGTCGTCCCAGAGCGCGAAGGCCCACATCCCCCGGAAGCGGTGGAGCATGTCCATCCCCCACGCCTCGAAGGCGTGCAGGATCACCTCGGTGTCCGAGTGGTCCGTCACCCAGCGGCGGCGCCCCGCGCGCTCCAGCTCGCGCCGCAGCTCGGCGTGGTTGTAGATCTCGCCGTTGAAGACCAGGCGCAGCCGCCCGTCCCCGCTGGCCATGGGCTGCGCCGCGGCGTCGGACAGGTCGATGACGGCCAGCCGGCGGTGCCCCAGCCCCACGGCGCCGTCCTCCGACACCCACGTCCCCGCGCCGTCCGGCCCGCGGTGCGCCATGGCGTCGCGCATCGCGTCCACCCGCTCCCGGGCGACGGGCGCGGCCCCGTGGAACGCCAGCTCCCCCGCGATCCCGCACATCTACGCGCCCGCCGTCCGCATGCGCGCGCGGCGAGGCGCGAGCGGGCGGCGCTCCCGCAGGCGCGCCAGGGCCCGCTCCCCGGCGCGGACGGCCGGGAGCTCCACCCAGCGGCGGCTCGCCGCGGCCATCGCGAAGGCGCAGGCCAGGTTCAGCGGGAATGCCTGCAGCACCCCCAGCGGAGCGTTCTCCGCCAGCTGGGGCATGAACAGGATGTGCCACAGGTACAGGCTGTACGAGATCCCGCCCAGGCGGCGCAGCGGCTCCCACTCCAGCACCCGCGCGGGGAGCGCGCGCGGGTGCAGCACCGTCCCCGCCAGCATGGGCGGCACCAGGAGCGCGCTCCACAGGAAGCCGGGCCACGCCAGCCACACCAGCGCCGCGTACGTCCCGGCCACGCACGCCCAGGCGGCGGGCCGGAGCGCGCGCGCCAGCAGGGCGCGCCGGGCGGGGTCGTCCAGGAGCAGCGCCATCACGCACCCCCACAGCAGCCCGTCCATGCGGACGTCGGTGCGGTATTCCGCGGTGTACGGGGCCAGCCCCAGCCACCCCGCCCCCCAGCCGTGGTGCCCGTCCAGGTACCTCCACGCCGCGGTCGCCCCCGCCGCGGCGACCAGCCAGGGGAGGCACCGCCGCCCCCGGCGCCAGGCCAGCAGGAGCGGGAAGAGGAGGTAGAAGTGCTCCTCCACCGCCAGCGACCAGAAGTGCCCCGTGTACCGCCCCGCGCCCCCGTCAAAGAACACCGGCACGTAGTTGCGGAAGAACAGCAGCGCCGCCCGCCACTCCCGGGGATCCACCGGGAGGATCCCCAGGGCGCCGAGGACGCCCACGGCCGCCAGGTACGCCGCCGCCGGGACGAGGATGCGGAAGCCGCGGCGCAGGTAGAAGCCGCCCAGCGAGATCCGCCCGGCGGCGCGCAGCTCGTCCAGCAGGCGCGTGCAGATGAGCAGGCCGCTCAGCCCGAAGAAGAGCGCCACGCCGTACCGGCCCAGGTACACCGCGTGCACCCACCCCGGCGGCAGCTTCCCCGCGTGGAGGAGCGGGCCGGCGGCGTGGGCGACCACCACCATCGCGATCGCGAGGCCGCGCCACCCGTCCAGGGTGGGGATGCGCGCCGCGCCGCGCGGGGCCGGTGCCGGGGGCGTCACCGGCGCACCACGACGCTGCCGAGCACCAGCACGTCCAGCCCGCTGCGGCTGAAGGTGCCGAAGGCGTCCGCGGGGGTGGCGACGATAGGCTCGCCGCGGAGGTTGAAGCTGGTGTTCATGAGAACCGGGACCCCGGTGGCCTCGCCGAAGCGCGAGATCAGCCCGTGGTAGCGTGGGTTCCACTCCCTGCGCACCGTCTGCAGGCGCCCCGTCCCCAGGTGGTTCACCGCCGGGGCGAGCCGCCCGCCTGCCTCCTTCCAGGGGAGCACCGCCAGCATGAAGCGGGCGGTCCAGTGCCGCGCCGGGTCGGGGATCCCGTCGAAGAAGTCGCCCGCGCGCTCCTCCAGGATCGCCGGGGCGAAGGGGCGGAAGGGCTCGCGGAGCTTGATCTTCTCGTTGACGGTCGCCTTCATCTCCTCGCGCCGCGGGTCGGCGAGGATGCTGCGGTTCCCCAGCGCGCGCGGACCCCACTCGAACCGGCCCTGCGACCACCCGATCGCCCGGCCGTCCAGCAGGTCGTCCACCAGGCGGTCCAGCATCCGGGCCTCGTCGTCGTACACCTCGTAGCGGACGCCGCGCGCGTCCAGGAATGCCCGGGCCTCGTCCTCGCCGTACTCCCTGCCCAGGTAGGCGTCCTCCATCACGTACACCCGCGGCATCCCCAGCACCACGTGGTATGCGTAGAGCGCAGCGCCCACCGCCCCCCCGGCGTCCCCCGCCGCGGGCTGCACGTACAGCTCCTCGAACCCCGATTCGCGCAGGATGCGGCCGTTGGCGACGCTGTTGAGCGCCACCCCGCCCGCCATGCACAGTCGTGTCTCGCCGGTGCTGCGCCGCAGGTGCGCCGCCATCGCCACCAGCGTGTCCTCCACCACCCGCTGGATGCTCGCGGCCACGTCCGCGTAGTACTGGTTGCGCTCCAGCTCGCGCGCGTCCGCGGCGCGCCCCGGGTGCGTGAGGCGGGTGACAAACTCCGCGCCCGGGTCGCGCGCCGGCCCGAAGAGCTCCACGAACCTGGGAGAGTAGGAGTGCTCCGGCGAATGGTGGAAGGAAAAGAAGTCCATCTCCAGCCGGAAGGAGCCGTCCTCCGCCACCCGCACCACCCGGCGGACGCGGTCCTGGTACTTCGGCTCGCCGTACGGGGCCATCCCCATGACCTTGTACTCCCCCTCGTTCACCTCGAAGCCCAGCCAGGCGGTGAACGCGGAGTACAGCAGCCCCAGCGAGTGCGGGAAGCGCGTCTCGCGCGCGAGGTCGATGCTGTTCCTCCCGCCTTCCTCCCACGCACCGGTGGCCGTTCCGGCGGCGCTGGTGGTCCACTCCCCCACCCCGTCCACCGTCAGCACGGCGGCGCTCGCGAAGGGCGAGCAGAAGAAGGCGCTCGCCGCGTGCGCGGTGTGGTGGTCGGTGAACAGGACGCGCTCCGCGGCGATCCCCAGCTCCTTCTGGATGACCGCCTTGATCCACAGCTTCTCGTCCAGCCAGGTGATCATGGACTCCCCGAAGCCCTTCCACGAGCGCGGAAAGGACCGCAGGGCCGTGGTGAGGATGCGCTCGAACTTGACGAGCGGCTTCTCGTAGAAGACCACGTAGTCCAGGTCGCCCGCCGCGATCCCCGCGTGCTCCAGGCAGAAGTCCACGGCCCGGCGGGGGAACCGCGGGTCGTGCTTGCGCCGGCTGAAGCGCTCCTCCTCGGCGGCGGCCACCACCACGCCGTCGCGCACCAGCGCCGCCGCCGCGTCGTGGTAGAAGCAGGAGATCCCCAGGATGTGCATCAGAACTGGTCGCGCGCCCGGCGCAGCTCCGCGGAGGCCGCCGGGCGCGGCAGCCAGAAGGTCGCGGCGGCCCCGTCCGGCCGCCCCTCGCCGCGCGCGCGGGCCAGCAGCGCGAAGGGGGGGAGCACGACGAAGTAGAAGAAGCCCATCAGCATGCGCCCCTGGAAGCTTCCCATCCGCGCGGCGAAGCGCTTCCAGGCCGCCCACGCTCCCGCTTCTTCCTCCTCGCCCCCGGCTTCGTGCGGGCGGCCGGCCTCCCCCCGCCGGAGCGCCGCCCCCGCGGCACCCAGCGCCGCTCCCGCGAGGAGGCCCGCGGCCGCGGCGGGCCACCGTCCCGGCTCCGCGATCCCCAGGAGCAGCGCGGCCCAGAGCGCGGCCACCGCGGCGAGGTCGCCCGGGCCCGGGACGATCCTGCGGGCGCCGGCCGCGAGGACGCTCCCGCAGGAATATCCCACGAGCGCGAGGAGGACCGGCGCGGCGGCACCCGGAGCGTCCACGCGGCCCCTAGAAGAGGGTGTAGATGAAGGGGGCGGCGGCCGACCCCTGGGCGAACACCAGGAGGGTGCCGAGGACCAGGAGCATCAGGACCATGGGGATCAGCCACCACAGCCTGCGCTGCCACAGGAAGCTCAGCAGCTCGCCCATGATCCCCAGGCGGGCGGCGACGTCTCGGAGGGCCATGTCTGCGGGCAGGGTCGGGGCGGATGCGGGGGCTCGCCGGCGCCGCCGCCGCGGGAGCACCGGTCTGAGCCGGCGGGGCCGGTGGTGGAGGCGTCCGGGAGCAGAGGGAGGAGAATAGTCCGTTCCCGCGCGCACGCAAGACCGGCCGCCCGCGGCGGAAGGCGCGGCCCCTTGCGGCCGGCGCCGGGACGGTTAATCTCACGCCCCGCACCGGCGAGCCGCGCCGCCTCCCCCCCGCAGCCGTCCCATGCGCCGCAAGCAGCTGCTGTTTTCCGCGATCCTGGCGGCGCTGGTCCTCGCCTTCGCCGAGGCCGCCTCCGCCGTCGCGTGCGGCGTGCTGGTGCGGCGCGGGTGGATGGCGCAGCTCCCGCGGCTGTCGGACGCGCAGGTGCGCTACTACCTGGCCCACCGCAACCCGCTGCTGGGGTGGGGTCCGGCGGTCGACGGCGCCGGGCGGGTGGTGAGGCTCCAGCCGCGCCCCGACCCGGCGTTCCCGGACACCGTTCCCGCCTGCGCCGCGGCGTACGGCGAGTCGTTCACCGCCGGGTCCGAGGTGGGCGAGGACGGCGCGTATCCGCACGTCCTGGGGGTGGAGCTGGGGTGCCGGGTGGCCAACTACGGGGTCGGCGCCTCCGGCTCGGACCAGGCGCTGATGCTGGTGCGGGCGCAGCGCCACCTGGACCGCGCCCCGGTCGTGGTGCTGGGGCACATCTCGGAGAACATCCTCCGCAACGTCAACCAGTACCGCGTCCTCCTGTACCCGGACCAGGAGCTGTACTTCAAGCCGCGCTTCCTCCCGGGCCCGCGCGGCGAGCTGCGCTACGTCCCCGTCCCCGTGCGCACCGCGGCCGACCTCCGCGCCCTCCCGGACGACCCGGAGCGCTACCTGCCCCACGACGCGTTCCTGGCGCGCCCCCGGCCCGGCTTCCCGTACACCGCGGCGCTGGTCCGGTGGGCCCTCGCCGACTTCCACCTCCGCGCCCGGCTCGCCGGCGTCCCGCGCCACCTCCCCTTCTACGACCCGGCGCACCCGGCCGGCGGCCTCGCGCTGACGACCGCGATCCTGTCCGCCTTCGCCCGCGAGGCCGCCGCCGACGGGCGGCGGCCGCTGGTGGTGCTGATGCCCGTGGGCCGCGACCTGGTGTACGCGCGCCGCACCGGGCGCTGGCCGGACCAGCCGCTCGCCGACGCCCTGGCGCGCCGCGGCGTCCCCGTGCTGCACGCGGGCCCGGAGATGCTCCGCCGCCTGGGCCCCGCCGCCGACCCGTGCACCCTGTTCGCCGACTGCAGCTCGCACTACAACGCGGCGGGCTACCGCCTGTTCGCGCGGGTGGTGGGCGACCGGCTGCGCGCGGACGGCGACTTCCCCGACCCCGCCGCGGGGCCGGCCCGGTGAGCCCGCCCGTGGGCCTCGACCTGTGGAGCGCGTACCGGCTGGGCGTGCGGCTGGGCTCGCGCTGGCCCCGCCCCCTGCGCGGGAAGCTGCGCCGCCTGGCGGGGCTGGTGCGCTATCCCCCCAACCTGGTCGCGTGGCTGACCCCCATCGACTACGTGCGCTGGCGCGAGCTGGAGTTCGCGCTGGCGGCCGTGCGGCGCTTCATGCCCGCCCCCCGCGCGGTCCTCGACCTTTCCAGCCCGAAGCTCCTCCCGGTCACCCTGGCCGCCGCGCTCCCCGGGGCCGACGTCCGCGCCACCGACATCGTGGACGACGAGGTGCGCTGGGCGCGGGCCGCCGCGGAGCAGCTGGAGCTGGCGAACCTCGCCGCGGAGCCGGCGGACGCGCGGACGCTGGGGTACCCGGACGGCGCCTTCGACCTGGTCACCTCGGTGAGCGTGTTCGAGCACATCGCCCCCGAGGCCGACGGCGACGTCCCCGCCGCGCGCGAGCTGGGGCGCGTGCTGGCGCCCGGCGGCGTGGCCGTGCTCACCGTGCCCTTCGCCCGCGAGTATTTCGCCGAGTACCGCGCCGGCGCGGTGTACGAGCGCGAAGCCGAGCGGGGCGAGCGGATCTTCTTCCAGCGCTTCTACGACGAGGCCACGCTGCACCGCAACCTCGTGGCGCCGTCCGGGCTGGAGGTGGCGTCCCTGGAGTTCGTGGAGGAGCGCCGCTTCTCCGCCGACCCGCACACGCGCATGGCCCACTACGTCAACCGCACCGGGCGCCAGAAGCTCGTCTGGGGTCTCTGGTACTACCCGCTCTCGCGGATCTTTCTGTCGCCGCCGCGACCGCTGGCGGAGTGCCGCAAGCCGTACCTGGCGTGCCTGGTGCTGCGGAAGCCGGCTTGAACTGCTGTGACGGCGGGTTCGGGCGTGCCCCTCGCTGGCGCTCGGGTCGGGCTTCGGCTCCGTAGCAGACGAAACGACCGTCTGCAACGGAGTCGAGCCCCCGCGAAACTGCCCGCGGGGTCTCGCCCCTTCGGGCCGAAATCCCTCACGCGGGGCTCGCGCTGGCGTCCGCGGCGGGCCCCCTCCCCAACCCCTCCCCCATTTCTGGGGGAGGGGCTTTTTCTCGTGCGTGTCGCAGGCATCAAGCTGCGTCTGCGAGCGCCCCCACCCGGCTCGCTCAGGCTCGCCACCCTCCCCCGTTCCGGGAGAGGGGAATCTCCACGCTGGCGCTCTTCGCGCTCCATGGTGTCGTGCTCTGGCTCACCACGCTCCGGTGCTTCCAGGCGAGGGAGGGGCTTTGCTCGTGCGTGGGCGGAGATCGTACCGCGTCGTCGGTGTGCCCCCACCCGGCTCGCTTGAGGCTCGCCACCCTCCCCCAATTCTGGGGGAGGGCTTCCTGACCCTCGGCATTCGCTGTGTCGTGCTCCCCCTCTCCCGGCATGGCGCCGCACGCTTCGCGTGCACCGTAGGAAGGGAGAGGGGGCCGGGGGTGAGGGCCGGAGGCTCGTCCGGAACCCGACCTCCACCACGTAGCTCTCCCCTCCCCCTTGCGGGGAGGGGCCGGGGGAGGGGGTCGCCGTCGCCGTGCTCCCCCTTTCCCCCGCTTGCGGGGGAGAGGGGGCCGGGGGGTGAGGGGGACCACCCCCGCGGACGCCAGCGTCCACCCCGCGTGAGGGATTTCGGCCCGAAGGGGCGAGACCGCGCGGCCGTTTGCGCGGGCTCGACTCCGTTACGCAGCGTTGTTTGCTGCGTTACGGAGCCGAAGCCCGACCCCGGCGACAGCCGGGGGCACGCCCGAACCCGCCGTCCAATCCGCCGTTCAACCCCGTTTCAGAACCCGGTACACCCCCTCCGGCAGCGACGCCAGCAGGTACCGCTTCCAGAACCCCGCCTCCAGCACCGTGGCAGCGTTATGCCGAACCGCCTGGCGCAGACAGCGGCGACACTCCGCCCGGTCGCCGAACCCGAAGTACCCGTCCGCGTGGCGGCGCGCGTGCCGGGCGTACACCCGCCCCCGCAGAACCCGGTGCTCCGGCGCCAGGAGCGGGTCCGCGAACACCTCGTCCAGGATGCGGCGCTCGGCTTCCTCGGCGCGGCGGGTGCGCTGGAGCGCCGAGTGCAGGTTGCGGCCGTGCACCCGGTAGGCGGCGAGCGGCGCGTCCACGTAGGCCACCGGGTGGCGGCGCGCCACCGCCAGCCAGAGCCGCCAGTCCTCGGAGTAGGGGACGTCCTCGGAGAACTCGCCCCCGATCAGTTCCAGCGCCGCGCGCCGGAAGAGCGCGCCCGCGGGGGGGACGTAGTTGTCGAACAGGAGCCAGGGGAGCGGGTCGCCCCGGAAGCCGTCCGCGTACGGGATGTTGGCTCCGCGCGCGCTCGTCACCCGCCCGTCGCCGTCCACCAGCCGGTAGTTGGTGTGCACCATCCCCACCGCGGGGTCCGCGTCCAGCACGGGGACGGTCCGCGCCAGGAACTCCGGGTCCCAGAAGTCGTCCGCGTCCACGCGCGCCACGTACTCCCCCGTGGCGCGGCGCAGGCCCTCGTTCACGGCGCGGACGTGCCCCCGGTTGCCCTCGTGCGCCACGAGCACCACCCGCGGGTCGTCCAGGAACGCGGCGATCACCTCGCGCGAGCCGTCCGTGGAGCCGTCGTCCACCACCACCACTTCCAGGTCGGCGAAGCCGCGCTGGCCCAGGACGCTCGCCAGGCACGTCCCCACGTACGCCGCGTAGTTGTACGACGGGACGACGACGGAGACCCGGGGCATCTCAGCGCCCGCCGGCCGCGCACGCGCCGTCCAGCGCCGCGGCGATGCGCTCCGCCTGCCGGCGCCGGGAGTACCGCGCCACTCGCTCCGGACGGGGCGCGTACGGGATCCCCCGCCCCGCTTTCCACGCCGCGTGCCACCCGGCCAGCACGGCGGCCAGCTCGTCCGCGCCGTCGGCCGTCCCGCCGCCGCCCGTGTCGCGCAGGGTCGCGTCCACGAAGTCGCCGTCGGCGGGAAAGGCGAGGACCGGGCGCCCGGCGGCGAGGTACTCCCACAGCTTGGACGGGTAGCTCAGCGTGCCGTGATCCCGCTGCGAGGTCAGGTTGCACAGGAGGAGGACGTCGGCGGCGCGCTGCAGACGCACCGCCTCGTCGGGCGGCACCCCGGGGCGCACGTGGCAGACGCGCGCGCAGGGGCGCCCCTCCAGCAGGGCGCGCAGCCGGTCCTCGCAGCGCGATCCCACCAGCGCCACCTCCAGGTCGTCCACGACTCCGGGCGCGGCGGCGATCACCCGGTCCAGCGCTTCGAACAGCATCTCGGGGCGCTGGTCGCCGGGGTAGATGGAGCCCACGTGGGCCAGGCGCAGCTTTCCGTCCGTCCTCGCGGGCGCCTCCCCCGCGAAGTCCTCCTCGTCGAACCCCACCACCACCACCTCGCCGGGCACCCCGTACAGCGCTTCCACCAGGCGCGCCATCCGCGGCGACACCGCCAGCGCCCGCGACGCGGGGGCGAGCCAGCGGCGGTGGAGCGCCGTCGCCAGCGCGCGGCGGTGGCGGGTGCCGTGCCAGTCGCCCGGGCCCACGTAGAAGTTGTACAGGTCGCCGAAGTACGGCACCCAGGGGAGCCCCGTGCGCCGCGCGAGCCGGCTCGCCACCACGTGGTTCACGGCCGGCGGACAGGTGCTCAGGATGGCGTCCGCCCCGTGCTCCCGGACGGCCCGGGCGCCGGCCTCCACCGCCCCGCGGATCCACCCGGTGAGATCGTCCGGGTACCGCCCGAAGAGCGGCCACGCGGCCGACATCGCCCTGCGCAGCGGCGTCAGCAGGGCGCGCTTCGCGGGGTGCGCGCCGGACGCGGTGGCGCGGCCCAGCCGGTCGTGCAGCGCCAGCAGCGCCCCCCGCGGCCCGGCGCGCGGCGCGGTGACCACCGGCACCCCGGGGGGCTGGTCGACGAAGCTCAGCCCCCAGCCGGCGTCCTCCGCCGCGAGCCCCGCGCTCCAGTCGCGCGACAGGACCACCGGGCTCCACCCGGAGGCGGGGAGGTGGCGGCAGTAGCCGGCGAGCTGCTTCACCGCCACGTTGTGCACGGGGAGAAAGTGGTAGCTGACGACGAGGACCCGCCTGGGGGCGCGCTCCGGGGCGGGGGCGCTCACGGCCGCGCGGGGCGGGCCAGCGCCCGGCGGAGCCCGCCCCACCAGAAGCGCGACCACACGACGTCGGGGTAGCGCAGGGGGAGCCGCGCGATGGCAGCCAGCGGGGAGGCGGCGCCCTCCAGCGCCTCGCCCACCGCGGCCTGCGCCTCCATCCTGCGGAGCCGCGAGGCCATCCGCGCCCACTCGCCGCGCCGCCACAGCGGCCGGCTCTCCCGCACCACGCGCCGCGCCTCGTCGCCGAAGGCGGCGGGCCGGGCCGTGGTCTTCGCGGCGGGGTGCTGGAGGGCGACCGCGAGCAGCGCCTGCGTCTCCGCCGTGCGCAACCGCCCGCGCAGGCGCAGGGTGGCGCGCAGGTACAGCTCCCAGTCCATCACGTAGTGCAGCTCCTCGCGCACCCCCCCGATCTCCCGCAGCATGGCCGTGCACAGAAAGGTGGCGGGCTGCGCCAGGACCACGGCGTGCGGCCGCAGGAAGTCGGTGGGGCGCCGGGGCGCGCGGGGGCGCCAGTCGTGGACGGGGCCGCGGTCCGCAGCGTCCAGCGTCAGGCCGCGCCCCGCCAGCAGGTGGGGCCTCTCCCGCGCCCACACCCGCCCCACCTCGTGCAGCGCCCCGGGGGCGAGGTGGTCGTCCGAGTTGATCCAGTTGAACAGCTCGCCCGTCGCCGCGTCCAGCCCCTTGGCGATGGCGTGCGTCTGCCCGCGGTCGGGGCCGCTCGTCCAGCCGGCCAGCCAGGGCTCGTAGCGGCGCAGGACCTCCGTCGTCCCGTCCGTGCTCCCCCCGTCGAAGACCCGGTACTCCAGGGCGGGATAGCCCTGCAGGAGGACGGAGCGAATGGTTTCCTCGATGAACGCGCCCTGGTTGAAGGACGGAGTCACCAGGGTGATGCGCGGCCACGGCGACCCGTCCGGGAGGGTGGCGGGCGCGGGGGGCGGCGCCTCCGTCCACGGCCACCCCGTCCGCCCCGGCGGCGGCGGGGGGAGGTCGCGGAGCGTGGGAACGGCGGTCACGGGACGGCCTCCGGCACGGACTCCGCGCGCCCCGGCACGGCGCGCAGGGCCGCCCGCAGCGCCCGGGCCACCGCCTCCGGCGTCACCTCCGCCACGCAGCGGACCGTGTCGTAGCGGCAGCTCCAGTCGCAGCCGAAGCACTCCAGCGGCACCGTGCAGACGTGGTTCCGCGCGGGGTCGCCCCAGGGCTGGAAGCGGCCCCAGTGCCCGCCGCCCACGATCCCCACCGTGGGCAGGCCCAGCGCCACGGCCACGTGCAGCGCCCCGGCGTCGGGCCCCAGGAACAGGTCGCAGCGGCGGATCCCCTCCACCATCTGCCGCACCGTGGTGCGCCCCGACAGGTCCGCCACCGCCGCCACACCCGGGACCGCGGCCAGGCGGCCGGCAAGCTCCGCGCAGAGCGCCGCCTCCCCCGCGCTCCCGAAGAGCACCACCCGGAGCGGCCCCTCCCCCGCGAGCGCGACGGCGCGGGCCAGCTTGTCCGGCGGGTACAGCTTCCCGGCCGGCGCCGTGACCCCGGGCGCGATCGCCAGCGTCGCCGCGCCCGCCACGCGCGGCACGGCGGCCTCGGCCCAGCGGCGGTCCTCCGGCGAGGTCCACAGCTCCGGGCGCAGCTCGTCCGCGGCGACCTCGATGCCCAGCAGCGCGAGGAAGTCGCGGGTGACCCGCAGGTCGTGGTCGCCGCGGCGCGATGCGTCCAGGCGCAGGACGCCATCGCAGCCCCCCGCGGCGCGGCGCGTCCACGCCTCGCCCGCGTTGGAGGCGTCGCCCGCGACCGCGAAGCGCGCGCGCGCGCCCGCCGCCCACGCCACCTGGTGGATCCCGTCGGTGGGCGAGCGCACGGGAACGAGCAGGAGGTCGGGGCGGAGCCGCAGGCGGTGCCGGACGAAGCGGAGCGCCGCGTCCAGCCTCCCCCGCCCCGGGAAGGCGGGGAGCGCGCCCAGGAGCGGCTCGTGCAGCGCTTCCCAGTCCAGCACGCGGTCCACGTGCGGGCAGAGCGCCACCAGGTCGCGCACGTAGCGCCGCACGCACAGCGTGATCTCCGCGCGGGGATAGTGCGCGCGGAGGTGGCGCAGCGCCCCGGAAAAGAGCACCACGTCCCCCAGGTTGTCGGGCCGCAGCACCAGGACGCTGCGGACCTCCGCGGGGTCAGGCGAGCGCCGCGCCGACCGCTGCGACATACGCGCTCCACGTCTCGTCGCTGGCGGCGAGCAGGCGGTCCCGCGCCTCGCCGCGCCGCGCCATCCCCGTCTCCAGCTCGTCCAGCACCCGCTCCGCGGTGGCGTCCTTGACGTACAGCGCCGGGACGTCCACCGCGTCCACCATCAGCAGCCGCGTGTCCGTGCCGATGGCCACAGAGGGGATCCCCATCCCCGCCAGCGCCACCGATGCGTGCATGCGGTTGCACACCGCCCCCGCCGCCGAGGACACGGCCGCGAAGTACTCCGCCGGGGTGCGCGGGAGGAGCCGCGGGAGCGACGGGTCCAGCCTCCCCGCCAGCTCGTACTCGGCGGGCGTGTGGCAGAGGAAGGCGACCCGCCGGCGCTCCCGCAGCCGCTCGATGACGACCCGCATGGTCGCCTCCCAGCCGCCGCCGTCCACCGCCTGGTCCCAGTCGTAGTGCCCCGCCCCGGCCATGTAGTTCACCAGCACCAGGCGGTCGTCGCGCTCCGCGGCGGCGTGGCCGCGCGGGGACACGAACGCGGTGCAGCGCAGCAGCGGGACGTCGGCGCCCACCGACGCGTACAGGTCGCGGGCCAGGGTGTCGCGGGCGGTGGTGAGCCGGCAGTCGGCGAGGGTGCGCCGCACGTACGCCGCCTCCGCCGGGTCGTCGATCCGCTCGGCGCGCGCCTCCCAGGGGTAGCACGACCCCGCCGCCAGGTTGAGCACCGGGATCCCGCGCGCGGCCACGCGTCCCACCACCTCGCGCATGAGCGGCTTCGCCCACTCCGAGCGGTGGCTCCCCGGCCAGAGCACCGGCGCGCCGCACTGCACCACCAGGTCGCACGCGTCGAAGCGCGAGAACGGCAGCGGGTGCAGCAGGGTGCGCGCCAGCGTCTGCGCCGGGCCCTTGCCGCGCGGCAGGCGGAGCGCCAGCCGGACCGGGTGCCACTCCGGGTACACGGTGAGCGGCCAGTGCTTGTCCACCATCACCCACTCGATCTCCCGGCCGCCCATCGCCGCGGCCACCACGCGCTTCACGCCCTCGCGGATCAGGTCGTCGCCGATGTTCCTGCCCAGCGTGGTGATCAGCCCCACCCGCACCGGCTTCATGACGGCACCTTGGAACTGCTGGAGTCGGGCGTGCCCCCCGCGGGGCGCGGGGGTCGGGCTTCGGCTCCGTAACGCACGAAACGACCGTGCGTAACGGAGTCGAGCCCCGCGAAACTGCCCGCGGGTCTCGCCCCTTCGGGCCGTAATCCCTCACGCGGGCATCGCGCTGGCGTCCGCAGGGGCCCCCTCCCCCCGGCCCCCTCCCCCGCAAGCGGGAGAGGGGGAGCACAGCACCGACCCCGCAGTTGCCCCCACTCCCAGAATGGCGCTTCACGCTTCGTGTGAACCGGATGAAGGACCCGGGTGGCGAGCCTAAAGCGAGCCGGGTGAGGGCCGTTGTTGCCGTTTTCCCCTCCCCCTTGCGGGGAGGGGCCGGGGGGTGAGGGGTGCCGTTTCACGCGGCCTCCAGCACGCCGGCGCGGCGGGCCCAGGCCAGCGCCTCGGCCACCCCCTGGCGCAGCGTCACGCGCGGCACGAAGCCGAACGCCGCGCGGGCGGGCTCCAGGTCGTACGCCCGGTGCACCCGGCGGCCGGTCCCCGTCATCAGGTAGGTGATCAGGTCCATCTGCCGCCTGCGCCGGTGGTAGCGCGCCCGCACCCGCAGGTACAGGGCGTCGCCGCGCCCCGCCCGGCGCGGCGGGACGATGCGGCCCAGCTCCGCGCCGCAGATCGCGAACAGCTCGCCCATGCTCGCCCACTCGCCGGCCAGCGTCGCGGTGGCGGCGGGGGTCGCGGCGCGGGCGGCGGCGAGCAGCCCCTCGGTGACGTCCAGGGTGTGCACGGGGTGAATGCAGTGCTCGGCGTAGCTGGGAAGGAACTCCAGCAGGCGGTTCCGCTGGAGGATCGCCTCGGCCACCTCCACCACGAAGCTGGAGTGGTCCGACGCGTACACGTTGCCGATGCGGAGTATCGCGTGGCCGAAGTTGCCCTCGGACTCGCGGCGCACCAGCGCCTCGGCGAGCACCTTGCTGCGGCCGTACGGGCTCACGGGGCGGCAGGGGGTGTCGGCCGGCGCCGGGACGCGGTCCACCGTGCCCACCGCCTCGATGCTGCTGGCGTACACGAAGCGTCCGGCGCCCGTGCGGCGGGCCAGCTCCAGGGCGTTCCGCGTCCCTTCCACGTTGGCGCGCGCCAGCTCCTCGTCCCGCCCGAAGTAGGCGATCGACGCGCCCAGGTGGAACACCACGTCGAAGCGCTCCTCGCGCTCGGCCACGCGGCGCAGCGCCGCGGGGTCCGCGAGCTCCCCCCGGTACACGCGCACGCCGTCCGCGCGCGGCTCCGCCAGGGCGCGTCGCGACAGCAGCGCCACGTCCCACCCGTCGGCCACCAGCCGCCGCACGAAAGGGGTCCCCACGAACCCCGTCCCGCCCGTCACGAACGCCTTCATCCCGCTCTCATGCGAATTCCGTGTAGATCAGGCTCCATCATCAGAGCGCCGAAGGCAAGGATGCCGTGCAGTTCTCCCCCTTTCCCCCGCTTGCGGGGGAGAGGGGGCCGGGGGGTGAGGGGGCCCGGTCTCGCGGACGCCAGCACAAAACCCGCGTGAGGGATTTCGGCCCGAAGGGGCGAGACCCGGCGGCAGTTTGCCGGGGCTCGACTCCGTTACGCACGGTTGTTTCGTGCGTTACGGAGCCGAAGCCCGACCCCGGCGCCAGCCGGGGGCACGCCCGAACCCTTCCCTTCACCCCGCTCCGACCGCATCCGCTCTCACTCCCCGAAGCCGCGGACCACGAACACGTGCTTGCCGCGCGCCGTGCGCGGGATCGCATCGACACGGCGGGCCGCCAGACGGAACCCCGCGCCCAGCTGGATCTCCAGGCGCCCCAGCAGCGCGGCGCAGGCATCGTCGCCGCTCCCCGGCGCGCCCACCCAGCGCAGCTCCACCTCGCCCGGGCGCGCCTGCGCCAGCTGGTAGCCGTGGATCCCCCCGAAGACCGCCGCGTGGACGTTGAGCGCCGAGTGCGGCACCCGCCGCCCGTCGGCCGCCACCAGGAACTCCTGCGTGCGGCCGTGGATGGCGCGCAGAACGGGGTGGGCGCGCCCGCACTCCGGGCACCCGGCGCCGCCCCACACGCCGCGGTCGCCGGTGCGGAAGCGGATGAACGGGGTGGCGCGGGTGAAGAAGCCCGTCAGCACGATCTCGCCCTCGGCGCCCGGCTCCGCCACGGGCCGCCCGGCGTCGTCCACCAGCTCCATCACCCCGGCCAGCGGGTGGAAGTGGTACGCGTCCGAGCGCTCGCACCCGGCGGCGTACCCGGCGCCCTCGGACATCCCGTACCAGGCCAGCACCCGGCACCCCAGCGCCGCCCCGATGCGCTCCCGCTGCCAGGGGTGCAGCACCTCCGAGCCCACCACCACGCCGCGCACCGGGAGGCTCGCCCCCGCGTCCTCCAGCGCCTGCACGAACGCGGCGACGGTGGACGGGAGGCCCAGGACGAACGCGGGGCGGAAGCGCTTCACCTCGCTCAGCCACTCCGCCGCCCCCGCCGCATCCAGCCAGGGGATGGCGACGCGCAGGTGCCGCGCGTCCGCGTACCCGAACGGCGCGCCGAACGACGCGGTGAGGTCCAGCACGCGGGCCCCGGGCGCGAAGCCGACGCGCCCCCACAGGGCGAGCTGGAAGGCGCGCGCGACGTCCTGGTGCTCCCCCGCCACGTGGTGGAAGGTCACCGGGACGCCGGTGGTCCCCCCGAGGCGACGCGCTCCAGCCGCTCCGGCGCCAGGTCGCGCGCCAGGAAGTCCGCGCCCGGAGCGCGCAGATCGTCCTTGTGGAGGAACGGGAAGCGGGCCAGGTCGTCCAGCGAGCGCAGCGAGTGCGCTCCCACCCCCGCCGCGGCGAAGCGCTCCCGGTGGGCGGGGACGTGCGCCTCCGCGCGGCGCACCGCCCCGCGAAGGCGCTCCAGCTGGAGCGCCGCGAGCCGGTCGGCGCTCCACCCCTCGGCGGCGCGCAGCTCGCGCGCCAGCGCGCGGAATTCCGGGGAGTGCCGCCACGAATCGGGGAGGACCCGGTACGCGCGGCGCAGCCACTCCTTTGCCGGTGCCGGGACCACGCTGCGCCCCAGCCCCAGGAGGCGCCCCACCCAGTCCGTCGCCGCGGCGCTCACCGCGGCGTGCCCACGGCGATGAACGAGTACTCCGCCTCCCCCGCCAGGCGGAGCGCCACCGCCAGCGTGTTCCCGAACGCGCCGCGGCGGGCCGGCCAGTCGATCCACGCGCGGGTGGTGCGGGCGCGGGCGGCGTACCCCGCGCGCTCCAGCGCGCGGGCCAGCCCCCGCTCGGTCCAGCGCGTCAGGTGGTGGGGCGGATAGGCGTGGCGCCGGTCGAACTCGGGGAGCTTGAGCGACTGCCGGGGGCTGGACACCGCCACGTGCAGCGCGGCGCGCGGGAAGCGCGCCCGCACCTCCGCGAGCAGCGCCACCGGGTCGGGGAACCGTACCAGGCTTTCCAGCAGCACCACCGCCTCCGGCTCCGGCCACTCCGCCGGGACGTCGCCCGGGCCGCCCACGGCGGCGTCCAGCCCATGGGCGCGCAGCATGGGCGCCGGGCGCGGGAGCGGGTCCATCCCCAGCGGGCGGAACCCCTCCGCGCGCAGCGCCGCCAGGAAGCGCCCCGACTCGCAGCACAGCTCCAGCACCGCGGCCCCGGGCTTCACCGCGCGCCGCAGCGCGGCGAGCACCAGCCGCTCGTTGGGCGTCAGCGCGTCCGCCAGGGAAGCGCCCGCGCGCAGCTCGGCGAACATGGCCTCGCCCGCGTCGGTGAAGTCCACGAACACGGGGACGCCGGGCGGGAGCGGATCCACCCGCTCGACGCCGCACCCGGCGCAGCGCAGGTACGCGGCGCCCCCGTCCAGCGGCTCGCCCGGGACCGATTCCGCGGCGCCGCACGCGGGGCAGGAGGGCGCGGGCGCGGTCACGCCGCTCACACCGCCGCCAGGGTGTCCACCGCCCAGGGGAGGAGGGGGCACACCACCCCCAGCCGGCCGTCCGGCACCGTGCCGGCGGCCCCGCCCGTGTTCTCGACGGTGAACGAGACCACGCTGTCCATGAACACCACCGACTCCACCATGGGGACGTCAACCCCCAGCGAGATGCTGTACCCGCCCGCGTTCAGAAAGCCGCCCGGGATCTCGCACCGGCTCACGTACACGCCGCGCTCCCGGCCGCGCGGCTCGCCCGCGTCCAGGTCGGTGGTGCTCAGCACCACCGTGCCGTCCGCCGCCAGCAGGCGGAACCCCACGCGCAGCCCGCGGACCGGGTGGAGCAGCCGGTACTCGATCCCCACGTGGATGGGGGCGCGCACGTCGAAGGTGCCAGCCGCGCCGCCCGCCGCGTCGGCCACGCTCACCCCCAGGAGGCGGAAGTCGCCGTTCCCCGGGGCGTCCGGCGTGTCGGGGGCGGCGAACTGGCTCGCCCCGCGGCTCCCGGCCGCCAGGTAGTGGGCCACCACGGCGCCGGCCGGCCCGCGCAGCGTGGCGGTGCCCCGCTCCAGGAGCACCGCCTCGTCGCAGAGCCGGGACACGGCCGCCATGTTGTGGGACACGAAGAGCACCGTGCGCCCCTCGCGCTCCACCTGGTCCATCTTGCCCAGGCACCTGCGCTGGAACTCGGCGTCGCCCACGGCGAGCACCTCGTCCACGATGAGGATCTCCGGCTCCAGGTGCGCCGCCACCGCGAAGGCGAGCCGCAGGTACATCCCGCTGGAATAGCGCTTCACCGGGGTGTCCAGGAAGCGCTCCACCCCCGCGAAGTCCACGATCTCGTCGAAGCGCCGGGCGATGTAGTCGCGCCGCATCCCCAGCATGGACCCGCTCAGGAACACGTTCTCGCGCCCCGTCAGCTCCGGGTGGAACCCCGTCCCCACCTCCAGCAGCGCGCCCACGCGGCCGTGGACGTCGGCCCACCCCTCGGTGGGGCGGGTGATGCGCGACAGGATCTTGAGGAGGGTGCTCTTCCCCGCCCCGTTGCGCCCCACGATGGCCATCGCCTGCCCGTGCCTCACCTCCAGCGACAGGTGGCGCAGCGCCCACACCGAATCGGCCGGCGCCTCGCCGCCGCCCGGGGCAAGGGCGCGCAGCCCGCGCAGCGGCGCCCCTGCGGCGTGGACGATGGCGTCGCGCAGCGTCCCGGCGCCGCGCGCGGCGGCCCCGATGCGGTAGCGCTTCCCCAGGTTCTCGACGCGGACTGCGAACTGGGACACGGTCAGGCGAAGTCGGCGAAGCGGTCTTCGGTGGCGCGGAAGTACGCGGCTCCCGTCACCAGCAGCAGCACGGAGACGGCGGCGGAAGCGGCCAGCAGCCCGGGGGTGAGCGTGCCGGTGCCCAGCAGCACCGTCCGGAAGCCCTCCACCACCCCCACCATGGGGTTCAGCGCGTACACGGCGCGCCAGCGCTCCGGGACCACCGACAGCGGGTACGCCACCGGCGACGCGTACATCCACAGCTGCACCAGCAGCGGCGTCAGGTGCTTGACGTCGCGGAAGCGGACGTTGAGGGCGGCGAGCCAGCACCCCACCCCCGCCGCGGCAACCATCATCAGCACGAACAGCAGGGGGACGGCGACGAGGGCCACGGGGAGCGGGCGGATCCCCGACGCCATCATCAGCCCCAGCAGGAGCACGAGCGAGACGCCGAAGTCCACCCCGGTCCCCACCACCGGGGCCAGCGGGATCACCAGCCGCGGAAAGTACACCTTGGTGAACAGGTGGGCGCTGGACACGGTGCTCGCCCCCGCGGCGGAAAAGGCCCCGGAGAAGTACGTCCACGGCACCAGCCCCGCCATGGCGAACACCGCGTACGGTGCCCCGTCCGACGGCACCCGGACGAACCGCCCGAACACCACCGTGAACAGGAGGGTGGTGAGCACCGGCGGGAGCACCGCCCACGCCGCACCCAGCGCCGTCTGCGCGTAGCGCACCCGCAGGTCGCGCCACACCAGCAGGCGCCACAGGTCCCGGTACGCCCACAGCTCGCGCGCGCCGAACCCCGGCCAGCCGGACGCCGGCTCGATGCGCAGCCGGTGCTCCTCCCGCGGACCCGGCGCGGCGAGCCCGGCGGCCGCGGCCGCGCTCACACGCCCTCCGCCAGGTACTCCTGCGCCGCGGGGGCGGAGCCCACCGCAAGCCGGTCCAGGACGGCGCCGTAGCGCCGCGTCGCGTGGCGTCGGTCGTACAGCACCTCGGCGGCCGTCCGCCCCGCCCGGCCCATCCGCTCCCGCAGCTCCGGGTCCGCCTTGAGCGTCCGCACCGCGCGGACGATCCCCGCCGGGTCGTCGTGCCGCACCACGATCCCGCACTCGTGCTCCCACACCAGCTTCGCCACGTCGCTGTCCTCCGAGCCCACGTACAGGATGGGCCGCCCGCTGGCCATCGCCCCGTAGGTCTTGCTGGGGAGGAGCAGCCCCGCGGTGGAGGGCTTCTCCGTGACCAGCGCCACGTCGCCGGAGGACATGCTCGCCGCCAGCGCCTCGCGCGGCTGGTACGGGAGGAAGCGCACCGCGTGGGACGCCCCGCAGCGCTCCACCTCCCTGCGCAGCCCCGGCATCTGCGCGCCGCCGCCCACGAACAGGAAGAGGATCTCCGGGTCGGAGCTCAGTTCGCGGGCCGCCGCGACCACGGCGTCGAAGGTGTGGGCGCGCCCCGCGGTCCCCGAGTACAGCACCACGAAGCGCGACGCCAGGCCGTGCTCGCGGACGAACGGGTTCTGGGCCAGCGGGAGAGGGCGGATGGAGCCGGCGTCCGCCCAGTTGTGCACGTGCACCACCCGGCTCGGCGCCACGCCCATCCCGGTCATCACCCGCGACATCGCCGGGGCGAGCGTGATCACCACGTCGCAGCGCCGGTACGTCCCCCGAGCCACGTCGTGCAGGAGACGGGAAAGCACCGAGTCCGGGCGGAGCACGCCCAGCGCCACCGCGAGCTGCGGGTACACGTCCTGTACCCACGCCGCCACCTGGAAGCCCCGGAGGCGGGCCATCAGCAGCACCGGCACCAGCAGGAACGGCGGATCGGTCATGGCGACCACGACCGAGCCCCGGGGGACCCGCCACAGCGCCGGGAAGGTGCTCAGCAGAAAGGTGGCGCACGCGAGGACGCGGCCCAGCATCGGCGACCGCCGCAGCGTGGCCGTCCACACGCGGAGCACCCGGACCCCCCTGCGCATCTCCGAGCGCGGCAGGGGCTCTCCCTCGCCCTCGTAGCGGGTCCGGCCGGTGATCACGGTGGCGTCCCACCCCTGCGCCGCGAGGTCTTCCGCCAGGTCGGCGAGGATCTGCCCGGTGGCGGCGACGTCGGGTGCATAGAACCGGTTCAGGAAGACTACGGACGGCACGGGGACAATTCGGCGGGAGGGGAGCGGAAGGGAGTCGCCCCGGTCCGCAGCGGAGGGGCCTGTTTCGCCGCGGGTGGGAAGGGGTGAATGGTAGCGCCGTCCCCCGGGAGCCGCAAGCGCGGGGCGCGCCCCGGGACGGATCCCCCGACCGGAGGCCGGAGCCACTTTCCGGCCCGGCCGCATCCTGCCAGATTCCCCGCTCCGCCGCCGCCAGCCGTTCCCCCTCCAGCCCCGCCGCCCACGCTTGAGCACCTCCTCGCCCCGCGAGCCCTACCTGGTCTTCGGCGCGCCCCGCATCGGGGAGGACGAGATCGCCGAGGTCGCGGATTCGCTGCGCAGCGGCTGGCTGGGCACCGGCCCCAAGGTGCAGCGGTTCGAGGGGATGCTGCGGGCGTACACGGGGGCCGAGCACGTGATGGCGCTGCACTCCTGCACGGCGGCGCTCCACCTGTCCATGGTCGCGGCGGGGATCGGCGCCGGCGACGAGGTCGTCACCACGCCGATGACCTTCGCCAGCACCGTGAGCTCCATCGTGCACGCCGGGGGCACCCCGGTGCTCGTGGACTGCGACCGGGAGTCGCAGCTGATCGACCCGCAGCGCATCGAGGACGCGGTCACCCCGCGCACCCGGGCCATCATCCCCGTGCACCTGGCCGGACGGGTGTGCGACCTGGACGCCATCGGCGACATCGCCCGGCGCCACGGCCTGCTGGTGATCGAGGACGCGGCCCACGCGCTCGAAGCCGCGTACCGGGGCCGCAAGGTGGGAAGCATCTCGCAGCTCACCTGCTTCTCGTTCTACGTCACCAAGAACCTCACCACCGGCGAGGGCGGCGCGGTCGCCACCGACGACCCCGAGCTCGCGGCGCGCATCAAGACGTACGCGCTGCACGGCCTGTCGCACGACGCGTGGCGGCGCTTCGCCGACGCCGGGTACCGGCACTACCAGGTGGAGTACCCCGGCTTCAAGTACAACATGATGGACCTGCAGGCCGCCCTCGGCATCCACCAGCTTCCGCAGCTCGCCGCCCGCCTGGCCCGCCGCGAGGAGGTATGGCGGCGCTACGACCAGGCCTTCGCGGATCTCCCGGTCGCCCGCCCCGCCCCGCCCCCGCCCGACCAGCTGCACGCGCGCCACCTGTACACGCTGCTGGTGGACGAGGCGCGCTGCGGGATCTCGCGCGACGGCTTCATGCAGGCGCTGCACGAGCGCGGCATCGGCACGGGCTGCCACTACATCGGCGTGCACCTGCACCCGTTCTACCGCGACCACTTCGGCTACCGGCCGGAGGACTTTCCCAACGCCACCTGGATCAGCGAGCGCACGGTGTCGATTCCCCTGTCCCCGTTCCTTTCCGACGACGACGTGGAGGACGTGGTGCGTGCGGTGCGTTCCGTGGTCGGCTGAGGCTCGGAACGGCTTTGAACGGCGGGGTTGGGCGTGCCCCCGGCTGGCGCCGGGGTCGGGCTTCGGCTCCGTAGGGCTGCAAACAACGCAGCCCAACGGAGTCGAGCCCGCGCAAACAGCCGCGCGGTCTCGCCCCTTCGGGCCGAAATCCCTCACGCGGGGCTCGCGCTGGCGTCCGCGGGGGCCCCCTCCCCCTCCCCCAATTCTGGGGGAGGGGGAGCACTACGACGACACGGCCGTTGCCGTTCCTGGGATCTGCGCAGGGAGGTTGGGGAAGGGTCCGCAGGCGGTGCGTTTGTTCGAAGCCAGCGTGATCCCGCCCGTACTCGGAGGGTAGGCGAGTTTCGCACCGCCGGAGGAGCCTGCCCCGGCCGACCACGAACACCGGAGCCCGCCGAAGCGCACCGTCGTTCTCCCCATTGCCCGCGCTCAGGCGCGGGCGAGCACCTCCAGGACACGCTCCGCAGCGTGGCCGTCCCACAGGTCGGGCACGCGGCCCGTGCGGCCCGGCGCTTCCGCCGCGGCGCGCAGGATGTGGTCGCGCGTGCGGACGGGGACGAGGATGCTGGTGCCTTCGCGGACGGTGACGGGGCGCTCCGTGGTCGCGCGCAGGGTGACGCAGGGGACGCCCAGCACGGTGGTCTCCTCCTGCATCCCGCCCGAGTCGGTGACCACCAGCCGGGCACGCTCCATCAGCGCGAGCATCGCGTGGTACCCCAGGGGCTCCACCACCCGCACCGCGCCCAGCCCCGGGAGGAGCCCGAAGCGCTCGGCGCGGCCGCGGGTGCGGGGGTGCATGGGGAACACCACGGGCATCTCCTCCGCCAGCGCCGTCAGCGCCGCGAAGATCGCACCCAGCTGGCCGGGGTCGTCCACGTTGGACGGGCGATGGACGGTCGCCACCGCGTAGGCGCCGTCGGGGAGCGGCGGGCCGGGGAGGGGGCACCGCCCGCGGGCGCGGGGGAGCTGCCGGCGGAGCGAGTCTACCATCACGTTGCCCACGCGGTGGATCCGCTCCGCGGCGATCCCCTCGCGCAGCAGGTTGTCGTCCGCGTCGGCGCCCGGGGTGAAGAGGAAGTCCGCGAGGTGGTCCACCAGGACGCGGTTGATCTCCTCCGGCATGGAGCGGTCCCAGCACCGCAGCCCCGCCTCCACGTGCGCCACCGCCACCCCCAGCTTGGCGGCGACCAGCGCGCACGCCAGCGTGGAGTTCACGTCGCCCACCACCACCACCACGTCCGGCCGCCAGCCCAGCACCACGGGCTCGAAGGCGCACATCACCGCCGCCGTCTGCGCCGCGTGCGACGCGGAGCCCACCCCCAGGTTCACGTCGGGGGCGCGCAGCTCCAGGTCGCGGAAGAGCGCGCCGCTCAGGGCGTCGTCGTAGTGCTGGCCGGTGTGCACCAGGAGCGTCTCCACCTCCGGGTAGGCCCGCGACGCTTCCAGCAGCGGCGCCGCCTTGACGAAGTTGGGCCGCGCGCCCACCGCGTACAGGATCCGGCGCGCCATCAGCGGCGGCGCCCCGGCGGCCTCAGGGCGTCCACTCCAGCCCGAGCTGCGCGTTGAGGTTGAATTCGTCGCGGCCCGTTTCCAGGTAGCGGTTCCGCTCCAGCGCCCCCGTCACCCCGGCGCGGATTCCCACCCGCCCCGCCACGAACAGCGACTCCGCGCCCAGCGCGTCCGCCACCCACACGTCCCCCTCCGGGTTGGTCTGGTCCGGGGCGCCGCGCTGCTCGCGCGTCCACGACGCGGTCCAGCGCCCCCCTGGGTGGTACAGGTCCAGGGCGACGATCGTCCCCGCCCCGCCGTAGACGGCCCGCCCGCCGAGCGGCTGCCCGAGCTGGGTGTGGCCCTGGAGGGTCCCGGTGTGGATCATCTTGGGCGACTGCGTGCGCACCCGCGCCAGGTGGCTGAGGCGGGCGTTCATGGCCTCCGCCCGGAGCGTCAGCATCCGCTCCGGCGAGGGGCGCCACGCCCGCCGGATCCCCAGCATGTACGCGGCGCTGTGGTCCGGCTCCAGGAGCAGGTCGCGCAGGTCGAAGTTGTGGTCCTCGCGAAAGTATTCCCCGTACACCTCCGCCCCCGCGCGGGCCGTGGCCCAGCGGAAGAAGAAGGTGGCCAGCTGGTTGCTCCGGTCGTCCGCGGGGTTCCCCTCCGGGTCCAGCTCCAGGCTGCGCTTCAGCAGCCCCTGGAACGGGGTGCGGAAGTTGGCCGCCGACAGGCCTTCCTCCGGCCACGGCGTGTGGAAGAAGCGCCCCCCGCCCAGCTCCAGCCCCGGCATCCCCCGCGGCTGGAGGACGCCCACCACCCCCGACATGAAGCGGTGCCGCGCCGCCCCTTCCCGCACCGGCGAGTACGCCGACTGCTCCAGGCGGCCGTACACCACGCGCCCGTGGACGCGGGCCACCCACAGGTCCACCGGGCGCGAGGTGCCCACGAACGCGTGGGGGAACCCCGGCCCCGCGCTCGCCAGCAGGATCGGGTACTCGCTCCCGGGCCCCCACACCTGCGTGGCGGTGGAAACGCCCACGGCGATCCCGCCCGCGTCCAGGCGCAGGTAGCTTTCGCCCGGATCCACGCGGGCGTAGCGGTCCGGCCCGAAGCGCTGCGGGAGGTCGATGACGTCGGGCCGCAGCCCGTCCGCGAAGGCCCGCTCGCCGTCCTTGCCGTTGCCCCTCACGTCGAAGTCGCGGTTCTCGGCAACGAACGCCACCGGCCGGAGGGCGAGCGAGAAGGGGCCCGCCCGCACCGCCACCCCCGCCTCCACCGCCACCGTCGCTCCCCGTCCGGCCCACACCGCCCCGTCGTTGGCCGCGAACGGAAAGGCCGAGTTGTACCACGCCCTCGTCCTCACGGGCAGCGCCTCCACCACCGCGCCCGACGAGTCGTGCCGGAGCGCCGGGTGGTCCGCCCAGGGATGCCCGGAGGGCGGCGGGAGCAGCCGGTCCGCTTCCGCGCGGCCGAAGCCGCGCAGCGACCAGGGACCCGGCGCCACCTCGCCCGTCGTCTGCAGGAAGCGCAGGTACTCCTCCACCTCGCTCCCGGCGGCCGGGTCGCCGCGCAGCCGCGCCTCCTGCGCCGCGGACGGCGCGGCCCCGGCGAGGAGCGCCGCCGCGAGGACGAGGCGGAACGGCGAAGTGGGCTTGCGCAGCATGTCAGGCGGGGTCGGCGTCCAGCGACAGGTGGAAGGTGTACTCGGCGCGCACGTAGCGCGCGCCCACCGCCTCGTAGATGCGGATGGTGGGGAAGTTGTGGTTCTGGGTCTGGCACTCGGCCACGCCGCCGCGCTGGTGCGCCCACAGCGTCCCCGCGCGGATCAGCCCGGCGTAGGCGCCCGCTGCGTCCGGCCGGCACGCCCCCAGGCCGCCGCCGAACACGGGGACCCCGGACACGGTGGAGACCGGCTCGCGGCGGCGGAACGCGAGGAACCCCAGCAGGCTGCCGTCGCTGGCCTCGGACACGAGCACGGTCTGCGCCATCTGCATGGAAAGGCACTGCCGCGCCCACTCCTCGTAGAACGCGTCCACCCGGTCCCTGGGCAGGCTCGCGTCCGCGTGGAACCGGCCGCGGAAGCTCCGGAACGCCGCCCGGGCGATCGCCACCAGCCCGGGACCGTCCTCGTCCCGCAGGGGGCGGACGCTGCCGAAGGTGCGGACCCGGTCGGCGACGTCCTGGCCGGGGCGCGCGGCGTACGTCACCAGCGCGTCCTTGAGGCGGAAGCCGCACTCCTCCAGCATGCCCGCGGCCTCCACGTCGGCCACGTCCACCCGTGCCGAAACGTGGCGCGCGCCCTCCCCGCGCAGCCGGACGAGGCACGCCCGCAGCGCCGCCAGGCGCGCCGCCGGGTCGGCGCCCAGCAGGTAGTCGATGCGGGCCATGGGGACGCCGAAGAAGGACGAGTCCCACGGCAGGCGCCGCGCGACGGCGGCCGCGCGCACGCCCCCCGCCGCGTGCACGCACACGATCCCGTCCGCGTCCCCGAGCGTCGCCTCGATCTCCGCCGCCAGCACCGCGGCCCGCGCCCGGCGCGACAGCATGCGGTAGTTGCGGTACGGGTTGAACGCGTATCCCTCCGCGAGGGGGAGGACGAGGGACGCCTCCCCGGCCGCCGGCAGCTCGCCGATCACCGGGGCTCCCCGGCTCGCGTGGCGTCGTGCGCCATCGGCCCGCGCCCCTCCGCCGCCCGCGCGGGACCGGTCTGACGGCGCACGCGGCAGCCGCCGTCCGGCGTGGCGCGGGCGCGCCGCCGGGCCGCGTAGACGGAGCACAGGGCGAGAAAGACCAGGTTCACCGCCAGGAGGAGCGCCGCGGCGGATCCGCCGACGGGCGCGCGGAGGACCCGCGCCGGGTCCGGGAAGCGGGCGAGCCACGCGGCGCACGCCAGGTCGAGCGCCGCCGCCAGGGTCCCGCACGCCCACAGCGGCAGCGTGCTCGCCCGCAGCGCGATCCCCAGGGAGCGCGCGACCAGCCCGGGCACCGAGTACCGGGACCGGCCGCCGGGTCGGCTCTCCGTTTCCACGGGAACGTACGCGAAGCGGTCCGTCGCCCCGGCGAGGAGGACGTCCAGGCACACCGGGGACTCGCCGTGCTGCGGGAACGCCGCGCGCAGCTCCGTGCGCAGCGCGCGGAACGACGTCGCGCGCAGCACCCCCTCGCGCCCCAGCGGCCTCAGCAGCACCGGCCTCATCACGGACCGCCCCACCGCCCGCACCCAGCCGCGGCGCGGCGCGGGGCCAGTGCCGTACACCACGTCGTACCCGTCGTGCAGGCGGGCGAGAAGGCTCGCGGCCCCCTCCGGCGGGTGCTCCAGGTCGTCGTCCATGGTGACCACGTACTCGAACCTCGCGTGCCGGATCCCGCAGAGGGTCGCGTCGTGCTGCCCGTAGTTGCGCTCCAGGTCGATGCCGCGGACCCAGGGGAAGCACGCGGCCAGCTCCTCGATCACGCGCCAGCTCCCGTCGGCGCTCCCGTCGTTGACCAGGATGACCTCGAAGCGCTCCGCGATCCCGGGGAGCACGGGCGCCAGCCGGCCGGCGACGCTCCCCAGGCTGGCCGATGCGTTGAACACCGGGATCACCACGCTGAGCGACGCCCCGCCGCCCGGCGCGCCGGCGTGGCCCGGCCGCCCATCCGTGAGTGGAAGCATCATGCGGGACGGGGGCGGGCGGCGGGCCGCGGCATCGCGAGGGCCGGAACGGGGGAGCCGAAACGGGCTTCCAGGGACACGGCGCCGTAGAGGGCGGCGAACGCGAGCGCGCCCACCACGTAGTGGAGCACCGGGAGCCCCACCACGCCGGGGAGCGCGGCCAGCGCCGTCGCGGCCGCGAAAGGGAGCTCCAGCCTCCACCTGCGGGGACCCGCGAGCGCCGCCAGGAGCCCCACGTTCGCGAACAGCGCCAGGAACAGGAGGATCCGGAAGCCCTTGGCCGCCACCGTCCGCGCCACCAGGGCCGGGTCCTCCCGCGCGATGCGGAACACCTCGCCGCGCAGGATCGACGTGTAGCGCGGCGACAGGTACGGCGCGCGCGGATCCACCGACCTGACCTTGGCGATCGCCGACTCGTCGCGGTACGTGATGCCGTGCCGGTTGGGGAGGTAGCCGAGCCCGATGTAGGCCGGGTGCCACATCGCGTCGCCCCGCTCGGCCGGGGGCCGGCCCGCCGCGGCCGCGCGCACGAAGTCGTCGCGCTCGGCGGTCAGCCGGTGCGCGTGGACCCGGGGGATCGCCGCCCCCAGCAGGAGCGCGCCCGCGCACAGCACGCGCCTGCCCCGCGGGGTCGCGGCGTCGAGCGCGAGGACGAGCAGGACGAAGAGCAGCACGGGCGTCCCGATCAGCGAGCGGACCTCGTCCGCGACCCCCGCCAGCACGCCGGCCGCGAACAGGAAGGCCGGGAGCGCGGCCGGGCGGCCGGAGCGGTGCAGGTGGAGGAAGAGGGGGACCGTCGCGACCACGGCCACCCCGCCGGCGAGGTACCCCTCGCCGAAGCGCAGGCACAGGGCCAGCACAGCCCCCATCCCCACGGCGGCCGCGAGCCGCGCGTGCACGGAGCGGAAGAGCAGGAGCGATCCCGCGAGCCCCAGGACGCACGCCGCCCCCACGGCGGACACGGACCAGATGCGCAGCGCCGCGTCCACGGACACGTGCAGGGTGCGGGCGATCCAGGGGACGAAGTAGTACAGCCCGATCCCCGCGTCCACGAAGGGCTCCGCGGTGAAGACGCGCCCGTCCGTGCCCACCAGGGGGACCCCGGTCGCCTCGTATCCGCGGACGACCCGCTCCAGGGTCTCGTACCGGTACGGCATGATCTGCACGGGCCTGGAATCCTCCGGCTACGGGGCGGTGCGCGGGCGGCGGGCCGCCAGCAGGAGGGAGCCGCCCGCCGGGAACGACACCCCCCGCTCGATGAGACGGCGCTCCGCGTCGAGCACCAGCCCGAGGACGCGGTTCGCGGCCGGGGCGACGCGGAGCTCCGCCATGGGGTCCGCCTCCACCCCGCGGCGCGGCCTCAGCAGGCGGGACGCGGCCATGAGCGGCAGGAGCAGCGACACGAAGGAGGTGACCCGCTCCACCCGGAAGCCCGCGCGCTCCACCTTCCCCACCAGCTCCGCCCGCGTGTAGCGGCGGCGGTGGCGGGCGATGTCGTCCATCGGGCCCCACAGGCGCGGGTGCTGGGGGACGGTGACGAGGATCCCCCCGCCGGGCCGGACCGAGCGGCGCATCTCGGCCAGCACCGCCTCGTCCTCCTCCACGTGCTCCAGCACGTCGAAGGCGCCCGCCACGTCGAACTCCGCCTCGAACGGCATCCGCCGGGCGTCCATCTGGAAGAGCGCGGCCTCCGGGACGCGGCGCCGGGCGAACTCGAGCCCTTCCGGGAACAGGTCGGTCCCCGTCAGCGCCCACCCGGGAAAGGCCCGCCGCACCCCGGCGAGCACGAACCCCGTCCCGCACCCCACCTCCAGGAAGCGCTCCGCGCCGGCGAAGTGCCTGCGCAGCGCGCCCGTGACCAGCCGGTTGCGGACCTCGAACCAGAAGTGGCCGGGCTCCGCCGCCGCGAGCGGCGCGAAGAACGCGGCCTCGTAGCCGTCCCGGGAAAGCTCCGGCGCGAAGGCGGGCCCCCCGCCCAGCGTGTCCGGCGTCCAGCCGCACGCCGGGCAGCTCCACGCCGCGCCCTGGAACCGGGTGGAGCAGCCGGGGCACCGCTTCATGCGAACGCCGGGGGACGCGGTCACCGTCAGCGGCGCCGCACGCCCACCACGGCCACGCTCAGGGGAGGATACCCCGTGAGGGAGGTCACCAGCGGGTCGATCACGCGGAGCACGCGCAGGGGAAAGGTGACGCCCCACGCGGCGAGGGCGCTCACCTCGCCGATGCGCCGCATCAGGTTCATCAGCTTCTGCGTGACCGCGCCGGTGAGGAAGTCCTCCGCCACCACCTCCAGCCCGTGCGCGGACAGGAGGGCGCGCAGCTCCTCGTGCGTGTAGCCCCAGCGGACGTGTCCGCCGTCCTCCACCTCGGACACCCGGTCGCCGCGGAGCGGGCGGTAGTGCTTGTAGGGGGTGGTGACGAGGAGGCGCCCGCCGGGCCGGAGGAGCGCGGCCAGGTCGGCCACAAGCTTGCCGTCGTCCAGGACGTGCTCGAGGGTCTCGCAGCAGATCACCTGGTCGAAGGATCCCAGCGGCCCGGAGAGCCGGTCGAGCTCGCGCAGGTCGCCCGACACGAAGCGCGCGTTGGGGAGCCCCAGGATGCGGCCGCGCTCCTCCGCCTTCCGCTGGTTGGGCTCGTCGAACGACATCCCCACGGCCCGGTTCCCCACCGACGCCGCGTACAGCGTGAAGGCGCCGGAGCCGCACCCCGCGTCGAAGGTGTCCAGCGGACCGCCCGCCAGGTGCCGCCGGAGCCACTTCCAGCGGTCCACGACGGCGGGGTCGCCGTGCAGGATGGTGGCCCTCCAGCCGAGGAGCTTGACCAGGGTGTTCGACATGCGCGGGAGGGGCCCGACGGGGCGAGAGGGGATCCCATGACTCCGGCGGGCGTGGGCGCATCGCGGGCGGCCGGACCCGGCATGCTCCCCGGGGCCCCCCAAGATAGTGGCCTCCCTTGCCGGACGCCAATGACCGGCCCCGCGCGGCGGACCGCCGCGGCGGTCCGCCGGAGACTGGCCCGCGCCGGGGGATGTGGGTATGATGGAATCCGTTCCGTGTCCCGCACCCGGCTTCCGCTCCCCCGCCACGCCCGCCCCTGCACATGCGGATCGCAGTTCCTTTCACCGGCGTGGCCGCACCCGCCCTCCTCCTGGCCGCGCTGGGCACTCCCCTTCCGGCCCCCGCGGCCGCGCAGGCGCCGGACTCCGTCCCCGCCCCGCGCGTCCAGGCCGTTCCCCTGCTGGGGGACGAGGCGGACGAGCGCCTGCGGGTTGCGCAGCTGACGGGGGACGCCGCCACCGACGGCTACCTGATCCGGTCGGCGTCGTCCCGGCTGCTGCGGCGGCCCGGACCCGCCTGGGCGGTCCTCGCCCCCAGGCTGGACCTGACCTGGAACTCCGACGCGCCCTTCTCCCTCAACGACGGCGTCCTGTGGGCCGGCCGGGGGCTGAGCACGCAGGTGATGATGGGCGCCCACGCGCGGTGGGGCCCCGTCTCGCTCGTCCTCGCTCCCCAGCTCGTCCACCAGGCCAACCGGCCGTTCGATCACCTGGTCACGGCCGCGGTCGTCGCCGGGGAAACCCCGCCCTGGTACCGGGGAAGCCACTCCATCGACACCCCCCTCCGTCCCGGCGCGCAGGCCGAGACCTTTCTCCACCCCGGACAGAGCACCCTGTCGCTCGGCGCGGGTCCGCTGGCCGCGGGGGCATCCACCGAGAACGGCTGGTGGGGCCCCGGCATCCGCAACGCGCTCGTGCTGAGCAACCACGCCGGCGGGTTCCCCCACCTCTTCCTGGGGACGCACGCGCCGGTCCGGACGGCGCTGGGGTCGCTGGAGGGAAGGCTGCTGGGGGGGTGGCTCTCGGAGTCCGCGTCCTTCGACACGGTCCGCGCCAACGACGTGCGCTCCATCAGCGCGGTGGCGGTGACGCTCCGCCCGGCCTTCGAGCCCGGCCTCACGCTCGGCGTCGCCCGCAGCGTGCAGGGCGCCGTGCGGACGAGGAGCGCCGCCGCCGGCCACCTGGCCGACGCGGTGTCCCGGTGGGGAAGCACGAGCCCGGGGGACACGAGCACGGCGGACCGGCAGGACCGGATCTGGTCCGTGTTCGGCCGCTGGGTGTTTCCCGGCGAGGGGCTGGAGGCGTACGGGGAGTGGGCGCGCCAGGGCTCCTCCGTCGCCGGCGTGTTCCCAGAGCGGGAGTCCGCCGGCGGCTACACCGTCGGCGTGCAGGGAGTGCGGGGGATCGGGACGCGGGGCCTGCTCCGCCTCCAGAGCGAGCTCACCACCCTGGAGCAGCCCTCGTCCGACGGGCCGCAGCCCAGCTTCTACACCAGCCCCGGGGTGCCGCAGGGATACACGCAGCGGGGCCAGGTGATCGGCGCGGCCATCGGGCCGGGGAGCTCCAGCCAGTGGCTCGCCGCCGACTACCTGGATCCCCGCTGGCGCGTGGGGGTGTTCGGGGGGCGGATCCGGTGGGACAACGACGCGTTCTACGCCACGGCGCGGGCCCAGATCGTGGGCTGGCCGTTCCTGGCCCACGACGTCTCGGTCTTCGGGGGCCTGCGGGGCAGCCTGGAGATCCCCGCGTTCCGCCTGGAGGCCGAGTGGACCCGCAGCGTGCGCTACAACTTCCTCTTCCAGAACCGCGGGACCAGCTGGGAAACCGCGGACGACGCCGTGGACGTGCGCAACCACACGCTCCGCCTGACGGTCACCGCGGGGAGCGGGTTCGGGCGTGCCCCCGGCTGGCGCCGGGGCCGGGCTGCGGCTCCGTAGCAAACGATACTGCCGTTTGCAACGGAGTCGAGCCCCCGCGGGGCACCTCTGAACTGAGGTGCCCCGCGGGGGCTCGCCCCTCCGGGCCGGCATCCCTCACGCAACCACCTGCCCGACCAGGCATTCCGCCACGCGTTCGCCGGCGCCGCCGCGCGCGTCTATTCCGCCCCGTCCGGACCGTCCGCCACCTGGAGGTGGCCCAGGCGCGCCTCGATCTCCGCGTCTTCCAGGCCCACGATCATCAGGTCCTCCACCTTCGCGGCCAGCTCCGCCACGGTGGGCGCTTCGAACAGGAAGCGGAGCGGCACGTCCAGCCCGAGCTCCCGCCGGATCCCGGTGACGACCTTGGTCGCCAGGAGGGAGTGGCCGCCCAGCTCGAAGAAGTTGTCGTGGACCCCCACCCGCACGTCCCGCGCACCCTTCCCCGCGCCCAGCACCTCCAGCCAGATCTCGCAGAGCAGCTCCTCCATCTCCGTCGCGGGGGCGACGTACTCCGTTTCCTGCCCGAGCTCCGGCTCGGGCAGCAGCCGGCGCTCCACCTTGCCGGCGGCCGACACCGGCAGCTGATCCATCACCACGAACGCGCCCGGCACCATGTACTCCGGCACCTGTTCCGCCACGTGCGCCCGCAGCGCCGCCGCCGCGAGATCCGCCGTCACCACCTCCACCCCCGCTTCCGGCACCACGTACGCCACCAGCCGCTGCTGCCCCGGCGTGTCCTCCCGCAGCAGCACCACCGCCTCCCGCACCTGCTCGTGCGTGCGCAGCACCGCCTCGATCTCCCCCAGCTCCACCCGGTAGCCGCGCACCTTCACCTGGTGGTCCGCGCGCCCCAGGAACTCGATCTCCCCGTCCGCGCGCCGCCGACCCACGTCCCCCGTCCGGTACAGCCGCGCTCCCGCCACCCCACGGTGGGGGTCCGGGAGGAAGCGCTCCGCCGTCAGCTCCGCCCGCCCCATGTATCCCCGCACCACCCCCACCCCCCCGATGTACAGCTCCCCGGCCACCCCGAGCGGGGCCGGCTCCAGCCACCGGTCCAGCACGTACAGCTGCGTGTTCCCGAACGTCCGCCCGATCGGCGGGTCCCCGTCCTCCGCCGTGTACGCGCTGGAGGTGTTGCGGATGCTCGCTTCCGTCGCCCCGTACCCGTTGAAGAACTTCCGCCCCTCCGCGCTCCAGCGCCGCAGCTGCTCGCCCGGCAGCCGGTCCCCGCCGGCGATCAGCGTGCGCAGCTCCGGCAGCTCCTCCACCGGCGTGGCCGCCAGCGCCGACTGCATGGTCTTCACGTGCGTGATCCGCTGCTCGCGCAGCAGCCGCAGCAGGTCCTCGCCCGGCAGCATCGCCCTGCGGGGCGCCACCACCAGCTCGGCCCCGCTGCTCAGCGCGATGAACATGTCGCCCACCGACGCGTCGAAGTGCAGCGGCGCGTACAGCAGGTTGCGGTCGCCGGGGCGGGAGTCGTAGATGCGGACCAGCTCGCGGATGGTGTTGGCCACCGCGCGGTGCTCCACCAGGACGCCCTTGGGGCGGCCCGTGGAACCGGAAGTGTAGATGACGTACGCCAGGTTGTCGGAAACGACCCCGGTGACGGGCGCCACCTCGCTCTCCTGGGCGATGCGCCCGGCCTCGGCATCCACCAGGAACAGGGGGAGGCCGCAGTCGGCGAGCCGATCGGCGAGGGCCGCCTGGGTCAGCATCAGGACCGGGGCGGCGTCGCGGATCATGTAGGCGCGCCGCTCGGCCGGGAGCTCGGGATCCAGCGGCAGGTAGGCGCCGCCGGCCAGCAGCACGCCCAGCACGGCGACGATCATCTCCGGGGCCGGGTCCATGCAGATGGCCACCCTCACCTCGGGGCCCACGCCCTCCCGCCGCAGCAGGTTGGCGAGCCGGCAGGAGCGCCGGTACAGCTCGGCGTAGCCGAGGCGCTGCCCCTCGAAGCGCAGCGCGGGCGCTTCGGGTGCGCGCAGCACCTCGGCGTGCACCATCTCGTGCAGGCACGCCTCGCCGCCGTAGCCGGTGTCGGGGCCCTTGCAGGCGTGCAGCACCTGCTCGCGCTCGGTCCCTCGCAGCAGCGACGCCTCCGAAAGGCGCTGCCCCGGCGCGGACACCATCGCCTCCAGCAGGACCACCAGGTGTGCGGCCATGCGCGCCGCCGTGTCCGCTTCGAAGAGCCCCGCGCGGTACGAGAGCGACGCGGTGAGGGCTTCCGCCTCGTCCATCACGGCCAGGTTCAGGTCGAAGCGGGCCACGCCCTCCCCCTCCCCGAACGGCTCCAGCTTCACCCGGCCCAGCGACAGCGCCTCGCCCGGGCCGGAGCGGTTGAGCGCGAACACCACCTGGAAGATCGGCGCGTGCGTCCGGCTGCGCTCGGTGACCAGCTCCTCCACCAGCCGCTCGAAGGGCAGCTCCTGATGCTCGAAGGCGCCCAGCGCCGTCTCCCGCACCCGCCCCAGCAGCGCGGTCCAGGCGGGGTCCCCCGCCAGGTCGGCGCGCATGGCCAGCATGTTGACGAAGAAGCCGATCAGCCCCTCCGTCTCCCGCCGGGTGCGCCCCGCGATGGGGCTGCCCACCACCACGTCCTCCTGCCCCGCGTAGCGCCCCAGCAGCGCCTGCCACCCCGCGAGCAGGGTCATGAACAGCGTCGTGCCCTCGCGCCGCGACAGCGCCCGCAGCTCGTGCGACAGCCCGGCCGGGAGCGCGAAGCCGTGGGTGCCCGAGCGGGGACTGAGCCCCAGGGCCCGCGGCCGGTCGACGGGGATCTCCAGCACCGGCGGGGCGCCTCGCAGCGTCTCGCGCCAGAAGCCGAGCTGCTCCTCCAGCGTCTCGCCGGAGAGCCACCGGCGCTGCCACACGGCGAAGTCGGCGTACTGGAGCTCCAGCTCCGGCAGCCGCGCCGCCTCGCCGCGCAGGGCGGCGGCGTAGAGCGCGGAAACCTCCCGCACCAGCACGCCGCGGCTCCAGCCGTCGGTGACGATGTGGTGCAGCGTGAAGCACAGCACGTGGTCGTCCTCGTCCAGGCGCAGCAGCGTGCACCGCAGCAGCGGACCCCACGCCAGGTCGAAGGGCAGCAGCGCCTCCTCCCAGGCCCGCCGCTGGGCCTCGCCTTGGCGCTCCGCTTCCGGCAGGCCGCGCAGGTCCAGCTCCTCCAGCGCCACCGGAGCCGGCGGGTGGATCACCTGCACCGGCTCGCCCTCGTGCTCCGCGAAGGTGGTGCGCAGCGTCTCGTGGCGCCCCACCAGCGCGTCCAGGCTGGCCCGCAGCGCCCCGGTGTCCAGCGCGCCCCGCAGCCGCAGCGCGTACGGCATGTTGTACGCGGGGCTCCCCGGCTCCAGCCGGTCCACCACCCACAGCCGCTGCTGCGCGAACGACACCGGCAGCGCCTCGTCCCGCGGCACCCGCTCCATCGCCGGGGCCGCCGAAGCGCCCGCGCTGCGCAGCGCCTCGATCCGCACGGCCAGGCCCGCCACCGTGGGCGCCTCGAAGAGCGCCCGCAGCGGCACCTCCACCCCGAACGCCTGCCGCGCGCGGGACACCACCTGCGTGGCCAGCAGCGAATAGCCCCCCAGCTCGAAGAAACCCTCCTCCACCCCCACCCGCTCCAGCTTCAGCACCTCCGCGAAGATCCCCGCCAGCAGCTCCTCCGCCACCGTGCGCGGACCCACGTACTCCTCGTCTTCCAGCGGCTCCGGCGCGGGCAGCAACCGACGCTCCACCTTGCCGGCGGCCGACACCGGCAGCTGATCCATCACCACGAACGCGCCCGGCACCATGTACTCCGGCACCTGCTCCGCCACGTGGGTCCGCAGCTCCGCCGCCGCCAGCTCCACCCCCGCCTCCGGGACCACGTACGCCACCAGCCGCTGCTGCCCCGGCGCGTCCTCGCGCAGCAGCACCACCGCCTCCCGCACCCGCTCGTGCGTGCGCAGGGTCGCCTCGATCTCCCCCAGCTCCACCCGGTACCCGCGCACCTTCACCTGGTGGTCCGCACGCCCCAGGAACTCGATCTCCCCGTCCGCGCGCCGCCGCCCCAGGTCGCCCGTCCGGTACAGCCGCGCGCCCGCCATCCCGCGGTGCGGGTCCGGCAGGAAGCGCTCCGCCGTCAGCTCCGCCCGGCCCATGTACCCCCGCACCACCCCCACCCCCCCGATGTACAGCTCCCCGGCCACCCCCACCGGCACGGGCTCCAGCCACCGGTCCAGCACGTACAGCTGCGTGTTCCCGAACGTCCGCCCGATCGGCGGGTCCCCGTCCTCCGCCGTGTACGCGCTGGAGGTGTTGCGGATGCTCGCCTCCGTCGCCCCGTACCCGTTGAAGAACTTCCGCCCCTCTGCGCTCCAGCGCCGCAGCTGCTCCCCCGGGAGCCGGTCCCCGCCCGCGATCAGCGTGCGCAGTTCCGGCAGCGCCTCCACCGGCGTGGCCGCCAGCGCCGACTGCATGGTCTTCATGTGCGTGATCCGCTGCTCGCGCAGCAGCCGCAGCAGGTCCTCGCCCGGAAGCATCGCCCTGCGCGGGGCCACCACCAGCTCGGCCCCGCTGCTCAGCGCGATGAACATGTCGCCCACAGAGGCGTCGAAGTGCAGCGGCGCGAAGAGCAGGTTGCGGTCGCCGGGGCGGGAGTCGTAGATGCGGACCAGCTCGCGGATGGTGTTGGCCACCGCGCGGTGCTCCACCAGCACGCCCTTGGGGCGGCCCGTGGAACCGGAAGTGTAGATGACGTACGCCAGGTTGTCGGAAACGACCCCGGTGACGGGCGCCACCTCGCTCTCCTGGGCGATGCGCCCGGCCTCGGCATCCACCAGGAACAGGGGGAGGCCGCAGTCGGCGAGCCGATCGGCGAGGGCCGCCTGGGTCAGCATCAGGACCGGGGCGGCGTCGCGGATCATGTAGGCGCGCCGCTCGGCCGGCAGCTCCGGATCGAGCGGCAGGTAGGCGCCGCCGGACAGCAGCACGCCCAGCACGGCCACGATCACCTCCGGGGCCGGGTCCATGCAGATCGCCACGCGCACCTCCGGCCCGACGCCCTCGCGGCGCAGCAGGTTGGCCAGCCGGCAGGAGCGGCGGAAGAGCTCGGCGTAGCCGAGGCGCTGCTCCTCGAAGCGCAGCGCGGACGCCTCCGGCGTGCGCTGCACCTGGGCGTGCACCATCTCGTGGAGGCACAGGTCGCCGGTGTAGCCGGTGTCGGCGCCATGCGAGACGTGCAGCAGCTGCTCGCGCTCGGCCCCGCGCAGCAGCGGCACCTCGGAAAGGCGCTGCGCCGGGTGCGCCGCCGCCATGGAGTCCAGCAGCACCTCCAGGTGGCCGACCATGCGCGCGGCCGTCCCGGCCTCGAACAGCGCCGCCCGGTAGAGGAGCGCTCCCGAAAGCCCCTCCTCGTCGTCCAGCATCCTCAGGTTCAGGTCGAACTTGGTCTCCTCCAGCTCGCCCCCGAACGGCTCCAGCCGCACCTCGCCCAGCGACAGCCGCTCGTTCCTGGCTCCGGCGCGAGTCAGCGCGAAGATCGCCTGGAAGACGGGCGTGTGCATGAGGCTGCGCTCCACGGCCAGCTCGTCGACCAGGCGCTCGAAGGGCAGGTGCTGGTGCGCGAACGCCCCCAGCGCCCTCTCCTGCACGCGCCCCAGCAGCGCAGCCCAGGTGGGATCCCCCGCCAGGTCGCCGCGCATCGGCAGCATGTTGACGAAGAAGCCGATGAGGCCTTCCAGCTCCGTGCGCGTGCGCCCGGCGATGGGCGTGCCCACGACCACGTCCTCCTGCCCCGCGTAGCGGCCCAGCAGCGTCTGCCACGCGGCCAGCAGCGTCATGAACAGCGTCGTGCCCTCGCGCCGCGAGAGCGCCCGCAGCCCGGCCACGACCGCGTCCGGGAGCGCGATGCGGTGCATGCCCGCGCGCGTGCCCTGCGCCGCGGAGCGCGGGCGGTCGACCGCGATCTCCAGCAGCGGAGGGGCGCCGCCCAGCTGTTCCTTCCAGAAGCCGATCTGCTCCTCCAGCACCTCGCCGGAGAGCCATTCGCGCTGCCACACGGCGAAGTCGGCGTACTGCACCGGCAGCTCGGCAAGGTCGGGCGACTCGCCACGGCTGAAGGCGCCGTACAGGGCGGACACCTCGCGGACCAGCACGTCCATGCTCCAGCCGTCGGTGACCACGTGGTGCAGGGTGAAGCACAGCACGTGGTCCTCGTCGCCCAGGCGCAGCAGCGTGCTCCGCAGCAGCGGCCCGCGCGCCAGGTCGAAGGGCAGCATCGACTCCCCGGCCGCGAGCCGTTCGGCCTCGGCGTCCCGCCCGGCTCCGGGCAGGCCGCGCAGGTCCAGCTCCCGCAGCGCGACCGGCGCGGCCGGGTGGACGATCTGCACGGGCACGCCGCCGTCTTCGGAGAACGTGGTGCGCAGCGTCTCGTGGCGCCGCACCAGCGCGTCCAGGCTGGCCCGCAGCGCCGCGACGTCCAGCGCACCGCTCAGGCGCAGCGCGTACGGCAGGTTGTAGGCGGGGCCGCCCGGCTCCATGCGGTCCACCAGCCACAGCCGCTGCTGCGCGAAGGACAGCGGCAGCGACCCGTCGCGCGATGCCCGCCCGATCGGCGGCGCCGGAGCGGCGCCCGTGTCGCGCAGCGCCTCGATGCGAGCGGCGAGCCCCGCCACCGTGGGCGCCTCGAACAGCGCCCGCAGCGGCACCTCCACGCCAAAGGCCTGCCGCGCGCGCGACATCACCTGCGTCGCCAGCAGCGAGTGCCCGCCCAGGTCGAAGAAGCCCTCCTCCACGCCCACCCGCTCCACACCCAGCACTCCCGCCCAGATCCCCGCCAGCACCTCCTCGGTCGGCGTGCGCGGGGCCACATGTCCCGGCGCAGCCACGTGCTCCGGCGCGGGCAGCGCCCGCCGGTCCACCTTGCCGTTGGCGTTCAGCGGCAGCCGCTCCAGAACCATGAAGGCGGACGGGACCATGTAGTCCGGCAGACGCGCCGACAGCTGCGCCCGGAGCTCCGCCGGCGCGACCTCCGCGTCCTCGGCCGGCACCAGGTACGCCACCAGGCGACGGTTGCCCGGCACGTCCTCCCGCACCATCACGAACGCCTCGCTGACCTCCGCCAGCCCCGACAGCACCGCCTCCACCTCGCCCGGCTCGATGCGGAAGCCGCGGATCTTCACCTGCGCGTCCATCCGCCCCAGGTACTCGATCTCCCCCGCGGCCGTCCAGCGCACCCGGTCGCCCGTGCGGTACAGCCGCGCGCCCGCCGCCCCGAACGCGTCCGGGACGAAGCGCTCCGCCGTCATCGCCGGCTGCCCCAGGTAGCCGCGCGCGGTCCCCAGCCCGCCGATGTACAGCTCCCCCGGCACTCCCGCCGGCAGCGCCTCGCCGCCCCCGTCCAGCACGTACAGCGTGGTGTTCCCCAGCGGACCGCCGATGGGCACCGTCGCCGCGTCGGCCTCCACGCTGCGCACGTGCTGCCAGCTCGCGTACGTCGTGGTTTCCGTGGGCCCGTACACGTGCAGGAGCCGCCCGGGCGCGCCCGTCTCCAGCACGCGCCGCACGCTCTGCGGGTCCACCGCTTCCCCGCCGAAGAGCAGGTGCCGCAGCCGGGCGAAGGCCTGCGGCTCGTCGGCGGCGATGCGGTTGAACAGCGCCGTGGTCAGGAACAGCGTGCTGACCTCCCGCTCCCGCAGCGCGGCCGCGAAGTCGGCAGGCGAGAGCGTGACCTCGCGCTCGATGACCGCCAGCGAGCCGCCGTTCAGCAGCGCGCCCCAGATCTCGAAGACCGCCGCGTCGAAGGCCAGGTTGGAGGCGTGGGCGATCCGCTCCGTGGGCCCGAAGGGCACGTAGTTGGTCTCGCGCACCAGGCGCACCACGGACTCGTGCGCCACGGCCACGCCCTTGGGGCGCCCGGTCGAGCCGGAGGTGTAGATGACGTAGGCCAGCTGCCCGGGGTGCGACTCGACCCGCGGCGCGCTCTCCGGCAGCGCCGCCAGCGCGGCGGCGGTCCCCGCGTCGTCCAGCCACATCGACTCGACCTCGGCGGGGAGCTGCGCGCCCGCCGCGGCGTTGCTCAGCACCAGCGAGACGCCCGCGTCGGCGAACACCTCGCGCAGGCGCTCGGCCGGGTTGGAGGGAGCCAGCGGCACGTAGGCGCCTCCGGCCTTGAGGATGCCCAGCATGGCGAGGACGGCGTCGACGCCGCGCTCCAGGACCATCCCCACGCGCGCCTCGGGCCCGACGCCGCGCTGCCGGAGCAGCTGCGCCAGCCCGTCGGACCTGCGCTCCAGCTCCGCGTAGCTGACCGTCTCCTCGCCGGAGACGACCGCCACCGCGCCGGGCGTGCGTGCGGCCTGCTCGGAGAACAGCTCGTGGACGCAGGCCTGCGGGAGCGCGGCCGCGGTGGCGTTCCAGGATTCCAGCACCTGGGCGCGCTCCGCCCCGCGCAGCAGCGACACCTCCGAGAGGCGGCGCCCGGGCTCGGCCGACATCGCCTCCAGCAGTACCTCCAGGTGCCCGGCCATCCGCGCCACCGTCGCCGCCTCGAACAGCGCTCCCCGGTAGGCCAGCGTCGCCGCCAGCATCTCCGCCTCCTCCGCGAACGCCAGCTCCAGGTCGAACTTCGCCACGCCCGCACCGCTCTCGAACGGGGCCAGCTCCAGCTCGCCCAGCGACAGCCGGCCCTCCGTGCCGGACTTCTGCAAGGCGAAGGTGACCTGGAAGACGGGGGCGTGCGTCAGGCTGCGCTCGGCGCCCAGCTCCTCCACCAGGCGCTCGAAGGGCAGCTGCTGGTGGTCGAAGGCGCCCAGCGCCGCCGCACGCGTCCGGCCCAGCAGCGCAGTCCAGGTGGGATCGCCCGCCAGGTCCGCGCGCAGCGCCAGCATGTTGACGAAGAAGCCGATCAGCCCCTCCACCTCGTGCCGGGTCCGGCCCGAGATCGGGCTGCCGACGACCACGTCGTCCTGACCCGCGTAGCGGCCCAGCAGCGCCTGCCAGCCGGCGAGCACCGTCATGAACAGCGTCGCGCCCTCGCGCCGCGACAGCGCCCGCAGCCCCTCCGACACCCCGTGGGGCAGCACGAAGCGATGGGTCTCCGCGCGCGGACTCTGCCCCGGCCCGCGCGGGTGATCCGTGGGGATCTCCAGCAGCGGCGGAGCGCCGTCCAGCACGTCCTTCCAGTAGCCGGTCTGCTCGTCCAGCGTATCCCCGCTCAGCCATTCGCGCTGCCAGGCGGCGTAGTCCGCGTACTGCACCGGCAGCTCGGGGAGATGCGCCTCCTCGCCGCGGCTGAATGCCCCGTAGAGCGCGGAGACCTCGCGCACCAGCACCTGCATGCTCCAGCCGTCGCTGACCACGTGGTGAAGCGTGAATAGCAGCACGTGCTCCGCATCGCCCAGACGTACGAGCGTGCTCCGCAGCAGCGGACCGTTCGCCAGGTCGAAGGGCAGCAGCGCCTCCCCGGACACCAGCCGCTCGGCCTCGGTGCCGCGCTCGCCTCCGGGCAGGCCGCGCAGGTCCAGCTCCCGCAGCGCGACCGGCGCGGCCGGGTGGACGATCTGCACGGGCACGCCGCCGTCTTCGGAGAACGTGGTGCGCAGCGTCTCGTGCCGCCGCACCAGCGCGTCCAGGCTCGCCTGGAAGGCGGCCACGTCCAGCACGCCCCGCAGCCGCAGCGCGAAGGGCATGTTGTAGGCGGGGCTGCCCGGCTCCATGCGGTCCACCAGCCACAGCCGCTGCTGCGCGAAGGACAGCGGCAGCGACCCGTCGCGCGATGCCCGCCCGATCGGCGGCGCCGGAGCGACGCCCGTGTCGCGCAGCGCCTCGATGCGAGCGGCGAGCCCCGCCACCGTGGGCGCCTCGAACAGCGCCCGCAGCGGCACCTCCACCCCGAAGGCCTGCCGCGCACGCGACATCACCTGCGTCGCCAGCAGCGAGTGCCCGCCTAGGTCGAAGAAGCCCTCCTCCACGCCCACCCGCTCCACACCCAGCACTCCCGCCCAGATCCCCGCCAGCACCTCCTCGGTCGGCGTGCGCGGGGCCACATGTCCCGACGCAGCCACGTGCTCCGGCGCGGGCAGCGCCCGCCGGTCCACCTTGCCGTTGGCGTTGAGCGGCAGCCGCTCCAGAACCATGAAGGCGGACGGGACCATGTAGTCCGGCAGACCCGCCGACAGCTGCGCCCGGAGCTCCGCCGGCGCGACCTCCGCGTCCTCGGCCGGCACCAGGTACGCCACCAGGCGACGGTTGCCCGGCACGTCCTCCCGCACCATCACGAACGCCTCGCTGACCTCCGCCAGCCCCGACAGCACCGCTTCCACCTCGCCCGGCTCGATCCGGAAGCCGCGGATCTTCACCTGCGTGTCCATCCGCCCCAGGTACTCGATCTCCCCCGCGGCCGTCCAGCGCACCCGGTCGCCCGTGCGGTACAGCCGCGCGCCCGCCGCCCCGAACGCGTCCGGGACGAAGCGCTCCGCCGTCATCGCCGGCTGCCCCAGGTAGCCGCGCGCGGTCCCCAGCCCGCCGATGTACAGCTCCCCCGGCACTCCCGCCGGCAGCGCCTCGCCGCCCCCGTCCAGCACGTACAGCGTGGTGTTCCCCAGCGGACCGCCGATGGGCACCGTCGCCGCGTCGGCCTCCACGCTGCGCACGTGCTGCCAGCTCGCGTACGTCGTGGTTTCCGTGGGCCCGTACACGTGCAGGAGCCGCCCGGGCGCGCCCGTCTCCAGCACGCGCCGCACGCTCTGCGGGTCCACCGCTTCCCCGCCGAAGAGCAGGTGCCGCAGCCGGGCGAAAGCCTGCGGCTCGTCGGCGGCGATGCGGTTGAACAGCGCCGTGGTCAGGAACAGCGTGCTGACCTCCCGCTCCCGCAACGCGGCCGCGAAGTCGGCAGGCGAGAGCGTGACCTCGCGCTCGATGACCGCCAGCGAGCCGCCGTTCAGCAGCGCGCCCCAGATCTCGAAGACCGCCGCGTCGAAGGCCAGGTTGGAGGCGTGGGCGATCCGCTCCGTGGGCCCGAAGGGCACGTAGTTGGTCTCGCGCACCAGGCGCACCACGGACTCGTGCGCCACGGCCACGCCCTTGGGGCGCCCGGTCGAGCCGGAGGTGTAGATGACGTAGGCCAGCTGCCCGGGGTGCGACTCGACCCGCGGCGCGCTCTCCGGAAGCGCCGCCAGCGCGGCGGCGGTCCCCGCGTCGTCCAGCCACATCGACTCGACCTCGGCGGGGAGCTGCGCGCCCGCCGCGGCGTTGCTCAGCACCAGCGAGACGCCCGCGTCGGCGAACACCTCGCGCAGGCGCTCGGCCGGGTTGGAGGGAGCCAGCGGCACGTAGGCGCCTCCGGCCTTGAGGATGCCCAGCATGGCGAGGACGGCGTCGACGCCGCGCTCCAGGACCATCCCCACGCGCGTCTCGGGCCCGACGCCGCGCTGCCGGAGCAGCTGCGCCAGCCCGTCGGACCTGCGCTCCAGCTCCGCGTAGCTGACCGTCTCCTCGCCGGAGACGACCGCCACCGCGCCGGGCGTGCGTGCGGCCTGCTCGGAGAACAGCTCGTGGACGCAGGCCTGCGGGAGCGCGGCCTCGGTGGAGTTCCAGGATTCCAGCACCTGGGCGCGCTCCGCCCCGCGCAGCAGCGACACCTCCGAGAGGCGGCGTCCGGGCTCGGCCGACATCGCCTCCAGCAGCACCTCCAGGTGCCCGGCCATCCGCCCCACCGTCGCCGCCTCGAACAGCGCTCCCCGGTAGGCCAGCGTCGCCGCCAGCATCTCCGCCTCCTCCGCGAACGCCAGCTCCAGGTCGAACTTCGCCACGCCGGACCCGCTCTCGAACGGGGCCAGCTCCAGCTCGCCCAGCGACAGCCGGCCCTCCGTGCCGGACTTCTGCAAGGCGAAGGTGACCTGGAAGACGGGGGCGTGCGTCAGGCTGCGCTCGGCGCCCAGTTCCTCCACCAGGCGCTCGAAGGGCAGCTCCTGGTGGTCGAAGGCGCCCAGCGCCGCCGCACGCGTCCGACCCAGCAGCGCAGTCCAGGTGGGATCGCCCGCCAGGTCCGCGCGCAGCGCCAGCATGTTGACGAAGAAGCCGATCAGCCCCTCCACCTCGTGCCGGGTCCGGCCCGAGATCGGGCTGCCGACGACCACGTCGTCCTGCCCCGCGTAGCGGCCCAGCAGCGCCTGCCAGCCGGCGAGCACCGTCATGAACAGCGTCGCGCCCTCGCGCCGCGACAGCGCCCGCAGCCCCTCCGACAACTCGGGCGAAAGGGTGAACGGATGGATCTCCGCCAGCGGGCTCTGCCCCGGCCCGCGCGGGTGATCCGTGACGATCTCCAGCAGCGGCGGCGCACCGGTCAGTGCCTGCTTCCAGTAGCCGATCTGCTCGTCCAGCACCTCACCGGAAAGCCAGGCGCGCTGCCAGACCGCGTAGTCCGCGTACTGCACCGGCAGCTCGGGCAGATGCGGCTCCTCGCCGCGGCTGAATGCCCCGTAGAGCGAGGAAACCTCGCGCACCAGCACCTGCATGCTCCAGCCGTCGCTGACCACGTGGTGCAGCGTGAAGAGCAGCACGTGCTCCGCATCGTCCACACGCAGCAGCGTGCTCCGCAGCAGCGGGCCATCCGCCAGGTCGAAGGGCAGCAGCGCCTCCTCGGACGCCAGCCGCTCGGCCTCGGCCTCGCGCTGCGCTTTCGGCAGGCCGCGCAGGTCCAGCTCCCGCAACGCCACCGGCGCGGCCGGGTGAATGACCTGCACGGGCACGCCGCCGTCCTCGGAGAACGTGGTGCGCAGCGTCTCGTGCCGCCCCACCAGCGCGTCCAGGCTCGCCCGCAGCGCCGCCGTGTCCAGCTCGCCGCTCAGCCGCAGCGCGAAAGGCATGTTGTACGCGGCGCTGCCCGGCTCCAGCCGGTCCACCACCCACAGCCGCTGCTGCGCGAACGACACCGGCAGCGGCCCTTCCCGCGGCATCCGCTCCATCGGCGGCGCCAGCTGGGTGCCCGTGCCGCGCAGCGCCTCGATGCGCTCCGCGAGTCCGGCCACGGTGGGCACCTCGAAGAGCGCCCGCAGCGGCACCTCCACCCCGAACGCCTGACGCGCACGGGAAACCACCTGCGTGGCAAGCAGCGAGTGCCCGCCCAGCTCGAAGAAACCCTCCTCCACCCCGATCCGCTCGGTCTTCAGCACCTCCGACCAGATCCCCGCCAGCACCTCCTCCGCAGGCGTGCGCGGCGCCACGTAGCGGTCCGCTCCGGCGGAATACTCCGGGGCCGGCAGCGCCCTGACGTCGAGCTTGCCGTTGGGGGTGAGCGGCAGACTCTCCAGCGCCACGAACCCGCCCGGCAACATGTACTCCGGCAGGCTCCGCCGCAGGTGGTCGCGCAGCGCGTCCGCGTCCGCCGCTCCGACGATGTACGCCACCAGGCGCTGCTCGCCCGGCTCGTCCTCCCGCACGATCACCCGCGCCTCGCGCACCTCCGCGTGCGCGCACAGCACCGCCTCGATCTCCCCCGGCTCGATCCGGAAGCCCCGCACCTTCACCTGCTCGTCCACACGCCCCACGAACTCCAGCCTGCCGTCCGCCTTCCAGCGCAGCCGGTCCCCCGTCCGGTACATCCGCGTCCCCGCATCCACGGCGAACGGGTCCGGCACGAAGCGCTCGGCCGTCAGCTCCGGCCGGTCCAGGTAGCCGCGCACCACGCCGTCCCCGCCCACGTACGCTTCGCCCGCCACGCCCACCGGCACCGGCTCCAGCGACGCGTCCAGCAGGTAGATGCGCTGGTTCCCCGTCGGCAGGCCCACCGACACGGTGAGCGCGTCCTCGGCCACGTGCTCCACCTGCTCGTACGAGCACCAGGCCGTCGTCTCCGTCGGCCCGTACATGTGCAGCAGCCGCTCCGGCCGGCCCGCATTCAGCAGGCGCCGCACGCTGTCCGCGTCCGCCGCCTGCCCGCCGAAGAGGACTTCCCGCAGCGGCGCGAAGATGTCCGGCTGCTCGCGCGAAAGCTGGTTCAGCAGCGCGGTGGTCTGGTACAGCGTGGTGATGCGCTGCTCGCGCAGCGTCTCGCGGAACGCGGCCGGCGAGAGCAGCACGTCGCGGGGGATTCCGACGAGGGTGGCGCCGTTCATCAGCGCGCCCCAGGCCTCGAAGGTCAGCGCGTCGAAGCTGGCGTTGGAGGCCTGCGCCACGCGGTCGCCCGGCTGGAAGCGGACGTAGTCCGTTTCCACGGCCAGCTGCACGACGTGGCGGTGGGCCACCATGACGCCCTTGGGGCGCCCGGTGCTGCCGCTGGTGTAGACGATGTAGGCCAGGTTCTCCGCCGTGGCTCCGCCGCGCGGCGCCTCCGCGGACTCGCGGGCGAGGGCTTCGGCCGCCTGGTCCAGGAGGACGACCGGCACGCTGCCCGCCTCCGCCGCGAAGGGCACGTCGCCGCGGCTGAGGAGCACGCGCACGCTGCTGTCGTCCAGCATCATGCGCAGGCGCTCGGCGGGGTAGCCGGGGTCCAGGGGGACGTAGCAGCCGCCGGCCTTGAGCACGGCCAGGATGGACACGATCAGCTCGGGGCCGCGCTCCAGCAGCACGCCCACGCGGCTCTCCGGCCCCACGCCGAGGCCGGCCAGGTGGCGCGCCAGCCGGCTGGCACGCGCGTCCAGCTGCGCGTAGCTCAGCTCCACGTCGCCCCACACCAGCGCCGCCGCGTCGGGCCTTTCCTGCACCTGCGCCTCGAACAGCTCGTGGATGCAGACGCCGCGCGGGTACGGGCGCGCCGTCCGGTTCCACGCCTGCACCACCTGCTCGCGCTCGGTCGCGCGCAGCAGCGACACCTCGGACACGCGCCGCCCCGGCCCGGCCGACAGCGCTTCCAGCACGGCTTCCAGGTGCCCGGCCATGCGCTCGATCGTCGCGGCCTCGAACAGCGCGGCGCGGAAGGTCAGCGCCCCCGCGAGCACGTCGCCGCTGTCGTGAACGGCCAGGTCCAGGTCGAACTTGGCGGCGCCCTCCCCGCCCCCGAACGGCCCGGCGGCCAGCTCGCCCAGCGCGAGACCCTCGTCCGCGGCCGAGCGGTCCAGCTCGAACGTGACCTGGAAGACGGGGGCGTGCGCCAGGCTGCGCTCCACGTCCAGCTCCTCCACCAGGCGCTCGAAGGGGAGCTCCTGGTGCTCGTACGCCCCCAGCGCCGTCTCCCGCGTCCGTCTCAGCAGCTCGCCCCAGGTGGGGTCGCCCGCCAGGTCGCCCCGGAGCGCGAGCATGTTGACGAAGAAGCCGATCAACCCCTCCGTCTCCCGCTGCGTCCGCCCGGCGATGGGAGTGCCCACCACCACGTCCTCCTGTCCGGCGTAGCGCCAGAGCAGCGCCTGCCAGCCGGCGAGGACCGTCATGAACAGCGTCGCGCCCTTCTCGCGCGACAGCGTCCGCAGCCCCTGCGACAGCCCGCGCGCGAGGGTGAAGCGGTGGCTCGCGGCGAGCGGGCTCTGTCCCGGGGCGCGCGGGTGGTCCGTGGGGATCTCCAGCAGCGGCGGGGCGCCGGCCAGGCGCTCCCTCCAGTAGCCGATCAGCGCATCCAGGGTCTCGCCGCCCAGCCAGGCGCGCTGCCAGACGGCGTAGTCCGCGTACTGCACCGGCAGCTCGGGCAGATGCGGCTCCTCGCCGCGGCTGAAGGCCCCGTACAGGGCGGAGACCTCGCGCACCAGCACCTGCATGCTCCAGCCGTCGCTGACCACGTGGTGCAGCGTGAAGAGCAGCACGTGCTCCGTCTCGTCCACACGCAGCAGCGTGCTCCGCAGCAGCGGACCATGCGCCAGGTCGAAGGGCAGCAGCGCCTCCTCGGACGCCAGCCGCTCGGCCTCGACTTCGCGCTGCGCTTTCGGCAGATCGCGCAGGTCCAGCTCCCGTAGCGCCACCGGAGCGGCCGGGTGGATGACCTGCACGGGCACGCCGCCGTCTTCGGAGAACGTGGTGCGCAGCGTCTCGTGCCGCCCCACCAGCGCGTCCAGGCTCGCCCGCAGCGCCGCCGTGTCCAGCTCACCGCTCAGCCGCAGCGCGAAGGGCATGTTGTACGCGGCACTGCCCGGCTCCAGCCGGTCCACCACCCACAGCCGCTGCTGCGCGAACGACACCGGCAGCGGCCCTTCCCGCGGCATCCGCTCCATCGGCGGCGCCAGCTGGGTGCCCGTGCCGCGCAGCGCCTCGATGCGCTCCGCGAGTCGGGCCACGGTGGGCACCTCGAACAGCGCACGCAGCGGCACCTCCACCCCGAACGCCTGACGCGCACGGGAGACCACCTGCGTGGCCAGCAGCGAGTGCCCGCCCAGCTCGAAGAAACCCTCCTCCACCCCGACCCGCTCGGTCTTCAGCACCTCCGACCAGATCCCCGCCAGCACCTCCTCCGCAGGCGTGCGCGGCGCCACGTAGCGGTCCGCTCCGGCGGAATACTCCGGGGCCGGCAGCGCCCTGACGTCCAGCTTGCCGTTGGGGGTGAGCGGCAGACTCTCCAGCGCCACGAACCCGCCCGGCACCATGTACTCCGGCAGGCTCCGCCGCAGGTGGTCGCGCAGCGCGTCCGCGTCCGCCGCTCCGACGATGTACGCCACCAGGCGCTGCTCGCCCGGCTCGTCCTCCCGCACGATCACCCGCGCCTCGCGCACCTCCGCGTGCGCGCACAGCACCGCCTCGATCTCCCCCGGCTCGATCCGGAAGCCCCGCACCTTCACCTGCTCGTCCACCCGCCCCACGAACTCCAGCTTCCCGTCCGCCTTCCAGCGCAGCCGGTCCCCCGTCCGGTACATCCGGGTCCCCGCATCCGCCGCGAACGGGTCCGGCACGAAGCGCTCGGCCGTCAGCTCCGGCCGGTCCAGGTAGCCGCGCACCACGCCGTCCCCGCCCACGTACGCTTCGCCCGCCACGCCCACCGGCACCGGCTCCAGCGACGCGTCCAGCAGGTAGATGCGCTGGTTCCCCGTCGGCAGGCCCACCGACACCGTCAGCGCGTCCTCGGCCACGTGCTCCACCTGCTCGTACGAGCACCAGGCGGTGGTCTCCGTCGGCCCGTACATGTGCAGCAGCCGCTCCGGCCTGCCCGCCGCCAGGAGCCGCCGCACGCTGTCCGCGTCCGCCGCCTGCCCGCCGAAGAGGACTTCCCGCAGCGGCGCGAAGATGTCCGGCTGCTCGCGCGAAAGCTGGTTCAGCAGCGCGGTGGTCTGGTACAGCGTGGTGATGCGCTGCTCGCGCAGCGTCTCGCGGAACGCGGCCGGCGAGAGCAGCACGTCGCGGGGGATGCCGACGAGGGTGGCGCCGTTCATCAGCGCGCCCCAGGCCTCGAAGGTCAGCGCGTCGAAGCTGGCGTTGGACGCCTGCGCCACGCGGTCGCCCGGCTGGAAGCGGACGTAGTCCGTTTCCACGGCCAGCTGCACGACGTGGCGGTGGGCGACCATGACGCCCTTGGGGCGACCGGTGCTGCCGCTGGTGTAGACGATGTAGGCCAGGTTCTCCGCCGTGGCCCCGCCGCGCGGCGCCTCCGCGGACTCGCGGGCGAGGGCTTCGGCCGCCTCGTCCAGGAGGACGACCGGCACGCCGCCCGCCTCCGCCGCGAAGGCCACGTCGCCGCGGCTGAGGAGCACGCGCACGCTGCTGTCGTCCAGCATCATGCGCAGGCGCTCGGTGGGGTAGCCGGGATCCAGGGGGACGTAGCAGCCGCCGGCCTTGAGCACGGCCAGGATGGCGACGATCAGCTCCGGGCCGCGCTCCAGCAGCACGCCCACGCGGCTCTCCGGCCCCACGCCGAGGCCGCCCAGGTGGCGCGCCAGCCGGTTGGCACGCGCGTCCAGCTGCGCGTAGCTCAGCTCCACGTTGCCCCACACCAGCGCCGCCGCGTCCGGGCGGAGGGCGACCTGCGCCTCGAACAGCTCGTGGATGCAGACGCCGCGCGGGTACGGGCGCGCCGTCCGGTTCCACGTCTGCACCACCTGCTCGCGCTCGGTCGCGCGCAGCAGCGACACCTCGGACACGCGCCGCCCCGCCCCGGCGGACAGCGCTGCCAGCACGGCTTCCAGGTGCCCGGCCATGCGCTCGATCGTCGCGGCTTCGAACAGCGCGGCGCGGAAGGTCAGCGCCCCCGCGAGCACGTCGCCGCCGTCCGCGAGGGACAGGCCCAGGTCGAACTTGGCGGCACCCGCTCCGGCCCCGAACGGCTCCGCGGCCAGCTCGCCCAGCGCGAGCGCTTCGTGCGCGGCCGAGCGGTCCAGGTCGAACGTGACCTGGAAGACGGGAGCGTGCGCCAGGCTGCGCTCGGTGCCCAGCTCCTCCACCAGGCGCTCGAAAGGCAGATCCTGGTGCTCGTAGGCGCCCAGCGCCGCCGCCCGCACCCGACCCACCAGCTCCGTCCACGTGGGGTCGCCGCCCAGGTCGGCGCGCAGGGACAGCATGTTGACGAAGAAGCCGATCAGCCCCTCCACCTCCTGGCGGGTCCGCCCCGCCACCGGGCTGCCGACGACCACGTCGTCCTGCCCGGCGTAGCGGCCCAGCAGCGCCTGCCAGCCCGCCAGCACGGTCATGAACAGCGTGGCCCCTTCGCGCCGCGAGAGCGTCCGCAGCCCCGCCGATACCCCGCTCGGCAGGGCGAAGGGGCGGCTCGCCGCGCGCGGACTCTGCCCCGGTCCGCGCGGCTGATCCACCGGGATCTCCAGCAGCGGGGGGGCTCCTCGCAGCGTTTCCTTCCAGAAGCCGACCTGCTCCTCCAGCACTTCGCCGGAAAGCCACTCGCGCTGCCACACGGCGAAGTCGGCGTACTGCACCGGCAGCTCCGCCAGCTGCGGCGCCTCGCCGCGGCTGAAGGCCCCGTAGAGCGCGGAGACCTCGCGCACCAGCACGTTCATGCTCCAGCCGTCGCTGACCACGTGGTGCAGCGTGAAGAGGAGCACGTTCTCCTCCTCGCCCAGGCGCACGAGCGTGCTCCGCAGCAGCGGGCCGCGCGCGAGGTCGAAGGGCCGCAGCGCCTCCTCGGACGCCAGCCGCCCGGCCTCGGCCTCGCGCTGCGCTTCCGGCAGGCCGCGCAGGTCCAGCTCCCGGGGCGCGACCGGAGCGGCCGGGTGGATGACCTGCACCGGCACGCCGCCGTCTTCGGAGAACGTGGTGCGCAGCGTCTCGTGGCGCCGCACCAGCGCGTCCAGGCTGGCCCGCAGCGCCGCCGTGTCCAGCGCGCCGATCAGGCGCAGCGCGAAGGGCATGTTGTACGCGGCGCTGCCCGGCTCCAGCCGGTCCACCACCCACAGCCGCTGCTGCGCGAACGACAGCGGCAGCGCTCCGTCCCGCGGCACCCGCGAGATCGGCGGTGCCGGCAGGGTGCCCGCGCCGCGGAGCGCCTCGATACGCTCCGCGAGTCCGGCCACGGTGGACGCCTCGAAGAGCGCCCGCAGCGGCACCTCCACCCCGAAGGCCTGACGCGCGCGGGAGACCACCTGCGTGGCAAGCAGCGAGTGCCCGCCCAGCTCGAAGAAGCCCTCCTCCACGCTCACCCGCTCCACCCTCAGCACGTCCGCCCAGATCCCCGCCAGCACCTCCTCCGCCGCCGTGCCCGGCGCCACGTACTCGCCCTCCGCTCCCCACTGCGGCGCGGGCAGCGCACGCCGGTCCACCTTGCCGCTCACGTTCAGCGGCAGCTGCGCCAGCGCCACGAACGCACCCGGCACCATGTACTCCGGCAGCCGGGACGCCAGACCCGCCTTCAGGTCTTCGGCGGAGGGGTCCGCGCCGGCCTCCGTGACCACGTAGGCCACCAGGCGCTTCTGGCCGGGCGCGTCCTCGCGCGCCACCACCACGGCCTCGCGGACGCCCGGGTGCTCCAGCAGCGCCGACTCGATCTCCCCCGTCTCGATGCGGAAGCCCCGCACCTTGACCTGCTGGTCCGTCCGGCCCAGGAACTCCAGCGCGCCGCCGGGCAGCCAGCGCGCCCGGTCGCCGGTGCGGTACATGCGCGCGCCGGGCTCCGAGGTGAAGGGATCAGGCACGAACGCGGCGGCCGTTGACTCCGGGCGGCCCAGGTAGCCGCGGGCCAGGACCGGGCCGCCCAGGTGCAGCTCGCCGGGGACGCCCGCGGGGGCAAGGCCGCCCGCAGCGTCCAGCACGTATGCCGTCCGCTCCCCGAACGGCCCGCCGATGGGGACCGCGGAGCCGGCGAAGGCGCCGGGGAAGCCGGCCGGGACGTCCCACGCGGTGGCGGTGACCACCGTTTCCGTGGGACCGTAGGCGTTCATCAGCCGCGCGGGAGAGCCCGTGTTCTCCCGCCAGCGCAGCACCCCATCCACCGGGACCGCCTCGCCCCCCACGATCAGCAGCCGCAGCCCGGCCGGGGCCTCGCCCGCGGCCTCTTCGGCCACGGCGTGCCAGTACGCCGGCGTCAGGTTGGCGACGGTGACGCCCAGCTCCGCGACCCGCGGCAGCAGCTCCGCCGGGCTCCAGAGCTCGGCCCGGCGCAGCACCAGCGCCGCGCCGGCGAACAGCGTGGGGAAGAGCTCGTCCAGCGCCACGTCGAACCCCGGCGACGCGAACGCGAGCACCCGGTCCGCCGGCTCCAGCCCCATCCTCTCACGGAAGGCCAGGAAGTGCGCCGCCGCCGCCCGGTGCTCCACCGCCACTCCCTTGGGGCGGCCGGTGGAGCCGGACGTGTAGATGACGTACGCGACGTTGTCGGGGGACGGCGAGCGCGGAGGTGCGTCCACGGCGTCGTCGGACTCCGGGAGGGGAGCCACGTCCAGCGCGACGACCCGTCCGCCGAACGAGCCGAACCGCTCCAGCAGCCCTTCCCGGGTCAGCAGCACCCGCGCGCCGGCGTCCTCCAGCATGTACGCCAGGCGCTCCGGCGGGTACGCGGGGTCCAGCGGGAGGTAGGCGCCCCCGGCGCGCATCACGCCCAGCGAGGCCGCGACCAGCTCCGGGCTCCAATCCAGGCAGACGCCCACCGGCGCCTCGGGCCCCACACCGAGGCCGCGGAGCAGGGTGGCGAGCTGCGCGGAGCGGCGCTCCAGCTCGCCGTAGCTCAGCACCTCCACACCGTGCAGAACGGCGGGCGCGTTCGGGGTGGCCGCGGCCTGGCGCAGGAACAGCTCGTGGAGGCACGGCTCCGCGGCGGGCGCCGCGGCGGTGGCGGCGCGGCCGGTGGCCAGGAGCTGCGCCCGCTCGGCGGGGGCGAGCAGCTCCACCTCGGCGAGGCGGCATCCCGGGTCCGCGGCCACGGCCTCCAGCAGGCGGCCCAGGTGCCCGACCATGCGCGCGACCGTCGAGGCCTCGAAGAGTGTCCGCGCGTAGAGGAGTCCTCCGCGCAGGCCATCTTCGCCGTCGCCGAAGGACAGGTCCAGGTCGAACTTGGCGGTGCTTTCGCCTCCTTCGAACGGCTCCAGGCAGAGATCTCCCAGCTCCAGCGTCTCGCCGCCCTCGCCCCCCATGTGGTCGAGGGTGAACATCGCCTGGAAGACGGGGGTGTGCGTGAGGCTGCGCTCCACGCCCAGCTCCTCCACCAGGCGCTCGAAGGGGAGGTCCTGGTGGTCGTACGCTCCCAGGGTCTCCTCCCGCACCTGCCTCAGCAGCCCGCTCCAGGTGGGAGCCGCCGCCAGGCGGGCACGCAGCGCCAGCGTGTTGACGAAGAAGCCGATCAGCCCCTCCGTCTCGCGCCGGCCGCGCCCCGCGATGGGGGTGCCCACCACCACGTCGTCCTGCCCGGCCCAGCGCCCCAGCAGCGCCTGCCAGCCGGCCAGCAGCGTCATGAACAGCGTCGCACCCTCCCGCCGCGACAGCTCCCGCAGCCGCTGCGAAAGCTCGGGGGACAGGGTGAAGCGATGCGTGGACGCGAGGGCGCTCTGCCCCGCCCTGCGTGGCCGGTCCGTGGGGATCTCCAGCAGCGGCGGAGCACCGGCCAGGCGCTCCCGCCAGAAGCCGATCTGCGCTTCCAGTACCTCGCCGCTGAGCCAATCGCGCTGCCAAACCGCGAAGTCGGCGTACTGCACCGGCAGCTCGGGTAGACGCGGCTCCTCGCCCCGGCTGCAGGCGGAATAGAGGGCGGAGACCTCGCGCACCAGCACCCGCATGCTCCAGCCGTCGCTGACCACGTGGTGCAGCGTGAAGAGCAGCACGTGCTCGGCATCGCCCACGCGCAGCAGCGTGCTCCGCAGCAGCGGACCGCGCGCCAGGTCGAAGGGCCGCAGCGCCTCCTCGGACGCCAGCCGCTCCACCTCGCGCGCAAGCGCCTCGGCCGGCAGGCTCCGCAGGTCGAGATCGAGCAGAGCGACAGGAGCGGCCGGGTGGATGACCTGCACGGGCACGCCGCCCACTTCGGAGAACGTGGTGCGCAGCGTCTCGTGCCGCCCCACCAGCGCGTCCAGACTGGCCCGGAGCGCCGCCGAGTCCAGCGCGCCGCTCAGCCGCAGCGCGAAGGGCATGTTGTACGCGGCGCTGCCCGGCTCCAGCCGGTCCACCACCCACAGCCGCTGCTGCGCGAACGACAGCGGCAGCGGCCCTTCCCGCGACACCCGCTCCATCGGCGGCGCCGGCGGGGCGCCCGTGCTGCGCAGCGCCTCGATCCGCGCGGCCAGCCCCGCCACGGTGCGCGCCTCGAACATCGCCCGCAGCGGTACCTCCACCCCGAACGCCTCCCGCGCCCGGGAAGCCGCCTGCGTCGCCAGCAGCGAGTGCCCGCCCAGCTCGAAGAAGTCCTCCTCCACCCCCACCCGCCCGGCGCCCAGCAGCTCGGCCCAGATCCCCGACAGCACCTCCTCCGTGGCCGTGCGCGGCGCCGTGTGCGCCGCGCCCGCCTCCCGCTCCGGCGCCGGCAGCGCGCGCCGGTCCACCTTGCCGCTGGAGTTCAGCGGCAGGCGCTCCAGCACCACGTACGCCCCCGGAACCATGTGCTCCGGCAGCCGCGCCGACAGCGCTTCCCGCAGCCCGGCCGCGCCCGCGCCCGCGTCGGCGCCCTCCGCCGCGACCACGTACGCCACCAGCCGCTTCGCTCCCGGCGCGTCCTCCCGCACCACGACCGCCGCATCCCGCACCTGCGGCAGACCCGCCAGCACCGCCTCCACCTCCCCCGGCTCGATCCGGAAGCCCCGGATCTTCACCTGCGCGTCCACCCGGCCCAGGAACTCCAGCTCCCCGCCCGCCAGCCACCGCACCCGGTCGCCCGTGCGGTACAGCCGCGCACCCGCCTCGCCGGAGAGCCCGTCCGGCACGAAGCGCTCGCCGGTGAGGTCCGCCCGGCCCAGGTAGCCGCGCGCCACCCCGACCCCGCCCACGTACAGCTCGCCCGGCACGCCCACGGGCACAGGCGCCAGCGCGGCATCCAGCACGTAGGCCGCGGTGTTTGCCACGGGGCGCCCGATGCGGGGACGATCCCCGCCCCCGCGGCACGGCCCCGTGGTGGACCAGATGGTCGCCTCGGTGGGGCCGTACAGGTTGAACAGGCTCCGGCCCGCCGCCCACCGGTCCGCAAGCTCGGCCGGGAGCGCCTCGCCCGCCGTCATCAGCACGCGCAGCGCGGGAAGATCCTCGCGCGGCAGGACGGCCAGCGCGGAGGGGGGCAGCGTCGCGGCGGTGACGCCGCGCTCGCGGAGGAAGCGCCCCAGGTCGGGCCCGGGCGCGAGCTCGTCGCGCGTCCCCACGCACAGGGTGCCCCCGCAGGCCAGCGCCATGACCATCTCGAACACCGAGGCGTCGAAGCTGGCGGAGGCGAACTGGAGCACGCGGTCGCCGGGGACGATGCCCAGGTCGCGGGCCTGGGCGCGGGCCACGTTGCCCAGCCCCAGGTGCGGGACCACCACGCCCTTGGGCGTGCCGGTGGAGCCCGAGGTGTAGATGACGTACGCCGCGTTCAGCGGGTCGGCCCCGCCCTGCGGCGGGGTGTCCGGCGCGGCCGCGATGGCGTGCGCCGCGGCGTCCAGGAGCACCAGCTCTGCCCCGTGCCCCGCCACGCGGGCGGCCAGCTCGGAGCGGGTGACCACCACGGCGGCGCCGGAGTCGGCCAGCATGAAGCGGGTGCGCTCGGGCGGGTGGGCGGGATCGAGCGGGAGGTACGTGCCGCCGGCGCGCAGGATGCCCAGGACGGCGACGACCATCTCCGCGGAGCGCTCCAGGCAGAGGCCCACCCGGACCTCGGGCCCCACGCCCAGACCGCGGAGGTGGTGCGCCAGGCGGTCGGCGCCGCGCAGCAGCTCGGCATAGGAGAGCGCCCGGCCGGCGAACTCCACGGCGGGGGCGTCGGGGGTGCGCGCGGCCTGCTGGGCGACCAGGTCGTGCAGGCACGCCCGCGGGAAGTCGGCCGCGGTGGCGTTCCAGGCTTCCAGCACCCGGGCGCGCTCAGCGCCGCGCAGCAGCGGCAGCTCCGACAGGCGGCGCGCGGGATCGGCGGCCATCGCCTCCAGCAGCACCTCCAGGTGCCCGGCCATGCGCGCCACCGTCTCCGCCTGGACCAGCGCTCCCCGGTAGGCCAGCGTCGCCGCCAGCGTCTCCGGCTCGTCCGCGAACGCCAGCTCCAGGTCGAACTTCGCCACGCCCGTACCGCTCTCGAACGGCTCCAGCTCCAGCGATCCCAGCGCCAGCTTCTGCTCCGTCCCGGACCGGTTCAGCGCGAAGGTGACCTGGAAGACGGGAGAGTGCGTCAGGCTGCGCTCCACGCCCAGCTCTTCCACCAGGCGCTCGAAGGGCAGCTCCTGGTGCTCGAACGCGCCCAGCGCCGCCGCCCGCGTCCGGCCCAGAAGCTCGGTCCAGGAGGGATCTCCCGACAGGTCGGCCCGCAGGGACAGCATGTTGACGAAGAAGCCGATCAGACCCTCCGTCTCGCGCCGGGTGCGCCCCGCGATGGGGCTGCCGACGACCACGTCGTCCTGGCCCGCGTAGCGGCCCAGCAGCGCCTGCCACCCGGCGAGCACCGTCATGAACAGCGTGGCGCCCTCGCGCCGGGAGAGCGCCCGCAGCCCCTCGGCGACCCCGCGCGGCAGCGCGAAGTGGTGGGTTTCCGCGAGCGGGCTCTGCCCCAGGGCGCGCGGGTGATCCGTGGGGATCTCCAGCAGCGGGGGAGCGCCGGCGAGCGCGTCCTTCCAGTAGCCGATCTGCGCCTCCAGCACCTCACCGGCGAGCCATTCACGCTGCCAGACGGCGAAGTCGGCGTACTGCACCGGCAGCTCGGGCAGATGCGGCTCCTCGCCGCGGCTGAAGGCGCCGTAGAGGGCGGAGACCTCGCGCACGAGCACCTGCATGCTCCAGCCGTCGCTGACCACATGGTGCAGCGTGAAGAGAAGCACGTGGTCGTTCTCGCCCAGGCGCAGCAGAGTGCTCCGCAGCAGCGGCCCGCGCGCCAGGTCGAAGGGCAGCAGCGCCTCCTGGGATGCCAGCCGCTCGGCTTCCGGCCCGCGCTCCGCTTCCGGCAGGTCGCGCAGTTCCAGCTCCCGAAGCACGACCGGCGCGGCCGGGTGGATGACCTGCACCGGCACGCCGCCAACTTCGGAGAACGTGGTGCGCAGCGTCTCGTGGCGCCGCACCAGCGCGTCCAGGCTGGCCCGCAGCGCCGCCATGTCCAGCGCGCCGCGCAGCCGCAGCGCGAAGGGCATGTTGTACGCGGCGCTCCCCGGCTCCAGCCTATCCACCACCCACAGCCGCTGCTGCGCGAACGACAGCGGCAGCGCTCCGTCTCGCGGCACCCGCTCCATCGGCGGCGCGACCTCGCCTCCGTCGCTGCGCAGCGCCTCGATGCGCCCGGCCAGCCCGGCCACCGTGCGCGCCTCGAACATCGCCCGCAGCGGCACCTCCACCCCGAACGCCTGCCGCGCTCGCGACACCACCTGCGTCGCCAGCAGCGAGTGCCCGCCCAGCTCGAAGAAGCCGTCCTCCACCCCCACCCGCTCCGCCCCCAGCACCTCCGCCCAGATCCCCGCCAGCACCTCCTCCGCCGCCGTGCGCGGCGCCACGTACCGGTCCTCGCCCGCCCCGTGCTCCGGCGCAGGCAGCGCGCGCCGGTCCACCTTGCCGTTCGCGTTCAGCGGCAGCCCCGCCAGCACCACGAACGCGCTCGGCACCATGTGCTCCGGCAGCCGCTCGTGCAGCTTCGCCCGCAGCTCCTCCACCGCCACCTCGCCCACCACGTAGGCGACCAGGCGCCGGTTCCCCGGCACGTCCTCGCGCACCAGCACCACGCACTCCCGCACGCCCACCTGCTCCAGCAGCGCCGCCTCGATCTCCCCGAGCTCGATGCGGAAGCCGCGGACCTTGACCTGGAAGTCCAGCCGTCCCAGGTACTCCACCTCCCCCACGGACGTCCACCGCGCACGGTCCCCCGTGCGGTACAGCCGTGCCCCACCCTCCGCCGAGAACGCGTCGGGGACGAACTTCTCCGCCGTCAGCTCCGGCCGGCCCAGGTACCCGCGTCCCACCTGCACACCGCCCAGGAACAGCTCCCCGGGCACACCCACCGGCACCGGCGCACCGCTCGCGTCCAGCACGTACAGGCGCGTGTTCGCCACCGGGCGCCCGATCGGCACCACGCGCCGCGCCCGCGGCTCGACTGCCCAGTAGGTCACGTCCACGGCCGCCTCGGTGGGGCCGTACAGGTTGTGCAGCTCCACGCCCGGCAGCGCCGCGCGGAAGCGCTCCGTCAGCTCGTACGGCAGCGCCTCGCCGCTGCACATCACCCGGCGCAGCGTGCCGCAGCGCCCCGCCTCGCCCGCCTCCAGAAAGGCCTGGAGCATCGGCGGGACGAAGTGCAGCGTCGTGACGGCCTCCCGCTCGATCAGCTCGGACAGGTACGCCGGGTCGCGGTGCCCCTCCGGCCTCGCCAGCACCAGGCGCGCTCCCGTCATCAGCGGCCAGAAGAACTCCCAGACCGAGACGTCGAAGCTGAACGGAGTCTTCTGGAGCACCACGTCCTGGGACGTCAGACCGTACTGGTCCTGCATCCACAGCAGGCGGTTGACGATGCCGCGGTGCGCGTTCATCGCCCCCTTGGGCCTGCCCGTGGAGCCCGAGGTGTAGATGACGTAGGCCAGCGAGTCGGGATCCGCACGCAGCGGCAGCGGCTCCGCGCTTTCTGCGGCTACCCGGGCGGCGTCGCGGTCCAGGCAGACCACCTGCGCGGCGTGCGCGGGGATGCGCTCCAGCAGGCGCTCCTGGGTCAGCAGCACCGGCACGCCGGAATCCTCCAGCATGTACGCCAGCCGCTCGGCCGGGTAGGACGGGTCCAGCGGCACGTAGGCGGCGCCGGCCTTGAGCACCGCCAGCAGCGCGACGACCAGCTCCGGCGAGCGCTCGGCGCAGACGCCCACGCGGGTTTCCGGACCCGCGCCCAGGCGGACCAGGTGGCGGGCGAGCTGGTTGGAGCGCGCCTCCAGCTCGGCGAAGGACAGGGACTCGCCCTCGAAGACCAGCGCGGCGGCGTCGGGCGTGCTCGCCGCCCGGGCCGAGACCAGCTCGTGCACGCAGAGGTCGGGATAGTCGGCCCGGGTGGCGTTCCACAGCTGGAGCACCTGGGCGCGCTCCGCCCCGTGCAGCAGCGACACCTCCGACAGCCGCCGCGCGGGATCGGCTGCCAGGTCCTCCAGCAGCAGCTCCAGGTGCGCCGCCATGCGCTCGATGGTGCCCGCATCGAAGAGCGCCGCGCGGTAGACCATCTCTCCGCCCAGGGCGCCCCCGGTGTCGGCGAGCGTCAGCTCCAGCTCGAACTTCGCCACCCCGGCTCCGGCCCCGAACGGCTCCTGCTCCACCTCGCCCAGGCGCAGCCCCTCGGCCGCCGCCGCGCGGTTCAGCGCGAACGTCACCTGGAAGACGGGTGCGTGCGTGAGGCTGCGCTCCACGTCCAGCGTCTCCACCAGGCGCTCGAAGGGAAGCTCCTGGTGCTCGTACCCTCCCAGCGCCGTCTCCGCGGTCCGGCCCAGCAGCTGCGTCCAGGTGGGATCGCCCGCCAGGTCGCCGCGCAGCGCCAGCATGTTGACGAAAAAGCCGATCAGCCCCTCCGTCTCGCGCCGGGTGCGGCCGGCGATGGGGGTGCCCACCACCACGTCGTCCTGCCCCGCGTAGCGGCCCAGCAGCGCCTGCCAGCCGGCCAGCACGGTCATGAACAGCGTCGCGCCCTCGCAGCGCGAAAGCGCCCGCAGCCCCTGCGACACCTCCGCCGGGAGGGTGAAGCGATGGGTTCCCGCGCGCGGGTCCTGTGCGAGGGTGCGGGGACGATCCGTCGGGATCTCCAGCAGCGGAGGCGCACCCGCGAGGCGCTGCCTCCAGTAGCCGGCCTGCGCCTCCAGCACCTCACCCGCGAGCCAGGCGCGCTGCCAGACGGCGAAGTCCGCGTACTGCACCGGCAGCTCGGAGAGACGCGGCTCCTCGCCGCGGCTGAAGGCGTCGTAGAGGGCAGAGACCTCGCGCACCAGCACCTGCATGCTCCAGCCGTCGCTGACGATGTGGTGCAGCGTGAAGAGCACCACGTGGTCTTCATCGCCCAGGCGCACGAGCGTGCTCCGCAGCAGCGGCCCACCCGCCAGGTCGAACGGACGCATGGCCTCGGCGCCGGCCAGCTGCCCGGCCACGCGCTCCCCGGCGTCGGCGGAGAGCCCCCGGAGGTCGATGGCCGGAAGCGGCACGGGGCCGGGTGCGTGGATGACCTGCACGGGTACGCCGCCGCGCTCCGCGAAGACGGTGCGCAGCGTCTCGTGCCGCCCCACCAGCGCGTCCAGGCTCGCCCGCAGGACCGCCGGGTCGAGCGCGCCCCTCAGCCGCAGCGCGCCCGGCATGTTGTACGCGGCGCTGCCCGGCTCCAGCCGGTCCACCACCCACAGCCGCTGCTGCGCGAACGACAGCGGCAGCGCTCCGTCCCGCGGCACCCGCTCCATCGGCGGCGCGGGCGAGGCGCCCGTGCTTCGCAGCGCCTCGATGCGTCCGGCAAGCCCCGCCACCGTGCGCGCCTCGAACATCGCCCGCAGCGGCACCTCCACCCCGAACGCCTGCCGCGCACGGGAGACCACCTGCGTCGCCAGCAGCGAGTGCCCGCCCAGCTCGAAGAAGCCGTCCTCCACCCCCACCCGCTCCACCCCAAGCACCTCCGACCAGATCCCCGCCAGCACCTCCTCCACCAGCGTCCGCGGCGCCACGTACCGGCCTTCCGCGGACCCGTACGCTGGTGCCGGCAGCGCACGCCGGTCCAGCTTGCCGTTCGGAGTGAGCGGAAGACTCTCCAGCCCCACGAACGCGGACGGCACCATGTGCTCAGGCAGCCGTTCCCGCAGGTACGCCCGCAGCTCCGCGCCGGAAACCTCCGCGCCCGCGCGCGCCACCACGTACGCCGCCAGCCGCCGCTCGCCCGGCTCGTCCTCCCGCACCGTCACCACGGCCTCGCCTACGTCCGGGTGCCCCAGCAGCACGGCCTCGATCTCCCCCGGCTCGATCCGGAAGCCGCGCACCTTCACCTGCGCGTCCAGGCGCCCCAGGAACTCCAGCATCCCCGTTCCCAGCCAGCGCGCCCTGTCTCCCGTGCGGTAGATGCGGGCGCCGGGCTCGTCCGCGTCCGCGAACGGATCGGGGACGAAGCGCTCCGCCGTCAGCTCCGGGCGTCCCAGGTACCCCCGCGCGAGCTGCGCTCCGCCCAGGTGCAGCTCCCCGGCGACGCCCACCGGCACCGGCGCGCCCCACGCGTCCAGAACGTACGCCCGCACGTTGTCCACCGGCCGGCCGATGGGCACCGTCGCCCCGGCCTCGCTCCCGGCGAACACGTGCGCGGCGGCGTCGATGCAGACCTCGGTGGGGCCGTACAGGTTAACCACCTCGGCTCCGAGAAGGGCACGCGCCCGCGTCGTCAGCTCCGCGGCCAGCGCCTCACCCCCGCAGAAGAGCCGGCGCAGCCCCTCGCAGCGCTCCAGTCCGCCCTCCTCCAGCATCGCCCCCAGCAGCGTCGGCACCACCTGCAGTACGGTGATCCGCTCGCGAGCCACCACGCGCGCCAGCTCCGCGGCGTCGCGGTGCACCTCGGGCGGCGCCATCACCAGCGTGGCCCCGGCCAGCAGCGGCGCCCAGAACTCCCACACCGAGGCGTCGAAGCCCGCGGGCGTCTTCTGCAGCACGCGGTCGTCCGCCGCCAGTGGGAAGGCGCGCTGCATCCACCGCATGTGGTTGGCGAGCGCGCGGTGCGGGACACCGACTCCCTTGGGCGTGCCGGTGGAGCCGGAGGTGTAGATGACGTACGCCAGCTGCTCCCCGTCGCTTTCCACCGCGGGCGCTTCGGCGCTCTCCTCCGCGATGCGCTCGCGCGCGGCGTCCAGGAGAACGGTCGCGGCCGTGCACGCCGGAAGACGGTCCTCCAGCGCGCTCCGCGTCAGCAGCACGCGGATGCCGGAGTCCTCCAGCATCAGCGCCAGCCGCTCGGCGGGATAGCCGGGATCCAGCGGGACGTACGCGGCCCCCGCGCGGAGCACGGCCAGCATGGCCACCGGCAGATCGGCGGAGCGCTCCAGGCAGATCCCCACCCGGTCCTCGGCGCGCACGCCGAGGCGGCGCAGGTGGTTGGCGAGACGGTTGGCGCCTCGCTCCAGCTCCGCGCAGGACAGCGTCTCGTCCCCGAACGCCACCGCCGGCGCGTGCGGGGTGCGCTCCGCCTGCCGGGCCACGAGGTCGTGGACGCACGCCTGCGGGTAGTCCGTCCGGGTGGCGTTCCATGCCTGGAGCACCTGGAGTCGCTCCGCCCCCTGCAGCAGCGGCACCTCCGACAGCCGTTGCGCGGGATCGGCTGCCATCGCCCCGAGCAGAACCTCCAGGTGGCCGGCCATGCGCGCGATCGTCGCGGCCTCGAACAGCCCGGCGCGATAGCTGAGCACCCCCGCGAGCGCGTCCCCGCTGTCCCGGAGGGCCAGGTCGAGGTCGAACTTGGCAGCGGCCTCCCCGGCCCCGAACGGCTCCACGGCCAGCTCGCCCAGCGCGATCCCCTCGTGCGCGGACGAGCGATCCAGCTCGAAGGTGGTCTGGAAGATGGGAGCGTGCGTGAGGCTGCGCTCGGTGACCACCTCCTCCACCAGCCGCTCGAAGGGCAGCTCCTGGTGCTCGAAGGCGCCCAGCGCCGCCTCCCGCACCCGCCCCAGCAGCCCGGTCCAGGCGGGGTCCCCCGCCAGGTCGGCGCGCATGGCCAGCATGTTGACGAAGAACCCGATCAGCCCCTCCGTCTCGCGCCGGGTGCGCCCCGCGATGGGGCTGCCCACCACCACGTCGTCCTGGCCCGCGTAGCGGCCCAGCAGCGCCTGCCACCCCGCGAGCAGGGTCATGAACAGCGTCGTGCCCTCGCGCCGCGACAGCGCCCGCAGCTCGTGCGACAGCCTGGCCGGGAGCGCGAAGCCGTGGCTGGCCAGGCGCGCGCCCAGCCCCAGGGCGCGCGGCCGGTCGACGGGGATCTCCAGCAGCGGCGGGGCTCCGCGCAGCGTCTCGCGCCAGAAGCCGAGCTGCTCCTCCAGTGTCTCGCCGCTCAGCCACCGCCGCTGCCACACGGCGAAGTCGGCGTACTGGAGCTCCAGCTCCGGCAGCCGCGCCGCCCCGCCGCGCAGGGCGGCGGCGTAGAGCGCGGAAACCTCGCGCGCCAGCACGCCGCGGCTCCAGCCGTCGGTGACGATGTGGTGCAGCGTGAAGCACAGCACGTGGTCGTTGCCGCCCAGGCGCAGCAGCTTGCACCGCAGCAGCGGACCCCGCGCCAGGTCGAAGGGCCGCAGCGCCTCATCGGACGCGAGCCGCCCGGCCCGGGCCTCGCGCTCCGCTTCCGGCAGGCCGCGCAGGTCCAGCTCCTCCAGCGCCACCGGAGCCGGCGGGTGGATCACCTGCACGGGCCCGCCCTCGTGCTCCGCGAACGTGGTGCGCAGCGTCTCGTGGCGCATCACCAGCGCGTCCAGGCTGGCCCGCAGCGCCCCGGTGTCCAGCGCGCCCCGCAGCCGCAGCGCGTACGGCATGTTGTACGCGGGGCTCCCCGGCTCCAGACGGTCCACCACCCACAGCCGCTGCTGCGCGAACGACGCCGGCAGCGCCTCGTCCCGCGGCACTCGCTCCATCGCCGGGGCCGCCGAAGCGCCCGCGCTGCGCAGCGCCTCGATCCGCACGGCCAGGCCCGCCACCGTGGGCGCCTCGAAGAGCGCCCGCAGCGGCACCTCCACCCCGAACGCCTGCCGCGCGCGGGAAACCACCTGCGTGGCCAGCAGCGAGTAGCCCCCCAGCTCGAAGAAACCCTCCTCCACCCCGACCCGCTCCAGCTTCAGCACCTCCGCGAAGATCCCCGCCAGCAGCTCCTCCGCGACCGTGCGCGGACCCACGTATCCCGCATCCTCCAGCGGCTCCGGCGCCGGCAGCAGGCGCCGGTCCAGCTTTCCGCTGGCGGTATGCGGAAGCTCTTCCATCACCACGAACGCACCCGGCACCATGTACTCCGGCACCTGCTCCGCCACGTGGGCCCGCAGCTCCGCCGCCGCCAGCTCCGCTCCCGCCTCCGGGACCACGTACGCCACCAGCCGCTTCTGCCCCGGCGCGTCCTCGCGCAGCAGCACCACCGCCTCCCGCACCTTCTCGTGCGTGCGCAGGGTCGCCTCGATCTCCCCCAGCTCCACCCGGTAGCCGCGAATCTTCACCTGGTGGTCCGCCCGGCCCAGGAACTCGATCTCCCCGTCCACCCGCCGGCGGCACACGTCCCCGGTCCGGTACAGCCGCGCGCCCGCCACCCCGCGGTGCGGGTCCGGGACGAAGCGCTCCGCCGTCAGGTCCGCCCGCCCCACGTACCCCCGCACCACCCCCACCCCGCCGATGTACAGCTCCCCGGCCACGCCGAGCGGCACGGGCTCCAGCCACCGGTCCAGCACGTGCAGCTGCGTGTTCCCGATCGCCCGCCCGATCGGCGGGTCGCCCGCGTCCGCCGCGTACTCGCTGGAGGTGTTGCGGATGCTCGCTTCCGTCGGCCCGTACCCGTTGAAGAAGCGCCGTCCCTCCGCGCTCCAGCGCCGCAGCTGCTCGCCCGGGAGCTTGTCCCCGCCGCAGATCAGCGTCCGCAGCTCCGGCAGCGCCTCCACGGGTGTGGCCGCGAGCGCCGACTGCATGGTCTTCATGTGCGTGATCCGCTGCTCGCGCAGCAGGCGCAGCAGGTCCTCGCCCGGAAGCATCGCCTTGCGCGGGGCCACCACCAGCTCGGCCCCGCTGGTCAGCGCGATGAAGACGTCGGCGACCGAGGCGTCGAAGTGCAGCGGCGCGAAGAGCAGGTTGCGGTCGCCGGGGCGGGAGTCGTAGACGCGGGACAGCTCGAGGACGGTGTTGCCCGGGCCGCGGTGTTCCACCAGCACGCCCTTGGGGCGGCCCGTGGAGCCGGAGGTGTAGATGACGTACGCCAGGTTGTCGGAAAGGACTCCGGTGACCGGCGCCACCTCGCTCTCCCGCGCCAGGCGCTCGGCTTCGGCATCCACCCGGAAGAGGGGGACGCCGCAGTCGGCGAGCCGGTCGGCGAGGGATGACTGCGTCAGCAGCATCAGCGGGGCGGCGTCGCCCAGCATGTAGGCGCGCCGCTCTGCGGGGAGCTCGGGGTCCAGCGGCAGGTAGGCGCCGCCGGCCAGCATCACCCCCAGCAGGGCCACGATCGCTTCCGTGGTCGGGTCCATGCAGATGGCAACGCGCACCTCCGGCCCCACTCCCTCCCGCCGCAGCAGGTTGGCGAGCCGGCAGGCGCGCGCGTACAGCTCGGCGTACGTGAGGCTCTGCTCTCCGAAGCGCAGCGCGGGCGCGTCCGGCGTGCGCAGCACCTGGGCGTGCACCCGCTCGTGCAGGCACAGCTCGCCGGTGTAGCCGGTGTCGGCGCCGTTCCAGGCGTGCAGCACCTGCTCGCGCTCGTCCCCGCGCAGCAGCGGCACCTCGGAAAGGCGCTGCCCCGGGTGCGCCGCCATGGACTCCAGCAGGGTCTCCAGGTGCCCGGCCATGCGCGCGGCCGTTGCCGCCTCGAACAGGGCCGCCCGGTAGAGAAGCGCTCCCGACAGCCCCTCCTCGTCTTCCTGCATCCGCAGGCTCAGGTCGAACTTGGTCTCCTCCAGCCCGCCCCCGAACGGCTCCAGCCGCACGCCGCCCAGCGACAGCCGCTCGTCTCGCGCGCCGGCGCGGTTCAGCGCGAAGATCGCCTGGAAGACGGCCGTGTGCGTCAGGCTGCGCTCCACCGCCAGCTCGTCGACCAGGCGCTCGAACGGAAGGTGCTGGTGCGCGTACGCGCCCAGCGCCCTCTCCTGCACGCGCCCCAGCAGCTCGGTCCAGGTGGGATCGTCCGCCAGGTCGCCGCGCAGGGCCAGCATGTTGACGAAGAAGCCGATGAGGCCTTCCAGCTCCGTGCGCGTGCGCCCGGCGATGGGCGTGCCCACGACCACGTCCTCCTGCCCCGCGTAGCGGCCCAGCAGCGTCTGCCACGCGGCCAGCAGCGTCATGAACAGCGTCGCCCCCTCGCGACGCGAGAGCGCCCGCAGGCCGGCCGCGACCGCGTCCGGGAGCGCGAAGCGCTGCACGCCCGCGCGCGTGCTCTGCGCGGCGGACCGCGGGCGGTCTACCGCGATCTCCAGCAGCGGAGGAGCGCCGGCCAGCTGTTCCTTCCAGAAGCCGATCTGCTCGTCCAGCACGTCGCCGGAAAACCATTCGCGCTGCCACACGGCGAAGTCGGCGTACTGCACCGGCAGCTCGGGGAGGCGCGGCTCCTCGCCCCGGCCGAACGCGCCGTACAGGGCGGAGACCTCGCGGACCAGCACGTCCATGCTCCAGCCGTCGGTGACGACGTGGTGCATGGTGAAGCACAGCACGTGTTCGTCGTCGGCGAGACGCAGCAGCGTGCTGCGTAGCAAGGGACCGCGCGCCAGGTCGAAGGGCAGCTGCGCCTCCTCGGCCGCGAGCCGCTGGGCCTCGGCGTGGCGCCGCGCCTCGGGCAGGCGGCGCAGGTCCAGCCCCACCAGCGCCAGCGGCGCGGCCGGGTGGATTACCTGCACGGGCACGCCGCCCCGCTCCGCGAAGACCGTGCGCAGCGTCTCGTGGCGCGCCACCAGCGCGTCCAGGCTGGCCCGCAGCGCCGCGACGTCCAGCGCGCCCCGCAGCCGCAGCGCGAAGGGCATGTTGTACGCGGTGCTCCCCGGCTCCAGCCGGTCCACCACCCACAGCCGCTGCTGCGCGAACGACACCGGCAGCGCCCCGTCCCGCGACACCCGCTCCATCGCCGGGGCCGCCGAAATGCCCGCGCCGCGCAGCGCCTCGATGCGCCGGGCCAGCTGCGCCACCGTGGGCGCCTCGAACATCGCCCGCAGCGGCACCTCCACCCCGAACGCCTGCCGCGCTCGCGACACCACCTGCGTCGCCAGCAGCGAGTGCCCGCCCAGGTCGAAGAAGCCCTCCTCCACCCCCACCCGCTCCACCCCCAGCACCTCCGCCCAGATCCCCGCCAGCACTTCCTCCGCCGCCGTGCGCGGCGCCACGGACTCCGCCCCCGACACGTGTTCCGGCGCGGGTAGCGCCCGCCGGTCGACCTTGCCGTTGGGGGTCAGCGGAATGCTCTCCAGCTGCACCAGCGCCGACGGAACCATGTACTCCGGCAGCCGCTCGCGGAGCCGCGCCCGCAGCTCCCCCGCCGGGACGCCGCCCCCCGCCTCCGGCACCACGTACCCCACCAGCCGCCGGTCGCCGCCCTCCTCCCGCACCACCACCACCGCCTCCCGCACCCCGCCCTGCGCCAGGAGCGCCGCCTCGATCTCCCCCGGCTCGATCCGGAAGCCCCGCACCTTCACCTGGAAGTCCGTGCGCCCGAAGTACTCCAGCTCCCCGTCCGCACGCCACCGCACCCGGTCCATCACCCGGTACATCCGGCTGCCGGGAACGCCGAACGGGCTCGGCACGAAGCGCTCGGCCGTCAGCTCCGGACGCCCCGCGTAGCCGCGCGCCAGCCCCGCGCCCGACAGGTACAGCTCGCCCACCACCCCCACCGGCACCGGCTGCTGGCGCGCGTCCAGCACGTACGCCTGCGTCCCCGACACCGGGCGCCCCACCATCACCTGCCCGCCGCCCCGGCGCACCAGCGAGTAGGTGGAGTAGGTGGTGTCCTCCGTGGGGCCGTACAGGTTGCCCACCTTCTCCACCGTGCCCAGCGCGTAGAGCGCCTGCGCCAGGTCGTTCGGCAGCGCCTCGCCGCCCAGGTTCAGCGTCCTCACGCTCGCCGGGATCCCGCCCGTGCGCAGCAGCTCGCGCGCGGCGGTGGGGACCATGCTCGCGTACACGACGGGCTCGCCCACCTCCGGCAGCTCCAGCGCGTTCTCCGCCAGCACCAGCTTCCCGCCCCAGCAGAGGGTGCCGAAGACCTCGGCCACCGACACGTCGAAGTTGATGGACGTGGAGAACAGCACCGACGACCGCTCCTCGTCCGAGACGTTCTCGCGCAGCCAGTGCAGCAGGACCCCCACGGAGGCGTGGCGGATCATCACCCCCTTGGGCCGGCCCGTGGAGCCGGAGGTGAAGATGACGTGCGACAGGTTGCCGGGCGTGGTCCCGCTCCCGGGCGCACCGTCGGGCAGGGCGGAGAGCGCGTCGCGGGTCTCCGGGGCGTCGAGCGCCAGCACTCCGGGGACGGCGGGCGGGAGGCGGTGGAGCAGCGCGGACTCGGTGAGGACCAGCGCGATGCCGGCGTCCTCGATCATGTAGCCCAGGCGCTCGGCCGGGTACGCGGGGTCGAGGGGGACGTAGGCGCCGCCGGCGCGGAGGACGGCGAGCATCGCCGCCGGGAGCGCGGGGGTGCGGGCCATGCAGATGCCCACGCGCACCTCGGGGCCCACCCCGCGGCCGCGCAGGAGGTGCGCGAGGCGGGCGCTGGCGCGGTCCAGCTCGGCGTAGGTGGTGGTCCGGCCGCGCCAGGAGACGGCGACGGCGTCGGGGGTGCGGGCCGCCTGCTCGGCGAACAGCTCGTGCACGCAGGCGTCGGGGTGGCCGGCGGCGGTGGCGTTCCAGGCCTCCAGCACCCGGGCGCGCTCCGCGCCGCGCAGCAGCGGCACCTCGGAGAGGCGGCGCGCGGAATCGGCCGCCATGTCGCCCAGCAGGGTTTCCAGGTGCCCGGCCATGCGCTCGATCGTCGCGGCCTCGAACAGCCCGGCGCGATACGTCAGCGTTCCCGCCAGCGCGCCCCCGCTGTCCCGGAGGGCCAGGTCCAGGTCGAACTTGGCGGCGCCCTCCCCCGCCCCGAACGGCTCCGCGGCCAGCTCGCCCAGCGCGAGCCGCTCGTGCGCGGCCGAGCCCTCCAGCTCGAAGGTCGCCTGGAAGACGGGGTCGTGCGTCAGGCTGCGCTCCACGTCCAGCGCCTCCACCAGCCTCTCGAAGGGCAGGTCCTGGTGCTCGTACGCCTCCAGCGCCGTCGCCGCGGTCCGCCTCAGCAGCCGCGCCCAGGTGGGATCGTCCGAGAGGTCGGCGCGCAGCGCCAGCATGTTGACGAAGAAGCCGATCAGCCCCTCCGTCTCGTGCCGGCTCCGTCCCGCGATGGGGGTGCCCACCACCACGTCGTCCTGCCCCGCGTAGCGGCCCAGCAGCGCCTGCCAGCCCGCCAGCGCGGTCATGAACAGCGTGGCCCCTTCGCGCCGGGAAAGCGTCCGCAGGCCCTCCGACACCTCCGCCGGGAGCGTGAAGCGGTGAATCCCCGCGCGCGTGCTCTGCGCGACGGTGCGCGGGTGGTCCGTGGGGATCTCCAGCAGCGGGGGAGCGCCGCCCAGCGCCCGCTTCCAGTAGCCGACCTGCTCGTCCAGGGTGTCGCCGCTCAGCCACTCGCGCTGCCAGACGGCGAAGTCGGCGTACTGCACCGGCAGCTCGGGGAGATGCGGCTCCTCGCCGCGGCTGAAGGAGGCGTAGAGGGCGGAGACCTCGCGCACCAGCACCTGCATGCTCCAGCCGTCACCGACCACGTGGTGCATCGTGAAGCACAGCACGTGGTCGTTCTCGCCCAGGCGCAGCAGCGTGCCCCGCAGCAGCGGACCGCGCGCCAGGTCGAACGGCCGCAGCGCCTCCTCCGCCGCCAGCCGCTCCGCCTCCGCTTCGCGCTCCGCGTCCGGCAGCTCGCGCAGGTCCAGCTCGTCGAGCGCGACCGGCATGACCGGGTGGATGACCTGCACGGGCGCGCCGCCCTGCTCGGCGAAGACGGTGCGCAGCGTCTCGTGCCGCCGCACCAGCGCGTCCAGCGTCGCGCGCAGCGCCGCCACGTCCAGCGTTCCGCGCAGCCGCAGCGCGCCCGCCATGTTGTAGGCGGCGCTCCCCGGCTCCAGCCGGTCCACCACCCACAGCCGCTGCTGCGCGAAGGACAGCGGCAGCGGCCCGTCCCGCGACACCCTCTCCATCGCCGGCGCCGGCGAGGTGCCGGCGCCGCGCAGCCCGTCGACGCGCCCGGCCAGCTCGGCGATGGTCGGCGCCTCGAACAGGGCGCGCAGCGGCAGCTCGACCTGCAGGGCGACGCGGATGCGCGAGACCACCTGTACGCCCAGCAGCGAGTGCCCGCCGAGGGCGAAGAAGTCGTCGTCGACGCCCACGGCTCCCGCCCCCAGCACCTCCGACCAGATCCCCGCCAGCACCTCCTCCGCCGGCGTGCGAGGCGCCACGTACCGGTACTCGCCCGCCCCGTGTTCCGGCGCCGGCAGCGCGCGCCGGTCCACCTTGCCGTTCGCGTTCAGCGGCAGCCCCGCCAGCACCACGAAGGCGCTCGGCACCATGTGCTCCGGCAGCCGCTCGTGCAGCTTCGCCCGCAGCGCCTCCACCGCCACCTCGCCCACCACGTAGGCGACCAGGCGCCGGTTCCCCAGCACGTCCTCGCGCACCAGCACCACGCACTCCCGCACGCCCGCCTGCTCCTGCAGCGCCGCCTCGATCTCTCCCAGCTCGATCCGGAAGCCGCGGATCTTGACCTGGAAGTCCAGCCGCCCCAGGTACTCCACCTCCCCCGCGGCCGTCCACCGCGCGCGGTCTCCCGTGCGGTACAGCCGCGCCCCGCCCTCCGCCGAGAACGCGTCCGGGACGAAGCGCTCCGCAGTCAGCTCCGGCCGGCCCAGGTAGCCGCGCCCCACCTGCACCCCGCCCAGGAACAGCTCCCCGGGCACCCCCACCGGCACCGGCTCGCCCCCGCCGTCCAGCACGTACAGGCGCGTGTTCGCCACCGGGCGCCCGATCGGCACCACGCGGCGCTCCCGCGGCTCAGCTGGCCAGTAGGTCACGTCCACGGCCGCCTCGGTGGGGCCGTACAGGTTGTGCAGCTCCACGCCCGGCAGCGCCGCCCGGAAGCGCTCCGTCAGCTCGTACGGCAGCGCCTCGCCGCTGCACATCACCCGCCGCAGCGTGCCGCAGCGCCCCGGCTCTCCCGCGTCCAGAAAGGCCTGGAGCATCGGCGGGACGAAGTGCAGCGTCGTGACCGCCTCGCACTCGATCAGCTCGGACAGGTACGCCGGGTCGCGGTGACCCTCCGGCTTCGCCAGCACCAGGCGCGCTCCCGTCATCAGCGGCCAGAAGAACTCCCAGACCGAGACGTCGAAGCTGAACGGCGTCTTCTGGAGCACCACGTCGTCGGACGTCAGGCCGTACTGGTCCTGCATCCACAGCAGGCGGTTGACGATGCCGCGGTGCGCGTTCATCGCGCCCTTGGGCCTGCCCGTGGAGCCCGAGGTGTAGATGACGTAGGCCAGCGAGTCCGGATCGGCACGCAGCGGCAGCGGCTCCGGGCTCCCGGCGGCTATCGCCTGGGCGTCGCGGTCCAGGCAGACCACCTGCGCGGCGTGCGCGGGGATGCGCTCCAGCAGGCGCTCCTGCGTCAGCAGCACCGGCACGCCGGAATCCTCCAGCATGTACGCCAGCCGCTCGGCCGGGTAGCCGGGGTCCAGCGGCACGTAGGCGGCGCCGGCCTTGAGCACGCTCAGCAGGGCGACGACCAGCTCGAGCGAGCGCTCGGCGCAGACGCCCACGCGGGTCTCCGGGCCCACCCCCAGGCCGTGGAGGTGGCGGGCGAGCCGGTTGGATCGCGCCTCCAGCGCGGCGAACGACAGGGACTCGCCCTCGAAGACCAGCGCGACGGCGGCGGGCGTGCGCGCCGCCTGGGCGGAGACCAGCTCCTGCACACAGAGGTCGGGATACGGGCGCGCGGTGTCGGTCCACTCCTCCAGGAGCTGCACGCGCTCCGCGCCGCGCAGCAGCGACACCTCGCCGACGCGGCGCGCCGGGTCGGCCGCCAGGTCCTCCAGCAGAACCTCCAGGTGCGCAGCCATGCGCTCGATGGTGCCCGCCTCGAAGAGCGCAGCGCGGTAGATGAGCTCGCAGCGCAGGGAGTCCCCGGTGTCGGCGAGCGTCAGCTCCAGCTCGAACTTCGCCACCCCGGCCCCGGCCCCGAACGCCTCCTGCTCCACCTCGCCCAGCCTCAGCTGCTCGGCCGCCACCGCGCGGTCGAGCGCGAACGTCACCTGGAAGACGGGCGCGTGCGCGAGGCTGCGCTCCACGTCCAGCGCCTCCACCAGGCGCTCGAAGGGGAGGTCCTGGTGCTCGTACGCCCCCAGCGCCGACTCCCTCACCCGCCCCAGCAGCTCCGCCCAGGTGGGATCGCCCGCAAGGTCGGCCCGCATCGCCAGCATGTTGACGAAGAAGCCGATCAGCCCCTCCGTCTCGCGGCGGTTGCGACCGGCGATGGGTGTGCCCACCACCACGTCGTCCTGGCCCGCGTAGCGCCCCAGCAGCGCCTGCCACGCCGCCAGCGTGGTCATGAACAGCGTCGCCCTCCCACGCCGCGAGAACGCCCGCAGCCCCTGCGACACGTCCGCCGGGACGGTGAAGCGGTGGGTCCCCGCCCGCGGGCTCTGCGCGAGGGTGCGGGGACGGTCCGTGGGGATCTCCAGCAGGGGAGGCGCGCCGCCCAGCGCGTGCTTCCAGTACCCGACCTGCGCCTCCAGCACGTCGCCGGCGAGCCAGGCGCGCTGCCACACGGCGAAGTCCGCGTACTGCACCGGGAGCCCGGGCAGACGCGGCTCCTCGCCGCGGCTGAAGGCGGCGTAGAGGGCGGAGACCTCGCCCACCAGCACCTGCATGCTCCAGCCGTCGCCGACCACGTGGTGCAGCGTGAAGAGCAGCACGTGGTCGTTCTCGCCCAGGCGCAGCAGCGTGCTCCGCAGCAGCGGCCCGCGCGCCAGGTCGAACGCACGCAGCGCCTCCTCCGCCGCCAGCCGCTCCGCCTCCGCCTCGCGCTCCGCTGCCGGCAGGTCGCGCAGGTCCACCTCGTCGAGCGCGACCGGCATGACCGGGTGGATGACCTGCACGGGCGCGCCATCCCGCTCCGCGAAGACGGTGCGCAGCGTCTCGTGCCGCCGTACCAGCGCGTCCAGGCTGGCCCGCAGCGCCGCCGAGTCCAGCGCGCCCCTCAGCCGCAGCGCGCCCGGCATGTTGTACGCGGCGCTTCCCGGCTCCAGCCGGTCCACCACCCACAGCCGCTGCTGCGCGAACGACAGCGGCAGCGGCCCTTCCCGCGACACCCGCTCCATCGGCGGCGCGACCTCGCCTCCGCCGCTGCGCAGCGCCTCGATGCGCGCGGCCACCCCGGCCACCGTGCGCGCCTCGAACATCGCCCGCAGCGGCACCTCCACCCCGAACGCCTGCCGCGCGCGCGACACCACCTGCGTCGCCAGCAGCGAGTGTCCGCCCAGCTCGAAGAAGCCGTCCTCCACCCCCACCCGCTCCGCCCCCAGCACCTCCGCCCAGATCCCCGCCAGCACCTCCTCCGCAGCCGTGCGCGGCGCCACGTACCGGTCCTCGCCCGCCCCGTGCTCCGGCGCCGGCAGCGCGCGCCGGTCCACCTTGCCGTTGGCGTTCAGCGGCAGCCCCGCCAGCACCACGAAGGCGCTCGGCACCATGTGCTCCGGCAGCCGCTCGTGCAGCTTCGCCCGCAGCTCCTCCACCGCCACCTCGCCCACCACGTAGGCGACCAGGCGCCGGTTCCCCGGCACGTCCTCGCGCACCAGCACCACGCACTCCCGCACACCCGCCTGCTCCAGCAGCGCCGCCTCGATCTCCCCGAGCTCGATGCGGAAGCCGCGGACCTTGACCTGGAAGTCCAGCCGGCCCAGGTACTCCACCTCGCCCACGGCCGTCCACCGCGCTCGGTCTCCCGTGCGGTACAGCCGTGCCCCGCCCTCCGCCGAGAACGCGTCGGGCACGAACTTCTCCGCCGTCAGCTCCGGCCGGCCCAGGTAGCCGCGCCCCACCTGCACCCCACCCAGGAACAGCTCCCCGGGCACCCCCACCGGCACCGGCTCGCCCCCGCCGTCCAGCACGTACAGGCGCGTGTTCGCCACCGGGCGCCCGATCGGCACCACGCGACGCTCCCGCGGCTCGGCCGCCCAGTACGTCACGTCCACGGCCGCCTCGGTGGGGCCGTACAGGTTGTGCAGCTCCACGCCCGGCAGCGCCGCCCGGAAGCGCTCCGTCAGCTCGTACGGCAGCGCCTCGCCGCTGCACATCACCCGGCGCAGCGTGCCGCAGCGCCCCGGCTCGCCCGCGTCCAGGAAGGCCTGGAGCATCGGCGGGACGAAGTGCAGCGTCGTGACTGCTTCGCGCTCGATCAGCTCGGACAGGTACGCCGGGTCGCAGTGCCCCTCCGGCTTCGCCAGCACCAGGCGCGCCCCCGTCAGCAGCGGCCAGAAGAACTCCCAGACCGAGACGTCGAAGCTGAAGGGCGTCTTCTGGAGCACCACGTCGTCGGACGCCAGACCGTACTGGTCCTGCATCCACAGCAGGCGGTTGACGATGCCGCGGTGCGCGTTCATCGCACCCTTGGGCCGGCCGGTGGAGCCCGAGGTGTAGATGACGTAGGCCAGCGAATCCGGATCGGCGTCCAGCGCCAGCGGCTCCGCGCTCTCCTCCCCCACCCAGCCGGCGTGGCCGTCCACGCAGACGATCCGCGCGTCGTGCGCGGGGATGCGCTCCAGCAGGCGCTCCTGCGTCAGGAGCACCGGCACGCCGGAGTCCTCCAGCATGTAGGCCAGCCGCTCCGCCGGGTAGGACGGGTCCAGAGGCACGTAGGCGGCGCCGGCCTTGAGCACCGCGAGCAGAGCCACGACCAGCTCGACCGAGCGCTCGGCGCAGACGCCCACGCGGGTCTCCGGGCCCGCTCCCAGCCGGATCACGTGGCGGGCGAGCTGGTTGGAGCGCGCTTCCAGCGCGGCGTAGGACAGGGACTCGCCCTCGAAGACCAGGGCGACGGCGTCGGGCGTGCGCGCCGCCTGGGCGGAAAGCAGCTCCTGCACGCAGAGGTCGGGGTACGGGCGCGCGGTGTCGGTCCACTCCTCCAGGAGCTGCACTCGCTCGGCCCCGCGCAGCAGCGACAGCTCCGAGAGGCGGCGTCCCGGGTCGGCCACCATGGCCTCCAGGAGGGCCTCCAGGTGGTCCACCATCCGCTCCGCCGCCTCCGGCGCCACCCGGATCCCGTCGTACTCCAGCTGCAGGCTCGTCCGCTCTCCCGGCAGCACCACCAGCGCGAGCGGATAGTGGGCCGGGCCGTGCCGGTTCCACCCCGCCACCGCGAAGCCGCGGGCCGTCGCCCCTTCCATCTCCCCGACGGGATGGTTCTCGAACGCCACGATGCTCTCGAACAGCGGCACGCCCGGCGTCACCCCGCTCCACCGCTGCACCTCGGAGAGCGGACTGTACTCGTACCTGCGCGCTTCCAGCTGCTGCGCCTGCTGCCTCCGGAGCCATTCGTCCACGCGCAGCTCCCCCTCCGCCCGCACGCGCACCGGAAGCGTGTTGATGAAGAGCCCCATCATCCCTTCCATCCCCGCCAGCTCCGGCGACCGCCCCGTCACCACGCCCCCGAACACCACGTCCTCCTCCCCCGAATAGCGCGAGAGCAGCAGCCCCCACGCCCCCTGCACCAGCGTGTTGACCGTGAGCCGCTGCTGGCGGGCGAACGCCTGGAGCGCCCCGGTCGCGCCGGCACCCAGCAGGCGCTCGACGCTGCCGGACGCGGGCTGCCCCGCCGGCACGGCGCGGTCCGGGGCCAGCTCCGGCCCGAGCTGCGAACCGCTCGTCAGGTCCGCCAGCGCGCCGCGCCAGTAGGCTTCGGCCGCGCCGAGATCCTGCCGCTGCAGCCAGGCGATGTAGTCGTGGTAGGGACGTCGGCGGGGCAGGACGGGGGCCCTGCCCCGCAGGAGGGCGTCGTAGCTGGCGAGCACGTCGTGGAGCACCAGCGGTATGGACCAGCCGTCCAGCAGCAGGTGGTGGAAGCTCCACACCAGCTCGTGTTCCTCGTCCCCCGTCCGGACGAGGACGATCCGCATCAGCGGCGGACTGCGCAGGTCGAAGCCCGGCCGCCGCTCCGCTTCCAGAGCAAGGCGAAGCCGCTCCCGGGACTCGTCGGGCGGGCAGCCGCGCAGGTCGAGCACCGTCCAGGGCAGGACCGCGCGCCGGAAGACGACCTGGACGGCCTGGTCGATCCCTTCCCACACGAACGCCGTCCGCAGCACCGGGGAACGGTCGAGGACGTGCTGCCACGCCTGCCGCAGCACCTCGGGATCCAGGCTTCCGCGAAGGGAGAAGACGTACTGGTTTAGATAAGCTCCCGACCCCGGCGAATAGAGTTCGTGGAAGAGGATGCCGAACTGGACTGGAGAGAGGGGATATACATTCTCCATGATCGAGGATACGTCCACAGCGTGCCCGGTGAGCTCGTTCATATCCTGCTGGTGATGTACGGTTTTCGATGGGCCCGTCGCGCAGGTCTCCTGACCCGTTCACGACGCGGCGGCCCGGTGAAAGCGGTGGGTAGATACGAGGGGTGTGACGACCCGTGGCCGGACGCGAGAACGATCCGGCCCGCGGTCCAACGAGGAAATTCGGGGTGTGCGTCGGTTGTCGTCCTACAGTTTATACCTGCCTTATATTATGCGCAACTAGCGCTATTACAAGGACAAAAGTGGTCCCGGGGGTCCTCCCGGGAGCCGGCTCCACGCCCCGTGGACGAGGCCATGCCGGGTGCGCCATTCCGGGTCCGCCTCGTGGTCCGATCCGGTCGGGCGGCGGCTCGGGCCATTGAGCAGTCTCGACGCTGTCCGGATGATTTTCAAGCCTGGTACCGGATCCGGTCGAACCGGGGTGAACGGCTAGGTTCGGGCGTGCCCCGGCTGGCGCCGGGTCGGGCTGCGGCTCCGTAGCACACGAAACGACCGTGTGCAACGGAGGCGAGCCCCGGGAAACTACCCCGGGTCTCGCCGCTTCGCGCTCGCATCCCTCACGCGGGCACCGCGCTGGCGCCCGCGAGGGTGGGCCCCCTCACCCCCCGGCCCCCTCTCCCCCGCAAGCGGGAGAAAGGGGGAGGGACGCGGAGGCCGCCCGGGGCGATCGTCTGCCCCGGGCGGCCCGTCGTCGGTGAGGTCCTGCGCGCGGACGGCCCGCCCTACGTCCTTGGCCGCTCCCTGGCCCTGCGCCGGGCCGCGCGGTCGATCGCGACCACGCGCGGCATCACCGGCCCCGCCGCGGCGCGCAGCTCCTCCAGCCGCTCCGCCAGCGCCGCCACCGTCGACGCCCCGAACACCGCCTGCAGCGGCACCTCCACCCCCAGCTCCTGACGCACACGCGACACCACCTGCGTCGCCAGCAGAGAGTGGCCTCCCAGCTCGAAGAAGTCGTCCTCCACCCCCACACGCTCCACGCGCAGCACCTCCGCCCAGATCCCCGCCAGCACCGCCTCCGCCTCCGTCCGCGGCGCCACGTACGCAGTCCCCACCCCCGCCTCCGGCGCCGGCAGCGCTCGACGGTCCACCTTCCCGCTCGCCGTCAGCGGCACGCTCTCCAGCACCACGAACGCGCCCGGCACCATGTACTCCGGCAGGCGCTCCGCGAGCCGCGCACGCAGCTCCGCCACCTCCGCCGGCGCCGCACCCGCGCCGTCCGCAGGGACCACGTACCCCACCAGGCGCTTCTCCCCCGCCACGTCCTCCCGCACGGACACCGCCGCCTCCCGAACCTGCGGCAGCTCCAGCAGCGCCGCCTCCACCTCCCCCGGCTCGATGCGGAACCCCCGCACCTTCGCCTGACGGTCCGACCGCCCCAGGTACTCCAGCTCTCCCTCCACCGTCCACCGCGCCCGGTCCCCCGTGCGGTACATCCGCTCGCCAGGAGCCCGCGCGAACGGGTCCGGGACGAACCGCGCCGCCGTGGCCGCGGGGTTCCCCGCGTACCCCCGCGCCACCCCGGCGCCCGCCACGTACAGCTCGCCCTCGGCGCCCGCCGGCAGCGGCTGCATCGCCGCGTCCGCCACGTACACGCGCGTGTTCCAGATCGGCCGACCGATCGGCACCCGCTCCCCCATCTCCACCTCCGCCCCGCCTGCGCCGAGCACGTGCCCCGTGCTGTCCGCCGCCACCTCCGACGACCCGTACAGGTTCAGCAGCCTCGCTCCCGGAAGCGCCGCCGCGAAGCGGCGCGCCAGCTCCGCCGGAAGCTCCTCGCCGCTGGTCACCACCAGGCGCAGCCGCGGGCACAGACCGCCCAGCTCCGGGTGCGCGTCCAGGAGCGCGCGCAGCAGCGAGGGCACCAGCACGATGCGCGTCACCCCGTGCCGCACCAGGTGGCCCAGCAGCGCCTCCGGGTCGCGGGACTCCTCGTCCGGGACCAGCACCGAGGGCACCCCGGCCAGCAGCGGCCCGAAGACCTCCCACACCGAGTCCACGAAGGCCAGCGAGGTCTTCTGCACGCACACCTCGTCCGGCACGAACGGGTGCTCGCTCCACATCCACGCGAAGCGGTTGACGATCCCCCCGTGCGTCCCCAGCACTCCCTTGGGCGTGCCCGTGGAGCCCGACGTGTAGGCCACGTAGGCCAGGCTCTCCGGCTCCACCGCTGCGTCCGTGCCGGTCCCGAACTCCGACTCGACCGCCACGGTGTCGGGGCGCACCACCTCCACGCCGCACTCGCCCAGCCGCTCCGCTGCGGCGGCGTCCGCCAGGACGAGCGCGGCGCCCGAGTCGGCCAGCATGTAGCGCAGCCGCTCGGCGGGGTAGCCGGGGTCCAGGGGAACGTACGCGCCCCCGGCGCGCAGCACGCCCAGCAGCGACGACACCAGCTCCGGCGTGCGCGCCATGCACACGCCCACCCGCGTCTCCGGACCCACCCCGCGCCGACCCAGCGCGCCGGCCAGCTCCGCCGAGCGGCGGCCCAGCTCACCGTACGTCACCCGCTCCCCGCCCCACACCAGCGCGACGGCCTCCGGCGTGCGCGCCGCCTGCGCCGCGAACAGCTCGTGCACCCCCGGCCAGGCGGGGGCCGGGCGCGCGGTGTCGTTCCACTCTTCCAGCACCTGCGCGCGCTCCGCCCCCCGCAGCAGCGACACTTCGAACAGGCGCCGCGCCGGGTCTCCCGCCAGCTCCTCCAGCGCCACCTCCAGGTGACCGGCCAGACGCTCGGCCGCTTCCGCCTCCAGCACTCCGAGGTCGTGGTGGATCTCCACCTTCAGACGCTCGCCGGGGCTGGCCTGCACCCACAGCGGGAAGCTCGACTGCTCCCGCGTCGCGCCGCTGCGCACCCGCACCCCTTCCAGGTCCCCCGCACGCTCCCCCAGCGCCCGGTCCACCGGGTAGTTCTCGTACACCACCAGGCTCTCGAACAGCTCCTGCCCGGCCGGCACATCGCTCCACGCCCGCACCTCCACCAGCGGCGTGTACTCGTACTCCCGCGCCTCCGCCTGCTCCTTCTGCAGACGCGTCAGCCACGCCCCCAGCGTCGACTCCGCATCCAGGCGCACCCGCACCGGCAGCGTGTTGATGAACAGACCCACCGTCTCCTCCGCCCCCGCGAGCTCCGCCGGCCGCCCCGACACCGTCGCCCCGAAAAGCACGTCGTCCTCCCCCGTGTAGCGCGCGAGGAGGAGAGCCCACGCCCCCTGCACCAGCGTGCTCGGCGTCACTCCCAGCCGCCGCGCCCCCTCCAGGAGCGCGGCCGTCCGCTCCGCCGGAAGCAGCAGTGCCGCCGTGCCGTGCCGCTGCCCGTCCCCCCGCGCCGTCCGCGACGCCGGCAGCGGCGTGGGCGTGTCGAACCCCGCCAGCGCCGCCCGCCAGAACCGCTCCGCCCGCGACCGGTCCTGACCCTCCAGCCACGCGACGTACTCGCGGAAGCGCAGCCCGGGCATGCTCCGCGGCGCCTCGCCGCGCACGCGCGCCGCGTACCCCGCCAGCACGTCCCCGAACACCAGCGACAGGCTCCACCCGTCCATGATCAGGTGGTGCTGCGTCCAGATCAGACGGTGCTCCGCATCCCCCACCCGGAACAGCGTCAGCCGCATCAGCGGCGCCCGCCCCAGGTCGAACCCCGATGCACGGTCCGCCTCCAGCCAGCCCGCCATCCGCGCTTCCAGCTCGCCCTCTCCCACCCCGCGCCAGTCCTCCACGCGGAAGGGAAGCTCCACCGCGCGCCGCACCACCTGCACCGGCCGGGCCAGCCCCTCCCACGCGAAGCCCGCCCGCAGCGCGTCGTGCCGCGCCACCGCGCCCTCCCACGCCGCACGCAGCGCCGCCACGTCCAGCGGCCCCTCCAGCACCAGCCCGAACTGCCCCACGTACACCCCCGAGCCGGGCGCCAGCTGCGAGTGGAACAGCATCCCCTCCTGCATGGGGCTCAGCGGGTACACGTCCTCCACCTCGCGCTCGCCCTCCAGCAGCCCGTCCAGCGCCGCCTGGTCCAGCCCCGCCAGCGGGAAGTCGCCCGGCGTGTAGCCGCCCCCGCGCGCCTCGCGGCAGTGCGCGATCAGCGCCCGCAGCTCCTCCGCGTACCACCCGGCCAGCCGCTCCATCGTCTCCCGCTGGAACACCGCCCCGCCGTACCACAGCGCCAGCGACAGCCGCCCGCCGACGACCACCCCGTTCACCTCCAGGCGATGGCTCCGGGCGCGCCGCGCGTCCTGGTTCCCCCCGGACGATTCTGGCGCGAAGCGGAAGAAGGTGTCCGCCGAGACCGACGGGTCCATCTGCCCCAGGTAGTTGAACACCACCTCCGCCTGGGGCGCCGCCGCCAGCTCCGCGCCCGCTCCCACCCAGCGCAGCAGCCCGTAGCCCAGCCCCCGCCCCGGCACCGCGCGCAGCTGCTCCTTGACCGCCTTCAGCGCCTCGCCCGGGCCGCCGTCCTCCGGCAGCTCCAGCACGGCCGGGTACAGCGTGGTGAACCAGCCCACCGTCCGCGAAAGGTCCACGCCCTCGAAGCCGCCTTCCTCCCGGCCGTGGCCTTCCAGGTCCACCCGCACCCGCCGCTCCCCGGTCCAGCGGCCCAGCGCGAGCGCCAGCGCGCACAGCAGCACCTCGTCGATGTGCGTGCGGTACGCCGCGGGCACGTCCCGCAGCAGCGCTTCGGTCTCCTCCACGTCGAGCTGCACGGTCGCGCCCCTGGCCCGCCCCACAATGTCCTCCCCCGCGGGGTCGTCCAGAGGCAGCGGCGCAACGGCCGCGCGCGACTGCGCGCTCCAGTACGGGAGCTCGGCGGCGGTGCCCGGCGCGTACGCCTGCTCGGTCAGGCGCTCGGACCACGCCTTCCACGAGGTCGTCTTCGCCGGCAGGCGCACGGGCTCGCCGCGCTCCAGCTGCACGTAGGCGCTCTCCAGGTCCTCAAGGAAGATGCGCCAGCTGACCCCGTCCACCACCAGGTGGTGGAGCACCAGCAGCAGCCGGCCCGGCCCGCCGTCGCCCAGGTGGAAGTGGACCGCCCGGGCCACGGGCCCGCGCTCCAGCTCCAGGCTGGCGTGCACCCGGTCCGCCGCGGCGGCGAGGGCACCGCCGCGCGCCGCCTCGTCCAGGCGCGACAGGTCGATCACCGCCAGCGGCACGCGCTGTCCGGCGGGCGCGTGCAGCTGCGTCCAGCCGCCTCCGCCGCGCAGGAAGCGCAGGCGCAGTGCGTCGTGGTGCGCCACGAGCGCCGCGAGCGCACGGTCCAGGAGCCGCGGGTCAAGTGCTCGCGACGGGACCAGCAGCAGCGCCTGGTTGAAGTGGTGCGGCGCCACGTCGTCCCGCGCGAAGAAGGCGCGCTGGATCGGCGTCAGCGGCGCAGGGCCGGTGACCGGCGCCGCCCCGGAGGACACCGCGGCGGTCACGGCGGCGCCGGTCCCCACGACGCGCGCCAGCTCGGCGATCGTGGCGTGCTCGAACAGCTGCCGCGGCAGCAGCTTCAGCCCCGCCCTGCGCGCGCCGGTGGCGACCCGGATGGCGAGGATGGAATCGCCCCCCAGCTCGAAGAAGCGGTCGTGGATCCCCACCCGCTCCACCCCCAGCACCTCGCTCCAGACCCGCGCGAGCACCTGCTCGGCGGGAGTCCGCGGGGCGGCGCGCTCCCGCCCGTCGGCGCGCGCCGCCTCGGGGACCGGGAGGGCGGCGCGGTCGACCTTGCCGTTGGGGGTGAGCGGAACGCTCTCCAGCGCCACGAAGGCGGAGGGGACCATGTACTCCGGCAGCGACTCGCGAAGCCGCGTCCGCAGCGCCTCCGGGTCGGGGAGACCGGCGCCGGCCAGGTAGGCCACGAGCCGCCGCTCGCCGGCGGCGTCCTCGCGCACCACGACCACGCACTCCCGCACCCGCGGGTCGCGCAGCAGCACGCTCTCCACCTCGCCGGGCTCGATGCGGAAGCCGCGCAGCTTGACCTGGTGGTCCACCCGGCCCAGGAAGTCCAGCTCGCCGGAGGCGAGCCAGCGCACCCGGTCGCCGGTGGCGTACATGCGCCCGCCCACCTCCCCGAACGGGCAGGGGACGAAGCGCTCGGCGGACAGCTCGGGACGCCCCAGGTAGCCGCGCGCCAGCCCCTCGCCGGCCAGGTACAGCCCGCCCGGGACCCCGGACGGAGCCGGGTTCAGCTCCCCGTCCAGCACGTACGCCCGCGTCCCCGACACGGGCCGGCCGATGGGGACCGCCGCCGCGCCCGCGGGAATCCGGGCGCAGGTGGAGTACACGGTGTCCTCGGTGGGGCCGTACAGGTTGCGCAGCCGCACGCCGCCCCGCGCGTGGACCTCCGCCGCCAGCCGCGGCGGCAGGGGCTCCCCGGCCAGGTTCACCGCGCGCACTCCGGGAGGGAGCTCGCCCGCCCGCACCAGCTCCGCCATGGCGGTGGGGACGGTGTTGACCAGCGTGACCTCGTCCACGTCCGTGTCCGCCAGCTCCAGCGCGCTCCCGGCGAGCACGATCGTCCCGCCCAGGCACAGGGGGACGAAGATCTCGAACACGGACAGGTCGAAGCACACCGAGGTGGACGCGAGCACCCCGGACAGCTCGCGCGGCGTGAACTCCTCCTCCGCCCAGCGCACCAGCGACAGCACGCTCCCGTGCGTGACCGCGACCCCCTTGGGGCGTCCCGTGGTGCCGGACGTGTAGATGACGTACGCCAGGCTTTCCGGAGCGGCGAAGGCTTCCCCGGCCGGCTCCGGCGCGGCCGCCGCGCCGCCCGCTTCGCGGTCCACCCGGAGGACCGCCGCCGCCGTGGGCGGGAGCCGGCCGGCCAGCGATTCCTGCGTGACCACGGCCACGGCCCCCGAGTCCTCCAGCATCAGCGCCAGGCGCCCCTGCGGGTACGCCGGGTCCAGCGGCACGTACGCCGCGCCCGCCTCCAGCACGCCCAGGAGGACCGCCACCAGCTCCGGCGTGCGCTCCAGGAGCACGCCCACCCGCGACTCCGGCCCCACGCCCGCGGCGCGGAGCGCGGCGGCCACCCGGCCCGCCCGCGCCTCCAGGTCGGCATACGTGACGCGCTCCCGTCCGAGCACCACCGCCGCGGCGCCCGGGGTGCGCGCGGCCTGCGCCGCGAAGGCGGCGTGCAGGCTGCGCCGCTCCGGGGGGAGCGCCGCGGAAGTCGACCAGTCCTCCAGGAGCTGCCGGCGCTCCCCCTCCAGCAGCAGGGGGATCTCCGCGAGCCGCGTTTCCGGGGCGGCGGTGACGGCGTCCAGGAGCATGCGGAAGTGCTCCAGGAAGCGGTCCACGGTGGCCGGGTCGAAGAGGTCGCTGTTGTACTCCGCCACGGCGGTGGGAGACTCGCCCTCGTCCACGAGGATCGACAGGTCGAACTTGGAGGTGCCGCTGTCGCCCGTGGGCACCACGCCGTCGCCCAGCCGGTGCAGCGTGAGCCCCGAGTGGTCCTGCGGCGGGGGGCCGTGGTCGCCGGGGGCCTGGATCCCCAGCATCACCTGGATCAGCGGGTTGCGGCTGGGATCGCGCTCCGGCCGGATCTCGTCCAGGATCATCTGCAGCGGCACCTCCGCGTGCCCGTACGACGCCGCCATCCAGCTCCGGGCCTGCTCCAGCAGCTCGTCGAAGCGCAGGCGGGCGGAAGGACGCGCGCGGACGGGGATGGTGTTGATGAAGAAGCCGATGATCCCCTGCGTCTCCGCCCGGCGGTTGGCCGCCAGCGACCCCACGGCGAAGTCCTCCTGCCCGGTGTAGCGGAAGCAGAGCGCCTGGAAGGCGGCCGCCATGACCACGTGCAGGGTGGTGCGCCGATGCTGCGCCAGGGCGCGGATGCGCGCCATCCGCTCGTCGTCCAGCGCGATGCCGCGCAGCCCGCCGCGGTAGCTCTGCACCGGGGGGTGCGGACGGTCCGTGGGGAGCTCCAGGACCGGCGGCACCCCGCTCAGGCTTTCCCGCCAGAAGGCCAGGTGCCGCTCCAGGCGCTCGCCCGAGAGCTGCTCCCGCTGCCACACGGCGTAGTCCGCGTACTGGAGGGGAAGCTCCGGGAGCGGCGAGGGCCTGCCGGCCACGAACGACTCGTACAGCACTCCCCACTCGTAGAAGAAGATCCCCCCGGACCACCCGTCCATGATGATGTGGTGCGTGGTCAGCAGCAGGGCGTGCAGCTCGTCGTCGAAGCGCAGGAGCCGCGCCCGCATGAGGGGGCCGGTGTCCAGGTCGAGCGGCCGCCGCGACTCCTCGGTGAGCAGGCGGCTGACGGTGGCCATGCGCTCCGCTTCCGGGACCGCGGCGAGGTCGTCCACCGGGAGGGGGACTTCGATCCGCGGGCGGACGACCTGCGCGGGGCCGGCGTCGGTCTCCACGTACACGGTCCGGTAGACCTCGTGCCTGCGGACGATCTCCGCGAGCGCCCGCCGCGCGGCGTCCACGTCCAGCGGCCCCCGCGCCCAGCTCCCCACCGGCACGTTGTACATGGGGCTGTCCGGCTCCATCCGGTCCAGCGCCCACAGGCGCTCCTGGTGGAAGGACAGGGGGAGCGGCCCGTCCCGGGGGACGCGGGGGATCGCGGGAGGGAGCTCCACCTCCGCACCGCCCCGGAGGGCGGCCACCTTGCCCGCCATCCCCGCCACGGTGGGGTCGTCGAACACCGCGTCCAGCGACACGTCGACCCCGAACTCGGCCCGCACGCGCGCGATCAGCTGCGTGGCCATCAGCGAGTGCCCGCCGAGCGAGAAGAAGTCGTCGTGCGCGCCGATGGGCCCGAAGCCCATCATCTCCTGCCACAGCTCCGCCATGCGCTGCTGCGTGGGGCCCTCGGGGGCGACGAACCGGGTCCCGGTCTCCGGCCGCGGCTGCAGGCGCCGCGGCTCCCCGGCCGCGGCGGGCCGCGGAGGCGCGGGCTCCGCGAGCTCACGCGGGGCGGACGCGGCGCCCTCGCCGGCCCGAGCGGGACCGGCCGCGATCCCGGCGGGGCGGTTCCGGCCGCGGCGGCGCCGGCGCTTCACCCAGTACGGCTGCCGCTCGAAGGGGTAGGTGGGGAGGAGCACCCGCCGGCGCCGCTCCCCGGCCGCGAAGCCGTCCCAGTCCACCTGCACCCCCGCCATCCACAGCCGCCCCAGCGTTTCCAGCAGGTACGCCTGGTCGGACTGGCGGGTGTACGCGTGCCGCAGCGAGGCGAACACGGCCGACTCCGCCGCGCCTCCGTGCAGCGCGAAGGTCCCCAGCGTGCGCCCCGGCCCCACCTCCAGCAGCACCCGGGTGCCGTCGCGCAGCAGCTCGGCCACGCCCTCGGCGAAGCGCACGGTGCGGGTGAGGTGCCGCGCCCAGTACTCCGGGTCGGTGGCTTCCTCCGCGCGGATCCACGTCCCCGTCACGTTGGAAACGAACGGGGTTTCCGGCGCCGCGAGCCGCATGGCGCGCAGGCGCTCGGCCAGCGGCGCGGCCACGGGCTCCATCTCCGCGGAGTGGAAGGCGTGCTCCGCGTTCAGGCGGCGGCACGCGTGGCCGGCCGCGGCGAGCTCCGCCTCCAGCGCTTCCACGGCCCCGGCGGGGCCGGAGACGGTGCACAGCCCCGGCGCGTTGTGCGCGGCCAGCGCCAGCCCGCCGCGCAGCCGCGGCAGGAGCTCCGCCGGCTCCATGGGCACCGCCAGCATCGCCCCCGCGGCAAGGCCGGAGATCAGGCGGGCGCGGTGGGCGAGCAGCGCCAGGGCGTCCTCCAGCGTGAAGACGCCCGCCACCGTGGCGGCCATGTACTCGCCCAGCGAATGGCCGATCATCGCCTCCGGGCGCACGCCCCAGCTCATCCACAGCCGCGCCAGCGCGTACTCCACCACGAACACGGCCGGGTGCGCCGCGTCCGTCCGCCCCAGGGGGCCGCCCGCCGCGGCCCGGCCCAGCATGCCGCGCAGGTCCACGGACGCGCCGGCGTCAGGCGCCGCGCCCCCGGGCGTCTGCTCCGGGGCGGGATCGCCGGGGAAGAGAGCTTCGAGCACGTCGGCCCCCGTCTGCCCGTGCAGGATCGCCGCGCAGCGGTCCACCTCGCGCCGGAACACCGGCTCGGCCTCGTACAGCCCGCGCGCCATCTGCTCGTAGTGGTCGCCCACGCCGGGGAACAGGAACACCACCCGGCGCTCGTCCCGCTCCTCCACCGCCTCCAGCACCCGGCGCGCGTCGCGCGCCTCCAGCGCCGCTGCGGCGTCGTCCCTGCCGCGGCACACCAGCACCCGGCGGTGGGCGAAGCGCCGCCGCCCCGCGCGCAGCGTCTGCGCCACGTCGGCGAACTTCTGCTCCGGGTGGGCGCGCAGGTGCCCGGCGAGCCGGTCCGTCGCCGCCTCAAGGGCGCCGGGCGTGCGCGCGCTCACGACCAGGAGCTGCCACGGCCGCGACGTGCCCGACGGCCTGGCCTGCGGCGCCTCCTCCAGCACCACGTGCGCGTTGGTGCCGCCGATGCCGAAGGAGCTGACCCCCGCGCGGCGCGGCTCGGCGCCGCGCGCCCAGGGCCGCGGCTCCGGGTTGATGTAGAAGGGCGAGCGGTCCAGGTCGATCGCGGGGTTGGGGGCGCGGAAGTAGGGGGAGGGCGGGATCTCGCCGTGCTCCAGGGCGAGCGCCGCCTTGATGAGCCCCACCACCCCGGCCGCGACGTCCAGGTGTCCGATGTCTGCCTTGACCGCGCCCAGGGCGCAGCTGCCGGGGCGCCCTTCGCCGTAGACCGCCGCCAGCGCCGCCACCTCGATGGGGTCGCCCACCTCGGTCCCGGAGCCGTGCGTCTCCACGAAGGACACCTCCTCCGGCTCGATGCCCGCCGACGCGAGGGCGTCCGAGATGGCGGCCGCCTGCCCCTCCCAGCGCGGCGCGGTGAAGCCCACCTTGCGGTCGCCGTCGTTGTTGATCGCCGAGCCGCGGATCACCGCGTGGATCAGGTCTCCGTCCGCCAGCGCGTCGTCCAGGCGCTTGAGCACCACCACGCCCGCCCCGCTCCCCGGGACCGAGCCGCGCGTCCCCGCGTCGAAGGGGCTGCATTCGCCCGTGGGCGACATGATGCCCCCCGGCGCGTACTGGTAGCCGCGCTGGTGGGGGACGCCGATCTTCACCCCCCCGGCCAGCGCCACGTCCGTTTCCCCCAGCAGCAGGCTCTGGCACGCCAGGTGGACGGCCACCAGCGACGAGGAGCAGGCGGAGTGGACGTTGAGGCTGGGGCCCTCCAGCCCGAACTTGAAGGACGCCAGCGTGGCCACCGAGGCGTAGTTGGAAGCGACGATCTGGAACTCGCCCACCGCCTGCACCAGGGACCGGTCGGAAAGCACGTTGAGGATGTAGGCGCTGTTCGCCTCCGAGGCGTACATGCCGATGCGGCCCGGGTACGTCCGGGACGCGCAACCCGCCCGCTCCAGCGCCTCCCAGGCGCACTCCAGGAACACCCGCTGCTGCGGGTTCATCACCAGCGCCTCGCCCGGGGTGAAGCCGAAGAAGGCGGCGTCGAACAGTTCCGGGCCCTCCACCACCCCGGAGACGGGGACGTAGCCGGGCGCGCGGAACTCGCGCGGCGACACTCCGGCGGCGGCCATCTCGCGCTCGGTGAAGCGGCGGATCGCGCGGGTGCCGGTCCGCAGGTTGTGCCAGAACCCCTCGATGTCGGATGCGCCGGGGAAGCGCCCCGCCATCCCGATGATGGCCACCGCGGGCCTGCCGGCGGGTTCGGTCGAGTCGTGCATCGGTGTCTCGGGTACGGGGGTTTCCGCTTCGCGCCGGGCGGAGCCGGCGTCGGCGAGGGGCGTGCGCGGGCGGCGCGGCGCGGGACGCGCGAACGCGGGCCGGGCGCGCGGCGCTTCGGGCGCCGTGGGGGGAGCCAGCTGGGCGGCGAGCGAGCCCAGCGTGGGATGGGTGAACAGGTCGGTGAGCGCGATCCGGCCGGGGAAGCGCTCCTGGAGGCGCGCGTGGACCTGGACGAGGAGCAGGGAGTGTCCGCCCAGGTCGAAGAAGTTGTCGGCGGCGCCGGCGCCCGGCACGCCCAGCACCTCCTCCCAGATGCCCGCCACCGCCTGCTCGGTGGGCGTGAGCGGCGCCCCGCCCCCGGCGGCCGCGGCCGTGCGCTCGGGCGCCGGGAGGGCGCGGCGGTCTACCTTGCCGCTGGGCGCGAGGGGAAGCTTCTCCAGCGCCACCAGCGCCCCGGGGACCATGTAGTCGGGGAGCCGCTCCCGCAGCCAGCTCCGCAGCGCCTGCGGTTCCACCCCCGGCGCGCCGTCCCCGTCCCGGGCGGGGACCACGTAGCCCACCAGGTACTTTTCGCCCGGCGCGGCGCCGGGGTCGCCGGGGCCGGCTTCGCGAACCGCGACCGCCGCCGCCTGGACGGCGGGGTGCCCGGCGAGCACGGCCTCCACCTCGCCCGGCTCGATGCGGAAGCCGCGGATCTTGACCTGGAAGTCCACCCGCCCCAGGAACTCAAGCTCCCCGTCCGCGCTCCACCGCACCCGGTCGCCGGTGCGGTACATCCGCGCGCCCGGCTCGCCGGGCCACGGGTCGGGGACGAACCGGTCCGCGGTCAGCTCCGGCCGGCCCAGGTAGTCGCGCGCGACGCTCGCCCCGGCGATGCACAGCTCGCCGGGGACGCCCACGGGCACCGCCCCGAGCACGCGGTCCAGCACGTAGAGGCGGGCGTTGCCCAGGGGACGGCCCACCCACTGCCGCCTGGGGTCGCCCTCGCGCGCCCGGTGCGAGGCGCAGATGATGGTGCCCTCGGTGGGCCCGTACAGGACGTGCAGGGCGGCGGCGGGAAACGCCTCCCGCATCTCGTCCAGCAGGTCGGGCGCGACGGCGTCGCCGCCCACGAACGCCTGCCGCAGCCCGGGGAGGACCCGCCCGGAGGACCGCAGCTCCCGCACGATCTCGCGCATCAGCGCGGGGACGGCGTGCAGCGATGCGCACCCGGCGAGCCCCTGCACCAGGCGGGCGGTATCCAGCAGCTCCTCGCGCGGAACCAGGCGCACGAAGCCGCCGGCAAGCAGCGGGAGCACCGCCTCGTGGAGCCAGATGTCGAAGGCGAAGCTCGCCACGCTCGCCGTTTCCTCGCCCGCGGCGAAGCCGAACGCCTCCTGCCCGGCGAGCAGCGTGTGGGTCAGGGCGCGGTGCGTGACCCGCACCCCCTTGGGCCGGCCGGTGGAGCCGGAGGTGTAGATGACGTAGGCGAGGTCGTCGGGGTCGACGGGGACCTCGCCGGCGTCCGCGGCGTCGCCCCCACGCGGCGCGCCCGGAGCGGGGGCCGGGTCGGGCGCGTCGATCTCCTCCAGCGTCAGGACGGCGACGCCTTCCAACGGCAGCATGCCGGCGAACCGCTCCTGCGTGACGAGCACGGGGGCGGCAGCGTCGCGGAGCATGTATTCCAGCCGGTCCGCGGGGTGCGCGGGGTCCAGCGGCAGGTAGGCGCCGCCGGCCTTCCAGATCCCCAGCACGGCCTCCAGCAGCCGCGGGCCCCGCTCCAGCAGGACGCCCACCGGCGTTTCCGGCCCCACGCCCAGGCCGCGCAGCGCGCGCGCGAGCCGGGCGGCGCTCGCCTCCAGCCCGGCGAACGTCAGCGTGGCGCCGCCGCCCGTGGCCGCGGTCGCGCCGGGGGTGCGCTCCGCCTGCTCGGCGAGGAGCAGCGGCACCGGGCGCGCCGCGGGGTACTCCCGCTGCGGGTTCCACTCCACCCGGATGCGGCGCTCCTCCGCCGGGCTCATCAGGCGCAGCTCCGAGATCCGCCGGTCGGGCGCGACGACGGCGGCCTCCAGGAGCAGCCGGAAGTGCTCCGCCATGCGCTCGGCGGTGGCGGCGTCGAACAGGTCGGGGCGGAACTCGATGCGGCCGTGGAGCCGGTCGCCGTCCTCGGACAGCATCACCCCCACGTCGAACTTCGCCCCCAGCTCGCCCCCGGCCAGCGCCTCCATCTCCACCTCGCCCAGCGACAGCGAGACCGGATCCACGTTCTGCAGGGCGAACATCACCTGGAAGAGCGGGTTGTGCGTCAGGCTGCGCTCCGGGGCCAGCTCCTCCACCAGCCGCTCGAAGGGGAGGTCCTGGTGGGCGAAGGCGCCCAGCGTCGCTTCCCGCGCCCGCTCCAGCAGCTCGCGGAAGCGGGGGTCGCCGGACAGGTCGCCGCGCAGCACCAGCGTGTTGACGAAGAAGCCGATGATCCCTTCCAGCTCGGCCCGCGTGCGGTTGGCGATGGGGGTGCCGACGACCACGTCGTCCTGCGAGGCGTAGCGTCCCAGCAGCGTCTGCCACGCGGCCAGCAGCGTCATGAACAGCGTGGCGGACTCGCGCCGCGCCAGCGCGCGCAGCCCCCGCGTGGTCGCCGCGGCGAGCTCGAACGGGCGGCCGGCCTCGGACACGCCCACCAGGCTGCCGCGCGGGCGGTCCAGCGGGAGCTCCATCACCGGGGGGGCACCCTCCAGCGTCTCGCGCCAGAAGCGCAGCTGCGCCTCCAGCGCCTCGCCGGCCAGCCAGCTGCGCTGCCAGACGGCGAAGTCGGCGTACTGCACCTCCAGCTCCGGCAGCGGCGACTCCCCGCCGCGCGAGTACGCCGCGTACAGCGCGGACACCTCGCGCGCCAGCACGCCCATGCTCCACCCGTCGCTGACCACGTGGTGCATGGTGAAGCCGAGCGCCCACTCGTCCGCGGCGAGCCGCACCAGGAGCGCCCGCAGCAGCGGCCCGCGCCGCAGGTCGAAGGGGCGCAGGCCGTCCTCGGCGAGCCTCCGCAGCGCCTCGGCGCGGCGGGGCTCCTCCGGGAGCCCGGCCAGGTCCAGCACGGGAAACGCGACCGGGCCCGCGGGGAGCACCACCTGCACGGGCTCGCCGCCCTCGTCCACCAGGACGGTGCGGACCGCCTCGTGGCGGCGCACCACCTCGGCGAGGCCGCGGCGGAGCGCCCGCACGTCGAGCGCGCCGCGCAGCCGCAGCGAGGCGGGCATGTTGTAGGCGCTGCTCCCGGGATCGAGCTGGTGGATGAACCAGAGCCGCTGCTGCGCGAACGAGAGCGGCGCGGGGCCGTCCCCGGCGCGGCGGGGGATGCGGGCGGCGGCGCGCTCCGGGCCCAGGAGCGCCTCCACCCGCGCGGCCAGCGCGGCCACGGTGGGCGCCTCGAAGAGCGCCCGGAGCGGCAGCTCCACCCCGAACGCCCGCCGCACCCGCGACACCACCTGCGTCGCCAGCATCGAGTGGCCGCCCAGCTCGAAGAAGCTTTCCTCGATCCCGACCCGCTCCCGTCCCAGGGTCTCCGCCCAGACCACGGCCAGCACCTCCTCGGTCTGGGTGCGCGGCGCCAGGTAGCCGGCCTCCCCGGCGGCGGGGTCCGGGTCCGGCAGCGCCGCCCGGTCGACCTTGCCGTTGTGGCTCAGCGGCAGCCGCTCCAGCACGACGAAGGCGCCGGGGAGCATGTACTCCGGCAGGCGCGCGCGGAGCCCGTCGCGCAGCGCGGCCGCGGACGGGCCCGCTCCCGGCCCGGGGACGACGTAGGCCACCAGGCGCGTCCGCCCCGGCGCGTCCTCGCGCGCGACCACCACCGCGTCGCGCACGCCCTCCAGCCCGGCCAGCGCCGCCTCGATCTCGCCCGGCTCCACGCGGAAGCCGCGGACCTTGACCTGCGCGTCCATGCGGCCCAGGAACTCCAGCTCCCCGCCGGTGCGCCACCGCACCCGGTCGCCGCTGCGGTACAGGCGGGCGCCGGGCTCCCCCGCGAAGGCGTCCGGGACGAACCGGTCCGCGGTCAGCTCCGGCCGCCCCTGGTACCCGCGCGCCACGCCGCCCCCGCCGATCCACAGCTCGCCCGGCACGCCGGGCGGCACGAGCTCCCCCGCGCCGTCGCACACGTACAGCGCCGCCCCGGGGAGCGCGCGGCCCACCGCGTGGCCGTCGTGGACCGTCTCCTCCGGCGGCCGCGACGACGCGGCGAGGATGCTCGCCTCGGTGGGCCCGTACAGCACCCGCACCGCGGCGCCGGGGAGCGCCCGGCGGATCTCCCCGACCAGGTCGGGCGGGACGGCCTCCCCGCCGACGCACGCCCGGCGCACGCCCGGCAGCGTCCCCGGGCCGCCCCGCACCCGCGCGGCGAGCTCGCGCATCAGCGCCGGCACCGCGTGCAGCGCGTCCACGTGCGCCAGCTCGTCCACCAGGCGCTCCACGTCGCGCACCGTGTCGCGCTCCAGCAGACGCGCTTCCCCGCCCGAGAGCAGCGGGACGAACACCTCGAAGCCCCAGATGTCGAAGGCGAAGCTCGCCAGCACCGCCGTCACCTCCCCGGCGGCCGCCCCCAGGATCTCGCGCGACCCCAGCAGCGTGCCCGCCACGCCCGCGTGCTCCACCACCACGCCCTTGGGGCGCCCGGTGGAGCCGGAGGTGTAGACCACGTACGCGGCGTTCCGCGGGCCCACGCCGCTCGCGGGCGCGGCGTCCGGCTCCCGCGCGGCCCCGTCCGCGCCGCCGTCCACGGGGACGACCTCGCAGCCGGGCGGGGGGAAGCCGTCCGGCAGACCGCCCCGCGCCACCAGCAGCGAGGCGCCGGAGTCGTCCAGCATGTACGCCAGGCGCTCGGCCGGGAGCGACGGGTCCAGCGGGACGTAGGCCCCTCCCGCCTTGAGCACGCCCAGCACCGCGACGACCAGCTCCGCGCCGGGATCCAGGAAGATCCCCACGCGCGTCTCCGGCCCCACGCCGCGGGCGCGCAGCCGGCGCGCGAGCCCGCCGGAGGCGCGCTCCAGCGCCGCGTAGCTCAGCGCTCCGTCCGGCCCGGAGACCGCGGCGAGCCCGGGGGTGCGCGCGGCCTGGGCGGAGAACAGCTCGTGGACGCACGCGGGCGGGTGCCGCAGGGGCTCCGCGCGGGACGCTGCCAGAAGCTGCGCGCGCTCGCCCTCCCTCAGCAGCGGCACCCCGGAGAAGCGGCGCCCGGGGTCCGCGGCCATGGACTCCAGCAGCACTTCCAGCTGCCCCGCCATGCGCGCGACGGTCGCGGCGTCGAAGAGCGCCGCGCGGTAGCCTATGGCCGCGGCCAGCGCCTGGCCCGAGTCGCCGATCTCCAGCTCCAGGTCGAACTTGGCCTCGCCGTCCCCCGCCCCGAAGAGGTCCACGGCCAGGCTCCCCAGGCGCAGCGGCTCGGCCTGCGCCCCGGCGCGGTTCAGCGCGAAGGTGGCCTGGAAGACGGGCGCGTGGACGAGGCTGCGCTGCACGCCCAGCTCGTCCACCAGCCGCTCGAAGGGCAGGTCCTGGTGGACGTACGCGCCGAGCGCCGTTTCCCTCGCCCTCGCCAGCAGCTCGGTCCAGGTGGGGTCTTCCGCCAGGCTGGCACGCAGGCAGAGCATGTTGACGAAGAAGCCGATCAGCCCCTCCGTCTCGCGCCGGGTCCGCCCCGCCACCGGGCTGCCGACCACCAGGTCCTCCTGCCCGGACCCGCGCCCCAGCAGCGCCTGCCACCCGGCGAGCGCCGTCATGAAGAGCGTCGATCCCGTCCGGCGCGCGAGGGCCCGCAGCCCCTGGGCAAGCTCGGGGGACAGGACCAGGGTGTGCCGCCCGGCGCGGGCGCTCTGCCCGGCGGCGCGGGGCCGGTCGGTGGGGATGGCCAGCAGCGGCGGGGCGCCGGCCAGGCGCTCGCGCCAGTACGACCGCTGGGCGTCCAGCCTGGCGCCCGCGAGGAAGCCGCGCTGCCAGGCGGCGTAGTCGCCGTACTGCACCGGCAGCCCGGGGAGGCGCGGCTCCTCGCCGCGGGCGAAGGCGCCGTACAGGACGGAAACCTCGCGGGTCAGCACGTCCATGCTCCAGCCGTCGCTGACCACGTGGTGCAGCGTGAAGCACAGCACGTGGTCGGCCGCGCCCAGGCGCAGCAGCATGCTCCGCAGCAGGGGGCCGCGCTCCAGGTCGAACGGCCGCAGCGCCTCCGCCCGGAACAGGCGCAGCGCTTCCTCCCGCCGCGCTCCGGCGGGAAGCCCCTCCAGGTCCACGGCCGGCAGCGGCACGCGGGTGGGAGGGCGGAGCACTCCCACGGGCACGCCCTCGCGCTCGGCGAAGACGGTGCGCAGCGTCTCGTGGCGCCGCACCAGCGCGTCCAGGCTGGCCCGCAGCGCGCCCGTGTGCAGCCTGCCGCGCAGGCGGAGGGCGTGCGGCATGTTGTAGGCGGCGCTGTCCGGCTCCAGCCGGTGGACGAACCAGAGCCGCTGCTGGGCGAACGAGAGCGGGAAGTCTTCCCCGCCCTCCCGCGGTACGCGCTCGATCGGCGGCCCGCTTTCCGCCCCGGCGCCCCACAGCGCCTCGATGCGCTCCGCCAGCCCCGCCAGGGTGGGCGCCTCGAAGATCGTCCGCAGCGGCAGCTCCACCCCGAACGCTTCGCGCGCGCGGGACATCACCTGCGTCGCCCGGAGCGAGTGCCCCCCCAGCTCGAAGAAGTTGTCCTCCACCCCCACGCGCTCCAGCCCCAGCACCGCCGCCCAGATCCCCGCCAGCACCTCCTGGACGGGAGTGTGCGGCGCGGCGTCGGCGGCGTCCGCCCCGGCGGCCTCGGGCGCGGGGAGCGCCCGCCGGTCCACCTTGCCGCTGGGGGTGAGCGGGAGCGTGTCCAGCCGCACCAGCGCCGCGGGCACCATGTATTCCGGGAGCCGCTCCCGCAGCCAGGCGCGCAGCTCCGGGAGGAGCCAGCGGCCCCGCAGCGCCGACAGCGGGTCGCTGGCGTACGCGCTCCAGGGGAGGGGCGCGGGGACGTCTTCCAGCAGCGCGGCCCCGGCGCCCTCGCGAGCCAGCAGCACGTCGTACTCGCCGGGGCCGCCGTCCGCGGCCCGGCGCGCGCGGGCGCGGTAGCCGTGTGCTTCCGCCAGCTCCCGGAACGCGTCGGGATCGGGGCCGCGCGCCTCCCGATCCGCCGCCAGCGCCCGCAGCTCGCCGGCGCTCCCCGGGCCCGCGTCGCGGCCGAGCGCATCCACCACGGCCAGCGCCCCGGCCACGCGCGGGTTCGGCACCCGCGCGACCGCCAGCGCCTCCGGCGCCTCCACCTCCAGCACCCGGCGCACCACCTCCAGCGAGCCCAGCTCGTCCCACCGGCGCCACCGCGGCGCCGCGCGGGGCACGTCCGTCTCCACGTGCAGCAGCACGTCGTAGCGGAAGCGCGTCATCTCGTTGGCGTGCCGCCCCGGCTTGAGCCGCACCTCCACCCCGGACACGCGCGGCAGCCGACCCGGCAGCGCGCGGAACAGGTCGGGGTCCACCAGCAGCTCCTTTTCGCGCGCGGCGCGCCTGCGCACCCCTTCGAGCAGCGCGGAGGCGGGCGATCCGTCCGGCGCGCGGGCCAGCTCCACCGAGGCGTGGAAGGCGTCGCGCAGCGGCAGGCTGCGCACGTCGCCCACCCACAGCCGCCCGCCGGGCGCGAGCGCGGCCACGGCGCCCTCCAGCACCCGCAGCAGGTAGTCCACGCCGGGGAAGTACTGCGCCACCGAGTTGACCACCACCAGGTCGAAATGGCCCTCGGGGATGCCGGCGAAGTCGTCGGCCGCGCGCTCCAGCAGGCGCACGGACGGGAGCTCCCGGCCGGGGCGCGCCACCTGCCCGCGCAGCCAGGCGACGGCGGCGGCGGAGAAGTCGGCGGCCCAGTACTCCTCGCACTCCGGGGCCAGGCGGAAGAGGAGGAGCCCGGTCCCCGCGCCGATCTCCAGGACGCGCCGGGGCCGCAGCGCGCGCAGGGAGCTCGCGGCGCCCTCCACCCACTCGCGCATCTCCCCGGCGGGGATGGGCTCGCCGGTGTAGCTGCTGTTCCAGCCGGCGAGGTTGAACGCCGGGTCGCCGTCCGCCCCGCCGGCGGCGTAGGTGTCGCCGAAGAGCGATTCCCACTCGCGGACGTACTCGGCCTGGAGCTCCGCCGCGCCCCCGGCCGGCTCGCGCGCGGGGACCACGTAGCCCGCCAGCCGCTTCTCGCCGGGCTCCGCTCCAGGGGCGGAGTCGAGCACCACCACAGCGGCGGCTTCCACCTCGGGGTGCTCGGCCAGCACGGCCTCCACCTCGCCCGGCTCGATGCGGAAGCCGCGGATCTTGACCTGCGCGTCGGCCCGCCCCAGGAACTCCAGCTCCCCGTCCGCGCCCCAGCGAACCCGGTCGCCGGTGCGGTACATCCGCGCGCCCGCCTCGTCCGCCCACGGGTCGGGGACGAACCGCTCCGCCGTCAGCTCCGGCCGGCCCAGGTAGTCGCGCGCCGCGCTCGCCCCGCCGATGCACAGCTCGCCGGGAACCCCCACGGGCGCCGGCTGCCCGGCCCGGTCCAGCACGTAGAGCGCGGCGTTGCCCAGCGGACGCCCCACCCACTGCAGCCTCCGCTCGCCCTCGCGCGCCCGGTGCGAGGCGCAGATGACGGCGCCCTCGGTGGGGCCGTACAGGACGTGCACGGCAGCGGCGGGGAACACCTCCCGCATCTCCTCCAGCAGGTCGGGCGCGACGGCGTCGCCGCCCACGAACGCCTGCCGCAGCCCCGGGAGGACGCGCCCGGAGGACCGCAGCGTCCGCACGATCTCGCGCATCAGCGCGGGCACGGCGTGCAGCGAGGCGGTCCCGGCGAGCCCTTCCACCAGGCGGGGGACGTCCAGCACCTCCTCCCGCGGGACCAGGCGCACGGAGCCGCCCGCGAGCAGCGGGAGCACCGCCTCGAACAGCCAGATGTCGAAGGCGAAGCTCGCCACGCCCGCCGTTTCCTCGCCCCCGCCGAAGCCGAACGCCTCCCGCGCCGCGAGCAGCGTGTTCAGCAGGGCGCGGTGCGCGACCCGCACGCCCTTGGGACGGCCGGTGGAGCCGGAGGTGTAGATGACGTAAGCGAGCGAATCGCCGTCCACCCGCACGGGGGGCGGAGCGGGGCTTGCCGCGGCCAGGCGCGCGGCGTCCGCGTCCAGCAGCAGGACGGCGGCGCGGTGCGGCGGGAGCGCGCCGCGCAGCCGCTCTTGCGTGACGAGCACTGGGGCGGCAGCGTCGCGGAGCATGTATTCCAGGCGGTCCGCCGGGTACGCGGGGTCCAGCGGCAGGTAGGCGCCGCCGGCCTTCCAGATCCCCAGCACGGCCTCCAGCAGCCACGGGCCGCGCTCCAGCAGGACGCCCACCGGCGCGTCCGGCCCCACGCCCAGGCCGCGCAGTGCGTGCGCCAGCCGGCTGGAGCGCGCGTCCAGCTCGGCGAACGTCAGCGTGGCGCCACCGCCCGAGACGGCGGCCGCGCCGGGGGTGCGCTCCGCCTGCTCGGCGAGGAGCCGCGGCACCAGGCGGTCGCCGGGGTACGCGCGGGGCGCGTTCCACTCGGCCAGGAGCCGCCGCTCCTCCGCCGGGCCCAGCAGGCGCAGCTCGGAGACGCGGCGGTCCGGCGCGGCGACGGCGCCCTCCAGCAGCAGCCGGAAGTGCTCCGCCATGCGGTCGATGGTGGAGGCGTCGAACAGGTCGGTGCGGTAGTCGATCCGCCCCTCGATGCGCTCGCCGGCCTCGACGAGCATCACGCCGACGTCGAACTTGGCCCCGGTGTCGCCCACGGCCAGCGGCTCCACCGCCAGGTCGCCCAGGGCGAGCACGCCCGCCTCGGTGTTCTGGAGGGCGAACATCACCTGGAAGAGCGGGTTGTGCATCAGGCTGCGCTCGGGCTCCAGCTCCTCCACCAGCCGCTCGAAGGGGAGGTCCTGGTGGGCGAAGGCGCCCAGCGTGGTTTCCCGCACGCGCTCCAGCAGAGCGCGGAAGCCGGGCTCGCCGGACAGGTCGGCGCGCAGCACCAGCGTGTTGACGAAGAAGCCGATCAGCCCCTCCAGCTCGGCCCGCGTGCGGTTGGCGATGGGCGTGCCCACCACCACGTCGTCGCTCCCGGCGTAGCGCCCCAGCAGCGCCTGCCACCCGGCGAGCAGCGTCATGAACAGCGTGGCGCCGGCCCGCCGCCCCAGCCCGCGCAGCCCCCGCGCCGCCTCCGCAGACAGCACGAAGGAGCGGCCCGTCTCGGTCACTCCCACGGCGCTGCGGCGCGGGTGGTCCAGCGGCAGCTCCAGCAGGCGGGGGGCGCCCTCCAGCTTGTCGCGCCAGTAGCCAAGCTGCGTCGCCAGCAGCTCGCCCGAGAGCCATTCGCGCTGCCAGGCGGCGAAGTCCGCGTACTGCACGTCCAGCTCGGGGAGCGGCGACTCCTCGCCTCGCGAGTACGCCCCGTACAGCGCGGACACCTCGCGCACCAGCACGCCCATGCTCCACCCGTCGCTGACCACGTGGTGCATGGTGAAGCAGAGCACCCACTCGTCCGCGTCCAGCCGCGCCAGGAGCGCCCGCAGCAGCGGGCCCCGCTCCAGGTCGAACGGGCGCCGCGCCTCCTCCGCCACCCGGCGCAGCGCCTCCGCGCGGCGGGGCTCGCGCGGGAGACCGGCGAGGTCCGCCACCGGGAGCCGGACCGGCGCGGGGGCGAGGACCACCTGCATGGGCTCGCCGCCCTCCTCCACCAGGACGGTGCGCACCGCCTCGTGGCGGCGCACCAGCTCGGTCAGGGCGCGGCGCAGCGCCCCCGGGTCCGGCACGCCGCGAAGGCGCAGCGCGAAGGGCACGTTGTAGGCGGAGCTCGCCGGGTCCAGCCCGTGGATGAACCAGAGCCGCTGCTGCGCGAACGAGAGCGGCGACGGGCCCACCCCCGCGCGGCGCGCGATGGGCCCCAGGGCGGAGCGCCCGGCCGCCAGGCCGGCGTCCACGTGCCCGGCGAGCGCGGCCACCGTGGGCGCCTCGAACAGCGCCCGCATGGGCACCTCCACCCCCAGCAGCTCGCGGAGGCGGGAGACCACGCGGGTCGCCAGGAGCGAATGCCCCCCCAGCTCGAAGAAGTTGTCGTGCACCCCCACGCCTTCGCGGCCCAGCACCTCCGCCCAGACGGCGCACAGCGCGGTTTCCGTCGCGGTCCGCGGAGCCACGCGCGCGCCCGCCGCGCCCCGGCCCGGCTCCGGGAGCGCCCGCCGGTCCAGTTTGCCGCTGGCAGTACGCGGAACGCTCTCCAGCACGACGAACGCCGCCGGGACCATGTACTCCGGGAGCCGCGCGCGCAGCCCCTGCCGCAGCCCGGCGTCCGCGACCTCCTCCCCCTCCTCCGGGACGACGTACGCCACCAGGCGCACCTGTCCCTCGTCGTCGCCCCGCGCCACCACCACCGCCTCCCGCACCCGCGGCAGCCCCGCCAGCACCGCCTCCACCTCGCCCGGCTCGATGCGGAAGCCGCGCACCTTGACCTGCCCGTCCATCCGCCCCAGGTACTCCAGCTCCCCGCCCGCCAGCCACCGCGCCCGGTCCCCCGTGCGGTACATCCGCGCCCCCGCCTCCCCCGCGAAGGGATCCGGGACGAAGCGCTCCGCCGTCAGCTCCGCACGGCCCTGGTAGCCGCGTGCCGTCCCCCCTCCTCCCAGGCACAGCTCCCCCGCCACCCCCACCGGCGCCGGGCTCCCGGCCGGGTCCAGCACGTGCGCCCGCGCGTTCGCCACCGGACGCCCGATGCGCACCCGGTCCGCCCCGCGCTCCACCACGCTCCACGTGGAGTAGACCGTGTCCTCCGTGGGCCCGTACAGGTTCACCACCCGCTCCACGTGCGGCAGCGCGTACAGGTCGCGCGCCAGCGACGCCGGAAGCGCCTCCCCGGCCAGGTTGAACGCGCGCACGCTCCGCGGGATCCCCCCGCCGCGCACCAGCTCCGCCGCAGCCCCGGGCACCGTCACCACCAGGCGCACCTCCTCGTCCGCCACCGCCGGCAGATCCAGCACGTTCTCCACCAGCACAAGCGTCCCGCCCCAGCACAGGGTGCCGAAGATCTCCCCCACCGACACGTCGAAGGAGATGGAGGTGGAGCCCAGCACGGCGGCGCGGTCCTCCGCGCGCACCGCGTCGCGCAGGAAGTGCACGACCTGCGAGGCGCTGCGGTGCTCCACCTGCACGCCCTTGGGGCGGCCGGTGGAGCCGGAGGTGTAGAGGACGTACGCCAGGCTGCCGGGCTCCGCCGCGACGGGGGGCGCGCTGTCGGGATGCGCGGCGATGGGCTCCGCCTGCGCGTCCAGGAAAAGGCGCGGGACGCCGGCCGGGAGGCGCTCGGCCACGGCGGCGTGCGCCACCACCAGGGCCGCGCCCGAGTCCGCCAGCATGTACTCCAGGCGCTCGGCCGGGTAGGCGGGATCCAGGGGGACGTACGCGGCGCCGGATTGGAGGATGCCCAGCATCGCCGCGACCATCTCCGGGGTGCGCTCCACGCACAGCCCCACGCGCGACTCGGGGCCCACGCCGAGCGCGCGGAGGTGGCGGGCCAGGCGGTTCGCGCTGCGCTCCAGCCCGGCGTACGTGGTGGTGCGGCCCGCGAAGCGGACCGCGGGGGCGTCCGGGGTGCGCCCCGCCTGCTCCGCGAACAGCTCGTGCAGGCAGCGCTCCGGGTACCCGGCCGCCGTGTCGTTCCAGCCGTGCAGCACCTGCTCCAGCTCGCTCCCGCGCAGCAGGGGCACCTCGTGCGGGCGGCTCCCGGGATCCTCCGCCATGGCCGCCAGCAGGAGCTCCAGGTGCCCCGCCAGCCGCGCGATGGTCCCGGCCTCGAAGAGCGACGCGCGGTACGCGAGCGTCCCCGCGAGCCCGGCCTCGCCGTCGTGCAGGGCCAGCTCCAGGTCGAACTTGGAGGCCGCCGCTCCCGCGCCGAACGGCTCGACCGCGACGCCGCCGAGCGAGAGCCCGTCGTTCGCCGCGGCGCGGTCGAGCGCGAAGGTGGCCTGGAAGACCGGGGAGTGCGCGAGGCTGCGCTCCACGTCCAGCTCCTCCACCAGGCGCTCGAACGGCAGCTCCTGGTGGTCGTACGCGCCCAGCGCCGTTTCCCGCACCCGCTCCAGCAGCCCGGTCCACGCCGGTTCGCCCGACAGGTCGCCGCGCAGGGCGAGCATGTTCACGAAGAAGCCGACGACGCCTTCCGTCTCCACCCGTGTGCGTCCCGCCACGGGACTGCCCACCACCACCTCGTCCTGCCCCGCCCAGCGGCCCAGCAGCGCCTGCCAGGCCGCCAGCGTCGTCATGAACAGCGTCGCTCCCTCGCGCCGCGCCAGCGCCCGCAGCCCGTCCGCGACCCCGGCCGGCACGGCGAAGCGGTGGCTTTGTGAGCGCGCGTCCAGCCCCGCGGCGCGCGGACGGTCCGTGGGGATCTCCAGCAGAGGGGGGGCGTCCCGCAGCGCTTCCTTCCAGAAGCGGAGCTGCGCCTGCAGCACCTCGCCCGAAAGCCACGCGCGCTGCCACACGGCGAAGTCCGCGTACCGCACCGGCGGCTCGGGGAGGGCCGGATCGCCGCCCCGCGAGAACGCGGCGTAGAGCGCCGAGAGCTCGCGCCGGAGCACGTCCATGCTCCAGCCGTCGCCCACGACGTGGTGCAGCGTGAAGAGCAGCACGTGGTCAGCATCGGCGAGGCGAAGGAGCGTGGTCCGCAGCAGCGGCCCCCGCTCCAGGTCGAACGGGCGCAGCGCCTCCTCCGCGGCGAGCCGCGCGGCTTCGCGCTCGCGCTCCGCCTCCGGGACGCGCTCCAGGTCCACCCCGCGCAGCGCGGCCGGCGTGGGCGCGTGGACGACCTGGACGGGCGCGCCGTCCCGCTCCTCGAACGTGGTCCGCAGCGCCTCGTGCCGCCGCACCAGGGCGCCGATGCTCGCCCGCAGCGCGGCCGCGTCCAGCGCTCCGCGCAGACGCAGCGCGCCCGCCATGTTGTAGGCGGGGCTCCCCGGCTCCAGCCGGTCCACCAGCCAGAGCCGCTGCTGGGCGAACGACAGCGGCGCCGCTCCGCCGTGGGGGACTCGCTCGACGGGCGGCGCTTCCCGCGAGCCGGCGCTCCGCAGCGCCTCGATGCGCCCGGCGAGGCCGGCCGCCGTCCGCGCCTCGAAGAGCGCCCGCAGCGGGACTTCAGCCCCGAGCGCGCGTCCGGCCCGGGCAACCGCCCGCATCGCCAGCAGCGAGTGGCCGCCCCGCTCGAAGAAGTCGTCATGGACTCCGACGCTTCCGGAGCCCAGCACCTCCGCGAAGATCCCGCACACGACCTCCTCCGCAGGGGTGCGCGGCGCCGCGGGCTCCGGCGCGTCTGCGGAGGCGGGCTCCGGGAGCGCCCGCCGGTCCAGCTTGCCGTTGGCGTTCAGCGGCAGCCGATCCAGCACGACGAACGCCGCCGGGACCATGTACTCCGGGAGCCGCGCGCGCAGCCCCTGCCGCAGCCAGGCGTCCGTGACCTCCTCCCCCTCCTCCGGGACGACGTACGCCACCAGGCGCACCTGTCCCTCGTCGTCCCCACGCGCCACCACCACCGCCTCCCGCACCCGCGGCAGCCCCGCCAGCACCGCCTCCACCTCCCCCGGCTCGATGCGGAAGCCGCGCACCTTGACCTGCCCGTCCATCCGCCCTAGGTACTCCAGCTCCCCGCCCGCCAGCCACCGCGCCCGGTCCCCCGTGCGGTACATCCGCGCCCCCGCCTCCGCCGCGAAGGGATCCGGGACGAAGCGCTCCGCCGTCAGCTCCGCACGGCCCTGGTAGCCGCGCGCCGTGCCCGCCCCGCCCAGGCACAGCTCCCCGGCGACGCCGACCGGCGCCGGGCTCCCCACCGGGTCCAGCACGTAGGCCCGCGAGTTGGCCACCGGGCGCCCGATGCGCACCCGCTCCGCCCCGCGCTCCACCACGCTCCAGGTGGAGTAGACGGTGTCCTCCGTGGGACCGTACAGGTTCAGCACCCGCTCCGTCTCCGGGCGGGCGTACAGGTCGCGCGCCAGCCAGGCGGGCAGCGCCTCGCCGGCCAGGTTGAAGGCGCGCACGCTCGCCGGGATGCCGCCGCTGCGCAGGAGCTCGGCGGCCGCGCTGGGCACGGTCACCACCAGGCGCACGTCCTCGTCCGCCACGCGCGGCAGGTCGAGGACGCTCTCCACCAGCACCAGGGTCCCGCCCCAGCAGATCGTGCCGAAGATCTCGCCGACGGACACGTCGAAGGAGACGGAGGTCGATCCCAGCACGGCGGCGCGGTCCTCCGCGCGCACGACGTCGCGCAGGAAGTGCACGATCTGCGAGGCGCTGCGGTGCTCCACCTGCACGCCCTTGGGGCGGCCCGTGGAGCCCGAGGTGTACAGCACGTACGCCAGGTTTTCCGGCCGCGCCTCGCCCGGGGGCGCCGTGTCCGGCTGCTCGGCGATGCGCTCCGCCTCCGCGTCCGGCAGCACCCGCGCGACGCCCTCCGGGAGGCGCCCCGCAAGTTGCGCCTGCGACACCACCAGGTCGGCGCCCGCGTCGGCCAGCATGTAGGCCAGCCTGTCGGCCGGGTACGCGGGATCCAGCGGCACGTAGGCGCCGCCCGCCTTGAGGATGCCCAGCATCGCCGCCACCATCTCCGGCGTGCGCTCCATGCACAGCCCCACCCGCGCCTCGGGGCCGGCGCCGAGCGCCTGGAGGTGCCAGGCCAGCCGGTTCGCGCTCCGCTCCAGTTCGGCGTACGTGACCGTGCGCCCGCCGAAGCGGACCGCAGGGGCTTCCGGCGTGCGGACGGCCTGCTCCGCGAACAGCTCGTGCAGGCAGCGCTCCGGGTAGGCGCGCTCCGTGGCGGTCCACTCCTCCAGCAGCCACGCGCGCTCCGCCGGGAGGAGGAGCGGAACCTCCGCCGCGGCGAGATCCGGGTCGGCGGCCACCGCACGCAGGACCTCCACCAGGTGCGCGGCCATGCGCTCGATCGTTCCCGCCTCGAACAGGTCGGCGGCGTACTCCAGCGCCGCCGACAGACCGCCCCCGCTCCGCTCCCACGTGTACAGCGTCAGGTCCAGGATCGCCGTCCCCGCGTCCACCGGCTCGGGCACCAGCGTCGCCCCGGGGACCTCCACCGGCTCCAGCGACTCGCTCTGCGGCGCCAGCATCACCTGGAAGAGCGGGTTCCGGCTCAGGTCGCGCCCGGGCTGCACCTCCTCCACCAGCCTCTCGAACGGGACATCCTGGCGCATAAAGGCCTGGAGCACCGCCGTGCGAGCCCGCCCCAGCAGCGCGCGGAAGCTTTCCTCCGGCACGACCTCCACCCGCAGCACCAGCGTGTTGACGAACATCCCCACCAGCCCGGCGACCTCGGCCCGATCGCGGCTGGCGACGGTGGTCCCCACCGCCACGTCGCCCTCGCCGCTGTAGCGCGCCAGCAGGAGGTCCCACGCGGCCAGCAGCGCCATGAAGAGCGTCGCCCTTTCCCGGAGGGCGAGCGCGCGCACCCCGTCCATCACCTCCGCGGGGATCGCGAAGCGGTGCGTCGCCCCCCGGAAGCTCTGCACGGGCGGGCGCGCGTGGTCGGTGGGCAGCGCCAGCGGCGCCACCCCGCGCAGGCGCTCGCGCCAGTAGGCGAGCTGCTCCCCGGCGACCTCGCCGCGCAGCCGCCCGCGCTGCCCCAGGGCCCAGTCGGCGTACTGCGTGGGGAGCGGCGGCAGGGGGGAATCCTCCCCCGCGAGCAGCGCCGTGTAGTGCGCGCCCACCTCGCGCAGCAGCACCCCGGCCGACCAGCCGTCACTGACGATGTGATGCGTCGCCAGCACCAGCAGGTGCTCGTCGCCGGCCAGGCGCAGCAGCCGGGCGCGGAAGAGCGGCCCCGCCTCCAGGTCGAAGGGCGCCCGCGCCACCTCCGCGGACACGCGCCGCGCCGCGGCGGCGCGCTCCTCCGGGCGCAGGAGGGACAGGTCGACCGCGGGAAGCGGGACCGCGCCGGCCGCCGCCACCCGCTGCACGGGCCGGCCGCCGGCCTCGGCGAAGACGGTGCGCAGCGCGTCGTGCCGGCGGGTCGTCGCCTCCAGGCTCCGCCGCAGCGCGGCGGCGTCCACGATCCCGCGCACGCGGAGCGCCACGGCCAGGTTGTAGGCCGCGCTCCCGGGCTGGAGCCGGTCCAGGAACCACAGCCGCTCCTGCGCAAAGGACAGCGGCGCCTCCCCCCCGCCACCGCCACGGACGCTCCGGCCGGCGCGGCGAAGATCTCTTCCAGGAGGTCGGCGGCCAGGCGGTCGATCCGGGTGTCGTCCAGCAGCGCGGAGATCGGCACCGCCGCCCCCAGGCTCGCCTCCAGCGCCCCCTTCAGCTCCATCGCCCGCAGCGAGTCCATTCCCAGCGCCACCAGCGGCTGCTCCCGGTCCACCCCGGCGGGATCCACCCCCAGCACCCGCGCCGCGCGCTCCACCAGGTACGCCTCCAGGAGCGTCTGCCGCTCCCCCGCTTCCGCCGCCTCCAGCGCCTCGCGCGTCAGCCCCGGCACCGCCGCAGCCGCCGCCGCGTGCGCCGCCTCCTCCCGCACGCTCACCCCCACCAGCGGCAGCTCCCCCGCCAGGAACGCCGTCCGGCACGCCCGCCGCTGCACCTTGCCGCTCGTCGTCTTGGGCACCCCGCCCGTGCGCGCCACCGCCACCGCGTGCACCTGCACTCCGTGCTCGCTCGCCACCGCCCGCCGGATCGCATCCGCCACCTCCTCCACGTCCAGCCCGGCCGCCGCCTGGCGCGACACCTCCTGCACCACCACCAGCCGCTCCTCCCCGCCCTCGTCCACGCTGAACGCCGCGCCGCTCCCCGCGCGCAGACCCGCGTGGCTGTGGGCGGCGGTCTCCTCGATGTCCTGCGGGTAGTGGTTGCGCCCGCGGATGACGATCAGGTCCTTGAGACGCCCCGTGATGAACAGCTCGCCATCGTCCAGGAAGCCCAGGTCCCCGGTGCGCAGGAAGGGTCCTTCGCCGGTCCCCGCCTCGTACGCGCGGAAGGTCTCCGCCGTCGCCTCCGGCCGCGCCCAGTAGCCGCTCGCCACGCTCGCGCCCCGCACCCACACCTCGCCCACCCGGTCCGGCGCGCATTCCCGCAGCGTCGCCGGATCCACGATCAGCACCCGCTGCGACGGCGCGCTCCGCCCGCTCCCCACCAGCCGGTAGCGTCCCTCCGCCTCCGCTTCGATCACCGTCCCCTCCCCCAGCGCCCCGGCATCGACCGCCCGCACCACCGGCGGCTCCGACGGCTGGCTCCCCGTCACCATCAGCGTCGCCTCGGCCAGCCCGTAGCACGCAAAGAACGCCCGCTCCCGGAACCCGCTCTCCGCGAACGCCTCGCCGAAGGCGCGCAGCGTCTCGGCACGCACCGGCTCGGCCCCGTTGAAGGCGATCTCCCAGTGGCTCAGGTCCAGCTCCGCACGCTCCTCGGGCCGCACCGCGTGCACGCACAGCTCGTAGGCGAAGTTGGGCCCGCCGCTGCTGGTGGCCCGGTAGCGCGAGATCGCCTCCAGCCACCGCGCCGGACGCTGGATGAACGCCACCGGCGAGAACAGCGCCGCCCAGTAGCCGGTGAACAGCGGCTGGAGGATGCCGCCGATCAGCCCCATGTCGTGGTATGGAGGCAGCCAGATGACCGAGCGCGTCTCAGGCGTATAGCCGCAGAAGCCCTCGATGACGGCGAAGTTGTGGAGGAGGTTGCCGTGGCTGACCATCACCCCCTTGGGCGCGGCCGTGGAACCCGAGGTGTACTGGAGGAAGGCCAGCGTGTCGCCGGATGCCCCCGGGTCTTGCCACGTCTCGGCCTCGTCCGCGGAGACGTCCTCGGTGGCCAGCCAGCGCAGCCCACCCAGCTCCGGCGTGTGGGCGAACAGCCCCTCCGCTTCGCCAAACAGCTCGCGGGTGGTCAGCGCCAGCGCGGGCGCGCAGTCCTCGACGATGCTCCGCAGGCGCGGGTCGGTCCGGTTGCGGCGCGGCGGGTAGGCGGGGACCGCGGTCACCCCGGCGTAGAAGCAGCCGAAGAGGGCGGCGATGTACTCCAGCCCCGGCGGATAGAGCAGGAGCGCCCGCTCCCCGCGCGCGCCGAGCGCCTGGAGGCGGGCGGCGACCGCACGGGCGCGCAGGTCGAGCTCGCCGTAGGTGACGTGCCCCTCCTCCACCTCCCCGTTGAGCAAAAAGGTGTACGCGATCCGGTCCGGGTCGTCGTCCGCGCGGAGGCGGAGGAGCTCTACGAGCGAGGAGGCGTCGTGCGGATTCGGCATCTGAGCGCCAAACGGCCGGGGGAGAGGCGGCAGGAGGGGACCGAGCCCGGTTCCTGCGCGGAGGGGTGTCGATCACCCTGCCGGGAGTCGCTTCGCAGCTCGCGCCGCCACCGGAAGGCCCGGCGACCCGCGCCTCGATCCAGGCTTCCTAATTAACAACAGTCTGGAAATAACCGCAACTTCGCCACGAGCCGGGGGATCGGCCGGCGGACGTGCCCCCGGCCCCCGGCGCGCTCTCCCGCGCGGTGGCGGCGGGCGCCTACCCGAGCGCCCGCTCCACCTCGGCGGCCAGCGTCTCCACACGTGGCTCGCGGACCAGGGTGTAGTGGGTGCCGGGGACCGTCCGCACCTCCAGCCCGCCCCGCACCACGCGCTCCCAGCCGCCGTCCGTCTTTTCCCGGAGCCGCCCGCCCGGCCCGCGCTCGCCGGCGCGCAGCAGGATGGCGCGCCCGCCGAAACTCCCCGGGCGATACTCGTACAGCGCCCGCAGGTTGCTCCTGAAAACGCCGTACAGCTGCCGCATCCGCGCCGGGTCCAGGCCGCCGGGGAGCAGCCCCGCAGCGCGGGCGCGCTCGAGAACCCGGCCCAGGTACGCCGCCCCGCCGGCGTCCGCGTCCGGCGCGGGCAGCCGGTCCGCCGGGATCCCGAGGTCCTCCGCGAACGCCCGCACCAGCAGGAGCTCGTCGCCCGGCGCGGCCCGGTCCCGAGCGGCCAGGCGGGGGACGAGCGAGTCGATGAGCACCAGCGCCTCCACCTCCTCGCCCGCGGCCTCCAGCTGCCGCGCCATCTCGAAGGCGACCGCGCCGCCCATGGACCACCCGCCCAGCCGGTACGAACCCGCCGGCTGCCCGGCGCGGACCGCCGCCAGGTAGCCGCGCGCCATCTCCTCGACCGTGCCGCCGGGCTCCTCGCCCGGCTCGGTCCCGCGGGAGCGCAGGGCGAACACCGGCTGCTCCGGGTGGAGCCTCGCGGCGAGCGCGGCGTAGGCCATGACGCTCCCGCCCACGGGGTGCACCAGGAAGAGCGGCCGGCGGCTTCCCCTCGCGCGGATGGGAACGAGCAGCGGCATCTCCCCGTCCCCGCCGCGGCGCACCTCCTCGGCCAGCCGCTCCACGGTGGGCGCCGCGAAGAGCGCCGCCGCCGGGAGGCGCGCCCCCGTGGCCTCGCCCAGCCGGGTCACGAGGTGCACCGCGAGCAGCGAGTGCCCGCCCAGGTCGAAGAAGCTGTCCCGCAGCCCCACGCGGCCGACGCCCAGCACCTCGGCGAAGATGCCGGCGATCGTCACCTCCAGGTGGTCGCGCGGAGCGGGATTCGCCTCCGCCCCGGCCGTCCCGCCGCGGTCCGGCGCGGGGAGCGCGCGCCGGTCCAGCTTGCCGCCGGCGCCCCGGGGAAGCCGCTCCAGGAAGACCAAGTCGGCCGGCACCATGTAGTCCGGGAGCCGCGACGCCAGGTGCGCCCTCAGCTCCGGCCGGCTCGCCTCCTCGCCCCCCTCCGCCGCCACGTACGCCACCAGGCGCCGGTTCCCCGGCGCGTCCTCGCGCACGACCACCACGGCCTCGCGCACCCGCGGCAGCTCCGTCAGGACGGCCTCGACCTCGCCCGGCTCGATGCGGAAGCCGCGCAGCTTGACCTGGAAGTCGGTGCGCCCCAGGTACTCCAGCTCGCCGGCGGGCGTCCAGCGGGCGCGGTCCATCACGCGGTACATCCGCGCGCCGCGCCGCGCCGGGTCGAAGGGGTCCGGCAGGAAGCGCTCGGCGGTGAGGTCCGGCCTCCCCTGGTAGCCCCGTGCGAGCCCGTCGCCGGCCAGGTACAGCTCGCCGGCGACGCCCACGGGAACCGGCTCCATGTGGCGGTCCAGCACGTATGCCCGCGAGTTCGCCGCCGGCCCGCCGATGAGCACCCGCTCCGCGCCGGGCTCCACCAGGGAATAGGTCGAGTAGGTGGTGTCCTCGGTGGGACCGTACAGGTTCCCCACCTTTGCCACCGTGCCCAGCGCGTACAGCCCCCGCGCCAGCGGGGCGGGAAGCGCCTCGCCTGCCAGGTTGAGGGTCCGGACGCTCGCGGGGATCCCGCCGCTGCGCAGCAGCTCGGCCGCGGCGCCGGGGACCATGCTCGCGTACACCACCGGCTCGGCCAGCGTGGGCAGCTCCAGCGCGTTCTCCGCCAGCACCACCGTGCCGCCCCAGGCGAGCGTTCCGAACAGCTCCGCCACCGACACGTCGAAGCTGATGGAGGTGGAGAAGAGGGCCGCGCCGCGCTCCTCGTCGGACACGATCTCGCGGAGCCAGTGCAGCAGGACGACGACGGAGGCGTGGCGGATCATCACCCCCTTGGGCCGGCCCGTGGATCCCGAGGTGAAGATGACGTGCGACAGGTTCTCGGGGAGGACGCCGGTCTCCGGCGCCGCGTCGGACTCCGCCGCCGCGCCGCCCGCGAACAGCAGGGCGGCCCCGGTCTCCGGGAGCCTGCCGGCGAGCCCCGGCTCGGTCAGGACCAGCCCGATCCCTGCATCCTCCAGCATGCAGCCCAGGCGCTCCCGCGGGTACGCCGGGTCCAGCGGCACGTATGCGCCGCCGGCCTTGAGGACGGCGAGCAGGACGACCGGCAGCTCCGGCGTGCGGCTCATGCACACGCCGACGCGGGTCTCCGGGCCGACGCCGCGCCTGCGCAGCGCGTTCGCCAGCCGGTTGGCCCGCGCGTCCAGCCCGGCGTACGTCACCCGCTCGCCGCGCCAGGCAACGGCGACGGCGTGGGGGGTGCGGGCCGCCTGGGCGGCGAACAGGTCGTGGACGCACGGCCCCGCCGGGTACGGCCGCGCGGTGTCGTTCCACGCTTCCAGCACCCGGGCGCGCTCGGCGCCGCGCAGCAGCGACAGCCCGGCAAGGCGCAGTCCCGGCTCCGCCGCCATGGCTTCCAGCACGGCCTCCAGGTGCCCCGCCATGCGCGCGATGGTCCCGGCCTCGAAAAGCGCCTCCCGGTACGAGAGCGCCCCGCCCACTCCCTCCCCCGTGTCGGCGAGCACCAGCTCCAGGTCGAACCGGGCGGCGCCCCCGCCCGAGCCGAACGATGCCACGCCGACTTCCCCCAGCTCCAGCCTCTCACCGCCCGCGGACTGCTCCAGGGCGAATGTCGCCTGGAAGACGGGGGCGTGCACCAGGCTGCGCTCCACGTCCAGCTCCTCCACCAGGCGCTCGAAGGGGAGGTCCTGGTGTTCGTACGCGCCCAGCGCCGTTTCCCGGGTCCGCCCCAGCAGCGCAGACCAGGTCGGGTCGCCGGACAGGTCGGCGCGCAGGGCGAGCATGTTGACGAAGAAGCCGATCAGCCCCTCGGTCTCCCGGCGGGTGCGGCCCGCGACGGGGCTGCCCACCACCACGTCGTCCTGCCCCGAGTACGTGGCGAGCAGCGCCTGCCATCCGGCCAGCAGCGTCATGAACAGCGTGGTCCCTTCCCCGCGCGAAAGCCCGCGCAGCGCCCGCGACAGCCCGGGCGGGAGCGCGAAGGCGTGGCTCGCCGCGCGCGGGCTCTGCCCGACCGCGCGCGGGTGGTCCGTCGGGACGTCCAGCAGCGGGGGCGCACCGGAAAGCCGCTCCTTCCAGTAGCCGAGCTGCGCCTCCAGCTTCTCGCCGGAGAGCCACCGGCGCTGCCACACGGCGAAGTCGGCGTACTGGACCTCCAGCTCCGGCAGCTGCGCCGCCTCGCCCCGCAGTGCGGCGGCATAGAGAGCCGAAACCTCGCGCACCAGCACGCCGCGGCTCCAGCCGTCGCTGACCACGTGGTGCAGCGTGAAGCACAGCACGTGGTCCGCCTCGCCCAGCCGCAGCAGCGTGGCGCGCAGCAGCGGTCCGCGAGCCAGGTCGAAAGGCCGCAGCGCCTCCGCGGCGGCCAGCCGCCCGGCCAGGGCCTCGCGCTCCGCTTCCGGGAGGTCCCGCAGGTCGACGGCGGGCAGCGGCACCGGCGCGGGCGGGTGGACGACCTGTACGGGCCGGCCTTCGTGCTCCGCGAACGTGGTGCGCAGCGTTTCGTGCCGCCGCGCCAGCGCGTCCAGGCCGGCCAGCAGCGCCCCGGTGTCCAGCGCGCCCCGCAGCCGCAGCGCGTACGGCATGTTGTACGCGGAGCTCCCCGGCTCCAGCCGGTCCACCACCCAAAGCCGCTGCTGCGCGAACGACACCGGCAGCGGCGCGCCGTCGCGCGGCACGGGCACGATGGGCGGCGCCGGCGAGGCGCCCGCGCCGCGGAGCGCCTCGATCCGCCGGGCCAGCCCCGCCACGGTGGGCGCCTCGAACAGCGCGCGCAGCGGCACCTCCACCCCGAAGGCCTGACGCGCGCGGGACACCACCTGCGTCGCCAGCAGCGAGTGCCCGCCCAGGTCGAAGAAGCCCTCCTCCACGCCCACCCGCTCGGTCCCCAGCACCGAATCCCAGATCCCCGCCAGCACCTCCTCCACCACCGTCCGCGGCGCCACGGATTCCTCCTGGGACCCGCTTTCCGGCGCCGGCAGCAGGCGCCGGTCCACCTTTCCGCTGGCGGTGAGCGGAACGCTCTCCATCACCACGAACGCGCCCGGCACCATGTACTCCGGCAGCTGCGCCGCCGCGTGCGCCCGCAGCTCCTCCGCCGCGGGATCCGTCCCCGCCTCCGGGACCACGTACGCCACCAGCCGCCGCTGCCCCGGCGCGTCCTCCCGCAGCAGCACCACGGCCTCGCGCACCTGTTCGTGCATGCGCAGGACCGCCTCGATCTCCCCCAGCTCCACCCGGTAGCCGCGCACCTTGACCTGGTGGTCCGCGCGCCCCAGGAACTCGATCTCGCCGTCCGCGCGCCGCCGCCCCACGTCGCCCGTCCGGTACAGGCGCGCGCCCGGCACGCCCCGGTGCGGGTCCGGGAGGAAGCGCTCCGCCGTCAGGTCGGGCCGGCCCAGGTAGCCGCGCGCCACGCCCACGCCCCCGATGAACAGCTCCCCGGCGACTCCCAGCGGAACCGGCTCCAGCCACGCGTCCAGCACGTACATCTGCGTGTTCGCCACCGCGCGCCCGATCGGCGGGTTCGCGCCCGTGGGCTCGTAGCGGCTGGAAGCGTTGCGGATGCTCGCCTCGGTCGCCCCGTAGCCGTTGAAGTAGCGCCGCCCGGGCGCCCAGCGCCGCACCTGCTCGGCGGGGCACAGGTCGCCCCCGGTGATCAGCGTCCGCAGCTCCGGCAGCGGCTCCACCGGCGTGGCCGCCAGCGCGGACGGCATGGTCTTCAGGTGCGTGATCCGCTCCTCCTTCAGCAGCCGCAGCAGGTCCTCGCCCGGCAGCATCGCCTCGCGGGGAGCCACCACCAGCTCGGCCCCGCTGCCGAGCGCGATGAAGATGTCGCCCACCGAGGCGTCGAAGTGCAGCGGCGCGAAGAGCAGGCTGCGGTCGCCGGGGCCGGAGCCGTAGACGCGGGACAGCTCGCGGATGGTGTTGCCCACGCCGCCGTGCTCCACCAGCACGCCCTTGGGGCGGCCCGTGGAGCCGGAGGTGTAGATGACGTACGCCAGGTTGTCCGGGCGTACCCCGGTGGCCGGCGCCGTCTCGCTTTCCCGCCCGATGCGCCCGGCCTCCGCGTCCAAGAGGAAGAGCGGGACGCCGCAGCCGGCGAGCCGGTCGGCCAGCGCCGCCCGGGTGAGCACCAGGATCGGGGCGGCGTCGCGCAGCGTGTAGGCGCGCCGCTCGGCCGGGAGCTCGGGATCCAGCGGCAGGTAGGCGCCGCCGGCCAGCAGCACGCCCAGCACGGCCACGATCATCTCCGGGGCCGGGTCCATGCAGACGGCCACCCTCACCTCGGGGCCCACGCCCTCCCGCCGCAGCAGGTTGGCCAGCCGGCAGGAGCGCCGGTACAGCTCGGCGTAGCCGAGGCGCTGCCCGTCGAAGCGCAGCGCGGGCGCCTCCGGCGTGCGCTGCACCTGGGCGTGCACCATCTCGTGGAGGCACAGGTCGCCGGTGTAGCCGGTGTCGGCGCCGTTCCAGGCGTGCAGCAGCTGCTCGCGCTCGGCCCCGCGCAGCAGCGGCACCTCGGAAAGGCGCTGCCCCGGGTGCGCCGCCATGGACTCCAGCAGGGTCTCCAGGTGCCCGGCCATGCGCGCGGCCGTCCCGGCCTCGAACAGCGCCGCCCGGTACAGGAGCGCTCCCGACAGCCCCTCCTCGTCGTCCAGCATCCGCAGGCTCAGGTCGAACTTGGTCTCCTCCGGCCCGCCCCCGAACGGCTCCAGCCGCACCCCGCCCAGCGTCAGCCGCTCGTCGCGCGCACCGGCGCGGTCCAGCGCGAAGATCGCCTGGAAGACGGGGGCGTGCGCCAGGCTGCGCTCCACGGCCAGCTCGTCCACCAGGCGCTCGAAGGGCAGCTCCTGGTGCGCGTACGCGCCCAGCGCCCTCTCCTGCACGCGCCCCAGCAGCTCGGTCCAGGTGGGATCGCCCGCCAGGTCGCCGCGCACGGCCAGCATGTTGACGAAGAAGCCGATGAGGCCTTCCAGCTCCGTGCGCGTGCGCCCGGCGATGGGCGTGCCCACGACCACGTCCTCCTGCCCCGCGTAGCGGCCCAGCAGCGTCTGCCAGGCAGCAAGCAGCGTCATGAACAGCGTCGTGCCCTCGCGCCGCGAGAGCGCCCGCAGCCCGGCCGCGACCGCGTCCGGGAGCGCGAAGCGGTGCACGCCCGCGCGCGTGCCCTGCGCCGCGGAGCGCGGGCGGTCGACCGCGATCTCCAGCAGCGGAGGGGCGCCGCCCAGCTGTTCCTTCCAGAAGCCGATCTGCTCGTCCAGCACTTCACCGGAGAGCCATTCGCGCTGCCACACGGCGAAGTCGGCGTACTGCACCGGCAGCTCGGGGAGGCCGGGCGACTCGCCCCGGCTGAAGGCGGCGTAGAGCGCGGAGACCTCGCCGACCAGCACGTCCATGCTCCAGCCGTCGGTGACGACGTGGTGCAGGGTGAAGCACAGCACGTGGTCCTCGTCGGCGAGACGCAGCAGCGTGCTGCGCAGCAGCGGCCCGCGCGCCAGGTCGAAGGGCAGCATCGACTCCTCGGCCGCGAGCCGCCCGGCCTCGGCGTCCCGCCCGGCTCCGGACAGGCCGCGCAGGTCCAGCTCCCACAGGGCGACCGGCGCGGCCGGGTGGACAAACTGCACGGGCACGCCGTCGCGCTCCTGGAAGGTGGTGCGCAGCGTCTCGTGGCGCCGCACCAGCGCGTCCAGGCTGGCCCGCAGCGCCGCCAGGTCGAGCGCACCCCGCAGCCGCAGCGCGTACGGCAGGTTGTAGGCGGCGCTCCCCGGCTCGATCCGGTCCACCACCCACAGCCGCTGCTGCGCGAACGACAGCGGCAGCGCCCCGTCGCGGGGCGCCCGCTCGATCGCCGGGGCGGCCGACGTGCCCGCGCCGGGCAGAGCCTCGATGCGCGCGGCCAGCCCCGCCACGGTCGGCGCCTCGAACAGCGCCCGCAGCGGCACCTCCACCCCGAAAGCCTGCCGCACGCGGGACACCACCTGCGTCGCGAGCAGCGAGTGCCCGCCCAGCTCGAAGAAGCCGTCGTCCACGCCCACCCGCCCGGTCCCCAGCACCTCCCTCCAGATCCCCGCCAGCACCTCCTCGGTCGGCGTCCTCGGCGCCACGTAGCGGTCCGCCGCCGACCCGTACTCCGGGGCCGGAAGCGCCCGCCGGTCCAGCTTGCCGTTGGGAGTGAGCGGAAGACTGTCCAGCGCCACGAACGCCGCCGGCACCAGGTGCTCCGGGAGGCGTTCCCGCAGGTACGCCCGCAGCTCCGCACCGTGAATCTCCACGCCCGCGCGCGCCACCACGTACGCCGCCAGCCGCCGCTCGCCCGGCTCGTCCTCCCGCACCGTCACCGCGGCCTCGCCGACGTCCGGGTGCTCCAGCAGCACCGCCTCGATCTCCCCCGGCTCGATCCGGAACCCGCGGATCTTGACCTGCGCGTCCACCCGTCCCAGGAACTCCAGCTCCCCCGTGGCCAGCCAGCGCACCCGGTCGCCCGAGCCGTACAGCCGCGCGCCCGGCTCGCCGCCGAACGCGTCCGGCACGAACTTCTCGGCCGTCAGCGCCGGCTGCCCCAGGTAGCCGCGCGCCACGCCCGGCCCGCCCACGTGCAGCTCGCCCGGCACCCCCACCGGTACCGGCTCGCCCCACGCGTCCAGCACGTACACCCGCCGGTCTCCCACCGGGCGCCCGATCGGCACCTCCCCGCCCGCCACCTCGCCGCCCACCACGTGGCAGCTGGTGAACACGGTGCACTCGCTCGGCCCGTAGCCGTTGACCAGCCGCAGCCCCGGGCTGCGCTCCCGCGCACGCCGCAGGTGCGCCGCCGAAACCGCCTCGCCTCCGGTCATCACCTGCCGCACCGCGTCCAGCAGCTCCGGGCGCGTGTCCACGACCAGGTTGAACAGCGCCGCGGTCAGCCACAGCGTGGTCACGCCGTGCCGCTCCACCTCGCGCGCCAGCTCCTCCGGGTCCAGGCTCTGCCCCGCGTACAGCACGCAGCGCCCGCCGGTGAGCAGCGCCGGCCACAGCTCCAGCGTCAGCGCATCCCACGAGACCGAGGAGTGCTGGAGGACAACGGTGTCCCGGTCGAAGCGGGCGTAGTCCGCGCCGCGGAAGAAGCCGGGGATGGCGCGGTGCGGCACCTCGGTGCCCTTGGGCAGACCGGAGGAGCCGGAGGTGTAGATGACGTAGCACAGGTGCTCGGGCGTGATCCGCACCGCGGGTGCCGTGTCCGGCTCGCGCCCGATGCGCTCGCGCTCCGCGTCCACGCACAGGACGTCCAGCTCGCCGGGGAGGCGGCCGCGCAGGGGCGCGCGGCTCAGCACCACGGGCGCGGCGAGGTCGTCCAGCAGGAGCGCCAGGCGCGCGGGCGGGAGCCCGGGATCGAGCATGGCGTAGGCGCCGCCGGCCTTGAGCACCGCCAGGAGGGCGATGACCATCTCCGGGCCGCGCTCCAGGCAAACGCCCACGCGCGCGTCCGGCCCGACACCGCGCCGCCGGAGCAGGTGCGCGAGCTGGTTGGCGGCGCGGTCCAGCTCCGCGTAGGTGAGCGCCGCGTCCCCGGAGACGAGCGCGACCGCATGGGGCGTGCGCGCGGCCTGTGCCGAGAACAGCTCGTGGACGCAGGCATGCGGCAGCACGGCGGCCGTGGCGTTCCAGGTCTCCAGCACCCGGGCGCGCTCCGCCCCGCGCAGCAGCGGCACCTCCGAGAGCCGCCGCCGCGGATCGGCCGCCATGGCCTCCAGCAGGGTCGCCAGGTGTCCGGCCATGCGCTCCGCCGTGGCCGCATCGAACAGCGCTTCCCGGTAGACGAGCGTCGCCTCGAGCGTGTCCGGCTCGTCCGTCACCGTCAGCTCCAGGTCGAACTTCGCCGCGCCGGCCCCGCTCTCGAACGATGCCAGATCCAGGGATCCCAGCGCCAGCTTCTGCTCCGCCCCGGACCGGTTCAGCGCGAAGGTGGCCTGGAAGACGGGGGTATGCGCGAGGCTGCGCCCGGCGCCCAGCTCCTCCACCAGGCGCTCGAAGGGCAGCTCCTGGTGGTCGAAGGCGCCCAGCGCCGCCGCACGCGTCCGACCCAGCAGCTCGCTCCACGCGGGATCGCCGGACAGGTCGGCGCGCAGGGGGAGCATGTTGACGAAGAAGCCGATCAGCCCCTCCAGCTCGGCCCGCGTCCGCCCGGACACGGGGGTGCCGACGACCACGTCGTCCTGCCCGGCGTAGCGCGCCAGGAGCGCCTGCCACCCGGCCAGCACCGTCATGAACAGCGTGGTGCCCGCGCTCCGCGAGAGCGCCCGCAGGCCGCGCGACGCCGCGGGCGGGAGCGTGAGCGCGTACGTCCCGGCCCCGGCGCCCCGCCCCGCGGCGCGGGGGCGGTCGACCGGCACCTCCAGGAGCGGCGGGGCGCCGGCCAGGCGCTCCCTCCACCAGCCCACCTGCTCCTCCAGCACCTCGCCCGCGAGCCAGCCGCGCTGCCAGACCGCGTAGTCGGCGTACTGCACCGGCAGCTCCGGGAGCGCCGGCTCCTCGCCCCGCGCGTACGCCGCGTACAGCGCCGACACCTCGCGCACCAGCACCTGCATGCTCCAGCCGTCGCTGACCACGTGGTGCAGCGTGAAGAGCAGCACGTGCTCGTCCTCGCCCACGCGCAGCAGGGTGCTCCGCAGCAGCGGCCCCCGAGCCAGGTCGAAGGGCAGCAGCGCCTCCCCGGAGGCCAGCCGCTCGGCCTCGGCGTCCCGCTCGGTGTCCGGCGGGCCGCGCAGGTCCAGCTCCCGCAGCGCGACCGGGGCGGCCGGGTGGACAACCTGCACGGGCACCCCGCCCTGCTCCGCGAACGTGGTGCGCAGCGCCTCGTGGCGCCGCACCAGCGCGTCCAGACTGGCCCGCAGCGCCGCCGTGTCCAGCGCGCCGCGCATCCGCAGCGCGAAGGGCAGGTTGTAGGCGGGGCTTCCCGGCTCCAGCCGGTCGACGAGCCAGAGCCGCTGCTGCGCGAACGACGCGGGGAGCGCGCCGCCGCGCGGCACGCGCTCCAGGCCGGGCGCCGCAGCGGCGCCCGCGCGCCGGAGCCCGTCCACCCGGCGGGCGAGCGCGGCCACCGTGGGCTCGGCGAACACGGCCCGCAGCGGCAGCTCGGCGCCGAGCGCCCGCCGCACGCGGGACACGACCTGCATGGCGAGCAGCGAGTGCCCGCCCAGCGCGAAGAAGTTCTCTTCCACGCCCACGCGGTCCAGGCGCAGCGTTTCCGCCCAGATCCCGGCGAGCACCTCCTCCGTGGCCGTGCGTGGCGCCGCGTACTCCGCCCCGCCGGTCCACTCGGGGGCGGGGAGGGCGCGCCGGTCCACCTTGCCGTTGGGGGTGAGCGGGAGACGCTCCAGCGCCACGAACGCGCCGGGGACCATGTGCCCCGGCAGGCGCTCCCGCAGCCAGGCGCGCAGCTCCTGCGCGGCGACCCGCTCGCCGGCCCCCGCCGACACGTATCCCACCAGGACCTTTTCCCCGCGGGCGTCCTCCCGGACCACGACCGCGGCCTCCCCCACCGCCGGGTGCGAGCCGAGGACGGCCTCCACCTCGCCGGGCTCGATGCGGAAGCCGCGGATCTTGACCTGCTGGTCGACGCGCCCCAGGAACTCCAGGTTGCCGTCGGGAAGCCGGCGCACCCGGTCCCCCGTGCGGCACAGCCGCGCGCCGGGCGCGTCCCCGAAGGGGTGCGGGACCCAGCGCCCGGCGGTCAGCGCCGGGTGGCCGCGGTAGCCGCGCGCGAGCACCTCGCCGCCCAGGTACAGCTCGCCGGGGACGCCTTCCGGCACCGGCTCGCCCCCGGCGTCCAGCACGTGCGCCTCCGCGTTGGCGAGCGGGACGCCGATGGGCACGCTGGGCCAGCGGGAGCCGTCCTCGCCCGCCGGCAGCATCACGGTGGTGGTGGCGACCGTGGTCTCGGTGAGGCCGTAGCCGTGCAGGAGCGGCCTCCCCAGCCGCGCCCACTGCGCCAGGCGCTCGGGGAGCACCCGCTCGCTCCCCATCACCACCAGCCGCAGCGTCCCGGGGAGCTCGTCCCCGTCCTCGCTGGTCTGCCGCACCCACTCGTGCCAGAACGCGGTGGGGAGCTCGGCGATGGTGACCCGCTGGGCCTCCAGCACGCGCGTCAGCTCCCCCGGCGAGCCCGGCGCCTCGCCCTCGGGGAAGACGACGCACGCGCCGCTCGCCCACGGGGGGAAGATCTCCTCGATCATCACGTCGAACGCCGGCGAGGCGAACTGCAGCACCCGGTCGGCGGGGGTGTAGCCGATGCGCTCGCGGATGCCGTCGATGAAGCAGACGAGCGAGCGGTGCGACACCATCACCGCCTTGGGACGGCCGGTGGAGCCGGAGGTGTAGATCAGGTAGGCGAGCGCGCCGGAGCCCACCCGCGGCGCGGCCGGGGCGTCCACCGGGTCCGGCGCGCCGTCGTCCACGCACAGCACCCCGGCGGCGCCCGCGGGAAGCCCGCCGGCGAGGTCCGAGCGCGTCACCACCACGCGGGCGCCGCTGTCCTCCAGCAGGAATTCCAGCCGCTCGCGCGGGTACGCCACGTCCAGCGGGAGGAAGGCGGCCCCGGCGCGGAGGATGGCGAGCAGCGCCACGCCCAGCTCGGCCGAGCGGTCCAGGAAGACGGCCACCGGGGTCTCCGGCCCTGCTCCCGCCGCCCGCAGGCGCGCCGCGAGGCGCGCGGACGCGGCGTCCAGCTCGCCGTAGGTGAGGGTGCGGGCGCCGCACGCGACCGCGGGAAGGCCGGGCGCCGCCGCGGCGCGAGCGGCCACCAGGTCGTGGACCAGCGCCTCCCGCGCGAACGGGCGCGCGCCCCCGCGCCCGGCCTCCAGCACCCGGGCCCGCTCGTCCGGGCGCAGGAGCGAGAGCTGCGCGAGCCGGGTCCCCGGGTCCCCCGCCATCCCAGCGAGCAGCGTTTCCAGCTGCCGCGCCAGCTCCCGCCCCGCCGCCGCCGGGACGCGCCCCAGGTCGTGGCGCAGCTCCAGGGACAGCCGGTCGCCGGGGACCGCGGTCAGCACCAGCGGGAAGCCGTTCTCCTGGAGGCTGCGGTCCACCGACACGCGCAGCTCGTCCGCCCCTCCGCCGTCGCCCGTCCCCATGGGATAGTTCTCGAAGGCGACCAGGCTCTCGAACAGGGGCTCGCCGGCGGGAGCTCCGCTCCACCTCTGCACGTCGGCCAGGGGCGAGTACTCGTGCTCGCGCGCCTCCACCTGCTCGGCCTGCAGCCGCCGCAGCCACTCCCGCAGCGTGGCGGCTCCCTCCACCCTCGCCCGCACCGGGAGCGTGTTGATGAAGAGCCCCACCATCTCCTCCACGCCTTCCAGCTCCGCCGGCCGCCCCGCGACCGTGGCCCCGAACACCACCTCCTCCTCGCCGACGTGGCGCGACAGCAGCAGCGCCCACGCGCCCTGCACCAGGGTGCCCAGCGTCACGCCCAGCCGGCGGGCCTGCTCCTGCAGCGCGCCCGTGAGCGCGGCCGGGAGCTCCCGCTTCACCGTGGCCTGTCCCGCGGCGCCCGCCTTGCCCGCCGCCCGGTCGCCCGGAAGCGGCGTGGGCGCGGTGAAGCCGGCCAGGGCAGTCCGCCAGTATTCTTCCGAGCGCGCCGGGTCGCGCGCGGCGAGCCACGACACGTACTCGCGGTACGGCCGCGCGCCGCCCGGCGCGGCCGGCTCGCCCCGCCGGTGCGCGGCATACAGCTCCAGCACGTCGCGGAGGAGCACCGGCAGGCTCCAGCCGTCCAGGACCAGGTGGTGGTGCGTCCACAGCATCCGGTGCTCCCGCTCGCCGGTGCGGAACAGCGCCACCCGCATCAGCGGCGCCTCCGCCAGGTCGAACCCCTCGCGCCGGTCCTCTTCCAGGTACCGCTCGATCCGCGCTTCGCGGTCCGCCGCGCCCAGCCCCCGCAGGTCTTCCCGCCGGAACGGGACCCGCGCCTCGCGCCGGACCACCTGCAGCGGCCGGCGCAGCCCCTCCCACTGGAAGCCCGCGCGCAGCACTTCGTGGCGCGCGGCCGCGCTCCGCCACGCCCGCTCCAGCGCCTCCGGGTCCAGCTCGCCCCGCAGCCCGACGACGAGCTGGCTCACGTAGATGCCCGTTCCCGGCGCGAACAGGCTCTCGAAGAGCAGCCCTTCCTGCATGGGGGTCACGGGGTAGACGTCCTCCACGCCGCGCCCGCTCCCCAGCCGGGCGTCCAGCTCCGCCTGCGTCAGCCGCGCCAGCGGGAAGTCGGAGGGGGTGACGCCGCCCGCGCCCGGCTCGCGGCAGTGCGCGACCAGCGTCCGCAGCTCGGCGGCGAACCGCTCGGCGACGCGCTCCACGGTGGCGCGGTCGTGCACGGCGCGGCCGTACATCCAGTCCATGCGCAGCTCGCCCTCGAACACCATCCCGGTCACCTCCAGCCGGTGGCCGCGCGGTCCGCGGGGGGAGCGGTCGGGGCCGCGGGACTCCCCGGCGGGGCGGAAGAGCGCGTCCTCGCCGACCGTGCCGTCGAGCTGCCCCAGGTAGTTGAAGAGGATCCCGGGCGCGGGGAGCCCGGCGAGCCGCCCGCGCACGGCGGGGTCGGGGTGCAGGTGGCGGAGCACGCCGTGGCCGACGCCGCGCTCCGGCACGGCCCGCAGCTGCTCCTTGACGGACTTCAGCGCCTCGCCGGGCCCGTGGGCGGGATCGGTCTCCAGGAGCACCGGGGCCAGCGAGGTGAACCACCCCACGGTGCGCGACAGGTCCACGCCGGCGAACAATTCCTCGCGCCCGTGCCCCTCCAGGCTCACCAGCACGCGCCGGCCGCCCGTCCACGCGGCGAGGGCGCGGGCGAGGGCGGCCAGGAGGAAGTCGTTGACCCCGGTGCGGTAGGCGGCGGGGGCCTCGTGCAGGAGCGCCCGCGTCTCTTCCGCGGTGAGGCGGACGGTGACGGAGCGCATCCCCGACTCCGGGTCGGGACCGTCGCGGTCCACGGGGATGGGGGCCGCGTCCAGGCGGCGCGCGTCGGTCCAGTAGGGAAGCTCGGCGGCGAGCGCGTCGGAGACCGCATACCCGGCCAGCCGCCGCGCCCACTCGCGGAAGGAGGTGGTCTTGGGCGGAAAGCGGACCGATTCCCCGGCGCGGAGCTGCCGGTAGGCGCTCTCCAGGTCCTCCAGGAGCACGCGCCAGGAGATGCCGTCCACGGCCAGGTGGTGCACGACGATCATGACGCGCTGCGGCTCCCCGGTCACGCACTGCATCAGCCCCACCCGGAAGACGGGGCCGCGGGCCAGGTCGAGCCCGGCCTGGAGCGCGCCGGCGATGTCCTCGATCCGGGCGGCCAGCGCGGACGCGCGGACGCCCGCCAGGTCGATGACGGAGAGCGGCGCCGTGCCGTCCGCCGGGCCGCTCTCCTGGCTCCACCCGTCCGCCCCGCGCGCGAAGCGCAGCCGGAGCGCGTCGTGGTGCACCGCCAGCGCGGCGACGGCGCGCTCCAGCAGCGCCGCGTCCAGCGCCTCCCCCGGCGCCAGCAGCACCGCCTGGTTGTAGTGGTGGGGATCGGGAAGGTCCTGCTCCAGCAGCCAGCCCTGGATGGGGGTGAGCGGGACCGGGCCGGTGACCGCTCCCTGCTCCGCGGCCGCAGCGGCGGCGGTCCCGGCGACCGCCGCGAGCTCCGCCACCGTCTGGTGCTGGAAGAGCTGGCGCGGGGTCACGCGCACCCCCGCCCGGGCGGCGCGCGCCACCACCTGGATGGCGAGGATGGAATCGCCCCCCGACTCGAAGAAGTTGTCGTGTACGCCCACCCGCTCCACGCGAAGCACTTCGGCCCACACCGCCGCCAGCGCGGCCTCGGTGGGGGTGCGGGGAGCGGCCGGAGGGCGCTCACGGCCCTGCCGCGCGGCGTCGGGCGCCGGGAGCGCGCGCCGGTCCAGCTTGCCGTTGGGCGTGAGCGGGAGCCGGTCCAGCGCGACGAACGCCGAGGGCACCATGTACTCCGGCAGCCGCACGCGCACCCAGCCGCGAAGCTCCGCCGGGGACGGCACGGCGGCCCCCGGCGCGGCGACCAGGTAGGCCACCAGCCGGCGCTCCCCCGGCGCTTCCTCGCGCGCCGCGACGGCGGCCTCGGCCACGGCGGGGTGGGCCTCCAGCGTCGCTTCGATCTCGCCGGGCTCCACGCGGTGGCCGCGCACCTTGACCTGCTGGTCCGCGCGCCCCACCACCTCCAGGAGCCCGTCCGCGCGGCGGCGCGCCAGGTCGCCGGTGCGGTACAGGCGCGCTCCGGCCGTGCGCGGGCACGCGAACGGGTCGGGGACGAAGCGCTCGGCGGTGAGGTCGGGGCGCCCCAGGTACCCCCGCGCCACGCCCTCGCCGCCGATCAGCAATTCGCCGCGGACGCCCACCGGCACCGGCTCCAGCCCCCGGTCCACCAGGTGGATGCGGGTGTTGGCGACCGGCGTCCCCACCGCGATCCCGCCCTCCGCCGATTCGATCCGGTGCGTCGCGGACCACACGGTGGTTTCCGTGGGCCCGTACATGTTGTGGAGCTCGCCCACGCCGGCCGCCAGCGCCTCCGCCGCCAGCGGCGCCGGGAGCGCCTCGCCCCCCAGCAGCAGCCTGCGCAGCCCGGCGAGCGCGCGCGGCGCGTCCTCGTCGGGGAGCACCGTCCGCAGCGTGGACGGGGTGCACTGCAGGTGCGTGGCCCCGTGCCGGATGAGCTGCGCCGCCAGCGACGTCTCGTCCGCGGCCTCCGGGGCGGGCTCCGCCGCGCGGCGGCGCACCCCGTCCAGGCGCTCCAGCGCGGCCAGCGCGGCGTCGGTCTCCACGCCGAAGTCCACCAGGCAGGCCAGCTCGTCCACCCCGGCCTCGCGGAGCCGATCGGTCATCGCCAGGCACTGCTCCTCCGTCCCCATCAGCCCGGCCGAGCCGTAGTAGCGCTCGAAGGCGTGCTCCAGGAGCGCGTCCATGTCCTCCGGCGCCAGCGCATCCAGGTCCGCGACGCCCATGGAGCGCGCCAGCCCCCGGATCAGCCCCACGGAGCTGGCGAGGTAGCGCTTGAACGGCTCGCGCACCGTGTCGCGCACCGCCTCCTCGCTCGTCCCCACGAAGGTGTGGAGCATCAGCGTCACGCGCCCCGAGTCCGGGTCGCGCCCGTGGCGCCGCAGCGCGTCGCGGTACAGCGCGATCTTTGCGGCGAGCTCGTCCACCGTCTGCCCCAGGAGGTGGGTGAGGACGTTGTACCCGCGCTCCCCCGCGGTCTCGAAGGTTTCCGGGCTCCCGGCGGAGGTGATCCACACCGGCAGCTCCGCCTGCGCCGGCCGCGGCAGCGTGCGCACCTCCACCTCGTCGCCGGTGCCGCCCACCATGCGCACTGCCTCGCCGCGCCACAGCGCGCGCACCTCCTCGATGCCGCGGAGCATGACCTCCTTGCGGTCCGCGTAGCTCGCCGGGGCCAGCACGAAGTCGTCCGCGTGCCACCCCGAGGCGAAGGAGATCCCCACCCGCCCCTGCGACAGCACGTCCACCACCGCCCACTCCTCCGCCACCCGCACCGGCGGGTGCAGCGGGAGGACCACGCTCCCCGCGCGGATTCCCACGCGCTCCGTCACCGCGGCCACGGCGGCCCCGGTCACCGACGGGTTGGGGTACAGCCCGCCGAAGGCGTGGAAGTGCCGCTCCGGCGTCCACACGGCCGCGAACCCGTTGCGGTCCGCGAACTTCGCTCCCTCCATCAGGAGCCGGTACCCGTCCATCGCGTCGCCGCCCGCGCTGGCGAAGTAGAAGAGCGAGAACTCCACCGGCCGCGTGGATCGCGGGGCCCGCGCCGGCGCCGCGCCCCCGTCCGGGTGCACCACCACGCGGAAGCCGCGCGCCAGCGTCCACAGCAGCTCCAGCACCGAGATGTTCGAACGACATGCTGGTGACCGCCATCCACGTCCCCGGCCCGCCGCCCACGCGCTCGTCCATCGCCGCGAAGAAGCTCGCCACGTTGCGGTGCGTGACGCCCACGCCCTTGGGGAGGCCGGTGGAGCCGGAGGTGTAGATGACGTACGCCAGGTTCCCGGGGGACGGCGAGTGCGAAAACGCGTCGCCGTGCGACGCTCCGTCGTCCACCTCGTCCACTCCCACCACCTGCACCCCCTCCGGGAGCAGCGCGCGCTGGCGCTCCCCGGCGACGGCCACGCGCAGGCCGGAGTCCCGGACCACGTGCGCCAGGCGCTCGCGCGGGTAGGACGGGTCGAGCGGGACGTACGCCCCGCCTGCCTTGAGCACCGCCAGCAGCGCCGCCACCATCCCCACCGAGCGCTCCACGCACACCCCCACCCGCGACTCGGCGGCCACGCCGCGGCGGCGGAGGGCACGGGCCAGGAGGTCGGCGCGGCGGTCCAGCGCGGCGTAGGTGACCTCCTCGCCCCGGAAGACCAGGGCGGTCGCTTCCGGCGTGCGCGCGGCCTGCGCCTCGAACGCCTGGTGGATGCACAGGCCGCCGTCGAAGGGGCGCTCCGTCGCGTTCCACTCCTCCACGAGACGGCGGCGCTCGGCATCGCCGAGCATGGGGATCGCCGCGAGGGGGCGGCCGGGGTCCGCGGCGACGGCGGCCGCGAGCGCGGCGAAGTGCTCCGCCATCCGCTCCACGGTGGCCGCGTCGAACAGTTCCTCGCGGTACGAGATCGTCCCGGCCAGCCCGTCCCCGCCCTCCGCGAGCTCCAGGGTCAGGTCGTACTTGGCGGCGCCGCCCTCGTCCTCGACGGCCTCCATACGCAGCGAGCCGCTCCACGGCGCGGCCCGCTCGCGGCTCCGCAGGGCGAACATCACCTGGAAGAGCGGCGCGTGCGTCAGGCTCCGCTGCGGGGCCAGCTCCTCCACCAGCTTCTCGAAGGGGATGTCCTGGTGGGCGAACGCCCCCAGCGTGGCTTCCCGCACCTGCCGCAGCAGCTCCGGGAAGGACCCTTCCATCCGCAGCTCGGTGCGCAGCACGAGCATGTTGACGAAGAAGCCGATCAGCCCCTCCGTTTCCAGCCGCGTCCGCCCCGCGACGGGGGTGCCCACGCTGACGTCGTCCTCGCCGGCGTAGCGCGCCAGCAGGAGCTGCCACGCGCCCAGGAAGGTCATGAAGAGCGTGGCCCCCTCGCGCCGGGACAGCGCCCGGAGCGGGGCCAGGGTGGAGGCGGGGACGGCGAGCGCCCGGTACCCCTCGCGGGTCCCCTGCACCGCCGGCCGCGGCCGGTCCACGGGAAGGTCCAGCACCGGCGGGGCGCCCGCCAGCTGCGCACGCCAGTAGGCCAGCTGCCGCTCCAGGACCTCGCCGGCGAGCCAGGCGCGCTGCCACGCCGCGAAGTCGGCGTACTGCACCGGCAGCGGCGGGAGTTCGGCGGCGGTCCCGCTCCGGCGCGCCTCGTAGAGCGCGGCGACCTCGCGCAGCAGGATGGCGGTGCTCCAGCCGTCGCTCGCCACGTGGTGGAGGGTGAGGAGGAGCACCCACTCCTCCTCGCCCGTGCGCAGGAGCGCGGCGCGCATCAGCGGCCCGCGCGCCAGGTCGAAGGGGAGCATCGCCTCGGCGCGCGCCCGGCTCCGGACCTCGGCGGCGCGCCCCGCCTCCGCGAGCGCGCGCAGGTCGTGCACGGGGAGGGGGCGCGGCGCGGGCGGCTCCACCACCTGCACGGGCTCCCCGTCCACCGTGGCGAAGACGGTGCGCAGCGTCTCGTGACGCGCGGCCAGGTCGGCGAGGGCGCCCGCCATGGCGCGCGGGTCCAGCCGGCCGCGGAGCCGCAGGGCGGACGGCATGTTGTAGGCGGCGCTCGCCGGGTCCATCTGCTGGATGAACCAGAGGCGCCGCTGCGCGAACGAGGCGGGGGGCGGGCGCAGCGGGTCCCGCGGGACCGGCACGACCGGGGGGGCGGACTCCGCGCCGTCGCCGCGGAGCGTCTCGACGCGCCGGGCGAGCGCGGCCACGGTGGGCGCCTCGAAGACGGCGCGCAGGGGCAGCTCCACCCCGAGCGCCGCCCGCACGCGCGACACCACCTGCGCGGCGAGGAGCGAGTGCCCGCCCAGCTCGAAGAAGTCGTCCTCGGCTCCCACGCGCTCCAGGCGCAGCGTCTCCGCCCAGATCGCCGCCAGCACCTCTTCCGCGGGCGTGCGGGGCGCGCGGTACGCGTGCGCGTCCCCGGCCCGCTCCGGGGCCGGGAGCGCGCGCCGGTCGACTTTTCCGTTCGGCGTCAGGGGGAGCCGGTCCAGCACCACGTACGCCGACGGCAGCATGTACTCCGGCAGCCGCCCGCGCAGGTGCGCCCGCAGCTCCGCCGCGGCGGCGTCCGCGCCCTCCCCGGCGACGACGTAGGCCACCAGGCGCCTTTCGCCCGGCATGCCGAAGGCGGGATCCTCGCGCACCGCGACGAAGGCCTCGCGGACCCGCTCGTGCTCCAGCAGCGCGGCCTCGACCTCGCCGGGCTCAACGCGGAATCCGCGGATCTTTGCCTGCTGGTCCGCGCGGCCCAGGTACTCCAGCTCGCCGCGCGCGGCCCATCGCACCCGGTCGCCCGAGCGGTACAGCCGCCCGCCCGCCGCGCCGAACGCGTCCGGCACGAACTTCTCGGCCGTGAGCCCCGGCCGCCCCAGGTATCCCCGCGCCACCGCCGGGCCGCCCACGCACAATTCCCCCGGCACCCCCGGCGGCACCGGCTCTCCCCACGCGTCCAGAACGTACACCCGCCGGTCGCCCACCGGCCGCCCGATGGGCACCCGGCCGCCCGCGGATTCCCCGTCCACCACGTGGCAGCTGGCGAACACCGTGCACTCGCTGGGGCCGTAGCCGTTGACCAGGCGCAGCCCCGGGCTGCGCTCGCGCGCCCGCCGCAGGTGCGCCGCGGAAACGGCCTCGCCGCCGGTCATCACCTGCCGCACCGCGTCCAGCACCTCCGGGCGCGCGTCCACCACCAGGTTGAAGAGCGCGGCGGTCAGCCACAGCGTGGTCACGCCGTGGCGCTCCACCTCCCGCGCCAGGCCGACCGGGTCCGCGCTCCGCCCCGGGTAGAGCACGCACCGCCCCCCCGTCAGCAGCGCGGGCCACAGCTCCAGCGTCAGCGCGTCCCACGACGGGGAGGAGTGCTGGAGGTGCACCTGCTCCGCGTCGAAGCGGGCGTACTCCACGCCGCAGAAGAAGCCGGGGACGGCCCGGTGCGGCACCTCGGTGCCCTTGGGGAGGCCGGTGGAGCCGGAGGTGTAGATGACGTAGCACAGGTGCTCGGGCGTGACCTCCACCGCGGGCGCGGTGTCCGGCTCCCGGGCGACGCGCTCGTGCTCCGCGTCCAGGCACAGGAGCGCCGCGCCGGCGGGGAGGCGGTCGCGCAGCGGATCCCGGGTGAGCACCACGGGCCCGGCCAGCTCCGCCGCGAGCAGCGCCAGGCGCGCCGCGGGCAGCCCGGGGTCGAGGTAGGCGTAGGCACCGCCGGCCTTGAGGATCGCCAGCATCGCCACGACCATCTCCGGGGAGCGCTCCAGGCACACGCCCACGCGCGCGTCCGGCCTGACACCGTGCTGCCGGAGCACGTGCGCCAGCCGGTTGGCGGCGCGGTCCAGCCCGGCGTAGGTCAGCGATTCGTCCGCGAAGACCAGGGCGGCCGCGTCCGGGGTACGCCGCGCCTGCTCCGCGAACCGCTCGTGGACGCACGCGGGCGGGAGGTCGGCGCCGGTGGCGCTCCACTCCTCCAGCACCCGCGCGCGTTCCGCCCCGCGGAGCAGCGGCGCCTCCGAGACGCGCGCCCCGGGCCCCGCCGCCATGGCCTCCAGCAGCACCTCCAGGCGGGAGGCCAGGGCGGCGATCGTCGCGGGCTCGAAGAGCGCCGCGCGGAAGGCGACCTCGCCGCGGAGCGCTCCGCCGTCGTCGTGGAAGGTGAGCTCCAGGTCGAACTTGGCGGCGGCCGCGCCCGCCCCGAGCGCTTCCATCGGCACGCCGCCCAGCGACAGCTCCCCGCGGGCGGACAGCGCCCGCTCCAGGGCGAACGTCGCCTGGAAGAGCGGCGCGTGCGCCAGGCTGCGCTCCGTGACCAGCTCCTCCACCAGGCGCTCGAAGGGCACCTCCTGGTGGGCGTACGCCCCCAGCGCCGTTTCGCGGATGCGCCCCAGCAGCCCGGCCCAGTCCGGGTCGCCGGACAGGTCGGCGCGCAGGGCGAGCATGTTGACGAAGAAGCCGATCAGCCCCTCCAGCTCCGTGCGCGTCCGCCCCGCCACGGGGGTCCCCACGACCACGTCGTCCTGCCCGGCGTGGCGCCCCAGCAGCGCCTGCCAGGCGGACAGCACGGTCATGAACAGCGTGGCGCCCTCGCGGCGCGACAGCGCCCGCAGCCCGTCCGACACCCCGGACGCCAGGGCGAAGCGGTGGACACCGGCCCCCGCCGCCGTCCCGGCCGCGCGGGGGCGGTCCGTGGGGATCTCCAGCAGTGGCGGGGCGTCCGCCAGCCGCTCCCTCCACCAGCCGAGCTGCGCCTCCAGCGCCTCGCCCGAGAGCCGGGCCCGCTGCCAGGCGGCGAAGTCGGCGTACTGCACCGGCAGCTCCGGGAGGCGCGGCTCCCCGCCCCGGACGAGCGCGCCGTAGAGCGCGGACACCTCGCGCACCAGCACGCCCATGCTCCAGCCGTCGCTGACCACGTGGTGGAGCGTGAAGAGCACCACGTGGTCGTCCGCGCCCAGGCGCAGCAGCGTGCAGCGCAGCAGCGGACCGGCGGCCAGGTCGAAGGGGCGCGCCGCCTCCTCCGCGGCCAGGCGCGCCGCCCCGGCCTCGTCCGCGACGTCCACGACCCCCAGCGGCACGGGACCGGGTGCGTGGATGACCTGCACCGGCTCGCCGCCATGCTCCGCGAGCGTGGTGCGCAGCGTCTCGTGCCGCGCCACCAGGGCGTCCAGGCTCCGCCCGAAGGCCCGCACGTCCAGCCGGCCCCGCAGCCGCAGCGCGGCGGGCATGTTGTAGGCGGGGCTCCCCGGCTCCAGCCGGTCCACCAGCCACAGCCGCCGCTGCGCGAACGACGCAGGGAGCGGCCCCCCGTCGCGCGGCACCCGCCCGATGGGCGGCGCGCCGTCCGCATCCCCCTCCCGGCCCAGCGCCTCGATGCGCGCGGCCAGCCCGGCGAGCGTGGGCGCCTCGAACACCGCCCGCAGCGGCAGCTCCACGCCGAACGCTTCCCGCACCCGCGCCGCCACCTGCGCGGCCAGGAGCGAGTGCCCGCCGGCCTCGAAGAAGTCCGCGTCCGCGCCCACCCGCTCACGTCCCAGCACCTCCGCCCAGATCCCGCCCAGCACCTCCTCCGCGGGCGTGCGAGGGGCGACGTGGCCCGCTCCGTCCTCCCACCGGGGGGCCGGGAGGGCGCGCCGGTCCAGCTTGCCGTTGGCGCCCAGGGGAAGCCGCTGCAGCACCACCACCGCGGAGGGGACCATGGGCTCGGGGAGGCGGTCCCGCAGCCACGCGCGCACGTCCGCGCCCGCGGCCTCCGCCCCCGCCGCGACGACGTAGCCCACCAGCCGCTTCTCCCCGCCCCCCGCCTCCCGCACGGCCGCCGCCGCCGCGACGACCGAGGGATGCGCCAGCAGCGCCGCCTCCACCTCGCCCAGCTCCACGCGGAAGCCGCGCACCTTGACCTGCTGGTCGGCGCGCCCCAGGAACTCCAGCTCGCCGGAAGCCAGCCAGCGCACGCGGTCGCCCGAGCGGTACGTCCGCGCGCCCGGCTCGCTCCCGAACGAGTCGGGGACGAAGCGCTCCGCCGTGAGCTCCGGGCGCCCGGCGTATCCGCGCGCCACCCCCGCCCCGCCGATGAACAGCTCGCCCGGCACCCCCACCGGGACCGGCTCCCCGTGCCCGTCGAGCACGTGGACGCGCACCCGAGCAATGGGACGGCCGAGCGGCGGCAGGGAGTCGCCGGCCGGGGACACCTCCCCCACGGCGGTGTTCACCGTCCCCTCGGTGGGGCCGTAGCAGTTCACAAGCGCGAAGGGGAGCCCGGGCCGGGGACGCGTCCTCAGCACGTCGCCGCCGCACAGGAGCAGGCGCAGCGTCGTGTCCAGCGGCCACTCCATCCCCGTCAGCCCCTCGGCCAGCGCCGGGGGCAGGGTGGCGACGGTGATCCCCTGCCGCAGGAGGAAGCCGCGCATCGCCCCGGGATCCAGGCGGGCGTCCTCCGGGACGGGGTATAGCGAGGCTCCCCGCGCGAGAAAGGGCCAGATCTCCATCACCGACGCGTCGAAGCCCGGCGACACCGCCAGGGAGGCGCGGTCCGCGGCGGTGACGCCGAAGGCATCGGCGTGCCACGCCACCATGTGCGCCAGCGACGCGTGGGAGACCATCACCCCCTTGGGAGCGCCGGTGGAGCCCGAGGTGTAGACGACGTAGGCCAGCTGGTCCGGGTCGACGTCCGCCCCGCCGACGAGCGCTCCGGGGCAGTCGGGGATGTCGGCGCAGCCGGGGACGTCGGCGGCGTCGAGGGCGTCGAGGAGGATGCGCTCGGGGCCGTCCCCGGGGAGGAGGCCGGCGAGGCCGCCGCGGGTGAGGACCACCCGGGCGCCGCTGTCGGCCAGCAGGAAGGCCAGGCGCTCGGGGGGGTAGCCGGGGTCCAGGGGGACGTAGGCGCCCCCGGCGCGCAGGACCCCCAGGAGGGCGACGGCCAGCTCGGCGGACCGCTCCAGGCACACCGCGACGCGCGTCTCGGGGCCCACGCCGCGCGCGCGGAGGGCGCGGGCGACGCGGCCGGCCTCCCGGTCCAGCTCGCCGTAGGCGAGGACGCGGCCGCCGTCCGCGACGGCGGCCGCGCCGGGAGCGCGGAGCGCCTGCCCGGCGACCAGGCGGTGCACGGGAAGGCGCGGGAACGCGGCGCGGGCGCCCTGCCACGCCTCCAGCACCTGCGCGCGCTCGGTTCCGCGCAGCAGCGGCACCCCGGCGACGCGGCCGGCAGGGTCCGCCGCCATCGCTTCCAGGAGGAGAACCAGGTGCCCGGCCATGCGCTCGGCGCTCCGGGCCTCCCACAGCGCGGTCCGGTACTCCAGCTGCCCGCCCAGCGACTCCCCGTCGTCCAGCATCCCCAGGTTGAGGTCGGACTTGGCGATGCCCGCGACGGCGCCGAACGGCTCCGCCTCCACCGGACCCAGCGACAGCCGCTCGCCGTCCCCGGGCGCCCGCTCCAGCGAGAAAGCCGCCTGGAAGACCGGCGAGTGCGTCAGGCTCCGCTCGGCCGCGACCTCCTCCACCAGGCGCTCGAAGGGGAGGTCCTGGTGGGCGTACGCCCCCAGCGCCGCCTCCCGGGTCCGCCCCAGCAGAGCGGCCCAGTCCGGGTCGCCGGCCAGGTCGGCGCGCAGGGCGAGCATGTTGACGAAGAAGCCGATCAGCCCCTCCAGCTCGATTCGCGCCCGTCCGGCGACGGGCGTTCCCACGACCACGTCGTCCTGCCCCGCGTATCGCCCCAGCAGCGCCTGCCAGGCGGCAAGCACGGTCATGAACAGCGTGGCGCCCTCGCGGCGCGAGAGCGCCCGCAGCTCCCGCGTGAGCTCCGGGGAAAGCACCAGCGGCACGGTTCCCGAGGGCCCACCCGGCCCCGCCGCGCGCGGCCGGTCCGTGGGGACCTCCAGCAGCGGCGGCGCCCCCGCCAGCCGCTCCCTCCACCACTCCACCTGCGCCTCCAGTACGCCGCCCGAGAGCCAGGCGCGCTGCCAGGCCGCGAAGTCGGCGTACTGCACCGGCAGCTCCGGGAGCGCCGGCTCCGCGCCCCGGACGAGCGCGCCGTAGAGCGCGGACACCTCGCGCACCAGCACGTCCATGCTCCACCCGTCGCCCACCACGTGGTGGAGCGTGAAGAGCACCACGTGGTCCTCCGCGCCCAGGCGCAGGAGCGTGCAGCGCAGCAGCGGACCGGCCGCCAGGTCGAAGGGGCGCAGCGCCTCCTCCGCGGCGAGGCGCGCCGCCGCGGCCTCGTCCGCCACCTCCACGACCCCCAGCGGCACGGGGGCGGCGGCGTGGATCACCTGCACGGGCTCGCCGCCCCGCTCCGCGAAGGTGGTGCGCAGCGTCTCGTGCCGCGCCACCAGCGCGTCCAGGCTCCGCCGGAGCGCGCGCACGTCCAGCGCGCCGCGCAGCCGCAGCGCGGCGGGCATGTTGTACGCGGGGCTCCCCGGCTCCATCCGGTCCACCAGCCACAGCCGCTGCTGCGCGAACGACGCGCGGACCGGCCCCTCGCGCGCATCGAAGAGCCGCTCGACGGGGGGCGCCGCGGTGGACCCGGCGCGGCGGAGGTCGTCCACGCGCCCGGCCAGCGCCTCCACGGTGGGCGCCTCGAACAGGGCGCGCAGCGGCAGCTCCACCCCCAGCGACTGCCGCACGCGCGACACCACCCGCATGGCCAGCAGCGAGTGGCCGCCCAGCGAGAAGAAGCTGTCCCTCACCCCCACCCGCTCCACGCCCAGCACCTCGCCCCAGATCCCCGCCAGCACCTCCTCGGCCGGCGTCCCCGGCGCCGCGTAGCCTTCCTCCGCCGGCCCGTGCGCCGGCGCCGGGAGCGCGCGCCGGTCCAGCTTGCCGTTGGGCGTGAGCGGAAGGCTTTCCAGCGCCACGAACGCCCCCGGCACCATGTGCTCCGGCAGCCGCTCTCGCAGGTGCCGGCGCAGCTCCTCCGGCGGGACGCACGTCCCGCCGCCGCCCGCGCCGTGGCACGCCGCCGGCACCACGTAGCCCACCAGCCGCTTGTCCCCCGGCGCATCCTCGCGCACCACGACCGCCGCCTCCCGCACCGCCGGGTGCTCCGCCAGCGCCGCCTCGATCTCCGCCGGCTCGACGCGGAAGCCGCGCACCTTTGCCTGGTCGTCGAACCGCCCCACGAACTCCAGGTTGCCGTCGGCGAGCCAGCGCACCCGGTCCCCCGTCCGGTAGAGCCGCGAGCCCGCCCCGCCGTACGGGTCCGGCACGAAGCGCGCGGCCGTCAGCTCCGGCCGCCCCAGGTAGCCGCGCGCCACCCCGTCGCCCCCCACGTACAGCTCGCCCACCACGCCCGCCGGCACCGGCTGCCGCTCGCCGTCCAGCACGTACAGCCGCACGTTGGGCAGCGCCCGCCCCACCGGCAGGCCGGCCCACCGCGAGCCGTCGTCGCCCGGCTCCAGGCGCAGCGTCGTCGAGGTCACCGCCGTTTCCGTCAGGCCGAAGACGTGAACCAGCGGCACCCCCAGGCGCGCCCACTCGGCCATGCGCCCGGGCAGCACGCGCTCGCCTCCCATCAGCACCAGCCGCAGACCCGCCGGCGGCGCGGCTCCCTCTTCGGCGAGGCTCCGCACCCACTCGTGCCAGAACGCCGTGGGCAGCTCCACCACGGTGATCCGCTCCGTCCGCAGCACGCGGTCCAGCTCCCCGGGCGAGCCGAGCAGGCCGCCCCCGGGAAAGACCACGCAGGCGCCGGCCAGGAGCGCCGGGAAGACCTCCTCCACCATCACGTCGAAGGCAGGCGAGGCGAACTGCAGCACGCGGTCGGCGGGCCCCAGGGCCAGGTGCGCGCGCATGGCGTCCGCGTAGCAGACCAGCGAGCGGTGCGAGAGCATCACGCCCTTGGGCGCGCCGGTGGAGCCCGAGGTGTGGATGACGTACGCCAGGTGGTCCAGGTCCATCTCCACGCCGTCGTCCGCTCCGTCGTCCGCTCCGCCGCCGGCCCCGGGGGCGAAGTCCACGTCCAGCAGGATCGGCTCCGGGCCGTCCGCCGGGAGCGCGCCGGCCGTCCCGGCGGCGGCGAGGACCGCCCGGGCGCCGCAGCCGGCCAGGAGACGGGCGATACGCTCGCGCGGGTAGGCCGGGTCGAGGGGGACGAACGCGGCCCCGGCGCGGAGAACGCCCAGCAGGGCGACCGCCAGCTCGGCGGAGCGCTCCAGGCAGACCGCCACCCGCGACCCGGGGCCCACGCCGCGGGCACGCAGGGCGGCCGCGACGCGGCCCGCCTCGCGATGCAGCGCGGCGTAGGTGAGCGCCCGGCCGCCGTGGACGACGGCCGGCGCGGCCGGGGTGCGGGCGGCCTGCGCGGCCACCAGCCGGTGGACCGGCGCCTCCGGGTACGCCGCGGAGGGGCCCTGCCCCGCCCGCAGCAGCCGGGCGCGCTCCGCCTCGCCCAGCAGGGGGAGCTCGCCCACGCGCGGCTCGCCGGGGGCCGCCATCGCCGCGAGGACCGCCGCGAGGTGCCCGGCGGCGCCGGCGAGGAGATCCCCGTCCACCCGCCCCTCGTCCCAGCGCAGCACCAGCTCCAGCCCCTCCCCCACGATCCGCGCCTCCAGGAGCGCGGCGTACCCCAGCGGGTCGTCGCTCTCGTGCCGCCGGAAGTCGCGCACCTCCTGGTCCCCGACGCGCGCCCCCTCGAACTGGGAGTCCGGGAGGTCCTGGAGGACGAACAGCGTGTCGAAGAGCCGCTCCCCGGCCGGCAGCCCGCTCCACCCCCGCACCAGGGCGGGGGCCACGTGCTCGAACCCGCTCGCCCGGGCGTGCGCCGCCTGGAGCCCCCGCAGCCACGCGCCCAGCCCCTCCCCCGCGTCCACGCGCACCCGGACCGCGAACGCGTTGATGAAGAGCCCCAGCATGGCCTCCGCGCCGGGAACCCCCGCCGAGCGGCCGGTGCTGAGCATCCCCAGCACCACGTCGTCCTCCCCGGCGTAGCGCGCCTGCAGGATCGCCCAGGCGCCCTGCAGCACCGTCTGGAGCGTCACCCGGTGCCGCCGCGCCGCCGCCCGCAGCCCCGCGGCCAGCGACGGGTCCACGGGGAGCACCCGCGCCCCGAAGCGCCCGGCCGCCCCTTCCGCGCCGCGCGGACCCGGGAGCCGGGCGGGCGCGTCCAGCCCCGCCAGCTCCGCGCGCCAGAACGCCTCCGCCTCGGCCGGGCTCCGGCCGCGCAGCCAGGCGTGGTAGGCCGCCGGCGGCGGGACCGGCGCCTCCGGCGGCTCCTCGCCGCGGCAGAAGGCGTCGTACGCGGCCAGCACCTCGCGCAGCAGGAGCGTCACCGACCAGCCGTCGAGGAGGAGGTGGTGGTAGCTCCACACGAAGCGGTGCTCCTCGTCGCCGGTCCGCACCCGGGCCAGGCGCAGCGGCGGCGCGGCCGAAACGTCGAAGCCGTCGCGCCGGTGCGCCGCGCGCAGCTCCGCCAGCCGGGCCTCCTGCTCCCGGGGGTCCACGCCGCGCCAGTCGAGCGTTTCCGTGCGCAGCTCCGCCCGGCGCCGCACCACCTGCACCGGGGCGTCCAGCCCGTCCCAGAAGAAGACACTGCGCAGCGCCGGGTGGCGCCGGACCGCGCGCTCCCACGCGCGCGCGAAGGCGTCGGCGGCGAAGGGGCCGAGCACCGTCCAGCCCGCCTGCTCCACGTACTCGCCGGTGGCCCCGGCTCCCAGCTCCTGCAGCAGGATCGCCTCCTGCATGGGGCCCAGCGGAAAGATGCTCTCGACGTTTTCCATCGCAGACCCGAGACAGGCGCATGGGAGAAGTGGAGCCGGGGCCTGTCCCCGAACGCGGGCCACAAGCATATTATGTGACACGATCTCGCACAATCCGTCCAGCGGATATCCGTCCAGCGGAGCCTTGGTACATTCCGGAACCGTTCGAAGGCGGTTGAACGGATAGGTTCGGGCGTGCCCCCGGCTGGCGCCGGGGTCGGGCTTCGGCTCCGTAAGCCCGCAAACGACGCGGGCTAACGGAGTCGAGCCCGCGCAAACAGCCGCGCGGTCTCGCCCCTTCGGGCCGAAATCCCTCACGCGGGGCTGGTGCTGGCGTCCGTGAGTGCCGGCCCCCTCACCCCCCGGCCCCCTCTCCCCCGCAAGCGGGGGAAAGGGGGAGAGCTGCACGGCATCCCTGCCTTCGGCGCCCTGCCGATGATTCAGGGAGCCCGATTCTCACGGATTCCGCATCGGCCGGCTGGCCGCCGCGACCGTCGATCGGGTCCGCACCCCTCCGGCTCCCCGCGGCCGGAAGCGGGTAGACGCGAGGCCGCCCGGGGCGATCGTCTGCCCCGGGCGGCCTCCAGTCGGTGAGATCCTGCGGGCCGCGCGACCGGCCCGCCTATGTCCTCGGCCGCTCCCTCGCCCTGCGCATGGCCGCGCGGTCGATCGCGACCACGCGCGGCATCACCGGCCCCGCCGTGGCGCGCAGCTCCTCCAGCCGCTCCGCCAGCGCCGCAACCGTCGACGCCCCGAACACCGCCTGCAGCGGCACCTCTACCCCCAGCTCCTGCCGAACCCGCGACACCACCTGCGTCGCCAGCAGAGAGTGGCCCCCCAGCTCGAAGAAGTCGTCCTCCACCCCCACACGCTCCACCCGCAGCACCTCCGCCCAGATCCCCGCCAGCACAGCCTCCGCTTCCGTCCGCGGCGCCACGTACGCCGTCCCCACCCCCGCCTCCGGCGCCGGCAGCGCACGCCGGTCCACCTTCCCGCTCGCCGTCAGCGGTACGCTTTCCAGCACCACGAACGCGCCCGGAACCATGTACTCCGGCAGACGCTCCGCGAGCCGGGCCCGCAGCTCCGCCAGCTCCGCCGGCGCCGCACCCGCGCCGTCCGCCGGCACCACGTACCCCACCAGGCGCTTCTCCCCCGCCGCGTCCTCCCGCACGGACACCGCCGCCTCCCGAACCTGAGGCAGCTCCAGCAGCGCCGCCTCCACCTCCCCCGGCTCGATCCGAAAGCCCCGCACCTTCGCCTGCCGGTCCCCGCGCCCCAGGTACTCCAGCTCCCCCTCCGGCGTCCAGCGCGCCCGGTCCCCCGTGCGGTACATCCGCCCGCCCGGAGCCAGCGCGAACGGGTCCGGCACGAACCGCTCCGCCGTGGCCGCGGGGTTCCCCGCGTATCCCCGCGCCACCCCGGCGCCCGCCACGTACAGCTCGCCCTCGGCCCCCGCCGGAAGCGGCTGCAGCGCCGCGTCCGCCACGTACACGCGCGTGTTCCAGATCGGCCGCCCGATCGGCACCCGCTCCCCCACGCCCGCCCCGCCCGCGCCAAGCACGTGCCCGGTGCTGTCCGCCGCCACTTCCGACGACCCGTACAGGTTCAGCAGCGCCGCACCCGGAAGCGCCGCCGCGAAGCGGCGCGCCAGCTCCGCCGGAAGCTCCTCGCCGCTGGTCACCACCAGCCGCAGCCGCGGGCACACCCCGCCCAGCTCCGGGTGCGCGTCCAGGAGCGCGCGCAGCAGCGAGGGCACCAGCACGATGCGCGTCACTCCGTGCCGCGCCAGGTGGCCCAGCAGCGCCTCCGGGTCGCGGGCCTCCTCGTCCGGGACCAGCACCGAGGGCACCCCGGCCAGCAGCGGCCCGAAGACCTCCCACACCGAGTCCACGAAGGCCAGCGAGGTCTTCTGCACGCACACCTCGTCCGGCTTGAACGGGTGCTCGCTCCACATCCACGCGAAGCGGTTGACGATCCCCCCGTGCGTCCCCAGCACTCCCTTGGGCGCGCCCGTGGAGCCCGACGTGTAGGCCACGTAGGCCAGGCTCTCGGGAGACGACGAGTGCGAGAGTGCCGCGTCCTCGGACGATGCGTCCTGCTGCGTGCGCCGTGCTTCGTCCTCCTCGCCGCCGTCCACCCGCACGACCTCCACCCCGCACTCGCCCAGCCGCTCCGCCGCCGCGGCGTCCGCCAGGACGAGCGCGGCGCCCGAGTCGGCCAGCATGTAGCGCAGCCGCTCGGCGGGGTAGCCGGGGTCCAGGGGCACGTACGCGCCCCCGGCGCGCAGCACGCCCAGCAGCGACGCCACCAGCTCCGGCGTGCGCGCCATGCACACGCCCACCCGCGTCTCCGGACCCACCCCGCGCCGCCCCAGCGCGCCGGCCAGCTCCGCCGAGCGGCGGCCCAGCTCACCGTACGTCACCCGCTCCCCGCCCCAGACCAGCGCGACGGCCTCCGGCGTGCGCGCCGCCTGCGCCGCGAACAGCTCGTGCACCCCCGGCCAGGCGGGGGCCGGGCGCGCCGTGTCGTTCCACTCTTCCAGCACCTGCGCGCGCTCCGCCCCCCGCAGCAGCGACACCTCCCAGAGGCGCCGCGCGGGGTCTCTCGCCAGCTCCTCCAGCGCCACCTCCAGGTGACCGGCCAGACGCTCGGCCGCTTCCGCCTCCAGCACCCCGAGGTCGTGGTGGATCTCCACCTTCAGACGCTCGCCGGGGCTGGCCTGCACCCACAGCGGAAAGCTCGACTGCTCCCGCGTCACGCCGCTGCGCACCCGCACCCCTTCCAGGTCTCCCGCCCGCTCCCCCATCGCCCGGTCCATGGGATAGTTCTCGTACACCACCATGCTCTCGAACAGCTCCTGCCCGGCCGGCACATCGCTCCACGCCCGCACCTCCACCAGCGGCGTGTACTCGTACTCCCGCGCCTCCGCCTGCTCCTTCTGCAGACGCGTCAGCCACGCCCCCAGCGTCGACTCCGCATCCAGGCGCACCCGCACCGGCAGCGTGTTGATGAACAGACCCACCGTCTCCTCCGCCCCCGCGAGCTCCGCCGGCCGCCCCGACACCGTCGCCCCGAAAAGCACGTCGTCCTCCCCCGTGTAGCGCGCGAGGAGGAGAGCCCACGCCCCCTGCACCAGCGTGCTCGGCGTCACCCCAAGCCGCCGGATCCCCTCCAGGAGCGCGGCCGTCCGCTCCGCCGAGAGCAGCCGCGCCGCCGTGCCGTGCCCCTGCTCGTCCCCCCGCGCCGTCCGCGACGCCGGCAGCGGAGTGGGCGTGTCGAACCCCGCCAGCGCCGCCCGCCAGAACCGCTCCGCCCGCGACCGGTCCTGACCCTCCAGCCACGCGACGTACTCGCGGAAGCGCAGCCCGGGCATGCTCCGCGGCGCCTCGCCGCGCACGCGCGCCGCGTATCCCGCCAGCACGTCCCCGAACACCAGCGACAGGCTCCACCCGTCCATGATCAGGTGGTGCTGCGTCCAGATCAGCCGGTGCTCCGCATCCCCCACCCGGAACAGCGTCAGCCGCATCAGCGGCGCCCGCCCCAGGTCGAACCCCGACGCACGGTCCGCCTCCAGCCAGCCCGCCATCCGCGCCTCCAGCTCGCCCTCTCCCACCCCGCGCCAGTCCTCCACGCGGAAGGGAAGCTCCACCGCGCGACGCACCACCTGCACCGGCCGGGCCAGCCCCTCCCAGGCGAAGCCCGCCCGCAGCGCGTCGTGCCGCGCCACCGTGTCCTCCCACGCCGCACGCAGCGCCGCCACGTCCAGCGGCCCCTCCAGCACCAGCCCGAACTGACCCACGTACACCCCCGAGCCGGGCGCCAGCTGCGAGTGGAACAGCATCCCCTCCTGCATGGGGCTCAGCGGGTACACGTCCTCCACCTCGCGCTCGCTCCCCAGCAGCGCGTCAAGCGCCCCCTGGTCCAGCCCCGCCAGCGGGAAGTCGCCCGGCGTGTAGCCGCCCCCGCGTGCCTCGCGGCAGTGCGCGATCAGCGCCCGCAGCTCCTCCGCGTACCACCCGGCCAGACGCTCCATCGTCTCGCGACGGAACACGGCGCCACCGTACCACAGCGCCAGCGACAGCCGCCCGCCGACGACCACCCCGTTCACCTCCAGGCGGTGACTGCGCGCGCGCCGCGCGTCCTGGTTCCCCCCGGACGATTCCGGCGCGAAGCGGAAGAAGGTGTCCGCCGAGACCGACGGGTCCATCTGCCCCAGGTAGTTGAACACCACCTCCGCCTGGGGCGCCGCCGCCAGCTCCGCGCCCGCTCCCACCCAGCGCAGCAGCCCGTAGCCCAGCCCCCGCCCCGGCACCGCGCGCAGCTGCTCCTTGACCGCCTTCAGCGCCTCGCCCGGGCCGCCGTCCTCCGGCAGCTCCAGCACGGCCGGGTACAGCGTGGTGAACCAGCCCACCGTCCGCGAAAGGTCCACGCCCTCGAAGCCGCCTTCCTCCCGGCCGTGGCCTTCCAGGTCCACCCGCACCCGCCGCTCCCCGGTCCAGCGGCCCAGCGCGAGCGCCAGCGCGCACAGCAGCACCTCGTCGATGTGCGTGCGGTACGCCGCGGGCACGTCCCGCAGCAGCGCTTCGGTCTCCTCCACGTCGAGCTGCACGGTCGCGCCCCTGGCCCGCCCCACGGTGTCCTCCCCCGCGGGGTCGTCCAGAGGCAGCGGCGCCACGGCCGCGCGCGCCTGGGCGCTCCAGTACGGCAGCTCCGCCGCTGTGGCCGGCGCATACGCCTGCTCGGTCAGACGCTCGGACCACGCCTTCCACGACGTCGTCTTCGCCGGCAGGCGCACGGGCTCGCCACGCTCCAGCTGCACGTAGGCGCTTTCCAGGTCCTCCAGGAGGATGCGCCAGCTGACCCCGTCCACCACCAGGTGGTGGAGCACCAGCAGCAGCCGGCCCGCCCCGTCGCCCAGGTGGAAGTGGACCGCCCGGGCCACGGGCCCGCGCTCCAGCTCCAGGCTGGCGTGCACCCGGTCCGCCGCGGCGGCGAGCACCCCGCCGCGCGCCGCCTCGTCCAGGCGCGACAGGTCGATCCCGGCCAGCGGCACGCGCTGTCCGGCGGGCGCGTGCAGCTGCGTCCAGCCGCCTCCGCCGCGCAGGAAGCGCAGGCGCAGCGCGTCGTGGTGCGCCACGAGAGCCGCGAGCGCACGGTCCAGGAGCCGCGGGTCAAGCGCCCGCGACGGGACCAGCAGCAGGTCCATGTTGAAGTGGTGGGGCGCCACGTCGTCCTGCGCGAAGAAGACGCGCTGGATCGGCGTCAGCGGCACCGGACCGGTCACCGCCTCCTCCCGGGACGGATCCGCGGCGGCCGCGGTCCCCACCACGCGCGCCAGCTCGGCGATCGTGGCGTGCTCGAAGAGCTGCCGCGGCAGCAGCTGCAGCCCCGCCCTGCGCGCGCCCGTCGCGACCCGGATGGCGAGGATGGAATCGCCGCCCAGCTCGAAGAAGCGGTCGTGGATCCCCACCCGCTCCACCCCCAGCACCTCGCTCCAGACCTCCGTGAGCGCCCGCTCCGCCGGAGTCCGCGGGGCGGCGTGATCGCCCCCGTCCTCGCGCGCCGGATCCGGGAGCGCGCCCCGGTCCACCTTGCCGCTGGAGGTCAGCGGAAGCCGCTCCAGCGCCACGAACGCGCTCGGCACCATGTACTCCGGCAGCGACTCCCGCAGCCGCGTCCGCAGCGCCTCCGCGTCGGGCAGACCGCTTCCCGCCACGTACGCCACCATCCTCCGCCCGCCCGCGTCCTGGCGCACCACCACCACGCACTCCCGCACCCGCGCGTCGCGCAGAAGCACGCTCTCCACCTCCCCAGGCTCGATGCGGAACCCCCGCAGCTTGACCTGGTGGTCCGTCCGCCCCAGGAACTCCAGCTCCCCGCCGGCCAGCCAGCGCACCCGGTCACCGGTGGCGTACATGCGCCCCCCCGCCTCCCCGAACGGGCACGGGACGAACGCCTCCGCCGTCATCGCCGCCTGCCCCAGGTACCCGCGCGCCACTCCCGCGCCCGCCAGGTACAGCCCGCCCGGCACCCCCATCGACACCGGGTTCAGCCCCGGGTCCAGCACGTACGCCCGCACCCCCCGGATCGGACGCCCGATCCCCGGCGCGCGTCCCCCGCCCTCGTGCTCGACGGCGCCCGACGTGGCCACCACGGTGTTCTCCGTGGGCCCGTAGTTGTTCACCAGCGCGAACGGCGCCCCGGCCGCCGGCCGGGCGCGCAGCGCGTCGCCCCCGGTGAGCAGCGCGCGCAGCGCCGCGTCCCGCGGCCACTCCAGCCCCAGCATCCCCTCCGCCAGCGGCGTCGGCACGAAGGCCAGCGTGATCCCGCGCTCCAGCAGCAGCGCCTGGAGTGCTTCCGGCGACGTCCTCACGTCCTCGTCCGCCACCAGGTGGAGCGCAGCCCCCGCGGCCAGGTACGGCCAGGTCTCCCACACCGCGGCGTCGAAGCCCAGCCCCGCCAGCTGCGTCGCCCGGTCGGCCGCCGTCACCGCAAACTCGCCCAGGTGCCAGTCCACCAGGTTCGCCAGCCCCCCGTGCGTGACGACGACGCCCTTCGGGGTGCCGGTGGAGCCCGAGGTGTAGATGACGTAGGCGGCGCTGTCGGGGTCCGCGGAGAGGCCCCCACCCGGCGGCCTTAGAGCCGCCACCCTCCCCCAATTCTGGGGGAGGGCTTCCCGAGCCCCAGCCTCCACGCTGTTGTCCTGCGGAAGCGGGGCGTCGAGCACGATGACCTCGCCCGCGAAGCCCTCCAGGCGCTCCGCCAGTGCGGCGTCCGCAAGCACCACCGGCGCCGCCGCGTCGGCCAGGATCACCCGGACGCGCTCCGCCGGCGTGCCGGGGTCGATGGGCAGGTACGCCGCCCCCGCGCGCAGCGTCGCCAGCATCCCCACGACCAGCTCCGGCGAGCGCCCGGCCAGCAGCGCCACCCGGGTCTCCGGACCCGCGCCCAGCCCGCGCAGCCGCTCCGCCAGCTCCGCCGAGCGGCGCGCCAGCTCGCCGTACGTCAGTCGCTCGCCGCCGGAGGCGACGGCCACGGCGTCCGGCGTCTCCGCCGCGCGCGCCAGCACCCGCTCGTGCACCGGCACCCACGCTCCCCCGGCTTCGACGGCTTCCTCGCCCGGCCGGGCGCGGCGCAGGGCCGACGCCACCCACTCCGCCAGCGCTTCCAGCTCGGCGACGCTGTACCCGTCCCGCCCCGGCACCCTCCCCGGGATGGTCCCCGTCTGCGACGAGAGGGCGGCCTCCAGGCCGACCGGTGCCGGTGGCAGCCCCGTTGCGCTCGCCCACCCCTCCAGCAGCTGCCGCCGCTCTTCCGGAAGCAGCAGCGCGATGTCCTCCAGCGCCGTCCCGGGCGCCTCCACCACCGCCTCCAGCAGCACCACGAAGTGCTCCAGGAACCGCACCGCCGTCGCGCGCTCGAAGATGTCGCTGTTGTACTCCAGCATCGCCGACGGCTCCGCTCCCTCCTCCACCAGGATCGTCAGGTCGAACTTCGACGTCCCGCTGTCCCCCAGCGGAAGCACGCTGTCCTCCAGAAGCTGCGTCGTCATTCCCGACTCGTCCTCCGGTGGTGGACCGTGGGCCCCGGGCGCCTGGATCCCCAGCATCACCTGGATCAGCGGGTTCCGGCTCGAGTCCCGCTCCGGCTTCACCTCGTCCAGGATCATCTGGAACGGCACCTCCGCGTGCGCGTACGCCGCCGCCATGAAGGCGCGCGCCTGCCCCACCACCTCCGCGAAGCGCAGCCGCGCCGAGGGGCGCGCACGCACCGGGATGGTGTTGATGAAGAAGCCGATCAGACCCTCCGTCTCCGGCCGCCGGTTGGCGGCCACCGAGCCCACCGCGAAGTCCTCCTGCCCCGTGTAGCGGAAGCACAGCGCCTGGAACGCCGCCGCCAGCACCACGTGAAAGGTCGTGTGCTCGCGCGCCGCCAGCGCACGCACCCGCTCCACCAGCGCGGGCGCCAGCGCCGCCCCGTACAGCCCGCCCCGGTAGCTCTGCACCGGCGGATGCGGACGGTCGGTGGGCAGCTCCAGCACGGGAGACACCCCCCGCAGGCTCTCCCGCCAGAACGCCAGGTGCTCCTCCAGGCGCTCACCCGACAGCTGCTCCCGCTGCCACACCGCGTAGTCCGCGTACTGGATCGGAAGCTCCGGCAGCGGCGAGGGCTTGCCGGCCCGGAACGCCCCGTACAGCGTCGTCCACTCGTGGATGAACACCCCACCCGACCACCCGTCCATGATGATGTGGTGGAAGGTCACCAGCAGCGCGTGCAGCTCGGCGTCCAGGCGCAGCAGGCGCGCCCGCACCACCGGCCCGTTCTCCAGGTCCAGGGGGCGCCGCGCCTCCGCGGTGAAGCGCGCGCGCACGGTGCGCAGGCGCTCCGCCTCCGGGACGTCGGACAGGTCGTCCACCGGCAGCGGGACCTCGGTGTCCGGGCGGACGACCTGGACGAGGCCGTCCCCGGTCTCCGCGTAGACGCTGCGCAGGACCTCGTGCCGGCGAAGGATCTCGGCGAGCGCGCGCCGCCCGGCGTCCACGTCCACGGGCCCGCGCAGCCAGCTGCCCGTGGGCACGTTGTACATGGGGCTGCCCGGCTCCAGGCGGTCCAGCACCCACAGGCGCTCCTGGTGGTAGGAGACCGGGAGCGGCCCGGTGCGCGGCGCCGGGTGGATGGCGCTGGGCAGCTCCGCGTGCGCGTCGGCGCGCAGGGCGGCCACCTTCGCCGCCATGCCGGCCACGGTGGGGTCGTCGAAGACCGCGTTGAGCGAGACGGCGGCCCCGAACTCGTCCTGCACGCGGGCGATGAGCTGCGTGGCCAGCAGCGAGTGGCCGCCGAGCGAGAAGAAGTCGTCGTGCGCGCCGATGCCCTGGAAGCCGAGGAGGTCGCCCCAGAGCGCCGCCATGCGCGCCTGCAGCTCACCCTCCGGGGCGACGTACCGGGTGCCGGTCTCCGGCCGGGGCTGAAGCCCCGTCGCCTGACCGGTGGCGTACTCCGATACAGCCTCCGCGAGGCCCGGCGGAAGCGCGCCAACGGCACGCGCGTCTGCCGTGACGCGCGTGGGCGCGCCCGGCCTGCGCCGGCGCGGGCGGCGCTGGCGCTCCACCCAGTACGCCTGCCGCTCGAACGGGTACGTGGGCAGCAGCGTCCGCCGCCGCCGCTCCCCGGCCGCGAAGGCTTCCCAGTCCACCCGCACCCCCGCCACCCACAGCCGACCCAGCGTTTCCAGCAGGTGCGCCTGGTCCGCCCTGCGCGTGTACGCATGCCGCAGCGAGGCGAAGACCGCGGACTCCGCCGCCCCCGCGTGCAGCGCGAAGGTCCCCAGCGTCCGCCCCGGCCCCACCTCCAGCAGCACCCGGCTCCCGTCCCGCAGCAGCTCGCCCATCCCCTCGGCGAAGCGCACGGTCCGCGTCAGGTGCCGCGCCCAGTACTCCGGGTCCGTCGCCTCCTCCGCGCGGATCCACGTCCCCGTCACGTTGGACACGAACGGCACTTCCGGCGCCGCCAGCCGCATCGCCCGCAGCCGATCGGCCAGCCCCGCGGCCACCGGTTCCATCTCCGCCGAGTGGAACGCGTGCTCCGCGTTCAGACGCCGGCACGCCACGCCCTCCGCGATCAGCTCGGCCTCCAGCGCCGCCACGGCCTCGACCGGGCCCGACACCGTGCACAGCCCCGGCGCGTTGTGCGCTGCCAGCGCCAGCCCCCCGCGCAGCCGAGGCGCGAGCGCCGACGGCTCCATCGGCACGGCGAGCATCGCCCCCGCCGGCAGCCCCGAGATCAGGCCCGCCCGGTAGGCCAGCAGCTCCAGCGCGTCCTCCAGCGTGAACACCCCCGCCACCGTCGCCGCCACGTACTCCCCCAGCGAGTGCCCGATCATCGCCTGCGGACACACGCCCCAGCTCATCCACAGCCGCGCCAGCGCGTACTCCACCACGAACACCGCCGGGTGCGCCGCCTCCGTCTGACCCAGCGGGTCGCCGCTCCGCGCCGCGCCCCCGGCCAGCATCCCGCGAAGGTCAATCGATTCTTCAGCACCCCCGTCCGCTGCCGCGCCCCCCGCCGTCTGCTCCGGCGCGGGGTCGCCGGGGAAGAGCGCTTCCAGCACGTCCGTGTCCGTGTGCGCGTGCAGCAGCTCGGCGCACCGGTCCACCTCGCGACGGAACACCGGCTCCGCCTCGTACAGCCCACGCGCCATCTGCGCGTAGTGGTCGCCCACGCCGGGGAACAGGAACGCCACCGGCCGCGTGTCCCGCTCCTGCACCCCCTCCACCAGCCGCCGCGCGTCCAGCGTCTCCAGCGCCGCCGCCGCGTCCTCCCGCCCACGGCACACCAGCACCCGCCGGTGCGCGAACCGACGCCGACCCACCCCCAGCGTGTGCGCCACGTCCGCGAGCTTCTGCTCCGGGTGCGCACGCAGGTGCTCCGCCAGACGCGACGTCGCCGCATCCAGCGCGCTGGACGTGCGCGCGCTCAGCACCAGCAGCTGCCACGGACGCGACGGGCCCGACGGCTTCCCCTTCGGCGCTTCCTCCAGCACCACGTGCGCGTTGGTGCCCCCCATCCCGAACGAGCTCACCCCCGCTCGCCGCGGCGTGCCCCCCCGCGCCCACGGCCGAAGCTCCGCGTTCACGTAGAACGGCGACCGCTCCAGGTCGATCCGCGGGTTCGGCGTCCGGTAGTACGGCGACGGTGGGATCTCCCCGTTCTCCAGCGCCAGCACGGCCTTGATCAGCCCCATCACCCCGGCCGCCGCGTCCAGGTGCCCGATGCTCGACTTCACCGCCCCCAGCGCGCAGCTCCCCGGCCTCCCCCGCCCGAACGCCGCCGTCAGCGCCGTCACCTCGATGGGATCCCCCACCTCCGTCCCCGATCCGTGCGCCTCCACGTACGTGACGTCCCCCGCCTCCACCCCCGCCACTGCCAGCGCCTCCCGGATCACCGCCGCCTGCCCCTCCCACTGCGGCGCCGTGAACCCCATCTTCTCGTCGCCGTCGTTGTTGATCGCGGAGCCCCGGATCACCGCGTGGATCACGTCCCCGTCCGCCAGCGCGTCCGCCAGCCGCTTCAGCACCACCACCCCCGCCCCGCTCCCCGCCACCGACCCGCGCGCCTCCGCGTCGAAGGGCGTGACCTCCCCCGTCGGCGACAGGATGCCCCCCGGCTGGTAGCGGTAGCCCCGGCCCCGCGGCACGCTGATGCGAACCCCGCCCGCCAGCGCCACGTCCGTCTCCCCGGTGCGCAGGCCCTGGCACGCCAGGTGGACGGCCACCAGCGACGACGAGCAGGCCGTCTGCACGTTCAGGCTGGGGCCCTTCAGACCAAGCTTGTACGACGTCAGCGTCGCCACCGACGCCGCGTTGTGCAGGAACACCTGCATCGCCCCCACCGCCTGCACCAGGCTCCGCTGCGACAGCACGTCCAGCAGGTAGCGGTTGTCCCCCTCCGAGGCGTACACCCCCATCCGCCCCCCGAAGCCCCGCGACGCGTACCCCGCGCGCTCCAGCGCCTCCCACGCGCACTCCAGGAACACCCGCTGCTGCGGGTTCATCACCAGCGCTTCGCGCGGCGTCAGCCCGAAGAACGCGGCGTCGAACAATTCCGCGCCCTCCAGCTCCCCGGCAACAGGAACGTAGCCGGGCGCGCGGAACTCGCGCGGCGAGACGCCGGCGGCGGCCAGCTCCGCCTCCGTGAAGCGGCGCAGGGAGGGCGTGCCGGAGCGGAGGTTGCGCCAGAACTCGTCGACGTCGCGCGCGCCCGGGAAGCGGCCCGCCATCCCGACGATGGCTACGTGGTGTTCGCCTGCACTTCGCATCGAAGCGTTCCTGGGTGGTTCGTGTGGGGTGGCCGCGGCGTCCCGCGGGGGCCGGGCTTCGTGCTGCTGGCGGGCGTCCGCGCGGCCCGCGCCGGCGCGGGGAGATTCCGGCGCGGCTTCCCGCGTGCGCGGCTCCGGGACGGCGGGCGCGCGCGGAGCGTCCGGCACCGCGGGCACCGTCCGGGCTTCCGCCGCTCCGGGCGTCGTCGGCGCGCCGCCGCCGTCCAGGTGCGCGGCGAGCGCCCCCAGGGTGCGGTGGGTGAACAGGTCCACCAGCGCCACCCGGTCCGGGAAGCGCTCCTGCAGACGGGAATGGACCTGGACCAGGAGGAGCGAGTGTCCGCCCAGGTCGAAGAAGTTGTCGGCGACGCCGACGTCGCTCACGCCCAGGACCCCCTCCCAGATGGCCGCCACCGCGCGCTCGGCCTCGGTGAGCGGGGCTCCGCCCTGGCGCGCTCCGCCGCTGCGGCCGGGAGCGGGAAGCGCCCCGCGGTCCACCTTGCCGTTGGGAGACAGGGGGAGCGTGTCCAGGAGCACGAAGGCGGCAGGAACCATCTGCTCCGGCAGGCGCTCGCGGAGGTGCGCCCGCAGCTCGTCCACCAGCGCGGCCCGCCCCGCCTCCGGGGCGGGAACCAGGTACGCGACGAGCATCGCCCCGCCGGGACCGTCCTCCCGCACCGTGACGACCGCCTCGGACACGGCGGGGTACCCGGCGAGCACCGCCTCCACCTCGCCCGGCTCGATGCGGAGGCCGCGGATCTTGACCTGGTGGTCCACCCGGCCCAGGAACTCCAGCTCACCCTCTCCCGTCCACCGCACCCGGTCGCCGGTGCGGTACATCCTCGCGCCGGGCTCGCCGGAGAACGGGTCGGGGACGAACTGGGTCGCCGTCAGCTCCGGCCGGCCCAGGTAGTCGCGCGCAAGCCTCGACCCGCCGACGCACAGCTCCCCCGGCACCCCCACCGGGACCAGCTGGCCCGCGCCGTCAAGCACGTACAGCGCGGCGCCGCCCAGCGGGCGTCCCACCCAGACCCGCCGCGCGTCGCCCTCGCGGGCCCGGTGCGAGGCGGAGTCGACCGTGCCCTCGGTGGGACCGTACATGACGTGGAGGTCGGCGGCCGGGAACGCTTCGCGCATCTCGTCCAGCAGCTCGGGCGGGACCGCTTCGCCGCCCACGAACGCCCGCCGCAGACCCGGGAGGGTGCCCCCGCCGGCCCGCAGCTCCCGGGCGATCTCGCGCATGAGCGACGGCACGGCGTTCAGCGCGGCGCTTCCGGCGAGCTCGTCCACCAGCCGCCCGGTGTCCAGCATGGTCTCGCGCGAGACCACGCGGACGACGCCGCCGAACAGCAGCGGGAACACCGCCTCCACGAGCCACACGTCGAACGAGAAGCTCGTCAGGCACGCCACCTCCTCGCCCGCGGCGAAGCCGAAGTCGCGGGTGGCGAGCAGGGTGTTCAGCAGGGCGCGGTGGGTGATCCGCACGCCCTTTGGGCGGCCGGTGGAGCCGGAGGTGTAGATGACGTACGCCAGCTGCTCGCCGTCGGTCTCCACGGGGGGGACTCGGCGCTCCCGGCGGCGATGCGCGCGGCATCGGAGTCCAGCAGGAGCACCGCCGCGGCGTGCCGGGGGAGCGCGCCGCGCAGCCGCTCCTGCGTGACGAGCACGGGGGCGGCGGCGTCGCCGAGCATGTACTCCAGGCGCTCCGGCGGATACGCGGGGTCCAGCGGCAGGTAGGCGCCGCCCGCCTTCCAGATCCCCAGCACGGCCTCCAGCAGCCACGGCCCCCGCTCCAGCAGCACGGCCACCGGAGTCTCCGGCCCCACGCCCATCTCCCGCAGCGCGTGGGCGAGGCGGCTGGAGCGCGCCTCCAGCTCGGCGTAGCTGTGCACCGTGCCCCCGCCCGAGACCGCGGGCGCGTCCGGGGTGCGCTCCGCCTGCTCCGCGATGAGCCGCGGGACCTGCTTTTCCGCCGGGAACGCCCGCGGCGGGTTCCACTCCACCACCAGCCGGCGCTCCTCCGCGGCGCTCATCAGGCGAAGCTCGGAGATCCGGCGGTCCGGGTCGAGGACCGCGGATTCGAGCAGGATGCGGTAGTGGTCCGCCATGCGCTCGGCGGTGGAGGCGTCGAACAGGTCGGTGCGGTAGTCGATCCGGCCCTGCAGGCGCTCCCCGTCCTCCAGGAACGTCACCCCCAGGTCGAACTGCGTCCCGGCGCCGCCCCCGCCCGGCGCGTCGGTCTCCAGCTCCCCCAGCGCCGTCCTGCCCACGCCCAGGTTGTGGAGCGCGAACATCACCTGGAAGAGCGGGTTGTGCGCCAGGGTGCGCTCCGGCGCCAGCTCCTCCACCAGCCTCTCGAAGGGCAGGTCCTGGTGCGCGAACGCGCCGAGCGTCGTTTCCCGCACCTGAACCAGCAGCTCCCGGAAGGTGGGAGCGCCGCCCAGCCTCGCGCGCAGCACCAGCGTGTTGACGAAGAAGCCGATGAGCCCCTCCACCTCCGCGCGCGAGCGGCCGGCGATGGGGGTGCCCACCACCACGTCGTCCTGCCCGGCGTAGCGCCCCAGGAGGACCTGCCACCCGGCCAGCAGGGTCATGAAGAGCGTGGCGCCCTCGCGCCGCCCCAGCCCGCGCAGCGCGCGCGCCGCGTCGGCGGACAGGGCGAAGCGAAGCTCCGCCTCCGTCGCGCCCAGACTGCCGCGGCGCGGGCGGTCCGTGGGCAGCTCCAGCAGCGGCGGGGCGCCGCGCAGCTGTTCGCGCCAGAAGCGGAGCTGCTCCTCCAGCGCCTCGCCCCGGAGCCATTCCCGCTGCCACACGGCGTAGTCCGCGTACTGCACCGGCAGCTCCGGGAGGGGCGACGGCGCACCGCGGGAAAAGGCCGCGTACAGGACGGAGATCTCCCGCACCAGGACGCCGATGCTCCAGCCGTCGCTGACGACGTGGTGCATGGTGAAGCAGAGCAGCCACTCCTCCTCCGCCTGCCGCACCAGCATGGGACGGAGCAGCGGCCCGCGCCCCAGGTCGAACGGGCGCCGTCCTTCCTCCGCGGCCCGGCGCAGCGCCTCCGGCCGACCGGCCTCCCACGGGAGCCCGGCGAGGTCCAGCACGGGCAGTGGGACCGGCGCGGCCGGGAGGACGACCTGCGCCGCTTCGCCGCCCGCGTCCGCCAGGACGGTGCGCACCGCCTCGTGCCGGCGCGCCAGCTCCGTGAAGGCGCGGCGCAGCGCCCCCACGTCCAGCGGACCGCGGACGCGCATCGCGGCGGGGATGTTGTAGGCGGCGCCCCCGGGCTCGAGCCGGTCCAGGAACCAGAGCCGCTGCTGCGCGAAGGAGAGCGGCAGCGGCGTGCCGTCGCGCGGGACGGGCGCGACCGGCGGCGCGGCCATTCCGGCCCCCTCGCGCAGCAGCCCGTCCACCGTTGCCGCCAGCTCGGCCGCCGTGGGAGCCTCGAAGATCGCCCGCAGCGGCACGTCCACCCCGAACGTCTCCCGCGCCCGCGAGGCGGCGCGGGTCGCCAGCAGCGAATGCCCGCCCAGCTCGAAGAAGTCGTCGCCCACGCCCACCCGCTCCACACCCAGGACCTCGGCGAAGATGCCGGTCAGCAGCTCCTCGGTGGGCGTGGAGGGCGCCGCGGGCGCGTCCGCCCCCGCACCCGCGGCCTCCGGCGCGGGGAGGGCCCGCCGGTCCAGCTTGCCGCCGGGAGTCAGCGGGAGCTCCCCGAGCACGACGAAGGCGGAGGGGAGCATGTACTCCGGCACGCGCTCCCGCAGGTGGGCGCGCAGCCCGGCCGCGTGCGGCACGGCGCCCCCGTCGGCGACCACGTACGCCACGATCCGGCAGTCGCCGGGCGCGTCCTCGCGCACCACGGCCACCGCCTCGCGCACCGCCGCATGGGAGCGCAGTGCCGTCTCGATCTCTCCCAGCTCGATGCGGAAGCCCCGCACCTTGACCTGGAAGTCCGTCCGCCCGAAGTACTCCAGCTGCCCGTCCGCCCGCCAGCGGATGCGGTCCATCACCCGGTACATCCGGCTCCCCGGCGACCCGAACGGGTTCGGCAGCCAGCGCTCCGCCGTCAGCTCCGGCCGCCCCGCGTAGCCGCGCGCCAGCCCGTCCCCCGCCAGGTACAGCTCCCCCACCACGCCCACCGGAACCGCCTGCAGCTCCTCGTCCAGTACGATCGCGTGCGTGTTCGCGACGGGACGCCCGACGAACACCTGCGAGCCGCCGCGCTCCACGACGGAGTACGTCGAGTACGTGGTGTCCTCGGTGGGCCCGTACAGGTTGCCCACCTTCCGCACCGTCGGCAGGGCGTAGAGCGCCTGCGCAAGGTCGTTCGGCAGCGGCTCGCCGCCCAGGTTCAGCGTCCGCACGCTCGCCGGGATCGCGTCCATGCGCAGCAGCTCCGCCGCCGCCGTGGGCACCATGCTCGCGTGCACCACCGGCTCGCCCACGCTCGCAAGCTCCAGCGCGTTCTCCACCAGCACCAGCTTCCCGCCCCACGCCAGCGTGCCGAAGATCTCGGCCACCGACACGTCGAAGTTGATCGACGTCGAGAACAGCACCGACGACCGCTCCTCGTCCGACACGTTCTCGCGCAGCCAGTGCAGCAGCACGACCGTGGACGAGTGGCGGATCATCACGCCCTTGGGACGTCCCGTCGACCCCGAGGTGAAGATGACGTGCGACAGGTTCCCGGGGAGCACGCCCGTATCCGGCGCCGCGTCCGCCTCGGCGTCGACCGCGGCGCGCGCGGTATCGAGCTCGATCGTGCGGGTGCCCGCGGGGAGCACATTCGCGAGAGCGCTGGAGGAAAGGACGAGCGTGACCTGCGCGTCCTCGATCATCCAGCCCAGCCGTTCGCGCGGGTACGCCGGGTCCAGGGGGACGTACGCGGCGCCGGCCTTGAGGACCCCCAGCAGCGCGATCACCAGCTCCGGGCTGCGCTCCAGGCACACGCCCACGCGGCTCTCGGGCCCCACGCCCAGCCGCCGCAGGTGGACGGCGAGGCGGTTGGCGTGCGTCTCCAGCTCCGCGTACGAGACCGCCGCCCCGCGCCAGGAGACCGCGGCCGCGTCCGGCGTCCGCGCCGCCTGCGCCGAGACCAGATCGTGTACGCAGGCCGCGGGATACGGCACCGCCGTGGCGTTCCAGCTCTCCAGCTGCCGGCGCTCGGCCTCGCTCAGCAGCGGCACCTCCCGGACCCGGCGCGCCGGCTCGGCCGCCATCGCCTCCAGCAGCAGCTCCAGGTGCCCCGCCAGCCGCGCGGCCGTGTCCGCCTCGAACAGCGCCGCGCGGTAGCCCAGCGTCCCCGCGAGCCCTTCGCCGTCGTCCTGGAAGGTCAGGTCCAGGTCGAACTTGGCGACGCCCGCTCCCCCCCGAACGGCTCGATCCCCAGCTCTCCCAGCGCCAGCCCGTGGTGCGCGGCCGAGCGCTCCAGCGCGAACGTCACCTGGAAGACCGGATCGTGCGCCAGGCTGCGCTCCACGTCCAGCTCCTCCACCAGCCGCTCGAAGGGCAGCTCCTGGTGGTCGTACGCCCCCAGCGCCGTTTCCCGCACCCGCCCCAGCAGCTCCCGCCAGCTGGGACCGCCCGACAGGTCGGCCCGCATCGCCAGCATGTTGACGAAGAACCCCACCAGACCCTCGGTCTCGCGCCGGCTCCGCCCCGCCACCGGGGTGCCCACCACCACGTCGTCCTGCCCCGCCCAGCGGCCCAGCAGCGCCTGCCACGCCGCCAGCGTCGTCATGAACAGCGTCGCGCCCTCGCGCTGCGACAGCGCCCGCAGCCGGCCCGTCAGCCCGGGCGAGAGGGAGAAGCGGTGGCTTCCGCCGCGCATGCCCGGCCCCGCCGCGCGCGGACCGTCCGTGGGGATCTCCAGCAGCGGCGGGGCGCCCGCCAGCCGCTCCTTCCAGAAGCGGATCTGCCGCTCCAGGGTCTCGCCCGAGAGCCATTCGCGCTGCCACACCGCGTAGTCGGCGTACTGCACCGGCAGCTCGGGAAGGTGCGGCTCCTCGCCGCGGCTGAAGGCGGCGTAGAGGGCGGAAACCTCGCGCACAAGCACGTCCATGCTCCAGCCGTCGCCGACCACGTGGTGCAGCGTGACCAGCAGCACGTGGTCGCCGTCGCCCAGGCGCACCAGCGTGCTCCGCAGCAGCGGTCCGCGCGCCAGGTCGAACGGCCGCAGCGCCTCCGCCGCCGCCAGCCGCTCCGCAGCCGCCTCCCGCTCCCCCTCCGGCAGGCCGCGAAGGTCCGCGAGCGGCAGCAGGACCGGGGCGGGCGGATGCACGACCTGCACGGGCGCGCCGCCGCGCTCCTCGAACGTGGTGCGCAGCGCCTCGTGCCGCCGCGTCAGGGCGCCGAGCGCCGCCCGCAGCGACGGCACGTCCAGGGCGCCGTGCAGGCGCAGCGCGCCGGGCATGTTGTAGGCGGGGCTCCCCGGCTCCAGCCGGTCCACCAGCCACAATCGCTGCTGCGCGAACGACGGCGGCAGCGGCCCCGCCCGGGAAGCCCGCTCGATCGGCGGCGCGGCCCCCGCCCCGTCGCTCAGCAGCGCCTCCACGTGCCCGGCCAGCCCGGCGACCGTGGGCTCCTCGAACAGCGCGCGCAGCGGCAGCTCCACCCCCAGCGCGTCCCGCACCCGGGAGACCACCCGGGTGCCCAGCAGCGAATGCCCGCCCAGCGCGAAGAAGTCGTCGTGGACGCCCACGCCCGCCACGTGGAGCAGCTCGGCCCAGATCCCCGCCAGGATCTCCTCCACCGGCGTGGAGGGCGGCACCGGCCCGGCCGCGCCGGCATCGGCCGCTTCCGGCTCGGAGAGCGACCCGCGGTCGACCTTGCCGCTGGGGATCAGCGGGAAGGCGTCCAGCGCCATGAAGACGGAGGGGACCATCGGGTCCGGGAGCCGCTCGCGCAGCCACGCCCGCAGCTCCGCCGCGGTGGGGCGCGCCGCCCCGCCCGCGGGGAGGTGGTACGCCACCAGCCGGGTGCCGCCGCCGCCGTCCGGGTGCGCCGCCACGACCGCGTCCCCCACGCCGGGGTGCGCGCGGAGCGCGGCCTCCACCTCGCCGGGCTCGATGCGGAAGCCGCGCACCTTGACCTGCTGGTCGATGCGCCCCAGGTACTCCAGCGTCCCGTCCGCCAGCCAGCGCACCCGGTCCCCGGTGCGGTACGCGCGCGCGCCGGCCTCGTCCGCGAAGGCGAAGGCGAAGGCGTCGGGGACGAACGTCGCCGCCGTCAGCTCCGCCCGGCCCAGGTACCCGTGCGCCAGCTGCACCCCGCCCAGGTACAGCTCGCCGGGGACGCCCACCGGCACCGGCGCGCCGCGCGGGTCCAGCACCCGCGCGCTCACGTTGTCCACCGGCCGCCCGATGGGCACCGTCACCCCGGCCTCGTCGCCGGCGAAGACGTGGGACGCCGCGTCGATGCACGCTTCTGTGGGGCCGTACAGGTTCACCACCTCCGCGCCGGTCTGCGCGCGCGCCCGCGCGGCCATCTCCGCCGGCAGCGCTTCGCCGCCGCAGAAGAGCCGGCGCAGCGCGGTGCAGTGCTCCAGCCCGCCCGCCTCCAGCATGGCGCCCAGCAGCGAGGGGACCACCTGGAGCACGGTCACCTCCTCCCACTCCACCACGCTCGCCAGCTCCGCGGGATCGCGGTGTGCCTCGGGGGGCGCCATCACCAGCGTGGCCCCGGCCAGCAGCGGCGCCCAGAACTCCCACACCGAGGCGTCGAAGCCCACGGGCGTCTTCTGGAGCACGCGGTCGTCCGCGCCCAGCGGGAAGGCGCGCTGCATCCAGCCCATGTGGTTGGCGAGCGCGCGGTGAGGGACGACAACGCCCTTGGGCGTGCCCGTGGATCCCGAGGTGTAGATGACGTAGGCCGTCTGCTCCCCGTCGCTTTCCACCGCGGGCGCTCCGGCGCTCTCCTCCGCGATGCGCTCGCGGGCGGCGTCCAGGAGGACCACTTCGGCCGTGTGGGCCGGGAGCCGGTCCTCCAGCGCCCGCTCGGTCAGCAGCACGCGGACGCCGGAGTCCTCCAGCACCAGCGCCAGCCGGCCGGCCGGGTAGCCGGGGTCCAGCGGGACGTACGCGGCCCCGGCGCGGAGCACGGCCAGCAGGGCCACGGGGAGCTCCGGCGAGCGCTCCAGGCAGATCCCCACCCGGTCCCCGGGACGCACGCCCAGGCGGCGCAGGTGGTTGGCGAGACGGTTGGCGCGCTGCTCCAGCTCCGCGTAGGAGACCATCTCCTCGCCGAACACCACCGCCGGGGCCTCCGGCGTCCGCGCGGCCTGCGCCGAGACCAGGTCGTGCACGCAGGACGGGGGGTACGGGACCCCGGTGTCGTTCCAGCTCTCCAGCTGCCGGCGCTCAGCCTCGCTCAGCAGCGGCACCTCCCGGATCCGACGCGCGGGCTCGGCCGTCATGGCCTCCAGCAGGAGCTCCAGGTGCCCGGCCAGCCGCGCCGCCGTCGCCGGCTCGAACAGCGCCGTGCGGTACACCAGCTCTCCGCCCAGCGCACCGCCGGTGTCGGCGAGCGCCAGCTCCAGCTCGTACTTCGCGGCCACGGCCCCGGCCCCGAACGGCGTCTGCTCCACCTCGCCCAGGCGCAGGCGACCGGCCGCGGCCGCCGCGCGGTTCAGCGCGAACGTCACCTGGAAGACGGGGGTGTGCGCGAGACTTCGCTCCACGCCCAGCTCCTCCACCAGGCGCTCGAAGGGAAGGTCCTGGTGGGCGAAGGCGCCCAGCGCCGTCTCGCGGGTCCGCCCCAGCAGCTCGCGCCAGGTGGGATCCCCCGACAGGTCGCCGCGCAGCGCCAGCATGTTGACGAAGAAGCCGATCAGCCCCTCCGTCTCCACCCGCGTGCGCCCGGCCACCGGGCTCCCCACCACCACGTCGTCCTGGCCGGCGTAGCGGCCCAGCAGCGCCTGCCACCCCGCCAGCAGCGTCATGAACAGCGTGGCCCCCTCGCGCCGCGACAGCGCCCGCAGTCCTTCCGACACCGCCGGGGACAGGACGAAGCCGTGGCTCCCCGCGTGCGCGCTCTGCCCCATCGCCCGCGGGTGGTCGGCCGGCACCTCCAGCAGCGGGGGGGTGCCTCCCAGCTGTTCCTTCCAGAAGCCGATCTGCGCTTCCAGCACGTCGCCGCTCAGCCACTCGCGCTGCCACGCCGCGAAGTCGGCGTACTGCACCGGCAGCTCCGCCAGCGGAGACGGCGCGCCCTGGCTGAAGGCGGCGTAGAGCGCCGACAGCTCGCGCACCAGCACGTCGACGCTCCAGCCGTCGCTGACGACGTGGTGTAGCGTGACGCAGAGGACGTGGTCGTCCGGGTCCAGGCGCAGCAGCGCGCACCGCAGCAGCGGTCCGCGCGCCAGGTCGAAGGGACGCAGCGCCTCCGCGCCGGCCAGCCGCTCCGCCTCCGCCTCCCGCGTCCCGGCCGGCAATGCCCGCAGGTCGAGCACGGGCAGCGGCACCGCGGCGGCCGGGTGGACGACCTGCACGGGGGCGCCGCCCTGCTCCGCGAAGGTGGTGCGCAGGGTCTCGTGCCGCCGCACCAGCTCGTCCAGACCGGCCCGCAGCGCCGCCGTGTCGAGGGCGCCGCGCAGCCGCAGCGCGCCCGCCATGTTGTACGCGGCGCTCCCCGGCTCCAGCCGGTCCACCACCCACAGCCGCTGCTGCCCGAACGACAGCGGCAGCACCGCATCGCGCGGAGCCCGCCGGATCGGCGGCGCCACGCGCGGAGCGCCGTCGCCCCGCAGCGCCTCGATGCGCGCGGCCAGCGCGGCGATGGTCGGCTCCTCGAACAGCGCGCGCAGCGGCAGCTCCACCTCGAAGGCGACGCGGATGCGCGAGAGCACCTGCGTCCCCAGCAGCGAGTGGCCGCCCAGTGCGAAGAAGTCGTCGTGCACGCCCACGCGCTCCGCCCCCAGCACCTGGGTCCAGATCCCGGCCAGGATCTCCTCCACGGGGGTGGAGGGCGGCACGGACTCCGGCGAGGCGACGGCTTCGGCCGCAGGCTCGGGGAGAGCACGGCGATCCAGCTTGCCGCTGCCCGTCAGCGGGAAGGCATCCAGCGCCACGAACGCCGACGGCACCATGTAGTCCGGCAGCCGCTCGCGAAGCCACGCGCGCAGCTCCGCCGCCTCCGGCCGCGCCGCCCCCTCCGCCGCGAGGTGGTAGGCCACCAGGCGCACGCCGTCGCTCCCCTCCGCGCGCGCCGCCACCACCGCCTCGCCCACGGCCGGGTGCGCGCGCAGCACCGCCTCGATCTCCCCCGGCTCGATCCGGAAGCCGCGCACCTTGACCTGCTGGTCCATGCGGCCCAGGTACTCCAGCTCCCCGCCGGCCAGCCAGCGCGCCCGGTCCCCGGTGCGGTACATCCGCGCGCCCGGCTCCGACGCGAAGGGATCCGGGACGAACCGCTCCGCCGTCAGCTCGGGCCGGCCGTGGTAGCCGCGCGCCGTGCCCGCCCCGCCCAGGCACAGCTCCCCGGCGACGCCGACCGGCGCCGGGCTCCCCACCGGGTCCAGCACGTAGGCCCGGGAGTTGGCCACCGGGCGCCCGATGCGCACCCGCTCCGCCCCGCGCTCCACCACGCTCCAGGTGGAGTAGACGGTGTCCTCCGTGGGACCGTACAGGTTCAGCACCCGCTCCGTCTCCGGGCGGGCGTACAGGTCGCGCGCCAGCCAGGCGGGCAGCGCCTCGCCGGCCAGGTTGAAGGCGCGCACGCTCGCCGGGATGCCGCCGCTGCGCAGGAGCTCGGCGGCCGCGCTGGGCACGGTCACCACCAGGCGCACGTCCTCGTCCGCCACGCGCGGCAGGTCGAGGACGCTCTCCACCAGCACCAGGGTCCCGCCCCAGCAGATCGTGCCGAAGATCTCGCCGACGGACACGTCGAAGGAGACGGAGGTCGATCCCAGCACGGCGGCGCGGTCCTCCGCGCGCACGACATCGCGCAGGAAGTGCACGATCTGCGAGGCGCTGCGGTGCTCCACCTGCACGCCCTTGGGGCGGCCCGTGGAGCCCGAGGTGTACAGCACGTACGCCAGGTTTTCCGGCCGCGCCTCGCCCGGGGGCGCCGTGTCCGGCTGCTCGGCGATGCGCTCCGCGTCGGTGTCCGGCAGCACCCGCGCGATGCCCTCCGGGAGGCGCGCGGCGAGGTGTGCCTGCGACACCACCAGGGCGGCGCCGGCGTCGGCCAGCATGTAGGCCAGCCTGTCGGCCGGGTAGGCGGGATCCAGCGGCACGTAGGCGCCGCCCGCCTGGAGGATGCCCAGCATCGCCGCCACCATCTCCGGCGCGCGCTCCATGCACAGCCCCACCCGCGCCTCGGGGCCCACCCCGAGCGCCTGAAGGTGCCAGGCAAGGCGGTTCGCGCTCCGCTCCAGCTCGGCGTACGTGACCGTGCGCCCGCCGAAGCGGAGCGCCGCGGCGTCCGGAGTGCGGGCGGCCTGCTCCGCGAACAGCTCGTGCAGGCAGCGCTCCGGGTAGGCACGCTCCGTGGCGGTCCACTCCTCCAGCAGCCACGCGCGCTCCGCCGGGAGGAGGAGCGGGACCTCCGCCGCGGCGAGGTCCGGGTCTGCGGCCACAGAGCGCAGGACCTCCTCCAGGTGCGCGGCCATGCGCTCGATGGTCCCCGCGTCGAACAGGTCGACCGCGTACTCCAGCGCCGCCGACAGCCCGCCCCCGCTCCGCTCCCACGTGTACAGCGTCAGGTCCAGGATCGCCGCCCCCACGTCCACCGGCTCCGCGGCCAGCGTCGCCCCCGCGATCTCCACCGCCTCCTGCGGGGTGCTCTGCGGCGCGAGCATCACCTGGAAGAGCGGGTTCCGGCTCAGGTCGCGCCCGGGCTGCACCTCCTCCACCAGCCGCTCGAACGGGACATCCTGGCGCCTAAAGGCCTCAAGCACGGCCGTGCGAGCCCGTCCCAGCAGCGCGCGGAAGCCCTCGCCCGGCGCCACTTCCACCCGCAGCACGAGCGTGTGGACGAACATCCCCACCAGCCCCGCCACGTCCGCGCGGTCGCGGCTGGAGACGGTGGTCCCCACGGCTACGTCGTCCTCGCCGCTGTAGCGCGCCAGGAGCAGGTCCCACGCGGCCAGCAGCGCCATGAAGGGCGTCGCCCCCTCGCCCCGGGCGAGCGCGCGCACGCCGTCCATCACCTCCGCGGGGATTTCGAAGCGGTGCGTCGCTCCCCGGAAGCTCTGCCCGGGGGGCCGCGCGCGGTCCGTGGGCAGCGCCAGCGGCGCCACGCCGCGCAGGCGCTCGCGCCAGTAGGCGAGCTGCTCCTCCACGACCTCGCCGCGCAGCTCCTCGCGCTGCCGCAGCGCCCAGCCGGCGTACTGCGCCGGCAGCGGCGGCAGGGAGGATTCCTCTCCGGCGAGCATGGCCGGGTAGAGCTCGCCCAGCTCCCGCATGAGCACCCCGGCCGACCCGCCGTCGCTGACGATGTGGTGCATCCCCAGCACCAGCAGGTGCTCCCCGGCATCCAGCCGCAGCAGCCGCGCGCGGAAGAGCGGCCCCGCCTCCAGGTCGAAGGGCGTGCGCGCCACCGCTTCGGCGGCGCGGCGCGCCGCGCTCTCGCGCTCCGCCGCGTCCAGCCGGGACAGGTCCACCACCGGGAGCGGCAGCGCCCCGGCGGCCAGCACCCGCTGCACCGGCCGTCCCTCCGCGTCGGCGAACACGGTGCGCAGCGATTCATGGCGCCGAACGATCTCTCCCAGGACGCGGCCCAGCACGTGCGCGTCCAGCGAGCCGGAGATCCGCAGCGCCCCGGCCAGGTTGTACGCCGTGCTCCCCGGCCGCAGCCGGTCCAGGAACCACAGCCGCTCCTGCGCAAAGGACAGCGGCGCCTCCCCCTCCGCCACGGCCATGGACGCTCCGGCCGGCGCGGCGAAGATCTCTGCCAGGAGGTCGGCGGCCAGCCGGTCGATCCGGGTGTCGTCCAGCAGCGCGGCGATCGGCACCACCGCCCCAAGGCTCGCCTCCAGCGCCCCCTTCAGCTCCATCGCCCGCAGCGAGTCCAGCCCCAGCGCCACCAGCGGCTGCTCCCGGTCCACCCCCGCCGCGTCCACCCCCAGCACCCGCGCCGCCCGCTCCACCAGGTACGCCTCCAGCAGCGCCTGCCGCTCCCCCGCCTCCGCCGCCTCCAGCGCCTCGCGCGTCAGCCCCGGCGCCGCCGCAGCCGCCGCCGCGCGCGCCGCCGCCTCCCGCACGCTCACCCCCACCAGCGGCAGCTCCCCCGCCAGGAACGCCGTCCGGCACGCCCGCCGCTGCACCTTGCCGCTCGTCGTCTTGGGCACCCCGCCCGTGCGCGCCACCGCCACCGCGTGCACATGCACTCCGTGCTCGCTCGCCACCGCCCGACGGATCGCATCCGCCACCTCCTCCACGTCCAGCCCGGCCGCCGCCTGGCGCGACACCTCCTGCACCACCACCAGCCGCTCCTCCCCGCCCTCGTCCACGCTGAACGCCGCGCCGCTCCCCGCGCGCAGACCCGCGTGGCTGTGGGCGGCGGTCTCCTCGATGTCCTGCGGGTAGTGGTTGCGCCCGCGGATGACGATCAGGTCCTTGAGACGCCCCGTGATGAACAGCTCGCCATCGTCCAGGAAGCCCAGGTCCCCGGTGCGCAGGAAGGGTCCTTCGCCGGTCCCCGCCACGTACGCGCCGAAGGTCTCCGCCGTCGCCTCGGGACGCCCCCAGTACCCGCTCGCCACGCTCGCGCCCGCCACCCACACCTCGCCCACCCGGTCCGGCGCGCATTCCCGCAGCGTCGCCGGATCCACGATCAGCACCCGCTGCGACGGCGCGCTCCGCCCGCTCCCCACCAGCCGGTAGCGTCCCTCCGCCTCCGCTTCGATCACCGTCCCCTCCCCCAGCGCCCCGGCATCGACCGCCCGCACCACCGGCGGCTCCGACGGCTGGCTCCCCGTCACCATCAGCGTCGCCTCGGCCAGCCCGTAGCACGCAAAGAACGCCCGCTCCCGGAACCCGCTTTCCGCGAACGCTTCGCCGAAGGCGCGCAGCGTCTCGGCACGCACCGGCTCCGCCCCGTTGAAGGCGATCTCCCAGTGGCTCAGGTCCAGCCCCGCACGCTCCTCGGGCCGCACCGCGTGCACGCACAGCTCGTAGGCGAAGTTGGGCCCGCCGCTGCTGGTGGCCCGGTAGCGCGAGATCGCCTCCAGCCACCGCGCCGGACGCTGGATGAACGCCACGGGCGAGAACAGCGCGGCCCAGTACCCGGTGAACAGCGGCTGCAGGATGCCGCCGATCAGCCCCATGTCGTGGTACGGCGGCAGCCAGATGACCGAGCGCGTCTGCGGCGTGTAGCCGCAGAAGCCCTCGATGACGGCGAAGTTGTGGAGGAGGTTGCCGTGGCTGACCATCACCCCCTTGGGCGCGGCAGTGGAGCCCGAGGTGTACTGGAGGAAGGCCAGCGTCTCGCCGCCGACCTCCGGGTCGCGCCACCCCTCTGCCTCGGCGGCGGGGACGTCCTCGGTGGCCAGCCAGCGCAGCCCGCCCAGCTCCGGCGTGTGGGCGCACAGCCCCTCCGCCTCGCCCAGCAGCTCGCGGGTGGTCAGCGCGAGCGTGGGCGCGCAGTCCTCGACGATGCTCCGCAGGCGCGGGTCGGTCTTGTTGCGGCGCGGCGGGTAGGCGGGGACCGCGGTCACCCCGGCGTAGAAGCAGCCGAAGAGGGCGACGATGTACTCCAGCCCCGGCGGGTAGAGCAGGAGCGCCCGCTCCCCGCGGGCGCCGAGCGCCTGGAGGCGGGCCGCGACCGCACGGGCGCGCAGGTCGAGCTCGCCGTAGGTGACGTGCCCCTCCTCCGCCTCCCCGTTGAGCAAAAAGGTGTAGGCGATCCGGTCCGGGTCGTCGTCCGCGCGGAGGCGCAGGAGCTCTACGAGCGAGGAGGCGTCGTGCGGATTCGGCATCTGAGCGGCAAACGGGTATGGGACAGGCGGCATCAACGAAAACAAGCTGGGGCCGATCAGGAGCGCCCCTCCACGATCCGCTCCGGTACGAAATAAAACCGAGCGTCTGCCGGAGATGAAGGGCAGCACGGGGGAGCGGCGAGCGCCTCCGCGGTGCCGCAGCCGGCTCGATCCCGCCGGCGAGCCGACCACCCCGCACACAGGCTCCCACCTCCCTGCAATCCGCGCCTCGCTCCAGCCGATTGAATTAATAAGGGTCTGAAATTAAGCGCAACCGGTTGGCGAGCCCCACCCGCACTCCGCATCGTGCCATGGTCGTCCGTCCGCTGGAGAGCGCGGGCGACGGCTCCTCGTAGACGGGAGCGGGCAGGAAGCGGGAACCGTCCGGAGCGAGCGTCTGCCCCGGGCGGTCTCCGTCGGCGAGGTCCCGCGGGCCGCGCGGCCGGCTCGCTCTACGTCCGCGGCCGCTCCCTGGTCCTGACCCTAGTGGACCGGTCAACCGCGGCCACGTCCCGCGTCGGGGGCGCCGCCGTGGCACGAAGCTCTTCCACGCGCGCGGCCAGCGCGGCCACGGTGGGCGCCGCGAACACGGCCCGAAGCGGCACCTCCACCCCCAGCACCCTCCTCACGCGGGAGACCACCTGCGTCGCCAGCAGCGAGTGGCCGCCCAGCGCGAAGAAGTCGTCCCGCACCCCCACCCGCTCCACGCGGAGCACCTCGCCGTAGATCTGCGCCAGGACCTCTTCGGTCGGGGTCCGCGGCGCGACGTACGCCTCGCCGGCCGCCGCGTCCGGCGCCGGGAGCCCGCGGCGGTCGACCTTGCCGCTGGGGGTGAGCGGCAGCGCCTCCAGCACCACGAAGGCCGGCGGCACCATGTACTCCGGGAGCCGGGCGCCGAGGAAGTCGCGCAGCTCCGCCGCGTCCGGCGCCTCCGCCCCCTCCTCCGGGACCAAGTACCCCACCAGCCGGCGGTCGCCCGGGGCGTGCTCGTACGCGTGCACCAGGGCCCGCCGCACCGCCGGGTGGCCCTCCAGCACGGCCTCCACCTCGCCGGGCTCGATGCGGAAGCCGCGTACCTTGACCTGCTGGTCCGCCCGCCCCAGGAACTCCACCTCCCCGCCCGCCAGCCAGCGCGCCCGGTCCCCCGTGCGGTACAGCCGCGCGCCGCCCGGGACCCCGCCGAAGGGGTCCGGGACGAACCGCTCCGCCGTCAGCTCCGCCCGGCCCAGGTAGCCGCGGGCCAGGCCGTCGCCGCCCAGGTACAGCTCCCCCGGGACGCCGACCGGCGCGGGCCGCAGCGAGCCGTCCAGCACGTACAGCCGGGTGTTCGCGATCGGCCCGCCGATGGCGGGGAGCACCGGCCACGCCGCCGGGTCCCCCCGCAGCCGCAGCGCCGACACCACGTGCGTCTCCGAGGGGCCGTACTGGTTCACCAGCTCGCACCCCGGCATCGCCGCCAGCCACGCGCGCACCTCCTCCGTCACCCGCAGCTGCTCGCCGGCCGTCGTCAGCTCGCGCAGCGCGGCCGGGACGATCCCCTGCTCCAGCGCCGCCCCGGCCAGGTGCTGCAGGGCGACGAAGGGCAGGAAGATGCGCTCGATCCGCTCCCGCTCCACCAGCCGGGCCAGCGCGGCCACGTCGCCGCGCGTCTCCTCGGGGATCACCACCAGCGTGCCCCCGGAGGCCCAGGTGGAGAACATCTCCTGGAAGGACACGTCGAAGCTGATGGAGGCGAACTGGAGCGTGCGCGCCGCCGGGCGGCCGCTCCACTCGCGGAGCTGCCAGGCGACCAGGTTGAGAAGCGGCCGCTGCGTCATCGCCACGCCCTTGGGCCGCCCCGTGGAGCCCGAGGTGTAGATGACGTAGGCCAGGTTCTCGGGGGACGGCGGGTGCGAAAGTGCGACCGCGTCTCCGGCATCGTCGCGTTCCCCGTCCAGTAGCACCACTTCCGCCCCGTGCGGCGGGAGACGGGGGACGAGCCGTTCCTGGGTGAGCAGCACGCGGCACGCGGAGTCCTCCAGCATGTACGCCAGGCGCCCGGCGGGGTACGCGGGGTCCAGCGGGACGTACGCCGCGCCGGCCCGGATCGTCGCCAGCACGGCGATCACCATCTCCGGCGAGCGCTCCGCGCACAGCCCCACCCGCGCGTCCGGCCCCACGCCCCGGGCCGCGAGGTGCCGGGCGAGGCGGCCGGACTCCCGCTCCAGCCGGGCGTAGCTGAGCGCCCGGTCCCCGAAGACCAGCGCGGGGGCGTCCGGCGTGCGCGCCGCCTGCGCCTCGAAGAGCGCGGCGAGGCCGCCTTCCACCGGGTACTCCGCCCGCGTGGCGTTCCAGGCGTGGAGCACCTGCACCCGCTCGCCCGCGCCCAGCAGCTCCAGCCCGGAGATGCGCCCCTCCGGCGCCGCGGCCATCCCCCGGAGCACGGCGGCCAGGTGCTCCACCATGCGCTCCACGGTGGCGCGCTCCCACAGCGACGTGCGGAACTGCACGCTCCCGGCGACGCGCCCCGCCCCCCCTACGTGGATCGCCAGGTCGAACTTGGCGCCCTCCGGCGGCGCGGCCAGCGGCTCCATCTCCAGCGCGCCCAGGCGCAGCTCTCCGGCATCGGCGTCGTGGAGGGCGAAGAGCACCTGGAAGAGCGGCGAGTGGGACAGGCTGCGCTCGGGGGCCAGCTCCTCCACCAGGCGCTCGAAGGGAACGTCCTGGTGCTGGTACGCCCCCAGCGCGCCCCGGCGCACCCGGCCCAGCAGCTCGCGCACGGTGGGGTCGCCGGCGAGGTCGGTCCGCATCACCAGCGTGTTGACGAAGAAGCCGATCAGCTTCTCGGTCTCCAGCCGCGCGCGGTTGGCGATGGGGGAGCCGACGGACACGTCGTCCTGCCCCGACCAGCGGGCAAGGACCACCTGCAGCCCGGCCAGGAGCGTCATGAACAGCGTCGTCCCCTCGCGCCGCGACAGGGCCTCGATGTCCCGGGACAGCTCCTGGGGCAGGTCGATCCCGACGGACGCGCCGCGCGCGTCCATCACCTTCGGCCGCGGACGGTCCGTCGGCAGCTCCAGCAGCGGCGGGGCGCCGCGAAGCCGCTCGCGCCACCAGGCGAGCTGCGCCTCCAGCGTCCCGCCCGCCAGCCAGGCGCGCTGCCAGGCGGCGTAGTCGGCGTACTGCACCGGCAGCTCCGGGAGCCGCGGCTCGCGCCCCTCGGAAAGCGCCCCGTACAGCTCGGAGACCTCGCGCACCAGCACGCCCGTGGACCACCCGTCGGAGACGATGTGGTGCAGGGTGAAGAACACGGCCCACCGCTGCTCGGCCAGCCGGACGGCGGCGGCGCGGAGGAGCGGTCCCCGCGCCAGGTCGAAGGGCCGCGCCGCTTCCCCGGCGGCGAGGCGAAGGACCTCGGCCTCGCGCGCCGCCGCGCCGAGGCGGCGCAGGTCGGCCACCGGGACACGCACCGGCGCGGGAGGACGTACGAGCTGCACCGGCTCGCCGCCGGCGGAGCCGAACACGGTGCGCAGCGCTTCGTGCCGCCGCGCGATCTCGGTGAGCGCGCGCTCCAGCACGTCCGGGCGCAGGCCGCCGCGGATCCGCAGCGCGGCCGGCACGTTGTACGCCGAGCTCCGGGGGTCCAGCTGGTCTATGAACCACAGCCTCTGCTGCGCGAACGAGAGCGGCACCGGGCCGTCCCCCCGTCGGGGGGTGACGGGCGGGACGGCGGAGGGCTCCGCGCCCAGGGCGGCCTCCACCCGCAGGGCAAGCGCGGCCACGGTGGGCGACTCGAACATGGCCCGCAGCGGCAGCTCCACCCCGAACGCCTGCCGCACCCGCGAGACCACCCGGGTCGCCAGCAGCGAGTGGCCCCCCAGCTCGAAGAAGCTCGCCGCCACCCCCACCCGCTCCAGCCCCAGCACCTCCGCCCAGATGCCGGCCAGCATCTCCTCGGCGGCGCTCCGCGGCGCCTGGAGCGCCGCGTCCGCCCGGGCGGCCTCGGGCTCCGGGAGCGCGCGGCGGTCGGTCTTGCCGCTGGGAGTGAGCGGAAGCGTCTCCATCATCGTGAGGGTCGACGGCACCATGTGCTCCGGCAGCCGCTCCCCGAGCCAGGCGCGCAGCTCCGGCAGGAGCCACTCTCCCCGCCGGCTCGCCAGCGGGTCGTTCGCGAGCGCGCTCCAGGGGCGGGGCGCGCCGGGCTCCTCCGGGAGCGCCGCCGCCGTGCCCTCCCGGAACAGGAGCACGTCGTACTCGCCGGGCCCCCGCGTGGACCCACGCGCACGGATGCGGTAGCCCCGCGCTTCCGCCAGCTCCCGGAAGGCCCAGGGATCGGGGGCGCGCGCCTCCCGCTCCGCCGCCAGCGCGCGCAGCTCGCCCGCGCTCCCCGCTCCGGCCGCGTCGGCGAGCGCGTCCAGCACGGCCAGCGCCCCGGCGACGCGCGGGTTCGGGACGCCCGAGACCGCCAGCGCCTCCGGTGCCCGGTCGTCCAGCAGCCGGCGCACCGCCTCCAGCCCGCTCAGCTCGTCCCAGCGGCGCCACGCGGGGGCGGCGGGCGCCGCCTCCGGGGCCGCGCGCAGCAGCACGTCGTAGCGGAAGCGGGTCATCTCGTTGAGGTGGCGGCCCTGCCTGAGCCGCGTCTCCACGCCCGAGATCCGCGGGAGGCGGCCCGGCAGCGCACGGAACAGGTCGGGGTCCACCAGCAGCTCCTCCTCGCGCGCCACCCGCCCGCGGACGCGGTCGCGCAGCGCCCGGGCGGGCAGCTCCTCCGGCGCCCGCGCCAGCTCCACCGAGGCGTGGAAGGCCTCGTGAAGGGGGAGGCTGCGCACGTCGCCCACCCACAGCGTCCCCCCCGGGGCGAGCGCCGCGGCCGCGCCTTCCAGCACCCGGAGCAGGTACTCCACGCCGGGGAAGTACTGCACGACCGAGTTGACGACCACCAGGTCGAAGTGAGCGTCCGGCACGCCGCCGAAGTCCTCCGCCGCGCGCTCCAGCAGCCGCACCCCGGGAAGCTCCCGCCCGGGGCGCGCCAGCTGCTCCCGCAGGTACGAGAGCGCCGCGGGGGCGAAGTCGGTCCCCCAGTACTCCTCGCAGCCGGGAGCCAGACGGAAGAGCAGGAGCCCGGCGCCGCACCCGATCTCCAGCACCCGCCGCGGACGCAGCGCGCGCAGGCAGCCGACGGTGTCCTCCACCCACTCCCGCATCTCGTCCCCGGGAATGGGCTCCCCGGTGTAGCTGCTGTTCCACCCGGCGAGGTTGAAGGCGGGGTCCTCCTCCCCCGCCCCGCCGCCGTAGGTCGCGCCGAAGAGCGATTCCCACTGCCGCACGGACTCCTCCTGGAGCCGCGCGGCCGGGGCTCCGTCCGGCTCGCCGCCGGGAACCACGTAGGCCGCGAGGCGGCGGTCGCCGGGCTCGCCGGAAGGGGCGTCGCGCACCACCACCGCCGCCGCGCGCACCCGGGGGTGCCCGGCGAGCACGGCCTCCACCTCGCCGGGCTCGATGCGGAAGCCGCGGATCTTGACCTGCTGGTCCATGCGTCCCAGGAACTCCAGGACGCCGTCCTCCCGCCAGCGCACGCGGTCTCCGGTGCGATACGCGCGCGCCCCCGGCTCCCGGGAGAACGGGTCGGGAACGAACCGGCAGGCGGTCTGCGCGGGCGCGCCCAGGTATCCCCGCGCCAGCCCGGCGCCCGCCAGGTGGAGCTCCCCGGGCACCCCCACCGGGACCGGGGCTCCCACCGGGTCCAGCACGTAAGCGCGCAGGTTGTCCACCGCCCTCCCGATGGGCACCGCCGCGCCGTCCCCGTCCCCGTCCCCGGTGTACGTGTGCGAGGCGGCGTCGATGCAGGCCTCCGTGGGTCCGTACAGGTTCACCACCTCCGCCCGGCACGCGGCGCCGGCGCGCTCCGCGAGCTCGGCGGCGAGCGCTTCCCCGCCGCAGAAGAGGCGCCGCAGGGTGGTGCAGCGCTCCAGCCCGCCGTCCTCCAGGACGGCCCGAAGGAGGGAGGGCACGAGCTGAAGGATGGTGATCCCCTGCCCCACGAGCGTCCGCGCCAGCTCGGCGGGATCGCGATGGGCGTCGCCGGGAGCCATGACCAGCGTGGCCCCGGCGAGGAGCGGGGCGAAGATCTCCCAGACGGAAGCGTCGAAGGAGAGCGGCGTCCTGTGCAGCACCCGGTCGTCCGCGGCGAGCGGATAGGCGCGCTGCATCCAGCTCATGTGGTTGGCGAGCGCGCGGTGCGGAACGCCCACGCCCCTGGGCCTGCCGGTGGAGCCCGAGGTGTAGATGACGTACGCCAGGTTCTCGGGGCACGGGGCGCCCCCGGGCGGATCGTCCGCCGGCGCCGCGGTCTCCGCCGCGTCGCGGTCCATGCACACCACGGCTCCGCCGAACGCCGGCAGCCGGTCCAGCAGCTCCGGCCGCGTCAGCAGCACCGCGGGGGCCGCGTCCTCCAGCATGAAGGCCAGCCGCCCGGCGGGATACGCCGGGTCCAGCGGGACGTAGGCGCCGCCGGCCCTGAGGACGCCCAGCACCGCCACGGCCAGCTCCAGGCCGCGCTCCAGGCAGATCCCCACGCGCACCTCCGGCGCCACGCCCAGGCCGCGGAGGTGATGGGCCAGATGCTGGGAGCGGAGGTCGAGCTCCGCGTAGGTGAGCGAGTCCTCCCCGGCGCGCACCGCCGGCGCGTGGGGGGTGAGGCGCGCCTGCCGCGCGAACCGGTCGTGGACGAGATCCTGGTCGTCGTGCGGGGCGTCCGTGGAATTCCAGGCCTCCAGCACCCGGGCCCGCTCGGCGGCGGACAGGATCGACACTTCCGAGAGGCGGCGGCCGGGGTCGGCGGCCATCGCCTCCAGCAGGAGGTGGAAGTGCTCGGCCATGCGGTCGATGGTCGAGCCCTCGAACAGGTCCGCGCGGAAGTCGACGTGCCCCACGACCCGTTCCCCGTCCTCGAAGAGCGTGACCCCCAGGTCGAACCTCGCCCCGGTGTCTCCGCGGCCCAGCGGCTCCATCTCCACGCCGCCCAGCGCGAGCACGCCCCGCTCCATGTTCTGGAGGGCGAACACCACCTGGAAGAGCGGGTTGTGCTCCAGGCTGCGCTCGGGGGCCAGCTCCTCCACCAGCCGCTCGAAGGGCAGCTCCTGGTGCGCGAAAGCGCCCAGCGTCGTTTCCCGCACGCGCCCCAGCAGCGCCCGGGTGTCCGGATCGCCCGACAGGTCGCCGCGCAGCACCAGCGCGTTGACGAAGAAGCCGATCAGCCCCTCCAGCTCCGCGCGCGTGCGGTTCGCGATCACGGTGCCGACGACCACGTCGTCGTGGCCTGTGTAGCGCCCCAGCAGCGCCTGCCAGGCGGCCAGCAGCGTCATGAACAGCGTCGCGCCCTCGCGCCGGCCCAGCTCGCGCAGCGCCCCCGCCAGCCCGGCGGCGAGTTCGAACGGCCGCCCCTTCTCGATCACGCCCATTGCGCTGCGGCGCGGGAAGTCGGTGCGAAGATCCAGCACCCGCGGAGCGCCCTCCAGCTTCTCGCGCCAGTAGCGGAGCTGCGCGTCCAGGCGCTCGCCGGCGAGCCACGCGCGCTGCCAGACGGCGAAGTCCGCGTACTGGAGGTCCGGCTCGGGGAGCGGCGACTCCTCCCCGCGCGAGTACGCTCCGTACAGAGCGGACACCTCGCGCACCAGGACGCCCATGCTCCAGCCGTCGCTGGCGACGTGGTGCATGGTGAAGCAGAGTGCCCAGTCCTCCTCCGCCAGGCGCACGAGCAGCATGCGGAGCAGCGGCCCGCGCGCGAGGTCGAAGGGGCGCCGCCCCTCCTCGTCCACCCGGCGCATCGTCTCCGCGAGACGGGGCACCCCGGGGAGCGCGGCGAGGTCCACCACGGCACAGGGCACGGGCGCCGCGGGGAGGACGACCTGCACGGCTTCGCCCCCCGCGGCGACCAGGACGGTGCGCACCGCCTCGTGGCGGCGCGCCAGCTCCGTGGCGCTGCGGCGCAGCGCCGCCACGTCCAGGGCGCCGCGCAGGCGCAGCGCGTAGGGCATGTTGTAGGCGCTGCCCAGCGGGTCGAGCTGGTGGATGAACCAGAGCCGCTGCTGCGCGAACGACAGCGGCGCGGGACCGCCGCCCGGCCGGCGGGGGATGCGCGGGGCGGGGGGCGCCTCCGTGCCGAGGATCGCGTCGACGGACCGGGCAAGCGCCGCCACGGTGGGCGCCTCGAAGATCGCGCGCAGCGGCACCTCCACCGCGAGCTCGGCGCGGAGGCGCGAGACCACGCGCGTGGCGAGCAGGGAGTGCCCGCCCAGCTCGAAGAAGTCGTCGTCCACGCCCACGGGCCCGGCGTTCAGCACCTCCCTGAACACCCCGGCGACCCGGAGCTCGGTGACCGTGCGCGGGGCCACGGGGTCGCGCTCCCGGCGGGCGCCGGCCGGCGCGGGGAGGGCGCCCCGGTCCAGCTTGCCGCTGGACGTCCGCGGCAGCGCCTCCAGCAGCACGATCCAGCCGGGGACCATGTACCCGGGGAGGCGCGCCCCGAGGTGGGCCCGCAGCTCTCCCTCCGTGGGCGGGACCGTCGCGCCGGGCGCCGTCACAGCGTAGGCCGCCAGCCGGCGATCCCCCGGCTCGTCCTCGCGCACCACCGTCACGGCCTCGCTCACGCCGGGGTGCGCCAGGAGCGCCGCCTCGATCTCCCCGGGCTCGATGCGGAACCCGCGGATCTTCACCTGCCGGTCCGCCCGCCCCAGGTACTCCAGCTCCCCGTCGGCCGTCCAGCAGGCGCGGTCGCCGGTCCGGTACATCCGGCTTCCCGGCGCGCCGAAGGGCCCGGGGAGGAACGCCTCGGCCGTCCGCTCCGGCCGCCCCAGGTACCCGCGCGCCAGCCCCGCGCCGCCCACGTACAGCTCGCCGGGCACGCCCACGGGCACGGGCCCGAGCTCCGCGTCCAGCACGTACGCCTGGGCGTTGTCCACCGGCCTCCCGATGGACACCCGTCCGCCCGGCTCAAGGCGTGCCGCCGTGGCGTTGGCGGTGGCCTCGGTGGGACCGTACAGGTTCCAGATCCGCGCCCGGGGACACGCCTCGCGCGTGGCACGCACCAGCCCGGCCGGGAGCGGCTCTCCCCCCAGGAGCACCTGGCGGACGTTCTCCAGCCCCCGCGCACCCGCGGCGGCCCGGGCCTCCAGGAGGGCCGACCAGAGCGACGGGACGCAGTTGACCACCACCGCCCCGCGGCCGCCCAGCGCCCGGAGCAGGGCGGACGGGTCGGCGGCGACGGCCTCCGGGAGGATCCACACCGCTTCGCCGCGCAGCAGGGGATGGAACAGCTGCTTCAGCGAGGCGTCGAACGTCGGCGGGCTGAGCAGGGGGATGGCGCCGGGCCGGTCGTCCAGCACGGCTCGCCCGATCCAGGCCAGGTAGTTGGCCAGGCTTCCGTGCGAGACCATCACCCCCTTGGGCCGTCCGGTGGAGCCGGAGGTGTGGATGACGTACGCCAGGCTTTCCGCCGAGACGGCGACGGCCGGCGCTTCGCTGCGCGCCCGGCCGGCCGCCACCGCGCCGGTGTCCAGGCGAACCACGGCGCCCGCGTACCCGTGGAGCCGCGCGGCCGCCGCGCCGGCGGTCACCACGACCCGGGCGCCGGATTCGTCCAGCAGCGCGAGGAGGCGTTCCGCCGGATGCGCCGGGTCCAGCGGGACACAGGCGCCGCCCGCCCGGAGGACGGCGAGCATGGCGACGACGAGCCCCGGCGCGCGCTCCAGGCACACGCCCACGCGGGTCTCGGGTCCCACGCCCAGCCGCCGCAGCCGGCCGGCGAGGTCGCCCGCGCGGCGCTCCAGCGCGGCGTAGCTCAGCCGCTCGTCCCCGAAGACCACCGCCACCGCGCCGGGGGTGCGCGCGGCCTGCGCAGACACCCGCTCGTGCACCGGGGCGAAGGGGTGGGGGGCGGCGGTGGCGTTCCACGTCGCCAGCACCCGCGCGCGCTCGCCCTCGCCCAGCAGCCCCACCTCCGCCAGGCGGCGCTCGGGGTGGGTGGCCATCCCCTCCAGCAGCACGTGAAGGTGGCTCGCCAGCCGCTCCGCCGCCTCCGCGTCCACCTGGCCGCGGTCGTGGTGGATCTCCAGGCTCAGCCGCGCGACGCCCTGCGCCACCAGCGACAGCGGATAGTTGGACCGCCCCCGCACGAGGTTGCTCCGCGCCCGCACCCCTTCCACGCTCCCCGCCCTCTCGTGCACCGCCCGGTCCTCGGGGTAGTTCTCGAACACCACCAGGCTCCGGAACAGGGCCTCGCCCGCGGGAACGTCGCTCCACTTCCGCACCTCCACCAGCGGCGCGTAGTCGTGCTCGCGCGCCTCGGCCTGCTCCCCCTGGAGCTGCGCCAGCCACTCCCCCAGCGTCGCCCGCGGCCTCAGGCGCACCCGCACGGGGAGGGTGTTGATGAACAGCCCCACGATCTCCTCCGCCCCCGGAAGATCCGCGGGCCGCCCCGACACCGTCGCCCCGAAGAGCACGTCGTCGGTCCCCGCGTAGCGCGCCAGGAGAAGGGCCCACGCGCCCTGCACCAGCGTGCTCGGGGTCACGCCCCACCGGCGCGCCCGCTCCTGAAGCGCGGCCGACCGCTCCTCCGAGAGCAGCAGCGCCGCCGTGCCCTGCCCCTCCTCCCCGGTCCGCGCGGTCCCCGGCACCGGGAGCGGGGTGGGCGAGTCGAAGCCGGCGAGCGCCCTCCTCCAGAAGTTTTCCGCGCGAGAGCGGTCCTGCCGCTCCAGCCAGGCCACGTACTCCCGGAAGCGCACCCCCGGCGCGGCCCGCGGCGCCTCCCCGCGCACGTGCGCCGCGTAGGCCGCCAGCACGTCGCGGAAGAGGAGCGACAGGCTCCACCCGTCCATCACCAGGTGGTGGTGGGTCCACAGCAGCTGGTGCTCTTCCTCCTCCAGCCGGAACAGCCCCACCCGCATCAGCGGCGCGCGTCCCGTGTCGAATCCCGCGAGCCGGTCGGCTTCGAGGTGCTGCTCCAGGCGGACCTGCCGCTCGGCGCCGCCCAGGCCGCGCCAGTCCTCCACCCGGAAGGGCAGCGTCGCCTCGCGGTGGATGACCTGCACCGGCCTGGGAAGGCCCTCCCAGGCGAAGCTCGCCCGCAGGATCTCGTGGCGGCCCACCGCGTACTGCCACGCCCGGTCCAGCGCCTGGACGTCGAGCGGTCCCTCCAGCAGGTACCCGAACTGCCCCACGTACACGCCCGAGCCTGGGGACAGGAGCGAATGGAAGTGCATCCCCTCCTGCATGGGGGTCAGCGTGTACACGTCTTCCACGCCGCCGCGCTCGCTCCCCAGCAGCGTGTCCAGCGCCGCCTGGTCCAGCCCCGCCAGCGGGAAGTCGTCCGGCGTGCGGCCGCCCGCCCCGGCGCCGCGGCAGTGCGCGATCAGCGCGCGCAGCTCCTCGGCGTACCAGGCGGCGACGCGCTCGATCGTTTCGCGCCGGTGGGTCGCCGCGCCGTAGCCGAACGTCACGGACAGCCGGCCTCCCTTCACCGCCCCGATGACTTCGAGCCGGTGGCTCCGGACGCGCCGCGGGTCCTGGCTCGCGCCGGCCGGCTCGGGTGCGAGCCGGAAGAAGGTGTGCTCCGCGACCGTTTCCTCCAGCTGGCCCAGCCAGCCGAACGCGACCTCCGAACGCGGCGCCGCCGCCAGCTTCTCGCCGGCCCGCTTTCCGCCTCCCCACCGCAGCAGCCCGTAGCCGAGGCCCCGGTGCGGCACCCGGCGCAGCTGCTCCGCGACCGCCTTCAGCACCGCGCCCGCGCCCCGGTCCTCCGGCAGCTCAAGCACGGCGGGGTACAGGCTGGTGAACCACCCCACCGTCCGCGACAGGTCGAGGTCCGCGAAGCGCTCCTCGTCCCGGCCGGACCCTTCCAGCTCCACCCGCACCCGTCCGTCCCCGGTCCAGCGCGCCACGGTGCTCGCCAGCGCGCCGAGCAGCACCTCGTCGATGCTCGCGCGGTACGCGGCGGCCACGTCGCGAAGCAGCGCCCCGGTCTCGTCCGCGTCGAGCCGCACGGCGATGCTCGCCTCCCCACGGGCGGTGTCCTCGCCCTCCGGGTCGTCCAGCGGGAGAGGCGCCACTTTCCGGCGCGCCTGCGAGATCCAGTACGCGGCTTCCGCGACGGTCTCCAGCGCGCGGGAATGCTCCGCCAGGCGCTCGGTCCACGTCTTCCACGAGGTCGTCTTCGGCGGGAGGCGCACCGGCTCGCCGCGCTCCAGCTGCAGGTACGCGCTTTCCAGGTCTTCCAGGAGGATGCGCCAGCTCGCCCCGTCCACCGCCAGGTGGTGGAGCACCAGCAGCAGCCGCCCCGGCCCGCCGTCGCCCAGGTGGAAGTGGGCCGCCCGGGCCACGGGTCCGCGCTCCAGGGCGAGGCTCACCTGCACCTGGTCCGCCGCGCCCGCGAGCGCCCCGCCGCGCGGCGCCCCGTCCAGCCGCGACAGGTCGATCACCGCCAGCGGCACGTGTTCCCCGGCGGGCGCGTGCAGCTGCGTCCACCCGTCCTTCCCGCTGCGGAAGCGCAGGCGCAGCGTGTCGTGGTGCGCCGCCAGCGCCGTGAGCGCCCGTTCCAGGAGGCGCGGACGGAGGGCCCGCGGCGGGACCAGCATCACCGCCTGGTTGTAATGGTGCGGCGCCACGTCGTCCTGCGCGAAGAAGCTGCGCTGGATCGGCGCCAGCGGCGCCGGGCCGGTCACCGGTCCCTGCTCGGCCACGATCGCGGCAGCGGTCCCCACCACGCGCGCCAGCTCGGCGATGGTGGCGTGCTCGAAGAGCTGCCGCGGCAGCAGCTGCAGCCCCGCCCTGCGCGCGCCCGTCGCGACCCGGATGGCGAGGATGGAATCGCCGCCCAGCTCGAAGAAGCGGTCGTGGATCCCCACCCGCTCCACCCCCAGCACCTCGCTCCAGACCTCCGTGAGCGCCCGCTCCGCCGGAGTCCGCGGGGCGGCGTGATCGCCCCCGTCCTCGCGCGCCGGATCCGGGAGCGCGCCCCGGTCCACCTTGCCGCTGGAGGTCAGCGGAAGCCGCTCCAGCGCCACGAACGCGCCCGGCACCATGTACTCCGGCAGCGACTCCCGCAGCCGCGTCCGCAGCGCCTCCGCGTCGGGCAGACCGCTTCCCGCCACGTACGCCACCATCCTCCGCCCGCCCGCGTCCTGGCGCACCACCACCACGCACTCCCGCACCCGCGCGTTGCGCAGAAGCACGCTCTCCACCTCCCCAGGCTCGATGCGGAACCCCCGCAGCTTGACCTGGTGGTCCGTCCGCCCCAGGAACTCCAGCTCCCCGCCGGCCAGCCAGCGCACCCGGTCACCGGTGGCGTACATGCGCCCCCCCGCCTCCCCGAACGGGCACGGGACGAACGCCTCCGCCGTCATCGCCGCCTGCCCCAGGTACCCGCGCGCCACTCCCGCGCCCGCCAGGTACAGCCCGCCCGGCACCCCCATCGACACCGGGTTCAGCCCCGGGTCCAGCACGTACGCCCGCACCCCCCGGATCGGACGCCCGATCCCCGGCGCGCGTCCCCCGCCCTCGGGCCCGACGGCGCCCGACGTGGCCACCACGGTGTTCTCCGTGGGCCCGTAGTTGTTCACCAGCGCGAACGGCGCCCCGGCCGCCGGCCGGGCGCGCAGCGCGTCGCCCCCGGTGAGCAGCGCGCGCAGCGCCGCGTCCCGCGGCCACTCCAGCCCCAGCATCCCCTCCGCCAGCGGCGTCGGCACGAAGGCCAGCGTGATCCCGCGCTCCAGCAGCAGCGCCTGGAGTGCTTCCGGCGACGTGCGCTCGTCCTCGTCCGCCACCAGGTGGAGCGCAGCCCCCGCGGCCAGGTACGGCCAGGTCTCCCACACCGCGGCGTCGAAGCCCAGCCCCGCCAGCTGCGTCGCCCGGTCGGCCGCCGTCACCGCGAACTCGCCCAGGTGCCAGTCCACCAGGTTCGCCAGCCCCCCGTGCGTGACGACGACGCCCTTCGGGGTGCCGGTGGAGCCCGAGGTGTAGATGACGTAAGCGGCGCTGTCGGGGTCCGCGGAGAGGCCCCCACCCGGCGGCCTCAGAGCCGCCACCCTCCCCCAATTCTGGGGGAGGGCTTCCCGAGCCCCAGCCTCCACGCTGTTGTCCTGCGGAAGCGGGGCGTCGAGCACGATGACCCCGCCCCCGAAGCCCTCCAGGCGCTCCGCCAGCGCGGCGTCCGCAAGCACCACCGGCGCCGCCGCGTCGGCCAGGATCACCCGGACGCGCTCCGCCGGCGTGCCGGGGTCGATGGGCAGGTACGCCGCCCCCGCGCGCAGCGTCGCCAGCATCCCCACGACCAGCTCCGGCGAGCGCCCGGCCAGCAGCGCCACCCGGGTCTCCGGACCCGCGCCCAGGCCGCGCAGCCGCACCGCCACCTCCGCCGAGCGGCGCGCCAGCTCGCCGTACGTCAGTCGCTCGCCGCCGGAGGCGACGGCCACGGCGTCCGGCGTCTCCGCCGCGCGCGCCAGCACCCGCTCGTGCACCGGCACCCACGCTCCCCCGGCTTCGACGGCTTCCTCGCCCGGCCGGGCGAGGCGCAGGGCCGACGCCACCCACTCCGCCAGCGCTTCCAGCTCGGCGACGCTGTACCCGTCCCGCCCCGGCACCCTCCCCGGGATGGTCCCCGTCTGCGACGAGAGGGCGGCCTCCAGGCCGACCGGTGCCGGTGGCAGCCCCGTCGCGCTCGCCCACCCCTCCAGCAGCTGCCGCCGCTCTTCCGGAAGCAGCAGCGCGATGTCCTCCAGCGCCGTCCCGGGTGCCTCCACCACCGCCTCCAGCAGCACCACGTAGTGCTCCAGGAACCGCACCGCCGTCGCGCGCTCGAAGATGTCGCTGTTGTACTCCAGCATCGCCGACGGCTCCGCTCCCTCCTCCACCAGGATCGTCAGGTCGAACTTCGACGTCCCGCTGTCCCCCAGCGGAAGCACGCTGTCCTCCAGAAGCTGCGTCGTCATTCCCGACTCGTCCTCCGGTGGTGGACCGTGGGCCCCGGGCGCCTGGATCCCCAGCATCACCTGGATCAGCGGGTTCCGGCTCGAATCCCGCTCCGGCTTCACCTCGTCCAGGATCATCTGGAACGGCACCTCCGCGTGCGCGTACGCCGCCGCCATGAAGGCGCGCGCCTGCCCCACCACCTCCGCGAAGCGCAGCCGCGCCGAGGGGCGCGCACGCACCGGGATGGTGTTGATGAAGAAGCCGATCAGACCCTCCGTCTCCGGCCGCCGGTTGGCGGCCACCGAGCCCACCGCGAAGTCCTCCTGCCCCGTGTAGCGGAAGCACAGCGCCTGGAACGCCGCCGCCAGCACCACGTGAAAGGTCGTGTGCTCGCGCGCCGCCAGCGCACGCACCCGCTCCACCAGCGCGGGCGCCAGCGCCGCCCCGTACAGCCCGCCCCGGTAGCTCTGCACCGGCGGATGCGGACGGTCGGTGGGCAGCTCCAGCACGGGAGACACCCCCCGCAGGCTCTCCCGCCAGAACGCCAGGTGCTCCTCCAGGCGCTCGCCCGACAGCTGCTCCCGCTGCCACACCGCGTAGTCCGCGTACTGGATCGGCAGCTCCGGCAGCGGCGAGGGCTTGCCGGCCCGGAACGCCCCGTACAGCGTCGTCCACTCGTGGATGAACACCCCGCCCGACCACCCGTCCATGATGATGTGGTGGAAGGTCACCAGCAGCGCGTGCAGCTCGGCGTCCAGGCGCAGCAGGCGCGCCCGCACCACCGGCCCGTTCTCCAGGTCCAGGGGGCGCCGCGCCTCCGCGGTGAAGCGCGCCCGCACGGTGCGCAGGCGCTCCGCCTCCGGGACGTCGGACAGGTCGTCCACCGGCAGCGGGACCTCGGTGTCCTCGCGGACGACCTGGACGAGGCCGTCCCCGGTCTCCGCGTAGACGCTGCGCAGGACCTCGTGCCGGCGCAGGATCTCGGCGAGGGCGCGCCGCCCGGCGTCCACGTCCACGGGCCCGCGCAGCCAGCTGCCCGTGGGCACGTTGTACATGGGGCTGCCCGGCTCCAGGCGGTCCAGCACCCACAGCCGCTCCTGGTGGTAGGAGACCGGGAGCGGCCCGGTGCGCGGCGCCGGGTGGATGGCGCTGGGCAGCTCCGCGTGCGCGTCGGCGCGCAGGGCGGCCACCTTCGCCGCCATGCCGGCCACGGTGGGGTCGTCGAAGACCGCGTTGAGCGAGACGGCGGCCCCGAACTCGTCCTGCACGCGGGCGATGAGCTGCGTGGCCAGCAGCGAGTGGCCGCCGAGCGAGAAGAAGTCGTCGTGCGCGCCGATGTCCTGGAAGCCGAGCAGGTCGCCCCAGAGCGCCGCCATGCGCGCCTGCAGCTCGCCCTCCGGGGCGACGTACCGGGTGCCGGTCTCCGGCCGGGGCTGAAGCCCCGTCGCCTGACCGGTGGCGTACTCCGATGCGACCTCCGCGAGGCCCGCCGGGAGCGCGCCCGCCACGCCCTCGCCGACCGCGGCGCGGCCGGCCTTCGGTGCGCCCGGCCTGCGCCGGCGCGGGCGGCGCTGGCGCTCCACCCAGTACGCCTGCCGCTCGAACGGGTACGTGGGCAGCAGCGTCCGCCGCCGCCGCTCCCCGGCCGCGAAGGCCTCCCAGTCCACCCGCACCCCCGCCACCCACAGCCGACCCAGCGTTTCCAGCAGGTGCGCCTGGTCCGCCCTGCGCGTGTACGCGTGCCGCAGCGAGGCAAAGACCGCCGACTCCGCCGCCCCCGCGTGCAGCGCGAAGGTCCCCAGCGTCCGCCCCGGACCCACCTCCAGCAGCACCCGGCTCCCGTCCCGCAGCAGCTCGCCCATCCCCTCGGCGAAGCGCACGGTCCGCGTCAGGTGCCGCGCCCAGTACTCCGGGTCCGTCGCCTCCTCCGCGCGGATCCACGTCCCCGTCACGTTGGACACGAACGGCACCTCCGGCGCCGCCAGCCGCATCGCCCGCAGCCGATCGGCCAGCCCCGCGGCTACCGGCTCCATCTCCGCCGAGTGGAACGCGTGCTCCGCGTTCAGACGCCGGCACGCCACGCCCTCCGCGATCAGCTCGGCCTCCAGCGCCGCCACGGCCTCGACCGGGCCCGACACCGTGCACAGCCCCGGCGCGTTGTGCGCTGCCAGCGCCAGCCCCCCGCGCAGCCGAGGCGCGAGCGCCGACGGCTCCATCGGCACGGCGAGCATCGCCCCCGCCGGCAGCCCCGAGATCAGGCCCGCCCGGTAGGCCAGCAGCTCCAGCGCGTCCTCCAGCGTGAACACCCCCGCCACCGTCGCCGCCACGTACTCCCCCAGCGAGTGCCCGATCATCGCCTGCGGACACACGCCCCAGCTCATCCACAGCCGCGCCAGCGCGTACTCCACCACGAACACCGCCGGGTGCGCCGCCTCCGTCTGACCCAGCGGGTCGCCGCTCCGCGCCGCGCCCCCGGCCAGCATCCCGCGAAGGTCAATCGATTCTTCAGCACCCCCGTCCGCTGCCGCGCCCCCCGCCGTCTGCTCCGGCGCGGGGTCGCCGGGGAAGAGCGCTTCCAGCACGTCCGTGTCCGTGTGCGCGTGCAGCAGCTCGGCGCACCGGTCCACCTCGCGACGGAACACCGGCTCCGCCTCGTACAGCCCACGCGCCATCTGCGCGTAGTGGTCGCCCACGCCGGGGAACAGGAACGCCACCGGCCGCGTGTCCCGCTCCTGCACCCCCTCCACCAGCCGCCGCGCGTCCAGCGTCTCCAGCGCCGCCGCCGCGTCCTCCCGCCCACGGCACACCAGCACCCGCCGGTGCGCGAACCGACGCCGACCCACCCCCAGCGTGTGCGCCACGTCCGCGAGCTTCTGCTCCGGGTGCGCACGCAGGTGCTCCGCCAGACGCGACGTCGCCGCATCCAGCGCGCTGGACGTGCGCGCGCTCAGCACCAGCAGCTGCCACGGACGCGACGGGCCCGACGGCTTCCCCTTCGGCGCTTCCTCCAGCACCACGTGCGCGTTGGTGCCCCCCATCCCGAACGAGCTCACCCCCGCTCGCCGCGGCGTGCCCCCCCGCGCCCACGGCCGAAGCTCCGCGTTCACGTAGAACGGCGACCGCTCCAGGTCGATCCGCGGGTTCGGCGTCCGGTAGTACGGCGACGGTGGGATCTCCCCGTTCTCCAGCGCCAGCACGGCCTTGATCAGCCCCATCACCCCGGCCGCCGCGTCCAGGTGCCCGATGCTCGACTTCACCGCCCCCAGCGCGCAGCTCCCCGGCCTCCCCCGCCCGAACGCCGCCGTCAGCGCCGTCACCTCGATGGGATCCCCCACCTCCGTCCCCGATCCGTGCGCCTCCACGTACGTGACGTCCCCCGCCTCCACCCCCGCCACTGCCAGCGCCTCCCGGATCACCGCCGCCTGCCCCTCCCACTGCGGCGCCGTGAACCCCATCTTCTCGTCGCCGTCGTTGTTGATCGCGGAGCCCCGGATCACCGCGTGGATCACGTCCCCGTCCGCCAGCGCGTCCGCCAGCCGCTTCAGCACCACCACCCCCGCCCCGCTCCCCGCCACCGACCCGCGCGCCTCCGCGTCGAAGGGCGTGACCTCCCCCGTCGGCGACAGGATGCCCCCCGGCTGGTAGCGGTAGCCCCGGCCCCGCGGCACGCTGATGCGAACCCCACCAGCCAGCGCCACGTCCGTCTCCCCCGTGCGCAGCCCCTGGCACGCCAGGTGGACGGCCACCAGCGACGACGAGCACGCCGTCTGCACGTTCAGGCTGGGGCCCTTCAGACCCAGCTTGTACGACGTCAGCGTCGCCACCGAGGCCGCGTTGTGCAGGAACACCTGCATCGCCCCCACCGCCTGCACCAGGCTCCGCTGCGACAGCACGTCCAGCAGGTAGCGGTTGTCCCCCTCCGAGGCGTACACCCCCATCCGCCCCCCGAAGCCCCGCGACGCGTACCCCGCGCGCTCCAGCGCCTCCCACGCGCACTCCAGGAACACCCGCTGCTGCGGGTTCATCACTAGCGCTTCGCGCGGCGTCAGCCCGAAGAACGCGGCGTCGAACAATTCCGCGCCCTCCAGCTCCCCGGCAACGGGAACGTAGCCGGGCGCGCGGAACTCGCGCGGCGAGACGCCGGCGGCGGCCAGCTCCGCCTCCGTGAAGCGGCGCAGGGAGGGCGCGCCGGAGCGGAGGTTGCGCCAGAACTCGTCGACGTCGCGCGCGCCCGGGAAGCGGCCCGCCATCCCGACGATGGCTACGTGGTGTTCGCCTGCACTTCGCATCGAAGCGTTCCTGGGTGGTTCGTGGGGGGTGGTTGCGGCGTCCCGCGGGGGCCGGGCTTCGTGCTGCCGGCGGGCGTCCGCGCGGCCCGCGCCGGCGCGGGGGGATTCCGGCGCGGCTTCCCGCGTGCGCGGCTCCGGGATAGCCATTTCCGACGACCGCCCTGGTACCCGCTCGATCACGCGAAACCGAATCCACCGGCGACCGGTTCAATTAATACAAGTCTGGAAATATTCGCAACAAAATGGTGAGCATTTGTATGCTCCTAGACCAGCGAGTCAAACTCGGCAAGGAATTCCACCTCTTCGCCCTTCGGTTCGTGCTTAGCCAGCGAGTCGAGTGCACTGTCCGCCAGGACGAGGCGATGAAGCTTGTCGTCTTCGCCACTTGATTCCTGAAACTGGACGTAGCCGCTACCACCGCACACAGGAACAACATTGATTTTTCTTCCCAGAAAACATTTATTGCGATCGGTCTTGGTCTGCCACTTCATTCAGCGGCAGGAGCGCCGCCGCCTTCCCACGAACACGAAATCCTCTTTTCGCCCCATGAGCGTCTTCATTAAAGCGGTAAGCCGGTCCAGCCTCCACGCGGTCGCGTACATCATCGGTGCAACCATCTCTTATCTCCTGTACCTGCGCGGCCATGAGTTTCTGGCTACGCAGATGGCTACAATCATCTGCGCGTACGTACCCGTCCTGGTGGAGCACATCAAGCAGATCCGTCAGGAAACCACCGACCCAGCCGGCCTGAAGCCTCCCTCCCCCGCGACTCCTGCCAAGGTCGATTCACCGCCATGGCCCTCTGGCCACCTGCTTGTCAAGCCCCCGCCGCCCACGCGCGGAGGAAGAGACCGACCGATTCGGCTCGGCAGAGTAGGTCCGGTCCTCGTGGCGGGCTTGGTCGTCCTCCTCGTCATCTACGTGAGCCTGTGGCTACTCGTATCCCACGTCTTCAGTACTGATTGAGCATGACACTGTTACTTCACCGCATACTGGTCTTGTCGGCTTTGGGCGCGATCCTCCTCTCGCCGACCTCGCTCGGCGGTCAGTCCACACGGGCGCAGCGACCGGTCGCACTCGACTCCCTGCTGAGCGGTGTGCCAGTCGTCAAGCCAGTTCGCTTCCACCTCCGGGATGTAAGGGTGGGAGGCGAGTCGGTGCTTGGGATGTTCAAACATGCACGCGGCATCCGCCCCGGCACGAGCGTTTATTACCGCAATGCGAGGGACACGATCGCGTTGACGGTCCAGAGCCTTGGCCACCTCGCCTCGCTCCAGTCAGTGATGAAGAAGCGGCGCGCACACAGCCTTCAACTCTTTTTGCAGGACACCACCTCCAGCATGGTGCGGACCCTGTACGAGACCGCGCCTGCCCTGTTCCCCATGTCCAGGTTTGTGCATGTAATCGACATCCCACTTGCTCCAGATGCCACCTCGTGTGAGCTCGTCACCCGCGTAGTCTATCGGGAGATCAACGAGATCTTGCAGGACTCCCTCTACCGCGCTGGCCAGACCCGCAGGTCCATCAGCCTGAATCGGATCTTCGACCTCCTGGTCGCGAACCAGATCGGCCGATTCCTAGACAATCTGGACCCAACAGAGTCAAGTCCCCCATGCACTCAGACACGCTCCATGCTGAAGTGGATTCGGGATGACACCGCGCAGGGCTTCAGACGAGGTGAGTACCGGGTGGAAGGCGGAACCCGCGCCTCCCTGGAGGGTGTGATCGAGGCACTGCACGCCGCGCGCAGGAACTGGCCGCGGCACGAACTCCACATCGAAGCGACCGGGTACGGCGACTCCCTTGAAATCAACCACGAGAAAGGCGGGATCAGCCTGGACTTGGAGAACGCGGGTTACGGGGATTTAGCTGCGGTAGCGGGGCCGGCAGCAATCCGCTACGCAGGTTGTAGGGAAAACGCGGTAAACGGCGACGGCCCGATCCCGTTGGGGATCTGGGGAAGCAACGGCCAGGTCGTCGGTCCACGGATATGGAACAATTGCGAGTTGGGGGCGGTCCGCGGTTTCGCGGTGGCTGCGTACCTCGCGAGGGCGCTCGGGGTGGAGAACGTCGACTACCAGTATGCCACAGGCGGAATCAGTCGCGGCCTGCGGGACGACCCAAAGAGCCGCAGGGTCGACCTCGAAATTACTGTGCTCGGGGGCCGCCTGGAGGAGAGCGGCTCGCGGTGAGGGTCGATCGTGCGGGCGCTCACTCCTACCGCTTCACGTCGCGGCGGCGATGCTCGGGTCGGTCCCCGCGCCGGCCCCGTCTCCGCAGGGATCACGAAGGCTGGTGGGGGAGACGTGCGACGGGCAGGCCGAGGCCGCGCACGATCGCGAGCAGCCGGAGCCCCACCACCACGACCATCCCCACGGCCGCCGCCGCGGGCCGTGGCACGCCCAGCCACTGGAGCAGCAGGTACGCCGAGATGCCGGCGACCGCGGCGGTGGCGTAGACGTCGCGGCGGAGGATCAGCGGGACCTCGGCGCTCAGCACGTCGCGCAGGACACCGCCCGCCACTCCCGTCATGGTTCCCAGGAGAATGACGATGAGGGGAGAAAGTCCCGCGGCCTCGGCGATGCGCGCCCCGGAGACCGCGAAGAGCGCCAGGCCCAGCGCGTCGGCGACGAGGAGGGCGCGGCCGGGGGCGGGCCGATACCGCACGTAGAGCACCGTGGCCAGGGCGGCGGCGCAGGTGACGCCCAGGTAGGAAGGGTCCAGCATCCAGAAGATCGGGTGGCGGTCCAGGAGCACGTCCCGCAGCGTGCCCCCGCCGATGGCGGTGATCGCCGCGAACACCAGGACGCCGAACAGGTCGAGCCCCTTGCGGCTGGCGGCGAGCGCGCCGCTGACGGCGAAGACCGCCACCCCCATCAGGTCGAAGACGTAGGGAAGCATACCGGACCCGGAAGGAACGAGGCGCGGAACCGGCCGAACCCGGTCCCGGAGCCGGCGTCCGGCCGCTCCGCCCCGCCGGTCACGCGGGGGGGGACTCGCCGGGCTTGACCACGAGAACGGAACAGGGGAGCCTGGGAAGCACGCGCTCCGCGGTGTTGCCGATGAGGAACCCGGGGATGCCGCGCCGGGCCACGCTCCCCATCACCACCAGGTCGATCCCCTCCGCGACCACGAACTCGGAGATGACGTCCTCGGGCTCGCCGCGGCGCATCTCGGCGCGCACGCCCGACAGGGTCCCCCCCGAGCGACCGCGTGAAGCCGTCGAAGTCGTCCGCGGCGCGCCGGCGCGCGTCCGCCAGGTAGCCCGCGTAGCCGTCCGGGGAGGCCAGCCGGCGCACGGTGGTCTCGGCGAGCACCTCCCACGCGTGGAGCAGCGTGACGGAGCCGCCCTCCAGCTCGGCCATGAGCGCCGCCGTTTCCGCGATCCTGGCGTTCAGCGCGCGGTCCGCCTCGCCGCCGGCCTCGGCGCTGGTGTCGACCGCAGCGGCGATCCGCGGGTTCCCGGCCGCGCCGCCGGGGCCCACCAGCAGCACCGGGCACGGACACCGCCGCAGCAGCTCCAGGTTCACCGCGCCGGACGGCTCGCGCCGCGGCGCCACCAGGTCGCGCGCTCCCTCGCGCACCACCAGGTCGTGGCCCGCGGCCGCAGCCTCGTCGACGAGCGCGGCCGCCCCCCGCCCCACCAGGAGCCTGGACTCCACGGGGATGCCCGCGACCCCCTCCGCGAGGCGCGCCAGGTCCTCGCGCCGGCGCCCCGCCATCTCCTCTTCGAGGCCGGCCGGCAGGTAGGGGCGGGCGTACGAGGGGACGCCCGTCACGTCCACGATCGTGAGACGCGCGCCGGAGCCGCGCGCCAGGCGCGCGGCGCGCTCCAGGGCCGGCTGGGCGCGGTCCGTCGCGTCGACGTCGACGAGGATGCTCCTGAATGGCTCCATGCTCCGGCTCCTCCACCGGTGGGGTGACGGGCGGCCGATCAGCCCCTGGCTCGGTCCATCCCGGGTGCCGCCCGCACATCCCGGGCCTCCGGGGGCGGGCCGGCGCCATCGTCCGGCGGGCCGCCCTCCCGGTCCAGCACTCCGGCCAGCGGGTCTCCGCGATCCACCCCGTGCAGCGGGGCGCCCGACATGTAGGCCGCCCGCGCGAGCAGCTGGGACGCCACGGACAGCGTCAGCAGCATGAGCACGATGGTGAGCACGCCGGTCGCCGGCCGGGCCACGCCGCCCGCGACCAGGACGCCGAGCACGACCAGGCTCGACCCGATACCGCCGGCCTTGGTCGCCGCGTGCATCCGCTGGAAGACGTCGGGGAGGCGCGCTACGCCAAGGCTCGCGATGGCGATGAAGGCCACGCCCGCGGCGAGCAGCAGCGCGGCGGCGATGGGGCGGATCACGGCCGGCCCCGCTTCCGCTCCAGGAACGTGGCGAAGGCGCAGGTGGACACGAAGTTGATCAGCACGACGCCCAGCCCGATGTCGAGGAAGGCGCCGCGGCCCGTCGCCAGCGCGGTGAGCGCGGCGAGCGAGACGACGACGGCCGTGAGCATGTCCAGGGCGACGAACCGGTCCGCGTACCCCGGGCCCCGGACCATCCGGTAGGCGGCGAGCGCGAGCGGCAGGGCGAGCGCGGCGATCAGCGCCGTCGCCACCGCCGGGAGATGGGGCGTGGTCATGGCAGGTTCTCCCGTCCTTCCAGTTCGAGGATCCGCCGCTCGTAGAGCGCCTTGATCCCGGCGGCCCGCGCCTCCTCGTCGGGCGCGTCCAGGAAGTGCACGTAGAGCGTGCGGCGGTCGTCGGCCACGTGCAGGCACGTGGACCCGGGGGTGAGCGACACCAGGTAGGCGAAGAGCGCCACCCCCCACTCCGTGCGGGCGTCCACGGGGACCGCGACGATCGCGGGCCGGTTCCGCCTGCGCGGCGCCAGGACGATGCGCGCCACGGCCAGCGACGCGGCCACCAGGTCGTAGACGAAGACCCCCGCGAGCGAGAGCGCGGCCCACGCCCGGCGGCCCGCGCTCACGGTACCCTCGCCGGCATGGCGGCGGGCGTCATCCGCAGGGCGGCGTCCCGCGCGAGCCGCACGGCCGGCTCGACGGCGATCCCCAGCCCCAGGGTGCACGCGGCCATGAGCGCGACGGCCACCAGCATGGCGGGCGGAATGCGGCGCGCGGCGCTCCGCCCGCGGCCGCGCCCCCGCCAGAAGGCCTGCGTCCACAGCATGCTCATGGAGTACAGCGTCATGAAGCCGGTCGCCAGCGCGGCCACGGCCAGCCAGGCGGAGCCCGGCGAGCCGGCGCGGAAGGCGGCGTCGATGACGAGGAGCTTCGCCCAGAAGCCGGACAGCGGCGGGACGCCGGAGATGGACAGGGCGAGCACGGCGAAGAGCGAGGCGAAGAGCGGGTGGTCGCGCATCAGGCCGCCGGCGCTGCGCAGGTCGTATCCGCCGCCCGCGCGCGCGATCGCGCCGGCGCCCAGGAACAGGCCGGTCTGCACCAGCATGGTGTGCATCGTATAGAAGATGGCCGCGGCGACGCCCAGCCGCGAGGCGAGCGCCAGCCCCATCGCCAGGTACGCCACCTGCCCGGCGACGTGGAAGGCGAGCAGCCGGCGGACGTCCACCTGCGCGATCGCGGCGAGCACGCTGACGAGCATCGTCGCGGCGGCGAGCAGCGCGAAGAGCGGCGGCAGCCCCGGGACGGCCGCCGCGCCGGAGCCCACCCCGAACACCAGCACGAACACGCGCAGGCAGGCGTAGAAGGCCACCTTGGTCAGCAGCCCGGCGAGCGCCGCGGACACCGTGATGGGCGCCGTGTGGTAGGAGGCGGGCAGCCAGAAGAAGAGGGGGAACAGCCCCGCCTTGAGCGCGAGGCCCGCCAGCAGCAGGTACGCCGCGGCGCTGAGCGTCACCGAGGGCGCCCGTCCGGCCAGGAGGGTGGACAGGTGCGCCATGTCGAGCGTCCCCGTCTCGCCGTACAGGAGCCCGATGCCCACCAGCATGAACGTCGCGCCCAGCATGCTCATGGCCGCGTAGCGGAACGCGCCGTCGACCTGGGCGGGCCGCCGGTCGAGCGTCACCAGCCCGAGCGCGGTGACCAGCATCAGCTCGAACCAGACGTACAGGTTGAAGACGTCGCCGGCGAGGAACGCGCCGTTGACCGCCGCCAGCATCCCCAGGAACAGCGGGTCGAAGCCGGCGCGCCGCCGCCGCGCGCGGATGTCGGCGCGCGCGAAGACGGCGACCGCGAGCGCCACGACGCCCGCGGTCGTGCACAGGGCGGCGCTCAGCCCGTCCGCGACGAACGTCACCCCGAACGGCGCGCCCCACCCGCCGAAGTCCACGACGGCGGCCTCGCCGCGCGCGACCCGTGACAGCAGCAGGACGGCGGCCGCCAGCATGAGCGCCACCGCCCCCTCCATGACGCCGCGCTGCAGCGCCGGCCGGCGGCGGAGGAGCAGCGTGAGCGCGGCCGCGCCGAGCGGGACCGCCACCGGCCACAGCGCCGCGCCGCCGGCCAGCGCGTCAGCGATCATCGCCCGGCCGTCCGGCGAGGGGATGGCCCAGCCTGTCGGCGGAGCGGATCTCGTCGCTCGCGAGCGTGCCGTGCGCGCGATGGGCGCGCAATGCGAGGGACACGAGGATCACGCTGAGCGCGAAGCCGATCACGATGGCGGTCAGCACCAGCGCCTGCGGCAGCGGGTCCGCCGAGTCGTGCAGCCGGTCGGCGCCCTCCGCGATCAGCGGCGGCTGCGCCGACCGGATGCGGCCCGCCTGGAACAGCACCAGGTTCACCGCGGTCGTCAGCAGCGACAGCCCCAGCAGCATCCGCACCAGGTGGCGCGACAGGACCATGTACAGCCCGCAGCCGAAAAGGCCTGCGGCGACGAACGCGTACAGGACGCTCACCGGGCCGCCTCCCGCCGCAGGCCGAAGAGGAAGGCGAGCACGGCGCCCAGCACCGCCGCGTACACGCCCAGGTCGAACAGCAGGGTCGTGCCCTGCTTGAGGTGCAGCCCCAGCCAGTCCACCTCCAGCCAGACGTGGCGCAGGAAGTCGCCGTGCAGCAGCAGCCCCGGCAGGCCGCTCGCGAGCGCGAGCAGGAGCCCGCCGCCGGCCAGCGAGAGCGGGTGCAGGCGCAGCCTCGCGCGGGCCCGCTCCACGCCGTGGGCGAGCGACACGACGGCGAAGGCCAGGGCGGCCGTCAGCCCGCCCACGAACCCGCCGCCGATCTCGTTGTGGCCGCGCAGCAGGACGACCACCGACAGCGCGAGGAGGAGCCAGAAGAAGAGCGGGCTGGTGATGGCGAGGATGAAGGCGGAGGGCGTCGCGGCGGCCCCGGCGCGCTCCTCCCGCGGGGACCGCGGCCCGAGCAGCGACCACGCGATCATGGCCGAGAGCGCGATCACCGCCGTCTCGCCCAGCGTGTCGAAGCCGCGGAAGTCCACCAGGATGACGTTGACGACGTTGCGCCCGAACGCTTCCACGTAGCTGCGGGCGCCGAAGAACTCCGAGACTTCCGCGTGCCGCGGCGCCGCGCCCATGTCGAGCAGCACCACGAACAGCACCATCGAAAAGGCCGTGGCCAGCGCGGCGTCCAGCGCCCGCTCGCGCCGCGTGCGCGTGGAGGGCGCGCGCAGCGGCAGCACGAACAGCGCGACGGTGAGCAGCACCACCAGCAGCGACTCCACGGCGAACTGGGTGAGCGCCAGGTCGGGCGCGCCGTTCATCATGAAGGTGAGCGCCGCCACCAGCCCCACCAGCCCCACCGCGACCATGGCGGCCAGCAGCGACCGCGCCCGGGTGGCGGCGACGCCCCCGGCGAGACCCACCAGCGCCGCCGCCGCGGGCCCGGGGCGCAGCCCGCCCCACCCGTCGGGGAGGCGCGGCGGCGCTCCCGACGCGATCAGCCCCCACGCCACGAACCCCAGCGTGCCGGCGAGCACGGTCCACAGGTAGCCGCGCAGGCCGCCGTGCTGGACGCGCGCGGCCGTCCCCGCCGCGGCGGCCTCCACCCGCCGGAGCAGGGCTTCGTAGGCGTGCTCCGCCTCGTACCGGTCCAGGGGAGACCGGGTGCGCAGGCGCCGGTGGATGGGGCCCCAGAAGGTGAAGAGCAGCGCGCCGATGCCCACCACCGCCACGCTCAGCGCCAGCATGGGCGTCACCCCGTGCCACAGCGCGACCTCCACCTCCACCGGCTGGCCGTAGATGGCGGCCACCGCCGGGCGCAGCACCGACCGGCTCACCCAGTCCGGCTCCAGGCTGATGACCAGGCCGAGCAGCGCCAGCGCCACCGGTCCCACGAGCAGCCCCGGCACCTCGCGGTGCCGGACCTCCCGCACCTTCCCCTCGCCCATGAAGAACGGGCGCAAGGTGACCACGCCCGCGACGCCCACGATCACGGCGTTGACGAGCACCGCCACCGCCACCGGGACCGCGTCCCGGGAGCTGCGGATCTGCGCCTCGAACAGGAACTCCTTGGAGATGAACCCCAGGAAGGGAGGCAACCCCGCCATGGACAGGCTGGCGAGCACGGCCGCCGCGGCCGTGACGGGGAGGAAGCGCCGCAGCCCGCCCATCTGGCGCAGCTTGCTCAGCCCGGTGGCGTGCAGCACGGTGCCCGCGCAGAAGAACAGCGTCGCCTTGTACAGCGCGTGGGCGAGGATGAAGCCGACCGTCGCGACGCTCGCCATGGGCCCGTCCAGCCCCACGAGCATGACCAGGATCCCCAGCGACGCCACCGTCGAGTAGGCGAGGACGGCCTTGAAGTTCTCGGCGCGCAGCGCCTGGTACGCGCCCACCAGCATCGTGGCGAGGGCGACCGCGACCAGGGTGTCGCGCCCCCCGGGCACCGCGCCGATCACCGGCTCGAAGCGCGCCAGCAGGTACACGCCCAGCTTCACCATCGTCGCCGAGTGCAGGTACGCCGAGGCGGGCGTGGGCGCCTGCATGGCGTTGGGGAGCCAGAAGTGGAACGGGAACTGGGCCGACTTGGTGAACGCGCCGACGAGGAGCCCGGCCAGGATCGGCAGGGCCCACGGGCTCCGCGCCAGCTCGGGCGCCCGCGCGACCGCAGCGGTCATGGAGTAGGTGCCGAGCGTCGCGCCGATGAGGAGGATCGCGGCGAGCAGGGCGAGCCCGCCCCCCGCGGTCACGCGCAGCGCCATCAGCGCGGACCGCCGCGCGGACGCGCTGCCGGCGTCGAAGCCGATGAGCAGAAAGGAAAGGACGCTGGTCGCTTCCCAGAAGAGGAACAGGACGAGCAGGTCGTCCGCGAGGACGGCGCCCAGCATCGCCGTCATGAAGAACAGGACCAGGGCGAGGAAGCGGGCGCGGTCCGCGTCCGATTCCCCGGTGAGGTAGGCGCCGGCGTAGACCACGACCAGCGCGCCGATGCCCGTGATGAGCAGACAGAAGAGGAAGGAGAACCCGTCCAGGCGCAGCGCCAGCTCGACCCCCAGCGAGGGCGCCCAGGCCCGCCGCTCGGTGATGACGCGGCCCGCCTCGATCGCCGGCGCGAAGCGCAGGAAGGCGGCGAAGAGCCCCGCCGGCAGGAGCGCGAGCAGCCAGCCGGCCGCCCTGCCCCCGGCCCGCCGGCCGAGCGGATACGCCGCGCAGCTTCCGGCGAGGGAGAGCGCGAGCAGCATGGAGATCATCGTGCCCTCGTGCGTGGCATCCGCCGCTCACCTCCACGTCGCGGGAACCGGCCCGCCGCCGTGGGACGCCGGGTATGCGCGCCGGGCGGAGCCGGAGCCGTCAGGCGCCCTGCTCCCGCCAGGCCGCCGGCGGCACGAGCAGCAGCGGGCAGGGCGCTTCGCGCGCCACCGCGGCCGACACGCTCCCCAGCCCCGGGGCCGCGCCGGCCGTCCCGCGCGTTCCCATCACCAGCAGGTCGGCCGACGCCGAGACCGCTCCGCGCAGGATCTCCCGCGCCGGATCGGAGCCGGGGGCGACCACCTCGCGGATCTCGACGCGTGCCGCTCCGCCCGCCCGGTCACGCGCCCGCCGGACCTCCTCGCCCACGGCCTGGCCGGCGGCCGGGGCGGCGGGGTCCGGCGCCACGTGCAGCGCCGTCAGGCGCGCATCGCCGCCCCGCGGGCGCAGCGCCGACGCCCAGGAGAGCGCCACCGACAGCGCCCCGCCCGCGATCTCCGAAAGGTCGACGGGGACGACGACGCGCTCCAGCGGCAGGCGGAGCTCCGTCGCCGCCACCAGGCATGGACACGGGGCGGCGGCCACCACGCTCGCCGCCGTGCTCCCCATCGCCCCCGCCGCGCCGCCCCTGCGGTGCGGTCCCAGGATCACGACGTCCGCCCCGACCCGCGCCGCGTGCTCCACGATGACCGCGGCCGGGGAGCCGGGGATCACCGCGACGCCGTCGGGCCCGGGCGACTCCGGCACGGCGAGACGGAAGTGCTCCCGCAGCCGCGCCTCGCCTCCCGGCGGCGGGTCGTCCGCGACGTGCAGCAGGTGGAGCCCGGCCCCGGCGAGCGGGGCCAGGCGGGCGGCGGTGCGAAGCGCGGGCAGCGACGCTTCGCCGAGGTCCGTGGCGACCAGGATGGACCTGAGGGTGAGCAGCCACATGGGTTCTCCAGCGGCGAAGGCTCCCATGGGATCACGGGAACGGCCGCGTGCCTCGCAGGTTTCAGACCGTCCGGCCACGGGAGACCGGGGCGGCGCGGGAGGACGTACGGCGCCGGGAGCCGGAAGCGCGGGTGCCGGCGCGCGCCCACGAGGTCCACCGCCGCCGCGCGATCTCCGGTCGTCCGGCCGAGCTCGCTCAGCCGCCGGCCGCGAGCACCCCGTCGTCCTCCGGCGCCGGCTCGGGCGCGGCGTCCACCGGCCGATCCGCCCGCTCCCCGGTCGCGGGAAGCAGGCACACCGGACAGGAGGGTGTGGAGACGGGGTGCGGACGGGCGGGCCGGCCGTGTAACGTCCCGGAGGCCGGCGAGACCGACCACCGGGCAGCTACATCACGACGGGCGGGTCCCGGTGCGTGGCGCGGCCATCCGGGACTTCAACGGGGCGACGAGGCGCATGTACCGGCCATTCGGGTGCGAGCAGGTCGCGACGGGGACCACCGAGTACCTGGAGCAGGCGCTTCCGCCGGAGATCGAAGCGGAGCTGGACGCTCACCTCCGCGCGTGCCCGGGGTGCCGCCGACAGCTCCGCCGGATGCGATGGGCCATCGACCGCCTGGCGGCGATCCCCGCGGAGCGCATCCCGCCCGGGATGAAGAGGAGGCTGCTCGACGCCCTGCAACACAGCGGGTCGTCCGCAAAACTCTGAAGGAAAGGATGCCGTGCCGTTCTCCCCCTTTCCCCCGCTCGCGGGGGAGAGGGGGCCGGGGGGTGAGGGGGTCCGCACTCGCGGGCGCCAGCGTCCACCCCGCGTGAGGGATTCCGGCCCGAAGGGGCGAGACCCGGCGGGGCTGTTTCCGCCGGGGCTCGACTCCGTTGGGCTGCGTCGTTTGCAGCCCTACGGAGCCGAAGCCCGACCCCGGCGCAGCCGGGGGCACGCCCGAATCCCATGCTCCCGACCCCGGCGCAGCCGGGGGCACGCCCGGACCCCGATCTCTTCACCCCGGCTACGGCAAGCCTCTGCGGAGGACGGTCCGACACCCGCACGCGGCACGTGGTACGAAAAGCGTCGCCGCCCCCGGAAGCCGCCACGTAGGGCACGATCGCGTCCCGCACCCGCACCCGCGCGCGGTGCAGGAGCACGCGCTGGTTGGCCTCGGTCAGGCCCAGGAGCTCGCAGGCCTCTTCCGCGGACCAGCCCTCCAGGTCGCGGAGGGTGACGACCTCCCGCTGGCGGGCCGGCAGCCGCCCGATGGCGCTCTCGATCCGGTGGCGCAGCTCCGCCGCGAGGAGCGCGTCCTCGGGCCCGCTGCTCGCGCGGTGCATGGACTCGGAAAGGAACCGCTCCGTCCCGGCTCGCGGCGTCTCGCCGATCCACCCGTCCTCCCGGAATCTGCCGGGCCCGCCCTCCGCGGACGCCGCGAGCGCCGAAAAGGGGACCGTGCGCGCCTCGCGCCTGCCGCGCGTCCGGGCGCGGTACACGAGGATCCGGAACAGCCAGGTCTTCAGCGACGAGCGGCCCTGGAAGCGGTCGATCCCGGCGAGCGCGGCCAGCCAGCTGTCCTGGACGACCTCTTCCGCGTCCTCCCGGCTCCGGACGTAGACCCGGGCCAGGCGGAGCATGGGCGAGTGCAGGCGATCGAGAAGCGCGTCGAACGCGGCTTCGTCGCGCTGCCGGAGCGCGCGGGCCAGCAGGTCCTCCACCGTGCCCGGGTCCGGGGGCGGGAGGCTGCTGTTGGGCAGCGTGCCCGCGCGCTCCTTGGGGCTCCGGAACCCGTCCCATTCCGTCTGCCGCATCGTGTTCTCCGTGGTATGCGCAGAGGCCGGTCGAGATCGACTCGACCGGCCGCGCGTTCGTCCACTGTCCGCCCCGGTACGGGTACGGGCTCTCTCTGTACGGTCTCGGAACGGCCGCTCGCGTTACACTCGATTTTCGCGGCGCCCGCGAATCCCCTGGTCATACCCCCCAGGGCGGAAACAGTCTCGCCGCTCGCCGACCCCCGGTTCCCGGCGCCGTAACGAAGCGCCGCCTCGCGAGACCGGGATGGAAAGGGGTGCCTTCCGCCATGGAGGAGACGATGCTGCTGGAATTGAGAGCGAGGCTGGGATCCGAGTTGGAAAGGCTCGCCCAGGAGGTGACCGACGCCGTGCCCGCGGGCGCGGCCGGCGACGTGGAGGTGCGCGTGAGCCCGCCGGTGGGGGAGCGCGAGCGCGGGATCCAGGGGCGCGTGCGGCGCCTGGGGCAGCTGGTGGCGGGGCTGGCCGGGCTCGATCCGGGCACGCTCTGGTACGACCGCGCCGGCTTCGGCTCGTCCGTCGTGCTCCAGGACCTCGACACCCGGGAGCGCGTGTCGTACACGCTGGTGACGGGAGAGATGATCGACCTGGACGAGGACCAGGTCACGCTCGCCTCGCCGGTCGGCCAGGCCGTGCTCGGCCGCAGGCCCGGGGACCGGGTGGCGGTGGCGACGCCGCACGGGACGCGGCGGTTCCGGATCGTCGCCGTGGAGACGCTGCCCCAGGCCGCGGGCGTGCGGGACGTCCCGGCCGCCGCCGCGGGCGCTCGCCTCGCCCCGCCGCCGCTCCCGCTTTAGATTCCGCGCGTTCCCCCAGACCCCACACGCGCGGAGACGCTACGCGATGGCCCTTTCCCGTTGGATCGCCCACCCCGTGCTCCGCGCCGCCGGGCTCGCGCTGCTCGCCGGCGCGCTGCCGCCGCCCGCGGGAGCGCAGGCGCGGGCGGCCGCGCCGCCGGCCGCGGAGGCGCGGCCGCGGCCGTACCCGGTGGTCGAAAGCCCGGCGTTCCGGCGCGCGGTGGAGCGGGGGACGCGCACCCGCACCGGCCGGCCGGGGCCGCGCTACTGGACGCAGTACGCGCAGTACGCGCTCTCGGCCCGGCTGGACCCGGCCACCCGGCGGCTCACGGGGACCGGGACGGTGCGCTACCGGAACCGCTCCCCCGACACCCTGGCCACCGTGGCGGTGTACCTGCACCCCAACCTGTTCGCGCCGGGCGCCCCCCGGAACGACCCGGTCCCGGCGACCGGAGGGGTGGAGCTCGCGCGGGTGGCGGCGCAGGGGCAGGCGCTCCCGGCCGTCGGCGCGCTGGACGAGGCGGGGACGCCCGCGTACGCGGTGAGCGGCACCGTCGCCACGCTGCGGCTCCCGCGGCCCATCGAGCCCGGGGGGAGCGCCGACTTCGAGTTCGCCTGGAATTACGTCGTCCCGCCGGACGGGGCGCCGCGCACGGGGACCGACGGCGAAGTCTTCTTCATCGCCTACTGGTACCCGCAGATCGCCGTCTACGACGACGTGGACGGGTGGTTCACCGACCCGTACCTGGGGCGCGCGGAGTTCTACATGGGCTACGCCGACTACGACGTGTCCGTCACCGTCCCGCAGGGGTGGCTGGTGGGCTCCACCGGGACGCTGGGCAACGCCGCGGAAATTCTCACCCCGCAGACCCTCGCCCGGCTGGAGGCCGCGCGCGGCGGCGCCGGGGTGGTGCACGTGGTCGCCGCGGCCGACCGGGGCGCGGGGCGGGCGACGCGCACCTCGCCGGACCGCAGGCTCACCTGGCGGTTCCAGGCCCGGGGCGTCCGCGACTTCGCCTGGGGGACCTCCGACCGGTACCTGTGGGACGCCACCGCCGCCGCCGCCGGGGACGCCACGGGCGACGGGAGGCCGGACACCGCCGCCATCCACACCTTCTACCGCCCCGAAAAGGTGGCGTGGGCGTGGGACCGGTCCGCGGTCTACACCCGGCACGCGGTGGAATTCCTCAGCGGCTACCTGTGGCCGTACCCGTACCCGCAGATGACCTCCATGGACGGGGTCGTGTCGTGCAGCGGGATGGAGTACCCCATGATGACCTGCATCGGCGGGCAGCGCGACACCATCTCGCTGTACTCCGTGACCGCCCACGAGACCGCGCACATGTGGTTCCCCATGTCGGTGGGGTCCAACGAGCGCCGGTACACCTGGCAGGACGAGGGGCTCACGCGCTTCAACCAGGCGCAGGCGGTGCGGGAGTTCTTCCACGGGCCGGAGCCGGAGCGGAACGTCCGCGAGCGCTACCTGGAGCTGGCGCGCATGGGCGGGCGCGAGACGTACACGGGCGAGGCGGAGCTGATGCGCCACGGCGACCTGTTCCCCACCCCGCTGGCGTTCAGCTTCGGCAGCTACGACAAGACGGCCACCACCCTGCGGAGCCTCCGCGGGCTCCTGGGCGAGGAGGTGTTCGTGCGCGCCCTGCGCGAGTACGGCCGGCGCTGGACGAACCGCCACCCGCAGCCGTACGACCTGTGGAACACCTTCGAGGACGTGTCCGGGCGCGACCTGGACTGGTTCTGGCGCACCTGGTGGTTCGAGACGTGGACGCTGGACCAGGCGGTCGCCGGGGTGCGCGCCGCCGGCGCCGAGACCGAGATCACCGTCGCGGACCTGGGGATGGCGCCGATGCCCGCGCGGCTGGTGGTGACGCGCGCGGACGGGAGCACCGAGCGGGTGGAGGTGCCGGTGGAGGTGTGGCTGGGAGGGGCGCGGAGCCAGGTCGTGCGGGTCCGGTCCGTGCCCGCGGTGACGCGGGTGGAGATCGACCCGGAGGAGGCGTTCCCGGACATCGACCGGACCAACAACCGCTGGACGGTTTCGAATTGAACGGCTGATTCGGGCGTGCCCTCGGCTGGCGTCGGGGTCGGGAGCATGGGATTCGGGCGTGCCCCCGGCTGCGCCGGGGTCGGGCTTCGGCTCCGTAGGGCTGCAAACAACGCAGCCCAACGGAGTCGAGCCCCGGCAAACAGCCGCCGGGTCTCGCCCCTTCGGGCCGAAATCCCTCACGCGACAGGCCCCCACCCGGCTCGCTTGAGGCTCGCCACCCTCCCCCCTTGCGGGGGAGGGGGCCGGGGGGAGGGGGGTCGCCGTTGCCGTGCTCCCCCTCTCCCCTCGTGGGAGAGGGGGCCGGGGGGTGAGGGGGCCCACCCTCGCGGACGCCAGCGCGGCGCCCGCGTGAGGGATGCGAGCGCGAAGCGGCGAGACCGCGCGGCTGTTTGCGCGGGCTCGCCTCCGTTGCAGACGGTCGTTTCGTCTGCTACGGAGCCGCAGCCCGACCCCGCGCCAGCGGGGGCACGCCCGAACCGGTCGTACCAAGCTGTTTCAGCCGGATCCGGTCGTCAGATCCCGGTGCGGCGCAACTCGTCCACGAGAACATCGGCCACGGCTCGCGACAGCGGCTCGCGCATCATGCCGAAGTGCGTCCCGGGGACCGTGTGCGTCCGCACCCCGCCCGCGGCGACCGCCTCCCACGCGGCCCGCGCGGACGGGTCGGTCGCGGAGCCCTCGGCGGCCTGGAGCAGGACCACCTCGCCGTCGTAGGTCCCGCGGACGTAGCGCCGCAGCGCGAGCGCGTTGGCGCGGAACACCGCGAACAGGCCCGCCATCCGCTCCGCGCCGACGTCGGGCGGGAACAGGCCGGCCGCGACCGCCGCGCGGCGGACGTGCTCCAGGCGCTCGGCGTGGCCCATCGCCCGGGCTTCCGACTCCGATACGCCGCCGGCCTGGCCGGACGCGAGCCCCAGCTGGAGCGCGAAGTCCAGGTACGGCTGGAGGTCGTCCGCGGGCTCCCCGCCGGACGGGGCCAGCACGGAGTCGAGCAGTGCCAGCAGCGCCACCTCCTCGCCCGCCGCGCGGAGGCGGCGTGCCATCTCGTAGGCCACGACTCCGCCCATCGACCAGCCGCCCAGCAGGTAGGGCCCGCGCGGCTGGACGCCGCGCACGCGGGCGAGGTAGTCCTCGGCCATCTCCGCGATGCCCGCCCGCGGGGCGGCCTCGCCGTCCAGCCCCCGGGACTGCAGCCCGTAGACGGGACGCTCCGCGCCCAGCCGCCGGCCCAGCGCCTGGAAGGGGAGCGCGCTCCCCCCGGCGGCGTGGACCAGGAAGAGGGGGGTGCCCGTCCCCCCCTGGTGAAGGCGCACGAGCGGCGACGCGGGCGACGCGTCCGGCTCCGCCCGGAGGAGGCCGGCCAGCCGCTCCACCGTGGGCGCGGCGAACAGGGCGGCGAGCGGCAGGCGCCGCCCCGTCGCCGCCTCGACCCGGGCCAGCAGGCGGACCGCCAGCAGGCTATGGCCGCCGAGCGCGAAGAAGTCGTCCGTGGCGCCGACGCGCTCGGTTCCCAGCACCGCGGCCCAGATCCCGGCCAGCACCTCCTCCTCCGGGGTGCGCGGCGCCACGTACGCCGCCGCCCCGGCCGCCGGCTCCGGCGCGGGGAGCGCCCGCCGGTCGGTCTTGCCGCTCCCGGTCCGCGGCAGCTCCGCCAGTTCCACGATCGCGGAGGGCACCATGTGCTCCGGCAGGTGCGCCCGGAGGTGCGCCCGCAGCTCCGCCGCGTCCGCCTCGCCCACCACGTAGGCGACCAGCCGCCGCTCGCCGGGCGCGCCGGGGGCGGCGTCCCCGCGCACCACGGCCACGGCGTCCCGCACGCCGGGGTGCTCCCGCAGCACCGCCTCGATCTCCCCGGGCTCGACGCGGAAGCCGCGCACCTTGACCTGCTGGTCCGTCCGGCCCAGGTACTCCAGCTCCCCCGTGGCCAGCCAGCGCACCCGGTCCCCCGTCCGGTACATCCGCCCCCCCGCCGCGCCGAAGGCGTCGGGGAGGAACCGCTCGGCCGTCGGCCCGGGGCGGCCCGCGTAGCCGCGCGCCGTCCCGTCGCCGGCCAGGTACAGCTCGCCGGCCACGCCCACGGGCACCGGCTCCAGGCGCGCGTCCAGCACGTACGCCCGCGTGTTCGCCACCGGGCGGCCCACCGGCACCCGGTCGGCGTCCCGGGCCACCCGCGCATAGGTGGAGTACGTGGTGTCCTCGGTGGGGCCGTACAGGTTCCCCACCGTCTCCACCGTGCCCGTGGCGTACAGCGCCCGGGCCAGGTCGGCCGGCAGCGGCTCGCCGCCCAGGTTGAGCGTCCGCACGCTCGCCGGGATCCCGCCCGCGCGCAGCAGCTCGGCCGCGGCGGTGGGGACCATGCTCGCGTAGACGATCCCCCGCCCCGCCGCCTCCGGCAGCGCCAGCGCATTCTCCACCAGCACCAGCCTGCCGCCCCAGCACAGCGTGCCGAAGACCTCGGCCACCGACACGTCGAAGCTGACGGAGGTGGACCACAGCACGCCGGAGCGCTCCCGGTCCGGCACGTTGTCGCGCATCCAGTGCATCAGCACCGCGGTGGAGGCGTGGCGGATCATCACCCCCTTGGGCCGCCCGGTGGACCCGGAGGTGAAGACGACGTGCGACAGGTTCTCCGGCCCCACGCCCGTCCGCGGCGCGTCCGCGGGCTGGCGGGCCAGCTCCGCGGCCGCCGCGTCCAGCGCCAGGACCTCCGCGCCGCCGCAGCGGTCCGCCAGCTCCCCGGTCGTCAGCACCAGCTCGACCGCGGCGTCCTCGATCATCCGGGCCAGGCGCTCGCGCGGGTACGCCGGGTCCAGCGGCACGTAGGCGCCGCCGGCCTTGAGCACCCCGAGCAGGGCGACGAGCAGCCCCGGCCTGCGCCCGAGCATCACCCCCACCCGGCTCTCCGGACCCACCCCGCGGCGCCGCAGCAGACCGGCGAGCCGGTTTGCCGCGGCGTCCAGCTCCACGTAGCGGATCTCCCGCGCGCCGAACCCCAGCGCGACGGCGTCCGGCGTCCGCGCCGCCTGGGCGGCGAACAGGTCGTGCACCAGGTCCCCGGCGGGATAGCCGGCCTCCGTGGCGTTCCACCCCGCCAGGAGCTGTGTGCGCTCCTCCCGGCCCAGGAAGGCGGCGCCGGCGGCGGGACCGTCGGCGTCCGCCACGACCGCCGCCGCCAGGCGGACGAAGTGGGCCGCCATCCGCTCCATCGTCGCCCGGTCCCACAGCCCGGCGCGGTACGCGAACGACCCGGCGAAGCCCCGCTCGTCCTCCCCCAGCTCCAGCGTCAGGTCGTACTTCGCCGTCTCCGCGCCGCCGGCCGCCAGGGGCTCCACCTCCACCGGGCCCATGCGCAGCTCGCCGCGCTCGTTGTTCTGCAGCGCGAACATCGCCTGGAAGAGCGGGGTGTGGGCGAGGGTGCGCTCCGGCGCCAGCTCCTCCACCAGCCGCTCGAAGGGGACCTCCTGGTGCGGGTACGCGGCCAGCGTGGTTTCCCGCACCCGCGCCAGCAGCTCGCGGAACGAGGGCTCGCCCGACAGGTCGGTCCTCAGCACGAGCGTGTTGACGAAGAAGCCGATCAGCCCCTCCGTCTCCAGGCGCGTACGCCCGGCGATGGGCGTGCCCACGCTGACGTCCTCCTGCCCCGCGTAGCGCGACAGCAGGAGCTGCCAGGCCGCCAGCAGCGCCATGAACGCCGTCGCCCCCTCGCGCCGGGCGAGGGCGCGCAGCCCGCCCGAGACTTTTGCGGGAAGCTCGATCCGCACGCTCGCGCCGCGGGCGTCCCGCACCTGCGGGCGCGGCCAGTCGGTCGGCAGCTCCAGCAGCGGCGGGGCGTCCGCCAGCTTCTCGCGCCAGAAGCCGAGATGCGCTTCCAGCGTTGCGCCCGAAAGCCAGGCGCGCTGCCAGGCGGCGAAGTCGGCGTACTGCACGGGGAGCTCGGGGAGTCGCGGCTCCTCGCCCCGGCTGAAGGCGTCGTAGAGCGCGGAAAGCTCGCGCACCAGCACCCCCGTGCTCCACCCGTCGGCGACGACGTGGTGCATGGCCAGGAGCAGCGCCCACCCGTCCTCCTCCAGGCGGACCGCGAGGGCGCGCAGCAGCGGTCCCGCGGCCAGGTCGAACGGCCGCGCCGCCTCCGCCGACACGAGCCGCAGGGCCTGCGCCCCGCGCGCCTCCACCGGCAGGCCCCGCAGGTCGGCGACGGGGAGGACGAACGGGGCGGCGGCGCGGACCACCTGCACGGGCTCGCCGTCCACGGCGGCGAAGACGGTGCGCAGCGTCTCGTGGCGCCGCACGATCCCGGTCAGGGCGCGCTCCAGCAGCGCCGGGTCGAAGCGGCCCCGCAGGCGCAGCGCGAACGGCATGTTGTACAGGGCGCTGCCGGGCTCCAGCTGGTCGATGAACCAGAGCCGCTGCTGCGCGAAGGAGAGCGGCAGCGCCCGGCCGTCGCGGGGCACGGGGACGAGGGGCGGCGCCTGAGCGCGCCCGCCCTCCGCCCGCAGCGCGCCGACCGCGGCCGCCAGGGCGGCGACGGTGGGCGCCTCGAAGATCGCGCGCAGCGGCAGCTCCACCCCGAAGGCCGCCCGCACCCGCGACACCACCCGCGTCGCCAGCAGGGAGTGTCCCCCCAGCTCGAAGAAGTCCTCGTCCGCCCCCACCCGCTCCCTCCCCAGCACGTCGCCCCAGATCTCCGCAAGCACCTCTTCCGCCGGGGTCCGCGGCGCGCGGCGCTCCGCCGCCGCGCCTGCCGGCGCCGGCAGCGCCCGCCGGTCCACCTTGCCGGTGGACGACAGCGGCAGCGCCTCCAGCACGACGAACGCCCCCGGCACCATGTGCTCCGGGAGCCGCGTCTGCAGGCGCGCCCGCAGCTCGCCGGCGGTGGGCCGCGCCCCCCCGGCAGGGACCACGTAGGCCACCAGGCGCTTCTGCCCAGGCGCGTCCTCGCGGGCCGCCACCGCCGCGTCGCGCACGCCCTCCAGCTCCCGCAGCGCCGCCTCGATCTCGCCCGGCTCCACGCGGAAGCCGCGGATCTTGACCTGCTGGTCCATGCGCCCCAGGAACTCCAGCTCCCCGTCCGCGCGGCGCCGCACCCGGTCCCCGGTGCGGTACAGCCGCGCGCCCGGCCGGCCGGCGAAGGCGTCGGGGACGAACCTTTCCGCCGTCAATCCCGGCCGCCCCAGGTAGCCGCGCGCCACCCCCGCGCCGCCGATCCACAGTTCCCCCGGCACGCCCACGGGGAGCAGGCCGCCCGCCGCGTCGCACACGTACAGCCCCACCCCGGGGAGCGCCCGGCCCACCGCCTGCCACGCGGTGCTTCCCGCCTCCGGCCGCGAGGCCGCCGCGAGGATGGTCGCCTCCGTGGGCCCGTACAGCACCCGGATCCCGGCGGAGGGGAAGGCCTCCCGCATCTCCCCCAGGAGGTCGGGGGGGACCGCGTCGCCGCCCACGAACACGCGCCGCAAGCGCGGCAGCGTCCCCGGCCCGGCCCGCACCCGGGCGACCAGCTCGCGCATCAGCGCCGGCACCGCGTGCACCGCGTCCACATCGGCCAGCTCCCCGGCCAGGCGCTCCACGTCGAGCACCGTCTCCCGCGGCGGCAGCCGCAGCTGCCCGCCCGAGAGCAGCGGGGCGAAGACCTCGAACGCCCAGATGTCGAACGCGAAGCTCGCCAGCGCCGGCATCACCTCGCCGGCGGCCGGGGCGAAGCTCGCGCGGGTGCCCAGCAGCGTGCTCGCCAGCGCCGCGTGCTCCACCACCACGCCCTTGGGCAGCCCCGTGGAGCCGGAGGTGTAGACGACGTACGCCGCGCTGCGGAGGCCTGCCCCGCTCCGCAGGGCACCGTCCGGCCCGGCGGCGATCGCCTCGCGGTCCGCGTCCAGGAGGACGCGCCCGCCCGCGAAGTCCGGGACCCTGTCCAGCAGGCGGCTCTCCGACACCAGCAGCGTGGCGCCGGAGTCGTCCAGGGTGTACGCCAGGCGCTCGGCCGGGTAGGCGGGGTCCAGCGGAACGTAGGCGCCGCCGGCCCCCAGCACGCCCAGCACCGCCACCACCATCTCCACGCCGCGCTCCAGGCACACGCCGACGCGGACCTCCGGCCCGACGCCCCGCCAGCGCAGGTGGTGCGCGAGCCGGTTGGCCCGGCGCTCCAGCTCCGCGTAGCTCAGCGTCCCGCCGGGGCCGGCGACCGCCGCCAGCCCGGGAGTGCGCGCGGCCTGCGCCGCGAACAGCTCGTGCACGCACGCCGCCGGCCCCTGGACCGGCTCCGCCCGGGCGTCGGCCAGCAGCTGCGCCCGCTCGGCGTCGCGGAGCAGCGACGCCTCCGAGAGGCGCGCCCCGGGGTCGGCCGCCAGCGCCTCCAGCACGGCCGCCAGGTGCCCGGCCATGCGCGCGACGGTCGCCGCCTCGAACAGCGCGGAGCGGTACACGATCGACCCGCCCAGCTCCTCGCCCGCATCGGCGAGCACCAGGTCCAGGTCGAACTTGGCGACGTGCCCGCCGCCGCCGAACGGCTCCACGGCGAGATTGCCCAGCTCCGGCCGCCCGCCGTCCCCGCCGTCCTGGTCCAGGGTGAAGACCGTCTGGAAGACCGGCGCGTGCACGAGGCTGCGCGCCACGCCCAGCTCGTCCACCAGGCGCTCGAAGGGGAGCGCCTGGTGGTCGTACGCCCCCAGCGTCTCGTCCCGCACCCGTCCCAGCAGCTCGTGCCAGGTGGGATCCCCGGACAGGTCCGCGCGCAGCGGGAGCATGTTGACGAAGAAGCCGATCAGTCCCTCCACCTCGCGCCGGTCGCGCCCCGCGACGGGGCTGCCGACGACCACGTCTTCCTGCCCGGCGTAGCGGCCCAGGAGCGCCTGCCACGCCGCAAGCAGCGTCATGAACAGCGTGGCCCCTTCGCGCCGCGCGATGTCCCGCAGCCGCGGCGGCAGGCCGGGCGCGGCGCGGAAGCCCTGGCTGGCCGCGAGCGGGCTCAGCCCCGGCGCGCGCGGGCGGTCCGTGGGGATCTCCAGCAGCGGCGGCGCGCCGGCAAGCCGCGTCCGCCACCAGCCGACCTGCTCCTCCAGCACCTCGTCGCTCAGCCATTCGCGCTGCCACACCGCGTAGTCCGCGTACTGCACCGGCAGCTCCGGCAGATGTGGGACTTCTCCGCGGCTGCAGGCGGCGTAGAGCGCGGCGAGCTCGCGCACCAGCACGCCGCGGCTCCAGCCGTCGCTGACGACGTGGTGCAGCGTGAGGCAGAGCACGTGGTCGTCGTCCGCGAGGCGCAGCAGCGCGCCGCGCAGCAGCGGCCCCCGCGCCAGGTCGAACGGGCGCAGCGCCTCGGCCGCGGCCAGCCGCGCGGCCTCCGCTTCCCGCTCCGCGCCGGGGAGGCGCCGCAGGTCCGGCTCCGCCAGCGCCGCGGGCGCGGGATCGTGGACGACCTGCACCGGTGCACCCTCGTGCTCGGCGAAGACAGTGCGCAGCACCTCGTGTCGGCGCACCAGCGCGTCCAGGCCGGCCCGCAGCGCCGCCGGGTCGAGCGGCCCGCGCAGGCGGAGCGCGTACGGCATGTTGTAGGCGGCGCTCCCCGGCTCCAGGCGGTCCACCAGCCACAGCCGCTGCTGCGCGAACGACGGGGGGAGCGGCCCCCCGCGCGCACCGCGGAGCCGTTCGATCGGCGGGGCGGCCGGCGCGCCGGCGTGCCGCAGCGCCTCGATGCGCCGGGCCAGCCCCGCGACGGTGGGCGCCTCGAAGAGCGCCCGCAGCGGCACCTCCACGCCGAAGGCCTGCCGCACGCGCGACATCACCCTCGTCGCCAGCAGCGAGTGGCCTCCCAGCTCGAAGAAGCTCGTTTCCGCCCCCACGCGTCCGGTCCCCAGCACCTCCGCCCAGATCCCGGCCAGCAGCTCCTCCGCCGGCGTCCGCGGCGCCACGTGCTCCGCTTCCGCCGGGCCCGGCGGGGCCGGCAGCGCCCGCCGGTCGATCTTGCCGTTGGCCGTCACCGGCAGCTCGTTCAGCACCACGAACGCGCCCGGCACCATGTACTCCGGCAGCGCCTCCGACAGGTGCGCCCGCAGCTCCGCCGCCGCGGGGTCCGCCCCTCCCTCCGCCGTGACGTACGCCACCAGGCGCTGCCGTCCGGGCACGTCCTCGCGGAGCAGCACCACGGCCTCGCCGACCCGCGCGTGCCTCCGCAGGACGGCCTCGATCTCGCCCAGCTCCACCCGGATGCCGCGCACCTTGACCTGGTGGTCCACGCGCCCCAGGAACTCCACCTCGCCGTCGGCGCGCCGCCGCCCCACGTCGCCCGTCCGGTACAGGCGGGCGCCCGGCACGCCCCGGTGCGGATCGGGGACGAAGCGCTCGGCGGTCAGGTCGGGCCGCCCCAGGTAGCCGCGCACCACCCCCACGCCGCCGATGAACAGCTCGCCCGCCACCCCCACCGGGACCGGCTCCAGCCGCGCGTCCAGCACGTACAGCTGCGTGTTCGCCACCGGGCGCCCGATCGGCGGGTCGCCGCCCTCCCACGAGTAGACGCTGGAGGTCATGCGGATGCTCGCCTCCGTGGCGCCGTAGCCGTTGAAGAAGGCGCGCCCCGCGCCCCAGCGCCGCACCTGCTCGGCCGGAAGGGTCTCGCCCCCGGTGACGAGGGTGCGCAGCTCCGGCAGCGCCTCCACCGGCGTGGCCGCCAGCGCGGAGGGCATGGTCTTGAGGTGGGTGATGCGCTCCTCGCGAAGCGTCCGGGCCAGCTCCTCGCCCGGGAGCATGGCCTCGCGGCGCGCCAGCACCAGCTCCGCTCCGCCGCACAGCGCCACGAACAGGTCGGCCACCGAGGCGTCGAAGTGCAGCGGGGCGTAGGCCAGGCTGCGCTCGCCGGGGCCCGTGCCGTAGACCCTGCCCAGCTCCAGCAGGGTGTTGCCGACGCCGCGGTGCTCCACCAGCACGCCCTTGGGACGGCCGGTGGAGCCGGAGGTGTAGATGACGTACGCCAGGTTGTCGGGATCCACGCCGGTGGCCGGCGCCTCGTCGCTTTCCCGGGCGATGCGCCCGGCCTCCGCGTCCACCGCCAGCAGCGGGACGCCGCACCCCCGCAGCCGCTCCACCAGCGCCGCCTGCGTCAGCAGGAGCACGGGCGCGGCGTCGCCGAGGACGTAGGCGCGGCGCTCGGACGGCAGCTCGGGGTCGAGCGGCAGGTAGGCGCCGCCGGCCAGGAGCACGCCCAGCACGGCGGCGACCATCTCCGGCGCGGGCTCCATGCAGATGCCCACCCGCGCTTCGGGGCCGACGCCCTCGCGGCGCAGCCGGTTGGCGAGCCGGCAGGCGCGCGCGTACAGCTCGGCGTAGCCGAGGCTGTGTCCCTCGAAGCGCAGCGCGGGCGCGCCGGGGGTGCGCAGGACCTGGGCGTGGACGAGCTCGTGGATGCAGCTCTCGCCTGCGTAGCCGGTGTCGGCGCCGTTCCAGGCGTGCAGCAGCTGCGCGCGCTCGGGGCCGCGCAGCAGCGACACCTCCGAGAGGCGCCGCTCCGGGGCGGACGCCATCGCATCCAGCACGGCCTCCAGGTGCCCGGCCATGCGCGCGGCGGTGTCCGCGTCGAACAGGGCGGCGCGGAAGGTGAGCACGCCGGCCAGCGCCTCCGCGTCGTCCAAAAAGGTGAGGTTGAGGTCGAACTTGGCCAGGCCGCCGTCGCTCCCGAACGGCTCCGGCCGCGCCTCCCCCAGCGACAGCCGCTCGTCCCCGCCCCCCGCGCGCTCCAGCGCGAAGATCACCTGGAAGACGGGGGTGTGCGTCAGGCTGCGCTCCACGCCCAGCTCGTCCACCAGGCGCTCGAAGGGGAGCGCCTGGTGGTCCAGGGCGCCCAGCACCGTTTCCCGCGTCCGCGCCAGCAGCTCCGTCCAGGCGGGGTCCCCGGACAGGTCGCCCCGCAGCGCGAGCAGGTTGACGAAGAAGCCGATCAGCCCCTCCGTTTCCCGGTGGCTCCGCCCCGCGACGGGGCTTCCCACCACCACGTCGTCCTGCCCCGCGTAGCGCCCCAGGAGGCCCTGCCAGGCGGCCAGAAGCGTCATGAACGGCGTCGTCCCCGCCTGCCGCGCGAGCTCCCGCAGCCCCAGCGAAGTCCCGGGAGACAGGACGAAGCGGTGGGTCCCCGCCCTCCCGCCCGGCGCCGCGGAGCGCGGACGGTCCGTGGGAACCCGCAGCAGCGGGGGGGCGCCGGCCAGCGCGTCCTTCCAGAAGCGGAGCTGCTCCTCCAGCACCTCGCCGCTCAGCCAGCTCCGCTGCCAGGCGGCGTAGTCGGCGTACTGCACCGGCAGCTCGGGAAGCCGCGGCTCCTCGCCGCGGGCAAGGGCGGCGTACAGCGCGGACACCTCGCGCACCAGCACCTGCATGCTCCACCCGTCGCCGACGACGTGGTGCAGGGTGAAGCACAGCACGTGGTCGGTCTCGTCCAGGCGCAGCAGGGTGGCGCGCAGCAGCGGCCCGCGCGCCAGGTCGAAGGGACGCCGCGCCTCCCCGGCGGCCAGCCGCTCCGCCTGCGGCTCCCGCGCCGCCGCCGGGACGCCGCGCAGGTCGACGACCGGCAGCGGGACCGGCGCGGCCGGGTGGACGACCTGCACGGGCGCGCCGTCGCGCTCGGCGAACGTGGTGCGCAGCGATTCGTGGCGCCCCGCCAGCGCGTCCAGGCTGGCCCGCAGCGCCGCCGGGTCGAGCGGTCCGCGCAGCCGCAGCGCGTACGGCATGTTGTAGGCGGGGCTCTCCGGGTCCAGGCGGTCCACCAGCCAGAGCCGCTGCTGCGCGAACGACGGCGGCAGCCCCCCGGAGCCCTCGCGAGGGGCGCGCTCCAGGCGGGGAGCCGCGGCGGCGCCCCCGGCCCGCAGCGCTTCGATGCGCGCGGCCAGGGCGGCCACGGTGGGCGCCTCGAAGAGCGCGCGCAGGGGCAGCTCCACCCCGAACGCCTGCCGCACCCGCGAGACCACCTGCGCGGCCAGCAGCGAGTGTCCCCCCAGCTCGAAGAAGCTGTCCCGCGTCCCCACCCGCTCCAGGCGCAGCACGGCCGCCCAGATCCCGCTCAGCAGCTCCTCCGCCACCGTGCGCGGCGCGGCGTACTCGTGCGCCGTCCCGCCGCCCCCTTCCGGCGCGGGGAGCGCCCGCCGGTCCACCTTGCCGCCGGGCGTGAGCGGCAGCCGCTCCAGGACCACGAAGGCGGCCGGCACCAGGGCCCGCGGCAGCCGCTCCTGCAGGTGCGCGCGCAGCTCCGCCGCCGTGGGCTCCTCCGCCCCCCGCCCCACCACGTACGCCACCAGCCGCCGCTCGCCCGCCGCGCCGGGGGCGGCATCCTCCCGCGCCGCCACCGCCGCCTCGCCCACCGCCGGGTGCTCCAGCAGCGCCGCCTCGATCTCCCCCGGCTCCACCCGGATGCCGCGCAGCTTGACCTGGGCGTCCAACCGTCCCAGGAACTCCAGCTCCCCCGTGCCCAGCCACCGCGCCCGGTCCCCCGTCCGGTACATCCGCGCGCCCGCCTCGCCCGAGTACGGGTCGGGGACGAACCGCTCCGCCGTCTGCTCCGGCCGCCCCAGGTAGCCCCGCGCCAGCACCGTCCCCCCGATGTACAGCTCGCCCGCCACGCCCGCGGGCTCCGGCTCGCCCCGCCCGTCCAGCACGTACGTCCGCCGCCCCCCCACCGCGCGCCCGATCGGCACGCTCCCCGTCCACCCGCCCGCGCCTCCGCCCGTGGCGTCGTGGACCGTCGCCGTGACCACCGCCTCCGTGGGGCCGTAGGCGTTGAGCAGCCGCGCCGCGCCTGTCCCCTCCTCCTCCCACGCCCGCACGGTCGCCGGGGCGAGCGCGTCTCCGCCCACGATCACCAGCCGCAGCGCCTGCTTCAGCGCGGCGACGGCGGCGGGCTCGCGCACCAGCTGCCCCCAGTAGGCCGGCGGCACGTTGGCCACCGTGACCCCCAGCGCCCCCACCCGCTCCGCGAATTCGGCCGGCGTCCACACCGCCGGGTCCCGCGGCGCCACGGACGCGCCCGCCAGCAGCGGCGCCAGCACCTGCTCGAAGAAGGGATCGAAGCTCTGGGCCGCGAAGACCAGCACCCGGTCCGCGGGCGACAGCCCGTACGTGCGCGCGACCTCCCGGAAGTGCGCGGCCGCGGCGCCGTGCGGCACCACCACCCCCTTGGGCCGCCCGGTGGAGCCGGAGGTGTAGACCAGGTACGCGGCGCTCCCCGGCGCGACGGCAGGGAGGGCCGGTTCGTCCCCGTCGCCCGCGAACCCGTCGTCCATTTCCACGACCCGAAGGCCGTCCCTCCCCGAGGGGAGCCGTCCGCGCAGGTGCGGCTGCGTCACCACCAGCCCCACCCCGGCGTCTTCCAGGAGCGACAGGATGCGGACCGGGGGGTGCTCCGGGTCCAGGAGGAGACAGCACCCTCCCGCCCCGAGCGTCCCCAGCAGCGCGGCCACCGCGTCGGCGGAGTGCTCCATGAAGATGCCGACGACGCGCTCCGGGCCCGCCCCCTCCCGGCGCAGCACGCGCGCGAGCCGCCCGGCGCGCCGCAGCAGGGCGGCATACGTCAGCGCCTCGCCGCGGCCGGCGACCGCGACCGCGTCCGGGGTGCGCGCCGCCTGCTCGGCGAACCGCTCGTACAGGCCCGCCGTCGAGAGCTCCACGTCGGCGGGGTTCCAGCTTTCCAGCACCTGCACGCGCTCGGCTGCCGAGAGGAGCGAGACTTCCGCGGACCGCCGGCCCGGATCGGCCGCCATGCTCGCCAGCAGGATCTCCAGCTGGCCGGCCATCCGCGCGATGGTGGCCGCCTCGAAGAGCGCCTCGCGGTAGACCAGCGCCCCGCCCAGCTCGGCCCCGTCGTCCCCGACCGCCAGGTCCAGGTCGAACTTGGCGACGACCGCGCCCTCGCCGAACGGCTCCGGCTCGACGTCCCCCAGCCGCGGCCGCTCGTCCCGCGCCCCCGCGCGGTCCAGCCCGAACACCACCTGGAACACCGGCGCGTGGGTGAGGCTGCGCTCCGTCGACAGCTCCTCGACCAGGCGCTCGAAGGGGAGCTCCTGGTGCTCGTACGCCCCCAGCGCCGTTTCCCGCACCCGCCCCAGCAGCGCGCTCCAGGTGGGATCGCCCGACAGGTCGGTGCGAAGCGGGAGCATGTTGACGAAGAAGCCGATCAGCCCCTCCGTCTCCCGCCGGGTGCGCCCCGCGATGGGGGTGCCCACCACCACGTCCTCCTGACCCGCGTAGCGCCCCAGCAGTGCCTGCCAGGCGGCCAGGATCGTCATGAACAGCGTCGCGCCTTCCCGGCGCGAGAGCGCACGCAGCTCGCGGGACACCGCGGCCGGGAGGACGAAGCCGTGCGTCCCCGCCCGCGGGCTCCCCCGGGCGGAGCGGGGGTGGTCCGTGGGGATCCCCAGCAGCGGGGGGGCGCCCTCCAGCTTTTCCTTCCAGTATCCGACCTGCTCCTCCAGCGCCTCGCCGCACAGCCGGTCCCGCTGCCAGACGGCGTAGTCGGCGTACTGCACCGGCAGCTCCGGCAGGTGCGGCTCCTCGCCGCGGCTGAAGGCGGCGTACAGGGCGGCGACCTCGCGCACGAGCACGTCCGTGCTCCAGCCGTCGCCGACGATGTGGTGAAGCGTGAAGCACAGGACGTGGTCGCCGTCGTCCAGGCGCAGCAGCGCCGCGCGCAGCAGCGGGCCCCGCGCCAGGTCGAACGGCCGCAGCGCCTCCTCGCCGGCCTGCCGCCGGGCCTCGCCCTCGCGCTCCGCGGCCGGCAGTGCGCGCAGGTCCCGCAGCTCGATCCGGACCGGGGCGGTGTCGCGGATCACCTGGACGGGCTCGCCGTCCGCCTCGGCGAAGACGGTGCGCAGGGTCTCGTGCCTGCGCACCAGCGCGTCCAGGCTGCGCTGGAGCGCCCCGGCGTCCAGCCCGCCGCGCAGCCGCAGCGCGAACGGCATGTTGTAGGCGGGGCTTCCCGGCTCCAGACGGTCCACCAGCCAGAGCCGCTGCTGCGCGAACGACAGCGGCAGCGCCCCGCCACGCGCCGAGCGCCCGATCGGATGCGCGGCCCCGGCGGCGCGCGCTCCCGGGACGGCCTCGATCCGCCCGGCCAGCTCCGCGACCGTGGGCGCCTCGAAGAGGTCCCGCAGCGACACCTCCACGCCCAGGGCCTGCCGCACCCGGGAGACGGCGCGCATCGCCAGGAGGGAGTGCCCGCCCAGGTCGAAGAAGCCGTCCCGCACGCCCGCGCGCTCGACCTCCAGGACCTCCTCCCAGATGCCGCACAGGATCTCCTCGGTGGCCGTGCGGGGCGCGGCGTACGCTCCGGCCGCCGCGCTCCACTCCGGCGCCGGCAGCGCGCGCCGGTCGATCTTGCCGTTGGAGGTGAGCGGAAGCGCATCCAGCACCACGAAGGCGCCCGGCACCATGTACGCGGGGAGCGACCTCCCCGCGTGCTCCCGCAGGTCGGCGAGCGAGAGCGCCGCCCCCTGCTCCGCCACCACGTACCCCACCAGCCGGCGGTCGCCGGGCACGCCGGAGACGGCATCCTCGCGCACCAGCACCACGGCCTCCCGCACCGCCCCGTGCTCCGCCAGCACGGCCTCCACCTCCGCCGGCTCGATGCGGAATCCCCGGATCTTCACCTGCTGGTCGGTCCGCCCCAGGAACTCGATCGTCCCGTCGGCCAGGCGGCGGGCCCGGTCCCCGGTCCGGTACAGCCGCGCCCCCGGCTCGCCGCCGAGCGCGTCCGGCACGTAGCGCTCCGCCGTAAGCTCCGGGCGCCCCCGGTACCCCCGCGCCACCGCCGCCCCCCCGACGTACAGCTCGCCCGGGACGCCGGTCGGCGCCGGCTCCCCCGCCGCGCCCCCGGCGCCCAGCACGTACGCCGCCGCGTTGGCAAGCGGCGTCCCCACCGGGAGATTGGCCCACCGCGCCCCGGCGTCGCCCGCCTCCAGCCGGAGCGTGGTGGTGGTCACCGTGGTCTCGGTGAGCCCGAAGACGTGCAGCAGCGGCACGCCCATCCCCGCCCACCGGGCCAGGCGCTCCGGAAGCACCCGCTCGCCCCCCATCAGCACCAGGCGCAGGCACCCGGGCGGCCGCGCGCCCTCCTCCGCCAGCTGCCGCACCCACTCGTGCCAGAAGGCCGTGGGCAGCTCCACCAGCGTGACCCGCTCCGCCTGCAGCACCCGGTTCAGCTCCGCCGGGGAGCCGAGCAGGTCGCCCCCGGCCATGACCACGCAGGCGCCGCCGAGCCAGGCGGGGAAGATCTCCTCGATGAAGACGTCGAAGGCCGGCGAGGCGAACTGGAGGAACCGGTCGCCGGCGCCCAGCCCCAGCTCCGCCCGCATGGCCTCGGCGTAGCACACCAGCGAGCGGTGGCTGACCATGGCCGCCTTGGGCCGCCCGGTGGAGCCCGAGGTGTAGCACAGGTACGCCAGGCCGTCGCTCCCCGTCTCCACCGCGGGCCCGGCAGGCCCGGCCGGCGCGCCGGGTTCCTCCGGCGCGTCCACGCACAGCACCGCGGCGCCGCCGCCGGGGAGCCGCCCGGCCAGGGAGGCGCGGGTGAGCACCAGATCCGCCCCGCTGTCGGCCAGGAGGTATTCCAGGCGCTCGCGCGGATGCCCGGCGTCCAGGGGGAGGAACGCTCCCCCGGCCTGGAGCGTGGCCAGCACGGCCACGGCCAGCTCGGGCGAGCGGTCGAGGAAGAGCGCCACCGGCTGCTCGGGCGCGACGCCGCGGGCGCGCAGGCGGGCGGCGAGCGCGGCGGCCCGCCGGTGCAGCTCGGCGTAGGAGAGGGTGTGCCCGCCGCAGGCGACGGCGGGAGCGTCGGGCCAGGCGGCGGCGCGCCGGGCGACGAGGTGGTGGACGAGGACGTCTTCCGGGAACGGGCGGTGCTCGCCCCGGGCGTCGTGGAGGAGCCGGGCGCGCTCGGCGGGGCGAAGCAGGGAGATGTCGTCGAGGCGGCGGCCGGGATGCGCGGCCATCGACTCCAGCAGGGTCTCCAGCTGCCCCGCCATCCGCTCCGCCGTGTCCGCCTCCACGCGGGCACGGTCGTACCGCAGCTCGGCCCGCAGCCGGGCGTCGACGGTGGCCGTGAGCACCAGCGGGTGGTCGAAGTGCTCGATCGCCTGGCCGCTCCGCACCCGCAGCCCGCCGATCCCCTCCCCCAGCCGCTCGTCGACGGGGTAGTTCTCGAAGGCGACCAGGCTCTCGAACAGCGCCTCGCCCGAGGGGACGTCGCTCCACCGCTGCACCCGCGCCAGCGGGGCGTACTCGAACTCCCGCGCCCGCGCCTGCTCCGCCTGCAGCGCGCCCAGCCACTCGCCCGTCGTGGCCGCGCCGTGGAGGCGCACCCGCACGGGGAGGGTGTTGATGAACAGGCCGACCATCTCCTCCACCCCGGCGAGCTCCGGCGGCCGCCCCGAGACGGTGGCGCCGAAGACGACGTCGTCCTCTCCGGACCCGCGCGCGAGGAGCAGCGCCCAGGCGCCCTGCACCACGGTGCCCGGCGTCACGCCCCAGCGGCGCGCCTGCTCCTGCAGCGCCCGCGTCCGCTCCTCCCCCATCTCCACCCACACCGCGCCGGAGCCCGGCTCCGCTCCGTCCACGCCCCCCGGGCGGACGGGGAATGGGGTGGGCGCGGCGAATCCCGCCAGCGTGGCCCTCCAGAAGCCCTCCGCCCGGGCGAGGTCCTGCCGCTCCAGCCAGGCCACGTACTCCCGGTACGGCCGCGCCTCCCGCGGCCGCACCTTTTCCCCCCGCGCAAACGCGGCGTACAATCCCAGCACGTCGCGGAAGAGCACGCCCAGGCTCCACCCGTCCAGGACCAGGTGGTGGTGCGTCCACACCAGCTCGTGCTCCCGGTCCGCCGTGCGGAACAGGGCCAGCCGCATCAGCGGCGCCCTCGCCGGGTCGAAGCCCTCGCGCCGGTCCTCGTCGAGGAATCGTTCCAGGCACGCTGCCTGCTCGGCTCGGTCCAGCTCGCGCCAGTCGCGGCGCCGCATCTCCAGCTCCACCTCGCGCCGGACGACCTGCAGCGGCCGCTCCACCCCTTCCCAGGCGAAGCCCGCCCGCAGCGCCGCGTGCCGGGCGATCCCGCCCTCCCACGCCCGCCGCAGCGCTTCCGCGTCCAGCTCGCCTTCCAGGACGTAGCGGAACTGCCCCACGTAGGCGCCGGACCGCGGGGCGTGGAGGGTCTGGAAGAGCATCCCCTCCTGCATGGGCGTCAGCGGGTACACGTCCTCCACGCCGCGGTCCCGCCCCAGGAGCGCGTCGACCTGGGCCTGCGCGAGTCCCGCCAGCGGGAAGTCGCTCGGGGTCCAGCCGCCCGCCCCGGGGGAGGTGCAGTGCGCGATCAATCCCCGCAGCTCCCCGGCGTACCAGGCGGCCACCCGCTCCATCGTCGCCCCGTGGTGCACGGCCGCGCTGTAGCCGATGGACATCTCCAGCCGCCCGCCGGCAATCGCGCCGACGATCTCGAGCCGGTGCGCGCGCGGGGTGCGCTCGTCGCGTGGCGCCCCGGCCGATTCGGGGGCGAAGCCGAAGAAGGTGTCCGCGGAGACCGCCGCGTCGACCTGCCCCAGGTAGTTGAAGGCGACCTCCGCCCCCGGCGCCGCGGCCAGCTCCGCCCCGGCCTCCGTCCCGCTCAGCCAGCGCAGCAGCCCGTGGCCCAGCCCCTTCCCCGGGACGCGCCTCAGCTGCTCCTTGACCGCCTTCAGCGCTTCGCCCGGTCCGCCGCTCCCGGGCAGCTCCAGCACGACCGGGTACACGGCGGTGAACCAGCCCACCGTGCGCGACAGGTCCACGTCGCCGGCCGCCTCCTCCTCGCGGCCGTGTCCCTCCAGCTCCACCCGCGCCCGCGGGCTCCCCGTCCAGCGGGCGAGCGTGCGCGCCAGGGCGGTGAGCAGCACGTCGTCGATCCGCGTCCGGTACGCGCGCGGCACCTCGCGCACCAGCGCCTCCGTTTCCGCCTCGTCCAGGCGGACGGACACGCTGCTTTCCCGGGCGGCGGTGTTCTCCCCCGCGGCGTCGTCGAGCGGCAGCGGCGCGACGTCCAGCCGCGCCTGCGCGAGCCAGTAGCCCGCCTCCCCGGCGAGGGCCCCGGAGCGGGCCCGCCCGGCGAGGTGCCCGGCCCAGCGCTTCCAGGCGGTGGTCTTCGCCGGCAGGCGCACCGCCTCGCCCCGCGCGAGCTGCGTGCAGGCGGTTGCCAGGTCCTCCAGCAGGATGCGCCACGAGACTCCGTCGGCCGCCAGGTGGTGGACGACCACCAGAAGCCGCTGCCCGCCCCCGCCCAGGTCGAAGAGCACGACGCGCAGCAGCGGACCGCGCGCCGGGTCCAGGCTGCGCTGCACCTGCCCGGCGGCGGCCTCCAGCGCGGCCCCGTCCGGCACACGGAGGACCGCCACGGGGGAGCGCTCCCCGACGCCGGCGTGCGTCTGGGTCCAGGCGCCCGAGTCGTCCCGGCGGAAGCGCAGCCGCAGCGCGTCGTGGTGCGCCTCCAGCGCGGCCACCGCCCGGTCGAGCAGCACGGGATCCAGCGCCTCGCGCGGGACGAGCAGCAGCGCCTGGTTGAAGTGGTGGGGTGCCGGGTTTTCCTGCGCGAAGAACTGCCGCTGGACGGGCGTCGGCGGGGCTTCGCCCGTGACGGGGCCCTGCGCCTCTCCGGCGGCCCCGGCATCGACCCACTCCGCGACCTCGGCGAGGCGCGCCGCGGTGGGACGCTCGAAGAGCTGCCGCGGCGTCAGCTTGAGCCCGCGCTGCCGCGCCCGCGCCACCACCTGGATGCTCAGGATGGAGTCGCCGCCCCGCTCGAAGAAGTCGTCGTGGACGCCGACGCGCTCCAGCCGCAGCACCTCCGCCCACACGGCGGCCAGCACCTCCTCGGCGGGCGTGCGCGGCGCGACGTACGAGCCGGCGTCGCCGCTCCACTCCGGCGCGGGCAGCGCCCGCCGGTCCACCTTGCCGTTGGCGTTGAGGGGGATGCTTTCCAGCACCACGATCGCGGCCGGCACCATGTACTCGGGCAGCCGCTCCTGCAGCGCGCCCCGCAGCTCCGCCGCGGACGGCTCCGTGCCCGCTTCCGCCACCACGTAGGCCACCAGGCGCTTCTGCCCCGGCGTGTCCTCCCGCAGCAGCACGGCCGCCTCGCGCACCCCCGCCTGCTCCGCCAGCGCGCTCTCGATCTCCCCCGGCTCGACGCGGAAGCCGCGGATCTTGACCTGCTCGTCCAGCCGCCCCAGGAACTCCAGCTCCCCCTCCGCCGTCCAGCGCACCCGGTCCCCCGTCCGGTACAGCCGCCCGCCCGCCTCGCCCGCGAACGGGTCCGGGACGAACCTTTCCGCCGTCAGCGCGGGGCCGCCCAGGTAGTCGCGCGCCACGCTCGCCCCGCCGATGCACAGCTCTCCCGGCACCCCCACGGGCACCAGCCCGCGCGCGCCGTCCAGCACGTGGAGCGACGCGTTGCCCAGCGGCCGGCCCACCCACTGCCGGCGCGCTCCGCCCCCGCGCGCCGCGTGCGCGGCGCACACGACCGCCCCCTCCGTGGGGCCGTACAGCACGTGCACGGCGGCCGCGGGAAAGACCTCCCGCATCGCGTCCAGCAGGTCGGGCGGCACCGCGTCGCCCCCCACGAACGCCCGCCGCAGCCCCGGAAGCGTGCCGCGCGCCGAAGCGACCTGCTCCACCACCTGGCGCATCAGCGCGGGGACGGCGTGCAGTGAGGTGCACCCGGCGAGCCCATCCACCAGGCGGGCGGTCTCCAGCACTTCCTCGCGCGCGACCACGCGCACGGCGCCCCCGCCCAGCAGCGGCAGCACCGCCTCGAAGAGCCAGATGTCGAAGGCGAAGCTCGCCAGCGAGGGCACCACGTCCCCGGGCCCCAAGCCGAACGCGTCCTGCGCGGCGAGCAGGGTATGCAGCAGGGCGCGGTGCGAGACGCGCACCCCCTTGGGACGGCCCGTCGACCCCGAGGTGTAGATGACGTAGGCGAGGTTGTCGGGCGAGGGAGCAGGCCCCCTCCCCAACCCCTCCCCCGCAAGCGGGAGAGGGGCTAAAAACGTGTCATTGTCGTTCTCCCCATTTCTCCCGCTTGCGGGGGCAAGGGGGCCGGGGGGAGAGGGGGTCAGCAGCTCGCCGCTCACCCCCACGACCGAGGCGGCGTGCCGGGGGAGCGCGGCGGCCTCCTCCGCGCGGGCGACGAGCACCGGCACGGCGGCGTCGCCGAGCATGTAGGCGATGCGGTCCGCCGGGTAGTCGGGGTCGAGCGGCACGTAAGCGCCGCCGGCCTTCCAGATTCCCAGCACGGCCACCAGCAGCGCGGGCGTCCGCGGCAGGCAGACGCCCACCGGCATCTCCGGCCCCACGCCCAGGCCGCGCAGCGCGCGCGCCAGCCGGCTGGCGCGCGCATCCAGCTCGGCGAACGTCAGCGACTCGCCCCCGCCCGAGACCGCGGGCGCGTCCGGGGCGAGCGCCGCCTGCTCCGCGAAGAGCCGCGGCACCAGCCGCTCCTCCGGGTACGTCCGCGGCGCGTTCCAATCCGACAGGAGCCGGCGCTCCTCCGCCGCGCTCACCAGGCGCAGCCCGGAGATCCGCTGGTCCGGGTCGGCGACGGCGGCCTCCAGCAGCAGGCGGAAGTGCTCCGCCATGCGCTCGATCGTGGAGGCGTCGAACAGGTCGGCGCGGTAGTCGATCCGCCCCTCGATGCGCTCGCCGGCCTCGAAGAGCGTCACGTCCAGGTCGAACTTGGCCGCGACCCAGTCCCCGCCCAGCGGCTCCATCTCCAGGTCGCCCAGGGCGAGCGAGCCCCGCTCCACGTTCTGGAGGGCGAACATGACCTGGAAGAGCGGGTTGTGCGTCAGGCTGCGCCCGGGGGCCAGCTCGTCGACCAGGCGCTCGAAGGGGAGGTCCTGGTGGGCGAAGGCCCCCAGCGTCGTTTCGCGGACGCGGGCGAGAAGCGCGCGGAACGAAGGGTCGCCGGACAGGTCGGTCCGCAGGACCAGCGTGTTGACGAAGAAGCCGATCAGCCCCTCCACCTCCGCGCGGGTGCGGTTGGCGATGGGGGTGCCCACCACCACGTCGTCGCTGGCGGCGTAGCGGCCCAGGAGGGTCTGCCAGGCGGCCAGCAGCGTCATGAACAGCGTGGCGCTCCCGCGCTCCCCCAGCCCGCGCAGCCCCCGTGTCGTTTCCGCGGCCAGGTCGAAGCGGATTCCCGCCGCCGCCGCCGCGCCCGGGGCGCCGCCGCGCGGGCGGTCCGTGGGCAGCTCCAGCAGCGGCGGGGCTCCGTCCAGCGTCTCGCGCCAGAAGCGTAGCTGCGCCTCCAGCACGTTGCCCGTGAGCCACTGCCGCTGCCACGCGGCGAAGTCCGCGTACTGCACCGGCAGCCCGGGGAGCGGCGACGGCGCGCCGCGGGAAAAGGCGGCGTACAGGGCGGAGACCTCGCGCACCAGGACGCCGATGCTCCACGCGTCGCCGACGACGTGGTGCAGGGTGAAGCACAGCGCCCACTCGTCGTCGGCCAGTCGCGCCAGCAGCACGCGCAGCAGCGGCCCGCGCGCCAGGTCGAAGGGGCGCACGCCCTCCTCGGCCACCCGGCGCAGCGCCTCCGCGCGGCGGGGCTCCTCCGGGAGCCCGGACAGGTCCAGCACGGGAAGCCGGACCGGCGACGCCGGCAGGACCCGCTGCACGGCCTCTCCGCCCTCCGCCGTGAAGACGGTGCGGAGCGTCTCGTGGCGGCGCACCAGCTCCGCCAGGGTGCGGCGCAGCGCCGCCACGTCCGGCGCGCCGCGCAGCCCCAGCGCGAACGGCATGTGGTACGCGGGGCTCGCGGGGTCGAGCTGGTGGATGAACCAGAGCCGCTGCTGCGCGAACGACAGCGGCGCGGGCCCGCTCCCCGCGCGGCGGGGGATCCGCCCGGCGCCGGGGCCCGCCGAAGCGAGGAGCGCTTCCACCCGCCCGGCCAGCCCGGCCACGGTGGGCGCCTCGAAGAGGGCGCGCAGGGGCAGCTCCACGCCCAGCTCCGCGCGGGTCGCCGAGACCACGCGCGTCGCGAGCAGCGAGTGTCCCCCGAGCACGAAGAAGCTGTCGTGTACCCCCACCCCTTCGCGGCCCAGCACCCCCGCGAAGACCCGCGCCAGGACGGCCTCCACCGGGGTCCGCGGCGGCGTAAGCTCCGCGCCGTCCGGCTCGCCGGGCGCGGGGAGCGCCCTCCGGTCCAGCTTGCCGCTGGGAGTCAGGGGAAACGCTTCCAGCGCCACCAGGGCGCCCGGCACCATGGCCTCCGGGAGCCGCGACCGGAGCCAGGCGCGCAGCTCCGCCGCGTCCGCGGGCTCCCCGGCGGCGGGCAGGTGGTAGCCCACAAGGAGCGGCTGTCCCGGGCGGTCCTCGCGCAGGGCCACGGCCGCGTCGCGCACGCCCGGGTGGGAGCGCAGCGCGGCCTCGATCTCGCCGGGCTCCATGCGGATGCCACGCAGCTTGACCTGCGCGTCCAGCCGCCCCAGGTACTCCAGCTCGCCCGATTCCAGCCGGCGCGCCCGGTCCCCGGTGCGGTACGCCCGGCTCCCCGGCTCCCCGAACGGGTCCGGGACGAAGCGCTCGGCCGTCAGCTCCGGCCGGCTCGCGTACCCCCGCGCCAGCCCGTCGCCCGCCAGGTACAGCTCCCCGGCCATCCCCACCGGCGCCGGCTGGAGGCTCGCGTCCAGCACGTACGCCCGCGTGTTCGCCAGCGGCCGGCCGATCGTCACCCGCTCCGCGCCCGGCGGGACCACCGCGCCGGTGGAGTAGGTGGTGTCCTCGGTCGGCCCGTAGAGGTTGCGGACCGTTGCCACCGTGCCCAGCGCGTACAGCCCCCGCGCCAGCTCCGCCGGGAGCGCCTCGCCCGCGAGGTTGAAGCCGGTCACGCTCGGGGGGATGGCACCGTTCCGCAGCAGCTCGGCGGCGGCGGTGGGGACCATGACCGCCAGGCGGACCCCCCCGCCGGCGACGGAGGGAAGCTCCAGCGCGTTCTCCACCAGCACCAGCCTGCCGCCCCAGGCCAGCGTCCCGAAGAGCTCGGCCACCGACACGTCGAAGTTGATCGAGGTGGAGAACAGGGTCGACGACCGCTCCTCGTCCGACACGTTGTCGCGCAGCCAGTGCAGGAGGACCACCACGGACGAGTGGCGGATCATCACCCCCTTGGGCCGTCCGGTGGACCCCGAGGTGAAGACGACGTGCGACAGGTTGCCGGGGAGCACGCCCGTCTGCGGCGCCGCGTCCGGCTCGGCCCCGATGGCGTCGCGCGCGGCGTCCAGCACCAGCGTGCGGGCGCCCGCGGGGAGCACGTCCGCGAGAGCGCCGGAGGTGAGGACGAGCGGGACGCCGGCGTCCTCCAGCATCCACCCCAGCCGCTCGCGCGGGTACGCCGGGTCCAGCGGGACGTAGGCGCCGCCGGCCCTGAGGATGCCCAGCAGCGCGACCACCAGCTCCGGGGTGCGCTCCAGGCAGACGCCCACGCGGGTCTCGGGCCCCACGCCGAGCCGCCGCAGGTGGACGGCGAGGCGGTTGGCGCGCGTTTCCAGCTCGGCGTAGCTCAGCCGCTCGTCCCGGAAGACGACGGCCGTGGCAACGGGCGTGCGCGCCGCCTGCGCCGAGACCAGCTCGTGCACGCAGGCCGGGGGATGCGCGACCGCGGTGGCGTTCCAGCCCTCCAGCACCCGCGCGCGCTCGGCGGCGCGCAGGAGCGAGAGATCGGCGAGGCGCCCCGCGGGGTCGGCCGCCATCGCGTCGAGCAGCGTTTCCAGCTGCTCCACCAGCCGCTCCGCGTCCTCCGCCTCCACCTGGCCGCGGTCGTAGTGGAGCTCCACCTTGACCTGCGAGACGGCGTCCGCCACCAGCGTCAGCGGGTAGTTGGTCTGCTCCAGGATGAAGCTGCTCCGCACCCGCACACCCTCGACGTCGCCCGCCTGCGCGCCGAGCGCCTGGTCCATCGGCAGGTTCTCGAACACCACCAGGCTCCCGAACAGCGCTTCGCCCGGGGGGACGTCGCTCCACCGCTGCACGTCCACCAGCGGCGCGTAGTCGTAGTCGCGCGCCTCCAGCTGCTCCTTCTGCAGCGTGGCCAGCCACTCCCACGTCGCCGCCGCGGCCACCGGGCGGGCGCGCACCGGGAGCGTGTTGATGAACAGCCCCACCGTTTCCTCGATCCCCGCCAGCTCCACGGGCCGCCCCGAGACGGTCGCCCCGAAGACCACGTCGTCCTCCCCGGCGTGCCGCGACAGCAGCAGCGCCCACGCGCCCTGCACCGCCGTGCTCAGCGTCACGCCCCGGCGCCGCGCCTGCTCCGCGAGCGCGGCCGTCCGCTCGCCCGGCAGCAGCCGCGCGGCGGCGCCGAATCCCTCCTCCCCGCTCCGCGGCGTCCGCGACACGGGGAGCGGGGTGGGCGCGTCGAAGCCGGCCAGCTCCGCCCTCCAGAAGCGCTCCGCGCGCCCACGGTCCTGCCGCTCCAGCCAGTCCACGTACTCCCGGTAGCGGAGCCCGCGCGCGGGCGGCGGCGCCTCGCCGCGGGCGTGCGCCGCGTAGATCGCCAGCACGTCGCCGAAGAGGAGCGGCAGGCTCCACCCGTCCATCACCAGGTGGTGGTGGGTCCACACCAGCTGGTGCTCCTCCTCCCCCGTCCGGAACAGCCCCAGCCGCATCAGCGGCGCGCGGCCCGGGTCGAACCCGGCCGCCCGGTCCGCCTCGTAGTGGCGCTCCAGGCGCGCCCGGCGCTCCTCCACGTCCAGCCCGCGCCAGTCCTCCACCCGGAAGGGGAGCTCGGTCTCTCCGTGGATGACCTGCACCGGCCGGGGCAGCCCCTCCCACGCGAAGCTCGCCCGCAGCGCTTCGTGCCGGGCCACCGCGCCCTGCCACGCCCGCTCCAGCCCCCGCACGTCGAGCGGCCCTTCCAGCACGAAGCCGAACTGGCCCACGTAGACGCCGGAGCCGGGAGCGAGGAGCGAATGGAAGAGCATCCCCTCCTGCATGGGGGTCAGCGGGTACACGTCCTCCACCCCGTCCCCGCTCCCCTCCGGCGCGTCGGGCCCCGCCGGGGGGAAGTCGTCCGGCGCGGGGCCTCCTCCCCCGGGCGGGCGACCGTCCGCGAGAAACGCGCGGAGTTCATCGACGTACCAGCCGGCGACGCGCTCAATGGTCGCGCGCCGGTGGACCGCCGCCCCGTAGCCGAAGGTCACGGACAGCCGGCCCGCGGACACCGCCCCGCTCACCTCCAGGCGGTGGCGCCGCGCGCGCCGCGGGTCCTGCGTGGCGCCGGCCGGCTCGGGCGCGAGCCGGAAGAAAGCGTGCTCCGCGTGCACCTCGCCCATGTGCCCCGCGTAGCCGAACGACACCTCCGCCGCCGGCGCCGACGCCAGCGCCGCGCCGGCCCTCCCCCCGCTGGCCCAGCGCAGCAGCCCGTGGCCGAGTCCGCCGTGCGGCACCTCGCGCAGCTGCGCCGCGACCGCCTTCAGCGACTCGCCCGCGCCCGCGCCCTCGGGCAGCTCCAGCAGCACGGGGTACGTGTGGGTGAACCACCCCAGCGTCCGCGACGGGTCCAGCTCCTCGAAGCGCCCCTCCTCCCGGCCGTTCCCTTCCAGCTCCACCCGCACCCAGCGGTCCCCGGTCCAGCGCGCCAGGACGCGCGCCAGCGCGCCGAGCAGCACCTCGTCGGCGCGGGCGCCGTGCGCGGCGGTCACGTCCCGCAGCAGCGCCGCGGTCTCTTCCGCGTCGAGCCGCACGACCACGCTCGCCGCGCTCCCGGCGGTGTCCTCCGCCCGCGGGTCGTCCAGCGGGAGCGGCGCGGCGTCCAGGAACGCCTGCGCGGTCCAGTAGCGGGCCTCCGCGGCGGTCTCCGGCGCGCGGGCGAGCTCCGCCAGGCGCTCCGCCCACGCCTTCCAGGAGGTGGTCTTCGCCGGGAGGCGCACGGATTCCCCGCGCTCCCGCTGCTCGTACGCCGTCGCCAGGTCGTCCAGCAGGATGCGCCAGCCTCCCCCGTCCACCACCAGGTGGTGGAGCACCAGCAGCAGCCGCCCCCGCCCGCCGTCGCCCAGGTGGAAGTGCGCGGCCCGCGCCACGGGCCCCCGCTCCAGCTCCAGGCTCGCCTGCACGCGGTCCGCCGCCGCGGCGAGCGCCCCGCCGCGGGCGGCCCCCTCCAGCCGCGCCAGGTCGATCACCGACAGCGGCACGCGGCCCCCCGCCGGGTCGTGCACCTGCGTCCACCCGTCCGCCCCGCGGCGGAAGCGGAGGCGCAGCGCGTCGTGGTGCGCCGCCAGGTCCGCCAGCGCCTGCTCCAGGAGCCGCGGGTCGAGGGCCCGCGGCGGGACGAGGAGGAGCGCCTGGTTGAAGTGGTGCGGAGCCGCGAGCTCGTCCGCGAGGAAGGCGTGCTGCACCGGCGTCAGCGGCACCGGGCCGGCCACCGCGCCCTGCTCGGCGGCGATGGCGGCGCCGTCGCCCACCACCCGCGCCAGCTCGGCGATGGTGGCGTGCTCGAAGAGCTGCCGGGGAACCAGCCGCAGCCCCGCGCCGCGCGCGGCGGTGGCGACCCGCGTGGCGACGATGGAGTCGCCCCCGAGCTCGAAGAACGGGTCGTGGATTCCCACCCGCGCCACCCCCAGCACCGTGCTCCAGACCTCCGCGAGCAGCCGCTCGGTGGGGGTCCGCGGGGGCGCGTAGTCCCGCCCGGGGGCGTCGCCCGCCGCCGGGTCGGGGAGGGCGCGCCGGTCGAGCTTGCCGCCCGGGGTGAGCGGCAGGCGCTCCAGCACCACCCAGGCGGAGGGGACCATGTGCTCCGGGAGCCGTTCCCGCAGCCGGGCCCGCAGCTCGTCGGCGGGGGGGAGCGCCGCGCCCTCCGCGGCGGCCAGGTACGCCACCAGCCGCTCCCCGCGCACCTCCACGGCGGCATCGCCCACGCCGGGGTGGTCCCGGAGCGCGGCCTCCACCTCGCCGGGCTCGATGCGGAAGCCGCGGATCTTGACCTGCCGGTCCATGCGCCCCAGGAACTCCAGCGTGCCGTCCGCCCGCCAGCGCACCCGGTCGCCCGTGCGGTAGGCGCGCGCTCCCGGCGCGCCGGAGGGATCGGGGACGAAGCGCTCGGCCGTCAGTCCCGGCCGTCCCAGGTAGCCCCGGGCCACCCCGGCGCCCCCCACGGACAGCTCGCCGGGGACGCCCGCCGGCACCGGCGCGAGGTCCGCGTCCAGCACCAGGGCGCGGGCGCCGGAGATCGGCCGGCCCAGCGACGGACGACGTCCGTCGCCCTCCGCCCCGACCACGCCGGAGGTGGCGACCACGGTGGCCTCGGTGGGGCCGTAGTTGTTCACCAGGGCGAAGGGGAGCCCCGGCCGCGGCCGCGCGCGCAGCGCGTCGCCGCCGGTGAGCAGGGCGCGGAGCGGGGCGCGCTCCGGCCACTCCGCCGCCAGCAGCCCCTCCGCCAGCGGCGTGGGGACGAACGCCAGGGTGATCCCCCGCTCCAGGAGGAGCGCGCGCAGCGCCTCCGGGGAGGTGCGCGTCTCGGCGTCCACCAGGTGCACGCACGCCCCGGCGAGCAGGTACGGCCACACCTCCCACACCGCCGCGTCGAAGCTGAAGGAGGCCAGCTGCGTCGCCCGGTCGTCCGGGGTCACCGCGAAGGCGCGGGCGTGCCAGCCGGCCAGCCCCAGCAGCGACCGGTGGCTCACCATCACCCCCTTGGGCGCGCCGGTGGAGCCGGAGGTGTAGATGACGTAGGCCAGGTTGTCGGGATGGGTGGAGACTGCGCCCTCCCCCTCCCCGCCGCAAACGGGCGAGGCGCCGTCCACGTCGACGATCTTCCCGTGGAACTCCGGGAGCCGGTCCGCCAGCCCCTCGCGGGACACCACGACCGGCACCCCCGAGTTGCCGAGCATGTACGCCAGCCGCTCCGCCGGGTACGCCGGGTCCAGGGGGAGGTAGGCGCCGCCCGCCCGGAGCACGCCCAGCATCGCCACCACCGTCGCCGTCCCCGGCTCCAGGCAGATCCCCACCCGCGTCTCCGGTCCCACGCCGGCGCAGCGCAGCCGCCGCGCAAGCATGTCCGCCCGCCGGTCCAGCTCCGCGTAGGTGAGCCGTTCCCCGCCGAAGACCACGGCCGGGGCGTCCGGGGTGCGGCGGGCCTGCGCCGCGAAGCGCTCGTGGACGCACCCATCCGCGGGCGCGGCGGGCTCCCCCTCGCTCCACTCCGCCAGGACCCGCCGCTCCGCCGGCAGGAGCAGCGGGAGCTCCGCCAGCGGCGTGGCCGGGGCGTCGGCGGCGGCGTCCAGGAGCACCAGGAAGTGGTCCAGGAACCGCGCCGCGGTGGCGAGGTCGAAGAGGTCGCTGTTGTACTCCACCATGGCCGAGGGGGCGACGCCCTCGTCCACCAGGATCGACAGGTCGAACTTGGAGGTGCCGCTGTCGCCCGTGGGCACCGCGCTGTCCTCCAGCCGGTGCACCGACAGCCCCGAGCGGTCCTCCGGCGGGGGGCCGTGGTCGCCGGGGGCCTCGATCCCCAGCATCACTTGGATCAGCGGGTTGCGGCTGGAGTCGCGCTCCGGCTTCACCTCGTCCAGGATCAGCTGGAACGGCACCTTGGCGTGGGCGTACGCCTCCGCCATCCACGTCCGGACCTGCTCCAGGAGCTCCGCGAAGGGGAGACGGCCGGAGGGACGGGCGCGGACGGGGATGGTGTTGATGAAGAAGCCGATGAGCCCCTGCGTCTCGGGCCGCTGGCGGTTGGCGGCCACCGATCCCACCGCGAAGTCCTCCTGCCCGGTGTAGCGGAAGCAGAGCGCCTGGAAGGCCGCCGCCAGGACCTGGTGGAAGGTGGTGCGCTCGCGCTGCGCCAGGGCGCGGACGCGCTCCATGCGGTCCGGGTCCAGCGCGACGCCGTGCATCCCGCCCCGGTGGCTCTGCACCGGGGGATGCGGCCGGTCGGTGGGGAGCTCCAGCACCGGCGGCACGTCGCGCAGGCTTTCCCGCCAGAAGGCCAGGTGCCGCTCCAGGCGCTCGCCGGAAAGCTGCTCCCGCTGCCACACGGCGTAGTCGGCGTACTGGATGGGGAGCTCCGGGAGAGGCGACGGCCTGCCGGCCACGAAGGCCTCGTACAGCACTCCCCACTCGTAGAAGAAGATCCCCCCGGACCAGCCGTCCATGACGATGTGGTGCATGGTCACCAGCATCGCGTGCAGCCCGGCGTCCAGGCGGAGGAGGCGCGCCCGGACGACGGGGCCGGCGGCCAGGTCCAGGGGACGCCGCGCCTCGTCGGTGAGCCGCGCGCGGACGGCGTCCATGCGCTCCGCTTCCGGGACGGCGGACAGGTCGTCCACCGGGAGGGGGACCTCCATCTCCGGGCGGACGACCTGCCGCGGGCCGGCGTCGGTCTCCACGTAGACGGTCCGCCAGACTTCGTGCCTGCGGACGACCTCCGCGAGCGCCCGCCACGCGGCGTCCACGTCCAGGGGCCCCCGCAGCCAGCCTCCCACGGGCACGTTGTACATGGGGCTGCCGGGATCCATCCGGTCCAGCACCCACAGCCGCTCCTGGTCGAAGGAGAGCGGGAGCGGCCCGTCGCGCGGCACCCGGGGGATGACGGCGGGGACCTCCCCGTGCGCGCCGGCGCGGAGGGCGGCCACCCTGGCCGCCATCCCGGCCACGGTGGGATCCTCGAACACCGCGTTCAGCGACAGGTCCACCCCGAACCCGCTCCGCACGCGGGCGACGAGCTGGGTGGCCAGGAGCGAGTGCCCGCCGAGCGCGAAGAAGTCGTCGTGCGCCCCGATCCCCCCGAAGCCGGTCAGCCCCTGCCAGATCTCCGCCATCCGCTCCTGCAGCTCGCCCTCCGGGGCGGCGTACCGGGTCCCGGTCTCCGGCCGCGGCTGCAGACCCCCCGCCTTCGCGGCGGGGTCGAGCGATGGGGCGTCCGCGGGACCCAGCGTTCCCGGGTCCGGGTGGCCTCCGAGGGCCGCGGACCGGCCCGCCGCGGGCGCGCCGGAGCGGCGCCGGGAGCGGCGGCGGACGCGCTCGGCCCAGTACGCCTGCCTCTCGAACGGGTAGGTGGGGAGCAGCGTCCGCCGGCGCCGCTCCCCGGCCGCGAAGCCGTCCCAGTCCACCCGGACCCCCGCGATCCACAGCCGGCCCAGCGTTTCCAGCAGGTGCACTTGGTCCGAGCGGCGCGTGTACGCGTGCCGCAGCGAGGCGAACACCGCGGACTCCGCCGCGCCCCCGTGCAGCGCGAAGGTCCCCAGCGTGCGCCCCGGCCCCACCTCCAGCAGCACCCGGCTCCCGTCGCTCAGCAGCTCGGCCACGCCCTCGGCGAAGCGCACGGTGCGGGTGAGGTGCAGCGCCCAGTACTCCGGGTCGGTCGCTTCCTCCGGGCGGATCCACGTCCCCGTCACGTTGGAGACGAACGGGATCTCCGGCGCCGCCAGCCGCATCTCCCGCAGCCGCCCGGCCAGCGGCCCGGCGACCGGCTGCATCTCCGCGGAGTGGAAGGCGTGCTCCGCGTTCAGGCGGCGGCAGGCCACCCCCTCCGCGATCAGCTCGGCCTCCAGCGCGGCCACGGCGCCGGCGGCCCCCGACACGGTGCACAGCCCCGGCGCGTTGTGCGCCGCCAGCGCGAGGCCGCCGCGCAGCCGCGGCAGGAGCTCCGCCGGGTCCGCCGGCACCGCCAGCATCGCCCCCGCGGCAAGGCCGGAGATCAGGCGCGCCCGGTGCGCCAGCAGCTCCAGCGCGTCCTCCAGTGAAAAGACGCCCGCGACGGTGGCGGCCACGTATTCGCCCAGCGAGTGGCCGATCATCGCCTCCGGGCGCACGCCCCAGCTCATCCACAGCCGCGCCAGCGCGTACTCCACCACGAACACGGCCGGGTGCGCGGCGTCCGTGCGCCCCAGCGGATCGCCGCGCCCCGCCGCGCTCCCGGCCAGCATGCCGCGCAGGTCCACCGATCCGTCCGGGCCCGCGTCCGCCCCGGCGCCCCCGGCGGCCTGCTCCGGGGCGACGTCGCCGGGGAAGAGCGCTTCCAGCACGTCGCTTCCCGTGAGCGCGTACAGGACCTCGGCGCAGCGGTCCACCTCGCGACGGAAGACCGGCTCGGCCTCGTACAGCCCGCGCGCCATCTGAGCGTAGTGGTCGCCCACGCCCGGGAACAGGAACACCACCGGGCGCTCGTCCCGCTCCTGCGCCCCTTCGAGAAGGCGCCGCGGGTCGAGCGTTTCCAGTGCCGCGGCGGCGTCCTCCCGCCCGCGGCACACCAGCACCCGGCGGTGGGCGAAGCGCCGCCTCCCCACGCGCAGCGTGTGCGCCACGTCGGCGAGCTTCTGCTCCGGGTGGGCGCGCAGGTGCTCCGCGAGCCGCGCGCCGGCCGCGTCCAGCGCGCCGGGCGTGCGCGCGCTCAGCACCAGCAGCTGCCACGGCCGCGACGGACCGGACGACCGGGCCTGCGGCGCCTCCTCCAGGACCACGTGTGCGTTGGTCCCGCCCATCCCGAACGAGCTGACCCCGGCCCGCCGCGGCGTGCCCCCGCGCGCCCAGGGCCGCAGCTCGGGGTTGACGTAGAAGGGCGAGCGCTCGAAGTCGATCCGCGGGTTCGGCGCGCGGAAGTACGGGGACGGCGGGATCTCCTCGTTCTCCAGCGCCAGCGCCGCCTTGATCAGCCCCACCACCCCGGCCGCCGCGTCCAGGTGCCCGATGCTGGACTTCACCGCGCCCAGGGCGCAGCTTCCCGGCGTCCCCCGCCCGAAGGCGGCGACGAGCGCCGCCACCTCGATGGGGTCCCCCACTTCGGTCCCGGAGCCGTGCGTCTCCACGTAGGAGACCTCCGCCGGGTCCACCCCCGCCGCCGCCAGCGCATCGCGGATCGCGTCCGCCTGGCCCTCCCAGCGGGGCGTGGTGAAGCCAACCTTCTCGTTGCCGTCGTTGTTGACCGCCGAGCCGCGGATCACGGCGTGGATCAGGTCTCCGTCCGCCAGGGCGTCCTCCAGCCGCTTGAGCACCACGACCCCGGCCCCGCTCCCTCCCACCGAACCGCGCGCCCCCGCATCGAAGGGGCTGCACTCCCCCGTCGGCGACAGCACGCCCCCCGGCTGGTAGAGGTAGCCGCGGTGCTGCGGCACGCTGATGCGCACCCCGCCCGCCAGCGCCATGTCCGTTTCCCCGGAGCGCAGGGTCTGGCACGCGAAGTGGACGGCGACCAGCGACGAGGAGCACGCGGACTGCACGTTCAGGCTGGGCCCCTGCAGCCCCAGCTTGTACGACGCCAGCGTCGCCACGGAGGCGGTGTTCGACAGGTACACCTGGAAGCTGCCCACCGCCCGCGCCAGCGTCCGCTGCGAGAGCACGTCCAGCATGTAGCGGTTCTGACCCTCCGAGGCGAACACGCCGATCCGCTTCCCGTACCTTTCCGACGCGTAACCCGCCCGCTCCAGCGCCTCCCACGCGCACTCCAGGAACACGCGCTGCTGCGGGTTCATCACCACGGCCTCGCGCGGGGTCATGCCGAAGAAGGCGGCGTCGAACAGCGCCGCGCCCTCGATCACGCCCGAGACGGGGACGTAGCCGGGAGCGCGCAGCTCGCGCGGCGACGCTCCGGCCGCGGCCAGCTCCTCCCCGGTGAACCGGCGGAGGGAGCGGGCGCCGGAGCGGAGGTTGCGCCAGAACGCGTCGATGTCGCCGGCCCCGGGGAAGCGCCCCGCCATCCCGATGATGGCCACCGCCTGTCCGCCGGAGGGTCGTGCCGAGCTGTGCATGGCTGGTTCGTGTCGGGGGGCCCCGGCTCCGCGCTCGGACGGGACGTTGTGGTGCCGCGCCGCGGGCGCGCGGGGCTCTTCGGCGTGCGTGGGGGCCGGCCGCGCCCCCGGCAGGTCCGGCACCGCCGGCGTGTCCGGCTTCGGGCGAACTTCCGGCGCCCCGGACATCTCCCGGGATGCCGGAGCGCCCGGCCGGCCCGGCGCTCCGCGGCGGTCGACCTGCGCGGCGAGCGCCCCCAGGGTGCGGTGGGTGAACAGGTCCACCAGCGCGATCCGATCCGGGAAGCGCTCCTGCAGGCGGGAATGGACCTGGACCAGGAGGAGGGAGTGCCCGCCCAGGTCGAAGAAGTTGTCGCCCACGCCCACGCGGGGCACGCCCAGGACCTCCTCCCAGACGGCCGCCAGCGCGCGCTCGGTGGCGGTGAGCGGCGCGCCGGCCGCGTGCGCGCCGCCGCCGCGCTCCGGGGCGGGGAGGGCGCGGCGGTCCACCTTGCCGTTGGGGGAAAGGGGGAGCGAGTCCAGGAGCACGAAGGCGGCCGGCACCATCGGCGCCGGGAGGCGCTCCCGGAGGTGCCTCCGCAGCTCGTCCGCGAGGGCGGGTCTCCCCTTTCCCGCGGCGGGAACCAGGTACGCGGCGAGCGTCGCTTCGCCGGGGACGTCCTCCCGGACCGCCACGACCGCCCCGGCGACGCCGGGGTGCTCGGCGAGCACCCTCTCCACCTCGCCCGGCTCGACGCGGACGCCGCGGATCTTGACCTGCTCGTCCAGCCGCCCCAGGAACTCCAGCTCCCCCTCCGCCGTCCAGCGCACCCGGTCCCCCGTCCGGTACAGCCGCCCGCCCGGCTCGCCGGAAAACGGGTCCGGGACGAACCTTTCCGCCGTCAGCTCGGGGCCGCCCAGGTAGTCGCGCGCCACGCTCGCCCCGCCGATGCACAGCTCTCCCGGCACCCCCACAGGTACGAGCCCGCGCGCGGCGTCCAGCACGTGGAGCGGGGCGTTGCCCAGCGGCCGCCCCACCCACTGCCGGCGCGCCCCGCCCCCGCGCGCCGCGTGCGCGGCGCACACGACCGCCCCCTCCGTGGGGCCGTACAGCACGTGCACGGCGGCCGCGGGAAAGACCTCCCGCATCGCGTCCAGCAGGTCGGGCGGCACCGCGTCGCCCCCCACGAACGCCCGCCGCAGCCCCGGAAGCGTGCCGCGCGTCGAAGCGATCTGCTCCACGACCTGGCGCATCAGCGCGGGGACGGCGTGCAGTGAGGTGCACCCGGCGAGCCCATCCACCAGGCGGGCGGTCTCCAGCACCTCCTCGCGCGCGACCACGCGCACGGCGCCCCCGCCCAGCAGCGGCAGCACCGCCTCGAAGAGCCAGATGTCGAAGGCGAAGCTCGCCAGGGATGGAACCACGTCCCCCGGCTCGAAGCCGAAGGCCTCCTGCGCGGCGAGCAGGGTGTGCAGCAGGGCGCGGTGCGAGACGCGCACCCCCTTGGGACGGCCCGTCGACCCCGAGGTGTAGATGACGTAGGCGAGGTTGTCGGGGTCGATGGGGACCTCGCAGGCGTCGGCGGCAGGGCCCCCACCCGGCGGCCTTAGAGCCGCTACCCTCCCCCGTTCCGGGAGAGGGGAATCTCCATGCTGGCGAGCCTCGCCCTCCGACGTGCCGTTCTCCCCCTTGCCCCCGCTTGCCGGGTCAAGGGGGCCGGGGGGAGAGGGGGCCAGCAGCTCGCCGCTCACCCCGACGACCGTGGCGGCGTGCCGGGGGAGCGCGGCGGCCTCCTCCGCGCGGGCGACGAGCACCGGCACGGCGGCGTTGCCGAGCATGTAGGCGATGCGCTCCGCCGGGTAGTCGGGGTCGAGCGGGACGTAGGCGCCGCCGGCCTTCCAGATTCCCAGCACGGCCACCAGCAGCCCGGGAGTCCGCGGCAGGCAGACGCCCACCGGCGTCTCCGGCCCCACGCCCAGGCCGCGCAGCGCGTGCGCCAGCCGGCTGGACTGCGCATCCAGCTCGGCGAACGTCAGCGACTCGCCTCCGCCCGAGACCGCGGGCGCGTCCGGGGCGCGCGCCGCCTGCTCCGCGAAGAGCCGCGGCACCAGCTTCTCCTCCGGCCAGCGCCGCGCGGGATTCCACTCCGCCAGGAGCCGGCGCTCCTCCGCCGCGCTCACCATGCGCAGCTCGGAGATGCGGCGCTCCGGGTCGGCGGCGGCGGCCTCCAGCAGCAGGCGGAAGTGCTCCGCCATGCGCTCGATCGTGGAGGCGTCGAACAGGTCGGCGCGGTAGTCGATCCGCCCCTCGATGCGCTCGCCGGCCTCGAAGAGCGTCACCCCCAGGTCGAACTTGTCCGCGGCGCCGCCCCCGTCCAGCGGCGCCGTCTCCAGGCCGTCCAGGGCGAGGGTCCCCGTCTCCACGTTCTGGAGGGCGAACATGACCTGGAAAAGGGGGTTGTGCGTCAGGCTGCGCTCCGGCGCCAGCTCCTCCACCAGGCGCTCGAAGGGGAGGTCCTGGTGCTGGTACGCCCCCAGCGTCGTTTCGCGGACGCGGGCGAGGAGCGCGCGGAACGACGGCCGTTCCGTGCCGCCCAGGTCCGCACGCAGCACCAGGGTGTTGACGAAGAAGCCGATCAACCCCTCCAGCTCAGCGCGGGTGCGGCCGGCGATGGGGGTGCCCACCACCACGTCGTCGCTCCCGCCGTAGCGGCCCAGGAGGACCTGCCAGGCGGCCAGCAGCGTCATGAACAGCGTGGCGCCCTCGCGCCGCCCCAGCCCGCGCAGCCCCCGCGTCGTTTTCGCGGAGATCGCAAAGCGCTGCCCCGCCGGCGCCGCGCTCGACGCGTTCGACGGGCCGCGGCGCGGACGGTCCGTCGGCAGCTCCAGCAGCGGGGGGGCGTCGCGCAGCTGTTCGCGCCAGAAGCGGAGCTGCGCCTCCAGGGTCTCTCCCGTGAGCCACTCGCGCTGCCAGACGGCGTAGTCCGCGTACTGCACCGGCAGCTCCGGCAGGCGCAGGACCTCCCCGCGCGAGAAGGCGGCGTACAGCGCGGAAACCTCGCGCGCCAGCACGCCGATGCTCCAGCCGTCGCCGACGATGTGGTGCAGGGTGAAGCACAGCGCCCACTCGTCATCGGCCAGCCGCGCCAGCAGCACGCGCAGCAGCGGCCCGCGCTCCAGGTCGAAGGGGCGCAGGCCTTCCTCGGCCACGCGGCGCAGCGCCTCCGCGCGGCGGGGCACCTCCGGCAGCGCCGAAAGGTCCAGCACGGGCAGCCGGACCGGTGCCGACGGGAGGACCACCTGGGTGGCCTCCCCGCCCCGCGTCACGAAAACGGTGCGGACCGCCTCGTGCCGGCGCGCCACCTCCGCCAGGCTGCGGCGCAGCGCCGCCGCGTCCAGCGGGCCGCGGACGCGCATCGCGGCGGCAAGGTTGTAGGCGGCGCTCCCGGGCCGGAGCCGGTCCAGGAACCAGAGCCGCTGCTGCGCGAAGGAGAGCGGCAGCGGCGCATCGTCGCGCGGGACGGGCACGACCGGCGGCGCGGCCGTGCCGGCGCCCTCGCGCAGCAGCCCGTCCACGCGCGCCGCCAGCCCGGCCGCCGTGCGCGCCTCGAAGATCGCCCGCAGCGGCACGTCCACCCCGAACGCCTCCCTTGCCCGCGACGCCGCGCGGGTCGCCAGGAGCGAGTGGCCGCCCAGCTCGAAGAAGTCGTCGTGCGCCCCCACCCGCTCCGCGCCCAGCACCTCCGCGAAGATCCCGGCCAGCAGCTCCTCGGTCGGCGTACGGGGCGCCTCGTACGAGTCCGCGCCGGCGGCTTCCGGCGCGGGAAGGGCGCGCCGGTCCAGCTTGCCGTTCTGCGTGAGCGGGAACGACTCCAGGTAGACGAAGGCGGAGGGGACCATGTGCTCCGGGAGCCGCGCCTTGACGTGGGCGCGCAGCTCCGCCGCGGCCAGGGCGCCCCCGTCGGCGACCAGGTACGCCACGATCCGGCGGTCGCCGGGCGCGTCCTCGCGCACCACGGCCACCGCCTCGCGCACCGCCGCATGGGAGCGCAGCGCCGTCTCGATCTCTCCCAGCTCGATGCGGAAGCCCCGCACCTTGACCTGGAAGTCCGTCCGCCCGAAGTACTCCAGCTGCCCGTCCGCCCGCCAGCGGATGCGGTCCATCACCCGGTACATCCGGCTCCCCGGCGACCCGAACGGGTTCGGCAGCCAGCGCTCCGCCGTCAGCTCCGGCCGCCCCGCGTAGCCGCGCGCCAGCCCGTCCCCTGCCAGGTACAGCTCCCCCACCACGCCCACCGGAACCGCCTGCAGCTCCTCGTCCAGTACGATTGCGTGCGTGTTCGCGACGGGACGCCCGACGAACACCTGCGAGCCGCCGCGCTCCACGACGGAGTACGTCGAGTACGTGGTGTCCTCGGTGGGCCCGTACAGGTTGCCCACCTTCCGCACCGTCGGCAGGGCGTAGAGCGCCTGCGCAAGGTCGTTCGGCAGCGGCTCGCCGCCCAGGTTCAGCGTCCGCACGCTCGCCGGGATCGCGCCCATGCGCAGCAGCTCCGCCGCCGCCGTGGGCACCATGCTCGCGTGCACCACCGGCTCCGCCAGCGTCGCCAGCTCCAGCGCGTTCTCCACCAGCACCAGCTTCCCGCCCCACGCCAGCGTGCCGAAGACCTCGGCCACCGACACGTCGAAGTTGATCGACGTCGAGAACAGGACGGCACTGCGCTCTTCGTCGCTGACGTTCTCGCGAAGCCAGTGCAGCAGCACGACCGTGGACGAGTGGCGGATCATCACGCCCTTCGGACGGCCGGTGGAGCCGGAAGTGAAGATGACGTGCGACAGGTTCCCGGGGAGCACGCCCGTATCCGGCGCCGCGTCCGCCTCGGCCCCGATGGCGTCGCGGACTGCGTCGAGCGCGAGCGAGCGGGTGCCCGCGGGGAGCACATCCGCGAGAGCGCTGGAGGAAAGGACGAGCGTGACCTGCGCGTCCTCGATCATCCAGCCCAGCCGTTCGCGCGGGTACGCCGGGTCCAGCGGGACGTACGCGGCGCCGGCCTTGAGGACCCCCAGCAGCGCGATCACCAGCTCCGGGGTGCGCTCCAGGCACACGCCCACGCGGCTCTCGGGCCCCACGCCCAGCCGCCGCAGGTGGACGGCGAGGCGGTTGGAGCGCGTTTCCAGCTCGCCGTAGCTCAGCCGCTCCTTCCGGAAGACGACGGCCGGGACGGAGGGAGTCCGCGCGGCCTGCGCCGAGACCAGATCGTGTACGCAGGCCGCGGGATACGGCACCGCCGTCGCGTTCCAGCTCTCCAGCTGCCGGCGCTCGGCCTCGCTCAGCAGCGGCACCTCCCGCACGCGGCGCGCCGGCTCGGCCGCCATCGCCTCCAGCAGCAGCTCCAGGTGCCCCGCCAGCCGCGCGGCCGTGTCCGCCTCGAACAGCGCCGCGCGGTAGCCCAGCGTCCCCGCGAGCCCTTCGCCGTCGTCCTGGAAGGTCAGGTCCAGGTCGAACTTGGCGACGCCCGCTCCCCCCCCGAACGGCTCGATCCCCAGCTCTCCCAGCGCCAGCCCGTGGTGCGCGGCCGAGCGCTCCAGCGCGAACGTCACCTGGAAGACCGGATCGTGCGCCAGGCTGCGCTCCACGTCCAGCTCCTCCACCAGCCGCTCGAAGGGCAGCTCCTGGTGGTCGTACGCCCCCAGCGCCGTTTCCCGCACCCGCCCCAGCAGCTCCCGCCAGCTGGGACCGCCCGACAGGTCGGCCCGCATCGCCAGCATGTTGACGAAGAACCCCACCAGACCCTCGGTCTCGCGCCGGCTCCGCCCCGCCACCGGGGTGCCCACCACCACGTCGTCCTGCCCCGCCCAGCGGCCCAGCAGCGCCTGCCACGCCGCCAGCGTCGTCATGAACAGCGTCGCGCCCTCGCGCTGCGACAGCGCCCGCAGCCGGCCCGTCAGCCCGGGCGAGAGGGAGAAGCGGTGGCTTCCGCCGCGCATGCCCGGCCCCGCCGCGCGCGGACCGTCCGTGGGGATCTCCAGCAGCGGCGGGGCGCCCGCCAGCCGCTCCTTCCAGAAGCGGATCTGCCGCTCCAGGGTCTCGCCCGAGAGCCATTCGCGCTGCCACACCGCGTAGTCGGCGTACTGCACCGGCAGCTCGGGAAGGTGCGGCTCCTCGCCGCGGCTGAAGGCGGCGTAGAGGGCGGAAACCTCGCGCACAAGCACGTCCATGCTCCAGCCGTCGCCGACCACGTGGTGCAGCGTGACCAGCAGCACGTGGTCGCCGTCGCCCAGGCGCACCAGCGTGCTCCGCAGCAGCGGTCCGCGCGCCAGGTCGAACGGCCGCAGCGCCTCCGCCGCCGCCAGCCGCTCCGCAGCCGCCTCCCGCTCCCCCTCCGGCAGGCCGCGAAGGTCCGCGAGCGGCAGCAGGACCGGGGCGGGCGGATGCACGACCTGCACGGGCGCGCCGCCGCGCTCCTCGAACGTGGTGCGCAGCGCCTCGTGCCGCCGCGTCAGGGCGCCGAGCGCCGCCCGCAGCGACGGCACGTCCAGGGCGCCGTGCAGGCGCAGCGCGCCGGGCATGTTGTAGGCGGGGCTCCCCGGCTCCAGCCGGTCCACCAGCCACAATCGCTGCTGCGCGAACGACGGCGGCAGCGGCCCCGCCCGGGAAGCCCGCTCGATCGGCGGCGCGGCCCCCGCCCCGTCGCTCAGCAGCGCCTCCACGTGCCCGGCCAGCCCGGCGACCGTGGGCTCCTCGAACAGCGCGCGCAGCGGCAGCTCCACCCCCAGCGCGTCCCGCACCCGGGAGACCACCCGGGTGCCCAGCAGCGAATGCCCGCCCAGCGCGAAGAAGTCGTCGTGGACGCCCACGCCCGCCACGTGGAGCAGCTCGGCCCAGATCCCCGCCAGGATCTCCTCCACCGGCGTGGAGGGCGGCACCGGCCCGGCCGCGCCGGCATCGGCCGCTTCCGGCTCGGAGAGCGACCCGCGGTCGACCTTGCCGCTGGGGATCAGCGGGAAGGCGTCCAGCGCCATGAAGACGGAGGGGACCATCGGGTCCGGGAGCCGCTCGCGCAGCCACGCCCGCAGCTCCGCCGCGGTGGGGCGCGCCGCCCCGCCCGCGGGGAGGTGGTACGCCACCAGCCGGGTGCCGCCGCCGCCGTCCGGGTGCGCCGCCACGACCGCGTCCCCCACGCCGGGGTGCGCGCGGAGCGCGGCCTCCACCTCGCCGGGCTCGATGCGGAAGCCGCGCACCTTGACCTGCTGGTCGATGCGCCCCAGGTACTCCAGCGTCCCGTCCGCCAGCCAGCGCACCCGGTCCCCGGTGCGGTACGCGCGCGCGCCGGCCTCGTCCGCGAAGGCGAAGGCGAAGGCGTCGGGGACGAACGTCGCCGCCGTCAGCTCCGCCCTGCCCAGGTACCCGTGCGCCAGCTGCGCCCCGCCCAGGTACAGCTCGCCGGGGACGCCCACCGGCACCGGCGCGCCGCGCGGGTCCAGCACCCGCGCGCTCACGTTGTCCACCGGCCGCCCGATGGGCACCGTCACCCCGGCCTCGTCGCCGGCGAAGACGTGGGACGCCGCGTCGATGCACGCTTCCGTGGGGCCGTACAGGTTCACCACCTCCGCGCCGGTCTGCGCGCGCGCCCGCGCGGCCATCTCCGCCGGCAGCGCTTCGCCGCCGCAGAAGAGCCGGCGCAGCGCGGTGCAGTGCTCCAGCCCGCCCGCCTCCAGCATGGCGCCCAGCAGCGAGGGGACCACCTGGAGCACGGTCACCTCCTCCCACTCCACCACGCTCGTCAGCTCCGCGGGATCGCGGTGTGCCTCGGGGGGCGCCATCACCAGCGTGGCCCCGGCCAGCAGCGGGGCCCAGAACTCCCATACCGAGGCGTCGAAGCCCACGGGCGTCTTCTGCAGCACGCGGTCGTCCGCGCCCAGCGGGAAGGCGCGCTGCATCCAGCCCATGTGGTTGGCGAGCGCGCGGTGCGGGACGACGACGCCCTTGGGCGTGCCCGTGGATCCCGAGGTGTAGATGACGTAGGCCGTCTGCTCCCCGTCGCTTTCCACCGCGGGCGCTCCGGCGCTCTCCTCCGCGATGCGCTCGCGGGCGGCGTCCAGGAGGACCACTTCGGCCGCGTGGGCCGGGAGCCGGTCCTCCAGCGCCCGCTCGGTCAGCAGCACGCGGACGCCGGAGTCCTCCAGCACCCGCGCCAGCCGCCCGGCCGGGTAGCCGGGGTCCAGCGGGACGTACGCGGCCCCGGCGCGGAGCACGGCCAGCAGGGCCACGGGGAGCTCCGGCGAGCGCTCCAGGCAGATCCCCACCCGGTCCCCGGCGCGCACGCCCAGGCGGCGCAGGTGGTTGGCGAGACGGTTGGCGCGCGCGTCCAGCTCCGCGTAGGAGACCATCTCCCCGCCGAACACCACCGCCGGGGCCTCCGGCGTGCGCGCGGCCTGCGCGGCGACCTGCGCGTGCACGGCCTCGCGCGGGTGCTCGCGGCGCGGCGGGCGTGACAGCAGGAGGAGCTGCGCGCGCTCCCCGGGGACGAGCACGGGGACGTCCGCCACGGCCAGATCGGCGTCGGCGGCGACGGCGCGAAGCACCTGCACGAGGTGGCCCGCCATCCGCCGCGCGGTCTCGGCCTCGAACAGGTCAGTCGCGTACTCCAGCGCAGCCGCGAGCCCGCCCCCGCTCCGCTCCCAGGTCAGGAGCGTGAGGTCGAGCGCCGCCGTGTCCCCGTCCAGCGGCTCGGGGCGCAGGATGGCGCCCGGGACCTCCACCGGCTCCAGCGGGGTGCTCTGCGGCGCCAGCATCACCTGGAAGAGCGGGTTCCGGCTCAGGTCCCGCCCGGGGTGCAGCTCCTCCACCAGCCGTTCGAAGGGGAGGTCCCGGTATCGGAAGGCCTCCAGCGCTGCCCCGCGCGCCCGGGCCAGCAGCGCGCGGAACCCCTCCTCCGGCACCACCTCCACCCGCAGCACCAGCGTGTCGACGAACATCCCCACCACTCCCGCCACCTCGGGCCGGTCGCGGCCGGAGACCGAGGTCCCCACCGCCACGTCGCCCTCGCCGCCGTAGCGGGCGAGGAGGAGGTCCCACGCCGCCAGGAGCACCATGAAGAGCGTCGCGCCCTCGCGCCGGGCGAGCGCGCGCACCCCTTCCATCACCTCCGCGGGGACCTCGAAGCGGTGGGTCGCCCCACGGAAGCTCTGCACGGCCGGGCGCGGATGGTCGGTGGGGAGAGGCAGCGGCGCCAGCCCCCGAAGGCGCTCCCGCCAGGGGGCGAGCTGCGCCTCGACCGTCTCGCCGCGCAGCCGCTCGCGCTGCCGCAGCGCCCACTCGCCGTACTGCATGGGCAGCGGCGGCAGGGGGGAGGGCGCGCCGGCCAGCAGCGCCGCGTACATGACGGCGACCTCGCGCAGCAGGATCCCCGCGGACGCGCCGTCGCCGACCGTGTGGTGCATGACCACGGCGAGCAGGTGGTCGTCGCCGGCGAGGCGCAGCAGGCGGGCGCGCAGCAGCGGCCCGGCGGCCAGGTCGAAGGGCGCGCCGGCGTCGGCCCGCGCGATCCGCAGCGCCGCAGCCTCGCGCTCCTCCGCCGCGAGGCCGGACACGTCGTCCACGGCGAGCGCCCACTCCCCGGCGGGGCGGACCACCTGCACGGGGAGGCCGTCCACGACGGCGAACACGGTGCGCAGCGATTCGTGGCGCCGAACGATCTCCGCCAGGACGTGGCCCAGCACGCCCTCGTCCACCACGCCGCAGATCCGCAGCGCCAGCGAGACGTTGTACGCCGCGCTCCCGGGCTGGAGCCGGTCCAGGAGCCACAGCCGCTCCTGCGCGAAGGAGAGCGGGATGGAGGGCGGCAGCTCGCCCCCCGTGCCGGTCGAGGATGCGGGCGCGACGGATACGACGGTGTCCGCCAGGAACACCGCCTCCAGGAGATCCGCCGCCAGCCGGTCGATCCGCGTGTCGTCCAGCAGCGCGGTGATCGGAACCACCGCCCCAAGGCTCGCCTCCAGCGCCCCCTTCAGCTCCATCGCCCGCAGCGAGTCCATCCCCAGCGCCACCAGCGGCTGCTCCCGGTCCACCCCCGCCGCGTCCACCCCCAGCACCCGCGCCGCCCGCTCCACCAGGTACGCCTCCAGCAGCGCCTGACGCTCTCCCGCCTCCGCCGCTTCCAGCGCCTCGCGCGTCAGCCCCGGCACGGCCGCATCCGCCGCCGCGTGCGCCGCCTCCTCCCGCACGCTCACCCCCACCAGCGGCAGCTCCCCCGCCAGGAACGCCGTCCGGCACGCCCGCCGCTGCACCTTGCCGCTCGTCGTCTTGGGCACCCCGCCCGTGCGCGCCACCGCCACCGCATGCACCTGCACTCCGTGCTCGCCCGCCACCGCCCGACGGATCGCATCCGCCACCTCCTCCACGTCCAGCCCGGCCGCCGCCTGGCGCGACACCTCCTGCACCACCACCAGCCGCTCCTCCCCGCCCTCGTCCACGCTGAACGCCGCGCCGCTCCCCGCGCGCAGACCCGCGTGGCTGTGGGCGGCGGTCTCCTCGATGTCCTGCGGGTAGTGGTTGCGCCCGCGGATGACGATCAGGTCCTTGAGACGCCCCGTGATGAACAGCTCGCCATCGTCCAGGAAGCCCAGGTCCCCGGTGCGCAGGAAGGGTCCTTCGCCGGTCCCCGCCACGTACGCGCCGAAGGTCTCCGCCGTCGCCTCGGGACGCCCCCAGTACCCGCTCGCCACGCTCGCGCCCGCCACCCACACCTCGCCCACCCGGTCCGGCGCGCATTCCCGCAGCGTCGCCGGATCCACGATCAGCACCCGCTGCGACGGCGCGCTCCGCCCGCTCCCCACCAGCCGGTAGCGTCCCTCCGCCTCCGCTTCGATCACCGTCCCCTCCCCCAGCGCCCCGGCATCGACCGCCCGCACCACCGGCGGCTCCGACGGCTGGCTCCCCGTCACCATCAGCGTCGCCTCGGCCAGCCCGTAGCACGCAAAGAACGCCCGCTCCCGGAACCCGCTTTCCGCGAACGCTTCGCCGAAGGCGCGCAGCGTCTCCGCACGCACCGGCTCCGCCCCGTTGAAGGCGATCTCCCAGTGGCTCAGGTCCAGCCCCGCACGCTCCTCGGGCCGCACCGCGTGCACGCACAGCTCGTAGGCGAAGTTGGGCCCGCCGCTGCTGGTGGCCCGGTAGCGCGAGATCGCCTCCAGCCACCGCGCCGGACGCTGGATGAACGCCACCGGCGAGAACAGCGCCGCCCAGTACCCGGTGAACAGCGGCTGGAGGATGCCGCCGATCAGCCCCATGTCGTGGTACGGCGGCAGCCAGATGACCGAGCGCGTCGCAGGCGTGTAGCCGCAGAAGCCCTCGATGACGGCAAAGTTGTGGAGGAGGTTGCCGTGGCTGACCATCACGCCCTTGGGCGCGGCCGTGGAGCCCGAGGTGTACTGGAGGAAGGCCAGCGTCTCGCCGCCGACCTCCGGGTCGCGCCACCCCTCTGCCTCGGCGGCGGGGACGTCCTCGGTGGCCAGCCAGCGCAGCCCGCCCAGCTCCGGCGTGTGGGCGCACAGCCCCTCCGCCTCACCCAGAAGCTCGCGCGTGGTCAGCGCCAGCGTGGGCGCGCAGTCCTCGACGATGCTCCGCAGGCGCGGGTCGGTCCGGTTGCGGCGCGGCGGGTAGGCGGGCACCGCGGTCACCCCGGCGTAGAAGCAGCCGAAGAGGGCGGCGATGTACTCCAGCCCGGGCGGATACAGCAGGAGCGCGCGCTCTCCGCGGGCGCCGAGCGCCTGGAGACGGGCGGCGACCGCACGGGCCCGCAGGTCGAGCTCGCCGTAGGTGACGTGCCCCTCCTCCACCTCGCCGTTGAGCAAAAAGGTGTAGGCGATCCGGTCCGGGGCTTCGTCCGCGCGGAGGCGGAGGAGCTGTACCAGCGAGGACGCGCGGTGTGGATTCGGCATCGGGTGCGAAGGCCGGGAATTGCGAGAGCTTGCGGGCGCGAGCACGGCTCCTTCGCGGAGGGCGACCGAGTCCGCGGCGAGGGAGAACCCTCGCGGGGCCACACCCGCCGTCCGTGCTCACTCAACCGCTGTCTGTTTATATGCGACCCCAAGCTTAACCCGCTGGCGCCGACCATTCAAGCCGTGGCACGGCAGGGAGAGCCCGCCATCCGCCCGACGTGCTTCGCCGCACTCCCGCCGGCCTCCCTCGCCGCTCCAGCGCCCCCGGTCACGGGGAATACCTTGAGAATCAGGCTCTCTGCATCCTGCGCAAGACGCTGAAGTCGACCATGCCGTGCAGTTCTCCCCCTTTCCCCCGCTTGCGGGGGAGAGGGGGCCGGGGGGTGAGGGGGCCCAAACCTGCGGACGCCAGCGCCCACCCCGCGTGAGGGATTTCGGCCCGAAGGGACGAGACCCGGCGGGGCCGTTTCCGCCGGGGCTCGACTCCGTTAGCCCGCGTTGTTTGCGGGCTTACGGAGCCGAAGCCCGACCCCGGCGCCCGCCGGGGGCACGCCCAAACCCGCCGTACCAGCCCGTCCCGACCAGATCCGGATCCGACATCAAAGGCCCAGGCTCCTTAGCTCCTGCGCACGGGCGCGGCTGACCGGCACCCGCCGCCCGTCGGCCAGCTCGGCTTCAAGGTTCCCCCGAAGGTCGCGCCTGAACGCCTGGACGTGGTCCAGGTTCACGATGTGCGCGCGGTGCACGCGCACGAAGCGCCGGGGATCGAGCCGCGCCTCCAGGCGGCCGAGCGCCAGGTGCAGCACGTGGCGCGCCCGCCCGGTGTGGGCGGTCAGGTAGTCGCCGTCGGCCTCGAACCACCAGACCTCCGCGACCGGCAGCGGGACCAGGCTGCCTCCCGTCCGGACGAACAGGCGGCTGATGGGCCCGCCGGCCAGCGCGCCGCTCAGCCGCTCGAGCGCGCCGACGCCGGCCGGCTCGCCGATGCCCGCGCGGATGCGCTCCATCGCCGCGGCCAGGCGGGCGGGGCCGAACGGCTTCAGCAGGTAGTCCACCGCGCCCAGCTCGAACGCACTCACCGCGTGCTGCGAGTACGCCGTGGTGATGACGACGAGCGGCTGCCGCTCCACGCGCCGCAGGACGTCGGTGCCCGGCAGCCCCGGCATCTGCACGTCCAGGAAGACCAGCTCCGGCCGCAGGCGGTCGATCGCCTCGACCGCCGCCACCCCGTCGGCCGCCTCGCCCACCACCTCCACCCAGTCGAACGCCGCCAGCATCGCGCGGAGGCCGGCGCGCGCGACCGGCTCGTCGTCCACGACCAGCGTCCGGACCTTCACGATGCCCTCCCGCGCGGCACCACGAGGATCGCTTCGTAGCCGCCGCCCCCGGCCGGGCCGCACGTCAGCCGCGCCGCGCCGCCGTAGAGGACCGTCAGCCGCTCGCGGAGACGCGCCAGCCCCGTCCCCGCAGCGCTCCTGGACGGGACGGACGGCGGACCGTCGCCGGTGTTCCGCACCGACAGCGTCAGCTCGTACGCGCTGCCCGTGGCGGCCACCACGACCTGTGTGGGGGCGACGCGCGGCGCGGCGCCGTGCTGCACCGCGTTCTCCACCAGCGTCTGCAGCGCGAACGCGGGAACGCGCTCCCCGAGCAGGCTCGCCGCGATGTCTTCGCGCACGACGAGCCGGTCGCCGAAGCGGATGCGCTCCAGCGCCAGGTAGCGCGAGACGAAGCGCCATTCGTCGCCCAGCGCGACCTCGTCGCGCTGCTCTTCCAGGGTGGCGCGCAGCAGCTCCGCGACCCCCTCGGCCGCCTCGGCCGCGCGCGCCGGATCGATGGGGATGAGCTGCACCACGGTGTGCAGCGCGTTGAAGAGGAAGTGCGGGTGGACCTGCGCCCGCAGCGCCGCGAGCTGCGTGCGCGCCGCCGCGGCCTCGGCGCGGGCGGCGCGGGCGCTCGACTCCACGGCGTAGAAGATCCCCGCCAGGAGCGCGTAGGAGAACGTCCCGATGAACAGGATCTCGTCCCAGTGGCGAGCCTCCCGCCCGATGAAGGACCCGCCCACGAACAGCGCGGCGAGCGCGGTCGAGGCCAGGCCCCAGGCGCCTGCGAGCACGGGCGCGGCGGCGAGGTGAACGGCGAGGAAGCGGAGGCGGAACGGCCGCGGCCACGGCACCCGGCGGACCAGGCGGAAGAGGAGGAGCGCGGCCGCGGCGCCGACGAGGGGCCGGATCACGGCGGCCACAACCTCGTCGGGCGACCACACCGGCGCGCCTGCCTGGACGAGCGCCGGGAGGATCAGGGGAAACGGGACCACGTGGGCATCCTGGGACGGGGTGAGGATGGGGCTCGCCGTTGATGATAGGGGGCCCTCCCCGCCGCGGCCACGGCTCGCGCCGCCGTTCGCCGGCCCCGATCTGCCATCCGGCGAAACACGCCTATCGGGGCACCGCGCGGCCCCGCAGCTTCGATGCGTCACCGCTGGTTTCACCCACGCTCCCACCTCCCCGAGCCCCATGCTGAACCTCCACGACGTCAGCCACGTGTACGCCAACGGGACGCGCGCGCTGGACCACGTCACGCTGTCGGTCCCGCGCGGCATGTACGGCCTCCTGGGCCCCAACGGCGCCGGCAAGTCCACGCTGATGCGGACGATCGCGACGCTGCAGACGCCGACGGAGGGCGCCATCCGATTCGGCGACGTCGACGTGATCGCCGAGCCGGAAAAGCTGCGGCGCACCCTGGGCTACCTCCCCCAGGACTTCGGCGTGTACCCGCGCGTCTCGGCGTACGACATGCTCGACCACATGGCCGTGCTCAAGGGCGTCGCGTCCGCGGCCGACCGCCGGACGACGGTGGAAACGCTGCTCCACCAGACCAACCTGTGGAGCGTGCGCGGGAAGTCGCTGTCCGGCTTTTCCGGCGGCATGCGGCAGCGCTTCGGGATCGCGCAGGCGCTGATCGGCGGCCCGGAGCTGATCATCGTCGACGAGCCCACCGCCGGCCTGGACCCGGAGGAGCGCAACCGCTTCCTGAACCTGCTCGCCGAGATCGGCGAAAGCGTGGTGGTGATCCTTTCCACGCACATCGTGGAGGACGTGTCGGACCTGTGCCCCCGCATGGCCGTGCTGGCGGACGGACGCGTGCGGCTGGAGGGCGCGCCGCTGGAGCTGATCCGGGAGACCCGCGGGCGGATCTGGATGAAGGTCGTGGACCGCGGCGAGCTGGCCGCCCACCGCGAGCGGTACGAGGTCCTGTCCACGCGCCTCTTCGCCGGACGCACCATCGTCCACGTCCTCGCCGAACGGGACCCGGGCGACGGCTTCGCCCCGGTCGACGCCGGCCTGCAGGACGTCTACTTCTCCACGCTGGCGCGGTCGCGCCGCGCCGCCTGAGCCGGGACCATGCTCCTCCACATCGCCCGCTTCGAATTCCGCTACCTGCTCCGGAACCCGCTCCTGTGGGCGACGGCCGTGGCGACCTTTGCGTTCAACTTCGTCTCGATCAGCGCCGGGCTCCAGTTCGGCTCCGAAGGCGGCCTCCTGGAGAACGCGGCCTACGCCACGCTGCGGAACTACCTGCTGGTCTCGATCTTCTTCATGTTCGTGACGACGTCGTTCGTCGCGGGCGCCGTCCTCCGCGACGACGAGACCGGCTTCGGCCCGATCGTGCGCTCGACGAGGATCGGCGGGTTCGAGTACCTGGCCGGCCGCTTCCTGGGCGCTTTCGCGGTCGCGGCGCTCTGCCTGCTGCTCGTGCCGCTCGCCCTCTGGCTGGGATCGCGGATGCCGTGGGCCGATCCCGCGACGCTGGGGCCGAACCGGCTCGCCGACCACCTGTACGGCTACTTCCTGGTCGCGCTGCCCAACGTCCTCGTCCACTCGGCGGTCTTCTTCGCGCTGGCGACGGTCACGCGCTCGATGATGGCGACCTACCTGGGCGTCATCGGCTTCGTCTCGGGCCTGTTCGTGCTGGAGGGCGCCTTCGCCGACCGGCCGCAGCTGCAGACTGCGGTCGCCGTCGCCGATCCGTTCGGCTCGCGCGCCCTCACGGACGCGACGCGCTACTGGACGGTGGCCGAGCGGAACGTGGCGCTGCCCGACTTCGCGGGCACGCTGCTCCTCAACCGCCTGCTCTGGGTGGGCGTCGCGCTCCTGTGCCTGGCGCTCGCGCACGCCGCCTTCCGCTTCGCGGACCGGGGGATGCCGGACCGCGAGCGGAAGCGGCGGAAGCTGGCCGAGGGAGTTGCGGCGGCGGCGGACGACGCGCCGCGGGCGGGAGCGGCGGCGCCCCTCCCCGCGCCGCGGCACGGCCGCGCGGCCACGCGCGCGCTGCTGTGGATGCGCACGCGGTTCGAGACCCGGCAGGTCGTCCTCAGCCCCGCCTTTCCCGTGCTGATGGCGTGGGGGCTGTTCACGACCCTCGTCTCGCTGACCACCCAGCGCGACCCGGACGGACAGCCGACCTACCCGACGACGCTGTCCATGATCCCGGAGATCGAGAACGGCATGTTCGTGATCCCCCTCCTCGTCGCCATCTACTACGCGGGCGAGCTGGTGTGGCGCGAGCGCGACCGGAGAGTGCACGAGCTGGTGGACGCGGCGCCCATGCCGAGCTGGGCGTACGTGGTGTCCAAGACGGCGGCGATGGCGCTGGTGCTCGTGGCCATGCTGCTGACCGCCGTCGTCGCGTCCGTCCTCGTCCAGCTCTCCCTGGGCTTCACCGAACTGGAGATCGGCAAGTACCTGCTCTGGTACGTGCTGCCGGGGACGTGGGACGTGCTGCTCCTGGCGGCGCTGGCCGTCTTCGTCCAGGCGCTCAGCCCCCACAAGGCGGTGGGCTGGGGCGTGATGGTGCTTTTCCTGGCGGGACGGCAGATGAACACGGCCGTGGACCACAACCTCCTCCTGTACGGCGGGACGCCGGGCGTGCCGCTGAGCGACATGAACGGCGCCGGGTCGTTCTGGAGGGGCGCGTGGACGCTGCGCGTGTACTGGGGGGCGTTCGCCGCGCTGCTGCTGACGGCCGCGCACCTGCTGTGGAGGCGAGGGACCGAGGTCCGGCTGAAGCCCAGGCTCGCGCACGCGCGGCGGCGCCTGGCGGGGGCGCCCGGACGGGTGGCCTGCGCGGCGCTGCTCGTGTTCGCGGCGGCGGGCGCGTTCGCGTACTACAACACCAACGTGCTGAACGGGTACCGGACGCAGGGCGCGGGCGAGGCGCACGCGGCCGCGTACGAGAAGAAGTACGGGAGGTACGCGGACCTGCCGCAGCCGAGGGTCGCGGCGCTCACGCTCGACGTCGCGCTCCACCCGGAGGAGCGGCGGGCGGTGACCCGGGGCAGCCTGCGCCTCCGCAACTTCACGGCGCACTCCATCCCGGACATCCACGTCCGCGTGCTGGGCGGGGAGCTGGAGCTCGCCCGCGCCTCCATCGCGGGCGCCAGGCTGGTCTCCGACGACCCCGGGTTCGGCTACCGCGTCTTCCGCCTGGACCGGCCGATGCGGCCGGGCGAGGAGCGCGTCCTGGCCTTCGAGACGCGGCTGCGGCTGCGCGGCTTCCGCAACCAGCCCACGAACACCCGGATCGTGGAGAACGGCACCTTTCTGGGCGAGAGCCACCTGCTCCCCGTCGTGGGGCTGGTCCGCGCCGGCACGCTGCAGGACCCCGCGGCGCGGCGCAGGCACGGGCTGCCGGAGGCGCCGGGGACGGCGAAGCTGGAAGACCTCGCCGCCACCGCGAGCTCCACGTACGGGCGCGGATGGGCGACGGCGGACATCACCGTGTCGACGTCGCCGGACCAGGTGCCGATCGCGCCCGGCAACCGGGTCTCGGACGAGGTGCGCGGGGGCAGGCGCGTCGCCCGCTTCGTGTCCGGCGTGCCCATCCACCCGCGCTTCTCGATCCAGTCGGCCCGCTACGCGGAAAAGCACCGCCGGCACGCCGGCGTCGACCTGGCCGTGTACCATCACCCCGCGCACGCGTGGAACGTGGACCGCATGCTGGACGCGCTGGCGGCGTCGCTCGACTACTACCAGGCGGCCTTCGGCCCCTATCCGTTCGACCACGCGCGGATCGTGGAGTTCCCGGGCTACCACGGCTTCGCGCAGGCGTTCGCCGGCACCATCCCGTACTCGGAGACGGTGGGGTTCATCTCCGACTACGGCGAGCCGGAGGCGATGGACTACGTCACCTACCTCACCGCGCACGAGCTCGCGCACCAGTACTGGTCGCACCAGGTGGTCGGCGCGGACATGGAGGGACGGGAGCTGCTGTCGGAGACGCTGGCGCAGTACTCCGCGCAGATGGTGCTGAGGAAGCTCCGCGGCGAGGACCACATCCGCCGCTACCTGCAGTACGAGCTGGACCGCTACCTGGAGGGGCGGGAGTATTCCGGGGGGGAGGAGCCGCCGCTCACCCGGGTGGACGGGCAGGACCACGTCACCTACCGCAAGGGAGCGCTGGCCATGTACCTGCTTCAGGAGCGGCTGGGCGAGGCGGCGGTCAACCGGGCGCTGCGGGGGCTGGTGGACCGCTACCGGTTCAGGGACGCGCCGTATCCCCGCTCGCTCGACCTGGTGGCCGCGCTGCGCGCCGAGGCCAGGACCGCGGAGGACCAGGCGCTGGTCACCGACCTGTTCGAGCGCGTCACCCTGTACCACCTGAAGGCCGCCCGGCCCACGGCCGTGCGCCGCGCCGACGGCCGGTGGGACGTGAGCGTGACGGTGGAGGCGAAGAAGATGTACGTGGACGCACACGGCGCGGAGACGGAAGCGCCGCTCGCCGAGCGCATCGAGGTGGGCCTCTTCACCGCGGAGCCGGGCCGCGACGCCTTCGACGCGAGGGACGTGGTCGTCCTGGAGCGCCGGCCCATCCGCTCGGGGGCGCAGGTGGTCAGGTTCGTGACGGACCGCAGGCCGACGCACGCCGGCGTGGACCCCTACAACTACTACGTGGACCGGAACCCGGGAGACAACGTGCTGCCCCTGGAGGACCCCGGCTAGGCGCGCCGAGCAATCCACGAGAAGCGCCCTGGTGGTCACCGCTCCACATTTCCCCTCGACTCCGCCGGGGCCGTCCGGCCCCCGCAGCATCCCCCGCACGCCCGGTCCATGAGCCCCGGAACCCTCGTCGGCGCGCTCGAAAGCTCGTGGGAGCGCTGGCCGGACCGGCCGGCGCTCAGCTCCGGCGGCCGCATCACCTCGTACGCGCAGCTCGGCGCGGCGGTCCTTCGCCTGGCGGGGGCGTACCGGCGGCTGGGGATCGGCCCGGGCGACCGGGTGGTGTGCTCGGCGGCCAACCGCCCGGAGCACGTGGTGGCCATCGGCGCGGCGTGGAGCGCGGGCGCGGTGCACGTGGGAGCGGACTTCCAGCTCACCGGGCCCGAGCTCGCCCGGGTCGTGGAAACGACGCGGGCCGCGGCGCTGGTGTACGAGCCCCCCGGCGGCGGCGCGGACCCCTTCGCGGCGCTGCGGGCCGTGCGCGAGGCGCACCCCGGCCTGGTCGTCCTGGTGGCGGGCGACGGGCCCGCGCCCGCCGGCTGCCAGGCGCTGGCGGAGCTGGCCGCCGCCGGTGCGGAAACGGAGGCCGGCCCCGCGCCGCGGGAGCCCTCGCCCGGGGACCCGGCGCTGATCTTCATCAGCTCGGGGACCACCGGCACGCCGAAGGCCACCCTGGGCTACCACGGGAACCTGGCGGAGCGCTGGCGGCGGCTGGGGGGATGGCTCCGCTTCGGGCCGGAGGACGTGCACCTCGCCCACCTCCCGCTGTCGCACGGCTTCGGGATGATGATGGCGATGGGGGCGCTGTTCGCGGGGGGACGCCTGGTCCTCCTGGACCGGTTCACGCCGGAGGAGGCGCTCCGCCGCGTCGCGGCCGAGGGGGTGACCGTGCTGAACGGCGCCCCCGCCCACTTCAGGCTGGTCCTGGACCGCCTGGCGCGGGACGGCGGCGACGTGGGGGCGCTGCGCCTCAGCGTGGGGACGGCGGCGACCTTCCCGCCGGAGCTGGTCCGCGACATCTGGGACCGCCTGGGGGTGGAGTTCATGTACATGTACGGGTCGAGCGAGGGCGTGGGGGTGGCGACCACCGACCGGGAGGACATCCTGCGCGGCTCGGTGGGCCGGCCGGCGCCCGGCTCGGTGGTGGTGGTGGACGAGGAGCGCCGCCCGGTCCCCGCGGGGGTGGTGGGGGAGGTCGCGTTCTCGCGCGGCGTGTTCCCGGTGCGCTACTGGGACGAGGCGGGGGCGGCGGACGGGGGGTGGTACTACTCCGGCGACCTGGGGCGGATGGACGGGGAGGGGCGGCTCTACGTGTTCGGGCGGCTGAAGCACCGGATCGACCGGGGCGGGCTGAAGGTGGACCCGGTGGAGGTGGAGTGCGCGCTCCTGCGCCTCCCCGCCGTGGCCGACGCGGCGGTGATCGGGCTCGCCGACCCGGTCATGGGGGAGACGGTGTGCGCCTGCGTGGTGCCCGCGCCCGGCGAGTCCCCGGAGCTGGCATCGCTCCGCCTGGCGCTGGGCGGCGAGCTCGCGCCGTACAAGCTCCCGGAGGCGCTGTGCGTGCTGGAGCGGATCCCCCGCACGCGCCTGGGCAAGGTGGACCTCCCCGCGCTCCGCGCTGCGGCGGCCGACGCGCCGCGCCGGCGGCTCGCCGCCCGGTGAGCCCCCGCCATGGCCGACGGCGTCCCCCCGCTCCTGGCCGGCTTCCAGGTGAGCACCCGCGGGGATCCCGGGCTCCCGGCCCGGACCTGCGCGGAGCACCTGGCGGTGCTGGGCGCCCGCTGGCTCCCGGATGATCGCGGCGGCGCGGGAGACCGGCCCGGCCCGGCGGCGGACGGCGGGCTGACGGTCGCTCCCGGGGAGCGCGCGGCCGCCTTCCCGCCCGGCGCGGGGGAGGTCGAGTGCGCCATCCGCTGGTGGCCGGGAAGCGGCGCGCCCGGCCTGCCGGCGGGCGAGGTGGGGATCCAGGCGATCTCCGGGCTGATGGCGGTCCACGGCCGGGAGGCGGGATTCCCGCGTCGCCTGGGCCTGGAGGCGGCGTCGGTGGCCGCGGGGATCGTCGCCACGCAGGGGATCCTCGCCGCCCTCGTCGCCGCAAGCCGCGGCCGCCCCGTCCGGCGCGTGGAAACGTCCGTCCTGCACGCCGCCCTCTTCCTGCTTTCCCACCACCTCGCCATCGCGACCACGCCGGACGGGCCGCCGCCGGCGCCCCCCGCGGCCGGCGCCGGCCCTCCCTTCCGCACGGCCGACGGGCACGTGGTGGAGATCGAAGCGCTCGGCTTCGGGGCGTGGTTGGGGTTCTGGAGGCGGCTGGGCGTGGAGCGGGAGGGGCTGGACGAGTCCTGGTCCGCCTTCGTGCAGCGCTACCTCACCGCGGCCTGCACGCTCCCCCCTTCCCTGCACCGCGCCGCCGGCCGCCACTCGCTGGCGGAGATCCGCAGCGCCGCCGGGGCGTGCGGGGTGGCCGTCTGCCGGGTGCGCACCTACCCGGAGCTGGTGGCCGAGCTGGGCGACGCGGCGGCCGGGCCGGAGGTGTGCGCGCCTTGGACGATCCGTCCGGGGGCGGCGCGGCCCGGCTCCGCGCGCGTCCCGGCGGCGGGAGCCGGCCCGCTGGGCGGGATGCGGGTGGTGGAGGTCACGTCACGGCTGCAGGGGCCGCTGGCGGGGCTCCTCCTGGGGATGCTGGGGGCCGAGGTGGTGAAGGTGGAGCCGCCGGGGGGCGACTTCGGGAGGCACTCCCCTCCCCTGGCGGGCCGGCTGGGGGCGGCCTACCTGGCCTACAACCGCGCGAAGCGGGTGGTGGAGATCGACTACAAGGACCCGGCGGGCCGCGCGCGGCTCGCGGAGCTGGCGGCGGGCGCGGACGTGTTCCTGCACAACTGGCGGTCGGGGCGGGCGGAGGAGCTGGGGCTGGACTGGGACGACCTGGCGCCGCGCAACCCGCGGCTCGTGTGGGCGCACGCCTCCGGCTGGGGGAGAATCGCCGAGGAGCCCTCCCCGATCGCGGGGGACTTCCTGGTGCAGGCGCACGGGGCGTGCGGGGACGGCCTGAACCCGACGGACGAGCCGCCCTTTCCCTCGCGGCTCACGCTCCTGGACGCCACCGGGGGGCTGCTCGCCTGCGAGGGGATCCTCGCCGGGCTCTTCCAGCGGGAGCGGTCCGGGGCGGGCTGCAGGGTGGACACCTCGCTCCTGGCCGGCGCCATGGCGCTCCAGCGGCACGTGCTGCGGCCCATGGCCTTCGGGGGAGAGAGGGGGAGGCGCCTGGGGAGGCCGGTGTGGGGGCCGCTGGACCGGCCGGTGCGGACGGCGGCGGGGTGGCTGGCGGTGGAGGCGGAGGACGAGGCGGCCCGCGCCCGCCTGGCGGAGGCGTGCGGCCTGGACGCCGGCGCGGACGCCGCGGCGGTGGCGGAGCGGCTGCGCGCCCGCCCCGCAGCGGAGTGGGAGGCACGCCTCGCGGCGGCGGGGGTCCCGGCGGCCGCGGTGCGCGAAGACCTGGCGGAGCTCCCCGCGGACCCCCGGGTGGAGGGGCTGCTGGAGCGGGTGGAGGACGCCTGCTGGGCCCCCGCGCCGCCGTGGCGGCTGGAGGGGTGAGGCCGGAAAGACCCGGACCCCCCCTCCCGCGGACGCCAGCGCGATGCCCGCGTGAGGGATTTCGGCCCGAAGGGGCGAGACCCCGCGGGCTGTTTCGCGGGGGCTCGACTCCGTTACGCACGGTTGTTTCGTGCGTTACGGAGCCGAAGCCCGACCCCGGCGCCAGCCGGGGGCACGCCCGAACCCGCCGGTTACCCTCCTCTCATTCCTCGCGGCCGGTAAAGACGGTGGACCCGTCCACGAAGCACACGGGGTTGCCGAAGGGGTCGTGCGCGTAGAAGGAGCGCTCCCCCCACGCCCGCGTGGCGATTCCCTCTTCGCGGCAGCGGCACCCCGCCGCGAGGGCGCGGGCGTACGCGGCCTCCAGGTCGTCCACCGCGAAGTACAGGAGCTCGGGGTTGGGGACGGCGTCGCGTTCCCACCCTTCCCGCCGCGGATCGAGGCAGGCCAGGAGGGTCCCGCCACAGTCGAAGTAGTGGCGGCTGTCGTGCACCCGCTCGCCGGGATGGCCCAGGAGGAGGCCGTAGACTTCGGCCGCCCGGTCGATGTCGGGGACGGGGAGGATGACGCGGAAGAGCCTGGGGACGGACACGAGGCACCGGGGGGGAGAGGGCCTGCGCGGCGGCGCGCCGGGGAGGCGCGGCGCTACGCGGGCCGCGCCTCGATCACGCTGAGACCATACGGGGTGGGGGCGACGTCCGCCAGGAGGAAGCCGGCTCCGGCGAGCAGCGTGCGGAACTCCTCCTCGGTGCGCTCGCGGCCGCGCCCCCCCACGAGCATGAGCAGGTCCATGAGCTTTCCGGGGAACGGGTCGTTCCCGGGCGGGAGGACGAACTCCACCAGGAGGAGCCGGCCGCCGCCGTGCATCGCCCGGCGGCAGCTGTGCAGGACGCGGGCGGCGGCCTCGTCGTCCAGCCCGTGCAGCACGCTCTTGAGGAGGTACGCGTCGCCCCCGGGGGGTACGGACTCCAGCATGTCGCCAGAGACGAGGCGGCAGCGGTCGGCGACGCCGGCGGCCTCCAGCCATTCCGCCGCCCGCGGGCCCACGCGCGGGTGGTCGAAGAGCACGCCCCGCATGCCGGGGTGGGCCCGGAGCAGCCCCGCGACCAGCTCGCCGCGCCCCCCGCCGACGTCCACCACGGTCTCGGTGCCGGCGAAGCCGCGGGCGGCGACGAGGGGGGCGAGCGGCGCGGTGTTCCACGACATCATCTCGTCGAACACGGCGCCGTCCTCGGGGTGGGCGGCGAGGTACTCGAAGAACTCGGCGCCGAAGAGCCGGTCGAAGGCGGGCTCGCCGGTGCGGACGCTGTGCTCCAGCGCGCCGAACACGCGGTAGCTGACGCCGCCGGACCAGAGCGCGAAGGCGCGCATGGAGCCGGGCTCGCCCGCCCGCAGCAGCCCGGCCGCCGGGGTCAGCTCCCAGCGCCCGCCCGCGCCCTCGGCGAACACGCCGAACGCGGCGAGGGCGCGCAGCAGCCGGCGCAGCGCCCCGGGGTGGGCGCCGGCTTCCCGCGCCAGCTCCTCCGCGGTGCGGGGGCCGCCTGCGAGCAGGTCGGCGATGCCGAGCCGGGCGGCCACGTGCACGGCCTGCTGGAGCTGGTTCCCCACCAGCAGCTGCATCAGCACCTTCCTGGCGGCCGGTGCGTGGGCGGGCGGTGGGTTGCCCGGCGGGGCGGCGGCGGGAGCACTCACAGGGGGGTGAGGGGCCACTGGAAGGTGCGCAGCAGGACCTCCGGGTCCAGCCACAGGAGGGTGCCGGCGCCCTCGGTCTGGATGTCGAAGCGGACCTCCAGGCGGGCCCAGAGGGTGCTCGCCGGGTTGAGGCCGCCGAAGGTGATGGGGGGCATCCACTGGAAACCCCGCATCCCCACGTGCACGGACCGATCCCCGTCCTCCTCGAAGACCAGGGTCTCGCTCTCGTGCGCCTGGCCCAGCACGATGGGCACGGGGCCGTCCGGGCCGAAGCCGAACTGGTAGAGCTGCTGGTCGCGGTGCATCCAGCACTTGGACCACAGGTCGCCGGTGAAGAGGTCGGAGTCGCCGGTGTAGCCGTGGATGCCGCCGAACAGCTCGACGTGCGGGGTCGAGCGCCACCGGTTGGTGGACGATGAGGGGATCCGGTCCGACCCCAGCGCGAAAAGCGCCACGGCCCCGAAGGTGTCCTTGTGCAGGTCGCCGTCGTGCGTGGTGACCCCTCTGAAGAAGTGCAGCCCGTCATCCCTCCAGGCGGCGCTGAAGGACGACGTCAGCCACGAGTCCGTCCGGGCCCACCAGAAGGAGGGGTCGCCCGGCGCGGGAAGGGCGGGCTCCCTCTCCCACGGGGGCCACAGCAGCGGAAGGGCAGCCGGACGGTCGATGGCTTCCTGCACGCGCACTGACCTCGCCAGCTTGAGGTCGCGGAGCCGCTGAAGCGTGCCGGGGTCCACGCCGGCGGCCCTGGCGACCGCCTCACGGACCCCGGCTGCGATCCTGCGCTCCTCGGTGCCGGGGCGGGCCAGCCGGGCGATCTCGTCCTGCCGGGACCGCGCCGCGATCTCCATCCTGTGGAGCTGGCGGACCGCGGTGGCGACTTCGTCGGGGACGCGGTGGCCCGGATGCTCGATCCCCGACAGGATCACGCTCCCGGACGCCGCGGGGGGACAGGCGGTGGCGGGCTGGCAATCTTCGGCGGCGAGACCGGAGTCCACCCCCACCTGCACCGTGCGGATGTCTTCCCTTGCCATAGGGTCTCCTTTCGCGTGTGCCGAACAGACGGGGCCGCCGCGGCCCGACGGCGCATCTCCACCGCTGCCGCACGATGGAGGCGCGCCAGCCGGGCGTCTTCTCCGGGATTGCTCCGCCGAGCAACCCGGGAGATGCCGGCGCGCCGCACGCGTGCTATCATCCCGCGAAGCGGGGCGGCAGGATGCCGCCGCGGACCCACCGCCAGACAGGGAGCGAGACGGTGAGATCGGAGACAGGCACGGGCGGGGACGCGGCGGCGAAGCTCGCGGAGGAGCTGCGGGAGCTGGCGCTGTCGCTCCCAGGCGTGGACGAGCGGGAGACGTGGGGACACCCGACCTTCCGGGTGCGGGACAAGATCTTCTTCACCCTGGCGCCGGACGGCAGCGCGGCGACGGTGAAGGCGTCGCTGGAGGAGCAGGGGCTGCTCATCTCCTCGGACCCCGACACCTTTTCCATCGCCGACTTCGTGGGCCGCTACGGCTGGGTGCACGCGCGCCTCGCGGAGGCGGACGCCAAACTGATGCGCGAGCTGCTGCTGGAAGCCTGGCGGCGGACGGCGCCCAAGACCGTGGTGAAGAAGTACGACGCGGGGAAGTGATCCCGGCGGGGGCGCAGGGCCCCCACCCGGCGGCCCAGACGGCCCTCACCCGGCTCGCTTGAGGCTCGCCACCCTCTCCCAATTCTGGGAGAGGGGGCAACGGCTGGACGCTGTGCGGTTGTCCCCTCTCCCGCTTGCGGGGGAGGGGGCCCCCGCGGACGCCAGCGCGGGCCCCGCGTGAGGGATTTCGGCCCGAAGGGGCGAGACCCGGCGGGGCTGTTTCCGCCGGGGCTCGACTCCGTTGGGCTGCGTTGTTTGCAGCCCTACGGAGCCGAAGCCCGACCCCGGCGCCAGCCGGGGGCACGCCCAGATCCCGCAGTTCAGAAACCCGCCCTCACCCGTGCGACGGATCCCTCTCGTACCGCGGCTGGTACAGGTCCACCTGCACGTCCGGAGTCACGCGGATGGTGGCGAGCAGCCCCCACCCCTGGTCTTCCACGCCGGTGGTGAACTCCACCCCCTTGTCCCGGAGCCGGCGCATCTCCGCTTCGATGTCGTCGCAGTAAAAGGAGAGCTGCGCCTCGCCGGGGGCGGGCGGCTCCCGGTCGTCGCCCTCCGCTCCCCCGCCTTCCTCGCCTCCCCCTTCGCCCTCTCCGTCCCAGTCCACGGGGTGGGCCGCGACCTCGCCCGCGGCGACGTCGAAGATGAGCCACCCGTGGCCCACGTCGGTGAACGGCAGCTCCAGCTTGTCCCGCAGGAACTCCTTGAGCTCGTCCGCGTGGCGCGTGTAGACCGTCACGTGCATGCCCTTGATCATCGCTCCGTCCTTTGGCTGGAGGGTGGGGACCACCGAGCCGGGCCCCGTCCACGAACGACCGCAGGGTCCGGGCCGCCGCGCCTGCCGGTCCACGGCGCAGGATGCGGCCTCGCGCGCCCGCCGTCTTCTCCGGGGTTGCGCGGCGGGCCGGGGCGCGCGGAGGTGAGCAACCGGGGAGAAGGCCGGGCGCGGCCGGGGAGCTAACGTCCGGGTCGGCCCCGCCGTTCCGTGACGCCGCAGCGAGACGGAGCTGAGCATGCGTGTCTCGCCGACAGATCCCGCGCTCCACCTGCTCGATCCGGACGACGTCGCGCGCGGCGCGCTCCCCGACCCCCTGCGCGCCTACCGGGCATGCGCGCAGGAGGTCGTGGACTGGGCGCGCGCCTACCTCTGCCGGCCCCACCCCCTGCTGGGGCGGGAGGGCCCGGTGTGCCCGTACACGGAGCCGTCGATGGAGCGGGCGCTCTTCTGGCTGGCGATCCAGCCGGGCGCGGACCCCACGCCGGAGCGGGTCGCCGCCGCGGCCGCGAGGTACCGGGACTGGTTCCTCCATCTGGAGCCGACGGCGGAGCGGGAGGCGCAGTACAAGGCGATCCTCATCCTCTTCCCCGACCTGCCCGAGGGCCGGGCCCCCGCGGTCGTGGACGCCGTGCAGGCCGCCCTGAAGCCGGCCTTCGTGGCGGAGGGGCTGATGATCGGCCAGTTCCACGCGGGCTGCGGGGAGCCGGCGCTGTGGAACGAGGCCTTCCGGCCCCTCCGCAGCCCGGTGCCGCTCCTGGTCATCCGCCACATGGTGCGCACGGACGCCAAGTTCCTGACCCGGGACCCGGCCACGCTCAGGGCGTACCTGGAGCGCTTCGGGGACGCGGTCCCACCCCGCCTGGAGCCCGCGGTGCGCGAGGCGGCGCTCGCGCACGGCCTGGAGTATCCCCCCGCATGAGCGGCGGCGGCGCCGCCGGCCTCCCCCCGGACTCCTGCATCCACCGGCTCTTCGAGGCGCGGGCGGAGCGCACGCCCGGCGCGGTCGCGCTCACCTTTCGCGGCGGGCGGACGTCGTACCGCGAGCTGGACGCGCGGGCCAACCGGCTGGCGCGCCGCCTGCGCCGGCTGGGGGTGGGGCCGGAGACGCGGGTGGGGGTGTGCGTGGAGCGGTCGCCGGAGATGGTGGCGGCGCTGCTGGGCGTGCTCAAGGCGGGCGGCGCCTACGTTCCCCTGGACCCGGCGTACCCGGCCGGGCGGCTCGCCCTGATCCTGGAGGACGCGGGGGCGGCGGTGCTGGTGACCGGCGGGCGCCCGGACGCGGCGCCTGCCTCCGGCGGCGCGCGCGCGGTGTGCCTGGACCGCGACCGGGCGGCGATCGAGGGGGAGAGCGCGGAGCGGGTGGACGGCGGCGCGGCGCCCGACAACCTGGCGTACGTCGTCTACACCTCGGGCTCCACGGGCACCCCCAAGGGCGTGATGGTGCCGCACCGCGGCCTGTGCAACGTGGTCGCGGCCAAGGTCCGCGCCTACGGGGTGGGGCCGGAGAGCCGGGTCCTCCAGTTCGTCGCCCTGGGCTTCGACGTGGCGGCGGCCGAGATCTTCACGGCGCTGACGTCGGGGGCCCGGCTCTGCCTGGGAACCCCGGCGGAGCTGCTCCCCGGACCGGGACTGGTGCGGCTGCTGCGGGAGGAGGCGGTCACCACGGTGATGATGCCGCCCTCGGCGCTGGCGGCGCTGCCGGACGCGAAGCTCCCCGCCCTGGCGTGCATCGTGGTGGGCGGGGAGGCCTGCCCGGCGGAGACGGTGGCCCGCTGGGCGCCGGGCCGCCGCTTCGTCAACACCTACGGCCCCACCGAGGCGAGCATCTGCAACACCATGTTCGTGTGCGCTGCGGACGGCTCGCCGCCGCCCATCGGGCGCCCCATCGCCGGGGTGCGCGTCCACCTGCTGGACGGCGAGATGGAGCCGGTGCCGGACGGCGCGCCGGGCGAGCTGTACGTGGGCGGGGTGGGGGTGGCGCGGGGATACCTCCTGCGCCCCGGCCCGACGGCGGAGCGCTTCGTCCCCGACCCCTTCGCGGGGGGCGCGCGGCTCTACCGGACGGGCGACCGGGTGCGCCTGCGGCCGGACGGCGAGCTGGAGTTCGTGGGGCGCGTGGACGAGCAGGTGAAGGTGCGAGGCGTCCGCGTGGAGCCGGGCGAGGTGGAGGCGGTGCTGGGCCGGCACCCGGCGGTGCGCGAGGGGGTGGTCGTGGCCCGCGAGGACGCCGCCTCCGGCGTGCGCCTGGTGGCCTACGTGGTGCCGCGCCCGGGGGCGGAGTGCGCGCCCGCCGGGCTGCGCGCCTTCCTTCGCGGGCTGCTGCCGGAGCCCATGGTCCCGCGGGACTTCGTGGTCCTCGCCGACCTGCCGCGGACCCCCAACGGCAAGACGGACCGGCGCGCCCTCCCCGCCCCCGGCGCGGACGGGACGGGGGAGGGCGCCGGGTTCGCGGCTCCCCGCGGCGCGGTGGAGGAGCGGCTGGCGGGGATCTGGGCCGGGGTGCTGGGGCGGGAGCGGGTGGGGAGGGCGGACGGCTTCTTCGACCTGGGCGGCCACTCGCTGCTCGTGGCCCGGCTCCTCCGCCGGGTGGGGGAGGCGTTCGGGGTGGAGCCGCCGGCGGAGCGCTTCCTGGAGGCGCCCACGGTGCGCGCCCTGGCGCGGCTGGTGGAGGCGGGGCGCGCGCCCGGCCCCGGCCGGCCGCGCGGACGCGGAGGGATCGACTGGAGCGCGGAGGCCGCGCTGGACCCGGCGATCCGCCCGGACCTGGCGGTCCCGGCGGACGCGGCCGAACCCGCGGCGCTCCTCCTCACCGGTGCGAGCGGCTTCCTGGGCGCCTTCCTCCTGCACGAGCTGCTGGAGCGGACCGGGGCGGACGTCCACTGCCTGGTGCGCGCCCCGGACGCGGCGCGTGGCCTCCGGCGCATCCGCGACGGCCTCGGAGCCCACGGCCTGTGGCGGGAGCGGTACGCGGGCCGCGTCTTGGCGCTCCCCGGCGACCTGGCCGCGCCGCGGCTGGGGCTCGCGGACGACGACTTCGCGCGGCTGGCGGCCACGGTGGACGCCGTGTACCACGCGGGCGGCCTGGTCAACTTCGTGTACCCGTACCCGCTGCTGCGGGCGGCGAACGTGGGGGGGACCGTGGAGGTGCTGCGGCTGGCGAGCACGACGAAGCGCAAGCCGGTGCACTTCGTCTCCACCCTGTCCGTCTTCCTGGCGCGGGGCGGCTCGGCGGCGGACCGGGTGGGGGAGGAGGACGAGCCCGGCGGCCCCGCCGCGCTGGAGGACGGCTACGCGCGGAGCAAGCGGGTGGCCGAGCTGCTGGTGGCGGAGGCGCGCTCGCGCGGGCTCCCGGCGTGCATCCACCGCCCGGCCCGCATCACGGGCGACAGCCGCTCCGGGCGGGGGAACCCCGGCGACCTCCTGTCGCGGCTGGTCCGCGGCTGTGTCCAGCTGGGGAGCGCGCCCGACCTGGACGTGCTCCTGGACATGGCCCCGGTGGACTCCGTGGCCCGGGCCGTGGTCCACCTGTCGCGCCTGCCGGACCCGCCCGGGCGGGACTTCCACCTGATGAACCCGGCGCGGCTCCCCTGGAGCGAGCTGGTGGCGGAGCTGCGCCGGCTGGGGCACCCGCTGCGCGTGGTGCCGGCGGAGCGCTGGCGCGCCGCGCTGCTCGCGAGCCTCGCGGGCGGCGAGGAGAACGCGCTGGAGCCGCTGCTTCCCCTCCTCGCGCGGGAGCACGGGATCCCCACCGTGCGGGGCACGCCCCGCTTCGACTGCCGGCGCACCCTGCAGACGCTGTCCGCCGGCGGGATCGTTTTCCCGCCGGCGGACCGGGTGCTTCTCGGCGCCTACCTGCGATCCCTCGCCGGCGGCCGCGGTGAAGAGGTACGACGCGGGGAAGCGAGCCGGGTGGGGACCCCCGCGGACGCCAGCGCGAGCCCCGCGTGAGGGATTACGGCCCGAAGGGGCGAGACCCGGCGGCAGTTTGCCGGGGCTCGACTCCGTTGGGCTGCGTCGTTTGCAGCCCTACGGAGCCGAAGCCCGACCCCGGCGCCAGCCGGGGGCACGCCCAAATCCGTCCGTTCGAACCCCGCCGTCCCCGTTCACGTCAGCGCGGCTTGGGCCCACCACCGACGGGCTTGTCCGGGCGGCCCAGGCCGGGCTCGTCGTCGTTCTTGCGGTCGTCCTTGAGCTCCCGCTTGGTCATGACGTCCGGCGTCAGCATGTCCAGCTGCCCCAGGATGTCCAGCACGTGGGTGGCGTCGTCGTCGTGCTCCACGATCTTGCCGTCCACGATCTTGACGATCTCGGTGCCGTAGGTCTTGACCTTTCTCCCCGTGGGCGGCTTGTCCAGCAGCTTGCCCTTGTGCGTGCCCGTCATGGACCAGCGCAGGATGACCATGTCGCCCTCGGCCACGATGGACTCGATCTTGAACTTGCGGTCCGGGAAGGCCTCCTTCTCGCGCATGATCTCGGTCTGCACGCGCTTGTGCGGATGGGCGGCGCGGAGCTCCGGCTCCAGGCCGAGCTTGCGGCTCTTGTCGTTGACGGTGGGGCTGATCAGCTCCGCCACGGCGGCGGTGTCCCCCGAGTTGAACGCATCCAGCATGCGGCGCACGATCTGCTTGTTCTTTTCCAGCTTGTCTTCGGGCATCGGATCCTCCCTGGTTCTGAGTATTCCTTGCGGCCCCTTCCCCACTCCCCCGGATCGTAATCCGCCGCCGCTGCGGCGCCTTCTCCGGCCTTGCTCACATCCGCGTCAGGCCCCGGCGGGCACCGCCCCGGCGGGCGCGGCGCGCAGGGCCTCCAGCAGCTCGGCCTCGCGCGCGGGATCCAGCCCGGCGCGGCGCTTGGCGTCCGCGGGCCGGGACGCGTCCCACGCGCGGGTGTCGCGCACCGTGTCCGCGAGCGGGCGGAAGGCGAGCCCGGCGGCAAGGGCGCGGCGGCAGTCCGCCGACGCGGCGCCGGGGGCGCCGGGCATCCACAGCGGCAATTCCATCCTGCGCCCCACGCCGGCCCGCAGCAGGCTGCGCTCGTCCATCCACGCGAAGCGGGCGTCGCTCCCGCTCTCGGCCCTGCACGTGTCCAGCAGCTCGCCCAGGGTGAGCGGGCGGGCGGGTCCCGTGGCGTTGAAGGCGCCCGTGCCGCGCGCCTCGGCCATGCGGACGATCCACGCGGCCAGGTCGCGCGCGTCCACCAGCTGCACCCGCAGCCACGGCCCGGCCGGCGCGAGCACTTCCCCGCCCCGCGCGACGCGGCGGGGCCAGTAGGTGAAGCGGTCGGTGGGGTCGTGCGGGCCGGCCAGCAGCCCGGCGCGCACGGCGAGCACCCGCCCCGGCAGGGCCGCCGCGGCGGCCCGCTCGCAGAGCGCCTTGAGCGGGCCCAGGGTGCGGAAGTCCACTTCCTCGGCGAAGGGGTCCTCCGGCGCGGCGAGGGGACGGCTCTCGTCGATCCCCGGGACGGCCGGGAAGTCGGCGTACGCGGCGAGCGTGGACACGAAGGTGTAGTGCTCCACGGCGTCCGCCAGCAGCTCCGCCGAGTCGCGCACCAGCCGCGGCACGTGCCCGGAGGTGTCCACCACGGCGTCCCAGCGCCGGCCGCGAAGCGCGTCCAGGCCGCCGTCGCGGTCGCCGCGCAGCTTCTCGCACTCCGGGAAGAGATCGGGATTGTGCCTGCCGCGGTTGAAGAGGGTGACCTCGTGGCCCCGCGCCAGCGCGGCTTCCACCAGGTGGCGGCCCAGGAACACCGTGCCGCCCAGCACCAGGAGCTTCATGGCTCCCTCCCCCCGGCCGCGCCGGCCGGCTCCGCCAGGATCTCCCCCACCTTCGCGCCCGCGGGCCACTTGAGCACTTCGGCCCAGGGCTGGTAGAGGAAGAAGGCGTGCCCGGTGGATGCTTCCAGGCGCGCCACGTCGCCGATCTGCGACTTCACCGGTCCCTGGGTGAAGCGGACGCCGCGCGCTTCCAGCCGCTCCACCGCGCCGCGGATGTCGCTCACCAGGAAGACGGGGGCGATGCCGCGGGTGTGCTCCGGGTCCAGCGCGCGCGGCGAGTACACCCGCCCGAAGTCGTCCACCACGGGGCTCCGGTGGATGTGGTGGGTGGTGAGCAGCATGCCGCCCGCGTCGTACTTGGCGATCCCCTTTTCCTCCGGCGGGCACGCCGGGTTGCAGCAGTGCACGCGCTCCACCGGCAGGAGCCCCAGCGCGCCCTCGTAGAAGGCGTCGGCCTCGGCGGAGGAGGGGACGAACATGAACAGGTAGACCAGCGGCTTGCCGTCCAGCCCCAGGCCGGCGTCCGCGGGGAGCTCGGCGGCGGGCGGGCCGATCAGCTCCGCTCCTCCCCTGCCGCACGCCCGCCACACCTCGCGCAGCTTGGCCGCGCTGGGCCAGGAGAGCGCGGTGGCGGAGGGCTCGTAAATCATCAGCCGGTGGCCGTTGGGATCGTAGAAGTCGGTCACGCGGCCGATCTCGTAGGTGCGGCGGCGGATGAAGGCGACGCCGCGCGCCTCCAGGTCGGCGCGGGCGGCGTTGAGGTCGTCCACCAGGAAGACCACGTCGGAGGCGTCGTCGCGCCGGCCGGCGAGGACCACGCCGTAGTCGGCCGCGCGGTGGAGCGCGAGGATCACCCGCCCGGCGTCCAGCTTGACCGTGTCCTCGTCCGCCTCGATCACCCGCAGCCCCAGCCTGCGCTCGTAGAAATCGCGCGACTCGGCGACGTCGTACACGTACAGGATCAGGTAGCCGATGCGGGCTCCGGCCAGCACGGCGTCCGGGGCCTCGGCGACCGGCTCGGTCTGGGTGGACATGGTGGGCCTCCTTGCGCTCACGCGGACGGGGGGACGTTCTGGTTGAGGCGGAACAGGTTGTCCGGGTCCCACGCCGCCTTGAGGGCGGCCAGGCGCCGGAAGGTCGCCGGGGGATACGCTTCCCGCACGCGCTCGGGGCCCTCGTCGCCCAGCTCGTTGACGTACACGCCGGCGGTGAAGGGCCGCACCGCCCGCCAGGCGTCGTCCGCCCAGCGGAAGTGCCGCGCGTCGTCCCGCGGGTCGGTCCACACGGCGTCCACGGCGGCGTCGAACGGGGTGCGGCGGTGGCCGAAGGCGGTGTCGTGCTCGCCCACCCGCGCCACCGCGCCGCCCAGCGCGGACACCATGACGATGGAGTACGGGGAGGGGATGCGCGCGGCATGCTCCGCCAGCGCGTCCACGGCGCCGTCGCCCAGCCCCGCCAGGTGGCCGCAGCGGCCGTGCGTCCGCCGCCCGAAGACGCCGGCCGCGTCGTACATGCGCTGCAGCCTGAGGTACGGCATGGGGCCGATGCGGTCGATCAGCGGCTCCCCCAGCTCGCCCAGCGGCGACAGGTCGCGGCGGGCCTCCTCCGGGGTGCCGGTGTGGCACACGGCGATGGCGACGACCGGCGTGCCCACCCGGTGGGGCGGGACGAACGGCGCGGGCGGGAGGAGGAGGAAGTTGCAGAGCGCGGACAGGTCGTCGGGCGCGGCGGACATGAGGCCGCGGTAGAAGCGGAGCACTTCGGCGTGCCGCTCCGCCGGCCAGAAGGCCATCCCCCCGGTGACCAGGGGGCCCACGGGGTGCAGCCGGTACACCAGCGAGGTGGCGATCCCGAAGTTGCCGCCGCCGCCGCGCAGGCCCCAGAAGAGCTCCGGGTTCTCGCTCGCGCTGGCGGTCGCCAGGCGGCCGTCGGCGGTGGCCAGCTCCACGGACAGCAGGTTGTCCACCGCCAGCCCGTGCCGGCGCATCAGCCAGCCGTATCCGCCGCCCAGCGTCACCCCCGCGATCCCCGCGGACGAGATGCGCGCGCCGGGGGTGGCCAGGCCGAACGCCTGGGTCTCGTGGTCCAGCTCGCCCCAGGTGAGCCCCGCCTGCGCGCGCACGGTCCGCCGCGCCGGGTCCACGCGCACCCCCTTCATGGCGGACAGGTCGATGACCAGCCCCCCCTCGCACACGCCGTGGCCGGCGGCGGAGTGCCCTCCGCCCCGCACCGCCGGCCGCAGCCCCTCGCCCCGGGCGAAGCGGAGCGCGGCGAGCACGTCGGCGGGGCCGGCGCAGCGCGCGATGGCGGCCGGGCGCCGGTCCACGCGGCCGTTGTAGACCCGGCGGGCGTCGTCGTACCCCGGGTCCCCGGGGACGAGCACGGCGCCGCGCAGCTCCCTGCGGAGCGCCCGCACGGCGCCGCTGCCGAGCTGGCCGTCGGCCTGCGCGGCGGCGGGCTCCGGGGGGGCGGCCAGGCCGGGGGGGGCGCTCACGCCGGGCCGCGGGTCAGGGCCGCGCGGCGAGAAGCGCCTCCAGCTTGCGCCCGCCCGGTCCGTCGCGCGCCTCGTCGGAGGGCTCCCAGAGCTGGAAGGCGTGGCCGGAGGGCGCCTCCAGGCGGGCCGTGCCCCCGGCGCGCGAGTAGGTGACGGTGGGCGCAAGCGGGATCCCGCGCTTGGCGAGCTGCCACACGGTGTCCCCCAGGTCCTCCACGTGGAAGACGGGGGTCACGCACGGGGCCGCCTCCGCGCCGGCCTCCGCCGGGCGGAGGTCCAGGACGACGCCGCCCGCGTCCAGCCGCACGGTGCGGCCGTCGTCGGCGACCACGGGGAGCCCCAGCACCCCGGCGAAGAAGTCGCGGGAGGCGGCCAGGTCGGGGACGTGGACGACCAGCGAAACGATCCGCGGGCTCCCCAGCACCGGGCGGTCCTGGGGGAAGATCCGGGGCATCTGCATCTGCATGCTGTCCTCCTCGGGTGGGGCGTCCGCTCCCGCCGGCCCGGCGCGGCGGCGGTCAGAGCGTGATGCGCTTGTAGTTCTCGGCGTACTCGTATCCCCCCGCTCCGCCCACCCCCTTCATCCACCCGTACACCCACGCCAGCGACTCGCGGGGGTCGGCGCCGCCCACCTGGCTGCGGTGGCAGCGGATGGCGGCGATCTTCCGGTCCATCAGCGCCGTGGCGTCCACGTAGTGGTCGGTGCGCTCGTAGCCGGGGATCCACACCTCCCTGACCCGGTGCGGCTGGAGCCCTTCGGCCAGGAGCGCGGGCTGCGCGCGGGCGTTGGCGGCGTCCGGGAAGACGGCGGCCAGGGTGGCCTCGCCCACGGCGAAGTGGTCGGGGTGCGAGGCCTCGATGGGGATGTCCAGGGCGCGCCGCGGGAAGTGGGTGATGACCAGCTCGGGCCGGAAGCGCCGGATCTCGCGGGCGATGGCGGTGCGCAGCTCGTCGGTGGGGGCGAGGCGGCCGTCCGGGAAGTCCAGGAACGCCACCTCCTCCACCCCCAGCTCGCGCGCCGCGGCGCGCTGCTCCTCGTACCGCCCCGCGGCGACCTCCGCCCGCGTGGCGTCCGGGTCGCGGCTCCCGTTGGCGCCGTCGCTGCACACCACGTACGCCACCTCGGCCCCGGCGTCCACCAGGCTGGCCACCGCCGCCCCGAACAGGAACTCCGGGTCGTCGGGGTGCGCGGACACCACCAGCGCGCGCCGGTACGCGGGCCGGGCCCCGGCCCCGTTGCCGTTCCCCGCCGTGGCCGCCTTGTCGTCGCTCATGGGACCTCCCGTGCGGGTGGGGGTGGATCGGCCCCGGCGAGGAGGGCGCGGAAGAGCGCCATCCGCTCGTCGGAGAGGGGGACGGTGAGGCGCAGCACCTCCAGGCGCAGCTCGGGGAGCACCGGGGCGGGCGCGGGGCGCAGGGCGCGGATGCCGCGCGCCTCCAGCAGCGCCGACGCGGCGCCGCCCGGGTCGGCGACGCCCACCCAGGGGAGGTCGGGGTGGTTCGGGATCACCTCCAGCCGCTCCACCCGCAGCAGCCCCGCGGCCAGTGGCTTGACCTCGCGGACGCGGGCGCGCAGCCGCGCGAACACGTCGCCCGCGGCCAGCAGCCGCAGCGCGGCCTCCAGCGCCAGCTCCCCCACCTGCATGGGCGCCACCAGCTCGCGCACCCGCCGCGCCGCGCCCGGCGAGGCCACGGCGAAGGCGGCGCGCATCCCCCCCAGCGAGTACGCCTTGGTGAAGCCGCGCAGCACCACCAGGTTGTCGAGGCGGCCCACCAGGGTGGCGGCGCTCGCCTCCGGGCCCAGGTAGGGGGCGGGACTCTCGTCGATCACCACCATGGCGCCCAGGCGCGCCGCCGCCCGCGCCACCGCCTCCAGCTCGTCCAGGGGAAGGAAGCGGCCCAGGAAGTCGGGGCGGTCCAGGTGCAGGAGCGCGGGGCGCGCCGCCTCCAGGTGGGCGGCGAGCCGGTCGCGGGTGGCGTCGCCGTGGAGCAGGCGGATCTCGCTCCCGCGCGCCGCCGCCCACGCCTCCAGGTCGGGGTGCACCAGCTCGGGCGCGGCCACCGGGCCCCCGTCCGCCATGCCGGCCAGGTCGTGCAGCAGCGAGGTGACCCCCGCGGCGAAGGTGAGCTGCCCCGGCTCCAGCGCCACGCCGAAGAAGCGGGCGACCTCCGCCGCGCCGCGCTCCCCGCCGTAGGGGTCGTCCACCGGGTAGGCGGCGATCACCTCGGCGCCGCCGCGGCCGGCGGAGCGCACCAGCTCCTCCCACACGGCGGTGGGCGCGGGGTCCAGCAGCTCGGCCTCGTCCGATGCGTAGCGCAGGTCCAGCCGCATCCCCGCCGGGGTGGACCACGCGGCCACCGCAAGCGCCTCCGGGGGGGCGGGGAGCGGCCGCGCCACGAACTGCACCGATTCGGTGGCGGGGCTGGCGGGGAAGTGGGCCATGAAGTCGGCGTCGATGCGCTCCACCCCCAGCCCGGAGAGCCGCACCTGCGCCATGAGCCCGGCGACCGAGCGTGCGCGCACCTCCAGCTCCAGGAGCCGCCGGCGGCGCGCCGCCGCAGGGGTGTCGTCCCCGGCGGCGGCGGCACCGGACGCTTCCGCGGCGGCGGCCGGCGCGTAGCCGATCACCGCCACCCCGCCCTCGGCCAGGTGGCGGCGCACGCGCCGCAGCAGCCGCCGTTGCTCCGGGTCGGCGGCGGCGGCGGGCCAGCGCAGGCAGAGCACCGCGTCCGCCGTGTCCACCGGCCAGGCGTCGTCGCGGAGCGGGTCGGCGCACTCCCAGCGCACCTCCGCTCCCGCCAGCTCGGCGCCGCGCCGCGCCTCGGCCAGGGCGCGCTCGGAGGGGTCGAGGGCGACGACCTCGTAGCCGGCCTCCGCCAGCGCCACGGCCAGCTCCCCGGTGCCGCACCCCAGCTCCAGGACGCGGCGGCCGGGCGCGCTCTCCCCCAGCACCTGGAGCAGGTAGGGGAGGAGGCGCGGGTGGGCCGCCGCGCCGGTCCCGGCGTGCTGGAGGAGCGTCATGGGGACCTCACGCGGTGAGCGCGGGCGCGTCCAGCGGGGCGGCCAGGATCTCGCGGATCTTCGCCCCGCTGGGGGTGTTCGCCAGTGCCGCCTCGGAAGGCTCGTACAGGAAGACCAGGTGGCCGGTGGGATCGTCCACCCGCACGATGGTCCCCACCTCACTCCGGGTGATCTGGGGGCTGAGGTCGGGGCGCAGGCGCGCCAGCTCCCGGCCGGCGGCTTCGGCGTCGGCGGCGTGGAACACCGGCGCCACCCCCTTCATCCGCCCGCCCTCCAGCTCGGGCGGCGGGCACAGGTGCTCCTCGAACTCCTCCTGCGAGCGCTCCGGCTCCACGTGGTGCGTGGCGATGATGACCCCGCCGGTGTCGTACTTGACCACCCCTTCCTCGTCGCCGCCCGAGGTGCGGCTGCACGGCCCGCCCTCCAGCGCCTTGAGCCCCAGGTTCTGGTGGTAGAACTCCTCCGCGACCCGGCTGCTGGGGACGAAGGTGAAGAGGTAGATGAGCTCCGCGTCGGCCAGGCCGGGGGGCTCCTCGCCGGGGGCGGCGGGCCGCGACACCCGCTGCGCCGTGCCGCCGCCGTTTCGTCCGCGGCGCGCCTCGATCACCGCGCGCAGCCGCTCGCCGCTGGGCCACCCCATGGCCTCCTCGGAGGGCTGGTACAGGGTGAGCCAGCGGCCGTCGGGGTCGTAGAAGTCGGCGATCCCGCCCGGCTGGTACCAGTCGGTGGGCTTGAACGCCACGCCGCGGGCCGTCAGGTTCTCGGTGGCCTGCCGCACGTCGTCCACCAGCCACACCACGTCGGTGGAGTGGTCCTTGATGTCGGGGAGGACGATGCCGTAGTCGGCGGCGCGGTTGAGGGCAAGGATCACCTGCCCGGCGTCGAACTTGACGCACCCCCCGTCCTCCTCGATCACCCTGAGCCCCAGCGTGTCCGCGTAGAAGGCGCGCGAGACCGCGAGGTCGCGCACGTACAGGAACACGTAGAGCACCCGTGTGTCGGCCAGCATGCGCGCCTCCTCGTGTGCGGCGTGGTGTGGGTCAGCGGGCCAGCGCGTGCCCGCGGGCGATCTCGATCACCTTGGGGCCGCTCCCCCAGGTCAGGCTTTCCGCCGAGGGCAGGTACAGGCAGAGCCGGTGGCCGGCGGGGTCGTCGAAGCGCAGCGTCCCCCCGATCTCGCTGAAGCCCACGCGCGGCTGCTTGAACTCCACCCCGCGCTCCAGCAGCGCCTCGCGGGCGGCCTCGATCTCCGCGGCGTGGAAGACCACCAGGTACGAGTGGTGGCGGAGCTTTCCGCCGTCCGGCCCGGCCTCGCCCCGCACCAGGCGCAGGGGGACGCTGCCGGTGGCGAACAGGGCGTCGTGGTCCGTGCGCTCCAGCGGCTCCAGGTCCAGCGCGCCTTCGTAGAAGGCGGCGGACGCGTCCAGGTCGGGCGTCACCAGCCGCAGCTCCTCCACCACGGTGCGGTCCGTCCCGGCCGCGGGGCGGAAGGCGAAGTGCCGCCCCTCGGCGTCGGTGAACACCCCGTCGGCGTTCTCCGCCACCATCCCGCCGGCGCGCAGCCGCTCCGCCGGCCAGCCGGCGGGCACCCCGAACGCCGTCACCAGCGCGTCGGACTCGCCCTCGCGGAAGCGGCTGGGGCCGGACATGTTGTGCGACAGCACGACGCCGCCGCCGTCGTACTTGAAGACGCCGTGGCGGTGGTGGGGGAGGTGCGGCTCCACCTCGATCACCGGCACGCCGATCACGGACTCGAACAATTCCCGCTGCTGCCGGATGCGGCTCGTCTCGTAGAAGACGAGGACGACGGGTGCGCTGCGCAGGCTCATGGGGCCTCCAGGGCGAAGCGGCTCTCGTGGCTCGCCGCGGCGCGCGCGGCGATGCGCTCCAGCACGGACGCGTAGCTGCGGGGCGGGCCGGGGAGCGCGGGGTTTGGCGGCTCCCACAGGACCAGACGGTGGCCGTCGGGGTCGGCGAAGCCGGCGGTCCGCTCGGCGCACGCGCCTCCCTCGCGAGGCGCCGCGACCTCCACCCCCCGCGCCCTCAGCTCGCCCGACTCCCGCTCCAGCTCCGCCACCCGGAACACCAGCGTGTCGCGGAGCGCGCCGCGCCGGGCGGCGTCGGCCACCATCCCCACCCGCCGCTCGGCGCGCAGGGTGAGGATCAGCGGCCCCGCGTCGAAGCGGGCCTCGCGCGGCGTGACGCGGAGCGGCGTCAGCCCCAGGCGGTCGCGGTAGAAGCGGAGCGACCGCGGCAGCGAAGCGACGTGCAGCGTCGCCCCCACCACCGCCGAGGCGCCCCCCTCCGCCTCGCGCAGCGCCATGAGCCCGCCCAGCTTGCGGCCGGCGCGCCCCACCCGCGCCCGCCAGGTGGGCTGCGCCAGCACGGTCAGGTTCCCCGCGGCGTCGTGAAAGGCGAGCGAGCGCCCCACGGCGTCGTACGCCACGGAGCCCGCCAGCGCCTCCACCGTGGTGCCCAGCGCGGCGCACAGGCGGAGCACGGCGTCGTCCCAGTCCGCCGGGACCACCTCCAGCTCCCAGGCGGGGTTGAGCCCCGCCCCCGCGTCCGCGCCGGCCGGGGTGAACCCCACCACCGCGCCGCCGGCGTCGTACAGCCCGCCGCCCAGCGCCGGCCACCCCAGCACCTCCGCCGCCAGGCGGCCGGCCGCCCCGGGGTCCGCGGCGCGGCGGAAGAGCATGGGGACGCAGGCGGGGCTCAGCACGGGACCGTCGCCCGGAAGCGGCCGGGATCCAGCGCGTCCAGCTCCGCGGGGCGCTCCCCCTCCACCATGGCGCGGGCCAGCGCCCGGCCGGTGCCCAGCGCGGGGGGGAGCCCGTGGCCGCCGAAGCCGGCCGCCACCCACAGCCCCGGCTCGCCGGGCCACTCCCCCACCACCGGCCGGCCGTCCGGGGTGGCGTCCATGATCCCCGCCCAGCGCCGCGCCACCGCCACGCGGGGGAGGTCGGGGAAGGCTTCCGGGAGGAAGCGCTCCAGCGCCCCCTGGATGCGCGGGTTGAGCGCTTCGCGCGCGCTCCGCTCCCGCTCCGGGTCCAGCCCGAAGAGGCCGCCCAGCACCACCGTGCCGTCCCCGGTCTGCCGCCAGTACAGCGACCCGTAGTCCACCGCCATCCCCGGGCGGAAGACGGGGGGGAGCGGGCGGGTGGCGAGCACCTGGCCCCGCGTGGCCGCGAGGACCCCCGCCAGCGGCGGCCACAGGCGCGCGGCGCCGGCGCCGCACGCCAGCACCACCCGGCCCGCACGCACGCGCCCCCGCGCCGTCGCCACCTCCCACTCCCCGCCCCCGGCCGCGCGCCGCAGGCGGCGCACGGGCGTCCGCGAAGCGAGCGCCGCGCCGCGCCGGACCGCCGCCCCGGCAAGGCCGTGGACGAAGCGCGCGGGGTGGAGCGCGCCCGCCAGCGGCATCCACCGCCCGCCCAGGAAGCGCGGCGCGACCCGGGTTCCCAGCAGCGCCTCGCACTCCGCGCGGTCCAGCAGGTGCAGGGGGGCGGCGCCCGCGGGCCGTGCGTCCAGCTCCCGCCGGAAGCTCGCCAGCACCGCGTCGCTGGACGCGAGCGCCAGGTGCCCCGGCTCCTCGTAGCCGGCGTCGATCCCCTCCTCGGCCAGCGTCGCGCGCACCATCTCCAGCGAGGCGGGGCCGCCCAGCACCAGCCCGGCGTTCCGCCCGCTGGCGCCCCACCCGGGAAGTCGCGACTCCAGCAGGAGGACCCCGGCGCCCATCCTCGCCAGCCAGTACGCGGCGGCGGCGCCGATCACGCCGCCGCCGACCACCACCACCTCCGCGTGGGCCGGGAGCCGCTCCACCTCCGGCACGCGCCCCGGCTCCACGTCCGCGAGCCAGGGGGTGGGCGGCCGGAGGAGGCCGGGGGCACGGCTCCGCCGGAGCGGAGCGGAAGCCTCCTGCGAGGCCATGGGCGGGCCCCCGGTCTCCCGGATCATGCGCCGGAGCTCCGCGCCGTCAGTAGGTCGCGGCCAGTCCGGGCGCCAGGTCGGGGAGCGTCTGGCGCTCGTCGACCGCGGCGTGCGCCCGGTGCTTGTGCTCCTCCCAGATGTCGAACAGGTCCTCCGGCGGCGTGTTGAGGATGTCGGCGAAGATCTCGTCGTCCTTGGAGACCACGATGTCGAACGCCGTCAGCTCGCCCGGGACCAGCTTGCCCACGGTCTCGCCGGTGCGCTCCAGCACCAGCTTCACCGGCCCGGTGGTGGCGTGGAAGTGCGTGCCCACGGGCGGGTAGTGGTCCACCAGCGCCGGCCCGAAGATGAGCGGCTGGTCGGGGTCGGTGAGCACCGCGCCGATCGCCGTCTGGATCTTCCACGACACCCGCCAGATCCCGATGGCCGGGAAGTCCCGGTCGCCCTCGCCCACCGACTTCACCAGGCCGTCGTTGGGCCGGGCGAAGTTCTGCTCCACGCGGATGGGCCCCAGGGCGGCCTGGATGGTCTCGCCGCCGTGCATGAGGATCTTCAGGTACATCTCGTTGCGGCCGTCGCCGTCCAGGTCCATGCGGGGGCTGCGGTGCATGAGCACGATCCCGTTCTTGACGCTCATGGGGTAGTCCTCGACCATCCCGTCCACCGTCAGCAGGCACGAGCACACCCCCTTCAGCAGCTCCACCCCGCCGATGGGGGGGAAGTTGGTGTTGAAGCCGCGGACCACGCCGGTGAGCGTGTCCTGCTGCGTGGCGGCGCTGGAGAGCGTGGCGATGTTGAGCAGCAGCTTCTCGTAGTCGGGGTCCTTGCTCGCCTCCATCTGCGACTGGCGCGAGCGCCACTTGAACAGCTCCACCACCTTGATGGGATCGCCGTTGTTGCCGCCGCTGCGCAGCACCTCCACCGGGTACCCGTCCGCGTACCCGTGCTCGCGCAGGAGCGCCCACTTCGCCCGCACGTGCCCCACCAGCGCCTCGGCCCGGGGCGGATCGGTGAAGTAGGTCTCCATCTGGATCAGGGATTCGTTCCGGTACGGATGGATCGACATCGTGGCCTCCTCGTGGAGTGGTTCGGTGGAACAGGGGAACGTGGAGCGGACCGCGCTCAAGGAGGACACGCCACCCTGGGAACGCCCTCCAGGTCCCGCGGGTCACGGTGGAGGGAGACGGTGATCTTCTCCGGCTCGGCCACCATCCGGATGGGCGCGTCGGGGAGGAAGCCCAGCTCGGTCGCGCGCGCCTCGCCCAGGCGGACGTAGCTCCATCCCACCGTCAGCACCTCCGGCCCCCCGGCGGCGCAGGAAGCCGGGGGGTTCTGGCAGGCGCACCCCTCCACGGCGAGCGTTTCCACGGCGAGCGATTCCCGGAGCGTCGCCACCGACACCTGCAGCTTCTCCAGGGCGATGCTCCCGTCCTCGCCGACCGTCATCGCCAGCCGGTCCCCCCGTTTGATCCCCGAGGCCTTGCGGACCGGGGGCGGGAAGCGGATGCACCCCACGTTGCCGACGTACGAGAAGACCGTTTCGGGCGCGGGCGGCTTGCGGGTCTTCGTGGGCATGGCGTGAGGGGGTGGCGGGTGGTTTCTGCCGTCCGGTGGAGAGTAGCGACGGGAGGGGGGCGCCACTTCTCCGCAGTTGCTCGCTTGCCGGGGGTTTGGGACGGGGGGTGAAAAGCACGGTTCGGGCGTGCCCCCGGCGGGCGCCGGGGTCGGGCTTCGGCTCCGTAAAGCAGCAGACAACGCTGCTTAACGGAGTCGAGCCCCGCGAAACTGCCCGCGGGTCTCGCCCCTTCGGGCCGAAATCCCTCACGCGGGGTTCGCGCTGGCGTCCGCTGGGGCCCCCTCCCCCCGACCCCCTCCCCCGCAAGCGGGAGAGGGGGAGCACTACACCGGACCCGCAGTCGGCCCCCTCTCCCAGAACCGGGAGAGGGTGGCGGCTCCAAGGCCGCCGGGTGAGGACCCTCACGCGGGGTGGCTGGTCCCTCCCGCGACGCTGGGAACCAGGGTCACCACGTCGCCGGGGGACACCGCGGCGCCCGCGCCGCCCAGGTGCCGCACGTCGTCGTCGTTCAGGAACACGCCGACGAAGCTGCGCACGCGCCCGTCGTCGCCCAGGAGGTGGCGCCCCAGCTGCGGGTAGCGCTCGGCGAGGCGCGCCAGGGCGTCTCCCACCGTGGCCGCCGGGACCTCCACCTCGTCGCGCTGGCCGGCGTACGCCCGCAGCGCCATGGGAATCCGCACCCGTACGCTCATGGCTCCTCCCCGGTGAAAAGGACGTCCTCGGCCCGGAACCCCGAGCGGTCGTCGCGCAGGCGCCAGCTGCGCGCCTCCCCCGCCCCGTCCCGCCCCGCCGCCACGATCAGGTAGCTGTACCAGGGCCACGCGTGCTCCCGGTCCAGGCCGGAGGGCTCCGCCCGCCCGTCCGGGTGGGAGTGGTAGAAGCCCACCAGCGCCAGCCCCTCCCGCGCGGCCTCCGCCTCCGCCCGGCGCACCGCGTCCGCCGGGATCAGGAAGCGCGCGCCCCGGCCGCCCTCCCAGCGGTTCTCGGCCGGGACGGCGCGCACCACCGCGCGCGCCCCGTCCGGCTCCCGCCCCAGCAGGAAGCCGCAGCACTCCTCCGGGTACGCCGCGGCCGCGTGCGCCCGCACGGCGCCCAGCGCCGCCGCCGGCACGCGCAGGCCGGCCTCCGCGACGGGCGCGGGCTCAGGCGACGAGCGGAGCGGCGGCGGGGGCATGGCCCTCCTCCAGCCGGTCGGCGAGGAGGAACGGGAGCGCGACGAGCACGGGGGGGTCCATCAGCTCCGGGGGGCGCAGCGTCAGCTCCACGGCGGCGGCGGCGCGCCCCGGGCCGAGCGGCCCCGCCCGGCCGCGCGGGGCGCTCTCGCACAGCAGCGCGGTGGCGGGGTCGCCGCACACGGGAATGCGCACCGCGAAGGCCCAGCACCCCTCCTCCCGGAGGGGGAGCGACACCTCGCCCGGGCCCTCGGCCACCACGCAGGCCAGCGGCCGCCCCCGGGGCACCGGCGTGGCGAACAGACCCACGAACACGGGCCCGCTGGAGTCGGCGGGCGCGGCCAGGCGCAGCGTCGCCGCGAGGCCGGTGCCGGGCTCCCGCGGCGCGGCCGGCGGACGGCTGCGCGCCAGCCCCAGCACGCGCTCCAGCATCTCCCGCGGGACGTGCCGCAGGCGGTGCGGCGGAATGCCCACGTACTCGGTGAAGTGGCTGGTGAAGGTGCCCACGCTGTTGTAGCCCACCTCGAAGCACACGGCGGTGATGCTGAACCGCGTGGTCAGGAGGAGCCGCTTGGCGGCCTCCAGCCGGATCGCGGCCAGGAAGCGCCCCGGCGGGAGCCCGGTGAGGTGCCGGAACATGCGGTTGAAGTGGTAGCGGCTGAAGAACGCCGCCCGCGCCATGTCGTCCAGGGAAAGCGGGTCCGGGTAGCGCTCCCGCATCATGCGGATGGCCCGCTCCACCGCCTGCCGGCGCGAGGCCAGCGTGGGAGGCCGGCACTCGCCGCCCACCGCTTCCCCGCTCGCGTCCAGCGTGGTGGAATGGACGGTCCCCACGGGGGCGGACAGCTCCTCGTTGAACGTGTACATGGCTGCTCCCCTCGTGGTGGATGCACACACTCCGGCGGCAGCGGGATCCCGCTGGCTCCGTGCCCCGGCCCGCGCTAGCTTGCGGAGGCCCCGTCCGCCCGGCGGGCGGACGATTTCCGGCTACCCTCACTCCCGGGACGCGATGCTCCAGGAGATTCCGGACAGGGGAGAGTACCTGTCGCTCGCGGGCGACTTCCCCGGGACCGCCCCGGGGGACCTCTTCGACCACTGGATCGACCCCGGGCGTCTCTGCCTCTGGTGGCCGCAGGCCGCCGAGGTGGAGCCCCGCCCCGGTGGGGCGTACCTCCTCGGCTGGCCCTCCATGGGGTGGCGCCTCGCGGGCCGCATCATGGAGCTGGAGCCGGCGGCGCTGCTGCGCTTCACCTGGCGGTGGGAGCACGAGCCGGAGGCGCCCGACCGCGAGGTCCGCGTCGCCTTCCGGGCGCTCTCCGGGGGCGGCACCCGGCTGACCCTCACCCACGGCCCCTACGCGGACACCCCCGCCGGCCGCGAGGCCCGGGAGCAGGTCCGGGCGGGATGGGAGCACTTCACCGCGGCGCTGGCGCGGGTACTCGCCACCGGCTGACCCGGCCGTCCCCGTTCAGAAGAACGGCGCCCCCGGAAAGCTCCCCCCACCGGCGGGAGGGACGAAGTAGTAGCACCCGTCCACGGGCTCGATCACCCCCGCCGCGGGGTCCAGGAACGCGTCGCGGCACCCCAGGAAGCCCGCGGCCATCAGCCAGTGGTTGTGGACGTACTCGAACCCGCGCTCCTGGATGTTCGCCTGGAAGCAGAGGAAGAGGAGCCCCCTCCGCACCCTGCCGGTCGCCGGGTCGGTATCCCGGAACGGGAAGCTGCGGCGCAGGATCCGGACGTCGCGGGGGCACACCGGCGCGCCGAACTGCGTGTGCCCCTCGCCGCGCGGGTTGGCGTGCCGCACGTGCGACTCGTCCGGGGCGAAGCGCCCCTCGGCGCAGTCGGGCTGGGGGGCCAGCGCCTCGCCGCTCTCCCGGTGCACCACCCTGCCGTCCCCGGCCGCGCGCCCCATGGCACGCTCCCGCGCCGCCTCCCCCACGTGCGCCTTCCCCTGCGCGTCCACCACCGTGAACGAGTCCGAGAGCCACCGGTCCAGGTGCTCCACGTACTTGCGGTAGACCAGGTACGTCCCCCCCGCCAGGGCGGGACTCCCGGCGTCGTCCTCCCCCGCGTACACGTAGCGCCGGTAGCGCTCCCGCTCCGTCCTGCGGAGGTCCTGCAGGTTGCTCACCCCGTCGCGGTACCCGTCGGGGCCGCGTCCGTCGGCGCGCCTCGCCCCGTGCTCCACGGCGTTCAGGCGCACGCAGCGCAGCGCGGCGGTCTCCCGCACGATCCGCCTCAGCGTCCGGCGCTCCGCCGCGGTGTGCGCCTCCGCCAGGACCAGGAGGTCCGATTCGCACCCGGCCAGGCACGGGTCGCCGGCGAGCGCCGCGAAGCGCTCGTCGCCCCGGGCATCCATCCGCCGCAGGCAGGGGGGCACCGGCGCGGTGATCCCGAAACGGGTCGCCGGGCCTCCCGACTCGTCGCGCCCGCGGCGGAGGGGGCCGCGGAAGAAGCGCGCGGAGAACCCCACCAGGGCGGTCGCTCCGCGGCCGCTCCCCGCCCGCCCTGCGCGGCCCAGCACCTCGCCCACGGCGCGCAGCGCGGCCACTCCCTCCGCGCGGCTATCCCCCGCCACGTCCAGCTTGAGGAGGGCGGCCCACCGCCCCGGGGGCGTGTCCACCCCCTCGACCTCCCCGGAACGCATGGCGCTACTGCCGGGACGGCTCGGGGTAGTGGAAGTCCAGCCGGTGGATCCCGGCCACCACCGGCTCCGTGAGGCTCACCACGTTCATGCTGACGGACTGGCGCAGCGTGGACTTCCGCACCGGCGCCTCCCACTCGAACTCGAAGCGGTCCCACCCCGAGCCCACCGGCCCCAGCATCCGGTTCCCCTCCGCCGGGGTGCCGCCCCGCGCGAAGTCGCCGAGCGCGAACCAGCGCGAGCGGATGGGGACCCTGGCCTGGTTGCCGATCCTCCACCGGGTCACCAGCCGTCCGTCGCGGGTGATCTTGCGGCCCAGGAGCTCCACGTCGATGGAGTTGTAGTCGTACAGGTGCATGGTCTGCTTCTCCAGGCGCAGGACCACGCGGCCGGGGTCCTCCACGTCGACGAAGTCCACCGGCCGGTCGATTCCCAGCACCTGGGTGAAGGGCGGCCAGTCGATCCGCTCCACCGTCTGCACCATGGGGTCCGGGTTGAAGGCCGTGACCCCCAGGTCCAGGAACTCCAGGAGGAAGTACAGCTGGTTGCGCCCCGTGCCGGGGAAGAACTCGTTGACCTTCAGCCTCCGCTTCGAGGCCTGCGCGCGCATCTCCAGGCGCGACTGCCGGTCCGGGTTGTAGGTGAGGCGCATGAGCCCCACGTTGGCGTCGAAGGCGAAGTAGGTCGCGTGCTTCCAGTTGATGCGCCGCTCGGTCTCGGAGCGGGGGATGACGTTCGCCATGACGGCGGCGCGAACCCGGACCTCCACGGCGATGCCGGCCGTCATGAGCTGGCTGGCGCAGGCGCCCCCGCCGGCCAGCACGATCCTCCCCTCGGCGGCGGAGATGCGGTCGCCGGAGATGCCGATCGGCTCCTCGGGCGAGACGAGCTCCAGCGCCCCGGACCGGAGGCGGGCGGACGCCGTGGCGCGCGCCGAGACCGGCTCGTCCCCGGCGGGCGTGATCAGCAGCTGCCCGGTGTACCGGTCCCGGCGGACCTCCGCCTTTCCCGAGGTCACGGCGACCTTCAGGCGCTCCCCCGGCCGGAGGCGCAGGGGCACGGACTGCGGCTCCCTGGCCCGTGCCTTGATCTCCACGCGGGGCTCCACCACGTACGTGCCGTCCACGAAGTCCGTCACGTCCAGCGCCAGCTCCGCGTTCGCGGCCCGCTTCGCGCTGCGCCCGAAGAGCTCTTCCAGGGTCTGCGACTGTGCCATTTGTGGTGCTCCTTGTCGCGGGATGAGCATGGGAAACGGATCGGCGGCCGAGGCGCCCGGGGAGCCTGCTCCGCCCGGTCAGCCGTACGGCAGGAGCGCCGCCCGCAGCGCGGCGGGGACCGGGGCGGGCACCAGCGCGCCCCCCTCGCGGCGCATGCACGCCACCTCCTGCTCGCCGCGGGCGGCCAGCACCTCGCCCTCCGCGCGGCGGCGCCAGTACTCGAAGCGCATCCCCACCCGGTTCTGGGCGATGGCGCCCAGCCGCATGCGGACGACCACCTCGTCGAAGGCGGCCAGCTCGGCGAAGTACTCGCACGACACGCGCGTGGTGACCAGCGCCAGGCCGTCCGCCAGCGCCTCCAGCACCTCCGGCGCGCGGTCGCGCAGGAACATCTCCCGGACCCGCCCCTGCCAGCGCACGTGGTTGGCGTAGTAGACGTTGCCCACCAGGTTGGTTTCCTCGAACCCCACCACGTGCCGGTACTCGTAGGCGGGCGCGTCCCCCCGGAGAAGCGGCGGGGCGGGGACGGCCGCGTCAGCCGCCGTAGCCATGCGCGGCCAGGTGCGCCCCGATCTGGTCGTAGGCGGCCGGGTCGTCGGGCGCCCAGGTCGCCAGGCCGTCCACGTAGCGGTTGTACATGCAGAAGGCGGCGGCGATCAGGACGGTGTCGTGGATCTCGCGGTCGGTCGCCCCCTCCGCGCGCGCCGCGCGCACGTCGTCGTCGCCCACCTCCCGCCCGCCCCGCTGCACGCGCGCCGCGATCGCCAGGAGCGCGCGGAGCCTGGGGCTCGCCTGGAGGCCGCCCCCGTCGCGGGTCACCGCCTCCACCGCGGCCGCGTCCCCCAGCAGGTGGCGCGCGGCCGCGGCGTGCGCGGCGGTGCAGAAGACGCAGCGGTTCAGCGACGACACGTGGGCGGCGATCAGCTCCCGCTCGGCGGGGCTCAGCCCGTCGGCGGTGCGCAGGAGCGCCTGCGCCAGGCCGTTCAGCAGCGTCCCGGTCTCCGGGTAGCCCTCCAGCAGGCCGACGATCCCCGGCCTCCCCTCCGCGACGGCGACGTGTGCCATGGCTCCTCCCGCCCCGTTGGGGGCCCTGTGTGGTTCGCCCTACCCTCCGCTTCCGTCCGGCTCCATCGCCACTGCCAGGGCGAGCGGCCCCTCGCCCCGCACCCGCGCCGCGTAGGTGGGGATCACCCGCGGGCCGGAGCGCAGCACAACCCAGCCGTCCGCGGAGGCCGAGGCCAGCACCAGCGGCGCGTCGGGCGCGACGCCCCCCTTCTTCAGGCTTTCCCCCGCGCACCACACCCGGGTGGCGGCGGTGTCGCCGTCCTCGCCGGACTCCGCCGCGACGCGCTCCGCCAGCCGCTGCCGCTCGGCGCCCAGCAGGCCGCGCCAGGCCGCCGACGCACGGGGCACCACGCGCTCCACGTCGGCGCCCACGCCGGGCCCGGCGACCCCCAGCGTGACGGCGCGGCCGTGCGACGCGGACACCATGGGCCCGCCGGGCACCTCCGGCCTGCCGTCCGGGCGGCGGAGCACCGCCCCGCCGCCGGCCGCCTCGCCCAGCGCCGCGTCGCTCCCGCGCCGCCGGCCGTTTCCGGCGCCGCCCGGGTGCAGGGCGACGCGGACGCTACCGGAGGGGGCGAGCTCGCCGATGCGGCGCTCCAGGTACGGCGCGAGGAGCGCTTCCGGCCACTCGTCCCGCACCGGCAGGTCGGCCACGCGGCGGAGCCGCAGCCCGTCCCACCGCTCGGCGACCCGCCCCTCGCCGTCCGCCACCACCACGTCCCACACGAAATTCTCGCCGTCGCCGGACCGCTCGCGGGCGTGGACGGTGACGGGCCCGGCGGCCGGCCCGTACGCCGCGATGCGCTCGACGCCGACGGGAAGGAGGAGCGCGTGGGGGATGCAGGCCTGGACGGCGTGGATGGCGGCGTCGCGCGCGCCGGGGTCGCCCAGCTCCAGCGCGGCGGGGAGGAACGCGCCGAACCAGGGGGCGCCGTCCCCCGCGGTCACGTCGGCCACGCACTCGCGGGCGGCGAGGCGGCGGTAGCCGGCCAGCCGGCGGAAGCGCCCGCCGTGGAAGAGGAGTCCGCCGTACAGGTCGCGCGCGGGGTCCAGCGCCACGGCGCCCGGCGCCGCGGCGGGCGGCACGGCGGCGGCGGCCGGCGCCGCCCCGAAGCGGCAGCGCGCGCGGAAGTGGTCCACCGCGAAGCCGGTCGCCTCCGCGCGCAGCACCACCTCCACCTCGCCTGCGCCGCGCGCGAGCGCCGCCACGCGGATCGTCTCGCTCCCCCCGGCGGGGACCACGACCGGCCGCTGGAAGGCCACCTCTTCGAAGACGGGACGCCCGGCGGCGCCGGCGAGCGCCATCGCCGCCTGCGCCATCGCCTCCAGCCCCATCACCGCCGGGAACAGCCGCTCGCCGCGGACGACGTGGTCCTCCAGGTACGGGTCCGTGGCCGGGGCGAGGACGCTGTCCGCCACCAGCTCCACGCCCGGGTAGTGGACGCGCGGACGCTCCAGGAAGCGCCGCAGGGGAAGCTCCGCCCCCTCCAGGCGCACCGTGGGCGGCGGGCCGAAGCGCCCCGCGACGGTCACGCACACCGCGGGCGGCGGGGCGGCGAGCAGGCCCAGGAGCGCCGCGACGCCGGCGTCCACCGGGATGGGGGTGACGCCCTCGCGCGCCAGCCCCTCCAGCACGCCCAGCCGCTCCCCCATCCCCACCCCCGACCAGACCGACCACTCCAGCGACAGGCACCGGCAGCCGGGGTGCGCGCCGGCGAAGCGCTCCACCTCGCGGCCCATCCACTCGTTGGCGAGCGCGTAGTGCGCCTCGCCGCGCAGCCCGGTGCGGGCGATGATGGACGAGAAGGCGACCAGCAGGCGCAGCCGCCCGGGATCCGCAGCGGCGAGCACGGCGCGGAGCCCGTCGGTCTTGGGGCGCAGCGCTTCGCGGAAGGCGTCCGCGTCCAGCGCCTCGATCCGCCGCGGCAGGTTGTGCCCGGCGCCGTGCAGCACCCCGGTCACCGGCCCCAGCGCGGCCCCGGCGGCGCGGACGGCGGCGGCCGCCGCCGCCGGGTCGCCCACGTCCGCGGCGTGGTAGCGGAAGACGATCCCGTGCGCCGCGAAGCGCTCCAGGTTGGCGGCGAGGGCGGCATCGGACTCCGGGCGGGAGCGGCCGAGGAGCGCCAGGCGGGCGCCGCTCGCGCGCGCGAGCGCCAGGGCGCACTCCGCCGCGATCCCCTTCCCTCCCCCCGTCACCAGGAGCACGTCGTCCGGGCCGAGCGGGAGCGCGCCGCCCGCGCCCGCCGGCGTGGCGGCGAGCACCGGCTCGCGGCGGACGCCGTCCGCGCCGTAGCGCGCCTCCGCGTAGCGGCCGGGGAGCGCGGCCGCGGCCTCCGCCGCCACCCACCCGGCCGCGCGCGGGTCGTCCGGGGGCACGTCCACGACGGCCACCCCGGTCCCCGGGCGCTCCAGGTGCAGCGTGCGGGCGAAGCCCGCGCCCCCGCCGCCGCGCTGCGCCACCACGAGCACGCCGCCCGGGGGGTCCTCCAGGGCGCGCGCCGCCTGGAGGAGCAGGTCCACGGCGGTCCCGTCCGGCTCCGCGGGGAGGCAGACGACCACGCCGCCGCCGGGGAGGGCGCCGCTCCGGCCCGCGAGCGCGGCGGCGAGCGGATCGCCGCCGCCGCCCAGGACGCGCCACGCGCCGGGCTCCCGCGCGGAGCGCGGCGGGGCCAGCGGCCGCTCCTCCATGCGGACGGTCCATGGGCGCACCCACGCATCCACCCCCGCGGGCGGCGCCGCGTCGTCCGCGAGGGGCGCGGCGCCGGAGGCGCGCACCTCGCGCAGCGCCCCGGCCACCTGCGCCACCGTCGCCCCGGAGTACTCCGCGGGCATCGCGGGAGCGGCCAGCCCCAGGCGGCGCGCGGCCTCCACCACCAGCTGCCCGACCACGATGGAGTTGAGGTGCAGGTCGCCCAGGAGCAGGTCGCCGTCGCCCACGGCCGCGGCGGGGAGCTCGGCGCGCTCCGCCACCAGCGCGCGCACGGTCTCCAGCTCGGAGGCCGCCGGGTCCGCGGAGCCGGGGATGGGCCGGGGCTCCGCGGCCGCGGGGGCGGCGCAGCCGGAGTCCACGGGCGCCGCCTCGCAGGGGCTGGCGAGGAAGCGCGGCGCGCGGTCCAGGTCGATGGGGCGGACGAAGCGGCCGGCGAAGAGCGCGGCGGTGCGCACCGGCGCGCCCAGCGCCCAGGCGCACCCGGCCGACGCCAGCACCCCGGCCACGGACGGTCCGCCCGCGTCCGTGGCGAGCACGGGGGCGTCCACCTGTTCCGCGGCCAGCCCGGCCAGGACGCGCCCGGGGCCCACCTCGATCCACAGCTCCACCGCGTCCCGCAGCGCGGCGAGCGCGTCGCAAAAGAGCACCGGGGCGGTCACCTGCCGCGCCAGCAGCGCGCGCAGGTCGTCGTCCGGGGACAGCACCCGCCCGGCGACGGTGGAGGCCACCTTCCGCGCCAGCGGGGCGACCTCCTCCGCGGCGAGGTGGCGCGCCAGCGGGCCCGCCGCCGCCGCGACCAGCGGCGAGTGGAAGGCGTGCGACACGGCGAGCCGCCGCGCCTCCCAGCCGCGCGCCGCCGCCCGCTCCGCCACGCGCTCCACCGCCGCGGCCGGCCCCGCCACCGCCGTGCGGTCCGGGGCGTTCACGCCGGCCACCACGGCGTCCGTCCCCGCCAGGAGCGCCCGGACGTCGTCCGCCGGGGCGCGCACGGCGAGCATCGCGCCGCCCGCCTCGCCCAGCTCCGCCATGGCGCGGCCCCGGGCGGCGGCGGTGCGCAGCAGCGCCTCCGCCGAGAGCGCGCCGCCCCAGTGCAGCGCGGCCAGCTCGCCCAGGCTGTGGCCCACCGCCGCCGCGGCCTCGATCCCCAGCTCCCGCAGCAGCGCCAGCGCGGCGGCGGACGCGGCGGCGATGGCGGGCTGCGCCACCTCCGTGGCGATGTCGTCGCCCCCCGCGGAGGGGCCGGCGCCGCGGTACGCCGCGGCGAACGCGGGGAAGCGCCGCCGCGCGAGCCCGCCGCCCGGGTATGAGGGCGAGCCCTGCCCCGGGAAGAGGAAGCCGACGCGCGGCGCCGCGTCCGCCGCACCCAGGAAGACCCCGCCGCGCGCGTCCACCCCCCGCTCCGCGCCGGAGCGAAGCCACCCCAGCAGCACGTCCGCGCGCCGCGCCAGCTCCGCGGCCGTGGCGGCGACCAGCGCCGCGCGCACGCGCCCGCCGGCCAGCTCCGCGTGCAGCGCCGCCGCCGCGTCGCCCAGCTCGGCGCGCGACAGCCGCGCGCCGCGCTCGCGCAGCCGCTCGGCGCGGCGGACGAGCCCCGGCGCGTCGTCGGCGTCCAGCAGGAACAGCTCCGCGTCCTGGTGCGACCGAAGCAGCGCCTCCACCGCGGCGGGCACGGCGCCGGACCGCTCCGGCGACACGCCCTCCAGCGCCACGTGCGCGTTGATCCCCCCGAAGCCGAAGCTGCTCACCCCCGCGCGGAGCGGGAAGCCGGCCGGCCAGGCGCCGCCCTCCGCCTCGGCGCGGAGCGCGCGCGCGCCGCCGCACAGCTCCGGGTGGGGCTCGCGGCACCCGGCCGTGGGGGGGACCACCTGCGCGTGCAGCGCCATGGCGGCCTTGATCATCCCCGCGATTCCCGCGGCGGCCTTGGTGTGGCCGACGATCGCCTTGACCGACCCGACCACGGCCGGGGGAATCGCCCCGCCCCCGCCCCGCGCCTCGGAGAGCGCGCGCAGCTCGGTGGCGTCCCCCACCTCCGTCCCCGTCCCGTGCCCCTCGAAGAGGGCGACCGTTTCCGCCCCGAAGCCCGCGCGCGCGTAGGCCCGGCGGAGCGCCAGGAGCTGGCCCGCCACCTCCGGGCGGGTGAGCCCGCCCTGCCCGTCCGACGAGATCCCCCACCCCCGGATGGTCGCGTACGGCGCCCGCCGCAGCGCCAGCGCGTCGGACAGGCGCATCAGCACCGCCATCCCGCACCCCTCGCCGGGGAGGAAGCCGCCCGGGCGCCGGTCGAAGACGCGCATCTCCCCCGCCGCGAGCGCCCCCACCCGCGCGAACCCCACCAGCTCGAACGGGTCCAGGCTCAGGTCCACCCCGCCGGCGAGCGCCACGTCCAGCTCCCCCGCCGCCAGCGCCGAGCAGGCGCTCGCCACCGCCAGGAGCGAGGAGGCGCAGGCGCCGTCCACGGTGTAGCCGCCGCCGTGCAGGTCGAACTGGTTGCAGATGCGACCGGCGATGGTGTTGGAGAGCCCGCCCGCCAGCGTCTCGCCGCCCGGCTCCGGGAAGGGCGCCTTGAAGGCGGCCTCCATGGCGCGCAGCAGCCGCCCCCGCTCCGCGGCCCCCCACCCCGCCTCCGCCAGCGCCGCGTCCGCCACCCGCCGCGCGTACGGCCAGCGCAGCCGCAGCGCGCCGGCGCGCGAGAACTCGCCGGTGAGCGAGTTCCCCAGGAGCACGCCGGCGGCCTCGCGCGGCAGCCCCTCGCCGCCGGGAAAGCCCGCGTCCGCCAGGGCGTCCGCCGCCACCTCCAGCGCCAGCCAGTGGGCCGGGTCGGCCGCGCGGAACGCCTCGCCCGAGACCCGGAAGCGGACCCGGTCGAACTCCCAGCCCTCCAGCACCGCGGCCTCCGCCACGTACGTCCCGTCCGGCTCCCCCGCGTAGTCGGCCAGGCGCAGCCGCTCCGGGGGGATGGGGCGGAAGGCGCACCGCTGCGCCAGCGCGTTCTCCCACAGCGCGGCGGGGGTGGGCGCGTCCGGGTACCGGCACGCCAGGCCCACGATGGCGATGCCGGGGGTCACGGCTCCCTCTCGGCGTACAGCGCGGCCTCGCGCCGGGGGAGCGGGATGACGCCCACCGGCACCGTGATGGGGGCGGAGGCGGGCGCCCGCGCCGGCCGCGCGCGCGCCGCGAGGGCCGCGGCGTACGCCGCGCCGCCGCGCAGGGCGCACACGGCGGAAAGGGCGAAGAAGAGCCCGAACACCACGTGCGCCGTCATCAGCAGCCCGTACGCCGCCGCCACCGACGCCCCGAACGCCACCTGCTCCGCGGGCCGCTCCGGGGTGGTGGCCGGGTCGGTGACCATGTAGAAGGTGAACAGGATGAAGGCCACCCCCGTCATGGGGAGCCACGCCGCGGCCAGCGACGCGTCCAGGAACAGGTGGCGCAGCACCGCCTGCGCGGCGAAGCCCGCCAGCCAGGCCGCGACCAGCGGGAGCCGGTGGGTGAAGCGCGCGTTCAGCAGCGTCCCCGTGCCCACGATCACCGCCGGGAGGAGCCAGTCCGCCGCGCCGTCCAGCCCCTCCGTGAAGTGGTACGGGGGGGTGATCCCCACCCACGGGAAGAGCAGCAGCGTGAGCGTGATCCCGAAGTTGGAGGGGTTGAAGAAGTGGCGCCCGCCGCGCTCCGCCGGGAGGCGGAAGAGCGTCTTGGAGGCGATGGCCGCCGCGGCCGCGAAGGCGACGGGGGCGAGCCTCTCGTTGGCGTACAGGAGCATGGACACGGCCAGCCCGGAGATGTGGGCCGACAGGAAGAAGTCCACCGTGGCGCGGGTTCCTCCCCGCCACCGCGGCGGGCGATGGGCGAGCCGCGCGTCCAGCGCTTCCAGCAGCCACTCCGTGGCGTAGGCGGCGGCCAGCGCCGCCAGCGGGTGCGCCCACGACGGCTCGAAGCCGAGGACCGTGTGCCCCAGGACGTTGAGGACGGTGATGGCGACGGCGAAGCGCCGCAGCCCCCCCAGCCGGTCGGGCGCGCGGCCCGCGGCGCTCTCACTCATCGGCTCCTCCCGTGGCGGCAGAGTCCCCGAGGAGCACCGTGTGCCACCCCGGCGCCAGGCCCAGCGTGTCCGCGTGCGTGAGTGCGTCCGCCCCCCGCCAGCGCACCTCCACCCGTACGCGCGCGCCCGCCGGCACCTCCCCCAGCCCGAAGTGCACTTCCGGGGCGCACTTCCCCGAGTGCCCCGTGCCCCCGTCCACCTGCGCCACGCGCCGCCGGCCGTCCGGGAGGAGGAGCGTGGCCTGCGCGCCCACGGCCGGGCGCCCGCGCCCGTTCGCGGTGGGGAGGAGGAGGCGGAGCCCCAGGAACGCCCCGGGGCGCGGCGCGAGGTTGCGGAAGAAGCGCGACGGCTCCCACTGGTTGGCGACCGCCATGTCCACCCGGCCGTCGCCGTCCACGTCCGCCAGGGCGATCCCCCGCGACACCTGCGCCCCGCCCAGCCCCACCTCCGCCGCGAGGTCGCTGTACCGCCCGCCCGCGGCGCGCACGAAGAACGGGTTGGGGTCGTGCCCGTTCAGCTCCGTCCCCGGCCCGAAGCGGTGCCAGCTTCGCGGGCTGGCGAGGAGCTGGTCGTTGCCCATGGCGATCTCGTGCAGCTCCGGCCAGCGGTCGGTCGTCCCCCGCACGAAGCCGGTGGCCTGCACCGCCTCCAGGACCCCGTCGTTGTCGAAGTCCGCCAGGCGCGCGTCCCACCCCCAGCCGCTCCGCGACAATCCCAGCGGCTCGCTGCGGTCCACGTAGGGTGCCTCCCCGCCCCGCATCCGCCCCGTCCCGCCGGTGCTCACCCAGGCGAAGTGGCTTTCCTGCAGCGCCCACTCCGCGGCGATGTTGCTCACGTAGATGTCAAGCAGGCCGTCGTCGTTCAGGTCCCCGAAGCCCACGCCCATCCCCTTGAACGAGTCGCGGCCCAGCACCTTGGACCCTGGGGTGGTGAGCGACCGCACTCCGTGGAGCTGCGCGAAGCGCGGCCGGCCGGGGAGCGACCGGTTGTGGAGGAGCCGATCGGGGCCGAAGTCGTTGGCGATGTACAGCTCCGGGAGCTGGTCGCCGTCCAGGTCCGCGGCGCCCAGCCCCAGCGTCCACCCGTCCGCGGACGCGTCGTCCAGCGCGCCCGGCGCCTCGCGGAAGCGCACCGCCGGCCCCGGCCCCGCGCCGGCCCACAGGAGGACGCGGTCCCGGCCGCCGTTCAGCGCGCGCGACATGGAGTGCTGCATGCTTTCCCGCCCACCCCCCGCCGCGTCCAGGACGCGGGCGCCGTCCGGGAAGTAGTTCCCCACCACCAGGTCCCCGTGCCCGTCGCCGTCCACGTCCGCGAAGGTCATGGCGTTGGTGTACCACCGCGCGCCGCCGGGAGCCACCTCCACCCGCGCGAACGCGTCCGGGCGGAGCCGCCCCCCCGGCTCCCCGCCGCGGCGCAGGAACGCCACCGGGGTCCGTCCCCAGTAGTAGACCACCAGGTCCGCCGCGCCGTCCTCGTCCAGGTCCGCGGGCAGGCACCCCATGGGCGCCATGGTGGCGCGGGCGAAGGGCAGCGGCGCCGCGTCGAGCGGGAAGGGCGCGTAGCGCGGCGGGGTGCCGGGGACCGGGGCCACCGTCACCGCGTCGGTGCGCGGGTCCACCGAGCACAGGTCGTTGGGGAGCCCGTCGCCGTCCAGGTCATGCAGCGCCACCGCGGCGCCCACCGACGAGATCCACGCCCGGATGGGCCGGAGGTCGGGGTGCACCTCGCGGATCCCGCGGCGGGGGACCCCCCGCGCCTCCGGGACCGCGGCTCCGGCGAAGCGGAAGCGCCCGGCGAGCGCCGCCCGCTCGCCCGCGGGGAGGGAGGGAAGACGCGCCGCACCGTACAGCGCCGCCACCACCGCCAGCGCCGCGAGCCGCTTCCCGTACCTCCGCGCCGCCCCGGCCATGGCGTCCCTCATGGCGTGTCCTCCCGCGCAAAGGATTGCTGGATGCGGAGCCGCCACACCTCGTACGCCGGCAGCCCCGCCCGCGGCGCGAGCTCCGCCAGCGCGGCCTCGGTCGCCGCGGCGGCGGCGGCGGCGGGTACGCCGCACAGGGCGCGGCAGGCGCGCTCCGTGTGCTCCGCGGGGTTGCCGGCGCGCTGGCGCGCCCGCGCCGCGAAGGCGGCGCCCTGCGCCGCGGCCGGCCGGTGCGGGCCGGCCGCGTCCGCCAGCGCCGCGGCCGCGCCCGCCCCCGCCGCGCCGGCGTAGGCGCACGCCAGCCCGGCGCCGCTCCACAGGTCGGCGCGCCGCACCGGCGCGAAGCCGGCGACCGCCGCCGCGATCCGGCCGGGATCCGCCCCGTGGACGAACCAGAGGCTGCGGCCCAGCCCCTGGTCGAAGACCCGCCGCGCGTAGCCGGACACGCGGCCGGGCGCCGCGCCCCCCGCCGCGAACCTCGCCGGGTGGAAGTAGCCCTCGTGGAAGCCGTACCCGTCCGCGGCCAGCCACCCCAGCAGCGGGTCCATGTCCCGCGGCGGCCCGCCGAACCTCCGCCGCAGCCGCGCCAGCGCCCAGCCGGCGCCCACGTGCACCATGTAGACGTGCGGCGCCCCGGGGCCGCGCAGAAAGGTCCGCAGGCGGTCGCGCCGCCAGGGGGTGAGCCGGTCCAGCAGCGCCAGCCCCATGGCCGCCCCCTCGAAGGCGAAGCCGCGCAGCGCGGGCTCCGTCCCCTCCAGCCGGGCGCCCAGCTCCGCCGCGCCGTCCTCCTCCAGCGCGGCGTGGTAGCCGCCCAGGAAAGCGAAGCCGACGCCCTCCAGCCGGCGCCGGTCGGCGGCGCACCCGGACGCGAAGCCGCGGCGGGCGAAGGTCGCCTCCGCGGCCTCGATCCCGAAGAGGCGGCGGCGGAGGCGGCCCATGGCCCGGGCGGGCCGTGGGGACGCGGCGGCCGGGACCCGCGCGAGCGGGAGGGGGACGAGGAGGGGCGGGAGCATGGATCTCCGTGTCCGACGCGAAGGTGGAGAGGGCCACCGGGAGGAGCGGAGCGTCGGCGTCGCCAGAGACAAGGAGCGTACCCGGGGGAGCGCCGGGAGCGCCCCGGTCGTCCCGGCAGCGAACACGCGGGTTTTCAGAAAAGGAGCGGGAGGGGGGAGGGCGGCGGGTGTACAGCGGACTTCACACCGCGGACCGGGCACGTGTGCACGATCCCGGCACTCAGCCGGGGGGAGGGGCGGCGCCCCCGGCCTCCTCGATGAGGTCGTACAGGCCGCGGCGGCTGATGCCCAGGAGGCGGGCGGCCTCCACCTTGTTGCCGCTGGCCAGGTGGAGCGCTTCCGCCAGGTAGCGCCTGCGCAGGCGGCGTATGGCGCTGAGCATGTCCAGCCGGGCCTCGCCCGCGCTGCGCTCGTCGGAGGTGGCGGCGAAGTGCCCGCGTATCTCCGCGGGGAGGTGGTGCGGCAGCAGCGTGTCCGCCTCCTCGGCGCGGGCGAACACCATCGCGCGCTCCACCGCGTTCTCCAGCTCCCGGACGTTCCCCGGCCAGTGGTAGGCCTCCATGGCCTCCAGCGCGGCGGTGCCCGTCCTGCAGAGCGGCGAGCACACGGCGGGAGCGTGCGACTTGAGGAAGTGGTCGCAGAGGAGGGGGATGTCCTCCCGGTGTCCGCGCAGGGGGGGAAGGTGAAGCTCGATGACGCGCAGCCGGTAGTACAGGTCGGAGCGGAGCCTCCCGTCGCGGAGCGCCTCGGCCAGGTCCACGTTGGAAGCGGCGACCACGCGCACGTCCACGGTGATGCTGCGCGTGCCGCCCAGGCGGCGGATCTCGCGCTCCTGGAGCGCGCGCAGGAGCTTGGCCTGGAGCCCGGGGGGAAGCTCGGTGACCTCGTCCAGGAACAGCGTCCCGCCGCTGGCCTCCTCGAAGTAGCCGGGCCTGGAGTAGGCGGCCCCGGTGAAGGCGCCGCGCTCGAAGCCGAACAGCTCGGACTCCACCAGGTGCTCGGGGAGCGCCGCGCAGTTCACGGCCACGAACTGCCGGTGGGCGCGGTCGGAGCGCGCGTGGAGCCGGCGGGCCACCACTTCCTTTCCGGTGCCCGTTTCCCCGTTGATCAGGACGGTGCTGGGCGTGGGCGCCACCACGTCGATCATCCGCTTGAGCTGCACGATCTCCGTGGAGCACCCCACCAGCTCGGGGCCGCGCGGCGCCGAGCCGCCCGCCGGCGCGCGCGCGCCGGCCGCACCCGACGCCGGGCGAAGCCCGGAGCCGTGGAAGCGTCCGGGAATGCTCGCGGGTGGGTCCGTACCGCAGGGCGGATCCATGCATCGCCTTCCCGCGGAGGGGGAGCTACCGGATCCGGCAGCGAAACCGTCGTGGCGACTGGTAATACCGGCCGGAAAGCGGCCGGGCGGGAGGCCTGCATGCCCCGGCGGAGATGGCGTTGGGAGAGCTGGCGCACCGCAGGACAGGGCGTCCCGTTCTTGCCCCGCGGAGCGATCCCCAGGGCAATACATATACCATGCGGGTTTTTGGAGCCAGTGTCCAGAATATCGCGAACGAGGCGCGAGCCCCCCCCTCTCGGCTCGTCGCCGCGGCCGCCGCCCGGAGGCCCGTTCGGGCTGGCAACAGGATTGCAGACACGGACGCGTCGGACCCCCCGGAAGCCCCCCCGGGAGACGACGAAAAACGCCTCCGGCCTCCCCGGCGGGCGCCACCCCGCAGGGCCCGGACGGGCCTCGTCCCGTCCGGCCTCGCCGGCACCTCGATCGTGTTCATCGCCCACTCCGGCCGTCCAGGCGGCCGTGCGATCGATCCCACTCTCCGGATCGGGAGGGAAGCCGGGACCCGGCGGAGCGGTCCCGCGCCCCTCTGGAAGGTTCACTCCTCGCCAGCACGAGGGCTGAAGCCATGTCCATTCATTCGTTGGAAGCGGCGAAGCGGGCACGCCCACGGCGCGGGGGAACGGTCCTCCCGGCGCTCCTCCTGCTCGCGCTGTCCGCCGGGCCCGTTCCGGCCCAGGAGCTCCACGACGGCCTGCTGATGCCCGCGGGCTCGGCGGGCATCGGGCTCGTCTACGGGTACGACCGCTGGGACCGGTACTGGGAGGGCGACCTCAGGCGCGGCAACGACAACATCGGCGCGCTCACCACCCGCAGCGTCACCCTGGCGGGCGGATACGGGGTCACCGGGCGGCTCAGCGTCCTCGCCATGCTCCCGTACGTGTGGACGCACGCCTCCGGGGGCACGCTCCACGGCATGCGGGGCCCGCAGGACCTCACGCTGGCCGCCAAGTACAGGCTGCTCACCACGCCGCTCGCGGGGCGCGGCACCGTGGACGCGGTCGCCGTGGGCGCCGCCAGCCTTCCCGTGGGCGACTACTCGCCCGACTTCCTCCCGCTCTCCATCGGTCTGGGGAGCCGGCAGCTCTCGGGGCGGCTGACCCTGGGCTTCCAGGCCCGCGAGGGATGGTTCGTGGACGCCTCCACCGCCTATACCCTGCGGTCCCGAGTGAAGCTGGACCGGCCGGCCTACTACACCGACGGCCGGCTGCACCTGAGCGACGAGGTGGCCATGCCGGAGGTGCTGGACCACACGCTGGGCGCGGGATTCCGGAAGGGGCGCCTGCACGTGCCGGTCGTCGTCTCGCTCCGGCGCACGCTCGGCGGCGGCGACATCCGGCGCCAGGACATGCCGTTCGTTTCCAACCGCATGGACTTCGTCCGGGTGGGCGGGGCGGTGGGCTACACCCTCGCGGAATCGGGGCTGGCCCTCCGGCTCGGCGCCAGCCGCGTCGTGAGCGGCCGCAACGTGGGCCAGGCCACCACGCTCACGAGCGGCCTCCACTACACGCCGCGCTTCCGGCCGGGAGGGCCGCGATGAGCCCCGCCGCCCGCCGCCGGACGGCGGCGGCCGTCCTCGCGACCGCGGCCGCGCTCGCCGGCCCCGCCTGCGACGACGCCGTGCTGGACTCGGAGCGGCTGCCTCCGCTGGAGGCGGCCAGCCTGGACGAGGGCGCCGGAGGCTGGCGGATGATCGTGCTGACGGGCCCCGAGCAGTTCGCGGTCCCGGCCCCGGCGGCGGCCACCTCCGACGCGTACCGGGCGGAGCTCGTCGCCGTCCGCGCCGCCCAGGAGAAGCTGACCTCCGCCCAGCGCCGGTCCGTGGAGTACTGGAGCGGCGGCGGAGTCCTGCGCTGGAACCAGATCCTGCGGGAGCTGGTGGCCCGCTTCAACCTGCCGCCGACGCCCCGGGCCGACGGCACCTACCCGGTGCCGGACGCGGAGAACCCCTTCGGCGACCCCCAGTTCCCGTTCGCCAACCCGCCCTACGCCGCGCGCGCGTACAGCTACGTGAGCGTGGCCCAGTTCGAGGCCCTGAAGTCGGCGTGGCACTGGAAGTTCCGGTACGGGCGACCCTCGCCCGCCCGGGTGGATCCCGCCGTCCGGGCCCTGGCCCCGGTCACCGCGCTGCCGGCGTACCCGTCCGAGGACGCGGTGCTGTCCGGCGTCACGGCCGAGATGCTGAAGCTGCTCTTCCCCGCGGCGGTGGAGGAGATCACCCGGAAGGCGGCCGAGCAGCGCGAGGCGGCCGTGCTGTCGGGCAGGGCGTCCCCGAGCGACGTCGCCGCCGGCCTGGCGCTCGGCAAGGCCGTGGCGGCGGCGGTGGTCGCGCGCGCCGGAGCGGACGGCATGAGGGGCGCCGTCGGCGACGCGGCCCAGTGGAAGGCGCTCGCGGACAGCGCCGAGGCGCGCGGCGAGATCGCCTGGGTGAGCCAGGAGACTCCCGCCCGGCCGCCGATGCTCCCCAACTTCGGCCGGGTGCGGGCGTGGACCATGGCGGCGGAGGAGGCGGCGGCCCTGCGTCCGGCCGCGCCCCCGTCCACCCGCTCGGAGCAGATGAGGCAGGAGGTGGCCGAGGTGAAGCGCGCGGTCGACAACCTGACGCGCGAGCAGTTCGCCATCGCCCTGCGGTGGAACGACGGCGCCGGCACCTACACGCCGCCCGGGCACTGGAACGACATCGCCGCGGAGCACGTCCGCGACGCCCGCATGAGCGAGGTGCGCGCGGCCCGCGTCTTCGCGCTGCTCAACATGGCGATGCACGACGCCGCGGTCGGCTGCTGGAGCGTGAAGTACCTGTACTTCAATCCCCGCCCCAGCCAGATGGACCCGGGCATCCGGACGGTGCTGGGGCTGCCCAACTTCCCGTCGTACCCCTCCGGCCACTCCACCTTCTCGTCGGCGGCGGCCGTCGTCCTGTCGCACTTCTTTCCGGACGCGGCGCCCGATTTCGAGGCGAAGAAGGAGGAGGCCAGCATCTCCCGGCTGTACGGGGGGATCCACTACCGCAGCGACATCGAGCGCGGCAAGGAGCACGGCCGGAGGGTGGGCGAGCACGTGGTGCGCTTCGGCTCGCTGGACGGAGCCGAATAGCGGCGGAAGCGCGCGGCGGCCGGCCCTCCGCGCGGGGTGGCGGGACCCACACTCGCGGACGCCGGCGCGATGCCCGCGTGAGGGATTTCGGCCCGAAGGGGCGAGACCCCGCGGGCAGTTTCGCGGGGGCTCGACTCCGTCAGGCAGCGTTGTCTGCTGCCTTACGGAGCCGAAGCCCGACCCCGGCGCCCGCCGGGGGCACGCCCGGACCCGCCGTCCAAGGCCGTTCCAACGGGAAGGAGGTACCATGACCGACATGGATGCGCCCATGAAACCGCTGAGCCTGGAGTGGTGGGAAAGGTTCCGGGCCGCGTGGAACGATCAGGCGGAGACGCGGGAACGCCTCGCCGGCGCGGGGACCCTGCTCTTCGAGGTGGAGGGCGACCCGGAGCGCCGGGTCCTGGCCGAGCTCGACGAGCGCGGCTGGATGACGGTGTCCCCGGCCCGCGATGCCGCCCACCCCGACACGCCCACCTTCACCGCCAGCGAGAAGGGATGGCTGCGGTTTCTGGGCGGGGAGCTCGGCGCGGTGCAGGCGGTCATCGGCGGCACCCTCCGCTACCAGGGTCCCATCGCCTTCGTGATGCGCAACCGGACTTCGTTCGACGCGCTGGCCGAGGTGGCCGCCCGGATGAACGAGACCACGCCAACCGCCGCCCGCCCATGAACACCACCGTCGCGTCCGTCCCTCGCGCGCCCTCGCCGGCCCATGGCTCCGGCGCGCTCGCGGCCCTCGCCGGCCCCTGGCACCGCCCCGCGATGTGGGCCTTCATGGCGGTCGTGCTGGCCCACTGGGCCGAGCACCTGGTGCAGGCCTACCAGGTGTGGGGCCTGGGGATGCCCCGGCAGCACTCGCTGGGCGTGCTGGGAATGCTCTGGCCGTGGCTGGTGCACTCGGAATGGCTGCACTACGGCTACGCGCTGGTGATGCTGGCCGGCCTCCTCCTGCTGCGCCCCGCGATGCAGGGCCGCGCCAGGACGTGGTGGAACGTGGCGCTGGCGCTCCAGTTCTGGCACCACCTGGAGCACGCGCTCCTGCTCGCGCAGGCGCTCACCGGGTGGCGCCTGGGCGGGGGACCGGCCCCCAGCAGCCTGGTCCAGCTCCTGGTCCCGCGCATCGAGCTGCACCTGTTCTACAACGCGGTGGTCTTCGTTCCCATGGTGGTGGCCGTGGCGTACCACCTGTTCCCGAGCCGCGCCGAGGCGGCGCGGGCGACCTGCTCGTGCGCGCTGGGCCGGGCCGCCCCGGCGCCCTGAGGGGACGGACCGGCCCACGCCGACGGATACCTTGACGTCCGACAACAAGCCCGTACATTGTCGGATGTCGAGGTATCACTCCGGCATGAGCGAGGCGACGCGATGGCCCCCCGAACCGACCTGCTCCAGGGCACCCTGGACCTCCTGATCCTCAAGACGCTCCTCCTCGGCTCCCTGCACGGGTGGGGGATCTCCAAGCGCCTGCGGCAGCTTTCCGAGGACGCGCTGGAGGTCGGCCAGGGATCGCTGTACCCCGCCCTCTACCGGCTGGAGGACCGCGGCTGGGTGAGCGCCCAATGGCGGACGAGCGACGAGGGCCGCCGGGCCAAGTTCTACTCCCTCACGCCGGACGGCCGGGGCCGGCTGGAGGTGGAGAAGTCGCAGTGGCGCCGCTTTTCCGCCGCCGTGGACGCCGTCCTGGGCGCGACATGAGCGTCCGGCACTGGCCGCGGCGCCTGGCGCGCCGGCTGCGCGCGCTGTTCCAGGCCGGGGCGGTCGACCGCGAGCTCGACGAGGAGATCCGGCACCACCTGGCGATGGAGGCGGAGGAGATCGCGCGCGTTTCCGGCGTCTCGCGGGAGGAGGCGCACCGCCGCGCGCGCGTCGCGTTCGGCGGAATCCCGGGCTGCCAGGAGGAGCACCGCGACGCGCGCGGCCTCCGCTGGCTGGACCAGCTCCTCCGGGACCTGCGGCACGCCGCGCGCGGGCTCCGCCGCAGCCCCGGCTTCACCCTGTCGGCCGTGGGCGTGCTCGCGCTGGGGATCGGGTCCACCACGGCCGTGTTCAGCGCCGTGGAGGCCGTGCTGCGGAATCCCGGCCACGACTCGCTCGCGGTCATCTTCTTCCGGGGATTCCCGTCGCTCTCGGCGGTGGACTTCCGCGCCATCGAAGCGCAGCAGCGGAGCTTCGCCGCCGTGGGCGCCCTGCGCCGCGGCGAGGCCGCGTTCCGGGCGGACGGCGAGCCGGAGCGCGCGCGGATCGGCTGGGTGACGTCGGGCTTCTTCCGCGCGCTCGGCGTCCGGCCGCTGGCGGGGCGGCTCATCGAGCCGCGCGACGAGCCGCCGGGCGCGGAAAGGGTCGCGGTGGTGAGCCACGCGCTGGCCGCGCGCTCGCTCGGCGGCTCGTCGCGCGCCGTCGGCCGGAGCGTGAGCGTGGACGGGATCGCGCACACCGTGGTCGGGGTGCTTCCTCCCGGCGGCGAGGCGATGGCGAGCCAGGCCGACGTGTGGCCGGCGATGCAGCTGGAAGAGCCGCAGCGGAGGGGTCCGTTCGGGATGGTGGTGATCGCGCGCCTGGCGCCCGGCGCCACGTTCGCGGCCGCCACGCGCGACGTGGCCGGCATCAGCCGGCGCATCTTCCCGCTGTGGGCGGCGGGCCTCCCCGACCGCGCCGCACGCTTCGAGGCAATCCCCTTCCGCACCGCCTTCCTGGCGAGCCCGTCGCGGATGCTGCGCATCTTCGGCGCGGGGGTGGCGCTCGTGCTGCTGGTGGGCGTGGCGAACGTGGCCGGCCTCATGCTGGTGCGCGCGATCGGCCGCGCGCACGAGGTGTCGGTGCGCGCGGTCCTGGGCGCCAGCCGGGCGCAGCTCGTACGCCTGTTCGTGACGGAGAGCGTCCTCCTGTCGGCTGCGGGCGCGGTCGCCGGGGTGGCCGCCGGCGCGCTCGGGCTGCGGGCGCTGGTCGCGTACGGACCGCGGATGCCGGGGCTGGCGCCGACCAGCCTGGACGGCCGCGCGGTGCTCTTCGCCGCCGCGCTGGCCATTCTCGCCGGCCTGGTGGTGGGCACGTACCCGGTGCTGATGCTGCTGCGGAGGGGCCCCGCCGGGCTCGCCGCGGGCGCGAGGACGGTCGGCGGCCGCCACGCGCGGACGCTCCGCAGCGGCTTCGTGGTGGCCCAGTTCGCGCTCGCCCTGCCGCTGCTCGCGGTCTCCGGCCTCCTGCTCGTCAGCTTCGTGCGGATGCAGCGCGTGGACCCGGGGTTCGACCCGCGCGGCCTGGCGACGGTGCGCGTGTCGCTGCCGGCCGGCGGGTACGAGGACGGGGCGCGGGTCCGGGCGTACTGGACCCGCGCGCTGGAGCGCGTGCGCGCGGTCCCCGGGGTGCGGGAAGCGGGGCTCGGCTCGTCGATGCCGCCGGACGACTTCGGGTCGAGCAACGACAACTTCAACCTGCTCGACCGGCCCGCGGCGCCGGGCGCGCCGGAGCCGAACGGACCCTGGCCGAGCGCCGACGCGGAATACTTCGCCGCCCTGGGCGTGCCGCTGCTCGAAGGCCGCCTGTTCACGCCGGCCGACACGGGCGGGGCGCCGGTCGCCGTGGTGAGCCGCGCCTGGGCCCGCAGGTACTACCCGGGGCAGTCGCCGCTGGGCAGGACGATGGTCCGGGGCGGGTGCACGGAGTGTCCGCCGACGGTGGTGGTCGGCGTCGTCGGCGACGTGCGCTACTCGGGGCCGGCCGGTCCGCTGGACGCGCTGTACTCGCCGGTCGCCGAGGACTGGCCCCGTTCCCTCTACCTGTACGTGCGCACGGCACCGTCGCCGGGCGGCCTGGCGCCGGCCGTGCGCGACGCGCTGGCATCGGTGGACGCGTCGGTGCCGCTGGACGACGTGGCGACCATGGAGCAGCGCCTGCACGCGTCGGTCGCGCAGCCCCGGCAGTGGGCGGCGCTGCTGGGCGGCTTCGCGGCGGCGGCGCTGGGGCTGGCCGCCGTGGGGGTGTTCGGGATGCTGTCCTACATGGTGGGCACGCGCCGCCGGGAGATCGGCGTGCGGATGGCGCTCGGCGCGGAGCGGCGCTCCATCATGCGGATGGTGGTGGGCAGCGGCCTCGCCCACGCCCTGGCCGGGGCGCTGCTGGGGCTCGCCGCGGCGCTGGCCGGCACCCGCGCGCTGACGGCGGTGCTGTTCGACGTGAGCCCCGGCGATCCCGCGACGCTGATGGCCGCCACGGGGGCGCTCCTGCTCGTGGCGCTGGCCGCCTGCTGGATTCCCGCCCGCCGCGCGGCCGGGATCGTGCCCCTGGAGGCGATCCGGCACGAGTAGGGCCGGAGGGTGAGGGGGCCCCCGGCGGACGCCAGCGCAGAATCCGCGTGAGGGATTCCGGCCCGAAGGGGCGAGACCCGGCGGGGCTGTTTCCGCCGGGGCTCGACTCCGTTGGGCTGCGTTGTTTGCAGCCCTACGGAGCCGAAGCCCGACCCCGGCGCCAGCCGGGGGCACGCCCGACCCATGCTTTTCGATTCGAAACAGATTATAGAGGCGGCGCTAACCCATAGTTCAATGAGGATGTAGCGTTCCTACTGTGCCCCGCTCAGGGCGCACCCCGTCCCCCGACGGGCCTACCCAACCTCTCACGCAGGAGAACAATGATCGAAGCATTCACGGCGGTATCTGCTGTGGTTCATGCGCTGGTTGCGCTGGCTGATCTGATTGTCCGGGTCCACCGCGAACGACCGGAGTGCCGCCCGGCGTAGTACCAACACGAGCGCCCCGGCCAGTGCTGGCCGGGGCGCTCGCTTGCTTCCTGTGTACCCACCTCACAGGATCGTTGCCGCTCACCTGATTGGCGCTTAACGTGCTCTCTCCCTCTCACGCCCGCACCTCTCGCGGGTTCATTGCTTCATTGGAGGACGTTATGAGCCGTTCGCTTTCCTATCTGCGCCGGGGGCTTCTCGGTGCCGCGTTCGTGGGCTCGCTCGGCTTCGGATTTACGCAGGCGATTGCCGCGCCGGCATCTTCGAAGGCCAACTGGTGCACTCAGTCGGAGAGGGCGGCGTGTCAGTTCACCTGTGAGAGTACGTACGGCCCGGGCATCGTGTCGAGGTGCTACAAGCTCGGCAGTCGCTACAACTGTGTGTGCCAGGCCGTCTAGGGCTCGCCCTTCGGTTAATTCGGCGGAGCGGGCTTGGCTCCACACCAGAGCCAAGCCCGCTCGGCTGTGTCCATATCTGTTAAGGATGTAAACGTTTAACAGGGTTTCGGCAAGTACATATTTCCGATTCGAAACGACCGGTATCAGAGCCAGCCCAGGATGCGCGAGTGGATGAACCCCCAGACGACCATGCACGCCAGGACGGCGACGACCAGGAAGAACCCGTACGGCGAGTCGTTGGGCGGCATCAGGTGCGCGAAGTTCATCCCGTAGATGCCGGCCACGAAGTTGGGGACCATGATGATGACGGTCACCGCGGTCAGGCGCTTCATGATGAGGCCCAGCCGGTTGAAGGCGAAGAACACGTGGACGTCGAGCGCGGTGCCGAGCAGGTCCCGGTCGGTGTCCAGCTCGGCCAGCACGTGCCGGGCGTGGTCCTGCACGTCGGCGAAGTAGGGCCGCAGCTTTTCGGGGACCGCCTGTTCGTGGCGCAGCACCTCGGCGAGCACCTGGCCCGTGGCGCCGAGCAGGCGCGGCACCCTCAGCAGCTCCTCCCGCAGCCGGAACAGGTCCGCGGCCGCATCGTCCGCCCCCCTGAAGACCGACTCCTTGATCCCCTCGATCCGCTCGCGGACCCGGTCCTCGACGCCGAAGTAGCCGTCGACCAGCCTTTCGAACAGGGTGTAGGCCAGGCACGCGATGCCCAGGCCGTGGCGCCCCTCGTACTGCTCCCACCTCCGGCGCGCCTCGTCCAGCACTTCCAGCACCGCGGGGGAGCGGCGGTGGAGGGTCACCAGGAAGTTCTCGCCCCAGAACAGGTTGAGCTCGCGCGGCACGAACCCCCGGGCGGTGTGCTCGGCGGCGTAGACCACGATGAAGTAGTAGCCGCCGTAGGCGTTGCACCGGGGGCGCTCGTGCGGCCGGGTGACCTCTTCGAGCGCCAGTTCGTGGAACCCGAACTGGCCGCGCAGCAGCGCGACCTCCTCGGGGCCGGGATCGGCGATGTCGAGCCAGAGCCGGTTGCCCGGCCCGGCGAGGAGCTCTCCGAGCCGGCCGGCGCCGACCTCCGCCGGCCCGGCCCGGTCCGCTGCGTCGACCACGAGCCGCATGGTTCCCATGGCGCCTCCTGTGAGGGCGGGCGGCTGCACCGGGCGCGGGACGCACCCGTCGGCCGCGCGGCGAGCGCGGCCGGCGGACCGCGGCGCGCACGATCCAGGCCGTACGGGGCGTCAGTCTCCGCCCGCGTCCCTGCGCTTCCGCAGGCGGTCCAGCCGCCCCTTGCCGGCGGCGAGCTTCCCGGACCGGTCGGGCCCGGCCGGGGGCGCCGCCTCCGGGTCTTCCCCGCCGGCGAGGTGGCGCGCCAGGGCGGCCACGCTGGGGTGCTGGAAGACATCCAGCGCCGGCACCCGCCGCCCCAGCACGGCTTCGAGGCGCGCCACCAGCTGCACCACCAGGAGCGAGCTCCCCCCCAGGTCGAAGAAGCTCGCGCCCGTCCCCACCCGCGGAAGCCCGAGCACCGCGGCCCACACCTCCGCGAGGGTCTGCTCCATCCGGGTCCGCGGCTCCACGTCCTCGTCCGCGGCCGGCATCTCGGGCGCGGGGAGCGCCCGCCGGTCCAGCTTGCCGGTGGGGGTGAGCGGGAGCGCGTCCAGCACCACCAGCGCGGCGGGCACCATGTACTCCGGGAGCGAGGCGCGCGCGAGCTCCCGCAGCTCGCCGGCGGCGACGCCGCCGTCCGCCTCCAGGTACGCGACGATGCGGGGGTCCCCGGGCGCGTCCTCGCGCACCACGACGGCCACGCCGCGCACCGCCGGGTGGCGCGCGAGCACCGCCTCGATCTCGCCGGGCTCGATGCGGAAGCCCCTCACCTTGGCCAGGCGGTCGGTACGGCCCAGGAACTCCAGCGCGCCGTCGGGCAGCCAGCGCGCCCGGTCGCCGGTGCGGTACATCCGCGCGCCCGGCTCGCCCGCGAACGGGTCCGGGGCGAACCGGGCGGCCGTCAGCTCCGGCCGCCCCAGGTAGCCGCGCGCCACGCGGGCGCCCCCCAGCCACAGCTCGCCGGGGAAGCCGGCGGGGACCGGGTCCAGCGCGGGGCCCAGCACGTACGCCCACACGCCCGCCACCGGCCGCCCGATGTCCGGCGACCGCGCCGCCCCGGATCCCGGCGCCACCACGCCCGCGGTGGCCACCACCGTGTTTTCCGTGGGGCCGTACGCGTTGACCAGCTGGAAGGGCAGCCCCGCCCGCGGCCGCACCCGCAGGGCGTCGCCGCCCGTCAGCAGCGTGCGCAGCGGCGTGCGCGCCGGCCACTCCAGCGCCAGCAGCCCCGCGGCCAGCGGCGTGGGCACGAAGGCCAGCGTCGCCCGCTGCTCCAGCAGCAGCCGCCCGAGCGCCGCGGGCGAGATGCGGGCCTCCTGGTCGTCCACCAGGATCAGCGCGGCCCCGGCGGCCAGGTACGGCCACGTTTCCCACACCGCGGCGTCGAAGCCGAGCCCGGCCAGCTGCGTGGCCCGGTCCGCGGCGGTGACGCCGAACGCTCCCAGGTGCCAGTCCACCAGGCTCGCCAGCCCGCCGTGGGTGACGACGACGCCCTTGGGGGTGCCGGTGGAGCCCGAGGTGTAGACGACGTAGGCGGCACCGTGGGGGGACGGCGAGTGCGAAAGCGCGAAAGTGCGGGAGCGCGAAAGGGCGTCCGGACCTCCGGCCGCGTCGTTCTCCCCCTCTCCCCTTGTGGGAGAGGGGGTCGGGGGGTGAGGGGTGCCGAGCACGACGACCTCGCCCTCGAAGCTCTCCAGCGCGTCCGCCAGGGCCGCGACGGCGAGCACCAGGCGCACCCCCGCGTCCTCCAGGATGCGCGCCACGCGCGCGGGGGGCGTGGCGGGATCCAGCGGCAGGTAGGCGCCGCCCGCGCGCAGCACGGCCAGCATGGCGACGATCCCTTCCGGCGTGCGCCCGGCCAGCACCGCCACCCGCGACTCCGTCCCCACGCCCCGCGCGCGGAGCCGGCCGGCCAGCTCCAGGGAGCGCGCGTCCAGCTCGCCGCGGGTCAGCCGAGCCGAGCCGCACACGACGGCGACGGCGTCCGGGGCCTCCGCCGCCCGCGCGGCCACCCGCTCGTGCACGGGGACGAACGCGGCCGGGCCCGCCGCATGGCGCCCGCTCCATTCCCGCAGCACCCGCTCGCGCTCCGGCTCGCCCAGGAGGGGGAGCTCCAGCACCGGGCGCGACGGGTCCGCCGCGGCCCCTTCCAGCAGCGCGGCAAAGGCGTCGGCCACGCGCTGCAGGGTGGCGGCCTCCCACAGCTCCTCGCGGTAGACGAAGCGCACCGCCAGCCCCGCGTCGGCCTCCGCCAGGGACACCACCAGGTCGAACTTCGCCGCCGTCGTCCCCGTGGGGCGGTACTCCGCCTGGACCCCGCCGAAGCCCCGCGGCGCCCCCGCCCCGTCGTCCACCGAGAACATCACCTGGAAGAGCGGCGTGCGGCCGGGGCTGCGCTCCACCGCCAGCGCTTCCACCAGCCGCTCGAAGGGCACGTCCTGGTGCTGGTACGCCCCCAGCGTGCCCTCGCGCACGCGCGCCAGCAGGCCGTCGAACGACGGGTTCCCCGACACGTCCGTCCGCAGCACCAGCGTGTTGACGAAGAAGCCGATCAGCCCCTCCGTCTCCCGCCGGGTCCGCCCGGCGACGGGCGTGCCCACCACCACGTCGTCCTCGGCCGACCAGCGCGCCAGGAGCAGGTCCAGCACGGCGAGGAGCGCCATGAACGGCGTGGCGCCGCCGCGGCGCGCCAGCGCGCGCACCCGCCCGGCCGCCTCCGGGGGGAGCACGCGCTCGGCGCGGGCGGCGCGCGCGCCCGGGTGCGGCGGCCGGGGATGGTCGGCCGGCAGCTCGAGCAGGGGTGGCGCCCCCGCCAGCCGCTCGCGCCACCACGCCAGCTGCGCCTCCAGGGTCGCGTCCGTCAGCCACGCCCGCTGCCAGGCGGCGTAGTCGGCGTACTGCACCGGCAGCGGCGGCAGCGGCGACGATGCGCCGCGCGAAAAGGCTTCGTACAGCGAGGCCACTTCCCCGAAGAGCACCCCCGTGCTCCACCCGTCCGCGACGACGTGGTGCATGTCCAGCACCAGCACGTGCTCCGCGTCGTCCAGCCGCAGGAGCGCCGGGCGGAAGAGCGGGCCGGCGGCCAGGTCGAAGGGGCGCCCCACCAGCCGCGGCACCAGCCGGTCCGCCTCGCGCTCCCGCTCGCCGGGCGGGAGGCGCGACAGGTCGGCGGTCCGCAGCGGCGACCCGCCCGCGGGGCGCACCACCTGGAAGGGCGCGCCGCCCGCGTCGCCGAAGACCGTGCGCAGCACCTCGTGCCGGCGCACCACCTCGGCGAGGGCGCGCCCCAGCACGCGCGCCTCCAGCGGCCCGCGCAGCCGCAGCGCCAGGGGCATGTTGTAGGCGGTGGTCCCCGGCTCCATCCGGTCGATGATCCACAGCCGCTGCTGCGCGAACGACACCGGCAGCGGCGACCCGTCGCGCGGGACCGGGAGCAGCGGCGGGACCTGCCCGCCGGAGGGCGCGCCGGAGCGCAGCCGGTCCACCCGGCGCGACATCCCCGCCACGGTGGGCACCTCGAAGACGGCCCGCAGCGGCAGCTCGCACCCCAGGGCGCTCCGCACCCGCGACACCACCTGCGTGGCCAGGAGCGAGTGGCCGCCCAGCTCGAAGAAGTCGTCGTCCGCGCCCACGCGCTCCACGCGCAGGACCTCCGCCCAGATGGCGGCCACCACCTCTTCGGTGGGGGTGCGCGGGGCCAGCCCGCCGCGCGCGGCGGCCGGCTCCGGGGCGGGGAGCGCGGCGGGATCGACCTTGCCGTTGCGGCCCAGCGGGAAGGCGTCCAGCGCCACCACGGCGGAAGGCACCATGTGCTCGGGGAGGCGGGCGCGCAGGTGCTCCCCCAGCCCGGCCGGCGGGGCCCCGCCGGCCGTGGGGACCACGTAGGCCACCAGCCGCCGGTCGCCGGGTGCGTCCTCGCGGACGAGCACCAGCGCCTCGCTGACCCCGGGGTGCGCGGCGAGCGCGGCCTCGACCTCGCCGGGCTCGATGCGGAAGCCGCGCACCTTGACCTGCGCGTCCGTCCGCCCCAGGAACTCCAGCACCCCGTCGGCGCCCCAGCGCGCGCGGTCCCCGGTGCGGTAGGCCCGCTCCCCGTCGCCCGGGACGAACTTGTCGGCCGTCAGCTCCGGGCGGCCCAGGTAGCCGCGCGCGACGCCCGCGCCGGAGATCCACAGCTCGCCGGGGACGCCGATGGGACACGCCTCGCCGCGGGGCCCGCACACGCGCAGGCGCACCCCGGGAAGGGGGCTCCCCAGCGGGTGCCCCGCGACCCCGCCCGCCGCGGGAACGGCGTACGACGCGCAGACGATGGTCGCCTCGGTGGGGCCGTAGAGCACGCGCGCCGCGGCCGCGGGAAGGACGCGGCGCATGTCCCGCAGCAGGTCGGGCGGCACGCTGTCGCCGCCCACCAGCAGGAGCCGCAGCGCCGGGAGCTCCCGCCCGGCGCGCACCGTCTCCACCACCTGACGCATCAGCGCGGGGACGGCGTGCAGCACCGTCACGTCGGCCGACGCGTCCACCAGCGCCTCGGGGTCGCGCGCCAGCTCGCCCGGGACGATGCGCACGGCCGCGCCGGCGAGCAGCGGCGCCACCAGCTCCAGCAGCGAGATGTCGAAGGCCGGCGAGGCGAGCGCCGCCACCACGTCGTCCGGCGCGAGGCCCAGCACGTCCAGCGCCCCCAGGAGCGTGTGCTCGAGCTGCCCGTGCTCCACCATCACCGCCTTTGGCGTCCCCGTGGAGCCGGAGGTGTAGATCAGGTACGCCAGGTCGTCCGGGGACGGCCCGTGCGGGAGCGGGAGCGGGTCCACGTCCTCCGCGCCGTCGTGCCGGTCGTCGAGCGCGACCACCGCCCCCGCGAACGCGGGCAGCGACGCCGCCGTGCCGGGTTCCGCGACCACCGCTTCCGCGCCCGAGTCGCGCAGCAGCAGGGCCAGGCGCTCGGCCGGATACGCGGGGTCCAGCGGGAGGTACACGCCCCCCGCCTTCCACACCGCCAGCATGGCGACCGGCACGCCGGGCCCGCGCTCCACGCACACGCCGACCGTGGTGCCCCGGCCCACGCCGCGCTCGCGCAGCCGCCGCGCGAGGGCGTCCGCGCGCGCGTCCAGCTCCGCGTAGGACAGCGATCCGCCCTCGAACAGGACGGCCGCCGCGGCGGGCGTGCGGCCGGCCTGCGCGGCGAACCGGCGGTGCACCGGGACGCCGCCCGGGGCCCGGGGCGCGGGTCCGCCGCCGAAGGCGAGGAGCCGGGCCTGCTCGGCCGGCGGGAGGACGGGGAGGACGGACAGGCGCTCCCCCGGCGCGGCGCAGACCGCCGCGAGCAGGACCCCGTAGTGCGCGGCGAGCCGCTCCACGGTGGCCGCCTCGAAGAGGTCGGTGCGGAAGCGCACGCCCCCCCACAGCTCCTCGCCGTCCTCCCGCAGCTCCAGCTCCAGGTCGAAGAGCGTCGCCCGCGTTTCCAGCGGCAGCCGCTCCAGCCGCAGCCCGGAAAGGGGAGGGTCTTCCCCGCCCCGCGCGTTCTGCAGCGCGAACATCGCCTGGAAGAGGGGCGTGTGCGACAGGCTGCGCTCCGGGGCGATCTCCTCCACCAGCCGCTCGAAGGGGAGGTCCTGGTGCGCGTACGCCCCCAGCGCCGTTTCGCGCACCCGCCCCAGCAGCCCGGTGAACGGCGGGTCGCCGGACAGGTCGGTGCGCAGCGCCAGGGTGTTGACGAAGAAGCCGATGATCCCGTCCAGCTCCGCCCGCGTTCGGTTGGCGATCAGCGAGCCCACGACCAGGTCCTCCTGCCCGGACCAGCGCGCCAGCAGCACGTCGGCCGCGGCGCGCGCCACCATGAAAAGCGTGGCCCCCTCGCGCCGGGCCAGCGCCCGCAGCGCCCGCGTGGTGTCCGCGGGGACGCGGAACTCGCGCGAGGCGCCCCGGCCGCTCACCCGCGCCGGGCGGGGCCGGTCGACCGGGAGCTCCAGGACCGGGGGCGCGCCGTCCAGGCGCTCCCGCCACCAGTCCAGCTGCCGGCGGAGCGCGTCCCCCCGGAGCCAGCCGCGCTGCCAGGCGGCGTAGTCCGCGTACTGCACCGGCAGCGGCGGCAGCGGCGGCGGGGCCCCGCCCGCTAGCGCCTCGTACAGCGCGTACAGGTCGCGGAAGAGCACGCCCATGCTCCACCCGTCGCTGACCACGTGGTGCACCGCCAGCAGCAGCACGTGGTCGTCGTCCGCGAGCCGCGCCAGGGCGGCGCGCAGCAGCGGCCCGCGCTCCAGGTCGAAGGGGCGCCCGGCGTCCTCCTGGGCGAGCCGCCGCGCCTCCGCCTCCCGGTCCCCGCGCGCCAGGCCGGCCAGCTCCACCACGGGCAGGCGCGCGGGCGGCGCGGGGTGGACCACCTGCACCGCGCCCTCCGCGGCGGGGCGGAGGGTGGTGCGCAGCGACTCGTGCCGCTCCACCAGCGCGCCCAGCGCCCGCCGCAGCGCGGCGGCGTCCAGCCGTCCCGCGAGCCGGGCCGGCTGGGCCATGACGTAGGCGGCACCCTCCGGCTCCATCTGGTGGAGGAACCAGAGCCGCTGCTGGGCGAAGGAGAGCGGGAGCGGCCCGTCGCGCGGGACGGGGACCAGCGGCGGGAGGGCCGTGCCCTCCCCCGCGCGGCGGGCGGCGTCCGCGCGCGCCGCCAGCTCCGCCACGGTCTGCGCCTCGAAGAGCGCCCGCAGCGGCAGCTCCACCCCCAGCGCCGGCCCCAGGCGGGCCACCACGCGGGTGGCGAGCAGCGAGTGGCCGCCCAGCTCGAAGAAGTTGTCGCGCGCGCCCACCCGCTCCAGCCCCAGCACCCCGGCGAAGATCCCGGCCACCACCTCCTCCGCCGGGGTGAGCGGCGCGTCCCCGGCGCCCGCGTGCTCCGGCTCCGGCGCCGGGAGCGCCCCCGCGTCCAGCTTGCCGCTGGGCGTGGTCGGGATCGCGTCCACGACGACGAACGCGGCGGGGACCATGTACTCGGGGAGGCTCCTCGCCAGCCACGCCCGCAGCTCGGCCGCGGGAGGCGCCGCCCCGTCGGCCGTCAGGTAGGCCACCAGCGCGTCCCGCCCCGCGTCCCGGCGCACCACCGCGACGGCGGCGCGGACCGCCGGGTGCCCCCGCAGGGCCGCCTCCACCTCGCCCGGCTCGATGCGGAAGCCGCGCAGCTTTGCCTGCCGGTCGGTGCGGCCCAGGTACTCCAGCTCGCCGGAGGCCCGCCGGCGGGCGCGGTCGCCGGAGCGGTACATGCGCGCGCCGGGCTCGCCCGCGAACGGGTCGGGGACAAAGCGGGCCGCCGTCAGGTCGGGGCGCCCCAGGTAGCCCCGCGCCACCCCGGCGCCGCCCACGTACAGTTCCCCGGGGACGCCGATGGGCGCCAGGGCGCCGTGCGCGTCCAGCAGGTGGACGCGGGCGTTGGCCACCGGCCGCCCGATGCCGACGCGGTCCGCGTCCACCACCCGGCCCGCGGTGGCGTTGACCGTCGTCTCGGTGGGTCCGTAGTGGTTCCAGAGCGCCACGCCGGGGAAGCGGGCCAGGGTCCGCCGGGCGAGGTCCGCCGGGAGCGCTTCCCCGCCCAGCAGCACCGCGCGCAGGCCGGACGGCGCGGGGCGCTCGCCGGCCTCCACCGCGTCCAGCACCGCGCCCCACAGCGACGGCACCCCGCCGAAGGAGACCCGCTCGCGCCCGCCCAGCGCGTCCAGCAGGGCCAGCGGGTCGGCGGCGCTCTCCTCCGGCAGCACCCACACCGGCTCGCCCCGCAGCAGCGGCGGAAAGAGCTGCCTCACGTGCGCGTCGAAGCCCAGGCGGGAGACCAGCGGCAGCGCGAAGCCCTCCGCGCCCAGCACCTCCCGGTCGAACCAGGCCAGGTAGCTGGACAGCCCGCGGTGCGTGACCAGGACGCCCTTGGGCGTGCCGGTGGAACCGGAGGTGTAGACGACGTAGGCCAGGTTGTCGGGGGACGGCCGCCCCGGGGGCGCGGGATCGGGAGCGCGCGGGCCGCCGTCCGGGTCCCGCGCCGGGGTGCCGTCGGGGAGGAGCACCGCGCCCGCGAAGGCGCCGGCGCGGCCCGCCAGCGCCCCGTCCGTCACCAGCGCCGACGCTTCCGCGTCGCGCAGCACGAAGCGCAGGCGCTCGTCCGGGAGCGACGGGTCCAGGGGGACGTAGGCGCCGCCCGCCCCCAGGATTCCCAGCACGGCCGCCACCAGCTCCGGCGAGCGGTCCAGGAGGAGCCCCACGCGCGCGTCCGGCCCCACCCCGTGCCGCCGCAGCGCGCCGGCCAGCCGCTCCGCCCTCGCCTGCAGCTCCGCGAAGGTGACCCGCTCCCCGCGGAAGAGCACGGCCGGGGCGTCCGGGGCCCGCGCCGCCACCGCGGCGATCCGCTCGTGGACGGGGAGCTCGGGAACCTCCGCCGCGGCGGCGCTCCACTCGTCCAGCAGCTGCGCCCGCTCGGCGGGGCCCAGCAGCTCCAGGGCGGAGACCCGCCGCTCCGGGTGCGCTGCCATCCCCTCCAGCAGCGCCAGGAAGTGCTCCGCCATGCGCGCCGCCGTGGCGGCGTCGAAGAGCGCGGCGTTGTACTCCACGTTCCCCGCCAGCCGGTCGTCCTCCTCCACCAGCACCACGCGCAGGTCGAAGGGTGTCTCCCCCCCGGCCGCGGGCAGCTCCTCCACGGCCAGGCCGTGCAGGCGGGGCGGCACGATCTCGCCGGCGCCGGCAAACGAGAAGACCACCTGGAAGAGCGGCGTGCGGGCCGGCGAGCGGTCCACGCCCAGGTCGTCCACCAGCCGCTCGAAGGGGACGTCCTGGTGCGTCTGCGCTTCCAGCATCCGCTCGCGGAGCTGCGCCACCAGGCCGCGCGCCTCCGGGTCCTCCGCCAGCTCCGCGCGCAGGACCAGCGTGTTGACGAAGAAGCCGATCATCCCCTCCAGCTCCGCCCACCGCCTCCCGGCCACCGGCGTGCCCACCAGCACGTCCTCCTGGCCCGACCAGCGGGCCAGCAGCGCCTGGAACCCCGCCAGCACGGTGGTGAAGAGCGTGGCCCCCTCGCGCCGGGCAAACACCCGCAGCTCGCCCACGAGCGCGCCGGGGAGGGCGAGCGGGTGCATCCCGCGGCGCCCCCCCGCCGTCCGCGGCCGGGGGCGGTCGACCGGGAGCTCCAGCACCGGGGGGGCGCCGAGCAGCTCGGCGCGCCAGAAGGCGAGCTGCGCCTCCAGCACCTCCCCGCGCAGCCACTCCCGCTGCCACACCGCGTAGTCGGCGTACTGGAGCGCGGGCGCGGGGAGCGGCGGCGGCTCGCCCCGTACGAGCGCCCCGTACAGCGCCTCCAGGTCGCGGAACAGGACGCCCATGCTCCACCCGTCGGAAACCACGTGGTGCATGGCGAGGGCGAGCACGTGGTCGTTGGGGCGCAGCCGCAGCAGCGCGGCGCGGAAGAGCGGCCCCCGCTCCAGGCCGAAGGGGGACCCGGCCACGCCGCGCGCGCCTCGCACGGCTTCCTCCTCGCCCTCCGCCTCCGCGAGGCCGCCGAGGTCCACCACGGGGAGGACGAAGCCGCCCGCGGGGAGCACCGCCTGGGCCGGCTCCCCGGCCGCCGCCGGGAAGACGGTGCGCAGCGACTCGTGCCGCTCCACCAGCGCGGCGAGCGCCCGGCGCAGCGCCCCCGCGTCCAGCGGCCCGCGGAGCCGCAGCGACGCCGGGACGTTGTACGCGACGCTTGCCGGCGCGAGCCGGTGCAGGAACCAGAGCCGCTCCTGCGCGAAGGAGAGCGGCAGGGGCCCGCTCCGGTCCGCCGGGGCGATCGGCGGCGGCGCGTGCGGGGCCGCGCTCCCCGGCGCCCGGCCGAGGCGGGCCGCCAGCTCCGCCACCGTCTGCGCCTCGAACACGGCGCGCACCGGGATCTCCACGCCCAGCGCGGCGCGCGCGCGGGACACCAGGCGCATGGCCAGGAGGGAGTGGCCCCCCAGCGCGAAGAAGCCGTCGTGCACCGACACGCGGGGGACGCCCAGCGTTTCCGCCCAGACCGCGGCCAGCGCCGCCTCGGCCGCGGTGCGCGGCGCGACGTACGCGCCGCCGTCCGCCGCGAGGTCCGGCGCCGGGAGCGCGCGCCGGTCGGTCTTGCCGCTGGGGGTCAGTGGGAGCTTTTCCAGCACCACCACGGCGGCGGGGACCATGTACTCCGGGAGCGCCGCGCCGGCGTGCGCGCGGACCTCCTCCGCCGCCAGGCGGCCGCCCTCCGCGGGGACCACGTACGCCACCAGCCGCCCCGCCGCCCCCTCGCCCCGCGCGACCACCACCGCCTCGCGCACCGCCGGGTGCCGCTCCAGCACGGCCTCCACCTCGCCGGGCTCGACGCGGAAGCCGCGCACCTTGACCTGCTGGTCCGCGCGTCCCAGGAACTCCAGCGTCCCGTCCGCCCGCCAGCGCACCCGGTCGCCCGTGCGGTACGCCCGCGCCCCCGGCTCCGCGGCGAACGGGTCGGGGAGGAAGCGCTCCGCCGTCAGCGCCGGGCGGTCCAGGTACCCCCGCGCCAGGCACTCGCCCCCCAGGTACAATTCCCCGGGCACGCCGGTCGGCGCGGGGCGCAGGCCGCCGTCCAGCACCCGGCAGCGCGCGTTGGCGATGGGCCGCCCGATGGACGGGAGGACCGGCCACTCCGCGGCGGGGCCCCGCAGCGCGTGCGAGGTGGCGACGTGCGTCTCGGACGGGCCGTAGTCGTTGTGCAGGGGGACGCCCAGGGCGCCGAGCCACGCCCGGATCGCCGGAGTGACCCGCAGCTGCTCGCCCGCGGTGCGCACCTCGCGCAGCCGCGGCAGCGCGGTGCCGCGCGACACGGCCTCCTCCGCCACGCCCTGGAGCGCGACGTACGGGAGGAAGAGCCGCTCGATCTCCTCGCTCGCCAGCAGATCCAGCAGCTCCGCGGGCTCGCGGCGCGCCTCCTCCGGCGCGACCACCAGCCGCCCGCCGCCCGCCCAGGTGGTGAAGATCTCCTGGAAGGAAACGTCGAAGCTGATGCTGGCGAACTGCAGCGTCGCGGTGGGGCCCTCCACCCCGGCGCGCGCCTGCCAGGCGACCAGGCCGGCGAGCGGGCCGTGCGGCATCGCCACGCCCTTGGGGCGGCCCGTGGAGCCCGAGGTGTAGATGACGTACGCCAGGTTGTCGGGCTCCACCTCCACGGCGGGCGGCGCCGCGCTCTCGCACGCGATCCGCTCCCGGTCGGCGTCCAGGCGGACGACCCGCGCAGCACCTCCCCCCGCGGCATCCGCCAGCCCCGTCCGGGTGAGGACGGCGGCCATGTGCGCATCGTCCAACATCAGCGCCAGGCGCTCCGCGGGGTACGCCGGATCGAGCGGGACGTACGCCCCGCCGGCCTTGAGCACGCCCAGCAGGGCCACGACCAGCTCCGCCGAGCGCTCCAGGAGGAGCCCCACGCGCGCGTCCGGCCCCACGCCCAGCCGGACCAGGTACCGGGCCAGGCGGTTCGCGCGCGCGTCCAGCTCGGCGTAGGTGAGCGATTCGCCGCCCGCGGCGAGCGCGGCCGCGCCCGGGGTGCGCCGCGCCTGCTCCTCGAACAGGCGGTGCACGCCCACACGCGGATGGTCGGCGGCGGTGGCGTTCCAGCCGTAGAGCACCCGCTCGCGCTCCTCCGGGCCCATGAGCTCGACCGCCGAGCAGGGGCGGTCGGGCGCCGAAGCGGCGTCCGCGAGCAGGCGGCGGAAGTGGTCCAGCATCCGCGCCGCGGTGGCCTCCTCCCACAGCTCGGCGCGATAGGTGAGCACGCACAGGAGGTCGTCCTCGCGCTCGTACACGTTGAGCAGCAGGTCGAAGATCGCCGGCTCCACCCCCAGCTCCACCACGTCCGCGCGCAGCCCGTCCAGCTGCGTGAGCTCGGGCTCGTGGCGGTGTACCGCGAGCATGACCTGGAAGAGGGGGGTGTGCGTCAGCGAGCGCTCCACCCGCAGCTCTTCCACCAGCCGCTCGAAGGGTACCTCCTGGTGCGCGTAGCCGCCCAGCGTGGCCTCGCGCACGCGCCCCAGCAGCTCGCGGAATGAGGGGTCGCCCGACAGGTCGGCGCGGAAGGCGAGCGTGTTCACGAAGAAGCCGATCAGCGGCTCGATCTCCGGCCGGGTGCGCCCGGCCACCGGCGAGCCCACCACCACGTCCTCCTGGCCGGCGTAGCGGGACAGGAGGAGCTGCCACCCCGCCAGCAGCGCCATGAAGAGCGTGGCGCCCTCGGCGCGGGCGAGCGCGCGCAGCGGGGCGGCGGCGGCGCCGGACAGGACCAGCGAGCGGTTGAGCCCCCGCGCCCCCGGCGCCGCGCGGCGCGGCCGGTCCAGCGGCAGCTCCAGCGTCGGCGGGGCGCCCGCCAGCGCGGCGGTCCAGTAGGCGAGCTGCCGCTCCAGGGCGGCGCCGGACAGGTGCTCGCGCTGCCACGCCGCGAAGTCCGCGTACTGGACGGAGAGCCCGGGGAGCGCCGACTCCGCCCCGCGCGAGAACGCCCCGTACAGCGCGGCGAGCTCCCGGTGCAGCACCCCCGTGGACCACCCGTCGTAGACGGTGTGGTGCAGGTTCAGGAGCAGGACGTGGTCGTCCGCGGCGAGGCGCAGCAGCGACACGCGCAGGAGCGGGCCGCGCGCCAGGTCGAAGGGGCGCAGCGTTTCCGCGTCGGCCAGGCGGACCATGGCGGCCTCGCGGGCGCGCTCCGGGAGCCCGCCGAAGTCCACCGTCGGGAGCGGCACCGGCGCGGGCGGGTCCACCACCTGCACCGGCTCGCCGCCGGCCGCCGGGAAGCGGGTGCGCAGCACCTCGTGGCGGCGCGCCACCTCGCCCAGGGCGCGGCGGAGCGCCGCCGCCTCCAGGCGCCCCCGCAGCCGCAGCGGGTACACGACGTTGTACCGCCCGGCGTCCGGCTCCAGCTGCTCGATGAACCAGAGCCGCTGCTGGCCGAAGGAAAGCGGGAGCGGGCGCAGCGGGTCGCGCGGGAGCCGGACGACGGGCGGGGGATTCGCGGCGGCGCCGCCGGGCGCGGCGCCCTCCAGGCGCGCGGCCAGCCCCGCGACGGTGGGCGCCTCGAAGAGCGCCCGCAGCGGCAGCTCCACGCCCAGCGCCTCGCGGACGCGCGACACCACCCGCGTCGCCAGGAGCGAGTGGCCGCCCAGCGCGAAGAAGTCGTCGTGCGCGCCCACGCGCTCGGTCCCCAGCACCTCGCTCCACACCGCCGCCACCCGCGCCTCCACCGGCGTGCGCGGCGCCACGTACTCCCCCGCCGCGGCCCCGCGCCCCGGGTCGGGCGCGGGGAGCGCCGCCCGGTCCACCTTGCCGTTGGGGGTCACGGGGAGCGAATCCAGCACCACGAACGCCGCGGGCACCATGTACTCCGGCAGGCGCTCGCCCAGCGCGGCGCGCAGCGCCGGCACCAGCGCGCGGACGCGCCGGCCGAACTGCGGGTCGTTTGCGTACGCCTCCCACGGGACAGGCTCCGCCGGGGACGCGGGGAAGCCCGCCCCGCCGCCGTCCGCGGGGCCGAAGAGCACGTTCAGGCGCCCGTCCGCGCCGGGCCGCACCTCCACGGCGCGGCCGCCCGCCTCCCCCAGCGCCCGGAGCGTTTCGGGCTCCACCCCGGACGGCGCCTCCGCCTCCAGCGCGCGGCGCAGCTCCGCGGCCGTGGCCGCCGCCCCCGGGCGCCCGAGCAGGTCGAGCGCGCGCAGGTCGCCTGCGACGCGCGCATTCGGCACGCCGACGACCGCGAGCGCCCCCGGCGAGGAGGCCAGCCGTTCGCGAAGGCCGTCCAGGCCGCCCGCCCCGCTCCACGCGCGGACGGGCGCCTCCGGGAGCGGCGGCGCGTCCAGGTGCAGCACCACGTCGTAGCGGTAGCGCGACACCTCGTTGTCGTGCGCGGCGCGCTTCACCTGCGCCTCCACGCGGCCGATGCGCGGCACCCGCGCCCGCAGCGCCTCCCAGAACGCCGGGTCCACCGCCAGCTCCTGCTCCTCCGCCACCCCGCGGCGGACCCGGGCGCTCAAATGCTCCGCCGGCAGGCCGCCCGGCGCGCGGAACCGCTCCACGGAGGCATGGAAGGCGGACAGGAGCGGGAGGCTGCGCACGTCGCCCACGAAGATCCTCCCGCCGGGGCGGAGCACGGCGGCCGCTCCCTCCAGCACCCGCAGCAGGTAGTCCACCCCGGGAAAGTACTGGGCGACGGAGTTCAGGACGACGGTGTCGAAGCCCTCGCCGTCCAGGCCGTCCAGCCGGTCCGCCGGGCGGCGCGACAGCCGCACGCCGGGGATCCCGCGCGCGTGCCTGCGGACGTGGTCCAGGGCCGCGGCCGAGAAGTCGGTCCCGTGGTACGCTTCCACGTGCGGGGCGACCCGGAACAGGAGGAGCCCCGTGCCGCAGCCGATCTCCAGGACCCGCCCCGGCCGCAGCGCCAGGATGCGCTCGACGGTGCGCTCGGTCCACTCGCGCATCTCCTCGCGCGGGATGGGCTCGCCCGTGTAGCTGCTGTTCCACCCCACCAGGTTGAGGGTGGGGTCCGCCGCGCCGTCCTCCCCGCCCGCCGCGTAGGTGTCGTCGAAGAGCGCTTCCCACCCCTCCACCTGCTCCAGGGCGCCCTCCGCCCCGCCCGCCGATTCCGTGTCCGCCTCCGGGACCACGTAGGCGACCAGGCGCCTGTCGCCGGGCGCGTCCTCCCGTGCGACCACGACCGCCTCGCGCACGCCCGGCTGCCCGCGCACGGCGGCCTCCACCTCCCCGGGCTCCACCCGGAAGCCGCGCACCTTGACCTGGTCGTCCATGCGGCCCAGGAACTCCAGCACGCCGTCGGCGCGCCAGCGCGCCCGGTCGCCCGTGCGGTAGGCGGGCTCGCCGTCCACGGCGACGAACCGGTCCGCCGTCAGCTCCGGCCGGTCCAGGTACCCGCGCGACATCCCGCCGCCGGAGATCCACAGCTCGCCCGGGACGCCCAGCGGCGCCGCCGCCCCGCGCGCGTCGCACACCCGCAGCCGGACGCCGGGAAGCGGGGTCCCCAGGGGGTGCCCCTCCACCCGCCCCTCCTCCGGCACTGCGTACGTGGCGCAGATGATCGTCGCCTCGGTGGGCCCGTACAGCACGTGGACGCGCGCCGCGGGAAAGGCGTCGCGCATCTCGTCCAGCAGGTCGGGCGGCACCGTGTCGCCGCCCACCAGGAGCATGCGGAGCCGCGGCGGCCCGCCCGCCGGCCGCGCGGCCTCCACCACCCGGCGCATCAGCGCGGGCACCGCGTGCAGGACCGTGGCGCCGCGCACGGCCTCCAGCAGCGCTTCCACGTCCACCACCTGCGCGCGGGGGACGACGCGCACCGCCGCCCCGGCGCACAGCGGCGCCAGCATCTCCAGCAGCGAGATGTCGAAGGCGACCGGGGCCAGCGCCGCGACCTCGTCTCCGGGCCGGAAGCCGAGCACGGCCTGCGCGCCCGCCAGGGTGTGGGCGAGCTGCGCGTGGCCCACCATCACCGCCTTGGGCGTGCCGGTGGAGCCGGAGGTGTAGACCAGGTACGCCAGGTCGTCGGGGGACGGCGGGTGCGAAAGTGCGCGGGCATCGTCCGGGTCGCCGTTCATGGCAGCGTCGGGCGCCACGATGCGGATCCCGGTGTCCGGGAGCGCACCGGCGGACTGCGCGTCCGCGACGACCAGCTCCGTGCCCGAGTCCCGCAGCAGGAAGGCCAGGCGCTCGGCGGGGAGGCCGGAGTCCAGCGGGAGGTAGACGCCGCCCGCCTTCCACACCGCCAGCATGCCGGCCAGGACCCCGGGACCGCGCTCCACGCACACCCCCACGCGGACGCCGGGGCCGGCGCCCCGGGCGCGGAGCGCGCCTGCGAGCCGCCCCGCGCGGGACTCCAGCTGCGCGTAGGTGACACGCTCCGCGCCCGCCGCCACCGCCGCGGCTCCCGGCGTCCGCTCCGCCTGCGCCGCGATCCGGTCCGGGACGGTGCCGGCGCGGCCGGCGGGGAGGGCCGGGCCGGTCCCCAGCGCGGCGAGGCGGCGGCGCTCCGCTTCCGGCAGCAGGGGAAGGCGCGAAAGGGGGAGGCCGGGGTCGGCGGCGGCGCCGTCCAGGAGCGTGCCGAAGTGCGCCGCCATGCGCTCCACCGTCGCGGCGTCGAACAGGTCGGTCCGGTAGCGCAGGCTCCCCACGATCTCCGCGCCGTCCTCCACCAATTCCAGCTCCAGGTCGAAGAGCGCGTCGCGGATCCCCAGGAAGCGCGCCGTCTGCAGCCCGCCCGAGAGCGGGCCCAGCGTGATCCCGGAGAGCGCGAGCGCCTGCTCCTCGCCCGGGGTGTTCTGCAGCGCGAACATCACCTGGAAGAGGGGCGTGTGCGACAGGCTGCGCTCCGGGGCGATCTCCTCCACCAGCCGCTCGAAGGGGAGGTCCTGGTGCGCGTACGCCCCCACCGTCGCGTCCCGCACCCGGCCGACGAGCGCGCGCAGCGGCGGGTCACCCGCCAGGTTCCCCCGGAGCGCCAGGGTGTTGACGAAGAAGCCGATCAGCCCTTCCGTCTCCCGCCGCGTCCGGTTGGCGATGGGGGTGCCCACCACCAGCTCCTCCTGCCCCGACCAGCGCGCCAGGAGCGCCTGCCAGGCGGCCAGCGCAACCATGTAGAGGGTGGCCCCCTCCCGCCGGGCGAGCGCGCGGAGCGGGGCGGCGGCCGCGGCCGGGACCCGGAAGCCGTGCACGGCGCCGCGGCCGCTCGCCGCCGGAGGCCGCGGCCGGTCGGTGGGCAGCTCCAGCACCCGCGGCGCCCCGCGCAGCCGCTCCCGCCACCACGCCAGGAGCGCGGCGAGCCTGTCCCCCGAGAGCCGCTCGCGCTGCCACACGGCGAAGTCGGCGTACTGCACCTCCGGCTCCGGCAGCGGCGACGCCCCCCCGCGCGCGAAGGCGTCGTACAGCGCCGACAGCTCGCGGAAGAGCACCCCGGTGCTCCACCCGTCCGAGACGACGTGGTGCATGCACAGGAGGAGCACCGCGTCGTCGTCCGACAGGCGGAGGAGCGAGGCCCGCAGGACCGGTCCGCGCCGCAGGTCGAAGGGGCGCGCCGCGTCCTCCTCCGCGAGGCGCAGGGCCTCGCGCCCGCGATGGGCGGCGGGGAGGGCGCCCAGGTCGGCGAGCGGCAGCGGCAGGGGCGCCGGCGCGCGGACCTCCTGCACCGGCCCTTCCGGCGTCGGGGCGAAGAACGTGCGCAGCGATTCGTGGCGCCGGACGAGCTCCCCCAGGGCGCGCTCCAGCGCCCGCGCGTCCAGCCGCCCGCGCAGGCGCAGCGGGAAAGGCATGTTGTACCCGGCCCCGGCCGGGTCCATCTGCCAGAGGAACCAGAGGCGCTGCTGCGCGAAGGAGAGCGGAAGCCGCTCCCCGCCGCCCCGGGGGACGCGGACGACCGGCGGGTCCGCTTCGCCCGCGCCGCCGCGCAGGAGCGCGTCCACCCGCTCGGCCAGGGCGGCGGCGGTGGGCGCCTCGAAGACCGCGGGGAGCGGGAGGTCCACCCCCAGCGCCTCCCGCACGCGGGTCGCCAGGCGCGTGGCGCTGAGGGAGTGGCCTCCCAGGGCGAAGAAGTCGTCGTCCACCCCCACCCGCTCCAGCCCCAGCACCCCGGCCGAGAGCCCCGCCACGATCTCCTCCGTCTGCGTCCGCGGCGCGGCGTACTCCGCGCCTCCCGCGTCCTCCGGGGCCGGCAGCGCGCCGCGGTCCACCTTGCCCGTGGGCGTCAGCGGGAGCGAGTCCAGGACGACGAGCGCCGACGGGACCATGTGCTCGGGAAGCCGCTCGGCGAGATACGCCCGGAGCGCCGCCGGGGACGCGTCCGCCGCCCCCTCCGGCACGACGTATCCCACCAGCCGGGGCCCCCCCGGCCCGTCCTCACGCGCGACCACGGCGGCGGCGCGCACGGCCGGGCAGCCCAGGAGCACGGCCTCCACCTCGCCGGGCTCGATGCGGAAGCCGCGGATCTTGACCTGCCGGTCCACGCGCCCCAGGAACTCCAGCACCCCCTCCGGGAGCCGGCGCACCCGGTCGCCCGTGCGGTACAGCCGCGCGCCGGGCTCGCCGGAGAACGGGTCCGGGACGAACCTTTCGGCCGTGGCCTCCGGCTTCCCGGCGTAGCCGCGCGCCACCCCCGCCCCGCCGATCCACAGCTCGCCCGCCCCGCCGGCCCGGACGGGTCCGCCCTCCTCGTCGCGGACGTGGAGCGCGACGCCCGGCAGCGGCCGGCCCACCAGCGTCCCCGGGACGCCGCCCCGCTCCGGCACGGGGTACGCGGCGCAGACGACGGCGGCCTCGGTGGGTCCGTACATCACGAACGCGTCCGCGGCGGGGAACGCCTCGCGCATCCGCTCCACCAGCCCCGGCGCGACGGCATCCCCGCCCACGAGGACGCGGCGGAGCGCCGGGAGCGATCCGCCGCGCGACCGGGCCGCGTGGGCGATCTCGCTCATCAGCGCGGGCACCGCGTGGAGGACGGTGGCGTCGCGGATCGCGTCCGGCAGCGCGGCGGCCTCGCGCACCCGCTCGCGCGGGACCAGGCGCACGGCGCCGCCCGCGAGCAGCGGAGCGAAGATCTCGAACAGGGAGATGTCGAAGGCGTGCGAGGCGAGCGCGGGGACGACGTCGCCCGCCCGGATCCCGAACGCCCGCAGGGTGCCGAGGAGGGTGCCGGCGAGGCCGCGGTGCTCCACGGCCACGCCCTTGGGGGTGCCGGTGGAGCCCGAGGTGTAGATGACGTACGCGAGGTTGTCGGGACGCGCCGCGCGCCCCGGCGCCGCGCCGCCGTCCGGCTCGGGAAGGCGGTCCAGGTGCACCACCGGGCCGCCGTGCCAGGGGAAGCGGTCCTCCAGCTCCGCGAGGGTGAGGAGCACGGCCGCGCCCGCGTCGTCCGCGACGAAGCGGAGCCGCTCGCGCGGGTACGCGGGATCCAGGGGGACGTAGACGCCGCCGGCCTTCCAGATCCCCAGGATCCCCACGACCAGCTCCGGGGTGCGCTCCACGCCCAGCGCCACCGCGACCTCCGGTCCCACCCCCGCGCCGCGCATCACGCGCGCGAGGCGCGCGGCGCGCGCGTCCAGCTCCGCGTACGTGAGGCTCGCCCCCCCGGCGAGCACCGCCGGGGCGCCGGGGGTGCGCGCCGCCTGGTCCGCGAACAGCTCGTGGACGCAGCGCCCGGGCCGGTGGCTGCCGGTCTCGGCGACGCCCGCGGCGGCCGCGCCGGGCAGGTCCATCGGGTTCGCCATGAGGATGGGGGCGTGGGGGACGATCCGGTTGTGACGAAGCGCGGCCGGCCGCCGGAGGAGCGGACAACCATATGGTTCCCGTCAATCTTAGGACGCCGCCCGCGAGCGAGTCAACCGGACGCGGCCGTGCCCGGCATACGGCGCACGGGCCGGATCCGCGCCCGGTGCTCCCCCCGTTGCACGGGTTGGCGACGGGAGCACGGCACCAGGCGCTTGTGCCGAACGCAACCCTGCGTCAAATTGGATGCACACCTGCACCGGAGGCAGCCATGACGGTTCTGGACATCGCCGAGATGCTCGGCGGCACCCGGGTCCTCGGTCGCGAGATCGAGAGTGAACTCGACTTCGACAGCATCGTCGAGGAAGGACTTCCGGCCCGCAGCGTCGAAGCCCTGATGAAGCGAATGGAAATCGGCACCACCGAGATGTCGTCGCTGATCCCCAAGCGCACCCTGATCGCGAGCAAGCAGCGCTCACGGCTCTCATCGGACCAGTCCGATCGTCTCGCCCGCCTCGCGCGCATCTTCCGGCTGGCCGAAGAGACCCTCGGGAATCCTGAGAAGGCGCGCGCCTGGATGCTCCGTCCGAACCGGAGCCTCGGCGGCAGGACCCCGCTGGAGCTGGTGCGGCGTTCCTCGGGCAGCCTGCTGGTGGAGCGCGCGCTGGGCCGGTTGGCCCACGGGGTGTACGCGTGATCGTTTCCGTCCTCTGGCGCGTTTGCCGCGCCCCCTACGCGGACCTGGAAGGCGAGGGGGCGCGGCTGTATGGAGGCAGGTGGAACCCCGTCGGAACCGCCATGGTGTACACCTCCACCACCCTTGCACTCGCGGCCCTGGAAAGTCTCGCCCACACGGATCCCGACCTGGTGCCGGACGACCTGGTCGCCCTGCGCATAGAGGCGGATGGGCTGGACGTTCCCGTCCCGACCGGGGCCGGCCTCCCGGACGGGTGGCGTACCGCGGCCGCGGAGGGCAGGAACCAGGCGTTCGGCGCCGAGTGGGTGAACGCCGCGTCCTCGGCCCTGCTGCTGCTGCCCTCCGCCCTGCTCCCGGGAGCCGTCGCACCGGCCGAGGCAAACGTTCTCCTTTCCCCCGCGCACCCGGATTCCGTCCGCGTCCGGATCGCCGAGCAGATCCCGTTCGGCTTCGACGACCGGCTGCTGTTCGCCTGACGCGAGCCGCCATCCGCCCCTGTCCGCAGGCGATCCCCGGCTCCCCAGCACGACGGCCCCGAATACGACAGATTTTTCCTTGCGCCCATTTCAGGCGCGGAGTATGTTGCCGCCGGCACCACCGGAAACGGAACGGCGGACCCGTCACAGCAGCCCCCAGCCGCCCTCCCGCGTCCCGCGACCGAACCTGCGTCGCGGCTTCAATCCCAGACGACCCGCTCCCTGCTCCGTCACCGCTCACATCCCGCGGCGGAATGGCCAAATACGTCTCGGTCCTGACCTGGAACATCCAGAACTACGGGAAGCTCAAGGCGTCGCTGGACGACGTGGTCACCGCCATCGCGAAGACGGTGAACTCGTACCAGCCCGACATCTTCGTGATGCTGGAGGTGAACACCACGCTGAACGCCACCGCCGAGTACCTGCTGGAGCGGATGGCGGCGGCGCTGTTCAAGCAGAGCGGCGGCAAGTACCGCGTGTGCATGCGGTCGCCCAACACGGGGGTGGAGTACTACGCCTACTTCCTCAAGGACAGCTCCGCCACCATCCCGCTGGTTCCCACCCTCACGGGCACCAACCGGCGCGCGGGGATCATCGGCAAGGACGGGTTCGCCTGGAAGGACGTGCTCTTCCTTCCCGCCATCCTGAACCCGAGCAAGCCCGAGCTGGTGGACGGCGTGGCGCCCCTGCTGTCGCCCGACTTCCCCGCGTACTCGCTGCGCGGGCGCAGGCTGGGGATCCCCGACTGGCCGGGGGTGCGCCTTCCCTCGCTGGGGCTGTTCTGGGTGCCGGGCGCGACCGGGCCCAGCCGGCTCCTGCCCCTGGTGGCCTGCCACTTCGCGGCCAACCACAACGTGGCGCAGCGGCAGGTCCGCAACCTGGACACCTTCTCGCTCTTCCAGGGCGTGGGCCCCGCCGACCCCACGGGGCGGGTGCCCACCACCCCGCTGAAGGTAAAGGTGAACCTGGGCGGCGGGGCCCAGGACATGGCCGTCCCCGGGTGGATCCTCACCGGCGACTTCAACCTGAACTGGCTGGACCCGGCCGAGGCGCCGCTCTACCAGCCCATCGTGGGGAGCACCTATCCGCGGCTGGGCGCCGGCGGGGCCGTGGACGTGGGAACGCACCTCACCACGTACTACGGCTACTCGCGCACCATGAAGGACACCGAGGACCTGGCGGTCAACGGCTACGACAACCACTTCCTCCGCAACAGCCCCGCCGCCCTGTCGCCGGCCACCCTCTCCGGGCCGCGGGTGGTGGACGTGCCGAACGCCGTGCAGAACCGCACGCTGAAGCTGTGGGAGAGCGTGGACTACTACGCCGAGCTGGACAAGAAGGGGTTCGCCGCGGGGCAGTACAAGACCTTCGCGGTGGACTTCGCAAAGCAGCTGGGGTATTCGGGCGCCTTTTCCGGCTCCCCGATCAACGTGAAGGGGGCGCTGGTGGGCGGACGCCTGATCAGCGACCACCTCCCGGTCTTCGCCTCCTTCCGCCTCTCCTGAGCCCATGTCGCTCACCTTCGCGCAGCTCGAGGGTCTGCTCCAGCCCGACAACGCCGGACGCATCGCGGTGGCGGCCACGGCGTTCCAGACCCCGGCCGTCACCACGCTCTGGACCGCGGCGTTCTTTCCCTCGTCCGGCACCCTCACCGTCCTCCAGGCACACTCGGAGTCGAACCCGGGGACGCAGACCGTCACCATCTCCGGCACGCTCGCGGCCGGGGTGCTCACGGGCGTGTCGGCGGGGCAGGTGACCACGGGGGTGTTCGTGCTGCGGCAGGACGGCACGGTGGACGCGCGGCTGGAGATCCGCATCGGCGACTCCGGGTGGAAGCTGGCCGCCACCTTCCCGGTGCTGCAGGACAGCGTGCTTCAGCAGCTGACCTTCGCGGCGCCGGTGATGACGGTCGACTCCACGGCGCCGGTCGTCCTCCCCAGCGACTTCCGCGAGATGTTCGGGCAGGCGCCCGACATCCAGCCCGTGGCCGACCGGCTGGTGAACGGGGTGTCGCTGCGGGCCACCGTGAACGCCACGGCCGACGTGGCCACCCTGATGGGCGCGGTCATCCGCTTCCCCGCGGCCGCCTCGGGCCCCATCGCCCTGTACCTTCAGGCCGCGGACGAGGAGACGGGGGCGCCCGCCACCCTGTATCCCCAGCTCCTGCTGTCGCTGCCGGACTCGTCGGGGAGCACGGCCACGCTTGCCGACGCGAGCTTCGTCTTCACCGGCCAGTTCGCCTGCTACTTCCAGGAGATCGCCACCGACGACCTGCTGGCCTACAGCGTCCTTCCCACCGGCGTGGCCGCGGTGCGCTGCGCCTTCACGCCGCAGGGGTGGGACCCCATTCCCGTCAGCGCCTTCCTCTTCGACGACGGCGGCGAGCGGCTGCGGCTGGAGGTGGGCCGGTCGTACCAGCAGTCCGCCACGAAGGGGCAGCTGAACACGCTGCTGAACGGCGCCGACCTGTCGGGGATCCTGGACCCGGGCGCCGGCTTCCCCGTCTTCGACGACCTGACGCTGCAGTACGCGGGGGTGGAGCTGAACCCCTCGCCGCTGGCGTTCACGCACGTGCTGGTGGCGTTCCAGATCGTTTCCTCCCCGTGGGTGCTGTTCGACGGGCTGATCGTGGTGGACTCGATCGGCTTCTCCATCCAGGCCGACAACGCGGGCGGGAGCTGGACGGCGCTGGGGAACGTCTACGCGTCGGCGCGGTTCGCCCCCGGGAGCAACGCCGACGTCACCCTCTCGGCCTACGTTTCCATCCCCGACCTGTTCTTCCGGCTGCAGCTGGAGGTGGTGGACCGGGAGATGGACCTGCTGGCGCCGGTGCGGCAGCTGGTGGGCGACAGCATCCCCCTCCCCACCATCACCGGCGCGACGTTCGCCGCGACCGGGAACGTGACGGACGGGCTGTACACCTTCGAGGCCGACGTCCTGGAGCACTGGGAGCTGATCGGCGGCGCCAGCGGGCTGGTGCTCACGGAGATGTACCTGAAGCTCCAGTCCTCGCGCGCCGGCGTCTCGGGGCTGGTGGCGGGGATCTTCACGCTGGGCGGCGTGGCGGTGCAGGCCACGGCCGGCTACACGCCCACGGGCGGATGGGTGTTCACCGGCGAGACCATCCCGGGGCAGACGCCCAGCCTCACGCAGCTGGTGGACCAGCTGGTGCGGATCTGGGGGTGGAGCCTCCCCGCGGGGTTCCCGGAGATCGACCTCAACCGCCTGTCGGTGGAGTTCTTCGCCGCCGACGGGCGGATGGTGGTGGACGCGGCGCTCACCTTCGAGGGGCTGTCCATCGACCTCACCCAGCTCCCGCTGGTGGGCGGCTTCCTGTCGCCCGAGGACAGCATCTCGCTGTCCATGGTGTCGCTGAACGTGGACACGGGCGGGGCCACCACCGTCACCTTCGTGGTGCTCTTCGGCGGGAGCCCGCAGGAGATCGTCCTTTCCTTCGGCGGCTCGCAGTCGTCCGCCTCCCCGGCGAACTCCCTGGCGCAGGCGGCGCCGCTCCGGGCGGAGACCGACCCGATCCTGCTCCCCGCGGCCAACCCGCCGGGGGTCACGGCCACGTCGCCCGCGGGGACGTGGTTCAACGTGCAGAAGACCTTCGGCCCGCTCAGCGTGCGCCGGATCGGGTTCCGGCTCAAGGGGAACGCGGTGGAGGTGATGTTCGACGCTTCGCTGGCGTTCACCGCCTTCGAGGCCGACGTGATGGGGCTGGGCGTGGTGGTTCCCCTGCAGGCGCCGTACGTCCCCTCGTTCGACATCGGCGGGCTGGCCATCCGCTACACCTCGCCCGGCGTCGCGATCTCGGGCGCCTTCCTGAAGACGGAGACCCCCGAGTACCTGGAGTTCTCGGGGGAGCTTTCGGTGCGCGCGGGGCGCTTCGCGCTGTCGGCGCTGGGGTCGTACGCCACCACCGAGCCGGCGTCGCTCTTCGCCTTCCTGATGGTGAACGCGCCCATCGGCGGGCCGCCGTACTTCTACGTGAACGGGGTGTCGGGCGGCTTCGGGTACAACCGCAGCCTCCTCCTCCCGCCCATCGACCAGGTCGTCACCTACCCGCTGGTGGCCGGCGCGGGCACCACCGGCAACCCCTTCGGCACCAACCCCTCGCTGGCCGACGCCATGCGGGTGATGGACGCCTACCTGGGCGTGGCGCCGGGGGAGAACTGGCTGGCGGCGGGCGTCACCGTGTCGTCGTTCGGGATGGTGTCGGTGCAGGCGCTGCTGTCGGTGGCGTTCGGGGCGCGCTTCCAGGTGGGGCTGCTGGGGGTGGGGACGCTTTCCGTCCCCGCGCTGGACCCGGTTCCCGTCATCTACGCGCAGCTGGCCATGGAGGCGCTCCTCATCCCCTCGGAGGGGGTGGCCGCCGTGTATGCCCAGCTCACGCCCGATTCCTACGTCTTCGAGCGCGCCTGCAAGCTCACCGGCGGCTTCGCCTTCTGCCTGTGGTTCACGCCGACGGACCCGGCGCTCCCCCCCGCGCAGGACCACGCGGGCGACTTCGTGGTGACCTTCGGCGGGTACAACCCCGCCTTCACCCCGCCGGCGTACTATCCCACGGTGCCGCGGCTGGGGATGAACTGGACGGTCTCCACCGAGCTGTCGATCAAGGGCGGGCTGTACTTCGCGCTGGTGCCGCACGCGGTCATGGCGGGCGGGCGGCTGGACGCCACGTGGAGCAGCGGGCCCATCTACGTGAGCTTCAGCGTCCACGCGGACTTCCTGGTCCAGTGGAAGCCGTTCCACTACGACGTCGCCCTGGGGGTGTCGTTCAGCGTGCGGGCGTCGGTGGAGATCTCGTTCGTGCGGGTGAGCATCTCCGCCAGCGTGGGCGCGGAGCTGCACATCTGGGGGCCGCCCTTCCGGTACCGGGCGCGCATCGACCTGTACGTCATCTCCTTCACCATCGGCGACGACGACGACGATTCCAGGCCGCCGGCCATCGGGTGGACGGACTTCCGCGACTCGTTCCTGGACCAGTCGGGGAGCTCGCAGCAGGCGGCGGCGGGGCCGGAGGCGACGGCCGCCTCGTTCCTGCAGCGCCCGGCCGCGCGCACGCCGCGCCGGGGATCCCGCGCCGCGCCTCCCGCGCCCATGCCCGCCGCCTCCGCGGCGGACAGCAGCTGCGCCACGGCCGCGCGCACGGTGCAGGACGTGTCCCCCGTCATCGCGGTGGTGGTCAACGACGGGGTGCTGCAGGACCTGACCCGCTCGGGCGCCGTCGTCGCCGTCCACCCGGACCCCGAGAACCCCTCGGAAACGGTGGAGGTGCCCATCGACTACCTGGTGGACCCGCAGCACTTCCGCCTCACCACGCAGTCGCTGGTGCCGGGGAAGACGCTGTCGTACAACGGGACGGCGTGGACGCCCGCGACGTGGAGCACGGCCTTCGGGATCGGGCCCATGCAGCTGGGCACCGGCGACGTGAGCAGCGCGCACGAGGTCACCGTCTGCCGGCTCACGGACCTCCTCCCGTACGACGGCTTCACCCCGTCGCCGGTGCTGGTGCGCGCGTCCAAGGCGATGTGGCTGTACCAGCCGGACCTGGGGCGCGCGCTGAACGACGGCTCGCTGCTGGAGGACTGCCTTCAGGGGCTGGAGCTGCGGCCGGAGATCGCCACGCCCACGAGCTCCGTCCCGGTGAACGTGGCCACGCTGGAGTACGACGTGGAGGGGACGCGCACGACGGCCTGGGGGATCGACCCGGCGCCGGCGGCGGACCCCTTCGGCGGGCTGGACCCCGACGCCGCGCTGGCCGCCACCATCGGCGCGCCGGCCGTGGCGGACGCGCGCTCGCCGATCCTGGCGGAGCTGGTGCGCAACGGCTTCGACATCGGCAGCTACCTGGACACGGAGCCCATGCAGGACCCCGAGCGCCTGGAGCTCCTGGGCGAGGTGGTGCTCGCCTACCCGGGCGAGGCGAAGGACTTCGGACCCACGCTTCCATGAGCGACGAGAACAAGCAGGTCGTCTTCTACGACTTCTTCCAGCCGCCGCTGGAATCGGGCGACTACGTCGTTTCCGTGCGCCACCGGGTGTGGGGCGGCACGGGGGCGCAGGCGTTCGACGAGACCTTCCGCGGCAACGTGACCTTCGCCGTGCAGGGGGCGCGCTTCAGCATCCCCCCTTCGTACGTGCAGGGGGTCTTTCCGCCGCAGGGGGCCCAGGGCGAGTACGGCAACGTGCTGCCTCACGTGGTCTTCACCGCGCGCACCCTCCCCTGGCAGCGGGACCTGGGGATCGCCCCGCCGCCGCCGGGCGCGGAGGAGGACGCGCCGGCGTCGATCGAGTATCCCTGGCTGGGGATCCTGGTCTTCGACGAGGGCGACCCCATCCCCGGCACGGTGCAGGGGACGCTCCGGGACCTGGTGAGCCCGCCCCCTGGCGTCGCCTCCTATCCCGGCCTGACGCTGGAGTACGGGGAGGCGGAGGCCGATCCCGTCACGTACGTGGACGTCCCCGCCGCGCTCTTCGCGGCGATCGCACCCAAGAGCGACGAGCTGCGCTGGCTGGCGGGCTCGCGCGTGGTCTCGCAGGAGGCGCTGGCGGCGAGGCCGATGGACGAGGTGGACACGCCCACGGGGGACGCCGCCCTCGTCGTGGGCAACCGGCTGGCGCGCGAGGGGGCGCGCACCACGGCGATGCTGGTCTCGCTGGAGGACATGGGCGACTACCTCCCCGACCGCGCGGGGCCGCCCGCGGGGACGACGGCGATCCGGCTCGCGGTGCTGAACGCCTGGTCGTTCTCCAGCGTCGCCGTCCCGGTCTCCTTCGCCGACCTGCTGCTGGGGGTGGACCTGAGCCCGCCCACGCTTCAGGTGCCCTACGCGGCGACGGACGAGCCCATGCAGGCGGTGCGGGACGCGCTGTCCATGGGCTACGTGGGGCTTCCGCACCACACGCGGCAGGGAGCGCAGCTGGTCTCCTGGTACCGGGGGCCCCTCCTCCCCTTCGCCATGGGCGGCACGGTGAGCGTGCCCGTCGGCTCGCAGGACGAGCTCACCGTCTACGACCCCGAGAGCGGGATGATGGACGTTTCCCTTTCCGCCGCCTGGCAGCTGGGACGGCTGCTGGCGCTGAACGACCTGGACTTCTCCACCACCCTGTACAACTGGAAGCGAGGCGAGACCGTGGCGCAGGTCAACGCGTTCGAGCAGCGGATCCTGGCCGAGCGGCACGGAGTGGAGTCCGCGCCGCGGGTGCACGCCAGCGTGTTCGGCCGCCGCCTGGCGGGCGAGGCGCTGCGCCCGGCGCTCGCCGCCTTCCTGCGCGCCGCCCGCGGCGGACGGGAGGACGCATGAAGCGCTGGACGCAGGGGCCGGGGTTCCGCGCCGCGGCGCGCGCGGAGGGGCCGCAGGCCGATCCGCTGGAGCCCGATCCCGCCGAGGAAAAGATCGCCGCCTGGCTGGCCCGGCTGCGCGCGCTGTACGGCGTTCCCATCCACTACCTGGTCCCGAACGCGCGCATGCTCCCCGTGGAGTCCATCCGCTTCTTCCGGGTCGACGAGCGGTGGATCACCGCGCTGGTGGACGGCGCCTTCAGCCTGGGCCGGCCGGTGACGGGGGTGGACGAGAGCGAGGCGCCGCGCCTCGCCCGGGTGGGCGCGAAGGCGGTGAGGATGGCGCCGCGGATGCGCGCCGCGCGCCTGGGCCTGGCGGCGGCGGAGGACGACGGGACGGAGGGGAGCAGCGGCTTTCTCCTCCGCTCCGCCGTGGTGGGCGGATGGCCGAACCTGGAGGTGGAGGCGTTCGACTCCGCGGGCGGGCCGCTCCCCGCCATCCGCGTGGAGCGGCTCTCGGCCGACCTGCTGCTGGGGCTCTTCCACGGCATCGTGGCGAAGGTGGAGCTGCGCGAGCCCGCCGAGACGCTTCACTTCGGGGTCGAGCAGGAGCACGGCGCGCCGCAGAAGGCGCTCAAGTACGTGGACGCCGGCCCCGGCGGCCAGCGGCCCGGCGAGATCGTGGACGGCGCGCGGGTGGACGTCCCCATGCGCGACCCGGCGGCCGACGACCGCGTGCTGGACGTGAACGCCCTGGCGGCGCGGCTGCACGCGGCGCTGGTGGACCGCGGCGCCATCACCACCACGCCGTGGGCGCCCGCCGCCTTCGCGCTGGAGATGGTGCAGGGGGTACAGGAGGTGGACTTCGTGATCCGGGAGGCGCCGTGAACACGCCCGTGCAGGGGCTGGTGGTCCCCGTCCGCGTGGAGGCGCTCCTCCTGGCCGACGCGGACCAGGGCGACAGCCACTTTTCCCCGCCCACCGCCGTCTTTTCCCGCCTCCCCGCCTACGGCCAGCGCACCGGGCGCGTGTACCTGAGCGACACCGTGCTCAGCGAGCCGTTCTCGGCGGTGTCGCTCGCCCCCGGCATCCACCTTCACTGGATGCTCCCGCGCGCCATCCGCCGCGCCGACACGGGCGAGAACGGCGCGACCACCCTCCCCGCCGCGCCCGACCGCTGGCTGGTGGTCCGCACCGTCACGGACCGGGCGACGGGATCGACCGCGACGAAGGCGTTCGTGGTGGAGAGCAGCTACGTCGCGGGCGACGCCACCCACAGCCAGACCAGCATCCCCTGGCAGACGCAGGAGATGACGGGGAACACCTGGCGCTACCTGGGGCGGGTGTACGACTACGCGGACTGGGTGGCGAACGGGGGGCGGGGCACGTACCTGTTGCCGCTGAACGCCATGGGGTACGGCGTGCTGGACTTCTCGGCGTTCTACCCCAACTGCGCCAACGTCTTCGGGATGTACGACGGCTCGCTGCAGTCCGGGTTCGACACGAAGACGCAATCCCTCTCCTACACCGTCGCCGGCTGGTACTCCAACCCCGCGGACGATCCGCTGGCGGACACGTCCATCTCCGGGACGGCCAACCCCTTCGGCTGGGTGTTCGACGACCACGACGGCACCGTCTCGCCCGGGTACACGGTGATGCTCGGGTGCGTGCGCGGCCTGGACTGGGACCCCACGCTGGCCGGCGGCTACTTTCCCGACGCGGGCGACCCGGCGGCGGTGAACGTGTCGCTGGGGAACACCGCCCCGGAGGCGCTGAGCGCGCTGGTCGCCTACCTGGTGCAGGGCGAAGGGCTGCCGGAGGTGGAGCGGCTGCTGAACGCGGTGCAGCTGGGAATGCTCCAGACGCTGGGCGAGCCGGGCGGGGAGGCCGCGTTCGAAGAGGCGCTGTACGACGCCGAGTACGACGCCTTCCAGGGCGGCACCGCGTGGGCCGTGCAGCCGCGCACGGGCGAGCTCCCGGTGGCGCTGGAGGACGACGTCGTGGACCTGCTGCGCGCCCTGGACGACGCGCAGGGCCTGGCCGACGCGAAGGACCGCGAGATCGCCACGCTCCGCCGGCAGATCTTCGCCGACTGGACCAAGTTCATGGTGATCCAGCACTCGGGGCTCACCGGGCTGCCGCCGCTCTCCGACGTGTACTCGTACCTGTCCGACGAGGTGGCCGCGCTGGCGCAGGCCGAGCAGGCGCGCGACGACGCCGTGGCGGACGTGGCGTCGCTGGCCGCCTCCGTGGAGGCGCTGATCCCCGGCACGCAGGAGCTGGTGAGCGCGCCCGGCCGCCGCTTCCACCGCCCGTCGGACCCCGTCCTCCTGCTGGCCGGCCGGGACGTCCCCCTGCCCCAGCCCGACCAGGCGCCCACGCTCCTGTGCGTGCTCACCGGCGACCTGCCCACGGAGATCGATCTCCCGGCGGGGCTGGTGGCGGGGAGCGCGGCGTGCGCTCTGGACGCGGCGTGGATCCCGTCCTTCGGCGACGCGTCGGCGCTTCCCTACCCTTCCATCCAAGCCGCGTGGCGCGCCTCGGTGCTGCTGAACGGCGACGCCGTCCCCCAGCTCGTGGCGCTCCTCGCCGCGAACGGGCCCGCGGGGAACCCCGCCTCGCTCGACCCGGCGGCCACGCGAGCCGACCTCGCCGCCGCGCAGCAGGCGTGGCTCGCCGCGGAGGCGCCGCAGGACGGGATCACCTTCGACGGCCCCTCGCCGCAGGGCGACGTGATGATGCGGGCGTGGACGCGCCCCTGGAACCCCATCGCCCTCAGCTGGCGGGTGGACTTCCAGCCGCTGGTGGCCGTGGGCTCCGGCGGATCGCAGACGTATCCCCCCGACACCGTGGTCACCCGGCTGGACTTCGACCGGGACACCTTCGACTACGGCTACCCGGCCGGGACGGAGTTCTCCGGCTCCGTGCAGTCGTACCAGGGCGTGGCGCTCCTCAGCACGGGCGCCACCACGGACCTGCGCACCCAGATCGCGCAGTACCTGCGCTACAACGAGGACGAGGAGCTGCGGCAGATCCTGGACGACCTGCGGGACGTTCCCGCGCTGGCGCAGGCCATGGGCGGCTTCCACGACGCCCTGCTGATGCTGGAGCTGGTGATGCAGCTCACCGTGTACGATCCCGCCGCCATCAGCGCGCTGTACCGCGACTTCAGCAACGTGGTGGTGAACGGGGCGGTGGGGCCGAGAACCAGCACACCCCGCGCACCGGCTTCCCCTACAACCCGCTGCGCGCCGGCAGGGCCGCGCTGCGCGGGCTGACGCTGACCGACGCCTTCGGGCGGTGGAAGACGGTGCTCGTGGACCGGCTGGTGGTGAGCGAGACCATCCCCACGGCGGCGGCGGCGGGCGGCCCCGAGCTCCTGCTGCCGGCCCGCCTGGCGCAGGGGGCGCGCCTGGACTTCCGCTGGCTGTCCGCCTCCGACGGCCGGCCGGCGACCGGGAACCTGGAGGACACGCCCATCTGCGGATGGGTGGTCCCCAGCCACCTGGACGGGAGCCTGGCGTTCTACGACGCCGACGGCGACGCGATCGGCACCCTGTTCGCCGGCGGGAGCGGGCAGGGGACGCTGTACTGGATGGACGCGCCGGGAAGCGGCTCGGCGGGGACCGACATCGTCGCCGCGTTCGCGGACGCCAACCCGGTGCTGCGCGGCTTCGCGCTGGCCACCTACGGGAACGGCGCGGCGTACGTGCGCGACCTGATCCGCACCTTCGACCGCACCCAGACGTGGGTCGTCCCCACCGGCTACCAGCAGGACGCCTCGACCTCGGTGCTGCTGGGAACGCCCATGGCGCTGGTGCAGACCTCGCTGGCGCTGGAGCTGGAGGGCCTTCCCTCGCCCGACCAGAGCTATCCCGCGCTGGAGGTCGACATGGGGGTGGACGACCCCACCGTCCGCACCGTGCACGGCTTCCCGGCCATCCGCTTCCCCGCCTTCCTGGGGAGCCTGTCGGAGCTGAACGACGGGCTGTACGGCTTCTTCCTCCCCGACGCCGGGGCGCCGGGGGGATACGCCTTCACCCGCTTCTACGCCGAGGGGGCCGAGCCCGGCTTCCCCGACATCGTCCCCCCCGTCCCCGCCACCGTCACCCTCGCCGCGAGCGACGCGGAGCCGCTGAAGCTGGCCATGCTGGTGGACCCGCGCGCCGAGGTGCACGCCTCCACCGGGATCCTCCCGGTGCAGACGATCGGCCTGCCGGCGGCGATGTACGCGGCCGCGGTGATGCAGCTGCGCTTCACCTTCCTCACCGCCCCGGTGCTGTGGACCTCCGACGGCGTCGCCCTGCCGGTTCCCGCCGAGGGCGACGGGACGTGGGGCTGGACGGAGCGCTCGGGCGCGGGGTGGGCCTCCTCGGCCATCGGTGTTCAATCCCAGAAGGCCACCCTGCAGAACGCCGCCGAGGCCGACGAGGGGTGGCTGGTCCTTTCCAGGAACGAGAATCCATGAGAAAGAAGCCACAGACCGCGCAGCCCGGCGACCCCAAGAAGCTTTCCTTCTTCGCCTCGCTGCAGAACGCCGAGCGCCTGAACTTCCTCTGGCTGGGACGTCCCGGGCCCCTCCTGCTCCGCCTGGTGAACGACGGCTGGGACTCGTTCCTCACCCAGCGCGCCGAGAACCCGCGGGCGCGGGCCCGCATCGTGGCGGACTTTTCCGCCGCCGGCCACCTGGAGTTCGCCGAGCCCCCCGCCGCCCTTCCCGGGTGGGAGCTGGAGGAGGGGACCGCCCCGGGCGTGTTCGCCTGGAGGCAGACGGCCCGCTACTGGAGCTGGTTCTCCGACGACTTCCTGGACCTGCGCTTTCCCTCCGTCGCCGCCACGGGCGAGGCGGGGATGGGAACGGTGACGGTGCGGCTGGAGAACGTGGAGGGCGGCCTTTCGCGCGAGCTGCAGTCGGCGCTGCTCAGGCTGCGGGCCGGGGGGGCGCCCAACGACCTCGCGGCCACCTGGAAGTACGCGCCCGTGGTTCCCGTCGGCGGCACGCTCACGGACGACGGCGGCGGCGTGCTGAAGCTGGTGATCGGCAGCTCCGCGCAGTTCATCCGCCCCTCGGGCGAGGGCGGCGGGTCGCCGCGCTTCTTCGTCACGCTGAGCGACGGCTACTCCCCCGAGTTCCGCGCGCTGACGCCGCCCGAGGCGGCAGCCGCCATCCAGGCATCGGTGCCGGACAACCAGCCCTGGGCGGTGACCACGGTGGAGACCACGGCGTACCCGGTGTGGCGGCTGGACTACGATCCCACCCGCCCCGCCGCCGCGTCCGACGTGCAGCTGAAGCTCAGCGACGTGTACGCGGCCGAGCCGGGACAGGCGCAGGTCATCGTGTACTTCCTGAACCCGGCGGGAACCGCGGACGGCTACCAGGTGCTCACCGCGCAGGCGGTGCCGCAGGGCCGCTACATGCGGGCCTACGACGAGAACGCGGCGCTGGACGAGGGCGACGGCGACGACGGCGGGATCACCATCGCCGCGTTCACGGTGAACAACGCCGGGTCCGTCATCCTGGACAACATCGCCGCGCCCTCCACCGTGACCCTCGCGTGGGACGTGCGGAACGCGGGGTACGTGACCATCAGCAGCATCGGCGCCACCACCACGCTCGCGGGCTCGCAGGCGGTGCAGGTGTCGCAGACCACGGTGTTCACCCTCACCGCCTTCGCCCCCTCGCTGGCCGCGGCCAAGTCGGCCTCGGCCACGGTCACGGTGCAGCCCGACCTCCTCACGCGGGTGATCCCCCAGGGGACCATCGTGCTGTGGAGCGGGTCGCTCGACCCCACGGCCGTCCCCGCGGGATGGTGGCCCTGCGACGGGACGCACGGCACCCCCAACCTGCGCGACCGCTTCATCCTGGGCGCAGGCGGGGGCGACCAGCCCAACACGTGGGGCGACGCCACCACGCACACCCACCCGGTGGCCCCGCCGTCGCAGGCGTTCACCTCGTCGCAGGACGGGCAGCACTCTCACCTGATGCCCTCGGCCTGGTACAAGCGCAACCTGAGCTGCGGCAAGTGGGCGGGGATCGACTCCGGGGGGACCGACCCGCGGAGCACGCGCAGCCAGAGCGACGGCCTGCACACGCACCAGGTGACGGTGGCGATCCCGGCGTTCACCAGCGGACCCAACGACCAGGCGTTCCGTCCGCCGTGGTACGCGCTGGCGTACCTGATGAAGCTGGGCGTCTGAGGGGGGGCGACATGGCCCAGCTGAAGATCCAGATCACGGCCGCCAACGGCCTCGACGGCTCGTCGCAGGTGTACCTGTCCCAGGCGAACGAGCTGTACCTGACGCTGCAGAACCAGACCGGCGGCGCGCTGCAGATGACCGGCGGCGCCCCGGCCAACCCGCCCCCGCCGGGCGGGGCCACGGGGCTGGCGCTGGACCTTTCCTCGCTCTTCGCCGACCCGTCGCAGCAGGCGGGGCTCACGGTGACGGCCGCGGGGTGGACGGCGCAGTACTTTCCCGACCCCCAGTTCCCGGTGTGGGCGCTGGCTCCGGACGCGTCGTACGCCTGGGCGTCCATGGACACGCTGCAGGTGGTGGTGGGGAGCCTCACGCCCACCATCGGCACGGGGAGCTACTACCTGACGCTGAACCTGTACAACGCGGGCGCGAACGGCCTCAGCAACTACACCCCCACGCTGGTGGTGTCGAACCCGCCGTCGCAGCACAAGGACCTGCTGCAGACGCTGGGGGTGGACGTGGCGGTGAACGCCACCAGCAGCTTCGACCCCAAGAGCCCGCGCATCAACTACGTGGGGATCACCAAGCGCCCCGACGAGCCGTACCCCAACCGGATCCAGGTCACCCTCTACAACAAGAGCGCCACCTACCCCATCGTGCCGCCCAGCACCCCGTGGGGGAGCAGCCCGCCGCAGTTCACGGTGTCGTTCGTTCCCGCCACCGAGATGCCGGGGTACTTCGCGCTCACCACGCCCACGCTGCTGGAAAGCGTCACGCCCGGCATCGTCGCCGGGACGCAGGGGTGGGACTTCGCGGCGCTGCCGGGGACGCCGCGGCGCTGGGCCATGACCCCGCAGGCCTCCAACCACCAGATCCTGGGGGTGGGGGCGCAGGGGATCGCGCAGTTCGAGCTGGGCGGGCTGGTGACGCAGTTCGTGAGCGGCCCCACGCTCATGTACGTGCAGTACGCCAACGTCCCGGGGTACGACGACGGCTTCGCGGCGGTGCTGCTGGACAAGGAGTACGCGGTGCTGTCCATCGAGTACATGACGGCGATGCCCGACCAGATCGTCGTCTCGGGATATGCGGCGCAGCAGGCGACGCTCAGCTGGAAGGTGCACAACTCCACCCTGGTGCAGGTGGACGAGGTCGCCACGCCGCAGAACGGCCCGCTCCCGGGGACGGGGACGGCCGTGGTGGAGGCGGACACCACCCGCACCTTCGTGCTCACCGCGTACGACACCATCACCGGCGCCCTGAAGACGAGCACGGCCGTGCTCACCATGACCCCGGACCTCACCTCGCGGTGGACGCCGGTGGGGAGCATCGCGCTGTGGAGCGGCGCGGCGGCGGACATCCCCGCCGGGTGGGGGCTGTGCGACGGGACGCGCGGGACGCCCGACCTGCGCGACGTGTTCGTGGTGGGGTCCGGGAGCACCTTCGCGCACGGCGCCTCGGACCGCGCGCCCACGCACACGCACCCGCTGGGCGCGATGAAGGTGACGGCCACCCTGGAAACGGCCGGCCGGCACAGCCACGGGGTGCCGACGGCGTGGTACGGGCGCGGCCTCTCGTGCGGCAAGTGGGCGGGGATCGACTCGGGGAGCCAGCCGACGCAGCGGCTCCAGGACGACGGAGACCACAGCCACACCGTGAACGTGGACTACTCGTCGCAGTTCACCGGACCCAGCTCGGGCTCCATCCGCCCGGCCTGGTACGCGCTCTGTTACATGATGCTCCTGGACCCGGCGCACGCATGACCGACGTCCTTCCCTCCCCCGCGGTGGCGCCCGGGGCGGCGCTGCCGGAGCCCATCCGCGCGCGCGTCGAGGCGGCGCTCTCGGCCGCGTTCGGCGGCGAGGTGCGGGTGGAGTCGGTTCATCCCATCTCCCGGCGCGCGTCCGTTTCGCTCCGGGCCGGGCTCTCCGGGCCGGGGCCCGCGTCGGTGTTCGTGAAGCACGTGCCGCTGGAAACGTGGCCGGCCGGCGACCTGGCCGGCGAGCACGTGGAGTTCGCGCACGAGCTGCTGGCGCAGCGCTTCATGGAGGAGTGCCCGCCCCCGCGCCCCTTCCGCCCGCGCCTGCTGGCGTGGGAGGCGGACGGCTTCTTCGTGCTGGAGGACCTGGGCGACGTGCAGCACGCCGAGATGCGCACCTTCGGGTGGGTGACGCGGCGGCTGGCGCGGGCGCTGGCGGCGCAGCACGCGGCCACCCGCGGCCGCGAGGAACGCTGGCTGGAGCTGCGGCGGGAGATGGGGCTGGGCGGCCCCGAGGCCGACCGGCGGCGCTACGGGGGGCCGGCGCAGGCGTGGCGCTTCGACGAGGGGCGCGCCTTCCTGGCGCGCGCCGCGCGGAGCCGCGGCGTGCCGCCGCCCGACGACGCGGAGCTGGACGAGGCGCGCGCCCTGGTCGCGGCGTGCGAGGGCCCGCTGCGGGCGTTCCTGCACGAGGACCTGGGGAACGCGCGCCAGACCTTCGAGGTGGGCGACGAGCTGTTCCTGCTGGACTACGAGTACGCCCGCTGGGGACCGGCGCCGCTGGACCTGTGCAAGGCCATGCTGGGCAAGTTCGAGCTGAGCCTGGACGACGGGGTGTACCTGTGGAACGTCCCCGGGTTCGAGCCGGACCTGGCGGCCGAGTACCGCGCGGCGCTCGCCGGGGCGGGCGGGCCCGTGGTGGACGATGCCGCGTGGGACCGCTCGGTGGCGCTCGCCCTGGCCTTCCACGCGGTGACGCTGGCGGGGCGCCTGGCGCACCTGGAGCCGGACCGGCGGCTGGTGGGCACGGTGCCGCAGAACGTGAACGGCATCCTCCACCGCCTGCACCAGCTCCTCCCGCCGGGCGTGCTCCCGGGGCTCGCCGGCTTCTGCGAGCGCTACCTGGGGGTCATCGACGCCGCGCCGCGGGTGTTTCCGGGCCGCTGACGACGGGTCCAGGAGCGCGTCCTGGCGGGCGCGCTCCCCCTCCGGCCCGCCCTTACCCGCCCAGGAACTTCGACAGCTCGGCCGCGAGCGCCCGGACGTACGGCTCTCGCATCATGCTGAAGTGGTCCCCGGGCACCGTCCGCGCGTCCGTGCGTCCGGACGTGAGCCCCGCCCACTCCTCGATCTCTCCCGGCGCGCCGGGTGCCCGCCCTGCGGCCCGCAGGAGGAGGAGGTCGGCCGCGCAGGTGCCCCCGGCATACTCCCGGATCGCCCCGTCGTTGGCCCGGAACACCTCCCACAGCGGGCGGAAGTGGGCAAGGTCCACGTCGGACGGGACCACCCCCGCGTCCCGCGCGACCTCCCACGCCCGCTGCAGCCGCTCCGCGGGGGCGAGCGCCAGCAGCTCCTCCTGCGAGACGGCGATCCGCTCCAGCGGGATCTCCAGGTGGCGCGCGAAGCCGGCGAGGAGCGCGGCGTCGCCGTCGGTTCCGGCGGGCTTCGTCCCCGGCGGGGGGGTGTCCACCAGCACGAGCCGCTCGACACGCTGGCCGGCGGCCTCGAGCTGCCGGGCCATCTCGAAGGCGACCATCCCGCCCATGGACCAGCCCCCGAGCAGGTACGGGCCTTCCGGCTGCACGGCCCGCACGGCGCGGCAGTAGTCGGCGGCCATCTCCACGAGGGTGGCGAGGGGCGCCGCCTCGCCGTCTAGCCCGCGGGACTGGAGCCCGTACAGCGGGCGGTCGGGCCCGAGGTGGGCGGCCAGTTCGCCGTAGGAGCGTACGGCCCCGCCGGCGCCGTGCACGAAGAAGAGCGGGCGCGAGCCGCCGCCGGCGCGGATCGGGACCAGGGGGCCCGCGCCGGGCGCCCCCCGCACGCTCCCGAGCGCGGCCGCGAGGTGCGCGATGGTGGGGCGGGCGAAGAACGCCGGGAGCGACGGGCGCCTGCCGGTCCGCGCCTCCACCCTCGCGAGCAGCCGCACGGCCAGCAGCGAGTGCCCTCCCAGCTGGAAGAAGTCGTCCTCCACCCCCACGCGCTCCACCCGCAGCACGTCGGCCCAGATCTCCGCCAGCAGCTCTTCCACCGGCGTGCGCGGCGCCACGTACGCGTCCTCGCCGCGCCCGGGCGCGGGGAGCGCCCGCCGGTCCAGCTTGCCGTTCGCGTTGAGCGGGAGCGAATCCAGCGTCACCCAGGCGCCCGGCACCATGTACTCGGGGAGCCGCGATCCGGCGTACTCGCGCACGCCGGCCACCACCGGCGTCGTCCCCTCGGGCCCGACGAGGTAGGCGGCCAGGCGCTCCTCGCGCACCACCACCACCGCGTCGGCGACGCCCGGGGCTCCGCGCAGCACGGCCTCGACCTCGCCCAGCTCGATCCGGTAGCCGCGCAGCTTCACCTGCAGGTCCACGCGCCCCAGGTACTCCAGCTCCCCCTCCCCCGTCCACCGCACCCGGTCCCCGCTGCGGTACAGCCGCCCTCCCGGCTCCCCCGAGAACGGGTCGGGCACGAACTTCTCCGCCGTCAGCTCCGCGCGGCCCAGGTACCCCCGCGCCACCCCCGCGCCGCCGATCCACAGCTCGCCCGCCACCCCCGCCGGGAGCAGGCTCCCCGCCCCGTCGCACACGTACGTCCCCTCGCCCGGCAGCGCCCGCCCCATCGCGTGCCCCCGGCGGCCATCCTCCGGCCGCGCGGGCACGGCCGCGCTGACGATGGTGGCCTCCGTCGGCCCGTACATCGTCCACACCCGCGCCCCCGGGAACACGGCCGTCATCCGCGCCGCCAGGTCCGGCGGGACCGCGTCGCCGCCCACGAACGCGTGCCTCACGCGCGGCAGGACCCCCGGCCCGGCCTGCACCCGCTGCACCAACTCGTGCATCAGCGCGGGCACGGCGTGCACCGCATCCACCTCGCCCAGCTCCGCGACCAGCCCTTCCACGTCCAGCACCCCCTCCCGCGCGACCAGCCGCACCGTCCCCCCCGCGAGAAGCGGGGCGAAGACCTCGAAGCCCCAGATGTCGAACGCGAAGCTCGCCAGCGACAGGAACACCTCCCCGGCTCCCAGCCCGAAGGTGTCGCGCATGGTCAGCACCGTGGCCGCGAGGCTCGCGTGCTCCACCACCACTCCCTTGGGCGTTCCCGTGGAGCCGGAGGTGTAGATGGCGTACGCCGCGTTCCGCGGGCCCACCCCGCTCTGCGGCGCTCCGTCCGGCGCGCTCTCGACCGCCTCCCGGTCACGGTCCAGCTGCACCACCTCCCCGCCGAAGCCGGCGAGGAGCTCCGGCGGCGCGCTCCGCGTGACGAGCACGCGGGCGCCCGAGTCGCCCAGGGTGCGGGCCAGGCGCTCGGACGGGTAGGCGGGGTCCAGCGGCACGTAGGCGCCGCCGGCCTTGAGCACGGCGAGCACCGCGACGATCATCTCGGGTCCGCGGTCCAGGCACACCCCCACGCGCGCCTCCGGACCGACCCCCCGCCCGCGCAGGTGGTGCGCGAGCCGGTTGGCCGCGGCGTCCAGCCGGGCGTAGGGGATCGACTGCGTTCCGATGGTGACGGCCGGCGCGTGCGGCGTGCGCTCCGCCTGACGCGCGAACTGCTCGTGAAGCATCTCCCGGGGAGGCGCGGCCGGGGTGGGCACCGACGCCGCCAGCAGCCGCGCGCGCTCCGGCCCGCGCAGGAGCGACAACCCCGAGAGCCTGCGCTCCGCGCCCGTGGCCACCTGCTCCAGCAGGTGCCCGAAGTGGTCCAGCAGACGGGCGATGGTCCCCGTGTCCCACAGCTCCGCGCGGTAGGCGAGCGAGCCGGCGAAACCCTGCTCGTCCTCCGCCAGGACGAGCGACACGTCGAATTTGGCGATCTCTCCCCCGCCGCTCCCCAGGGGCTCCATCTCCAGCGCGCCCATGCGCAGCCCGCCCCGCTCGTTGTTCTGCAGGGCGAACATCACCTGGAAGAGCGGCGTGTGGGCCAGGCTGCGCTCCGGGGCCAGCTCCTCCACCAGCCTCTCGAAGGGGATCTCCTGGTGCTGGTACGCCCCCAGCGTCGTTTCCCGCACCCGCCCCAGCAGCTCGCGGAAGCTGACATCTCCCGACAGGTCGGTGCGCAGGACCAGGGTGTTGACGAAGAAGCCGATCAGCGGCTCCGTCTCCAGGCGCGTGCGCCCGGCGATGGGCGTGCCCACGCTGACGTCCTCCTGCCCCGCGTAGCGCGACAGCAGGAGCTGCCACGCCGCCAGCAGCGTCATGAACGCCGTCGCCCCTTCCCGCCGCGAGAGCGCGCGCAGCCCGCGCGAGACTTCCGCGGACAGCGCGACGCGGACGCTCGCGCCGCGCGGGTCCTGCACCTGCGGACGCGGGCGGTCCGTCGGCAGCTCCAGCAGCGGCGGAGCGCCGGCCAGCTGTTCGCGCCAGAAAGCGAGCCTGGCCTCCAGCGTCTCGCCCGTGAGCCAGGCGCGCTGCCAGGCGGCGTAGTCCGCGTACTGCACCGGAAGAGGCGGAAGCTCCGCCTCGCGCCCCGTCTCCAGCGCGTCGTAGAGCTCGGAGATCTCGCGGATCAGCACGCCGGTGGACCACCCGTCGGAGACGATGTGGTGCAGGGTGAAGAGCACGCCCCACTCCGCCTCCGCCAGCCGCACGGCCCCGACCCGCAGCAGCGGGCCCGCGGCCAGGTCGAACGGCCGCGCCGCCTCTTCGGAAGCGAGACGCGCCACCTCCCTCTCCCGCGACTCCGCCGGCAGGCGCCACAGATCCGCGATGGGCAGGGCCACGGGGGCCGCCACCCGGACCACCTGCACCGGCTCGCCGTCCACGACCGCGAAGACGGTGCGCAGCGTCTCGTGGCGCCGCACGATCTCCGTGACCGCCCGCGCCAGCACGGCCGGGTCGAAGCGGCCCCGCAGCCGCAGCGCGAAGGGCATGTTGTAGGCGGCGCTGCCGGGCTTCAGCTGGTCGATGAACCACAGCCGCCGCTGCGCGAACGACAGCGGCAGCGGCGACCCGCCACGCGGCAGCGGCACCAGCGGCGGCGCCTGCATCCCCTCGCCCCCGGCCCGGAGCAGGGCGATGCGCCCCGCCAGCCCGGCCACCGTGGGCGCCTCGAAGAGCGCCCGCAGCGGAAGCTCCACCCCGAACGCCTCCCGCACCCGCGACACCACCCGCGTCCCCAGCAGCGAGTGCCCGCCCAGCCCGAAGAAGTCGTCCTCGGCCCCCACCCTCTCCACCCGCAGAACAGCACTCCAGATCCCCGCCAGCACCTCCTCCGCCGGCGTCCGCGGCGCCACGTACGTCCCCGCCGACACGGCGTCCGGGGCGGGGAGGGCGCGGCGGTCCAGCTTGCCGTTGGGAGTCAGGGGAAGCGTGTCCAGCACCACGATCGCGGCCGGCACCATGTATTCCGGGAGCCGCCCGCGAAGACCCTCCCGCAGCCCGGCCGCGTCCCCGCCCGGGGCCACGACGTAGCCCACCAGGCGCCGCTCCCCCGGGCGATCCTCCCGCGCAAGCACCACCGCCTCGCGCACCGCAGGCGCCCGCAGCAGCGCCGCCTCGATCTCCCCCGGCTCGATGCGGAACCCGCGCACCTTCACCTGGTGGTCGGTCCGCCCCAGGTACTCCAGCTCGCCGTCGAGACGCCAGCGCGCCCGGTCCATCACCCGGTACATGCGGCTCCCCGGCTCCCCGAACGGGTCCGGGAGGAAGCGCTCGGCCGTCAGCCCGGGCTGCCCGGCGTAGCCGCGCGCCAGCCCCTCGCCCGCCAGGTACAGCTCGCCGGGAACGCCGACCGGCTGCGGCTGGAGCCGGCCGTCCAGCACGTACGCCCGCGAGCCGGGCACGGGGCGCCCGATGCGAACCGATCCGCTCCCCCGCGGGACCCGCGTCCACGTGGAGTAGGTCGTGTCCTCGGTGGGACCGTAGAGGTTGCGCACCGCCTGGACGTGGCCCAGTCCGTACAGCGCCCGCGCCAGCTCCGCCGTGAGCGCCTCCCCCGCGAGGTTGAACGCCCGCACGCTCCGCGGGATGCCGCCGCCGCGCAGCAGCTCCGCCGCCACGGTGGGCACCATCACCGCCAGCCGCACGTCCTGGTCGGCGACGGAGGGGAGGTCGAGCGCGTTGTCCACCAGCACGAGCTTCCCGCCCCAGCAGAGCGTGCCGAAGACCTCGGCGACGGACACGTCGAAGCTGAAGGACGTCGCCCCCAGCACCGACTCCCGCTCCCCGGCCGGGACGAGGTCCCGCATGAAGTGGAGGAAGACGGCGGTCCCGCGGTGCTGGATGGCCACGCCCTTGGGCCGTCCGGTCGAGCCGGAGGTGAAGATCACGTAGGCGAGGTTGTCCGGCGCCACGCCCGTTTCCGGCGCGTCCTCCGGCCCGCCGGTGACGGAGTCCGCGGCCGCGTCCAGCGCGAGCACGTCCACGCCGGCGGGGAAGTGGCCGGCCAGCCCGGATTCCACGACGGCGTGGCGGGCCCCCGCGTCCTCCAGCATGAGCCGGATGCGCTCGGCCGGAAGCTCCGGGTCGAGCGGCACGTACGCGCCGCCGGCCTTGAGCACGCCGAGCAGCGCCGCCAGCGCGGCCGGCCTGCGGCGCAGGCAGACGCCCACGCGCGACTCCGGCCCGACGCCCCGCCCGCGGAGCGCGTGCGCGAGCCGGTTGGAGGCGCGGTCCAGCTCCGCGTACGTCAGCGCCCCGCCCCGGTGCACCACGGCGACGGCGTGGGGGGTGCGCCGCGCCTGCGCGGCGAACAGGTCGTGGATGCAGGCGCCGCCGGCATACTCGTGCCCGGTCGCGCCCCACTCCGCCAGCACCCGCGCGCGCTCCTCGTCCGCGACGTAGGCGACCCCGGCGGCCGGACGATCGGGGTCCATGACGACCGCCTCCACCAGGCGGGCGAAGTGCCCGGCCATGCGCTCCATGGTCGCGCGCTCCCACAGCTCCGCGCGGAAGGAGAGCGAGCCGGCGAAGCCCCGGTCGCCCTCGGCCAGGTCGAGCATCAGGTCGAACTTGACGATCTCGCCGCCGCCGCTCCCCAGGGGCCCCATCTCCAGCGCGCCCATGCGCGGCCCGCCCTGGTCGTCGTTCTGCAGGGCGAACATCACCTGGAAGAGCGGCGTGTGCGCCAGGCTCCGCTCCGGGGCCAGCTCCTCCACCAGCCTCTCGAAGGGGATCTCCTGGTGCTGGTACGCCCCCAGCGTCGTTTCCCGCACCCGGCCCAGCAGCTCGCGGAAGCCGACGTCCCCCGACAGGTCGGTGCGCAGGACCAGGGTGTTGACGAAGAAGCCGATCAGCGTCTCCGTCTCCAGGCGCGTGCGCCCGGCGATGGGCGTGCCCACGCTGACGTCCTCCTGCCCCGCGTAGCGCGACAGCAGGAGCTGCCACGCCGCCAGCAGCGTCATGAACGCCGTCGCCCCTTCCCGCCGCGAGAGCGCACGCAGCCCGCGCGAGACTTCCTCGGACAGCGCGACGCGGACGCTCGCGCCGCGCGGGTCCTGCACCTGCGGGCGCGGCCGGTCCGTCGGCAGCTCCAGCAGCGGCGGAGCGCCGGCCAGCTGGTCGCGCCAGAAGCCGAGCTTGGCCTCCAGCGTCTCGCCCGTGAGCCAGCCGCGCTGCCAGGCGGCGTAGTCCGCGTACTGCACCGGAAGAGGCGGAAGCTCCGCCTCGCGCCCCGTCTCCAGCGCGTCGTATAGCTCGGAGACCTCGCGGATCAGCACGCCGGTGGACCACCCGTCGGAGACGATGTGATGCAGGGTGAAGAGCATGCCCCACTCCGCCTCCGCCAGCCGCACGGCCCCGACCCGCAGCAGCGGGCCCGCGGCGAGGTCGAACGGTCGCACGGCTTCTTCGGATGTGAGACGCGCCACCTCCCTCTCCCGCGACTCCGCCGGCAGGCTCCGCAGGTCCGTGACGGGCAGGGCCACGGGGGCCGCCACCCGGACCACCTGCACCGGCTCGCCGTCCACGACCGCGAAGACGGTGCGCAGCGTCTCGTGGCGCCGCACGATCTCCGTGACCGCCCGCGCCAGCACGGCCGGGTCGAAGCGGCCCCGCAGCCGCAGCGCGAAGGGCATGTTGTAGGCGGCGCTGCCGGGCTCCAGCTGGTCGATGAACCACAGGCGCCGCTGCGCGAACGACAGCGGCAGCGCCGACCCGTCGCGCGGCTGCGGCACCAGCGGCGGCGCCTGCATCCCCGCGTCCCCGGCCCGGAGCAGGCCGATGCGCCCCGCCAGCCCGGCCACCGTGGGAGCCTCGAACAGCGCCCGCAGCGGGAGCTCCACCCCGAACGCCTCCCGCACGCGGGAGATCACCTGCGTCGCGAGCAGGGAATGGCCGCCCAGCCCGAAGAAGTCGTCGCCGATCCCCACCCGGTCGAGCGGCGCCGCGCGGCGGGAGCCAAGCACGTCGAGAAAGATCCCGCAGAGCATGTCCTCCGCCGGGACACGGGGCGCCGCGTACGGCGTGCCCCGGCGCGCGCCCGGAGCCGGGAGCCCGCGGCGGTCGATCTTGCCACTGGGGGTCAGGGGAAGCCTTTCCAGCACCACGAACGCCGACGGGAGCATGTATTCCGGGAGGCGCTCTCCCAGGAAGCTCCGCAGCCCGGACGCGTCCGGCGCGCCCGCCTCCGGCTCCGGGACGACGTAGCCCACCAGCCGCCGGTCTCCCGGCGACTCCTCCCACACGTGCACCAGCGCCTGGCGCACCGCGGGGTGGGACTCCAGCGCGGCTTCCACCTCCCCGGGCTCGATCCGGAAGCCGCGCACCTTGACCTGCTGGTCCACGCGGCCCAGGAACTCCACCCCGCCGCCCGCCAGCCAGCGCGCCCGGTCTCCGGTCCGGTACAGCCGCCCGCCCGACCCCGCGCCGAACGGGTCCGGGACGAACCGGTCCGCCGTCATGCCGGGGCGGCCCAGGTAGCCGCGCGCCAGGCTGTCGCCGCCCACGTAGAGCTCGCCCGGGACCCCGGGGGGCAGGGGCTGGAGCGACGGGTCCAGCACGTACAGCCGCGTGTTGGAGATGGGCGCGCCGATGCCGGGGAGCGCCGGCCACCCCGCCGGCTCGCCCGCCAGCTTCAGCGACGAGACGACGTGCGTCTCCGAAGGGCCGTACTGGTTGACCAGCTCGCACCCGGGCAACGCCGCCAGCCAGCCGCGGATGGGCCCGGTGACGCGAAGCTGCTCGCCCGCCGTCACCAGCTCGCGCAGCCCGGCCGGGCGGATCCCCTGCTCCAGCGCGGCTTCGGCCAGGTGCTGGAGCGCGACGAACGGCAGGAAGACGCGCTCGATCCGCTCCCGCTCCACCAGCCGGGCCAGCGCCGCCATGTCGCCGCGCGTTTCCTCGGGGACCACCACCAGCGCGCCGCCGGTGGCCCAGGTGGAAAACATCTCCTGGAAGGACACGTCGAAGCTGACGGAGGCATACTGGAGCGTGCGTGCGGCCGGACGGCCGCTCCACTCGCGGAGCTGCCAGGCGAGCAGGTTGAGCAGGGGCCGCTGCGTCATGGCCACGCCCTTGGGCCGCCCCGTGGAGCCCGAGGTGTAGATGACGTACGCCAGGCTCTCGGGAGACGGCGAGTCGTGCTCCCCCTCTCCCCTTGTGGGAGAGGGGGCCGGGGGGTGAGGGGTGTCGAGCGTGACGATCTCGCCGCCGAACGCCGGGAGCGTGTCCCGCAGCCTCTCCTGCGTCAGCAGGACGGCGCAGGCGGAGTCCGCCAGCATGTAAGCCAGCCGCTCGGCGGGATACGCCGGGTCCAGCGGGACGTAGGCCGCGCCGGCCCGGAGGGTGGCCAGCACGCCCACGGCCATCTCCAGCGAGCGCTCCACGCACAATCCCACCCGCGCGTCCGGCCCGGCGCCGAGGGCGCGCAGCCGCTGCGCCAGCCGGCCGGATTCCCGCTCCAGCTCCGCATAGGTCAGCGACCGCTCGCCGAAGACCAGGGCGGGGGCGTCGGGCGTGCGCGCCGCCTGCGCGCCGAAGAGGGCCGCGAGGCCGCCCCCGGCCGCGTACGGCGCTCCGGTGGCGTTCCACGTTTCCAGCACCTGGACGCGCTCGGCTTCCCGCAGCATCGGCACTTCGCCGAGCCGCAGCTCCGGCCGTGCCGCCATGGCATCCAGGAGCACCTCCAGGTGCCCGGCCATGCGCGCGGCCGTGTCGGCGTCGAAGAGCGCCGCCCGGTAGCCGAGCGATCCCTCCAGCGCGTCCCCGCCGTCCGTGACCGTCAGCTCCAGGTCGAACATGGCGACCGTCCCGTCGCCCCCGAACGGTGCCAGCTCCAGCTCCCCCAGCGGCAGCGGATCGCCGCGCCCCGCGTCCTCGTGCAGCGCGAAAGCGACCTGGAAGAGCGGCGTGTGGGTCAGGCTGCGCTCCACGACCAGCTCCTCCACCAGGCGCTCGAAGGGCACCTCCTGGTGCGCGTACGCGCCCAGCGCCGTCTCCCGCACCCGCCCCAGCAGCCCGGCCCAGGTGGGGTCGCCGCCCAGGTCGGCGCGCAGCGCCAGCGTGTTGACGAAGAAGCCGATCAGCCCCTCCACCTCGTGCCGGGTGCGTCCCGCGATGGGGGTTCCCACCACCACGTCGTCCGTGCCGGCCCAGCGCCCCAGCAGCGCCTGCCAGCCGGCGAGGACGGTCATGAAGAGGGTGGCCCGCTCCCGCCGGGACAGCGCCCGCAGCCCGCGCGAGGTCGCCGGGGAAAGCGCGAAGCGCCGGTTGCCGCCGCGCGCGTCCTGCTCCGCGTCGCGCGGCCGGTCGGTCGGCAGCTCCAGCAGCGGAGGGGCGCCGCGCAGGGCTTCCCTCCAGTAGCCGACCTGCTCTTCCAGGACCCCGCCGCCGAGGCGCTCCCGCTGCCACACGGCGTAGTCGGCGTACTGCACCGGCAGCTCCGGCAGCGGCGACGACGCCCCGCGGCTGAAGGCGGTGTAGAGCGCCGAGACCTCGCGCACCAGCACCTGCGTGCTCCACCCGTCGCCGACGATGTGGTGCAGCGTGAAGCACAGCACGTGGTCGGCGTCGCCCAGCCGCAGGAGCGTGCACCGCAGCAGCGGTCCGCGCGCCAGGTCGAAGGGCCGCAGCGCCTCGGCGCCCGCCAGTCGCCGCGCCTCCCGCTCCGCGCCCGCCACGCCGCGCAGGTCCACGGCCGCGAGCGGCACCGGCGCGGGCGCGCGGATCACCTGCACGGGCTCGCCGCCGGCTCCGGCGGCTTCCCGGAAGACCGTGCGCAGCGCCTCGTGCCGCCGCACCAGCTCGCCGATGCTCGCGCGCAGCACCCGCACGTCCAGCGCCCCGCGCAGGCGCAGCGCGAAGGGCATGTTGTAGACGGGGGTGCCGGGCTCCAGCCGGTCCACCAGCCACAGCCGCTGCTGCGCGAAGGAAAGGGGGAGCGGGCCCGTCCGCGGCGCCGGACGGATGGGAGCGGCCCGGGGCTCCTCCCCGGCGCGAAGCTCCTCCACCCGGGCCGCCATCCCCGCGACGGTGGGAGCCTCGAACACCGCGTCCAGGGACAGGTCCGCGTGGAACTCGGCCTGGATGCGCGCGGCCAGGTGCGTGGCCATGAGCGAGTGGCCGCCGAGCGAGAAGAAGTCGTCGTGCGCGCCGATGCGCTCGAAGCCGAGCAGGTCCCGCCACAGGGCCGCCATGCGCTCTTCGACCGCGCCGGCGGGGGCGACGTAGCGGGTGCCGGTCTCGGGGCGCGGGCGCAGCGCCGCGAGCCTGCCGACGCCGACGCCCGCGGGGGACGGGGACGTGCCCCCGTCCGCGCCGGGGCTCCCGGGCCTCGGCCGGCCCGGGGCTTCCCCGCCCTTCCGGCGCGCTCGGCGGCGGCGGCGCCGATCCACCCAGTACGCCTGCCGCTCGAACGGGTACGTGGGCAGCAGCGTCCGGCGGCGCCGCTCCCCGGCCACGAAGCCGTCCCAGTCCACCGGCACCCCCGCCATCCACAGCCGCCCCAACGTTTCCAGCAGGTACGCCTGGTCGGGCTGCCGCGTGTACGCGTGCCGCAGCGACGCGTGCACCGTCGCCTCCGCCGCGCCGCCGTGCAGCGCGAACGTCCCCAGCGTGCGCCCCGGCCCCACCTCCAGCAGCACCGGGCTCCCCTCGCGCAGCAGCTCGGCCATCCCCTCCGCGAACCGCACCGTCCCGCACAGGTGCCGCCCCCAGTACTCCGGGTCGGTCGCCTCCTCCGGGCGGATCCACGTCCCCGTCACGTTGGACACGAACGGGACCTCGGGCGCGCGCAGCCGCATCGCCCGCAGCCGCTCCGCCAGGCGGCCGGCCACCGGCTCCATCGCCGCGGAGTGGAAGGCGTGCCCGGCGGCGAGGCGCCGGCACGCCACGCCCTCGCCCAGCAGCTCCGCCTCCAGCGCGGCCACCTCCTCCGGCGGGCCCGAGACGGTGCACAGCCCCGGCGCGTTGTGCGCGGCCAGCGCCAGGGCGCCACGCAGCCGCGCCCGGGCCGCCGCCGGGTCCAGCGGCACGGCGAGCATCGCCCCGGCCGGGAGCTCGGAGATCAGGCGGGCCCGCTCGGCCATCAGCGCCAGCGCGTCCTCCAGCGAAAAGACGCCCGCGACGGTGGCGGCCACGTACTCGCCCAGCGAGTGCCCGATCATCGCCTCCGGGAGCACGCCCCAGCTCATCCACGTCCGCGCCAGCGCGTACTCCACCACGAACACGGCCGGGTGCGCCCGCTCGGTGCGGCCCAGCGGGTCCGCCGCCGCCGCGCCGCGGCCCAGCATGCCGCGCAGGTCCACGGAGGCGCCCGCAACGCCGTCGCCGCCGGCGGCCTGCTCCGGGGCGGGGTCGCCGGGGAAGAGCGTGTCGCGCACGTCGTCGCCGGTGTGGTCCAGCAGGACGCGGGCGCAGCGGTCCACCTCCGCGCGGAAGACGGGCTCGGCCTCGTACAGCCCGCGCGCCATCTGCGCGTAGTGGTCGCCTACGCCGGGAAAGAGGAAGGCGACGGGGCGCTCGTCCCGCTCCTGCGTGGCCTCCAGCACCCGCCGCGCGTCGCGCGACTCCAGGGCGGCGACGGCGTCGCCGCGGCCGCGGCACACCAGCACGCGCCGCCGCTCGAAGCGGCGCCTCCCCGCGCGCAGCGTGTGGGCCGCGTCGGCGAACGGCTGCTCGGGGTGCTCGCGCAGGTGGGCGGCGAGCCGGTCGGTGGCGGCCTCCAGGGCGGCGGGGGTGCGCGCGGAAAGCACCAGGAGCTGCCAGGGGCGCGAGGGGCCGGACGGCTCCTGCGGGGGCGCCTCCTCCAGCACCACGTGCACGTTGGTCCCCCCGATGCCGAAGGAGCTGACCCCCGCGCGGCGCGGCCCGGCGCCGCGCGGCCAGGGACGCAGCTCCGGGTCGACGAAGAAGGGCGAGCGGTCGAAGGGGATCCTGGGGTTGGGCGCGCGGAAGTACGGCGCGGGCGGGATCTCGCCGTTCTCCAGCGCGAGAATCGTCTTGATGAGCCCCACGATCCCGGCCGCCGCGTCCAGGTGCCCCACGCTGGACTTGACCGCTCCCAGGGCGACCGTTCCCGGCCGCCCCTCCCCGAACACCGTGGTGAGCGCCGCCACCTCGATGGGGTCGCCCATCTCGGTCCCGGAGCCGTGCGCCTCCACGTACGAGACCGACGCCGGCTCCACGCCGGCCGCCTCCAGCGCCTCGGAGATGGCGGCCGCCTGGCCCTCGCGCCGCGGCGCCGTGAACCCCACCTTGCGCGCCCCGTCGTTGTTCATGGCGGAGCCCCGGATCACGGCGAGAACCCGGTCGCCGTCCGCGAGCGCGTCGTCCAGCCGCTTCAGCACCACCAGCCCCACGCCGCTTCCCCCCACGGTCCCGCGCGCGTCCGCGTCGAACGGGTTGCACTCCCCCGTGGGCGAGGCGATCCCCCCGGGCACGTAGTGGTAGCCCTCGTGCCGCGGCACGCCCACGCGCACCCCGCCGGCCAGCGCCACGTCCGACTCGCCGTCGAGCAGGCTCCGGCAGGCCAGGTGGACGGCGACCAGCGAGGAGGAGCACGCCGTCTGCACGTTGAGGCTGGGCCCCTCCAGGTCCAGCTTGAACGACGCCAGCGTGGACACGGCGACGGTGTTGGAATTCATCACCTGCGGCGCGCCCACCGCGGCCACCAGCCCGGGCTCGGACAGGACGTTGAACAGGTACTGGTTGTTCGCCTCGGAGGCGAAGACACCGATGCGCCCGGAGTGGTAGCCCGCCCGCTCCAGCGCCTCCCACGCGCACTCCAGGAACACCCGCTTCTGCGGGTTCATCACCAGGGCCTCGCGCGGGGTGACGTCGAAGAAGGCCGGGTCGAACATCTCCACGCCCTCCAGGTCCCCGCCGGCCGGGACGTAGCCGGGCGATTCGCGGTCGCGCCGGGGGACGCCGGAGGCCCGGAGCTCCTCGTCGCTGAAGCGCCGGACGGAGCGGACCCCCGCGCGGAGGTTGCGCCAGAACTCGTCCAGGTCGGCCGCCCCGGGAAAGCGCCCCGCCATGCCGATCACGGCCACGTCGCTCCCGCCCTGCGGCCGGCCCGGGGCCCGCCTCCGCGCCGCGGCGCGGGCCGCCGGAGCGGGGCCCCGGGCGGCCCGCGCCGCCCCGCGCCGGTCCAGGTGGGCGGCGAGCGCCCCCAGCGTGCGGTGCTCGAACAGCTCGATCAGCTCCACCCGGCCGCCGAAGCGCGCCTGCAGCCGGGAGTGCACCTGCACCAGCAGCAGCGAGTGCCCGCCCAGGTCGAAGACGTTGTCGCCCACGCCGACGTCCGACACGCCCAGGACCTCCTCCCAGATCGCGGCCACCGCGCGCTCGGTGGGGGTGGCGGGGGCGCCGCCCTCGCGGCCCCCGCCGGCGCGCTCGGGCGCGGGGAGGGCCCGCCGGTCGAGCTTGCCGTTGGCGGTCAGCGGAAGGCGGTCGAGGACCACGAAGGCCCCCGGCACCATGTGCTCCGGCAGTCGCTCCCGCAGCCCCGCCCGCAGCTCCGCGGGCGTGGGCGCCGGGCCCCCGTCCGCCACCACGTATCCCACCAGGAGCTGGTCGCCCGGGGCGCGCTCCAGCACCACGGCCACCGCCTGGGCCACGGCGTCCTGCGCCCGCAGCGCCGCCTCCACCTCCCCCAGCTCGATGCGGAAGCCCCGCAGCTTCACCTGGTAGTCCGTCCGCCCCAGGTATTCCAGCGTCCCGTCCGGGCGCCACCGGGCACGGTCCCCTGTCCGGTACATGCGCGCGCCCGGCTCGCCCCCGAAGGCGTCGGGGACGAACGCCGCGGCCGTCAGCCCGGCGCGCCCCAGGTAGCCGCGCGCGACCCCCTCGCCGCCCACGTACAGCTCGCCGGCCAGCCCCGCGGGCACCGGCTCCAGGGCGCGGTCCAGCAGGTAGACGCGGGTGTTGGCGATGGGCCTGCCGATGGGCACCGCGCCCTCGCCGGGCTCCACGCGCACGGCCGTCGACCAGATGGTGGTCTCGGTGGGTCCGTACAGGTTCCACAGCTCGCCGCAGCGCGCCGCGAGCCGGTCCGCCAGCTCCCGCGGCAGCGCCTCGCCCCCGCACAGCACTTTCAGCCCGGGACGTCCCACCCACCCGGCCTCCAGCAGCATCCGCCACGTGGCCGGGGTGGCCTGCACGACGGTGGCCCCGCTCGCCGCGATCATCTCTCCCAGCCGCGCGCCGTCGGCGGCGGTCTCCCGGCTCGCGACCGCCACCCGCGCCCCCGTGGTCAGCGGCAGCAGCAGCTCCAGCCCCGCGATGTCGAAGGCGAGCGTCGTCACCGCCAGCAGCGTGTCCCCGGCGGCGAGTCCCGGCGCCGCGCGCATGGACTCCAGGAAGTTCACCACGGCCCGGTGCGGGACGGCCACGCCCTTGGGCCGCCCGGTGGAGCCGGAGGTGTAGATGACGTAGGCGGCGTTCTGCGGGTCCACCGCGACGTCGTGCTCCCCCTCCCCCCTTGCGGGGGAGGGTGCCGGGGGGAGGGGGGTCCCGTCCAGCGCGACGATCTCGCCCGCGAAGCCCTGGAACAGGCCGGCCAGCCCCTCCTGCGTCAGCAGCACGGACGCGCCCGAGTCGTCCAGCATGTAGGCCAGGCGATCGGGCGGGTGGGTGGGGTCCAGCGGCAGGTAGGCGCCGCCGGCCCGGAGGATGCCGAGCAGGGCGACGACCATCTCCGCGCCGCGCTCCACGCACAGTCCCACGCGGTCCTCCGGGCCCACGCCGAGCCCGGACAGGCGCCGCGCCACCCGGCCGGAGCGGCGCTCCAGCTCGGCGTAGGTCAGCACGTCGCCGCCGGCTGCGATGGCCACGGCGCCCGGGGTGCGCGCCGCCTGCTCGGCGAACAGCTCGTGCACGCAGCGCTCGCGGGGGAAGCCGGCGGCGGTGGCGTTCCAGGCTTCCAGCACCTGCACACGCTCGGCGCCGCGCAGCAGCGACAGCTCGGAAAGGCGCCGCGCGGGCCCGGCCGCCATGGCTTCCAGGAGCGCTTCGAAGTGCCCCATCATGCGCGCGATCGTCGCCGGCTCGAAGAGCGCCGCCCGGTACGTCAGCGTGCCGTGCAGCGCCGTCCCGTCGTCGGACACCGACAGGTCCAGGTCGAACTTGGCGACGCCCTCCCCGCCCCGGAACGCCTCCATCTCCACCGCACCCAGCGGCGAGAGCTCGCCGGCCGGGTCGGCGTGGCTCAGCGCGAACGCCGCCTGGAACAGGGGCGTGTGCGTGAGGCTGCGCTCCACGGCCAGCTCCTCCACCAGCCGCTCGAAGGGGAGCTCCTGGTGCGAGTACGCGCCCAGCGCGGTTTCGCGAACCCGCCCCAGCAGCTCCCTCCAGGTGGGGTCGCCGCCCAGGTCGGCGCGCAGCACGAGCATGTTGACGAAGAAGCCGATCAGCCCCTCCAGCTCGCGCCGGGTTCGCCCCGCGACGGGGGTGCCCACCACCACGTCGTCCTGCGCGGCCCAGCGGCCCAGCAGCGCCTGCCAGCCGGCCAGCACGGTCATGAACAGCGTGGCCCCCTCCCGCCGCGCCAGCGCCCGCAGCTCCCTCGCCGCGCCGGGCGCCAGCGTGAAGGCGTGGGACCCCGCCCGCGCGCTCTGCCCCACCCTGCGCGGGTGGTCGGTCGGGACCTCCAGGAGCGGGGGGGCGCCGGCCAGCTCGTCCTTCCAGAAGGCCACCTGCGCCTGCAGCGTCTCGCCCGCGAGCCACCCGCGCTGCCACACGGCGAAGTCGGCGTACTGCACCGGCAGCTCCGGCAGCGGCGACGCTTCGCCGCGGCTGAAGGCGCCGTACAGGGCGGACACCTCGCGCACCAGCACCTGCATGCTCCACCCGTCGCCGGCCACGTGGTGGAGGGTGAAGAGGAGCACGTGGTCGTCCGCGCCCAGCCGCAGCAGCGTGCTCCGCAGCAGGGGGCCGCGCGCCAGGTCGAAGGGGCGCAGCGCCTCCGCGCCGGCCAGCCGCTTCGCCTCCGCCTCGCGGCGCGCCTCCGGCAGGGCGCCCAGGTCCAGCGCGGGGAGCGCGCCGGCCGCCGCCGGGCGCACCACCTGCGCGGGCGCGCCGCCGCGCTCCTCGAAGACCGTGCGCAGCACCTCGTGCCGCCGGGCCAGCTCGCCGATGCTCGCCCGCAGCGCCGCGGCGTCCAGCGCGCCGCGCAGGCGCAGCGCGAAGGGCATGTTGTAGGCGGCGCTCCCCGGCTCGATCCGGTCCACCACCCACAGCCGCTGCTGCGCGAACGACAGCGGCAGCGGCCCGGCGCGCGGGACCGGCGCGACCGGCGGGGCGGCCGCGCCGCCTTCGCTCCTCAGGGCGTCCACGCGCCCGGCGAGGGCGGCCACCGTGGGCGCCTCGAACAGCGTCCGCAGCGGCACCTCCACCCCGAACGCCTGGCGGGCGCGCGAGACCACCTGCGCGGCCAGCAGCGAGTGCCCCCCCAGCTCGAAGAAGCCGGCCTCCACCCCCACGCGCTCCACGCCCAGCACCTCCGCCCAGATCCCCGCCAGCACCTCCTCGGTCGCCGTCCGCGGCGCGGCGTGCTCCGCGCCCGCGACCGGCTCCGGCGCGGGAAGCCCCCGCCGGTCGATCTTGCCGGCGACGGTGAGCGGCAGCTGCTCCAGCACGACGAAGGCGCCCGGCACCATGTGCTCCGGCAGCCGCGCCGAGATCCTCGCCCGCAGCTCCCCGGCCGCGGGCTCCGCCCCGTCCGCGGCGACGACGTAGGCCACCAGCCGCGCCCTGCCCGGCGCGTCCTCCCGCACGACGACCACCGCCTCCCGCACCTCCGGCGCCTCCAGCAGCGCCGCCTCGACCTCGCCCGGCTCGATGCGGAAGCCACGAAGCTTGACCTGCGCGTCGATGCGGCCCAGGAACTCCAGCTCGCCGCGCCCGTTCCACCGCGCGCGGTCCCCCGTGCGGTACAGCCGCGCGCCGCCCCCACCGAACGGATCCGGCACGAACTTCTCCGCCGTCAGCTCGGGCCGCCCCAGGTAGCCCCGCGCCACCCCCGCGCCCCCGACGTACAGCTCGCCCGGCATTCCCGGCGGCGCCGGCTCCCCCCAGGCGTCCAGCACGTACACGCGCGCATTGGGCACCGGCCGCCCGATCGGCGGCGCCTCCGCCGCGCCGGGCGCGCACTCGTGCATGGTCGCGAAGATGGTGATCTCCGTGGGGCCGTACATGTTCACCAGGCGCCGCCCCTGGGACCAGCGCGCCGCCGTCTCGCCCGAGCACCGCTCGCCGCCCGCGCTGATGGTGCGGAGGAGCGGGAAGTCGGTGTCCGGCAGCGTGTCCAGCAGCGCGGGGGTGCTCACCCACACGTCGATCTCCCGCTCCCTCAGCAGCGCCGCCAGCCGCTCCGGCGCGAGCACGGCTTCGCGGTCGGCCACGTGCAGCGCCGCCCCGGAGAGCAGCGCCACGAAGATTTCCAGCACCGAGGCGTCGAAGCTCAGGGAGGCCGTCTGGAGCACGCGCCCGCCGGGCGCGGCCCCGAAGGACCGGCCGGCGCGCGGCAGGAGGTTGGCCGCGCCGGCATGCGTGACCACGACTCCCTTGGGGCGGCCGGTGGAGCCGGAGGTGTAGATCACGTACGCCGCGTTTTCCGGCGACACTCCGCTCGCCGGGGGCGCTCCGTCCTCCGCGGAGTCCGCCTCCCGCCCGAAGTCGTCCAGGACGAGCCGCGCCCCCGCGAAGGCGGGGAGGACGTCCGGGGCGGCGGAGTCCACCAGCAGCACCGCGGCGCCGGAATCGGCGGCCATGAACTCCAGGCGCTCGGCCGGATAGGCGGGATCCAGCGGGACGTAGACGCCGCCGGCCGCCAGGATGCCCAGCAGGCCGGCGACCATCCCGGGCGAGCGCCGCGCGCACAGCCCCACGCACGCTTCCGGGCCCACGCCCAGGCGGCGGAGGGAGTGCGCCAGGCGGTTCGCGCTCCGCTCCAGCTCGCCGTAGGTGAGGGTCCGGCCCTCGTGGACCACGGCGGCGGCGTCCGGGGTGCGCCGCGCCTGCTCGGCGAACAGCTCGTGCACGCAGGCGCGCGGCAGGTCGGCCTCGGTGGCGTTCCACGCCTCCAGCACCCGGGCGCGCTCCGCCCCGCCCAGCAGCGACAGCTCCGAGAGGCGGCGCTCCGGCTCCCCGGCCAGCGCCTCCAGCACGGCCTCCAGGTGCCCCGCCATGCGCGCGATCGTGGCGGCCTCGAAGAGCGCCACCCGGTAGTCCAGGGTCGCGGCGAGGGCCGCCTCCCCGTCCTCCGCCACCAGCCCCAGGTCGAACTTCGCGACCCGGGCGCCGCCGCCGAACGGTTCCAGCGCCAGGCCGCCCAGCGACGGCGCCTCCTCCTCGCCGGGGCGGTTCAGGGCGAAGGTGGCCTGGAAGACGGGCGTGTGGGTGAGGCTGCGCTCCACGGCCAGCTCCTCCACCAGCCGCTCGAAGGACAGCTCCTGGTGCGCGTAGGCGCCCAGCGCGGTCTCGCGCACCCGCCCCAGCAGCTCCCGCCAGGTGGGGTCGCCGGACAGGTCGGCGCGCAGGGGGAGCATGTTCGCGAAGAAGCCGATCAGGCCCTCCGTCTCCGCCCGCGTGCGCCCCGCGATGGGGCTCCCCACCACCACGTCGTCCTGCCCCGAGTACCTGGCGAGCAGCGCCTGCCAGCCGGCGAGCAGCGTCATGAACAGCGTCGCGCCCTCCTGGCGCGCGCGCTCCCGCAGCCCCCGCGACAGCCCGGCCGGCAGGGCGAAGGCGTGGGTCCCCGCGCGCGCGCCCCGTCCCGCCCCGCGCGGATGGTCGGTGGGGATCTCCAGCAGCGGCGGCGCGTCCGCCAGGCGCGTCTTCCAGTACGACAGGTGCGCTTCCAGGACCGGGCCGCTGAGCCAGCCGCGCTGCCACACGGCGAAGTCGGCGTACTGCACCGGCAGCTCCGGCAGGGGCGACGAATCGCCGCGGCTGAAGGCGCCGTACAGGGCGGAGACCTCGCGCACGAGCACCTGCATGCTCCAGCCGTCGCCGGCCACGTGGTGCAGCGTGAAGAGCAGCACGTGGTCGTCCTCGTCCAGGCGCAGCAGCGCGCTCCGCAGCAGCGGCCCGCGCGCCAGGTCGAAGGGGCGCAGCGCCTCCGCGTCCGCGAGCCGCTCCGCCTCCGGCGCGCGCGCCCCGGCCGGCAGGCGGGCGAGGTCCACCACCGGGAGCGCGGCCGGCGCGTGGGGATGGACCACCTGCACGGGCGCGCCGCCGCGCTCCTGGAGCGTGGTGCGCAGCGCCTCGTGCCGCCGCGCCAGCTCGCCGATGCTCGCCCGCAGCGCCGCGGCGTCCAGCGCGCCCCTCAGGCGCAGCGCGGAGGGCATGTTGTAGGCGGGGCTCCCCGGCTCGATCCGGTCCACCACCCACAGCCGCTGCTGCGCGAACGACAGCGGCGGCGCCTCCTCGCGCGGGACCCGGACGATGGGATCCGCCGCCGGTCCGCCGTCCGCGCGCAGCGCTTCCACGCGGGGGGCGAGCTCCGCGACGGTGGGCGCCTCGAACACGGCCCGCAGCGGCACCTCCACCCCGAGCGCCTGCCGCACCCGCGAGACCACCTGCGTCGCCAGCAGCGAGTGCCCGCCCAGCTCGAAGAAGTCGTCGCGCACGCCCACGCGGTCGATTCCCAGCACCGCGGCCCAGATCCCCGCCAGCACCTCCTCCACCGCGGTCGCCGGGGCGACGTGCTCCACCCCGGCACCGCTCCCCCCCTCCGGCGCCGGCAGCGCCCGCCGGTCGGTCTTGCCGTTGGGCGTGCGCGGAAGCGCGTCCAGCACCACGAAGGCGGCCGGCACCATGTGCTCCGGCAGCCGCGCCGCCAGGTGCGCCCGCACCCCGGCCGACTCCAGGCCGGCGCCGTCCGCCGGCACCACGTAGCCCACCAGGCGCCGGCGCCCCGGCACGTCCTCCCGCACGACGACGGCCGCCTCCCCCACCCCCGGAGCGCCCAGCAGGGCAGCCTCGACCTCGCCCGGCTCGATGCGGAAGCCGCGGACCTTGACCTGCGCGTCGATGCGGCCCAGGAACTCCAGCTCCCCGCGGGCCAGCCACCGCACCCGGTCTCCCGTCCGGTACAGCCGCCCGCCCGCCGCGCCGAACGGGTCGGGGACGAACGTTTCCGCCGTCAGCCCGGGGCGGCCCAGGTAGCCGCGCGACACCCCCGCGCCTCCCACCCACAGCTCTCCCGGCACGCCCACGGGCGCCGCCTCGCCCCACGCGTCCAGCACGTAGACGCGCGCGTTGGCCACCGGCCGCCCGATGGGCGGCGCCTCCCCCGCGCCCGGCTCGCACAGGTGCTCCGTGGCAGTGATGGTCGTTTCCGTCGGGCCGTACATGTTGACCAGCCGCCGCCCGCGCGACCAGCGCGCCGCCGTGTCGCCCGGAAGGCGCTCCCCGCCCACCCCGATGGCGCGCAGGGCGGGGTATTCCGCCTCCGGCAGGCTGTCCAGGAGCGCCGGGCTGCTCAGCAGGACGTCGACCTCCCGCTCCCGCAGCAGCGCTCCCAACCGCTCCGGCGAAAGCACCGTCTCGCGCTCCACCAGGTGCAGCGCCGCGCCGGCGAGCAGCGCGACGAAGATCTCCAGCAGCGAGGCGTCGAAGGCCGGGGAGAGCGTCTGCAGCAGGCTGCTCCGCGGGGTCGCCCCCAGCGTCCGGACCGTGGCCGACAGCAGGTTGGCCGCGCCCGCGTGCGTGACCACCACGCCCTTGGGGCGGCCGGTGGAGCCGGAGGTGTAGATGACGTACGCGGCGTTGTCCGGCGACAGCCCAGTCACGGGAGGCGCTTCGCCCTCGCCGGAGTCCCCTTCCCCCTCCGCGTCCAGGACGAGCCGCGGCCCCGCGAAGGCGGGGAGGACGTCCGGGGCCGTGGACTCCACCACCAGCACGGCGGCGCCCGAGTCGGCGGCCATCCAGGCCAGGCGCTCGGCCGGGTAGGCGGGATCCAGCGGGACGTAGACGCCGCCGGCCCCCAGGATGCCCAGCACGCCGACGACCATCCCGGGCGAGCGCCCGACGCACAGCCCCACGCACGTCTCGGGACCGACGCCGAGGGCGCGGAGGGAGCGGGCCAGCCGGTCGGCCCTGCGCTGGAGCTCCGCGTAGTTGAGGGACCCGCCCCGCGCGACGACCGCGGCGGCGCCGGGGGCGCGCCGCGCCTGCTCCGCGACGAGCTCGTGGACAAGAGCCCGCGGGAGCTCGGTGGAGGTGGCGTTCCAGGCCTCCAGGACCCGTGCGCGCTCGGCCCCTCGAAGCAGCGACAGCTCAGAAAGCCGCCGTCCCGGATCGGCCGCCATGGCTTCCAGCACGGTCTCCAGGTGCCCGGCCAGGCGCGCCGCCGTCGCCGCCTCGAACAGCGCCTCCCGGTAGACCAGCACCCCGTCCATCCGCTCGCCTGAATCGATGACCACCAGGTCCAGGTCGAACTTGGCCGCCACTTCGTCCGCGCCGAACGGCTCCACCTCCATCTCGCCGAGGACCGGCCGCTCGCCCGTCCCGCCTGCCGTCTGCAGGGCGAAGGTGGCCTGGAAGACGGGCGGGTGCGTCAGGCTGCGCTCCACCCCCAGCTCTTCCACCAGGCGCTCGAACGGGAGGTCCTGGTGCGCGTACGCCCCCAGCGCCGTTTCCCGCACACGGCGCAGCACTTCGCTCAGGGTGGGATCTCCCGCCAGGTCCACCCGCAGCGCGAGCAGGTTGACGAAGAACCCGATCAGCCCCTCCGTCTCGCGCCGCGTGCGCCCCGCGATGGCGCTGCCCACCACCACGTCCTCCTGCCCCGCATGGCGGCCCAGCAGCGCCTGCCAGCCGGCCAGCAGCGTCATGAACAGCGTCGTGCCTTCGCGCTCCGAGAGCTCGCGCAGCCCCTGCGCCACCGCCGCCGGCAGCGCAAAGCGGTGGCTCCCCGCCAGCTGGCTCCGCCCCGGGGCACGCGGATGGTCGGTCGGGATCTCCAGCAGCGGAGGGGCGCCGCCGAGCTTTTCCTTCCAGTAGCCGACGTGCCCTTCCAGCCTAGCCCCGCTGAGCCAGCCGCGCTGCCACACGGCGAAGTCGGCGTACTGGACCGGCAGCTCCGGGAGGCGCGGCTCCTCGCCCCGGCTGAAGGCGCCGTACAGGGCGGAAACCTCGCGCACCAGCACGCCGCGGCTCCAGCCGTCGCTGACCACGTGGTGCAGCGTGAAGAGCAGCACGTGGTCGGCCTCGCCCAGGCGCAGCAGGGTGCTGCGCAGGAGCGGCCCGCGCTCCAGGTCGAACGGCCGCAGCGACTCCTCCTCCACCAGGCGCGCCGCCTCCCGCCCGGCGTCCGGCAGGCGGCGCAGGTCCAGCTCCGCCAGGGCGACGGGTGCCGGCGGGTGGACGACCTGCACCGGCCCGTCCCCCTGCTCGGCGAACGTGGTGCGCAGCGCCTCGTGACGCCGCACCAGCGCGTCCAGACTGGCCCGCAGCGCCGCCGGGTCGAGCACGCCCCGCAGGCGCAGCGCGTAGGGCATGTTGTAGGCGGGGCTTCCCGGCTCCAGCCGGTCCACCAGCCACAGCCGCTGCTGCGCGAACGACAGCGGCGCGGGCCCGGGGGTGGGCCTGCGCGGAATCTTCTCCAGGACGGGCACGCTCCGCTCCCGCAGGATGCTCTGCAGGAGCGCCTGCCTTGTCGCGGACGAGAGATGTCCGAGCGCGTCCGCGGATCCGGCAGTGGGCTGGTCGCTCATGTGCGGCAATGTCGATGAAATGCGGATCTCTGCTACGAAACTACGGAACTCGCCTACGCGGCCGGGTCCCGGGTCCGGGCCGCGTCGAGGTCTTCGTCGGGCCCCAGCCGCTCCAGGTGCTCCGCCACCTGGCCGGGCTCCAGGGCGCCGAGCAGCCGGTCCTCCACGAAGCTGGACAGCGCTTCCACGGTGGGCATCTCGAACAGCGTCCGCAGCGGCACCTCGACGCCGAGCGTTTCCGCCAGGCGCGAGACCACCTGCGTGGCAAGCAGCGAGTGCCCTCCCAGCGCGAAGAAGCTCGCCGTCACCCCCACGCGCTCGGTCTCCAGCACCTCCGCCCAGATCCCGGCGACCAGCTCCTCCACCACCGTGCGCGGCGCCACGTGCTCCTCCTCGGTCTCCCACTCCGGGGCCGGGAGCGCCCGCCGGTCGACCTTGCCGCCGGAGGTCGTGGGAATGCTCTCCAGCGCCACGAACGCCGCCGGCACCATGTACTCCGGCAGCCGCTCCGCCACGTGCCGGCGGAGCTCCGCCAGGCGGCCCCGCAGCTCCGCCGGCGACACCTGCGTCCCCGATCCGCCGGCCACGTACGCCACCAGCCGCTGCCGGCCGGGCACGTCCTCGCGCAGGAGCACCACGGCTTCCCGCACCTGCTCGTGCGTCCGCAGCGCCGCCTCGATCTCCCCCGGCTCCACGCGGAATCCGCGGATCTTGAGCTGGTGGTCGATGCGGCCCAGGAAATCCAGCTCGCCGGCGGGGAGCCAGCGCACCCGGTCGCCCGTGCGGTACAGCCGCGCGCCCACCCCGCCGCCGAGCGCGTCCGGGACGAACCGCTCCGCCGTCAGCTCGGGCCGCCCCAGGTACCCGCGGGTCACCCCCGCCCCGCCCACGTACAGCTCGCCCGGCGCCCCCAGCGGCGAGGGCTCCCCCCGCGCGTCCAGCACGTAGACGCGCACGTTGGCGATGGGCCGGCCCAGGCTCGGCCGCCCCGCCCCGTCCAGCCGCGCCACGGTGGTGTTGACCGTGGCTTCCGTGGGACCGTAGTGGTTCCAGATCGCCACCCCCGGGAACATCGCGCGCGTCCGCCGCGCCAGCGCCTCCGGCAGCGCCTCTCCCCCCAGCAGCACCGCCACCAGCCCCCGCGGCGCGGCCGCCTCGCCGCGCTCCACCCGCTCCAGCATCGCGCTCCACAGCGACGGCACCCCCCCGAACGACACCCGCTCCTCCCCCGACAGCGCCTCCAGCAGCGCCGCCGGGTCCGTGGCCGTCTCCTCCGGCAGCACCCACACCGCCCCGCCCCGCAGCAGCGGCGGGAAGAGCTGCCGCACGTGCGCGTCGAAGGCGAGCCGCGACACCAGCGGCAGCGCGAAGCCCTCCGCCCCCAGCACCTCGCGGTCGAAGAAGCGGAGGTAGTTGGCCAGGCCGCCGTGCTCGACGACCACTCCCCTGGGCGTGCCCGTGGAGCCGGAGGTGTGGATCACGCAGGCGGCGCCCCTCGCATCCACCCGGACCGCGGGCGCCCCCTCCGGCTCGCCCGCGATCGCGGCGGCGTCGGCGTCCAGGCGGACCACGGCGCACGGGCACCCCTCCACGCGCGCGGCCAGGCTCGCCTGGGTCAGCAGCACCGGCGCGCCCGCGTCCGCCAGCAGGCGGCGCAGGCGCTCGGGGGGATGGCGCGGGTCCAGGGGGAGGTAGGCGCCGCCGGCCCGGAGGACGGCGAGCACGGCGACGACCATCTCCGCCGAGCGCTCCAGGAGCAGCCCCACCGCCACCTCAGGCCCGACGCCGCGGCGCCGGAGGTGGCGCGCCAGCCGGCCGGAGCGGCGCTCCAGCTCGGCGTAGGTGAGCGTCCCCCCGGCGGAGCGGACCGCCACGGCCGCGGGGGTGCGCTCCGCCTGAGCGGCGAACCGCTCGTGCACGCACTCCCCCGGGACCTCCGCCGCGGTGGCGTTCCAGGCTTCGAGCACCTGCGCGCGCTCCGCCCCGCGCAGCAGCGACAGCGAGGAGGCCCGCCGCCCCGGGTCGGCCGCCATCGCCTCCAGCACGGCCGCCAGGTGCCCGGCCATGCGCGCCACGGTCGCCGCCTCGAACAGCGCTTCGCGGTAGAGGAAGGTCCCGCCCAGCCCCTCCGCCCCGTCCGTCATCGTCAGGCTCACGTCGAAGCGGGCGACCTCCGCACCCGCGCCGAACGGCGCCAGCTCCACGTCGCCCAGCGACAGCCGCGCGCCGCGCCCGCCGGGCCGGCCCAGGGCGAACACCGTCTGGAAGACGGGGGAGTGCGCGAGGCTGCGCTCCACGCCCAGCTCCTCCACCAGGCGCTCGAAGGGAAGCTCCTGGTGCGCGTACGCCCCCAGCGCCGCTTCCCGCGTCCGCCCCAGCAGCTCGCTCCAGGTGGGATCCCCCGACAGGTCGCCGCGCAGCGCCAGCAGGTTGACGAAGAAGCCGATCAGCCCCTCCGTCTCCGCCCGCGTCCGCCCGGCGATGGGGGTTCCCACGACCACGTCGTCCTCCCCGGCCCAGCGCCCCAGGAGCGCCTGCCAGGCGGCCAGCAGCGTCATGAACAGCGTGGCCCCCTCGCGCCGCGACAGCGCCCGCAGCGCCCGCGACACCTCCGCGCCCAGCGCGAACGTGTGGCCGGCGGCGCGCGCATCCCCCGGCGCCTGCGTGCGCGGATGGTCCACGGGCAGCTCCAGCAGCGGCGGCGCCCCGGCCAGCTCCTCCTTCCAGAAGGCCAGCTGCTCCTCCAGCACGGCGCCGCTCAGCCGGCGCCGCTGCCACACGGCGTAGTCGGCGTACTGCACCGGCAGCTCCGGGAGCTGCGGCGGCTCGCCCCGGCCGAAGGCGGCGTAGAGGGCGGACACTTCGCGCACCAGCACCTCCATGCTCCACTCATCGCTGACGACGTGGTGGAGCGTGAAGAACAGCGCGTGGTCCCCGCCGCCCAGGTGGAGCAGCGTGCTCCGCACGAGCGGTCCCCGGGCCAGGTCGAAGGGCCGCAGCGCCTCCGCCCTCGCCAGCCGCTCGGCGTGCCGCTCCCGCGCCCCGGCGGGCAGCCGGCCCAGGTCCACGACCGGCAGCGGGACCGGGGCGGGCGGATGGACCGCCTGCACGGGCGCGCCGCCGCGCTCGGCGAACGTGGTGCGCAGCGTCTCGTGCCGCCGCACCAGCGCGTCCAGGCTCGCCCGCAGGGCGGCCACGTCCAGCGCTCCCCGCAGCCGCAGCGCGGCGGGGACGTTGTAGGCGGCGCTCCCCGGCTCCATCCGGTCCACCAGCCACAATCGCTGCTGGGCGAAGGACAGCGGCAGGCCTTCGCCCCCTCCGCGCGGGAACCGCTCGATGGGCGGCGCCGGCGGGGCGCCCTCGCTCCGCAGCGCGTCGATGCGGCCGGCCAGCCCGGCCACCGTGGGCGCTTCGAACAGGGCCCGCAGCGGCACCTCCACCCCGAGCGCGTGCCGCGCCCGGGAGACCACCTGCGTCGCCAGCAGCGAGTGCCCGCCCAGCTCGAAGAAGCTCGCCTCCACCCCCACCCGCTCCAGCCCCAGCACCTCCGCCCAGATCCCCGCCAGCACCTCCTCCGTGGGCGTCCCCGGCGCCACGTACGCCGCTTCGCCCCCGTGCTCCGGCGCCGGCAGCGCCGCCCGGTCCACCTTGCCGTTGAGGGTCAGCGGCAGGCTCGCCAGGACCACGAACGCTCCCGGCACCAGGTGCTCCGGCAGCCGCGCGGCCAGGTGCGCCCGCAATTCCGCGCCCGAGAGCTCCGCCCCCTCCTCGGCGACCACGTAGCCGACCAGCCGCCTGTCCCCCGGCACGCCGAAGGCGGGATCCTCCCGCACCGCCACCACCGCCTCCCGCACCGCCGCGTGTCCCAGCAGCGCCGCCTCCACCTCCCCCGGCTCGATCCGGAACCCGCGCACCTTCACCTGCTCGTCCACGCGGCCCAGGAACTCCAGCGTCCCGTCCGCCAGCCAGCGCACCCGGTCCCCCGTCCGGTACAGCCGCGAGCCCGCCTCGCCCCCGAGCGCGTCCGGGAGGAAGCGCTCCGCCGTCAGCTCCGGCCGCCCCAGGTAGCCGCGCCCCACGCCCTCGCCGCCGATGAACAATTCCCCGGCGATGCCGGGGGGGAGCAGCTGTCCCCACCGGTCCAGCACGTACACGCGCACGTTGCCGGTGGGCCGCCCGATGGGCAGGCTGCCCCAGCGCGACCCGTCGTCGCCCGGGGCCAGGTGCAGGGTGGTCGAGGTGCACGCGGTCTCCGTCAGCCCGAAGACGTGCACCAGCGCGGCGCGCAGCTCCGCCCACTCGCGCAGCCGCTCGGCGGAAAGGCGCTCGCCCCCCACCAGGACCAGGCGCACGCACCCGGGGAGACGCTGCCGCCGCAGGGTCAGCTCGCGCACCCACTCGTGCCAGTAGGCCGTGGGCAGCTCCATGACCGTGACTCCCTCGCCGGCGGCCACGCGCAGCAGCGTCCCGGGCACGAACAGCTCCTCGCGCGAGAACACCACGGCGGCGCCGGCGAGCCAGGCGGGGAAGACCTCCTCCACCACCACGTCGAAGCCCGGCGAGGCGAACTGGAGGAAGCGGTCGTCCGGCCGGAGCCCGAGACGCTGCGACATGTCAACAGCGAGGTTGACGACGGCGCGGTGCGGGACGGCGGCCCCCTTGGGCGTGCCCGTGGACCCCGAGGTGTAGATGACGTAGGCGAGGTTCTGCGCGGAAACCCCGCTCTCCGGGGCGTGCGCGGGCCCGGTCTCTGTCTCCTCCCGGAGCGCTTCCAGGGCGGTCGTGGGGATCCCGTCCGCGGAGAGGCGTCCGGCCAGGTGCTCCTGGGTCAGCAGCAGGGCGGCGCCGGAGTCGCGGAGCACGTGGGCGATGCGCGCGGCGGGATAGGCGGGGTCCAGCGGCACGTACGCGCCGCCGGCCTTGAGCACGGCCAGGAGCGCCAGGGCCAGCTCCGGTCCCCTGTCCACGGCGATCCCCACCCGCACCTCGGGCCCGACGCCCCGCCCGCGGAGGCCGTGCGCCAGCCGGTTCGCCCGGGCGTCCAGCTCGGCGTGGGAGATCGCGCGTCCCTCGAAGACCACGGCGGGCGCGTCCGGGGTGCGCCGCGCGTGCTCCGCGATCAGCTCGTGGAGGCAGCGTCCGCCCGGGAACTCGCGGGCGGTCGCGTTCCAGGCGTGCTGCACCTGCGCCCGCTCCGCCCCGCTCGCCAGCGACAGCTCCGACAGGCGCCGCCGCGGGCCGGCCACCATGGCCTCCAGCACCCCCTCCAGGTGCCCCGCCATGCGCGCGATGGTCGCCGCCTCGAACAGCGCGCTCCGGTAGGCCAGCGTCCCGCCGATGCTGTCCCCGGAGTCCCGCACGGTGAGGTCCAGGTCGAACTGCGCGACCCCGGAGCCCTCCCCGAACCGCTCCAGCTCAAGGTCGCCCAGCCGCAGCCGCTCGTCCGGCTCGGCGCCCTGGTCGAGGGTGAAGACCACCTGGAAGAGCGGCGCGTGCGTGAGGCTGCGCTCCACGACCAGCGCCTCCACCAGGCGCTCGAAGGGAAGCTCCTGGCGCGCGTACGCTTCCAGCGCCGTCCGCCGCGCCCGCCCCAGAAGCTCGGTCCAGGTGGGATCCCCCGACAGGTCGCCGCGCAGCGCCAGCATGTTGACGAAGAAGCCGATCAGCCCCTCCGTCTCGTCCCGCGTCCGTCCCGCGGCCGGACTCCCCACGACCACGTCGTCCTGCCCGGCATAGCGCCCCAGCAGCGTCTGCCAGGCGGCGAGCAGCGCCATGAAGAGCGTCGCGCCCTCCCGGTGCGCGAGCTCCCGCAGCCCCCGCGACAGCTCCACGGGGAGGGTGAAGAGATGATTCCCCGCGCGCGCGTCCTGCCCCGCCACCCGCGGGCGGTCCGTGGGGATCTCCAGGAGCCGCGGCGCGCCCGCCAGCCGCTCCCTCCAGTACGCCAGCTGCCCCTCCAGGGCGTCCTCCCCGGGCCCGCTCCGCTGCCACACGGCGTAGTCGGCGTACTGCACCGGCAGCTCCGGCAGCTGCGGCTCCAGGCCCCGGCTCAGGGCGCCGTAGAGCCCGGAAACCTCGCGCACGAGCACGCCCATGCTCCACCCGTCGCTGACGACGTGGTGAAGCGTGAAGCAGAGCACGTGGTCCTCGTCCCCCAGCCGAATGAGGCGGGCGCGCAGCAGCGGACCGTGGACGAGGTCGAAGGGAAGCCTCGCCTCGTCGTCCGCGAGCCCGCGCGCCTGCCGCTCCCGCGCCGCCCGGGGGAGGGCCCGCAGGTCGAGCACCGGCAGCGGCACGGGAGCGGGCGGCCGGACGACCTGCACGGGCGCGCCGTCGCGCTCCTCGAACGTGGTCCGCAGCGCTTCGTGCCGCCGCGCGACCTCGTCCAGGGTCGCCCGCAGCGCGGCCGTGTCCAGCGCGCCCCGCAGCCGCAGCGCGGAAGGCATGTTGTAGGCGGCGCTCCCGGGCTCCAGCCGGTCCACCACCCACAGCCGCTGCTGCGCGAACGACAGCGGCGCCGGCCCGGTGGAATCCCGCCGGGGGATCCGGTCCCGGTCCCCGGCGACCTTTCTTTCGCGCAGCATGTCCCGCAGGAGCAGCCGCCTCTTTTCGGGCGACAGTCCGCTGAGAAGCTTTCCTGCCCCGCTCGTCGCGTCTCGGCTCATGAATGGCAGCGCACGTGGATGTGGCGGTGGTTCCGGACCGCTACCGGCCCGCGTCCGGGCCGCCCACGAGCTCCAGGCGGTCCAGGCGCGCTTCGAGATCCGATTCGTCCAGCGCCAGGATGAACAGGTCCTCCAGCGTGGTGGCGAGCTCCGCCACCGTGGGCGATTCGAACAGGGCCGCGAGCGGCAGCTCGATCCCGAGCTCCCGGCGGATCCGCGTGACGACCTGTATGGCCAGGAGGGAGTGCCCCCCCAGCCCGAAGAAGTTGTCGAGCCTTCCCACCCGCGCGGGCCGCGCCGCGCCTCCCGAGTCCAGGACGTCCAGCCAGATCCGGCAGAGCAGCTCCTCCATCTCCGATTCCGGAGCGGCGTATTCCGTCCCGCTCCCGGGCTCGGGCGCGGGGAGCGCCCGCCGGTCCACCTTGCCGGTGGGGGTGAGCGGAAGGCTCTCCAGGACCACGCAGGCATCCGGCACCATGTAGGCGGGCAGCCGCGTGGCCAGCCGGTCCCGCAGCTCTCCCGGGGAAAGCAGCGCACCTTCGTCCGCCACCAGGTAGGCCACCAGGCGCTTCTGCCCGGGCACGTCCTCCCGCACCGCGACCACGGCCTGGCGGACGCCGTCCTGGCCCGCCAGCACGGCTTCGACCTCGCCCGGCTCGATCCGGAAGCCGCGGATCTTGACCTGCCGGTCGACGCGGCCCAGGAACTCCAGCTCCCCGTCGGCCCGCCGGCGCACCCGGTCCCCCGTCCGGTACAGCCGCCCCCCCGGATCCCCCGAGAACGGGTCGGGCACGAACGTCTCCGCCGTCAGCTCCGCGCGGCCCAGGTACCCCCGCGCCACCCCCGCGCCGCCGATCCACAGCTCGCCCGCCACCCCAGCCGGGAGCAGGCTCCCCGCCCCGTCGCACACGTACGTCCCCTCCCCCGGCAGCGCCCGCCCCACCGCGTGCCACGTGTGGCCGCCCTCCGGCCGCGCGGGCGCGACCGCGCTGACGATGGTGGCCTCGGTGGGCCCGTACAGCGTCCACGCCCGCGCCCCCGGGAACACGGCCGTCATCCGCGCCGCCAGGTCCGGCGGGACCGCGTCGCCGCCCACGAACGCGTGCCTCACGCGCGGCAGGACCCCCGGCCCGGCCTGCACCCGCTGCACCAACTCGTGCATCAGCGCGGGCACGGCGTGCACCGCATCCACCTCGCCCAGCTCCGCGACCAGCCCTTCCACGTCCAGCACCCCCTCCCGCGCGACCAGCCGCACCGTCCCCCCCGCGAGAAGCGGGGCGAAGACCTCGAAGCCCCAGATGTCGAACGCGAAGCTCGCCAGCGACAGGAACACCTCCCCGGCTCCCAGCCCGAAGGTGTCGCGCATGGTCAGCACCGTGGCCGCGAGGCTCGCGTGCTCCACCACCACTCCCTTGGGCGTTCCCGTGGAGCCGGAGGTGTAGATGGCGTACGCCGCGTTCCGCGGGCCCACCCCGCTCTGCGGCGCTCCGTCCGGCGCGCTCTCGACCGCCTCCCGGTCACGGTCCAGCTGCACCACCTCCCCGCCGAAGCCGGCGAGGAGCTCCGGCGGCGCGCTCCGCGTGACGAGCACGCGGGCGCCCGAGTCGCCCAGGGTGCGGGCCAGGCGCTCGGACGGGTAGGCGGGGTCCAGCGGCACGTAGGCGCCGCCGGCCTTGAGCACGGCCAGCACCGCGACGACCATCTCGGGTCCGCGGTCCAGGCACACCCCCACGCGCGCCTCCGGACCGACCCCCCGCCCGCGCAGGTGGTGCGCGAGCCGGTTGGCCGCGGCGTCCAGCCGGGCGTAGGGGATCGACTGCGTTCCGATGGAGACGGCCGGCGCGTGCGGCGTGCGCTCCGCCTGGCGCGCGAACCGCTCGTGCAGCATCTCCCGGGGAGGCGTGGCCGGGGTGGGCACCGACGCCGCCAGCAGCCGCGCGCGCTCCGGCCCGCGCATCATCGACAGCTCCGAGACGCGGCGCCCCGGGTCGGCCGCCATGGCTTCCAGGGTCGCTTCCAGGTGCCCGGCCATGCGCGCGATCGTCGCCGCCTCGAACAGCGCTTCCCGGTAGAGGAGCGTTCCGCCCAGCCCGTCGCCGCCTTCCGCCGCCGTCAGCTCCAGGTCGAACCTCACGGGACCCTCGCCGGTCCCGAAGGGCGCCAGCTCCAGCTCGCCAAGCGACAGCCGCTCGTACGCGGCGGCCCGCCGGAGGGCGAAGGCGGCCTGGAAGACGGGCTGGTGCGTGAGGCTGCGCTCCACGGCCAGCTCCTCCACCAGGCGCTCGAAGGGGAGGTCCTGGTGCGCGTAGGCCCCCAGCGCCGCTTCCCGCACCCGCCCCACCAGCTCCCGGACCGTGGGATCGCCGCCCAGGTCGGCGCGCAGCGCCAGCATGTTGACGAAGAAGCCGATCAGCCCCTCCGTCTCGCGCCGCGTGCGCCCGGCGATGGGGGTGCCCACCACCACGTCGTCCTGCCCCGCGTAGCGCCCCAGCAGCAGCTGCCAGCCGGCCAGCAGCGTCATGAAGAGCGTCGCCCCCTCGCGCAGCGAGAGCGTCCGCAGCCCCTCCGCGGCCTCCGGGGACAGGGCGAAGCCGTGGCTGCCGGCGCGCGGGCTCTGCCCGGTCGCGCGCGGCCGGTCGACGGGGACCTCCAGCAGCGGGGGGGCGCCGCCCAGCGCCCGCTTCCAGAAGCCGACCTGCTCCTCCAGGGTCTCGCCGCTCAGCCAGGCGCGCTGCCACACCGCGTAGTCGGCGTACTGCACCGGCAGCTCCGGGAGCGGCGAAGCCCGCCCCCGGCTGAAGGCGCCGTAGAGCGCGGAAACCTCGCGCACCAGCACGTCCATGCTCCACCCGTCGCTGACCACGTGGTGGAGCGTGAAGCACAGCACGTGGTCGTCGCTTCCCAGGCGCAGCAGCCGCGCGCGCAGGAGCGGGCCGCGCGCCAGGTCGAACGGGCGCAGCGCCTCCTCGCCCGCGAGCCGCTCCGCGTGGCGCGCCGGGTCCCGGACCCCGCGCAGGTCGACGAGCGGCAGCGCCACCGGGGCGGGCGGACGGACGACCTGCACGGGAGCGTCGCCGCGCTCCACGAAGACCGTGCGCAGCGCCTCGTGGCGGCGCGCCAGCTCCCCGATGCTCCGGGCCAGCGCCCGCACGTCCAGCCTCCCGCGCATGCGGAGCGCGGCGGGCATGTTGTAGACGGGGCTCCCCGGCTGCAGCCGGTCCACCATCCACAGCCGTTGCTGCGCGAACGAAAGCGGCAGCCCCTCGCTCCCCTCCCGCGGCACCCGGCCGATGGGCGGAGCCACGGCCGTCCCGGCGCTCCGCAGCTCCTCGATGCGCCCGGCCAGCGCGGCCAGCGTCGGCGCCTCGAAGAGCATGCGCAGCGGCACCTCCAGCCCGAACGCCCGCCGCGCCCGCGAGACCACCTGCGTCGCGAGCAGGGAGTGCCCCCCCAGGTCGAAGAAGCCGGCGTCGACGCCCACCCGCTCCAGCCCCAGCACCTCCGCCCAGATGCCCGCCAGGATCTCCTCCGCGTCGGTCCGCGGTGCCCGGTAGGCCGCGTCCGGCACGGCGTCCTCGGGCGCGGGGAGGGCCCGGCGGTCCACCTTGCCGTTGAGGGTGAGGGGGAGCGCGTCCATCACCACCAGCGCCCCCGGGACCATGTACTCGGGCAGCCGCTCCCGGAGCCAGGCGCGCAGCTCCGGCACGAGCCACCGGCCCCGCCGGCTCGCCAGCGGGTCGCTGACGTACGCGCTCCAGGGGAGCGGCGCCGCCGGGGTGGCCTCGGGGAGCGCCACCATGGCCTCCTCGCCGCGGACCAGGAGCACGTCGTACTCGCCGGGCCCGCCGCCCGCCGCCCAGCGGGCGCGGGCACGGTAGCCGCGCGCCTCCGCCAGCTCGCGGAACGCCTCCGGGTCCGGGGCGCGGGCCTCCCGCTCCGCGACCGCCGCGCGCAGCTCGTCCACGGTCTCCGGACCGGCGTCGCCGTCGAGCGCGGCCAGCGCCCCGGCCACGCGCGGGTTCGGCACCCGCGCCACCGCCAGCGCCGCGGGCGCCTCCTCCTCCAGCACCCGGCGCACCGCCTCCACGCTCCCCAGCTCGTCCCAGCGGCGCCACGCGGGCGCGGCGGGGCGCGCCCCGGACTCCACGCGCAGCAGCACGTCGTACCGGAAGCGGGTCATCTCGTTGCCGGAGCGGCTCTGCTTGAGCCGCATCTCCACGCCGTCGACGCGCGGCAGCCGGCGCGGGAGCGCCCGGAAGAGCTCCGGGTCCACCAGCAGCTCCTTGTCGCGCGCCACCCGCCTGCGCACCCGGTCCCGCAGCGCGGACACGGGCACCTCGCCGCCGGCCTGCGCCAGCTCCACCGAGGCGTGGAACGCCTCCAGCAGCGGCAGGCTGCGCACGTCGCCCACCCACAGCGTGCCGCCGGGAGCGAGCGCGGCCACGGCGCCCTCCAGCACGCGCAGCAGGTAGTCCGCGCCGGGGAAGTACTGCACCACCGAGTTGATCACCACCAGGTCGAAGTGCCCCGCGGGAATGCCGCCGAAGTCGTCGGCCGCGCGCTCCAGCAGGCGCACGCCCGGCAGCTCGCGCCCGGGGCGCGCCAGCTGTTCGCGCAGGGACGCGATCGCGGCGGGGGACAGGTCGGCGCCCCAGTACTCGCCGCACTCCGGCGCCAGCCGGAAGAGGAGGAGCCCGGTGCCGCAGCCGATCTCCAGGACGCGGCGGGGGCGCAGCGCGCGCAGCGAGCTCGCGGTGGCCTCCACCCACTCGCGCATCTCCACGGCGGGGATGGGCTCGCCCGTGTAGCTGCTGTTCCACCCGGCGAGGTTGAAGGCCGGGCTCCGGTCCGCCGCCTCGTCCGCGGCCTCGCCGGAGTAGGTGTCGCCGAAGAGCGATTCCCACTCCCGCACGTACTCGGCGTGGACTTCCTCCGGCGGGGCGCCGCTCTCCCCGGCGCCGGGAACCACGTAGGCCACCAGGCGCCGGTCGCCGGGCTCGCCGGAGGCGGCCTCGCGCACCAGTACCACCGCGTCCCGCACGCCGGGGTGCTCGGCGAGCACGGCCTCCACCTCGCCGGGCTCGATGCGGAAGCCGCGGACCTTGACCTGCTGGTCCATGCGCCCTAGGAACTCCAGCTCCCCGTCCGCCCTCCAGCGCACCCGGTCCCCGGAGCGGTACATGCGCGATCCCGGCTCGCCGGAGAACGGGTCCGGGACGAAGCGCTCGGCCGTCAGCGCCGGGCGGCCGCGGTAGCCGCGCGCCACGGCCGGCCCCCCGACGCACAGCTCCCCCGGCACGCCCACCGGCACCGGCCCGGAGTCGCGGTCCAGCAGGTAGACGCGCCGGTCGCCGATGGGCCTGCCGATGGGGACGGCCGCCGCGTCGAAGTCCGCCGGGACGGGGAAGCAGGTGGCGAAGACGGTGCACTCGCTCGGGCCGTACCCGTTGACCAGCCGCAGACCGGGGTGCAGCCGCAGCGCGCGGCGCACGTGCGGCACGGAAACGGCCTCGCCGCCGACCATCACCTGGCGCACGCCGGCCAGGATCTCCGGGCAGGTGTCGACGACCAGGTTGAAGTAGGCGGAGGTCAGCCAGAGCGTGGTGACGCCGTGCGCGCGGACCTGCTCGCCCAGGAGCGCGAGCTCGGGGGTCCGCCCCGGGTACAGCACGCAGGTCCCCCCGGTGAGCAGCGCGGGCCACAGCTCCAGCGTCAGCACGTCCCACGACGGGGAGGAGTGCTGGAGGAGGACCTGGTCCGCGTCGAAGCGGACGTAGCTCACGCCGCGGAAGAAGCCGGGGATCGCCCGGTGCGGGACCTCGGTGCCCTTGGGGCGGCCGGTGGAGCCGGAGGTGTAGATGACGTACGCCAGGTGCCCGGGCGTGACGGCGGCCGCGGGCGGGAGGGCGTCGCCGTCGTCCTCTACTCCATCTTCTCCTCCGGCGAAAAGGGAGTCCAGGAGCACCACTTCCGCCCCGTGCGCCGGGAGCTGGTCCAGCAGCCGCCGCTGGGTGAGCAGCACCGGCACGGCGGCGTCGGCGAGCATGTACGCCAGGCGCCCGGCCGGGTAGGCGGGGTCCAGCGGCACGTAGGCGCCGCCCGCCTTGAGGATCGCCAGCAGCGCCACGACCATCTCCGGGGAGCGCTCGGCGCAGATGCCGACCCGCGCGTCCGGGCCGACGCCGCGGCGCACGAGGAGGTGGGCCAGGCGGTTGGCGCGGCGGTCCAGCGCGGCGTAGGTGAGCGTGCGGTCCCCGTGCACCAGCGCCACGGCGCCGGGCGTCGCCGCCGCCTGCGCGGCGAACAGCTCGTGCACGCAGCGCTCCGGGAGCGCGGCCGCGCCCGCCCCGCTCCAGCGGGCGACCAGCAGCTCCAGCTCGGCGGCGGGCGCGAGCGGGAGCGCGCGGAGCCGGCGGTCCGGGTCCGCCACGGCGGCCTCCAGCAGGACGCGGAAGTGCTCCGCCATGCGCGCGATGGTGGAGCCCTCGAACAGGTCGGCGCGGTAGAGGATCCGGCCCTGGATCCCCTCCCCCACCTCGGAAAGCGTCACCCGGAGGTCGAACTTGGCCCCGGCATCCGCGCCCTCCAGCGGCTCCGTCTCCAGCTCGCCCAGGGTGGGGGTGCCCAGCTCCATGTTCTGCAGGGCGAACATCACCTGGAAGAGCGGGTTGTGCACCAGGCTCCGCTCCGGCGCCAGCTCCTCCACCAGGCGCTCGAACGGCAGGTCCTGGTGCGCGAAGGCGCCCAGCGTCGTTTCCCGGACCCGCCCCAGCAGCTCGCGGAAGCCGGGATCGCCCGAAAGGTCGGCGCGCAGCACCAGCGAGTTGACGAAGAAGCCGATCAGCCCCTCCAGCTCCGCGCGGGTGCGGTTCGCGATCGCGGTGCCGACGACCACGTCGTCCTGGCCGGCGTAGCGCCCCAGAAGCGCCTGCCAGGCGGCCAGCAGCGTCATGAAGAGCGTGGCGCCCTCGCGGCGCCCCAGCTCGCGGAGCCCCCGCGTCAGCTCCGGGGCGAGCTCGAAGGGGCTGCCCGTCTCCGTCGCGCCCAGATCGCCGCGGCGGGGATGGTCCGTCGGCAGCTCCAGCAGCGGCGGGGCTCCGTCCAGCTGCTGGCGCCAGTAGCGCAGCTGCTCCTCCATCCGCGGGCCGGCGAGCCACCGGCGCTGCCAGGCGGCGAAGTCCGCGTACTGCAGCTCCAGCTCGGGGAGCGGCGACGCCTCCCCCCGCGACAGGGCCGCGTACAGCGCGGCGACCTCGCGCACCAGCACGCCCATGCTCCAGCCGTCGCTCGCGACGTGGTGCATGGTCAGGCAGAGCGCCCATTCCTCCGCCGCCGTCCTCACCAGCAGGACGCGCAGCAGCGGGCCGCGGGCCAGGTCGAAGGGGCGGCGCCCCTCCTCGGCGACCCGGCGCGCGGCTTCGGCGCGGCGGGACTCGTGCGGGAGCCCGGAAAGGTCCAGCACGGGGAGCGGGACCGGCGCCGCGGGGAGCACCGCCTGCATGGCCGTCCCGGCCTGCTCCACGACGACGGTGCGCACCGCCTCGTGGCGGCGCACCAGCTCCGCGAGGCTGCCCCGCAGCGCCGGCACGTCCAGCGCGCCGCGCAGCCGCAGCGCGAAGGGCATGTTGTAGGCGCTGCTCGCGGGGTCGAGCTGGTGGATGAACCAGAGCCGCTGCTGCGCGAAGGAGAGCGGCGAAGGGCCGTCGCCCTCGCGGCGCGGGATGCGCGCGCCGGCGGAGCGCTCCGTGCCCAGGGCGGATTCCACGCGCCCGGCCAGCGCCGCCACGGTGGGCGCCTCGAAGACGGCGCGCAGCGGCACCTCCACGCCCAGCGCCTCGCGGAGCCGCGAGACCACGCGCGTGGCCAGCAGCGAGTGCCCGCCCAGCTCGAAGAAGCCGTCGTGGATCCCCACGCGATCGCGGCGCAAAACCCCCGCGAAGACCCCGGCCAGCGCGGCCTCCAGCGGGGTCCGCGGCGCCACGTACGCCCCTTGCGCCCCCCACCGCGGCGCGGGCAGCGCCCGCCGGTCCACCTTGCCGCCGACGCCGCGCGGCAGCCGCTCCATCGGCACGAACGCGGCCGGCAGCATGTAGTCCGGGAGCCACCCCGCGAGGTGCGCCCGCAGCTCCGCCCCCGTGGGCTCCTCGCCCTGCTCCGGCACCACGTAGGCGGCCAGCCGCACGTCGCCGGGCACGTCCTCGCGGGCGACGACGGCCGCCTCGCGCACCCGCCCGTGGCGCTCCAGCGCGGCCTCGATCTCCCCCGGCTCGACCCGGAAGCCGCGCACCTTGACCTGGCGGTCGGTCCGCCCCAGGTACTCCAGCTCGGCGTCCGGCCGCCAGCGCGCCCGGTCCATCACGCGGTACATGCGGCTCCCCGGCTCGCCGAACGGGTCCGGGAGGAAGCGCTCGGCCGTCAGCCCGGGCTGCCCGGCGTAGCCGCGCGCAAGCCCCTCGCCCGCCAGGTACAGCTCGCCGGGCACGCCGACCGGCTGCGGGGCGAGCCGCGGGTCCAGCACGTAGGCCCGGGCTCCGGCCACCGGACGCCCGATGCGGACCGCATCGCTCTCCCGCGGCACCGCCGACCACGTGGCGTAGACCGTGGCCTCGGTGGGACCGTACAGGTTCCGCACCGCCCGGACGTGGTCCAGGCCGTACAGCGCCCGGGCCAGCTCCGCCGTGAGCGCTTCGCCCGCGAGGTTGAAGCCGCGCACGCTCGGCGGGATGCCGCCGCCGCGCGCCAGCTCCGCCGCCACCGTGGGCACCGCCACCACCAGGCGCACGTCCTGGTCGGCGACGGAGGGCAGGTCGAGCGCGTTGTCCACCAGCACCAGCTTTCCGCCCCAGCAGAGGGTGCCGAAGACCTCGGCGACGCTGACGTCGAAGCTGAAGGAGGTGGCCCCCAGCACCGACGCCCGCTCCTCCGCCGGGACCAGGTCCCGCACGAAGCGCAGGAAGACGACGGCCCCGCGGTGCTGGACGGCCACCCCCTTGGGCCGTCCCGACGAGCCCGACGTGAAGATGACGTAGCACAGGTTGTCCGGGCTCACGCCCGTTTCCGGCGCGTCCCCGGGCCCGCGGGCCAGGCTCGCGGCCTCGCCGTCCAGCGCGAGCACGTCCGCCCCGGCGGGGACCCGGCCGCGGAGCGCGCTCTCGGTGACGACGACGCGGGCCCCGGCCTCCTCCAGCATGAAGGCGATGCGGTCCGCCGGGAGCTGCGGGTCGAGCGGCACGTACGCGCCCCCGGCCTTGAGCACGCCCAGCAGCGCCGCCAGCGCGGCCGGCGTGCGAGGCAGGAGGACGCCCACGCGCGCTTCCGGCCCCACGCCGCGCCCGCGCAGCGCGTGGGCGAGCCGGTTGGAGGCGCGGTCCAGCTCCGCGTAGGTCATCGGCTCGCCGCGGTGCACGACGGCGACGGCGTCCGGGGTGCGCCGCGCCTGCGCCGCGAACAGGTCGTGGATGCAGTCGCCGGAGGGATGGACGCGCGCCGCCGAGCCCCACTCCCCCAGCACCCGGGCGCGCTCCTCGTCCGTGCCGGGAGCGAATTCGCCGACCGGACGATCGGGGTCGTCGACCGCCGCTCCCACCAGGCGGGCGAAGTGCGCGGCCATGCGCTCCATGGTCGCGCGATCCCACAGCCCGGCGCGGTACGCGATCCACCCGGAGATGTCCTCCCCGTCCCCGGCGAGGTCCAGCGTCAGGTCGTACTTGGCGGCTCCGGCGCCGCCGGCGGGCAGGGGCTCCACCTCCACCCCGCCCATGCGCAGCTCGCGGCGCCCGCCGGTCTCCAGGACGAACATCACCTGGAACAGCGGCGTGTGCGCCAGGCTCCGCTCCGGGGCCAGCTCCTCCACCAGCCTCTCGAAGGGGATCTCCTGGTGCTGGTACGCGCCCAGCGCCGTCTCGCGGACCCGCCCCAGCAGCTCGCGGAAGCCGGGCTCGCCCGAAAGGTCGGTACGCAGGACCAGCGTGTTGACGAAGAAGCCGATCAGCGGCTCCATCTCCAGCCGCGTGCGCCCGGCGACCGGCGTGCCCACGCTGACGTCGTCCTGCCCGGCGTAGCGCGCCAGCAGGAGCTGCCACGCCGCGAGGAGCGTGATGAACGCCGTCGCTCCCTCCCGACGGGCGAGCGCCCGCACCCCGCGGGCGACCTCCGCGGGGAGAGCCACGCGGACCCTCGCGCCGCGGGGGTCCTGCACCTGCGGGCGCGGCCGGTCGGTGGGCAGCTCCAGCAGCGGCGGAGCGCCTTCCAGCTGCTCGCGCCAGAAACGGAGCCCGGCCTCCAGCGCCTCGCCGGTGGGCCACCCGCGCTGCCACGCGGCGTAGTCGGCGTACTGCACCGGCAGCGCGGGAAGCTCCGCCCGGCGCCCGCCGGCGAGCGCCCCGTACCATTCCGACAGCTCGCGGAGCAGCACCCCCGCGCTCCACCCGTCCGAGACGATATGGTGCATGGTGAGGAGGAGCGCCCATTCGGCCTCGCCCAGGCGCAGGGCGGCGACGCGGAGGAGCGGGCCCGCCGCGAGGTCGAAGGGCCGCGCCGCCTCGTCCGAGGCGAGCCGGAGCAGCTCCGCCTCGCGCGGCCCGGCGGCGAGCCCACGCAGGTCGGCGACCGGCACGACCGCCGGCTTGGCGTCCCGGACGACCTGCACCGGCTCCTCCCCGGTCGTCCCGAAGACCGTCCGCAGCGTCTCGTGGCGGCGCGCGACCTCCGTCAGGGCGCGCCCGAGCACGGCCGGGTCGAACCGGCCCCGCAGGCGCAGCGCGTAGGGCATGTTGTAGGCGGCGCTCCCGGGCTCCAGCCGGTCGATGAACCACAGCCGCTGCTGCGCGAACGACAGCGGCAGCGGCCCCCGGCGCGGCACCGGCACGATCGGCGGAGCGGCCTCGCTCCCGGTGGAGCGGAGCGCTTCGATCCGCCCGGCCAGCCCCGCCAGCGTCGGCGCCTCGAACAGGGCGCGCAGCGGCAGCTCCACCCCGAGCGCGTCGCGGATGCGCGACACCACCCGCGTGCCCAGCAGCGAATGGCCGCCGAGCGCGAAGAAGTCGTCGGCGGCGCCCACGCTCCCCACTTCCAGCACCTCTGCCCAGACCCCTGCCAGGATCTCCTGGACGGGGGTGGAGGGCGGGACGAGCTCCGCTTCGCCGGCGATGCCCGCCGCCGGCTCGGGAAGCGCGCGGCGGTCGGTCTTGCCGCCGGGGGTCAGCGGAAGCCGGTCCAGCGCCACCACCACCCCCGGCACCATGTGCTCGGGGAGAGTGCGCCGGAGCCAGGCGCGCAGCTCCCCGGGGGACGGCGCCGCCTCCGCCGCCGGGACCACGTACGCCACCAGGCGCTTTCCCCCCGCGAGGTCGTCGCGAGCCGCCACCGCGGCGCGGAGCACGCCGGGGTGCTCCGCCAGCGCGCTCTCCACCTCGCCGGGCTCGACGCGGAAGCCGCGCACCTTGACCTGGTCGTCGGCGCGGCCCAGGTGCTCGACGCGGCCGTCCGCGAGGAACCGGGCGCGGTCGCCGGTCTCGTACAGCCGCCCGCCGGGCTCCGGCCCGAACGGGTCGGGGACGAAGCGCTCGGCCGTCAGCTCCGGCCGCTCGTGGTATCCCCGCGCCACCCCGCTCCCGCCGATGAACAGCGCCCCCGGCACCCCGGCGGGCACCGGCCGTCCGTGGCGGTCCAGGACGTAGACGCGCGTGTTGGCGAGCGGGCGCCCCACGGTCACGGGACCGTCGTCCGTCATCCGCGCCGCGGTCGACCAGATGGTCGTCTCGGTGGGGCCGTAGACGTTCCACAGCCGCGCCCCGCGCGTGCGCAGCCGCGCCGCGAGCCCGGGGGCGAGCGCCTCGCCCCCGCAGAGCATCGCCAGGCCCGGCAGCCCCTCCCACCCGGCCTCCAGCAGCATCTGCCAGGTCGCGGGGGTCGCCTGCATCACGCTCGGGCGGAGCTCCGCCAGGGCACCGCCCAGCCGCGCGCCGTCGGACGCGGTCGCGGCGTCCGCCAGCGCCACGGCCGCGCCCACGGACAGCGGCAGGAAGAGCTCCAGGACGGAGATGTCGAACGAGAGGGGGGTGACGGCCAGCAGCACGTCCGCGGGGCCGGCGTCGAGCTCGCGCGCCATGGCGGCGAGCAGGTTGACCACGGCTCCGTGCGGCACCACCACCCCCTTGGGCCGCCCCGTGGAGCCGGAGGTGTAGATCACGTACGCGGCGTTCGCGGCGACGGCGCCGCCGTCCGGGTGCGTCCCGTCTCCACCCTCGCCCGCCTCTTCCAGGAGCACCACGTCCGCGCCGTGCGCGGGAATCGCGGACGCGAGCCCCGCCTCGGTGAGCAGCACCGGCACCCGCGCGTCCGCCAGCATGTAGGCGAGCCGGTCCCGGGGATACGACGGGTCCAGCGGCACGTACGCGCCCCCGGCGCGGAGCACGCCCAGCAGCCCCACCAGCAGCCCGGTCCCCCGCTCCAGGCACACGCCGACGCGCACGTCGGGGCCCACGCCGCGCCCCCGCAGCAGCCGGGCGAGCGCCGCCGAGCGCCGCTCCAGCTCGGCGTAGCTGAGCGCTTCCCCCGCCGACGCCGCCGCGAGCGCCTCCGGCGTGCGCGCCGCCTGCGCGGTGAACAGGTCGTGGACGCACACCGGCGGCACGGCACGGCCCGTCCCGTTCCACTCCTCCAGGATGCGCGCCCGCTCGCCGGGAGTCAGCAGCTCCAGCGCGGAGACGCGGGTCCGGGGGTCGCGCACCGCCGACGCCAGCACTTCCCCGTAGTGGCCGGCGAGCGCCGCCGCCGCGCGCGGGTCGAACAGGTCGGTCGCGTACTCCAGCGCCGCCGACAGGGCGCCGTCCCGCTCCTCGGCCAGGAACAGGGTCAGGTCCAGCTTGGAGGTGCCGGTGTCCACGGCCTCGACCTCCAGCGACACCCCGGCGGCGCTTCCCGGGTCCGCCGCGCGGTCTTGGAGGCCGAACATCACCTGGAAGAGCGGGTTCCGCCCCAGGTCGCGCGCGGGCCGGAGCGCTTCCACCAGCTTCTCGAAGGGGAGCCCCCCGTGCGAATAGGCCTCCAGGCTGGTCTCGCGAACCCGGCGGAGCAGCTGCCGGAACGGAGGGTCGCCCGACAGGTCGACGCGGAGCACGACCGTGTTGACGAACAGCCCCACCAGCGCGCGCGCCTCCTCCGTGTCGCGGCCGGCCACGGGCGTGCCCACCGCCACGTCCTCCGCCCCGGAGTAGCGGGCCAGGAGCGCGGCGAAGACGGCCAGCAGCGTCATGTGGAGGGTGGCCCCCTCGCCGCGGCCGAGCGCCGCGAGCGCGGCGGCCGGCCCGGCCGGGACGCGGAAGCGGTGGGTCGCGCCCCGGAAGCTCTGCACGGCGGGGCGCGGGCGCGTGGTGGGAAGCTCCAGCGGCGCGAGCCCGGCGAGGCGCCCGCGCCAGTAGGCCACCTCTCCGTCCACCGCCTCGCCGCGCAGCCGCTCGCGCTCCCCGGCGGCGAAGTCGGCGTAGCGCGCCCGGAGCGGGGCGAGCGGCGAGGGGGCGCCCGCCGCGAACGCGCCGTACAGCGCGGCCAGCTCGCGCACCACCACCCCGGTGGACCACCCGTCGCCGACGATGTGGTGCATCCCCAGCACCAGCAGGTGCTCGTCACGGCCCAGCCGCAGCAGCCGCGCGCGGAACGGCGGCCCCGTGGCCAGGTCGAACGGCGTCCGCGCGGCCGCCTCCGCGGCCCGGCGCGCCTCCGCCTCCCGGTCCGCCGGGTCCAGCCGCGACAGGTCCGCCCCGGGAAGCGGCGGCTCCGCGGCGGCCAGCACCCGCTGCACGGGCCGCCCGCCGGCCTCGGGGAAAACGGTGCGCAGGGCTTCGTGCCGGCGGGTGGTTGCCGACAGGCTCCGCCGCAGCGCGGCGGCGTCCAGCGCGCCGCGCAGGCGGAGCGCCCCGGCCAGGTTGTAGGCGGCGCTCCCGGGCTGCAGGCGGTCCAGGAACCACAGCCGCTCCTGCGCGAAGGAGAGCGGGGCGTCGCCCTCCCCCGCGGCGGCGGGCACGGGCGCGGCGGCGTCCGCCGTGAACATCGCCTGCAGGAGATCCACGGCCAGGCGCTCGATCCCGGCGTCGTCCAGCAGCGCGGAGACCGGCAGCGCCGCACCCAGGCTCGCCTCCAGCGCGCCCTTCAGCTCCATGGCGCGCAGCGAGTCCATCCCCAGCGCCACCAGCGGCCGCTCCCGGTCCACCCGGGCGGGATCCACCCCCAGCACCCGCGCGGCCCGCTCCACCAGGAAATCCTCCAGCAGCGCCTGCCGCTCCCCGGGCCCGGCGGCCTCCAGCGCTTCGCGGGTGATGCCGGCGGCGAACGGGAGCGCAGCCGCGCTCGCCGCGTCCTCCCGCACGCTCACCCCCACCAGGGGAAGCTCCCCGGCCAGGAACCGCGCCCTGCACGCCCGGCGCTGGACCTTGCCGCTGCTGGTCCTGGGCACGCCGCCGGGGCGCACCACGGCCACCGCGTGCACCTGCACCCCGTGCTCGGCCGCCACCGCGCGGCGGATCGCCTCGCCCACCTCCTCCACGTCCATCCCGGCCGCAGCCTGGCGCGACACTTCGTGCACCACCACCAGGCGCTCCTCCCCGCCCTGGTCCACGCTGAACGCCGCGCCGAGCCCCGCGCGAAGCCCATCGTGGCTGCGGATGGCGGTCTGCTCGATGTCCTGCGGGTAGTGGTTGCGTCCGCGGATGACGATCAGGTCCTTGAGCCGGCCCGTGACGAAGAGCTCGCCGTCGTCCAGGAAGCCCAGGTCCCCCGTGCGCAGGAACGGCCCCTCCCCGGTCGCCGATTCGAACGCCGCGAAGGTCTCGGCCGTTTCCTCAGCGCGGCCCCAGTACCCGCGCGCGACGCTCGCGCCCGCCACCCACACCTCCCCCACCCGGTCGGCCGGGCACGCGCGCAGCGTCACCGGGTCCACGATGACCACCCGCTGCGACGGCGCGCTCCGCCCGCTCCCCACCAGCCGGTAGCGCCCCTCCGGCTCCGCCTCGCGCACCATCCCCTCCCCCAGCGCCCCGGCGTCTACGGCGCGCACCACCGGCGGCTCCGGCGGCTGGCTGCCGGTGACCATCAGCGTCGCCTCGGCCAGCCCGTAGCATGGGTAGAACGCCCGCTCCCGGAACCCGCTCTCCGCGAACGCTTCGCCGAAGGCGCGCAGCGTCTCTGCCCGCACCGGCTCCGCCCCGTTGAAGGCGATCTCCCAGTGGCTCAGGTCCAGCCCCGCACGCTCCTCGGGCCGCACCGCGTGCACGCACAGCTCGTAGGCGAAGTTGGGCCCGCCGCTGCTGGTGGCCCGGTAGCGCGAGATCGCCTCCAGCCACCGCGCCGGACGCTGGATGAAGGCCACCGGCGAGAACAGCGCGGCCCAGTACCCGGTGAACAGCGGCTGGAGGATGCCGCCGATGAGCCCCATGTCGTGGTACGGCGGCAGCCAGATGACCGAGCGCGTCGCGGGCGTGTAGCCGCAGAAGCCCTCGATGACGGCGAAGTTGTGGAGGAGGTTGCCGTGGCTGACCATCACGCCCTTGGGCGCGGCCGTGGAGCCCGAGGTGTACTGGAGGAAGGCCAGCGTGTCGCCGGATGCCTCCGGGTCGGCCCACGAGCCGGCCTCGTCCGCGGGCACGTCCTCGGTGGCGAGCCAGCGCAGCCCGCCAAGCTCGGGGGTGCTCGCGCACAGCCGCTCCGCCTCGCCCAGCAGCTCGCGGGTGGTGAGCGCGAGGGTGGGCCGGCAGTCGGCCACGATGCTCTGCAGGCGTGCGTCGGTCCGGTTGCGGCGCGGCGGGTAGGCGGGGACCGCGGTCACCCCGGCGTAGAAGCAGCCGAACAGGGCGGCGACGTACTCCAGCCCCGGCGGGTAGAGCAGGAGCGCCCGCTCCCCGCGCGCGCCGAGCGACTGGAGGCGGGCGGCCACGGCCCGGGCGCGCAGGTCGAGCTCGCCGTAGGTGAGGTGCCCCTCTTCGATCTCCCCGTTCAGCAGGAAGGTGTAGGCGCACCCGGCCGGGTCCTCGTCCGCCCGGAACCGGAGGAGATCTACGAGCGAGGACGCAGGATGTGGATTCAGCATGGGGTGCGGAGGCCGGGAGTCGCTTCGAACGGCTTGCAGGCGCGGGCGCCTGCTCCCTCGCGGCGGAGCACAGGATGCCGCGCGAGGCAAAAGCCTCTCCCGCCGGGTGTTCTCCGCCGGACGGTCGGCCGCGCCGGGCCGCGCGGGAGGCGCCGTGGGAGCACGCCGGCTTCAGCACCCACCGGATCCCTTCCAAAACCCATACGGCACACCACGTATGACATTTGCTGTCTTCTATTACACGACATCCAATCGTATCCTGTAGTGTCAGAACATATAAGTCGGGGTGCCCCGTCGGGAGCCCCCGCGGCGCGCCGGCGCACCGAAACACCGCGCGGTCGGCCGCCGGGTGGAGAGCGCGGGCGGCAGCCCCGCGGCTCCGGCTCGTGCCCGGTGCGGTTTCATACGGAACCCGGGTCGATCAGGCGCCCCGCGTCATCCGCGAGGCGCCGAAGGCAGGGATGCCGTGCGGTTCTCCCCCTTTCGCCCGCTCGCGGGGGGTGAGGGGGCCCACCCTTGCGGACGCCAGCGCCCACCCCGCGTGAGGGATTTCGGCCCGAAGGGGCGAGACCCGGCGGGGCTGTTTCCGCCGGGGCTCGACTCCGTTGAGCAGCGTTGTTTGCTGCTCTACGGAGCCGAAGCCCGGCCCCGGCGCCAGCCGGGGGCACGCCCGAAACCCGCCGTACCCTGCCGTTCCAGGCGGATCCGCTTTCACCCGAGCGCGCGCTCCATTTCGCGGGCAAGCGCCTCCGCCCGGGGCTCGCGAACCATGGTGTGGTGCGTGCCGGGGACGGTTCGCACGTCCACCCCGCCCCGGACGACGCGCCCCCAGCCCAGGTCCGGTTTCCCGGCCGGATCGCCGTCGGCGGCGCGAAGCAGGGTGGCGCTCCCGCCGTATTCCCCCGGCCGGTACGCGTGCAGCGCCTCCAGGTTGATCCGGAAGATGCCGTACAGGCGCTCCAGCAATGACGGGTCGAGGCTCGCGGGAAGCCGCCCCGCGGCCTGCCCGGCGTGGAGCAGCCGGCGCAGGTACGCCGCCTCGCCGCCGTCGCCGGCCTCCGCATCGAGCGCGGGCAGAAGGTCGTCGCCCAGCCCGAGGTCGCGCGCGAACATCCGTGCCAGGACGAGGCCGCCGCCGGGGGGCGGCCGGTCCGGCGTGGACAGCGAGGGGACCTGCGAGTCGATGAGGACCAGCGTCTCCACGCCCTCCCCCGCCGCGTCCAGCTGCCGCGCCATCTCGAAGGCGACCACCCCGCCCATGGACCAGCCGCCCAGCCGGTACGGCCCCTCCGGCCACCGGGCGCGGATCTCGGCCAGGTAGTCGCGGGCCATCGCCTCGACGGTCCGGTTGGGGAGCTCGCCCTCCTCGATGCCGCGCGAGCGCACGCCCCACACCGGCTGCTCCTCGCCCAGCCGCTCGGCGAGCGCGCCGTAGGCCAGGATGCTCCCGCCACCCGGGTGCACCAGGACGAGCGGGGCGCGGCTCCCCGTGGCGCGGAGCGGGACCAGGACCGGGACCTCCCCCCCGCCGCCGCGGCGGATCTCCCCGGCCAGCCCCTCCACGGTGGGCGCCCGGAAGAGCGTCGTCAGCGGCAGCCGTGCTCCCGTGGCCCCGTACAGCGCGGACATGAGCCGCACCGCCAGGAGCGAGTGCCCGCCCAGCTCGAAGAAGCTGTCGCGCGGCCCCACCCCGGTGGCGCCCAGCACCTCCTCGAAGACGCGGACCAGCGTGGCCTCCAGGGGGTCGCGGGGCATCGTCCGGTCGCGCCCGCTCACGCTCGGCCGGGGGAGGGCCCGGCGGTCCAGCTTGCCGTTTGGCGTGAGCGGGATCCGCTCCAGCGCGACGAAGTGGCGGGGGACCATGTACTCCGGCAGCCGCCCGGCCAGGCGGCCGCTCAGCTCCGCCGCCGACAGCTCCGCTCCCTCCCGCGGCACCGCGTAGGCGACGATCCGGCGGTCGCCGGGGACGTCCTCGCGCACCACGACGACGGCGTCCGCCACCCCGGGCTCCCCGCGCAGCACGCTCTCGATCTCGCCCGGCTCGACGCGGAAGCCGCGGATCTTTACCTGCGCGTCCACCCGCCCCAGGAACTCCAGCTCGCCGTCGGGGCGCCAGCGGGCGCGGTCGCCGGTGCGGTACAGCCGCGCGCCCGCCTCGCCGAAGCGGTCGGGGACGAAGCGCTCGGCCGTTGGCTCGGGACGGCCGCCGTAGCCGCGCGCCACCCCCACGCCGCCCACGTACAGCTCGCCGGGGACGCCGACGGGGACCGGCTCTCCGTACGCGTCCAGCACGTACGCGGTGGTGCCGGCCAGCGGCCGCCCGATGGGGGGGCGCCCGCCGCCCGGCTCGCACGCCGCCGCCGTGGCGCAGATGGTGGCTTCGGTGGGGCCGTACAGGTTGAAGAAGCGGCGGCCGGGGGCCCAGCGGTCCACCACCTCGGCGGGGCACGCCTCGCCGGCGGACATCAGCGTACGCAGCGCCGGGAGCGCCTCCGGCGTCATGGCGGCCAGCGCCGCGGGGGGAAGGATGGCGGCGGTGACCGCCTCCTCGCGGAGGAAGCGCAGGAGGTCGGGCCCGGGGGCGAGCGCGTCGCGCGTCCCCGACACGAGGGTGGCCCCGGAGGCCAGCGCCATGGTCATCTCCGACACGGACGCGTCGAAGCCGGGCGAGGCGAACTGGAGCAGCCGGTCTCCCGCCCCCACGCCGGCCTGGCGCGCCTGCGCCCGCGCCACGGCGGCGAGCCCCCGGTGCGGGACCAGCACTCCCTTGGGGCGGCCGGTGGTGCCCGAGGTGTAGATGACGTACGCCAGGTTCTCCGGCAGCACGCCGGCGCCGGGGGCCCGGGCGCTCTCCGCCGCGATGCGCCCGCCGTCGGCGTCGAGGCAGACCGTCTCGCCGGCGTGGGCGGGGAGACGGTCGAGCAGCGGCCGGCGGGTGAGCAGGAGCCGGGCGCCGGAGTCGGCGAGCACGTAGGCCAGGCGCTCGGCGGGGTAGGCGGGGTCCAGCGGCACGTAGACGCCGCCGGCCGCGAGCACGCCCAGCAGGGCGACGACCCCGTCCGCGCCGCGCTCCAGGCAGACGGCGACGCGCGCTTCCGGGCCGACGCCGCGGCGCCGCAGGTGGCCTGCGAGCCGGTTCGCCTCCCGCTCCAGCTCGGCGTAGGAAAGGGTGGCACCGGGGGAAACGACGGCGACGGCTTCCGGCGTGCGCGCGGCCTGCTCCGCGAACAGCTCGTGGAAGCAGGCCGGCGGGGCGGCGGCGGAGGTGGCGCTCCACTCTTCCAGCAGCTGCGCGCGCTCCGCTCCGCCCAGCAGCGGCGCCGCGGAAACGCGGCTCCGCGGATCGGCCGCCATGGCCTCCACGAGAGCCGCCAGGTGCGCCGCCATGCGCGCGACGGTGCCGGCGTCGAAGAGCGCCGGCCGGTACACGATCGTCCCGGCCAGGGCCTCCCCCGCGTCGCCCATCACCAGGTCCAGGTCGAACTTGGCGGCACGCGTCCCCGCCGCGAAGGGCTCCAGGCCCGGCCCCGCCGGCGCCGGCCCACCGCCGCCTCCGCCGGACTGCTCCAGGGTGAAGTTGGTCTGGAAGACGGGCGAGTGGGTGAGGCTGCGCTCCACGCCCAGCTCCTCCACCAGCCGGTCGAAGGGGAGCTCCTGGTGGTCGTACGCCCCCAGCGCCGCCTCCCGGGTCCTCCCCAGCAGGGCGGCCCAGGCGGGGTCCCCGGACAGGTCGGCGCGCAGGGCGAGCAGGTTGACGAAGAAGCCGATCAGCCCCTCGGTCTCGCGCCGGCTCCGCCCGGCGACGGCGGTCCCCACCACCACGTCGTCCTGCCCCGACCAGCGGCCCAGCAGCGCCTGCCAGCCTGCCAGCAGCGTCATGAACAGCGTCGTCCCCTCCCCGCGGGACAGCTCCCGCAGCCGCCGCGACAGGCCGGGCGGGAGGAGGAAGGCGTGGGCCGCCGCGCGCGGGTCCTGCCCGACCGCCCGGGGCCGGTCGGTGGGGATCTCCAGCAGCGGCGGAGCGCCGGCCAGGCGGCCGCGCCAGTAGCCGAGCTGCGCCTCCAGCGTCTCGCCCGTGAGCCAGCTCCGCTGCCAGACGGCGAAGTCGGCGTACTGCACCGGCAGCTCCGGCAGGCGCGGCTCCCCGCCGCGGGAGAAGGCGTCGTACAGCGCCGAGACCTCGCGGGTCAGCACGTCCATGCTCCACCCGTCGCTGACCACGTGGTGAAGCGTGAACAGCAGCGCGTGGTCGGCGTCGCCCAGGCGCAGCAGCATGCTCCGCAGCAGCGGCCCGCGCGCCAGGTCGAAGGGGCGCAGCGCCTCCGCGGCGGCCAGCCGCTCCGCCTCGCGCTCCGCATGCGGCACCCCGCGGAGGTCGAGGAGCGGGAGCTCCACCTGCGCCGGCGGGTGGATGACCTGCACGGGCGCGCCGGCCACCTCGGCGAACGTGGTGCGCAGCGTTTCGTGCCGGCGCGCCAGCGCGTCGAGGGCGGCCCGCAGCGCGGCCACGTCCAGCGGGCCCCGCAGCCGGAGCGCATTGGGCATGTTGTAGGCGGGACTCGCCGGCTCCATCTGGTGGAGGAACCAGAGCCGCTGCTGCGCGAACGACGGCGGAAGCGGCGCGTCCCGCGGCACCGGCACGATCGGCGGCGCGGCGGACGCGCCGGAGCGCCGCAGCGCCTCGACGCGCCCGGCCAGCGCGGCCACGGTGGGCGCCTCGAAGAGCGCCCGCAGCGGCAGCTCCACCCCGAGCGCCTCGCGAACGCGCGACACCACACGCGTCGCCAGCAGCGAGTGCCCGCCCAGGTCGAAGAAGCCCGCCTCCACGCTCACGCGCTCCAGGCGCAGGATCTCCGCCCAGATCCCCGCCAGGACCTCCTGGACCGGCGTGCGCGGAGCGACGTACGCCCCCGCTTCCGTCCGCTCCGGCGCGGGCAGCGCCCGACCGTCCAGCTTGCCGCCGGGCGTGAGTGGCAGTGCCTCCAGGGAAACGAACGCCGCCGGCACCATGTACTCCGGAAGCCGCTCCCGCAGGTGCGACCGCAGCGCGGCAACCGGCACGGCCTCGCCCTCCGGGACCGTGTACGCGACCAGCCGCCGCTCCCCGGGCTCGTCCTCCCGCACGTGCACCACGGCCTCCCGCACCCCCGGGTGCCCGCGCAGCGCCGCCTCGACCTCCCCCGGCTCGATGCGGAAGCCCCGGATCTTCACCTGCTGGTCCACCCGCCCCAGGTACTCCAGGTTCCCGTCCGCCCGCCACCGCACGCGGTCCCCCGTGCGGTACGCCCGCGCGTACCCCAGCTCCGGGAAGGGGTGGTCCACGAACACCTCGCGGGTGCGGGCCTCGTCGTGCAGGTAGCCCAGCCCCAGGCACTCGCCCGACAGGTACAGCTCGCCGGGCACGCCCACCGGCACCGGCTCCCTGCGTCCGTCCAGGACCAGCGCGTGCGTGTTGCGGATGGGCCGTCCGATGGGGATGCGCGCCCCCTCGGACCCCGTAACCCGGTGGCAGATGCAGCCGATGCTCGCCTCGGTGGGGCCGTACAGGTTCACCACGCGCACCTCCGGGAAGCAGCCCAGGAAGGCGTACGTCGTCGCCGGCGTGATCTGCTCTCCGCCCACCACCACCACCCGGAGCGAGGCGAGGCCGCGCCGCAGCCGCTCGTCGCCCACGAGCTGCGGGACCAGGGTATTGAAGACCGAGGGGACGAAGTCGGTCATCGTCACCCCGTGCTCGCGGACCAGCGCGGCGAGCGGCTCCGCGGCCAGCTCCTCGTCCGAGGCGGGGAGCACGGTCCGCCCCCCGTTCACCAGGGGCCAGAGCAGCTGCCACACGGCGCTGTCGTACACGTGCCGCGTGGTCTGCACCACGGCCGCCGCGGCCGCGGTCCCGAAGTACTCGTCCATCCACCGGAACCGGTTGGCGATCCCCCGGTGGGGCACCACCACACCCTTGGGAGTCCCGGTGGATCCGGAGGTGTAGATGACGTAGATCGGGTCCTCGCCCTCCACCGGGTCGAGGCGTCCGGGAACGGGATCAACGGCGGAAAAGTCCTCCACGTCGACGCGCAGGAGGGTCCGCCCCAGCTCCTCCTCCCGGAACGGGGTGCGGTCGTTCCCCAGGACGATCCCGCACCCCAGGTCGTCCAGGATCGTCCGGATCCGGGCGAGCGGCCAGTGGACGTCCAGCGGCGAGAAGGCCGCCCCGGACTTGAGCACCCCCAGCAGGGCCACGGGCACGTCCAGTCCCCGGTCCAGGAGCACGGGGACGTACGAGCCCCGCCCGATCCCCCGGGCGCGCAGCCGCGCGGCGACGAGGTCGGCGCGGCGGCGCAGCTCCGCGTAGGTGAGGGACCGGGAGCCGCAGACGGCGGCCACCGCGCCCGGCGTGCGCTCCGCCTGTACGTCGAACGACTCGTGCACGGGACGCCCGGAGCGCGGCGCGGCCGTGTCGTTCCACTCGGCCACCACCTTCCTGCGCTCCGCGGCGGAAAGGAGGGACAGCTCCCGGACGTCCCGCTCCGGGTCCGCGGCGATCTCTTCCAGCAGCACCCCGAAGTGCTCCAGGTGCCGGGCGACGGTCCCGGGATCGAAGAGCGTGGTCCGGTACTCCATCGCGCCGGTCAGCGCGTCGCCCGCCTCTCCGAGCGTGAAGCTGAGGTCGGCGTTCACCCGGCTCGGCGCGCCCGCGAACGGCTCCAGCCGGAGGCCGCCGAGCACGAGCTCCCCCGTCTCGGTGTTCTGGAAGGTGAGCATGACCTGGAAGAGGGGGGTGCGGTCCAGGCCGCGGTCGGCCCCCAGCTCCTCGACCAGCTTCTCGAAGGGGATCTCCTGGTGCTGGTACGCGGCCAGCGTGGATTCCCGCACCCGCCCCAGCAGCTCCCGGAAGCTCGCCTCCCCCGAAAGGCCGGTGCGCAGCACCAGGGTGTTGACGAAGAAGCCGATCAGCCCTTCCAGCTCCACGTGCGTGCGTCCGGCGATGGGCGTGCCCACCACCACGTCCTCCGTCCCCGCGTAGCGCCCCAGCAGGAGCTGCCACGCCGCCAGCAGCGTCATGAACGGCGTCGCCCCCTCGCGCTGGCCGAGCGCGCGAAGCGCCCGCGCCGCCGCGGGCCGGACGTGGAACGGGAGGGCGGCCCCGGACCCGTCCAGCACGGCCGGGCGCGGCCGGTCCGTGGGCAGCTCCAGCAGCGGGGGGGCGTCCCACAGCTGCTCGCGCCAGAAGGCGAGCTGCTCCTCCAGCGTCTCGCCCGAGAGCCGGGCGCGCTGCCAGGCGGCGTAGTCGGCGTACTGGATGGGCAGCGGGGGGAGGTGCGCCTCCGCCCCGCGCGAGACGGCGTCGTAGAGCGTGCTCACCTCGCGCACGAAGATCCCCATGCTCCAGCCGTCGCTGACGACGTGGTGCACGGTGAAGAGCGCCACCGTCTCCTCGTCTCCCAGGCGCAGCAGCGTCGTGCGCAGCAGCGGCCCGCGCGCCAGGTCGAAGGGGCGGCGCGACTCCGCCTCCGCCAGCCGCTGCGCCTCCCGCTCCCGCGCCGCCGCGGGGAGACCGCGCAGGTCGAGGACCGGCATCTCCCCCGGGGCGGCGGGGTGGACCACCTGCACGGGCTCGCCGCCGCGCGCCTCCAGCGTGGTGCGCAGCGCCTCGTGCCGGCGCACCACCGCCGCGAGCACCCGGCGCAGCGTCCGCGCGTCGAGCGCACCGAAGATGCGCAGCGGGTACGCCAGGTTGTAGGCCCAGCTCCGCGGCTCCATCTGCTGGAGGAACCAGAGCCGCTGCTGCGCGAAGGAGAGCGGCGCGGGGCCGTCCTCCGCGCGCGGGCGGATCTCCGGCGGGGCGGCCGGCTGCCGCCGCAGCGCCTGCAGGGCGGCGCGGCGCTCCGGGGAGAGCCGCGCCAGGCGGTCCGCGACCCCGCCTGCCGGGCGCCCTGCGGGAGCGCCCTCCATCCCCCCCGGGGGGCGTGGCGCGCCGCCCGCCGCCTCGACGCGGCGGGCCAGTCCGGCCACCGTGGGCGCCTCGAAGAGCGCCCGGAGCGGCAGCTCCACCCCGAACGCCTCCCGCACGCGCGCGACCACCCGCGTCGCCCGCAGCGAGTGCCCGCCCAGCTCGAAGAAGTCCTCCCCCGTCCCCACCGCGTCCCTGCCCAGCACGTCGGCGAAGATCTCCGCCAGCACGGCCTCCTCGGGGGTGGACGGGGCCGGGCCCGCCTGGCTCCGCTGGAGCTCGGGAGCCGGGAGGGCCAGCCGGTCGACCTTGCCGCTGGGGGTCAGCGGGAGCGCGTCCAGCCGCACGAGCGCGGAGGGGACCATGTACTCGGGGATCCGCTCCCGCATCCACGCCCGGAGCTCGGCCGTGGATGCGTCGGCGCCTTCGGCGGGGACCCAGTACGCGGCCAGCCGGCGCTCGCCGCGGTCGTCCTCCCAGGGCGCCGCCGCGGCCTGCCGCACCGCGGGGTGCTCCCGCAGCGCGGCCTCCACCTCGCCGGGCTCCACGCGGAAGCCGCGCACCTTGAGCTGGAAGTCGCTCCGCCCGATGAACTCGATCCCGCCGCCGGGGAGCCGCCGCCCCAGGTCGCCCGTGCGGTAGCAGCGCAGCGGGCCGCCCGCCGGATCCGGCGTGAACGCGGCGGCGGTCCGCTCCGGGGAGCCCCAGTACCCCAGCGCCAGGTGCGGGCCGCGGATCACGATCTCGCCCACGCCGTACACGGCGGCCTGCTCCCCGACGCCGTTGAGCAGGAGCACGTCGGTTTCCTCCACCGGGTGCCCCACGGACAGGGAGCTGCGCGCCGGCTCCTCCCCCCGCCCGATGAAGTGCTGCAGCGTCACCGTGGACTCGGTGGGCCCCAGCCCGTTGACCAGTGTCGCCCCGGGCGGGAAGTGACGGTTGAACGCGTCGAGGTCGCGCCGCTGCGCCTCCTCGCCTCCGAGCACGACCAGCCGCGCCGCGGGGAAGCGCTCGCCCGGGGCGAGCTCCGCCGCCAGGTGGCGGAAGACGGTGGGGGTGGAATGGTAGAGGGTGATCCCCTCGCGCCGCATCCACTCCGCCACGCCGGAAGCGGCTTCCTCCCTCCAGTCGAACGGACACAGGGTGGCGCCGTTGAGAAGGGCTCCGTAGATGGCCATCACCGACGCGTCGAAGGTGTACGACGAGAACAGCGTGAGCCGGTCGTCGGACCCGATGCGCAGGTTGCCGGTGTAGACCCGGATGAAGTGGAGCACGTTGCGGTGCGACTGCACCACGCCCTTGGGCCGCCCGGTCGACCCGGAGGTGTAGAGGATGTACGCCGGCTCCCCGGGAGCGGCGGGGCGGCGCGCTTCCGTGGACGCGGACGGGCCCTCCGCCCGCGCCGAATCCACGTCCACCAGCGCAATCCGTCCCCCGGCCAGCTCGCGCGCCAGCTCCAGGTTGGCGCGGTTGGTCACCAGCGCCGCGGCCCCGGAGTCCTCCAGCACGTAGGCGCTGCGCTCGCGCGGGTAGAGCGGATCGATGGGAACGTAGGTCTTGCCGGCCTTGAGCACGCCCAGCATCCCCACGATCATGGCGGCGTCGTGCTCGAAGAGGAGCGCGACCCGCTCCGGCCGGGCCGTCCGCCGGCGCAGGATCGCCCGCGCCACGCCCTCGGCCGCGCGGTCCAGCTCCGCGTAGGTGAGCGTGGTGGTCCGCGTCCGTACCGCCGGCCGGTCCGGGTGGAGCCGCGCCTGCGCCGCGAAGCGCGCGGGGATGGTCTGCTCGATCTCCCCGCGCGCGAACCCGGCGAAGGCGCGGTCCGTCCCGACCCCGCGGGCGCGGCAGGAGAGGGCCCGCCGCTCCTCCTCCGTCAGCAGCGGGAGGGCGGAAACGCGCTGCTCCGGGTCGTCCACGGCTGCCGCGAGCAGCGTCCCCAGCTGGGCGAGCGCCTCGGCGGCGCGCGCGTCCTCGAACAGGTCCGCGTCGTACACCAGGCTCAGGTCGATTCCCCCGTCGCTCTCCAGGGCGTACAGCGTCAGGTCGTACTTGGCCGCCGGCGCCGGACTTCCGAATCGCTCCGTCCGCAGCCCCTCCAGCCCCGCGGGAGCCTCCGCGCTGAGGTTCTGCAGGTTGAGCATCACCTGGAAGACCGGCGAGTGGCCCAGGCTGCGGGGGGGCTGGATCTCCTCCAGGATGCGCTCGAAGGGGAGGTCCTGGTGGGCGTACGCGCCCAGCGTGGTTTCCCGCACCCGCCCCAGCACCTCCCGGAAGGTGGGGTCGCCGGACAGGTCGGTCCGCAGCGCCAGCGTGTTCAGGAAGAAGCCGATCAGCCCTTCGGTCTCGCGGCGGGTGCGCCCCGCGATGGGTATGCCCACGACCACGTCCGCCTGCCCGGACCAGCGGGCCAGCAGGACGGAGAAGGCGGCGAGCAGCGTCATGAACGGGGTCGCGTCCTCGCGCCGGCCGAAGGCGCGCAGCTCCCCGGCCGCGGCGGCGCCGATCCGAAGCGCGCGCATCCCGCCGCGGTGGCCCTTCGCCGCCGGGCGGGGCCGGTCGGTGGGAAGCTCCAGGAACGCGGGCGCGCCGGCCAGCCGCTCGCGCCAGTAGGCGAGCTGCGCTTCCAGCGTCGGGCCCGAGAGCCAGGCGCGCTGCCAGACGGCGAAGTCGGCGTACTGCACCGGCAGCTCGGGGAGACGCGGCTCCGCGCCCCGGCTGAACGCCTCGTAGAACGCGGAGACCTCGCGGGTCAGCACGTCCATGCTCCACCCGTCGCTCACGACGTGGTGCATCGTGAGGCAGAGCACGTGGTCCTCCTCGCCCAGGCGCAGCAGCGTGCCGCGCAGGAGCGGGCCCCGCGCCAGGTCGAAGGGCCTCAGCGCCTCCTCCGCCGCCAGGCGCCCGGCCGCAAGCTCGGCCTCCGGCAGCGCCCGCAGGTCGACGACCGGAAGGGCGGAGGGCGCGGGCGCGCAAACGACCTGCACCGCCTCGCCGCCGTGCTCGGCGAAGACGGTGCGCAGCGTCTCGTGCCGCCGCACCAGCGCGTCCAGGCCGGCCCGCAGCGCGGCCACGTCCAGCATCCCTCGCAGGCGCAGCGCGGAGGGCATGTTGTAGGCGGCGCTCCCCGGCTCGATCCGGTCCACCAGCCAGAGCCGCTGCTGCGCGAACGACAGCGGCGGCGGCTCCGTCCGCGCGACGCGCGCGATGGGCGGAGCGGCGGGGGCGCCGGCGTCCCGCAGCGCCTGGATGCGCGCGGCCAGCCCCGCCACGGTGGGGCTCTCGAAGAGCGCCTTGAGCGGCACCTCCGCCCCGAACGCCTGCCGCGCCCGCGAGACCACCTGCGTCGCCAGCAGCGAGTGCCCGCCCAGCTCGAAGAAGTTCTCCCCCGTCCCCACGCTCTCCAGGCGCAGCACCTCCGCCCAGATCCCCGCCAGCACCTCCTCCGCCTCGGTGCGGGGCCCGGCGTGGGGGGAGGTCTCCCGCTCCGGTGCCGGCAGCGCCCGCCGGTCCAGCTTGCCGTTGGCGGTGAGCGGCAGCCGCTCCAGGGCCACGAAGGCGGCCGGCACCATGTACTCCGGGAGGCGGGCCGCCAGGGAGGCCCGCAGCCCGGCCGCCGGGAGCTCCTCGCCCTCCTCCGGCACCACGTAGGCCACCAGCCGCTTCTCGCCCGGCGCGTCCTCGCGCGCCACGGCCACCGCATCCCGCACCCCCGGGTGCGCGCGCAGCACGCTCTCGATCTCCCCCGGCTCGATCCGGTAGCCCCGGATCTTCACCTGGTCGTCCACCCGCCCCAGGAACTCCAGCTCCCCCGATGCCAGCCACCTCGCCCGGTCCCCGGTCCGGTACAGCCGTCCTCCGGCCTCCCTCCCGAACCCGTCCGGAACGAACCGCTCCGCCGTCAGCCCGGGGCGGTTCACGTAGCCGCGCGCCACCCCCACGCCGCCGACGTACAGCTCTCCGGGCACGCCCACCGGCACCGGCCCGCCCCACGGGTCCAGCACGTACGTCCGCACGTTCGCCACCGGCCTCCCGATGGTGGCTGGCTGTCCCTGCCGGAGCGGGTCGCCGATCGTGGCGCAGACCGTGGCTTCGGTCGGCCCGTACGCGTTCAGCAGCCGCGGCACCCGTGGGGCCCAGCGCTCCGCGAGCGCCGCCGGCAGGGCTTCGCCCGCCAGCATCAGCGTTTCCAGCGTGGGGAGCGCCGCCTGGTCGGGGATGACCGCCAGCGCCGAGGGCGACAGCGTCAGGTGCGTGATCCCGCGCGCCGTCAGCCACTCCGCCAGCTCGGCCCCCGCCAGCGGGCCTTCCCCGGCCGGCGGCAGGTACAGCGCCGCCCCGGTGCCCAGGGTGAAGAAGATCTCGAAGACCGCCGCGTCGAAGCTCGGCGAGGCGAACTGCAGCACCCGGCTACGCGGGGTGAGCCGGTGCGCCCCGGCCATGACCCGCACCAGGTTGGGAACGCCCCGGTGCGGGACGGCGACCCCCTTGGGCCGCCCGGTGCTCCCGGAGGTGTAGATCACGTACGCCGTCGCCTCGCGCGGGACCTCCACGCGCGGCGCTTCCTGCGGCGCGGCCGCGATCGGGTCCCGGTCGAGCAGGACGAGCGAAGCCTCGTGCGCGGGGATGCGTCCGGCCAGCGCTTCGCGGGTCAGCACCACGCGCGCGCCGGAGTCCGCCAGCATGAAGGCCAGGCGCTCGACGGGGTAGGCGGGATCGAGCGGGACGAAAGCCCCGCCGGCCTTGAGGACCGCCAGCCCGGCCACGACCAGCTCGGGGCTGCGCTCCAGCCAGATCGCCACGCGCGACTCCACGCCCACGCCCAGCCGGCGCAGGTGGTGGGCGAGCCGGTCGCTCTCGCGATCCAGCTCGGCGTAGCTCAGGCGCAACTCTCCGGCGACGAGCGCAGTCGCGTCCGGGGCGCGCTCCACCTGCGCGGCGAACAGCTCGTGCACCGGCGCGTCCGGAAAGTCGCGCCCGGTCCGGTTCCATCCCTCCAGCACCTGCGCCCGCTCGTCGGCGGGGAGGAGCGGGATCCCGGCGACGGGGCGCGACGGGTCCGCCGCGATCCCCCGCAGCAGGACGCCCAGCTGCTCCCCCATCCGCGCCACGGTTTCCGCTTCCCAGAGAGCGCTCCGGTACGAGAGCACCCCGTGCATCGCATCCCCGGTCTCCGCGAGCGTCAGGACCAGGTCGAACGCGGCGGCGTCCCCGCCACCGGCCAGCGGCGCCGTCTCCAGCCCGCCCAGGCGCAGCTCGCTCCGCTCCAGGTTCTGGAGAACGAACATCGCCTGGAAGAGGGGGGTGTGCTGGAGCGAGCGCTCCGGCTGGAGCTCCTCCACCAGCTTCTCGAAGGGAAGCTCTTGGTGCTGGTAGGCGCCCAGCGTGCTTTCCCGCACCCGTCCCAGCAGCTCGCGGAACGGGAGGCGTCCCGCGTCCGACAGGTCGGTCCGTATCACCAGGGTGTTGACGAAGAAGCCGATCAGCCCCTCCAGCTCCACCCGGGTGCGGCCGGCGATGGGGGTGCCGACCAGCACGTCGTCCTGTCCGGCCCGGCGGGACAGGAGCACGTTCCAGGCGGCGAGGAACGTCATGAACAGCGTCGCCCCCTCGAGGCGGGACAGTTCCCGCATCGCGTCCACGACTTCCGCCGGGATGGAAAAGGCATGGACCGCACCCTCCACCGTCATCCGCGGCGGGCGCGGGTGGTCGGTGGGAAGGTCCAGCAGCGGCGGCGCGTCCGCCAGCGCCGTGCGCCAGTAGTCCAGCTGCCGTTCCAGCGTCTCGCCCGAGAGCCACCCCCGCTGCCACACGGCGTAGTCGGCGTACTGGATCGGCAGCTCGGGGAGGCTCGCCGGCTCGCCGCGGACGAAGCCGCCGTACGTCGCCGAGACCTCGCGGACGAGCACCTGCATGCTCCACCCGTCGCCGACCACGTGGTGCAGCGTGAAGCACAGCACGTGGTCCTCCTCGCCGAGGCACAGAAGCGTGCAGCGCAGCAGCGGCCCGCGCGCCAGGTCGAAGGGGCGCATGGCCTCGGCGCGGGCCAGCCGCTCCGCCCGCGCTTCCCGCCCGGCGGCCGGGAGGGCCCGCAGGTCCACCAGCGGCAGCGGCACCGCGGCGGGCGGGTGGATCACCTGCGCGGGCACCCCGCCCCGCTCGGCGAACGTGGTGCGCAGCGTCTCGTGCCGGCGCACCAGCGCGTCCAGGGCGGCCCGCAGCGCGGCCACGTCCAGCGCGCCGCGCAGGCGCAGCGCGGAGGGCATGTTGTAGGCGGCGCTCCCCGGCTCGATCCGGTCCACCAGCCAGAGCCGCTGCTGCGCGAACGACAGCGGCGGAGCGGATCCCTCGCGCGGCACCGGCACGATCGGCGGCGCCGCCGGGCCCCGGCCCGCGGCCCGCAGCGCCTCCACCCGCTCCGCCAGCGCCGCCACGGTGGGCGCCTCGAAAAGCGCCCGCAGCGGCAGCTCCACCCCCAGGGCCTGCCGCGCCCGCGAGACCACCCGCGTCGCCAGCAGCGAGTGCCCGCCCAGCGCGAAGAAGCTCGCCGTCACCCCCACGCGCTCCACCCCCAGCACTTCCGCCCAGATCCCCGCCAGCACCTCCTCCGTCGCCGTGCGCGGCGCCACGTACTCCGCGGCCGCCTCATGCTCCGGCGCCGGCAGCGCCCCGCGGTCCAGCTTGCCGTTGGGCGTCAGCGGCAGCCGCTCCAGCGCGACGAAGGCGCCCGGCACCATGTGCTCCGGCAGGCTGCGCCCCAGGTACGCGCGCAGCGCCTCCGCGTCGGCCTCGCCCACCACGTACGCTACCAGCCGCGTCTGTCCGGGAGCGTCCTCACGCGCCAGCACCGCCGCCTCGCGCACCCCGGGGTGCTCCCGCAGCCGCGCCTCGATCTCGCCGGGCTCGATGCGGAAGCCGCGCACCTTGACCTGCTGGTCCATGCGCCCCAGGAACTCCAGCTCCCCCGAAGCGAGCCGGCGCACCCGGTCCCCCGCGCGGTACAGCCGCGCGCCCGGCCGGCCCGAGAACGCGTCGGGGACGAAGCCTTCGGCCGTCCGCCCGGGCTGGCCCAGGTAGCCGCGCGCCACCCCGGCCCCGCCGATCCGCAGCTCGCCCGGCACGCCCACCGGCTGCGGGTTGCCCGGCGCGTCGCACACGTACAGGCGCACGTTGCCCAGCGGCCGCCCGATGGGGTGCCCCTCCACCACACCGGACTCCGGCACCGCGTGCGTGGACGCCAGGATCGTCCCCTCCGTGGGCCCGTAGAGCACGCTGATCCGCGCGGAGGGGAGGGCGGCGCGCATCTCCGCCAGCAGGTCGGCCGGCACCCGGTCGCCGCCGACGAAGGCCCGCCGCAGCCGGCCCAGGCGCGGCCGCTCGCGCTCGGCCTGCGCGATCCGCCGCATCAGCGCGGGAACGGCGTGCAGCAGCGTGGCGTCGGAGACCTCCTCCACCAGCGCGTCGGGGTCCAGGATGCGCTCCCGCTCCACCAGGCGCACGGCGGCCCCCGAGGTCAGCGGCAGCAGCGTCTCGAAGAGCCAGATGTCGAAGGCGTAGCTGGCCAGCGCCGGCATCACGTCGCCGGGCCCGACGCCGAAGGCCTCGCGCGTGGCGGCCAGCAGGTTGGCGAGGGAGCCGTGCTGCACCAGCACGCCCTTGGGGCGGCCGGTGGAACCCGAGGTGTAGAGGACGTAGGCGAGGTTCTCGGCGGTCGCGGCATGCGAGGGCGCGAGGTCGGCCGCGGGCGCGGGAGCGGTCTCGTCGACCCGGACCACCTCGCCGTCGAAGCCGTCGAAGCCCCCGGCGAGCCCGCTCTGCGTGAGGAGGACGCGCGCGCCGGAATCGGCGAGCATCCACGCCAGCCGATCCCGCGGGTGCGCCGGGTCCAGGGGCACGTACGCGCCGCCCGCCTTGAGCACGGCCAGCACGCAGGCCACCATCTCCGCCCCGCGCTCCAGGCACAGGCCCACCCGCGTCTCGGGGCCGACGCCCAGGCCGCGCAGGCGGTGCGCGAGACCGTCCGCCCGCCGGTTCAGCTCCGCGTAGGTGAGGCGGACCGCGCCGGAGAGGACCGCCGCCGCGTCCGGCGCGCGCTCCGCCTGGGCTTCGAAGAGCCGGTGGACGCAGGGCTCGGCCGGGTACTCGGCATCGGTGCGGTTCCACTCCTCCAGCACCTGGCGCCGCTCCGCCGCGCCCAGAAGCTGCAGCTCGGAGAGCCGCGCCTCCGGCGCCGCCGCCACGGCCTCCAGCACGGCCAGGTAGTGCCCCGCCATGCGCTCGATCGTGGCGGCCTCCCACAGCTCGCTGCGGTATTCCAGCCCGCCGCCGATCTCGTCCCCCGCCTCGCCCAGGCTCAGCATCAGGTCGAACTTCGCCGCCGACCCGCCACGCTCCAGCGCCTGCACCTCCGCTCCGCCCAGGCTCAGCTCGCCCTGCTCGTTGTTCTGGAGCGCGAACGTGACCTGGAAGAGCGGCGTGTGCGCGAGGCTGCGCTCCACGCCCAGCTCCTCCACCAGCTTTTCGAAGGGAAGCTCCTGGTGCTGGTACGCGCCCAGCGTCCGCTCCCGCACCTGGCGCAGCAGGTCGGCGAAGCTCGCCTCGCCGCGGACCTCGGCGCGCAGCACGAGCGTGTTGACGAAGAAGCCGATCAGCCCCTCCGTTTCCCGGCGATTGCGCCCGGCGATGGGCGTGCCCACCAGGACGTCGTCCTGCCCCGCGTAGCGGGCCAGCAGGAGCTGCCAGGCCGCGAGCAGCGTCATGAACGGCGTCGCCCCCTCGCGCCGGGCGAGCGCCTGGAGTGCCGCGGAGATTGCCCTGCCGAGGCTGAAGCCGTGGTACGCCGCCGCGTCGCCCGGGACGGCGGGACGGGGGCGGTCGGTGGGCATCTCCAGCAGCGTGGGCGCTCCCTCCAGCTGCGCGCGCCACCAGCCCACGTGCTCCGCCAGCGTCTCGCCCGAGAGCCATGCCCGCTGCCACGCCGCATAGTCCGCGTACTGCACCGGCAGCGGGGGAAGCTGCGCGGGCTCGCCCCGCTGCTCCGCCGCGTAGAGCGCGGACACCTCGCGCACCAGCACCTCCATGCTCCAGCCGTCGGTGACGGCGTGGTGCATGGCCAGGAGCACCACCGCCTCGTCGTCGCCGGTGCGCAGCAGCGCCGTGCGCAGCAGCGGTCCGCGCGCCAGGTCGAAGGGGCGGCGCGCCTCCGCCTCCACCAGCCTCCGCGCCTCGCGCTCCCGCGCCCCGGCCGCGATGCCGCGCAGCTCGATCGTGGGCAGCCGCACCGGGGCGGGCGGATGGATCACCTGCACGGGCTCGCCGCCGCGCTCCTCCAGCGTGGTGCGCAGCGCCTCGTGCCGGGCCACGACCGCGGTCAGCGCCCGGCGCAGCGCCCGCGCGTCGAGCCCGCCCGCGAGGCGCAGCGGGTACGCCATGTTGTAGGCCCAGCTCCGCGGCTCCATCTGCTGCACGAACCAGAGCCGCCGCTGCGCGAACGAGGCCGGCAGCGACCCGCCGTCGCGCGGCAGCGGACGGATCTCCTGCGGCGCGGCCGCGGCGGCCGGTCGCTTCCGCAGCAGCTCCTGGAGGGCGGCGCGGCGCTCCGGGGAGAGCTGCGCCAGCCGGTCCGCGATCCCGCTCATCGGGCGTCCTCCAGGAGCTTCAGGATCTCCTCGTCGGAGAGCTCGTCCAGCCGCGCCATCTGCTCGGCGAGCTCGCCCGCCCCGGCCGCGGCGCTGCACGCCGCCTCCACGCGCTCGGCCAGCCCGGCGACCGTCGGCGCCTCGAACAGCGTCCGCAGCGGCAGCTCGATGCAGAAGACCTCCCGGACGCGCGAGGCCACCCGGGTCGCCCGCAGCGAATGGCCGCCCAGCTCGAAGAAATTCTCCATCACTCCCACGCGCTCCAGGTGCAGGACCTCGGCCCAGATCCCCGCCAGCACCTCCTCGGTGGGGGTGCGCGGAGCCACGTAGCTTTCCGCCTCCGAGCCGAGCTCCGGCGCCGGCAGCGCGCGCCGGTCCACCTTTCCGCTGGGTGTAAGCGGAACGCTCTCCAGCACGACGAACGCGGCCGGCACCATGTACTCCGGAAGGCTCCGCCGCGCGTGCTCCCGCAGCCCCGCCGCGCCCGGCGCCTCCGCTCCGGCCGCCACCACGTAGGCGACCAGCTGTTTCTCCGCCCCCTCGCCCCGCACCTCCACCACGGCCTCGCGCACCTGCTCGTGCCCCTCCAGCGCCGCCTCCACCTCGCCCGGCTCGATGCGGAAGCCGCGCAGCTTGACCTGCTGGTCCATGCGCCCCAGGAACTCCACCTCCCCCGAGGGGAGCCAGCGCACCCGGTCGCCCGTGCGGTACATCCGCGCGCCCCCGGCCGCCGAGAACGGGTCGGGGACGAAGCGCCCGGCCGTCAGATCCGGCCGGCCCAGGTAGCCGCGCGCCACGCTGTCGCCCGCCAGGAACAGCTCGCCGGGGATGCCGACGGGCACCGGGCGGAGGCCGCCGTCCAGCACGTAGCACCGCGTGTTCGCGATCGGTCCGCCGATGTCCGGCAGCAGCGGCCAGCTCCCGGGATCCCCGGCCAGAGCGCGAGCCGTGACCACGTGCGTTTCCGACGGCCCGTAGTGGTTGTGCAGCGGCGCGCCCAGCGCCGCGAGCCAGCGCCGCATCGGCCCGGTGATCCGCAGCGCCTCCCCCGCCGTCTGCACCTCCCTGAGGCGCGACGGCACCGCGCCGCGCCGGTCGGCCTCCTCCGCCAGGTGCTGGAGCGCCACGGCCGGCATGAACAGCCGCTCCACGCCCTCCCGCTCGACGAGCTCCAGCAGCGCCGCCGGGTCGTAGCGCTGCTCCTCCCGGATCAGTACCACCCGTCCGCCCGCGCTCCAGCAGGAGAAGACCTCGTGGAAGGAGGCGTCGAAGCTGAGCGTGGCGAACTGGAGCGTCACCCGGGCGCCCGGCCTCCGCCAGTCGCGCTCCTGCCAGGCGAGCAGGTTGACCAGCGGCCGGTGCGGCATCGCCACGCCCTTGGGCCAGCCGGTGCTCCCCGAGGTGTAGATGACGTAGGCCAGGTTGTCCGGCCGGACCGGGACGCGCGGGGACCCGGCGCTCCCGCGCGCGATCTCCGCGGCGTCGGCGTCGAGCCGCACCACGCGGACCCCGCCGGAGGGGAGCCGCGCGGCCAGGCTCTGCTGCGTCAGCAGCACGCGCGCGGCGGAGTCCTCCAGCATGAAGGCCAGGCGCCGCGGCGGATAGGCCGGGTCGAGCGGCACGTAGGCCGCGCCCGCCTTGAGGATGCCCAGCAGCGCGGCCATCATCCCCGGACCGCGCTCCAGGCACAGCGCCACCCGCGCGTCCGGACCGACGCCCAGCCCGCGCAGGTGGTGCGCGAGCTGGTTGGCCCGGCGGTCCAGCTCGCCGTAGGTGAGGCTTCCGTCCGCGGAGCGGACGGCGACGGCCTCCGGCGTGCGCTCCGCCTGCGCTTCGAACAGCTGGTGGACGCACAGCTCCGCGGGGTATTCCGCCTCCGTGCGATTCCACTCCTCCAGCACCTGGCGCCGCTCCGCATCGCCCAGCAGCTCCAGCGCCGAGAGGGGCCGGTCGGCATGCGCGGCGACCTGCTCCAGCACGCGCCCCAGGTGGTCCAGCATGCGCCGGACGGTGCCGCGGTCGAACAGGTCCGTGTTGTACTCCAGCCCGGCGGCCAGTCCGTCCGCGTGCGCCGCCATGCTCAGCGTCAGGTCGAACTTGCTCGTCCCGCCTTCCGCGCCCAGCGCCTCCATCTCCACGCCGGGCAGGCCGCCCTCCGGCACCTCCGCCCCCCGCAGGGCGAACATCACCTGGAACAGCGGGGCGTGGCTGAGGTTGCGCTGCGGGGCCAGCTCCTCGACCAGCCTTTCGAAGGGCACGTCCTGGTGCTCGTACGCCCCCAGCGTCGCCGCCCGCACCCGCCGCAGCAGCTCGCCGAAGGTGGGATCGCCCGACAGGTCGGCGCGCAGCACCAGCGTGTTGAGGAAGAAGCCGATCAGGTCCTCGGTCTCGCGGCGGGTCCGTCCCGCGATGGGGCTGCCGACGACCACGTCGTCCGTCCCCGCGTACCTGGAAAGAAGCACCTGGAACGCGCCCAGCAGCGTCATGAACAGCGTCGCGCCCTCGCCGCGCCCCAGCGCGGCGAGCCGCTCCAGCAGCTCGCGCGGGAGCTCGATGTGCTCGCGGGCGCCATGGTAGGTCTGCGCCGCCGGACGAGGCCGGTCCGTGGGCAGCTCCAGCAGCGCGGGCGCGCCCACCAGCCGCTCCCGCCAGTACGCCACCTGCCGCTCCAGCGCCTCGCCCCGGAGCACCCGGCGCTGCCACACGGCGTAGTCGGCGTACTGCGCGCCCAGCTCCGGCAGCGGCGAGGGCTCGCCCCGGCGGAAGGCGTCGTAGAGCGCGGACAGCTCGCGCAGGAGCACGCCCACGCTCCACTCGTCGCAGACGACGTGGTGCATGCACGCCAGCAGCACGTGCTCGGCGTCGCCCAGCCGCAGCAGCCCCAGCCGCAGGAGCGGCCCCGCGGCCAGGTCGAACGGCCGGGCCGCGTCCTCCGCGGCGCGGCGGCGCACCTCCGCCTCGCGCGCGGCCTCGCCGAGCCCCGACAGGTCCTCCACGGGGAGGGCGAAGCCGGCGAACGGGGCGACCTCCTGGACCGGAGCGCCGTCCCGCTCCGGGAACGCGGTCCGCAGCACTTCGTGGCGGCGCACGATCTCGCCCAGCGCGCGCTCCAGCGCCCCGGCGTCCAGCGCGCCGCGCAGGCGCAGCGCCATGGGGACGTTGTAGAAGTCGCTCCCCGGCTCCAGCTGGTCCAGGAACCAGAGCCGCTCCTGCGCAAAGGACAGCGGCAGCGCTCCACGGCGCTCCGCCGGGACGAGCGGCGGCAGCGGCGGCAGCCCGGCCCGCCGCAGCGCGTCCACGCGCTCCCCCAGCCCGGCGACGCCGGGCGTCTCGAACAGCGCGCGCACCGGCAGCTCCACCGCGAACACCTCGCGGACCCGGGAAACCACCCGCATGGCCAGCAGCGAGTGCCCGCCGAGCGCGAAGAAGCTCGCCGTCGCCCCCACGCGCTCCACCCCCAGCACTTCCGCCCAGATCCCCGCCAGCACCTCCTCCGTCGCCGTGCGCGGCGCCACGTACTCTGCCTCCGCCCCGCGCTCCGGCGCCGGCAGCGCCCCGCGGTCCAGCTTGCCGTTGGGCGTCAGCGGCAGCCACTCCAGCGCGACGAAGACGCCCGGCACCATGTGCTCCGGCAGGCTGCGCCCCAGGTGCGCGCGCAGCGCCTCCGCGCCGGCCTCGCCCACCACGTACGCTACCAGCCGCGGCTGTCCGGGGGCGTCCTCACGCGCCAGCACCGCCGCCTCGCGCACCCCGGGGTGCTCCCGCAGCCGCGCCTCGATCTCGCCGGGCTCGATGCGGAAGCCGCGCACCTTGACCTGCTGGTCCATGCGCCCCAGGAACTCCAGCTCCCCCGAAGCGAGCCGGCGCACCCGGTCGCCGCTGCGGTACAGGCGGGCGCCCGGCCGGCCCGAGAACGCGTCGGGGACGAAGCCTTCGGCCGTCCGCCCGGGCCGGCCCAGGTAGCCGCGCGCCACCCCGGCCCCGCCGATCCGCAGCTCGCCCGGCACGCCCACCGGCTGCGGGTTGCCCGGCGCGTCGCACACGTACAGGCGCACGTTGCCCAGCGGCCGCCCGATGGGGTGCCCCTCCTCCACACCGGTCTCCGGCACCGCGTGCGTGGACGCCAGGATCGTCCCCTCCGTGGGCCCGTAGAGCACGCTGATCCGCGCGGAGGGGAGGGCGGCGCGCATCTCCGCCAGCAGGTCGGCCGGCACCCGGTCCCCGCCGACGAAGGCGCGCCGCAGCCGGCCCAGGCGCGGCCGCTCGCGCTCGGCCTGCTCGATCCGCCGCATCAGCGCGGGAACGGCGTGCAGCAGCGTGGCGTCGGAGATCTCCTCCACCAGCGCATCCGGGTCCAGGATCCGCTCCCGCTCCACCAGGCGCACGGCGGCCCCGGAGGTCAGCGGCAGCATCGTCTCGAAGAGCCAGATGTCGAAGGCATAGCTGGCCAGCGCCGGCATCACGTCGCCGGGCTCGACGCCGAAGGCCTCGCGCGTGGCGGCCAGCAGGTTGGCGAGGGAGCCGTGCTGCACCAGCACCCCCTTGGGGCGGCCGGTGGAACCCGAGGTGTAGAGGACGTAGGCCAGGTTCTCCGGAGTCGCGGCGTGCGCGGGTGCGAGGTCGGCCGCGGGCGCGGGAGCGGTCTCGTCGACCCGGACCACCTCGCCGCCGAAGCCCTCGAACCCCGCGGCGAGCCCGCTCTGCGTGAGGAGGACGCGCGCGCCGGAATCGGCGAGCATCCACGCCAGCCGCTCCCGCGGGTGCGCCGGGTCCAGGGGCACGTACGCGCCGCCCGCCTTGAGCACGGCCAGCACGCAGGCGACCATCTCCGCCCCGCGCTCCAGGCACAGGCCCACCCGCGTCTCGGGGCCGACGCCCAGACCGCGCAGGCGGTGCGCGAGACCGTCCGCCCGCCGGTTCAGCTCCGCGTAGGTGAGGCGGTCCGCGCCGGAAAGGACCGCCGCCGCGCCGGGCGTGCGCTCCGCCTGGGCTTCGAAGCGACGGTGGGCGCAGCGCTCGGCCGGGTACTCCGCCCCGGTGCGGTTCCACTCCTCCAGCACCTGGCGCCGCTCCGCCTCGCCCAGCAATTCCAGCCCGGAGAGCCGCGCCTCCGGCGCCGCCGCCACGGCCGCCAGCAGGGCGAGGTAGTGCCCCGCCATGCGCTCGATCGTCGCGGCCTCCCACAGCTCGCTCCGATACGCCAGGCCTCCCTGGATCTCCTCCCCCACCTCCGCGAGGTTCAGCGTCAGGTCGAACTTCGCCGCCGACGCGCCCGTTCCCAGCGCCTCCACTCCCGTGCCGCCCAGGCGCAGCTCGCCCTGTTCGTTGTTCTGCAGGGCGAACATGACCTGGAAGAGCGGAGTGTGCCCCAGGCTCCGCTCCACGCCCAGCTCCTCCACCAGCTTCTCGAAGGGAAGCTCCTGGTGCTGGTACGCCCCCAGCGTCAGCTCCCGCACCTGGCGCAGCAGGCCGCCGAAGGTGGGATCGCCGCCGAGGTCCGCGCGCAGGACCAGCGTGTTGACGAAGAAGCCGATCAGCCCCTCCGTCTCCCTGCGCGTCCGCCCGGCGATGGGCGTGCCCACCACGACGTCGTCCTGTCCGCTGTACCGGGCCAGCAGCGCCTGCCAGGCCGCCAGCAGCGTCATGAACAGCGTCGCGCCATCGCGCCGCGAGAGCGCCCGGAGAGCCGCGGAAATCTCTCTCCCGAGAGTGAAGCCGTGGTACGCCGCCGCGTCGCCCGGCACGGCGGGCCGGGGCCGGTCCGTCGGCAGCTCCAGCAGCGCGGGCGCTCCGTCCAGCTGCGCCCGCCACCAGCCCACGTGCTCCGCCAGCGTCTCGCCCGTGAGCCACGCCCGCTGCCACGCCGCATGGTCCGCGTACTGCACCGGCAGCGCGGGGAGGTGCGCGGCCTCGCCGCGCTGCCCGGCCGCGTACAGCGCGGAAACCTCGCGGACCAGCACCTCCATGCTCCACCCGTCGCCGGCGACGTGGTGCAGCGTGAACAGCACCGCCGCCGCCTCGTCGCCCAGGCGCAGCAGCGCCGCCCGCAGCAGCGGCCCGCGCGCCAGGTCGAACGGGCGCCGTGCCTCCGCCTCCGCCAGCCGCCGCGCCTCCCGCTCCCGCGCGTCGGCCGCCAGGCCGCGCAGCTCCACCGTGGGCAGCCGCGCCGGCGCGGGCGGGTGGATCACCTGCACGAGCTCGCCGCCGCGCTCCTCCAGCGTGCTGCGCAGCGCTTCGTGCCGGCCCACGACCGCCGTCAGCGCCCGCCGCAGCGCCCCCACGTCCAGCCCGCCCGTCAGGCGCAGCGGGTACGCCATGTTGTACGCCCAGCTCCGCGGATCCATCTGCTGCACGAACCAGAGCCGCCGCTGCGCGAACGACGCCGGCAGCGGACCGCCGTCGCGCGGCAGCGGCACCAGCGGCGGCGCCTGCGCCTCCACGCCGGCCGCGCGCGCGGCCTCGACGCGCGCGGCCAGCCCGGCCACCGTCGGCGCCTCGAACAGCGCCCGCAGCGGAAGCTCCACGCCGAGCACGTCGCGCACCCGCGAGACCACCCGCGTCGCCAGCAGCGAGTGCCCGCCCAGCTCGAAGAAGTTGTCCTCGACGCCCACTCGCTCCAGGCGCAGGACCTCCGCCCAGACGCCGGCCAGCACCTCCTCCACGGGCGTGCGCGGCGCCACGTAGCGCGCCGCGGCCGCGTACTCCGGCGCGGGCAGCGCCCCGCGGTCCAGCTTGCCCCCCGGGGTCAGGGGCAGCCGCTCCAGCACGACGAAGGCGCCCGGCACCATGGGCTCCGGCAGCATGCGGCGCGCGTGCTCGCGCAGCCCGTCCTCCTGCGCGTCGCCCGCCACGTAGGCGACCAGGCGCCGGTCCCCCTGCGCGTCCTCGCGCGCCACCACCGCGCACTCGCGCACGCCGGGGTGCAGGCGCAGCGCCGCCTCGATCTCGCCCGGCTCGATGCGGACGCCGCGCACCTTGACCTGCTGGTCGACGCGGCCCAGGTACTCCAGCTCGCCCGAAGCGCGCCAGCGCGCCCGGTCGCCCGTGCGGTACAGCCGCGCCCCCGGCCCGGCGGAGAACGCGTCCGGGACGAAGCGCTCCGCCGTCAGCCCGGGACGCCCCAGGTAGCCGCGCGCCAGCCCCGCCCCGCCGACGTACAGCTCCCCGGGGAAGCCGGCGGGCACCGGCTCGCCGCGCGGGTCCAGCACGAACGCCCGCGCCCCCGCCACCGGCCGCCCGATCGGCGGCGCCTCGCTCCCGCCCGCGCGGCACGCGTGCCAGGTGGTGTAGATGGTCGTTTCCGTGGGGCCGTACATGTTCATCAGCCGCCGCCCGCGCGACCACCGCGCCGCCAGCGCCCCCGGGCACCGCTCCCCGCCCGTGCTGACCGAGCGCAGCGCCGGGAAGTCGGCGTGGGGGAGCGACCCCAGCAGCGGCGGCGTGCTCACCCACACGTCGATCGCGCGCTCCCGCAGCAGCGTCTCCAGCGCCCCGCTCGCGAGCACGACCTCCCGGTCGGCCACGTGGAGCGACGCCCCGGAGGCGAGCGCCAGGAACATCTCCAGCAGCGAGGCGTCGAAGCTCAGCGACGCCGTGTGCAGGACGCGGCTCTCCGGCCGCGCGCCGAAGGCCTCGACGGCCTCCGCCAGCAGGTTGGCCGCGGCCGCGTGGCTGACCATCACCCCCTTGGGCCGCCCCGTAGAGCCCGAGGTGTAGATGACGTAGGCCAGGTTGTCGGGCGCGGCGACGCTCCCGTTCCCGGGGTCGTCGGCCGCCGCGGCGGAAGGGCCCGCGTCGAGGGCGACGACCTCGCCCGCGAACTCCGGGAGCCGATCCCGGTGCCGCTCCAGGGTGAGGACCAGCGCCGCGCCCGAGTCGGCGAGCATGAAGGCCAGGCGGTCCGCCGGGTACGCCGGGTCCAGGGGGACGTAGACGCCCCCGGCCCGGAGCACGCCCAGGAGCGCGACGGCCGCATGGGCGCCGCGCTCCATGCACACGCCGACCCGCGCCTCCGGCCCGATCCCCCGCGCTCGCAGGTCGCCCGCAAGCGCCGCGGCCCGCGCCGCCAGCTCGCCGTAGGAGAGCGTGGCGCCGCCGTGGACGACGGCCGGGGCGTCCGGGGCGCGCGCGGCCTGCTCCGCGAACCGCCGGTGCAGGAGGCGGGCGGGAGCGGGAGCGGGGCCCGCGCTCCACTCGTGCAGCACCCGCCCGCGCTCGGCGTCCGTGGTCAGCGGGAGGTCCAGGATCCGCCGCCCGGAACCGGCGGCGACGGCCTGGAGCAGGAGAACGTAGGCGTCGGCCACGCGCTCGACCGTCGCGGCGTCCCACAGCTCGCCGCGGAAATCCATCCCTCCCTGGATCTCCTCCCCCACCTCCTCCAGGCTCAGCGCCAGGTCGAACTTCGCCGCCGATGCGCCCTTGTCCAGCGCCTCCACTCCCGTGCCGCCCAGGCGCAGCTCGCCCTGCTCGTTGTTCTGCAGGGCGAACATGACCTGGAAGAGCGGAGTGTGCGCCAGACTCCTCTCCACGCCCAGCTCCTCCACCAGCTTCTCGAAGGGCAGCTCCTGGTGCTGGTACGCCCCCAGCGTCCGCTCCCGCACCTGGCGCAGCAGGTCGCCGAACGTGGGATCCCCGCCGAGGTCCGCGCGCAGGACCAGCGTGTTGACGAAGAGGCCGATCAGCCCCTCCGTCTCCCGGCGCGTCCGCCCGGCGATGGGCGTGCCCACCACCACGTCGTCCTGGCCCGCCCAGCGCCCCAGAAGCGCCTGCCACGCGGCCAGCAGCGTCATGAACAGCGTTGCGCCCTCGCGCCGCGACAGCGCCCGCAGCCCCGCCGCGGTCTCCGCGTCCACCCGGACGGGGAGCCAGGCCGCCGTGCCGCCCGGCACGGCGGGCCGGGGCCGGTCCGTCGGCAGCTCCAGCAGCGCGGGCGCTCCGTCCAGCTGCGCCCGCCACCAGCCCACGTGCTCCGCCAGCGTCTCGCCCGAGAGCCACGCCCGCTGCCACGCCGCATGGTCCGCGTACTGCACCGGCAGCGTGGGGAGGTGCGCGGCCTCGCCGCGCTGCCCGGCCGCGTACAGCGCTGACACCTCGCGGACCAGCACCTCCATGCTCCACCCGTCGCCGGCGACGTGGTGCAGCGTGAACAGCACCGCCGCCTCCTCGTCGTCCAGGCGCAGCAGCGCCGCCCGCAGCAGCGGCCCGCGCGCCAGGTCGAACGGTCGCCGCGCATCCGCCTCCGCCAGCCGCCGCGCCTCCCGCTCCCGCGCGTCGGCCGCCAGGCCGCGCAGCTCCACCGTGGGCAGCCGCGCCGGCGCGGGCGGGTGGATCACCTGCACGAGCTCGCCGCCGCGCTCTTCCAGCGTGCTGCGCAGCGCTTCGTGCCGGCCCACGACCGCCGTCAGCGCCCGCCGCAGCGCCCCCACGTCCAGCCCGCCCGTCAGGCGCAGCGGGTACGCCATGTTGTACGCCCAGCTCCGCGGATCCATCTGCTGCACGAACCAGAGCCGCCGCTGCGCGAACGACGCCGGCAGCGGCCCGCCGTCGCGCGGCAGCGGCACCAGCGGCGGCGCCTGCGCCTCCACGCCGGCCGCGCGCGCGGCCTCGACGCGCGCGGCCAGCCCGGCCACCGTCGGCGCCTCGAAGAGCGCACGCAGCGGAAGCTCCACGCCGAGGACGTCGCGGAGGCGCGAGACCACGCGCGTCGCCAGCAGCGAGTGGCCGCCCAGCTCGAAGAAGCTCGCCTCGACGCCCACCCGCTCCAGGCGCAGGACCTCCGCCCAGACGCCGGCCAGCACCTCCTCCACGGGCGTGCGCGGCGCCACGTAGCGCGCCGCGGCCGCGTACTCCGGCGCGGGCAGCGACGCGCGGTCCAGCTTGCCCCCCGGGGTCAGGGGCAGCCGCTCCAGCACCACGAAGGCGCCCGGCACCATGGGCTCCGGCAGCGTGCGCCGCGCGTGCTCGCGCAGCCCGTCCGCCTGCGCGTCGCCCGCCACGTAGGCGACCAGGCGCCGGTCCCCCGGCGCGTCCTCGCGCGCCACCACCGCGCACTCGCGCACGCCGGGGTGCAGGCGCAGCGCCGCCTCGATCTCGCCCGGCTCGATGCGGACGCCGCGCACCTTGACCTGCTGGTCGATGCGGCCCAGGTACTCCAGCTCGCCCGAAGCGCGCCAGCGCGCCCGGTCGCCCGTGCGGTACAGCCGCGCCCCCGGCTCGCCCGAGAACGGGTCGGGGACGAAGCGCTCCGCCGTCAGCCCGGGGCGCCCCAGGTAGCCGCGCGCCAGCCCGGCCCCGCCCAGGTGCAGCTCGCCGGGCACGCCGATGGGCGCCGGGCCGCCACGCGCGTCCAGCACGTACGCCCGCAAGCCCGGCGCCGGCCTCCCGATGGGGGGCGGCGCCGATCCGGACCCGCACGCGTGGAGCGTCGCGAAGACGGTCGCCTCCGTGGGCCCGTACAGGTTGAACATGCGCCGCCCCGCGGACCAGCGGGCCGCCAGCTCGCCCGGGAGGCGCTCGCCGCCGGCGCTCACCACGCGCAGCGCGGGGAAGTCCGCCGCCGGGAGCGAGGCCAGGAGCACGGGGGTGCTCACCCACACGTCCACCGCGCGCTCCCGCAGCAGCCGCCCCAGCGCGTCCGGGGAAAGCACCGTGTCGCGGTCGGCCAGGTGCAGCGTGGCCCCGCTCACCAGGGCGAGAAAGATCTCCAGCACCGAGGCGTCGAAGGAAAGCGACGCGGTGCTCAGCAGGCGGCTCCCCTCCTCCACCCCCAGCGCCCGCATCGCGGAGACCAGCCGGCCGGCGGCGGCCCCGTGCGGGACCATGACGCCCTTCGGGGCGCCGGTGGAGCCGGAGGTGTAGACGACGTACGCGAGGCTCTGCGGGGTCGCCGCGCATCCGGGACTCGCCGTGCCCTCCCCCGCCGACTCCGCCGACTCCGCGTCGACGCTCAGCACCTCGACGCCGGGCTCCGCCGGAAGCCGCCCCCGCACGCTTTCGTGCGTCAGCAGCAGCGCCACGCCCGCGTCCGCCAGCATGTACGCCAGCCGCTCCGCGGGGTAGGCGGGGTCGAGCGGCACGTAGGCGCCGCCGGCCTTGAGCACCGCCAGGACCGCGACGACCATGTCCAGGCCACGCTCCAGGCACACGCCCACCCGGGCGTCCGGTCCCACGCCCCGCCGCCGGAGCGAGCCCGCGAGCCGGCCGGCGCGGGCGTCGAGATCCGCGTAGCCGAGCGATTCCTCCCCGGAGACCAGCGCCACGGCGTCGGGAGACCGCCTCGCCCGCGCCTCGAAAAGGAGGTGGATGCAGGTTTCCGCGGGGTCCCCGGCGTCGCCGCGGCTCCACTCCTCCAGCACCCGCCGCTCCGTCGCCCCCAGCAGCTCCAGCTCCGGAAGGCGCGCCTCCGGAGCCCGGACGGCGGCCTCCAGCACGGCCAGGTAGTGCCCCGCCATGCGCCGGGCGGTCGCGGCGTCCCACAGCTCGCTCCGGTACTCCAGCCCGCCGCGGATGTCGTCCCCCGCCTCCCACAGGCTCAGCGTCAGGTCGAACTTGACCGGCGCCGGCCCGCCCGCCGCCAGCGACTCCACCCCCGCCCCGCCCAGGCGCAGCTCGCCCTGCTCGTTGTTCTGGAGGACGAACATCACCTGGAACAGCGGCGAGTGGGCGAGGCTGCGCTCCACGCCCAGCTCCTCCACCAGCTTCTCGAACGGCAGCTCCTGGTGCCGGTACGCGCCCAGGGTGGACGCGCGCACCTGCCGGAGCAGCTGGCAGAAGGTGAGGTCGCCGGCGAGGTCCGCGCGCAGCACCAGCGTGTTGACGAAGAAGCCGATCAGCCCCTCCGTTTCCAGCCGGTCCCGCCCGGCGATCGGAGTTCCCACCAGCACGTCGTCCTGGCCGCCGTAGCGGGCCAGCAGGAGCTGCCAGGCGGCCAGCAGCGTCATGAACGGCGTCGCCCCCTCGCGGCGCGAGAGCGCCTGGAGCGCCGCGGAGGTTGCCTTCCCGATCGTGAAGGCGTGGTACGCCCCCGCGTCGCCCTGCGCGGCGGGCCGGGGCCGGTCCGTGGGAAGCTCCAGCAGCCCGGGGGCCCCGGCCAGGCGCTCGCGCCAGTAGCCGATCTCCCCGGCCAGCAGCTCGCCCGCGAGCCGCTCGCGCTGCCAGAGGGCGTAGTCGGCGTACTGCACCGGCAGCTCCGGGAGCCGCGCCTCCGCCCCCCGCGAGTACGCGCCGTAGAGCGCGGACACCTCGCGGACGAGGATCCCCATGCTCCACCCGTCCGAGACGATGTGGTGAAGCGTGAACAGCACCCCCGCCTCGTCCGCGTCCAGCCGGACCGCGACGGCGCGGAGCAGCGGACCGGCCGCCAGGTCGAACGGCCGCCGCGCCTCCTCCGCCGCCAGCCGCTCCAGCTCGGCCCCGCGCCGGCGCGACCCCAGCCCGCCGAGGTCGACCACGGGGAGACGCACGGGGCCCGCGGGCTCCACCCGCTGCACGGGCTGGCCGTCCACCGTGGGAAAGCGCGTGCGCAGCGACTCGTGGCGCCGCACCATCGCGGTGAGGGCCCGCTCCAGCGCCGCCACGTCCAGGCCGCCGCGGATGCGCAGCGCGTGGTGCACGTGGTAGGCGGCCCGCCCCGGGTCCAGCCGGTCGATGAGCCAGAGCCGCTCCTGGGCGAACGACGGACGCAGCGGCCCGCCGCCCGGGGGACGCGGGCGGATCCCGCCGGGCGAGGGCTCCTCGCCCCGGAGCCGCTGCTCGAGAAGCCAGCGCTTCTCGGGGGAAGCTTCGCCAGCCGGGCAAGCAGGTCACTCATGCACGTTGTCCGCGAGCTCGGATTCGATGTCGGCCAGTAGCGCTTCCAGGTCGTCCCCGTCCAGTTCTTTCAGCCCGGCGGCGAGCCCTTCCAGCCGGGCCTGCTCCGCCGATTCCACGTGATGGGCGAGGTCGGCGACGGTGGTGTGCTCGAAGAGGGCCTGCAGCGGCACCTCCGCCGCGAGCGCCTGCCGCAGCCGCGAGACCACCCGGGTGGCCAGCAGGCTGTGGCCGCCGAGCGCGAAGAAGTCGTCGTGGACGCCGACGCGCTCCACCTTCAGCACCTCGGCCCAGATCCCCGCCACCAGCTCCTCGGCCGGGGTCCGCGGCGCCACGTACTCCACGCCCGCCGCGGGCTCCGGCGCCGGGAGCGCCCGCCGGTCCACCTTGCCGTTCGGCGTCAGCGGCAGCCCCTCCAGCACCACCAGGGCGGACGGCACCATGTACTCCGGGAGCCGGTCCTTGAGGTGCGCCCGCAGCTCCGCCGCCGTCACCTCCGCCCCGGCCTGCTGCGCCACGTAGCCCACCAGCCTCCGCTCCCCCGCCCCGTCCTCCCGCGCCACCACCACGGCGTCCGCCAGCCCGGGGTGCTCCAGCAGCGCGGCTTCGATCTCCCCGGGCTCGATGCGGAAGCCGCGCACCTTGAGCTGGAAGTCCACCCGCCCCACGAACTCCAGCGTCCCGTCCGCCAGCCAGCGTCCCCGGTCGCCGGAGCGGTACATGCGCGCGCCGGGCTCCTCGCGGAACGGGTCGGGGAGGAAGCGCTCGGCCGTCAGCGCCGGCCGGTCCAGGTAGCCGCGCGTCACCGGGAGGCCGGCCATGTACACCTCGCCCGGCACGCCCACCGGCACCGGCTCGAAGCCGGGGTCGAGCACGTACAGGCGCGCGTTGGCGATGGGCCTGCCCACGGGGGGCGGCTGCGTGCCGTCCGTGCAGAGCATGGCGGTGCAGCGGACGCTGTGCTCGGTGGCTCCGTAGCCGTTGAAGAAGCGGCGCCCCGGCGCCCAGCGGGCCACCAGCTCGGCGCTGCACGTCTCGCCGCCCACCATGATCGCCTCCAGGTCGGCGAGGTCGGCGTGGGGCGTCACCGCCAGGGCGGAGGAGGTGATCTTGAGGTGCGTGACGCGCTCGCGCCGGAGCAGCTCCACCAGCCCCTCGCCCGGCATCAGCGCCTCGCGCGGGGCCAGGACCAGCGTGGCGCCGGAGCAGAGCGAGGTGAACACGTCCAGCACCGATGCATCGAAGTGCAGCGGCGCGAAGAGGAGCACCCGCGATCCCGGCCGGATCCCGTAGAGCCGGATGTACGCCTCCGCGGAGTTGCAGACGCCGCGGTGCGGCACGGCGACGCCCTTGGGGCGGCCGGTGGAGCCGGAGGTGTAGAGGACGTAGGCGAGGTTCCCGGGCGACGGCGAGCGCGAAAGCGGCGCGTCGGCGGATGCGGCGGCGTGCGGCGTGCTCCTCGCTTCGGACTCCGCGCCGCCGTTCACCGTGCCGCCGTCGACGAGCATCGTTTCCACCCCTGCCTGCGGCAGGCGGCCGGCGAGCGCCGCCTGCGTCAGCACCAGGCGCGCGCCGGCATCGTCCAGAAGGTACGCCAGGCGGTCCGGGGGGCTGCCGGTGTCCAGCGGCACGTAGGCGCCGCCGGCCTTGAGCACCGCAAGCAGGGCGACGACCGCCTCCGGGGCGGGCTCCAGGAAGAGCGCCACCCGGGTCTCGGGGACGACGCCGCGGGCACGCAGGTCGCGGGCGAGGCGGTCGGCGGCCCGGTCCATCTCGGCGTAGCTGAGCGTGCGCGCGCCGTCGCGGAGGGCGGGCGCCGCGGGAGCGCGGCGCGCCTGCGCCTGGACCAGCTCGTGCAGGCAGGCGCCGCCGGAAAAGGGGGCGTCGGTGGCGTTCCACTCCCGCAGGACCCGCTCGCGCTCGGCGGCGCCGAGCAGGCGGAGCTCCGAGCTCCGCCGGTCGGGGTCGGCCGCGACCTGCTCCAGCAGCGTGCCGAAGTGCTCCAGCATCCGCCCGACCGTCGCGGCGTCCCACAGCTCGCTCCGGTAGTCCAGCCCGCCCCGGATCTCCCCCCCGCCTCACACAGGCTCAGCGTCAGGTCGAACTTCGCCGCCCCGGCGCCCCCCTCCAGCCCTTCCACCCCCGCCCCGCCCAGCCGCAGCTCGCCCTGCTCGTTGTTCTGGAGGACGAACATCACCTGGAAGAGCGGCGTGTGCGCCAGGCTCCGCTCCACCCCCAGCTCCTCCACCAGCTTTTCGAACGGCAGGTCCTGGTGCTCGTACGCCCCCAGCGTCCGCTCCCGCGCCTCCCCCAGCAGCTCGCCGAAGCTCGCCTCGCCGCGCACCCCTGCGCGCAGCACCAGCGTGTTGACGAAGAAGCCGATCAGCCCTTCCGTTTCCAGCCGGGTGCGCCCGGCGATGGGGGTGCCCACCAGCACCTCCTCCTGCCCCGCGTAGCGCGCCAGCAGGAGCTGCCACGCCGCCAGCAGCGTCATGAACGGCGTCGCCCCCTCGCGGCGCGAGAGCGCCCGCAGCCCCGCCGCCGTCTCCGCCCCGACCCGGAGCGGGAGCCACGCACCCGCACCGCTGGCGATGGCGGGCCGCGGCCGGTCGGTGGGCAGCTCCAGCAGCGCGGGCGCGCCCGCCAGCTCGGCGCGCCACCACCCCACCTGCGCCTCCAGCACCTCGCCGCTGAGCCAGCCCCGCTGCCACGCCGCGTAGTCCGCGTACTGCACCGGAAGCTCCGGCAGTCGCGCATCCTCCCCCCGCAGCTCCGCCGCGTACAGCGCGGACACCTCTCTCGCCAGCACCTCCAGGCTCCAGCCGTCGCCGACCACGTGGTGCAGCGTGAACAGCGCCGCCGCTTCCTCCTCCCCCGTGCGCAGCAGCGTCGTGCGCAGCAGCGGCCCCCGCGCCAGGTCGAACGGACGCCGCGCCTCCGCCTCCGCCAATCGCCGCGACTCCCGCTCCCGCGCCGCGGCCGCGAGGCCGCGCAGCTCCACCGTCGCCACCCGGACCGGGGCGGGCGGATGGATCACCTGCACCGGCTCGCCGCCGCGCTCCTCCAGCGTGGTGCGCAGCGCCTCGTGCCGGCCCACCACCGCGCTCAGCGCCCGGCGCAGCGCCCGCGCGTCCAGCGCGCCCGTGAGGCGCAGCGGATGCGACATGTTGTAGGCGCCGCTGCGCGGCTCCAGCTGCTGGATGAACCACAGCCGCCGCTGCGCGAACGACGCCGGCAGCGGCGCCCCGCCGCGCGGCAGCGGCACCAGCGGCGGCGCGCCGGACCCCGCGCCGGCGTGGCGCGCCGCCTCCACGCGCCCGGCCAGCCCGGCCACCGTGGGCGCCTCGAAGAGCGCCCGCAGCGGCAGCTCCACCCCGAAGACGTCGCGCACCCGCGACATCACCCGCGTCGCCAGCAGCGAGTGCCCGCCCAGCTCGAAGAAGCTTTCGTGGGCGCCCACCCGCTCCAGGCGCAGGATCTCGGCCCAGATCCCGGCCAGCACCTCCTCCGCGGGCGTGCGCGGCGCCACGTAGCGCTCCTCCGCGGACCCGTGCTCCGGCGCCGGCAGCGCCCTGCGGTCCAGCTTGCCGTTGGGCGTCAGCGGCAGCGCGCTCAACAGCACCAGCGCGGAGGGCACCATGTAGTGGGGCACCCGCTCCTCGAGCCAGCTCCGCAGCTCGGGGACCATCCGGTGCGACCGCTCCCGCGCGAGCGGGTCGTTGGCGTACGCGCTCCAGGGGAGGGGCGTGGCCGCGGGCTCCACCAGCACCGCGTCCGAGCCGTCCCGGACCAGCAGCACGTCGTACTCGCCGCGGGTGCCCCCCGCGGACCAGCGCGCCTGCGCCCGGTATCCCAGCGCCTCGCCCAGCTCCACGAGCTCATCCGGGTCCACGCCCGCGGCTTCCCGCTCCGCCGCCGCCGCGCGCAGCGCCGCCGCGTCCCCGGCCTCCCCGTCCGACCGGAGGGCGTCCAGCAGGGCCAGCGCCCCGAACACGCGCGGGTTCGGCACCCGCGCGATCCCCAGCACCGGGGGCGCGGCCTCTTCCAGCTCCCGGCGCACCGCCCGCACGCCGGCCCCCTCGTCCCAGCGGCGCCACGACGGCGTCGCGGCGGCCGCCTCCGACTCCACGCGCAGCAGCACGTCGTAGCGGAAGCGGGTCATCTCGTTGCGGTGCCTTCCCCGCTTCAGCCGGACCTCCACGGAGGAGATCCGCGGCAGCCGGCGCGGGAGCGCCCGGAACAGCTCCGGGTCGAGAAGCAGCTCCTTTTCGCGCACCACCCGGCCGCGGACCCGCTCGCGGAACGCCGCCGCGGGAAGGTCGTCCGGTGCCTGGGCCGCCTCCACCGAGGCGTGGAAGGCCTCCAGGTGGGGGAGGCTGCGCAGGTCGCCCAGGAAGACGGTCCCGCCCGGGGCGAGGGCGGAGACCGCGCCGTCCAGCACGCGCAGCAGGTAGTCCACGTCGGGGAAGTACTGCGCCACCGAGTTGACGATCACCAGGTCGAAGTGCCCCCGCGGGATCCCGGCGAAGTCGTCGGCGGCGCGCTCCCGCAGCCGCACCTGCGGGAGGGGGCTGAGCGCGAGCCGGCGCTCCAGGTAGGCGATGGCGGGCGCCGCGATGTCGGCGCCCCAGTACTCCTCGCAGGCCGGGGCGATGCGGAAGAGGAGGAGCCCGGTCCCGCACCCGATCTCCAGCACCCGGCGCGGACGCAGGGCGCGGATCCGCTCCGCGGTGCGCTCCACCCACTCGCGCATCTCCCCGGCGGGGATCGGCTCGCCGGTGTAGCTGCTGTTCCACCCCGCCACGTTGAAGGCGGGGGCCTCCTCCGCTTCGGCGCCGCCGTAGGCGTCTCCCCAGATCGCCTCCCACTGCCGCACGTGCTCCCGCTGGAACCCCGCCTGCGGGGTCCCGGCGCCGACCTCCTCGGCGGGGACCACGTAGGCGACGAGGCGCCGCTCCCCGGGCACGCCGGAGGCGGCATCGTCCCGCACCAGCACCGCCGCGGCCTGCACCCCGGGGTGCTCCAGGAGTACGCTCTCCACCTCGCCGGGCTCGATGCGGAAGCCGCGGATCTTGACCTGCGCGTCCACCCGCCCCAGGTACTCCAGCTCGCCGCCCGCCCGCCAGCGCACGCGGTCCCCGGTGCGGTACAGCCGCGCTCCCGCCCCGGGGGCGAAGGGGTCCGGCCGGAAGCGCTCGGCGGTCAGCTCGGGCCGCCCCTGGTAGCCCCGCGCGACCCCCGTCCCGCCGATCATCAGCTCCCCGGGGACACCCACGGGCACCGGCGCGCCCTCCGCGTCCAGCACGTACACGCGGGTGCCGGCGATCGGCCTCCCGATGGGCGGCGTCCCCCCTCCCGCACCCACGGGGTGCGCGGTGGACCAGATCGTGGTCTCGGTGGGGCCGTACAGGTTCCAGAGCGTCCCCACGCGCGGCAGCAGCCCCTCCGCCAGCCCGTGCGGGAGTGCTTCGCCGCCGCAGAGCGCGCGCAGCCCCGGGCGCCCGTCCCACTCCGCGTCGAGCAGCATGCGCCAGGTGGCCGGCGTGGCCTGCATCATCGTCGCGCCCGCCTCGTCCAGCGCCCGCGCCAGGAGCCGCGGCTCGGCCGCGGCCGCGCGGTCCGCAAGCACGACCCGCGCGCCGACGACCAGGGGGAGGAACAGCTCCAGCCCGGCGATGTCGAAGGCGATCGTGGTCACCGCCAGCAGCACGTCGTCCGCACGGATCCCCGGCTCCCGGCGCATGGCGTGCAGGAAGGCCGTCAGGGAGCGGTGCTCCACCATCACCCCCTTGGGGCGCCCCGTGGAGCCCGAGGTGTAGAGCACGTACGCCAGGCTTTCCGGGAGCGCGCCGCCCTCCGGCGCCCGGTCGGACTCCTGGCTGGAGTCACCGGGCTCGCGGTCCGGCACCGGCAGGACGACGGCCCCCGGCGGCAGCCGGCCGGCCAGCCCCGGCCCGGCGACGACCAGCCCGATCCCCGCGTCCTCCACGATGAAGGCCAGGCGCTCCCGCGGGTACGCCGGGTCCAGCGGCACGTACGTGCCGCCCGCCTTGAGCACGCCCAGCACGGCGACCAGCAGCTCCGGCCCGCGCTCCAGGCACAGGCCCACGCGCGCTTCGCGGCCCACGCCCGCGCTCCGCAGGCGGTGCGCGAGGCGGTTGGCCTGGCGGTCCAGCTCGGCGTAGCTCAGCGACTCCTCTCCCGAGACCAGCGCCACCGCCCGCGGCGTGCGCTCCGCCTGGGCCTCGAAGAGCTGGTGGACGCACGGCCCCGCCGGGGACCCGGCCCCGGCGTGGCTCCACTCCTCCAGCACCCGGCGCCGCTCCGCCTCCCCCAGCAGCTCCAGCTCCGACAGCCGCCGCTCCGGCGACGCCGCCACGCCCGCCAGCACGGCGAGGTAGTGCCCCGCCATGCGCCGGACGGTCGCGGCCTCCCACAGCTCGCTCCGGTAGTCCAGCCCGCCGCGAATCTCCCCGCCCGCCTCCCACAGGTTCAGCGTCAGGTCGAACTTCGCCGCCGTGGCGCCCCCCTCCAGCGCTTCCGCCCCCGCCCCGCCCAGACGAAGCTCCCCCTGCTCGTTGTTCTGGAGGATGAGCATCACCTGGAAGAGCGGCGTGTGCGCCAGGCTCCGCTCCACCCCCAGCTCCTCCACCAGCTTCTCGAACGGCAGGTCCTGGTGCTCGTACGCCCCCAGCGTCCGCTCCCGCACCTCCCCCAGCAGTTCGCCGAAGCTCGCCTCCCCCCGCACCCCGGCCCGAAGCACCAGCGTGTTGACGAAGAAGCCGATCAGCCCCTCCGTTTCCAGCCGGGTGCGCCCGGCGATGGGGGTGCCCACCAGCACCTCCTCCTGCCCCGCGTAGCGCGCCAGCAGGAGCTGCCACGCCGCCAGCAGCGTCATGAACGGCGTCGCCCCCTCGCGACGGGAAAGCGCCCGCAGCCGCTCCGCGGTCCGCGCCTCGACCACGAAGCCGAGCGAGGCGCCCGCGCCGCCGGCGATGGCGGGCCGCGGCCGGTCGGTGGGCAGCTCCAGCAGCGCGGGGACGCCCGCCAGCTGCGCGCGCCACCACCCCACCTGCGCCTCCAGCACCTCGCCGCTGAGCCAGCCCCGCTGCCACGCCGCGTAGTCCGCGTACTGCACCGGAAGCTCCGGCAGGCGCGCATCCTCCCCCCGCAGCTCCGCCGAGTACAGCGCGGACACCTCCCTCGCCAGCACCTCCAGGCTCCAGCCGTCGCCGACCACGTGGTGCAGCGTGAACAGCACCGCCGCTTCCTCCTCCCCCGTGCGCAGCAGCGTCGTGCGCAGCAGCGGCCCCCGCGCCAGGTCGAACGGACGCCGCGCCTCCGCCTCCGCCAATCGCCGCGACTCCCGCTCCCGCGCCGCGGCCGCGAGGCCGCGCAGCTCCACCGTCGCCACCCGGACCGGGGCGGGCGGATGGATCACCTGCACCGGCTCGCCGCCGCGCTCCTCCAGCGTGGTGCGCAGCGCCTCGTGCCGGCCCACCACCGCGCTCAGCGCCCGGCGCAGCGCCCGCGCGTCCAGCGCGCCCGTGAGGCGCAGCGGATGCGACATGTTGTAGGCGCCGCTGCGCGGCTCCAGCTGCTGGATGAACCACAGCCGCCGCTGCGCGAACGACGCCGGCAGCGGCGCCCCGCCGCGCGGCAGCGGCACCAGCGGCGGCGCGCCGGACCCCGCGCCGGCGTGGCGCGCCGCCTCCACGCGCCCGGCCAGCCCGGCCACCGTGGGCGCCTCGAAGAGCGCCCGCAGCGGCAGCTCCACCCCGAAGACGTCCCGCACCCGCGACATCACCCGCGTCGCCAGCAGCGAATGCCCGCCCAGCTCGAAGAAGCTGTCGTGGGCGCCCACCCGCTCCAGGCGCAGCGTCTCTGCCCAGATCCCCGCCAGCACCTCCTCGGCGGGCGTGCGCGGCGCCACGTAGCGCTCGGCCGCGGACCCGTAATCCGGCGCCGGCAGCGCCCTGCGGTCCAGCTTGCCGCTGGCCGTGAGCGGCAGCGATTCCAGCCCCACGAACGCGGCCGGGACCATGTGCTCCGGCAGGCTCCGCCGCAGGTGCTCGCGCAGCTCGTCCGCCCGCGCTCCGCCCACCACGTACGCCACCAGGCGCCGGTCTCCCGGCACGTCCTCGCGCGCCGCCACCACGCAGTCGTCCACCGCGGGATGCCGGCGCAGGACCGCCTCGATCTCTCCCGGCTCGATGCGGAAGCCGCGGACCTTCACCTGCTCGTCCAGGCGGCCCAGGTACTCCAGCGCTCCGTCCGCGCGCCAGCGCGCCCGGTCGCCCGTGCGGAAGAGCCGTGCGCCGGACGCGGGGGCGAACGGATCGGGAACGAACCGCTCCGCCGTCAGCTCCGGGCGGTCCAGGTAGCCGCGCGCCACCTGCACGCCCCCGATGAACAGCTCGCCCGGGACCCCCACCGGCGCCGGCCGGAGCGCCGCGTCCAGCACGTACAGGCGGGTGTTGTGGATGGGCCGGCCGATGGGGACGACCTCCACCGGGCCACGCCCGCCGCACGGCCACCAGCTCACGTCCACCGCGGCCTCGGTGGGGCCGTACAGGTTGTGCAGCTCCACGGCGGCGGGGAACCGCTCGTGGAAGCGCTCCACCAGCGCGGGCGGCAGCGCCTCGCCGCTGCAGACCACCCGCCGCAGGCTCCGGCAGCGCTCCGGGTCGGCCGCCTCCAGGAACGGCTGGAGCATGGAAGGGACGAAGTGGAGCGTGGTGATCCCGCGCCGCTCGATCACCTCCTGCAGGTACGCCGGGTCGCGGTGCCCCTCCGGGCGCGCCATCACCAGGCGTGCGCCCTGCTGGAGAGGCCAGAAGAGCTCCCAGACCGAGACGTCGAAGGAGAACGGCGTCTTCTGGAGCACCACGTCGTCCGCGCCCAGCCCGAAGGCGGCCTGCATCCACCACAGGCGGTTCACGACCCCGCCGTGCGCGTTCATCACCCCCTTGGGCGTGCCGGTGGAGCCGGAGGTGTAGATGACGTACGCCAGGTTCGCCGGCGCCGCCCCGCCCCGCGGGTTCCCGGCGCTTTCCCGCGCGATCTCCGCCCACCCGGCGTCCACGCTCACCACCTCCACCCCCGCGCGCGCCGGGAGCGCCCCCCGCAGCGCGTCCTGGGCGAGGAGCACGGCCACGCCGGAGTCGGCGAGCACCAGCGCCAGCCGCTCGGCGGGATGGCCGGGGTCCAGCGGCACGTAGGCGCCGCCCGCCTTGAGCACGCCCAGGAGCGCGACCATCATCTCCAGGCCGCGCTCCAGGCAGAGCCCCACGCGCGCCTCCGGCCCCACGCCGCGCCGGCGCAGGTGGTGCGCCAGCCGGTTGGCCCGCTCGTTCAGCTGGCGGTAGGTGAGCGACGCGTCCTCGAAGACCACGGCGACGGCGTCCGGCGTGCGCTCGGCCTGCGCTTCGAAGAGCTGGTGGATGCACAGCCCCGCCGGGTACTCCGCCTCCGTGCGGTTCCACTCCTCCACCACCCGGCGGCGCTCCGCCTCGCCCAGCAGCTCCAGCGCCGCGAGGGGCGCGTCGGGGTCGGCGGCCACCTGCTCCAGCACCCGCTCCAGGTGCTCCAGCATGCGCCGGACGGTGCCGCGGTCGAACAGCTCCGTGTCGTACTCCAGCCCGGCGCCGAGCCCGCCCGGGTGCGCCGCCATTCCCAGCGTCAGGTCGAACCGGCTCGTCCCGCTTTCCGTGCCCACCTCCCGCGCCTCCACCCCCGGCAGGCCCCCGCCCACGGGACCCGCGCCCTCCAGCACGAACATCACCTGGAAGAGCGGCGCGTGGCTCAGGCTCCGCCGGGGCTGCAGCTCCTCCACCAGGCGCTCGAAGGGCACCTCCTGGTGCTCGTACGCCCCCAGCGTCGCCGCCCGCACCCGCCGCAGCGTTTCGCGGAAGCTCGGGCCGCCGGCGAGGTCGGTGCGCAGCACCAGCGTGTTGACGAAGAAGCCGATCAGCCCCTCCGTCTCCCGGCGGGTGCGCCCCGCGATGGGGCTGCCCACCACCACGTCGTCGCTCGCGGCGTACTTCGAGAGCAGCACCTGGAAGGCGCCCAGCAGCGTCATGAAGAGCGTGGCTCCCTCGCCGCGCCCCAGCGCCGCGAGCCGCTCCAGCAGCTCGCGCCTCAGCTCCACCCGCTCGTGCGCGCCCCGGTGCGCCTGCACCGCCGGGCGGGGACGGTCCACCGGCAGCTCCAGCAGCGCGGGCGCTCCCGCAAGCCGCTCCCGCCAGTACGCCACCTGCCGCTCCAGCGCCTCGCCCCGGAGCACGCGGCGCTGCCACACGGCGTAGTCGGCGTACTGCACCGCCGGCTCCGGCAGCGGGGAGGGCTCGCCCCGGATGTACGCGGCGTAGAGCGCGGACAGCTCGCGGAAGAGCACGCCCACGCTCCACTCGTCGCAGACGACGTGGTGCATGCACGCCAGCAGCACGTGCTCGGCCTCGTCCAGCCGCAGCAGCTCCACCCGGAAGAGCGGCCCCGCCCCCAGGTCGAAGGGCCGCGCCGCGTCCTCCGCCACGCGCCGCCGCACCTCCGCCTCGCGCGCCGGTTCGCCGAGCCCGGCGAGGTCCTCCACCGGGAGCGCGAAGCCGAAGAAGGGGGCGATCTCCTGCACGGGGGCGCCGTCCCGCTCCGGGAACGTCGTCCGCAGCGCCTCGTGCCGGCGGACGATCTCGCCCAGCGCGCGCTCCAGCGCCCCGGCGTCCAGCGCGCCGGCCAGCCGCACCGCCGTGGGCACGTTGTAGAAGGCGCTCTCCGGCTGCAGCCGGTCCAGGAACCACAGCCGCTCCTGCGCGAAGGAGAGCGGCGGGGCATCCGTCCGCTCGACGGGCACCACCGGCGGCAGCACGGGCAGCCCCGCGCGGCGGACCTCCTCCACCCGCTCCGCCAGCTCCGCCACGCTGGGCGCCTCGAAGAGCGCCCGCAGCGGCAGGTCGACGGCGAGCACGTCGCGGATGCGCGAGACCGCCCGCATGGCCAGCAGCGAGTGCCCGCCCAGCTCGAAGAAGCTTTCCTCGACGCCCACCCGCTCCAGGCGCAGCACTTCCGCCCAGATCCCCGCCAGCACCTCCTCCGCCGGCGTGCGCAGCGCCACGTAGCGCCCGGCCGCCGACCCGTGCTCCGGCGCCGGCAGCGCCCCGCGGTCCAGCTTGCCGTTGGGACTGAGCGGCAGCCGGTCGAGCAGGACGAACGAGCCGGGCACCATGTACTCCGGGAGGCTGCGCCGCAGGTGCGCGCGCAGCGCTTCCGCGTCGGCGTCGCCCACCACGTACGCCGCCAGCCGCCCCTCCCCCGGGGCGCCCCGCGCCACCACCACCGCCTCGCGCACCCCGGGATGCTCCAGGAGCCGGGCTTCGATCTCCCCCGGCTCGATGCGGAAGCCGCGCACCTTCACCTGGTGGTCGATGCGGCCCAGGTATTCCAGCGCTCCCGAAGCGAGCCAGCGCACGCGGTCTCCCGTGCGGTACGCGCGCGCGCCCGGCTCCGGGGCGTACGGGTCCGGGACGAACGTCCCGGCCGTCAGCTCCGGCCGCCCGTGGTAGCCCCGCGCGACCCCCGCCCCGCCGATCCGCAGCTCCCCCGGCACGCCGGGCGGCACCGGCGCTCCGCGCGCGTCCAGCACGTACACGCGGGTGCCGGCGATCGGCCGCCCGATCGGCGGCGCCTCCCCGCCCTGCTCCACCCGCTGCGCCGTGGACCACACGGTGGTTTCCGTGGGGCCGTACAGGTTCCAGAGCGCGCCGACGCGCGGCAGCAGCCGCTCCGCGAGCGCGTGCGGGAGCGCTTCGCCGCCGCAGAGCGCGCGCAGCCCCGGCCGCCCCTCCCACCCCGCGTCCAGCAGCATCCGCCAGGTGGCCGGAGTGGCCTGCATCACCGTGGCGCCCGCCTCGTCCAGCGCCCGCGCCAGGAGCCGCGGGTCGGCGGCGGTGTCGCGGCCGGCCAGCGCGAGCCGCGCCCCGGCGACCAGGGGGAGGAAGAGCTCCAGCGCCGCGATGTCGAAGGCGAGCGTGGTCACCGCCAGCAGCACGTCGCCGGCCGCGATCCCCGGCTCCCGGCGCATGGCGTCCAGGAAGGCCGCCAGCGAGCGGTGCTCCACCAGCACCCCCTTGGGCCGGCCGGTGGAGCCGGAGGTGTAGAGGACGTACGCCAGGTTCTCGGGAGACGCCGAGCGCGAGCGTGCGGAAGCGCGGGCGTGCGGCGGGGCACCCGCGTCCTCGACGCCGTCGGGCTCTTCCGTGCCGCGCCCTTCGTGCCCGGGACCACCGTCCACCCGCACCACCTCGCCCGCGAAGGCCGCGAAGCGCTCCGCGAGCGCCGCCTGCGTCAGCAGCACCGCCACGCCCGCGTCCTCCAGCACGTACCCGGTCCGCTCCGCCGGGTGGGTGGGATCGAGCGGCACGTAGGCGCCTCCCGCCTTGAGCACTCCCAGCGCGCAGACCACCGTTTCCGGCCCGCGCTCCAGGCAGAGACCCACCCGCACCTCGGGGCCCACGCCCAGCCGCCGCAGGCGGCGGGCGAGGCGGTCCGCCCGCTCGTCCAGCTCGCGGTAGCTCAGCGACGCCTCGCCGCAGACGACGGCCACGGCCTCCGGCGTGCGCTCCACCTGCGCTTCGAATAGCTGGTGGACGCACCGCTCCGCCGGGCGCGCGGCCTCCCCGCGGCTCCACTCCTCCACCACCCGCCGGCGCTCCGCTTCCGGCAGCACCTCCACGTCCCCGGCCGGCCTCCGCGGCGCGGTCTCCAGCGCGGCCACCAGCCCCGCCAGCGCCGTGTGCATCCACCCGCAGACCCCCGCCGGCTCCAGCGAGGCGTGCACCTGCGCCGTCAGCGCGAACCCGCCGCCGCCCAGGTCGTCCACCGTCAGCGCCAGCGGGTAGTTGGTCCGCTCCTCGGCGAAGATCTCCCGGATCCCCTCCAGCGCCCCCCCCGCTCCGGCGGCGCGGGCCTCCTCTCCGCCCGCGCCGTGCCGGTAGTTCAGCAGCGTGGAAAAGAGCGGGGCCGGCGCGGCCACCCCGCTGCACCGCTGGGCCAGCACCAGGGAGGCGTGCTCGTGGCGCAGCAGCTCCGCCAGAAGCGCGTGCGTCCGCCGCACGGTCGCCTCCACCCCGGCCTCCGCCACCCGGATCCGCACCGGCAGCGTGTTGATGAACGGCCCCACCATCCGGTCCGCCCCCGCGCCGCCCCGCATGCGCCCGAAGAGGACCGTGCCGAAGACCACGTCGTCGCGCCCCGACACCCGCGCCAGCACCTGCGCCCATGCCACGTGGCACACGCTCGCCGCGCTCACGCCCAGCCCGTGCGCCCGCTCCCGCAGCCGGACGGCGAGCCCGGCGTCCACGTCCAGGCGGGCTTCGGCGATCCCCGAGCCGTCGCCCCGCACGTCCAGGAGCCCGAACGGCGCCGTCGGCTCGTCCACGTCCCCCAGCATCGCGGCGAAGAACGCCTCGTGCTCGGCGGAGCTCACACCCAGACGCGCCCGCGCGACGAAGTTCCTGAACGGCAGGGCGGGCGGGAGCTGGTCCGCGAGCCCCAGCAGGTGCATGCGCACCTCCTCCTGCAGCACCTCCAGCGTCGTGTGGTCGCTCACCAGGTGGTGGTGCAGCAGCAGCAGCAGCCAGCCGTCCCCGGACGGGTCCCGCGCGAAGAGTGCGCGCAGCAGCGGCGCCCGGCGCACGTCGATCCGGTAGTGCCGCGGACCCGGCTGCTCGCGGAGCTGCCCGGCCGCGTCGCCCGCGGCCGGGTCCAGCTCCACCCGCTCCACGGGCAGCGGCGCCCGGCGCCAGACCACCTGGACCGGCTCCGGGAGCCCTTCCCACACGACCGCCGTGCGGAGGACGTCGTGCCGGTCCATCACCGCCTGGAGCGCGCCCACGAAGGCGTCCAGCCGCTCCCGGTCCGCGAAGCGGAACACGCTCGGCAGCAGGTAGGGGTCCCCTTCCGTGCTCAGCAGGTGATGGAAGAGGATCCCTTCCTGGAGAGGCGCCAGCGGGTAGATGTCCTGCACGTTGGCCGCGCCGCCCTCCACCCCTTCGACCACCCGGTCGATCTGGGCCTGCGTGAGCTCCACCAGCGTCAGCATCGCGGGCGTGACCACGGGCGGGGGAGACCACCAGCCCGCGCCGTGGCTTCCCGCCATCTCCAGCAGCGCCGCCCGGTGCGCGCGCAGCCCGGCGAGGAGCGACGGGTCCAGCTCCCGGGTGTCGACGGAAAGGGCCAGCCGGTCGCCGCTCTTCCTGAGGCGGATCCCGGCGTCGTGGAGGCGCGCCAGCAGTGTCTGAATGGTCATAGATAGAATTCGGGCCCCTCGAAATCGTCCTCCGGGTCGTCCGGCGCGGGCGCGGGGATCAGGTTGGCCGGGAGCTCGACCTCGTGGGGCTCCCCCTCCCCCTCCACCGCGGCCACCAGCGCCGCCAGCGTGGGCGCGGTGAACAGCACCTGAACGTCCGCGTGGAGGCCCGCCTGCCGCATGCGCTCGATCAGCCTGACCGCCAGCAGGGAGTGGCCGCCCAGCTCGAAGAAGTTGTCGAGGCGTCCCACCCGCTCCACGCCCAGCACCTCCGCCCACACCTCCGCCAGCGCGGTCTCCACCTCGCCCTCGGGCGCCACGTACGCGCGCCGCGCGCGGGCGTCGTCCTCCGGGGCGGGGAGCGCCGCCCGGTCGGTCTTGCCGCTGGGGGTGAGAGGCAGGCTCGCCAGCCGCACGTACGCCGCCGGCAGCATGTACGCCGGCAGCCGCTCGGCCAGGTGCGCGCGCAGTTCCCCGGCTTCGATGTCCTCCCCGCCCACCCAGTACGCCACCAGCCGTAGGTCCCCGGGCGCGTCCTCCCGCGCCGCGACCACGGCCTCGCGCACCGCGGGGTGCTCCGCCAGCCGCGCCTCCACCTCGCCCGGCTCGATCCGGAAGCCGCGCACCTTGACCTGGTGGTCGACCCGGCCCAGGAACTCCATGGTCCCGCCGCCGCGCCACCGCGCCCGGTCCCCCGTGCGGTACAGCCGCCCTCCCGGCTCCGCCCCGAAGGGATCCGGGACGAAACGCTCCGCCGTCAGCTCCGGGCGCCCCGCGTACCCGCGCGCCAGCCCCGCCCCGCCCACGTACAGCTCGCCCGCCACCCCGGCCGGCACCGGCTCCCCCCAGCCGTCCAGCACGTAGACGCGCGTGTTCGCGATCGGCCGGCCGATGGGCACCGAGCCCCGCCCGTCGCCGTCCGGGTCGAAGCGGTGGATCATGCACCCCACCGCGGCCTCCGTGGGGCCGTACTCGTTGTGGATCTCCAGCTTTCCGCCCGACCGGTCGTGGACCGAGCGCGCCGGCGCCGTCCCCAGCTCCTCGCCGCCCACGACCAGCTTCCCGATGCGCAGCGACCCCAGGTCGTGCCGGTCCAGCAGCGCCAGGTGGGACGGCGTCAGCTTCACGACGTCGACGGCGTCGTCCTCGAACACCCGCACCACCGCCGGCTCGCCGCCCGCTTCCTCGCCGTAGACCACCACGGCGCCGCCGGTGAGCAGCGGGACGTAGATGGAGGTCACCGTCAGGTCGAAGGTGACCGCGGAGTACAGCGGGAAGCGGAGCGGTTGCCCGTCCGCGTACCGGGAAGCCGCCCACGCGGCGTAGTGGGTCAGCGCCCGGTGCTCGACCATCACGCCCTTGGGCCGGCCGGTGGAGCCGGAGGTGTAGATCAGGTACGCCAGGTGGGAGGCGGCGAGGCCCCCGCGCTCCGGGTTCGGCTCCGGCCGGGCCTCCCACCCCGGCGCGGCCGCGCCGAGCTCGACCACCGGCACGCCGGCCGTCGCGAACAGCCCCGCGAACGACGCCTGGCTCAGCACCGCCGCCGGCCGGCTGTCCCGGAGCAAGTACCGCAGCCGCTCCCCGGGATACGACGGGTCCAGCGGGACGTAGGCGCCGCCGGCCTTGAGCACCCCCAGCAGGGCCACCAGCAGCTCGGCCGAGCGCTCCACGCAGACGGCCACCCGGCTTTCCGGCCCCACCCCCCTCCCTCGGAGGTGGCGCGCCAGCCGGTTGGCGCGCGCGTTCAGCTCCCGGTAGGTGAGCGACGCCTCCCCGCGGACGACGGCCACGGCGTCCGGCGTGCGCTCCACCTGCGCCTCGAACAGCTCGTGTACGCAGCGGTCCGCGGGATACTCCGCCTCCGTGCGGTTCCACGCTTCCAGCACCTGGCGGCGCTCCGCATCGCCCAGCAGCTCCAGCGCCGACAGGCGCACGCCGGGATCGGCGGCGACCTGCTCCAGCACCCGCTCCAGGTGCTCCAGCATGCGCCGCACGGTGCCGCGGTCGAACAGGTCCGTGTCGTATTCCAGCCCGGCGGCCAGCCCGTCCGCGCGCGCCGCCATGCTCAGCGTCAGGTCGAACTTGCTCGTCCCGCTCTCCTGGACCAGCGCCTCCGTCTCGACGCCCGCCAGGCCGCCCTCCGGCTCCTCGGCCCCTTCCAGCACGAACATCACCTGGAAGAGCGGCGCGTGGCCCAGGCTGCGCTCGGACTGGAGCGCATCCACCAGCCTTTCGAAGGGCACGTCCTGGTGCTCGTACGCCCCCAGCGTCGCCGCCCGCACCCGCCGCAGCGCCTCGCCGAACGCGGGATCGCCCGACAGGTCCGCCCGCAGCACCAGCGTGTTGAGGAAGAAGCCGATCAGCCCCTCGGTCTCCCGGCGCGTCCGTCCCGCGATGGGGCTGCCCACCACCACGTCGTCGGTCCCGGCGTACTTCGAGAGAAGCACCTGGAAGGCACCCAGCAGCGTCATGAACAGCGTCGCTCCCGCACCGCGCCCCAGTGCCGTGAGCCGGTCCAGCAGCTCGCGCGGGAGCTCCGCCCGCTCCCGCGCGCCGCGGTACGTCCGCACCACGGGGCGGGGACGGTCGGTGGGCAGCTCCAGCAGCGCGGGCGCGCCGGCCAGCCGCTCCCGCCAGTACGCCACCTGCCCCTCCAGCGCCTCGCCCCGGAGCACGCGGCGCTGCCACACCGCGTAGTCGGCGTACTGCACCGCCGGCTCCGGGAGCGGGGAGGGCTCGCCCCGGGTGAAGGCGCCGTACAGCGCCGACAGCTCGCGCAGCAGCACGCCCACGCTCCACTCGTCGAAGACGATGTGGTGCATGCACGCCAGCAGCACGTGCTCGTTCGCCGCGAGCCGCAGCAGCTCCACCCGGAAGAGCGGCCCCGCCCCCAGGTCGAAGGGCCGCGCCGCGTCCTCCGCCACGCGGCGGCGCACCTCCGCCTCGCGCGCGGCTTCGCCGAGCCCGGACAGGTCCTCCACCGGGAGCGCGAAGCCGCCGGAGGGGGCGACCTCCTGGACGGGGGCGCCGTCGCGCTCCGGGAACGTCGTGCGCAGCGCTTCGTGGCGGCGCACGACCTCGCCCAGCGCGCGCGCCAGCGCCGCCGCGTCCAGCGCGCCGCGCAGCCGCAGCGGCGCGGGGACGTTGTAGGAGACGTTCTCCGGGTGGAGCCGGTGCAGGAACCAGAGCCGCTCCTGCGCAAAGGACAGCGGCAGCGCCCCGCGGCGCTCCGCCGGGACGATCGCCGGAAGCGCGGGGGATCCCGCGCGCCGCAGCGCGTCCACGCGCTCGGCCAGCGCCGCCACGCCGGGCGCCTCGAACAGCGCGCGCAGCGGCAGCTCGGCGCCCAGCACTTCGCGGATGCGCGACACCGCCCGCATCGCCAGAAGCGAGTGGCCGCCCAGCTCGAAGAAGCTCCCTTCGGCGCCCACCCGGTCCAGGCGCAGCGTCTCCGCCCAGATCCCCGCCAGCACCTCCTCCGTGGGGGTGCGCGGCGCCACGTAGCCCGCCTCGCCCGGGCCGTACTCCGGCGCGGGGAGCGCCCCGCGGTCCAGCTTGCCGCTGGGCGTCAGCGGCAGCCGCTCCAGCGCGACGAAGGCGCCCGGCACCATGTACTCGGGCAGGCTCCGCCGCAGGTGCGAGCGCAGCGCGTCCGCCTCCGCGTCGCCCACCACGTACGCCACCAGCCGCCTCCCCCCCGGGGCGTCGTCGCGCGCCGCCACCGCGCAATCGCCCACGCCGGGGTGCCGGCGCAGCGCGGCCTCGACCTCGCCGGGCTCGATGCGGAAGCCGCGGATCTTGACCTGCTGGTCCAGACGGCCCAGGAACTCCAGCGTGCCGCCGGGAAGCCAGCGCGCCCGGTCGCCGGTGCGGTACGCGCGCGCGCCCGGCTCCGCGGCGAACGGGTCGGGGACGAAGCGCTCGGCGGTCGGCTCCGGCCGTCCCAGGTAGCCGCGCGCCAGCACCGGCCCGCCCAGGTGCAGCTCGCCGGGGACGCCCGCGGGAGCGAGCCCGCCGGCGGCGTCCAGCACGTACGCGGTCCGCCCGCCCACCGGGGCGCCGATGGGCACGACGGCGCCGGAAAAGCCGTCCGGGAAACCGGCCGGGATCTCCCACTGGGTGGCGGTGACCACCGTTTCCGTGGGGCCGTAGCCGTTCATCAGCCGCACGTGGGAGCCCGCGCCCTCCCGCCAGCGCAGCACGCCTTCCACGGGGACGGCCTCGCCGCCCACCATCACCATGCGCAGCCCGGCCGGCGCGCCGCCCCGACCGGCGGCCTCCTCGGACGCGGCCCGCCAGTACGCCGGCGGCAGGTTGGCGACGGTGACGCCCAGCTCCGCGAGCCGCGGCAGGAACTCCGCGGGGCTCGGGGGCTCGGCCCCCGCCACCACCAGCGCCGCGCCGGCGAAGAGCGTGGGGAAGATCTCGTCCAGCGCCACGTCGAACCCCGGCGACGCGAACGCCACCACCCGGTCCGAGGATTCCAGCCCGGCCAGATCGCGGAACGCCAGGAAGTGCGCCACCGCCGCCCGGTGCTCCACGGCGACGCCCTTGGGGCGGCCGGTGGAGCCGGAGGTGTAGACGACGTAGGCGAGAGACGACGGGTGCGAAAGTGCGGAAGCGGGGGAGCGCGAAAGTGCGCCCGCGCCGACGGCATCTCCGTGCTCCGGGGGGGGAGCATCCAGCGCGACGACCCGCCCGCCGAACGAGCCGAACCGCTCCAGCAGCCCCTCGCGGGTCAGCAGCACCCGCGCGCCGGAGTCCTCCAGCACGTGGGCCAGGCGCTCCGCCGGGTACGCGGGGTCCAGGGGAAGGTAGACGCCGCCGGCGCGCATCACGCCCAGCGCGGCGGCCACCAGCTCCGGGCTCCACCCCAGGCACACGCCCACGGGCGCCTCGGGGCCCACCCCCAGGCCGCGCAGGGTGGCGGCGAGCGCCGCGGAGCGGCGCTCCAGCCCGGCGTAGGTGAGCGTCCCCGCGCCGTGAAGCACGGCGGGCGCGTCCGGGGTGGCCGCGGCCTGGCGCAGGAACAGCTCGTGGAGGCACAGATCGGCGCCCGGCGCGGCGGCGGAGCGGCCCGCGGCCAGCAGCTGCTCCCGCTCGGCCGGGTCGAGCAGCTCCACCTCGCCGGGGCGGCGCTCCGGGTCCGCGGCCACGGCCTCCAGCAGGCGGCCCAGGTGCGCGAGCATCCGCCCGGCGGTGGCCGCGTCGAACAGCTCGGCGCGGAACGCCAGCGTCGCCGCCAGGGCGCCGCCCTCCTCCCGCATCTCCAGCTCCAGGTCGAACCGGGCCACGGCGGCGGCGGCGGCGAGCGGTCCGGCCCGCACCCCGCCCAGGCGCACGCCGTCCCCGTCCGCCTCCTCCAGGGCGAACATCACCTGGAAGAGCGGGGTGTGAAGCAGGCTGCGCTCGGGGGCCAGCGCCTCCACCAGCCGGTCGAAGGGCACCTCCTGGTGCGCGTAGGCGCCGAGCGCCGCCTCGCGCACGCGGCCCAGCAGCGCGCGGAACGACGGCCCGCCCGACAGGTCGGCGCGCAGCACCAGCGTGTTGGCGAAGAAGCCGATCAGCCCCTCCAGCTCGGTGCGCGTGCGGCCCGCGACCGGCGTGCCCACGAGGACGTCGTCCTGCCCGGACCAGCGCCCCAGCAGCGCCTGCCACCCGGCCAGCAGCACCATGAACGGCGTCGCGCCCTCCCCGCGCGCGAGCCGCCGCAGCCCCCGCGACACCCCGGGCGGGAGCACGAGGGAGCGGCTGTCCGCCCGGGGGTCCTGCTCCACGGCGCGGGGCCGGTCGGTGGGGACCTCCAGCAGCGGCGGGGCCCCGGCCAGGCGCCCGCGCCAGTACGCCAGCTCCGCCTCCAGGGCCTCGCCGGAGAGCCGGGCGTGCTGCCAGGCCGCGTAGTCCGCGTACTGCACCGGCAGCGGGGCGAGGCGCGCCTCCTCGCCGCCCTGCTCCGCCGCGTACAGCGCGGACACTTCGCGCACCAGCACCTCCATGCTCCACCCGTCGGTGACGACGTGGTGCAGCGTGAACAGCGCCGCCGCCTCCTCGCCGCCCAGGCGCAGCAGCGTGGCGCGCAGCAGCGGCCCGCGCCCCAGGTCGAAGGGGCGGCGCGCCTCCGCCTCGGCCAGCCGCCGCGCCTCGCGCTCGCGCGCCTCCGCCGGGAGGCCGCGCAGCTCCACCGTGGGCAGCCGCACGGGAGCGGGCGGGTGGATCACCTGCACGGGCTCGCCGCCGCGCTCCTCCAGCGTGGTGCGCAGGGCTTCGTGCCGGGCCACGACCGCGGTCAGCGCCCGCCGCAGCGCCCGCGCGTCCAGCGTGCCCGCGAGGCGCAGCGGGAACGCCATGTTGTAGGCCCAGCTCCGCGGCTCCATCTGCTGCACGAACCAGAGCCGCCGCTGCGCGAACGAGGCCGGCAGCGGACCTCCGTCGCGCGGCAGCGGCGCCAGCGGGGGCGCGGCGGACGCCGCGCCGGCGCGGCGCGCCGCCTCCACGCGCTCGGCCAGGGCGGCCACCGTGGGCGCCTCGAACACGGCGGTCAGCGGGAGGTCCGCGCCGGACGCGGCCCGCACGCGCGAGACCAGCTGCATGGCAAGCAGCGAGTGGCCGCCCAGCGCAAAGAAGTCGTCGTGCGCGCCCACCCGCTCGAACCCGAGCAGGTCCCTCCACAGCGCGGCCATGCGCTCCTCCGCCTCCCCGGCCGGCGCGACGTAGCGCACGCCGGTCTCCGGCCTGGGCAGGAGCCCCGGCAGCTCCCCCGCGCCCCCGTCCGCCGGCCCGGGCTCCGGCCGCTCCGCCCGGAGCGGAGCCGGCCCCGCCGCGGACGCGCGGGCCGGGGCTCCACGGTCCCTGCGGCGCCGGCGCCGCCGGGGCTCCACCCAGTACGCCTGGCGCTCGAACGGGTAGGTGGGCAGGGGGACGCGCCGCCGCTGCTCCCCCGCGGCGAAGCCGTCCCAGTCCACCTGTACGCCCGCCATCCACAGCCGCCCCAGCGTTTCCAGCAGGAAGGCCGGGTCCGCCTGGCGCGTGTAGGCGTGCCGCAGCGACGCGAACACGGCCGCCTGCGGGGCGCCCGCGTGGAGCGCGAAGGTCCCCAGCGTGCGCCCCGGACCCACCTCCAGAAGCACCCGGGTCCGGTCGCGCAGCAGCTCCGCCATCCCCTCCGCGAACCTCACCGTGCCGCACAGGTGGCGCGTCCAGTACGCCGGGTCGGTCGCCTCCTCCGCGCGGATCCACGTCCCGGTCACGTTGGAGACGAAGGGGATCTCCGGCGCGGCCAGGCGCATGGCGCGCAGCCGCTCCGCCAGGCGCTCGGCCACCGGCTCCATCGCCGCCGAGTGGAAGGCGTGCTCCGCGTTCAGGCGCCGGCACGCCAGGCCGGCCGCGGCAAGCTCCGCCTCCAGCGCCGCCACCTCGGCGGCGGGGCCGGAAACGGTGCACAGCCCCGGCGCGTTGTGCGCGGCAAGCGCGAGGGCGCCGCGCAGCCGCGGACGGAGCGCCGCGGGGTCCATGGGCACGGCGAGCATGGCGCCGGCCGGCAGCGCCGCGATCAGCCGGGCGCGCTCGGCCAGCAGCGCGAGGGCGTCCTCCAGCTCGAAGACGCCGGCCAGCGTGGCCGCCACGTACTCGCCCAGCGAGTGGCCGATCATGGCGTCCGGGCGCACGCCCCAGCTCATCCACAGCCGCGCCAGGGCGTACTCCACCACGAAGGTCGCCGGGTGCGCCAGCTCGGTGCGCCCGAGCGGGTCGGCCACCGAGCCGCCGCGGCCCAGCATGGCGCGCAGGTCGACGGAGCCGCCCGCGTCCGCCGCCGCTCCGCCGCCGGGGGCCTGCTCCGGGGCGGGCTCGCCGGAAAAGAGCGCCGCGCGCACGTCGCCGCCGGCGTGCGCCCGCAGCAGACCGGCGCAGCGGTCCACCTCGGCGCGGAAGACGGGCTCGGCCTCGTACAGCCCGCGCGCCATCTGCGCGTAGTGGTCGCCCACGCCGGGGAACAGGAACGCCACCGGCCGGTCGTCGCGCTCCCGGGCCGCTTCCAGCAGCCGCCGGGCGTCGCGGGCCTCCAGGGCGGACACGGCGTCCTCCCGGCCGCGGCACACCAGCACGCGCCGCTGCTCGAAGCGGCGCCGCCCCACGCGCAGCGTGTGCGCCGCGTCGGCCAGCTCCTGCTCCGGGTGGTCGCGCAGGTGCGCCGCCAGCCGGTCGGTCGCCGTTTCCAGCGCGGCGGGGGTGCGCGCGGAAAGCACCAGCAGCTGCAGGGGGCGCGACGGGCCGGACGGCGCCGGCTCGGGGGCCTCCTCCAGCACCACGTGCGCGTTGGTCCCGCCCAGGCCGAAGGAGCTCACCCCCGCCCGGCGCGGCCCGCCGCCGCCCGGCCAGGGGCGCAGCTCGGGGCTGACGTAGAAGGGGGAGCGTTCGAAGTCGATGCGGGGGTTGGGCTCGCGGAAGTACGGCGACGGGGGGATCTCCCCGTGCTGGAGCGCCAGCACCGTCTTGATCAGCCCCACCACGCCGGCCGCGGCGTCCAGGTGGCCGACGCTGGACTTGACCGAGCCCAGGGCGCAGCTCCCCGCGGGCCCCTCGCCGAAGGCGGAGACGAGCGCGGCGACCTCGATGGGGTCGCCCACCTCGGTCCCGGAGCCGTGCGCCTCCACGTACGAGACCTCCGCCGGCTCCACGCCGGCCACCGCCAGCGCCTCCGCGATCGCCGCCGCCTGCCCCTCGCGCGCCGGGGCCGTGAACCCCACCTTGCGCCCCCCGTCGTTGGTCACGCCGGTGCCGCGGATGGTCGCCAGCACCGTGTCCCCGTCGGCGAGCGCGTCGTCCAGCCGCTTCAGCACCACGACCCCCACGCCGCTCCCGGACACCGTGCCGCGCGCCGACGCGTCGAAGGGGGTGCACTCGCCGGTGGGCGACAGGATCCCGCCCTCCTGGTGCAGGTAGCCGCGGATGCGCGGCACGTCCACGCGGACGCCGCCGGCCAGCGCCACGTCCGCCACGCCGTCCAGCAGGCCGCGGCAGGCCAGGTCCACGGCGACCAGCGACGAGGAGCACGCCGTCTGCACGTTCATGCTGGGACCCACCAGGTCCAGCTTGAACGACGCCAGCGTCGCCGCCGACGCGGAGTTGGACAGGAACACCTGCATCTCGCCCAGCGCCGCCACCAGCTCCGGCCGCGCGAGCACTTCCAGCAGGTAGCGGTTCTGCCCCTCGGCGGCGTACACGCCGATGCGTCCGCGGTACGCGTCCGACGCGTACCCCGCCCGCTCCAGCGCTTCCCACGCCACCTCCAGGAACACGCGGTGCTGCGGGTTCATCGCCACCGCCTCCCGCGGGGTGACGCCGAAGAAGGCGGCGTCGAACAGCTCGGCCCCGTCCAGCACCCCGGCGGCGGGAACGTAGCCGGGGGCCTCGCGCTCGCGGCGCGGCACCCCGGCGGCCTTCAATTCCTCGTCGCTGAAGCGGCGGATGGAGCGGACGCCCGCGCGGAGGTTGCTCCAGAACTCGTCCAGGTCGCGCGCGCCCGGGAACCGGCCCGCCATCCCCACGACCGCCACCTCGCGCCCCGTGCCGCGGACGGCCCGGCGGGGCGTCCCGGCCTCCCGCGGCGCGGACGGCGCCCGCGCCGGCCCCCGCCGGTCCAGGTGGGCCGCGAGCCCGCCGAGCGTGCGGTGCTCGAACAGGTCGATCAGCGCCGCCCGCCCGGGGAAGAGCGCCTCCAGGCGGGCGTGCACCCGCACCAGCAGGAGCGAGTGTCCGCCCAGGTCGAAGAAGTTGTCGGCGGCGCCCACGCCCGCCGCGCCCAGCTCCTCCTCCCAGATCCCCACCACGGCGCGCTCGGTGTCGGTGAGCGGGCCGCCGCGGGACTCGCCGCTCCGCCCCGGCGCGGGGAGGGCGCGGCGGTCCAGCTTGCCGTTGGGGGTCAGCGGCAGGGCGTCCAGCACGACGAAGGCGGCCGGCACCATGTGCTCCGGCAGGCGCGAACGGAGCCCGGCCCGCAGCTCCGCCTGCGCGTCGGCCGCGGCCCCCTCCTCCGCGACCACGTAGGCGACCAGGCGCGCGCCGTCCGGGTCGTCCTCGCGCAGCACGACGGCGGCTTCCCGCACCTGCGGCAGCGCCGCGAGCGCGGCCTCCACCTCGCCCGGCTCGACGCGGAAGCCGCGCACCTTGACCTGCTGGTCGATGCGGCCCAGGAACTCCAGCTCCCCCGGAGCGAGCCAGCGAGCCCGGTCGCCCGTGCGGTACAGGCGCGCGCCCGGCCCGGGGGCGAAGGGGTCGGGGACGAAGCGCTCCGCCGTCAGCCCGGACCTCCCCAGGTACCCCCGCGCCACCCCCGCCCCGCCCAGGTACAGCTCGCCGGCCACTCCCACGGGCACGGGGACGCCGTGCGCGTCCAGCACGTACGCCCGGCCGTTGGAGATGGGCCTCCCGATCGTCGCCGGGCCCCCCGCCCGGCGCAGCGCCCAGGTGCTGTAGGTGGTGTCTTCCGACGGGCCGTACAGGTCGTAGACGCGCTCGATCGCGCCCCGGGCGTACAGCGCGTCCACCAGCTCCGCGCGCAGCGGCTCGCCGGCCAGGTTGACGGTCGTCACCCCCGCCGGCAGGCCGCCGTCCTTCAGCAGGGCCGCGATCGCCGAGGGGACGGTGTTCATCAGCCGCACCTCGCCGGCCGCCGCCGAGCGCGCCACCGCGAGCGCGTTCTCCACGACCACGACGCTCCCGCCCCGGCAGAGCGGCAGGAAGATCTCGAAGACCGACAGGTCGAAGCAGATGGAGGTGGACGCCAGGACGCCGGAAAGCTCCGCGGGCGAGTACACGCCGGCCGCCCAGGCGAGCAGGGCGACGGCACTCCGGTGCTCGATGGCGACGCCCTTGGGGACGCCCGTGGAGCCGGAGGTGTAGATGACGTACGCCAGGTTGTCCGGCGCCGCCGGGGCGCGCGGGTCCCGGTCGTCCGCGCCCGCGGCCCCGGCCGCGCGGGCGTCCGGGTCGACGACGCGCACGCCGTGCGGCACCGGGACGACGCCGCGCAGCGAGTCCTGCGCGAGCAGCACCGCCACGCCGGCGTCCGCGAGCGTGAACCGCAGGCGCTCGGCGGGATAGGCCGGGTCCAGCGGCACGTACGCCCCGCCGGCCTTGAGCACGGCCAGCAGCGACACCACCAGGCTCGCCCCGCGCTCCTGGCAGATCCCCACCCGCACCTCCGGCCCCACGCCCAGGCGCACGAGGTGGTGGGCGAGGCGGTTGGCGCGCCCGTTCAGCTCGGCGTACGTCAGCCGCTCCCGCTCGAACACCACCGCGACGGCATCCGGGGTTCGCTCGACCTGGGCCTCGAACAGGTGGTGGATGCACGCGGCGGCGGGGTACTCGGCCTCCGTACGGTTCCACTCCTCCAGCACCCGGCGCCGCTCCGCGTCCCCCAGCAGCTCCACCTCCCACAGGCGCCGCCGCGGATCCGCCGCCACGGACTCCAGCACGGCCAGGTAGTGCCCCGCCATGCGCTCGGCGGTCGCGGCGTCCCACAGCCCGCTCCGGTACTCCAGCTCGCCGCGGAGCCCGTCCCCCGCCCCGGCCAGGCTCAGCGTCAGGTCGAACTTGGCCGCCGGCGCGCCCCGCTCCAGCGCCTCCACCTCCGCCCCGCCCAGGCGCAGCTCGCCCTGTTCGGCGTTCTGCAGGGCGAACATGACCTGGAAGAGCGGCGTGTGCGCCAGGCTCCGCTCCACTCCCAGCTCCTCCACCAGCTTCTCGAAGGGGAGCTCCTGGTGCTGGTACGCGCCCAGCGTCCGCTCCCGCACCTGGCGCAGCAGGTCGGCGAATCCGGCGTCGCCGCGAACCTCCGCGCGCAGCACCAGGGTGTTGACGAAGAAGCCGATCAGCCCTTCCGTCTCCAGCCGGCCGCGTCCGGCGACGGGGGTGCCCACCAGCACGTCGTCCTGCCCGGCGTAGCGGGCCAGCAGGAGCTGCCAGGCGGCCAGCAGCGTCATGAACGGCGTCGCGCCCTCGCGGCGCGACAGCGCCCGCAGCCCCGCCGCGGTCTCCGCCCCCACCCGGACCGGGAGCCAAGCCCCGGAGCCGTCCGGAACGGCGGGCCGGGGCCGGTCGGTGGGCAGCTCCAGCAGCGCGGGGGCGTCCGCGAGCTGCGCCCGCCACCAGCCGACGTGCGCCTCCAGGACCGCGCCCGAGAGCCAGGCCCGCTGCCACGCGGCGAAGTCGGCGTACTGCACCGGCAGCTCCGGCAGGCGCGCCTCCTCGCCGCGCAGCCGCGCTTCGTACATCGCGGAAAGCTCGCGGGTGAGCACGCCCATGCTCCAGCCGTCGCCGGCCACGTGGTGCATGTTGAAGAGCACCGTGGCCTCGTCGTCCGCCGTGCGCAGCAGCGTGGCGCGCAGCAGCGGCCCGCGCGCCAGGTCGAAGGGGCGGCGAGCCTCCGCCTCCGCGAGGCGCCGGGCCTCGCCCTCCCGCGCCTCCGCCGGGAGGGCGCGCAGGTCGGCCACCCGCAGCGCCGCGGGCGCGGGCGCGTGGACGACCTGCACCGGCGCGCCGCGGTGCTCGGCGAACGTGGTGCGCAGCGTCTCGTGGCGCCGCACCAGCCCGTCCAGCGCGGCCCGCAGGGCGGCGGCGTCCAGCGGGCCGCGCACCCGCAGCGCGGCCGGCATGTTGTAGGCGGGGCTGCCCGGCTCGATCCGGTCCAGCAGCCACAGCCGCTGCTGCGCGAAGGAGAGCGGGACGGGCCCCTCGCGCGGCGCCCGCCCGATGGGAGGCGCCGCCCCCGCGCCCGTGCCCCGCAGCGCGTCCACGCGCCCGGCCAGCGCCGCCAGCGTGGGCGCCGCGAATACGGCCCGCAGCGGCAGCTCCACCCCGAGCGTCCGGCGCACCCGCGAGACCACCTGCGTGGCCAGCAGCGAGTGCCCCCCCAGCTCGAAGAAGCTGTCCGCCGCCCCGACGCGCTCCACGCCCAGCACCTCGGACCAGATTCCGCCCAGCAGCTCCTCGGTGGGCGTGCGCGGCGCCGCGGGGGCTTCGCTCTCCCGCTCCGGCGCGGGGAGGGCCCGCCGGTCCAGCTTGCCGTTGGGGGCCAGCGGCAGCCGGTCCAGCACGACGAAGGCGCCGGGCACCAGGTGCTCCGGGAGCCGCTCCCGCAGGTGCTCGCGCAGCTCCGCCGCCGTGACCTCCACGCCCGCCTGCGGCACCACGTAGGCAGCCAGCCGCGGCCCGGCGCCCGGCGCGTCCTCCCGCGCGGCCACCACCGCCTCGCGCACCCGCGCGTGCGCCAGCAGCGCGGCCTCGATCTCCCCCGGCTCGATGCGGAAGCCCCGCACCTTGACCTGGAAGTCCATGCGCCCCAGGTACTCCAGCTCCCCGGCGGCCGTCCATCTCACCCGGTCTCCCGTGCGGTACAACCGCCCGCCCGCGCCGCCGGAAAGCGCGTCGGGCACCCATCGCTCGGCCGTCCGCCCCGGCCGCCCCAGGTAGCCGCGCCCCAGCTGCACCCCGCCCAGGTACAGCTCGCCCGGCGCCCCCACCGGCACCGGCTCGCCCCCCGGGTCCAGCACGTACAGGCGCGTGTTGGCCACCGGCCGGCCGATGGGGACCACGCGCCGCTCCCGCGGCTCGCACGCCCAGTGGGTGACGTCCACGGCGGCTTCGGTGGGACCGTACAGGTTGTGCAGCTCCACGCCGGGCAGCGCTTCGCGGAAGCGCTCCGTCAGCTCGTACGGAAGCGCCTCCCCGCTGCACACCACCCGCCGCAGCGACGCGCACCGCGCGGGCTCCCCCGCCTCCAGGAAGGCGGCGAGCATCGGCGGGACGAAGTGGAGGGTGGTGACGCTTTCCCGCTCGATCAGCTCCGACAGGTACGCCGGGTCCCCGTGCCCCCCCGGCTTCGCCAGCACAAGCCGCGCGCCCGCGAGCAGCGGCCAGAAGAATTCCCACACCGACACGTCGAAGCTGAACGGCGTCTTCTGGAGCACCGCGTCGCCGGGGCCAAGCCCGTACTCCGCCTGCATCCACAGCAGCCGGTTGGCGACGCCTTCGTGCGTGTTCATGGCGCCTTTGGGGCGCCCGGTGGAGCCGGAAGTGTGGATTACGTATGCGAGGGATTGCGGTTCGGCGCGCTGCGGCAGGGGCTCCGCGCTTTCCGCGGCGACCCGGGCGGCGTCGCGGTCCAGGCAGAGGACCTGCGCCGCGTGGGGGGGAAGGCGCTCCAGCAGGCGCTCCTGCGTCAGCAGCAGCGGCGCGCCGGCATCCTCCACCAGGCAGGCCAGGCGCTCGGCGGGATAGGAGGGATCCAGCGGCACGTAGGCGCCGCCTGCCCTGAGCACCGCCAGCAGGGCGACCACGAGCTCGGGCGAGCGCTCGGCGCACACCCCCACCCGGGTCTCCGGACGCACGCCCAGCCGCCGCAGGTGCCGGGCGAGCCGGTTGGCGCGTGCCTCCAGCTCCGCGAAGCTCAGCGTCGTCCCCTCGAAGACCACGGCCACGGCGTGCGGTTCGCGCGCCGCCCGCGCGGAGACCAGCTCGTGCACGCACGCGGCGGGGAAGTCGGCGGCGGTGGCGTTCCAGCTTTCCAGCACCCGCGCGCGCTCCGTTCCCCGCAGGAGCGGGACCCCGGAAAGGGGCCGCCCGGGACCGGCGGCCAGCGCCTCCAGGGCCGCCTCCAGGGCATCCGCCATCCGCTCCGCCGCGTCCGGCTCGATCCGCCCGGCATCGTACCCCATCCGCAGGTCCAGCCTCTCGCCCGGGATCGCCACCAGCTCGAGCGGGTAGTGGCTCCATCCCACCACCTCCCAGCGCTCCACCGCGAAGCTCCGCACGCCCGCGTCCTCCACCGGGAGGTTCTCGAACGCCACGATGCTCTCGAAGAGCGGCTGCCCCGCCGGCACCCCGCTCCACCGCTGCACCTCGGCGAGCGGGGTGTGGTCGTACGCCCGCGCCGCGGTCTGCCCCCGGTGAAGGGCCTGCAGCCACTCGTCCACCCGCGCGTGCCCGTCCACCCGCACCCGCACCGGGAGCGTGTTGATGAACAGGCCGATCATCTGCTCCATCCCCGCCAGCTCCGGCGGCCGCCCGGACACCGCCGTCCCGAACACCACGTCCCCCTCCCCCGACCCGCGCCCCAGCAGCAGCGCCCACGCCCCCTGCACCAGCGTGTTGAGCGTGACCCGGTGCTCCCTGGCGAACGCCCGCAGCGCCCCGGTCGCGCCGGCACCCACCTCCCGCCGGACCGTGCCGTGGACGCCGCCCGTGTCCGGCCCCGCGGGGAGGTGCCGGTCCGCACCCAGGGGCGTGGGCTCGGTGAAGTCGTGCAGGGCGCCCCGCCAGTACGCCTCGGCCGCGGACGGGTCCCGCCGGAGCAGCCAGGCGACGTAGTCGCGGTACGGCCGCCGGTGGGGGAGGGTGGGGGCGGCGCCTTCCAGGAGCGCGTCGTAGCAGGCGAGCACGTCCTGCAGCACCAGCGGGATGGACCAGCCGTCCAGCACCAGGTGGTGGTGGCTCCAGGCGAGCTGCCACGCCTCGTCCGCCGTGCGGACGAGCGCCAGCCGCATCAGCGGCGGATCGAGCAGGTCGAAGCGCCGCGCGCGCGCCGCGGCCAGGTGCCGGCGCAGCCCCTCCTCCTGCTCGGCGCGCGGAAGGCCGCGCCAGTCGAGGAGCTCCCAGGGCACCTCCCCGCAGCGCAGGACCACCTGCACGGGGCCCGGCACCCCTTCCAGCAGGAACCCGGTCCGCAGCACGGGGCGGAGGTCGAGCACCCGCTCCCACGCGCGGCGCAGCACCGCGGGATCCAGCCTGCCGCGGAGCCCCAGGACGAACTGGCTGACGTACATCCCCGAGTCCGGCGCGTACTGCTCGTGGAAGATCATCCCCTGCTGCACCGGGCTCAGCGGGTACACGTCCTCGATCAGGCGCGAAACGTCTCGGCGTTCTCCAGGCTGGGCTATTTCCACGGGCGCGGCTGGAGTCGTCGGGACGGGCAGGCGGACACGGACCCCGGCCACGGGCCGGCCGGACCCCTGGGTACGGGCAAGCGTCGGCCACGCCCCGCGCGTCCCGGGGGCGACACCCCTGGCCCGGGGCAAACGTGGACGATCTCTAACTCCCGTAGTGTCATGATTATGGCTGGGAACATACCCCCGCCTCCGCCGATGCGCAACCGCGTCCGGCGGCTTTCCGCCGCGCCACCGCTCGCTTTTTCGCTCCCCGCGGGCGAGGGAGGCCGGGATCGCGGTCCGCCGCACGCCGGCCGGCCCGCGCCGGGGGGTCCGTGGGGCTCCCCCGTCCCGCGGCGCCCTCCGGGCGTTTCTCCCAGCGGAGCCGTGCATCCGGCGAGGCCGGGGAGACCCGCCGGCAGGCCCCCGGGGCCCCGCGCGAGGGGTTCCGAAACCCCGCGCGCCAGGATAATTTACTTTCCGCCATCTATCCGATGTCCGGGCGCCCCGAAGCGCTCGCCTCCGGGGGAGCCCCGGCGCCCGGTCCCGGCGCCTGGATTGGGACAGGAATAGACAGACGCGACGTCGGCGACCCCGGTGAGACAGCAGGCATGCACGGATCGGCGGTGGAGAACGTGGAGAGCGTGTACCCGCTCAGCGCGATGCAGCAGAGCATCCTGCTGCGGGTGCTCATGCGCCCGGGGTCCGGCGAGTACGTGGAGCAGGTCGCGTGGACGCTGGAGGGCGCCTTCGACGCCGACGCCTTCGCGCGCGCCTGGCGGCTGGTGACGGAGCGGCACGCGGTGCTGCGGACGGCGTTCTTCTGGGAGCGGCTGGAGCGCCCGCTCCAGGTGGTGCGGACGGGGGGGCCCCTGCCCCTGGAGGACCACGACTGGCGGGCGCTCCCCGCCGGCGCGCGCGAGGCGGCGCTGGAGCGCTTCCTGGCGGCGGACCGGCTGCGCGGCTTCGATCCCACGACCGCGCCGCTGATGCGCGTGTCCGTCATCCGCCTGGGCCGCGATTCCACCCGCTTCGTGTGGAGCTACCACCACCTGCTGCTGGACGGGTGGTCGGCGGCGCTCTGCCTGCGCGACCTGTTCGCCGCGTACGAGGCGCTCTGCACCGGCGCCGTGCCGCGACTGCCCCGGGCCGGGTCCTTCGAGAGCTACGTGGCGTGGGCCGCGGCGCAGGACCCGGCGGCGGGGGAGGCGTTCTGGCGCGGGGTGCTGGACGGGTTCGAGGGCGCCCCGGCGCCGGGAGTGGCGCGGCCGGGCGCGCGCGAGGGAGAGCGCTACGGGGTGGCGGCCTCCGTGCTGGAGCCCGCGCTGGTGGACCGGCTGAACGCGGTGGCGCGGCGGCACCAGCTGACGCTGAACACGCTGCTCCAGGGGGCGTGGGGCGCGCTGCTCGCCGGCTACACGGGCGAGGCGGACGTGGTCTTCGGCGCGGTGGCGGCGGGGCGCCTGGCGGCGATCCCCGGCGTGGACTCCATCCCCGGCGTGTTCATCAACACCCTGCCGGTGCGGGTGCGGATGCGCCCGGGCGAGCCGGTGGCGGCCTGGCTCCAGGGCCTGCAGGCGGAGCAGCTGCGGGCGCGGCCGCACGAGCACTGGTCCATGCCGCAGGTGGCGGCGTGGAGCGGCGTGCCGCACGGCCGGCGGCTCTTCGAGACGCTGTTCGTCTTCCAGAACCTGCCGGACGTGGGCGTGGAGGCGGCGGAGGTGGCCGGCCAGCGGGTGCGGGACTTCCGGCGCGCCTCGCCCACGGCGGGCGTGGGGTTCGCGCTGGTGCTGGAGGTGGTGCCGGGCGACGGGCTGGAGCTGCACCTGGCGCACGACGAGGCCCGTTTCGGCGGCGAGGCGGCGGAGCGGCTGCTCGGCCACCTGCGGGTGCTGCTGGAGGCGATGGCCGCGGACCCGAGCCGCCCCGCCGCGGAGCTGCCGCTGCTCACCCCGGCCGAGCGCCGCCGCCTGCTCCGGGAGTGGAACCCGGAGCGCGCGCTCCCCTCCGGCCCCCTGGTGCACGACCTGTTCGCCGACCAGGCCGCGCGCACGCCGGACGCGCTCGCCGTGGCCGCCGGCGCCGAGCGGCTGACGTACGCCGAGCTGGAGCGCCGGGCCAGCGGGCTCGCCCACGCCCTGCGCGCGCGCGGGGTGGGGCCGGAGACCCCCGTGGCCGTGCTCGCCGACCGCTCCCCCGCCCTGCTCGCGGCGGTGCTCGGCGTGCTCAGGGCGGGCGGCGCGTACGTCCCGCTGGACCCCGCCCACCCCGACGAGCGCCTGGCCTTCGTGCTGCGCGACAGCGGCGCACGCGTGCTCCTGGCGCAGCCGCACCTCGCCGGCCGGGTCGCCGCCGACCGGGTGGACGTGATCCCGCTCGACGGCGCGCTGGAGCCGGCGCCGTCGGAAAGCGTCGGCGCTCCCGCTTCCGCTTCCGCGCCGTCCCCCGGCAACCTCGCGTACGTCATCCACACCTCCGGCTCCACCGGCACGCCCAAGGGGGTGCGCGTGGAGCACCGCCAGCTGGCGGCGACGCTGCGGGCGGCGCAGGCGGAGTTCGGCTTCCGCCCGGGCGACGTGATGCCCTCGCTGGCGAGCCAGGCGTTCGACATCTGGCTGTTCGAGGCGCTGCTCCCGCTGCTCGCGGGCGCCACGGTGCGCCTGGTGCCGGCGGCGACGGTGGCGGACGTGCCGGCGCTGGTGCGCGAGATCGGGGACGCCACGCTGCTGCACGCCGTCCCCGCGCTGATGCGCCGCATCGTGGAGGAGTCGGCGTCCGGGCGGGGGCTGCCGCGGCTGCGGCAGGCGTTCGTGGGCGGCGACGCGGTGCCGCCGGAGCTGCCGGGGCGCATGCGCCGCGCCTGGCCCGCCGCCGTGGTGCGGGTGATGTACGGGCCCACGGAGGGCACCGTCGTGTGCGCGGCGCAGGCGCTGGACGGCGCGACCGTCCCCGCCGGGCACGCCATGGGGCGCCCGCTCGGCAACGCGCGGCTGTACGTGCTGGGCCCCCGGGGCGAGCCGGCGCCCGTGGGGGTGCCGGGCGAGCTGTGCATCGGCGGGGCGAGCGTCGCCCGCGACTACCTGCGCCGGCCGGAGCTCACGGCGGACCGGTTCGTCCCCGACGCGTTCTCGGCGGACGCGGGCGCGCGCATGTACCGCACCGGAGACCGCGCGCGCTGGCTGGAGGACGGCACGCTGGAGTTCCTGGGCCGCGCCGACCGGCAGGTCAAGATCCGCGGCTTCCGGGTGGAGCCCGGGGAGGTGGAGGCCGTGCTGGCGCTGCACCCCGGCGTGGCCGCGGCGGCGGTGGTGGTGCGGGACGACGCGGAGGGCGCGCCGCGCCTGGTGGCCTACCTCGCGGCCGACGGCCCGGCGCCGGCGCCGGACGAGCTGCGCGGCTGGCTGCGCGAGCGGCTGCCGGAGCCCATGGTCCCGGGCGCCTTCGTGGCGCTGGCCGCGCTCCCGCTCACTCCCAACGGCAAGCTGGACCGCGGCGCGCTCCCCGCGCCGGAGGCGGCCTCCGGCGCGGAGCACGCCGCGCCCCGCACCCCCGCGGAGGAGGGGGTCGCCGCGATCTTCGCCGAGGTGCTGGGGGGCGGCCCGGTGGGCGCGGACACGGACTTCTTCGCGGGGGGCGGCCACAGCCTGATGGCGACGCGCGTCATCTCCCGGCTGCGCGAGTCGTTCGGGGTGGAGGTGCCGCTGGCGGCGCTGTTCGACGCGCCCACCGTGGCCGGGCTCGCCGCGCGGGTGGACAGCCTCGCGCGCGCCGGCCGGGCGGCGGAGGCGCCGCCGCTGGCGCCGGTCCCGCGGGACGGGTCGCCGCTGCCGCTGTCGTTCGCGCAGCAGCGCCTCTGGTTCCTGGACCGCATGGAGCCGGGGACCGCCGCCTACAACATGCCCGCCGCGCTGCGCATCCGCGGCGCGCTGGACGCGGACGCGCTGCGGCGCAGCTTCACCGCGCTGGTGGAGCGCCACGAGGCGCTGCGCACCACGTTCGGCATGGTCGGCGGCGAGCCCGTCCAGGTCGTCGCCGAACCGGCGTCCTTCCCTCTCGGCGAGGCCGACCTCCGCGGCCTGGGCGAGCCGGAGCGGGAGGCCGAGCTGCGCCGCCGCGCGCGGGACGAGGCCGCGAAGCCGTTCGACCTGGCCGCGGGCCCGCTGCTGCGCGCCTCGCTGCTGCGCCTGGACGAGCGGGACTTCGCCCTGCTGGTGACGATGCACCACGTCGTCGCCGACGGCTGGTCCGTGGGGCTGCTCGTCCGCGAGATCCCCGTGCTGTACCACGGCTTCACCGCGGGCGAGCCTCCCGTCCTCCCCCCGCTTCCCGTCCAGTACGCCGACTACGCCGTCTGGCAGCGGCGCGTACCGGAGGGCGGCGCGCTGGACGCGCAGGTCGCCTTCTGGCGCGAAGCGCTGAAGGACGCCGCCCCCGTGCTGGAGCTGCCGACGGACCGGCCCCGCCCCCCCGTGGCGAGCGCGCGCGGCGCCACCGTCGCGTTCTCCCTGACTCCCGCGGCGTCGGACGCGGTGAGGGAGCTGGCCCGCCGGGAGGGCGCCACGCTCTTCATGGCGCTGCTCGCCGGGTGGCAGGCGCTGCTGGGCCGCCACGCCGGCACCGAGGACGTGGTGGTGGGCGTGCCCGTGGCGGGGCGGACGCGGCGCGAGGTGGAGAACCTCATCGGCCTGTTCGTCAACACGCTCGCGCTGCGGACGGACCTGTCCGGCGACCCCACGGTGGCCGGGCTGCTGCGCCGCGTGCACGACACGACGCTGGCGGCGCACGCGCACCAGGAGCTTCCCTTCGACCGTCTGGTGGACGAGTTGGGCGTGCGGCGCGACCTCGCCCACACCCCGGTGTTCCAGGCGATGTTCGCGCTGGAGAACGAGGGCGCGGCGGCCGGCCGGCCGCGCATCGGCGGGGTGGAGGCGGAGCGGCTGCACGTGGGCACGGGGGCGGCCCGGACCGACCTGGCGCTGTCCATGGCGGACGAGGGGGAGCGGATCACGGGCGAGCTGGAGTTCCGGACCGGGCTGTTCGACGAGGACACCATCCGCCGGATCGCGGAGCGCTTCGGCGTGCTGCTGGAATCCATGGCCGCGGACCCCTCGCGGCGCCTGTCCGGCGTGGAGTGGATCACGCCCGCGGAGCGGCGCCGCGTGCTGGTGGATTGGAACGCGGCCGCCGCGGCGCGCGACGTCCGCCCCGTCCACGAGCTCATTTTCGAGCGGGCCGCGCTCGCGCCGGACGCGCCCGCGGTGCTGTCCGGGGACGCATGCCTGACCTACGGCGGGCTGGAGGCGCGCGCCGGCCGCCTGGCGCGTGCCCTCCTCGCGCGCGGCGTGGGGCCGGAGGTGCCGGTGGCGGTGTGCCTGGAGCGCACCCCGGAGCTGGTGGCCGCCGTGCTGGGGGTGCTGGGGGCGGGGGGCGCGTACGTGCCGCTGGACCCGTCCCACCCCGCGGAGCGGCTGGCGTACGTGCTGGAGGACAGCGGCTGCGCCGTGCTCGTCTGCGACCGGCGCACGCGCGGCCTGCTGCCGGACTTCGGCGGCCAGGTCCTGGCCGTCGGCGGGGAGAACGAAGACGCCGCGGACGCACTCACGCACTCCCGCGCTCCCGCACTTTCGCACTCGCAGCTGGCGTACGTCGTCTACACCTCGGGCTCCACCGGCCGGCCCAAGGGCGTGCGGGTGGAGCACCGCGCCCTGGCGGCCTCGCTGGGGCGGGCGCAGGCGGCGTTCGGCATGGGCGCGGACGACGAGATGCCGGTGCTGGCGAGCCAGGCCTTCGACATCTGGCTCTTCGAGGCGCTGCTCCCCCTGACACAGGGAGCGCGCGTGCGGCTGGTGCCCGCGGACCGCGTGATGGACGCGGAGGCGCTGGTGGAGGAGGTGCGGGACGCCACGCTGCTGCACGCGGTGCCCGCGCTGATGAGGAGCGTGGTGGAGCAGGTGCGGGCGTCCGGGCGGGGGCTGCCGCGGCTGCGGCAGGCGTTCGTGGGCGGTGACGCCATCCCGCCCGAGCTGCCGGCCCGCATCCGCGCCGCGTTCCCGGGGGCGCGCGTCCACGCGATGTACGGCCCCACGGAGGGCGCAATCCTCTGCGCCGCCGTCGAGGTGGGCGAGGGCGAGACGGCGCGGCGGCAGCTGGTGGGCCGGCCGCTGGGGGGCGCGGCGCTGTACGTCTGCGACGCGCGCGGCGGGCCGGTGCCCCCGGGCGTGCCGGGGGAGCTGTGCCTGGGCGGCACGGGCGTGGCGCGCGACTACCTGGGCCGCCCCGGCCCGACGGCCGGGGCGTTCATCCCGGATCCCTTCGCCGCCGGCCCGGGCGCGCGCATGTACCGCACGGGCGACCGGGTGCGCTGGGGCGCGGACGGAGTGCTGGAGTTCCTGGGCCGCATCGACCGGCAGGTCAAGGTGCGCGGCTTCCGCATCGAGCCGGGCGAGGTGGAGGCCGTGCTGGCGGCGCACCCCGCGGTCCGCGACGCGGCCGTGGTGGCGTGGGGCGGCGCGGCGGGGGAGCCGCGCCTGGTGGCCTACCTGGCCGCGGCGGGCGACGCCCCGCCCGCCGCCGAGCTGCGCGCCTGGCTGGGCGCGCGGCTCCCGGAGTACATGGTGCCCTCCGCCTTCGTGGCGCTGGACGCCCTCCCGCTCACCTCCACCGGCAAGCTGGACCGCGGCGCACTCCCCGCGCCGGAGGACGCGGCCGGCGAGGCGCACGCCGCGCCGCGCACGCCCACGGAGGAGCTGCTGGCCGCCATCTTCGCCGACGTGCTCGGCGCCGGGCGGGCCGGGGCGGACACCGACTTCTTCGCCGCGGGCGGGCACAGCCTGCTGGCGGCGCGGGTCGTCGCCCGCGTTCGCGAGGCGTTCGGGGTGGAGCTGCCGCTGCGCGCGCTCTTCGAGGCGCCCACCGTGGCCGCCCTCGCCGCCCGCGTCGACGCCCGCCTCCGCGCGGGCGACACGGCCGCCGGACCGCCGCTGGCGCCCTTCCCGCGCGACGGCTCGCCGCTGCCGCTCTCCTTCGCCCAGCAGCGCCTCTGGTTCCTGGACCGCCTGGAGCCGGGGAGCCCCGCCTACAACATGCCCGCCGCGCTGCGCCTGCGCGGCGCCCTCGACGCCCGCGCGCTGCGGCGCGCCTTCACCGCGCTGGTGGAGCGCCACGAGGCCCTGCGCACCACCTTCGCCACCGTCGGCGGCGAGCCCGTGCAGGTCGTCGGCAATCCGGCGCCCTTCCCTCTCGGCGAAACCGACCTCCGCGGGCTGGGCGCCGCGGCGCGCGAGGCGGAGCTGCTGCGCCTCGCCCGCGTCGAGGCCGCCGCGCCCTTCGACCTGGCCGCCGGACCGCTGCTGCGCGCCTCGCTGCTGCGCCTGGGCGAGGACGAGTCCGCCCTGCTGGTGACCCTGCACCACGTCGTCAGCGACGGATGGTCCATCGGCCTGCTCGTGCGCGACCTTTCCGCCCTCTACCGGGGCTTCGCCCGCGGCGAGGACCCGCGCCTGCCGGAGCTTCCCGTGCAGTACGCGGACTTCGCCCTGTGGCAGCGGCGCCGCCTCACGGGCGAGGTGCTGGACGCGCAGATCGCCTTCTGGCGGGAGCGCCTGGCCGGCGCCCCGCCCGTCCTGGAGCTGCCGACCGACCACCCCCGCCCCGCCGTGGTGGGCGCGCGCGGCGCATCCGTCGCCTTCGCCCTTTCCCCGGAGACGTCGGAAGCGGTGCGGGAGCTGGCGCGCCGCGGCGGAGCCACGCTGTTCATGACGCTGCTGGCCGGCTGGCAGGCGCTGCTGGGCCGCTGGGCGGACACGGAGGACGTGGTCGTGGGGGTGCCGGTGGCGGGGAGGACCCGGCGCGAGGTGGAGAACCTGATCGGCTTCTTCGTCAACACGCTGGCGCTGCGCACCGACCTGTCCGGCGACCCCACGGTGGCCGCGCTGCTGGGCCGCGTGCGCGAGGCGGTGCTGGCGGCGCACGCGCACCAGGAGCTGCCCTTCGAGCGCCTGGTGGAGGCGCTGGGCGTGCGGCGCGACCTCGCCCACACCCCCCTCTTCCAGGTCATGTTCACCCTGGACGTCGAGGGCGGCCCCCGGCGCGGGCTCCGGCTCGGCGAGGCCCGGGCCGAGCCCCTGCCCACCGGGACCGGCGCGGCCAAGTTCGACCTGCTTCTCGCCATGGCCGACGAGGGCGGGCGCCTGGCGGGCACGCTGGAATTCCGCACGGAGCTGTTCGAGGCGCCCACCGCCGCGCGCATGGCGGAGCAGCTGGGCGTGCTGCTGGAGTCGATGGCCGCGGACCCGGAGCGGCGCCTCGCCGGGACGGAGTGGATCCCCGCGGCCGAGCGCGACGCGGTCCTGCACCGCTGGAGCGCCACGGACCCGGAGCTCCCCGCCGGCGAGACGCTGCACGGCCTGGTGGCGGCGCAGGCGGCGCGCACGCCGGACGCGGCCGCCGTGTCGTTCGAGGGCGCGGCGCTCAGCTACGCGGAGCTGGCCGCCCGCGCCAACCGGCTCGCAAACCACCTCCGCCGGCTGGGGGTGCGGCGGGGAGCGCGGGTGGGGATCTGCGTGGAGCGGTCGCCGGAGATGGTGGTGGGGCTGCTGGGCATCCTGGGGGCGGGCGGCGCGTACGTGCCGCTGGACCCCGAGTACCCGGAGGAGCGGCTGGCGTACATGCTGGAGGACTCCGCGGTGCCCGTGCTGCTGACGCAGGACCGGCTCGCGGCGCGGCTCCCGGCCCACGGCGCGCGGACCCTCCGCCTGGACACCGGATGGGCGCCGGTCGCGGCGGAGAGCGCCGTGGCCCCGGACAGCGGCGCGGGGCCGGACGACCTGGCGTACGTCATCTACACCTCCGGCTCCACCGGGCGGCCCAAGGGGGCGATGAACGCCCACCGCGGCATCGTCAACCGGCTGCTCTGGGGCCAGGCGGAGCTGGGCATGGACGGCCGCGACGCCGTCCTCCAGAAGACGCCGTTCAGCTTCGACGTGTCGGTGTGGGAGCTGTTCTGGCCGCTGATCGCCGGGGCGCGGCTGGTGATGGCGCGGCCCGGCGGCCACCGCGACCCCGCGTACCTGGCCGCGACCGTGGCGGCCGAGGGGATCACCACGCTCCACTTCGTCCCGTCCATGCTCGCGGCGCTGCTGGACGGGCCCGGGCTGGAGGGGTGCCCCGCGCTGCGCCGCGTGCTGTGCAGCGGCGAGGCCCTGCCGCACGCGCTGCAGCAGCGCTTCTTCGCCGGCTCCACCGCGGAGCTGCACAACCTGTACGGGCCCACGGAGACCGCGGTGGAGGTCACCTGGTGGCGCTGCCGGCGGGACGACCCGCGGCCCCTGGTCCCCATGGGCCGGCCCATCGCGGGCGCGCGGCTGTACGTGCTGGACCGCGGCCTCCGCCCCGTGCCCCCGGGCGTCCCCGGCGAGCTGTTCATCGCCGGGACGCCGGTGGGGCGCGGCTACCTGGCGCGCCCGGGGCTGACGGCCGAGCGCTGGGTCCCCGACCCGTTCTCCGGCACGGCGGGCGCGCGCATGTACCGCAGCGGCGACCGCGTGCGCTGGCTGGCCGACGGCGTGCTGGAGTTCCTGGGCCGGGCGGACTTCCAGGTCAAGGTGCGCGGCTTCCGCATCGAGTTGGGCGAGGTGGAGGCCGTGCTGGCGGCGCACCCCGCGGTGCGCGAGGCCGTGGTCGTCGCGCGGGAGGACGCGGCCGGCGACCCGCGGCTGGTGGCGTACCTCGTGGGCGATGCGGGCGGCGCCCCGGCCGCCGCCGAGCTGCGGGCGTGGCTCGGCGGGCGGCTGCCGGACTACATGGTGCCCTCGGCCTGGGTGGCGCTGGACGCGCTCCCGCTCACGGCCAGCGGCAAGCTGGACCGCCGGGCGCTCCCCGAGCCAGGTCCCGCCGCCGCCGCCGAGGCGCACGTCGCGCCGCGCACGCCCACGGAGGAGCTGCTGGCCGGCATCTTCGCCGACGTGCTCGGCGCCGGGCCGGCCGGCGCGGAAGCGGACTTCTTCGCGCTGGGCGGACACAGCCTGCTGGCGACGCGCGTCATCTCCCGCGTTCGCGAGGCGTTCGGGGTGGAGCTGCCGCTGCGCGCGCTCTTCGAGGCGCCCACCGTGGCCGCCCTCGCCGCCCGCGTCGACGCCCGCCTCCGCGCGGGCGACACGGCCGCCGGGCCGCCGCTGGCGCCCTTCCCGCGCGACGGGGCGCCGCTGCCGCTCTCCTTCGCCCAGCAGCGGCTCTGGTTCCTGGACCGCCTGGAGCCGGGGAGCCCCGCCTACAACATGCCCGCCGCGCTGCGCCTGCGCGGCGCCCTCGACGCCCGCGCGCTGCGGCGCGCCTTCACCGCCCTGGTGGAGCGCCACGAGGCCCTGCGCACCACCTTCGCCACGGTCGGCGGCGAGCCCGTGCAGGTCGTCGCGGAGCCGGCGCCGTTCGCGCTGGAGGTGGCCGACCTCCGCGGGCTGGACGCGGCGGCGCGGGAGGCGGAGCTGCTGCGCCTCGCCCGCGCCGAGGCCGCCGCGCCCTTCGACCTGGCCCGCGGCCCGCTGCTGCGCGCCTCGCTGCTGCGCCTGGACCAGGACGAGTCCGCCCTGCTGGTGACCCTGCACCACGTCGTCAGCGACGGATGGTCCATCGGCCTGCTCGTGCGCGACCTTTCCGCCCTCTACCAGGGCTTCGCCGGCGGCGAGGCGCCGCGCCTGCCGGAGCTGCCCGTGCAGTACGCGGACTTCGCCCTCTGGCAGCGGCGCCGCCTCACGGGCGAGGTCCTGGACGCGCAGATCGCTTTCTGGCGGGAGCGCCTGGCCGGCGCCCCGCCCGTCATGGAGCTGCCGACCGACCACCCCCGCCCCGCCGTCGTCGGCGCGCGCGGCGCATCCGTCTCGTTCGCCCTCTCCACGGAGACGTCGGAAGCGGTGCGGGAGCTGGCGCGCCGCGGCGGAGCCACGCTGTTCATGACGCTGCTGGCCGGCTGGCAGGCGCTGCTGGGCCGCTGGGCGGACACGGAAGACGTGGTCGTGGGGGTGCCGGTGGCGGGGCGCACCCGGCGCGAGGTGGAGAACCTGATCGGCTTCTTCGTCAACACGCTGGCGCTGCGCACCGACCTGTCCGGCGACCCCACGGTGGCCGCGCTGCTGGGCCGCGTGCGCGAGGCGGTGCTGGCGGCGCACGCGCACCAGGAGCTTCCCTTCGAGCGCCTGGTGGAGGCGCTGGGCGTGCGGCGCGACCTCGCCCACACCCCCCTCTTCCAGGTCATGTTCACCCTGGACGTGGACGCGGCCGGGGGCGGGGCGCCGCGCCTGGGCGGGATGGCGACGGAGCGGCTGGAGGTGGGCACCGCGACGACCAAGTTCGACCTGCTGCTCGCCATGGCCGACGAGGGCGGGCGGCTGACGGGCGCGCTGGAGTACCGGACCGACCTGTTCGACGCCGCTACCGTGGAGCGCATGGCGGAGCAGCTGGGCGTGCTGCTGGAATCGATGGCCGCGGACCCGGCGCGGCGCCTTGCCGCGGTGGAGTGGATCACCGCAGCCGAGCGCCGCCTGGTGGTGGAGGGCTGGAACGACACCGCGCGCGACTACCCGCGGGAGTCCGTGCACGCGCTCTTCGCGGAGCAGGCGGCGCGCACGCCCGACGCGGTCGCGCTGTCGTTCGAGGGCGGATCCCTGACCTACGCCGAGCTGGACCGGAGGGCGAACCGGCTCGCGCACCACCTGCTGCGCCGCGGCGTGGGCGCCGAGGCGCGGGTGGGCGTGTGCATGGAGCGCTCGCCGGAGATGATCGCGGCGCTGCTGGGCGTGCTCAAGGCGGGCGGCGCGTACGTGCCGCTGGACCCGGCCTACCCCGCCGCGCGGCTGGCGTACCTGCTGGCGGACGCGGACGTGGCGACCGTGCTCACGCAGGAGCGGCTGCGCGACCGGCTGCCGGAGGGACGGACGGAGGTGGTGGCCGTGGACGCCGCCGCGGAGGAGATCGCGCGCGAGAGCGGCGAGGCCCCCGCCGTCCCCGCCGACCCCGAGCGGCTGGCGTACGTCATCCACACCTCCGGGTCCACGGGGGAGCCCAAGGGCGCCGCCGTGCCGCACCGCGCCGTGGTGCGCCTGGTGCGGGGCGCCGCCTACGCCCGCTTCGGCCCGGGCGAGGTCGTCCTCCAGCTCGCCCCGACGGGTTTCGACGCCGCCACCTTCGAGATCTGGGGCGCCCTGCTGAACGGCGGGCGCCTGGTCCTGGCGCCCGCCGCCGTGCCCACGGTGCCGCAGCTCGCCGCCCTGCTGGCGAGCGAGGGCGTCACCACGCTGTGGCTCACCGCCGGCCTCTTCGCGGTGGTGGCGGACGAGCGGCCGGAGGCGCTGGCGGGGGTGCGGCAGCTGCTGGCCGGCGGCGACGTGCTGTCGCCGGCGCACGTCCGCCGGGCCCTGGAAGCGCTCCCCGGGACGCGGCTGGTCAACGGCTACGGGCCCACCGAGAACACCACCTTCACCTGCACCCACGCCGTGAACGCGGAGGACGCGGCGCGCGGCGCGATCCCCATCGGCCTCCCCGTCGCCAACACCACGGCGTACGTGCTGGACCGCGCGCTCCGGCCGGCCCCCGTGGGCGTCCCGGGCGAGCTGTTCGCGGGCGGGGCCGGGCTGGCGCGCGGCTACCTGGGCCGGCCGGATCTGACCGCCGAGAAGTTCGTCCCCGACGCCTTCGGGGGCGAGCCGGGGGCGCGGCTGTACAGGACCGGCGACCGGGTGCGCCGGCGCGCGGACGGCGTGCTGGAGTTCCTGGGCCGCATGGATCAACAGCTCAAGATCCGCGGCTTCCGCGTGGAGCCCGGCGAGGTGGAGGCCGCCCTGCTGCGCCACCCCGCCCTGCGCGAGGCCGCCGTCGTGGCGCGCGAGGACGCCCCCGGGGAGCGGCGCCTGGCGGCGTACGTGGTCGCCGCGGACGGCGCCGCGCCGGACGCCGCGGAGCTGCGCGCCTTCCTGGCGGCCGGCCTCCCCGAGCACATGATCCCGTCCGCGTACGTGGCGCTGAAGGGGCTCCCGCTCACCCCCAACGGCAAGCTGGACCGGCGGGCGCTCCCCGCCCCGGAGGCCCCCTCCGGGCGCGGGCACGTGGCGCCGCGCACCGCCACCGAGACCGCGGTCGCCGGCATCTGGGCCGAGCTGCTGGGCGTGGAGCGGGTGGGCATCCACGACAACTTCTTCGAGCTGGGCGGCCACTCGCTGCTGCTGGTGCGGCTGCACGCGCGGCTCCAGGAGCGCTTCGGGGAGCGCGCGTCGCTCACCGACCTGTTCCAGTTCGCCACGCTGGAGGAGCTGGCGCGCCACCTGGCCCGCCGCCCCGAGGCGCCCGAGGACGCGCACCGCCGGGACGAGGAGCGCGCCGACACCCGCAGGACCCACCAGCAGCGGCTGCGCCTGGCCCGCTCGGGCGCCCGGCGCGACCCGTCGTGACGCGCGCCCATCTTCCACCGCACGCACAGCCACGATGAGCCAGACGGGCGACGACGAGCAGTTCACCGGCCAGGAGGTCGCCATCGTGGGGATGGCGGGGCGCTTTCCCGGCGCGCGGGACCTGGCGGAGTTCTGGAGCAACCTGCGCGCGGGCGTGGACGGCATCACCCGCTTCACCGAGGAGGAGCTGGTCGCCGCCGGCGTCCCCGCCGCCACGGTGCGCGACCCGGCCTACGTGCGCGCCGGGGGCGTCCTCGCGGGCGTGGAGATGTTCGACGCCGAGTTCTTCGGCCTGTCGCCGCGCGACGCCGTCTACCTGAACCCGCAGCACCGCCTGTTCCTGGAGTGCGCCTGGGAGGCGCTGGAGCAGGCGGGGTACGACCCGGCCGGGTACGCCGGGCGCATCGGCCTGTTCTCGGGCGCCGACCTGAACGGCTACTGGAAGCTGCTCGCCTCCCACCCCGCGCTGCGCCACGCCGGCCTGCAGATCCAGACCGGCAACGCCTCGTTCGGGGTGGCGACGCGCACCTCGTTCCAGCTGGGGCTTGAGGGTCCCAGCCTCAACGTGCAGACGGCCTGCTCGTCGTCCCTGGTGGCCGTCCACCTGGCGTGCCAGAGCCTGCTCTCGGGCGAGTCGGACATGGTCCTGGCGGGCGGTGTCTCGGTGCAGGTTCCGCAGGTCAAGGGCTACCGCTTCGAGCAGGGCGGGATCCTGGACCCCACCGGCGCGTGCCGCTCGTACGACGCGGACGCCCGCGGCACGGTGCCGGGGAGCGGCGTGGGGATCGTGGTGCTGAAGCGGCTCGCCGACGCGCTGGACGAGGGCGACACCGTGCACGCCGTGATCCGCGGCACGGCCGTCAACAACGACGGCTCCGGCAAGATCGGCTACACCGCGCCGCGCCGGGACGGGCAGGCGCGCGCCATCGGCGAGGCGCTGGCCATCGCCGGGGTCGATCCGGACCGGGTGTCGTACGTGGAAGGGCACGGCTCGGCCACGGAGCTGGGCGACCCGGTGGAGGTGGAGGCCCTCACCCAGGTGTTCCGCGCCCGCACGCAGCGGACCGGCTTCTGCGCGCTGGGCTCGGTGAAGAGCAGCATCGGCCACCTGGACGCGGCGGCCGGGGTGGCGGGGCTGATCAAGACCGTGCTCGCGCTGGAGAACGCGGAGATCCCGCCCACGCTGCACTTCCAGCGCCCCAGCCCCAAGGTGGACTTCGCGCGGTCGCCGTTCTACGTGAGCGCGCGGCTGAGTCCCTGGGACGCGCAGGGCGCCCCCCGCATCGCGGGCGTCAGCTCGTTCGGGATGGGCGGCACCAACGCACACGTGGTGCTGGAGGAGGCGCCGCCGGCCGGATCCTCCGGCGCGTCGCGCCCGCTGCAGCTGCTGGTGCTCTCCGCCCGCGATCGCGCCGCGCTGGAGGAGGCCACCGACCGCCTCGCCCGGCACCTGCGCGAGCACCCGGATCAGCCGCTGGCCGACGTGGCGCACACGCTGCGCGTGGGCCGCCGCCGCTTCGCCCACCGGCGCGTGCTGGTGTGCCGCGGCGGCGAGGAGGCCGCGGCCGCGCTGGAGTCGCGCGACCCGGCGCGCATCCGCGACGCCGTGCAGGAGTGGGACGAGCGCGAGGTCGTCTTCCTTCTCCCCGGCCTGGGCGACCACTACGCCGGGATGGCGCGCGGCCTGTACGAGGCGGAGCCCGTCTTCCGCGCCGAGGTGGACCGCTGCGCGGAGATCCTGCTGCCACGGCTGGGGCTGGACCTCCGCGACGTGCTCTTTTCCGGCGAGGCCCCGCCCGAGCAGCGGCCCGACGGCGGCGCCGCGGGCGCGGCGACGGACCTGCGCCGCATGCTGGGGCGCGGCGGCGGCGCCGCGGACGGCCTGGCCCGCACGGAGCTGGCCCACCCCGCCGTGTTCGTGGTGGAGTACGCGCTGGCGCGCCTGTGGACGGCGTGGGGCCTCGCCCCCGCGGCCCTGCTCGGCCACTCGCTGGGCGAGTACGTGGCGGCCACGCTGGCCGGCGTCTTCGAGCTGGAGGACGCGCTCGCGCTGGTGGCCGAGCGCGCGCGCCTGGTGGCGGAGCTGCCCGCGGGCGCCATGCTCGCCGTGCCCATGGACCCGGCGGGCGTGGAGCCCCTGCTGGGCGCCGGCCTGGCGCTGGCGGCGCACAACGCGCCGGGGCTGTGCACGGTCTCGGGGACGCCGGAGGCGGTCGCCGCGCTGGAGGCACGGCTGCTCGCGGACGGCGTGGCGTGCCGCCGGCTGAACGCCGGACACGCCTTCCACTCGCCGCTCATGGAGCCGGTGGCCGAGCGGCTGGCGGAGCGGGTGCGCCGCACGCCGCTGCGCGCGCCGTCGCTCCCCTTCCTGTCCAACGTCACCGGCGGCTGGATCACCCCCGAGGAGGCCACCGACCCCGCGTACTGGACGCGCCACCTGTGCCTCCCCGTGCGCTTCGCGGAGTGCCTGCGGACGCTCCTGGAGGAGCCCGGCCGGCTGCTGCTGGAGGTGGGCCCCGGGCGGACCCTGGGCACCTTCGCGCTCGCCGCGGGGGCGGCGGAATCGTCGGTGCTGGCGTCGCTGCGGCACGCCTACACGCGCCAGCCGGACGCGGCCTTCCTGCTGGAGTCGCTGGGGCGGAGCTGGCTGGCCGGGGCGCGCGTGGACTGGGACCGGTTCGCGGACGGCGAGCGCCGCCGCCGCGTCCCCCTACCCACCTACCCCTTCCAGCGGCAGCGCTTCTGGGTGGATGCCCCCGCGCGGCGCGGGCCGTCGCGCCGCCGCCGCCGCGTCGCGGACGGCGATTCCGTGCTGCGGATCCCCGCCTGGCGCCGCGCCGCCATGCCCCCGGCCGACGACGCCCCGCGGACGTGGGTGCTGCTGGCGGACGGGGGGGAGGTGGGGGCGGGTCTCGCCGCCGCGCTCCGCGGCGCCGGCCACCGCGTGGTGGAGGTGGCGCCCGGCGCGGCGTTCGAGCGCGCCGGCACGGACGCGTGGCGGATGCGGCCGGAGCGCGGCGAGGACTTCCGCGCGCTGGGCGAGGCGCTGGAGCGGGACGGGACCCGGCCGGAGGAGTGGGTGCACCTGTGGACGCTGACCGGCGCGGACGGAGCTCCGGACGACGCGGCGCACATCCATCCGCGGGGGTACGCCGGCCTGGTGCACCTGGCGCGGACGGCCGGGACCGGCGGCGCCCCGGCGCGGATCACGCTGGTGGCGGACCGGGTGTTCGACGTCGGCGGCGTGGACGCCGCGGAGCCCGCCCGGGCCATGCTGCTGGGACCGCTGGAGGTGATCCCCCGCGAGTACCCCGCCCTGTCCTGCCGCATCGTCGACGTGGCCACGTCCGGCGGGGCGGCCCGCCTTGTGGAGACGCTGGCCGCCGAGCTGCGGGGCGGGAGCGGGGCGGCCGTGGCGCTGCGCGGGTGGAAGCGCTGGACGCGCTCCGAGCGGCCGCTCCGCCCCGCGGGCGCGGCGCCGCGCGTCCGCGGGGACGGCTTCTACCTGCTGGGCGGCCGGCCGACGCCGCGCGCGCTCGCGGCGGCCGCCCACCTGGCGGGCCGCGGCGCGAAGCTGCTCCTGCTGGAGGGCGGCGCGTTCCCGGAGGACCGGGCGGAGTGGGACCCCTGGCTGGGGGCGCACGACCGGCACCACGCCTCGGCCTTCGTCATGCGGGCGGTGCGCCGGCTGGAGGCCGGCGGGGCGGAGGTGCTGGTGCTCGCCGCCGACGCGCAGGAGCCCGCGCAGGTGGAGCGGGCGCTCGCCCGGGCGCGGGAGCGCTGGGGGCCGCTGCGCGGCGTGGTTCACACGGTGGAGGTGGGCCGCACCCGCGAGTCCGTGCCGCTGCGCACGTTCGTCCCCGGCCCCGAGGCCGACGAGATGGCGGCCGCGCTGGCCGAGCTTGCCGCGCTGGAGCGCGTCCTCGCCGGCGAGGCGCCCGACTTCTGCCTGGTGCAGAGCGCGCCGACGCCCGCGGCGGCGGGCTCGCTGCGGATGCACCAGGCCGCCGCCGCGGAGATCGCCGCGGCGTTCGCGCGGCGCCACGCGGCGGAGCACCGCCTGGGCTGGACCGCCGTGCGCTGGGACTTCGCGCACGAGCTGGACGACCCCGGGGCGGAGCCCGGCGCGGCGCCCGGCTGGGCGGAGGCGCTGGAGCGCGTCCTCGCCCTGGACACGGAGCCGCAGGTGCGCGTGGCGCCCCGCCGCGAGGCGGGCGGAGAGACCGCGGCGGACGGAGCAGCGGCGCCCGCGGCGGACGCGTCGCTGCTGTACTCGCGTCCCGCCCTGGCGACCCCCTACGCCGCGCCCGGGGGCGAGGTCGAGCGGCGCGTGGCGGAGGCGTGGCAGGACGCGCTGGGGATCGGGCAGGTGGGCGTCCACGACGACTTCTTCTCGCTGGGCGGCCACTCCCTGTTCGCCACGCAGATCATCTCCCGGCTGCGCGACGCCTTCCGGGTGGAGCTGTCGCTGGCCTCCCTGTTCGAGGCGCCCACGGTGGCCGGGCTGGCGCGCCGCATCGAGGAGCTGCGCGCGGGCGCGCCCGAGGTGGTGGACGCCCCCGTGGTCCCGGTGCCCCACGACCGGCCGCTGCCGCTCTCCTTCCAGCAGCAGCGCATCTGGCTGCTGCAGCAGATGGAGCCCGGCAACCCCTTCTACAACGTCCCCATCTCCTTCCGCTTCCGCGGCGCCTTCGACACGGAGGTGGCGTGCCGGGCGCTGAACATGGTGGCGCGGCGCCACGCCATCCTGCGCACCGTCTACCGCACGGACGACGCGGGCGAGCCGGTGCAGGTGATCCTGCCGGAGATGAGCCTGCCGCTGCCGCTGGAGGACCTGCGCCACCTGGAGGACGGGGGCGCGCGCGAGGCGGAGGCCCGGCGGCTGGCGCTGGCGGAGGCCGCGCGCCCGTTCGACGTCACGCGGGAGTCGTCGTACCGGGCGCGGCTGGTGCGGCTGGACGACGAGGACTGGGTGATGCTGACCACCTTCCACCACCTGGCGCTGGACGGCTGGTCGGGCGGCATCTTCTACGAGGAGTGGTACCGCTGCTACGCGGCGCTGGTGCTGGGCGAGGAGCCCCGGCTCCCGGAGCTGCCCGTGCAGTACGCCGACTTCGCGGTGTGGCAGCGGACCTGGCTCTCGGGCGAGCGGCTGCGCCGGCAGGTGGACTACTGGAAGGAGCGGCTGGAGGGCGCCCCGCTGGCGCTGGAGGTGCCCACCGACCGGGTGCGCCCGCCGCTGCGCAGCTACCGCGGCGCGCAGCACCGGGTGGTGATCTCGGCGGGGCTCAAGGAGCGGCTGGAGGCGCTGTGCGCGCGCGAGGGGATCACCCTCTTCATCCTGCTCATGGCCGCGTACAAGGTGCTGCTGCGCCGCTACTCGGGGCAGGACGACCTGGTGGTGGGCACGGTGGACGCCAACCGCTCGCGCCCGGAAACTGAACCGCTGATCGGCTTCTTCATCAACACCCTCCCCATCCGCACGCGGCTGGACGGCGACCCCACGCTGGCCGGGCTGTTCGCCCGGGTGCGCGACGCCACGCTGGGCGCCTACGCCCGCGCCGAGCTGCCGCTGGAAAAGCTGCTGGAGGAGCTTCACCTGGAGCGCGACGTCAGTCGCAACCCGCTGATCCAGGTGATGTTCGGGTTCGAGCGCCCCATCGCCCACTTCGCCGACCCGTCGCCGCGGCTGCCGCTGCGCGCCGTGGAGTACGCGGACCAGGGACTCACCGACAGCGGCACCGCCAAGTTCGACCTGGACGTGCTGCTGCGCGAGCACCCCGAGGAGGGGACGGTGGTGGGGATCCTGGGCTACAACCTGGACCTCTTCGACCCCGCCACCACCGAGCGCCTGCTCGCCAACTACTTCGCCCTGCTGGAAGGGATCGCGGCCGACCCGGAGCGGCGCGTCTCGCAGCTGGAGGTGATGAGCCCGCGCGAGCGGCGGCGCGTGCTGGCGGAGTTCAACGACACGGCGCGCCCCTTCCCCGCGGAGCCCCTGGTGCACGAGCGGTTCGCGGACGCGGCGCGGCGGACCCCGGACGCGGCGGCGGTGCTGTGGGGCGCGGAGCGCGTCCCGTACGCGGCGCTGGACGCCCGCGCCAACCAGGTCGCCCGCGCGCTGCGGCGGATGGGAGTGGGGCCGGAGACCCCGGTGGGCGCGTGCGTGGAGCGCGGCCCGGAGATGCTGGCGGCGCTCCTGGGCATCCTCAGGGCCGGCGGCGCCTTCGTCCCGCTGGACCCCGCGCACCCCGACGACCGCATCGCCCGGGTGCTGCGGGACGCGGGCGCGCCCGTGCTCCTGGCGCAGGAGCGGCTGCTGGAGCGCCTGGCGCCCCTCGCGCCGGAGGTGCTGCCGCTGGACGGGAGCGGCGTGGACCGCGAGAGCGCGGACCCGGTGGAAAGCGGCGTGGGGCCGGCGAACCTGGCGTACGTCATCTACACCTCCGGCTCCACGGGCGAGCCCAAGGGCGTGCGCGTGGAGCACCGGGCCCTGCTGGACACGCTGCTGGGAGCCGCGGAGCGCTTCGGCGTCCGCGCGGGCGACGTGATGCCGTCGCTGGCCGGCTGGACCTTCGACATCTGGCTGCTGGAGGCGCTGCTGCCGCTGCTCGCGGGCGGGGCGGTGCGCGTGGTCCCCGCGGAGCACGTGACCGACATGGACGCGCTGGCCCGCGAGGCGGAGGACGCCACCCTGCTGCACGCCGTCCCCGCGCTGATGCGCCAGCTCGCGGGCGCGCTGGCGCAGGCCGGGCGCGCGCTCCCCGGCCTGCGCGCCGCCTTCACCGGCGGCGACGCCGTGCCGCCCGACCTGCCGGAGGCGATGCGGGCCGCGTTCCCCGCCGCCGCGGTGCACGTGCTCTACGGCCCCACGGAGGGCGTCGTCATCTGCACGGCGCACCACGCGCGCGAGGTCCGCCCGGAGCGGCACCCGCTGGGCACGCCGCTCCCCAACACCCGCGTGTACGTGTGCGACGCGGCGGGCGCGCCGCTCCCCCTCGGCGTCCCCGGCGAGCTGCTGCTGGGCGGCGCCGGGCTGGCCCGCGGCTACGGCGGCCTCCCCGGCCTCACGGCCGAGCGGTTCGTCCCCGACGCCCTGTGCGGCGAGGCGGGCGGCCGCCTGTACCGCACCGGCGACCGCGCCCGCTGGCGGGACGACGGCACGCTGGAGTTCCTGGGGCGCACGGACGCGCAGGTGAAGCTGCGCGGCTTCCGCATCGAGCCCGGCGAGGTGGAGGCGGCGCTGCTGCGCCACGGCGGCGTGGCGGAGGCGGTGGTCGCCGTGCGCGGGGACGGGCCCGGGGAGCCCCGGCTGGTGGCGTGGTACACGGCGCAGAGCGGCGTCACGGCGGAGGAGCTGCGGGGGCACCTGCGGGGCTCGCTGCCGGAGTACATGGTGCCCTCCGCGCTGGTGGCGCTGGACCGGCTCCCGCTCACCCCCACCGGCAAGGTGGACCGCGCGGCCCTCGTCGCGCCCGCCCCCGCCGACGCGGCGGCGGAGTACGTGGCCCCGCGCGGCCCGGTGGAGGAGGCGCTGGCGGAGGTGTGGCGCGACGTGCTGGGGCTGGACCGCGTGGGCGTGCACGACAACTTCTTCGCGCTGGGCGGCGACAGCATCCTGTCCATCCAGGCGGTGTCCCGCGCCCGCCGCGCCGGGGTGGAGCTGAAGCCGCGGCACTTCTTCGAGAACCCCACCATCGCGGAGCTGGCCCCGCTGGTCCCCGCGGACGGCGGCGGCCCGATCGCGGAAGCCGGCCACGGCCCCGCGCCGTTCGCGCTGGCCGCCCTTGAGCCGGACGCGCTCGGCGCCCTGCTGGCCGGCGCGGACGACGTGGAGGACGCGTACCCGCTGACGCCCATGCAGGAGGGGATGCTCTTCCACTCGCTGTACGCCCCGGGCGAGGGCGGCTACGTGGGCCAGTACGTGTTCAGCCTGGCGGGCGAGGTGGACGCGGCGGCGTTCCGGCGCGCCTGGCAGGGCGCGGTGGACCGCCACCCCGCGCTCCGCACGGACTTCGCCTGGGAGGGGCTGGACCGGCCGCTCCAGCGGGTGCGGCGCGGCGCGGAGGTGCCGTTCCTGGAGGAGGACTGGCGCGGCCTGCCGGCGGGGGAGCAGGCGGCGCGCCTGGACGCCTTCCTGGCGGAGGACCGCGCGCGGGGCTTCGACCCGGCGCGGGCGCCGCTGATGCGCCTCGCCGTCTTCCGCCTGGCGGACGACCTGCACCGGGTGGCGTGGACGCACCACCACCTGGTCACCGACGGGTGGAGCCTGCCGCTGCTCTTCCGCGACGTGGTGGCGCTCTACGACGGCTTCGCCCGGGGGACGGACGCGGAGCTGGGCGCCGCGCCGCCGTACCGCGACTACGTGGCCTGGCTGCAGGGCCGCGACCTGGCCGCGGCCGAGCGCTTCTGGCGCGGATCGCTGGCCGGCTTCGCCGCGCCCACGCCGCTGGAGATCGCCCGCCCCGCCGCCCCGGCGGAGGTCGCGCACGGCTACGGCCGCGCGCGGATGGAGCTCGCCGACGCGGAGTCCGCGGCGCTCGGGGCGATGGCGCGGCGGCACCAGCTCACCGCCGCCACCCTGGTGCAGGGCGCGTGGGCCCTGCTCCTGTCGCGCTACGGCGGCGGCGACGACGTGCTCTTCGGGGCGGTGGTGTCGGGGCGGCCGGGGGAGCTGGCCGGGGTGGAGGAGATGGTGGGCCTCTTCATCAACACGGTGCCTGTGCGGGTGCCGGTGCGGCCGGACGCGAACCTCGCGGACTGGCTGGCGGAGCTCCAGCGGCGGCTCGCCGCGGCGCGGGAGCACGCCTACACCCCGCTGGTGCAGGTCCGCGCCTGGACGGAGGTGCCGGCCGCGCGGCCGCTCTTCGAGAGCATCGTGGTGTTCCAGAACCAGCCCATGGACGACGTGCTCGCCGGGGGGGACCGCAGACTCGCGGTGCGCGACCTGGAGGGGACGGAGCAGGCGGACCTGCCGCTGACGCTCGTCGCCGCGCTCCAGGGGCGGCTGCGCGTGGAGGCGGAGTTCCAGCGGGAGCGCTTCGACCCGGAGGCGATCGGGCGGATGCTGGGTCACCTGCGGGTGCTGCTGGAGGAGTTCGCGGCCGGCCCGGAGCGCCGCCTGGGCGACGTGGAGCTGCTCGCCGGGGCGGAGCGGCGGCGGGTGCTGGAGGAGTGGAGCGGCCGGCCGGCCGGCGCCGGCTTCGTGCCGGTGCACGAGGCGTTCGCGGCCCGGGCGCGGGAGAACCCGGACGCGACCGCGGTGCTGTGGGGCGCGGAGCCGGTCACGTACGGGGAGCTGGACGCGCGCGCCGGGCGGCTGGCGGAGGCGATCCGGCTAGCCGGCGCGGGCCCCGAGGCGCGGGTGGCGGTCTACACGGAGCGCGGCCCGGACGCGGTGGCCGCCCTGCTGGCCGCGCTGCGGGCCGGGTGCGCGTTCGTGCCGCTGGACCCCGCGTACCGCTCGGAGCGGCTGGCGCACATGCTCCGCGACAGCGGCGCCGCCGTCCTGGTCACCCAGGCCTCGCTGCGGGCGCAGCTCGGCGGCTTCGGCGGGGAGGTGGTGCTGGTGGACGAGGCCCCCTCTCCCACAAGGGGAGAGGGCGAGCACGACACGACGGCGCCCGAGGGCCAGGAAGCCCTCCCCCAGAATTGGGGGAGGGTGGCGAGCCTGGGCGAGCCGGGGGAGGGCGCAGAAGACGCCTACGCGGTTCCCGTCGATCCCGACCGGCTCGCCTACGTCGTCTACACGTCCGGCTCCACGGGCACGCCCAAGGGGGTCGCCGTGCCGCACGGGGCGCTCGCCGCGGTCGTGGACGCGTGCGTCCGGCTGCACGGGATCGGGAGAGCGACGCGGCTGCTCCAGGCGTACTCGCTCAGCTTCGACCCGGGGGTGCTGGACGTGTTCATGGCCCTCGCCACGGGCGCCACGCTGGTCGTGGCCGGGCGCGAGGACCAGCTCTCGGGCGAGCGGCTGGCGGAGCTGGTGCGCTCGCACGCGGTCACCGCCGCCGCCCTGCCGCCCGCGCTGCTGGGCGCCATGCCGGACGACGGCCTCCCCACGCTGCGCACCGTGATCGCCGGCGGCGAGGCGTGCCCGCCGGAAACGGTCGCGCGCTGGTCGCGGGGCCGCCGCTTCTTCGTCGCGTACGGGCCCACGGAGACCACGGTGGTCGCGACCGCGCTGGAGGCGGCGGGGCCGGAGGCGGGCGCGCCCATCGGGCGGCCGCTCCCGGGCGTGCGCGTGTTCGTGGCGGACGGCGAGGGGCGGCCGGTGCCGGCCGGGGTGCCCGGGGAGCTGTGGATCGGGGGCATGGGGGTGGCGCGGGGCTACCTGGGGCGGCCGGAGCCGACGGCCGCGGCGTTCGTCCCGGACGCGCTCTCGGGCGCGGCGGGCGCGCGCCTGTACCGCACCGGCGACCGGGTGCGCTGGCGCGCGGACGGGGCGCTGGAGTTCCTGGGCCGCGTGGACCTGCAGGTCAAGGTGCGCGGCTTCCGCATCGAGCCGGGCGAGGTGGAGGCCGTGCTCACCGCGCACCCCGCCGTCCGCGACGCGGTGGTGGAGGCGCGCGGGGACGCGCCCGGCGAGCGGCGGCTGGTGGCGTACGTGACGCCGTCGGGCGGCGAGGTCCCGGTGGACGGGCTGCGCGTCCACGCCCGCGAGCGCCTGCCGGAGCACATGGTGCCGGCCGCCTTCGTGGTGCTGGACGCGCTTCCCCTGACCCCCGGCGGCAAGGTGGACCGGCGCGCCCTCCCCGCGCCGGAGGGCGCCCCGGACCCCGCCGCGTACGTGGCCCCGCGCACCCCGGTGGAGGCGCTGCTGGCCGACATCGTGGCCGACGTGCTGGGGCTGGAGCGCGTGGGCGTGCACGACGGCTTCTTCGACATCGGCGGGCACTCGCTGCTGGCGACGCGCGTGGTCGCCCGCATCCACAGGGCGCTGGGGGTGGACGTGCCGCTGCGCGCGTTCTTTGCCGCGCCCACGGTGGCCGGGATCGCGGAGCACCTGGCCGCGGAGACCCCGGTCGCGCCGGAGGCGGAGGACCGGCTGGAGGACATGCTGGGCCGGCTGGAGGAGCTGTCGGACGAAGAAGTGATGCGGCTGCTGGGGAAATGAGCGGCGACTGCGACCCCCTCCCCCGGCCCCCTCTCCCACAAGGGGAGAGGGGGAGAACGGCACCGCGATGGCGAGAATCGCAGCGCGGAAATGCCCCTCCCCCGGAACGGGGGATACAGGGGGTAAGCCGTGCGAGCCTAAAGCGAGCCGGGTGGGGGCCTGCCGTCGCGTGAGGGATTTCGGCCCGAAGGGGCGAGACCCGCGGGCAGTTTCGCGGGGCTCGACTCCGTTAGCCCGCGTTGTCTGCGGGCTTACGGAGCCGAAGCCCGACCCCGGCGCCAGCCGGGGGCACGCCCGAGCCAGCCGTTGAAAGCCGTAAACGCAAGAGATCTGAAGGAATAGAAACGGAATGTCGAGCATACTGGACCGGCTGGCGCAGCTCTCGCCGGAGCGCCGCAGACTGCTTCAGAAGCTGCTGGAGCAGGAGGCGGTGGCGACGGAGGGCACGGGGGAGATCCGCAGGAGGAGCGCCGGCGCGCGCCTCCCGCTCTCCTTCGCGCAGCAGCGCCTGTGGTTCATCGACCGGCTCGACCCGGGGACGGCCGCCTACAACATGCCCTTTCCGCTGCGCCTGCGGGGGACGCTGGAGGCGCGCGTGCTGCGCCGGGCGCTCTCGGAGATCGTGCGGCGGCACGAGGCGCTGCGCACCGTGTTCGCGGACGATGGCGGCGAGGCGGTGCAGGGGGTGCGCCCCGCGGCGCCGGTCCCCTTCCCCGCCGTGGACCTGTCGGGGCTGCCTGCCGCGGCGCGCGAGGCGGAGCTGCGGCGGCTGGCGCGGGAGGAGGCGCTGCGCCCGTTCGACCTGGCGCGCGGCCCGCTGCTGCGAGCCACGCTGCTGCGCCTGGACGCGGCGGACCACGCGGGGCTGTTCACGCTGCACCACGTGGTGAGCGACGGCTGGAGCATGGGCGTGCTGGTGCGGGAGCTGTCGGCGCTGTACGCGGCGTTCGCAGGCGGCGCCCCGTCGCCGCTGCCGGAGCTGCCGGTGCAGTACGGCGACTACACGCTGTGGCAGCGGGAGCGGCTGGCGGGCGAGGCGCTGGACGCGCAGCTCGCCTGGTGGAAGGAGCGCCTGGCCGGCGCGCCGCCCGTGCTGGAGCTGCCGACGGACCTGCCGCCCCGCCCGGTGGCGGGGGCGAGCGCGCGGAGCCTGCCCTTCGAGCTGTCGGCGGCCACGACGGCGGCGGTGGCGGAGCTGGCCCGGCGCGAGGGGGCGACGCCGTTCATGGTGCTGCTGGCGGCGTGGCAGCTCCTGCTGGGACGCTACGCCGGGCAGGACGACGTGGTGGTGGGCACGCCCGTGGCCGGCCGCACGCGGGTGGAGCTGGAGGGGCTGATCGGCTTCTTCGTCAACACCCTCGCCATGCGCACCGACCTGTCCGGCGAGCCGCCGTTCCGCGCGCTGCTGGGCCGGGTGCGCGACGGGGCGGTGGGGGCGTTCGAGCACCAGGACCTTCCCTTCGAGCGGCTGGTGGAGGAGATCGCCCCGGAGCGCAGCCTGGCGCACACGCCGGTGTTCCAGGTGATGTTCGCCCTCCAGAACATGGAGCTGGGCGCGCTCAGCCTGGGCGGGCTGCGCATGGAGCCGCTGGCGGGGGTGGAGGAGGTGTCGCAGTTCGCGCTGGGCTTTTCGCTCGGGGAGCACGAGGGACGCATCGGGGGGACGCTGCACTTCCGCACGGACCTGTTCGAGGAGGCGACGGCCGCGGGGATGCTGGAGCACTTCCGCGCGCTGCTGGAGGGCGCCCTGGCCGCCCCGGACCGCCGCGTCTCGGAGCTGTCCCTGCTGGCGCCGGGCGAGCGCGCGCGCCTGCTGGAGCGGGGCCGGGCGCGGGCGCGTCCCGCCGGGCGGACGGTGCCTCGACTGCTGGCGGAGCAGGCCGCCCGCGCCCCGGGCGCGCTCGCCGTGGAGGGCGCGGACGGCGCCCTCACCTGGGCGGAGCTGGACGCGCGCTCCAGCCGCGTCGCCCACGCGCTGCGCGCGCTGGGTGTGCGCGCGGAGACCCCGGTGGGGCTGTGCCTGGAGCGCGGCGCGGCGCTCCTGGTGGGGGTGCTGGGCACCTGGAAGGCGGGGGGCGCGTACCTGCCGCTGGACCCCGCCTATCCGCCGGCGCGCCTGGCGCAGCTCCTCCGCGACGCGGGCGCGCCGGTGCTGCTGAGCCAGCGCGGCCTGGCGGACGCGCTCCCCGGGGTGGAGGCCCGGATGCTCCTGCTGGACGCGGACGCGGAGCGCATCGCCCGGGAGAGCGCGGCGGCTCCGGAGGTGGAGATCGCGCCGGAGCAGCTGGCGTACGTCGTCTACACCTCGGGCTCCACCGGCACCCCGAAGGGCGTGCGCGTACAGCACGGGACGCTGGCGCGGACGCTGGCGGCGAGCCTGGACGCCTTCGGCTTCGCGCCGGGCGACGTGGTGCCCTGCCTGGCGAGCCACGCCTTCGACATCTGGCTGTTCGAGGCCGTGCTCCCCCTGCTGGCCGGCGGCTCGGTGCGCGTCCTCACGCGCGAGCAGGTGCTGGAGACCCGCGAGCTGGTGCGCGGCCTGGCGGACGCGGCGGCGCTGCACGCGGTGCCCGCCCTGATGCGGCAGGTCGCGGCGGAGGCGGCGGCCGCGGGGCCGGCCGCGCTCCCCCGGCTGCGGCAGGTGTTCGTGGGCGGCGACGCGGTGCCGCCCGACCTGCTGGACGAGGTGCGCGCGGCCTTTCCCGCCGCCGCCGTCCACGTCCTGTACGGCCCCACGGAAGGCACCATCATCTGCGCCGCCCACCGCGCGGAGGCGGGCGACGCGCGGCGGCAGTGGATCGGCCGCGCGCTGGGCAGCGCGGCGCTGTACGTGCTGGACGGCGCCCTCCAGCCGACCCCCGCGGGCGTGCCGGGCGAGCTGTGCGTGGGCGACGGCGGCGCGGCGCGCGACTACCTGGGCCGGCCGGAGGCGACGGCCGCGAAGTGGCTGCCGGACCCGTTCTCGGGCGAGCCGGGCGCGCGCCTGTACCGCACGGGCGACCGGGTGCGCTGGACGGCGGGGGGCGAGCTGGAGTTCCTGGGCCGCATCGACCAGCAGGCCAAGATCCGCGGCTTCCGCGTCGAGCCCGGCGAGGTGGAGGCCGTGCTGGCGGCGCGGCCGGGGGTGCGCGGGGCCGCCGTGCTGGTGCGCGAGGACGCGCCCGGCGACCGGCGCCTGGTGGCGTACGTGGTCCCCGCGGAGGACGCGCCGGACCCGGCCCGGGACGCCCCGGGGGCGGGGCTCCAGGCGGAGCACGTGGTCCAGTGGGAGTCGCTCTTCGCCGAGGCGTACGGCGGCGGCGGCCCCGACGACGACCCCGCCTTCCACGTGGCGGGGTGGAACAGCAGCTACACCGGCGAGCCCATCCCCGCGCCGGAGATGCGCGAGTGGGCGGACCGCGCCGCGGAGCGCGTCGCCGCGACGGCCCCGCGCCGCGTGCTGGAGATCGGCTGCGGCACCGGGCTCCTCCTCTTCCGCGTCGCGCCGGCCTGCGAGGAGTACTGGGCGACGGACTTCGCCCCCGAGGCGATCGGCTACCTGCGGCGCCAGCTCGCCCGGCCGGGGCGGGCGATCCCCGGGACGCGGCTGCTGGAGCGGGCCGCCGACGACTTCGCCGGGATCCCCGCGGGCCGCTTCGACCTGGTGGTGGTCAACTCGGTCGTCCAGTACTTCCCGGGGGTGGACTACCTGCTGCGGGTGCTGGAGGGCGCGACCGGCGCCCTGGCGCCGGGCGGGAGGGTGTTCCTGGGCGACGTGCGCAGCCTGCCGCTGCTGGAAGCCTTCCACGCCTCGGTGGAGCTGGCACAGGCCCCCGGGGAGCTGTCCGCGGACGTCTTCCGGGAGCGCGTGCGCAACCGCATGGCGCGCGAAAAGGAGCTGCTGCTGGACCCGGAGCTGTTCCGCGCGCTGCCGCACCGGTTCCCGCGCGTGTCGCGCGTGGAGGTGCGGCTGAAGCGCGGGGCCCACCTCAACGAGATGACCCGCTTCCGCTACGACGTGACGCTGCACGTGGACGGCGCCGCGGACGCCGCGCCCCCCGCGTGGCGCCGCTGGGACGGGGAGCAGGGGACGGACGGCCTGCGCCGGGAGATGGCGGCGGAGCGGCCGGAGGTGCTCGCCTTCGCGGAGGTGCCCAACGCGCGCGTGGCCGCCGCGACGGCCGCGGTGGAGGCGCTGGTGGGCGCCGGCGAGGCGGACACCGTGGACACGCTGCGCCGGGCCGCCGCGGCGGGCGAGGCCGGGGGCGTGGACCCGGAGGCGTTCTGGCGGCTGGGCGAGGAGCTGGGCTACCGCGTGGACGTGCGCTGGTCGCCGCGCGGGCGGCCGGGGTCGTACGACGTGCTGCTGGCGCGGCGGGACGTGGACGCCGCCCGCGCGGCGCTCGCCGAGGACGCGGCGGCGCCGCAGCCCTGGAGCACGTACGCCAGCGACCCGCTGCGGGAAAAGCGGGTGCAGCGGCTGCTCCCGGAGCTGCGCGCCGCCCTGGCTGCGCGCCTTCCGGAGTACATGGTCCCCGCGGACTTCGTGCTGCTGGACGAGCTTCCGCTCTCCCCCAACGGCAAGCTCGACCGCCGCAGGCTCCCCGCGCCCGAGGCCGACTCCGCGGAAGCGTACGCCGCCCCGCGCACGCGGACGGAGGCCGCGCTGGCCGGCATCTTCGCCGAGGTGCTGCGCCGCGGCCGGGTGGGGATCCACGGCGACTTCTTCGCGCTGGGCGGGCACTCGCTCCTGGCGACGCGGGTGATGTCCCGCGTCCGCGAGGCGCTGGGGGCCGAGCTGCCTCTGCGCGCCCTGTTCGAGGCGCCCACCGTGGCCGGGCTCGCCGCCCGCGTGGACGCCGCCCCGGCGGCGGCGGCCGGCGGCCCGGGCGCCCTGCCCATCCGCCCCGCGCCGCGGCACCGGCCGCCGCCGCTCTCCTTCGCCCAGCAGCGGCTCTGGTTCGTGGAGCAGCTGGAGCCGGGGAGCGCCGCCTACACCATGCCCACGGCGCTGCGGCTTCGGGGCACGCTGCGCGTCCCCGCGCTGCGGCGCGCGCTCACGGAGACCGTGCGCCGCCACGAGTCGCTGCGCACCGTGTTCGCCCTGGCGGACGGCGAGCCGGTGCAGCGGGTGGAGCCGCCGCGCCCGGTGCCGCTGGGCGCGATGGACCTGTCCGGGCTCCCCGCGGCCGCGCGGGAGCGGCGGATGCGGCGGCTCGCGGCCGAGGAGTTCGCGCGCCCCTTCGACCTGGCGCGCGGGCCGCTGCTGCGCGCGCGCCTGGTCCGCCTGGGGGAGGACGATTGGGTGCTGCTCTTTGCCGTGCACCACGCCGTGTCCGACGGCTGGAGCATGCAGCTGCTGGTGGGCGAGGTGGCGGCGCTGTACGCGGCCTTCCTGCGCGGCGACCCGTCCCCGCTCCCGGAGCTGCCCATCCAGTACGGCGACTACGCGGCCTGGGAGCGGTCGTGGCTGGCGGGCGGCACGCTGGACCGGCTGGTGGCCTGGTGGGCGGCGCGCCTGCGCGGCGCCCCCGCGCTGCTGGAGCTGCCCACGGACCGGCCGCGCCCCGCGCGCCGCGGCTACCGCGGCGCCCAGCGGGAGCGCGTGGTCCCGCCGGAGCTGCTGGGCGCGCTGAACGCGCTCGCCCGGCGCGAGGGCGCCACGCTCTACATGGTGGTGCTCGCCGCGTTCAAGCTGCTGCTGGCGCGCCTGTCCGGGCAGGACGACGTGGTGGTGGGCACGCCCATCGCCGGGCGCACCCGCCGCGAGACGGAGGGGCTGATCGGGCTGTTCGTCAACACGCTGGCGCTGCGCACCGACCTGTCCGGCGAGGGCGGCTTCCGGGCGCTGCTGGCGAGGCTGCGCGAGGGGATGCTGGGCGCCCACGAGCACCAGGAGATCCCCTTCGAGCGGCTGGTGGAGGCGCTGGAGGTGGAGCGCAGCCTGGCGCACACGCCGATCTTCCAGGTCATGTTCAACTTCCTCAACCTGGACGAGGAGCGGCGCGAGCTTCCCGGCGTGTCGCTGGAGCCGCTGGCCGCGTCGTCCGAGGCGGACTCCAAGTACGACTTCACGCTGTACGTGCAGGAGCGGGACGGGAGCCTGTCGCTGCGGCTGCTGTACACCGCCGAGCTGTTCGACGCGGAGCGGATCGACGAGATGCTCGCGCAGCTCCACGCCCTGCTCGCCCAGGCCGCCGCGGACCCCGACCGGCCGCTGCCGGCGTTTTCGCTGGCGACGCCGCACGCGGCGGCCGTGCTCCCGGACCCGGCGGCGCCGCTGGAGGCGGAGTGGAACGGCCCGGTGCACGCCCTGGTCTCGGCGCGGGCGCGGCGCTCGCCGGAGCGCACGGCGCTTCGCGACCCGCGGGAGGAGTGGTCGTACGGGGAGCTGGAAGCGCGCTCCGGCCGGCTCGCCGCCTGGCTCCGGTCGCGGGGAATCGGGGCGGAGGACGTGGTCGCCGTCCACGCCCACCGCAGCGCCTCGCTGGTGTGGGCGCTCCTGGGCGTGCTCCGCGCGGGCGGCGCCTTCCTGGTGCTGGACCCCGCGCATCCCCCCGCCCGCCTGGCGCGGCAGCTCCGGGCCGCCCGCCCGCGCGCCCTGCTCCGCGTGGAGGCCGCCGGCCCGCTCCCGGACGAGGTCGCGGCGTGGGCGTCGGAGGCCGGCGTCCCCACCCTCGCGCTGCCGGGGCGCGCGGCAGCGGAGCGCGCCGGCTTCCTCGCCGAGTTCCCCGCCGGGGCGCCGGACGCGGAGGTGGGGCCCGAGGACGCCGCGTACCTGGCCTTCACCTCGGGGACCACGGGCGAGCCCCGGGGGATCGTCGGCACGCACAGGCCGCTCCCGCACTTCGTCGCCTGGCAGCGCGACGCGTTCGACCTGACGGAGCGCGACCGCTTTGCCCTTCTGTCCGGGCTCGCGCACGACCCGCTGCTGCGCGACGTCTTCACCCCGCTCTCGCTGGGCGCCACCCTGTGCATCCCGGACCCGGACGCGCTGGGCGAGCCCGGGTACCTGGCCCGCTGGATGGCCGCCGAGGCGGTCACCGCCGTCCACCTCACCCCCGCCATGGGGCGCCTGCTGGACGGCCCGGGGGACGCCGCGCTCCCCGCGCTGCGCCACGCCTTCTGGGGCGGCGACAAGGTGCGCGCGGCGGACGCGGCCGCGCTGCGCGCCCGGGCGCCCGCCGCGGAGTCGACCGTGTTCTACGGCGCCACGGAAACGCCGCAGGCCGTGGCGTTCTTTCCCGTGCCGCCCGGCGCGGCGGGCGCGGAAGTGCTCCCGGTGGGCCGGGGCATCGACGGGGTGCAGCTGCTGGTCCTGGCCCGCGGCGGCGGGCTCGCCGGCATCGGCGAAGTGGGCGAGATCTGCGTGCGCACGCCGTACCTGGCCCGCGGCTACCTGCGCGACGAGGCGGCGACGCGCGAGCGCTTCGTCGCCAGCCCGTTCACCGGCGACCCCGCCGACCGCGTGTACCGCACCGGCGACCTGGGCCGCTTCCGCCCGGACGGCGCGGTTCAGGTCCTGGGACGGGCGGACGCGCAGCTGCGGGTGCGCGGCTTCCGCGTGGAGCCCGCCGAGGTGGAGGCCGCGCTCCGCGAGCACCCGCGAGTCCGGGCGGCCGCCGTGGTCCTGCACGCGGCCGACGGCGCCGCGCCGCGCCTGGCCGCCTACGTGGCCGCGGACGGCGGCGCGCCCGCGGGCGAGGAGCTGCGCGCGCACCTGCGCGAGCGCGTCCCGGAGTACATGGTGCCGGCCGTCTTCGTCGGCATGGAGCGGCTTCCCCTCACTCCCAACGGCAAGCTGGACCGCGCGGCGCTCCCGGCCCCCGAGGCGCCGCCGGGAGCGGTCTACGTGGCGCCCCGCACGCCGGTGGAGGAAGCGCTGGCCGGGATCTGGGCGGACGTGCTCGGCACCGGCCGCGTGGGCGCGGCGGACAGCTTCTTCGCGCTGGGCGGACAAAGCCTGCTGGCGACCCGGCTGGTGTCGCGGGTCCGGGAGATGCTGGGCGTGGAGCTGCCGCTGCGCGCGGTCTTCGAGGCGCCCACCGTGGCGGAGCTGGCGGCGCGGGTCGAGGCGCTGCGGAGCGCGGGCGGGGCGGCGGACGCGGCGCCCATCCCGCGGGCGCCGCGCGGCGGGGACCTGCCGCTGTCCTTCGCGCAGCAGCGGCTCTGGTTCATCCACCGGATGGACCCGGAGAGCGCCGCCTACAACCTGGCCTACCCGCTGCGGCTGCGCGGCGCGCTGGACGTGCGCGCGCTGGCGCGCAGCCTGGACGACCTGGTCGCCCGGCACGAGGCGCTGCGCACCGTCTTCCCGGCGGGCCACGGCGAGCCCGTTCAGCGGGTCCTGCCGCCCTCCCCGCGGCGCATCCCGCTCGTGGACCTCCGCCGCGTCCGGGACGACGGGCGGGAGGACGCCGCGCGTCGGCTGGCCGCGGAGGAGGCGCGGCGTCCCTTCGACCTGGCGGCGGGCCCGCTGCTGCGGGTGCTGCTGGCGCGCCTTGCGGACGGGGAGTGGGTGCTCTGCCTGACGCTCCACCACGTGGTCGGCGACGGCTGGTCGCTGGGCGTGCTCGTCCGCGAGGTCAACGCGCTGTACGCGGCGCACACCCTCGGCGAGCCGGCGCGCCTCCCGGAGCTCGCCGTGCAGTACGCCGACTACGCCGTCTGGCAGCGGGAGCGGCTGGGCGAGGGCGCGATGCAGGCGCAGCTCGCCTGGTGGCGCGAGCGCCTGGCCGGCGCGCCGCCCGTGCTGGAGCTGCCGGCGGACTTTCCGCGCCGCCCGGCCGCCGCCGCCCCCGCGGGGGCCCTGCCCTTCCGCGTGTCCGGCGAGACCGGCGCGGCGCTGCGGGCGCTCTGCCGGCGGGAGGGCGCCACGCCCTTCATGGCCCTGCTGGCCGCGTGGAGCCTGCTCCTGTCGCGCTACGCCGCCCAGGACGACGTGGTGGTGGGCTCGCCCATCGCGGGGCGCACGCGGAGCGAGCTGGAGCCGCTGATCGGCTTCTTCGTCAACACCCTGGCGCTGCGGACCGACCTGTCCGGCGACCCGTCGTTCGCGGCGCTGCTGGCGCGCGTGCGGGAAGCCACGCTGGGCGCCTACCAGCACCAGGACGTGCCCTTCGAGCGCCTGGTGGAGGAGCTGAAGCCCGCGCGCAGCCTGTCGCACACCCCGCTCTTCCAGGTGATGTTCGCCCTCCAGAACGCCGAGCGCGGCGAGCTGCGCCTGGGCGGCCTGCGGGCGGAGCCGCTCGCCGCCGCGGACGACGAGGCGCGCTTCGACCTGACGCTCACGCTGTTCGAGGACGGCGCCGGCTTCCACGGCGCGCTCGCCTACCGGACGGACCTGTTCGCCGCGGCCACGGCCGAGCGGATGCTGGAGCACTTCGGCCGCGTGCTGGACGCCGCCGCCGCCCATCCGGCGCGCCCGGTGTCCGCGATCGACCTTCTGGGGGAGCCCGAGCGCGAGCGGCTGGCGCGGTGGTCGGGCACGCCGAGCGAGTACCCGCGGCAGTCCATCCACGCGCTCTTCGCCGCGCAGGCGGCCCGGACGCCGGACGCCGTCGCGCTGTCGTGGGAGGGCGGGTCCCTCACCTACGCGGAGCTGGAGCGCCGCGCCGGCCGCCTCGCGCGCCGGCTGCTCGCGCGCGGAGTGCGCACGGAGGACCGGGTGGGCGTCTTCATGGAGCGCGGGCCGGAGCTGGTCGCCGCCCTGCTGGGCATCCTCCAGGCCGGCGGCGCCTACGTCCCGCTGGACCCCGCGTACCCGGCCGAGCGCCTGGCCTACATCCTCGCGGACTCGGGGGTGCCGGTACTGCTCGCGCAGGAGGGGCTGCGGGAGCGGATCCCGGAGTTCGCGGGCGAGGTGGTGATGGTGGACGGAGTTACCCCTCACCCCCCGGCCCCCTCTCCCACGAGGGGAGAGGGGGAGAACGACACGTCGGAGAGCGAGGACCGCCAGCGTGGAGATTCCCCTCCCCCGGAACGGGGGAGGGTGGCGGCTCTAAGGCCGCCGGGTGGGGGCGACCCCGCCGACGCGCCGCAGCCCCCCGTCGACCCCGAGAACCTGGCCTACGTGCTCTACACCTCCGGCTCCACCGGCGAGCCGCGGGGCGCAGAGGTGCCGCACCGCGCGGTGGTGCGCCTGGTCCGCGGGGCGGACTACGCCCGCCTGGGCCCGGACGAGGTGTTCCTGCAGCTCGCCCCCACCGGGTTCGACGCGGCCACCTTCGAGATCTGGGGCGCCCTCCTCAACGGCGGGCGGCTGGTGCTCCCCCCGCCGGGCGCGTCCACCGTGGGGCAGCTCGCCGACGTGGTCGCGCGGGAGGGCGTCACCACCCTGTGGCTCACCGCCGGGCTCTTCCACCTGGTGGTGGACGAGCAGCCCGGAGCGCTGGCCGGCGTGCGGCAGCTGCTGGCCGGCGGCGACGTGCTCTCGCCGGCGCACGTGGCGCGCGCGCTGGAAGCGCTCCCCGGGACGCGGCTGGTCAACGGCTACGGGCCCACGGAAAACACGACGTTCACCTGCTGCCACGCCGTCCGCGCGGACGACGCGCGGCGCGGCAGCATCCCCATCGGCCGGCCCATCGCGGGCACGCGGGTGCACGTGCTGGACGGACGGATGCAGCCGGTGCCCGTGGGCGTGCCGGGCGAGCTGTTCGCGGGGGGCGCCGGGCTGGCGAGGGGCTACCGGGGCCGGCCCGGGCCGACCGCGGAGAAGTGGGTCCCCGACCCGTTCTCCGCGGAGCCGGGCGCGCGGCTGTACCGCACCGGCGACCGCGCGCGCTGGCTCCCCGGCGGCACGCTGGAGTTCCTGGGCCGCACGGACCAGCAGGTCAAGGTCCGCGGCTTCCGCGTGGAGCCCGGGGAGACCGAGGCCGCCCTGCGGGCGCACCCCGCGGTCCGGGACGCGGTGGTGCTGGCGCGCGCCGACCTCCCCGGCGACGTGCGCCTGGTGGGCTACGCCGTGCCGGCCGGCGCGGAGCCCGTGGACGGCGCCGGGCTGCGGCGCTGGCTGGCGCTGCGGCTCCCGGAGCACATGGTGCCGTCGGCGGTGGTGGTGCTGGACAGTCTTCCGCTCACCGCCAACGGCAAGCTGGACCGCCGCGCCCTCCCCGCGCCCGCCGCCGCCGGAGGGGAAGGGTACGTGCCCCCGCGCGACCCCACCGAGGAGATCCTGGCCGGCATCTGGGCGGAGCTGCTGCACCTGGAGCGGGTGGGCATCCACGACGACTTCTTCGCGCTGGGCGGGCACTCGCTGCTCGCCACGCGCACCGCGGCCCGCGTGCGCGAGACCTTCGGGGTGGACCTGCCGCTGCGGGCCTACTTCGAGGCGCCCACCGTCGCGGCGCTGGCGGAGCGGCTGGCCGCCGAGCAGCCCGCCGTGCGCCTGGAAGACTGGGAGCTGGAGGAGGAGCTGGCGCGCATCGAGGAGCTTTCCGACGAGGAGCTCCGCCGCCTGCTGGGGGAGTGACCCGGCACGGCGCCGGGTCCCACTGAACGAGCGTGCGAGGAACGAGCTGAGAATGGATACGGCGGACCGCCTGTCTCACCTTTCGCCCGAGCGCCGGCGCCTCCTGCAGATGGCGCTGCGGGAGCGCACGGCCGCCAAGCTGGCCCCGCAGGCCATCCCCCCGCGCACGAGCGACGGGCCGCTGCCGCTCTCCTTCGCGCAGCAGCGGCTGTGGCTCATCGACCAGCTGGAGCCCGGGGCCGCCGCGTACAACATGCGCTTTCCCCTGCGGCTGCGCGGGGCGCTGGACGCGCGGGTGCTGCGCCGCGCGCTGTCCGAGGTCGTCCGCCGTCACGAGAGCCTGCGCACCGTGCTCGCGGCCGGCGACGGCGACCCGGTGCAGGTGGTTTGCCCCGCCGCGCCGGTCCCCTTTCCCGTGGTGGAGCTGGCGGGGCTCGGCGCCGGGCGCGCCGCGGCCGAAGCCGCGCGCCTTGCCGAGGCCGAGGCGCTGCGCCCCTTCGACCTGGCGCGCGGGCCGCTGCTGCGGGCGACGCTGCTGCGCCTGGGCGGCGACGACCACGCGGCGCTCTTCACCCTCCACCACGTCGTCTCGGACGGGTGGAGCATGGGCGTGCTGACCCGCGAGCTGTCCGCCCTGTACCAGGCGTTCCTCGCGGGCGCGCCGTCGCCGCTCCCGGAGCTGCCCGTTCAGTACGCGGACTTCGCGCTCTGGCAGCGCGAGCGGCTGTCCGGCGGCGCGCTGGAGGAGCAGGTGGAGTGGTGGCGCGAGCGGCTGGCCGGCGCCCCGCCCGTGCTGGAGCTGCCGGCCGACCGCCCGCGCCGCCCGGCCGGCGAGGCCCCCGCGCGGACCGTCCACCTGGCGCTCCCGCCGGAAACGTCGGACGGGCTGCGCGCCCTTGCGCTGGCGGAGGGCGCGACGCCGTTCATGGCTCTGCTGGCCGCCTGGGCGCTCCTCCTGTCGCGGCATTCGGGGCAGGACGACGTGGTGGTGGGCTCGCCGGTGGCGGGGCGGCCGCGCACGGAGCTGGAGGGGCTGATCGGCTTCTTCGTCAACACGCTCGCGCTGCGCGTGGAGCTGGCGGGCGCGGAGCGGCCCGGCTTCCGCGGGCTGCTGGCGCGCGTCCGCGAAACGACGCTCGGCGCTTTCCAGCACCAGGACGTGCCCTTCGAGCGGCTGGTGGAGGAGCTGCGGCCGGAGCGCAGCCTGGCGCATGCGCCCTTCTTCCAGGTGATGTTCGCCCTGCAGAACACGGAGCGCTCCGCGCTCCGTCTGGGCGGGCTGGCCATGGAGCCCATGTCCCCGGGCGAGGGCGCCGCCGGGTTCGACCTGGACTTCTCGCTGCACGAGGGCCCCGGCGGGCTCGGCGGCACGCTGCGCTACCGCGCCGACCTGTTCGACGCCGCCACCGTGGAGCGCATGGCCGGGCACTTCCGCCTGCTCCTGGCCGGCGTCCTCGCCGACCCCGACCGCCCGCTCGCCGCCGTGCCGCTGCTCGCGGACGAGGAGCGCGCGCGGGTGCTGGAGACGTGGAACGCAACCGCGCGCGACTACCCGCGCACGCTCCGCCTGCACGAGCTGGCCTCCGGCCGGGCGCGGCGCACCCCGGACGCGCCCGCCGTGGTGTTCGAGGGGCGGGAGGTGTCGTACGCGGAGCTGGATGCCGGCGCGAACCGCCTGGCGCGCGCGCTCCGCCGCCGCGGCGTCGGCCCCGAGACGCGGGTGGGGATCGCCGTCGAGAAGAGCGTGGAGATGGCGCTGGCGGTCCAGGCCGTGCTCGCGGCGGGGGGAGCGTACGTGCCGCTGGACCCCGCGTACCCGGCCGGGCGCATCGCCTACGTGCTCCGCGACTCCGGCGCCGCCCTGCTGCTCACCCAGACAGGGCTCGCCGGGCGGTTCGCCGATGCCGGCGTGCCCGTGCTCGCCGTGGACCGCCTCGTCCGGGAGGCCGCGGACGAGCCCGCCGGCGCGCCGGAAAGCGACGTCGCCCCGGAGAACCTGGCGTACGTCATCTACACCTCGGGCTCCACCGGCACCCCCAAGGGCGTCGCCGTCCCGCACCGCGCCGTGGTCAACCTCGCCCTCGACATGGCCGAGCGCCTGGGGCTGCGCGCCGACGACCGCGTCCTCCAGTTCGCCTCGCTCGGCTTCGACGTGTCGGTGGAGGAGATCTTTTCCGCCTGGGCCGCCGGCGCGGCCGTCGTGCTGTCGCGCGAGGAGCTGTTCGCGCCCGGGGTGCTGCTGGAGGTGGCGGCCCGCGAGCGGGTCACCAGCTTCGAGCTGCCGACGGCCTTCTGGCACGAGTGGGTGCGCGAGCTCGCGGAAACGGGGCGGCGCCCGCCGGAGTGCGTCCGCTTCGTGCGCGTGGGCGGGGAGCGGGTGTCGCCCGAGCGGCTGCGCGAGTGGGCGGAGCTGCGCCTGCCGCTGGTGCACGTCTTCGGGCTGACGGAGGCCGCCTGCACCTCCGCCGCGCTGGCGCTGGAGGCGGGCGACGACGGCTCGCGCTGGCCCAGCCTCCCCATCGGCCGGCCGACGGGCAACGCGCGGCTGTACGCGCTCGACCCGTCCGGAGAGCCGGCGCCCGTGGGCGTCCCCGGCGAGCTGTTCGTGGGCGGCGAGGGGGTGGCGCGCGGCTACCTGGGGCGGCCCGCGCTCACGGCGGAGCGCTTCGTCCCCGACCCCTTTTCGGGAGATGCGGGAGCGCGCCTGTACCGCACGGGCGACCGGGTGCGCTGGCTGGCGGACGGGGTCCTGGAGTTCCTGGGCCGCATCGACCTGCAGGTCAAGCTGCGCGGCTTCCGCATCGAGCCCGGCGAGGTGGAGGCGGCGCTGCGGCGGCACCCGGCCGTGCGCGAGGCCGTGGTGCTGGTGCGCGAGGACGCGCCCGGCGAGAAGCGCCTGGTCGCCTACATCACGGCGGAGGGAGGTGCGCCGCCCGCGGCCGAGCTGCGCGCGCACCTGGGGGATGCCCTGCCGGGCCACATGGTGCCCACCGCCTGGGTGGCCCTGGAAAGCTTTCCGCTCACCGCCAGCGGAAAGCTGGACCGCCGCGCCCTCCCCGCCCCGGAGGGCGCGGCCGGCCGCGAGTACGTCGCGCCGCGGGACGAGACCGAGCGGGTGCTCGCCGACGCGTGGGCGGAAGTGCTCCGCGCCGGCCGCGTGGGCGTGGCGGACGACTTCTTCGAGCTGGGCGGCCACTCCCTGCTCGCCACGCGCCTGGTGTCCCGCGTGCGCCGGGCGCTCGGGGTGGAGCTGCCGCTGCGCGCGCTCTTCGAGGCGCCCACCGTCGCCGGCCTGGCGGAGCGCGTCCGGGACCTGCTCGCCGCGGACGGCCGGGCCGACGCCGCGCCCATCCCCCGGGTGCCGCGCGAGCCGGGCGGCGCGCTGCCGGCGTCGTTCGCGCAGCAGCGGCTCTGGTTCATCGACCAGCTCGACCCCGGGAGCGCCGCCTACAACATCCCCACCGCCCTGCGGCTCCGCGGCGGCCTGGACACGGCGGTGCTCGGGCGAAGCCTCGCCGCCCTGGTCCGGCGGCACGAGGCGCTGCGCACCACGTTCGGCGTGCGGGCCGGGGAGCCCGTGCAGGTGGTCCGTCCCGCCGCGCCGGTCCCCCTCCCGGTCGTGGACCTGGCGGGCCTCGCCGCGGAGCGCCGCCAGGCGGAGGCGGCGCGCCTGGCGGAGGCCGAGGCGCTGCGCCCCTTCGACCTGGCGCGCGGACCGCTGCTCCGAGCCACGCTGCTGCGCCTCGCCGGCGGCGACCACGCGGCGCTCTTCACCCTGCACCACGTCGTTTCGGACGCGTGGAGCATGGACGTGCTGGTGCGCGAGGTGTCCGCCCTGTACGGCGCCCTCGACCGCGGGGAGGAGCCGCGGCTCCCCGGCCTGCCCATCCAGTACGCCGACTTCGCGGCGTGGCAGCGGGAACGGCTCGCGGGCGAGGTCCTGGACGCGCAGCTCCGCTGGTGGCGCGGCCGGCTCGCCGGAGCCCCGCCCACGCTGGAGCTGCCGCTGGACGGTCCGCGCCGCCCGGCCACGGGGGCGCCCGCGGGGCGGCTGCCCTTCGCGCTCGCGGCGGAGACCGCGGCGCGGCTGCGGGCCCTCGCCCGGGAGCAGGGCGCGACGCCGTTCATGGCGCTGCTGGCGGCCTGGCAGCTCCTGCTGGCCCGCTGGTCGGGGCAGGACGACGTGGTGGTGGGCTCGCCCATCGCCGGGCGCACGCGGGCGGAAACGGAGGGGCTGATCGGCTTCTTCGTCAACACGCTCGTCCTGCGGACCGACGTGTCGGACGCGCCGGACTTCCGCGGGCTGCTGGGCCGCGTGCGGGAAATGGCGCTGGGCGCCTTCGCGCACCAGGACGTCCCCTTCGAGCGGCTGGTGGAGGAGATGCAGCCCGAGCGGACGCTGCTGCACACTCCCCTCTTCCAGGTGATGTTCGCCCTGGAGAACGTGGAGCGGCAGCCCGCGCTGGAGCTGGGCGGCCTGCGCCTGGAGCCGTTCCCCACGGGGAGCGGCGCCGCGCAGTTCGACCTGGACCTTTCGCTCCAGGAGACGCCGGACCGGTTCGCGGGCACGCTCCGCTTCCGCGCCGACCTGTTCGAGGCGGCCACCGCGGAGCGCATGCTGGAGCACTTCGCGCGGCTCCTCGACGGGGCGCTGGCGGACCCCGGGCGCCCCCTGTCCACCCTGCCGCTGCTGTCGGACGGGGAGCGGACGAGGGTGCTGGAGACGTGGAACGACACGGCGCGCGAGTTCCCCCGCGGGCGCTGCCTCCACGAGCTGATCGCGGAGCGGGCGCGGCGCACGCCCGGCGCGCACGCCGTGGTGTTCGAGGGACGCGCGACGTCGTACGCGGAGCTGGACGCCGGGGCGAGCCGCATCGCGAACGCGCTCCGCCGCCGCGGCGTGGGGCCGGAGACGCGCGTGGGGATCGCCCTGGAAAAGGGGCCCGGGGTGGCGACGGCGATCCTGGCCGTGCTCGGTGCGGGCGGCGCCTTCGTGCCGCTGGACCCCGCCTACCCGGCGGAGCGCATCGCCTACGTGCTCCGGGACTCCGGCGCCGCCCTGCTGCTGACGGAGGACGGCCTCGCCGGGCGGTTCGCCGGTGCCGGCGTGCCCGCGGTCACGCTCGACGCCCTCGCCCGGGAGGCCGCGGCCGAGCCCGCCCGCGCGCCGGCGGGCGGCGCCGCCCCGGAGGGCCTGGCGTACGTCGTCTACACCTCGGGCTCCACGGGCACGCCCAAGGGCGTGGCCGTCCCGCACCGGGCGGTGGTCAACTACGCGGCGGACATGGCGGAGCGGCTGGGGCTCGGCCCGGACGACCGCGTCCTCCAGTTCGCCTCGCTCGGCTTCGACGTGGTGGTGGAGGAGCTGTTCCCCGCCTGGCTCGCCGGGGCCGCCGTGGTGTTCTCGCGCGAGGCGCTGTTCGATCCGGGGACGCTGCTGCGGGTGCTGGCCGCGGAGCGCGTCACCGTGCTGGAGCTGCCGACGGCCTACTGGCACGAGTGGGTGCGCGAGCTGGCCGCGCGGGGCCGGGGCGTGCCGGAGCCGGTGCGCCTCGTCCTGGTGGGCGGGGAGCGGGTGTCGCCGGAGCGGCTGCGCGAGTGGGCGGAGCTGCGCCTTCCGCTGGTGCACGTCTTCGGGCTGACGGAGACCGCCTGCACCTCCGCCACGCTGCCGCTGGAGGCGGGCGACGACGGCTCGCGCTGGCCCAGCCTCCCGGTCGGCCGGCCGACGGGCAACGCGCGGCTCTACGCGCTCGACCCGTCCGGCGAGCCGGCGCCCCCGGGCGTCCCCGGCGAGCTGTTCATCGGCGGCGAGGGGGTGGCCCGCGGCTACCTGGGGCGGCCCGCGCTCACGGCGGAGCGCTTCGTCCCCGACCCGTTCTCGGGAGATGCGGGAGCGCGCCTGTACCGCACGGGCGACCGGGTGCGCTGGCTGGCGGACGGGGTCCTGGAGTTCCTGGGCCGCATCGACCTGCAGGTCAAGCTGCGCGGCTTCCGCATCGAGCCCGGCGAGGTCGAGGCGGCGCTGGAGCGGCACCCCGCCGTGCGCGAGGCCGCCGTGCTGGTGCGCGAGGACGCGCCCGGCGACCGGCGGCTGGTGGCCTACTTCACGGCCGGCGGCGAGGCGCCGGCCGTGGCCGCACTGCGCGCGCACCTGGCGGCGAGCCTGCCGGAGTACATGGTCCCCTCCGCGTTCGTGGCGCTGGAATCGCTTCCGCTGACCCCGCACGGCAAGCTGGACCGGCGCGCCCTCCCGGCCCCGGAGGGCGGGACCGGGCGCGAGCACGCGCCGCCCCGGGACGGGACCGAGCGCGTGCTCGCGGAAGCGTGGGCGGAGGTGCTGCGCGTGGAGCGCGTGGGCGTGGACGACGGGTTCTTCGAGCTGGGCGGCCACTCGCTCCTGGCTACGCGCCTGGTGTCCCGCGTGCGCGAGGCGCTCGGGGTGGAGCTGCCGCTGCGCGCCGTGTTCGAGGCGCCCACCGTCGCCGGGATGGCGGCGCGCGTCCGGGCCCTGCTGGACGAGGGCGTCGCCGCCGCGGCCCCGCCGCTCGTCCCCGTTCCCCGGGACGGCGGGATCCCGCTCTCCTTCGCGCAGCAGCGGCTCTGGTTCATCGACCAGCTGCAGCCGGGGAGCGCGGCGTACAACGTCCCCACCGCGCTGCGCCTGCGCGGCCGGCTCGACGCCGCGGCGATGCGCGCGTCGCTCGGCGCGCTGGTGCGCCGCCACGAATCGCTCCGCACGCGCTTCCCGGTCGTGGACGGCGGCCCCGTGCAGCGCATCGACCCGCCCGCGCCCGTGCCGCTCCCGGTGGTGGCGCTCGACGGGCTCCCCGCCGCCGCGCGCGAGGCGCCGGCCGCCCTCCTGGCGGCGGCCGAGGCCGCGCGCCCGTTCGACCTGGCGCGCGGGCCGCTCCTGCGCGCCCTGCTGCTGCGGCTGGACGCCGAGGACCACGCCGTCGTCTTCACCCTGCACCACGCCGTCAGCGACGCCTGGAGCATGGACGTGCTGGTGGCGGAGGTGTCCGCGCTCTACGCGGCGCTCTCGCGCGGCGAGGAGCCCCGGCTCCCCGATCTGCCCATCCAGTACGCCGACTACGCCGCCTGGCAGCGCGGGTGGCTCGCCGGCGACGCGCTCGCGGCGCAGCTCGGCTACTGGCGAAACCAGCTCGGCGGCGCCCCCCCGGTGCTGGAGCTTCCCACGGACCATCCCCGCCGCCCGGTGGAGGGAGCGCCCGCGGCCAGCCGGCAGCTCGTGCTGCCGCCGGAGCTGGCGCACGGCGTCCGCCAGCTGGCGCGCGCGGGAGGCGCGACGCCGTTCATGGCGCTGCTGGCCGCCTGGCAGCTGCTGCTCGCCCGCTGGTCGCGGCAGGACAACGTGTCCGTGGGCACCCCCGTCGCCGGGCGCGGCCGCACCGAGCTGGAGGGGCTGATCGGCTTCTTCCTGAACACGCTGGTGCTGCGGACGGAGCTGTCCGGCGATCCCTCGTTCCGCGAGCTGCTGGCCCGGGTGCGGGAAACGACGCTGGGCGCCTTCGCGCACCAGGACGTGCCCTTCGAGCGGCTGGTGGAGGAGCTCCAGCCCGAGCGCAGCCTGACGCACACCCCGCTCTTCCAGGTGATGTTCACGCTGGAGAACGTGGAGCGGCAGCCCGCGCTGGAGCTGGGCGGCCTGCGCGTGGAGCCGCTGCCCACGGGCGAGGGCGTCGCCCAGTTCGACCTGAGCCTGTCCGTGCTGGAGGCCCGGGAGCACACGGCGTGCGTGCTCCGCTTCCGAGCCGACCTGTTCGAGGCCGCCACCGCCGACCGCATGCTGCGCCACTTCCAGCGGCTCCTGGAAGCCGCCGTGCGCGCCCCGGAGCGCCCGCTCTCCACGCTCCCGCTGCTCACGCCGGAGGAGCGCCGGCAGGTGGTGCACGAGTGGAACGCCACCGCGCGCGGCTACCCGCCCGCCTGCCTGCACGAGCTGGTGGAGCGGCAGGTGGAGCGCACCCCGGACGCCGTGGCGCTGGTCTTCGAGGGCGCGTCCCTCACCTTCCGCGAGCTGGACGACCGCGCCGGCCGGCTCGCGCGCCTGCTCCGCCGGCGCGGCGTGGGCCCGGAGACGCGGGTGGGCGTGTGCATGGAGCGCGGCCCGGAGCTGGTGGCGTCGCTGCTCGCCGTGCTCAAGGCCGGGGGCGCCTACGTGCCGCTGGACCCCGGCTACCCCGCCGAGCGCCTGGCCTACCTGCTGTCCGACTCCGCGGTGCCGGTGCTGCTGACGCAGGAGGAGCTGCGGGACCGGGTCCCGGAGTTCGGTGGGAAGGTCGTCGTGGTGGACGCGGATGCGGACGGACCCCGGCACTCCCCCACTCTCGCGCTTCCGCGCACGCAGTCCCCCGACAACCTGGCGTACGTCATCTACACCTCCGGCTCCACCGGGCGGCCCAAGGGCGCGATGAACACCCACGCGGCCATCGTCAACCGGCTGCTGTGGATGCAGGAGGCGTACGGCCTGGGCGCGGACGACGCGGTGCTCCAGAAGACGCCCTTCGGGTTCGACGTGTCGGTGTGGGAATTCTTCTGGCCGCTGATCACGGGCGCGCGGCTGGTGCTGGCGAAGCCGGAGGGGCACCGCGACCCGGCGTACCTCGCGGGGCTCGTGGAGCGCGAGCGGATCACCACGCTGCACTTCGTGCCGCCCATGCTGGCGGCGTTCCTGGACGCCGGTGGGCCCGCACGCCGCGGAGCGCTGCGCCGGGTGGTGTGCAGCGGCGAAGCGCTCCCCTTGGAGCTGCAGGAGCGCTTCTTCGCCCGCTTCCCCGGCGTGGAGCTGCACAACCTGTACGGTCCCACCGAGGCCGCCGTGGACGTGACCGCCTGGGCGTGCCGGCCCGGCCGGCCGGTGCTCATCGGGGCGCCGGTGGCGAACACCCGCATCCTCCTGCTGGACCGCGCGATGGAGCCCGTGCCGCCGGGCGTGCCCGGGGAGCTGCACATCGCCGGCGCGCAGGTGGGGCGCGGCTACCTGGGCCGGCCGGAGCTGACGGCGGAAAGGTTCGTCCCCGACCCGTTCCCGGACGGGCCCGGCGAGCGGATGTACCGCACCGGCGACCTGGCCCGCTGGCGGGCGGACGGGCAGGTGGAGTACCTGGGCCGCATGGACCAGCAGGTCAAGGTGCGCGGCTTCCGCATCGAGCCGGGGGAGATCGAGGCCGCGCTGCGGACGGTTCCCGGCGTGCGCGAGGCGGTCGTGGTGGCGCGCGAGGATTCCCCCGGCGACCGCCGCCTGGCGGCGTACTTCACGGCGGACGGCGAGGCGCCGGACGCGGCCGGGCTGCGGGCGCACCTGGGCCGCCTGCTCCCGGAGTACATGGTGCCATCCGCGTTCGTGGCGCTGGAGGACCTGCCGCTCACCCCCAACGGAAAGCTGGACCGGCGCGCCCTCCCCGCGCCGGAGGGTGCGTCCGGCCGCGAGTACGCGCCGCCGCGGAGCGCGACCGAGCGCGCGCTCGCCGACGCCTGGGCGGAAACGCTGCGGGTGGAGCGCGTGGGCGTCCACGACGGCTTCTTCGAGCTGGGTGGGCACTCGCTGCTCGCCACGCGCGTGGTTTCCCGCGTCCGCGACCTGTTCGGCGTGGAGCTGCCGCTGCGGGCGCTGTTCGAGGCCCCCACCGTGGCCGCCCTGGCGGAGCGCGTGGACCGGCTGCGGCGGGAGGGCGCCGGGAGCGGCGCGCCGCCCATCGTGCCCGTGCCGCGCGACGGGCCGCTGCCGCTGTCGTTCGCGCAGCAGCGGCTGTGGCTGCTGGACCGGCTGGAGCCCGGCACCGCCGCCTACAACATGCCCTTCCGCCTGCGCCTGCGGGGCGCGCTGGACGCGGACGCCCTGGAGTGGGCGTTCACGCGGACGGTGCGCCGGCACGAGGCGCTGCGCACCCGCTTCCCCGTGGTGGACGGCGAGCCCGTGCAGCGGGTGGAGCCCGCCCGGCCGCAGCGGCTCCCGGTGGTGGAGCTGGCGGGGCTGCCGGAGGCGCGCCGCGGGGCGGAGCTGAAGCGGCTGGTTGCCGATGAGGCGGTGCGTCCCTTCGACCTGGCGCACGGGCCGCTGCTGAGGACCGCGCTCGTGCGGCTCGGTGCCGACGACCACGCGCTGCTGCTGACGATGCACCACATCGTGTCCGACGGGTGGAGCATGGAGGTGCTGGTGAGGGAGCTGTTCGAGCTGTACGCCGCCCGCACGGGCGGGCGCGAGCCGGCGCTCCCGGAGCTGCCCGTGCAGTATGCCGACTTCGCGGCGTGGCAGCGGGAATGGCTGAGCGGGGAGCGGCTGGATGCGCAGCTCGGCTTCTGGCGCGGCCAGCTCCACGGGGCCCCGACCGTGCTGGAGCTCCCCATGGAGCGCCCCCGTCCGGCCGTCCGCTCCGGCCGCGGCGCGGTCCGCGCGCTCCACCTGGAGCCGGACGTGGCCGAGTCCGTCCGGGCCCTCGCCCGCGCCGAGGGGGCGACGCTGTTCATGGCGCTGCTGGCCGGCCTGTCCGCCCTGCTCGCGCGCTACTCCGGGCAGACGGACGTGGTGGTGGGCGCCCCCATCGCCGGGCGCGGCCGCCGCGAGACCGAGGGGCTGATCGGCTTCTTCCTCAACACCCTGGCGCTGCGCACCGACCTGTCCGGCGACCCCGCGTTCCGCGAGCTGCTGCGGCGCGTGCGGGAAACCACGCTGGGGGCGTACGCCCACCAGGACGTGCCCTTCGAGCGCGTGCTGGAGGAGATCCAGCCGGAGCGGTCGCTCAGCCACGCGCCGGTGTTCCAGGTGATGCTCAACCTCCAGGCCTTCGGCGGCGGCGATCCCGGCGGCGTCCCCGGCCTGGCTCTGGAGCCGCTGGAGGGCGGCGGCGAGGAGGCCGCGCGCTACGACCTGACGCTGTACGCGGAGGAAGCGCCGGACGGCGGCATCCGCCTGGACCTGGTCTACGACGCCGAGCTGTTCGCGGCGGAGCGCATGGCCGAGCTGCTGGCCCACCTGCGCGCGCTGCTGGAGGGCGCCGGCCGCGACCCGGAGCTGCGCCTGTCCGCGCTGCCGCTGCTCGCGCCGGCGGAGCGGGCCGCCCGCGCCGGGCACGCGCGCGGCATCGGCGGCGGGCGGCCGCTCCCGGAGTGGGAGCCGGGGGACGCGGAGGGGACGATCACGGACCGATTCCGGCGGGTCGCGCGGCTGCACCCCGACCGCGTCGCGGTGCGCACCCGCACGCGCACCCTCACCTACGCGGAGCTGGACCGGGCCGCGGAGCGCGCCGCGCGCGCCCTGCTGCGCGCCCGCCCCGGGCCGGGCGAGCGGGTGGCGCTGCTCTTCGAGCACGACGCGGCGATGATCGTGGGGATGCTGGGCGCGCTCCGGGCCGGCAAGACCTACGTCCCCATCGACCCCCTGTATCCCCGGGAGCGCAGCGCCTACGTGCTGGAGGACTCCGGCGCCGCCGCCCTCCTCACCAACGGCGCCAACCTGGAGCTGGCGCGCGAGCTGGCCGGCGGGCGCGTGCCGCTGGTGGACGTGGACGCGGACGACGGGACCGCGGACGCCACGGACGCCGCGTCCCTGCCCCGCGTGGAGCCCGGCGCGCCCGCGTACATCCTGTACACCTCGGGCTCCACGGGGCGGCCCAAGGGCGTGGTGCAGAGCCACCGGGGCGTGCTGCACCACGTCCGCGTCTACGGCCGCAACCTGCGCATCGGCCCGGACGACGTGCTGACGCTGTTCTCGTCGTACACCTTCGACGCGGCGGTCATGGCCGTCTACGGCGCGCTGCTCCACGGCGCCACGCTCTGCCCGTTCGATTGGCGGGAGGAGGCCGCGGCCGGCGTGGCCGGGTGGATCCGGCGCCAGGGGATCACCCTGTACCACTCCACGCCCACCGTCTTCCGCCACCTGGCGGGCGGCCTCGCGGCGGACGAGCGCTTTCCCGGCGTGCGCCTGGTGGTGCTGGGGGGCGAGGAAACGCAGGGCCGCGACGTGGAAGCGTTCAACCGCCACTTCCTCCCCGGCGCCACGCTGGTGAACGGGCTGGGCCCCACGGAGTCCACCGTCACCCTGCAGGCCTTCTTCGAGCACGGCGCCGCGCCGCCGCGCGGCACCGTGCCGGTGGGCCGCCCGGTGGCGGACACCGAGGTGTGGCTGGTCAACGCCGCCGGGGAGCAGCCGGCGGTGTACGGCGCGGGCGAGATCGTCATCCGCGGCCCCCACGTGGCGGCGGGCTACTGGAACCGGCCGGAGCAGACCGCCGCGGCGTTCCGGGACGAGGGCGGCGGGATGCGCGCCTACCGCACGGGCGACCTGGGGCGGCGCCTGCCGGACGGCGCCGTGGAGTTCCTGGGCCGCGCCGACTTCCAGCTCAAGATCCGCGGCCACCGCGTGGAGCCCGCCGAGGTGGAGGCCGCGCTGCGGGCCTTTCCCGGCGTGCGCGAGGCGGTCGCGGCGCCGTGGGAGGACGACGCGGGCGAGCGGCGGCTGGCCGCGTACCTGGTCCCCGAGGAGGGCGCGGAGGCCGGCTCCGCCGCCGCGCTGGTGGAGTGGCTGCGGGCGCGGCTCCCGGAGTACATGGTGCCCTCCGCCTTCGTGGCGCTGGAGACGCTTCCATTGACCCCCAACGGCAAGATCGACCGCCTCGCCCTGCCCCGGCCGGAGGCGCCCGCCCCGGCGGAGTACGTGGCGCCCTCCGGGTGGACGGAGGAGGCGCTGGCCGCGGTCTGGGCGGAAACGCTGGGGCTGGAGCGGGTGGGCGCGACGGACAGCTTCTTCGCGCTGGGCGGGCACTCGCTGCTCGCCACGCGCCTGGTGTCCGCGGTCCGCGCGGCGCTGGGGGTGGAGCTGCCGCTGCGGGCCGTGTTCGAGCACCCGACGGTCGCCGCCATGGCCGCGCTGGTGGAATCGCTGTCGCTGGAGCCGGGCGGGGACGGGGACCTCTCGGAAGAGGAGCTGCGCGCCCTGGAGGAGATGTCGGAGGAGGAGGCGATGCGGCTCCTGAGAGGGGAGTGAGGCGCACGATGCACAGCGGAAGCGACCAGCGATGAGCGACGCGGCGGACCGGTTCGCGCACCTTTCCCCGGCCAAGCGCCTCCTCCTCCAGAAGCTGCGCCGGGAGCAGGCGGAGCCCGCCGCGCGCCCCATCGCCCGGCGCGCGGACGACGGGCCGGCGCCGCTGTCGTTCGCGCAGCAGCGCCTGTGGTTCATCCACCAGATGGACCCGGCGAGCGCAGCCTACAACCTGGCCTACCCGCTGCGGCTGCGGGGGGCGCTGGACGTGGGGGTGCTGGAGCGCAGCCTGGACGACCTCGTGGCCCGGCACGAGACGCTGCGCACCGTCTTTCCCGCGCGCGGCGGCGAGCCCGTGCAGGCCGTCCTGGCGCCCTCGCCGCAGCGCATCGCCGTCGCCGACCTGCGCCGCCTGGACGGGGAGCCGCGCGAGGCCGCCGCGCGCGCCCTGGTGGCGGGAGAGACGCGGCGCCCCTTCGACCTGGCGGCGGGGCCGCTGCTGCGCGTACTGCTGGCGCGGCTGGGGGACGAGGAGTGGGCGCTCTGCTTCACCCTGCACCACGTGGTCAGCGACGGCTGGTCCATGGGCGTGCTGGTCCGCGAGGTCAACGAGCTGTACCGCGCGCACTCGGCCGGCGAGCCGCCGCGGCTCCCGGAGCTTCCCGTCCAGTACGCCGACTACGCGGCCTGGCAGCGCCGGACGCTGGCCGCCTCGCTGCACGAGCAGGTGGGCTGGTGGCGCGAGCGCCTGGCGGACGCGCCCCCGGTGCTGGAGCTGCCCACGGACTCGCCCCGCCGCGCGGCGGGAGCCGCGCCCGCGGGCGTGCACGCCTTCTCGCTCCCGGCGGACACGTCGCGGGCGCTGCGCGACCTGGCACAGCGCGAGGGCGCCACCCCGTTCATGGCGCTGCTGGCCGCGTGGCAGCTGTTGCTGGCGCGCTGGTCCGGGCAGGACGACGTCAGCGTGGGGACGGCCGTCGCGGGCCGCACCCGCCGCGAGACGGAGGGGCTGATCGGCATCTTCGTCAACACGCTGGTGCTGCGGACGGAGCTGTCCGGCGACCCGTCGTTCCGCGAGCTGCTGGGGCGCGCGCGGGAAACGACCCTGGGCGCCTTCGCCCACCAGGACGTCCCCTTCGAGCGGCTGGTGGAGGCGCTGGCGCCGGAGCGCAGCCTGGCGCACACCCCGCTCTTCCAGGTGATGTTCGCCATGCAGACCGCGGAGCGCGGCGAGCTGCGCCTGGGCGAGCTGGCCCTGGAGCCGCTGGCGGGCGGCGCGGCCGACGCCCTCTTCGACCTGAGCCTGGACGCGGCGGACGGTCCCGGGGGGATCGCGGGCGCGCTCACCTACCGCGCGGACCTGTTCGAGCCCGCCACCATCCGGCGCATGGCCGGGCACTTCCTCCGCCTGGTGGATGCCGCGGCGTCCGACCCGGACCGGCCGCTGTCGGAGGTGTCGCTGCTCGGCGCGGACGAGCGGCGCCTGCTGCTGGAGGAGTGGAGCGTCCCCCGGCCCTTTCCCACGGACCGCCTCGTCGCGCAGCTGTTCGCCGAGCAGGCGCTGCGCACGCCCCGCGCGGCCGCGGTCTCCGCGGGCGGCCACGCGCTCACCTACGCCGAGCTGGACGCCCGCTCCGGCCGGCTCGCCCGGACCCTGCGGGCCCTCGGCGTCGGCCCCGAGGTGCCCGTGGGCGTGTGCCTGGAGCGCGGCACGCAGCTGCTCGTCGCCGTGCTGGGCGCCTGGAAGGCGGGCGGCGCGTACGTGCCGCTGGACCCGGAGTACCCCGCCGAGCGCCTGCGCTGGATGCTGGCGGATTCCGGCTGCGCCGTACTCGTCCTCGACGAACGGACCCGGGAGGTGGTGCCGGAGTTCGGGGGCGAGATCGTGGTGGTGGACGACCCTCACCCCCCGGCCCCCTCTCCCACAAGGGGAGAGGGGGAGCACGACACGCCGGAAGGTGGTGAGCGTCAGCACGGAGATTCCCCTCCCCCGGAACGGGGGAGGGTGGCGGCTCTAAGGCCGCCGGGTGGGGGCCTCCCCGCGGACGCCGGCCACCTCGCCTACGTCATCTACACCTCCGGCTCCACCGGCACGCCCAAGGGCGTGCGGGTCACGCACCGGGGCCTGCTCGCCACGCTGCACGCCGTCCGCGAGGCGTTCCCCTTCGGCGAGGGCGACCGCGTGCTGTCGCTGGCCAGCTTCGCCTTCGACATCTGGCTCTTCGAGGCGGTCCTCCCCCTGCTCGCCGGAGCGTCCGTGCGCGTGCTGCCGCGCGAGGAGGTGCTGGACCCGGAGCGGCTGCTCGCGGAGATGGCGGAGGCGACGGCCGTGCACGCCGTGCCCGCGCTGATGCGCCAGGCCGTACAGGCGCTGGGCGCCTCCGGCCGGGTCCTCCCCCGCGTCCGCCAGGCCTTCGTGGGGGGCGACGCCGTGGCGCCGGAGCTGCCGGACGACATGCGCGCGGCCTTTCCCGCCGCCTCCGTCCACGTGCTCTACGGACCGACCGAAGCCACCGTCATCTGCGCGGCCCACGCGGCGCGGGAGGGCGGACCCCGCCGGCGGTGGATCGGCCGGCCGCTGGGCAACGCCGCGCTGTACGTGCTGGACGGCGGGCTCCGGCCGGTGCCCGTGGGCGTGCCGGGCGAGCTGTGCATCGGCGGGGGGAGCGTGGCGCGCGACTACCTGGGGCGGCCGGAGCTGACGGCCGGGCGCTTCGTCCCCAACGCCCTGTCCGGCGAGCCAGGCGCGCGGCTCTACCGCAGCGGCGACCGGGCGCGCTGGACGGCCGACGGCGAGCTGGAGTTCCTGGGCCGGCTCGACGCGCAGGTCAAGATCCGGGGCTTCCGCGTGGAGCCCGGCGAGGTGGAGGCCGTGCTCGCCGCGCACCCGCGGCTCGCGGCCGCGGCGGTGGCCGTGCGCGAGGACGCGCCCGGCGACGCGCGGCTCGTGGCCTACGCCGTCCCGGCGACGGGGGAGGCGGTCGACGCGGCCGGGCTGGAGCGCTGGATGGGGGAACACCTCCCCGGCCACATGGTCCCCTCCGCGGTGCTGCTGCTGGACGAGCTTCCCCTGACCCCCAGCGGCAAGCTGGACCGCCGCGCCCTCCCCGCCCCCGCGGCGTCCGGCCGCGAGTACGCCGCGCCCCGCACCCCGGCCGAGGCGGCGCTGGCGGACGTCTTCGCGGAGGTGCTGGGGGCGGAGCGCGTGGGCGTGCACGACGGCTTCTTCGCCCTGGGCGGGCACTCGCTGCTGGCCATGCGCGTGGTCTCGCGCCTCCGCGAAACGCTGGGGGTGGAGGTGCCGGTGCGCGCCCTCTTCGAGCGGCCCACGGTGGCCGCCCTGGCGGAGCTCGTGGAGGCGGCGCCCGCGGCCGGGCGGACCGGCGGCGCGCGCATCCCGCGGCGCGCGGACCGCGGGCCCGCGCCGCTGTCGTTCGCGCAGCAGCGGCTCTGGTTCCTGCACCAGCTGGACCCGGCGAGCGCCGCCTACAACATGCCGTCGCCGCTGCGGCTGCGCGGGCCGCTGCGCGTGGACCGGCTGCGCCGCGCGCTCGACGGCGTCGTCCGCCGCCACGAGGTCCTGCGCACCGTCTTCGAGACGCGCGGCGGCGCGGCGGTGCAGGCGGTCCGCCCCGCCGCGCCCGTCCCCTTCCCCGTCGTGGACCTGTCCGGGCTGGCTGCACTGCGCCGCGAGGCCGAAGCGGCGCGGCTGGCCGAGGAGGAGTCGCTGCGGCCCTTCGACCTGGGGCGCGTCCCGCCGCTGCGCGCCGCGCTGCTGCGGCTGAGGGACGGCGACCACGCCGCGCTCTTCACCCTGCACCACGCCGCGAGCGACGCCTGGAGCATGGAGGTGCTGGTGCGGGAGCTGTCCGCGCTCTACGGCGGCTCGCCGCTCCCGGATCTCCCCGTCCAGTACGCCGACTACGCCGTCTGGCAGCGGGAGTGGCTTGCCGGCGCGACGCTGGAGGCGCAGCTCGGCTTCTGGCGCGAGCGACTGGGCGGGGCGCCGCCACTGCTGGAGGTCGCCACCGACCGGCCGCGCCCGCCTCTTCCCGGCAGCCGCGGCGCGCATCGCTCCTTCGCGCTCTCCCCGGAAACGTCGGCCCGGCTGCGCGCGATCGCCAGGCGCGAGCGGAGCACGCTCTTCATGGCGCTGCTGGCCGCGTGGCAGCTGCTGCTCGCCCGCTACGCCGGGCAGGACGACGTCAGCGTGGGGACGCCCATCGCCGGACGCACCCACGCCGAGCTGGAGCCGCTGATCGGCTTCTTCGTCAACACGCTGGTGCTGCGCACCGAGCTGTCGGGCGATCCCACCTTCGGCGAGCTGCTGGGGCGGGTGCGCGAAACGGCGCTGGGCGCCTTCGGCCACCAGGAGCTCCCCTTCGAGCGGCTGGTGGAGGAGCTGGCGCCCGAGCGCAGTCTGGCGCACACGCCGCTCTTCCAGGCGGCGTTCGCCTTCCACGCCGCGCCGGCCGGCCGGGCGGGGGGAGCGCCGCTGCTGGAGGGCGTGCGCGTGGAGCCGCTGGGCCACGGCGCGGAGGTGGCCAAGTTCGACCTGAGCCTGACGGTGGAGGACGCGGGCGGGCGGCTGAAGGGCGGGCTCGTCGTCCGCGCGGAGCTGTTCGACGGCGCCACCGCGGAGCGCATGCTCCGGCACTTCGGCGCGCTCGTGGACCGGCTCGCCGCCGCTCCCGGCCGCCCCGTGGGCGAGGCGTCGCTTCTCGCCCCGGGGGAGCGCGCCCGGCTCCTGGAGGCCGCCGGCCCCCGCCGCGAGGACGCCTGGGCGAGCGTGCCGGAGCTGGTGGGCCGGCGGGCCGCGCTCGCCCCGGAGGCGCCCGCCGTGGTGTGGGACGGGGGGACGCTGACCTACGCCGAGCTTGACCGGCGGGCCAACCGCCTGGCGCGCCACCTGCGCGGCATGGGCGTCGGGCCGGAGGCGCGCGTGGCGGTGCTGCTGGAGCGCTCCCCGGAGCTGGTCGTCGCCCAGCTGGGCGTGCTGCGGGCCGGCGCCGCCTACCTCCCCCTGGACGCGGCCTACCCCCCGGCCCGCCTGGCCTGGCTGCTGGCGGACTCGGGCGCCGCCGTGCTCCTGACCCGGCGGGGCCTGGCCGAGGGGCTGCCGGCGCACCCGGCCGCCGTGCTCCGCCTGGACGAGGCGCGGGAGCGGATCGACGCCGGGAGCGCCGATCCGCCCGCGGCCGACGTCGCGCCCGGGAGCCTGGCGTACGTCGTCTACACCTCCGGCTCCACCGGCGTCCCCAAGGGCGTGGCCGTGGAGCACGGCGGCCTGCTCAACCTGGTCCGCTGGCACCTGCGCGCCTTCGGCGTGGGGCCCGCCGACCGGGCGACGCTCCTGGCCGGCACCGGCTTCGACGCGTCGGTGTGGGAAACGTGGCCGTACCTGGCCGGCGGCGCCGCGCTCCTCCCGGTGGACGACGCCACGCGCGCCGATCCCCCCGCCCTGCTCCGCCGCCTGGTGGACGCCGGGGCCACCGTCGCCTTCGCGCCCACGCCGCTCGCCGAGGCGCTGCTCGCCCTGGAATGGCCGGACGCGCCGCTGCGGCTCCTGCTCGCCGGCGGCGACGCGCTCGGCGCCCGGCCGGGGCCGGGGATCCCCTTCGCGCTGGTGAACGCCTACGGGCCCACCGAGACCACCGTGGTCGCCACCTGGGGGCCCGTCCCCGCGGAGGCCGCGGGCCGGCGCCCCGACATCGGCGGGCCGGTCGACGGCGCGCGCGCCTACGTGCTGGACGCGAGGGCGGAGCTGGCCCCGGAGGGCGTCCCGGGAGAGCTGCACGTGGGCGGGGCGGGCGTGGCCCGAGGCTACCTGGGCCGGCCGGACCTCACCGCCGAGCGCTTCGTCCCCGACCCGTTCGCCGGGGAGGCAGGCGCGCGGATGTACCGCACGGGCGACCGGGTGCGCCGGCTGGCGGACGGGGTCCTGGAGTTCCTGGGCCGCATCGACCAGCAGGTCAAGCTGCGCGGCTTCCGCATCGAGCCCGGGGAGATCGAGGCGGCGCTGCGCGCGCACCCCGGCGTGCGCGAGGCCGTGGTGGTGGTCCGGGAGGACGCGGCGGGCCACCGGGTGCTGGCGGCCTACCACGTCCCCGCCGGCCCGGAGCCCGCCGACCCCGCGGAGCTGCGCGCCCTGCTGCGCGCCGGCCTCCCCGAGTACATGGTGCCGGCGGCGTTCGTGGCGCTGGAGACGCTTCCGCTGACCCCCGGCGGCAAGCTGGACCGCCGCGCGCTCCCCGCCCCGGACGCGGCGCCCTCCGGCGCGGAGCAGGCCCCGCCCCGCACCCCCACCGAGGCGTCTCTGGCGGAGATCTTCGCCGCGGTGCTGCGGCGCGGGGCCGTGGGAATCCACGACGGCTTCTTCGACCTGGGCGGCCACTCGCTGCTCGCCACCCGCGTGCTGTCGCGCATCCGCGAAACGTTCGGCGTGGAGGTGCCGCTGCGCGCCGTGTTCGAGGCGCCCACCGTGGCCGCCCTCGCCGAGCGCGTGGAGGAGGCCGTGCGCGCCGGGGTGTCGGAGACCGCGGAGGAGACCGCGGCGCTGGACGCCCTCACCCCCGGGCGGCGCCTCCTCCTGAGCAGGCGGCTGCGGGAGCGCGCCGCCTCGCAGCGCATCCCCCGCAGGGAGGGCGACGGGCCGGCGCCGCTCTCCTTCGCCCAGCAGCGGCTCTGGTTCATCCACCAGCTGGACCCGGCGAGCCAGGCGTACAACATGCCGGCCCGCATGCGGCTGCGCGGCGCGCTGGACGTGGGTGCGCTGCGCCGCGCCCTGACGGAGCTGGTGCGCCGCCACGAGGCGGTGCGCACCGTCCTGGTGGAGCCCGCGGGGAGCGGCGAGGCGATGCAGCTCGTCCAACCCGCCGCCCCGGTCGCCCTCCCCGTGGTGGACCTGTCGCGCCTCCCGCCGGAGCCGCGCCTGGCCGAGGCCCACCGCCGGGTGGAGGAGGAGGCCGCGCGCCCCTTCGACCTGGTGCGCGGGCCGCTCCTGCGCACCCTGCTGGTGAAGCTGGACGCGGCCGACTGGGCGACCTGCTTCACCATGCACCACGTGGTCAGCGACGGCTGGTCCATGGGCGTGCTGACGCGCGAGGTGTCGGCGCTGTACCACGCCTTCGCGCGCGGCGAAGCGTCGCCGCTCCCGGAGCTGGAGATCCAGTACGCGGACTTCGCGGCGTGGCAGCGCGAGTGGCTCACCGGCGAGACGCTGGATCGGCAGCTCGACTACTGGCGGGCCAAGCTGGACGGCGCCCCGCCCCTCCTGGAGCTCCCCCTGGACCACCCCCGCCGCACGCCCCTGGGCGTGTCCGAGAAGGGAAGCGCCTTCAGCCTCGCCCCCGGGGCCACGCACGCGCTGCGCGAGCTGGCTCGCGCGGAGGGCGCGACCGTCTTCATGGCGCTGCTGGCCGGGTGGCAGACTCTGCTGGGCCGCTACTCGGGGCAGGACGACGTGGTGGTGGGCACCCCCGTCGCCAACCGCACCCGCGCCGAGCTGGAGCCGCTGATCGGCTTCTTCGTCAACACGCTGGTGCTGCGCACGGAGCTGTCGGGCGATCCCACCTTCGGCGAGCTGCTTGCCCGCGTGCGCGAGACCACCCTGGACGCCTTCGCGCACCAGGACCTCCCCTTCGAGCGATTGGTGGAGGAGCTGGCGCCCCAGCGCAGCCTGATGCACAACCCGCTCTTCCAGGTGATGTTCGCCCTCCAGAACAACGAGGGGGGCGGGCTGGCGCTGGGCGAGGTGGCGGTGGAGCCGTTCGGCGGCGGCGACAGCGGGGCCAAGTTCGACATCGGGGCCACGCTCTGGGACACCGACGACCGCGTCACGGGCGAGCTCAACTACCGCGCGGACCTGTTCGAGCCGGCCACCATGCGGCGCATGGCCGAGCACTTCCGCCTGCTGCTGGAGGGCGCCGTCGCCGATCCCGCGCGCCCCGTCTCCACGCTGCGCCTGGTGACCCCCGCGGAGGAGCGCCAGCTCGTGGCCGGGTGGAACCCGCCGCGCAGCTACCCCTCCGATCTCACCGTCCCCGGTCTGTTCGCGGAGCAGGTCCGGCGCACGCCCGGCGCGCCCGCCGTGGCGGGCCCCGGCGGGCCGCTCACCTACGCCGAGCTGGACGCGCGCTCCGGCCGCGTCGCCCGCGCGCTGCGCGCCCTGGGCGCGGGGCCGGAGACCCCCGTGGGCGTGTGCCTGGAGCGCGGCCCGGAGCTGCTGACGGCGGTGCTGGGATGCTGGAAGGCGGGGGCCGCGTACCTGCCGCTGGACCCCGAGTACCCCGCGGATCGCCTGGCCTACATGCTCCGCAACGCGGCCGTGCCCGTGCTCCTCTCGGACACGCGAACCGCCGCCGCCCTGCCACCGCACGATGCCGCGGTCCTCCTGCTGGACGCCGACGCGGAGCTCGTCGACCGGGAGAGCCCGGAAGCTCCCGCCGTGAACGTGGACCCGGACACGCTGGCGTACGTCATCTACACCTCGGGGTCCACGGGGCGGCCCAAGGGGGTGCGCGTGCCGCACCGCGCCCTGCTGCACACCCTGGGCGCCGCGCTGGACGTCTTCCGCTTCGGCGGGGACGACGTGATGCCGTCGCTGGCGAGCTTCGCCTTCGACATCTGGATCTTCGAGGCCGTGCTCCCCCTGCTCGCCGGCGGCTGCGTGCGCGTGGTCCCCCGCGACGAGGTGCTGGCGACCGACCGGCTCCCGGACCGGCTGGAGGACGCCACCGCGCTGCACGCCGTCCCCGCGCTGATGCGCCAGCTCGCGCAGGTGCTGCGCGCGGGCGGCCGGGTCCTCCCGCGCCTGCGGCAGGCGTTCGTGGGCGGCGACGCCGTCGCCCCCGAGCTGCTGGAGGAGATGCGCGAGGTCTTCCCCGCGGCCTCCCTCCACGTCCTGTACGGCCCCACCGAGGGCACCGTGATCTGCGCCGCGCACACGGTGCGCGAGGGCGAGCCGCGCCGCCGCTGGGTGGGTCGGCCCCTGGGCAACGCCGCGCTGTACGTGCTGGACCGCGCGCTCCAGCCGGTGCCGGTGGGGGTGCCGGGGGAGCTGTGCATCGGCGGGGCGAGCGCGGCGCGCGACTACCTGGGCCGGCCGGACGCGACGGCGGAGCGGTGGAGCCCCGACCCGTTCGCGGCGGCGCCCGGGGCGCGCCTGTACCGCACGGGTGACCGGGTGCGCTGGACGGCGGCGGGGGAGCTGGAGTTCCTGGGCCGCGTGGACGCGCAGGTCAAGATCCGCGGCTTCCGCATCGAGCCCGGTGAGATCGAGAGCGTGCTCGCGGAGCACCCCGGGGTGCGCGACGCGGTGGTGCTGGTGCGCGAGGACGTGCCGGGCGAGAAGCGGCTGGTGGGGTACGTGGTCCCGGCGGAGGAGGCGCCCGGCGCGGCCCCGCGCGGCGAGCTCCAGCAGGAGCACGTGGGCGAGTGGGAGTCGCTGTTCGGCGACACCTACTCGGGCGACGCGGCGGACGAGGATCCCGCCTTCAACGTGGTGGGCTGGAACAGCAGCTACACGGGCGAGCCGGTCCCCGCGGAGGAGATGCGGGCGTGGGTGGAGGCCGCGGCCGGGAGCCTGCGCGCGCTGCGCCCGCGCCGCGTGCTGGAGATCGGCTGCGGCACGGGGCTGCTGCTCTTCCGCGTCGCGCCGGAGTGCGACGAGTACTGGGGGACGGACTTCGCGGCGCCGGCGCTGGAGTCGCTGCGGCGGGCGGTGTCGCGCCCCGGGCGGGAATTGCCGCAGGTCACGCTGCTGGAGCGGGCCGCGGAGGACTTCACCGGGATCCCAGCGGGGCACTTCGACCTGGTGGTGATCAACTCGGTGGCGCAGTACTTCCCCGGCGTGGACTACCTGCTGCGGGTGCTGGAGGGGGCGGTGGACGCGCTCGCGCCGGGCGGGGCGCTGTGGGTGGGGGACGTGCGCAGCCTGCCGCTGCTGGACGCGTTCCACGCCTCGGTGGAGCTGGCCCGGGCGGAGGGGGACGCGCCCGCCGCCGCGCTGCGCGCCGGGGTGCGCAGGCGCGTGGCGCGGGAAAAGGAGCTGCTGCTGGACCCGGAGCTGTTCCGCGCGCTCCCGGCGCGCCTGCCGCGCGTCTCCCGGGTGGAGATCCGGTTGAAGGCGGGGGCGCACGCCAACGAGATGACGCGCTTCCGCTACGACGTGCTGCTGCGCGTGGACGCCGCCGCGCCGCCCCCGCCCGCGGACCGGGTCCGCTGGGACGACGGATCGACGCTGGACGCCGTGGCGCGGCGCCTGGAGCGGGAGGCGCCGGAATCGCTGGTGCTTGCGCAGATACCCGATGCCCGCGTGGCGGGCGCGCTGGGGCTGCTGGAGGCGCTGGCCGCGGACGGCGAGGCGCGCACCGCGGAGGAGCTGCGCGCACTGGCGGCGGAGCGCGAGGCCGCGGCCGTGGACCCGGAGGCGGTCCGCGCGCTGGCGGAGGCGCGCGGGTACCGCGCCCACCTGCGCCCGTCGCCGCGCGGCGCGCCGGGGCGCTACGACGCGCTGCTGGCGCGCGCCGGCTCCGACGCCGGGCTCGCGGAGGAGGCGCCTGCGTCGCCGCTCCCCCCGGGCGCGTACGCCAGCGACCCGCTGGCCCGGCTGCGGGGGAGCTGGCTCCTCCCCGAGCTGCGCGCGAAGCTCAGGGACAGCCTCCCCGAGTACATGGTGCCCGGCGCGCTGGTGCTGCTGGAGCGGCTTCCCCTGACCCCCAGCGGCAAGGTGGACCGCCGCGCCCTCCCCGCGCCGGAGGCGGCGGGGCCGGACGGGTCGTACCGCGCGCCCCGGAATCCCACGGAGGAGGCGCTGGCGCAGATCTGGGCCGCGGTCCTCCAGGTGGAACGCGTGGGCGTGGAGGACGACTTCTTCGCGCTGGGCGGCCACTCGCTGCTGGCCACCCGGGTGGTCTCGCGCATCCGCGAGGCGCTGGCGGTGGAGGTGCCGCTGCGCGCCGTGTTCGAGGCGCCCACGGTGGGCGGGCTGGCCGCGCGCGTGGACGCCCTGCTGCGCGCAGGGACCGGGGTGCAGCTCCCGCCGCTGCGCCCCGCCCCGCGCGACGGCTCGCCGCTGCCGCTGTCCTTCGCGCAGCAGCGGCTCTGGTTCATCCACCAGCTGGACCCGCGCAGCCCCGCCTACAACATGCCCTTCCCGCTGCGGCTGCGCGGGGGGCTGGAGCCGGCGGCGCTGGCGCGTGCGCTCACCGAGCTGGCGCGGCGGCACGAGTCGCTGCGCACCGTCTTCCATGCGGTGGAGGGCGAGCCCGTGCAGGTGGTGCTGCCCGCCGGGCCGGTGGCCCTGCCGGTGGTGGACCTGCGGGGGCTGGCGGACGAGGACCGCGAGGCGGCGCTGCTGCGGCTCGCCCGCGAGGAGGCGACGCGGCCCTTCGACCTGGCGCGCGGGCCGCTGCTGCGCTCCACGCTGTTGCGCCCCGGCGACGAGGAGTGGGCCGTCCTGTTCACCCTGCACCACGTGGTCAGCGACGGCTGGAGCATGGGGGTGCTGGTGCGCGAGATGTCCTCGCTGTACGAGGCCTTCCTCCAGGGCCGTCCCTCGCCGCTCCCGGAGCCCGCGCTCCAGTACGCGGACTATGCCGTGTGGCAGCGTGGCTGGCTCGCCGGGGAGACGCTGGAGGCGCAGCTCGCCTACTGGCGCGACGCCCTCGGGGGCGCCCCTCCCCTGCTGGAGCTTCCCACCGACCGGCCGCGCCCCCTGGTGGCGAGCGACCGGGCCGGGCAGCGCGCCTTCGCGCTGAGCGTGGAGGCGTCGCAGGCGCTGCGCGCGCTGTCGCACCGCGAGGGCGCGACGCCGTTCATGACGATGCTGGCCGTCTACACGGCGCTTCTCGCCCGCTGGTCGGGGCAGGACGACGTCAGCGTGGGGACGCCGCTGGCGGGCCGCGGCCACCTGGAGCTGGAGGGGCTGATCGGCTTCTTCGTGGGCACGCTGGTGATCCGCACCCGGCTGGACGGCCGGCCCGGCTTCCGCCGGCTGCTGGGGCGCGTGCGCGAGGCGACGCTGGGCGCGCAGGCGCACCAGGACCTGCCCTTCGAGCGGCTGGTGGACGAGCTGGAGGCGGAGCGCAGCCTGGACTATGCCCCGCTCTTCCAGGCGATGTTCGCCCTCAATTCTGCGGCCCAGTCAGACGAGCGTCTGTCGCTGGGCGGGGTGCGCGTGTACCCGCTGCACGCGGGCGGGACCACGGCCAAGTGGGACCTGAGCCTGTCGCTGGAGGACGGGGGCGAGCGGATGGTGGGCTCGGTCGTCTACCGCGCGGACCTGTTCGAGGCGGACACGGTGGAGCGCATGCTGGGGCACTTCCGCGTCCTGGCGGAGGGCTTCGCCGGGGACCCGGACCGTCCCGTAGCGGAGGTGGACCTGCTCACCCCCGCCGAGCGCGCGGAGCTGCTGGACGCGGACCAGTCCCGCCGTGGCTACCCTGCCGGCGGCGTCCACGAGCTGTTCGCGGCGCAGGCCCGGCGCACGCCGGGCGCGGTGGCGCTGCGCTTCGCGGGGGAGGAGACGACGTACGCGGAGCTGGAGGGGCGCGCGAATCGCCTGGCGCACCTGCTGCGGCGGCGCGGGGTGGGGCCGGAGGTGGCGGTGGGGATCTGCCTGCCGCGCACGCCGGAGATGGTGGTGGCGCTGCTGGCCGTGCTCGCGGCGGGCGGCGCCTACCTGCCGCTGGACCCGGCGTATCCCGCGGAGCGGCTGGGCTACATGCTGGAGGATGCCGGCGCGCGCCTGGTCCTAACCGACGCCGCGCTCACCGGACGCCTCCCCGCTCGGGCGGAGGCCGTCGTGCTGGACGCGGCCGCGGTGCGGGAGGAGCTGGCGCAGGCTCCCGGCACGACCCCGGAGAGCGGCGTGCTTCCGGACAACCTGTCGCACGTCATCTTCACCTCGGGATCCACGGGCCGGCCCAAGGGAGTGATGATCCGCCACTCGTCGACGACGGTGCTCATGCACTGGCTGCGCGACAACGTCTCGGACGAGGAGCGGGGCGCCGTGCTGGCGTCCACCTCCATCAACTTCGACGTCAGCGTCGCGGAGATCTTCGGCACGCTGTGCTGGGGCGGCACGCTGTACCTGGTGGAGAACGCGCTGGAGCTGGCCCGCTTCCCCGACCGCGAGCGGATCCGCTACGCCAGCATGGTCCCCACCGCCGCCGCGGAGCTGCTGCGCATGGGCGCCCTCCCCGCAGGCGTGCGGACGCTGAACCTGGGCGGCGAGGCGCTTCCCGCTCCGCTCGCGCGGGAGCTGTACGCGCTGGGGACCGTCGAAAAGGTCGGCAACCTGTACGGGCCCACCGAGGACACCACCTACTCCACGTACGCGGTCGTGCCCCGCGAGGCCGGCCGCGTCACCGTGGGGCGGCCGGTGGCGAACACGCGGGCCCGGGTGCTGGACGCGGAGCTGGGCCTGGTGCCGGTGGGCGTGGTGGGCGAGCTGTACCTGGCGGGCGACGGGCTGGCGCGCGGCTACGCGGGCCGGCCGGATCTCACGGCGGAGCGCTTCGTCCCCGACCCGTTCGGCGAGCCGGGCGGGCGGATGTACCGGGTGATGGACCGCGTGCGCCGGCTGGCGGACGGCGAGCTGGAGTACCTGGGGCGCACGGACTTCCAGGTCAAGGTGCGCGGCTTCCGCATCGAGCCGGGCGAGATCGAGAGCGTGCTGCGGACGCACCCCGGCGTCGGTGCGGCCGTCGTCGTGGCGCGCGAGGACTCGCCGGGCGAGCGGCGGCTGGTGGCGTACGTCGCCGCGGACGGGGAGCCGCCGTCCGCCGACGAGCTGCGGGAGCGCCTGCGCGCGAGCCTGCCGGAGCACATGGTGCCTTCGGCCTTCGTGGTGCTCCACGAGCTGCCGCTGACCCCCAACGGCAAGGTGGACCGCGGCGCGCTCCCCGCCCCGGAGCAGGCCGGCGCGCCCGGCGCGGAGCACGTGCCTCCGCGCGACGCCGTGGAGCTGGCGCTCGCCGGGGTCTGGGAGGAGGTGCTGGGCGCGTCCCCGGTGGGCGTGCGCGACAACTTCTTCGCGCTGGGCGGGCACTCGCTGCTGGCGGTGCGGCTGATGGCGCGCATCGAGACGGTCCTGGGCGCGCGTCTGCCGCTCACCACGCTCTTCGCCGCGCCCACGGTGGAGGACCTGGCCTTGCTGCTGCGGGAGGAAGCGGCGGGCGGCGAGGCCTCGCCGCTGGTGCCCATCCGCGCGTCGGGGGAGCGCACCCCGCTCTTCTTCGTGCACCCGGTGGGCGGCGACGTGCTCTGCTACGCCCCGCTCGCCCGCCACCTGGACGCCCGGCAGCCGTTCTACGCCCTGCGCGCGCGCGGCCTCGACGCCGACGCACTGGATCCGGATTCCGCCTCGGTCGACGCGATGGCGGCGGACTACCTGGACGCCCTGCGCGCGGCGCGGCCCCGGGGGCCGTACCGGCTGGGCGGGTGGTCGATGGGCGGAGTGGTCGCCTTCGAGATGGCGCGGCGGCTGGAGGCGGCGGGCGAGGCGGTGGACGCGCTGGTGCTGGTGGACTCGCTCGCCCCCGCGCTCGTGGGCCTGGCAGCGCCGGAGGACGAGGCGACGCTGGTGCGCACCTTCGCCGCGGACCTGGGGGTGCCGCTGGGCGAGCTGCCGCCGGCCGAGGATGGCGCGGGGGCGGCGGACGCGCGGGGATTCCTGGGCCGCGTGCTGGAAGCGGCCCGGGATGCCGGCGTGGTGCCGCCGGACGTCGGGTTCGAGCAGGTGTGGCGGCTGTACGGGACGTTCCGCGCCAACCTGCGGGCCATGTACGAGTACCGGCCGGGTCCGTACGGCGGCACGGTCACGCTGCTGCGGGCGGCGGAGCACGGCGCGGCGGGGGCCGGCACGCTGGGGTGGGAGTCGGTGGCGGCCGGGGGCGTGGAGGTGCACACCGTACCGGGAAGCCACTTCACCCTGGTGCGCGAGCCGAACGCCACGGAGCTGGCGCGCGTGCTGTCGGAGGTGCTGGAGTCGAGCGGCGGCGGCTGACTGCGAGTCCGGCTCGCGTCGGCTACCTGAAGGGACGGGGCCGGCGCGCCCCGGCAAACAGTCGCCGGCCGGCCGTGTGGGTCATGGATGCGGTGATGCGCAGCAGCCCCCGCTGCATGGTCCGCTTCACCACCGAGCCCCTGAAGCGCCGCGAGAGCTCCTCCTGCGTCACCCCCATCGGCTCGATCGGGGAGGCGCAGTCGATCCCGTCGCGCGGCAGGAACGCGGTCTCGCCCGTGGGCTCCGCGAACGAGTTCCAGGGGCAAACTTCCTGGGAGGGAACGATTGCTGGCGCGGTCATCCCGGCCCTTTACCGGGCAGGGCGCCGCACGGCGACCCTATCCGGCATCCCACGCCCCGGCGCATATCACTCCGGATTCCCCGGCGGCAGACGGGTGCCATGCAGTTCACCCGGGCCGCGCACGGCTCCGGGGCGTATCGTCTGCCCGGTGTGATGAGGCGGCGAATCCTGGATCAAAAGTTCCTCACGATGTCCGTTGACTCTGCGAGTGCAATGTGAGACAATTCCCGAGTGGCGGGCGGAGCGAATGCCCAACCAGCCGCCCCGGGTTCGTGCCGGCTCCGTAGTTTCTTACCTCTCGATCATTCCCATCCCTCCGCATTTCCCGCATCCGTGACATACACGTGTCTCAGTCCTCGTCACGCCTCTTGCCTCGCGCACCACTGAAGCGCTGGCCCCTTCTGCTGCTGAGCGGCGCCACCGTCCTGGGAGCAATGGCGGCCGGGGCCCACCGTGAGCCTCCGCACGCCACGATCTTGAGCGAGCTGGCGGCTGCCCGGCCCACCCGCGTTCTCTCGCCGCGCTTCTCCATCCCGGTCGAATACCACCCATGCTCCGTCCGTCGAGCAGGGGCGGACGAAACGGTGCCCCGCGAGTCGTGCGGAGCCGATGCCGGCCCACTGTCCGGCTTCGAGGTGCTGGCCGATGCCGGTGAAAGCTCCGACCCGGACTCGGTCCAGGCGTCGGCGCTGCTGGCGATCATCGGCGATGACGACACGGAGCAGGCGGCGGACGCGGCGGTCGCCCGGCTGTCCAGGGCGCTGCGGCTCTCGCGCCGGCGGGTGCCGCTGCTGGTCGACCTGTCGGGCGCACACTTCGTCCGCGCCCAGCGCACCCAGAATCCACGCGACCTGCTGGAAGGGTTGAACTACGCACTGGAGGCAGTCGCGACCGAGCCCCTCAACCCGGCCGCGCGGTTCAACACCGCCCTCCTGCTGCAAACGCTGGGGCTGGATGAGCAGGCCGGGATCGCCTGGACAGAGTATCTGCGCATCGACTCGACGGGCACGTGGGCAGACGAGGCGCGGGAGCGGCGCAGCTCCCTCCGGCCCCCTCCGACGGCCCCGGCGCCCCGGCCCGGCGCTCCCGGGGCGGAGGTGCGCGCGTTCGCCGACGCACATCCGCAGGAGGCGCGCCTGTACGGGTGGGACTCGGTGCTCGGCGACTGGGGCAGCGCACACGAGGCCGGCCACTCGGCCCGGGCCGCGGAGCTGCTGCAGCTCGCCGAGCGCCTGGGCGGCGCGCTGGAAGGACGCGGCGGAGATGCCTCGCTGGCCGACGCGGTGCGGGCGATCCGGGCCGCCGAGGACAGCCCCGCCGCCACACGCAGGCTCGCCCGCGCACACCGCACGTTCGCGGCGGGGCAGCGCCTGTACGATAGCTCGGAGCAGGTCGCCGCGGGAGACTCGTTCACGCACGTCGTGAAGATGCGGCCGCTCTCCCCCGTGCTCGTGCTCACGGCGGAAGTCTTCCGGGCTGCGACCCTGGTATACGCGGGCGATTTCGACAGGGCCGACGCCACGTTCGCGGCGCTGGTGCCCCGGATCGACCCGGCGCGGTATCCGGCTCTGGCCGCCCGCTCCTGGTGGATGCGCGGCTCGGGACTGCTCCGCAACGACCGCTTCCCGGAAGCACGCGCTGCGTACCGGGCCGCGGCCCGGCTGTTCGGAAGCGCGGGGGAGACCGAGTACGCGGCGGCCCAGTGGCAGATGGAGGGGGAAGCGGCCTACGGTCAGAGGGATACGCTGGCAGCGTACCACCTGACGCACCGCGGGATCATGTCGCTGCGCGCATATCGTTCATCCGTTCGGCTCCACAACGCGCTGTTCATGCTGGCGCACTTCGCGGCCGTCGACCGGATGCCCCGCGCCGCGGCGGCCGTCCAGGACGAGGACGTTGCCGTAGCCATGCGCGACCACCGCCGGCCGAACGCCGTCGAGGCCCTCCTCGGCCGGGCTCGTATCCGCTCGATCGAGGGGCGGTCGTCCCTGGCGGCGCGTGACGTGGACCGCGCCCAGTCGCTCTTGGCGAAGATACGCGCCGAAGAGCCGCGCAAGTGGCTCACCGAAACGGTACACTTCTCACGCGCACTCGTGGCACCCGCCACGGCTTCAACGGCGGAGCTGGACTCCGCCGTGGCCTTCTTCAGCGAGAACACCAACTCGGGATGGCTTCTCCCCGCGCTCCTGCACCGGGCCGACGTCCGGCTCGCGCGGGGGAACCTGGCGGGCGCCACCGCCGACCTGAGCGCGGCCACGGCCCACGTCCGTGGCCTTTCCCAGGAGATCCACGACGCGTCGACGCGGGCCGCGGCGATGGAGCACACGCGCGGCCGCTTCGACCAGATGGTGATGCTGCACCTGCGCGCCGGCGACACGATCGCCGCGCTGCAGGCGGTGGAGCAGGGCCGCGTCTCGTTCGCGCCCGGGTACGGGGCCGCCGCGCTGGGCGCCGGCCGTTCGGCGGCACCCGCCGGGCAGGTGGCGGTGGAGTACGCCCTGATCGGGGACACGCTGCTCACGTGGACGCTGCGCGGAGACGACGTGCGCCTGCTGCGCCAGGTCGTCCGCCGCGGCGACGTCCTCGCGATGATCGAGCGGAGCGTCGCCGCGCTGGAGTCGCCCGTCCGGGCGGAGCTCGCCCGCCCGGACCTGGCGCGGCTCCACGAGCTGCTGGTTCGGCCGGTCGAGAAGCGCCTGGGGCCTGCCGGGACGCCGCTCGTGATCGTCGTGGACGGCGAGATCGCCGGTGTGCCCTTCGACGCCCTGGTGGACTCCGGGCCGGCCCGCTATCTGGTGCAGGACCACCCGCTCCGCTTCGCCGCCACCCTGGCCGAAGCGGCCCGGTCCGCCCCCCCGGCCCGCCGGCCGGCCTCCGCGCTCCTCGTGGCGGACCCCGCCTTCGACCCGATGCAGTACCCCACGCTCGACAGGCTCCGGGACGCGCGGGCGGAGGTCGCCTCGCTTCGCACGGTGTACCCGGCGAGCGTGGTGCTCCAGGGTCCCGCCGCCACGCGCGACGCCCTGCTCCGCCGCGCGCCCGATGCCCGCGTCATCCATTACGCCGGCCACGCGGTGTTCGACGATGCGCGGCCGGAGCGGTCGGCGCTGGTGCTCGCGGGGCCCGACACCACCGGGCGCCTCACGGCGGACGCCGTGAACGCAATCCAGCTCCGCGGGGTGCGCCTGGTGGTGCTCGCGGCGTGCCACACGGCGCGCTCGCGCGCGGGACGCTCGGGCGGACTGGCGGGATTCTCCGGTGCGCTGCTGGCGGCGGGCGCGGGTGGGGTGGTGGGGAGCCTGCGGGAGGCCGACGACCGGCTGACGCGGCCGTTGATGCTGGCGTTCCACCGCGCCTACCTCCGCTTGGACGACCCGGCCGCGGCGTTGCGCGAGGCCCAGCTGGAGCTGCTGCGCTCGCGCGACCCCGCGCGGAGCTCACCCGCGGCGTGGGCCGGATTCCGCTACATCGGGAGCTGAGCGCGAAAACGAGGGAGCTCGCAGCGATACGGGGCTCCGGCTCACTCGCTCGCGAGCTCGCGGGCCAGCGTGTCGATCGCGGAGGCGAGCGTCTCCCACCGCGGAGGATCGGCCGCCAGCAGGATCCGCACCTGCTGCACCGCCGCTTCGGCCGCCCGATCTCCTGCGGCCAGCCGCCCGGCCTGGTCCAGCATCTGCCGCGTCTCTCCGTCGCGGAAGAAGCCGGCGTCCTGCCACGCGGCGGCCAGCCCGGCGGCCTCGGTCCAGGCGCCCAGCCGCAGCGACTCCTGGTCCAGCCGCTTCGCGATCCGCTCCGTGGCCTCGCCAACCAGCGGCCGCAGCCGCTCCGGGCTTGCCCCGGCGCTGTCGGCGATCTCGCGGAGCGCACCGCTTCGTCCCCCCTGCGGATCGAAGCGGCCGGCGATCTGGCTCGCGAGCACCCGTGTGGCCGCGGCGTCGCGTGCGTGCACCGCCACCGAAAGGTCCACCAGCATCGCGCCGGCACGCACCGACCTGGCCGACCTCTCGCCGGGTGACCGGGCGCCGCCCGGATCGTTTCCGCGCGCGGGCGTCCACGGCCGCAGCTCGGTCCACCCCGCGGGCAGTCCCCGCGAGCCGCGCTCCAGCCGCGCAGCGAGGCGCACCGGCTCGTCGCCGATGGAGGGTGGGCTCTGCAGCAGCCGTCCGGTGACCAGCACGACGCCCGCCAGCACCGCTACGAGCGCCACCCAGCGGAGGACTCGCGCCCGCGCCGGACGGACCTCGCGCTCGGGCTCTCCCTGCAGGCGGCGGTGCGCATTCAGGGAGACCACACCCTGCGCCGTGTCGTCACGCCCCGGCTTCGCGGTGGACGCGGGCATCTCCGGTATCGCGGCGGCATCCTCCTCTTCCAGCTGGCGCAGGAGGGCCGCTGTGTCGGCGAGGACCGCGCGGTCCTCGTCGTTCGCGTTCAGGTGGGCAAGCATCTCCTCCCGCCGGCGCGCGTCCATGCGGCCGTCCAGGAAGGCGGCCACCCGCTCGTCGTCGCTCTCGTGGTCGCTCATCGGCAACCTCCTGCGAAGGGCTCGCGGCGCCCGCGATTCCTCCCGCTCATGGTGCGTCGCTCCCGTCAAGGAGGCCGCGCACGTCGTCCACGTTCAGCCCTTCGCTTTCCAGGCGGGCGCGCAGGCGGGCGCGCAGGCGATCGACGCGCCGGTACAGTGGTTTCTGGTCCAGGCGCAGGGCGCGCGCCACGTCGGCCAGCGTGCGTCCCTCGGCAAAGTGCAGCCTCATGATAAGCTGCTCTTCCTGCGCCAGCTGCTGCAAGGCCGTATCGAGCACACCCATGATTTCCGCGCGCCGGGTGTCGGCCTCGGACTCGAGCACCCGGTCGTCCGCGCGCGAGTCGCCCGGCGCAGCACCCAGCCCGGTGGCCGGCTCTCCCACCACGGGACGAAGCGGCTGACGCTCGGGCAGCTGGCCGAGGATGCGCGCGAGCTCGGCGTCGGAGAGGGTGGTGCGGCCCGCGGTGCGCAGCTTCTCTCCCGCCTCCTGGAGCGTGTAGCCGTAGCGGCGCACCAGCGTCTCCAGGTCCACCGCGGGCGAGCCCAGCCGCTCGGCGGCCGTGGAAGGACGCCAGCGGCCCCGCTGCTCACGCAGGAAGTCGGCGAGGTGACGCTGGACCACGGTCGCCAGGTACGTCCTGAACTTGGAGGTCCCGACATAGCCGCGCACTACTGCGTAGTCGTCCTCCATCAGCTTCATTCGCACCTGGGCCGCGAAGTCCTCGGCGTCATCGCCCCAGACGCCTTTGTTGCCGCACGCCCGGGAGGTGGCCCTGTTGATCCAGTCCAGGTGCTCCAGGAAGAGCGCCGCGGCGGCTTCGCGATCAAGCATCAGGAGCCGCTCGCGGAGCGCCGGACCCCGCCGGGCGCGCGGGAAAGCACCCCGGAGGAATGCGGATGGGAATCGCGCGGAGCCCGTCCGACGAATGTGTTGCACCCGGACGGCGGGCAGGGCCTGCGGCCGGCGGAATGGAACATCCACTCTCACACGGGGCTGCAAAGACGATGGCCTTCACTCTCCGAATCACCTTCTCGGGACTCTGCCTCTTCGTGCCCGAGCGCGCCGGCGGCGGAAGCACCGGCCGGATGCACGTGCTGATGCCCAGCATGTTCGGCCACCACTGCGGGGCCGACCGGCACGTGGCCGCGGTGGCGTACGACACGGGGCACCTGGCCCCGGGGGGCACGCCCACCGGCATCACCGCCATGGCGCCGATCTCGGGCCGGCAGGTGACGCCGGTGGCCGGCGAAGAAGCCGACCTCGCGATGTGCGGCCACATCCCGGACCTGCGCGAGATCACGCAGCGCGGGGTGGACCCCGACCACCTGGGCGCCGACACGGGGAAGAAGCTGACGGCGCGCGTGACGCTGGGCGCGGGCAGGATCACGCGGGTGTCGCCGGGGGTGTGCTGGGAGTGGCTCCCGGGCGAGCTCCGCCCGATCGCCCACCGGGTGGAATGGGAGATCACCGACGTGGAAGGCGAGCAGCTCACGCTGGTTTCGGAGCTCATCGGCGGAGGCGGCGAGCAGAAGGCGCTGGGCACGTTGTTCCCCATGAACGGGCGGGTGAATCTGGTCGTGTATCACGAGACCACGCAAGATCTCCCGCCGGAGCCGCTTCCCCTGCACCACCAGCCGGTGCCGGCGCCCGGCTTCACCCCTCACCACTTCTCGGCCTACTACGCCCTTTTCGGCGGGCCCGTGCCCACGGTGCTCCCCCGGTACCGGGGGGAGCTGGCCGAGTGTCCGCCGCTCGCCAACCCGTGCGAGGCGATTCCCCCCGACATGGGCGGGATGCCGTACACCTGCCTGATCGCCGGCGTCGGGGACGGGAATGGGGACGGAGACGGGGGCGGGGGCTGATCCACGGCTCGCACCCCGGCGCCGCCGCGACCGCGGCGGCGCCCGCCCCCGTCCGGAGACCGTCCATGGCACGAGGTACCTCGATCCACATCGGAGTGAACGACCCGGCTTCGCCCGGCGAGTGCGCGCTGTCGCTCAGCGAGGAGAGCGCGTGGAAGATGGCGGAGCTCGCGCACCAGGCGGGCTACGGCGCCATCCACGTGCTGCGCGGCGCCGACGCCACCCGGAGCGCGGTCGCCGGCCTCCTTTCCGCTGCCGCGCGGGCGCTGGAGCCCCGCCAGACCCTGTTCGTCTCCTTCTCGGGCCACGGCTCGCGGGTGCCCGACGCGAACGGCGACGAACGCGACGGGTGGGACGAGACCTGGTGCCTTCACGACGCCGACCTCGTCGACGACGAGCTGACGGAGATCTGGAGGCTGGCGGCACCCGGGACGCGCGTGCTGCTGGTGACGGAGAGCTGCTTCGGCGGCGGGATGGAGCGCTACGGCGACGACGTGCTGGCCGGGTATCCCGGCCCGCCGCCCGCCCCGGGCCGGCCGGTATACCGCTCCGCCGGCCCGGTGATGCGGGGGGTGAAGCAGTACGCCCAGTCGCTGCCGTCGTGCATCTCGCGCGTCCCGTCTCACGACGACGGCATCCGCGCCAGCGTGCTGATGATGGCGTGCGCCGCCGAAGGGCAGAAGGCGCGGGAAGGGCTCTACATCCGCCACCTGCTGGCTCTGTGGGAACGCGGGGCGTTCCGGGACAGCTTCTGCGCGCTGCACTCGCGTCTGTGCGAGCGCGTGCGGCACGACAACCCGGGGCAGGAGCCCCAGATCATGATGGTGGGAACGCCCGACCCCGACTTCCCGCTGGAAAGGGCGTTCAAACTGGACCGGCCGGTGATGCGCGGGGGTCGGCGGGGCTGACGGAACCGCACGCTCCGGCCCGAAACCGACGAACATCCCGCACCGTCTCCCTCCCTTTCCCCTCCATTCCACTCCGCGTTCCCTCCCTTGCCCCCCCCTCTCCGCCCTCCGCCGGGAAGGGGAGCCCGGCGGAGGGTGCCGGGCGGGGACGGTCCCCCGCCGTGCCCTCCACGTACAGCTCACCCAGCAGGTACATGCCTCAGGGGGAGCCTTCGGTCGCGGCTTTCCGGTACCACTCCTTCGCTTTGTCATCGTCCCGAAGCACGCCGATCCCTTTCTCGTGGATCCGGCCCATCGTGAGCATCCCGCGGGGTGAGCCGGCCTCCGCGGCCGTGTGGTAGAGGCAGACCGCCATCTCCAGGTCCTGACGGGTCCCCTGGCCCTGCTCGTACATCTGGCCGATATCGATCCGGGCCTCCAGGGATCCCGCCTCCACGGCATCGCGGAGCCGGGTGAGCGCAGTGTCATAGACCTGCTCGTCCCGGTAGAGGACCCCCAGCCTGCGCATCGCCTCCGCCGAGCGCTTGTCGTCTGCCGCCTTCTTGAGCCAGTGCCGAGCCCAGCGCCTGCTGTGCTTCGCCCCGTTCCCGTCCAGGTACGCGGTGCCGAGCTCGGTCATTCCACGTGCGTCGTCCCTATCCGCCGCCTCGCGGAGCCAGTAGATCCCCGAGTCCGGGCGTTCCCTGGTCCCCTGCCCGCGCAGGAACATGATTCCGACAAACCCCATCGCTTCGGGGTTCCGGCTCTCGGCCAGCCGCCTGAAGCGGGGGAACGCCGCCGCATACCGCCCCGCTTCGTAGTCCACCTTCGCTCGATCGAGATCCGACTGCACGCCCGACGGTCCCGCCGTGGAAGGCCCGGCCGGCGCCATGAGCGCCTGGGGTTCTCCGGCCCAGGCGCAGGCCGAGAACGGCTCCCCCTTTTCCTCTCCGCCGGAAAGCAGCTTCCAGCCGACGAGCACCGCACCCACGACTCCGGCTGCCGCCAGCCCCTCCCGCCTCCGCTTCGGCTCGACCACGAACACCTTCGCGGCGTCCACTCCCGGACCCACCACCAGCCGCGGGCACTCACGCTCCTCGAAGTGCTCCATCGCCAGCGCTGCACGCGCCTTGTCGAATGCGCCCTGGACAGAGTGGCCGAACGCCAGCTCTCGGTAGAACGAGGAGCTGAAGGTGATCGCGGCAGCGTCCGTGATCTCGGTGAGGGTCCCGATGGCGCACCCCACGACCGCGGCGATCGCCTCGGCCTGAGGAAGGGAAAGGCATGCGTTCAGCACGACCACGCGGATGTCGCCGCGATAGGCCTCGAACAGCTGCGCCAGCGCCTCTGCGCCCACGTAATGCCCGCGAGACGCCTCGGAGCCCACCAGCACCAGGCCGGCATCGCTGCAATGCCCGCTGAAGTGCACGACCCGGGGGCGGGTTTCACCCAGGGCCTGCACGAGATCGCCCGGGCGTGCGGCCCAGTACTCATCGAAATAGAGATCGTCGCGGCGGCTGGCCGTGCTCACCCGCTGGCGGATCTCCCGTACCTCCGCGTCCAGCTGAAGCCGCGACGCGCTTCCAGCCCGGACGGATTTCGGGTCCGCGGTAAAGAAAAGGACTGTGGCTTTCTTCATCATGATGAACCGGCTGATACGGGACCCGGTACGAGACCTTGCCACCGCAACCGGAAAGGGGGCGGAGAATACACGGCTCTGAATCGGTTCCGCAGACGCGGAGGCGGCCTTTGCGGACGGGGACCAGCGGGCGAGCCGATTGTGGCGGACGGGCTTGCGGCAGTCCTGAAGTTCGTCTGTGCGAACGCATCCGGCAACCCGTTCGGCGCGACGGGCCGTTTCGGCCAAAAGCCTCGCGGAGAGCGGAGAGGAAGACGGGGAGACGCGGCCGACACAGGATCTCGGCGGGGCGGAAGGCGACGCCGGCAGCGGCGCCGCCGCCAATGCCGCAGATGCCAGCTTCCGCGACGCCGGCATCCGCCGTCTGAAGCGCCGCTCCGCCATCGTCACGACGAACAAGCCCCCGGCGGCGCTCCGCCAGGGGCTCCAGGATCCCGGTCTTGCCGAGCCATCTTCGACCGTCTCCCCGAGCGCGGCACCCACCTTCTCCTTCGCGGCCGCTCCTACCGCACCCGAAACCGTGAAGCGGGCGAGCAGGGTTCCGGCATCATCAGATCCGCCCTTTCTCCACCAGGCGGTGGTAGTGCTCGCCCAGTACCGTGAGCTTGCACGACCTGCTCTCCATGGCCGCGTGATACATGTGTGGTGTGCCCACCGGCACCACGAGGTTCACGCGGGCGTACCTCTGCAGGACGCCGAACTTCTCCGTGTTTTCCGGGTTCGCGTTGCCGCTCTCCGGCTCGAAGGTGGGGTCCAGGGGAAACTCGTAGCCGATGGAGGGAAAGAGCTCCGTGATGCGGTGCAGGTCCGCCAACGTGATGGGAGCCTGCACCTTTCGCAGCGACACGAAGCTCTGGACGTTGGTCTTGAAGACCGGCCGCTGCTCCCACTCCCCCAGCGACTGGTCGATGTGCGCGTACACGCCGCCGGGGGTGACGTCGCCCACCAGGTTTGCGGCGGCACCGTTCATGGCGTCCACGAAAAGTTTGGTGAACACGCCGCTGCCGTTCTCCTCCACGGCGTACTGCTCGGCGGTGGAGGCCGTGAGGATGGTGAGGCCGTCCGACAGCTCGGATTGCTGCGCCGCTGGCCGTGCGCCCGCCATCCCCGCGTGGCAGCTGTCCAGGATGATGATCTTGTTCCGCGCGCGGGATGCGTTGGCGAACGTGAGCACGTCGGCCAGCGAAAGTCCCTCGTCCCCGGCCCTGGCGTCGCTGGCCAGGATGTATCCACCCGTGGAATCCAGGTGGCCGTGCCCGGCAAAGTAGAACAGGGCCGTCTCGGCGTCGCCCGCGAACAGCTCCTGCACATGCGTCCGCAGTTCGGAACGCGAGACGGATTCGCCTCCGGAGGCCGTCAGCTGCCGCACGCCGAAGTTGCGGGTTCCGTCGCTGTGCCGCTCCAGGACGTCTTTGACGGCGTACGCGTCGTTCACACAGCCGTACAGGATGGGCTGGTGGACGTACTGGTTGATGCCCACGACCAGTGCCTTTCGCATCGGACGTTCTCCGTATCAGATCGGCGGCGGGTCACAGCTTCGCGAGGAAGGCGGCAATGTTGTCCCACGTCCAGGGGTAGATCCGCCGCCCCGTCAGGGGATCCGGCAGGTTCGCGGGGCGGTCGTCCTGGTAGCCGTAGATGAGCAGGACGGGGACATTCTCCTCGTACGCGGCTCCCAGCTCCCAGAGCTGGCCGCTTGCCTGCGGCGAGTTGCCGGTGATGATCCCGATCACCCCGTCGCATCCTCTGATCCTGGTGCGGCAGCGCGTCTTCCAGGCTTCGTCCCACGGCTCCTTCACGGCCATGTCGACGAACGAGAACGGGGCCTTCTCGTTGCGCGCCTGCCCCACCAGGAAGTCGCGCAGCCGTACGTCCTCGATCGCGAAGCTGGTGAAGATCCGGTGATTGGCGGCCATCTGTCTCCCTCGCAAAAAGGTGGCGCCGCGACGGACGCCTCCCTGTGGCATCCCCCGGAATCCGGGGCTGCCTCCTCTGTCGGACGTGTCGCGGGGGATTCTCACCAGCGCGGAAGGCGGGACGGCGAGGTACACTTCGTGGATGTCAGGAAAGATTGTCGAGGATGCGGCTCGTTACAGCCAGCACGAGCTGAAGGAAGACCGCGGAAGAACCGAAGATGAGGACGAGCAGCAGCCAGGCCAGTGACGCACCCAGCACGGTGATGCAAAAGAGGCCGACGATCCATTTGACGACGTACACCACATTGTCCACCAGGGTATTTGCCTGGCGGGGAGGCTCAATGCCGACTGCCAGCTCCCCGCGCACCCACTCGTACTCCTCCACAAGAATTCGGGAGGTCAGCAAGGCGGCGATGCCGAAGACCGTCTCGGAGGGACAGCCTTCCCTGGACGCGATCCGCCCCAGCGCCACCGCCACGTTGCGCAGCAGCCCCCGCCGCTTGGTCCGCTTCACCGCCGAGCCCTTGAAGCGCCGCGAGAACTCCTCCTGCGTCAGCCCCATCAGCTCGATCAGCGACGCGCCATCGACGCCGTCCCGCGGCAAAAACGCCGCCTCCTCCGTATCCGTGGAGAACGGGTTCCAGGGACAGACCTCCTGGGAGGTCTGTCCATTCACCACTTTCGTTGTCCAGCCATGCGACGATCTACTCGATCGGGAACCGCGTCGAAGCTTGCACCTCCTCGACGGAATAGGGACGGTACCTCAGCGTGGACGACCCGTATCGTTCGTCCTCCCGCAGCGATTCGGATTCGAGGGCACCCGGCCCGGGTGGAACGCGGCGCGGCTCCAGGACAGGAGCCGCGCCGCTCGCTCTTGTGGATGATTTCGCCGGGACGGGTACCGGGAGACGCGCAAGGAGCGCGTGCCCCCGGGCCCGCCGGGGATCAGGAGAGGAAGCCCGGGTGCAGCCGCCTTTGACGATGGCGGCGGCCTCGATCCGTTCCGGCGGAGAGGCGGACATCATGGCCTGCGGGTACGGGGACGGGCGTGATCCCGCCTGCCGCGGCGGGAACTGGCCGCGTGCAGGGCTCACGATCACCCTCCGACTCCCGGAACGGTTCACGGCCGGGTTCCCTGGATGGGGGCGCGGAAGCGGCGACGAACTCGCTTCCCGCAGCGCTGGCCGACGCCAGCTCCACGGATCCGCCGTGCGCCTCCGCGATCCACATCGCGATGGGCCGGCCGGGGCCGGCACCCTGGTCCCGGTCGCGTCCGCGAACCGGATCCGCGCGGTAGAACCGCTCGAACACGTGGGGGCATGCTTCCACCGGCACTCCAGCCCGGAGGCGAATGGCCATCGCGCGTTGCAAGCTCAGGGGCGTGAAGCTCGGCAGGACACGGCAAGAGGAGTGGACGCGAGGGCATCCGCGAGCACGGCGGCCAGCTCACGGACGTGAGGCTCCCGGACGATGCTGAAGTGATCGCCCGGAGACACCTCGATTCCGACCCGCCCGCCGGTGAGCGTCTGCCATGCCGCGGTGGTCATCGCCAGCGACGCGTTCCGTTCCTCCGCGGAGACGATCAGCATGTCGGTGCTGGCCACGCCGCGGCCGGGACGGTAGAGCCGCGAAGCTTCCACGTTGTGCTTGAAGACGTTCCACAGTCGCCCGAAGCGGGTGAAGTCCAGGTAGGAGGGCACGACGTCCTCCGCGCGCGCTGCTTCCCACGCGTACCGCAGCCGCTCCGACGAGTCCAGGGCGAGGATCTCCTCGGGAGTGACGGAGATCCGCTCCGCGGGGATCCCCAGGTGCCGGGCGAAGGTCGCCAGGAGGCCCGGATCGTCCGCTTCCGAAAGCGGACGCGCCTCCTCGCCGCCCGGCGGAGACGGGTCCACGAGCACCAGCAGTTCCACCGATTCGCCTGCGGCTTCTGCCTGGCGCGCCATTTCGAACGCGACGAGCCCGCCCATGGACCACCCGCCCAGGCGGTACGGTCCCTCGGGCTGGACGGCGCGGACCTCCGTCAGGTAGTCGGTCGCCATCGCCTCCACGCGGCCGTGTGGAGCCTCGTGTCCGTCCAGTCCCCGGGACTGGAGTCCGTAGAACGGCTGGCCGGGGCCCAGGTGTCGGCTCAGCTCCGCGTAGCCGATGACGTTCCCACCCGCGGCGTGGACGAAGAAGAGTGGCCTGTCGTTTCCGGCCGGCTGGATGGGCACCAGCGACCGCAACGCCCCACCCGCCGCTCCATCCCCGAGCGCGGAAGCGAGCCCTTCCACGGTGGGAGCCGTGAAGAGGCTCGCCAGGGGGAGCCTCCGTCCGGTGAGCTCCTCAAGCCGCCCGACCAAGCGAACACCGAGAATCGAGTGGCCGCCCAACTCGAAGAAGCTGTCGCGCACGCCGACCGGTGAGATCTCAAGAACCTCCTCCCACGCGCCGGCGATCATCAACTCCAGCGCGTTTCGGGGCGCCACGTACCCCGCTTTCGACGGAAGACGCTCGGGGGCCGGCAGCAGGCGCCGGTCGACCTTGCCGTTGGCCATCACCGGCAGCTGCTCCATCACCACGAACGCGCCCGGCACCATGTACTCCGGCACCTGCTCCGCCACGTGCCCCCGCAGCTCCGCCGCCCCCGGCTCCCCCCCCGCCTCCGGCACCACGTACGCCACCAGCCGCTGCTGCCCCGGCGCGTCCTCCCGCTGCAGCACCACGGCCTCCCGCACCTGCGCGTGCGTACGCAGCACCCCCTCGATCTCCCCCAGCTCCACCCGGTACCCGCGCACCTTCACCTGGTGGTCCCCACGCCCCTGGAACTCGATCTCCCCGTCCCCCCGCCTCCGCCCCAGGTCCCCCGTCCGGTACAGGCGCGCACCCGCCACCCCCCGGTGCGGGTCCGGCACGAAGCGCTCCGCCGTGAGGTCGGGTCTGCCCAGATACCCCCGCACCACCCCCACGCCCCCGATGTACAGCTCCCCGGCCACCCCGACCGGCACCGGCTCCAGCCACCGGTCCAGCACGTACAGCTGCGTGTTCCCGAACGTCCGCCCGATCGGCGGGTCCCCCTCCTGCGCCGCGTACGCGCTGGAGGTGTTGCGGATGCTCGCCTCCGTCGCCCCGTACCCGTTGAAGAAGCGCCGCCCCGCCGCGCTCCAGCGCCGCAGCTGCTCCCCCGGCAGCTTGTCCCCCCCGGCGATCAGCGTGCGCAGCTCCGGCAGCTCCTCCACCGGCGTGGCCGCCAGTGCCGACTGCATCGTCTTCACATGCGTGATCCGCTGCTCCCGCAGCAGGCGCAGCAGGTCCTCCCCCGGCAGCATCGCCTCGCGCCGGGCCACCACCAGCTCGGCCCCGCTGCACAGCGCGATGAAGATGTCGCCCACCGAGGCGTCGAAGTGCAGCGGCGCGTACAGCAGGTTGCGATCGCCGGGGCCGGAGCCGTAGATGCGGGCCAGCTCCAGGATGGTGTTGCCCACGCAGCGGTGCTCTACCAGCACCCCCTTGGGGCGGCCCGTGGAACCGGAGGTGTAGATGACGTACGCCAGGTTGTCGGACAGGACCCCGGTGACCGGGGCTACGTCGCTTTCCCGCGCCAGGCGCTCGGCCTGCGCGTCCACCAGGAAGAGCGGCACGCCGCAGTCCTGGAGGCGCTCCGCCAAGGCCGTCTGCGTCAGCAGCAGCACCGGGGCGGCGTCGCGCAGCATGTAGGCGCGCCGCTCGGCCGGCAGCTCCGGGTCCAGCGGCAGGTAGGCCCCGCCGGCCAGGAGCACGCCCAGCACGGCCACGATCATCTCCGGGGCCGGCTCCATGCAGATCCCCACGCGTACCTCGGGGCCCACGCCCTCGCGCCGCAGCAGCTGGGCGAGCCGGCAGGAGCGCCGGAAGAGCTCGGCGTAGCCGAGGCCCTGCCCCTCGAAGCGCAGCGCGGGCGCGTCGGGGGTGCGCAGGACCTGCGCGTGCACCAGCTCGTGCAGGCACAGCTCGCCGGTGTAGCCGGTGTCGGCGCCCCGCGAGACGTGCAGCAGCTGCTCGCGCTCGGGCCCGCGCAGCAGCGGCACCTCGGAAAGACGCTGCCCCGGATGCGCCGCCGCCATGGCCTCCAGCAGCACCTCGAAGTGGCCGCCCATGCGCGCGGCCGTCTCCGCATCGTACAGCCCCGCGCGGTACGTGAGCGTCCCCCCGAGCGCCTCCTCCCCGTCGAGCATGGTCAGGTTCAGGTCGAACTTGGCCACGCGACCGCCCGCTCCGAACTGCTCCACCCGCACCTCGCCCAGCGACAGCCGCTCGCCCCCGCCGGGCCGCTGCACCGCGAAGATCACCTGGAAGACCGGGGTGTGCGACAGGCTCCGCTCCACTCCCAGCTCGTCCACCAGGCGCTCGAACGGCAGCTCCTGGTGCTCGTACGCCCCCAGCGCCGTTTCCCGCACCCGTCCCAGCAGCTCGCCCCAGGTGGGGTCCCCCCCCAGCTCCGCCCGCAGCGCGAGCATGTTGACGAAGAAGCCGATCAGCCCCTCCGTCTCCTGGCGCGTCCGTCCCGCGACGGGGGTGCCCACGACCACGTCCTCCTGCCCCGAATACCTCGAGAGCAGGCCCTGCCAGGCGGCGAGCAGCGTCATGAACAGCGTCGCACCTTCGCGCCGCGAAAGCTCTCGCAGCCCGCCCGCCACCCCGGCCGGCAGGCGGAAGTCGTGGCTCCCCACGCGCACTCTGCGCGACGCCGAGCGCGCCCCGTCCGTGGGAACCTCCAGCAGAGGAGGGGCGCCGCCCAGCTTCTGCTTCCAGTAGCCGATCTGCTCCTCCAGAACGTCGCCGCGGAGCCACTCGCGCTGCCAGAGCGCGTAATCGGCGTACTGCACCGGCAGCTCGGGAAGCTGCGGCTCCTCTCCACGGCGGAAGGCGGCGTAGAGCGCGGACACCTCGCGCACCAGCACCTGCATGCTCCAGCCGTCGCTGACGACGTGGTGGAGCGTGAAGCACAGCACGTGGTCCGTCTCGCCCAGGCGCAGCAGCGTGCTGCGCAGCAGCGGACCCCGCGCCAGGTCGAACGGCCGCAGCGACTCCTCGGACGCCAGGCGCCCGGCCAGGGCCTCGCGCTCCGCTTCCGGCAGCTCCCGAAGGTCCAGCAGCGGCAGAGGCACCGGCGCGGGCGGGTGGACTACCTGCACCGGCGCACCGGCCTGCTCCGCGAAGGTGGTGCGCAGCGTCTCGTGCCGACGCACCAGCGCGTCCAGACTGGCCCGCAGCGCCCCGGTGTCCAGCGCGCCACGCAGGCGCAGCGCGAAGGGCATGTTGTACGCGGGGCTGTCCGGCTCCAGCCGGTCCACCACCCACAGCCGCTGCTGCGCGAACGACAGCGGCAGCGGCGCGCCGGCGCGCGGCACCGGCACGAGGGGCGGCGCCGGCGAGACGCCCGCGCCGCGCAGCACCTCGATTCGCCCGGCGAGCGCGGCCACCGTGGGCGCCTCGAAGAGCGCCCGCAGCGGCACCTCCACCCCGAACGCCTGCCGAGCCCGCGAGACAACCTGTGTGGCCAGCAGCGAGTGGCCCCCCAGCTCGAAGAAGCCCTCCTCCGCCCCCACCCGCTCCAGGCGCAGCACCTCCGCCCAGATCCCCGCCACCACCTCCTCCACCGGCGTCCGCGGCGCCACGTACCCGTCCACCGCGGCGAACTCCGGCGCGGGCAGCGCCCGCCGGTCCACCTTGCCGTTGGGCGTCAGCGGCAGCGCGTCCAGCACCACGAACGCCGAGGGGATCATGTACTCTGGCAGACGCTTCCCCAGCTGCGTGCGCAGCTCGGCCGACTCTGGTGCCACCTCTCCCCCGGGCACCACGTACGCGACGATCCGCCGGTCGCCGGGTGCGTCCTCGCGCGCCAGCACCACCGCCTCGCGAACTCCGGCGTGCCCCAGCAGCGCGGCCTCGATCTCCCCCAGCTCGATCCGGAACCCCCGCACCTTCACCTGGAAGTCCATCCGCCCCAGGTACTCCACCTCGCCGGCGAGCGTCCACCGCGCCCGGTCCCCGGTCCGGTACAGGCGCACTCCCCTGTCTCCCGACAGCGCGTCGGGCACGAACTTTTCCGCCGTAAGCTCCGCCCTCCCCAGGTAGCCCCGACCCACCTGCAACCCTCCGATGAACAGCTCGCCCGGTACCCCCACCGGCGCCGGCTCGCCCGCGCCGTCCAGCACGTACAGGCGCGTGTTCGCCACCGGATACCCGATCGGCACCACGCGACGCTCCCGAGGCTCGCACTTCCAGTACGTGACGTCCACCGCGGCCTCGGTGGGCCCGTACAGGTTGTGAAGCTCCGCCGCCGGCAGCGCCTCGCGGAAGCGCTCCGTCAGCTCGTACGGCAGCGCCTCGCCGCTGCACATCACCCGCCGCAGCGAGGCGCACCGCCCCGGCTCCCCAGCGTCCAAAAAGGCCTGCAGCATGGGCGGCACGAAGTGCAGCGTGCTCACCCCCTCCCGCTCGATCACTTCCGACAGGTAGCGCGGGTCCCCATGGGCCCCCGGGCGGGCCAGCACCAGGCGCGCCCCCGTCATCAGCGGCCAGAAGAGCTCCCACACCGAGACGTCGAAGCCGAACGGCGTCTTCTGCAGCACCACGTCTCCGGCTCCCAGCTCGTACTGCTCCTGCATCCACAGCAGCCGGTTGACGATGCCGCGGTGCGCGTTCATCGCTCCCTTGGGCCGGCCGGTGGACCCCGAGGTGTAGATGACGTACGCCAGCCCTTCGGGATCCACCTCCGGGAAGGGAGTGCGGACGTAGCCCGCGCGCTCGGCGCCGTCTGCGCGGTCGAGCAGCACCACCTCGCCGCCGAACTCCGGGAGGCCGCCGGCCAGGCGCTCCTGGGTCAGCAGCACCGGCACGCCGGAGTCGGCGAGCATGTAGGCGATGCGCTCGGCCGGGTAGCCGGGATCCACGGGAACATAGGCGCCGCCGGCCCGGAGCGTGCCCAGTAGCGCCACGACGAGCTCGGGCGAGCGCTCCGCGCAGACGCCCACGCGCGCCTCGGGGCCCACCCCCAGGGCCCGCAGGCGGACGGCGAGCGCTTCGGCACGTGCCTCCAGTTCGGCGTAGGTAAGCGTCTGGCCCTCGAAGACGAGCGCCACCGCCCGGGGCGTGCGGCGCGCCTGCGCCTGCACCAGCCCATGCAGGGTGAGCCCCGCCGGGTAGGCGCGCGCGCTCGCGTTCCATTCCTCCACCACCTGCCGGCGCTCCTGGCCGGAGAGCATTCCCAGCTCCGCGAGCCTGCGTTCCGGCTCTGCGGCAAGCGCCGTGAGGAGCGCGCGGAAGTGCTCCAGCATCCGCTCCATCGTGGCGGCATCCCACAACTCGGCGCGGTACGTCAGCGACCCGGCCAGCCCATCGCCCTCTTCCGTCACCCCCAGGTTCAGGTCGAACTTGGCCAGCGCTCCAACTACCCCCGCCGGCTCCGCCCGCACGTCGCCCAGGCGCAGCTCGCCGCGCTCCGCGTTCTGCAGGCTGAACATCACCTGGAAGAGCGGCGTGCGCGCCAGGCTGCGCTCCGGGGCCAGCTCCTCCACCAGCTTCTCGAATGGCACCTCCTGGTGCGCGAAGGCCCCCAGGGCGGCCTCGCGCACGCGCCCCAGCAGCGCGCGGAACGAAGGGTCTCCTGCCAGGTCGGTGCGCACGACCAGCGTGTTGACGAAGAAGCCGATGAGCCCCTCCGTCTCCGCGCGCGTCCGTCCCGCCACCGGCGAGCCTATGCTCACGTCCACCTCTCCGGCGTAGCGGGAGAGGAGGACCTGGAAGCCCGCCAGCAGCACCATGTAGAGCGTGCTTCCCTCCGCCCGCCCCAGTGCCCGCAGCGCGTCCACGGCCTCTGCCGGGAGCGTGAAGGGGAGCACGCGCGCCTGCTCGCTGGCTGCCGCGGGGCGGGAGCGGTCGGTGGGCAGATCCAGGAGCGGAGGCGCACTGGCCAGGCGCTCACGCCACCAGGAGAGCTGCGCCTCCAGCACCTCGCCGGCCAGGTATTCGCGCTGCCACACCGCGTAGTCCGCGTACTGCACCGGTAGCCGCGCAAGCTCCGCCTCCTCGCTGCGGCTGAAGGCGGTGTACAGCGCGGAGACCTCGCGCACCAGCACGCCCATGCTCCACCCGTCCGAGACGGCGTGGTGCATGGTGAACAGCAGCACCCACTCCTCGTCGGCCAGGCGCAGCAGCGCGGCGCGCAGCAGCGGCCCAGCGGCCAGGTGGAAGGGCCGCCGGGCCTCCTCGCCGGCCAGCCGGAGCACCGCGGCTTCGCGCTCTGCCGCCGCCCCGGCGCACAGGTCCACCACCGGGAGCGCCACGGGTACGGCCTCGTGCACCACCTGCACGGGTCCGCCCGCGGCTTCGGCGAAGGTCGTGCGCAGCGACTCGTGCCGTCGCACCACCTCGCCCAGGACGCGCCCCAGCGCGGCCACGTCCAGCGCCCCGCGCAGGCGCAGCGCGGCCGGGATGTTGTACGCGGCGCTACCCGGCTCCAGCCGGTCCAGGAACCACAGCCGCTGCTGCGCGAACGACAGCGGCAGCGGCGCGCCGTCGCGCCGCACCGGCACGAGGGGCGGCGCCGGCGAGGCGCCCGCGCCGCGCAGCGTCTCGATTCGCCCGGCGAGCGCGGCCACCGTGGGCGCCTCGAAGAGCGCCCGCAGCGGCACCTCCACCCCGAACGCCTGCCGAGCCCGCGAGACCACCTGCATGGCCAGCAGCGAGTGGCCCCCCAACCCGAAGAAGCTTTCCTCCGCCCCCACTCGGGCCACACCCAGCACCTCCGCCCAGATCCCCGCCACCACCTCCTCCACCGGCGTCCGCGGCGCCACGTACGCTGCCCCCGCTTCCTGCTCCGGAGCCGACAGCGCGCGCCGGTCCACCTTGCCGTTGGCGTTGAGCGGCAGCCGCTCCAGCACCACGTACGCGCCCGGCACCAGGTACTCGGGCAGCCGCGCCCGGAGGCACTCCTGCAGCCTGGCGCCGGTGACCTCCTCGCCCTCCGAGGGGACCACGTAGGCGACCAGGCGCTTGTCCCCCGGTGTGTCCTCCCGTACCACCACGGCCGCCTCCCGCACCTGCGGCATCCCCGAGAGCACGGCCTCGACCTCGCCGGGCTCGATGCGGAAGCCGCGGATCTTGGCCTGCGCGTCCAGGCGCCCCAGGTACTCCAGCTCGCCCGTGGGCAGCCAGCGCACGCGGTCGCCCGTGCGGTACAGCCGCGCTCCTGCATCGACCGAGAACGCGTCCGGCACGAACCGGGTCGCCGTCAGCTGCGCCTGCCCCACGTAGCCGCGCGCCACGGCGGGCCCGCCCACGTGCAGCTCCCCCGGCACGCCGGTCGGCGCCGGCTCGCCCCACCCGTCCAGCACGTACACCCGCCGGTCTCCCACCGGGCGCCCGATCGGCACCTCGCCGCCCGCCACCTCGCCGCCCACCACGTGGCAGCTGGTGAACACCGTGCACTCGCTCGGCCCGTAGCCGTTGACCAGCCGCAGCCCCGGGTTGCGCTCCCTCGCCCGCCGCAGGTGCGGCCCCGAGACCGCCTCGCCCCCCGTCATCACCTGCCGCACCCCGTCCAGCAGCGCCGGGTGCGTGTCCACGATCAGGTTGAACAGCGCCGCCGTCAGCCACAGCGTGGTCACCCCGTGCCGCTCCACCTCGCCTGCCAGCTGCTCCGGGTCCAGGCTCTGGCCTGAGTAGAGCACGCAGCGGCCGCCGGTCAGCAGCGCCGGCCACAGCTCCAGCGTCAGCGCGTCCCACGAGGTGGAGGAGTGCTGGAGCAGCACCTGCTCCGCGTCGAAGCGCGCGTACTCCACGCCGCGGAAGAAGCCGGGGATGGCCCGGTGCGGCACCTCGGTGCCCTTGGGCAGCCCCGTGGAGCCGGAGGTGTAGATGACGTAGCACAGGTGCTCGGGCGTGACCTCCACCGCGGGCGCCGTCTCCGGCTCGCGCGAGATGCGCTCGCGCTCCGCGTCCACGCACAGGACGTCCACGCCCGCGGGGAGGCGCTCGCGCAGCGGCGTCCGGCTGAGGACCACGGGGCCGGCGAGCTCCTCCACGACCAGCGCCAGGCGCGCGGGCGGGAGCTGGGGATCGAGAATGGCGTAGGCGCCGCCGGCCTTGAGGACGGCGAGCAGGGAAACTACCATCTCCAGGCCGCGCTCCAGGCACACGCCCACGCGCGCGTCCGGCCCCACGCCGCGCTGCCGGAGCAGGTGCGCGAGCTGGTTGGCGGCCCGGTCCAGCTCGGCGTAGGTGAGCGACGCGTCCCCGAAGACGAGCGCCGCCGCCCCGGGGGTGAGCGCCGCCTGCCCGGCGAACAGCTCGTGGACACAGGCCTGCGGGAGGCCGGAGACCGTGGCGTTCCAGGCTTCCAGCACCTGCGCGCGCTCCGCCCCGCGCAGCAGCGACACCTCCGAGATGCGGCGCCGCGGCTCGGCGGCCATCGCCTCCAGCAGGGCCTCCAGGTGCCCGGCCATGCGCGCTGCCGTCGCCGCATCGAACAGCGCTCCCCGGTAGGCCAGCGTCGCCTCGAGCGCCTCCGCCTCGTCCGCCACCGTCAGCTCCAGGTCGAACTTCGCCACGCCAGCCCCGCTCTTGAACGGCTCCAGCTCCAGGGATCCCAGCGCCAGCTTCTGCTCCGCCCCGGACCGGTTCAGCGCGAAGGTGACCTGGAAGACGGGGGTGTGCGTCAGGCTGCGCTCGGCGCCCAGCTCCTCCACCAGGCGCTCGAAGGGCAGGTCCTGGTGCTCGAAGGCGCCCAGCGCCGCCTCCCGCACCGCGCCCAGCAGCTCCGCCCAGGGGGGGTCCCCGCCCAGCTCCGCGCGCAAGGCAAGCATGTTGACGAAGAAGCCGATCAGCCCCTCCGTCTGCTGGCTCGTCCGCCCCGCGATGGGGCTGCCCACGACCACATCCTCCTGCGCGGCGTAGCGAGCCAGAAGCGCCTGCCAGCCCGCCAGCAGCGTCATGAACAGCGTCGTCCCCTCGCACCGCGAGAGCGCCCGCAGCCCGTGCGACACCCCACCCGGCAGGATGAATGGATGGATCCCCGCCAGCGCGCTCTGCCCCGGCCCTCGCGGATAGTCCGTGGGGATCTCCAGCAGCGGCGGAGCACCGGCCAGCCGCTCCCGCCAGTAGCCGAGCTGCGCCTCCAGCGTCTTCCCACTCAGCCACCCGCGCTGCCAGAGGGCGAAGTCGGCGTACTGGATCTCCAGCTCCGGCAGCTGCGCCGCCTCGCCCCGCAGAGCAGCGGCGTAGAAAACGGAGACTTCGCGCACCAGCACGCCGCGGCTCCAGCCGTCGCTGACGACGTGGTGCAGCGTGAAACACAGCACGTGGTCGTTGTCGGCCAGGCGGATCAGCGTGCTGCGCAGCAGCGGCCCCCGCGCCAGGTCGAAGGGCCGCAGTGCCTCCTCGGACGCCAGCCGTTCGCCCTCGGCGTCGCGCTCCGCTTCCGGCAGCTCCCGCAGGTCCAGCATGGGCAGCGGCACCGGTGCGGGCGCGTGGATGACCTGCACCGGCGCACCGGCCTGATCCGCGAACGTGGTGCGCAGCGTCTCGTGCCGACGCACCAGCGCGTCCAGGCTCGCCCGCAGCGCCGCCGTGTCCAGCTCCCCGCGCAGCCGCAGCGCGTACGGCATGTTGTAGACGGGGCTCCCCGGGTCCAGCCGGTCCACCACCCAAAGCCGCTGCTGCGCGAAGGACAGCGGCAGCGCCGCGCCATTGCGCCGCACCGGCACGATCGGCCGAGCCGCGGAAGTGCCCGCGCCGCGCAGCATCTCGATTCGCCCGGCGAGCGCGGCCACCGTGGGTGCCTCGAAGAGCGCCCGCAGCGGCACCTCCACCCCGAACGCCTGCCGTGCTCGCGAGATCACCTGCGTAGCCAGCAGCGAGTGGCCGCCCAGCCCGAAGAAGCCATCGGTCACCCCGACCCGCTCCAGGTGCAGGACCTCGGCGAAGATCCCCGCCAGCAGCTCCTCCGCCGGCGTGCGCGGCGCCGCGTACTCCTCGTCCTCCATGGGCTCCGGCGCCGGCAGCAGGCGCCGGTCCACCTTGCCGCTGGCGGTGAGCGGAAGCTCCTCCATCACCACGAAGGCGCCCGGCACCATGTACTCCGGCACCTGCTCCTCCACGTGCGCCCGCAGCTCCGCCGCCGCCGGCTCCACCCCCGCCTCCGGGACCACGTACGCCACCAGGCGCTGCTGTCCCGGCGCGTCCTCGCGCAGCAGCACAACGGTCTCCCGCACCCGCTCGTGCGCGCGCAGGGTCGCCTCGATCTCCCCCAGCTCCACCCGGTAGCCGCGCACCTTCACCTGGTGGTCCGCCCGACCCAGGAACTCGATCTCCCCGTCCGCGCGCCGCCGCCCCAGGTCCCCCGTGCGGTACAGCCGCGCTCCCGCCACCCCGCGGTGCGGGTCCGGGAGGAAGCGCTCCGCCGTCAGCTCCGCCCGCCCCATGTACCCCCGCACCACCCCCACCCCGCCGATGTACAGCTCCCCGGCCACCCCCACCGGCACCGGCTCCAGCCACGTGTCCAGCACGTACAGCTGGGTGTTTCCGAAGGTGCGTCCGATCGGCGGGTCGCCGTCCTCCGCCGTGTACGCGCTGGAGGTGTTGCGGATGCTCGCCTCGGTTGCCCCGTACCCGTTGAAGAAGCGCCGCCCATCGCGCGACCAGCGCCGCAGCTGCTCGCCCGGCAGCCGGTCCCCGCCGCAGATCAGGGTGCGCAGCTCCGGCAGCGCCTCCACGGGCGTGGCCGCGAGCGCCGACTGCATGGTCTTCACGTGCGTGATCCGCTCCTCACGCAGCGTGCGCAGCAGGTCCTCCCCCGGCAGCAGCGCCCCGCGGGGCGCAACCACCAGCTCGGCCCCGCTGCACAGGGCGATGAAGATGTCGCCCACCGACGCGTCGAAGTGCAGCGGCGCGTACAGCAGGTTCCGTTCGCCGGGACCGGAGCCGTAGATGCGCGCCAGCTCCAGGATGGTGTTGCCCACGGCGCGGTGGTCCACCAGCACGCCCTTGGGACGGCCCGTGGAGCCGGAGGTGTAGATGACGTACGCAAGGTTGTCGGAAACGACGCCGGTGACCGGCACCACCTCGCTTTCCCGCGCCAGGCGCTCGGCCTCTGCGTCCACCAGGACGACCGGGAGGGCGCAGTCGGCGAACCGATCCGCCAGCGCCGTCTGCGTGAGCAGGAGCACCGGGGCGGCGTCGCGCAGCATGTAGGCGCGCCGCTCGGCCGGCAGCTCGGGATCCAGCGGCAGGTAGGCGCCGCCGGCCAGCATCACCCCCAGCACGGCCACGACCATCTCCGGCGCCGGGTCCATGCAGATGGCCACGCGCACCTCGGGGCCGACGCCCTCGCGGCGCAGCAGGTTGGCGAGCCTGCACGAACGCCGGAAGAGCTCGGCGTAGCCGAGGCGTCGCCCCTCGAAGCGCAGCGCGGGGGCGTCGGGGGTCCGCAGCACCTGCGAGTGCACCAGCTCGTGGAGGCACAGCTCGCCGGTGTAGCCGGTGTCGGCCCCGTTCCAGGCGTGAAGCAGCTGCTCGCGCTCTGCCCCGCGCAGCAGCGGCACCTCGGAAAGGCGCTGCCCCGGGAGCGCCGCCGCCATGGCCTCTAGGAGCACCACGAAATGCCCCCCCATGCGCGCGGCCGTTTCCGCGTCGAACAGCGCCGTCCGGTACAGGAGCGCGCCCGAGAGCTCCTCCCCCGCCTCCAGCATACTCAGGCTCAGGTCGAACTTGGTTTCCTCCACCCCGCCCCCGAACGGCTCCAGGCGCGCTCCTCCCAGTGACAGCCGCTCGTCCTTCGCCCCGGCACGGGTCAGCGCGAAGATCGCCTGGAAGACGGGCGTGTGCATCAGGCTGCGCTCCGCTGCCAGCTCGTCGACGAGGCGCTCGAAGGGCAGGTGCTGGTGCGCGTACGCGCCCAGCGCCCTTTCCCGCACGCGTCCCAGCAGCTCGGCCCAGGTGGGATCGCCCGCCAGGTCGCCGCGCATGGGCAGCATGTTGACGAAGAAGCCGATCAGCCCTTCCAGCTCGACGCGTGTGCGCCCGGCGATGGGCGTGCCCACGACCACGTCCTCCTGCCCCGCGTAGCGGCCCAGCAGCGTCTGCCAGCCGGCCAGGAGCGTCATGAACAGCGTCGCGCCCTCGCGCCGCGAGAGCGCCCGCAGCCCGGCGGCGGCCGCAGCCGGGAGCACGAAGCGGTGCATCCCCGCGCGCGTGCCCTGCGCGGCGGAGCGCGGGCGGTCTACAGCGATCCCCAGGAGCGGGGGGGCGCCGGCCAGCGCGTCCTTCCAGTAGCCGATCTGCTCCTCCAGGATGTCGCCGGAGAGCCAGGCCCGCTGCCACACGGCGAAGTCGGCGTACTGCACCGGAAGCTCGGGGAGCCGGGGCTCCTCGCCGCGGCTGAAGGCGGCGTAAAGGGCGGAGACCTCGCGCACCAGCACGTCCATGCTCCAGCCGTCGGTGACCACGTGGTGCAGGGTGAAGCACAGCACGTGGTCCTCGTCGGCCAGGCGCAGCACCGTGCACCGCAGCAGCGGCCCGTGCGCCAGGTCGAAGGGCTTCAGGGCCTCCTCGGATGCCCAATGCTCGGCCTCGGCCTCGCGCTCCGATTCCGGCAGGTCGCGCAGGTCCAGCTCCCGCAGCGCGAACGGAGCGGCCGGGTGGATGACCTGCACGGGCACGCCGCCCTGCTCCGTGAGCGTGGTGCGCAGCGTCTCGTGCCGCCGTACCAGCGCGTCCAGACTGGCCCGCAGCGCCGCAGTGTCCAGCTCCCCGTTCAGGCGCAGCGCGTACGGCAGGTTGTAGGCGGGGCTGCCCGGCTCCAGGCGGTCCACCACCCACAGCCGCTGCTGCGCGAACGACAGCGGCAGCGCCCCCCCGCGCGCTACCTGCTCGACCGGCGGCGCCGGCAGGGTGCCCGTGCTCCGCAGCTCCTCGATGCGCGCGGCGAGTCCCGCCACCGTCGGCGCCTCGAAGAGCGCCCGCAGCGGCACCTCCACGCCGAAGGCCTGCCGCGCGCGAGACGCCACCTGCGTCGCCAGCAGCGAGTGCCCGCCCAGCTCGAAGAAGCTCGACTCGACGCCCACCCGCTCGCTCCCCAGAACCTCCGCCCAGATCCCCGCCAGCACCTCCTCCGCCACTGTCCGCGGCGCCACGTACCGGTCCTCCGCCGACCCGTACGCCGGCGCCGGCAGCGCCCTGCGGTCGAGCTTGCCGTTCGGCGTCAGCGGAAGGCTCTCCAGCGCCACGAACGCCGACGGCACCAGGTACTCCGGAAGGCGCGCCGACAGCTGCGCCCGCAGCTCTCCAGCCGAGACCTCGAGCCCCTGCCGCGCGACGAAGTACGCCACCAGGCGCTTCTGACCCGGCGCGTCCTCCCGCACCACGACCGCCGACTCCCGCACCGCCGGCACCCCCGCCAGCACCGCTTCGACCTCCCCCGGCTCGATGCGGAAGCCGCGGATCTTGACCTGCGCGTCCACCCGCCCCAGGAACTCCAGCTCCCCCTTCGGCAGCCACCGCACCCGGTCGCCCGAGGCGTACAGCCGCGCCCCGGCATCGGCCGAGAACGCGTCCGGCACGAACCGGGTCGCCGTGAGCTCCGCCTGCCCCAGGTAGCCGCGCGCCACGGCCGCTCCGCCCACGTGCAGCTCCCCCGGCACACCCACCGGCGCCGGCTCCCCCCACCCGTCCAGCACGTACACGCGCCGGTCGCCCACAGGCCGCCCGATCGGCAGCACCTCACCCTCGGCCACCTCGCCGCCCACCACGTGGCAGCTGGTGAACACCGTGCACTCGCTCGGCCCGTAGCCGTTGACCAGCCGCAGCCCCGGGTTGCGCTCCCTCGCCCGCCGCAGGTGCGGCCCCGAGACCGCCTCGCCCCCCGTCATCACCTGCCGCACCCCGTCCAGCAGCTCCGGACGCGTGTCCACGATCAGGTTGAACAGCGCCGCGGTCAGCCACAGCGTGGTCACCCCGTACCGCTCCACCTCGCGCGCCAACTGCTGCGGGTCCAGGCTCTGCCCCGTGTACAGCACGCAGCGGCCGCCCGTCAGCAGCGCCGGCCACAGCTCCAGCGTCAGCGCGTCCCACGAGACCGAGGAGTGCTGGAGGAGCACCTGCTCCGCGTCGAAGCGGACGTACTCCGCGTCACGGAAGAAGCCCGGGATGGCCCGGTGCGGCACCTCGGTGCCCTTGGGCAGGCCCGTGGAGCCGGAGGTATAGATGACGTAGCACAGGTGCTCGGGCGTGACCTCCATTTCCGGCGCCGTGTCCGGCTCCCGCGAGATATGCTCGCGCTCCGCGTCCACGCACAGGACGTCCAGCTCGCCCGGGAGCCGATCGCGCAGGTCGTCGCGGCTCAGCACCACGGGCGCGGCGAGGTCTCCCAGCAGGAGCGCCAGGCGCGCGGGCGGGAGCCGGGGGTCGAGCATGGCGTACGCGCCGCCAGCCTTGAGGACGGCGAGCAGGGAAACGACCATCTCCGGGCTGCGCTCCAGGCACACGCCCACGCGCGTGTCCGGCCCCACGCCGCGCTTCCGGAGCAGGTGCGCAAGCCGGTTGGCGGCACGGTCCAGCTCCGCGTAGCTGAGCGTCTCCTCGCCGAAGACGATCGCAACCGTCCCGGGTGTCCGTGCGGCCTGCTCCGCGAACAGCTCGTGGACACAGGCCTGCGGGCGCTCGACGGCCGTGGGGTTCCAGGCTTCCAGCACCTGGGCGCGCTCCGCTCCGCGCAGCAGCGACAGCTCCGCGAGACGCTGCTCGGGGTCGGCCGCCATCGCCCCCAGCAGCACCTCCAGGTGCCCGGCCATGCGCGCGATCGTGGCCGCCTCGAACAGCGCCGCGCGGTAGACCAGCTCTCCGGCCAGGTCGTCCCCCGTGTCCGCGAGCGCCAGCTGCATCTCGAACTTCGCCACCCCGGCTCCGGCTCCGAACGGTTCCTGCTCCACCTCGCCCAGGCGCAGCCGCTCGCCCGCTCCCGCGGCGCGGTTCAGCGCGAACGTCACCTGGAAGACGGGCGCGTGCGCGAGGCTGCGCTCCACCCCCAGCTCCTCGACCAGCCGCTCGAAGGGGAGCTCCTGGTGCTCATACGCCTCCAGCGCGGTCTCGCGGGTTTGACCCAGCAGCTCGCGCCAGGTGGGATCCCCGTCCAGGTCGGCGCGCAGGGCGAGCATGTTGACGAAGAAGCCGATCAGCCCCTCCGTCTCGCCCCGAGTCCGCCCCACGATCGGGCTGCCCACGACCACGTCGTCCTGCCCGGCGTAGCGGCCCAGCAGCGCCTGCCAGCCGGCCAGCAGCGTCATGAACAGCGTGGTCCCCTCGCGCCGGGAGAGCGCTCGCAGAGCGTTCGAGGCGACCGGAGACAGGACGAAGGCGTGGCTGCCCGCGTGCGGGCTCTGCCCCAACGCCCGCGGACGGTCCGTGGGGATTTCCAGCAGCGGAGGAGCGCCGGCCAGGCGTTCCCGCCAGTAGCCGAGCTGCTCGTCCAGCACTCCGCCGCTGAGCCACTCGCGCTGCCAGGCCGCGAAGTCGGCGTACTGCACCGGCAGCTCCGGCAGCGGCGACGGCTCGCCCCGGCTGAAGGCGGCATAGAGCGCGGAGACCTCGCGCACCAGCACCTGCATGCTCCAGCCGTCGCTGACCACGTGGTGCAGCGTGAAGAGCAGCACGTGCTCTTCCTCGCCCACGCGCAGCAGCGTGCTCCGCAGCAGCGGCCCGCGCGCCAGGTCGAAGGGCCGCAGCGCCTCCTCGGACGCCAGCCGCTCGGCTTCCGCCATGCGCCGTGCTACCGGCAGGCCGCGCAGATCCAGCTCCCCCGGCACGACCGGCGCGGCGGGGTGGATGACCTGCACCGGCATGCCGCCCTGCTCCGCGAACGTGGTGCGCAGCGTCTCGTGGCGCCGCACCAACGCGTCCAGACTGGCCTGGAGCGCCGCCGTGTCCAGCGCGCCCCGCAGCCGCAGCGCGAAGGGCATGTTGTACGCGGCGCTCCCCGGCTCCAGCCGGTCCACCACCCACAGCCGCTGCTGCGCGAACGACAGCGGCAACGGCGCGCCGTCGCGCGGCACCGGCACGATGGGCGGCGCCGGCGAGGCGCTTTCGCCCGCGCCGCGCAGCGCCTCGATGCGCCCGGCCAGCCCCGCCACCGTGGGCGCCTCGAACAGCGCCCGCAGCGGCACCTCCACCCCGAACGCCTGCCGAGCACGCGAGACCACCTGGATGGCCAGCAGCGAGTGGCCCCCCCGCTCGAAGAAGTTCTCCTCCACCCCCGCCTGCTCCGCTGTCAGCACCTCCGCCCAGATCCCCGCCAGCACTTCTTCCGTCACCGTGCGCGGCGCCACGTAGTCCGCCCCGGCCCCGTGCTCCGGCGCCGGCAGCGCCCGCCGGTCCACCTTGCCGTTGGAGTTCAGCGGCAGCCGCTCCAGCGGCACGTACGCGTTCGGCATCATGTACTCCGGCAGGCTCCGCCGCAGGCGCGCGCGCAGGGTGTTCGCGTCTGCATCGCCCACCACGTACGCCACCAGCCGCTTGTCGCCGGGCCGGTCCTCCCGCACGATCACCCGGGCCTGACGCACCCCCGGGCACGCCGCAAGCGCGCTCTCCACCTCCCCCATCTCGATGCGGAACCCGCGCAGCTTCACCTGCTCGTCCTGGCGGCCCATGAACTCCAGCCTGCCCTCCGCCTGCCACCGCACCCGGTCGCCCGTGCGGTACATCCGTGCCCCGCCCACCGGCGCGAACGGGTCCGGGACGAACTTCTCCGCAGTCAGCTCCGGCCGGCCCAGGTACCCGCGCACCACCCCCGCGCCGCCCATGTACAGCTCGCCCGCCACTCCCACCGGCACCGGGTTCAGCCCCGCGTCCAGCACGTAGGCACGCGCGTTCGGGATCGGCCGCCCGATCGACACCGTGGACGCGCCTTCTATCAATTCCTCCACCACCTCCAGCGTGCACCACACCGTGGCCTCCGTGGGGCCGTACTCGTGCAGCACGCGCCCCGGCCTGCCCTGCCGCAGCATCCGGCGCACCCCTTCCGTCCCCACCGCCTCCGCCCCGAAGACCAGCTGGCGCAGGCCGGCGTAGACGTCCACCTGCTCGCGCACGTGCTGGTGGAACAGCGCGGCGGTCTGGTACAGGTGCGTGATCCCCTGGTCGCGCAGCGCCCGCCCCAGGCCCCGCGCGGAAAGCAGCACGTCGCGGTCGATCCCCACCAGCGTGGCCCCGTTCAGCAGCGCGCCCCAGACCTCGAAGACCGCCGCGTCGAAGCTCGCGTTGGACGCCTGCGCCACCCGGTCGCCCGGGCCCAGCGGCATGGTCTCCGGCAGACTCACCGCGAACTGCACCACCTCGCGGTGCCCCATCATCACGCCCTTGGGACGGCCGGTGCTCCCGCTGGTGTAGAACACGTACGCCAGGTTCCCGCCCGACGCCCCGCTCGGCGGCGCGTCGGCGGGCTCGGCGGCGAGCGCCTCCGCGGCCCGATTTAGGCAGACCACGCGGAGCGCCCCGCCGGCCGGCGGGGCGCTCCGCTCGCTGCTGCTCAGCAGGACCCGCACGCCGGAGTCCGCCAGCATCAGCTCCATCCGCTCGGACGGGTAGGAGGTGTCCACGGGAACGCAGCAGCCGCCGGCCTTCATCACCGCCAGCGTGGCGACGACCATCTCCAGGCTGCGCTCCAGCAGCACGCCCACGCGATCCTCCACACGGACGCCGAGCCCTACCAGGTGGTGGGCAAGACGGTTGGCCCGCGCGTCCAGCTCGCGGTAGCTCAGCTCCTCCCCACCCCACGCCAGCGCCAGGACCTCCGGCGTGCGCTCGACCTGCGCCGCGAACAGCTCGTGCACGCAGGCGCCCTCCGGGAAGGGCCGCTCGGTCCGGTTCCACTCCTCCACCACCTGCGCGCGCTCCGCCCCGGAAAGGAGCGACAGCTGCGAGATGCACGCGTCGGGGTGGGCGGCCAGGGCCTCGAGGGTCGCCTCCAGGTGCCCGGCCATGCGCGCGATCGTGCCCGGCTCGAAGAGCGCCGCGAGGTAGGTGAGCGCGCCCGTCAGCGGCCCTCCGTCGTCCACGAAGGCCAGGTCCAGCTCGAACTTGGCGGCGTACCCGCCCGCGCCGAACGGCTCCAGCCCCAGCTCGCCCAGGCGCAGACGCTCGTCCGCACCCGCGGCACGGTCCAGGGCGAAGATCGCCTGGAAGAGCGGGGTGTGCGTCAGGCTGCGCTCCACGCCCAACTCGTCCACCAGGCGCTCGAAGGGAAGCTCCTGGTGCTCGTACGCGCCCAGCGCCGTTGCCCGGGTGCGCCCCAGCAGCTCGCCCCAGGTCGGGTCGCCCGAGAGGTCGCCGCGCAGCGCCAGCATGTTGACGAAGAAGCCGATGAGCCCTTCCGTCTCGTCCCGGGTGCGGCCCGCGATCGGGCTGCCCACCACCACGTCGTCCTGTCCCGAATACTTCGCCAGCAGCACCTGCCAGGCGGCGAGCACCGTCATGAACAGCGTCGTGCCCTCGCGGCGCGAGAGCGCCCGCAGCCCCGCCGCGGTGTCGGGAGACAGCGCGAAGGGGTGGATTCCAGCGCGGGTGCTCGTCGCCGCGGAGCGCGGCCGGTCCGTGGGAATCTCCAGCAGCCGCGGAGCGCCGGCCAGCGCATGCTTCCAGTAGCCGACCTGCTCCTCCAGGGTCTCGCCTGCGAGCCAGCTGCGCTGCCAGGCCGCGAAGTCGGCGTACTGCACCGGCAGCTCCGGCAGCGGCGACGGCTCGCCCCGGCTGAAGGCGGCGTAGAGCGCGGAGACCTCGCGCACCAGCACCTGCATGCTCCAGCCGTCGCTGACCACGTGGTGCAGGTTGAACAGCAGCACGTGATCGTCCCGGGACAGGCGCAGCAGCGTGCCGCGCAGCAGCGGTCCACGCGACAGGTCGAAGGGCCGCATCGCCTCGGCGGCGGCCAGCCGCTCCGCCTGGCGCTCGCGCGTGTGGGCGCAAAGGCGGTCCAGCTCGACGACCGGCAGCGGCACCCGGGCAGGCGGGTGGGTGACCTGCACCGGCCTGCCGCCGTGCTCGGAAAAGGTGGTGCGCAGCGTCTCGTGCCGCCGCACCAGCGCGTCCAGGCTCGCCCGCAGCGCACCCAGGTGCAGCGCGCCGCGCAGGCGCAGCGCGAAGGGCATGTTGTACGCGGGGCTGTCCGGCTCCAACCGGTCCACCACCCACAGCCGCTGCTGCGCGAACGACAGTGGCAGCGGCGCGCCGTCGCGCGGCACCGGCACGATCGGCGGCGCCGGCGAGGCCCCCGTGTCGCGCAGCGCCTCGATGCGCGACGCCATCCCCGCCACCGTGGGCGCCTCGAACAGCGCCCGCAGCGGCACTTCCACCCCGAACGCCTGCCGCGCACGCGACACCACCTGCGTCGCCAGCAGCGAGTGGCCCCCCAGCCCGAAGAAGCTCTCCTCGGCCCCCACGTGCTCCAGGCGCAACACCTCCGCCCAGATCCCCGCCACAACCTCCTCCACCGGTGTCCGCGGCGCCACGTACCCGTCCACCGCGGCGAACTCCGGCGCGGGCAGCGCGCGCCGGTCCACCTTGCCGTTGGGCGTCAGCGGCAGCGCGTCCAGCACCACGAACGCCGAGGGGATCATGTACTCCGGCAGACGCTTCCCCAGGCGCGAGCGCAGCTCGGCCCACCCCGGTGCCACCTCTCCCCCGGGCACCACGTACGCGACGATCCGCCGGTCGCCGGGTGCGTCCTCGCGCGCCAGCACCACCGCCTCGCGCACCCCTGCGTGCCCCAGCAGCGCGGCCTCGATCTCCCCCAGCTCGATCCGGAAACCCCGCACCTTCACCTGGAAGTCCGTCCGCCCCAGGTACTCCACCTCGCCGCGCGGAGTCCACCGCGCCCGGTCCCCCGAACGGTACAACCGCGCTCCCGCCTTCCCCGAGAACGCGTCGGGCCCGAAGCGCTCCGCCGTAAGCTCCGCCCGCCCCAGGTACCCGCGGGCCAGCCCTCCACCGCCCACGTACAGCTCGCCCGGCACGCCGACCGGCGTGGGCTCCCCCTGCGTGTCCAGCACGTAGACACGCAGGTCCGGGATCCCCCTGCCGATCACGCTGGCCGAGCCGCCCTCCGCTTCGGCCCTCCCAATGGGCCGGTAGGTGACGTGTACGGTGGTCTCCGTGATCCCGTACATGTTCACCAGCCGCGGACGCTCGTCCCCGTGCCGCTCGATCCACTCGCGCAGGCTCGCCGGCTCCAGCGCCTCGCCCCCGAAGACCACGAACCGCAGCGCCAGTTCCTCGTCGTCCTGCGCGGCGTCGTCGACCGCGCTCAGCTGCCGGAACGCCGAGGGCGTCTGGTTGAGCACCGTCACCCTCTCCGCTTTCAGGAGCCTGCGGAAGGCGGCGGGATCGCGGCTCGTTTCCAGCGGCACGACCACGAGCTTGCCGCCGAAGAGCAGCGCGCCCCAGATCTCCCATACCGAGAAGTCGAAGGCGTACGAGTGGAAGAGCGTCCACACGTCCTCCGTCCCGAAGCCGAACCAGTCCTGGGTGGCGCTGAAGAGGCGGGCGACCTGGCGGTGCTCCACCAGCACCCCCTTGGGTAGACCCGTGCTCCCGGAGGTGTAGATGACGTACGCCGAGTTTTCCGGAACGACGCCGGTCTCGGGAGCGGTGTCGCTCAGGGCCGCGATGTGCTCCCTTTCGGCGTCCAGGCAGAGCGTTTCCACGCCAGCCTCGGGGAGCGTGCCCCGGATGGCGGCCTGGGTGAGCAGGACGCGGATGCCGGCGTCCCGGAGGATGTAGGCGAGGCGCTCGGCCGGATAGGCGGGGTCCAGCGGGACGTAGGCGCCGCCGGCCTTGAGGATCCCCAGGATGCCGAGGATCATCTCGAGACCGCGCTCGACGTACAGGCCCACGCGGATCTCGGGGCCGACGCCAAGCCCAACCAGCCTGTGGGCGAGCTGGTTGGAACTCGCCTCCAGCTCGGCATACGTAAGCGTCCGGTCCTCGAAGACCACCGCCGCAGCATCGGGGGTGCGCGCCACCTGTGCCGAGACCAGCTCGTGCAGGCACACGCCCGGGTAGTCGCGCTCTGTGGCGTTCCACGCTTCCAGCACCTGCACGCGCTCGGCTCCCCTGACCAGCGACAGCTCCGCGAGACGCTGGTCGGGGTCGGCCGCCATCGCCCCCAGCAGCACCTCCAGGTGCCCGGCCATGCGCGCGATCGTGGCCGCCTCGAACAGCGCCGCGCGGTAGACCAGCTCTCCGGCCAGGTCGTCCCCCGTGTCCGCGAGCGCCAGCTGCATCTCGAACTTCGCCACCCCGGCTCCGGCTCCGAACGGTTCCTGCTCCACTTCGCCCAGGCGCAGCCGCTCGCCCGCTCCCGCGGCGCGGTTCAGCGCGAACGTCACCTGGAAGACGGGCGCGTGCGCGAGGCTACGCTCCACCCCCAGCTCCTCGACCAGCCGCTCGAAGGGGAGCTCCTGGTGCTCATACGCCTCCAGCGCGGTCTCACGCACCCGCCCCAGCAGTTCGCCCCAGGTGGGATCCCCGTCCAGGTCGGCGCGCAGGGCGAGCATGTTGACGAAGAAGCCGATCAGCCCCTCCGTCTCGCCCCGAGTCCGCCCCGCGATCGGGGTGCCCACCACCACGTCCTCCTGCCCCGCGTAGCGCGCCAGCAGCGCCTGCCACCCGGCCAGCAGCGTCATGAACAGCGTCGTACCCTCGCGCCGGGAGAGCGCTCGCAGAGCGTTCGAGACGACCGGAGACAGGACGAAGGCGTGGCTGCCCGCGTGCGGGCTCTGTCCCAACGCCCGCGGACGGTCCGTGGGGATCTCCAGCAGCGGAGGAGCGCCGGCCAGGCGTTCCCGCCAGTAGCCGATCTGCTCGTCCAGCACTCCGCCGCTGAGCCACTCGCGCTGCCAGGCCGCGAAGTCGGCGTACTGCACCGGCAGCTCCGGCAGCGGCGACGGCTCGCCCCGGCTGAAGGCGGCATAGAGCGCGGAGACCTCGCGCACCAGCACCTGCATGCTCCAGCCGTCGCTGACCACGTGGTGCAGCGTGAAGAGCAGCACGTGCTCTTCCTCGCCCACGCGCAGCAGCGTGCTCCGCAGCAGCGGCCCGCGCGCCAGGTCGAAGGGCCGCAGCGCCTCCTCGGACGCCAGCCGCTCGGCTTCCGCCATGCGCTGTGCTTCCGGCAGGCCGCGCAGATCCAGCTCCCCCGGCACGACCGTCGCGGCGGGGTGGATGACCTGCACGGGCATGCCGTCCTGCTCCGCGAACGTGGTGCGCAGCGTCTCGTGGCGCCGCACCAACGCGTCCAGACTGGCCTGGAGCGCCGCCGTGTCCAGCGCGCCCCGCAGCCGCAGCGCGAAGGGCATGTTGTACGCGGCGCTCCCCGGCTCCAGCCGGTCCACCACCCACAGCCGCTGCTGCGCGAACGACAGCGGCAGCCGCCCTTCGCGCGGCACCCGCTCCATCGGCGGCGCCGTCATCCCGCCCGCGCTCCGCAGCGCCTCGATGCGCCCGGCCAGCCCCGCCACCGTGCGCGACTCGAACAGCGCCCGCAGCGGCACCTCCACCCCGAACGCCTGCCGCGCGCGCGACACCACCTGCGTCGCCAGCAGCGAGTGTCCGCCCAGCTCGAAGAAGACGTCCTCCGCTCCCACCCGCTCCACCCCCAGCACCTCCCCCCAGATCCCCGCCAGCACCTCCTCCGCCGCCGTGCGCGGCGCCACGTACCGGCCCCCGCCCGCCCCGTGCTCCGGCGCCGGCAGCGCGCGGCGGTCCACCTTGCCGTTCGCGTTCAGCGGAACGCTCTCCAGCGCCACGAAGGCGCTCGGCACCATGTACTCCGGCAGGCGCTCGTGCAGCCGCGCCCGCAGCGCCTCCACCTCCACCTCGCCCACCACGTACGCCACCAGGCGCCGGTCGCCCGGCGCGTCCTCCCGCACCAGCACCACGCACTCCCGCACGCCCGCCTGCTCCAGCAGCGCCGACTCGATCTCCCCCGGCTCGATGCGGAAGCCGCGGATCTTGACCTGGAAGTCCAGCCGGCCCAGGTACTCCACCTCGCCCGCGGCCGTCCACCGCGCCCGGTCCCCCGTCCGGTACAGCCGCGCACCGCCCTCCGCCGAGAACGCGTCGGGGACGAACTTCTCCGCCGTCAGCTCCGGACGGCCCAGGTATCCGCGCCCTACCTGCACCCCGCCCAGGAACAGCCCCCCGGGCACCCCCACCGGCACCGGCTCGCCGCCCGTGTCCAGCACGTACAGGCGCGTGTTCGCCACCGGACGCCCGATCGGCACCACGCGACACGCCCGCGGCTCCGCCGCCCAGCAGGTGACGTCCACCGCAGCCTCGGTGGGGCCGTACAGGTTGTGCAGCTCCACGCCCGGCAGCGCCGCCCGGAAGCGCTCCGTCAGCTCGTACGGCAGCGCCTCGCCGCTGCACATCACCCGGCGCAGCGTGCCGCAGCGTCCCGCCTCGCCTGCCTCCAAAAAGGCCTGGAGCATCGGCGGGACGAAGTGCAGCGTCGTGACCGCCTCGCGCTCGATCAGCTCGGCGAGGTACGCCGGGTCGCGGTGCCCCTCCGGCTTCGCCAGCACCAGGCGCGCCCCCGTCATCAGCGGCCAGAAGAACTCCCAGACGGAGACGTCGAAGCTGAAGGGCGTCTTCTGGAGCACCACGTCGCCGGACGCCAGCCCGTACTGGTCCTGCATCCACAGCAGGCGGTTGACGATGCCGCGGTGCGCGTTCATCGCGCCCTTGGGCCGCCCCGTCGAGCCCGAGGTGTAGATGACGTACGCCAGCGAGTCCGGATCCGCACGCAGCGGCAGCGGCTCCGCGCTTTCTGCGGCTACCCCCTCCGCGTCGCGGTCCAGGCAGACCACCTGCGCGGCGTGCGTGGGGATGCGCTCCAGCAGGTGCTCCTGCGTCAGCAGCACCGGCACGCCGGAGTCCTCCAGCATGTAGGCCAGCCGCTCGGCCGGGTAGGAGGGGTCCAGCGGCACGTAGGCGGCGCCGGCCTTGAGCACCGCGAGCAGGGCGACCACCAGCTCGGGCGAGCGCTCGGCGCACACGCCCACGCGGATTTCCGGGCCCGAGCCCAGGACGGCCAGGTGCCGGGCGAGCTGGTTGGAGCGAGCTTCCAGCGCGGCGTAGGACAGGGACTCGCCCTCGAAGACCAGGGCGACGGCGCCGGGCGTGCGCACCGCCTGCGCCGAGACCAGCTCGTGCAGGCACAGGCCGGGGTACGGGCGCGCGGTGTCGGTCCACTCCTCCAGGAGCTGCACGCGCTCGGCGCCGCGCAGCAGCGACAGCTCCGCGAGACGCTGGTCGGGGTCGGCCGCCATCGCCCCCAGCAGCACCTCCAGGTGCCCGGCCATGCGCGCGATCGTGTCCGCCTCGAACAGCGCCGCGCGGTAGACCAGCTCTCCGGCCAGGTCGTCCCCCGTGTCCGCGAGCGCCAGCTGCATCTCGAACTTCGCCACCCCGGCTCCGGCTCCGAACGGTTCCTGCTCCACTTCGCCCAGGCGCAGCCGCTCGCCCGCTCCCGCGGCGCGGTTCAGCGCGAACGTCACCTGGAAGACGGGCGCGTGCGCGAGGCTGCGCTCCACCCCCAGCTCCTCGACCAGGCGCTCGAAGGGGAGGTCCTGGTGCTCATACGCCTCCAGCGCGGTCTCACGCACCCGCCCCAGCAGCTCGCTCCAGGTGGGCTCTCCATCCAGGTCGGCGCGCAGGGCGAGCATGTTGACGAAGAAGCCGATCAGCCCCTCCGTCTCGCCCCGGGTCCGCCCCGCGATCGGGGTGCCCACCACCACGTCCTCCTGCCCCGCGTAGCGCGCCAGCAGCGCCTGCCAGCCGGCCAGCAGCGTCATGAACAGCGTCGTCCCCTCGCGCCGGGAGAGCGCCCGCAGCCCGCGCGACAGCTCGGCAGGGAGCACGAAGTGGTGGATCCCAGCGCGGGAGCTCTGCCACGGGGCACGGGGGCGGTCGACAGGGACCTCCAGCAGCGGCGGAGCGCCGGCCAGGCGTTCCCGCCAGTAGCCGAGCTGCGCCTCCAGGGTCTCGCCGGAGAGCCACTGGCGCTGCCAGACGGCGAAGTCGGCGTACTGGATCTCCAGCTCCGGCAGCTGCGCCACCTCGCCCCGCAGAGCAGCCGCATAGTGAACGGAGACCTCGCGCACCAGCACACCGCGGCTCCAGCCGTCGCTGACGATGTGGTGCAGCGTGAAGCACAGCACGTGGTCGTCGTCGGCCAGGCGGATCAGCGTGCTGCGCAGCAGCGGACCCCCCGCCAGGTCGAAGGGCCGCAGCGCCTCCGCGTCCGCCAGACGCTCCGCCTCGGCCTCACGCTCGGCCTCCGCCAGGCCTCGCAGGTCTGGCACTGCGAGCGCGACCGGAGCGGGCAGGTGGACGACCTGCACGGGCGCGCCGCCGTGCTCGGCGAAGACCGTGCGCAGCGTCTCGTGCCGCCGCACCAGCGCGTCCAGGCTCGCCCGCAGCGCACCGGCGTCGAGCTCTCCCCGCAGGCGCACTGCGTACGGAATGTTGTAGGAGGCGCTCCCCGGCTCCAGCCGGTCCACCAGCCACAGCCGCTGCTGCGCGAACGACAGCGGCGCGGGGCCGTGGGAAGTCCGGCGGGGAATCTTCTCCTGGGCCGCATTGTTTCCCCGCCGCAGGATCTTCTGCAGGAGCGCCTGTCTCTTTGCGGACGAAAGCTGCCCGAGCACTTCCGCGACACCGGCGATCGGTTGGTCGTTCATGTGCGGCAACCTTGAAGTATCGCGGATTCTACCACGCTGCCCGACCCCTGTTCTCGTCGAAGTCCGGGTCCTGCTCGGGCTCCAGCTCCAGGTGCTCCGCCAGCTGATCGGCGTCCAGGGCGCCGATCAGGCGGTCCTCCGCGATCCTGGCCAGGGCTTCCACGGTGGGCTGCTCGAAAAAGGCACGCAACGGCACCTCGATGCCCAGCGTTTCCCGCAGCCGTGTCACCACCTGGGTGGCCAGCAGCGAGTGCCCACCCACGTCGAAGAAGTTCTCCTCCACCCCCACCCGCTCCAGGTGCAGCAGCTCCGCCCAGATCCCCGCGACCACCTCCTCCACCACCGTACGCGGCGCCACGTGCTCGTCTTCCGGCGGGCGCTCGGGGGCCGGCAGCAGGCGCCGGTCGACCTTGCCGTTGGCCATCACCGGCAGCTGCTCCATCACCACGAACGCGCCCGGCACCATGTACTCCGGCACCTGCTCCGCCACGTGCCCCCGCAGCTCCGCCGCCCCCGGCTCCCCCCCCGCCTCCGGCACCACGTACGCCACCAGCCGCTGCTGCCCCGGCGCGTCCTCCCGCTGCAGCACCACGGCCTCCCGCACCTGCGCGTGCGTACGCAGCACCCCCTCGATCTCCCCCAGCTCCACCCGGTACCCGCGCACCTTCACCTGGTGGTCCCCACGCCCCTGGAACTCGATCTCCCCGTCCCCCCGCCTCCGCCCCAGGTCCCCCGTCCGGTACAGGCGCGCACCCGCCACCCCCCGGTGCGGGTCCGGCACGAAGCGCTCCGCCGTGAGGTCGGGTCTGCCCAGATACCCCCGCACCACCCCCACGCCCCCGATGTACAGCTCCCCGGCCACCCCGACCGGCACCGGCTCCAGCCACCGGTCCAGCACGTACAGCTGCGTGTTCCCGAACGTCCGCCCGATCGGCGGGTCCCCCTCCTGCGCCGCGTACGCGCTGGAGGTGTTGCGGATGCTCGCCTCCGTCGCCCCGTACCCGTTGAAGAAGCGCCGCCCCGCCGCGCTCCAGCGCCGCAGCTGCTCCCCCGGCAGCTTGTCCCCCCCGGCGATCAGCGTGCGCAGCTCCGGCAGCTCCTCCACCGGCGTGGCCGCCAGTGCCGACTGCATCGTCTTCACGTGCGTGATCCGCTGCTCCCGCAGCAGGCGCAGCAGGTCCTCCCCCGGCAGCATCGCCTCGCGCCGGGCCACCACCAGCTCGGCCCCGCTGCACAGCGCGATGAAGATGTCGCCCACCGAGGCGTCGAAGTGCAGCGGCGCGTACAGCAGGTTGCGATCGCCGGGGCCGGAGCCGTAGATGCGGGCCAGCTCCAGGATGGTGTTGCCCACGCAGCGGTGCTCCACCAGCACCCCCTTGGGGCGGCCCGTGGAGCCGGAGGTGTAGATGACATACGCCAGGTTGTCGGACAGGACCCCGGTGACCGGGGCTACGTCGCTTTCCCGCGCCAGGCGCTCGGCCTGCGCGTCCACCAGGAAGAGCGGCACGCCGCAGTCCTGGAGGCGCTCCGCCAAGGCCGTCTGCGTCAGCAGCAGCACCGGGGCGGCGTCACGCAGCATGTAGGCGCGCCGCTCGGCCGGCAGCTCCGGGTCCAGCGGCAGGTAGGCCCCGCCGGCCAGGAGCACGCCCAGCACGGCCACGATCATCTCCGGGGCCGGCTCCATGCAGATCCCCACGCGTACTTCCGCTCCGACGCCCTCGCGCCGCAGCAGCTGGGCGAGCCGGCAGGAGCGCCGGAAGAGCTCGGCGTAGCTGAGGCCCTGCCCCTCGAAGCGCAGCGCGGGCGCATGAGGGGTGCGCAGCACCTGCACGTGCACCAGCTCGTGCAGGCACAGCTCGCCGGTGTAGCCGGTGTCGGCGCCCCGCGAGACGTGCAGCAGCTGCTCGCGCTCGGCCCCGCGCAGCAGCGGCACCTCGGAAAGACGCTGCCCCGGATGCGCCGCCGCCATGGCCTCCAGCAGCACCTCGAAGTGGCCGCCCATGCGCGCGACCGTCTCCGCATCGTACAGCCCCGCGCGGTACGTGAGCGTCCCCCCGAGCGCCTCCTCCCCGTCGAGCATGGTCAGGTTCAGGTCGAACTTGGCCACGCGACCGCCCGCTCCGAACTGCTCCACCCGCACCTCGCCCAGCGACAGCCGCTCGCCCCCGCCGGGCCGCTGCACCGCGAAGATCACCTGGAAGACCGGGGTGTGCGTCAGGCTCCGCTCCACTCCCAGCTCGTCCACCAGGCGCTCGAACGGCAGCTCCTGGTGCTCGTACGCCCCCAGCGCCGTTTCCCGCACCCGTCCCAGCAGCTCGCCCCAGGTGGGGTCCCCCCCCAGCTCCGCCCGCAGCGCGAGCATGTTGACGAAGAAGCCGATCAGCCCCTCCGTCTCCTGGCGCGTCCGTCCCGCGACGGGGGTGCCCACGACCACGTCCTCCTGCCCCGAATACCTCGAGAGCAGGCCCTGCCAGGCGGCGAGCAGCGTCATGAACAGCGTCGCACCTTCGCGCCGCGAAAGCTCTCGCAGCCCGCCCGCCACCCCGGCCGGCAGGCGGAAGTCGTGGCTCCCCACGCGCACGCTGCGCGACGCCGAGCGCGCCCCGTCCGTGGGAACCTCCAGCAGGGGAGGGGCGCCGCCCAGCTTCTGCTTCCAGTAGCCGATCTGCTCCTCCAGAACGTCGCCGCGGAGCCACTCGCGCTGCCAGAGCGCGTAATCGGCGTACTGCACCGGCAGCTCGGGAAGCTGCGGCTCCTCTCCACGGCGGAAGGCGGCGTAGAGCGCGGACACCTCGCGCACCAGCACCTGCATGCTCCAGCCGTCGCTGACGACGTGGTGGAGCGTGAAGCACAGCACGTGGTCCGCCTCGCCCAGGCGCAGCAGCGTGCTGCGCAGCAGCGGACCCCGCGCCAGGTCGAACGGCCGCAGCGACTCCTCGGACGCCAGGCGCCCGGCCAGGGCCTCGCGCTCCGCTTCCGGCAGCTCCCGCAGGTCCAGCAGCGGCAGCGGCACCGGCGCGGGCGGGTGGACTACCTGCACCGGCGCACCGGCCTGCTCCGCGAAGGTGGTGCGCAGCGTCTCGTGCCGACGCACCAGCGCGTCCAGACTGGCCCGCAGCGCCCCGGTGTCCAGCGCGCCACGCAGGCGCAGCGCGAAGGGCATGTTGTACGCGGGGCTGTCCGGCTCCAGCCGGTCCACCACCCACAGCCGCTGCTGCGCGAACGACAGCGGCAGCGGCGCGCCGTCGCGCCGCACCGGCACGAGGGGCGGCGCCGGCGAGGCGCCCGCGCCGCGCAGCGTCTCGATTCGCCCGGCGAGCGCGGCCACCGTGGGCGCCTCGAAGAGCGCCCGCAGCGGCACCTCCACCCCGAACGCCTGCCGAGCCCGCGAGACAACCTGTGTGGCCAGCAGCGAGTGGCCCCCCAGCTCGAAGAAGCCCTCCTCCGCCCCCACCCGCTCCAGGCGCAGCACCTCCGCCCAGATCCCCGCCACCACCTCCTCCACCGGCGTCCGCGGCGCCACGTACCCGTCCACCGCGGCGAACTCCGGCGCGGGCAGCGCCCGCCGGTCCATCTTGCCGTTGGGCGTCAGCGGCAGCGCGTCCAGCACCACGAACGCCGAGGGGATCATGTACTCTGGCAGACGCTTCCCCAGCTGCGTGCGCAGCTCGGCCGACTCTGGTGCCACCTCTCCCCCGGGCACCACGTACGCGACGATCCGCCGGTCGCCGGGTGCGTCCTCGCGCGCCAGCACCACCGCCTCGCGAACTCCGGCGTGCCCCAGCAGCGCGGCCTCGATCTCCCCCAGCTCGATCCGGAACCCCCGCACCTTCACCTGGAAGTCCATCCGCCCCAGGTACTCCACCTCGCCGGCGAGCGTCCACCGCGCCCGGTCCCCGGTCCGGTACAGGCGCACTCCCCTATCTCCCGACAGCGCGTCGGGCACGAACTTCTCCGCCGTAAGCTCCGCCCTCCCCAGGTAGCCCCGACCCACCTGCAACCCTCCGATGAACAGCTCGCCCGGCACCCCCACCGGCGCCGGCTCGCCCGCGCCGTCCAGCACGTACAGGCGCGTGTTCGCCACCGGACACCCGATCGGCACCACGCGACGCTCCCGCGGCTCGCACTTCCAGTACGTGACGTCCACCGCGGCCTCGGTGGGCCCGTACAGGTTGTGAAGCTCCGCCGCCGGCAGCGCCTCGCGGAAGCGCTCCGTCAGCTCGTACGGCAGCGCCTCGCCGCTGCACATCACCCGCCGCAGCGACGCGCACCGCCCCGGCTCCCCAGCGTCCAAAAAGGCCTGCAGCATGGGCGGCACGAAGTGCAGCGTGCTCACCCCCTCCCGCTCGATCACTTCCGACAGGTAGCGCGGGTCCCCATGGGCCCCCGGGCGGGCCAGCACCAGGCGCGCCCCCGTCATCAGCGGCCAGAAGAGCTCCCACACCGAGACGTCGAAGCCGAACGGCGTCTTCTGCAGCACCACGTCTCCGGCTCCCAGCTCGTACTGCTCCTGCATCCACAGCAGCCGGTTGACGATGCCGCGGTGCGCGTTCATCGCTCCCTTGGGCCGGCCGGTGGACCCCGAGGTGTAGATGACGTACGCCAGCCCTTCGGGATCCACCTCCGGGAAGGGAGTGCGGACGTAGCCCGCGCGCTCGGCGCCGTCTGCGCGGTCGAGCAGCACCACCTCGCCGCCGAACTCCGGGAGGCCGCCGGCCAGGCGCTCCTGGGTCAGCAGCACCGGCACGCCGGAGTCGGCGAGCATGTAGGCGATGCGCTCGGCCGGGTAGCCGGGATCCACGGGAACGTAGGCGCCGCCGGCCCGGAGCGTGCCCAGTAGCGCCACGACGAGCTCGGGCGAGCGCTCCGCGCAGACGCCCACGCGCGCCTCGGGGCCCACCCCCAGGGCCCGCAGGCGGACGGCGAGCGCTTCGGCACGTGCCTCCAGTTCGGCGTAGGTAAGCGTCTGGCCCTCGAAGACGAGCGCCACCGCCCGGGGCGTGCGGCGCGCCTGCGCCTGCACCAGCCCATGCAGGGTGAGCCCCGCCGGGTAGGCGCGCGCGCTCGCGTTCCATTCCTCCACCACCTGCCGGCGCTCCTGGCCGGAGAGCATTCCCAGCTCCGCGAGCCTGCGCCCCGGCTCTGCGGCAAGCGCCGTGAGGAGCGCGCGGAAGTGCTCCAGCATCCGCTCCATCGTGGCGGCATCCCACAACTCGGCGCGGTACGTCAGCGACCCGGCCAGCCCATCGCCCTCTTCCGTCACCCCCAGGTTCAGGTCGAACTTGGCCAGCGCTCCAACTACCCCCGCCGGCTCCGCCCGCACGTCGCCCAGGCGCAGCTCGCCGCGCTCCGCGTTCTGCAGGCTGAACATCACCTGGAAGAGCGGCGTGCGCGCCAGGCTGCGCTCCGGGGCCAGCTCCTCCACCAGCTTCTCGAATGGCACCTCCTGGTGCGCGAAGGCCCCCAGGGCGGCCTCGCGCACGCGCCCCAGCAGCGCGCGGAACGAAGGGTCTCCTGCCAGGTCGGTGCGCACGACCAGCGTGTTGACGAAGAAGCCGATGAGCCCCTCCGTCTCCGCGCGCGTCCGTCCCGCCACCGGCGAGCCTATGCTCACGTCCACCTCTCCGGCGTAGCGGGAGAGGAGGACCTGGAAGCCCGCCAGCAGCACCATGTAGAGCGTGCTTCCCTCCGCCCGCCCCAGTGCCCGCAGCGCGTCCACGGCCTCTGCCGGGAGCGTGAAGGGGAGCACGCGCGCCTGCTCGCTGGCTGCCGCGGGGCGGGAGCGGTCGGTGGGCAGATCCAGGAGCGGAGGCGCACTGGCCAGGCGCTCGCGCCACCAGGAGAGCTGCGCCTCCAGCACCTCGCCGGCCAGGTATTCGCGCTGCCACACCGCGTAGTCCGCGTACTGCACCGGTAGCCGCGCGAGCTCCGCCTCCTCGCTGCGGCTGAAGGCGGTGTACAGCGCGGAGACCTCGCGCACCAGCACGCCCATGCTCCACCCGTCCGAGACGGCGTGGTGCATGGTGAACAGCAGCACCCACTCCTCGTCGGCCAGGCGCAGCAGCGCGGCGCGCAGCAGCGGCCCAGCGGCCAGGTGGAAGGGCCGCCGGGCCTCCTCGCCGGCCAGCCGGAGCACCGCGGCTTCGCGCTCTGCCGCCGCCCCGGCGCACAGGTCCACCACCGGGAGCGCCACGGGTACGGCCTCGTGCACCACCTGCACGGGTCCGCCCGCGGCTTCGGCGAAGGTCGTGCGCAGCGACTCGTGGCGTCGCACCACCTCGCCCAGGACGCGCCCCAGCGCGGCCACGTCCAGCGCCCCGCGCAGGCGCAGCGCGGCCGGGATGTTGTACGCGGCGCTACCCGGCTCCAGCCGGTCCAGGAACCACAGCCGCTGCTGCGCGAACGACAGCGGCAGCGGCGCGCCGTCGCGCCGCACCGGCACGAGGGGCGGCGCCGGCGAGGCGCCCGCGCCGCGCAGCACCTCGATTCGCCCGGCGAGCGCGGCCACCGTGGGCGCCTCGAAGAGCGCCCGCAGCGGCACCTCCACCCCGAACGCCTGCCGAGCCCGCGAGACCACCTGTGTGGCCAGCAGCGAGTGGCCCCCCAGCTCGAAGAAGCCCTCCTCCGCCCCCACCCGCTCCAGGCGCAGCACCTCCGCCCAGATCCCCGCCACCACCTCCTCCACCGGCGTCCGCGGCGCCACGTACGCTGCCCCCGCTCCCTGCTCCGGCGCCGGCAGCGCCCCCCGGTCCACCTTGCCGTTGGAGTTGAGCGGCAGGCGTTCCAGCACCACGAACGCCGGGGGCACCATGTATTCGGGCAGGCGGGCCGCCAGGCGCGCCCGCAGTTCCGCCGTCGGCACCCCGGCGCCCTCGTCCGGGACCACGTAGGCGACCAGCCGCTTCTGCTCCGGCGTGTCCTCCCGCACCGTCACCACCGCGTCCCGCACGCCTTCCTGCTCACGGAGAGCCGTCTCGATCTCTCCCGGCTCGATGCGGAAGCCGCGCACCTTCACTTGGTGGTCCGTGCGCCCGAGGTACTCCAGCGTGCCATCCGGCCGCCAGCGCGCCCGGTCTCCCGTGCGGTACATGCGCGACCCCGGCACGCCGTGCGGGTTGGGCACGAAGCGCTCCGCCGTCAGCCCGGGCCGGTGGACGTACCCGCGCGCCAGTCCGTCGCCACCCAGGAACAGCTGCCCGGCGACCCCCACGGGCACTGGCTGCAGACCCGGGTCGAGGACGTAGCTCTGCGCGTCGGCGATGGGCCGCCCGATCCCCACCCGCTCCCTTCCCGGCTCCACCAGCGCGCAAGTGGAATAGGTCGTGTCCTCCGTGGGCCCATACAGGTTGCGCACCTGCTCCACGTGGCCGAGCGCGTAGAGCCCCCGCGCCAGCTCTGGCGTGAGGACCTCTCCAGCCAGGTTGAAGGCCCGTACGCTCCGCGGAATTCCCCCGCTGCGCAGCAGTTCCGCGGCGGCCGTGGGGACCGTCGTCACCAGCTTCACCTCCTCCGCCTCGGACACGGAGGAAAGCTCCAGGACGTTCTGCACCAGCACCAGCTTCCCGCCCCAGCAGAGGGTGCCGAACACCTCGGCCACCGACACGTCGAAGCTGATCGAGGTCGAGCCCAGTACGGACGACCACTCCTCGGCCGGAACGAGCTCCCGCATCCAGCGCAGGAAGACCACGGTGCCCCCATGCTGGAGCATCACCCCTTTGGGGCGCCCCGTGCTTCCGGAGGTGAAGATCACGTACGAGAGGTTTTCAGGGGCCACTCCCGTCACGGGTGCCGCCTCCGACTCTCCGACCAGCGCCTCGGACGCGGTGTCGAGGTCCAGGAAAGCGACCCCGGACCCCAGAAGCGCCCCGAGGAGTGGAGTCTCGGTGAGGACGAGCCCCACGGCGGCGTCCTCGATCATGGAGCGGATCCGCTCCGGGGGGTAGGCGGGATCCAGCGGCACGTATGCTCCGCCGGCTTTGAGGATCCCGAGAAGGGACACCAGCATCGCGGGTGTCCGCTGCATGCACACCCCGACGCATGCCTCCGGACCCACCCCGCGCCTCCGCAAGGCGTTCGCCAGGCGGTTGGCGCGCCGATCCAGCTCTCCGTACGTGAGCGTCTCTTCGCCGTGCACGACCGCCACCGCGTCCGGAGTGCTCCGGGCCTGATCGGCGAACAGGACGTGGATGCAGGCCCCGGCAGGGTAGTCGCGCTCCGTGGCGTTCCATTCCGCCAGGATCCGCACACGCTCGGCGGAGGAGAGAAAGCCCACCTCCGTGATCCGGCCGTCCGGCCCCTCGACGGCGGCATCGAGAAGCATGCGAAAATGCTCCGCCATGCGCTCGATCGTGCTGGCGTCGAAGAGATCCGTGTTGTACTCCAGCAACAGCACGGGCCGTGCGTTTTTCACCTCGACGAATAGCGTGAGGTCGAACTTGGAGGTGGTCTTCTCGGTTTCCACGACCTCCACCCCGATGCCGTCGAGCCGCAGTGCTCCCTGCGAGACGTTCTGCAGCACGAACATCACCTGGAAGAACGGATTGTGGCTCAGGCTCCGTTCGGGTCTCAGCTCCTCCACGAGCTTCTCGAAGGGAACGTCCCAGTGGGCGAAGACTCCGAGCGTCGCGTCGCGTACGCGCCCCAGGAGTTCCCGGAAGGAAGGGTCTCCGGAGAGGTCCGTGCGCATCACCAGCGTGTTCACGAAGAAGCCGATCAGCCCTTCGCTCTCCGGCAGGGTACGGTTGGCCACGACCGTCCCGACGACCAGGTCCTGCTCTCCGGTATAGCGGTAAAGAAGCACGTTGAACGCGGTGAGGAGCACCATGAAGGGCGTCGCGTACTCCTCCGCGCCCAGATCGCGCAGCCGCTCCCCGATTCCGGCGGTGAGGGGCACGGTATACTCGGTGCCCCGGAAGCTCCGCACCTTGGGACGGGGACGATCGGTGGGGAGCTCAAGCAGTGCGGGTGCGCCTGCGAGCCGCTCCCTCCAGAACGCGAGGTGCCTCTCGAGCGTTTCCCCCCGGAGGTAGTCTCGCTGCCAGACCGCATAGTCCGCGTACTGGATCGGCAGTGGAGCGAAGGATGGTGCCTTCCCGTTCGCGAACGCATCGGCGTGCGCTTCGATCTCGCTGAAGAGCACGCCGAGAGACCACGCGTCGGAGACGATGTGGTGCACGGCCAGGAGGAGCACGTGCTCCTCGTCCGAGAGACGCAGCAGCTCCGCCCGGAGGAGCGGCCCCCGCCGCAGGTCGAAAGGGGTCCCCTCCTGCGCCCTCATGGCCTGCCGCGCCCGCGCCTCCCGCTCCTCTCCCGGAAGCTCTCGCAGGTCGCGGAGCAGGAGCGGCACGTGCAGCTCGGGAGCGATGACCTGCACGGGCTCTCCGTCGGCTTCTCCGATCGTGGTGCGCAGTACCTCGTGCCGACGCACGACGCCATCGATCGCGCGCTCCATCGCCTCCGCGCGCAGCCCTCCGGTGAGCCGCATGGCTAGGAGAAGGTTGTACGTGGAGAGCCCCGGGTCGAGCTGGTCCAGGAGCCATAACCGCTGCTGCGCGAAGGAGAGAGGAGCGCAGTCCGGCCGCGCCCGGGGGTATACCACGGGCACACGTACGTGACGCGGGTCTTCCCGTGGAACGTCGCGTGGCCGTTCGCGCAGGTCTTGGGTTCCCAATGCGGTTCCTCGTTCGCGGGCGGTTACGACGACACGACCCTAGAAGTTGAGGAAGCTGAGACTGGAATAGATCTTCCGCCGCTTGTCCGTGTACGGGTTGCGGCCGTGCATGTAGCGCCAGTTGTCGATGAACGCCAGGTCCCCCGGCTGCCACGGGATCTCCTCGGTACGCCGGTTCACGGCTTCTGTGACCTCGCCGATGACGTCGTCGGGAATCTCCGTTCCGTCGTCGAACGACATGAGCTCCCCAAGGGTGTTCTCCCGCTCCGACAGGAGGCTGTTCACGAAGGCCTCCTGTTCGCCGTACTTGGTCCTGACCACGGCCGAGCACACGTACTCGAGGTAGATGGAGTCGTCCTCGCTCACGAAGTAGGAGAGGCCCTCGACGTCGTCCAGGGAGCGCCGGGCGTCGTCCAGGGTGGATCCTGGTCCCAGGAACAGCTTCCACTTGTCCGGGGTGTAGCGCTGGAAGAACCGGAGCTTCTTCGTGCTGAAGAGCTTCCTGAGCTCGGGGCTGAACTCGTCCCACAGGCGAACCCCGTCCCAGTAGAGAGTCTCCCCGCCCTGCTCGGCGGGTGTGCCGCAACAGAACCAGATCGCGTCCGGGCGGAACGGAGAGTTCGCCTGCTCGCTGTGCGGCTCGACGTAGCCCATCCCTTCGGTCACCATCTGCACGAACCCGTCGCTGCCCTCCACCGGCGGCCTCAGGCGGTCCCGGTTGAACTTGTAGCTGAACTGGTCCGCGAACGCCTTCATCTGTTCGGGGTCCACCCCGAAATCGCGGAAGAGGAGCGCCCCGGACGACTTGAACAGCTCCCTGACCTCGTCGACGGGGAGGTCGAGAACGCTCTGTCCGTTGCGGTTATGGATGATCTTGGCGCTGCCGCTTCCGAACGGCTCGATCACGGTGTTCCTCATTTGCTCCTCCGGGTTGATGTAGTTCACCTGGTCCGCGCTGCGTGCGGCTTCTCCCTACGTGGCGGCTCAGCTCAGATCGTGACGGGCCTCCTTTCCTCGGATCCCTCCTCCGCCGGCACCGATTCGATGAACCTGGCCAGGGAGCTGATGGTGGGGTGCTTGAACAGGTCCGTGATCGCGAGCTGCGTATCCGTGATGTCGCGCACGCGGTTGTAGACCCGCACGATGGAGAGCGAGTCCCCGCCGATCTTGAAGAAGTTGTCGCCGCGGCCCACCGCCTCCTTGTTCAGCGTCGCCTTCCAGATCTCCGCGATCGCTTGCTCCAGCTCCGTCCAGCCGGGCTCGGCGGGCGGCTCCGGCTGTATGAACCTGGCCAGGGAGCTGACGGTGGGGTGCTTGAACAGGTCCGTGATCGCGAGCTGCGTCTCCGTGATGTCGCGCACGCGGTTGTAGACCCGCACGATGGAGAGCGAGTCCCCGCCGATCTTGAAGAAGTTGTCGTCGCGGCCCACCGCCTCCTTGTTCAGCGTCGCCTTCCAGATCTCCGCGATCGCCCGCTCCAGGTCGGTCCATTCGTCTCCCGGCGCTGCGGCCACGCCGGTCCGCGGCGTCCCCGGCACGGGGAGGCTCGCCCGGTCGACCTTTCCGTTGCGGAGCCGGGGCAGGCTCTCCAGCACTTCCAGCTCCGACGGCACCGCGTGCGCGGGAAGCCTCTCCGAGAGGAATCCCCGCAGCTCGTCCATGGAGAACGGCACGGCCGTGTTCGAGCTCAGGTAGCCGACCACACGCTTGTTCCCCTCCTCGTCCTCCCGTACCGTGACCACGGCCTCCCTGGCGGCCCAGAACTGCGAGAGGACGGTCTCGATCTCGCCGAGCTCGATGCGGAAGCCGCGGATCTTCACCTGCTGGTCCGACCGGCCCAGAAGCTCGATGTTGCCGTCCGGTAGGAATCGCGCCAGGTCGCCGGTCCTGTAGAGGCGAGTGCCCGAAGCCTCGGGGAACCCGGCGGACACGAACTTCTCGGCGGTCAGCTCCGGCCGATTGAGGTAGCCGCGGGCCACACCCGCCCCCCCGATGTGCAGCTCCGCAGGCACACCCACCGGCACCGGCTGGCCATTGTCGTCCAGGAGGTAGACCTGCGTGTTGGCGATGGGCCGCCCGATCGGAACCGGGGTGCGCGGCGGCAGCAGGTCACACCGGTAGACGGTGCTCCAGACCGTGGCTTCGGTGGGCCCGTACTCGTTGAAGATGGCCGCCTGCCCGAGCCGCCGCCGGTGTTCTGTGACGATTCTCGCCGGACACGGCTCACCGGCGAGGATCACGGCCTGGAGCGAAGCGAGCTGCCGGGATTGCGCCTCCTCCAGGATGGCGGCATAAAGCGCGGGAATGCTCAGCAGGTGGGAGACCCGCTGGGCGTGGATCAGCTCACACAGCCCGGCGATGTCGAGGAGGACCTCGTCCGAGGGCACCACCAGGGATCCGCCCTGAGTCAGGGTCCAGAAGATCCCTGCCACGGAGCTGTCCACCGCGAACGGCGAGACCAGCAGAAAGCTGGTCACCGGCTCCCGGTAGTAGATCCACCGCGCCGCCGTGGAGTGGACCAGGTTCCGGTGGCTCGCCAGCACCCCCTTCGGGGTCCCGGTCGAGCCCGAGGTGTAGATCACGTAGGCGAGGTCGTCGGGCGAGACCGGAACGCCGGGATCTCCCGGGCCGTCGTCGCACTCCTCCGTTGCGGCGTCCAGGAAGATCACGGGCGTGCCACCGGCGGGGACCGCCGAAGCCAGGTGCCCCTGGGTCACGAGCGCCGCCGGATCCGCGTCCGCCAGGATCTCGGCCAGTCGCTCCCTGGGCCAGTCGGGGTCGAGCGGCACGTAAGCGCCCCCGGCTTTCAGCACACCGAGCAGCGCCACGACCGCCTCCGCCGAGCGCGGCATGCAGACCCCCACCGGGGCCCCGGTGCGAACGCCCGACACTCGCAGACGGCCGGCAAGCTGGTTGGCATTACGATCCAGCGCCCGATAGGTGAGGCACCGGCCCCCGTGCGCCACGGCGACGGCATCCGGCGTCCGGGCGGCCTGTGCCTCGATGAGGTGGTGGATGCACGTGCCCTGGGGGACGTCGGCATTCGTCTGGTTCCATTCGACCAGTACCTGCCGCCGCTCCTCGGACGTCAGCAGCGGAAGCATCGCGACGTGCTGGTCGGGGTTCGCGACCATCCCTTCCAGCAGCGTCTGCAGATGACCGGTCATCCGGCTGATCGTGTCCGGCTCGAACAGGTCGGTGCTGTACTGCCAGTAGCCCTGGAGCCCCCGGGACGTGTCCTCCATGGACAGGTTCAGGTCGAACCTCGCCGGGGCGCTGTCCACCTGCATGGGGACGAGCGTCAGGTGCGCACGGTCCACCACGGGTCTGGGGGTGTTCTGCACGTCGAAGAATGCCTGGAAGAGCGGATGGTAGCTCAGGGACCGCTCCGGCTGGAGGGCTTCCACCACGTACTCGAACGGCAGCTCCTGGTGCTCGTAGGCCTCCACGGCGACGCGGCTCACCCGCCGCAGCAGCTCCCGGACACTCGGGTTGCCGTCCAGGTCGCCGCGCATGACCAGCGTGTTGACGAAGAAGCCGATGAGGGCTTCGATCTGGGCCTGGCTGCGGTTGGCGACCACCGTGCCCACGGGGACGTCGGTCTGGTTGCACAGGCGGTGGAGCAGGATCTGGAAGGCTCCCAGCAGGGTCATGAAGAGAGTGACGCTCTCGCGCTGGCTCAGCGCTTTCAGTCCCTCAGTGAGCTCGGCTCCGAGCTCGAAATGCTGCCTCGCTCCGCGAAACGTCTGGATTTCGGGACGGGGGTTCGCCGTCGGGAGCTGCAGCAGCGGTGGAAGATCCTTCAGCTGCACCGTCCAGTACCGGAGCTGGCGCTCCCTGTCCTCCTCCCGGAGCTGTTGCCGCTGCCAGATCGCGAAATCCGCGTACTGTACCGGCAGCTCCGGCAGCGGCGAAGGCTGTCCCGCGCGGAAGGCGCGGTAGAGCTCCGTCATCTCACGCCGGAAGACACCGATCGACCAGCCGTCCAGGACAATGTGATGTGCCGAGACGAAGAGGACGTGCTGCTGCTCCGACAGCCGGAGGAGCGCCAGCCTGAGCAGCGGCCCGCGTGAGAGGTCGAAGGTGTGGCCGGTCTCCTCGTCGGCCAGCCGCTGGATCTCGGCGTCCTGCTCGCTCTCCCCCAGCGTGCTCAGGTCGTGGACCAGGAGCTTCATGGGTCGTGCGGGCGCGATCACCTGCACCGATTCGCCGTCCGTGGTGGGAAAGGTGGTACGGAGGGCTTCGTGGCGTCGGACGATCTCGGTGAAGACCCGCTCGAGCACGCCCACGTCGAGCGGTCCGCTCAGGCGGACCGCCGACAGCTCGTTGTAAGCACGGCTGCCCGGCCGCAGCTGATCCGCCAGCCAGAGCCTGTGCTGCGACAGGGACAGCGGGATGGGTCCATCCTGTACGTCCCTGCGGCCGATGGGCGCCCGCTGGGTCTCCATGGCCCCTTCCCTCAGGGCCTTGAGGACGAGGGCCCGCTTCTCCGGTGAGAGGTCTCTGAGCAGCCCGACTTGTTCCTCGCTCATGCAATCGCTCCCTGTTCGCTGAACGGTGATCCTGCCAGCCGCCTACTCGAGCCCTTCCAGCTGCTTCAGCACCTCGCCGAGCTTCTCCGGGCTCGCCTGGGACACGAGCGCGTCCTCGATCACGGTCGATACGCTACGGATGGTGCGGTGGAGGTAGACGCTCTTCATCGGCAGCTTCACGCCGAAGCCGGCCTTGACTCGGGTGATGAGCTGCGTGCCGATCAGGGAATCTCCACCCAGATTGAAGAAGTCGTCCTCGACGCCGATCGCGTCGATCCCCAGGAGGTCCTGCCAGATGCGGGTCAGCGTCTCCTCGGTCTCGCTCCCCGGAGCGACGTAGGCGTTGCTCAGCCTGGGCCGTACGTGCCGCGAAGCGGGCAGCGGAGCCTCTTCCACCTTGTCCAGGTACAGCCGCGGAAGGTCGAGGTCGGCCGACCTCAGGTAGTCCGAGGTGGAAACCAGGACGTGCGGGAGCATGCTTCCGAGGACACGGCTGAACACCTCGACGCCCTCGTGGGGAAGTATGCCGCGCTGGTTGAAGTCCGCTTCCTTGAGCCGGCGCAGCGCCAGGGGGGCCGTTGCGTCATAAGCCATCCCTTCCCCCTTCCAGACGTCCCAGCTGAGGCACGACACCCTCCGGCGGCCGCGCGCCGCAGCGCCGCAGGCGAAGGCATCGAGGAAGTTGTTGGCCGCCGAGTAGGCGACCTGGCCGAAACCGGGCTTCACCGCGGAGTTCGACGAAAACAGGACCAGGAAGTCCAGCGGCGTATCCCTGAAGACCGCGTCGAGGACGAACGTGCCCGTCACCTTGGGGCGCAGGATCTCTTCCACCTGCTCCGGCGTCTTGGTCTGGATGGCACCGTCCCCGAGGAGTCCCGCCGAGTGAACCACCCCGTCGATGGGCCCGAACCGCTCCCGGGCGCCGACCACCGCCGCCCGCATCTGCTCCAGGTCCGCGACGTCGGCGCTCATCACCAGGACTTCGGAGCCGAGCGCCTCGAGCTCGCGCAGCTTGCGCAGGGTGCGGCCGCGCTCGCCCTCCTCTCCGTCGAGAGCCAGCCACCGCTCCCACTCGTCCGGCGGCGGGAACCCCGTGCGGCCCGTCAGGATCAGCTTCGCGGCCACGGTTTTCGCCAGGTACTCGGCGACCGTGAGCCCGATCTTCCCCAGCCCCCCGGTGATCAGGTAGACCCCGTTCCTCTTCAGCACGGACGGCACTCCGGCGGGCCGTTCCAGCCGCACCGGCTCGATGGTCTGCACCCAGCGGTGCGGGCCCCGGTACGCGACGACCGGGTCCGGAAAGCCGGCGAGCACCTCGTCCAGCAGCTGCTCCACCACGCGCTCGTCCCTCCGGGTACCGGAGTACACGACGTCCACGCTCCGGCAGTGGACGTGTGGGTACTCCAGGGGAATCACCCGGCAGGGCCCCAGCAGCAGCGCCTTCTCCGGGAGGATGGTCTCTTCACCCGTCACCTCCTGCAGGTGGCTGGAGACCACCGTGATCTCCAGCGACCCGATGGCGTTCTGCTCGCCCAGCGCCTGGGCCAGGAAGATGAGGCCGTGAAGCTCCGCGAACCCCGGCTCCCCGGGGATCTCGCCGTTGGCCCCGGGGGGGTGGTCGGGCGTGACGGCCCACAGGTGCACCACCTTCGACGGCAACCTGCCCTGAGCGCGCAGCTCCTCCAGCAGCGCGGCATAATCGGCGGGCCGCGCGGGATCGATCGTGAACGAGCGCTCCCCCTCGTCCCGGAACCCGTTGCCCGCCTGCACGGTCAGGACGTCCTGTCCCCGCAGCACGAGCCGCCCGGCGAGATCCTCGCCCAGGCCACACCGGTCGGCGAAGATCAGCCAGGGTCCCGCCGGGGGGCCGGCGGGCTCCGCCGGCAATGGCCGGCTGGAGCGCTTCCACGAGGGAACGTGGAACCATTCTCCGACGTCGCCCTTCTTCGCGAGCGGCGACCGGGGCCCGGGCGCGCCTTCCGGTGAGGCGGCGACGCTGCCGAACGCCGGCGTCAGCGCGGACCGGGACGAGAGGGGCGCTTCGTTCGTGGCCTGGGCGGCCAGGATCTGGTGCTCCAGCAGGGAATTGTCGGGAAGGATCGCGACCCGGGCGAAGCCGTGGGCACGGAGCGCGTCCACCCACTCGCTGCCGGACAGGAAAGGGTTGCTCTGGCTGCGCTTGCCATCCTCCACCGGGTTCATCAGCAACCCGTAGGTGACGTCGAAGTCGGGCGTGGGCCGCGTGATCTCCCAGATCAGCAGCAGCCCGCCGGGCGCCAGGAGCGAACGGACGTGCTCGAGCGTCTCGCCCATGTTCCGGGTCACGTGGAGCATGTTGACGGCGACGACCACGTCGTAGCCGTGCGCGGGATAGCCCTGCTCCTGCGGCGGCTGCTCGACGTCGAGAATGCCGTAGCCGATGAACGGGTACGCGGCGAACCTCTGTCTGGCCCGGGCCAGAAAGGACTTTCCCACGTCGGTGAACGTGTAGCGCGTGCGCTCGGGGGGCAGTACCGGCAGCAGCGCCGCCGTTGCGATGCCCGTCCCGCCCCCGATCTCCAGGATCCGCAGGGCCGCAGTCCCGGGAAGCCGCTTCAGGACTGCCTCCACCCCGCGGCGGAGGACACTGTTGTAGCTGGGCTCGAGCGACGGCTCCGAGCGGGAAGGCGAAGTCTCTCGCTCCAGCACCGGCGAGAACAGCTCCAGTGGGTCCTGCTCGCCCCGCAGGACCGCGGGCAGAGCCTCCCCGCAACTCTCCACCAGCTCGATCACCTCGGGTGCATTCGCCCACCTCCGCCGGGCCTCCCCGGCCAGGTGCCGGACCGTCTCCGGCGTGCAGGGGAGAAGGCCAGTCCGCGACCCGCCCTCGTGCCGCAGGTGGCCATGCTCCGAGAGCGTCGCCAGCATCCGCGAGAACAGCTGTGAAAAGCGTGAATCGATGCCGCAGCTCCGCGCCAGCGCGTCCGGCGTGTAGCTGTCCGCCGGCTCCTGGAAGGCGCCCAGCCGCCGCAGGGCGAGGTTGGCCTGAGCGACGCAGAGGTCGTCCAGGGATCGCCGCTTATTCAGGTGCTCCTGCAGGTCGAACGCACCGACGACCGCATTCGCCTCCTCCTCCGCGGCCGCTACGAGCGCATCCCAGATCTCCTCCGGGGCCGGCGAGGCTCGAGGCGGCCCGCCCGGGAGGCTCCGGCCGGGCGGCTCGATCCAGTAGCGCTGCCGTTCGAACGGATAGGTGGGCAGGCGGACCCGGCGGTGGCGCCGGTCCCGGGAGACCGCCGGCCAGTCCACCCGGACGCCGGACAGCCAGAGCCGGCCCAACGTATCCCGGAGGAAGGCCAGGTCGGACGATTCGTCGTGGGGGTGGCGGAGGCTGGCGACGACGAGTTGCTCCGGTCCGCGGTCGGGATGCCGCTGGGCGAAGCGGGTCAGCGTGCGGCCCGGCCCCACTTCGAGCAGGACGGGACCGTCCGCGGCCAGCAGTGTCCGCAGCCCGTCGGCGAAGCGGACCGGCTCGCGGACGTGCCGGACCCAGTACTCCGGGTCCGTCGCTTCAGCGACGGTGATCCAGGTGCCGGTGAGGTTGGAAACGTACGGGACCCGCGGTGGTCGCAGCCGGAGCTGCCGGAGCCGCTCCCGGAACGGCGCCAGCATCGGATCCATCATGTGCGAGTGGAACGCGTGCGACGTGTGGAGCGGCTGGCACTCCACCTCGCGGGCCTCCAGCTCCCGCCGCATCGCGGCGATGGCGTCTGGGGGGCCGGAGACGACGCAGGAGGATGGCTGGTTGATCGCCGCCAGGGATAGATTCGGCCCGAGCAGCGGCGCCACCTCACCGGCGGAGAGCGGGACCGCCAGCATGGCTCCGCGAGGGAGTCCCTGCATGAGCCGGCCGCGCAGCGCCACCAGCGCGAGGGCGTCCTCCAGCGCCAGCACGCCCGCCAGCGTCGCGGCGACGTACTCGCCGATGCTGTGGCCGATCGCCGCGTGCATCGCAATCCCCCAAGACGTCCACATCCGGGCGAGGGCGTACTCCACCACGAACAGCGCGGGCTGTGCGTTCCCGGTCTCCGCCAGCTGTCTCGCCGCGTCCTCCCGGTGCTCGTCGGCGGGGTACAGCAGCGGACGCAGGTCGATCCCGTGCCGCGAAGCCAGGAGGCCGAGGCAGTGGTCCACGGGGCCGCGGAACGCTGGCTCGCCATCGTACAGCTCCCGCGCCATGTCCACGTACTGCGCCCCCTGCCCGGTGAACATGAACGCGACTGGGCGATCCCCCGTATCCGGCACGTGGGATGAGACGCACCCCGGATCTCGTTCCTCCAGCGCGCGTACCGCTTCCCCGGTGTCCCGGCAGATGAGGAATCGCCGATGGGCGAACCCTTTGCGTCCTACCCGCAGCGTGTGGGCGACATCGGCCAGCTCCAGCTCCGGGTGCTCCCGGAGGTGGCGAGCCAGGCGCGTCGTGGCGCTCTCCAGCGCCTCCTCTGTCCTGGCGGAGAGGATCAGCAGCTGCGGCGACCCGTCGTGCCGGGAGGGCGCGGGGGCCGGCGCTTCCTCCAGGACGGCGTGCGCGTTGGTCCCGCCCAAGCCGAAGGAGCTTACCCCCGCCCGCCGGGGCGTGCCGCCCGTCTCCCAGGGAGCGAGGGTGGCGCGCACGTAGAAGGGGCCGCCGGCGAAGTCGATCTGCGGGTTGGGGCTCTCGAAGTGGAGGCTGGGCGGGATTTCCCGGTGCTGGAGCGCGAGCGCGGTCTTGATCAGCCCGGCCACGCCGGCGGCGGCGTCCAGGTGGCCGAGGTTCGTCTTCACGGAGCCGAGCGCGCAGAAGCCGTTGGCGGAGGTGCCCTCGCGGAACGCCCGGGTCAGCGCCGCGACCTCAATGGGATCTCCCAGGGCGGTGCCGGTTCCGTGGGCCTCCACGTAGGTGATGCTCCCGGGGGAGACACCCGCCAGCGCGTGGGCCTCCACGATGCACTTCGTCTGTCCTTCCACGCTGGGGGCGGTGTATCCGGCCTTCAGCGCACCGTCGTTGTTGATGGCCGTGGCCTTGATGACCGCGTAGATGTGATCGCCCTCGGCGATGGCTTCTTCCAGGCGCTTCAGGACCACGACCCCGGCTCCGCTGCCGATCACGGTACCCTGCGCCCGGGCGTCGAATGCCCGGCAATGCCCGTCCGGAGAGAGGATTCCCCCCGCTCGATGCAGGTATCCCGTCTGGGGAACCGTGACCGATACGCCGCCTGCCAGCGCGACGTCGCAGTGATAGCTCAGCAGGCTCTGGCAGGCGAGGGCGGTGGCGACGAGGGAGGTGGAGCAACCCGTCTGGACGGCGACGCTCGGGCCGTGGAGGTCGAGCTTGTACGAGACCCGGGTCGTCAGGTTGTCCTTGTCGTTCCCCAGCAACGTCTGGTGCCCGGCATCTGACTCGAGCAGGCCGCTCTGGGTGGCGAGGTTGAACAGCAGGTAGCTCGTCCAGCCCGCGCCTGCGTACACGCCGATGGTCCCGGGGTATGAAGCCGGATCGTGACCTGCATCTTCCAGCGCGGTCCAGGCACACTCCAGGAAGAGCCGCTGCTGTGGATCGGTCAGCTCGGCCTCCCTGGGACTGAAACCAAAGAATTCGGCGTCGAACAGATCGACGCCTGCCAGTACGCCCTTGGCTCGCACGTAATGGGGATTCTCCAGGAGGGCGGGATCCACACCCGCTGACCTCAGCTCCTCCTCCGAGAAGAAGGTCACCGCCTCCTTTCCCGCCCGCAACGCTCGCCAGAACTCGTCGACATCGGCGCTGCCGGGAAAGCGGCAAGCCATGCCCACGATGGCAATTCCCTGAACGGGGTCGTCGGCCCCCTCGGGTAGGATCATCTCGTCGGCTCCTCGGATTGGCCCGCGGGCGGGCCGTGGCTTTCGGTCGACCCGGTGCCGTCCCGATCGAGAAAAACTTCCATGCGCGCGACCTCCGCCTCCACTTCCCGGTGGAACTCGGGGTCGCCGGGGCGCCGGTCGACGAAGCCGAGCTCGACGCCCAGACCGCTTCCGGTCACGCTCGCGTTCGCCCAGCCGATGATGGAGTCGCCCCAGAGCAGCGGCATCGAGTAGTACCCGCGGAGGCGCCTGGCAGGAGGTGTGTAGGCCTCGAAGCGGTAGGACCAGCGCCACAAGTGCTCGAATCGCCGGCGATCCCACACCAGCGGATCGAATGGAGCGAGGAACCGCACGCGCCGTGGTGCCTCCTCGTGCACGATCCCGGGCGCCGGCCAGAGGTACGTGAAGCCGTCCGTCGCCTGGCTTTCCAGCTCGCCCGTCTTCAGGAGACGGCGCAACACCGTCCGGTGGTCCCCGACGCCGGGCACCAGGCGCCGGAGGCGGGCGGCGACCGCCTGGAGAGTCTTCTCCGAGACCGGAGCCAGGACGCCGGCGAGCATGAGCACCAGCTCGGCAAAGCGCTCCGTGGGCGGCAGGGCTTCGACGGGCGACGGGGCCACCTCGTAGATCCGGATTCCGTTCTCGCGCCGGGCGATCCTGAGAAGTCCGTGGTAGTGCAGTCGTTCGAGCGCGACCTTGGTGGCTTTCGAGCGGCCTCCCCAGGAGTTGACGACCCGTTCACTCCCGAAGTGTGCTCCCATTTCTCCGGGGTGCATCGCGCCGTGGCGGCGAACCGCGGCGAGGACCCGGACCTCGAGCTCGGACAGGCCAGCCGTGCCCCCGGGATGCAGGATCCGCCACGCCCGGCTGGGGAGAAAGCCATATGCGTAGAGCAGACCCTCCTCGACCTCGAGCGAGGGATACCGCCGCTCGAGGTCGCCGGCGCGATAGGCGGACACCCTGTGGCGCAGAATGAGGTCCTGAGCCCTCGCGGGCGATCGGATGGGATCCGCCTGTACGAACCCCAGACGGTCGATCGCGGCTTCCAGCGTGGTCGGACGGAAGAGAGACCAGGCGATCGCGTGAGCCCGCAACCGCCGGGAACCAGAACTGGTCACGGTGGGCGTATTCTTCCCGGGGATCGGAGATGCCACCGGTTTGTCCGTCGCCGCGGATTGGGACTGCCGCCGGCCAGGGTGGCGAGGGCAGCCGCTGCCGAGTCTCCCACCAGATGGAGTTCCTGTTCTCAATCGGTCAACAGGAGGCCGAAGGTGAAACCCGCGCCCCGACGACTGGACCGTGAAGCCTGCGCGGCCAGCCAGGTACGAGCACGCCTACCGCGGCACTCCGATATTGGGGGCGAGTACCGATCTCTGACCGAAAGCGGATGCACACCTGTTCCCGAGGGCCGGCACCTCGATGGACCCGTCCGAGAACAGTATCCGCGTTTCTCACATCCGCGTCAATGGTCCCGTTTTTTCACCAAAAGTTTCAGAATACGCGCGTACAAGAAGATTGACACTTTACCGGCAGGCCACAATCATTCGGTCACAGTGAACCAAAAGTTGATCTCCTGAGGCCCGGAAGGGCCCCGGGTGTCACCGCCACGACTCGGAGCAGCTCGAGAGCGCGTGCACCGGTGATAGCGCCGTCCTCTTCATCCCTCCGGGCTCGGGCGGCGGACCCCCGCTTGCCCGCGGCACCGCCTTCCGCGGCACACTCCGTCGTCTCCACCGGCCACCGTCGCTTTCGGTCGGCAGACTCCACCGGCCCGGGATTCTGCGTATGAGCGTCATCGTCGGAATATCTGCGCACTACCATGACTCGGCGTGCTGCCTCATCAGGGACGGAGTCCTCGTCGCCGCGGCGGAGGAGGAGCGGTTCACGAGGATCAAGCACGACGCCGGCATCCCGGCGCGGGCATTTCGCTACTGCCTCGGCGAGGCACGCGTCACGATCGATGACATCACCTGCGTCGCGTACTACGAGAACCCGGTGAAGAAGGCCGCCCGACAGCTCTGGGCCGGCCTGCCGGACGTCCTCACGGATCCCCGGCGGCGCTTCCGGATCGATCCGGGTCGAGCCGAGGCGGACATCAAGCAGTCGCTCGGCTATGATGGCCCTGTCGAATTCGTCGAGCATCACCTCTCCCACGCCGCCAGCGCGTTCTTCTTTTCCGGATACCCGGAAGCGGCTCTCCTGACGGTGGACGGGGTCGGCGAGTGGGCCACCACGACCTACGGCCACGCGGCTGGAGACTTGATCGACCTGTTCGAGGAGGTGGAGTTCCCCCATTCCCTGGGTCTCCTCTACAGTGGGATCACGGGCTACCTGGGCTTCGACGTGAACGACGCGGAATACAAGGTCATGGGGCTCGCGCCGTACGGCGAGCCCAGGTATGCCGACAGGGTCCGGAAGCTCGTCGAGGTGCAGGCGGGCGGCCAGTACCGCCTCGACATGAGCTACTTCGACTACCTGGGCCGGGACCGGATGTACTCGGACCGCCTGTGCCAGCTGTTCGGCCAGCCCCCCCGGGTCGCCGAGTCGGAGCTGTCGCAGTTCCACAAGGACGTTGCGTCGAGCGTCCAGGTCGTTCTGGAGGAGATCCTCCTCGAGAAGGTGCGCTACCTTCACCGGCGCCACCCCGGCGATCACCTGTGCATGGCCGGCGGGGTCGCCCTCAACTGCGTCGCGAACGGGAGGATCCACCGCGAGGGGCCGTTCGCCAACCTGTTCGTGCAGCCGGCGGCCAGCGACGCGGGCGGGGCGCTCGGGGCGGCCGCCGTCGCGTGCGTTCGGCGGACCGGGAGCCGTCCCTCCACGGAGCCGCTCCGGCACGTGTATCTCGGGCCGAGCTACTCGAACCAGCAGGTCTCCCAGCTCATCCACAACAGCCCTCTTCGCGAAGCGGTGCTCGACTACACTGGAGACCAGCCCGGACTCATCCGGGCGACGGTCGAGCGCCTGGCCGACGGAAAAGTCATCGGGTGGTTCCAGGGGCGCATGGAGTTCGGGGCACGGGCGCTCGGGGCCCGCTCCATCCTCGCTGATCCGAGGCGCCCGGAGATGCGCGACCGCATCAACGCTCTGGTCAAGATGCGCGAAGCGTTCCGGCCCTTCGCGCCAGCGGTGCTCCAGTCGAAGATGTCCGAACACTTCGACCTGCCGTACCCCTCCCCGTACATGCTGGAGACATGCCGCGTCACGTCTCCGCTGTCCCTGCCGGCGGTCACTCACGTCGACGGCTCCGCCAGGGTGCAGACGGTCGGCAAGGACGCGAACCCCCGCTTCCACGCCCTCCTCGTGGAGTTCGATCGGCTCACCGACTGTCCCATCCTCCTCAACACGTCGTTCAACCTTCGCGGCGATCCAATCGTCCTCGATCCCGTGGACGCCATCTGGACCTTCGCCATCTCGAACATCGACACGCTCGTCATCGAGGACTACGTCGTGGACCGGGGCATCGAGCCGGCCGCCTGGACCCATCTCATCGCGATGCTCGGGGCCCGCAACACGAAGCGGCGGGCCGCGGCGGAAGCCGTCAACGTGTACACCTTCCTGTGACCATCGGAGTTCCACACGTGAGTGACAGCGCATTCCGGAAACAGCTTGCCGCACGGCTCGCCGAGACGCTCACGGACAGCACCACGCTGCCGCTCCTGCAGCTCCTGTGTCATGGCGAGCCGCACACCGACCGGCGAGCCCACAGGCTCGGGCCGTTCGCCTCCCTGGCCGAGGACTCCGTGGGCCTGTTGACCTCCCTGGGAAGCGGCCCCCGGTCGGTGGGCATCTGGGAGCAGGAGCCCGGCTCGGGCGACTTCGTGCGGTCGCGTGCCCACGTCGATCTGTGGCGGTTCTGTGCCGACGTGGACCGCATCCCGCGGAAGAGTGCCCGCAAGCGAGTCGTGCTGCTGGGAGAATCCGTCGCCAGGGGCTTTTTCTACGACCCCTTCTATTCTCCCGCGGGTGTGCTCCAGGAGCTGCTCTCGTCCCCGGGCGCTCCGGTCGAAGTCGTGGACCTCGCCCAGAGCAACTGTGACCCCTGGTGGCTCTCGGTGGTCGCCTCCTCGACGCCCTTGCTCCAGCCGGACGCCATCGTCGTGTTCGCGGGAAACAACTGGTGGGGCAGCCCTCTCGCCAACCTGTCCGCGGAGCACTGCGCGGTCGCCGGTCCGCTGCTCACGGAGGAGGGTGGATTCTCCGAGCTGCTCGCGCGCCAGCGCACGGAGCTGGATGCCGTAGCCGCCCGGACGGTGGTGCAGCTCTCTCTGGCCGCGGCCGACGCCCGGGCGCCGCTGATCCTCGTAGTTCCCGAGCTCAACCTGGCGGACTGGACGAACTGCCCGGTGGGCACGCTCGACCTGCCCCTGCTTTCCGACGAAGACACTCGTGGCTGGATCAGCGCCTACGGAGGAGCCGAGCAGGCCCTGCGGACCGGCCTGTCCGCCGAGGCGGAGCGGCTCGCCCGTCGGGCGGTCGCGCACGACGGTGGCGCCTCGTCGGCGAGCCTCGACCTTCTCGCTCGCGCGCAGATGCACCAGGGGAACGTTCGTGACGCGTCCGCCACGCTGCGCCGGAGCCGCGCGTCCACCGTGGGCTTTCTGGACGGGACGCGCTCCGTTCCCGGCATCTTCCCGAACGTGGCGGAGACGATCCGGACGGTGGGCGCGGAGGTGGGTGCCACGGTCGTGGACCTCCCGCGGGTGTTCGCGGATCGCTCCCCGGGCGCGCCGCCGGGCCGGGAGGTGTTTCTCGACTACTGTCACCTCACCTCGGAGGGGATCCGGGTGGCGATGGCGGCCACGGCGCGCCCCCTGGTCTCGATGCTCCACGACAGGACGGTCGAGCTCACGGACCTCGTCGAAGCCGCTCCGTCGCCCTCGTCTGAACAGGAGAGCTGGGCTCACCTGCTGGCGTGCATCCACAACGCACACTGGGGGCAGGCGCTCGAGACCTGCGTCCACCATCTCCGCCGCGCGTTGGAGCACGACCCGTCGATCGGGGAGACCGGCATCCGCCGCGTCTACGATGCGTTCCGGCGCGGCTCTCCGCCGCCCCTGCTCGCCGCCTTCGACGAGCTCGTGCAAAACGAGGTGGCGGCGGTCTACCTCCTGGGCTACGGGGTCAACTTCCGGACGCTGGGCCTCGTGAGCGAGCACCGCCTGCTCACCGCGCTGCTCGCCGTGTGCCCGTCGCTGGGGAGCGCATCTCCCGATCCGGACTTTTCCCTGGGTCACGTCCCCGCCATCGACCTGCTGCACCCGCACTGGTTGGAGCTGACGGACGCGAACCGGTGGTACCACCGTGGCCTCGTCGCGGCGTACCACTTCGAGAGCACCTTCCCGTTCGTGTGCGATCGCTCCCGGGCCGTGTCGCTCGCATTGACCTGCCGGGTTCCGGGGGCCCGCGAGCCCGACATCGTTTCCGTCGAGCTGAACGGCGTGGAGATCGCGGCCGTCGCCGTCGATCACGACTGGCGTTCGGTGCGGTTCACGGCCGAGGCTCAAGTCGTGAGGGAGGGAGGCAACCAGCTGACCCTTCGCTGGCCGAACGTGTCGCGGGCCGACGCACGGCCTCGGCTCCGGCGCGACTTCGAGACGGGCCGGAAGCTCGACACCCGGACGCACTTCGGCCAGCTCCACGACCTGCGCCTTTCCGTCGCCTGATCCGGGACGTGCCGCACGCCCCGACCGGCGAGAACGGGAGTCCGGTCGCGGCGCGGGAGATCGGCGCGGCCGCTCGTCAGCCGGTCCCGCCAGGCTCCTGCGGCTCCGGTCCTCTCCTCCTCTGCATAGACTTCCTCTGCGCATCGATCGCCCGTCTCTGCCTCTCCGCCCGGTCGTGAATCGGCTGATACCCGGGCACCCCCGCTCCGCTCTGATCCAGGTGCCTCGCCAGCGCGCCGACCGTGGGGAACAGGAGGAGGTCGACGATCGAGAGGCGGCGGTCCAACCCATCCTGCAGCTTCTGGTGAACCTGGGCCGTCAGCAGCGAGTGTCCCCCCAGGTCGAAGAAGTTGTCGTGGATGCCCACGTCGTCCAGGTGCAGCACCTCCCGCCACACCGAGGCGATGAAGCGCTGGGTCTCGGTGCTCGGCGGGACGCATGCCCCGGCGCTCCCGGGACGAGCGCCGTCGGGCTCCGGCAGTGACCGCCTGTCGACCTTGCCGTTGGGGGTAAGCGGCAGTTCCTGCAGCGGAACGATGGCGGACGGGACCATGTACGTCGGCAGGCTGCTCTCCAGGAAGTGCCTCAGTTCACCCGGGGTCGCGGGATCGGGCGACTCTCGCCGGACGACGTAGGCCACGAGGCGCTTGTTGCCGAGCGTGTCCTGATGGACGGCGACCGCGGCCTCGTGAACGTCGGGGTGCCGGAGCAGTGCCGCCTCGATCTCGCCGGGCTCCACCCGGAAGCCACGAACCTTGACCTGGTCGTCGGCGCGGCCCAGGAACTCGATCGTTCCGTCCGGCTGATACCGCGCCAGGTCGCCCGTCCTGTAAAGACGTGCTCCGGCGGTCGCGCCGAACGGATCGGGGATGAATTTTTCGGCAGTGAGGTCGGGCCTGCCGAGGTAGCCCCGCGCCACGCCGAAACCGCCGACGTACAGCTCCCCCGTCACCGCTACGGGTACCGGCTGCAGCCGACCGTCGAGCAGATAGATCGTCGTGTTGGCGATCGGACGGCCGATCGGGACCACGCCCGAAGGGAAGGATCCGGCCGTGACATCGTGGACGCAGCATCCCACGACGGTCTCGGTCGGGCCGTATTCATTGATGATGCGTGTCCCGGGCGCGCGGGTCCGCCAGAACTCCACCGCCGCAGGAGCCAGCGCCTCTCCACCCACGACCAGCGCCCGCGTGTGCAGCCTGGACCCATCCGGCGGGAGATGGCTCTTCAGGAGCTCTAGGTGCGCGGGGGTGATCTTGACGAGGCTGAAATCCTCCGCTGAACCGAGCATGTCGCCGAGCGCGGCCATCTCCTGCCGCTCCGGGACAAGCACCACTTTCCCCCCCACCAGCAACGGAGAGAAGAGACTGGTGATCGTCGCGTCGAAGCTGATCGAGGAGTTGACCGGAGCACCGCTGCCGCCGGCGACATCGTAGGCCCCGACGCACCATCTCAGGTAGTTGACCATCGCGCCATGGGTGATCATCACCCCCTTCGGTCTTCCCGTGGAACCTGAGGTGTAGATGACGTACGCCAGGTCGTCGGGGCTCACCCACCCTGCCGGGTTCGCCGGGTCGCTACCGGCGGTCGGCGCCCTCTCCGGGTCCAGACAGATCACTCGTGCGCCGGATGGCGGGAGCTTCGGCAGCAGGTGCTCCTGGGCGAACAGGACTGCGACGCCGGCATCGTCGACCATCTGCGCCAGCCGCTGGGCCGGCTGGGAGGGGTCCAGCGGTACGTAGGCGGCTCCGGCCTTCAGCGTCCCTATTACCGCCACCACCATCTCAACAGAGCGCTCCATGAAGATGCCGACCAGCGCCCCGGGACCCGTTCCCGTCTGGCGGAGGTGGTCGGCGACCTGGTTGGCGCGGGCATTCAGCTCGCGGTAGCTGAGGATCCGGTCCGCGTGGACCACCGCGGGGGTATCCGGCGTCCTGTCTGCCTGGGCTTCGAAAAGCTGGTGCGTGCACCGGTCGTCCGGGTAGGACACCCCGGTCCGGTTCCACTCCAGCTGCAGCTGGCTACGCTCGTCCGGACTCAGGAGCGCGACCGTGGAGACGGGTTGGTCGGGGTCCTCTACGACTGCGGCGAGCAGGGTCCGGAAGTGCCCGTTCATTCGGCCGACCGTCGCCTCGTCGAAGAGATCCCGGTCGTATTCCCAGCACGCCGTCAGGCCTTCGCGCCCGTCCACCACGGCAAGGGTCAGGTCGAACTGGGCGGCCCGCTGCTCCAGCGGCGCGGACTCCAGCTTGAGCTCTCCGAGCTCCAGCGACGCCCCGGGGGTGCCTGCCACCAGCGACGCAAGCGCCTGAAGGCGGTGTGGCTTCTGGAACACGAACATCACCTGGAAGAGTGGTGAGCGGCTCGGGTCCCGTTCGGGCCTCAGGTGCTCCACCAGCAGGGGAAACGGCAGATCCGCGTTCGCGAGCGCCTCCAGGACGGTCCGCTTGCCCCGGTCGAGAAAGCCCCTGAAAGTGGGACTGCCCGACAGGTCGGCCCGCATGACCAGCTGGTTCACGAAGTACCCCACCGTGCCGGAGAACTCGGCGCGGCTCCTGCCGTCCACCGAGGACCCAACGCAGAAGTCCGCCTGCCCGGTGTATCTGTGGATCTGAGCCTGGAACGCGGCCAGCAGGAGCATGTACGTCGTCACGCCCTGTGACCTCGCCAGCCCGCGCAGCTGCTCGGTCAGCTCCGTGCCCAACGGGAAGCGCCGTGTCCCGCCACGGAACGTCTGTACCGGGGGACGTGGCCGGTCGAGAGGCAGGTTCAGGATGGATTCGACGCCGGCCAGCTGCTTCTCCCAGTAGGCCCGCTGCAGATCGCCCGCCGGACTCGCCAGGAGGTCGGCCTGCCAGCGCACAAAGTCCGCGGGCCGGCGACGGAGCGGTGGAAGCCGGACCGGCTGCCGCGCCCTCAGCGACGCATACGCGACCCGCAGCTCATCCATGAGCAGCACCAGGGACCAGAAATCGACCACGACGTGATGCGCCGCAAGCAGCAGGATGTGCTCACCCGGCGCGCGCGCGCACAGACGCACTCGCATGAGGGGTCCCTCCCGCAGGTCGAAGGCGCGGGAGCTCGACTCCGTCAGGTACCCGTCGAGCTCGCCCGACGTCCACGACGCGGCATCGACCGCCCCGAAATCGAGCTCCACCTGCCGGTGGACCCGCTGCACAGGGCGTCCGTCGACCAGGGCGACAGTGGCGCGCAGCGCCGGGTGGCGGTCGCTCAGGAGCTGAAACGCCCCTCTCAGCGCGGGCACGTCCACCTCCGAGACGATCCGTACCGCGAAGGATACGTTGTACGCCGCGCTCTGTGGCGCCAGCTGGTGAAGGAACCACAGGGCCTGCTGCCCCGGCGAGAGGGGATGCTCCAGCTCCTCGTCCGATGGAACACCCGGCGGCACCCGGGCCCCGGGAGTCGACCCTTCCAGTGAAGCCGCGACGCGACCGGCAACATCCTGCACGCTTGCCTCCCGGAGGAGATCCACCGTCGGCACCACGACCCCCAGGTCGGTCTCCAGTCGATGCGTCAGCTCGGTCGCGCCCAGCGAGTCGACTCCCAGATGGAGCACCGGGACGTGCACGTCCACACCGGCCGGGGCGATCCGGAGGAGCTGGGCGAGCACCTGGCGCAGGTAGTCGACGAGGAACCGCCGCAGCTCCGTGGATGAAAGCGCCAGGAGCGCCTCGCGGTCGGGCACCTCAGCGAACACCGGCTCGTCCTCCAGCTCCAGGGCGCTCCTGCCGACCTCGACGAGGGTCCCGTCGAGGTACGCGGCGCGGCAGGCATGCCTCTGGATCTTGCCGCTCGAGGTCTTGGAGATCGTCCCGGTCGCGAGCAGCACCACCGCATGGACTTGCAGTTCGTGCTGCGCTGCGATCTCGCGGCGCACGGCCCGAGCAACCTCATGGACGTCGAGCCCGGGCAGACCGCCCCGTTCGACCTCCTGGACGACGACCAGCCGCTCGGCGTCCTCCCCTGCCACCGTGAACGCGGCGCCGCAGCCGGATCGCAGCGCCGGATGCGTCTGCTCCACCGTTCGCTCGATGTCCTGAGGATAGTGGTTGCGCCCCCTGACGATGAACATGTCCTTGAGACGGCCGGTGACGAACAACTCCCGGCCGCGAAGAAAGCCCAGGTCCCCGGTCCGGAGGAACGGCCCCTCCCCGGTGTCCGCGAGGTGAGCCTGGAAAGTCTCCTCGGTCTTTTCGGGCTGCCGCCAGTAGCCCGCGGCCACGCTGGGGCTCGCCACCCAGATCTCGCCGACCCGGTCGGGGGAACACGGTCGCAGCGACTCCGGATCAGCGATGACCACTCGGGTGCCGAGGTGCACCCGGCCGCATCCGACCAGACGGCTCGTCTTCTCGGAGGAGGAAGGCGCGTCCACGACCCTGTGCTGCTCCAGCTCCGACTTCAGCACGCTGCACTCGACCAGTTCTTCGCCCACCAGTCCTCCCGACACCATCAGGGTCGCTTCCGCCAGGCCGTAGCAGGGATAGAAGAAGCGGGAGCGGAATCCGCAGGGCTCGAACGTGTCGGTGAACCGCTGGAGGGTGTCGTGGCGAATCGGTTCCGCGCCGTTGTAGGCGGCGGCCCAGCAGCTCAAGTCCAGCTTCTCGCGCTGCTCGGGCGTCGTCTTGTTGACGCAGAGCGCGTACGCGAAGTTCGGCCCGCCGGAGTGGGTCGCGCGATAGCGGGAGATCGCCTGCAGCCACCGGATCGGCTGCTGGAGAAAGGCGGACGGGGACATCAGATACCCTGGAAAACCGCCGTAGACCGGCTGAAGGATCCCGTCGATCAACCCCATGTCATGGTAGCTGGGGAGCCACGTCACCGAGACGCTGTCCCGCGTGAGCGCGAAGACGTGCCGGATGCACTCGGAGTTGTGCAGCAGGTTCCGGTGGCTCACCATTACGCCCTTGGGAGCCGACGTCGAACCCGACGTGTACTGGAGAAACGCGAGGCTGTCGGACCCCACCGCCGGCTTGCGCCAGGTCGACGCCTGATCATCCAGGACTCGGTCGGTCGCCAGCCACCGGGTGGCGCCGAACGCCAGGCGTTGAGCCGGCTCGCGCTCGAGTTCGGCGACGATCGACGAGGTCGCCAGGATCGTGGTCGGCTGGGCACTCGCCATGATCCCCAGCAAGCGCGAGATCTTCTGATTCTGCCGCGGGGGATATGCGGGCACAGCCACGACCCCCGCATACAGGCACCCGAAGAATGCGGAAATGAAGTCCAGGCCGGGTGGGTACAGCAGCAGAGCACGATCACCGACCGTGGTCGTGGTCTGCAATGCCGCAGCGATCGCTCGAGCCCGGAGGTCCAGCTGCTGGTACGTCAGGCTCCCCATTTCCGCCGTGCCGTCCTCCAAGAACGTGAAGGCGTTCTCGTGGGACGGGCGATTGGCTCGATGCTGGAGCAAGTCTACCAGTGTCGAAGATCGTGACGCATTCGATGAGCTGCCCATCTCGAGGACCCCATGTGGAGGATTTCACCGGGGGCGCGCCAAGTCGTCGGCCCGCCGCGCGTCGAAGGATACGCCAAGTCCACAATCGTCGAACAGAAACGGGTAGGATAGCGTGCAGCCGTGTTGCCTGATCGCCGGGATCGGCCGTGGTGGCAGGTAGGCTCCGCCTCGACTCAGCCTCTCCCGCTGAAGGCCGATCGAGCGGCTCTGATCGAGACCGGCGACGGATGAGATATCGGCGCTTTAGGAGCGGTAAATCGGGAAATTTGCAGCATCGTCCACGTGATGCCGTAGTCGTGTTGTGCCGGCATGGAAAGTCGTCTGCTCGAGTGCTTCTCGTGGTGCTTTGCATACATAATGTGCCACCAGGGGCATTGGCAAGAGAAAATGTGCCCTTTGGGTCCGTCCCCGCCGACGAGATTGTCACCGACGCTTGAGAGCACCCGACGCACCCAAGTACTTCGCAGTCGGCCGTCAGCTGGAGAGCGCAAGCGACAGCTCCTCGCGCACCCACTCGTCCTCCTCGACAAGAATTCGGGAGGTCAGCAAGGCGGCGATGTCGAAGACCGTCTCGGTGGGACAGCCTTCCCTGGACGCGATCCGCCCCAGCGCCCACATCGCATGCCCCCGCACCAGCGGCTCCTCGGCGGCGAGCGCCTCCGCCAGCACGGGCACGACCTCGGGCGATCCCCAGTTCCCCAGCGCCACCGCCACGTTGCGCAGCAGCCCGCGCCGCTTGGTGCGCTTCACCGCCGAGCCCTTGAAGCGCCGCGAGAACTCCTCCTGCGTCAGCCCCATCAGCTCGATCAGCGACGCGCCGTCGACGCCGTCGCGCGGGAGGAACGCCGCCTCCTCCGTATCCGTGAAAAACGAGTTCCAGGGACAGACCTCCTGGTAGGATTGCCCACTTCCGCGTTTCGTGATCCGGCTACAGACGGGCCACAGTATCACGCGCAGGGCAAGGAGATGACCGGCACATAGCTTCCAACCTGCTGTCCGTCGATGCTTGCGGGAGCCTCCACCATTCGAAGTACCAATCAACACGGCTGCTCTTGAGCACGAGCGGGTTGTAGGGAAGCCGCGAGCAGGGCGGCGACCTGCCGGACCTGGGGCTCCCGGACCAGGCTGAAGTGGTCGCCGGGGATGATCACACTCCGCACGCTCCCGCTGGTCAGCGCTTCCCAGCGCGCCGACTCCCCGGCGGCCAGCGCGGCCCCCTCCTCCGCAAGGACCAGCAGCAGGTCGGCCGCACAGGGCTGCGGGCGATAGGCGGCGGCGGCGCCCACGTTCGCCCGGAAGACGCTCCACAACCGCTCAAAGCGGGCGAGATCCAGGTCCCCGGGTACCGCATCCGCCGCGCACGCGGCCTCCCATGCCCGCTGCAGCCGCTCGCGCGGGCCGAGCGTAGCCCCCCCCTCCGCGGCCCGCGCGATCTGCTCCCCGGCGACGCCCAGGTGCAGCAGGAAGCTGGCGAGTGCGCCGGGGCTGTCCGGGTCGACGGCAAAGGAGGCTTCTTCATGGATCCGAGAGTCGATCAGCGCCAGGAGTTCCACCTCCTCCCCGGCCACCTCGAGCATGCGGGCCATCTCGAACGCGACGAGTCCGCCCATGGACCAGCCCCCCAGGCGGTACGGCCCTTTCTCCTGCACCGCGCGTAGCTGCGCCAGGTAGTCGGCCGCCATGGCCTCGACGCGAGCGTGGGGGGATTCCTCCGCCTCCACGCCCCTGGCCTGCAGGGCATAGAAGGGCTGATGGTCGCCGAGGTGCCGGGCCAGTGCGGTGTACGAGACGACGTTGCCCCCCGCCGCGTGGACGAAGAAGAGCGGCGGCTCGCCCCCATTCGGCTGGATGGGCACCAGCGAGCCGGGCTCCAGGAGCGCAGCCTCACCCCGCACCGCGCCGGCGATCCGCTCCACGGTGGGCCCGACGAGCAGCGTCGCAAGCGAAACCCGCCTGCCGGTGAGCCGCTCCACCGCCGCGAGGAGGCGAAGCGCGAGGAGCGAGTGTCCGCCCAGCGTGAAGAAATCGTCCCGCACCCCCACCGGACGGATGCCCAGCAGCTCTTCCCATAGCTGCGCGAGCCGCAGCTCCACCCGGTCCCGCGGCGCCACGAACGTGCCGTCCCCGCGCGCGGCCTCCGGCGCGGGAAGCGCCCGCCGGTCCAGCTTGCCGCTCGCGGTGAGCGGCAGCTCGTCCAGCGCCACGAACGCGGACGGAACCAGGTACGAGGGGAGCCGCTCGGCGAGCCAGCGCCGCACGCCGTCCGCCGAAAGCTCCGTCCCCTCCTCCGCCACCCAGTAGCCAACCAGCCGCGCTTCTCCGCGCCCGTCCTGCCTTGCCGCCACCGCCGCGGCGCGCACATCCGGGTGGGCGCGCAGAACGGCTTCGACCTCCGCCGGCTCCACGCGCACGCCGTGCACCTTCACCTGCATATCCATTCGCCCCAGGAACTCCAGCACTCCGTCGCCACGCCAGCGCACCCGGTCCCCGACGCGGTACATGCGCGCGCCCGGCTCGGGCGAGAACGGGTCGGGAATGAAGTGCCCGGCCGTCAGCTCCGGGCGCCCCCCGTATCCGCGCGCGAGCCCGGGCGAGGCGATGTACGCCTCCCCCGGAACACCCGCCGGGGTCGGCTCCAGCTCCGCGTCCAGCACGTAAACGCGCGTGTTCCGGATCGGCCGCCCCACCCGGGCGGTGGCGGATTCGTCCACTTCCACCACGTCGTGGAGGGTGGAGCTCATGGTGCACTCCGTGGCCCCCCACTGGTTCACCACCCGGACACCCCCGCCGAACACGCGGTGCGCCCGGCGCACGTCCGCCACCGGGAGCGCCTCTCCGCTCACGAGAAGAAGCCGGAGCGTGTCGGCGCCTCCCTCCGCCTCCGCCGCCTCCAGCAGCGACCGCAGGATCGAGGGCACGATGGCCATGATCCCGGTCACCGCGTGCTCACGGATGCTCGCCAGGAGCCGCCGCGGATCGGTGGCCTCGCCCGGACGCACCAGCACCAGCTTCGCGCCGGTGGTCAGCGGCCCCAGGATGTCGCGGATGGAGGCGTCGAAGGAAGCCGTGGCGAGCTGCAGGACCGTGTCCGCTGGACCCACGCCGTACTCGTCCGCCAGGAACGACAGGTAGTTGACCGCGCCCCGGTGCGTGGCGAGCACCCCCTTGGGCCGCCCGGTAGAGCCGGAGGTGTAGATCACGTAGGCGAGCGATTCCGGGAAAGGGCGCCCCGCCGACCCTTCCGCCGCATCGCGGACGGCGGCCGGGACCGGGGTGGCGGGCGGAGATTCGCCCGCGTCTCCGGACGAGCGGAGCGGCGACGCCCCGGCCGCGCCGGCCCCGCACAGCAGCAGGGTTTCCCCACCGAACTCCGGCAGCTTCGCCCTCGACCGCTCTTCCGTCAGCAGCACGGTGATGGCGGAGTCGTCCAGGAGCCACGCCAGGCGTTCGGCCGGGTGTTCGACGTCCAGCGGGACGTAGACGCCTCCGGCCTTGAGCACCCCGAGGAGGGCGGTCACCAGCTCCGGACCGCGCTCCAGGAAGACACCCACCCGCACCTCGGGACGCACCCCGCGCGCGGCGAGCGCGCGGGCCAGGTCGTCCGCACGCGCGTCCAGCTGGGCGTACGTCAGCGCGCCGCCGTCCCAGACCAGCGCCGGGGCACCCGGGGTACGCTCCGCCTGGCGCTCGAACAGGGCGTGCACCGTGAGCCGGCGCGGGTACGCGCCCGCCGTCGCGTTCCACGCGGAAAGCACCTGCCGCCGCTCCACGTCTCCCATCAGCGGGAGCGCCGCGGCGGGACGATCCGGATCGCCCGCCAGCGCCCCCGCCAGCGTGGCGAAGTGCTCCAGCATCCGCTGGATCGTCTCCGCCTCGAACAGGTCCGTCCGGTATGTGACGTGTCCCCCGAAACGGTCACCATCCTCCCGCACCATCAGGTTCAGGTCGAACTTGGTCGCTTCCCCCGCCCACTCCAGCGGCTCCATCTCCGCCCCACCCAGCCTCAGCTCTCCCATCTCCAGGTTCAGCATGCTGAACATCACCTGGAACAGCGGCGTGTGCTGGAGACTCCGCTCCGGCGCCAGCTCCTCCACCAGCTTCTCGAACGGCACGTCCGGGTGAGCAAACGCCCCCAGCGTCGTCTCCCGCGACCGGCACAGCACCTCGCGCACGCTGGGACGGCTGGAAAGATCGAGGCGCAGGACCAGGGTGTTGACGAAGAAGCCGATCAGCCCCTCCAGCTCCAGATGGTTCCGCCCGGCGAGGGCCGTCCCCACGCTGACCTCCTCCTGCCCGGCCCAGCGGGCCAGGAGGAGCTGCCACGCCGCGAGCAGCGCCATGAAGGGAGTGACGGCCTCGCGCCGGCACAGGGCACGCAGCGCCCGCGAGGCCTCCGCCGGCAAGCGGTAGTGGCGCATCTCCCCGCGGGCGCTGGGCACCGCGGGGCGGGGGTGGTCCAGCGGGAGGTTCAGAACGGCCGCGGCCCCGGCGAGCGCCCTGCGCCAGTAGCCGAGCTGCTCCTCCAGGCGCTCTCCGGAGAGCCACCCGCGCTGCCAGGCGGCAAAGTCGGCGTACTGCACGCGCGGCTCCGGGAACGGCGAGGCCTCTCCGCGACGGAAGGCGGCATAAAGGGCGGAAAACTCGCCCACCAGAATGCGCGTGGACCAGCCGTCAGAGGCGATGTGGTGGACGTTCAGGAGGAGCCCCCACTCCGCCTCGGCCATCCGCAGGAGGGCGACGCGCAGCACCGGCCCGCGCCGCAGGTCGAAGGGGAGCGCCGCGTCGATCCCGGTCAGCCGCCGCACTTCGGTCTCACGGACCTCGCCGGACAGGCCGCGCAGGTCCACGACCGGGAGGCGCACGGGTGCGGCGGCGCGGACCACCTGCATGGGCTCGCCCTCGACCTCGTCGAAGACCGTGCGCAGCACCTCGTGGCGGCGGACTATCTCCGAGAGCGTCCGCCGCAGCGCCCACGGGTCCAGGCTCCCCCGCAGACGCAGGGGGAAGGGCATGTTGTAGGCGGAGGAGCCGGGCTCCATCCGGTGCACGAACCACAGCCTCTGCTGGGCGAAGGAGAGCGGGAGCCCGTCCGTGCCTTTGCGCGCGGCCCGCTCGATGGGCGGCGCCGCAGGGATGCCGTCGCTCCGCAGCAGCTCGATGCGCCCGGCCAGACCGGACACCGTGGGCGCCTCGAAGATCATGCGCAGCGGCACCTCCACCCCGAACGCCTCCCGCGCCCGGGAGGCCACCTGCGTGGCCAGCAGCGAGTGCCCTCCCAGCTCGAAGAAGTTCTCCTCCGCTCCCACCCGCTCCACGCCCAGCGCCTCGGCCCAGATCCCCGCCAGCACCTCCTCCATCGCGGTCCGCGGGGGCTGGAACGCCTCGTCCGACCCGGCGGACTCCGGCGTGGGGAGGGCCCGCCGGTCGACCTTGCCGTTGGGAGTCAGGGGGAGCGATTCCAGGACCACCAGCGCCCCGGGAACCATGGGTTCGGGCAGCCGCTCCCGGAGCCAGGCGCGCAGCTCGGGCAGGAGCCAGCGGCCACGCCGGCTCGCCAGCGGGTCGCTGGCGTACACGCTCCAGGGGCGAGGCACCGGAACGTCCTCGAGGAGCGCCACCTCCGCCCCCGCGCGAACCAGCAGCACGTCGTAATCGCCGGGCCCGCCACGCGCCGCCCACCTCGCGCGGGAGCGGTAGCCGCGCGCCTCGGCCAGCTCGTGGAACGCCTCCGGGTCGGGGGCGCCGGCCTCCCGCTCCGCCGCCAGAGCGCGAAGCTCGGCCATGCTCGCCGGCTCCGCGTGGTCGCCGAGCGCCTCCAGCATCGCCAGCGCACCGGCCACCCGCGGGTTCGGCACCCCCGAGACCGCCAGCGCCTCCGGCCTCTCCTCGTCCAGCAGCCGGCGCACCGCCTCCAGCCCGCCCAGGTCGTCCCAGCCGCGCCACGCGGGCCCTGCCGGGGCCGCCTCCGACTCCACGTGCAGCAGCACGTCGTACCTGAAGCGCGTCATCTCGTTGGCGTGGCGGCCCTGCTTCAGTCGCATCTCCACGGCCGAGATACGCGGCAGACGGCGCGGAAGAGCCCGGAACAGCTCCGGGTCCACCAGCAGTTCCTTGTCTCGCATCGCCGCACGGTGTATCCGCTCGCGCAACGCGGAGGCGGGAACCTCGGCGCCGGCCTGCGCCAACTCCACGGAGGCGTGGAAGGCCTCCTGGAGTGGCAGGCTGCGCACATCGCCCACCCAGAGCGTTCCTCCCGGAGCGAGCGCCGCCACCGCACCCTCCAGCACCCGGAGGAGGTACTCCACGCCGGGGAAGTACTGCACCACGGAGTTGACCACCACGAGGTCGAAATGGGCCTCCGGCACGCCGTTGAAGTCGTCGGCCGTGCGCTCCAGCAGCCGCACTCCCGGCAGCTCGTGGCCGGGGCGCGCCAGCTGCTCGCGCAGATACGATATCGCTGCGGGAGAGAAGTCGACGCCCCAGTACTCCTCGCTCTCCGGAGCCAGACGGAAGAGCAGGAGCCCGGCGCCGCAGCCGATCTCCAGCACGCGGCGCGGGCCCAGTGCGCGCAGGCAGCCGACTGCGTCCTCCACCCACTCCCGCATCTCGTCGCCGGGGATGGGCTCGCCGGTGTAGCTGCTGTTCCAGCCGACGATGTTGAACGCGGGGTCCTCGTCCGGGGCTTCGCCGGAATAGGTATCGCCGAAGAGCGACTCCCACTCCTCTACGTACTCCACCTGCAGCTCCGACTTCGGGGCGCCGCCCGCCTCCTGGCCGGGGACCACGTAGGCCACGAGGCGCTTGTCGTCGGGCTTGCCGGAAGGAGCGTCGCGAACCAGCACCACCGCCTCGCGCACCTCGGGATGCCCGGCGAGCACGGCCTCCACCTCGCCGTGCTCAATGCGGAACCCGCGGATCTTGACCTGCTGGTCGATGCGCCCCAGGAACTCCAGGACGCCGTCCGCCCGCCAGCGCACCCGGTCGCCCGTGCGGTACAGGCGCCCGCCCGCCACTCCCAGGAACGGGTCCGGGACGAAGCGCTCGGCCGTCAGATCCGGAAGCCCCAGGTACCCGCGCGCCACTCCGGCCCCCCCGGTCCACAGCTCCCCTGCCACTCCCACAGGGAGGGGCTGGCCGCCGGTGTCGAGGACGTACGCGCGCACCCGGTCGATCGGGCGCCCGATCGACGGCACCTCCGGCTCCCCGGCCGCGACCTCCCCGGAGGTGGCGACGACGGTGTTTTCCGTGGGGCCGTAGTTGTTGACCAGGGTGAAGGGGAGATCCGGCCGCGGCCGGACCCGTAGGACGTCGCCGCCGGTGAGCAGCGTGCGCAACCGCGTCTCCCGCGGCCAGTCGAGCACGAGCAGCCCCTCTGTGAGCGGCGTGGGGACGAAGGCGTGCGTGACCCGGTTCCCGACCATGAAGCGCTGCAAGGCGTCCGGGGCGAGACGGCTCTCCTCCGGGACCGGGAGGAGAGCGGCTCCCTGCGTGAGGTACGGCCAGATCTCCCACACGGCCGCGTCGAAGCCGGGTGAGGCGACCAGGGTGGCGCGGTCGCCCGGGGCGACGCCGAAGGCACGGACGTGCCAGGCGACCAGGTGCGCCAGCGCCCCGTGCGACACCACCACCCCCTTGGGCGTCCCGGTGGAACCGGAGGTGTAGATGACGTACGCCAGGTTCTGCGGCGAAAGCGGGACTTCCGGCGCGTCCCCCGGGTCGGGGAGCACCTCCATCCCGGAATCGACGGTGAGCGCCTCCACGTCCGCGGGGATGCGGTCGCGCATCGACTCGCGGGTGAGCACCAGCGCCGCACCGGAGTCGCGCAGCATGAAGGCCAGGCGCTCGGTGGGGTAGTCCGGGTCCAGCGGCACGTACGCGCCGCCGGCCTTGAGGACGGCCAGCATCGCGACGACCGACTCGGCGGAGCGATCCAGGCACACGCCGACGCGTGTCTCCGGTCCGACGCCGAGGGCGAGCAACCGACGGGCGAGAGCGCCCGACCTGCGCTCGAGTCCGCCGTAGGAGAGACGCTCCGGACTGGCGACCACCGCGGCCGAGTCGGGGCGGCGCGCAGCCTGCTCCGCGACCAGCTCGTGGACGAACCGCTCCCGCGGGTACCCGATAGCAGTGGCGTTCCACACTTCCAGGACCCGGGCGCGCTCCGCGCCCCGCAGCAGCGACACTTCGGAGAAGCGCCGCGCGGGGTCGGCGACCATCGACTCCAGCAGGAGGCAGAAGTGCTCCGCCATGCGCCCGACCGTCTCCGCCTCGAACAGGTCGGAGGGGTAGTCGATCTGCCCCAGGACCCGGTCCCCGTCCTCGAAGAGCGTGACCGTCATGTCGAACTTTGCCCCGGCCTCGCCGCGGCCCAGGGGCTCCATTTCCAGGTCGCCGAGCGTGAGCACGCTCCGCTCCATGTTCTGGAGGGCGAACGCCACCTGGAAGAGCGGGTTGTGCATCAGGCTCCGCTCGGGCGCCAGCTCGTCCACCAGCCGCTCGAAGGGGAGATCCTGATTGGCGAAGGCGCCCAGCGTCGTTTCCCGGACCCGGCCCAGCAGCTCGCGGAAGCCGGGGTCGCCGGACAGGTCCCCGCGCAGGACCAGCGAGTTGACGAAGAAGCCGATCAGCCCCTCCAGCTCCGCGCGCGTCCGGTTGGCGATCCCGGTGCCGACGACCACGTCGTCCTGCCCGGTGTAGCGCCCCAGCAGCGCCTGCCACCCGGCCAGCAGGGTCATGAACAGGGTGGCGCCCTCGCTCCGACCCAGCCCCCGCAGCCCCTGCGTCGCGGTGGCGGAGATCTCGAAGGGCGCGCTCTTCTCGGTCATCCCAAGCGTGCTGCGGCGGAGACGCGCGGTGGGCAGCTCCAGCACCCGCGGGGCGCCTTCCAGCTTTTTGCGCCAGTAGCGAAGCTGCTCCTCCGTCCGGGAGCCGGCAAGCCACTGCCGCTGCCAGAGAGCGAAGTCCGCGTACTGGAGCTCCAGCTCCGGCAGCGGGGACTCCCGTCCCCGGGAGTATGCTCCGTACAGCGCGGAGACCTCGCGCACCAGGACGCCCATGCTCCAGCCGTCGCTGACGACGTGGTGCATGGTGAAGCAGAGTGCCCACTCCGCCGCGGCGGTCCTCACCAGGAGAGCGCGCAGCAGAGGCCCGCGCGCAAGGTCGAAGGGACGCAGCCCTTCCTTGGCGAGGAGGCGCAGCAGCTCGACGGCGCGGGGGTCCTCCGGGAGCCCGGCGAGGTCCAGCACGGGGATGGGGACGGGCGCCGCGGGGAGGACCACCTGCCGGGCCTCGCCGCCCCGATCCACGAACACGGTGCGCACGGCCTCGTGTCGGCGCACCACCTCGGTAAGGCTCCTGCGCAGCGCCCCAACGTCCAGTGAGCCGCGCAGCCGCAGCGCGAACGGCATGTTGTAGGCGCTGCCCCGGGGATCGAGCTGGTGGATGAACCAGAGCCGCTGCTGCGCGAAGGAGAGCGGCCAGGGGCCGTCCCCCGTGCGGCGGGGGATGCGCGGGGCGACGGAGCACTCCGGTTCGCCGGCCGCCTCCACGTGCTCGACCAGCGCCGCGACGGTGGGGGCCTCGAACATCGCGCGCAGCGGCAGCTCGACGCCGAGCTCCTCGCGCACCCGGGAGATCACGCGCGTGGCCAGCAGCGAGTGTCCGCCCAGCTCGAAGAAGCTCTCTTCCACCCCGACACGCTCCACCCCCAGCACCTCCGCCCAGATCCCCGCCACGATCTCCTCGGTCGCCGTGCGCGGCGCCACGTACGCCGACGCCGCGCTCCACTCCGGTGCCGGAAGCCTCCGCCGGTCGACCTTGCCGCTGTCCAGCAGCGGCAGCCCGTCCAGCGCCACCACCGCGCCCGGCACCATGTACTCCGGCAGCCGTTCCCGCAGCCGTGCCCGCAGCCCGGCGGTCCCCTCCCACGCCCCCCCCTCCTCCGCCACCACGTACCCCACCAGCCTGCGCTCCCCCGGCGCGTCCTCGCGCACCACCGCCACCGCGTCGCGCACCCCGGGCTGCGCCCGCAGCGCCGTCTCCACCTCCCCCAGCTCGATGCGGAAGCCGCGCACCTTGACCTGGAAGTCCGTCCGCCCGAAGTACTCCAGCTCCCCCTCCGGCACCCAGCGCACCCGGTCCATCACCCGGTACATCCGCGACCCCGTCGTCCCGTACGGGTTGGGCAGGTATCGCTCCGCCGTCAGCTCCGGACGGCCCGCGTAGCCGCGCGAGAGTCCCTCGCCGGCCAGGTACAGCTCGCCGACCACCCCCAGCGGCGCCGGCTCCAGCTCCGCGTCCAGCACCAGCGCCTGCGTCTCCGCCACCGGCCTGCCCACCCGCACCCGCCCCTCGCCGCGCCGCACCCGGGAGTACGTGCTGTACGTGGTGTCCTCGGTCGGCCCGTACAGGTTGCCGACCTTCTCCACCGTTCCCGTGGCGTAGAGCCCCCGCGCCAGATCCGCGGGCAGCGGCTCCCCCCCCAGGTTCAGCGTCCGCACGCTCGCGGGAATCCCGCCCGTGCGCAGCAGCTCCGCCGCCGCGCTCGGCACCATGCTCGCGTAGACCACCTCCTCGCCCACGCGCGCCAGCTCCAGCGCGTTCTCCACCAGCACCAGCTTCCCCCCCAGGCGAGCGTCCCGAAGATCTCCGCCACCGACACGTCGAAGTTGATCGATGTCGAGAACAGCACCGAGCTGCGCTCCTCGTCCGTCACGTTCTCGCGCAGCCAGTGCATCAGCACGACCGTCGAGGCGTGGCGGATCATCACCCCCTTGGGCCGGCCGGTCGAGCCGGACGTGAAGATCACGTGCGACAGGTTCTCCGGCAGCACGCCCGTCTCCGGCGCCCCGCCCGGCCCCGCCTCCACTTCGCACCGCACCGCGTCCAGCGCGAGGGTGCGCGTGCCGGCCGGCAGCACCCCCGCGAGAGCGCCGGAGGTGAGGACCAGCGAGACCTGCGCGTCCTCCAGCATGTAGCCCAGCCGCTCGCGCGGGTAGTTCGGGTCCAGCGGCACGTAGGCGCCGCCGGCCCGGAGCACCGCCAGCAGCGCGACGACCAGCTCCGGCGTGCGCTCCAGACACACGCCCACGCGGACCTCCGGGCCCACGCCCAGCCCGCGCAGGTGGCGCGCGAGCTGGCCCGAGCGGGCTTCCAATCCCGCGTAGGTCAGCGTCTCGCCCCCGGACACCACCGCGCAGGCGGCGGGGGTGCGCGCCGCCTGCGCTTCCACCAGCTCGTGCACGCACCCCCGGGGGTACCCCGCCGCGGTGGCGTTCCACTCCTCCAGCACCATTGCACGCTCGGCGTCCTTCAGCAGCGACACGCCGGAAAGGCGGCGCCGGGGGTCGGCGGCCATGGTCTCCAGGAGCACCTCCAGGTGCCCCACCATGCGCGCCACCGTCGCGGGCTCGAACAGGGCGGCGCGGTATACGAGCTCCACGCTCAGCCCTTCGTCCGTGTCCGTGAACGCCAGGTCCAGGTCGAACTTGGCGACGCGCTCGCCTCCGCCGAACGGCTCCAGGGCGAGCCCGTCGAGCTCCCCCCGCCCGCCGTTCCCGCGCGCCGGGTTCAGGGCCAGGATGGCCTGGAAGACCGGAGCGTGCGCGAGGGTGCGCTCCAGGCTCAGCTCCTCCACCAGGCGCTCGAAGGGCAGCTCCTGGTGGTCGTACGCCCTCAGGGCTCCGCTGCGTACCCGCGCCAGCAGCTCGGTCCAGGTGGGGTCTCCCGCCAGGTCGGTGCGCAGGGGGAGCATGTTGACGAAGAAGCCGATCAGCCCCTCCGTCTCCACCCGCGTCCGTCCCGCGACGGGGGTGCCCACCACCACGTCGTCCTGCCCGGAGTACTTCGAGAGCAGCGCCTGCCACCCCCCCAGCAGCGTCATGAACAGCGTCGCTCTCTCGCGCCGGGAGAGCGCACGCAGCCGCGCCGCCACCTCTGCCGGGAGCGTGAACCCGTGGCATCCCGCGCGCGCGCCTTGCTCCGCCGCGCGAGGACGGTCGGTGGGGATCTCCAGCAGCGGGGGAGCGCCCCGCAGCGACTCCTTCCAGAAACCGATCTGCTCCTCCAGAGCTTCGCCGCCGAGCCGCGCGCGCTGCCACACCGCATAGTCGGCGTACTGGATCGGGAGCGCCGGCAGGAGCACAGTCTCGCCTTTCCGGGCGGCGGCGTAGACGGCCGAGACCTCGCTCACGAGCACGTCCATGCTCCAGCCGTCGCTGATGACGTGGTGCAGGGTGAACAACAGGACGTGGTCGTCGCCGTCCAGCCGCAGCAGCGCGCTCCGCAGCAGCGGGCCCCTTGCCAGGTCGAACGGGCGCAGCGCCTCCACTCCGGCAAGCCGCTTCGCTTCCCGCTCTCCCGCTCCGGGGGGCAGGGCGCGCAGGTCCACGACCGGTAGCTGCACCGGAGCCGGTGGATGGACGACCTGCACGGGCGCGCCGTCGCGCTCGGGGAACGTGGTACGCAGCGCCTCGTGCCGCTCCACCAGCGCGTCCAGGCTCGCGCGCAGCGCCGCCGCGTCCAGGCGGCCGCGCAGCCGCAGCGCCCCGGCCATGTTGTAGGCCGCGCCGCCGGGGTCCAGCCGGTCGACCACCCAGAGCCGCTGCTGGGCGAACGACAACGGCAGCGGGCCCTCGCGCGGCACCCGCCGGATCAGCGGCACGATCGTCGTTCCGGCCGAACGCAGGCCTTCGATGCGGCCGGCCAGTCCGGCGACCGTTGGCGCCTTGAAGAGCGCCTTCAGCGGCAGCTCGACGCCGAGCTCCTCGCGCACCCGGGAGATCACGCGCGTGGCCAGCAGCGAGTGTCCGCCCAGCTCGAAGAAGCTCTCTTCCACCCCGACACGCTCCACCCCCAGCACCTCCGCCCAGATCCCCGCCACGATCTCCTCGGTCGCCGTGCGCGGCGCCACGTACGCCGATGCCGCGCTCCACTCCGGCGCCGGAAGCCTCCGCCGGTCGACCTTGCCGCTGTCCAGCAGCGGCAGCCCGTCCAGCGCCACCACCGCGCCCGGCACCATGTACTCCGGCAGCCGTTCCCGCAGCCGTGCCCGCAGCCCGGCGGTCCCCTCCCACGCCCCCCCCTCCTCCGCCACCACGTACCCCACCAGCCTGCGCTCCCCCGGCGCGTCCTCGCGCACCACCGCCACCGCGTCGCGCACCCCGGGCTGCGCCCGCAGCGCCGTCTCCACCTCCCCCAGCTCGATGCGGAAGCCGCGCACCTTGACCTGGAAGTCCGTCCGCCCGAAGTACTCCAGCTCCCCCTCCGGCACCCAGCGCACCCGGTCCATCACCCGGTACATCCGCGACCCCGTCGTCCCGTACGGGTTGGGCAGGTATCGCTCCGCCGTCAGCTCCGGACGGCCCGCGTAGCCGCGCGAGAGCCCCTCGCCGGCCAGGTACAGCTCGCCGACCACCCCCAGCGGCGCCGGCTCCAGCTCCGCGTCCAGCACCAGCGCCTGCGTCTCCGCCACCGGCCTGCCCACCCGCACCCGCCCCTCGCCGCGCCGCACCCGGGAGTACGTGCTGTACGTGGTGTCCTCGGTCGGCCCGTACAGGTTGCCGACCTTCTCCACCGTTCCCGTGGCGTAGAGCCCCCGCGCCAGATCCGCGGGCAGCGGCTCCCCCCCCAGGTTCAGCGTCCGCACGCTCGCGGGAATCCCGCCCGTGCGCAGCAGCTCCGCCGCCGCGCTCGGCACCATGCTCGCGTAGACCACCTCCTCGCCCACGCGCGCCAGCTCCAGCGCGTTCTCCACCAGCACCAGCTTCCCCCCCAGGCGAGCGTCCCGAAGATCTCCGCCACCGACACGTCGAAGTTGATCGATGTCGAGAACAGCACCGAGCTGCGCTCCTCGTCCGTCACGTTCTCGCGCAGCCAGTGCATCAGCACGACCGTCGAGGCGTGGCGGATCATCACCCCCTTGGGCCGGCCGGTCGAGCCGGACGTGAAGATCACGTGCGACAGGTTCTCCGGCAGCACGCCCGTCTCCGGCGCCCCGCCCGGCCCCGCCTCCACTTCGCACCGCACCGCGTCCAGCGCGAGGGTGCGCGTGCCGGCCGGCAGCACCCCCGCAAGAGCGCCGGAGGTGAGGACCAGCGAGACCTGCGCGTCCTCCAGCATGTAGCCCAGCCGCTCGCGCGGGTAGTCCGGGTCCAGCGGCACGTAGGCGCCGCCGGCCCGGAGCACCGCCAGCAGCGCGACGACCAGCTCCGGCGTGCGCTCCAGGCACACGCCCACGCGGACCTCCGGGCCCACGCCCAGCCCGCGCAGGTGGCGCGCGAGCTGGCCCGAGCGGGCTTCCAATCCCGCGTAGGTCAGCGTCTCGCCCCCGGACACCACCGCGCAGGCGGCGGGGGTGCGCGCCGCCTGCGCCTCCACCAGCTCGTGCACGCACCCCCGGGGGTACCCCGCCGCGGTGGCGTTCCACTCCTCCAGCACCTGGCGTATCTCCTCCTCGGCCATGACCGGCACCGCGGAGAGGCGCAGGCCTGCGTCGCCGGCAACGGCTTCCAGCGCGGCGCGGTAGTGCGCCGCGAACCGCAGGGCGGTGGAGCGGTCGAAGATCGAGGACTGGTACTCCACGAGCAGGGTGATCTCGCCATCCATCTCGTCCGCGAGGATGCCGATCTCGAACTTCGCCGTCCCCGGGTCGATCTCCACGGTGGCGACCTCCAGCCCGGGCAGCACTGCAGGCGCCGCCCCGTGGCGGATCCGCTGCTGCAGGACGAACATGGTCTGCACAAGCGGGCTCCGGCCGGCGTCGCGCTCCGGCCGCAGCTCCTGCAGGAGGAGGTCGAAGGGGAGGTCCTGGTGGCGGTCCGCCCGGAGCGTCGCCTCGCGCACCCGGGCGACGTGCTCCCGGAAGACCGGATTCCCCTCCATCCGGGCTCGCAGCGCCACGGTGTTGAGGAAGTACCCCATGAGATCGTGGGTCTGCGGATGCGAGCGGTTCGCGACCAGCGCTCCGACGAGCATGTCGTCCTGCCCTGTCCATCGGTGCAGGACCAGCTGATAGACGGCGAGCAGGGCTATGTACAGCGTGGCTCCCTCGCGCTGCGCGAGCGACTGGAGACGGGCGGTCAGCTCCCGGTCGACGTGGAAGACCATGGCGGACCCGCGGTTATCCTCCACCGCCGGGTACGGGCGATCCGTGGGGAGGTCCAGGAAACGGGGCGCTCCTTCCAGCTCCCGGGTCCAGAAGCCGAGGAGCTCGTCCAGCGTCTCGCCCCGCATCCACCCGCGCTGCCAGGCGGCGAAGTCCGCGTACTGGATCTCCGGCTCCGCCAGCGGCGAGGGGAGACCCCGCGCGAAGGCTCCGTAGAGGGCGGCCATGTCGTGCCAGAAGACCTGGCTCGACCACCCGTCCACGACGGCGTGGTGCAGAACCCTCAGCAAGGCGTGCTCCTCCTCGTCCAGCCGGAAGAGGTGGACGCGGATCCGGACAGCCGTGGCCAGGTCGATGGCGCGGAGGGCGGACTCCGGCAGGCGTCGCCACATCTCCGGATCGCGTTCCTCGCGGGGGAGACGGGTGAGGTCGACGACGCAGAGGGAGACGTCGGGTGCCGCCACGGGGACCAGCTCCAGCGCGCCGCCGGTCTCCCGGAAGGCGGTGCGCAGCACCTCGTGCCGGCAGATCGTCTCCGCGAGGGCGCGCCCGAGCGCCCCCGGGGCCAGGTGACCGGCCATCCGCTGGAGATCCGAGACGTTGTATAGCGGGCTTTCCGGCTCCCGGGTGCACACCAGCCACATCCGCTCCTGCCCGAAGGAGGGCACGAGGGGCTGGTCCCGGGGGACGGGGACGATGGGCGGATACTCCCGCCGAGCACCGGCCGGGGCGAGGGCGTCCACGAGGGCCGCCAACCCGGCGATCGTGGGGTTCTCGAACACCTGACGCAGGGTGACCTCCACGCGCAGGGTCTGGCGGAGGCGCCCCAGGATCTGCGTGGCGAGAATGGAGTGGCCGCCCAGCGAGAAGAAGTCGTCATGCACGCCGATCTGTCCAATCAGCAGCAGTTCCTCCCAGACCGCCGCGACCTTGCGCTCCGTCTCCGTGCCGGGGGCGACGTACTCCCCGGCGAGCACGGGCCGCCCGTAGCGGGGAGCGGCGCCCGCCTCCGCTGGCTCCTCCCGCGGCGGGAGCACAGGACGCGCGCACGGGTTCCGGCGGGAGACGACGAGCTGCGGCTCGGCCGAAACGCCCAGGACGTGCGACAGCACCCGCTCCAAATCGTCCGCGGCGGGTGCGGCGGCTCCCCAGCGCACGGCCGTCCAGGGATCCCCGTTGCCCAGGCGCCGCCTCCCCGCGACGGCCTCCAGGAGCGCGGCGGCAGCCGGCTCCGAGGCCACCCCCTGGAGGAGGCAGAAGCGCAGCGGCACCCCGGCGAGGGCGTCCTCCAGCGCCGCGAGTTCCACCGCGACGCGCCGGAGCCCCTCCTCTTCCGCCCCCCCTTCCGGAGTATAGACGACCCCCACGGGCGCACATCCGGCCTCGCGGAGGAGTGCCCGGAGCGCGTCCCCGTCTCCCCACCCCATATCCGCGAAGCGCACCGCCACCCCGGCGCTCCCGGCCAGCTCCTCCGCCAGCGGAGCGGTCGGGCCGCGGCTCCCCAGGAAGAGGTAGGTCCCCCCGAGCACGCGCGCGGACACGGCCGGCGTGCGGACGCGCTCCCAGATCCGCACCCAGCGGCTCGCTCCGCGGAGCGCGACCACGGCGTCGTCGGCCGGGCCCGCGACCTCGGCGACCAGGGCGTCGAGCGGCGGGTCGCCGGACGGGAGGTCCACGGTGCGGCACGCCACGCTCGGGTGCTCCCGCGGGATCGTCTCGCAGAGGCCGTGGATACAGGCGGCAGCGGGGTCGAGGGCGTCCCCGCCGGTCACGTCGTACGCTCCGCGGGTGACCACGACCAGGCGTATCCGGGCGTCGGTGGCCTCCGAGAGCGACCGGGCCAGGGCCATGACCACGAGCGGGGACGTCCCCCGCGTAAGCGGGCGGACGTCCACCACGCGGTCCGGGAGGCGGCCGGAGGCGGCGAGCGTGTCGAGCAGGACGGGGATGTCCTCGGCCGGGTCGGCAGTGGCTACCCTCCGCCCCGCCGCCGCGAGGCGCCGGGCGAGCTGCTCCCCCACTCCGTCCCAGTCGAGGAGGACGAGCCACTGTCCCGCCCCGTTCTCCGCCACCGGCGGCGCCGTTCGCCTCCATCCCGGCACCCACAGCCCCTCGGCGCTGCGCCCTGCACCGCGGCGCTTCCGCGCGGAGGCCGGCGCCGGCCGCTCGACCCAGAAGCGTTGACGCTCGAAGGGATAGGTGGGGAGCGGGACCCGCCGCCGACGCTCCTCCCCCGCGAAGCCCGCCCAGTCCACGCGCGCCCCGGCCATCCACAACCGTCCCAGCGTCTCCAGCAGGAACGCCTGGTCCGGCCGCCGCGTGTACGCGTGCCGCAGCGAAGCGAAAACCGCACTCTCCTCCACCCCCGCCTGCAGCGCGAAGGTCCCCAGCGTCCGCCCGGGACCCACCTCGAGGAACAGGTGGTCGCCGCGCAGGACCTCCTCCATCCCTTCGGCGAAGCGCACCGTGCGGCAGAGGTGCCGCGTCCAGTAGTCGGGGCTGACGGCTTCCTCCGCGGTGATCCACGTCCCGGTGACGTCCGACATGAAGGGGATCTCCGGGACGGCGAGGCGGAGGCCGCGCACCCGCTCCGCCAGTCGCTCGGCCACCAGGTCCATCATCGGGGAGTGGAATGCGTGCGAAGCGGCCAGCCGCCGGCAGACGACGCCATGGTCCGCCAGTTCCCGCTCCAGTTCGTACACCTCCTCGGCGCGGCCGGACACGGTGCACAGCCCGGGGGCATTGTGCGCGGCCAAGGCGAGACCGCCCCGCAGCAGTGGCGCCACTTCCGCGGGGTCGAAAGGGACGGCCAGCATCGCCCCGGCAGGGAGCTCCCCGATCAGTCTGGCCCGCTCAGCGACCAGTGCGAGCGCGTCCTCCAGCCGGAAGACGCCGGCGAGGGTCGCGGCGACGTACTCCCCGAGGGAGTGGCCGATCATCGACGCGGGCCGCACCCCCCACTCCATCCAGCAGCGCGCCAGCGCGTACCCGGTCACGAAGACGGCGGGCTGCACCAGCTCGGTGCGGCCGAGCGGATGCCCGGTGAGGTCGGCGTCCCCTCCACGCCCCAGCATCCGCCGCAGGTCGGTTTCCGGCGCGGGTCCGGGCTCGCTCATACCGGCTTCGGGGAAGAGCACGCCGCGGAGGTCCAGACCCAGCAGCGGCTCCAGGATTTCGGCGCAGCGGTCCACCTCCCGGCGGAAGACCGGCTCCGCCTCGTAGAGGCCCCGCGCCATCCCGGCATAGTGGTCGCCCAGACCGGGGAGGAGGAAGGCGACCGGGCGCCCTTCGCGCTCTCCGGCCAGGGTGAGCAGGCGCCGCGGGTCGCGGGTCTCCAGCACGGCAACGGCGTCCTCCCGGTCGCGACACACCACCACCCGGCGCTCTCTGAAGCGCTTGCGGCCGACACGCAGGGTGTGGCAGACGTCGGCGAAAGACTGCTCCGGCCGCGCCTTCAGGTGCTCCACCAGGCGGTCGGTCGCGGCTTCCAGGGCGGCGGGGGTGCGAGCCGAGAGCACCAGCAGCTGCCAGGGGCGCGAAGGGGCGGAAGGCTCCATCGAGGGGGATTCCTCCAGCACCACGTGCGCGTTGGTCCCCCCGATCCCAAACGACGAGACCCCCGCCCGGCGCGGCGGGCCGTCGACCTCCCAGGAGCGCAGCTCGGCGTTGACGAAAAAAGGCGAGGCCGCGAAGTCGATCCGCGGGTTCGGCTGCTCGAAGTGCAGAGAGGGCGGGATCTCGCGGTGCTGCAGGGCGAGCACGGTCTTGATCAGCCCGGCCACTCCCGAAGCGGTGTCCAGGTGCCCGATGTTGCTCTTCACCGAACCGAGCGCGCAGAACTGCCGCTTCCCCGTCCGCGAGCGGAAGGCGCGGGTGAGCGCCGCCACTTCGACGGGATCACCCAGCTCGGTGGCCGAGCCGTGCCCTTCCACGTAGCTGATCGTCTCCGGCTCGACCCCCGCCATCGCCAGCGCCTCCTCAATCACCTCCGCTTGCCCGTCCCGCCCGGGCGCCGCGTAGCCGATCTTGGCGGCGCCGTCGTTGTTCACTGCAGAGCCGCGGATCACGGCGTGGATGGTGTCGCCGTCGGCGAGCGCGTCCTCCAGCCGCTTCAGGACCACCACCCCGATCCCCTCCCCCCCCACGGCCCCGCGCGCCGCGGCGTCGTACGAGCGGCAGCGCCCCGTGGGGGAGCTGGTCCCGCCCTCGTGGAACAGGTACCCCGCCTTCTGCGGCACGGAAACGGACACACCGCCGGCGACCACCATGTCCGACTCGCCGGCCAGGAGGCTGCGGATCCCCAGGTGGATGGCGACCAGCGACGAGGAGCACGCCGTCTCCACGTTGAGGCTGGGGCCGCGGAGGTTCAGCCGATACGAGATGCGCGTGGGGAGGAAGGCGTTGCTGTTCCCCAGGTTGACCTGCATCTCCCCGGCGGCGGCCCGGGTCGCCCGATGCGAGAGGACCTCCACCCAGTAGCGGTTGAGGTCCGCGCCGGTGAACACCCCCACGCGGCCGTCGAAGGTCTCGGGGTCGTAGCCCGCGCTCTCCAGCGCCTCCCAGGCGCACTCCAGCATGAGCCGGTGCTGCGGGTTCATCACCGAGGCCTCGCGGGGAGAGATCCCGAAGAACTCAGCGTCGAACCGGTCCGCCTCGTCCAAGACCCCGCGGGCGCGGACGTAGTCCGGGCGCCGCATCAGACCCGTGGAGACGCCGGAGGCGGCCAGCTCGTCGTCGCTGAAGGTGGAGATGCAGTCCACCCCTTCGCGGAGGTTGCGCCAGAACTCATCCAGCCCGCGCGCGCGGGGGAAGCGCCCGACCATCCCCACGATGGCGATGTCCCCCGCGGAGGCACCCGTCCGCTCCGCGCGAGGGGCCTCCCTGCGCGGCGGCACGGGGTCGGAGCCCGCGTCCAGGTGCGCGGCGAGCACCCCGAGGGAGCGGTGGTGCAGCAGCTCGACCAGTGGAACCTCCCTCCCGAGCGCCTCCGCGAGCCGCGACTGGACGCGGAGGAGGAGGAGGGAGTTTCCCCCGATGTCGAAAAAGCTGTCGTCGGTCCTTACCTGCTCCGCGCCCAGGATCTCCGCCCAGATCCCGGCCACCAGCCGCTCGGTCGGGGTGAGCGTGGAAGCGGTGTCTCCGGACGGCCGGCGCGTCGCGAAAGGAGTGGGGAGTGCCGCGCGGTCCACCTTGCCGTTCGCGGTCAGCGGCAGCCGTTCCAGCGTCACGAGCGCCGCCGGCACCATGTGCTCGGGGAGCCGCTCCCGGAGCCACGCCCGCAGTACGGCCTCGGGCAACGTGTCGTCATGCTCCGCCGCGATGTACGCCACCAGCCGCAGGTCGCCCGGCCCGAATTCCCGCGCCAGCACCACCACCTCTCGGACCGCCGGATGCTCCGCCAGCACGGCCTCGATCTCCACCGGCTCGATCCGGTGCCCGCGCACCTTCACCTGCTGGTCCATGCGCCCCAGGAACTCCAGCTCCCCGCCCGGGAGCCTCCGAACCCGGTCGCCCGTCCGGTACAGCCGCCCTCCCCCTTCTTGCGCGAACGGGTCCGGGACGAACCTTTCCGCAGTCAGAGACGGCCTCCCCCAGTAGCCACGCGCCACCGCCTCACCCGCGACGTACAGCTCGCCGGGCACTCCCACCGGTACGGGCTCCCACCTCCGGTCCAGGACGTGGACCACCGCGTTGGCGAGCGGCACGCCGACCGGGAGGTTGAGCCGGCGCGAGCCGTCCTCGCCCGCCTCCAGGCGCAGCGTCGTCGTCGTGACCGTCGTCTCAGTCAGCCCGAAGACGTGCAGCAGCGGCAGTTCCAAGCCCACCCACTGTGCCAGCCGCTCTCCCAGCACCCGCTCGCCCCCCAGCAGCACCAGGCGAAGACTCGGAGGCGGTGACAGGCGCTCCTCCACGACCGTCCGCACCCATTCGTGCCAGAAGGCAGTGGGCAGCTCGATGACGCTCACCCCCTCCGCCCCCACCACGCGCAGCAGCTCGCGCGGTGACCCCAGCAGCTCGGCCTCGGGGAAGACCACGCAGGCGCCGCTCAGCCACGTCGGGAACACCTCCTCGATCATGACGTCGAAGGCCGGAGATGCGAACTGCAGCACCCTGTCGGCAGGAGTCAGCCCCATGCGCTCGCGCATCGCCTCTGCGTAGCAGAGCAGGGACCGGTGGGAGACCATCGCCGCTTTGGGACGCCCCGTGCTCCCGGAGGTGTAGCAGAGATAGGCGAGAGTGTCGGACCCGACCCGCGGAGTCGGGAGGGCCTCGCCCGCGTTCACTTCCGTGTCCACGCTCAGCACTCCGGCGGCACTGGCGGGGAGCGTGCTGGCCAGCGACGCGCGCGTCAGGATGACGGCGGCGCGCGTGTCGTCGAGCAGGTACCGCAGCCTCTCGCGCGGGTACTCGGGATCGAGCGGGACGAACGCGCCTCCGGCCTTGAGGACCGCCAGGAGGGAGACGGCCAACTCGGCAGAGCGGTCCAGGAAGATGGCTACCGGGGCTTCGGCGCCCACGCCGTGGGCGCGCAGGCGCGCGGCCAGACGGCCAGCCCGCAGGTCCAGCTGGCGGTAGGACAGGACCCGCCCGCCGCAGACCACCGCCGGAGCGTCCGGCCAGGCGGCGGCGCGCGCGGCGATCAGCTCGTGCACCAGCGCCTCGCGGGGGAAGGGACGCGTCTCGCCGCGCCCGTCCGCCAGCACCTGCGCGCGCTCCTCCTCGCGCAGAAGCGGCACCTCATCGAGACTGCGCCCAAGGTCCTCCACCAGCGCTTCCATCACCGTCTCCAGGTGCCCCACCATCCGCCCGGCCGCGTCCGCTTCGACCCGCCGGGCGTCATATTCCAGCCGCAGTTCCAGCCGCTCTCCCGGAAGGACCGCCAGTGCCAGCGGGTAGTGGCTCCCGCCGTAGACCTTCCACTCCTCCACCGAGAAGCCGCTCTCGCCGCCGCCCCCCTCCCAGGTGGGGTGGTTCTCGAAGACGAGGATGCTCTCGAAGAGCGGCACGCCGGCAGGCACCGCGCTCCACCCCTGCACGTCCTGGAGCGGACTGTGCTCGTAGCGCTGAGCCTTCACCTGCTGCGCGCGAAGGCGGCCCAGCCATTCGTCCGCACGCGCCTCCCCCTCCACCCGTAGCCGCACGGGCAGGGTGTTGATGAAGAGGCCCACCATCTCTTCCATTCCGTGCAGCTCCGGAGAGCGCCCGGAAACCGTCGCCCCGAAGACCACGTCCTCCTCGCCCGAATAGCGCGACAGCAGAAGCCCCCAGGCACCCTGCACGATCGTGTTGGTCGTGGTCCGGTGTCGCCGCGCGGCACTGAGCAGGGCCTCTGTCGCTCCGGTGGAGAGTCGATGCTCCACGTGCGCGACGGTCCCGCCGGCGCCGCCGCTCCGGACGATCTCCAGCGGCGTCGGCGCCGTGAAGCCCTCCAGCGTTTCCCGCCAGTACGCCTCGGCCCGGGACAGGTCCTGTCGCTCCAGCCATGCGACATAGTCTCGGAAGGGCCGGCATGGGCGAACCGCCGCCTCCCTGTGCAGGAGGACCGCCTCGTAGACGGTGAAGACGTCGCGCAGCACCAGCGAGAGCGACCAGCCGTCGAGCACGAGGTGCTCGAAGGTCCAGACGAGGTCGAACCGGTCGTCGTCCATCTGGAGCAAGGCAAGCCGCATCAGCGGCGGCTCGAGGAGGGCGAAGCCCCGCGCACGTTCCGTTTCAAGGTAGCGCTCCCGCCGCTCTCCCAGGACTTCTTCCGTGCAGCCGCGCCAGTCGGAACTCTCCCAGCGGAGGCGCGCGCGATGCCGCACCACCTGCAGCGGCACATCCATCCCTTCCCATGCGAACCCCGTCCGGAGGATGGGATGCTGTTCCACCACCCGCTGCCACGCCCCCTGCATCGCGGCAGCGTCCACCCTTCCCCGGAGCGAGAAGACGTACTGGTTGACGTACGCCCGCGAGCCCGGCTCTAGGAGCGCGTGGAAGAGCAGCCCCGCCTGCACCGGCGTCAGCGGGTAGATATCCTCGACTGCGGAAGAGAGGTCATCCATATGCTCGCTCCACCGGTTCCATGCTGGGCAAGGGACGGGCGCAGGGGTGCTGCACCCTCGGGTTGGGAGTTCGGACGAGATGAAGCGGATCAGAGGTGAGACGCTGCAGGAACATCGGTCCCCGACCCGGGAAGATTCCAGCGCCGCCCGACCCGGCCGACGAAATTGCTGCGGCTACTCCCGGGAGGTACGCAGGGCCGGAGAATCGACTCCCACTAATGTCACATATTAAACGGTACCAAATCGTAAGTCCATGATCTATTTCAAGAGGGCTGCGTGGTGCGTCGAACGACCACGACACCACCAACTCGGCAGACCGGTAACAGCCGGGCGTACGCGAGCACAGATCCTATATGAGCGCTTCGTCGTCGATCTTCCTGTGAGGTAGGCTCCGTAGAGGGCGAGCGTCACAGGTCGAGCAGGCATCCAGGCCACTCAGCCATTCCGCTCGGAGTCTACGGCGAGGTCGGCCCGCTCATCTCGCGCAACTCGTCAACCCGAAGGTGTTCGAGATGCGGGTGCGGCTGCGTCGGGGACGGCCGCGGGCCGGGGGCATCCTACCGCTCCGCTCCGTGCCACCCGGAAGAGTTCTCGCGAGGAGACGAAGCAGGTCCACTCCCCCAATCAGCAGATGGCGGAGATGAACGCCAGATGGGGGAGATCGATCAGACCTGATGGTGGGGAGGAGAGCGGAGTGGTACGACGTTCGACCGGCCGGGATTCCAGAATCTGCTCGACTTCTGGCAAGGCAAGCCCCCGGAGTCACGCAGATCCCGGTCGGGTAGAGTGGTTCGAAAACGAGCGGGGGATCCTGCTCGACTGGTGGGTCCTCGATGTCATGATCGTTCTCGAGCCCATCCCGGGGATGAAGCGGACCAACCACAAGAGCGCCATCGTCACGCTCCGCAGCGCACCCGACGCACCCAAGTACTTCGCAGTCGGCCGTCAGCTGGAGAGCGCGAGCGACAGCTCCTCGCGCACCCACTCGTCCTCCTCGACAAGAATTCGGGAGGTCAGCAAGGCGGCGATGTCGAAGACCGTCTCGGTGGGACAGCCTTCCCTGGACGCGATCCGCCCCAGCGCCCACGCCGCATGCCCCCGCACCAGCGGCTCCTCGGCGGCGAGCGCCTCCGCCAGCACGGGCACGGCCTCGGGCGATCCCCAGTTCCCCAGCGCCACCGCCACGTTGCGCAGCAGCCCGCGCCGCTTGGTGCGCTTCACCGCCGAGCCCTTGAAGCGCCGCGAGAACTCCTCCTGCGTCAGCCCCATCAGCTCGATCAGCGACGCGCCGTCGACGCCGTCGCGCGGGAGGAACGCCGCCTCCTCCGTATCCGTGGAAAACGAGTTCCAGGGACAGACCTCCTGGCAGGATTGCCCACTTCCGCGTTTCGTGATCCCGCTGGGAACGGGGCGCAGAACCCTGCGCAAGGACGGGAGATAAACGGCACAGGATGCTTGAACCTGCCGTCCGTTTAGCTCGCCGGCCGGGTCTACCCAATCGCTCATCCGCGCCCCGGATCATTGCGGCTTCCTGGCTACAGTTCATCCAGCATTCGCCGCACCTCTTCGTCCGAGAGGCTGGCGAGTCTCTTCTCCTCCTCCTGGACGTCCCACGCGTCCAGCCGGTCCTCCGGGCGGTTCGCCTCCACCCACTCTGCGAGCTGCGCCACGGTGGGAGCCTCGAAGATGGTGCGGAGCGGGAGCTCGGCCCCGATCATCTCCCGCACGAGGGAGACGATGCGAACCGCCAGGAAGGAGTGCCCGCCGAGTTCAAAGAAGTGCGCTCCCACCCCCACGCGGTCCAGACCGAGCACTTCGGCCCAGATCCCGGCCAGGATCTCCTCGGTCGGGGTACGCGGAGCGACGTAGGCGCTCTCGTCCGTCCCATCCCACTCGGGCGCAGGCAGCGCCCGTCGGTCCAGCTTGCCGTTGGGTGTCAGCGGCAGCGCTTCCAGCCTCACGAACGCGGCGGGGACCATGTACTCCGGCACGCGCCCCTGCAGGTAGGTCCGCAGCTCCGCCGACGAGGGTTCTCCCTCCACCACCACGTAGGCGACCAGCCGCTGGTCGCCCGGCACGTCCTCCCGCACGATCACGCGCGCTTCACGCACCCCCGGGTGCGCCGCCACCACGCTCTCCACCTCGCCCGGCTCGATGCGGAACCCGCGGATCTTGACCTGCTCGTCCAGACGACCCACGAACTCCAGCTCCCCCTCCACCTTCCACCGCATCCGGTCCCCCGTCCGGTACAGCCGCGCACCCGGCTCCGCGCTGAACGGGTCCGGGACGAAGCGCTCCGCCGTCAGCTCCGGACGGCCCAGGTAGCCCCGCGCCACTCCAGCGCCTCCCACGTACAGCTCTCCCGGAACTCCCGCCGGCACCGGGTTGCCCCACCGGTCCAGCACCCGCACCCTCAGGTCCGGGATCGGCACGCCCACCGGGCTCCCCTCCCCCGCCTCCACATCCGCCCGCCCGATGGGACGGTGGGTCACGTGCACCGTCGTCTCCGTGATCCCGTACATGTTCACCAGGCGCGGCCTCTCCTCGCCGTGCCGCTCCATCCACCCCCGCAGGGCGCGCGGCTCCAGCGCCTCGCCCCCGAAGACCACCAGGCGCAGCGACAGCTCCGGCGCGACGCCGCGCGCCTCCTCCGCCCGGTCCAGCTGGCGGAAGGCCGAGGGCGTCTGGCTCAGCACGGTCACCCCCTCGCGCACCACAAGCTCGTAGAACGCCTCCGGCGAGCGGCTCGTTTCCCACGGCACCACCACCAGGCGACCGCCGTACAGGAGCGCACCCCAGATCTCCCAGACGGAGAAGTCGAAGGCGTAGGAGTGGAACAGCGTCCACACGTCCCCGCTCCCGAAGCCGAACCACTCCTCGGTGGCCCGGAAGAGCCGCACGACGTTGGCGTGCGTGACGACGACGCCCTTGGGCCGGCCCGTGGAGCCGGAGGTGTAGATGACGTACGCCGCGTTCTCCGGGCTCACCTCCGTCCCGGACGCGCCCTCCTCCCCGTCGGCAACGTCGGCCAGCGCCTCCTCCAGGGAGATCACGGCCGCCCCGGTGGAGGGGAGGCGCGAGCGCAGCTCCTCCTGCACCAGGACGGCGGCGCAGCCGGAGTCGTCCAGCAGGAAAGCCATGCGCTCGGCCGGGTAGGCGGGGTCCACGGGCACGTAGACGCCCCCGGCGCGCAGGATGCCCAGGATGGCCACGACCAGGTCGGCGGAGCGCTCGGCGCACAGGGCCACGCGGGTCTCGGGGCCGACACCGCGCGTGCGCAGGTGGTGCGCGATGCGGGTGGAGCGGCGCTCCAGCTCGGCGTAGGTGAGCGTGCGGCCCTCGAAGGTCAGGGCGGGGGCGTCCGAGCTCCGCTTCACGCGGGCGGCGAACAGCTCGTGGAGGGTGGCGCGCGGGAAAGCCGCCGTGGCGTTCCACTCTCCCACCACCTGCGCACGCTCCTCCTCGCCGAGGAAGGCGACCCCGCTCACCGGGCGGGCGGGGTCCGCTACGACCGCCTCCACCAGGCAGGCGAAGTGCCCCGCCATGCGCTCCATGGTCGCGCGCTCCCACAGCTCCGCGCGGTAGAGGAGCGAGCCGGCGAAGCCCTGCGCATCCTCCCCGAGACCCAGTGTCAGGTCGAACTTCGCGATCTCCCCGCCGCCGCCTCGGAGGGGCTCCGTCTCCAGCTCCCCCATGCGCAGCTCGCCCCGCTCGTCGTTGTGCAGGACGAACATCGCCTGGAAGATCGGCGAGTAAGCCAGGCTGCGCTCCGGCGCCAGCTCCTCCACCAGGCGCTCGAAGGGGATCTCCTGGTGCTGGTACGCCCCCAGCGTCGTCTCCCGAACCCGAGCCAGCAGGTCGCCGAACGTGGGCTCGCCCGAGAGGTCGGTGCGCAGCACGAGGGTATTGACGAAAAAGCCGATCAGCGGCTCCGTCTCCAGGCGCGTACGCCCGGCGATCGGGGTGCCCACGCTGACGTCCTCCACCCCCGCGTAGCGCGCCAGCAGGAGCTGCCAGGCCGCCAGCAGCGTCATGAACACCGTCGCTTCCTCGCGCTGCGAGAGCGCCCGCAGCCCGGCCGAGACGTCCGCGCGGAGGCGGACGCCGACGCCCGCGCCGCGAGAGTTCTGCACCTGCGGGCGCGCCCGGTCCGTCGGCAGCTTCAGCAGGGGGGAGGCGCCTCGCAGCTGTTCGCGCCAGAAGCCGAGCCTGGCCTCCAGCGTCTCACCCGTCAGCCAGGCGCGCTGCCAGGCCGCGTAGTCGGCGTACTGCACGCTGAGGGCCGGCAGCTGTGCCTCTCGCCCGTCCGTGATCGCGCCATAGAGCGCCGAGACCTCGCGTATCAGGACGCCGATGGACCAGCCGTCGCAGACGATGTGGTGCAGCGTGAAGAGCACCGCCCACTCCGCCTCGTCCAGCCGCACAGCGGACACGTGCAGCAGCGGGCCAGCGGACAGGTCGAACGGCCGCACCGCCTCTTCCCACGCCAGGCGCCGCGCCTCCGCCTCGCGCGACTCCGCCGGCAGGCTCCGCAGGTCCGCCACGGGCAGGAAGACCGGGGCCGCGTCCCGGACCACCTGCGCCGGCTCGCCGTCCACGACCGCGAAGACGGTGCGCAGCGTCTCGTGCCGCCGCACGATCTCCCTCAGGCTCCGCTCCAGCACGGCAGGCTCGAAGCGGCCCCGCAGGCACAGCGCGAAGGGCATGTTGTACGCGGCGCTGCCCGGCTCCAGCTGGTCGATGAACCACAGCCGCTGCTGCGCGAACGACAGCGGCAGCGCCGATCCCTCGCGCGGCAGCGCCACCAGCGGCGGCGCCTGGGTGCCCTCGCTCCCGGCCTGGAGCAGGCCGATGCGCCCGGCCAGAGCCGCCACGGTGGGCGCCTCGAAGAGCGTCCGCAGCGGCAGCTCCACTCCGAAGGCCTGCCTCACGCGCGACACCACCCGCGTGGCCAGCAGCGAGTGTCCCCCCAGCTCGAAGAAGCTGTCCTCCACCCCGACGCGGTCCAGGCGCAGCACCTCGCCCCAGATCCCTGCGAGGACCTCCTCCGTCTGAGTGCGGGGAACGACGTAGGCATCCTCGCCCCTCGCCCTCCACTCGGGTGCCGGAAGTGCCCGGTGGTCCACCTTGAGGTTGGCCGTCAGCGGAATCGATTCCAGCGCCACCACGGCGGCGGGCACCATGTACTCCGGCAGCCGATCCTTCAGCCACGTCCGCACATCGGCCACCGAGACCGTCCGACCCGGCTCCGCCACCACGTACGCCACCAGTCGCCGCTCGTCCCCATCCTCCCGCGCGACGACAGTCGCCTCCCGCACCTGTGGCATACCCGACAGAACCGTCTCCACCTCCCCCGGCTCGATCCGGAAGCCCCGCACCTTTACCTGCGCGTCCGTCCGCCCCAGGTATTCCAGCTCCCCCGTGGCGAGCCATCTCACCCGGTCCCCGCTCCGGTACATGCGGCCCCCTACCTCCCCCGAGAACGGGTCGGGCCAGAAGCGCTCCGCCGTCGCATCCGGCCGCCCCAGGTAGCCGCGCGCCACTCCCGCCCCCCCAATCCACAGCTCGCCCGGCACGCCCACCGGCGCCGGGACACCCGAAGGCTCCAGCACGTACGCCTTCACGTTCCCCACCGGCGCCCCGATGGTGAGCCTCCCTTCGCCCACGTGGCCCAGTGTCGCCGCCACCGTGGCCTCCGTCGGTCCGTAGCCGTTGACCAGCCCGGCCGCATTTCCCACGCTGCGACGCCACTGCGCCACCCGCTCCGGGAGCATCCGCTCGCTCCCGACCACCGCGAGGCGCACGCACGCGGGAAGGCGCGCCTCCCCGGCATCCAGCGCCGCCGCCAGTTCGTGCCAGTACGACGTCGGCAGGTCCAGCACGGTGACGCCCCACTCCGCGCATCGATCGAGGAACCTCGCCGCGCTCCCCAGCATCTCCTCGCTGCGCAGCACCAGCGTCGCTCCGCCGAGCAGCGTGGGATAGATCTCGTCCGCGCTGACGTCGAAGCTGAGCGAGTTGAACTGGAGGACCCGGTCCGCGGGCGCGATCCCGTAGAACTCGCGTACCACCTGGGCGTAGTTGGCCAGCGACCCGTGCTCCACTCCCACGCCCTTGGGCATACCGGTGGACCCGGAGGTATAGATCACGTAGGCCAGGTTGTGCGCCGACGCAGTCCGCACGTGGGCGGGGGGTCCGGAGTGCGCCTCGACCCCGTCGACCAGCGCCAGCCTGCCCCCGAAGGCCGCGAAGCGCCCGGCCAGCGAAGGCTGCGTCACCACCACGGGCACCCCGGAGTCCTCCAGCAGGTAGGCGACGCGCTCCGCGGGGTAGATGGGGTCAATGGGGACGTAGGCGCCGCCCGCTGCGAGGGTCGCCAGCACGGCCACGATCATCTCCGGGCTGCGCTCCAGACAGATCCCCACGCGCACCTCGGGGCCGACCCCGAGGCCGGCCAGGCGCAGGGCGAGCCGGTCCACGCGCGCGGCGAGCTCAGCGTAGGTCAGCTGCTCGGCGCCGTGCACCAGCGCCACGGCGCCCGGGGTGCGCGCCGCCTGTTCGGCGAACCGCTCGTGCACGCACCCCGGCGGCACCGGAACGGTGGTGGCATTCCAGGCTTCCAGCACCCGGGCACGCTCGGCACCGCGCAGCAGCGGACGTTCACGGACGCCCTGCCGCGGGTCGCCCACCATCGCCTCCAGCAGGATCTCCAGGTGCTCGGCCATCCGCGCGACCGTCGCACCCTCGAACAGCGCTTCGCTGTAGACGAGCGCCCCGCTCAGCGCCTCTCCCGCGTCGGCGAATACCAGGTCCAGGTCGAACTTGGCGATGCTCTCGCCTCCGCCGAAGGGCTCCAGGTCGAGATCTCCCAGCTCAAGCCGGTCATCGTCCTCACGGGAAACGACCAGGGCAAAAGTGGTCTGGAAGACGGTTGAATGCGTCAAGCTACGCTCGGTCGACAGCTCGTCCACCAGCCGCTCGAAGGGCAGCTCCTGGTGTGCGTACGCGCCCAGCGCCGTCTCCCGCGTCCGTCCCAGCAGCGCGCTCCAGGTGGGGTCTCCCGCCAGGTCGGCGCGCAGGGCCAGCATGTTGACGAAGAAGCCGATCAGCCCCTCCGTCTCGCGTCGGGTCCGCCCCGCGATGGGGGTGCCCACCACCACGTCCTCCTGCCCCGACCAGCGGCCCAGCAGCGCCTGCCAGGCAGCCAGCAGCGTCATGAACAGCGTCGTGCCTTCGCGCGCCGAGATCTCGCGCAGCCCGTCCGACAGCTCGGGCGACATGTGGAAGCGCCGACTCGCCGCGCGCGGGCTCCGGCCCACGGCGCGCGGACGGTCGGTGGGGACCTCCAGCAGGGGGGGGGCGCCACCGAGCTTCTCCTTCCAGTAGCCGACCTGCTCCTCCAGCACCTCTCCGTTGAACCAGCTGCGCTGCCAGTCGGCGTAGTCGGCATACTGCACCGCCAGCTCGGCGAGCGGCGACGGCTCGCCCCGCCCAAAGGCGCCGTACAGGGCCGAGACCTCGCGCACCAGCACCTCCATCGACCAGCCGTCGCTGACGATGTGGTGCATCGTGAAGCACAGCACGTGCTCGTCGTCCGCGATGCGCAGCAGCGTGCTCCGCAGCAGGGGACCCGCGACCAGGTCGAACGGTCGCGCACCTTCTTCCGAAGCGAGGCGGAGGGCTTCCACCTCGCGCGATTCCGCCGGCAGGCTCCGCAGGTCCGTGACCGGTAGAGCGACCGGAGCCCCGTCCCGGATCACCTGCGCCGGCTCGCCGTCGACCTCCTGGAACACGGTGCGAAGCGTCTCGTGGCGCCGCACGATCTCCGTCAGCGCCCGCTCCAGCACCGCCGGGTCGAAGCGGCCCCGCAGGCGCAGCGCGTAGGGCATGTTGTACGCGGCTCTGCCCGGCTCCAGCTGGTCGATGAACCACAACCGCTGCTGCGCGAACGACAGCGGCAGCGGCGATCCGTCTCGCGGCACGGCCACCAGCGGCGGCGCCTGTGTGCATTCCCCGCCCGCGAGCAGCGCCTCGACGCGCCCCACGATCCCCGCCACGGTGGGCGCCTCGAAGAGCGCCCGCAGCGGCAGCTCCACTCCGAAGGCCTGCCGCACCCGCGACACCACCCGCGTGGCCAGCAGCGAGTGTCCCCCCAGCTCGAAGAAATTGTCCTCCGTCCCCACCCGCTCCACCCGCAGCACGTCCGCGACGATCCCCGACAGCACCTCCTCCGCCGGCGTGCGCGGCGCCGTGTAGCCATCCCAGCCCCTCCACTCGGGCGCAGGCAGTGCCCGTCGGTCCAGCTTGCCGTTGGGTGTCAGCGGCAGCGCTTCCAGCCTCACGAACGCGGCGGGGACCATGTACTCCGGCACGCGCCCCTGCAGGTAGGTCCGCAGCTCCGCCGACGAGGGTTCTCCCTCCGCCACCACGTAGGCGACCAGCCGCTGGTCGCCCGGCACGTCCTCCCGCACGATCACGCGCGCTTCACGCACCCCCGGGTGCGCCGCCACCACGCTCTCCACCTCGCCCGGCTCGATGCGGAACCCGCGGATCTTGACCTGCTCGTCCAGACGACCCACGAACTCCAGCTCCCCCTCCGCCTTCCACCGCATCCGGTCCCCCGTGCGGTACAGCCGCGCACCCGGCTCCGCGCTGAACGGGTCCGGGACGAAGCGCTCCGCCGTCAGCTCCGGACGGCCCAGGTAGCCCCGCGCCACTCCAGCGCCTCCCACGTACGCCTCCCCCGGCACTCCGATCGGCTCCGGCTCCAGCCGCGCGTCCAGGATGTACATCCGCGCGTTGCCGATCGGCCGGCCCACCGAGACCGTCTGCGCATCCTCCTCCACCTCCTGCACCTGCGCGTACGTGCACCATGCCGTCGTTTCCGTCGGCCCGTACACGTGCAGCAGCCGCTTCGGCTTCCCGGAGCTCAGCAGGCGGCGCACGCTCGCCGCGTCGGCCGCCTGCCCCCCGAAGAGCACCTCGCGCAGGCTCGCGAACACGTCCCCCTGCTCCCGCGAGTGCTGGTTGAGCAGCGCCGTGGTCTGGTACAGCGTCGTGATCCCCTGCTCCCGCAGCGCCTGCCCCAGCGCGGCCGGCGAGAGCAGGACTTCCTTGCCGATCCCCACCAGCGTGGCTCCGTTGAGGAGCGCGCCCCACGCTTCGAACGTCAGCGCGTCGAAGCTCGCGCTCGACGCCTGCGCCACCCGGTCGCCCGGGCGCAGCCGCACGTAGTCCGTCTCCACCACCAGCTGCACCACCTCGCGATGCCCCACCATGACGCCCTTGGGGCGCCCCGTGCTTCCGCTCGTGTAGACGATGTACGCCAGGTTCTGCGCCCCCGCCCCGCCACGCGGCGACTCCACCGGCTCGCGCGCGAGCGCTTCAGCCGCCGTGTCCAGGCACACCACGCGCGGGCCGCTCCCGGCCAGCGCCGACACGAGCTCGCTCCGGCTCAGCAGCACGCACGCGCCGCTGTCGGCCAGCATCAGCTTCAGGCGCTCGGCCGGGTAGCCCGGGTCCAGCGGCACGTAGCAGCCGCCGGCCTTGAGGGACGCCAGGATCGAGACGATCAGCTCCGGGCCCCGCTCCAGGAGCACTCCCACGCGGCTCTCCGGCCCCACGCCGAGACCACCCAGGTGGTGCGCGAGCTGGTTCGCCCGGGCGTCCAGCTCCGCGTACGTCAGCTCCACGCCATCCCAGACCAGCGCCGCCGCGCCGGGCCTTGCCCGCACCTGCGCCTCGAACAGCTCGTGGATGCAGGCCTCGCGCGGGTACGGCCGCTCGGTCCGGTTCCACTCCTCCAGCACCTGCGCGCGCTCCTCCACGCCCAGGAGGGTGACTCCGCTCACCGGGCGAGCCGGGTCCGTGACGACCGCCTCCACCAGGCGGGCGAAGTGTCCCGCCATGCGCTCCATGGTCGCGCGCTCCCACAGCACGGCCCGGTAGGAGAGCGCGCCCACGATGCCCTCCATGTCCTCGGACAGGCCGAGCGTCAGGTCGAACTTGGCGATGCCGCCGCCGCCCCGGGGCAGGGCCTCCATCTCCAGCTCCCCCATGCGCAGCTCGCCCCGCTCGTTGTTCTCGAGGACGAACAGTGCCTGGAAGAGCGGGGTGTACGCCAGGCTGCGCTGCGGCGCCAGCTCCTCCACCAGGCGCTCGAAAGGCACCTCCTGGTGCTGGTACGCCCCCAGCGTCGTTTCCCGCACGCGGCTCAGCAGCTCGCGGAACGAGGGCTCGCCCGAGAGGTCGACCCGCAGGACCAGCGTGTTGACGAAGAAGCCGATCAGCCCCTCCGTCTCCAGGCGCGTGCGCCCGGCCACCGGCGTGCCCACGCTGACGTCCTCCTGCCCCGCGTAGCGCGAGAGCAGCAGCTGCCACGCCGCCAGCAGCGTCATGAACACCGTCGCACCCTCCCGCCGGGACAGCCCACGCAGCTCGCGCGAGACGTCCGGGGAGAGACGGACACCGACGCTGCCGCCGCGCGCGTCCTGCACCTGCGGGCGCAGCCGGTCCGTGGGCAGCTCCAGCACGGGGGGGGCGCCTCGCAGCTGTTCGCGCCAGAAGCCCAGCCGCGACTCCAGCACCTCCCCAGTGAGCCACGTGCGCTGCCAGACCGCGTAGTCGGCGTACCGCACCGGCAGCGCCGGCAGCGCCGCCTCGCGCCCCTCCGCCAGCGCGTCGTAGAGCGCCGACACCTCGCGCACCAGCAGCCCCATGCTCCAGCCGTCGGAGACGATGTGGTGCATGGTGAAGAACACCGCCCACTCCGCCTCCTCCAGCCGCACCGCCGAGACCCGCAGCAGCGGGCCTTCAGCCAGGTCGAACGGCCGCACCGCCTCTTCCGAGGCCAGGCGCAGCACGCCCGCCTCGCGCTCCGCCACCGGCAGCTCCCGCAGGTCCGTGATCGGCAGCGCCACCGCCGTCGTCTCGAGGACCACCTGCACCGGCTCGCCGGCCACGACCGCGAAGACGGTGCGCAGCGTCTCGTGCCGGCGCACGATCTCCGTCAGGCTCCGCTCCAGCACGGCCGGATCGAGCCGCCCCCGCAGGCGCATCGCGAAGGGCATGTTGTAGGCGGCGCTGCCCGGCTCCAGCTGGTCGATGAACCACAGGCGCCGCTGCGCGAAGGACAGCGGCAGCGGCGCATCGTCGCGCTCCACCGGCACCAGCGGCGGCGCCTGCGCGTCCTCGCCGCCGGCCTGGAGCGCGTCGATGCGCGCGGCCAGAGCCGCCACCGTGGGCGCCTCGAAGAGCGCCCGCAGCGGCAACTCCACCCCGAACGCCTGCCGCACCCGCGACACCACGCGGGTGGCCAGCAGCGAGTGCCCGCCCAGCTCGAAGAAGTCGCCCCCGGAGCCGACCCGCTCCACCCCCAGCACGTCGCTCCAGATCCCGGCCAGCACCTCCTCCGCCGGGGTGCGCGGGGCCAGGTACGACGCCGCTGTGTCCTGCTCCGCGGCCGGCAGCGCGCGCCGGTCCACCTTGCCGTTGGGCGTGAGCGGCAGCCTTTCCAGGACCACGAACGCGGAGGGGACCATGTACTCCGGGAGCCGCTCCTGGAGGTACGCCCGCAGCTCCGCCGCGCCGGCGGGGCTCGCGCCCGCCGCCGGGGTGAGGTAGGCCACCAGGCGCCGGTCGCCCGGCACGTCCTCGCGCACGGCCACCAGCGCCTCCCGCACGGCGGGGTGGCGCCCCAGCACGGCCTCGATCTCGCCCAGCTCGACGCGGAAGCCGCGCACCTTGACCTGGAAGTCGATCCGCCCCAGGTACTCCATCCCTTCCGCCGCGCTCCACCGCACCCGGTCGCCCGTGCGGTACAGCCGCGCACCCGGCTCCGCGCTGAACGGGTCCGGGACGAAGCGCTCCGCCGTCAGCTCCGGACGGCCCAGGTAGCCCCGCGCCACTCCAGCGCCTCCCACGTACAGCTCTCCCGGAACTCCCGCCGGCACCGGGTTGCCCCACCGGTCCAGCACCCGCACCCTCAGGTCCGGGATCGGCACGCCCACCGGGCTCCCCTCCCCCGCCTCCACATCCGCCCGCCCGATGGGACGGTGGGTCACGTGCACCGTCGTCTCCGTGATCCCGTACATGTTCACCAGGCGCGGCCTCTCCTCGCCGTGCCGCTCCATCCACCCCCGCAGGGCGCGCGGCTCCAGCGCCTCGCCCCCGAAGACCACCAGGCGCAGCGACAGCTCCGGCGCGACGCCGCGCGCATCCTCCGCCTCGTCCAGCTGGCGGAAGGCCGAGGGCGTCTGGCTCAGCACGGTCACCCCCTCGCGCACCACAAGGTCGTAGAACGCCTCCGGCGAGCGGCTCGTTTCCCACGGCACCACCACCAGGCGACCGCCGTACAGGAGCGCCCCCCAGATCTCCCAGACGGAGAAGTCGAAGGCGTAGGAGTGGAACAGCGTCCACACGTCCCCGCTCCCGAAGCCGAACCACTCCTCGGTGGCCCGGAAGAGCCGCACGACGTTGGCGTGCGTGACGACGACGCCCTTGGGCCGGCCCGTGGAGCCGGAGGTGTAGATGACGTACGCCGCGTTCTCCGGCCTCACCTCCGTCCCGGACGCGCCCTCCTCCCCGTCGGCAACGTCGGCCAGCGCCTCCTCCAGGGAGATCACGGCCGCCCCGGTGGAGGGGAGGCGCGAGCGCAGCTCCTCCTGCACCAGGACGGCGGCGCAGCCGGAGTCGTCCAGCAGGAAGGCCATGCGCTCGGCCGGGTAGGCGGGGTCCACGGGCACGTAGGCACCGCCGGCCTTCAGCGTCGCCAGGAGGGCGACGACCAGCTCGACGGACCGCTCGGCGCAGACGCCCACGCGCACTTCGGGGCGGACGCCCAGGCGGCGCAGGTGGTTCGCGAGCCGGCCGGCCCTGCGCTCCAGCTCGGCGTACGTCAGCGACTCGCCCGCGAAGACGACCGCGGTCGCCTCGGGCGTGCGCCTCGCCTGGGCGGAGACCCCCTCGTGCACGCATGCCCGCGGGTACGCGGCGGCGGTCGCGTTCCATGCCTCCAGCAGCTGCGCCCGCTCGCTTGCCCGCAGCAGCGACACCGCCCCCAGGGGCTGCCCGGCGCCCGCCGCCACGGCCTCCAGCACGGTCTCCAGGTGCCCCAGCATCGCCTCGGCCGCTCCTGTCTCCACCCGTCCCCGGTCGTAGCGCAGCTCGGCCCCCAGCCCGGTATCCGCCCGCGCCACCAGCACCAGCGGGTAGCTGGCCTGCTCGCGCCCCAGGATGCGCCGAACCCGCACTCCTTCCAGCCTTCCCCGCGCCTCTCCCAGCGCGCGATCCACGGGATAGTTCTCGAACACCACCAGGCTCCGGAACAGCCCTTCCCCCCCTGCCACCCCGCTCCACTTCTGCACCTGCGCGAGCGGCGCGTACTCGTACTCGCGCGCCCCCACCTGCTCCCTCTGGAGCTGCGCCAGCCACTCCCCCAGCCCGGCCTCCGCCCGCAGCCGCACCCGCACCGGGAGCGTGTTGATGAACATCCCCACCGTCTCCTCCGCTCCGGCCAGCTCCGCGGGACGCCCCGAGACCGTCGCTCCGAAGACCACGTCCTCCTCCCCCGCGTAGCGCGACAGCAGCAGCGCCCACGCCCCCTGCACGACGGTGTTCAGCGTCACGCCCCAGCGCCGCGCCTGCTCCTGCAGCGCCTCCGTCCGCTCCGCGGAGAGCAGCAGCTCCGCCACCCCGTGCCCCTTCTCCCCGCTCCGCGCCGTGCGCGCGCCGGGCAGGGCCGTGGGCGTCTCGAAGCCGGCCAGCGCCTCCCGCCAGTAGTGCTCCGCGCGCGAGCGGTCCTGGCGCTCCAGCCATGCAACGTACTCCCGGTATCGCCGCGCCGCGCCCGGGCGGGGCGACTCCGCTCGCGCGTACGCCGCGTAGAGCGACAGAACGTCGCCGAACAGCAGCGACAGGCTCCACCCGTCGAGGATCAGGTGGTGGTGCGTCCACACCAGCTGGTGCGCCTCCTCCTCCAACCGGAACAGCCCCAGCCGCATGAGCGGCCCCCGCCCCGGCTCGAACCCCCGCTTCCTGTCCTCCTCCAGGTAACGCTCCAGGCGCTCCTCCCGCTCTGCCTCCCCCAGCCCCCGCCAGTCCTCCTGCCGGAGCGGCAGCTTCGCCTCGCGCCGGATCACCTGCACCGGACGAGGCACCCCTTCCCACGCGAAGCCCGCCCGCAGCGCTTCGTGCCGGTCCACCGCGCCCTGCCACGCCCGCTCCAGCGCCTGCGCGTCCAGCGGCCCTTCCAGCACGAAGCCGAGCTGCCCCACGTACACGCCGGACCCGGGTGCATAGAGAGTGTGGAAGAGCATCCCTTCCTGGAGCGGGGTCAGCGGGTACACGTCCTCCACCCCTCGCTCGCTCCGCAGCAGCGCGTCCAGCCCCGCCTGGTCCAGCCCCGCCAGCGGGAAGTCCGAGGGCGTGTAGCCGCCGGCCTCCACGCTGCGGCAGTGCGCGATCAGCTCCCGCAGCTCCGCGGCATACCCCTCCGCCAGGCGCTCCATGGTTTCACGGCGGTGCACCCTCCCCGAGTAGCCGAGCTGGAGCTCCAGGCACCCCTCGCGCACGGCGCCGCTCACCGCCAGGAGGTGGCTGCGGGCCCTGCGCGGGTCCACCGGCGCGCCCGCCGGCTCCGGCGCGAACGCGAAGAACGCCTCTGCCGAGACCGCCTGGTCGAACTGTCCCAGGTAGTTGAACACCACCTCCGCTTCCGCCGCCCGCGCCAGCTCCGCGCCCGCTTCGCTCCCGCTCAGGTGGCGCAGCAGCCCGTAGCCCATCCCCTTCCCCGGCACGGCTCGCAGCTGCTCCTTGACCGCCTTCAGCGACGCACCCGCATCTCCACCCTCGGGCAGCTCCAGCACGACCGGATACATGCTCGTGAACCAGCCCACGGTGCGCGACAGGTCCGCCCCCTCCGCCCGCTCCTCCTCGCGCCCGTGCCCCTCCAGGTCCACGCGCACGCGGCGCGCGGCCGCCCACCGCGAGAGCGCCCGGGCGAGGCCACACAGCAGGACGTCGTCGATCTGCGTCCGGTACGCCCGGGGCACCTCGCGCAGGAGTGCCTCCGTCTCCTCCGGTCTCAGCCGCACCGCCACCGCCCGCGCTTCCGCCCCGGTGTTTTCCCCCTCAGCATGGTCCACCGGGAGCGGCGCCACCTCCCTGGCGGCCTGCGCCGTCCAGTACGCCGCCTCCGCCGCCGGCACGGACCGGGCGTGTTCGGCCAGGCGCTGCGCCCACGTCCGCCACGACGTGGTCTTCGCCGGCAGACGCACGGCCTCGCCGCGCGCGAGCTGCGCGTACGCCGTCTCCAGGTCCTCCAGGAGGATTCGCCAGCTTACTCCGTCGACCACCAGGTGGTGGACGACGACCAGCAGCCGCTGCCCATCTCCGCCCAGGTCGAAGAGTGCCGTCCGCAGCAGCGGTCCCCGCTCCAGGTCGAGGCTGCGCTGCACCTGCTCGGCCGCCGCCTCCAGCGCGCTCCTCCGCTCCTCCTCCCGCAGGTGCGCCAGGTGGATGCCCCCCACCCGGGCGCGGTCCTCGACCCCGGCATGCACCTGCGTCCAGGCGCCCTCCTCCCCCCGCCTGAAACGGAGACGCAGCGCGTCGTGGTGCGCCTCCAGGGCGGCCATCGCAGGCTCCAGCAGCAGCGGATCCAGCGCGTCGCGGGGAGTGAGCAGCAGGGCCTGGTTGAAGTGGTGCGGCGCGGCCTGCTCCCGGGCGAGGAACCAGTGCTGGATGGGCGTCAGCGGAGCCTGTCCCGCGACGGGGCCCTCCGTCGCCGCGACGGTCCCGGAGCCCCCCCACCGGACGACCTCCGCCAGCCCCTTGACCGTGGGGCATTCGAAGAGCTGTCGTGGCGTCATCTTCAGCTCGTGCCGGCGGGCGCGGGAAACCACCTGGATGGCGAGGATGGAGTCGCCGCCCAGGTCGAAGAAGTTGTCCGCGGTCCCCACGCGCTCGACCCCCAGCGCCTCCGTCCAGATCCGGCACAGCAGGCTCTCGAAGATGGTCGTCGGCTCGGCGTACGTCGCCGTGTCGCCTCCCCACCTCGGGGCCGGGAGCGCGCGCCGGTCCACCTTGCCGTGCGCCGTGAGCGGGAGCTCCTCCAGCAGCACGATCGCCGCCGGCACCATGAACTCCGGCAGCCGCCTCCTCAGCTCTCCCCGAAGCTCCGCGGCCGAGGTCCACGCATCCCCCACCACGTATGCCACCAGCCGCTTCTCCCCCGCGTCCTCCCGCACCACCACCACCGCTTCGCGCACCCGCTCCTGCTCCAGGAGCACCGCCTGCACCTCCCCCGGCTCGATCCGGAAGCCGCGGATCTTCACCTGCGCGTCCGCGCGGCCCAGGAACTCGATCGCCCCCCGGCCGTTCCACCGCACCCGGTCTCCCGTCCGGTACAGACGCGCCCCCACCTCCCCCGAGTACGCGTCCGGGACGAACCGCTCCGCCGTCAGCTCCGCACGCCCCAGGTACCCCCGCGCCAGTCCCGGTCCTCCGATGAACAGTTCCCCCGCCACCCCCGCCGGCACCGCCTCCCCGTCCCCGTCCAGCACGTACAGGGTCGTGTTTCCCAGCGCCGTCCCGATCGGCACCGTCGCCGCACCGGCCTCCACCCTCCGCACGCGGTGCCACGCCGCGAACGTCGTCGTCTCCGTGGGCCCGTACACGTGCAGCAGCCGCTCCGGGCCCCCGCTCTCGAGGACCCGGCGCACGCTCTCCGGATCGACCGCTTCCCCGCCGAAGAGCACGTGCCGCAGCGTCGAGAACGCGCCCGGCGCATCGTGCGAGATCCGGTTGAACAGCGCCGTCGTCAGGAAGAGCGTGCTCACGCGCCGCGCGCGCAGCTCCGCGGCGAGCTCGGCCGGGGAGAGCGCCACGTCGCGCCCGATCACGACCACGCACCCCCCGCCCAGGAGCGCGCCCCAGATCTCGAACGTCGCCGCGTCGAAGGCCGGGTTGGATGCCTGCGCGATGCGCTCCTCGGGTCCGAAGGCGACGTAGCGGGTGCCGCGCACCAGGCGCACGACGGCCTGGTGGGGGACCGCCACGCCTTTGGGGCGTCCGGTGGACCCGGACGTGTAGATCACGTAGGCCAGCTGCCGCGGATCGGTCCGGGTGGGGGGCGCGCCCGGGGGCATCGCCGCCAGGGCCGCGGCGGTCCCGGGCGCGTCCAGCCGCACGACGCCGGCGCTGGCCGGCAGGTGCGCGCCGGCGCCGGCGGCGGTGAGCACCACGGTGGCGCCCGCGTCGGCGAGGATCTCCCGCAGCCGCTCCTCGGGGTGGGAGGGATCGAGCGGAACGTAGGCGGAGCCGGCCTTGAGGATGCCCAGGACGCCGACGACCAGCTCGGGGCTGCGCTCCATGCACAGCCCCACGCTCTCCTCGGGGGCGACGCCCAGGCGGAGGAGGTGATGCGCCAGCCGGTTCGCGCGGCGGTCGAGCTCGGCATAGGTGAGCGACTCGTCACGGAAGACGACCGCGACGGCGTCGGGGCTGCGCGCCGCCTGCTCGGCGAAGAGCTCGTGCACGGCAGCGTGGGGGATCCCGGTGGGGGCGGGGTTCCACGCCTCCAGGACCTGCGCCCGCTCCGCCCCGCGCAGCAGCGACACCCCGGAGCAACGCCGGGCCGGGTCCGCCACCATGGCCTCCAGCAGGATCTCCAGGTGTCCCGCCATCCGCGCGATCGTCGCCGGCTCGAAGAGCGCCATCCGGTAAAGCAGCGCTCCGCCCAGGCCGTCCCCCGTGTCGGAGAACGAGAGGTACACGTCGAACTTGGCGGCTTCCTCGCCCACGTCGACGGGCTCCAGCTCCACGTCGCCCAGCGACAGCCTCTCGAGCTCGACCGTCCGCGCGAGGGAGAAAGCCACCTGAACGAGAGGCGCGTACGCGAGGGTGCGCTCGTCCACCACCTCATCCACCAGGCGCTCGAAGGGGAGATCCTGGTGCGCGTATGCGCCCAGGGCCTCCTCCCGTACCCGCCCCAGCAGCGTGCTCCAGGTGGGGTCTCCGTGCAGCTCCACCCGCAGCGGCAGGAGGTTGACGAAGAAGCCGATCAGTCCCTCCATCTCCACCCGTGAACGCCCCGCCACCGGCGTCCCCACCACCACGTCGTCCTGTCCGGCGTAGCGGCCCAGCAGCGCCAGCCATCCGGCGAGGGCCGTCATGAAGAGCGTAGCGCCCTCCCGTCGGCTCAGCTCCCGCAGCCGGCGGGTCAGTTCCACCCCCAGGGGAAAGGCGTGGCGCTCCGCCCGCGTATCCTGCCCCGCCCCGCGCGGCCGGTCGACGGGGATCTCCAGCAGCGGTGGTGCGCCGGCCATGCGCTCCTTCCAGTAGGCGAGCTGCGCCGCCAGCACGTCGCCCCGGAGCCAATGGCGCTGCCAGACCGCGTAGTCCGCATACTGCACCGGCAGCTCCGGCAGCTCCGGCGCCTCCCCCCGGGTGAACGCGCCGTACAGGACCGAGACCTCCCGCACCAGGACGCCCGTGCTCCACCCGTCGCTGACGATGTGGTGCAGCGTGAAGCAGAGCACGTGCTCCCGCTCGCCCAGCCGCAGGAGGGCGCTCCGCAGCAGCGGCCCGCGCGACAGGTCGAACGGCCGGAGCGCCTCCGCACCGGCAAGCCGGCGCGCCACACCCTCGCGCGCCCCCGCCGGGAGATGCCGGAGGTCGACGGCCCCGAGCCTGACCGGTGCCGCGTCACGCACCACCTGCACCGGGACGCCATCCCCCTCCGCGAAGACGGTACGGAGCGTCTCGTGCCGCCGCACCAGTGCATCGAAGCTCCGCCGCAGCACCGCCACGTCGAGCACGCCCCGGAGCCGCAGCGCGTAGGGCATGTTGTAGGCGGAACTGGCCGGATCCAGCCGGTCCACGATCCAGAGCCGCTTCTGCGCGAAGGACAGCGGCAGCGGCAGCTCGCGGGATGCGCGCTCCAGCGGGGGCGCCACGTCGGGGGTGCTGGCGTGCTGGAGCGCCTCGATCCGCTCCGCCAGCCCGGCCACCGTGGGCGCCTCGAAGAACGCCCGCAGGGGCAGCTCCACTCCGAACACCCTGCGCGTCCGGGCGACGACCTGCGTCGCAGTGAGCGAGTGCCCACCCAGCGCGAAGAAATCGTCCTCGGTCCCTACCTCCGCGATCCCCAGCACCTCCGCCCAGATCCCGCAGAGCAGCTCTTCGGTGGCCGTGCGCGGCATCGCCTTCACCCGGGTCGGGGCCTCCGGCGCCGGGAGCGCACGCCGGTCCACCTTCCCGTTCGGGGCGAGCGGAACGCTCTCCAGCACCACGTACGCGCCCGGCACCATGTACTCCGGGAGGCGTCCCGAGAGGTGGGCCCGCAGCTTGGCCGCCGCCACCTCCGCGCCCTCCGCCGCGACCACGTAGGCGACCAGGCGCTTCTGCCCCGGCGCGTCCTCCCGCACGGTCACGACCGCCGCCTGCACGTCGGGGTGCGCGCGCAGGATGCTCTCGATCTCCCCCGGCTCCACGCGGTAGCCGCGCACCTTCACCTGGTCGTCGGCGCGCCCCAGGAACTCCAGCTCTCCCGTCGCCCGCCAGCGCACCCGGTCTCCCGTCCGGTACAGCCGTCCTCCCCGCTCCCTGCCGAATCCGTCGGGAACGAAGCGCTCCGCCGTCTGCTCCGGCCGTCCAGCGTACCCACGCGCCACCTGCGCCCCGCCCACGTACAGCTCCCCCGCCACACCCACGGGGACCGCCCCTCCCCACCGGTCCAGCACGTAGACGCGCGTGTTCCCCAGCGGCCGCCCCAGCGGGGTCGTCGCTCCCCGCTCTCCTCCCTCCCCCACCCGGTGCGTCAGCACCCCCACCGTGGTCTCGGTCGGGCCGTAGTGGTTGGCGACCTCCATCTCCGGCGCGCGCTCCCGCAGCTCCTGCACCCACGCCGCCGGAGAGGCCTCGCCCCCCAGCACCAGCAGCCGGCGCGGCAGGCCCTCCGTGCCGCCGGTGCTCTCCAGCAGCGCGGACAGGTGCGAGGGCACGATCTTCAGCACGTCGATCCCGTACCGGCGCATCGAGGCGGCGAAGCGCTCCCCGGACGTGGCGCTCTCCTGCGAGAACACGTGCAGCGTGCCCCCGGTGCAGAGCGCCGGGTAGAGCACGGTGTTCCCCAGGTCGGCCGCCAGGGTGGAGACCAGCGCGTGTCTGATCCCGGCGTGCAGCCCCAGCCGCGCGACGATGGCGTGCACGTAGCTGGCGAGATGGCGGTGCTCGACCACCACGCCCTTCGGCTGCCCCGTCGACCCGGAGGTGTAGACCAGGTACGCCGCGCTCTCCGCCTCCACGGCCACACCCGGCGAATCGGCGCTCTGGCACGCGACCTCCGCGGCGTCCGGGTCGAGGAGAAGGAGCCCGGCGCGGGCCCGCGGCAGGGTCGCGGCGTGGCTGCCTTCGCGCAGAAGGAGCACGGCGACGCCGGCGTCCTCCAGCACGGCCGCGATCCGCTCCGGCGGGGTGGAGGGGTCGAGCGGGACGTAGGCCGCGCCGGCCTTGAGGATGCCCAGCAGGGCGACGATCTGCCCGGCCGAGCGCTCCAGGAGGACGCCGATGCGCGCCTCGGGTCCGACGCCCCGGCGCAGGAGCGCATGGGCCAACCGGTTGGCGGCGCGGTCCAGCTCGGCGTAGGTGAGCGTCCGCTCCTCGTCCGCCAGCGCCGGCGCGTCCGGGGTGCGCCCGGCCCACGCTTCGATGAGCCGGTGGACGGGATCGCGGGGCGGCGGCTCCGTGGCGGTGGCGTTCCATCTCTCCAGGACCTGGACGCGCTCGGCCCCGCGCAGGAGCTGCACCTCGCGGACCCGGCACCCGGAATCGGCCACCATCGCCTCCAGCAGCACCTCCAGGTGCCCGGCCATGCGCTCCATGGTTTCCGCCTCGAACAGCTCCGCCCGGTATCCGAGCCCCCCCTCCAGAGCTTCCCCGCTGTCCCGGATGCTGAGGTCCAGGTCGAACTTGGCCCCCCGCGCGCCCGCCCCGAACGGCTCCATGACCAGGCCGCCCAGCGCGAGCGCACGGGGGCGGCCGATGTGCTCCACCGCGAACGTCACCTGGAAGAGCGGGGTGTGCGCGAGGCTGCGCGCCGCGGCGACCTCCTCGACCAGGCGCTCGAACGGCAGATCCTGGTGGGCGTACGCCCCGAGCGCCGTCTCCCGCACCCGCCCCAGCAGCTCGCTCCAGGTGGGGCCTCCCGCGAGATCGCCGCGCAGGGCCAGCATGTTGACGAAGAAGCCGATCAGCCCCTCCGTCTCCGCCCGCGTCCGCCCCGCGACGGGGGTGCCCACCACCAGGTCCTCCTGCCCCGCATACCTGGAGAGCAGCGCCTGCCAGGCGGCCAGCAGCGTCATGAACAGCGTGACCCCCTCGCGCCGCGAGACCGCCCGCAGTCGCCCGCGCAGCTCGGACGGGAGGCGGAACTCCCGGCTCGCAGCCAGCGGGCTCCGTCCGCCGACCCGCGGGTGATCCGTGGGGATCTCCAGCAGTGGCGGGGCTCCGGCCAGGCGTGTGCGCCAGTAGTCCAGCTGCGCCTCCAGGGTTTCCCCGCTGAGCCAGCCGCGCTGCCAGACGGCGTAGTCGGCGTACTGCACCGGCAGCTCCGGCAGCGCCGACGGCTCGCCCCGGCTGAAGGCGGCGTAGAGCGTGGTGACCTCGCGGACCAGCACGTCCACGCTCCAGCCGTCGCTGACGACGTGGTGCATGGTGAAGCACAGCACGTGGTCGCTCTCGTCCAGGCGCAGCAGCGTGCTGCGCAGCAGCGGCCCGGTACCCAGGTCGAACGGCCGCAGCGCCTCCGCCCGGGCCAGCAGCTCCGCCTGCCGCTCCCGCTCTCCGGCGGGGAGACGTCCCAGCTCCACCACCGGCAGAGGCACCCGGGCCGGTGGGCCGATCACCTGCACGGGTACGCCGCCTCGCTCCTGGAAGACCGTGCGCAGCGCCTCGTGACGCCGAACCAGCTCGCGGAGGCTGGCCCGCAGCGCCCCCGGGTGCAGCGGGCCACGCTGGCGCAGCGCGGCGGGCATGTTGTACGCGGAGCCGCCCGGCTCGATGCGGTCCACCACCCACAGCCGCTGCTGCGCGAACGACAGCGGCATCCCTTCCGTGCCTTCGCGCGAGACCCGCTCGATCGGGGGCGCGAGCGAGGTCCCGGTGCTCAGCAGCTCGTCGATGCGTCCGGCGAGCGCGCCCAGGGTGGGCGCCTCGAACAGCATCCGCAGCGGCACCTCGACGCCGAACGCCTGCCGCGCCCGCGAGACGACCTGCGTGGCAAGCAGCGAGTGCCCGCCCAGGTCGAAGAAGCCGTCCTCCACACCCACCCGTTCCAGTCCCAGCACCGTCGCCCAGATCCCGCTCAGCACCTCCTCGACGGCGGTCCGCGGCGGCTGCCGTTCCGTGCCCCGGTCCGGCGCCTCGGCCTCCGGCGCCGGGAGGGCGCGGCGGTCGACCTTCCCGTTCGGAGTCAGGGGAAGCGTCTCCAGCATCACCAGCGCCCCCGGCACCATGTACTCCGGCAGCCGCTCCCCGAGCCAGGCGCGCAGCTCCGCGAGGAGCCGGCGGCCGCGCCGGCTCGCCAGCGGGTCGCTGGCGTACGTGCTCCAGGGGAGCGGCTCCGCGGTCTCCTCCAGGAGCGCCGCCGCGTCGCGCGCCAGCAGCACGTCGTACTCGCCGGGACCGCCGCGCGCCGAGGGGCGGGCCTGCGCGCGGCGGCCGCGCGCCTCCGCCAGCTCGCGGAACGCCTCCGGGTCGGGAGCGCGCCCCTCCCGCTCCGCCGCCAGCGCGCGCAGGTCGCCCGCGCTCCCCGCTTCCCCGTCGCCGGCGAGCGCCTCCAGGGCCGCCAGAGCCCCGACCACGCGCGGGTTCGGCACCCCCGAGACCGCCAGCGCCTCCGGGGCCTCGTCGTCCAGCACCCGGCACACCGCGTCCAGCCCGCCCAGCTCGTCCCAGCGGCACCACCGGGGAGCGGCCCGGGGCACGTCCGCCTCCACGTGCAGCAGCACGTCGTAGCGGAAGCGCGTCATCTCGTTGGCGTGGCGGCCGTGCTTGAGCCGCACCTCCACGCCGGAGATGCGCGGCAGGCGACCCGGCAGCGCGCGGAAGAAGTCGGGGTCCAGCAGCAGCTCCTCGTCCCGCAGCACCCGCACGCGGATGCGCTCGCGCAGCGCCGAGCCGGAAACCGCGTCGTCGGCCTGCGCCAGCTCCACCGATGCGTGGAAGGCTTCCCGCAGGGGCAGGCTGCGCAGGTCGCCCAGCCAGAGCTTCCCACCGGGGGCGAGCGCCGCGACGGCACCGTCCACCACCTGGAGCAGGTACTCCGGCCCGGGGAGGTACTGCACGACGGAGTTGACCACCACCAGGTCGAAGTGGCCCTCGGGGATGCCGGCGAAGTCGTCGGCGGGGCGCTGCAGGAGGCGCACGCCGGGCAGCTCCCGGCCGGGGCGGGCCAGCTGCGCCTCGAGGTACGAGATGGCGGCGGGCGAGAGGTCGCAGCCCCAGTACTCCTCGCACTCCGGAGCGAGGCGGAAGAGCAGGAGGCCCGTTCCGCACCCGATCTCCAGCACGCGGCGGGGACGCAGCGCGCGAAGGCAGCCGGCCGTGTCCTCCACCCACTCGCGCATCTCCTCGGCGGGGATCGGCTCGCCCGTGTAGCTGCTGTTCCAGCCGACGATGTTGAAGGCGGGGTCCTCGTCCGCGGCCTCCGCGGAGTACGTGGTGCCGAACACCGACTCCCACTCCTGGACGACCCCCGCCTGGAGCTCCGCCCCGGGGGCGCCGGCCGGCTCCCGGCCCGGGACCACGTAGGCCACCAGGCGCTTGTCGCCGGGGGCGCCGGACGGGGCATCGCGCACCACCACCGCCACCTCGCGCACCTGGGGGTGCTCGGCGAGAACGGCCTCCACCTCGCCGGGCTCGATGCGGAAGCCGCGGATCTTGACCTGCGAGTCGATCCGGCCCGCGTACTCCAGCTCACCCGACGCGCCCCAGCGCGCCCGGTCTCCCGAGCGGTACAGCCGCGCTCCCGGCTCCCCCGAGAGCCCGTCCGGGACGAAGCGCTCCGCCGTCAATTCGGGGCGCGACAGATAGCCGCGCGCCACTCCCGCCCCGCCGACGTACATCTCACCGGGCACGCCGATCGGCGCCGGCTCCCCGGCCGCGCTCAGGACGTAGACGCGCCAGTCCGGGATGGGGCCGCCCACGAGGCCCGGCGCACCCCCCTCCACCTCCTCGGGCGCGACCTCCCGGCAGGTGACGTGCACGGTGGTCTCGGTGATCCCGTACATGTTCACCAGCCGCGGCCTCTCGTAGCCGTGCCTCCGGGTCCACGGCCGCAGGCTGGCCGGCTCCAGCGCCTCGCCCCCGAAGACGACGTACCGCAGAGCCAGTCCGGCCCCGCTCTCGACCCGTTCGTCCGCCGCGATCAACTGGCGGAAGGCCGACGGCGTCTGGTTGAGCACGGTGACGCGCTCGCGCTCCAGCAGCACGCGGAAAGCATCGGGGTCGCGGGCGGTCTCCAGCGGGACGACCACCAGGCGCCCGCCGTACAGAAGCGCGCCCCACATCTCCCAGACGGAGAAGTCGAAGGCACACGAGTGGAAAAGCGTCCACACGTCCCGCTCGTCGAACCCGAACCACGCCTCGGTGGCGGCGAAGAGCCGCACCACCTGTGCGTGGGGAACGAGCACGCCCTTGGGGCGGCCGGTGGAGCCGGAAGTGTAGATGACGTAGGCGAGGCTGCCGGGGGCGACGTCCACGGTGGGAGGATGATCCGGTCCGCCGCCCTTCAGGGTGGCGTCCCCGTCCAGGCAGAGGACGCGCGCGCCGCTGCCTGGCAGCGCGTCCAGGTGGCGCTTTAGGGTGACCAGCACCGGAGCGCCGCAGTCGGCCACGGTGCGGGCCAGGCGTTCCGCGGGATGAGCCGGATCCAGGGGCACGTACGCGCCGCCGGCCTTGAGGACGCCCAGCACGGCGACCACCAGCTCCGCCGAGCGCTCCAGGCACAGGGCGACGGGCACCTCGGGGCCGACGCCGAGGGCGACCAGGGCGTGGGCCAGGCGGTTGGCGCGCCGGTCCAGCTCGGCGTAGCTCAGCGCCTCGCCCCCGAAGGTCACGGCGGGGGCGTCGGGCGTCCTCGCCGCCTGCGCGGCGAACCGCTCGTGCACGCAGCGCTCCGGGAGCATGGCCGCCTCCGTCCCGCTCCAGCGGGCGACGACGAGCTCGCGCTCGGCCGCCGTCAGCAGCGGGAGTGTGGCGACCCCACGGTCCGGGTCCGCCACGGCCGACTCCAGCAGAAGGCGGAAGTGCTCCGCCATGCGTTCGATGGTCGAGCCCTCGAACAGGTCGGCGCGGTAGATGATCCGGCCCTCGATCCGCTCTCCCACCTCGGTGAGCGTCACCCGCAGGTCGAACTTCGCCCCGGCGTCGCCGACGCCCAGCGGCTCCATCTCCAGCTCGCCCAGCTCGAGCTTGCCCACCTCGACGTTCTGCAGGGCGAACATCACCTGGAAGAGCGGGTTGTGCGTCAGGCTGCGCTCCGGCGCCAGCTCCTCCACCAGCTTCTCGAAGGGGAGGTCCTGGTGCGCGTAGGCCCCCAGCGCCGTTTCCCGCACCCGCCCCAGGTGTTCGCGAAAGCCGGGGTCGCCGGACAGGTCACCGCGCAGCGCCAGCGAGTTGACGAAGAAGCCGATGAGCCCCTCCAGCTCCGCGCGCGTGCGGTTGGCGACCGCGGTGCCGACGACCAGGTCGTCCTGCCCGGAGTAGCGCCACAGCAACGTCTGCCAGCCGGCCATCAGCGCCATGAACAGCGTCGCGCTCTCACGCCGGCCCAGGGCGCGCAGCCCCTGCGCGGTCTCGGCGGAGAGCGCGAACGGCCGGCCCGCCTCCGCCGCGCCCAGCGCGCTGCGCCGCGGATGGTCCGTGGGGAGCTCCAGCACCGCCGGAGCTCCTTCCAGCTTCTCGCGCCAGTAGCGGAGCTGCTCCTCCAGGCGAGGCCCGGCGAGCCACTCCCGCTGCCAGACGGCGAAGTCCGGGTACTGAATGGGCAGCTCCGGAAGCGACGCCTCCTCCCCGCGCGAACAGGGCCCGTATAGCGTGGAGACCTCGCGCACCAGCACGCCCATGCTCCAGCCGTCGCTGACGACGTGGTGCATGGTGAAGCAGAGCATCCACTCCTCCTCGGCCAGCCGCACCAGCAACACGCGCAGCAGCGGGGCGCGGGCGAGGTCGAAGGGAAGCTGTCCCGCCTCGGCGATCCGGCGCGCCGCCTCCAAGCGGCGCGGCTCCTCCGGGAGCTCGGCGAGGTCCAGCACGGCGAGGGGGACCCTCACGCGGGGAAGGACCACCTGCAGGGGCCCGCCGTCCCGGTCGACCAGGACGGTGCGCAGCGCCTCGTGGCGGCGCACCACCCCGCCGATGCTCCTGCGCAGGGCGCCCACGTCCAGCGCGCCGCGCAGCTGCAGCGCGAAGGGCATGTTGTAGGCGGTGCTCCGCGGGTCGAGCTGGTGGATGAACCAGAGCCGCTGCTGCGCGAACGAGAGCGGCGCGGGGCCGTCCCCCGCGCGGCGGGGAATGCGCCGGGCGGCTGAGCGCTCCGTGCCCAGGGCGGCCTCCACGCGCCCGGCGAGCGCAGCCACGGTGGGCGCCTCGAAGAGGGCGCGCAGCGGCAGCTCGACCCCGAACGCGGCCCGGACGCGGGATACCACCCGCGTGCCCAGCAGCGAATGCCCGCCCAGCGCGAAGAAGTCGTCGTCGGCTCCGACGCGCTCCGCCCCCAGCACCGCGGCCCAGATCCCCGCCAGGATCTCCTCGGTCGGAGTGGAGGGCGCGGCGGGCTCCGCCGCATCGCCCGCTCCCGCCTCCGGCTCCGGGAGCGCGCGGCGGTCGACCTTGCCGCCGGGGGTCAGCGGCAGCGCGTCCAGCGCCACGACCGCCGAGGGGACCATGTGCTCGGGGAGGGTGCCGCGCAGCCAGGCGCGCAGCTCGCCGGCGCCGGGGAGCTGCGCGCCCTCGGCCGGGACCACGTACGCCACGAGGCGCTTCCCGCCCGCACGGTCGTCGCGGGCGGCCACCACGGCGCGCCGCACGGCGGGGTGCCGGAGCAGGGAGCTCTCCACCTCGCCGGGCTCCACGCGGAAGCCGCGCACCTTGACCTGCTCGTCCATCCGCCCCAGGTGCTCGATGCGCCCGTCGGCGAGGAAGCGGGCCCGGTCGCCCGTGTCGTACAGGCGGCCCCCCGGCTCCACGCCGAACGGGTCGGGGACGAAGCGCCCCGCCGTCAGCCCCGGGCGGTCCAGGTACCCGCGCGCCACGCCGCTCCCGCCGATGTACATCGCCCCCGGCACCCCCACGGGCACCGGCAGGCCGTGGCGGTCCAGGACGTAGACGCGCGTGTTGCCGAGCGGGCGCCCCACGGTCATGGGCCCGCCGTCGTCGTCGATCCGCGCGGCGGTCGACCAGATGGTCGTCTCGGTGGGGCCGTAGACGTTCCACAGCGTCTCGCCGCGCCTGCGCAGCCGCGCCGCCAGCTCCGGGGCGAGCGCCTCTCCGCCGCAGAGCAGCGTCAACCCCGGCATCCCCTCCCAGCCGGCTTCCAGCAGCATCTGCCAGCTCGCCGGGGTGGCCTGCATCACGCTGGGGCGGCGCTCCGCCAGGGCATCGCGCAGGCGCGCGCCGTCGGACGCGGTCGCGGCGTCCGCCAGCGCCACCGCCGCGCCCACGCTCAACGGGAGGAACAGCTCCAGGGCGGAGATGTCGAAGGAGAGCGGAGTGACCGCCAGCAGCTCGTCCGCCGGGCCCAGGGAGAGCAGGCGCTGCATGGCGGCGAGCAGGTTGACCACGGCCCCGTGCGGCACCACCACGCCCTTGGGGCGGCCCGTGGAGCCGGAGGTGTAGATCACGTACGCGGCGTTCCACGGATCGGCGGCTCGGTCCGGGAGCGGCCCCTCCCCGTCGACGTCCGCGCCGTCGAGGAGCACGGTCTCCGCCCGGTGCTCCGGGAGCGTGGAGACGAAGCCGGCCGCGGTGAGGAGCACCGGCACCCGGGCGTCGTCCAGCATGTACGCGAGCCGCTCCCGCGGGTACGACGGGTCCAGCGGCACGTACGCGCCCCCGGCGCGCAGCACCCCCAGCAGTCCCACCAGCAGCCCGGCCCCCCGCTCCAGGCAGACGCCCACGCGCGTCTCGGGGCCCACCCCACGCGCCCGCAGCCGGCGGGCGAGCGCGCCCGAGCGCCGCTCCAGCTCGCCGTAGGTGAGACCCTGTTCGCCGGCAAGGACGGCGGTGGCGTCGGGCGCGCGCTCCGCCTGCGCGGTGAAGAGCTCGTGGACGCAGAGCTCGCGGGGGAATTCGGCGGCGGTGGCGTTCCACGCTTCCAGCACCTGCTCGCGCTCCGCTCCTCGCAGCAGCGAGAGCTCCGAGAGCCGCTGGCCGGGATGGGCCCCCATGGCCTCCAGGAGCACTTCGAGGTGCGCCACGATCCGCTCCGCCGTTTCCGCCTCGAACAGCGCCGGCCGGTAGCCCAGCACCGCGCTCAGCGCCCCCCCCTCTTCCCGGATCAGCAGGTCCAGGTCGAACTTGGCGGCCCCCCGGCCTCTCCCGAACGGCTCCAGCGCCGCTTCGCCCAGCTCCAATCGCGCGCCGTTCCCGCCGGACCTGTCCAGGGCGAACACCGCCTGGAACACCGGCGTGTGCGTCAGGCTGCGCTCCAAGCCAAGCCCCTCCACGAGGCGCTCGAAGGGAAGATCCTGGTGCGCATACGCTTCCAGCGCCGTCCTGCGCACCCGCCCCACCAGCTCCAGCCAGGTGGGGTCTCCCCCCAGGTCGCCGCGCAGAACCAGCATGTTGACGAAGAAGCCGATCAGCCCTTCCAGCTCCGTGCGGGTGCGTCCGGCAGTGGGGGTACCCACCACCACGTCGTCCTGGCCGGCATAGCGCCCCAGCAGCGCCTGCCAGCCGGCGAGCAGCGTCATGAACAGCGTGGCCCCCTCGCGCCGCGCCAGCGCCCGCAGCTCCTCCACCACCCCGGGGGACAGGGCTCGGCGGTGAATCCCCCCGCGCGCGCTCTGCCACGCGGGCCGGGGGCGATCGGTGGAGATCTCCAGCAGCGGGGGAGCGCCGGCCATGCGCTCCTTCCAGAAGCCGATCCGCTCTTCGAGGACCTCACCGCTCAGCCAGGCGCGCTGCCAGACGGCGAAGTCCGCGTACTGGATCGGCAGCCCGGGAAGCCGCGCCTCCTCCCCGCGGCCGAAGGCGGAGTAGAGCGCCGAGAGCTCGCGCACCATCACGTCCATGCTCCAGCCGTCGGCGACGACGTGGTGCAGGGTGAAGCAGAGCACGTGGTCCTGGCCTCCCAGGCGCAGCAGCCTGCACCGCAGCAGCGGCCCGCGCGCCAGGTCGAACGGACGCAGCGCCTCCTCCTCCGCCAGCCGCTCCGCCTCCTGCTCCCGCTCCGCTTCCGGCAGGTCCCTCAGGTCCAGCTCGGCCAGCGCCACGGGAGCGGGCGGGTGGATGACCTGCACGGGCGCGCCATCCCGCTCCTCGAGCGTGGTGCGCAGCGTCTCGTGCCGCTCCCCCAGCGCGTCCAGACTGGCCCGCAGCGCCGCCGCGTCCAGCGGGCCGCGCAACCTCAGCGCGACCGCCATGTTGTACGCGGCGCTCCCCGGCTCCAGCCGGTCCACCACCCACAGCCGCTGCTGCGCGAACGACAGCGGCACCCCCCCCTCCCGCGGGACCCGCTCCAGCGGTGGCGCGGCGTCGGCCCCGGCGCCGCGCAGCCCCTCGATGCGGCCGGCCAGCGCGGCCACCGTGGGCGCCTCGAACAGCACCCGCAGCGGCACTTCCACCCCGAACGCCTGCCGCACCCGCGAGACCACCTGCATGGCCAGCAGCGAGTGCCCGCCCAGGTCGAAGAAGCTCTCCTCCCCTCCCACCCGCTCCAGTCCCAGCACCTCCGCCCAGATTTCGCTCAGCACCTCCTCCGCCCCCGTCCGCGGCGCCACGAACGCCGCGGCGTCCTGCTCCGGCTCCGGGAGCGCGCGGCGGTCGGTCTTTCCGCTGGGAGTCAAAGGAAGCGTCTCCAGCGCCACGAACGCCGATGGCACCATGTGCTCGGGGAGGGTGCGCCGCAGCCAGTCGCGCAGCTCCCAGGCGGCCGGGGGCGCGCCGTCCGCCGCGACCACGTACGCCACCAGACGCTTCCCGCCCTGACGATCGTCCCGGGCGGCCACCGCAGCCCGGCGAACGGCGGGGTGCCCGGCGAGGGCACTCTCCACCTCGGCGGGCTCGATGCGGAAGCCGCGCACCTTGACCTGCTGGTCGATTCGGCCCAGGTACTCCAGCTCCCCGTCAGCCCGCCAGCGGGTGCGGTCGCCGGTGCGGTACATCCGCGCGCCCGACACGGCCGAGAACGGATCGGGGACGAACTTGTCCGCCGTCAGGTCGGGACGGCCGTGATAACCGCGCGCGGTGCCGGCTCCGCCCAGGCACAGCTCCCCCGCGACCCCCACCGGGGCCGGGTTCCCGGCCGGGTCGAGCACGTACGCCCGGGAATTGGCTACAGGGCGCCCGATGCGCACCCGCTCGGCGCCCCGCTCCACCTCGCTCCAGGTGGAGTAGACGGTGTCCTCGGTGGGGCCGTACAGGTTGAGCACCCGCTCGGTCCCCGGCAGGGCGTACAGCTCCCGCGCCAGCGAAGCGGGGAGCGCCTCGCCGGCCAGGTCGAAGGCCCGCACGCTCTCCGGGATGCCGCCAGCGCGCAGCAGCTCCGCCACGGCGCTGGGGACGGTGACCACCAGCCGCACGCCCTCGTCCGCCACTCGCGGCAGCTCCAGAATGCTCTCCACCAGCACCAGCGTCCCGCCCCAGCAGATCGTCCCGAAGATCTCCCCCACCGACACGTCGAAGGAGATGGTGGTGGAGCCCAGTACCACGGCGCGGTCCTCCGGGCGCACCACGTCGCGGAGGAAGTGCACGATCTGCGAGGCGCTGCGGTGCTCCACCTGCACCCCCTTGGGGCGGCCCGTGGAGCCCGAGGTGTACAGCACGTATGCCAGGTTTCCAGGCTCCGCCGCGCCCGCGGGAACCGTGTCGGGGTGCGCGGCGATGCGATCCGCCTGCGCGTCGAGGAGCACCCGCGGGACGCCGGGCGGGAGGCGCTCCGCCAGGTGCGCCTGCGACACCACCACGGCCGCGCCCGCGTCCTCCAGCATGTACTTCAGGCGCTCGGCCGGATACGCGGGGTCCAGCGGGATGTAGGCGCCGCCCGCCTTGAGGATCCCCAGCATCGCCGCCACCATCTCCGCGGTCCGCTCCACGCAGAGCCCCACCCGCGCCTCGGGGCCGACCCCGCGTGCGCGGAGGTGGTGGGCCAGCCGGTTCGCGCTCCGCTCCAGCTCCGCGTACGAGGTCGGCCGGCCCCCGAAACGCAGCGCCGCGGCGTCCGGGGTGCGGGCCGCCTGCTCCGCGAACAGCTCGTGCAGGCAGCGCTCCGGGTAGGCACGTCCGGTGGCGGTCCATTCCTCCAGCAGCTGCGCGCGCTCCGCCGGCAGGAGGAGCGGGACCTCCGCCACGGCGAGCTCCGGCTGGACGGCCACGGCGCGAAGGATCTCCACCAGGTGTGCCGCCATGCGCTCGATGGTGCCCGCCTCGAACAGGTCGACCGCGTACTCCAACGAGGCCGCGAGCGCCCCTCCGCCCCGCTCCCACGTGTAGAGCGTCAGGTCCAGGATCGCCGCGCCCCCGTCCAGCAGCTCGGGGACCAGGGTCGCTCCCGGGACCTCCACCGGCTCCAGCGCGGCGTTCTGCGGCGCGAGCATCACCTGGAAGAGCGGGTTCCGGCTAAGGTCGCGCTCGGGCTGCACTTCCTCCACCAGCCGCTCGAAGGGCAGGTCCTGCCGGTCGAAAGCCTCCAGTGCCGCCGTGCGCGCACGCGCCAGGAGCGCGCGGAAGTCCTCCTCCGGCACCACCTCCACCCGCAGCACCAGGGTGTTGACGAAGAGGCCGACGAGTCCGGCGACCTCGGCCCGGTCGCGGCTGGAGACGGCGGTCCCCACCGCCACGTCGCCCGCCCCGGAGTAGCGTGAGAGCAGGAGGTCCCAGGCGGCCAGGAGCGTCATGAAGAGCGTCGCTCCCTCGCTGCGGGCGAGGGAGCGCACGCCCTCCATCACCGCGCCGGGGACCTCGAAGCGGTGGGTCGCCCCCCGGAAGCTCTGCACGGGCGGGCGCGGGCGGTCGGTGGGCAGGGGGAGCGGCGACATTCCCCCCAGACGCTCCCGCCAGTAGGCGAGCTGCTCCTCGGCGGCCTCGCCCGGGAGCCCCGCACGCTGCCGCAACGCCCAGTCGGCGTACTGCGTGGGGAGCAGTGGGAGGGGAGAGTGCTCCCTGGCGAGAAACGCCGGGTAGAGGGCGCCCACCTCGCGGATCAGCACCCCGGCCGACCCGCCGTCGCCGACGATGTGATGCATCGCCAGCACCAGCAGGTACCCGTCGCTCCCCAGCCGCAGCAGGAGCGCGCGGAACGGCGGCCCCGCCGTCAGGTCGAACGGGGTCCGCGCCACCTCCCCGGCCACGCGCCGCGCCACGCCGTCCCACCGCTCCGGGCTCAGACGCGACAGGTCCACCTCCGGCAGCGGCAGCGCCCCGGCGGGCAGAACCCGCTGCACCGGCCGTCCGCCGGACTCAGCGAAGACGCTGCGCAGGACCTCGTGCCGGCGCACGACCTCTTCCAGGCTCCGCCGCAGCGCGGACACGTCCACGTCGCCCCGCAGGCGCAGCGCGCCGGCCAGGTTGTACGCCGCTTTCCCCGGCGTCAGCCGGTCCAGGAACCACAGCCGCTCCTGGGCGAACGAGAGCGGGGCCTCCCCCTCCGCCGCGGCCCCGTGCCCGGGCTCGGCCGCCTCCGCCAGGAACACCTCCTGGAGGAGATCCGCCGCCAGGCGCTCGATCCGCGTGTCGTCCAGCAGCGAGGAGATCGGCACCGCCGCCCCCAGGCTCGCTTCCAGCGCGCCCTTCAGCTCCATGGCCCGCATCGAGTCCAGACCCAACGCCACCAGCGGCTGCTCCGGGTCCACGCGCGCCGCCTCCACTCCCAGCACCTGCGCCGCACGCTCGCGAATGAACGCCTCCAGCAGCGCCTGCCGCTCCCCCGCCTCCACCGCCTCCAGCGTTTCACGCGTCAGCCCCGGCACCACCGGGCGCGGCGCCGCGCGCCCCGCCTCCTCCCGCACGCTCATCCCCACCAGCGGAAGCTCCCCCGCCAGGAACTCCGACCGGCACGCCCGACGCTGCACTTTGCCGCTGGTCGTCTTCGGCACGCCCCCGGTGCGCACCACCGCCACCGCGTGCACCTGCACCCCGTGCTCGCTCGCCACCGCGCGGCGGATTGCCGTCGCCACCTCCTCCACGTCCACCCCCCCGGCCGCTGCCTGCCGCGAGACCTCCAGCACCACCACCAGCCGCTCCTCCCCGCCCTCGTCCACGCTGAACGCCGCCGCACCCCCCGCCCGCAGCCCCTCGTGGCTGCGCGCCGCCGTCTGCTCGATGTCCTGCGGGTAGTGGTTGCGCCCCCGGATGACGATCAGGTCCTTGAGCCGACCCGTGATGAACAGCTCGCCGCCGTCCAGGAACCCCAGGTCCCCCGTGCGCAGGAACGGCCCCTCGCCGCTCTCCGCCTCGTACGCGCCGAAGGTCTCCGCCGTCGCCTCCGGCCGCCCCCAGTAGCCGCTCGCCACGCTCGGGCCCGCCACCCACACCTCGCCCACCTGGTCCGGCGCGCACTCGCGCAGCGTCGCCGGGTCCACCACGATCACCCGCTGCGACGCCGCGCTCCGGCCGCTCCCCACCAGCCGGTAGCGACCCTCCGGCGCCGCCTCCCGCACCGTGCCCTTCCCCAGCGCCTCCGGATCGACCGCGCGCTCCACCGGCAGCTCCGCAGGGCGGCTGCCGGTGACCATCAGCGTCGCCTCGGCCAGCCCGTAGCACGCAAAGTACGCCCGCGCCCGGAAGCCGCTCGGCGCGAACGCCTCGGCGAAGGCGCGCAGCGTCTCGGCCCGGACGGGCTCCGCTCCGTTGAAAGCGATCTCCCAGTGGCTCAGGTCCAGCCCCGCCCGCTCCTCGGGGCGCATGGAGTGGGCGCACAGGTCGTAGGCGAAGTTGGGCCCGCCGCTGCTCGTGGCCTGGTAGCGCGAGATGGCCTCCAGCCAGCGCGCCGGCCGCTGGATGAAGGCCACCGGCGAGAAGAGCGCCGCCCAGTATCCCGTGAACAGCGGCTGGAGGATGCCGCCGATCAGCCCCATGTCGTGGTACGGCGGGAGCCAGATCACCGAGCGCGTCGCAGGCGTGTAGCCGGCCAGCTGCTCGATGACGGCGAAGTTGTGCAGCAGGTTGCCGTGGCTGACCATCACCCCCTTGGGCGCGGCCGTCGAGCCCGAGGTGTACTGGAGGAAGGCCAGCGTCTCGCCGCTCGCCTCCGGGTCGCGCCACCCCTCGGCCTCCCCGGCGGGGACGTCCTCGGTGGCCAACCAGCGCAGGGCGGCCAGCTCCGGGGTGTGGGCGCACAGCCGCTCCGCCTCGCCCAGCAGCCCGCGGGTGGTCAGCGCCAGGGTGGGGGCGCAGTCGGCGACGATGCTCTGGAGGCGGGGGTCGGTCTTGTTGCGGCGCGGCGGGTACGCCGGCACCGCGACCACGCCGGCGTAGAAGCAGCCGAAGAGGGCGGCGACGTACTCCAGCCCCGGCGGGTAGAGGAGTAGCGCGCGCTCCCCGTGGGCGCCGAGCGCCTGGAGGCGGGCGGCCGCGGTACGGGCCCGCAGGTCGAGCTCGCCGTACGTGATGTGCCCCTCCTCCACCTCCCCGTTCTGGAGGAAGGTGTAGGCGTGCCGGTCCGGGTCTCCGTCCACGCGGAGGCGGAGGAGCTGCACGAGCGTGGATGCGTGGTGCGGGTTCGGCATCGGAGCGACGAGCAGGTGGGGGCGAGAGGCGGCAGAAGGGGCCGGCCGCGGCTCCTGAAGCAAGCTGGAGCTGATCGAGAGCGCCCCACCACGATCACGTCCGGTAGGCGCCGAGATCCCCGGCCTCGGCGGGGAAGGGCTCCACTGTGCTGAGCAGGATCGACCTTGGAGGCCGGGTATCCCGCACTCCGCGCACAGGTCGTCACTTCCCCCGGAACCAGCACCTCGATCCAGCTGTTTCAATTAATAGAAGTCTGAAAATATTCGCAACCGAGTACACCCTCCCCTCCGGGCTCGCCTCCCGCAGCGATCGCGGTGGTCGACCCGTTCCGCGGTGGGGACCGCGGTGACGGCCGGCTGGCGGCCGATCCGCGGACCCTTCTGCGGGAGTTTCCCGCCGCGGCCGTCGCGGCCGCGCTTCATGTCTCGGTGGGGGATACTGAGATCCTCCGCACGCTCGGCGAGTGAGGGATCGCCGACCGCATCGGCCTGGTGCGGGAGAATACACCCGGGGCAGTCGCGAGACGCCTGCGTGTCGTGCAGAGCAAGCCGGTCCAGCGTCTGCTCACTGGGACGCTGAAGAATGGCTCATCCCTAGGGGCTCCCCCGCAGGTCACGCCGCCTGCGTAGAGCCTGGAGGCGGCCCTCCACTTCCGCGGCGTTCCGCTCGGGGGTCGCAGCCTCAGGCTGACCCTGCGTCACATACTCAGCCAGGGAGCGGACCGTGGGATAGCGGAAGAGGATCACCAACGATACCTCGCGAGCGAACTTCCCCGCCAGCCGACTGCGCAGCCGCGCCAGGAGCAGCGAATGCCCCCCTAGGTCGAAGAAGTTGTCGTCCAGCCCAACCTCCTCCACTCCCAGCACCTCCCGCCACGCCTCCGCCACCGCGTGCTCCACGCCGCTCTGCGGGGCGGCCCGAGCCGCCTCCCGCGCCAGCGCGGCCGCGTCGGGGGCGGGGAGCGCGCGCCGGTCCACCTTGCCGGTGCGGGTGAGCGGGAAGGCGTCCAGCGTCACCCAGGCCACCGGGACCATGTATGCCGGGAGCTCGGCGCGGAGTGCAGCGCGCAGTTCCGCCGAGGCGAGCGCCGCCCCCGGCTCCGGCACCAGGTACGCCACCAGGCGCGGCGCTTCGCGGCCCGCCTCATCCCGCCGCGCCACGACCACCGCGTCCTCCACCCCCGGTTGCCGGACGAGGACCGCCTCCACCTCCCCCGGCTCCACCCTGAAGCCGCGGATCTTGACCTGCTGGTCGGTGCGCCCCACGAACTCCAGCTCCCCGGAGGCCAGCCAGCGCACCCGGTCGCCGGTTCGGTAGACGCGCGCGCCCGGCTCCGCGGCGAACGGGTCCGGGAGGAAGCGCTCCGACGTCAACTCCGGGCGGTCCAGGTAGCCGCGCGCCACCCCCACTCCGCCGATGTAAAGCTCCCCGGGGACGCCGATGGGAGCGGGTTCCCCCCGCGGGTCCAGCACGTAAACGCGCGCACCGGCCACGGGGCGCCCGATGGGGACGTGACGCGGCGTGGCTGCCCCCTCCGGCGTGACGGGGAGGTCGCAGAGCGTCGCCACGATGGTGGTCTCGGTCGGGCCGTAGGTGTTCACCAGCCGCACCCGCCCCCCGAAGCGCTCTCGCCACGCCCGCAGCCGCTCCGGGAGGGCGCGCTCCCCGCCGATGACGACGAGCCGCAGCGCCTCCGGGAGCTCCGCCCCCTCCCCGTCCTCCAGCTCCGCCACCAGCTCGTGCCAGTAGGCGGTAGGGAGGTCGAGTACGGTGATCCCCCACTCCCGGCACCGCTCCAGGAAGGCGCGCGCGGAATCCAGCATCTCCTCGCTGCGGAGCACCAGCCGCGCCCCGGCCGTGAGCGCCGTGTAGATCTCCTCCGCGCTGGCGTCGAAGGCCACGGAGGCGAACTGGAGCACGCGATCGTTCGGCCCCGCGCCGTACGCCGCGCGCGCGGCCGCCGTGTATCCCGCCAGCGCGCCGTGCGGGACGGTCACCCCCTTGGGCCTCCCCGTGGAGCCGGAGGTGTAGATCACGTACGCCGCGCTCTCCGGGAAGACCGGCGCCTCCGGAGGGGTCGCCGGCTCGCGTTCGATCCGCTCCCGGTCCGTGTCCACCAGGACCGCGCCCGCGGCCACACTCCCCGGCAGCTCCGCGAACCAGCGCTGCTCCGTCAGCACCAGGGCGACGCGCGCGTCCTCGGCCAGCAGCGCCAGCCGGTCGCGCGGGAAGGTGGGGTCCAGCGGGACGTACGCCGCCCCCGCCCCCAGCACCCCCAGCAGGGCTACCAGCAGCTCGGGACCCCGCTCCAGGAACACGCCCACCCGCGTCTCCGGCCCCACCCCCCTGCCCCGCAGGTAGTGCGCGAGGCGGCTGGCGCGGCGGTCCAGCTCCGCGTAGGTGAGCGCCTCCCCCGCGTGCCACACCGCCACCGCGTCCGGCTGCTCCGCCGCCCGGGCCCGCACCTGCAGGTGCACCGGAAGGGGGGCGGCGCCCGGGGGGGCGCCGGCGCTCCAGCCGTGCAGCACCCTGGTGCGCTCCTCCGGCGCGATCAGCGGCAGCTCCGGGACGCGTCGGCCGGGATCCTCCACCGCCACCCGGAGCAGGTTCACCAGGTGGTCCGTCATTCGCACCACCGTCGCCTGGTCGAAGAGGTCCGTGGCGTACTCCCACCCACCCCAGATCTCGTTCCCCATCTCCGCCAGGCTGAGCGAGAGGTCCAGCTTGGCCCGGTCGTGCGCGGTCTCCAGCGGGTGCATCTCCAGCCCCGGTAGCTCGTCGCGCTTCCCCGGGGTGTTCTGCAGCACGAGCATCGCCTGGTAGACCGGGTTGAAGCTCAGGCTCCGCTCGATACGCAGCTCCTCCACCAGGCGCTCGAAGGGGAGGTCCTGGTTCGCGTAGTCCTCGAAGGTGGCGTCGCGCACCCGCGCCAGCAGCTCGCGGAAGGGGGGGGCGCCGGAGAGGTCGATGCGCAGCGGGAGGGTGTTGGCGAAGAGCCCGATGATCCCCTCCAGCTCCGGCCGGGTGCGGTTGGCGATGGGACTCCCGACGACCACGTCGTCCTCGCCCGCGTAACGGCCGAAGAGCGCCGCCAGGGCCGCGAGGAGCGTCATGAACAGCGTGGTCCCCTCCCGCTGCGCCAGCGCCCGCAGCCCCGCGGCGACCCCGGCGGGGATCACCGTCCCGTGCGCCGCACCCCGGTAGGACTGCTCCGCCGGCCGGGGGCGGTCCGTCGGCAGATCCAGCAGGGGGGGCGCCCCGCGCAGCCGCTCCTTCCAGTAGGAGATCTGCCGCTCCAGCGCGCCCCCCGAGAGCCGCTCCTCCTGCCATACCGCGAAGTCCGCGTACTGCAGCGGGAGCGGGGCGAGCGGGGAGGGACGCCCCTCCTGGAACGCCGCGTAGAGCGCCGCCAGCTCGCGGAAGAAGATCCCCATGCTCCAGCCGTCGCTGAGGATGTGGTGCAGGGGGAGGCTCAGGGCGTGGTCGCGCTCCCCCAGCCGCACCAGCGCGGCCCGAATCAGCGGCCCCGTAGCCAGCGTCACCGGGCGGAGCGATTCCGCGTCCAGGACGCGGCGCACCTCGCGCATCCGCTCGTCCTCCGGCAGGTGCGAGAGGTCGCAACGCTCCAGGGGAATGCGGAAGTCGGGGAGGACCACCTGGGCCGGCTCGCCATCCACCTCCGGGAAGACGGTACGCAGCGACTCGTGCCGGCGGACGATCTCGTCCAGGGCGCGCGCCAGGGCCGCGTCGTCCAGCCTGCCGGTGAGGCGGATCCCGATGACGTTGTTGTAGATGCGGCTCTCCGGCTCGAGCTGCTCCATGAACCAGAGCCGCTTCTGCGGGAACGTGAGCGGGACGCGCTGCCCGGGCCTGCGGGGGCGGATGGGCTCCTCCCTGGCGGTCTCGATCCCGACCTCGTCCAGCAGCAGGGCGAGGAGCTCCAGGTCGTCCCCCGAGAGGCCGCCGATCGGTCCGTTCGTCATCTGCACTTTCTCTGAGAAGATGAGCTGCGAGCGCGGGGCTTGGGTCGGGCCCCCCGCCTGGTCCGGGTTCTTCCCGGGAGGGAGGCTACTCCCCCTGCTTCGCTTTCAGCATCTGCTGGCGCGCCTCGGGCGAGAGCGAGCTGAGGCGGAGGACCAGCGCGGCCACCTGCTCCATCTGGCCGGAGCGGGCCTCCCGGGCAATCATCTCGCGTGCCAGCCCCTCCACCGTGGGCGCCTGGAAGATCGTGCGCACCGGCACCTCCAGCTTCACCGCGCGCAGCCGCGAGACCACCTGCGTCGCCAGGAGGGAGTGGCCACCCAGGTCGAAGAAGTTGTCCCGCACCCCCACCCGCTCCACCCCCAGCACCTCCGTCCAGACCCCGGCCAGCAGCTCCTCCAGCTTGCTGCGTGGCGCCACGTAGCGGGCGGCGTCGGCGATGCCGTCCGGCGCGGGGAGGCGGCGCTCGTCCAGCTTCCCGCCCGGCGTGACCGGGAGGACGTCCAGCACCACGAAGCGGGACGGCACCAGGTGCTCCGGGAGCCGCTCGCGCAGGTGCTTGCGGAGGAGCACGGTCAGCCGCCCCTGCTCCGCCGGTTCGTCCTGCGTCCCGGCGTCCGGCTCCACGGCGCGCATGCCCTCCCGATCGGGGACCACGTACGCCACCAGCCGCACGTCGCCGGGCACGCCGAAGGCGGCATCCTCCCGCGCCACCACGGCGGCCGCGCGCACCGCGGAGTGGGAGCGCAGGGCGGCCTCGGCCTCGCCGGGCTCGACGCGGATGCCGCGGATCTTGACCTGCCGGTCCACCCGCCCCAGGAACTCCAGCTCCCCTGAAGCCCGCCAGCGGACCCCGTCGCCGGTGCGGTACAGCCTTCTGCCCGGCTCCTCGCCGAAGCGATCGGGGACGAACGTCTCAGCCGTCAGTGTGGGCCGGTCCAGGTAGCCGCGGGCCACCCCCTCGCCACCCACGTACAGCTCGCCCGGCACGCCGATCGGCGCGGGCTCGCCCCACGCGTCCAGCACGTAGACCCGCGCGCCCTCCACCGGCCGGCCGATGGGCGGCGCCTCCGCCACGCCCGGCGCGCACTCGTGCGCCGTGGTGTAGATGGTCGTCTCCGTCGGCCCGTACATGTTCACCAGCCGCCGCCCGCGTGACCACCGCGCCGCGGTCTCCGCCGGGCACCGCTCCCCGCCCGTGCTGACCGTGCGCAGCGCCGGGAAGTCCGCCTCCGGCAGGCTGTCCAGCAGCGCGGGGGTGCTCACCCACACCCCGATCTCCCGCTCCCGCAGCAGCGCGGCCAGCCGCTCCGGCGCGAGCACGGTCTCGCGATCGGCCACGTGCAGCGCCGCCCCGGAGAGCAGCGCCACGAAGATTTCCAGCAGCGAAGCGTCGAAGCTCATGGACGCCGTCTGGAGCACGGCGCCCCCCGGCTCCGCGCCGAAGGTCCTCACCGCGCGCGGCAGCAGGTTCGCCGCGTTGGCGTGCGTGACCACCACGCCCTTGGGCCGGCCGGTCGAGCCGGAGGTGTAGATGACGTACGCCGCGTTCTGCGGTGCGACCGCCGTCGGCGGCGCCATGTCCCGCTCCGCCGCGACCTCCGCCGCGTCCGCGTCCACCAGCATGGTCGGCACGCCCTCCGCCGGGAGCAGGCCGCGCAGCGAGGCCAGCGTCACCAGGACACGCGCGCCGGAGTCGGCCAGCATGTACGCCAGCCGGTCGGCCGGATAGGCGGGGTCCAGGGGGAGGTACGCGGCGCCCGCCTTGAGCACGGCCAGCATCGCCACCACCATCCCGGCGGAGCGCTCCAGGCAGACGCCGACGCGCGTCTCCGGCCCGGCGCCCAGCTCGGCGAGGCGGCGCGCCAGCCGGTCGGCGCGCGCGTCCAGCTCGCGGTAGGTGAGCGACTCGTCCCCGGAGACCACGGCCACGGCCTCCGGCGTGCGCTCCGCCTGTGCCGCGACCAGCTCGTGGATGCAGGCGCCCGTGGGGGACTCCACGGGCGTCCGGTTCCACTCCTCCACGACCTGCCGGCGCTCCGCCGCCGGGAGCACCTCGATGCGCTCCAGCGGCCGCTCCGGCGCGGCGTCCAGCGCCTCGACCAGCCCCTCCAGCGCCCTGTTCATCAGCGCGCACACCCGCTCCGCTCCGACCGAGCCCTGCACCTGCGCCGTCAGGAGGAACCCGTCTCCCAGGTCGTCCACCGCGAAGTTGAGCGGGTAGTTCGACCGCTCCACCAGGCGGATGCCCCGGCCGGCTCCACGGGGGGACGGCCGAACCTCCCCCCGCACGCCGTGCCGGTAGTTGAAGAGCGCGGAGAACAGCGGCGCCGGCGGCTCCACCCCGCTGCACTGCTGCGCCAGCGAGAGCGGGGCGTGCTCGTGGCGCACCAGGCTCGCCAGCAGCACCTGCGTGCGCCTCACGCTCGCCAGCGCCCCCTCCGCTCCCACCCGGATGCGCACCGGCAGCGTGTTGATGAACGGCCCCAGCACCCGGTCCGCTCCCTCCCCTCCCTGCATCCGTCCGAAGAGCACCGTCCCGAAGACCACGTCCCGCCGCCCCGAGACCCGCGCCAGCACCTGCCCCCACGCCACGTGGCACACGCTCGCCACGCTCACTCCCAGCGCCCGCGCCCGGGCCCGCAGCCGCACACCCAGCTCCGCCTGCACCTCCAGCCGCGCCTGCGCCAGCTCCGCGCCGTCCCCGTGCACGTCCAGCAGCCCGAACGGCGCCGTCGGCTCGTCCACGTCCCCCAGCAGCTCGCGGAAGAACGCCTCGTGCTCCGCCCGGCTCACCCCCAGCCGCGCCTGCGCCACGAAGTTGCGGAACGGCAGGGGAGCCGGGAGCCGGTCCGAGTGCCCGGCGAGGTGCGCCTCGATCTCCTCCTGGAGCACCTCCCACGTGGTGTGGTCGCTCGCCATGTGGTGCAGCAGCAGCAGCAGCACCCAGTGCTCCGCGGCCGCGTCGTGCGTGACGCAGGCGCGCAGCATCGGCGCCCGGCCCAGGTCGATGCGGTGGTGCCGCGTGTCGAAGCGCTCGTACAGCCACTTCCCCGCGTCGCCCGCGGACGGGTCGGCCCGCACCTCCTCGACCGGCAGCGGAGCGTGGCGCCAGACTACCTGCACCGGCTCGGAGAGCCCCTCCCACACGATGGCCGTGCGCAGGATGTCGTGGCGCGCGATGGTCGCCTCCAGGGCGGCCAGGTGGGCGTCCAGCCGCTCCCGGCTCCGGAAGGCGAACGGCATGGAGAGCAGGTAGGGATCTCCCTCCTGGGTGAGCAGGTGGTGGAAGAGCATCCCCTCCTGCACGGGGGCCAGCGGGTAGACGTCCTGCACGTTGGCCGCGCCGCCGGGCACCGTGGCCACGATGCGCTCGATCTCCGCCTGCGTGAGCTCCACCAGCGGGAGCATGTCCGGCGTGATGGCCTCGCGGCCGGCCGGGATCCGGTTGGGCGGGACCTGCACCTCGACGGTGGCCAACCCCAGGGCGGCGGCGATCTCCGCGATGGTGGGGGTGATGAAGAGGGCGCGCACGTCCGCGCGGAGACCGCAGCGGCGCATGCGCTCGACGAGGGTGACCGCCAGGAGGGAGTGCCCCCCCAGGGCGAAGAAATTGTCGTGCACCCCCACTCGCTCGGTCTTCAGCACCTCGGCCCAGATCCCCGCCAGCACCTCCTCGGTCGGCGTCCGCGGAGCGGCGTAGCGCTCCCCCGCCAGGGCGAAGTCCGGCTCCGGGAGCGCCTTCCGGTCCAGCTTGCCGTTGGCGGTGAGCGGCAGCCGGTCCAGCGCCACGAACGCGCCCGGCACCATGTACTCCGGCAGGCTCTGCCGCAGGTGCGCGCGCAGCTCCTCGGCCCCGGCCTCCCCGACCACGTACGCCACCAGCCGCTTCTCGCCCGGCACGTCCTCGCGCGCGACCACCGCGCAGTCGGCAACGCCCGGGGACCGCCGCAGCACGCCCTCGATCTCGCCCGGCTCGATGCGGAACCCGCGGATCTTTACCTGCTCGTCCAGCCGGCCCAGGTACTCCAGCGTCCCGTCGGGCAGCCAGCGCACCCGGTCGCCCGAACGGTACAGCCGCCCCTCGCCGAAGGGGCTCCGGGTGAAGCGCTCCGCCGTCAGCTCCGGCCGGTTCAGGTAGCCACGCGCCACGCCGCCGCCGCCCACGTACAGCTCGCCCGGCACCCCCACCGGGAGCGGGCTGCGCGCCGGGTCCAGCACGTACAGCCGCAGGTCGGGGATGCGCACGCCGATGGGGCTTCCCGTCGCCTTGAGCACGTCCTCCCGGGACAGCGGCCGGTAGGTGACGTGCACGGTGGTCTCGGTGATCCCGTACATGTTCACCAGGCGCGGCCGCTCCACCCCCCGGCGCTCCACCCAATCGCGCAGGCCGGCCGGCTCCAGCGCCTCGCCGCCGAAGACCACCTCGCGCAGCGCCAGCTCGCCGCCGCGCTCGGCATCCGCCCGCATGAACTGGCGGAAAGCCGAGGGCGTCTGGTTGAGCACGGTGACGCCCTCGCGCTGCACCAGGGCGTGGAACGCCCCAGGGTCGCGGCTGGTCTCCAGCGGCACCACGACGACGCGGCCGCCGTGGAGGAGCGCGCCCCAGAGCTCCCAGACGGAGAAGTCGAAGGCGTAGGAGTGGAAGAGCGTCCACACGTCCGTCTCGCCGAAGCCGAACCAGGGGTCGGTGGCGGAGAACAGGCGCGCCACGTTCCGGTGCTCGATCAGCGCGCCCTTCGGCTTGCCCGTGGAGCCGGAGGTGTAGATGACGTAGGCCAGGCTCTCCGGCCCGGCGCCGGAGACGGGATCGTCCGCGGGCTGCCGCTCGATCTCGTCCCGCTGCGCGTCCAGGCTGACCACGGCGACGCCCTCCGGCACCGGGAGCGAGCGGCGTTCCCGCTCCGCGGTCACCAGCACCGGCACGCCGGAATCCTCCAGCACATAGGCCAGGCGCTCGGCCGGGTAGCCGGGGTCGAGCGGCACGTAGGCGCCGCCGGCCTTGAGCACGGCCAGGATGGCGACGACCATCTCCGGGCCGCGCTCCAGGCAGATCCCCACCCGCGTCTCCGGGCCCACGCCCAGGCCCTGGAGGTGGTGGGCCAGGCGGTTGGCGCGGGCGTTCAGCGCGGCATAGGTGAGCGACGCGCCCTCGAACCTCACCGCGGGGGCGTCCGGCACGCGCTCTGCCTGGGCCTCGAAGAGCTCGTGGATGCAGACCCCGCGCGGGTACGGCCGCTCCGTCCGGTTCCACTCCTCCACCACCAGCCGGCGCTCCGCCTCCCCCAGCAGCGCGACCTCCGAGAGGCGCGCGTCCGGATCGGCGGCCACCTGCTCCACCAGGCGCGCGAAGTGGCCGAGGAGCCGCTGCATGGTCGCGGCCTCCCACAGGTCCGTGCTGTAGGTCAGCCCCCCGCGCAGCCCCCGGGAGGCCGCCGCCAGGCTCAGCGACAGGTCGAACTTGGCGAACTCGAACTCCGCGCCGACTTCGCTCACGCTCAGCCCCATGAGACCACCGCCCCCGCCCTGGGCGGTGTCCAGCGCGAACGACACCTGGAAGAGCGGCGAGTGGCTCAAGGACCGCTCCGGGCTCAGCTCGGCCACCAGCCTCTCGAACGGCACCTCCTGGTGCTCGTACGCCCCCAGCGTCACCTCGCGCACCCGGCGCACCAGCTCACGGAAGCTCGGGTCCCCCGACAGGTCCGTCCGCAGCACCAGCGTGTTGACGAAGAAGCCGATCAGCTCCTCCACCTCGCCCCGCCCGCGCCCGGCGACCGGGCTGCCGACGACCACGTCCTCGCCCGCGCCGTACCGGCAGAGCAGCGCCTGGAACGCGCCCAGCACCACCATGTACAGCGTCGCGCCCTCCTGCCGGCCCACCGCGCGCAGCTTCTCCAGCACCTCCGCCGGGAATTGGACGTGCTCGTTCGCGCCCCGGAAGCTCTGCGCCGCCGGGCGCGGGTGGTCCGTGGGCAGCTCCAGCAGCTCGGGGGCGCCGCGCAGCTTTTCCCGCCAGTAGCCGAGCTGCCGCTCCAGCATCTCGCCCTCCAGCTGCTCGCGCTGCCACACGGCGTAGTCGGCGTACTGCACCGCCAGCTCCGGCAGCGGCGACTCCCGACCCTCCCGATAGGCTTCGTACAGCACCTCGACCTCACGGAAGAGCACGCCCAGGCTCCACCCGTCGCTGACGACGTGGTGCATGCCCAGCAGCAGCACGTGCTCCTCCGCGCCCAGCCGCAGCAGCGACGCGCGGAACAGCGGCCCGGCCGCAAGGTCATAGGGCCGTGCTGCCTCCTGCGCCGCGCGCCGCTCCACCTGCGCCTCCCGCCGCGCCTCGCACAGCCCGGCAAGGTCCTCCACCGGGAGCACGAAGCCGCTGAACGGCCGGATCACCTGCACGGGCGCACCGTCCGCCTCGCCGAAGACCGTGCGCAGCGCCTCGTGGCGCCGCACGATCTCCCCCAGCGCGCGCTCCAGCGCCCGCACCACCAGGGCGCCCCCGAGCCGCATCCCCGAGTAGACGTTGTAGAACGCGCTCCCCGGCTGCAGGCGGTCCAGGAACCAGAGCCGCTCCTGCGCGAAGGACAGCGGCAGCGGCCCCGTGCGCCCTGCCGGCACCACCGGCGGCAGCGCGGGCGCTCCCGCGCCCCGGATCTCCTCCACGCGTCCGGCCAGCTCCGCCACCGTCGGCCCCTCGAACAGCGCCCGCAGCGGCACCTCCACCCCGAACACCTGCCGCACCCGCGAGACCACCCGTGTGGCCAGCAGCGAGTGCCCGCCCAGCTCGAAGAAGCTCTCCGTCACCCCCACCCGCTCCAGGCGCAGCGTCTCCGCCCAGATCTCCGCCAGCACCTCCTCCGCCGGCGTGCGCGCCGGGACGAACTCCGTTGACCCGGCGCCGTCGGGGGCGGGGAGCGCCCGGCGGTCCACCTTGCCGTTCGGGGAGAGCGGGAGCTCGACCAGCACGACCACCGCCGACGGCACCATGTGCTCCGGCAGCCGTGCCCGCAGGTGCTCCCTCAGCTCCTCCACCCGCACGCCTTCGCCGGAAGGGACGACGTAGCCGACGAGCCGCTTCTCGCCGGGCACGCCGGAGGCGGAATCTTCGCGGACCACCACCACCGCCTCGCTCACCCCCGGGTGCGCCGCGAGCTGCGCCTCCACCTCGCCCGGCTCGATGCGGAAGCCCCGAACCTTGACCTGCTGGTCGATTCGCCCCAGGAACTCCAGCACCCCGTCCGCGCCCCAGCGCGCCCGGTCTCCCGTGCGGTACATGCGCCCCCCGGCCTCTCCCGCGAACGGGTCCGGCACGAACCTGTCCGCCGTCAGCTCCACCCGTCCGAGGTAGCCCCGCGCCACCGCCGCCCCGCCGATGCACAGCTCGCCGGGAACACCCAGGGGCGCCGGCTCCCCCGCCCCGTCCAGCACGTACAGCGGCACGTTCCCCAGCGGCCGCCCCAGCGGGTGCCGCCCGGCCGCTTCCCCGCCGGTCATCAGGTGCGCAGCGCAGATGATGGTCCCCTCCGTGGGGCCGTAGAGGACCCGCACCTCCGCGCCGGGGAACGCCGCCCGCATGGCGCCCGCCAGCTCCGGCGGCACGGCGTCGCCCCCGACGAACGCGCGCCGCAGACCCGGCAGCGTGCCGCGCGCGGCGGAGACCTCGCTCACTAGCTGCCGCATCAGTGCGGGGACCGCGTGCAGGGTCGTGGCGCCCTCGATCTCCTGCACCAGCGCCGGCACGTCCATGACTCGCTCGCGCGGCACCACCCGCACGCTCCCGCCCGAGAGCAGCGGCAGGAGCGCCTCGAAGAGCCAGATGTCGAAGGCGAAGCTCGCCACTGACGGCATCACGTCGCCCGGCGCGAGGCCGAAGGCGTCCCGCGCCGTCAGCAGCGTGCTCGCCAGCGCCCCGTGCGTGACGGCGACGCCCTTGGGGGTGCCGGTAGAGCCCGACGTGTAGATGACGTAGGCCAGGTGGTCGGGAGACGGCGAGTGCCGACGCGCGCCCTCTTCCGCGTCATCCTCGTGCTCCCCCTCTGCGCCGTCCAGCCACAGCGTCTCGCCCGCGAATCCCGCCAGCCTGTCCCCCGCCGCGCCGTCGGTCAGCAGCAGCCGCGCGCCGGAGTCTTCCAGCATGAAGGCCAGCCGCTCGGCCGGACCGTGCGGGTCCAGGGGGACGAACACGCCGCCGGCCCTGAGGATGCCGAGCACGGCGGCCACCATCTCCGCCGAGCGCTCCACGCACAGGCCTACCGCCGTCTCCGGCCGGACGCCGCGCTCCCGGAGCGCCCGGGCCAGTACGTCCGAGCGGTGGTCCAGCTCCGCGTAGGTGAGGGTGGCGCTCCCGCACGCCACCGCGGCGGCATCCGGGGTGCGGGCGGCCTGCTCCGCGAACAGCTCGTGGACGCACCGGAGCGGCGCCTCGCGCGGGGAAGCGTTCCACTCGTGGAGCAGCCGGGCACGCTCGTCGTCGCCGAGCAGGCTCAGCTCCGAGAGGCGCCGCTCCGGGCAGTCGCCCGCCTGCTCCACCAGGCGCGTGAAGTGGCCCACGAGCCGCTGCATGGTCGCGGCATCCCACAGGTCCGTGCCGTAGGTCAGACCGCCGCGCAGGCCGTGGGAGCTCGCGGCCACGCCCAGCGCCAGGTCGAACTTGGCCGAGTCGACCTGCGTGCCGACTCCGCTCACGCTCAGCCCCGCCAGGCCCCCGCCCCCGCCCTCGGCGCTGTCCAGCGAGAACGCCACCTGAAAGAGCGGAGAGTGGCTCAAGGACCGCTCCGGGCTCAGCTCGGCCACCAGCCTCTCGAACGGCACCTCCTGGTGCTCGTACGCCCCCAGCGTCACCTCGCGCACCCGGCGCACCAGCTCCCGGAAGCTCGGGTCCCCCGACAGGTCCGTGCGCAGCACCAGCGTGTTGACGAAGAAGCCGATCAGCTCCTCCACCTCGCCTCGCCCCCGTCCCGCGATGGGGCTGCCCACCACCACGTCCTCGCCCGCGCCGTACCGGCAGAGCAGCGCCTGGAACGCGCCCAGCACCACCATGTACAGCGTCGCGCCCTCCTGCCGGCCCACCGCGCGCAGCTTCTCCAGCACCTCCGCCGGGAATTGGACGTGCTCGTTCGCGCCCCGGAAGCTCTGCGCCGCCGGGCGCGGGTGGTCCGTGGGCAGCTCCAGCAGCTCGGGGGCGCCGCGCAGCTTTTCCCGCCAGTAGCCGAGCTGCCGCTCCAGCATCTCGCCCTCCAGCTGCTCGCGCTGCCACACGGCGTAGTCGGCGTACTGCACCGCCAGCTCCGGCAGCGGCGACTCCCGACCCTCCCGATAGGCTTCGTACAGCACCTCGACCTCACGGAAGAGCACGCCCAGGCTCCACCCGTCGCTGACGACGTGGTGCATGCCCAGCAGCAGCACGTGCTCCTCCGCGCCCAGCCGCAGCAGCGACGCGCGGAACAGCGGCCCGGCCGCAAGGTCATAGGGCCGTGCTGCCTCCTGCGCCGCGCGCCGCTCCACCTGCGCCTCCCGCCGCGCCTCGCACAGCCCGGCAAGGTCCTCCACCGGGAGCACGAAGCCGCTGAACGGCCGGATCACCTGCACGGGCGCACCATCCGCCTCGCCGAAGACCGTGCGCAGCGCCTCGTGGCGCCGCACGATCTCCCCCAGCGCGCGCTCCAGCGCCCGCACCGCCAGCGCGCCCCCGAGCCGCACCGCCGAGTAGACGTTGTAGAACGCGCTCCCCGGCTGCAGGCGGTCCAGGAACCAGAGCCGCTCCTGCGCAAAGGACAGCGGCAGCGGCCCCGCGCGCCCGGTCGGAACCACCGGCGGCAGCGCGGACGCTCCCGCGCGCCGGACCTCCTCCACGCGTCCCGCCAGCTCCGCCACCGTGGGGCCCTCGAACAGCGCCCGCAGCGGCACCTCCACCCCGAACACCCGCCTGACCTGGGAGATCACGCGCGTGGCCAGCAGGGAGTGCCCGCCCAGTTCGAAGAAGCTCTCCGTCACCCCCACCCGCTCCAGGCGCAGCGTCTCCGCCCAGATCTCCGCCACCGCCTCCTCCGTGGGCGTGCGCGGCGCCACGTAGCGCCCCTCGGCCAAGGCCCAATCCGGGGCGGGAAGGGCCTTCACGTCCAGCTTGCCGTTGGGCGTCAGCGGGAGTACGTCCAACACCACGAAGGCGCCCGGCACCATGTACTCCGGGAGGCTCTGCCGCAGGTGCCCGCGCATGGCGTCCGCGTCCGCCCCGCCCACCACGTACGCCACCAGGCGCTGCTCACCGGGCTCGTCCTCGCGCACGATCACCCTCGCCTCGCGCACCTCCGCGTGCGCCGAGAGGGTCGCTTCGATCTCCCCCGGCTCGATGCGGAAGCCGCGCACCTTGACCTGCTCGTCCACCCGCCCGATGAACTCCAGCCGCCCGTCCGCCTTCCAGCGCAGCCGGTCGCCCGCGCGGTACATCCGCGTCCCCGGCTCGCCGGCGAACGGGTCCGGGACGAACGTCTCAGCCGTCAGCCCCGGCCGGTCCAGGTAGCCGCGGACCACGCCGTCCCCGCCCACGTACGCCTCCCCCGGCACGCCTAGCGGCACCGGGTTCAGCGCGGCATCGAGGAGATAGATGCGCTGGTTCCCGGTCGGACCGCCGATGGAGACGGTCAGGGCGTCGTCGGCCACCTCCTCCACGTTCTCGTATGAGCACCAGGCAGTCGTCTCCGTGGGCCCGTACATGTGAAGGAGCCGGCGCGGCTTTCCGGCCTTCAGCAGCCTGCGCACGCTGTCGGCGTCCACCGCCTGGCCGCCGAACAGCACGTCGCGCAGGGGAGAGAAGATGTCCGGCTGCTCGCGAGAGAGCTGGTTCAGCAGCGCGGTGGTCTGGTACAGCGTGGTGATGCGCTGCTCGCGCAGCGTGTCGCGGAACGCGGCTGGCGAGAGGAGCACGTCGCGGGGAATGCCGACCAGGGTGGCGCCGTTCATCAGCGCGCCCCAGGCCTCGAAGGTCAGCGCGTCGAAGCTGGCGTTCGAGGCCTGGGCGACGCGGTCGCCGGGGCCGAAGCGGACGTAGTCCGATTCCACGGCGAGCTGGACGACGTGGCGGTGGGCGACCATGACGCCCTTGGGGCGGCCCGTGCTCCCGCTGGTGTATACGATGTACGCCAGGTTCTCGGCCGTGGCCCCGCTGCGCGGCGCGCAGGCGGGGTGTGCAGCGAGCGCGTCGGCCGCTTCGTCCAGGAAGACGACGGACGGGTCGCCGGCCCCGGCGGCAAAGGGGAGGTCGGAGCGGCTGAGGAGCACGCGCACGCTGCTGTCGTCCAGCATCATGCGCAGGCGCTCGGCCGGGTAGCCGGGGTCGAGGGGGACGTAGGCGCCGCCGGCCTTGAGGACGGCCAGGATGGAGACGACCAGCTCCACGCCGCGCTCCAGCAGCACCCCCACGCGGCTCTCCGGACCCACGCCCAGGCCGCGCAGGTGGTGCGCCAGCCGGTTCGCCCGCGCGTCCAGCTCCGCGTAGCTCAGCTCCACGCCGCCCCAGACCAGCGCCGCCGCCTCCGGCCGCTCCCTCACGTGCGCCTCGAACAGGTCGTGGATGCAGACCCCGCGCGGGTACGGCCGCTCCGTCCGGTTCCACTCCTCCACGAGCAAGCGGCGCTCCGCCCCTCCCAGGAGCGCAACCTCCGAGAGGCGCGCGTCCGGATCTGCGGCCACCTGCTCCACCAGGCGCGCGAAGTGGCCCACGAGCCGCTGCATGGTCGCGGCATCCCACAGGTCCGTGCTGTAGGACAGGCCGCCGCGCAGCCAGTCGGAGCCCGCAGCCAGCCCCAGTGACAGGTCGAACTTGGCGAACTCGAACTCCGCGCCGACTCCGCCCACGCTCAGCCCCGCGAGACCGCCGACCGTCGTGTGGGCGGTGTCCAGCGCGAACGACACCTGGAAGAGCGGCGAGTGGCTCAGGGACCGCTCCGGGCTCAGCTCGGCCACCAGCCTCTCGAACGGCACCTCCTGGTGCTCGTACGCCCCCAGCGTAACCTCGCGCACCCGGCGCACCAGCTCACGGAAGCTCGGATCGCCCGATAGGTCCGTGCGCAGCACCAGCGTGTTGACGAAGAAGCCGATCAGCTCCTCCACCTCGGCGCGCCCGCGCCCCGCGACGGGGCTGCCGACGACCACGTCCTCGCCCGCGCCGTAGCGGGACAGCAGCGCCTGAAAGGCGCCCAGCACCACCATGTACAGCGTCGCGCCCTCCTGCCGGCCCAGCGCGCGCAGCCTCTCCAGCACCGCAGCCGGGAGCTGGACGTGCTCGTTCGCACCCCGGAAGCTCTGCGCCGCAGGCCGGGGATGATCCGTGGGCAGCTCCAGCAGCTCCGGCGCACCCGACAGCCGCTCCTTCCAGTAGCCGAGCTGCCGCTCCAGTGTCTCGCCCTCCAGCTGCTCGCGCTGCCACACCGCATAGTCGGCGTACTGCACCGCCAGCTCCGCCAGCGGCGACTCCCGATCCTCCCGATAGGCTTCGTACAGCACCTCGACCTCGCGAAAGAGCACGCTCAGGCTCCACCCGTCGCTGACGACGTGGTGCATGCACAGCAGCAGCACGTGCTCCTCCGCGCCCAGCCGCAGCAGCCTGGCCCGGAACAGCGGCCCGGCCGCAAGGTCGTAGGGCCGCGCTGCCTCCTGCGTCGCGCGCCGCTTCACCTCCGTCTCCCGCCGCGCCTCGGCCAGCCCGGCAAGGTCCCCCACCGGGAGCGCGAAGCCGGTGAACGGCCGGATCACCTGCACGGGCGAGCCGTCCGCCTCGCCGAAGACCGTGCGCAGCGCCTCGTGCCTCCGCACGATCTCCCCCAGCGCGCGCTCCAGTGCCGCCGCGTCCAGCGCGCCCCCGAGCCGCAGCGCCGAGTAGACGTTGTAGAACGCGCTCCCCGGCTGCAGGCGGTCCAGGAACCAGAGCCGCTCCTGCGCGAAGGACAGCGGCAGCGGCCCCGTGCGCCCTGCCGGCACCACCGGCGGCAGCGCGGGCGCTCCCGCGCCCCGGATCTCCTCCACGCGCGCGGCCAGCTCCGCCACCGTGGGGCCCTCGAACAGCGCACGCAGCGGCACCTCCACCCCGAACGCCTGACGCACCCGCGAGATCACCCGCGTGGCCAGCAGCGAGTGCCCGCCCAGCTCGAAGAAGCTGTCCGTCACCCCCACCCGCTCCAGGCGCAGCGTCTCCGCCCAGGTCTCCGCCAGCACCTCCTCCGTCGGCGTACGCGGCGCTACGTACCGCCCCTCCGCCGAGGCGAAGTCCGGTGCCGGCAGGGCCCGCCTGTCCAGCTTTCCGTTGGGGGTCAGCGGAAGATTCTCCAGCGCCACGAAGACGCCCGGCACCATGTACTCCGGCAGGCGCCTCGCCAGGTGCGTTCTCAGCTCCGCGGCCTCGACCGCCGCCCCCTGCTCCGCCACCACGTACGCCACCAGGCGCCGGTCGCCCGTCGCGCCCTCCCGCGCCACCACGGCCGACTCGCGGACCTGCGGGTGCGCCGCCAGCGCCGCCTCCACCTCGCCCGGCTCGATGCGGAAGCCGCGCACCTTCACCTGCTCGTCCAGCCGCCCCAGGTACTCCAGCGTGCCGTCCCGGCGCCACCGCGCGCGGTCGCCCGTGCGGTACATGCGCGAGCCCGCCTCGCCCGCGAACGGGTCGGGGAGGAAGCGCTCCGCCGTCAGGCCCGGCCGGTCCAGGTAGCCGCGCGTCACCCCGTCACCCGCGACGTACAGCTCGCCCGGCACACCGACGGGCTGCGGGCGGAGCCCGTCGTCCAGCACGTAGACCCGCGTGTTCGCGATGGGCCGCCCGATGGGGACGACGCCCCCCACGCCCGTGAGGGCGTACGTGGCCGACCAGACCGTCGTCTCCGTGGGCCCGTACATGTTGACCAGGCCGTCCGGGAGCGCGGCGTGGATCTGCGCGCCGAGGCCGGCCGGCAGCGCCTCGCCCCCCAGGAACATGCGCTCCAGCCCGGACAGCGCCTCCGCGCCGGACTCCGCCACGACGATCGCGGCCAGCGACGGCGTGCACTGCAGGTGAGTGACCCCGTGCCGCCGGATCGAGCGCGCCAGCGCCCCGTCCGCCCCCGCCTGCTCCACGTCCGGGTGCACGACCACCCGGAAGCCGCGCGCGAGCGTCCAGAGCAGCTCCAGCACGTGGATGTCGAACCCGATGCGCGTCACCGCCAGCCACGTCCCCGGGACCGGTCCGCCGACGACCCCGTCCATCCCCGCGAAGAAGGCCGCCGCGTTGGCGTGCGTGACCACCACTCCCTTGGGACGGCCGGTCGAGCCGGAGGTGTAGATGACGTACGCCGCGTTCTCCGGTGCGACCGCCGTCCGTGGCGCCACGTCCGGCTTCGCCGCGACCTCCGCCGCGTCCGCGTCCACCCGCACGGTCCGCACGCCCTCCGCCGGGAGCAGGCCGCGCAGCGAGGCCTGCGTCACCAGGACACGCGCGCCCGAGTCGGCCAGCATGTACGCCAGCCGGTCGGCGGGATAGGCGGGATCCAGGGGGAGGTACGCCGCGCCCGCCTTGAGCACGGCCAGCATCGCCACCACCATCCCGGCCGAGCGCTCCAGGCAGATGCCGACGCGTGCCTCCGGCCCGGCGCCCAGCGCGGCGAGGCGGCGCGCCAGCCGGCCGGCGCGCGCGTCCAGCTCGCGGTAGGTGAGCGCGTCCTCCTCGAAGACCACGGCCACGGCGTCCGGCGTCCGCTCCACCTGCGCCGCGAACAGGTCGTGGATGCACACCCCGCGCGGGTACAGCCGCTCCGTCCGGTTCCACTCCTCCACCACCTGCCGGCGCTCCGCCGCCGGGAGCACCTCGATGCGCTCCAGCGGCCGCTCCGGCGCGGCGTCCAGTGCCTCGACCAGCCCCTCCAGCGCCCTGTTCATCAGCGCACACACCCGCTCCGCTCCGACCGAGCCCTGCACCTGCACCGTCAGCATGAACCCGTCTCCCAGGTCGTCCACCGAGAGCGTGAGCGGATAGTTCGACCGCTCCATCGGGCGGATCCCCTGGCCGGCTCCACGGGGGGGCGGCCGAACCTCCCCCCGCACGCCGTGCCGGTAGTTGAAGAGCGCCGAGAACAGGGGCGCCGGCGGCTTTACCCCGCTGCACTGCTGCGCCAGCGAGAGCGGGGCGTGCTCGTGCCGCACCAGGCTCGCCAGCAGCACCTGCGTGCGCCTCACGCTCGCCAGCGCCCCCTCCGCTCCCACCCGGATGCGCACCGGCAGCGTGTTGATGAACGGCCCCAGCACCCGGTCCGCTCCCTCCCCTCCCTGCATCCGCCCGAAGAGCACCGTCCCGAAGACCACGTCCCGCCGCCCCGAGACCCGCGCCAGCACCTGCCCCCACGCCACGTGGCACACGCTCGCCACGCTCACCCCCAGCGCCCGCGCCCGGGCCCGCAGCCGCACACCCAGCTCCGCCTGCACCTCCAGCCGCGCCTGCGCCAGCTCCGCGCCGTCCCCGTGCACGTCCAGCAGCCCGAACGGCGCCGTCGGCTCGTCCACGTCCCCCAGCAGCTCGCGGAAGAACGCCTCGTGCTCCGCCCGGCTCACCCCCAGCCGCGCCTGCGCCACGAAGTTGCGGAACGGCAGGGGAGCCGGGAGCCGGTCCGAGTGCCCGGCGAGGTGCGCCTCTATCTCCTCCTGGAGCACCTCCCACGTGGTGTGGTCGCTCGCCATGTGGTGCAGCAGCAGCAGCAGCACCCAGTGCTCCGCGGCCGCGTCGTGCGTGACGCAGGCGCGCAGCATCGGCGCCCGGCCCAGGTCGATGCGGTGGTGCCGCGTGTCGAAGCGCTCGTACAGCCACTTCCCCGCGTCGCCCGCGGACGGGTCGGCCCGCACCTCCTCGACCGGCAGCGGAGCGTGGCGCCAGACTACCTGCACCGGCTCGGAGAGCCCCTCCCACACGATGGCCGTGCGCAGGACGTCGTGGCGCGCGATCACCGCCTGGAGGGCGGCCAGGTGGGCGTCCAGCCGCTCCCGGCTCCGGAAGGCGAACGGCATGGAGAGCAGGTAGGGATCTCCCTCCTGGGTGAGCAGGTGGTGGAAGAGGATCCCCTCCTGCAGGGGGGCCAGCGGGTAGACGTCCTGCACGTTGGCCGCGCCGCCGGGCACCCCGCCCACGATGCGCTCGATCTCCGCCTGCGTGAGCTCCACCAGCGGGAGCATGTCCGGCGTGATGGCCTCGCAGCCGGCCGGGATCCGGTTCGGCGGGACCTGCACCTCGAGGGTGGCGCCCCCCACGGCGGCTGCGATCTCCGCGATGGTGGGGGTGGTGAAGAGGGCGCGAACGTCCGCGTGGAGGCCGCAGCGGCGCATGCGCTCGACGAGGGTGACCGCCAGGAGGGAGTGTCCCCCCAGGGCGAAGAAGTTGTCGTGCACCCCCACCCGCTCGGTCTTCAGCACCTCGGCCCAGATCCCCGCCAGCACCTCCTCCGTCGGCGTCCGTGGAGCGGCGTAGCGGTCCTCCGCCGAGGCGAAGTCCGGCGCCGGGAGCGCCTTCCGGTCCAGCTTGCCGTTGGGGGTGAGCGGCAGCTGGTCCAGCGCCACGAACGCGCCCGGCACCATGTACTCCGGCAGGCTCTGCCGCAGGTGCGCGCGCAGCTCCTCCGCTCCCGCCTCCCCGACCACGTACGCCACCAGCCGCTTCTCCCCCGGCTCGTCCTCGCGCACCACCACGCGCGCTTCCCGCACGCCCGGATGCGCCGCCAGCGCGCTCTCCACCTCCCCCGGCTCAATGCGGAACCCGCGGATCTTGACCTGCTCGTCCAGCCGACCCATGAACTCCAGGGTCCCGTCCGCCCGCCACCGCACCCGGTCTCCCGTGCGAAACATCCGCAGGCCCCGACGCTCCGCACTCGCGAACGGGTCGGGGACGAAGCGCTCCGCCGTCAGCTCCGTCCGACCCAGGTAGCCCCGCGCCACGCCCGCCCCCCCGATGCACAGCTCGCCCGGCACGCCGAGCGGCGCGGGCTCCCCCGCGCCGTCCAGGACGTACAGCGGCGCGCTGCCGAGCGGCCGCCCCAGCAGGTGCCGCCCGGGCGCCTCGCCGCCGGCGAGGTGCGCGGCGCAGATGATCGTCCCCTCCGTGGGGCCGTAGAGCACCCGCGCCTCCGCCGCGGGGAAAACGCTCCGCATGACGTCGAGCAGATCCGCCGGCACTGCGTCGCCCCCCACGAACACCCGCCGCAGCCCCGGCAGGGTGCCGCGCGCCGCGGCGGCCTCGTCCACCACCTGGCGCATCAGCGCGGGGACCGCGTGCAGCACCGTGGCGCTCTCGATCTCCTGCACCAGCGCCGCCACGTCCATCACTCGCTCGCGCGGCACCACCCGCACGCTCCCGCCCGATAGCAGCGGCAGGAGCGCCTCGAAGAGCCAGATGTCGAAGGCGAAGCTCGCCAGCGACGGCATCACGTCGCCCGGCGCGAAGCCGAACGCATCCCGCGCCGTGAGCAGCGTGCTCGCCAGCGCCCCATGCGTGACGGCCACGCCCTTGGGCGTGCCGGTGGAGCCGGAGGTGTAGATGACGTACGCCAGGTGCTCGGGGGAGACGGACACCTCGTCGGTGTCCACGGGGTCGCCCTGCTCCCCCTCTCCTCCGTCCAGCCACAGCATCTCGCCCGCGAAGCCCGCCAGCCCGTTCCCCGCCGCGCCGTCCGTCAGCAGGAGGCGCGCGCCGGAGTCCTCCAGCACGAAGGCCAGCCGCTCGGCCGGGTACTGCGGGTCCAGCGGGACGAACACTCCGCCGGCCTTGAGGATGCCGAGCAGGCCGACCACCATCTCCACCGAACGCTCCACGCACAGCCCGACCGCCGTCTCCGGCCGGACGCCGCGCTCCCGGAGCGCCCGGGCCAGGACGTCCGAGCGGTGGTCCAGCTCCGCGTAGGTGAGAGCGGCGCTCCCGCACGCCACCGATGCGGCGTCCGGGGTGCGGGCGGCCTGCTCCGCGACCAGCTCGTGGACGCACCTGCCCGGAGCTTCCCGCGGAGCGGCGTTCAAGTCGTGGAGCAGCCGGGCACGCTCGTCGTCGTCCAGGAGGCGCAGCTCGGAGAGGCGCAGCTCCGGGTCGGCCGCCGCCGCCGCCAGGAGTCGCCCGAAGTGGCCGAGGAGCCGCCGCATGGTCGCGGCCTCCCACAGGTCCGTGCTGTAGGTGAGGCCGCCGTGCAGCCCGTCGGAGCCCGCAGCCAGCCCCAGCGACAGGTCGAACTTGGCGAACCCGAGCTCCGTTCCGACTTCCTGCACGCTGAGCCCCGCGAGCCCGCCGCCGGTGTCCTGGGCGTTGTGCAGCGAGAACGCCACCTGGAAGAGCGGCGAGTGGCTCAAGGACCGCTCCGGGCTCAGCTCGGCCACCAGCCTCTCGAACGGCACCTCCTGGTGCTCGTATGCCCCCAGCGTAACCTCGCGCACCCGGCGCACCAGCTCACGGAAGCTCGGATCGCCCGATAGGTCCGTGCGCAGCACCAGCGTGTTGACGAAGAAGCCGATCAGCTCCTCCACCTCGCCCCGTCCGCGCCCGGCGACCGGGCTGCCGACGACCACGTCCTCGCTCCCGCTGTACCGGGTCAGCAGCGCCTGGAAGGCGCCCAGTGCGACCATGTACAGCGTCACGCCCTCCTGCCGGCCCAGCGCGCGCAGCCTCTCCAGCACCGCAGCCGGGAGCTGGACGTGCTCGCTCGCGCCCCGGAAGCTCTGCATCGCCGGCCGGGGATGGTCCGTGGGCAGCTCCAGCAGCTCGGGGGCGCCGCGCAGCTTTTCCCGCCAGAAGCCGAGTTGCCGCTCCAGCACCTCCCCCCGCAGCTGCTCACGCTGCCACACGGCGTAGTCGGCGTACTGCACCGCCGGCTCCGGCAGCGGCGACTGCCTCCCCTCGCGATACGCCTGGTAGAGCGCCGACAGCTCGCGGAAGAGCACGCCCATGCTCCAGCCGTCGCTGACGACGTGGTGCATGCACAGCAGCAGCACGTGCTCCTCCACCCCCAGCCGCAGCAGCCCGGCACGGAAGAGCGGCCCGGCCGACAGGTCGAAGGGCCGCGAGGCATCCTCCCCCGCGAGCCGTTTCACCTCCTCTTCCCGCTCCCCCTCGTCCAGACCGGCGAGGTCCTTCACGGCGAGAGAGAAGCCCGTGAACGGCTGGATCGCCTGCAGGGGCGATCCGTCCGCCACCCGGAAGACGGTCCGCAGCGCCTCGTGCCGCCGCACGATCTCCCCCAGCGCGCGCTTCAGCGCCGCCACGTCCAGCGCGCCGCCGAGCCGAAGCGCCTGCGGGACGTTGTAGAAGGCGCTCCCGGGCTCCAGGCGGTCCAGGAACCAGAGCCGCTCCTGCGCAAAGGACAGCGGCAGCGGCCCCGCGCGCCCGGCCGGCACCACCGGCGGCAGCGCGGACGCTCCCGCGCGCCGGACCTCCTCCACCCGCCCGGCCAGCTCCGCCACCGTCGGGCCCTCGAACAGCGCACGCAGCGGCACCTCCACCCCGAACACCTGCCGCACCCGCGAGATCACGCGCGTGGCGAGCAGGGAGTGGCCGCCCAGCTCGAAGAAGCTGCCGCGCGCGCCCACCCTCTCCGGCGCCAGCCCCAGCATCTCGGCGAAGATCCCCGCCACCACCTCCTCCGTCGGCGTGCGGGGCTCCACGCGCCCCGCGTCGCCGTCCGGCTCCGGAGCCGGCAGCGCCTTCCGGTCCAGCTTGCCGTTGGAAGTGAGTGGAAGGCGCTCGAGCACCACCAGCGCGGAGGGCACCATGTACTCCGGCAGGCGCGCCCGGAGGTGCTCCCGGAGCGCGGCGGGGGAAACGGCCTCGCCCCCCGCCGCGACCACATAGCCCACCAGGCGGAGGTCTCCCGCGGCACCGGACGCGCCGCCCTGCGCGACGACCGCCGCCGCGCGCACCGACGGGTGGGCCTCCAGCGTCGCCTCCACCTCCCCGGGCTCGATGCGGAAGCCGCGCACCTTGACCTGCTCGTCGGTCCGGCCCAGGCACTCCAGCGTGGCATCCGCGCGCCAGCGGGCGCGGTCGCCGGTGCGGTACATCCGCGCTCCGCGCCGCGCCGCGCCGAAGGGGTCCGGGAGGAAGCGCTCCGCCGTCAGCTCCGGCCGCCCCTGGTAGCCGCGCGCCACCTGCGCGCCGCCGATATACAGCTCTCCGACGATTCCGGGGACGACCGGCTGGAGGTGCCGGTCCAGCACGTACAGGCGCGTGCCGGGCGCGGGGCGGCCGATGGGCACGATTCCGCCGTCCGCACTGACCGCCTCTACCCTATGGACGCAGCACCCCACCGCCGCCTCCGTGGGGCCGTACTCGTTCACCGCCAGCGCCTCCGGCGCCCACTCCCGCAGCCGCGCCGCCAGCTCCGTGGGGAGGTTCTCGCCGCCGAGCACCCACACCCGCGCGGCGGACCGGATCTCCTCCGGCCCCAGCTGCTCGGCGAGCACCGCCAGGTGGCTGGGCGTCAGCTTCACCATTCCGAAGCCCGGCCCCTCGCGCAGCGCGCGGGCGAGCGACTCCGCGCCCGCGCCCTCCTCCAGCACCGCGACCGCGCGCCCGGCCAGCAGGGGGAGGAAGAGGCTGGTGACCGTCAGGTCGAAGGAGAGCGAGCTGTGCAGCGGCGCGCCCGCCCCGTCACCCAGGGGGTACGCCTCCGCCGCCCACTCCAGGTAGCGGGAGAGCCCCCGGTGGGGCATCATCACGCCCTTGGGGGCACCGGTGGAGCCGGAGGTGTAGATCACGTACGCCAGGGAGTCGGGCGGGACGTCCACCGCGGGTGCCTCCGCCGGCTCGCGCGCCACCTCCTCCCACTGCGAATCCAGCGCGACCACGGCGGCCCCGTGCTCCGGGAGGCCGTCGCGGAGCCGCTCCTGCGTGAGGAGCACCGGCGCCGCGCAGTCCCGGAGCATGTAGGCGATGCGCTCCCGCGGATATGCCGGGTCCACGGGGACGTAGGCCGCCCCGGCCCGGAGCACCCCCAGCAGCGCCACCACCGCCTCGGGGGAGCGCTCCAGGCACACGGCCACGCGCGACTCCAGGCCGACCCCGCGGCGCCGGAGGAAGCGGGCCAGCCGGCTGGCAGCCGCGTCCAGCTCCGCGTAGGTGAGCGACCCGCCGTCCGCGGCCACTGCCAGGGCGCCGGGGGTACGCGCCGCCTGCACGGCCACCCGCACGTGCACGGGCTCCGCCGCGTGCTCCCGGACGCTGCCGCTCCACTCCAGCAGCCGGTTCCGCTCCGCGGGGTCCAGCAGGTCGATCTCCCAGACTCTCCGGTCCGGGCCGGCGGCGGCCTGCTCCAGGAGCAGGCCGAACCGCTCCAGCATCCGCTCCACCGTGGAGCGGTCCCACAGGTCCGCCCGGTAGACCAGCCCCCCGTCCAGCGCCCCGCCCCGGCCCCACAGGGTCAGCGCCAGGTCGAACTTGGCCGACGTGCTCGCCACCTGCAGCGGCTCCACTTCCAGGGGGCCCAGGCGCGGCTCCCGCGCGGCCATCTGCCCCTCGTCCAGCGAGAACATCACCTGGAAGAGCGGCGCGTGGGTGAGCGAGCGCTCGATTCCCAGCGCGCCCACCAGGCGCTCGAACGGGAGGTCCTGGTGCTGGTACGCCCCCAGCGTTTCCGCCCGCACGCCGCGCAGCACCTCCCGGAAGGTCGCCCCGTCCGGGAGCCGGGTCCGCACCGCGAGGGTGTTGACGAAGAAGCCGATGATCCCCTCCAGCTCCACCCGCGTCCGCCCGGCGATGGGCGTCCCCACCACCACCTCCTCCTGCCCGGCGTGGCGCGCGAGGAGGACCTGCCACGCGGTCAGCAGCGTCATGAACGGCGTGGCCTCCTCCTCCCCCGACAGCCTGCGCAGCGCCGCGGCCACCCCGCCCGGCACCCGCATCTCCACCGCGCCGGAGCGGGTCCCCCGCAACGCCGTCCGCGGGCGGTCGGTGGGCAGTTCCAGGAGCGGGGGCGCCCCGGCCAGCCGCCCGGTCCACCAGGCGAGCTCCCCGGCCAGGACGTCGCCGGAGAGCCGGCCGTGCTGCCACACCGCGTAGTCCGCATACTGGAGCGGCGGCTCCGGGAGCGGGGAGGGCCGCCCCGCGGCGAAGGCGCGGTAGAGCGCCGACAGCTCGCGGTCGAACACTCCCATGCTCCACCCGTCCGAGACGACGTGGTGCTGGGAAACGAGCAGGGCGTGCTCTTCCTCGCCCGGCCGCACCAGGAGGGCGCGCAGCAGCGGCCCCCGCGTCAGGTCGAACGGGCGTCCGCCCTCCTCCAGGGCGAGCCGCCGGAGCTCGCGCTCGCGGTCCGCCTCCGCCAGCCCGCGCAGCTCCACCACCGGGAGCGGCACGGGGCCGGGCGAGGCGATCACCTGCACCGGCTCGCTGTCGACCACGGCGAAGACGGTGCGCAGCCCCTCGTGCCGGCGCACGACCTCGGCGAGGGCGCGCCGCAGCGCCCCGGGGTCCAGCCGGCCGCGCAGCCGCTGGAAGTGGAGGAGGTTGTAGGCGGGGTTGCCGGGCTCGAGCTGGTCCAGGAACCAGAGCCGCTGCTGCGCGAAGGACAGCGGCGCCGGGCCGCCGCCCGGCCGCGGCCGGACCTCTTGGGGATCCCCGCGGGCGCCCGCCTTCTCCAGGAGGAGCCGCTGGAGGGCGGCGCGGCGCTCGGGGGAGAGCTGCGCGAGACGGGCGGAGACGTCGCTCATCGGGCGCCCTCCGTCCGGGGGGCGGGTGCCTGCGCGCGGGACGGGGGGTGATGCATCAGAGATCCTCGGTGAGCCGCTTGATGTCCTCGTCGGAGAGCCCTTCCAGGGCCTCGAGCGCTTCCTCCAGCTCCCTCTCGTCCGTACTCGCCCGCACTTCGGTGTCCACCCGCTCCGCCAGCTCCGCCAGGGTGCGTGTCTCGAACAGGGCGCGCACCGGCAGGTCGACCCCGCAGGCCGCCCGCACCCGCGACACGACCCGGGTCGCCAGCAGGGAGTGGCCGCCCAGCTCGAAGAAGCTGTCGCCGGCGCCCACGTGCTCCGGCGCCAGCCCCAGCACCTCCGCCCAGATCCCGGCCAGCATCGCCTCCGCGGCGGTGCTCGGCGGGACGAACTCCCGCGCGGCACCGGCCCCGTCCGGCGCGGGGAGCGCCGCCCGGTCCACCTTGCCGTTGCGGGTGAGCGGCAGCTCGTCCAGGGCCACGATCGCGGATGGGACCATGTGCTCCGGAAGCCGTGCCCGCAGGTGCTCCCGCAACGTGTCGGGGAGCGAGTGTACGGAGTCCTCCCGCACCGCCGCCACGCCGTCGGCGAAGAGCCGCCGGTAGAAGGGACTCGCCCGGAACTCCGGCGCGTGGTGCACGGACACGAACTCGAACGGCACCTCCCCGCCGCCCGCGCGGACCAGCGCGCCGCGCACGCCGTAGTCCGGTGCCGCGCCGCCCTCCGGCAGCTCCGCGAAGCACTCCAGCCGCAGCCGGTCGCCCGGCGCGGCCTCTACGCCCGGGTCGAAGAGCGGGAAGTAGACCGGGAACCAGGCGGTCTCCTCCTCCAGGATGTCCAGGGTCTCACCCTTGGCCAGCTCCATCCGCAGCCAGAGCAGCAGCCCGTCCAGCCGCCCCGCCCGCTCCACCGTCAGCTCCTCGTGGCGGACGTACTCCGCGGCGGCCGGTCCCGCGGCGAAGTCCAGCTCCTCGTACGTCGCCGCGGTGGAAAGGACGTGGTCCGCCGGGAAGCCGCGGATGCAGAGGCGCAGGTCGAACGGGTGCCCCACCTGCTCGAAGATGCGCCGCACGTAGTGCGCGGCAGTGCGCGAAAAGGCGGGGTCGCCGCGGACCTCCTCCGGCAGCGTCACCGCGGCCACGCGCGTCCACGCCCGGCCGGGGATCATGGTCGCGCCCGGGGCCAGCAGCCGCCGCGCGTAGTCCAGGATCAGCGCCGCGCCCTCGCCGCCGGCGATGGACTCCACGATCTCCGAGACGCACACGTCGGCCGGCTCGGGGAGCTCCACGAAGCGTGCGTCGCCGTGGACGACGGTGACGCGGTCCTCCAGCCCCAGCTCGCGGATCCGCGCGCGCGCCGAAAGGAAGGAGCGCTCCAGCAGCTCCACCGCGTAGACGTGGCGCGCGCCGGCCTGCACGGCGAGCCGCGCCAGGATGGCGTCCGCGCCGGTCCCCACGTCCAGCACGATCCTGCCGGGCGCGTGGCGCTGCAGGGCGCGCAGGTAGCGCTGGTTGCGCAGGGTGTCGTGGGTGAGCCCCTGGTAGATCAGCTCGTCGTAGACGAAGTACTCGCCGATGGACGGCCACAGCTCCGCGCCGCCCGCCTCCGCCGGGACGACGTACGCCACCAGCCGCCGGTCCCCCTCCCCGCCGGAGGCGCCGCCCTGCGCCACCACCACCGCCTCGCGGACGCGCGGGTGGGCCGCGAGCGCCGCTTCGACCTCGCCCGGCTCGATCCGGAAGCCGCGCACCTTGACCTGCGCGTCGGTCCGCCCCAGGAACTCCAGCACGCCGCGGGCGTCCCGGCGCGCCCGGTCCCCGGTGCGGTACATCCGCGCGCCCGCCTCCGGGGAGAACGGGTCGGGCACGAACCGCTCGCCCGTCAGCTCCGGCCGCCCCAGGTACCCCCGCGCCACGCTCGCCCCGCCGATGCACAGCTCGCCCGGCACGCCGAGCGGCGCGGGCTCCCCCGCGCCGTCCAGGACGTACAGCGGCGCGTTGCCCAGCGGCCGCCCCAGCAGGTGCCGCCCGGGCGCCACGCCGCCGGCGAGGTGAGCGGCGCAGATGATCGCCCCCTCGGTGGGGCCGTAGAGGATCTGCACCTCCGCGCCTGGGAACGTCTCCCGCATCGCGCCCAGCAGATCCGGCGGCACGGCGTCGCCCCCGACGAACGCCCGCCGCAGCCCCGGCAGGACGCCGCGCCCCGCGGCGACCTCGTCCACAAGCTGCCTCATCAGCGCGGGGACGGCGTGCAGCAGCGTCGCGTCCGCGACCTCCTCCGCCAGCGCGGCCACGTCCACCACCCGCTCGCGCGGCACGATCCGGACGGTCGCGCCGCAGGCCAGCGGGAGGAGCGTCTCGAAGAGCCAGATGTCGAAGGCGAAGCTCGCCAGCGACGCCATGGTGTCGCCCGGCCCGAAGCCGAACGCCTCCCGCGCGGCCAGGAACGTGTTCGCCAGCGCACCGTGCGTGACGGCGACGCCCTTGGGGGTGCCGGTGGAGCCGGAGGTGTAGATGAGGTAGGCCAGCTGGTCGGGAGAAGGCGAGTGCGAAAGCGCGAAAGTGCGGGAGTGCGAAAGCGCATCCGACTCCGCGGCATCGTCCTCCTCGCCCCCGTCCAACCACAGCGTCTCGCCCGCGAAACCCGCCAGCCGGTCCCCCGCCGCGCCGTCGGTCAGCAGCAGCCGCGCGCCGGAGTCCTCCAGCGCGAAGGCCAGCCGCTCGGCCGGGTATTGCGGGTCCAGCGGGACGAACACCCCGCCGGCCTTGAGGATGCCGAGCACCGCGGCCACCATCTCCGCCGAGCGCTCCACGCACAGCCCGACCGCCGTCTCCGGCCGGACGCCGCGCTCCCGGAGCGCCCGGGCCAGGACGTCCGAGCGGTGGTCCAGCTCCGCGTAGGTGAGGGCGGCGCTCCCGGACGCCACCGCGGCGGCGTCCGGGGTCCGAGCGGCCTGCTCCACGAACAGCTCGTGCACGCACCGGCGCGGCGCCTCGCGAGGGGGCGGGTTCCACCCCGCGAGGAGCTGCGCGCGCTCGTCGTCGCCCAGCAGGCGCAGCGCGGAAAGGCGGCGCCCCGGCGCAGCCGCGGCGTCCTCCAGCAGGCGCGTGAAGTGCCCCGCGAGCCGCCGCATCGTGGCGGCCTGCCACAGGTCGGTGCGGTACACGAGGACGCCCGCCAGGGTTTCGCCGTCCTCCACGACGGTGAGCGCCAGGTCGGTGCGCGCGGCGTCCTCCTCCACCGGAAAGGGCTCCAGGCGCAGGCCGCCCAGCCGCGGCGCGCCGCCCCGGCGGTCCTGCACGCCGAACATGTTCTGGAACACCGGCGACCAGCTGAGCGAGCGCGGCACGCCCAGCTCCTCCACCAGCCGCTCGAAGGGGACGTCCTGGTGCTGGTACGCGCCCAGCGTCGCCTCCCGCACCCGCCCCAGCAGCTCCGCGAACGCCGGGTCGCCCGACAGGTCGGTGCGCAGCGCCAGCGTGTTGACGAAGAAGCCGATCATCGGCTCCAGCTCGGGGCGGCGGCGGCCGGCGACCGGCGCGCCGCTCACCACCTGGTCCTCCCCGGCGTAGCGGGCCAGGAGCGTCTGCCACGCGGCGAGCAGCGTCATGAAGAGCGTGGCGCCCTCCCCGCGGGCCAGGGCGCGGAGCCCGCGCGCGCACTCCTCCGGCACCGAGAAGTGGAGGCGCGCCGCCGCCGTGCCGGGGACCGCCGGGCGGGGGAAGTCGGTGGGCAGCTCCAGCAGCGGGGGCGCGCCGGCCAGCCGCTCGCGCCACCAGCCGACCTGCGCCTCCAGCGCCTCGCCGGCCAGCCACGCGCGCTGCCAGGCGGCGTAGTCGGCATACTGGAACGCCAGATCCGGGAGCGGCCGGGCGCCGCCACGCGAAAGCGCCGGGTAGAGGGCGGACAGCTCCTCGACGAACACGCCCGTGGACCAGCCGTCCCAGACGGAGTGGTGCGCGGTGGCGAGGAGCACCCACTCCTCGTCCGCGAGCCGCAGCAGGGCGGCGCGGAAGAGCGGTCCGGCGCGCAGGTCGAAGCCGTGGCGGGTCTCGGCGCCCGCCAGGCGCGCGGCCTCGCGGCTACGCGCACCGTCGGCGATGGCGCGCAGGTCCACCAGCGGAAGGGCGATGCGCACGAACGGGTCGACAACCTGCACCGGCTCGCCGCCCCCGTCCGCGAACCGGGTGCGCAGCGTCTCGTGCCGGCGCGCCACTTCGTCGATCGCCTGGCGCAGGGTCGCGGGATCGACGTCCCCGCGGACGCGGAAGGCGACGGCCAGGTTGTACAGGCTCGCGCCGGGGTTCAGCTGCTCGATGAACCACAGGCGCTGCTGCGCGAACGACAGAGGCAGCGCGCGCAGCGGATCGCGCGGGGAGCGCTCCAGCGGCGGGAGCACGCTCCCGCCGCCCTCCCGCAGCAGCGCGTCGATCCGCGCCGCGAGACCGCGCAGCACGGGCGCCTCGAACACCGCGCGGAGCGGCACCTCCACCCCGAAGGCGGCCCGCACCCGCGAGAGCATGCTGGTGGCGCCGAGCGACTGGCCGCCCAGCGCGAAGTAGTCCGCCTCGGCCCCGACGTGCTCCACGCCCAGCGACCGGCTCCAGATCGCCGCCAGGATCTCCTCGACCGGCGTGAGCGCCGCCTCCGGGGCGTCTTCGCCCGTCGCGGCGGGCTCGGGGAGCGCGCGCCGGTCGACCTTGCCGTTGGGGGTGAGCGGAAGCCTTGCCAGCGCCGTCAGCGTGGCCGGCACCATGTACTCGGGGAGCCGGGCGCGGAGGAAGGCGCGCAGCTCCGCCGGGTCCGGCGCCGAAGCCGTGGGCACCACGTACGCCGCCAGGCGCTTCTCTCCCCCGTCCCCGAGCACAGCGACGGTCGCCTCGCGGACCGCCGGGTGCTCCGCCAGCGTGGCCTCGACCTCGCCCGGCTCCACGCGGAAGCCGCGGATCTTGACCTGCGCGTCGGCGCGGCCCAGCGGCTCCACCACGCCGTCGGGGCGGTAGCGGCCCAGGTCGCCGGTGCGGTACACCCGCCCGCCCGGCCGTTCCGTGGCGCCCGGCGCGTCGGCCAGGAAGCGATCCGCCGTGGACGCGGGGTCGTCCAGGTAGCCCAGCGCCACGTGCGGGCTGCGCACGTGGATCTCCCCCACCTCTCCCACCCCGGCCAGCTCCCCCGCGGCGTTCAGCACCAGGAGCTGTACGTCGCGGATCCCCCGCCCGAGGGGGACAATCTCCCGGGCAGTCGACCCCACGAAATCGGCGGGCACCGGGAACCAGCCCACGGCGCGCTGCGTCTCGGTGGAGCCGTAGTAGTTGACCACCTGGACGGCCGGGGCCAGCCCCTGGAGGCGGGCCACGTCGGCGCGCGTGAGGGCCTCTCCCACCAGGAAGACGTGGCGCAGCGAGTCCGCGGTCTCGCCGGGGCGCTCGGCCGGCACCTCGGTGACCAGCTTCCCCATCGCCGGGGTGAGGTGCGCGACGGTGGCGCGCGACTCCCGCAGCCAGCGGGCGAGGCCGCCGGGCTCCCCGAACGCGCGCTCGGGGGGGATGCAGACGGAGGCGCCCAGCTGGAGCGGGGTGAAGACGTCGCGCTGCAGCGGGTCGTGGGCAAGCCCGGAAAGGAGGGTGAAGCGGTCGGAGGCGTCCAGGGAGAAGGTCCCGCGCAGCCAGGGCAGGAAGTGGGTGAGCGAGCCGTGCCGCCCCATCACGGCCCGGGGCGTCCCGGTGGTCCCCGAGGTGAAGGAAAGGTACGCCAGGGAGTCGGCATGGACGGGGGCGCCCACCTCGCCCGCCGGACGCTCCTCCAGCAGCCCCGTCCGCTCCGCCTCGGAGCGCGCCGGGAGCGTGAGGGCGCAGCGGGCGGTCTCCGCCGCGGCCTCCTCCACCGCCTCCGGCGCCGCTCCGGCCGCGGCGATCCGCAGCCACCCCGCGGGCCGGGCGATGCGCAGCAAGGTCCGCAGGCGGAGCGCGGGGTACGACGGGTCGAGGACCAGGAACGCCGCCCCGGCGCGGAGGATCCCCAGCAGCGCCCACACCAGGGAGGCGCTGCGGTGCCCGTACACGGCGACCACGTCGCCGGGACCCACCCCGTGCGCGGCAAGGTGGTGGGCGAGCCGGCTGCTCCAGGCGTCGAGCTCCCCGTAGCTCCAGCGCTCGTCCCCGTCCTCCACCGCCAGGCGCTCCGGCGCGCGCCGGGCGTGCGCCGCGAAGGCCGCGGGCACCGAGCCGAGCCACTCCTCGCCCAGCGGGAGGGAGGGATCGGGGAGGCGCCGCCGCGCGGAGGGGGTGAGCAGCGAGTACGAGCCGGGCGCCGCGTCCGGGGCGGCGACGGCCTGCTCCAGCACCAGGCGGAATTGCTCCAGCATCTCCGCGGCGCGCTCCGCGCCGAACAGGCCGGCGTCGTACAGCAGGCTCAGCCGGGTCCCGTCCTCCCCCGGGATCACGTACATCGTCAGGTCGAACTTGGCCTGCTCCTCCCCCTCGCTCTCCAGGGGCTCCACCGCCACCCCGGGGAGCCGGACGGAGCTCTCCTCGAAGTTGAAGAGGTTGAAGAACACCTGGAACAGCGGCGCGTGGCTCAGGCTCCGCTCCGGCCGGACCACGTCCAGCACCTGCTCGAAGGGGAGGTCCTGGTGGGTGTACGCCCCCAGCGTGGTCTCCCGCACCCGCCCCAGCAGCTCGCGGAAGCTGGACGCGCCCGCCAGGTCGGTGCGCAGCGCCAGCGTGTTGACGAAGAAGCCCACCAGCCCCTCCGCCTCCGTGCGCGTGCGGTTCGCCACCGGGGTGCCGACGACCACGTCCTCCTGTCCGGCCAGCCGGGCGAGCAGGAGCTTCCAGGCCGCCAGCAGCGTCATGAACAGGGTGGCCCCCTCGCGGCGCGACAGCGCCTGCACGGAGTCCGCGAGCGGCCGCGGCAGGAGCAGCGAGCACCGCAGCCCCCGGTGCCCCTGCACCGCCGGGCGCGGCGCGTCCGTGGGCAGCTCGAGCAGGGGAGGCGCCCCCGCCAGCTTCCCGCGCCAGAACTCCGTCTGCCGCTCCAGCGCCTCTCCACGCAGCCAGGCGCGCTGCCAGGCCGCGTAGTCGCCGTACTGGAACGGCAGCTCCGCGAGCGGCGACGATTCCCCCGCGAGGAACGCTTCGTACAGCACGGACAGCTCGCGCTCCAGCACGCCCATGCTCCACCCGTCGGACACCACGTGGTGCACGGACAGGAGCAGCACCGCGTCCTCCGGGGCGGCGCTCACCAGCGCGGCGCGGAAGAGCGGGCCGCGCTCCAGGTCGAACGGGCGCACCGTCTCGGCGTCGGCGATGCGCCGGGCCTCGGCCGCCGCGGCGGCCGGCGCGAGCCCGGACAGCTCCACGATCGACAGCACGCCGCGCCCTGCCGGGCGGACCACCTGCACCGGCTCGCCGTCCACGACGGCGAACGCGGTGCGCAGCGCCTCGTGGCGCCGCACCACCTCGTCCAGCGCCCGGCCCAGCGCCGCCGTGTGCGTCGGGCCGCGCAGCCACAGCGGCCTGCTGAGCACGTACGCGGCCGTCCCGGGCTCCAGCTGCTCAATGAACCAGAGCCGCTGCTGCGCGAAGGAGAGCGGCAGCGCGCCGCGCGTGTCCCGCGGGACGCGGACCAGCGGCGGCGCTTCCACGGCGGCGCCGCTCCCCAGCAGGGCGTCCACGCGCTCCGCCAGCCCGGCCACGGTGGGGGCCTCGAAGAGCGCCCGCACCGGCAGCTCCACCCCGAAGGCCCCGCGGACGCGCGCGACCACGCGCGTCGCCAGGAGCGAGTGCCCCCCCAGCTCGAAGAAGTCCTTGTCGCGGCCCACCTCCCCCACCCCCAGCACCGTCGCCCAGATCCCGGCCAGCACCTCCTCGGTCGCCGTGCGCGGAGCGGCGTGCTCCCCCGTGGCCGCGGCGAGCTCCGGCGCCGGGAGCGCGCGGCGGTCGGTCTTGCCGCCGGCGGTGACGGGGAGCGCATCCAGGGCGACGAACGCGGCGGGGACCATGTAGTCGGGGAGGGTCTTTTGCAGGGCCTCCCGCAGCGCGCCCGCCGCCGGCGCCGTACCCGCCGCCGGGACCATGTACGCCACCAGCCGCCGCTCGCCCGGGGCGTCCTCCCGGACCATCACGAGCGCCTCCCGCACCTGCCGGTGCCGGAGCAGGGCCGCCTCGATCTCCCCCGGCTCGATCCGGTATCCCCGAACCTTCACCTGCGCGTCGGTCCGCCCCAGGAACTCCAGCTCCCCGGAGGCAAGCCACCGCGCCCGGTCCCCCGTGCGGTACATCCGCGCACCGCTGCGCGCCTCCGGCGAGAACGGGTCAGGGACGAACGTCTCCGCCGTGAGCCCCGGCCGCCCGGCGTACCCGCGCGCCAGCCGGGCGCCGCCCAGGTACAGCTCGCCCGGGAAACCCGCCGGCACGACGCCCCCCGCCCCGTCCAGCACGTACGCCCGGACGCCCGCCGCCGGCCGGCCGATAGGCGGCGCCCCGCCCGCGCCCGGCCGGCAGTCGTGGAGGGTGGCGTAGACCGTGGCCTCGGTGGGGCCGTACAGGTTCAGCATCCGCCGCCCCGGCGCCCATCGCTCCACCAGTTCCGCGGTGCACGCCTCCCCGCCGGTGCTCACCGTGCGCAGCGCCGGGAAGTCGCCCCGCGGCGCGAGCCCCGCGAGCGCGGGCGTGGCGACCCACACGTCCACGCGCCGCTCCCGCAACAGGGCGCCGAGCGCCTCCGGCGAGAGCAGGGTGTCGCGGTCGGCCAGGTGGAGCGTCGCCCCGGAGGCCAGCGCCAAAAAGGTCTCCAGCACCGAGGCGTTGAAGCCGAACGAGGCGCTCTCCACCAGGCTGCTCCCCGGCCCGGTGCCGAAGGTTGCCACGGCCGAGGCCACCAGGGCGGCCGCCGCGGAGTGCGCCACCATGACTCCCTTGGGCCTGCCCGTGGAGCCGGAGGTGTAGATGACGTAGGCGAGATGGTCGGGGGACGACGAGTGCGAAAGTGCGAAAGTGCGGGAGTGCGAACGTACGCCCGTGTCCATGGGCTGGTCGGTCTCCCCCTCTCCCCTCGTGGGAGAGGGGGCCGGGGGGTGAGGAGCGTCCACCAGCACGACCTCGCCGCCGAACGCAGGCAGCCTGTCGCGCAGCCGCTCCTGCGTGAGCAGGATGGTCGACCCCGAGTCCTCCAGCACGTAGGCCAGCCGCTCGGCCGGGTAAGCCGGGTCGAGCGGGACGTACGCCCCGCCCGCCCGGAGCACGCCGAGGATCCCCGCCACCGCGTCCGGCGACCGCTCCACGCAGAGCCCCACCCGCACCTCCGGACCCACGCCCGCCCGCCGGAGGGCGCCGGCGACCGCCTCGGCCCGGCGGTCCAGCTCCGCGTAGGTGAGGGCGTCGCTGCCGGAGGTCACCGCCACCGCCTCCGGCGTACGGGCCGCCTGCGCGGCGAACAGTTCGTGCAGGGTGCCGCCGGCGGGGGCGGAGGGGCCCGCGCTCCACTCGCGGAGCACCCGGCGGCGCTCGGCCTCCGTCGCCAGGGGGAGGTCGAGGATCCGCCGCCCCGGGTCCGCGGCGACCGCCTCCAGGATCGCGGTGTAGGCGTCGACGACGCGCTCCATGGTGGACGCGTCCCACAGCTCCTCGCGGAAGGTGAGCGTCAGCGCCAGCCCGCCCTCCCGCTCCGACGCGACCACGTCGAGGTCCGTCTTGACGCCGTCCGCGTCCGCCGGGAAGGGCTCGGCCTCGACCCCGCCGAAGGACGGGGACGCCCCTGCGCCGTCCTCCAGCGAGAAGACCACCTGGAAGAGCGGCGCGTGCGACAGGCTCCGCTCGACCCCCAGCGCCTCCACCAGCCGCTCGAAGGGGAGGTCCTGGTGCGCGTACGCTCCCAGCGCCCCCTCCCGCACCCGCCCGAGCAGCTCCCGGAACGACGGGTCCCCCGACACGTCCGCCCGCAGCGCCAGCGTGTTGACGAAGAACCCGATCACCCCCTCCAGCTCCACGCGCGAGCGCCCCGCGACCGGCGTCCCCACCACCACCTCCTCCTCCCCCGACCACCGCGCCAGCAGCACGTCCAGCCCCGCCAGCAGCGCCATGTGCAGCGTCGCCCCCTCCTCCCGCGCCGTCGCCCGCAGCCGCTCCGACGTTGCCCGCCCGAGCCGCCTCCCCACGCTCGCGGCCCGCGCCCCGGGCAGCGCCCGCCTCGGACGGTCCGTCGGGACGTCCAGAACCGCCGGCGCTCCCGCCAGGCGCTCGCGCCACCACGCCAGCTGCCGCTCCAGCGCCTCGCCCTCCAGCCAGCTCCGCTGCCACGCCGCGTAGTCCGCGTACTGCACCTCCGGCTCGGCCAGAGACGACGCTTCCCCCGCGAGGTACGCCGGGTACAGCGCGGCCAGCTCCCGGAAGAGCACCTCCGTGCTCCACCCGTCGGAGACGATGTGGTGCATGGCCAGCACCAGCACATGACGGTCCGGCGCGAGCCGGAGGAGGCGGGCGCGGAGCAGGGGGCCGCGGCGCAGGTCGAAGGGACGACGCGCATCGTCCCGGACCAGCCGGCCCGACTCCGCCTCGCGCGCCTCCTCCGGCAGCCCGGACAGGTCGCAGACGGGGAGCGGCAGCGCGCCCGCGGGGCGCACCACCTGCACCGGCTCGCCGTCCACCTCGTCGAAGACGGTACGCAGCGACTCGTGTCGCCGGACGACCTCCCCGATCGCGCGCTCCAGTGTCCGCGCGTCGAGGGCGCCGCGCAGCCGCAGCGGCAGCGGGACGTTGTAGGCCGTGCTCCCCGGCTCCAGCCGGTCGATGAACCACAGCCGCCGCTGCGCGAACGACGGCGGCAGCGGCCCCTCGCGGGGGACCGGCGCCAGCGGCGGGGGGGCCGGGGCCGTCCCGCCGCGGTGCTCCGCGTCCACGTGCGCGGCCAGCTCCGCCACGGTCTGCGCCTCGAACAGAGCGCGCAGCGGCAGCTCCACCCCGAAGGCCGGCTGCACCCGCGAAACGACCCGGGTGGCCAGCAGCGAGTGGCCGCCCAGCTCGAAGAAGTTGTCGTGCACGCCCACCCGCGCGGCCCCCAGCACCTCGCCGAAGATCCCCGCCAGCACCTCCTCCGTCGACGTGCGCGGCGCCGTGAATCCCGCCGTCTTCGACACCTCCGGCGCGGGGAGCGCCCGCCGGTCCGTCTTCCCGTTGGGGGTCAGGGGGAGCGCGTCCAGCACCACGAACGCGGAGGGCAGCATGTACTCCGGGAGCCGGGCCTTCAGGTGCTCCCGCAGCGCGGCGGAGGCGACCGTCCCACCCTCCTCGGCGACCACATAGCCCACCAGGCGCGCGTCGCCCGGCCGGAGCTCGCGCAGGACCACCGCCGCGGCGCGCACCGCGGGATGCGCCTCCAGCGCGGCCTCGACCTCCGCCGGCTCGATGCGGAAGCCGCGCAGCTTGACCTGCTGGTCCACGCGACCCAGGTACTCCAGCTCTCCCGTGGCGAGCCGGCGTACCCGGTCGCCGGTCCGGTACATCCGCGCCCCCGCCCCGGGCGAGAACGGGTCGGGGAGGAAGCGCTCCGCCGTCAGATCCGGCCGCCCCAGGTAGCCGCGCGCGAGCTGCGCCCCGCCCAGGTACAGCTCGCCCGGAGCGCCGCTCCCCGTGGGCGCGCCCCATGGGTCCAGGACGTACGCCCGCACGTTGTCGGTCGGCCGCCCGATCGGCACGGCGGCCGCCGATCCCCCGGCGTAGACGTGCGTCACGGAGTCGATGCACACCTCCGTGGGCCCGTACAGGTTCACGACCTCCGCGCCCGTCGCGGCACGCGTCCTCGCCGCCAGCTCCGCCCCCAGCGCCTCGCCCCCGCAGAAGAGACGCCGCAGCGTGCCGCACGCCCCCTCCACCCCATTGCGCTCCAGCAGGGCGTGTAGCAGCGAGGGAACGAGCTGCACGACCGTGATCCGCTCCCGCTCCAGCGCCCGGAGCAGCTCGCCCGGGTCGCGGTGCGCCTCCGGGGGGGCCATCACCAGCGTCGCGCCGGCCAGGAGCGGCGCCCAGAACTCCCAGACCGAGGCGTCGAAGCCGGCCGGCGTCCTCTGCAGCACCCGGTCCCCGGGGGCGAGCGGGAAGGCGCGCTGCATCCACGCCATGTGGTTGGAGAGCGCCCGGTGCGGAACGGCCACCCCCTTGGGGCGGCCGGCGGAGCCCGAGGTGTAGATGACGTACGCCAGCTGCTCCGGGTCCACCTCCATGCCCGGGGCCTCCGCGCGCTCCGCGGCGATGCGCTCCCGCTGCGCCTCCAGGCACACGACCTCGCCCGCCCAGCCGCCGAAGCGCGCGGCGAGGCCGCCGCGCGTCAGCAGCACGCGGGCGCCGCTGTCGGCCAGCGTCCACGCCAGGCGCTCCGCGGGGTAGCCGGGGTCCAGCGGCACGTACGCCGCACCCGCGCGCAAAGTCGCCAGCAGCGCCACGGGCAGCTCCACCGAGCGCTCCAGGCACACGCCGACGCGCGTCTCGGGGCCCACGCCGCGCGCCTGGAGGAAGCGGGCGAGCCGGCTGGCGGCGGAGTCGAGCTCCGCGTAGCTGAGCGCCCCACCCCCGGCCACGACGGCCGTGGCGCCGGGGGTCCGTGCCGTCTGCTCCGCGACCCGCTCGTGGACGGGGGCGGCCGGGTGCTCCCGCACGGTCGCGCTCGACTCGCGCAGGAGCCACTCCCGCTCCGCCGGTCCGAGGAGATCGATCTCCGAGAGCCTCCGGTCCCCGTCCGCCGCGACCTGCTCCAGCAGCGCGGCGAAGCGCTCCAGCACGCGCTCGATGGTGGAGCGGTCCCACAGCTCCGGGCGGTAGGTGAAGGCGACCTCGAGCTCCTCGCCCGTATCCGCGGCAGAGACGGAGAGGTCAAACTGGGCCACCTCGCCGTCCGCCGGGAACGGCTCCGCCTCGACGCCGCCGAGAGAGCGGGGCGCGCCGCCGCCGTCGTCCAGCGAGAAGATCACCTGGAAGAGCGGCGCGTGCGACAGGCTCCGCCCGGTTCCCAGCTCCTCCACCAGACGCTCGAACGGCACCTCCTGGTGCTGGTAGGCCCCCAGTACCGTCTCCCGCACCCGCCCCAGCACCTCCCGGAACTCCGGGTCTCCCGAGACGTTCCCCCGCAGCGCCAGCGTGTTCACGAAGAACCCGATCAGCCCCTCCACCTCCCGCCGCGTCCGCCCCGCCACCGGCGTACCCACCACCACGTCCTCCACCCCCGACCAGCGCGCCAGCAGCACGTCCAGCGCCGCGAGCAGGACCATGTACAGAGTCGCCCCCTCGCCCCGCGCCAGCGCCCGCAGCCGCTCCGCCGTCCCGCGCGGGAGCATCCGCGCCGTCGTGGCCGCCCGCGAGCCCGGCAGCGCCCGCCGGGGGCGGTCGGTGGGGACCTCCAGCACGGCGGGGGCACCCCCGAGCCGCTCCCGCCACCAGGCGAGCTGCCGCTCCAGGGTCTCGCCCGCGAGCCACGCGCGCTGCCACACCGCGAAGTCGGCGTACTGCACCGGCGGCTCCGGCAGCGGCGAAGGCGCCCCGCGGGAGAACGCCTCGTAGAGCACCGCCATCTCCCGGAAGAGCACCCCCGTGCTCCACCCGTCCGAGACGATGTGGTGCATGCAGAGCAGCAGCACGTGCTCCCGCGGTCCCAGCCGCAGCAGCCCGGCGCGCAGCAGCGGACCCTCGCGCAGGTCGAACGGCCGCCGCGCCTCGTCCCCGGCGAGCCGCATCGCCTCCGCGTCGCGCCGGGGCGCCGGAAGCGCCGCGAGGTCCACCACCGGAACCGGCACCACGCGCGCGGCGTGCACCCGCTGCACCGGCTCGCCACCCACCTCCCCGAACGTCGTGCGCAGCGTCTCGTGGCGCCGCACCAGCTCCCCCATGGTGCGCGCCAGCGCCGGGACGTCCAGGTCGCCGCGCAGCCGCAGCGGCAGGGGGATGTTGTAGGCCGCGCTCCCCGGCTCCAGCCGGTCGATGAACCACAGCCTCTGCTGCGAGAACGACAGCGGCAGGGGCCCTTCCCGGGAGACCCGGGCCAGCGGCGGACCGCCGGCTTCCGGGGCCGCATCGGCGGGGACCGCCTCCATGCGCCGGGACAGCTCCGCCACGGTGGGTGCCTCGAAGAGCCCGCGGAGCGGCAGCTCCGTCCGGAACGCCTCGCGCACCCGCGACGCCACCTGCGTCGCCAGCAGCGAGTGGCCGCCCAGATCGAAGAAGTTGTCCTCCACCCCCACCCGCTCCAGCCCCAGCACCTCCGCCCAGATCCCCGCCATCCGCTCCTCGGCCGGTGTGCGCGGGGCCACGTGCACGCCCCGCCGCGCTCCCGCCGGGTCGGGCGCGGGAAGAGCGGCGCGGTCCACCTTGCCGTTGGGAGTGACCGGGAGCGATTCCAGCACGACCAACGAGGAAGGGACCATGTGCTCGGGCACCCGGGCGCGGAGCGCCGCCCGCAGCGCGGCCGGGTCCGGCGCGGCTCCGACGCCGCCGGCCCCGACGACGTACGCGACCAGCTTCTTCTCGCCGGGCCGGTCCTCCCGCGCCACGACGACCGCCTCCCTTACACCCGGCTGCCCGCGCAGCGCGGCCTCGATCTCGCCCGGCTCGATGCGGAACCCCCGGACCTTCACCTGCTCGTCGGTCCGGCCGAGGAACTCCAGCACGCCGTCGGGGCGCCAGCGCGCGCGGTCCCCCGTGCGGTAGGCGCGCTCGCCGCCGATCTCCGCGAAGCTCTCCGCCGTCAGCTCCGGCTTCGCGAGGTAGCCGCGCGCGACGCCCCCACCCGCGATCCAGATCTCGCCGGGAACGCCGGTCGGCGCGGTCTCGCCACGCGGCCCGCGGACGTGCAGCCGTACGCCCGGGAGCGGGTGCCCCAGCGGGTGTCCCTCGACCGGGCCCTCCGCCGGGACGGCGTACGCCGCGCAGATGACGGTCCCCTCCGTCGGCCCGTAGAGCACGTGCGTACGGGCCGTCGGGAAGACCTCGCGCATGTCCTCCAGCAGGTCGGGTGCGACCGTGTCTCCGCCGACCAGCAGGAGGCGGACGGACGGCAGCGTCCGGCCGCCGCGCGCCGCCGCGACCACCTGCCGCATCAGCGCGGGCACTGCGTGCAGCACGGTCACGTCCGCCGCGGCATCCGCCAGCTCCTCCGCGTCCATGGCCAGGTCTCGCGGGACGATCCGCACCGCCGCCCCGGCGAGCAGCGGCGCGGCCAGCTCCAGCAGCGAGATGTCGAATGCGACGGACGCGAGCGCCGCCACCACGTCTCCCGCGCCGAGGCCCAGCACGTCCAGCGCCCCGCGGAGCGTGTGCGCGAGCTGCCCGTGCTCCACCATCACCGCCTTGGGCGTCCCGGTGGAGCCCGAGGTGTAGATCAGGTACGCCAGGTCCCGGGGGGAACAAGGACCGCCGCTCTCCGTGCCGCCGTTCCCGGTGCCGCCGTCCACCAGCACGACCTCGCCCCCGAACTCCGGGAGCGAGGCGGCCAGGCGCGGCTCCGTGAGGACCAGCCGTGCGCCCGAGTCGCGCAGCAGAAAGGACAGGCGCTCCGCCGGGTACGCCGGGTCGAGCGGGAGGTAGACGCACCCCGCCTTCCAGACCGCCAGCAGCGCCACGAGCACCTGCGGCCCCCGCTCCACGCACACCCCTACCGTCGTCCCCGCGGCGACGCCGCGCTCGCCCAGGTGCCGGGCGGCGCGGGCGGCCCGCTCGTCCAGCTCCGCGTAGGTGAGCGACCCGCCCTCGAACAGGACCGCCGCCGCGTCGGGCGTCCGGGCCGCCTGCGCGGCGATGAGCCGTGGGACGGGGACGCTCTCCGCCGTGCGGTGGGCCGGGCCGCTCCCGTACTCCGCGAGGCGCCGGGCCTCCCCTTCCCCGAGCAGGGGGAGCCGGGAGATCCGCCGCTCGCGCGAGGCGCCGGCCCCGTCGAGGAGCGTGCGGAGCTGCGCCCCCATCCGCTCCATGGTCGCGGCTTCGAAGAGGTCCGTCCGGAAGCGCAGACTCCCGGACAGCTCCTCGCCCGCCTCCCACAGCTCCAGCTCCAGGTCGAAGAGCGCCGTCGCCGCGTCCACGGGAAACGCCTCCCGCCGCGGCCCGCCCGGCGGCGGCTCCCCGGCGGCGCCGGAGCCCTGGAGCGCGAACATCACCTGGAAGAGCGGCGTGTGCGACAGCCCGCGCTCCGGGGCGACCTCCTGGACCAGGCGCTCGAAAGGGAGGTCCTGGTGCGCATAGGCGCCCAGGGCCGCCTCCCGGACCCGCCCCAGCAGCTCCCCCCACGACGGGTCCCCGGCGAGGTTGGTGCGGAGCGCCAGGGTGTTCACGAAGAAGCCGACCACGTCGTGCAGCTCCGCCCGCCTGCGGTTCGCGATCGGGGAGCCGACGACGAGGTCCTCCTGTCCGGACCAGCGGGACAGCAGGACGGCGGCGGCCGCGCGGAGCACCATGTAGAGCGTCGCCCCCTCGCGGCGGGCGAGGGCGCGCAGCGCGCGCGTCGTCTCCGCCCCGACACGAAAGGTGTGCACCGCTCCGCGCCCGCCGGCCACGGCCGGGCGGGGACGGTCGGTCGGGAGCTCCAGCGCGGGAGGCGAGCCGCCCAGGTGCTCCCGCCACCAGTCGAGCTGACGGCGAAGCACGTCGCCGGTCAGCCAGCCACGCTGCCACAGGGCGAAGTCCGCGTACTGCACCGGCAGCGGCGGCAGCGGCGACGACTCCCCACGCGAAAACGCCCCGTAGAGCGCGAAGAGGTCACGGAAGACGACCTCCGTGCTCCACCCGTCGGTGGCGATGTGGTGGATCGTCAGCAGCAGGACGTGCTCCTCCTCCGCGAGCCGCACCAGGCCCGCGCGAAGGACCGGTCCGCGCGCCAGGTCGAAGGGGCGCGCGGCGTCCTCCCGCGCCAGCCGCCGCGCCTCGCGGCCGCGGGCATCCGGCGCGAGGCCGGACAGGTCGACGGAGGGGAGACGCACGGGCGCGTCCGGGTGCACCGTCTGCACGGCGCCCCCGGAGGAGGAGTGGAAGACCGTGCGCAGCGACTCGTGCCTGCGCACCAGCCCGCCGAGCGCCCGCTCCAGCACGGCGGCATCCAGCCTGCCCGCGAGGCGCGCCGGCGAGGCCACGTTGTACCCGGTCCCGTCCGGCTCCAGCCGGTGCAGGAACCAGAGCCGCTCCTGCGCGAAGGAGAGCGGGAGCCGCGCAGCGCCGCTCCGCCCGGTGCCGACGAGGGGCGGGAGAGCGTCCTCCTCCCCCCGCCCGGCGTTTAGGCGCGCCGCCAGCGTCGCGACCGTACGCGCCTCGAAGAGCGCCCTCACCGGCAGCTCCATTCCCAGCGTCTCGCGGACACGGGAGACCACCTGCATGGCCAGGAGCGAGTGGCCGCCCAGCGCGAAGAAGTCGTCGTGCACTCCCACGCGCTCGAGCCCGAGCGCCGCGGCCCAGGCGGCCGCGAGCAGCTCCTCCGTGGGGGTGCGCGGCGCGGCGTACTCCCCCGCCCCGGCCCCGCGGCCGGGGTCGGGCGCCGGGAGCGCGGCCCGGTCCACCTTGCCGTTCGGAGTCAGCGGAAGCCCATCCAGCACCACGAACGCCGCAGGCACCATGTACTCCGGCAGGCGCTCGCCGAGCGAGGCCCGCAGCGCCGGCACCAGCTCCCGGACACGGCGGCCGTATGGCGGGTCGTTGGCGTACGCCGCCCACGGGAGCGGCTCCGCGCCGCCCGGGGGGAACACGGCCTCGCCGCCGGCCGCGGGGCCGAAGAGCGCGTCGATGCTCCCCACCGCGCCGGGCCGGAGCTCCACGGTGCGGCCCAGCGACTCCCCCAGCGCCCAGAGCGCCTCGGGATCGACGCCGGCCGGCCGCGCCGGGAACGCCCGGCGCAGCTCCGCGACGTCGGCGTGCTCGCCCCGGCGGCCCAGCAGGTCGAGCAGGCGCAGGTCGCCGGACACGCGCGCGTCCGGCACGCCCCTGACGGCGAGCGCTCCGGGCGACGACGCCAGCCGCTCGCGCACGCCGGCGACGCCGCCGGCCTCGCTCCACCCGCACACCTCCGCCGCCGGGGCCGCGGGTGCGTCCAGGTGCAGGACGACGTCGTAGCGATAGCGCACGACCTCGTTGTCGTGCTCGCCGCGCTTGACCTGCATGGACACGCGGCCGATGCGCGGCACCCGCGCCCGCAGCGCTTCCCAGAAGGCGGGATCGACCACCAGCTCCTGCTCTTCCCGGACACCGCCGCGAATGCGGGCGTCCAGGTGCTCCACGGCGAGCTCGCCGGGGGCGCGGAACAGCTCCACGGAGAGGTGGAACGCGGGGAGGAGCGGCAGGCTGCGCAGGTCGCCGACGAAGATCCGCCCGCCCGGACGGACCAGGGCCGCGGCGTCCTCCAGAACGCGCGCCAGGTAGGCGACGCCCGGGAAATACTGCGCGACGGAGTTCAGCACGACGGTGTCGAACCCCTCGCCGCCGAGACCATCCAGCCGGTCCGCCGCACGCCGTGAGAGCCGCACCTGCGGGAGCGCGCCCGCGTGCCGGCCCACCAGCGCCAGGGCGGTGGCGGAAGGGTCCGTGCCGTGGTACAGCCCGGTGTGGGGGGCGACCCTGAAGAGGAGGAGCCCCGTCCCGCAGCCGATCTCCAGGACCCGCTCCGGCCGGAGCGCAAGGATGCGCTCGACGGTGCGCTCCACCCACTCGCGCATCTCCTCGCGCGGGATCGGCTCGCCCGTGTAGCTGCTGTTCCACCCGACCAGGTTGAGCGTCGGGTCCTCCGCCTGCCCCTCCGCGGCCCCCGCGTAGGTGTCCTCGAACACCGTCTCCCAGTCGGCGAGCTGCCCGGCGGCATCCTCCGCACCAGCCGGCGTCCCGCCCTCCGGGAGGAGGTAGGCGACCAGGCGCCTCTCGCCGGGCCCGTCCTCCCGCGCCAGGACCACCGCCTCGCGGATGCCCGGCTGCTCGCGCAGCACGGCCTCGATCTCCCCCGGCTCGATCCGGAAGCCCCGGATCTTCACCTGGTGGTCGATACGTCCGAGGTACTCCAGCGTGCCCGGGCCCAGCTCGCGCACGCTGTCCCCCGTGCGGTAGAGCCGCGCTCCCGGCTCCCCGGAGAACGGGTCCGGCACGAACGTCTCCGCCGTCAGCTCCGGCCGGCCCAGGTAGCCGCGCGCCACCTGCACGCCGCCCAGGTACAGCTCGCCGGGGCCGCCGCCCGCCGCGAGCGTGCCCCCCTCGTCCACCACGTACGTCCGCACCCGGTCCACCGCCCGCCCGATCGGCACGGTCGCGCCCGCCTCGCCGGCGAACACGTGCGCCGTGGCGTAGATGGTCGCCTCCGTGGGGCCGTACAGGTTCACCACCTGCGCGCCGGTCGCCGCCGCGGCCCTCCCCGCCAGCTCCGCCCCCAGCGCCTCGCCCCCGCAGAAGAGACGGCGCAGGGTGCCGCACGCTTCCTTCAAACCCGGCTGCTCCAGCAGCGGGTGGAGCAGCGAGGGAACGACCTGGAGCACGGTGATCCGCTCCCGCTCCAGCACCCGCAGCAGCTCGGCGGGGTCGCGCTGCGCCTCGGACGGGGACACGACCAGCGTCGCGCCCGCGAGCAGCGGCGCCCAGAACTCCCACACCGACGCGTCGAAGCCCGCCGAGGCCCTCTGCAGCACGCGGTCCCCGGCCGCGAGCGGGAAGGCGCGCTGCATCCACGCCAGGTAGCTGGAGAGCGCCCGGTGCGGAACGGCGACGCCCTTGGGGCGGCCGGTGGAGCCGGAGGTGTAGATGACGTACGCCAGCTGGTCGGGGTCCACCTCCACGCCCGGGGTGTCGGCGCTCCCGGCGGCGATCCGCTCCCGCTCCGCTTCCAGGTCGACCACCTCGCCCGCCCATCCGGCAAAGCGGCCGGCCAGGTCGCCTCCCGTCAGCAGCACGGAGGCGCCGCTGTCCGCCAGCGTCCGGGCCAGGCGCTCCGCGGGATAGGCCGGATCCAGGGGAACGTACGCCGCGCCCGCGCGCAGCACCGCCAGCAGCGCGACAGGCAATTCCGCCGAGCGCTCCAGGCACACGCCCACGCGGGTCTCGGCACCCACCCCCCGTACGTGGAGGAAGCGGGCGAGCCGGCTGGCGGCGGCGTCCAGCTCCGCGTAGCTCAGCGCCCGGCCGTCCGCGGCCACCGCCGTGGCACCGCGGGTGCGCTCCGCCTGCTCCGCGACCAGGTCGTGGACGAGCCGGCGGCGCGCCGCGTCGCGGCTCCCGCCCGACCTGCTCTCCAGCGACTCCTGCAGGCGCGCCTCTCCGGCGTCCACGGCGGCCCTGATTCCGGCCGCGAGGCCTTGGTCCTCGCCGGTGGCTCCACAAAGATCCGCAGGATTCGCCATCGGAGGAGGTGGGGTGGAGGGTTCGGTGGGGGGTTCGGGGGCGGGTCCAGGGAAGGAACCACGGGCGGGAGGATGCGTGACACGCGGACGAGACGACCCGGGCCGCCACGCGCCGCGCAGCTGCGATCAGGACACCCGTCGTATACGCATCGGTTCCGTATATTTCCCGCCCAACCTAGGGCGCCATCCGTTCCGCGTCAACCGAACGTGGCTGCGGACGGGAGCGGCTGAGGGAGCCATCCGCACGCGGGGCCCCTGGTGGGCGGGGCATGATCGACGGGATGCGAGCGAGCCCCCGCCGGACGGATTCGACGGGGACTCGCTTGCAGGCTCCTGACACGTGCTGCGGAACGGGTCCGGGGACCAGCCTGCCCCGGTACGGATTCAGGCGAGGCCCGCCTGCTCGAGCGCCGTCTCGATCTCCTCCCGCACCCACGCGTCCTCCTCCACCTCCGCCCTGCCCAGCAACGCCTGCATTGCTCCCTCCGTCCCGATCCGCCCAAGCGCCCACGCCGCGTGCCCGCGCACCAGCGGCTCAGCGTCGGAGAGCGACTCCGCCAGCACGGGTACCGCCTCGGGCGAGCCCCAGTTGCCCAGCGCGACCGCCACGTTCCGCAGCAGCCCCCGCCGCTTGGTCCGCTTCACCGGCGAGCCCTTGAAGCGTCGCGAGAACTCCTCCTGCGTCATCCCCATCAGCTCGACCAGGGAAGCGCCATCCACCCCGGCACGTGGCAGGAACGCCACCTCGCCCGTAGGCTCCGCAAACGAGTTCCACGGGCACACCTCCTGGCAGATGTCGCACCCGTAGACCCGGTTGCCGATCAGCGGCCGCAGCTCCCGCGGGATCGGCCCACGCTGCTCGATGGTCAGGTACGAGATGCACCGCCGCGCATCCATCAGCGGAGCGCCGTCCACACCGCGCCCCAGCAGCGCCCCCGTCGGGCACGCCTCCACACACCGCGAGCACCGTCCGCAGCGGTCCGCGGTGAAGGGCGCGTCCGCTTCCAGCTCCACGTCCAGCAGCACCACTCCCAGGAAGCAGTACGACCCCCGGCCCGGCCGGATCAGCATGGTGTTCCGCCCCGCCCACCCCAGCCCCGCCCGCTGGGCCAGCTCCCGTTCCAGCACCGCCCCCGTGTCCACGTAGGCCCGCCCGCTCACCGGCACCAGTTCCCCGGCGATCCACTCCTGGAGCGCGATCAGGCGCTCCTTCATCATCTCGTGGTAGTCTTCGCCCCGCGCATAGCGTGCGAACACGGCGCGCGACGGGTCGGCCGACGACGGCGCCTCCTCCGGGGGATGGTAGTTCAGCGCCACGACCACCGCCGACCTCGCCCCGGGCACCAGGAGCGCCGGGTCTCTGCGCTTCGCGACCGCGTCCTCGCGCGCCAGGTAGCCCATCTCCCCGTGCATCCCCGCGGCCAGCCAGCGCTCGTACACGTCCCCGTGCGCGCTGGGGCCCACCGGCGCGACACCCACGTCGTCGAACCCCATCTCCAGGGCGCGCGCGCGGATCCGGGCGGCAAGCCCGGCGGGGGAGTGGGTGGCGGTCCGCATGCGGCCTGGTACCCCGCCCGCCGGGGCCCGTGCCGCGCTTGACGGGTTCCTCGCGGGTGAGTCTATTTCGGGCTTCACACCTGCCAGGAGCGGAGATGGCCGACGAAAGCAAGCTGGAGGAGTTCCGCCGGTTCCGGGAGCGCATGAACGGGCGCATCCTGGAAGCCGGGAACCTGGAGATCAAGCGGTTCTTCGCGCTCGACACCCGCACCTACGAACCCGGCGCCCTGGACGGCAAGACCAAGGAGCTGCTGGGGCTGGTGGCCTCCATGGTCCTCCGCTGCGACGACTGCGTCACCTACCACATGGTCCGCTGCAAGGAGGAGGGAGTGACCGACGACGAGTTCTTCGAAACCTTTTCCGTGGGGCTGGTGGTCGGCGGCTCCATCGTCATCCCTCACCTGCGCCGCGCCGTGGACACGCTGGACACCCTGAACGCGCACGGCACCCCGCACCTTGAACCGGAGAGCGCCCGATGAGCGCAGTCCCGCATCCCGAGCTGGAGCGCTGGCGCACCGAGTTCCCCATCCTCCAGACGCGCACCTACCTCAACTCCTGCTCGCTGGGCGCGCTCTCGCGGCGGTCGATGGGGTACCTGGGGGAGTACCAGGCGCTCTGGAACACCATGGGTGCCTCCGCCTGGTACGAGCTGTGGATGGGGCGCATCGCCGACCTGCGCGGCCGCGTGGCCGAGTTCTGGAACGCCCGCGAGTCCGAGGTCGCCTTCTCGCCCAGCGTCTCCGCCGCGCTCTCGTCCATCGCTTCCGCGCTGGACCACGGAAAGCGCAACCGGGTGGTGGTGGCCGAGCTGGATTTCCCCACCCTGGTCTACCAGTGGCTCGCCAGGCCGGGCGTGGAGGTGGTCGTGGTCCCCAGCGACGACGGCATCGGCGTGTCGCCGGAGCGCTGGGCCGAGTACGTGGACGAGCGCACCGCCGTCGTCGCGACCAGCCACGTGTTCTACGGCACCGGGTACGTGCAGGAGCTGGAGCCCATCGCGCGGATCGCCCACGACGCGGGGGCCCTTTTCCTGGTGGACGGCTACCAGGCCGTGGGGCAGATTCCGGTGGACCCGCGGGCCAGCGGGGCGGACGTGTACGTGGCGGGACCTCTCAAGTGGCTGCTGGGCGGGCCGGGGCTCGCCTTCCTGTGGGTGCGCGAGGAGCGCATCCCCGAGCTGGTGCCGACCATGGTGTCCTGGTTCGGCGCCGAGGACCAGTTCTCGTTCCGCACCGACGAGTACCGTCCCCGGGACGACGCCGGCCGCTTTTCCCTGGGCACCCCCGCCGTCCCCACCGTGTACACGGCTCTGGGGGGGATGGAGATCATCCTGGAGGTGGGGATGGAGCGCATCCGCGAGCGCATCGACGGCCTCACCGAGGACCTGCTGGAGCGACTGCAGGACGCCGGGCTCCCGCCGCGGGTGGCGGAGCGGCGGGACCGGCGCTCGGGGATCGTGACCGTGCGCGTCCCCGACTCCGCCGCGTCCGTCGCGGTGCTCGCGGAAAAGGGGATCATCGTGGACAGGCGCGGCGAGTACGTGCGCATCTCCCCCCACTTCTACAACACGGTCGAGGAGAACGAGCGCGTCGTCGCAGCCATGCGGTGAGCCGCGCAGGAAACGCCGGGCGAGCCCTCTCGCCCGGCGTTTTCGTTCCCATTTGGGACCGAAACACGTTCCCGTTCGGGAACACGCCCTTCCCGAGTCCCGCCAACACCCCCCGCAACACGCTGCGCGGCAACGCCTTATCTTTTGGTTGCCCCCCCTCCCGAAAAACGTAAACTATCTCGACACCGAACGGCGCCTGGAACTGAGGCCGCTAGTCGGTACGCGGACCTCCGCTGAAGGTCCAGTGCCAGTCGAAGTCGCAGCAGTTCCACCCGCCCCTCTCCCAGGAGAGCACCACCATGAAGAAGAGCGCGCTTTTCATCGCCGCCGCAGCCTGCCTCGTCGTTCCGGCGGTGGCCAGCGCCCAGACGCAGACCGCGACCATCAACGCCCTCGCCAAGGTCCAGTCGGCCGTCACCTTCAGCAACCCGACCAACCTGGACTTCGGCGCGCCGATCACGCCCGGGACCGGGGCCGCCGTGACCGCGGCCAACGGCGGCAAGATCATGGTGTCGTACAACACGCCGACCACCGTGACGGTCGCCGGCACCGCGCTCAACCGCGCCGGCGGCGGCAGCCTCGCCGTCACCTACAGCTGCGCCCAGGCGACCACCGGCACCGCCACCACGCCGACGGCCTTCGCCGGCACCTGCGCGGCGGGCTACACCACGGCCCTCTCCGGCAACGCCCGCACGGACCACTGGCTGTACGTGGGCGGCAGCATCGCGGCGGCGGCGACCACCACCGCCCCGGCCGGCAACTACACGGGCACGGTGACCTTCACCGCGACCTACACCACCTTCTAGGAACCGAGCAGCCCGGGGGCTCCACACGATCGGAGCTCCCAGCAGCATCACGTACGTGGTGTGAAAGCACCCTCGGTTGTTCCCGGACGGGATCCGATCCAGTTCCCATTTGGGAACGAGCCTGCGACGAAGCGGGTCCCGTAGCGCAGTAAAAGATAGTGCAGAAACGGCTTACGTTACGGTTGCCGCTTTTCTCCGGAAACGTAAACTATCTCGACACCGAACGGCGCCCGGAACGGAGGCCGCTGTCGGTACGCGGGCCTCCGCTGAAGGTCCTGAACCAGTCGAAGTCGAAGCAGTCCACCCACCCTCCCCAGGAGAGCACCATCATGAAGAAGACCGCGTTCATCCTCGCCGCCGCTGCCTGCCTCATCGTTCCGGCGGTGGCCAGCGCCCAGACGCAGACCGCGACCATCAACGCCCTCGCCAAGGTCCAGTCGGCCGTCACCTTCAGCAACCCGACCAACCTGGACTTCGGCGCGCCCATCACGCCCGGGACCGGGGCCACCGTGACCGCGGCCAACGGCGGCAAGATCATGGTGTCGTACAACACGCCGACCACCGTGACGGTCGCCGGCACCGCGCTCAACCGCGCCGGCGGCGGCAGCCTCGCCGTCACCTACAGCTGCGCCCAGGCGACCACCGGCACCGCCACCACGCCGACGGCCTTCGCCGGCACCTGCGCGGCGGGCTACACCACGGCCCTCTCCGGCAACGCCCGCACGGACCACTGGCTGTACGTGGGCGGCGACATCGCAGCGGCGGCGACCACCACCGCCCCGGCCGGCAACTACACGGGCACGGTGACCTTCACCGCGACCTACACCACCTTCTGACATGGGACGCGCGGCGCCCGCACGGACGGAGCGCCGCGCCCCACGTGAGCAACGGGGCAAGGCAGCAATGACGAGCGCGAGGGATACCCGGATGATCGTGTCTGCGGCGTTCCTCGCGCTCGCCACGCTCGCGGGCGCCGCGCCCGCGGCCGCGCAGGCGGCGATCTCGGCGGTCCAGCCGCTGAACTTCGGGACGCTGCTCCCGGGGCTCTCCGAAACGGTGACGGTGCAGGACGCGTGGCGGCGGGCGGAGGTGAAGATCACGGGCGCGGGGAACTTCGACCTGCGCCTCATTCTCCCCACCGCGCTGACCTCCCGCGACGGAGCCCGCATCCCGCTGGTGTTCCGCAGCGGCGACGGGGCGATCCAGGCCAAGAACGGCAAGCTCTCGCCGTTCGATCCCAACGTGACCGAGCGGTTCAAGATCCCGCCGGGTCACGGCGAGGCGACGCTGGTGGTCGGCGGCACGGCGGCCACGACGGCGGCGCAGCGCGCGGGCGAGTACACGGCCACCCTCGTGGTCGTGCTGTCGAGTACCGACACCTGACATTCACGCAGGAACCGAAGGACCCACGATGCTCCGCCTGTCCACCGGCCGTATCCGACCCGGCCTGCTCGCCCGGGCGCTCCTCTTCTGCACGCTCCTCGTCGGGTTCGGCGCGGGCGAGGCGGCGGCGGTCTCGGTGAGCCCCAACGCGCTCTACATCGACCACCGCACCCGCACCGGGACGCTGACGCTGTTCAACCCGGGCAGCCTGCCGGAGGAGATCACGCTGTCGTTCGCGTTCGGGTACCCGCGGTCGGATGCCGAGGGAAGGATCGCCGTGCAGCTGGACAGCGTGGCCCCCGCGGGCGAGCCTTCGGTGCTCCCCTGGGTCCGCGCCTTCCCCAGGCGGCTGCGCCTGGAGCCGGGGCAGCGGCAGGTGGTGCGCGTCCTGGTGTCGCCGCCCGCCGGCCTGGCCGACGGCGAGTACTGGGGGCGCATCCGCATCCACTCGACGGGGGGGCAGCCTCCCATCGAGCAGACGCTGGACAACAACGTGCGCACCTCGGTGAGCGTGGCCATGGAGATCGTGGCGCCGGTCAACTACCGCAACGGCAGCGTGAGCACCGGCGTACGGGTGACGAACCGCGCCGTGCGCGCCACTCCCGAGGCGGCCGAGCTGACGCTGGACCTGGAGCGCGAGGGGAACGCCGCCTTCGTTGGTCAGGTCCGGGCGCAGCTCCTCGCGCCGGACGGCCGCGTGGTGGCCGAAGCGACCGACGGCATCGCCGTCTACCGGGGGCTGCGCAAGGTGGTGCGGATCCCGCTCCCCGCTCCCCGCTCGCTCGCCGGGCACCGCGTGGTGTTCACGCTCGACACGGACCGGACCGACCTGCCGCCGGAAAGCATCCTCCCGGCGTCGGCCGTGACCGAAACCCTTCCCATCGCCTGAGCCGACCCATGCGACTTCCCTGCTGGCGGGTGCTTTTCCCGGTTCTCATCCTCGCGCTTTCCGCCACCAGCGGGGCCGCGGGTGCGCAGCAGGTGCAGGCGAACGTTCAGAGCCTCGCCGTGGTGGAGACGGCGCTCACCGGGGCGGCCGTGCGCGACCTGGAGTTCGGGACGGCCACGCCCGGGATCCCGCAGACGGTGGCCCCGCAGAACGCGCAGAGCTGTGCAGGGTGCGCTTCCGGCCTGTGGGTGTTCTCCAGCCTGTCGCCCGCCAACTCGGCGAACCGGCGGTACATCCGCGTCACCTTCGTCAGCCTCCCCGCCTCGCTGGCCGGCCCCGGCGGCGCGGCGCTGCCGCTCAACTGGACCAACGCGGCCAGGGGATGCGTGGTCCGCGGGGCGACCGAGCTCGGCTGTGCCACGGGGACCCCCGTGGCGGGCGACGCCTACAGCTACCAGATCAACGGCCCCGGCGCCGACCCGGCCCTGCAGCCCGGGACCAACGGCCGCGACCTGTACCTGTACCTGGGCGGCACCGCGACGCCCACCGCCAGCCAGCGGGCCGGGATCTACTCCGGGATCGTCACCATCCGCTTCGAGTACAGCAGCTTCTGAGCTCCGGAGCGGGTGCGCTCCTCCGGAGCGCGGCTGCTCTTCCCTCCCTGCCGCGCAGCCTTGCGCGGGCACGCCCGCCGATTGAGTATTAGGGGCCTCCGCTCCGCCTTCCGCCTCCACCACCTCGACGGCCTGATCTTGTCCCGTCCCCGCCACGGCCCGGGGGCCGTGCTCCGCGCGGCCGGGCTGTTCGTCGTTTTCTGCATCCTCGCCCTGTCGCCGGGGCGGGAGCTGCGCGCGCAGGAGGTCCCCGCCGGCTTCGAGCAGGGGCTGTATGAGGTGCGCATCCCCAGGACCGCCTCGGTGACGCTGGCCGCGCTGGTGGACACCTCGGGGGCGGTGCTCGTCCCGGTGGTCCCCGTGCTCGAGATGACGGGGATCCCGTTCCAGCGATCCCGCGGCGACTCCCTCTTCTCGCTCCCCGCGCTGGGTGGCGGAGGCCGCAACGCCCTGGACCTCGCCGCCCGCGCCGTGGTCCGGCCGGACGGCCGCATCGGCCTCGGCGAGCGGGACGCGGTGGTGGTCGGCCGCGAGGTGTACCTCCACACCGAGCGCATCGCCGACCTGCTGCAGGCGACGCTCGCGGTGGACCCGGCGGCTCTGGTGGTCAACGTCACCCGCACGCCCCCCTTTCCAGCGGAGCAGGAGGCCGCGGCCGCCTCGCGCCGCACCCGCGTCCGGCCGGCCGGCCGGAGCGTGGGCCCGCCGGTGCCGTACGCCGCGCGCTCGGGCGCCGGGGTGCTGGACTGGGGGATCTCCGCGACCGGCGACGACCTGCTAGGCGGCTACACCCTGCGCTCGCAGGCGGGGGTGGCGCTCTGGGGCGGCGACCTGTCGGCCGGGGGAACGCTGGCCCCCCGGGCGAGCGGCCTGGGCGAGATCTCGGACTGGAACTGGAGCTACCGCCGGGGCTTTCCCACCTCGATGCTGGTGCGGCAGGTGGAGGTGGGCGACATCGTCGCCGGAGGGGCGCTGCTGCGCTCGGTGCGCGGGATCAACGTCACCAACGCACGGGTGGTGCGCGACCCTTTCTTTTCGAGCGTTCTCCTGTCCCCCGACGTGCCCCAGGGGTGGGAGTACGAAGTGTACCAGAACGGCGAGCTGCTGGGGTTCTCGGACGGTGTGTCGCGCGGCCCCGTCTCGGTGCCGCTTCGCTACGGCGGCACGCCGCTTCAGGTGCGCATGTACAGCCCCGCGGGCGAGGAGGTGGTGACCGAGGTCCTGTACCAGGTGCCGCCCACTCAGCTCGCTCCCGGCCGGGTGGAGTATTCGGCGGGCGCCGGCGTCTGCCCCAACCGCGGGTGCGAGTACCTGGCCTACGCCAGCGCGGACGTGGGGCTCGCCCACTGGCTGACGGTGGGCGGCGGGCTGGAGGCCAGCTCGGACTCGCTGCGGGAGGCGGTGCTCCCCAACGCATCGGTCAGCATGGCGTGGATCTCCGGGTGGGCGGCCCAGCTCGAGGCGGCGAAGTCGTCGTACCTTCGGGCCCAGGCCGGCTACTACGGGAACCGGCCGGTGAACGCCGCCCTCACCGCCGGCATCAACTACCCGGGTGCCGGCCAGCCGTCGTTCATCCCCACGCTGCGACCGCGCTGGTACGCCGAGTCGCTGCTTTCCGTGCGCTTCCCCTGGACGGTGCGGGCCCTGCGCACGGAGGCGCGCGTGGAGGCGGAGCGCGGCCGCCCGGTGGACCGCGCGCGCGTGCTGGGCACGCTGGACGTGCCGCGCGGGACGGTGGACGCCGGCTACGAGTACGACCGGCTGCGCGACGGCGGGCTGCTGACGCTGTCGGGGCTGGTGCTCACGCCGGACCGTGGCGCCGCCTGGCTCCGCAACCGCCCGCTCACCGCCGGGGTGGGCTTCGGCGACGGCGGCCTCGAGCTGCTCCAGGTGGGCACCTCCGTCCAGCTGGGCTCCTCGGGCTACCTGGTGCTCGCGTCGCGCTGGGACCTGGAGACCCGCTCCCCCTCGCTCACCGTCAACTACAGCCTGTCCACCCGCTTCTCGCGCACGCAGGCTCGCCTGGCCGCCACGCCCGGCCGGGCCACGCTCGCCACCGCCACGATGAACGGGGGGCTGAGCTGGGACCGCCGCACGGGAGTGGTGCCCCTCACCTACGGCGGGGTCCGCGACGCGGGGGTGAGCGGGGTGGTCTTCTACGACCACGACGGCGACGGCGTGCTCGGCGACGGCGACCGCGCGGCGGCGGGTGTGGAGGTGCTGGTGGGGAGCAGCCGGGCGCGCACCGATTCGGCCGGGGTGTACCGGGCCTGGAACGTGGTCCCGTACGAAGTGGCGGAGGTGAGCGTGGACACGCTGCGGCGGATCGACGCCAGCTGGATCCCGCTGACGCGCGGCGTCCGCCTGCGCCCCACCCCCCACATGTACAACCGGGTGGACTTCCCCCTGGTGCAGACGCGCGAGCTGGCCGGCCGCCTGGAGGCCGCCCCGGGCGTCGCCACCGCGGGCGGCGTCACGCTGGAGCTGCGGGAGCTGTCCGGCGACCGCGCGACCAGCGTGGTGACCTTCAGCGACGGGGAGTTCTACCTGAGCCGGGTGCGCCCCGGCGAGTACGAGATCACCGTCTCCGCCGCCTCGCTCCGCGCCCTGCGGGCGAAGGCGGACCCCGCCTCGGTCCGCTTCCGCATCAGCCCCGCGGGCGACGAGCTGCTGGTGGAGCTGGCCCCGATCCGGCTGGTTCCCGCCGACGGCTGACCCCCAGAAGGGCCGGGGAAAAACGGGACGGTGCCCTCCGGCACCGTCCCGTTTCTTTACACGTCTTCCAACTCTTTACCCTTCAAAGCCTTGACGAAAATCCGGGTGGGAAGCCGCCCAGCAACTTTACGGTTCCCCCGCCCCGCCGCCACTCGCGCAACCCCAAACCCCACAAACACTTGAGCATCTTCCCGATTCGGCCCGATCTTCGCATTGAGGGATGCCGCGAACGCGGAAACCCTGTACGCGGAGGCGGTCATGAAGAAGCTCGTGTTGCTCGCTGCGCTGGCGCTGCTCGGCGCCGTGTCGCCGGCCGCGGCACAGGTGCGCACCGCGTCCATCGGCGTTTCCGCCACCATCGCGGAGCCTCTGCGGGTGGAGGCTCCGGCGGGGGTGAAGCTGGACTACCGCCAGGGCCGCTACCTGGACGTGACCACCCCGGCTGTCGTCCCCGGCGCCGCGGGGTACCTGGTCGACGTCGTCGTCACCCGCGCGGCCGCTGCCGACGCCACGGCCGCGGCCACGTCGGCACTCCTCGCACGTGAGCCCGCGCCGCCCGCCCGGATCCCCTCTGCGGACGGGCGCTACCGCCTGGACCTGCGCGCGGGCGACCTGCCGCCGGGCGACGCCGTCAAGGTGACCTACGTGGTGGCGACGAACCTGTAGGAGCGGCCGCGGGAGACGGGCGGTACGAAGTACGGAAGCGCCCCCGCCGGGAAATCCCGGCGGGGGCGTTCGTCTTCTCACCGCGCCCCCATCCGCCGGCCCCTCTCCCACGAGGGGAAAGGAGGGGAACGACAGTCGGAGGGCGGGGATCCTGCCGGGCCTCGGCCCCCCCTCCCCCGCAAGGGGGGAGGGGGAGAACGACACGGACGAAGCCGGGGATCGTCAGCGTGGAGATGCCCCTCCCCCGGAACGGGGGATGTCAGGAGGCGAGCCGTGCGAGCCTCAAGCGCGCCGGGTGAGGGCCCCTGCGGACGCCAGCGCGATGCCCGCGTGAGGGATTTCGGCCCGAAGGGGCGAGACCGCGCGGCTGTTTGCGCGGGCTCGACTCCGTAGGGCTGCGTTGTTTGCAGCCCTACGGAGCCGAAGCCCGACCCCGGCGCCAGCCGGGGGCACGCCCGAATCCGTAGTTCGAGCCGTTCCAACAGTTCAGTCCACGATCTCTTCGGTAGACCTTTCCTCTAAAAGTCCGTGGCGCTTGCGCCGCTGCCAGAGGACCTTGCGCGACACCCCCAGCGCCGTCGCCGCCGCCTGCACGTTCCCCCCCATCTCCCGCAGCGTCGCCTCGATGTACAGCCGCTCCACCTCGTCCAGCGTCAGCCCCTTGGGCACGGAAAGGACGGCCGTTGCCGGGGCGCCCACCGACCCGATGAAGGTGCTCACGCGCAGGCTGGAGTCGCGCGAAAAGATCATGGAGCGCTCGATCAGGTTGCGCAGCTCGCGTGCGTTCCCCGGCCAGTGGTAGCCCTGCAGGCGCTCCAAGTCGTCCGGGTCCAGCCCCGGCACCGGCTTGCCGAAGTACGCCGCCGCCCGCGCCACGAAGTGGTGGGCGAGCGCGGGGATGTCGGTGCGCACGTCGCGCAGCGGCGGCAGCACGTGCGACACCACGTTGAGGCGATAGTACAGGTCGCGCCGGAAGCGCCCCGCGGCCACCTCCCCCGCCAGGTCCACGTTGCTCGCCGCGATGATGCGCAGGTTGGACGACATCTCGCGCGTGGAGCCCAGGCGCCGGAAGCTGCGCCCTTCCAGGAAGCTGAGCAGCTTGCCCTGCACCTCCGCCGGCATCTTGCCGATGTCGTCCAGGAAGAGCGTCCCGCTGTCGGCCACCTCCAGCAGCCCCTTCTTGGTCTGCCGCGCCTCGGGGAAGGCGCCCTTCTCGTAGCCGAACAGCTCGGCCTCCAGCACCTGCGCCGGGAGCGAGGCGCAGTTGATCTCGGCCAGGCGCGTGCGCAGGCCATGGCCCGCGTCGTGGATGGAGCGCGCCACCAGGCTCTTCCCCGTTCCCGACTCGCCCAGGAGCAGCGCCGACACGTGCGGGACGGAGGCCACGTTGCGGATGAACTTGCGCACCTCCTCGATCAGCGGGTGCGAGCCGATGATGCGGTTGGGGTCGACGTCGCCGTCGCCGGAAGGACGCAGGTCGCGGGCGGGGGTCTCCTCCAGGCTGCGCACGATGCGCGTCACCAGCCCCGCCGCGTCGATGGGCTTGGTGACGAAGTCGGTGGCGCCGGCGGCCAGGCAGCGCTCGGCGTCGCCCACCTCGGAGCGCGCGGTGGCGATGATGATGGGGATGCCGCGGTAGCCGGCGCGCACCCGCCGGGTGAACTCTACGCCGTCCATCCCCGGCATCACCAGGTCGCAGACGATGCCGTCGGGCGGCTCGGTCTCCACCGCCTCCAGCGCCTCCTCGGACGAAGTGAACCCCTGGGTGCTGAAACGGCGGAAGCGCTCCAGCTGCGCGGTGAGCAGCGCCAGCTGGACCGGGTCATCGTCGACGATGTAGACGACTGGCTGCATGGGGGCGGGCGGACGGGTGGGGGGAGCGGGGGGCCGGGCGACTCCGCGGGCGGCGAGGGAGGGTCAGTCGTTCCGCTCCCAGCGGTCGGCGTCGCGGACGCGGTACTTGGTCATGGTGCGGTCCAGCGCTTCCTGCAGGTCGATGTTCATCTGGTTGGCGAGCACCACCAGCACGAACAGGATGTCCGCCAGCTCCAGCGCGACGTCCCCCTCGGGCTCGTCGGCCTTCTTGGTCTTCGGGCCGAAGCGGTGGTTCATCTCCCGGGCCAGCTCCCCCACCTCCTCGGTGAGGCGGGCCAGGTTCACCAGCGGGGGGAAGTACCCCTCCTTGAACTGGGAGATGTAGGCGTGCACCTGTGCCTGCGCCTCGCGGAGGTCCATGCGGCGGCCGGTGGGAGGGGGAGGATCGGCGATCGGTTCAGGAGGTGAACTTATGCGGGCCTCCGCGGGCCCACAAGGCGCGTTGCCGGGGCGGGTGCCCTCGCCTACATTCACGCCCGCGGGGGCGGGGCGCCCCCGCGGGACCGCCGAAAAACTCGTCCGGAGGAGCGTTCGTGAGCCAGCCGCGCGTCGGGATCATCATGGGGAGCCGGTCCGACCGGGAAACGATGCTGGAGGCCGCCCGCGTCCTGGACGAGCTGGAGGTGGACTACGAGATGGAGATCGTTTCCGCGCACCGCACCCCGGACCGCATGTTCGCGTACGCGGAAGCGGCGGAGGGGCGCGGGATCCAGGTGATCGTGGCCGGCGCGGGGGGCGCGGCGCACCTTCCCGGGATGACGGCCGCCAAGACGGTTCTCCCGGTGATCGGCGTGCCGGTGCTGTCCTCCACGCTCAACGGGCTGGACTCGCTCCTGTCCATCGTGCAGATGCCCAGGGGCGTCCCCGTGGCCACCGTCGCCATCGGCAAGGCGGGCGCGGCGAACGCGGGACTGCTCGCCGCGCGCATCCTGGCGCTCGGCGACCCGGGGCTGCGCGGGCGGCTGCACGCCTACCGCGAGCGCATGGCCGAGGACGCGCTGCGCCCGGAGCCCTCGCCCGGCGAGGCGAAGTGACGGGGGGCCCGGTCCTCCCCGGCGCCACCATCGGCATCGTGGGCGGGGGGCAGCTGGGGCGGATGCTGGGGCTGGAGGCGCGCCGCATGGGCTACCGGACGCTGGTGCTTGACCCCGCGGAGGACGCCCCTGCGGCGCAGGTGTGCGACGGGCACCTGCGTGCTCCCCTGGACGACCCCGCGGCGATCCGCGAGCTGGCGCGCCTCTCCGACGTGGTGACGCTGGAGTGGGAGAACGCGGACGTGGACGCGCTCCGCTCCCTCCCCGCCGGTGTCCGCCTGCACCCCGGCCCGCACGTGCTGGAGACCGCGCAGCACCGGGTCCGCGAAAAGGACGCGGCCCGACGCCTGGGCCTTCCCACCGCGGAATACCGCGCCGTGGGAACCGTGGAGGAGCTGCGGGCCGCCCTGGCGGAGATCGGCGCGCCCGCGGTGCTGAAGACGGCGCGCGGCGGCTACGACGGAAAGGGCCAGGCCGTGATCCGCGCCGCCGGCGAGGCGGACGCCGCCTTCGCGGCGCTGGGAGGGCCGGGAACCGAGCTGATCCTGGAAGCGTTCGTTCCCTTCCGGATGGAGCTGTCGGTGGTGTGCGCGCGGACGGAGACGGGGGAGACCCTGTCCTTTCCCGTGGGCGAGAACGTGCACGTGGGCGGGATCCTGGACGCCACGGTGGTGCCGGCGCGCATCCCCGACGGGGTCGCGCGGGAGGCGCGGCGCATCGCGGAGGCGATGGCCGCGGGGCTGGACGTGGTGGGGGTGCTGGGGGTGGAGATGTTCCTGGAGGAGGACGGTACGCTGCGCATCAACGAGGTGGCGCCGCGCCCCCACAACTCCGGCCACTACACCTGGGAGGCCTGCTCCGTGTCGCAGTTCGAGCAGCAGCTGCGCGCGGTGTGCGGGCTCCCCCTGGGCGCGGCCGACCTGCTGCGCCCCGCGGCGATGGTGAACCTGCTGGGCGAGCACGTGGGGAACGGGCTGGGCCGCCCGGAAACGGCGGAGCTGTTTCGCGACCCGGCCGTGACGCTGCACCTGTACGGCAAGGCGGAGGGGCGCCCCGGGCGGAAGATGGGGCACCTGACCGTGCTCGCCGACACGCCGGAGGAGGCGCTGGAGCGGGCGCTGGCGGCGCGGCGGCGCTTCATGGGCGAGGCGTAGGCGCGCGCGGGGCGCGGGCGTCCCGGAAGGGCGCCGATCCGACGCGGCCGTCGCGGCACTTGCGTCGTCCGCGAGGTTGGACGAATATTGAACCAGGTGCCCCGGGGGTGCGACACCCCCTGTCCCACGGACGACACAATCCCACCCGGCGCGGAGCGCTCCGCCTCCTCGCATTCCGCCCGGCTCCCCCGCAAAGAACCCCGCTCCAGGCCGACGTTTCGGGGAAACACACGGGCCTGTCGAGGGTATCGGACATTGGCCCAGCGCTTGCTAATCGTGCGGGCGTACCGATCAATGGAGGCACCGTGATCCTGCACTGCAACTTCGAGGAGCTCCGAGCCCTCGCCTCCGGCGCCGAGATGGTGCTGGGGGCGACGGTGGCCGCCTCGGGATCCGCGGTGGCGGCGCCCGCGGAAGCGATGGCGCTCGTCGAGCTGCTCCGCCCGCGCCTCACCGGCGACATGAGCCTCACCTCCCTCGCCGAGCAGCAGCAGGTCCGCACGGCCGTCTTCGCGATCTGCGAGGAGCTGCGCGGCCAGCTGGACGACCGGATCATCCAGCTCGGCCCGGGCGACGAGCAGGCCATCAACACCTACTTCGACTACGCCCACTCGCGCGTCGTCCTGGACCGGCTGGACCGCATGGGGTCCGAGATGTCCGCGATCGTGGAGCTGATCACCGGCGCCGGCCCCACGGAGCAGACCGCGCACTCGGTGACCTTCCCGGACTGACGCGGCCGCCGGCCACGCCGAAGGCCGGAGGAACGACGGAAAGAAGGGCCCCTGCTCGACCGAGCGGGGGCCCTTTTCCATGTCTGCCGGATTCTACGGCGAACCCCTCCCCCGGCCCCTCCCCGCAAGGGGGAGGAGAGAACGACGACGGCACCCCTCATCCCCCGGCCCCCTCTCCCACAAGGGTAGAGGGGGTGAACGACACGTCGGAACTCCAGGGTCGGGAAGCCCTCCCCCAGAATTGGGGGACATAGGGGGCAAGCCGTGCGAGCCTAAAGCGAGCCGGGTGGGGGCCCCTCGCGGACGCCAGCGCCACCCCCGCGTGAGGGATTTCGGCCCGAAGGGGCGAGACCCGGCGGGGCTGTTTCCGCCGGGGCTCGACTCCGTTGCAGACGGTCGTTTCGTCTGCTACGGAGCCGAAGCCCGACCCCGGCGCCAGCCGGGGGCACGCCCAAACCGGCTGTTGTCTTTAAAGGATGTACCGCCGCAGGTCCTCGTCCTCCACGATCGCCTTGAGCCGGTCGCCCACGGTGTCGGCGTCGATGACGATGTTCTTTTCCGTGGCGTCGGGGAGGTCGAAGAGGATCTCTTCCAGCAGCGTGGTCAGCACGGTGTGCAGCCGCCGCGCCCCGATGTTCTCCATGCGGTCGTTGACCGTGGCCGCCGTGCGGGCGATGGCCTCCACTCCCTCGTCGGTGAACTCCAGCGTGGCGCCCTCCGCCGCGACCAGGGCGCGGTACTGGGTGAGCAGGGCGTTCTTGGGCTCGCGCAGGATGCGGACGAAGTCGCGCTCCGTGAGGTTGGTGAGCTCCACCCGGATGGGGAAGCGCCCCTGCAGCTCGGGGATCAGGTCCGAGGGCTTGGACACGTGGAAGGCGCCGGCCGCGATGAAGAGCATGTGGTCGGTCCTCACCATGCCGTACTTGGTCTGCACGGTGGAGCCCTCCACGATGGGGAGGAGGTCGCGCTGCACGCCCTCGCGCGACACGTCCGGCCCCCCCGCCCCGCCCCGCTCCCCGGCGATCTTGTCGATCTCGTCCAGGAACACGATTCCCATCTGCTCGGCGCGCTCCAGCGCCTCGTCCACCACCTCGTCCATGTTGACCAGCTTGTCCAGCTCGTCCTGGAGGAGGATGCGGCGCGCCTCGGCCACGGTGACGCGGCGGCGCTTGGTGCGCTTGGGGAGGAAGTCCTGGAGCATCTCGGTGAAGTCGCCCATCCCTTCCCCGCCGCCCAGCGGCACCATCATGTTCTCCATGGGGAAGCTCTGCTGCACCTCCACTTCGACTTCGCGGTCCTCCAGCTTCTCGTCGCGGAGCAGCTGGCGGAACTTTTCGCGGGTGCGCTCCCGGCGCTCGCGGGTTTCCTGGTCCTCGCCGTTCTCCGGCGTCTCGGGCCTGGCGTCGCCCTTGGCGTCGGTGGCGGGGCGGCGGTCCTCCACCTGCCCCGTGGGGGACACGACGAAGGCGCGCAGCCTCTGCTCCAGGGTGGCCGCGGAATCGGGCGGCCTGGCCCCGTCCTGCACGGGGGGGATGAGCAGGTCCAGGAGACGGTCTTCCACCCGCTGCTCGGCCACCTCCTGCACCTCGTCCTCGCGCTCGGTGCGGACCATGTTGATGGCCATGTCCACCAGGTCGCGCACCATGGACTCCACGTCGCGCCCCACGTAGCCCACCTCGGTGAACTTGGAGGCCTCCACCTTGACGAACGGCGCCCCGGCAAGCCGGGCCAGGCGACGGGCGATCTCCGTCTTCCCCACGCCCGTGGGCCCGATCATGATGATGTTGTTGGGAAGGATCTCCTCGCGCAGGTCCTCGTCCACGCGCTGGCGCCGCCAGCGGTTGCGGAGCGCGATGGCCACCGACTTCTTGGCGGCCTCCTGCCCCACGATGTACTTGTCCAGCTCGGCGACGATCTGGCGCGGGGTCATCTCGTCCAGCCAGAGCTCCTCCTCGGGCTTGGCCTCCGGCTGGGTCTCCGGCGTCTCCGGCGTCTCCGGCGTCTCCTGCTTGGCGTCTTCGCTCATCTTTCCGGTCAGTCCTCCAGCTCGAGGACGGTGATGTTCTGGTTGGTGTAGATGCAGATCTCCCCCGCGATCTCCAGGCCGCGCCGCACGATGTCGGCGGCGGGGAGGGGAGAGTGGGCCTTGAGCGCCCGCGCCGCCGCCAGGGCGTACGAGCCCCCGGAGCCGATGGCGACGATGTCGTCGTCGGGGGCGATCACCTCGCCGGTGCCGGAGAGCAGGTACATCTGCTGCCGGTCGGCGACGGCGAGGAGAGCCTCCAGGCGCCGCAGGTAGCGGTCGGAGCGCCACTCCTTGGCCAGCTCCACCGACGCGCGCGACAGGTTTCCGGGGTAGCGCTCCAGCTTCTCCTCGAACTTCTCGAACAGGGTGAAGGCGTCCGCCACGGAGCCGGCGAACCCCGCCAGCACCTTGCCGTCCTTGATCTTGCGGACCTTCTGGGCGGAGCCCTTCATCACCGTCTCGCCCATGGTGACCTGCCCGTCCCCGCCCAGGGCGAGCTTGCCGTCGCGCCGCACGGCGAGGATGGTGGTGGCGTGGAAGGTGGGTATGCTCATTCGGTCGTGTCCAGGTTCTCTAAGCCCGGGGGTGCGCCTGGCGGTACACCGCCTTGAGCCGCTCCCGGGACGTGTGCGTGTAGATCTGCGTGGTGCTCAGGCTCGCGTGGCCCAGCAGCTCCTTGACGGCCACCAGGTCGGCCCCGGCGTCCACCAGGTGCGTGGCGAAGGTGTGCCGCAGCGAGTGGGTGGAGATGCCGGAGTCCTCCGAGACGCCCTCCAGCAGCTTTCCGATCACGTTCTGGATCTGGCGGGCGGAGAGCCTGCGCCCGGTCTGCCCCACGAACACCGCCCGCGGGTCGGCGCCGGGGGTGTCCTGCGTCCGGGCGTCGCGCACCTCGTAGTAGCGGCGCAGCGCGGCGATCGCCATGCGCCCCAGCGGGACGATGCGCTCCTTGCGACCCTTGCCCATCACCCGCGCCCGCTCGGTCACCAGGTCCAGGTCGGCCAGGTCCAGGGCGTGCAGCTCGGAAAGGCGCATGCCGGTGCCGTAGAACAGCTCGACGATCGCCAGGTCGCGCAGCCCCAGGAGGGTGCCGTGGTCGGCGCGCGCCTCGGCGTACTCGATCACCGTGTCCATCTGCTCCCGCGTGAGGAAGCCGGGGAGCGTGCGCTCGCGCTTAGGGGAGCGCACGGAGCGGGCGGGGTTCGCCTCCACCAAGCCCTCCACGTGCAGGAAGCGGAACAGGGAGCGCACGGCCGACAGCTTGCGCGCCACCGACCGCTTCGCCAGCCCGCGCCGCCCCACGCAGTCGCCCATGAAGGAGCGGATGGTGAGCCGGTCGATGCCGCCCCACGTCCACTCCGGCGTGCCGTAGTAGGTGGTCAGGAACGCCTCGAACTCGCGCAGGTCGTCCGTGTAGGCGCGCAGCGTCCGCGGGGACAGCTGACGCTCCCCGCCCACGTAGCGCAGGAAAGCGGCGACCGCCTCGTCCCTCGGCGGGGGCGCGGCGGTCTCGTCGGCGTGTGCGGCCGCCCGCGCGGGGGCGGGGGGCTCCTTGTTCCTGCGGGGGCGCCCGCTCACCGCGCGGCCCCGGCCGGCACCTCTATGCCGCTCGCCTCCATCCACGCGGCGAAATGGGCCCGGGCGCGCTCGGCCAGCAGGGCCCGCTTGCGCACCTTGTCGCGCACCGGCTCCTCCAGCGGGTCCAGCAGCCCGAAGTTGGAGTTCATGGGCGCGAAGTGGGCCGGGTCGGAGTCGCGCAGGTAGCGCAGCAGCCCGCCCAGCATGGTCGTGGGCGGGGGGACGACGGGGTCCAGGCCGCGGACGATGCGGTCCAGGTTCACGGCGGCCAGGATCCCGGTGGCGGTGGATTCGGTGTACCCCTCGACCCCCGTGATCTGCCCGGCGAACACCAGCTCCGGGCGGTCGCGCAGCGAGCCGTGCGCGCTGAGGCGCGCGGGGAAGTTGAGGTAGGTGTTGCGGTGGATGGAGCCCCAGCGCAGGAACTCGGCCTCCTCCAGCCCCGGGATCATGCGGAAGATGCGCTTCTGCTCGGGGATGCGCAGCCGCGTCTGGAAGCCCACCAGGTTCCACAGGTTCCCGGCGCGGTCCTCGCGGCGCAGCTGCACGATCGCCCAGGCGCGCTTCCCGTCCCACTGCGGCACCGGCAGCCCGATGGGCTTCATGGGCCCGAAGCGCAGCGTTTCCACGCCGCGGTGGGCCATGACCTCGATGGGGAGGCACCCCTCGAAGTAGGGGACATTCTCCCAGTCGTGCCCGGCGTGCTCCTCGCCCCCCTTCAGCGCCTCCACGAAGGCCTCGTACTGCTCCTTGGTCATGGGCGCGTTGAGGTAGTCGCCCTGGGCCTCCTCGCCCTTGCCCCAGCGCGACGCGGCGAAGACGACGTCGCGGTCGATGGAGTCCGCGGCCACCACGGGGGCGATGGCGTCGAAGAAGGCCAGCCCCTCGTCGCCCAGGGCGCCGCGGATGGAGTGCGAGAGCGCGTCGGAGGTGAGCGGGCCTGTGGCGACGATGGCGGGGCCCTCGGGGAGCTCGCGCACCTCGCCGCGGACCACCGCGATGCGCGGGTGCCCCTGGACGGCCGCGGTCATCCGCTCGGCGAACTCGCGGCGGTCCACGGTGAGCGCGGTGCCGCCGGGAATGCGCGCCTCGCGGGCGCACGCCAGCAGCAGCGAGCCGCCGGCGCCCAGGGCGTCCATCTCCAGCTTGAGCAGGCCGTGCGCGTTCTGCGGGTCCTCCGACTTGAAGGTGTTGGAGCAGACGATCTCCCCCAGCAGCTCCGTCTGGTGCGCCGGGGTGCCGCAGACGGGACGCATCTCGTGGAGCACCACGTCGTGGCCGCGCTCCGCGAGCTGGTACGCCGCCTCCGAGCCCGCGAGCCCGCCTCCCACCACCGTGACCTTCGCCATCCGCTCTCCTCCTCGCTCCCGCTCGTTCAGGACGGCCTGGGCCGCCGCGTCGACTTCTTGGCCACCGACTTCTTGGCGGCCGACTTGGCGACGGCGGACTTCTTGGTGGTCGACTTCCGGGCCGGTGCCTTCTTCGGGGCGGCCTCGCCCGGCGCCTTCGTGCTCTTCGCCGCGGACTTCGCGGGGCCCTTGCGGGCCGGCGCGCCGCGGCCGCGTGGCGGCTTCTTGGCCGTCGCCGCGCGCTCCTTGAGCAGCTCCACCACCTGCTCCATGAGCACTTCGTCCACCTCTACACCCTTGGGGAGCGATGCGTTCGTGGAGCCGTGCTTGGCGTAGGGGCCGTAGCGCCCCTCCATGATCACCACCGGCTCCCCGTCCACCGGGTGCGGCCCCAGCTCGCGCAGCGGCGCGGCGGCGGTGCGCTTCCCGGCCTTGGGCTGCGCCAGGATCTCCAGCGCGCGCTCCAGGCCGATGGTGTACACGTCCTCGCCCTTGGGGATGGAGCGGAAGTCGCCCTCGTGCACCACGTACGGGCCGAAGCGCCCCACGTTGGCCTGCACCTCCTTGCCGCTCTCGGGGTGCGTCCCCAGCGTCCGCGGAAGCGCCAGGAGGCGCACCGCGATCTCCAGCGTCGCCCGGTCCGGGCTCATCCCCTTGGGGAGCGAGGCGCGCTTGGGCTTGGGGTTGCCGTCGGTCGCCAGCCCCAGCTGCACGTACGGTCCGAAGCGCCCGTTCATCACGTAGATGGGCTCGCCGCTCACCGGGTGGGTCCCCAGGCTGTCCGGCCCCTCGGTCTTGGCGCGCACCAGCGACTGCACCTGCGCCTCCGACAGGTCGGCGGGAGCCAGCCCCTCGGGGAGGGTGGCGGTCACGGCGGCGTCGCCGTCGCCCGACTCGATGAACGCGCCGAACTTGCCGATGCGCACGCGTGCCTCCAGGTCCTGGAGCCGCACCGTGGACGCTTCGCGCGGGTCGATGCTCTCCTGCCCCGCCCGCACCTTTTCCTCCAGCCCGTCGGGGCCGCTGAAGAACTCGCGCAGGTAGGGGAGCCAGGCGGCGTCGCCCTCGGCGATCTCGTCCAGCTGCTCCTCCATGCGCGCCGTGAAGCGGGTGTCCACCAGCGTGTTGAAGTGCCGCTCCAGGAGCTCCGTCACCGCGAAGGCGGTGAAGGTGGGGACCAGCTGGTTGTCCCTGCGCTCGGAGTAGCCACGGTCCACGATGGTGCCGATGATGCTGGCGTAGGTGCTGGGCCGGCCGATCCCCTCGGCCTCCAGCGTCTTCACCAGCGTCGCCTCGGTGTAGCGGGCGGGGGGCTGCGTCTCGTGGCCCAGCGCCTCCAGCTCGCGCAGCCGCAGCGCGTCGCCCTTCGACAGCGGCGGAAGCGGCTCCTCGCGGTCCTCCAGCGCCGCCTCCGGGTCGTCCGAGCCCTCCACGTAGGCGCGGAAGAAGCCGGGGAACTCGATGCGGCGCCCCGAGGCGCGGAACACGGCGTCGTCGGCCTGGATCTGCACCGTGAGAAAGGTGAGGCGCGCGTCCGCCATCTGGCTGGCGACCGTGCGCTTCCAGATCAGGTCGTACAGCGCCCGGTCGGTCCCGGTCAGGCGCAGCTCGTCCGCCGTACGCATCTCGGTGCCGGCGGGGCGGATGGCCTCGTGCGCCTCCTGGGCGCCCTTGCTCTTGGTGGTGAACTGCCGCGGCTGCGGGCTCAGGTACTCGGGGCCGTAGCTGGCGCGGATCCGTCCGCGCGCCGCGGTGATCGCCTGCTCCGACAGGTGGACGGAGTCCGTCCGCATGTAGGTGATGTACCCCTCCTCGTAAAGCCGCTGCGCGATGCGCATGGTGTCGCGCGAGGAAAGGCGCAGCTTGCGGTTTGCCTCCTGCTGCAACGTGGAGGTGGTGAACGGCGGGTACGGCCGGCGCACGGCCGGCTTCTCCTCCGTGTCCGTCACCCGCCAGGGCACGCCCTGCAGGCGCTCGCGGAGGGCGCGGGCCTCGGCCTCGCCCAGGAGCACCACCTCGCGGTCGGCGCGCAGCCGGCCGGTGGTCTCGTCGAAGTCCTTGCCGGTGGCCAGGCGCTTGCCGGCCAGCGACACCATGGTGGCCGTGAACGCCGCGGCCTCCTTGGCGAGGTGGGCCTTGAGGTCCCAGTAGGTGGCGGAGCGGAAGGCCCGGCGCTCGCGCTCGCGCTGCACCAGCAGCCGCACCGCCACCGACTGCACGCGCCCGGCGGAAAGGCCGCCCGCGATCTTCTTCCAGAGCAGCGGCGACAGGGTGTAGCCCACCAGCCGGTCCAGGATGCGCCGCGTCTCCTGCGCCCGCACCAGGTGCTCGTCGATCTGGCGCGGCGAGCGGATCGCCTCGCGGATCGCCTCGGGGGTGATCTCGTGGAAGACGATGCGGCTGATGGGAACCCGCGGGGCCAGCACCTGCACCAGGTGCCAGCCGATGCTCTCCCCCTCGCGGTCTTCGTCGGTGGCGACCACCAGCTCGTCCACGCCGCGGAGCATGGCCTTGAGCTCGCTCACCACCTTGCGCTTGGAGGCGGGGACCACGTACAGCGGCTCGAAGTCGTGCTCCACGTCCACCCCCAGCCGCGCCCAGTCCTTGCCCTTGACGGAGGCGGGGATCTCGGCGGCCGACTCGGGGAGGTCGCGCACGTGCCCCATGGAGGCCGCGACGAGGTACCCGTCGGGGAGGAAGCTGCGGATCGTCTTCGCCTTGGTGGGGGACTCCACCACCACCAGGCGCTTCTTCTGCGTGGATGCCATGCTTTCGGTTGTTGCGTGTCGAGTCACCCGCGGGGGACGGCACCGCGCGTGCGGATCTCGTTCTCGATCAGGGAGGCGACGGAAGCCGCGTCCAGCGCGTCGGTGGACACGGCGAAGCCGGCGAGCCGGTAGAGCGGCTCCCGCTCGGCCAGGAGGCGCCGGACCGCGGCGAGCGGGTCCGGGACGTCCAGCAGGGGGCGCCCTGGGCGCCCGGGCCCGGCGCGGGCGAGGACGGTCTCGGGGGAAACCTGCAGCCACACGGCGAGCGTCCCCGGCCCGAGCCGCTCCAGCAGGGCGGGGTTGGTGATCCACCCGCCGCCGGGGGCCAGCACGACGCCCGCCCGCGCCGCCACCTCCGCCGTCGCCTCGGCCTCCAGCGCCCGGAACCGGGCCTCTCCGTACACCCGGAAGATCTCCGGGATCGTGCGCCCCTCCCGCGCCTCGATCATCCGGTCCAGGTCCACGTGCTCCCATCCCAGCCGCCGGGCCAGCTCCACGGCCACCGTGCTCTTTCCGGAGCACATCAGGCCCATCAGCACCACCGCCCTGGCGCGGGGCTCAGACGGGGGCACCGCGCTCCCGGAGCCGGTCAAGGTAGCCGCCGTGGTTGCGGAGCAGCTCCGCCACGGAGTCGCCCCCGAACTTTTCCAGCACCGCGCCGGCCAGCACGATCGCCACCATGGCCTCCGCCACCACCCCGGCCGCGGGCACCGCGCAAACGTCGGACCGCTCGCGCACAGCCTCGCCGGGCTCGCCGGTGCGCAGGTCCACCGTGCGCAGGGGGCGCATCAGCGTGGAGATGGGCTTCATGGCGGCGCGCACCACCAGCGGGCCCCCGGTAGTGATCCCCCCCTCCAGCCCGCCGGCGTGGTTGGACCCGCGGCCGTAGCCTCCCCCCGCCGCGTGCGCCGGGTCGCCCACGATCTCGTCGTGGACGCGCGAGCCGGGGCGCATGGCGGCCTCGAAGCCGAGCCCCACCTCCACCCCCTTGATCGCCTGCACCGACATCAGCGCGGCGGCCAGGCGGCCGTCCAGCTTGCGGTCCCAGGAGACGTGCGAGCCCAGCCCGGCCGGGAGCCCGCGGACCACCACCTCCACCACGCCGCCCAGGGTGTCCCCCTCGCGCTTCGCGGCGTCGATCGCGTCGATCATCCGCCCCTCCGCCTCCGAGTCCAGGCAGCGGACGGGGGACGGATCGGAGGCGGCGTTGAGGTCCTCCGGGAGCTCGTCCGGCGCCACCGCGCGGATCCCGCCCAGCGCCACCACGTGGCTCCCCACCCCGATCCCCAGCTCCGCCAGGAGCCGCTTGGCCACCGCCCCGGCCGCCACGCGCACGGTGGTCTCCCGGGCGGAGGCCCGCTCCAGGATGTCGCGGGCGTCGATGCGGTCGTACTTGAGCGCGCCCACCAGGTCGGCGTGGCCGGGGCGCGGCAGGTGCACGCGCCGCAGCGCCTCGTCGTCGGCCGGCTCCGCCAGCGGCGCCGCGGACATGGCGATCGTCCAGTTGGCCCAGTCGCGGTTGCGGACCAGGAGCGCCACCGGGGAGCCCAGCGTCTCGCCGTGGCGGACGCCGGACAGGATCTCGGCGCGGTCGGACTCGATCCGCATCCGCCCGCCGCGGCCGTAGCCACCCTGCCGGCGCTGCAGCTCGCGGTCCACGTGCTCCGCCTCCAGGCGCAGCCCGGCCGGGACTCCCTCGGCCACGGCGACCAGCGCCGGTCCGTGCGATTCCCCTGCGGTGGTGAATCGGAACATGGTCATGCCGACAATAAAACACCGGGGGCCCGGCACGCGCCAGGCCCCCGGAGGGTGGGGCTCCGGGCCTTCCCCCCCGTGGGAGGGCGGCCCGGCGTGTCCCGCGGACGGCCTACTGCATGTCCGCCGCGGTCAGGTCGATGGCGACGATCCCGGACGCCGTGATGGCGTACAGGCGCACCACCACCCCCGTCGCGCTCCCCGTGGACACCGCCGTCATGGAGCCGGTGACCGGGTTGCGGATGTAGATGCGGCGCACCACCTGGAAGTGGAAGGTGTCGACCACGTCCACGAAGGGCCGCCCCGCTTCGTCCTGTCCGGAGACGAAGGCCAGCGCGGTGTTGGGGTGGTCGGGGTGCAGCGTGACGCCGCCCGTGGGCGTCCCGCTCACCACCCGGTTGCCCAGCTGGCGCAGGTCGCGGCGGAAGAAGTAGGTGGCCTGCCCGCGCGCCACCCCGACCGAGCCGTCGCGGTTCAGCGCCAGCCCGATCACCCGGTCCGAGGCGTTGTTCACCAGGTCGCGGGTGTTGCCGATCGACACCACGCTCCCCGAGGCGCTTTCCGCGAAGGCGAGCACGCGGCCCACCGCCCGCTGGCCCTCGCCCACGGCGACCGTCTTGTGGTCCTTGCTGACCGCCAGGAAGGTCGTGTCGCTCAGCCCGATGAACTCCGGGTCCACCGCGTAGTCGATCAGCGCGTCCGAGCCGCTGGCGGTCAGCGCGTCCTGGATCTGCTGGAACGACAGGTTCTGCGTCCCGTTGCTGGGGAAGCACAGGCTCCCGGGCGCCTGCCCCGGCGCGTGGTCGCAGATCACCAGCTGGTCCGTCGCCTGCTCGCCGCTCCCGCGGATGATCTTGGTGACGTTGTCCGCGCGGCGCACCACGAACTGGCCCGGGACGAAGCCGCGGGCGTACTCCACGAAGATGTCGGTGGAGGAGGCCGCTCCCTGGTTGGTGTACTCCTGCACCGTGCCGTTGGGCGCCGACGCGGTGGGGACCGTGGAGTACACGATGCGCCCGGAGGCCGTCTGCGCCAGGAACTGCGGCCGGTCGGAGTAGTCGCGGTCGGTGATGGTGAGGTCGATGCGCCCCGACTCGTCGATGTTGAAGCGCACCACGTACACGACCACGTTGTCGGTGACGATGCGCCGTCCGCGGTCCTCGACGCCCACGCCCGCGACGCTCACCGGGACCTGCGAGATGCTCCCCGCGCCGCCGCTGTTGGCCACCAGCAGCGTGGCGCTGTCCGGGCTCATCGCGAGCCCCCACGGCTGCGACCCCACCAGCACCGAGCCCGAGTAGGAGAGCGATCCCACCGGGAGCACCTCCACGCGGTTGCGCGAGCGGTTGGAGGCGTAGACGCGGCGGCGGTCGGAGACCAGGTCCACCAGGGTGTCGCCCGGGTTGGGCGCGAGGATCGTGCGCCCGCGGACCAGCGACGCCACCGTGACCGCCCCCGCGCCCTGCGCCGCCACCGTCGCGCCGCGGGGACCGGCCCGGCAGGCGAGCGACTGCGCCACGTTCGGCGTGGTGGCCGCCGCGCAGTTCCCCGCCCCGTCCTTGGCGAACGCCACCACCTCGAACGCCACCGTCATGGTGTCCAGCCCGTTGAGACCCAGCGGGTCCAGCGACAGGCGCAGCGTGCGCGTGTTGGTGGGGGGAGCCACCGCCACCTTCTGCGTGAGCACGCCCAGCGTGTCGTCGCGGACCCCGGTGCGGCGGATCGCCACCACCGTGGCGCCCAGCGAGTCCAGCCGCGTCTCGTCCGTCCCGGTCACGGTCACGGTGATCGAGTCGCTGACCTCCAGCCGGGCGGGGACCACCGAGGTGAAGGAGACCCGCGGCAGGACGTTGTCCGCGCCGGCGGCGGTGATGCGCACCCGCACCGGGCGCGCCTCGCCCACGATCCGCCGCCCCGAGGTCGCCGTGGCGACCACGTCCAGGTTGCCCTGCGCGCCGGCGGGGATGGTCAGGACGATGGTCGTGTCCACCAGCCGCTCCGGCGTCCGCAGCGTCAGGGTGGTGTCGCGCTGGAAGGCGCCGGTGGTGCGGACGCGGATGGAGCCGATCAGGTCGGCCCGGTCCTCGGCGGAAATGCGGATGGGGAGGGCGGTCCCGGCGCGGAACGCCGAGTCCGCCACGGGCGACACCACCTGCACCCGCGGGCCGCCGATGGCGACCTGCACGGTGTCGGCGCCCACGTTGCCGGCGCTGTCCTTCGCCGTCGCGACCACGAACACCCGGCTCTCGGGGAGCGAGTCGGAGGTCGCCAGGAGGAAGCGCGTAAACGTCGTGTCCTTGCTGATCCGCCCGATGGAGTCCAGGCGGATGCTCTTGGCGGCGAAGCGCTCCACCGCGGTCTGGGTGCCCAGCGCCGCGTCGCCGCGGAGCGCGAAGCCGGAAAGCTTCACCTCCGTCACCCCGCGGTTGTCCCGCACCCGGAAGCGGGTGAGGACCGAATCCAGCGGGGCGATGGTGACGACGGTGTCGGGGCTGGGATACTCGAACTCCACCGTCGGGGCGGCGTTGTCGGCGCCGGTCTGCCCGGTCCCCACGGGCGCGGTGAAGAGGTTGCTGCCGTCGCAGGAGGCGAGCAGGAGGGCGAGGGCGAGGGCCGTCGCCCCGCCGGCGCCCCGTGGCGCGCGGCGGGTCGGGTGGGAGCGGAAGAGGGAGCTCACGCGGGCTCCTCCACGATGTGCGGGGTGACCATGATCAGCAGGTCGCGCTTCTGCTCCTGCTTGCGCGAGGTGCGGAACAGGGCGCCCACGTAGGGAATGTCCATCAGGAAGGGGATCCCGGAGCGGGTGTTGGTGACCTCGGTCACCGTCAGCCCCCCGATGACGGCGGTCTCGCCGTCGCGGACCATCAGCCGGGTGTCGCCCTGCTGCGTCTGGAAGCTGATGCCGATGTCGCCCGCCGCGGCCACGGCCGCGGAGCGCTCCGCGTGCAGCTGCATCAGGACGCGGCGGTCCGCGGTGATGGTGGGGGTCACCCGCAGGCGGATCCCCGTCTCCACCAGCTCCGCCGTGGCGCGTGGGAGCCCCGCGCCGGCGGCGCCGCCGGCCCCGCCCGCCGCCCCGCCGGCCCCGCTCCCCGCGTCCACCACGCGGATGGGGGTGCGCTCGCCCACCCAGATCTCCGCCTCCTGGTTGTCCAGGGTGGTGATCAGCGGGGCGGCCTGCACGTCCGAGAGCTGCGCCGTCTGCAGCGCGTCCAGGAAGGAGATCAGCGTGTAGCGCCCCAGCACCAGCGACATCACCGTTTCCAGCGACGGCCCCACCACGCGGGTGGTGGCGTTGCCCAGCGCGGCGATGGAGTTGCCGCCCAGGAGCACCAGGTTGTCGCGGGTCAGCTCGCCCGTCAGCTCGCCGGTCTTGATGTCGGTCTCCGGCACGCCCACCAGCCGGTTGAGCGAGTTGCCGCGCGAGTCCTTGAGGTCGTAGGTGACCCCCAGCTCCTCCACGTCGGAGCGGTTGACGAAGATGATCTTGGTCTGGATGGCCACCTGCGGAGTGCGGATGTCCAGCTGCGGGATCAGCGCCTCCACGTTGTTCACCGCGGACGCCACGTCGGTGACGATCAGGGTGTTGGTGCTGGCGTTGGCGGCGATGGAGCCGCGCGTCGTCTTGAGGCCGGCCAGGGTGGTCGCGAGCTCCGCCACCGGCACGTAGTTCACCCGGAAGGTGCGGGTGACCATGGGCTCCTGCTCGCGGCGCTGCGCCAGCGCCTCGATCTTGTCCACGCGGATGATCCCGCTGGGAAGCTCCTCGTAGGCGAGCCCGTTGGCGCGCAGGATCGTTTCCAGCGCCACGTCCCACGGCTGGTTGTTGATCTCCGCGGTGACGCGGATCCCCTCCACCCCGGTGCCCGCCACGATGGAGCGGCCCGCGAACTCGGCGATGCTCGCCAGCACGTCGCGGATGTCGGCCTCGTAGAAGCTCACCGTCATGCGGCGGGCCTGCCGCTGCTGCGGCTGCTGCGCGGGACGCGGCGCCGGCTCGCGGCGGGGCTCCGCGCGGCGCGCGGCCGGCGAGCCCGCGCCGCTGCTCCAGGGCTCGAATCCCCCGGCGCCGGAAGCGAAGGAGATGCGCAGCCCCTCGGGGACGCGCGAGATGGTGTAGTCGGCGGCGCGCGCCAGGTCCACCACCACGCGGACCACGTCGGCCTCGTACTGGCTGGTGCGCAGCCCCGTCACACCGCCGCGGTCGATCCCCTGGTACCGCTCGGTGGGGAGCGCGCTGCGGGCCCCGGAGATGTCCACGACCACGCGGGGCGGCCCGGAGAGCGGGAAGTCGGTCCAGCGGACGTCGCCGCCCGCCACCTCGATGGTCAGCTCCGCCCGGCCCTCGGCGGGCTCCAGGCGCAGCGTCGTCACGTCGCCCGATCCCGGGCGCGCCGGCGGCGAGGCCGCGACGAGCAGGGGGAAGAGGGCCAGGAGTGCCAGCAAGCGCTTCATCGTCCGGTACCTCTCTGGGCGGGGGTCTGGGGAGCCTGCGTCTGCGGAGCGGCGGGGGGCGGCGGGGCGAACTGGCCCGGGCCGGCGTCCTGGACGGGGTCCGGGCGCCGCAGCTCCAGGGTCTCGCGCCGGACGACCCCGAACTCGTTCACCACCACGTCCACCCGCTTGGGGTAGATGGCCGCCACCATGATCCCGCCCACGCGCTCGCCCACCTTGAGGCGGAAGCGCTTCTTGCTGACGGTCTCGGTGAGCACCGCCACGGAGACGCGCGAGTTGGGGCTGTAGATCACCCCGGTCAGACGCATGTCCTCGAAGCGGTAGCCCAGCTCCTCGGAGGAGAGCAGCGAGCGGAAGGGGTCGGGGCGGGCGCCCCGCGGGTACTGGAAGACCTCGCGGCGGTACACCAGCGGCGGGTCGTCGTCCTTGGCCTGCGCGGAGGCCGACCAGGCGAGCGTGCCCAGCCCGGCGGCCGCCACTGCGAGGCGCAGGAGCCTATTCGGATTGCTCCACATCGGCTGCATTCTCGGTGGGGGAGATGACGTACGTCTCGATGGAGAAGCGGGCTTCCAGGCGGCCCGCCTGGTCGGGCGATTCGCCCTGCCTCGCGGCGAGGTTCAGGTCCAGCGGGGTCACGATGCGCGGCAGCGAGGCGACCCGGGTGAGGAAGTCGCCGACCGCGTGGTACGAGCCCAGCACGGCCACGTCGTAGACGCGCCGCGTGTAGAAGGGCTCCTCCGTGGCGCCGACGGGCTGGATCAGCGTGACCTCCACGCCGGTGCGCTGCGCCTCGGCGGAGATCGCGTCCAGCAGGTCGGGGAGCTCCTCCGTGGAGGGGATCAGCGCCTCCACGGAGTGGAGCTGGTCGCGGTACAGCGACAGCCTGCGCTCCACCTCGGCGGTGCCGGCGGTGGAGGCCACTGCGCGGGCGGCGCGGTTCTGCGTCTCCAGGTTGGCCAGGCGGCTCTCCATCTCCGCCAGCGTCACCTGCCGCGGCGTGTAGAGGCTGTTGTAGAACAGGTAGGCCAGACCCAGGACCAGCGCGGTCCCGAGGAGCAGCTTGGGGCGCTGCTGCGGATCGATGGGGGGAAGCGCCATGTCTCTACCGGATGGAGATGACGGGGACGGTCTCGACGAACGAGGAGTCCGGGGTCTCGTACCGGGCCTCCAGGGTGAACTTCTGGTACGTGCGGCCGTTGGTGCTGGTCTGCTCGCTGGTCACCAGGGTGACGTCGCGGATGAAGGGCGAGGCCTCCAGGCTCTTCATGAAGCGGGTCAGCGCCTGGGTGGAGCCGGTGTTCCCCTCCAGGTTGAAGGCCGGGCCCGAGGGCTTCGGCCGGGCCGCCGCGGCCTTCGCCGCCGCCGAGTCGGCGGCGGTCTTGGGCTCCGCCGGCGCGGGGGCCTCCTCGGCCTCCACCGCGGCCAGCTTGGTCAGCCAGGTGTAGGGCGGGGTCGCGCGGCTGATCTCGTCCAGGATGTGCGGCCACACGTAGCGCCGCTCGTCCACGCCGCGGATCACCTCGATCTTGCTCTCGATGGTGTCCTGGCGCGACTCCATCGCGTCCACCAGCTCGATGGTGGAGGCGAAGCGCGTGGAGTCCCGCGTCTCGCTCTCGATGCGCGTCTCCACCGCGGCCTGGGCGGTGTTCACGCGCCAGTAGGCGAAGCCCAGCCCCAGGAACACCACGACGGCGAGGGTGCCGAGCCCCAGCATGTAGGGGTCGCCCGCGAACTTGGGGAGCGCGGGGCCGCGGCGGGCTCCGCTCGGGCGCCCCGAGGGGCGCCGCTTCTTCTCCCCGGCGGGGAGGAGGTTGATCTCGATCAAGGGATGGCTCGCTGGAATCAGGCGGCGGTGCGGAGCGCCAGGCCGACGGGGAGCATCAGCATGGGCGCGAGCTCGTCGACGGGGAAGAGCGTGGTGACTCCCGGCTTCACCTTGAGGCGCTGGAGCGGGTTCGCGATCTCGGTGCGGGCGCGGAGCTGCGTGCCGATCACGTCGGCGAGGCCGGGGATGCGGGCGCCGCCGCCGCACAGGTAGATGCGGCCCAGCCCCTGGGCGCCCGAGTCACCGATGGACAGGAAGGCGGCGGCGCGCTCGATCCCGGTGGCCAGCTCCTCGCACCCCTCGGTGAGGAGCTGCCGGAACTCGCCGGCGCGCGGGGAGTGGCCCTGGAGCACCGCCTCGGCGTCCTCGGCGGTCAGGCCGTGCAGCCGGCGCAGGTCCTCGCGCAGGCGCCGCGAGCCGAAGGGGATGTCCCGGGTGAGCACCGGGGTGCCGTTCTGGAGCACGTTCACGGTGGAGATCTCGTGGCCCACGTTGACCAGGGCCAGCGTGCCGTCGCGCGACTCCGGGTAGTTGTACTCGAAGGCGTTGTGGAGCGCGAAGGCGTCCACGTCCACCACGGTGGGGGCGATCCCCGCGTCGCGCAGCAGCGCCACCTTCTGGTCCACCAGCTCGCGCTTGGCGGCCACCAGCAGCACGCTCATCTGCAGGCCGTCGTCCAGCGGGTCCAGGATCTGGAAGTCGAGCTGCACGTTCTCCATGTCGAACGGGACGTACTGCTCGGCCTCCCAGCGGATCACCTCGCGGGCGTCCGTCTCCTTCATGCGGTCCATCTGGATCTTCTTGACCATCACGTCGCGCCCGCCCACCGACACGACCACGTTCTTGCTCTTGATCCCGGCGGTCTCGAAGATGGAGCGCACGGTCTCCGCGACCAGCTGCGGGTCCATGATCTCGCCCTCGACGATCGCGTCGGTGATCAGCGGGGTGTGGGAAACGTGCACCAGCTCCGGCACGCTCCCCGAGTGGTCGACGACCGCCACCTTGATGAAGCCGCTGCCGATGTCCAGGCCGACGGTCGTCTTGCCGCGGCGAAGAAGAGAAACCATGGGGAAAACGATGTGTGTACGGAGCGTGGGCAGGGTCGCCCGCGATCGGGAGAGTTGCGCGGCGGCCGGGGGGCCGCCGTCATGTTTTGGATGGTGTCCGGAAACGATATGGGCTGTGACTGCGGGCGTCAAGGAGCTTTGCTGCGGCAAACCCCGGTCAGCGTACCACTTCGAACCACGCGAACGGTGCAAGTGTCGTGGGTATCCCCCCAGCCCCCGCCGCGTTTCTGAGCGCTCGTTCGGCCGCCTTGATCGCGCACTTGTCGAACTGCACCGTCACGTGACCGCTGCCGACCGCGTTGGAGTCCAGGTTGATGATGTTGCCCGTGGCGGTCTCGCGGATCCCCATGCTGATGATGGCGCCGTTGACCCGCGGGGTCCCCGCCAGGTCGAAGTTGCCCTCCACGATGATGATCCCCTTGAACGACGCGTTGCCGCGCATCTGCACGTGGCCGTTGACGACGATGACCACGCCGGAGTCGCCCTGCAGCGACACCGCGCCGCCGTTGCCGTCGATCACCGCCACCTTGTCCGATGCGTCCACGCGGCCGTCGAAGGCGGAGACGGGGGTTCCGAAGCGCGGCCCGAACTTCTTGCTGGGCGGCAGCGCGTCGATCAGGTCGTCCAGCGTCTGCCCGGGCGCGAGGCCGAGCGCGTCGTAGGCGAGCTGCTGGCGGGTCTTGTTGAGGACGGTGGTGATCGCCGCCCACGACTCGGTCTGGACCCCCAGCGTGCTTTCCCCGACGAAGTTGCGCATGTGGTTGGCGTTGTTCGCCGTGATGTCCGAGTCGCTGGTGCGCTGCACCGCGTCCACGCCGCGGGTGGCGCAGGTGTCGGCCGCCGTCCGCCGCCCGCTGATGGTGAAGGCATTGCCGTTCACGTCCAGGTCGCCGCCCAGCGCGATTGCCGACTTGATGTTGGTGTTGAACGGGATGGGCGGCGGCGTGGCCTGCGTGACCATGGCCACCACGGCCCGGCCGCGCGCGGTGTTGCCGCGCATGGGCTCGGAAAGGATGGAGAACCTCCGCGTCACCGTGCCGTTGGCGGCCGTCACCGCCGACAGCGTGGTGTTGGTGAGCTGCACGCGCGGGTCCGTGGTGTTGGCGTCGTTGTCGGCGAGCGTGTACGTGCGTACACCGCTGCTGTCCTGGAGCCGCGCGCTGCCCGCGGCCACGGCCGAGAGGTAGCGGTCCACCGCCGCCTCGGCCTGGTACAGCCCCTGGGCGCCGTCGGTGCGCGCCTGGCTGGTGGCCATCTCGGTGGAGGACGAGAGCAGCGCGGCGGTGACCAGGAGAGACACCACCACCAGCCCCATGAGCGCCAGCGGGAGCGCGACGCCGCGCTCGTCCAGCCGGCGGGACATCACGCGTCGAGAGATCATGGACATGCCAGGCCTCCAGTGCCGTTCCGAAGGGAAACCGTCATCGAGTCCGTCTGCTGCTGCTGGCCGGTGCTCGCGCTGAACGTGTTGCGGGTCAGGCTGCGGCTCTGCATGGCGACCGCGATCTTGACGCGGGCGATGCGGTTGCGGTTGGCGCTTGTCGCGAGCTCGGCCGCGGTGAGCGCCCGCCCAGGGCACAGGTAGGTGAACCGCAGCCCGTTCGACACGCCCGTACCGGTGGTGAGGAGGGGCCCGGCCAGCGGCTCGGAGTTCCCCGCCCCGCTCTTGCGGCGCACCCAGTAGCCCTTGGGGCCGCCGGTGGAGCTGAGGTCCACGTCGTACTCCACCCGCTGGTAGATGAAGACCGGGGTGCCGCTCGCGGCGCTGATGCCTGCCGGGAGCGCGGAGTAGGTGAGCTGCCGCATCACCGCGCCGCTCGCCGCCGGCACCCCGAGCGAATCGGGGCAGGAGCCGTTGGAAAGGGTGTTCGCCGTCACCCGCGCGGCGACGTAGCCGCCGGCGGAGCCCGGGATGGCGAGCCCCCAGCCGGTGTCCGTCGTCAGGTCGGTGGGGAACTCCGAGGGAAAGGTCCCCGGAGGGAACACCACGCCCACCGTGCCGCTGCTGGCGGGCGCCGTGGTGCACACCAGCCCCCAGGCGCGCGGCAGCAGGAAGCGGATGCCGCTGGCGGACGCGGACTCGATGCTGCCGGCCGGGAGCGAGCGGATCTCGCTGGTGATGAGCTCCAGCGCGCCGCGGCTGTTCTGCTGCACTTCGGCGCGGGCGCCCTGAAGTGCGCTGAAGCGGCTCTGCCCCTGCACCAGCTGGAAGATCACCGTGGCGAGGAAGCCGGCGATGACCAGCGCCACCACCAGCTCGACGAGGGTGAAGCCGCCCTGTCCCCGGTCCGGGGAGCGGTTACTGGAAGACATTGCCGGTGATGCGGAGGCTGTCGGCGCGCTTGAGCACGCTGGAGGACGGGCTGGGGATGGCGGTGACGCTCACCGCGCGGAGACGCGTGCCGGTGCCGGTGACGCGGACGCGGATGGTGTCCTTGCGGGTGGTCAGGAACGCGAGGCTGGTGTCCGGGAGGGCCGCGGGGCTCGCGGCGGTCCGGAAGCGGCTGAGGGTGCGCTCCAGGGTGTCGCTGGCGACGGCGACCAGGGCGCCCTGCCGCTCGGCGCGGTTGACCATGCGGGACGCGCCCACGCCGAGCGCCTCCAGCCCCATCAGCCCCACCGCGAGGATCACCATGGCGATCAGCACCTCGATGAGGGTGAACCCGCTCTCGCCCGCGGCCCGGGCACGATCAGTAGTCACGGTAGGTGCGTCCGACGGAGGAGATGGTGACGGAGTCGCTCCTGGAGTCCTTGGTCGCCTTGACCTTGGTCAGGGAGCCCGTCTGCAGGAGACCGCGGGAATCGAAGGTCAGCTGCCCCGTGGCAGGGACGAGCTTCACGCCCACCGCGTCCCGCGCCAGGTTGACGACCTTGATGGTGTCGTTGGAGCCGGTGGCGGGGGAGCGCGCCACGACGTACTTGGTGGCGGAAGCGATGGAAACGACGGTGCGGCGCCCGTCCCGCACGGCGTACATGCGGGCCAGCGACACGTCGGCCGTGAGCTGGTCGATGGCGGTCCGGGTGCGGGCCCGCGTGGTGACGCCCTTCATGGAGGGCGCCGCCAGCGACACCATCACCGCCAGTACGACCAGGGTGGTCAGGAGCTCCAGCAGCGTGAAGCCGCTCTGGGAGCCGCGGAGGGAGGGGCGTGTGGGAAGCATGCCGCCTCCCTAAGGAAGTTGCGTGCCCTGCAAAAAAACGTTGCGCCGCAACGCTTTTTGCCAGCGCCACCCCCTCCGGCCGGTGCTACTGTTTGCTGCCCCGGAAATGTTTTCCGCGGTTTCCCGGGTGGAACCACGGGAATTTTCCCGCTCAGTAATGGCGGAAGGTTCGCCCCAGGAGGGAGAAGGTGAGCGAGTCCGTCGCCCCGCCCTGCTGCAGGACGACCTTGCGCCCGACGCCGTCCGGCAGCCCCCGCGAGTTGAAGGTGATGGAATCCACGGTCCCCAGCCGCAGGCAGGCGGACGCGGGGAGGTCCAGGGTGGTGGTCCGGGCGATTCGCTCGGGGGTGGCGCGGACCACGAGGGTATAGCTGGGAGCGTGGCACTCGGCGCGGTCGGTGCGCCGCCGGAAGCGCATCACGGTGCGCGATCCCTCCCGGATGGCGAGCACCCGGGCCTGGTACAGGTCCGCCGCCACCTGGTCCAGCGCGGCCCGCGCGCGCATGCGCGACGCCATGGCGTGCAGCCGCGGCGCGGCCAGCGACGCGCAGACGGCGAGCACGACGAGCACGGTGATCAGCTCCAGCAGGGTGTAGCCACGGGCGTCGCGGGCGTGGGGCATGGGGGGATACCGGGAGGGAAATAATGGACGAAGTGCACGGCGGGAGGCGCGAAGGTAAACACGGTTTTGGGCGTACACAATGGTCTAAAGTAATCGAGAATCCCTGCCGATAATCCTCTGTTTTGTGGCTTCCGAACGGCCCCTCACCCGGCGCTGACGACGGCATGTGCTCCGGCGGGCTCCGGTGTCTGGGGTCGGCCGTGGGAGGCTCCTTCGGCGGTGCGAAACTCGCCGACCGGTGGAGCAAGCCCGCGGGATCACGCTGGCTTCGAACAAACGCACCGCCTGCGGACCCTCCCCCGACCTCCCTGCGCAGATTCCTGAACGACAGAAAACCCTCCCCCAGAATTGGGGGAGGGTGGCGAGCCTAAGCGAGCCGGGTGGGGGCCTCCCACGGACGCCAGCGCGAGACCGCGTGAGGGATTTCGGCCCGAAGGGGCGAGACCGCGCGCAGTTTGCGCGGGCTCGACTCCGTTACGCACGGTTGTTTCGTGCGTTACGGAGCCGAAGCCCGACCCCGGCGCCAGCCGGGGGCACGCCCGAACCCGCAGTTTCAGTTCAGGCCGTTGTCGATCAGTCCAGCCCGTAGTCCTGGACCTTGTAGGAAAGCGCCCGCACCGACAGCTCCAGCAGGTCCGCGGCACGGGTCCGGTTCCCCTGGGTGCGCTGCAACGCTTTTGCGATCAGCTCCCGCTCCAGCGCGGGAAGACGCCGCTTCACGGACAGGTCCGCGTCGTCGGGGAGGATGTTGAACGGGTGGGTGCCGGAGCGGACGTGCGCCGGCAGGTGCTCCTCGCGGACGTCGCCGCCGGAAAGCACCAGCGCCCGCTCCACCACGTTCTCCAGCTCGCGCACGTTCCCCGGCCAGGGATACGAGGCCAGCACGGCGACCACGCCGGCGGGGAGGTCGCGCGCGGGGATGCCGAAGCGGGCGGCGTGGCGGGCCAGGAAGTGGCTCGCCAGCAGGGGGACGTCCTCGGGGCGGGCGCGCAGCGGGGGAAGGTGGATCTGGACGACGTTGACGCGATAGAACAGGTCGTCGCGGAAGCGCCCTTCCTGCACTTCCTCCACCAGGTCGCGCGCGGTGGCGGCCAGAACGCGCACGTCCACCGCCACCTCGGCGGAGGCGCCCACGCGCCGCACCCGGCGCTCCTGGAGCACGCGAAGCAGCTTGACCTGGAGCGGGTGGGGAAGCTCGCCGATCTCGTCCAGGAAGAGGGTGCCGCCGCCCGCCTCGGCGAACAATCCTTCGCGGGTGCGGTCGGCGCCGGTGAAGGCGCCCTTCTCGTGCCCGAACAGCTCGGATTCCAGCAGGTTCTCGGGGATGGCGCCGCAGTTCACGGCCACGAACGCCCCCTCGGCGCGGGGCGAGGCGCGGTGGATGGCGCGGGCGATGGCCTCCTTGCCGGTGCCGCTCTCGCCGGTGATGAGCACGGTGGAGGGGTACGGCGCCACGCGCCCGGCCAGGTCGAGCGCTTCGCGCATCACCTGGGAGCGCCCCACCACCGCCTCGAAGCCCTGCACCTCGCCCACCTGCTTTCGCAGGCGGTCCACCTCGCGCCGCAGGTGCTCGCGCTCCTCGGCCTTGCGGAGGGTGAGCAGGATCTCGTCGGCGTTGAAGGGCTTGGATACGTAGTCGTAGGCGCCGCGGCGCATGGCCTCCACGGCGGTGTCCAGCGAGCCGTAGGCGCTCATCACGATCACCAGCGCGCGGCCCTCGGCTTCCTGGTAGCGGTCCAGGAACTGGAGCCCGTCCAGCCGCGGCATGCGCACGTCGCACAGGATCAGGCCGGGCGGGTCGGCCAGGGCGGTGCGCAGCCCCACCTCGCCGTCCTCGGCGGTGGCGACTTCGTACCCCTCCTCGCGCAGGAGGAGGGAAAGGGTGTGGCGGAGCCCCGCCTCGTCGTCGATCACCAGGATGCGGCCCGCGCTCACGATGGCTCCCTGCCGGTGGGAAAGGAAAGGGTGAACACCGCGCCCCCGCCGTTTGCGGAGGTGACCTCCACGCGCCCGCCGAACTCGGTCACCGTGCTGGCGACGATGGCGAGCCCCAGGCCGGTCCCCTCGCCGGGCTGGCGGGTGGTGAAGAAGGGGTCGAACACGGCCTCCACCAGCTCGGGGGGAATCCCGGGCCCGGTGTCGGCGACCACCACCTGCACGATCTCGTCCCCCGGCTCCAGCCGGTGGGCGTCGCGCTGCGAGCCGTGCCGCGGGCGGCGCAGGTGGCTGTAGTCCACCCCCGGCGGGTCGTCGGCGCGGCGGGGCGGGATGCGCCGCGCGGGCTCGAAGCGGCGAAGCGTGGTGTTGACGGTGAGCACGCCGCGCCCCTCCATGGCCAGCTCGGCGTTGGCGACCAGGTTGACGAACACCTGGTCCACGTCGTGGGCCACGGCGTCGATGAGGGGAAGGCCGGGGGCGAGCTGGAGGCGTACCTCCACGTCGGCGAGCCGCCCCTGCTGCCGGAGCAGCTCCACCACCCGCAGCAGGGAGGCGTTGACGTCCACCGGCTCGCGCTCGCGCTCCCCGGGGTGCGGCCGCGCGTACTGCAGGAGCGAGCGGACGATGCGGTCGATGCGGCGCGCCTCGCGCTCCACGCCGTCGAGCATCTCGGCGTCGCCGCCGCGGCGGCGCAGGATGCCGGCGTAGCCCATCAGCGCCCCCAGCGGGTTCCCCACCTCGTGCGCCACGCCGGCCGCCAGCCGGCCGATGCCGGCCAGCTTCTCGGCCTGCACCAGGTCGCTCTGGGTGGCCACCAGCAGGCGGTTGGTCTCGTCCAGCGAGCGGACGTTCTCGGCCAGCCGGGTCTGGTTGTGGAGCATCTGGTCGGTGAGGCGGTTGAGCGCGGCGGCGAGGGCGTCCATCTCGCGGGTGCCGCCCCCGGGGACGCGGCGCTGGTAGTCGCCGTCGGCGATGGCGGTGGCGGCGTCGGCGGCCTCGGAAAGGGGGCGGACCACCAGCCGCCCCAGCAGGTAGCTCCCCAGCAGCGCGAACACCGCCACGTCGGCGGCCGCGAGGAGGAGGATGGCGCCCAGCGCCCCGCGCGCGCCCATGGCGGCGACGTCGAGGACGGAGGCGGTCCAGAGGGCGAGGACGACGGCCGCGAAGGCCAGGAAGGCGAGGTTGAAGAGGACCTCCGCGCGAAGGGAGCCCCGGGACTTCCCGGGGCTCCCCGACGCGCCCGCGGAGCGGCTCAACGAGCCCTCGGCGCGGTGGACGGCTGCGCGCGGCCGGCTACTCCTGCTCCACCTCCAGCTCGTCCGTCTCCAGGGTCTCGTCCGGCGCGCCCACCAGGGCCGGGACGTGCCCCCGGCGCGCGGAGTCGCGCCCGCTGGGCTTCTTTGCGCCGAACGCTTCCTTTTCCAGCTCGTGCCAGACGCGGTCGATCACCGACCCCGTCGGATCGCTCCATGTGACAAGTCCTTCGCCCTGGACTCTCTCCATGGCGCGGCGAAGGGCGTGCTTGCTGATGGGCTTTCTCATGCAACCTCCTTGCTGGAACGGGAACTCGGGCGCCCGGCGCCGGCCGTTGTCCACCGGCCACTCCGGCGCGCCCCTGGTGCTAGTGTAATACGATCGGACCCGGCGCGCGAGTTCCCGTCCTCGTCCATATCTGCAGGTGAGTAGCTGGTTGGGTGCGGGGGACCGCTCCGGAACCAGGCCAAACTGCCGGCCTGTTTCCTACGCGGGCTCCGGGAGCCCCGGGAAACTGCCCCCGGGTCTCCCTGCGCCGGAGTGAGCCTCGCCAAACTACCGGCGAGTCTCCCTCCGAACAGACTCTGGGGGGTACTGCGGAACGGCAACGACAACGGCGGGCCGCCGGCACGCGAACGCCCCCGCGCGGACGAGTCCGGGCGGGGGCGGCGTGCGGCGCGACGGGCCGGCCGGGGCTACTTGCGGCGCTTGGCGCGGTTGTCCTCCACGCGGATCATCAGCAGGCAGGCGCCGTAGATGGCCAGGGTGACCAGGCCGAAGACGCCGGCGTTGCGCAGGACAAGGAGTGCGGACTCGCTCACGGGATTCCATCCTGTTGAAAAAGGGACTCGGTCCGGCGGGCAATCTACTGCGCCGCCGCGCGGCGGGCCAGCGGGAGCGGCTTCATGGCGCCAGGCGCACGGAGATGCGGCCGTCCACGGCCACTCCGCCCTCCGCGAAGGCGAGCCAGGGGTTCACGTCCAGCTCGCGGATGGCGTCGTGGTCGTCCACCAGCTGGCCGATGCGCTGGATGACCTCCTCCACGGCGGCCAGGTCCGCGGGGGCCTCGCCGCGGACGCCGGCCAGGAGCGCGGCGCCGCGGATGGAGCGCACCATCTCGTGCGCGTCCACGTCGGACACGGGGGTGACGCGGAAGACCACGTCGCCCAGCGCCTCCACGTAGATCCCGCCCAGGCCGAACATCAGCAGCGGCCCGAACTGCGGGTCGGTGTGCATCCCCACGATGGTCTCCCGCCCGCCCGACACCATCTTCTGCACCAGCACGCCCTCCACCTCCCCCGCCCCGATCCCCGCCCGCTCCGGCACCTCCGTGGTCAGGCGCGCGAAGGCCGCCCGCACCCCCGCGGCGTCCTCCACGCCCACCACCACGCCGCCCACGTCCGACTTGTGGACGATGCGCGGCGACAGGACCTTGAGCACCACCGGCCAGCCGATCGCCGCGGCGGCGGCCTCCGCCTCGTCCGCGGTGCGCGCGACGGCGTACGGGGCGACGGGGATGCCGTACGCCTCCAGCACGCGCATCACCTCGGTCTCGGACAGCTTCTCGCGGCCCGCGGCGCGGGCCGCCTCCAGGATGGCGGCCACGGCGGCGCGGTCCACGGGGAAGGTGCGCACCCGGCCCACGGGGCGCTCCAGCCAGCGGCGCTGGCGGTACATGGCGGCGAGGGCGCGCACGGCGGACTCGGGGAAGCGGTAGCCGGGGATGCCGGCGGCGTTCAGCTCGGCGAGGCCCTGCGGCAGCCCCTGGCGCCCCATCAGCACGGCGAGCACCGGCTTTTCCCGCTGGCCGGCGGCCACGTCCACGATGGCCTCGGCGACGTCCTCCTGGCGCACGCCCAGCGGCGGGACGAAGGTGGCGATCACGGCGTCCACGCCGGGATCGGCGAGCACGGCCTCCACGGCGACGCGGTAGCTCTGCGCCCTGGCGGAGGCGATCATGTCCACCGGGTTGCGCAGCGACGCTTCCTCGGGGAAGTGGGCCGCCAGGTGGGCCCGGGTGGCTTCCGTCAGCTCCACCACCTCCAGCCCGTGCGCCTCGCAGGCGTCGGCGATGATGATCCCCGGGCCCCCTGCGTTGGTGACGATGGCGACGCGGTTGCCGCGGGGGATGGGCTGGTGGGAAAAGGCCATCGCCAGGTCGAACATCTCCTCCACCGTCTCGGCGCGCAGGACGCCGCACTGCCGCAGCAGGGCGTCGGTGGCGGCGTCGGTTCCGGCCAGCGCGCCGGTGTGCGAGGAGGCGGCGCGGGCGCCGGCCCCGGTGCGCCCGGACTTCACCGCGATGATGGGCTTGCGGCGGGTGATCTCGCGCGCCAGCTGGGTGAAGCGGCGCGGGTTGCCGAAGTTCTCCAGGTACATGAGGATGACGCCGGTGCGCTCGTCGTCGGCCCAGTACTGCACCAGGTCGTTGCCGCTCACGTCGGGCTTGTTGCCCACGGACACGAACTGCGAGATGCCGATGCCGTACTCGGAGGCGTAGTCCAGGATGGTGACGCCCATCGCCCCGGACTGGCTGAGGAAGGCGACGGGGCCGGCCGGGGGCATGGTGGGCGCGAAGGTGGCGTTCATGGACACGCCGGGCTCGGTGTTCATGACCCCCATGCAGTTGGGGCCCACCAGCCGCATCCCGTGCTTCCTCACCGTCGCCACCAGCTCGCGCTCGCGCTCCACCCCCGCCCCGCCGATCTCCCGGAAGCCGGCGGAGATCACCACCATCGCCCCCACGCCCTTGCGCCCGCACGCCTCGGCGACGGCCTGCACGTGCTGCTTGGGCACCACCACCACGGCCAGGTCCACCGGCTCGGGAACGTCCTCCACCGAAGCATAGGCGCGGATGGAGTGGACGGACGCGGCGGAGGGGTTCACCGGGTACACGGCGCCGGTGAAGCCGTGCCGCACCAGGTTGTCCAGGATCTGGTAGCCGATGGTGTCGGGCGTGCGGCTGGCGCCCACGACGGCGACGGAGCGGGGCCGGAGGAGCGCGTCGAGCATGGTTTTGCGGAAGGGCGGGAGTTCGAAAGTGCGGGAGTGCGGACGTGGCTCCGGCGTGGGGCCGGGCCGCGGCGCGATGGGGCGGGAATGTAGGGGGAGGGTGCCGGGGCAGGAAGTAGGGGATCGTCCGCGACGGCGGTGGGGCGGCGCCCCACGCGTCGGAGCGCCGCCCACCCGCGGCCGGCGTGCCTGTCGCCGATGGGCCGAGCGGGCGGTGTCGGCTCACGAAGTCACGGATCGGGGGGTGGGACGGCCTCGTCGTCTTCTTCTTCGTCCACCCACTCGACTTTCCACGTCGTCGGGTGGCCGTGCTCCTTCAGGAGACCTCCCGTCCATTCAACGGACTGTTCCGGCGTGAGCCCGCGCAGCCCTCCCACCCGCACCGCGAGGTCGTCGGACATCATGGCGAGGATGGTGAGGAACTCGTCGTCCACGTCCAGCGACCCGCCCATGAGGGCATCCGTGAGCTCCCGTGCATACGCCTCGTTGTTCTTGGCGAGCACGAGCGACGCCGCAGAAACCTCCTCGACGGAAAACGCGCTCCGCATGGAAACAGGGAGCTTGCCCATCTTTTCCTCCCGGGGGGCAGAAGATGTCTCCGGCCCGGCTCCCCTGACCGGACGCGCTTGAGTGATTCCATCGCATGAGCCGAGAACGACGGCAGCGATCAGACCCGTCAGACGCAGGACACCGAAGCGGCGCCTAGCGTAGTCTTTCGATCGTTCCATCGTAGCTTCCATCCTTGATGAGAGACCACCGGATGTACGACCTGCCGGCCGTGAGTGGAATCCTCGCCTTCATGGTGCAGATCACGTTGATGTACCCCGGCCGCATGACCCACCGGGCGAAGTTCTCGCTCACGATGTCCCGCTTGTTGTAGTACTTCGCCCGTGAAATCAAGAACCCGACAGCGAGGTCTTCCACTTTTGAAAGGTAGCCTTTCTCGAAGCGGAAGTGGGCCATCTCGCCGTCCGGATCTTCGGGAACTTCTTCCTGATACCAGAGTGTGTGCTCGTTCACGTTGGGGCAAGGACGCGCCGCGGCTTCCGCCTCGCTGACGATCTCATCCTGCTCATCCGGCCCTGGAAGAGGGATGCACTCTCCGGCCGCCGATACGAGATAGCCGCAGACCGGAGGTGGGGGACAGTCCGGATCCCAGTCTACGGTCGGGTCACACACGCCTTCGGTGGACGGAGGAGTTCCACCGCCCCCCGGCGGCGGCGGCTCGTCAGACGGAGGGGGCGGCGGCGGTTCCGGCGGAGGAGCAGTCACCACCAGACCCGGCAGCGGACACGGGACCAGTTCGGCGGTCGCCGGGTCCACTACGGCTTCCTGCTGATCCTCCACAACCCTGGGTAGTGGCGCCGCCGGGATCACCGGGCGGCAACGGAGACGGGACAGGCTCCGATCCGATCTGCGTGCCCTGTCCAGCCTCGTACAGGGGCAGAGACGCGGACATGGGTCGGGTCGGCGCATCCGCACAGGCACTCAGCACGGTCCCGATGATTGCTGTCGTGAAGATCCATCGAAGAATGGGCGTCCTGCTGGACATGGGCGTACTCCGCGCATGGAGGGAGTGGCGAGCCGGACCCGAAGCCCGATGCGCCAAATGTCCGCAAAGAACTGTTCGAAGATTCTGTACTTTTCGTCGTGGCGTGTCAAGCACGAGGATCGGCAGTGCGGAGCACGTGAACTGCTCTTTAGTCACGTCGTCGATTTCCTTGACAGCCGGAAGGCTACCCTTTAATTTACCGATAGGTTAATTAACCATTAGGTTTCACAGATGCCACCTGACCACCTCAGCACCATCTTCGCGGCGCTCGCCGACCCCACCCGGCGGGCGATCCTGGCCCGGCTGGCGTCGGGCGAGGCGTCGGTCACGGAGCTGGCGGAGCCGTTCGACATGAGCCTCCCAGCGGTGTCCAAGCACCTCAAGGTGCTGGAGCGCGCCGGGCTCATCGAGCGGGGACGGGAGGCGCAGTGGCGGCCCTGCCGGCTGCGGGCAAACCCGCTCCGCGAGGTGGACGACTGGGTGGAGCAGTACCGGCGGCACTGGGAGGAAAGCTTCGAACGGCTGGACGTGTACCTCCGTGAACTCCAACACAGGGAGAAGACCGATGACGGCAGCAGCGAATAGCGGGGCGCCGGCCGCCGCGCCCGCGGCGTGGGACGGCGGCGAGCTGGTGGTGACGCGGCTGCTCGACGCGCCGCGCGAGCTTGTGTTCCGCGCCTGGACCGAGACCGCGCACTTCGCCCGCTGGTGGGGGCCGGCGGGCTCCTCCCTTCCCTTCTGCACGCTGGACGCGCGGCCGGGCGGGATGCTGCACTTCTGCCACCGCTTCCCCGACCACCCGGACGTGTGGGTGCGCGGCGAGTACCAGGAAGTCGCGGCGCCGGAGCGCGTGGCGTTCACCTGCTGGTTCTCGGACGCGGAGGGAAACCGGGTGGAGCGACCGGGCTTTCCCGCCGAGATGACGATCCGGGTGACGCTCGACGTGCACGGCACCGGTGGGACGCTGCTCACCGCGCGCCACGCCGGCCTGGCCGAGGACCAGGGCGAGGTGCAGGGCTGGACCGAATCGCTGGACCGCCTGGCGGCGCTGCTGGCCGCCTCCCACACTCCCGCCGGAGACGACCGATGATCACCTCCTTTCCCGGCGCGGGCCCGGCGCCCGCCTCCACCGATCCCGGCAACCGCGAGGCCACGGCCACGCGCGTCTTCGACGCGCCGCGCGAGCTGGTGTGGGAAGCCATGACCCGGCCGGAGCACGTGGCGCGCTGGTACGGGCCGCGGGGCACGACGCTCACCACCTGCGAGATCGACCTGCGGCCGGGCGGCGCCTTCCGCTACGTCATGCGGGGGCCGGACGGAGGCGAGGTCGCGTTCGCGGGGGTGTACCGCGAGGTGGTTCCCCCCGCCCGCATCGTGAACAGCTGGGGGCTGGAGTCCATGCCGGGGCACGAGGCGGTGGAGACGGCGACCTGGGAGGAGGAGGACGGGCGGACCACGGTGCGGATGAGCATCGTCTTCGGGACGCCGGAGGACTACGCCGGCTGGGCGGGCTCCGGCGCCTTCGGCGGGTGGTCCGCGACGCTGGACCGCCTGGCGGAGCTGGTCGCCGGGCTGCGGGACGAACGCGCCTGAACACTCACCCATCCAACCCCCACCCGGGAGAATCCCCATGGAAGCAGCACACACGGCGGCGGACACCGCGTCCTCCGCGACGGCGGACCGCGAGCTGGTCCTCACGCGCGACTTCGACGCGCCGCGGGAGCTGGTGTTCCGCGCGTACACGGACCCGGAGCACCTGCCGCACTGGTGGGGTCCCGACGGCTTCAGCAACACGGTGCACGAGATCGACATACGGCCGGGCGGCAGGTGGCGGTTCACCATGCACGGGCCGGACGGCACCGACTATCCCAACCGCATCGTCTACCGGGAGATCGTGCGGCCCGAGCGCCTGGAGTTCGCGCACGGCCACGACATGGACGACGACCCGGCGCTGATGCAGGTGACGGTGACGTTCGACGACCTGGGCGGCCGGACGCGCGTCACCATGCGGACGGTGCTCGCCACGGCGGCGCACCGCCAGGAGGCGGAGCGGTTCGGGGCCGTGGAGCTGGGCAACCAGACGCTGCGCCGCCTGGAGGCGCACCTGAAGACGATGTGATCCCGGACCGCGCCGAAGGCCGTCCGCGCCGCGGGCGGCCTTCGATGTCGAGGACGCGGCGGCGGCTCCGACTCCACGAGAGAGCAGGGCCGCACCGGCCCGGAGCCGAACTCACGCCGCACGCGGAGACACGACCATGACGACCCTCAACGGCACCCTGGACCTCGGCGGGACCCGCCGCCCGCGCCTCGCCCTCCGCCGCGCCGGCGCCGTGCTCGCCGGACTCGTGGCGATCGTCGTCCTTTCCACCGCGGCGGACGCGGTGCTGCACGCGGCCGGCGTGTACCCGCCCTTTCCCGAGATCATGGCGGATGGGCTGTTCCTGCTCGCGACGGCGTACCGCGTCGTCTTCGGCGTCGCGGGGTGCTGGCTGGCGGCGCGGCTTGCCCCCGACCACCCCACGCGGCACGCGCTCGCGCTCGGCGGGATCGGGACGGTGGTTTCCGCAGCGGGGGCCGCGGCGATGTGGCAGTACGGGCCGGCCTGGTACTCGCTGGCGATCATCGCCATCTCGCTGCCCTGCGCCTGGGCCGGCGCGCGGCTGCACGAAGCGCGGCGCCCGGCCGGTGTCGATTCCGCCCCGCCCCGTTCGACGTTCCCGTAGAAGCAGGGCTCACCCATCCCGCGGGGCCGGCGGCCGGTGCCGCCGCCCCCATCCCCAGACCCGAACGGACCCATGTCGATCTACGAAGCCTCGCCCTCGCCCTGGACCGGCCGCATGCTGAGCATCTTCCGCATCGTGGCCGGGGCGATGTTCCTGTCCGCCGGGACGATGAAGATCTTCGGCTACCCGGCCAACCCCATGCCCAACATGCCGCCGATCGAGCTGATGTCGCAGATGGGGATCGGCGGGCTGATGGAGGTGGTGGGCGGGCTGCTCATCGTGGTGGGGCTGTGGACGCGCCCCACGGCTTTCATCCTCGCCGGGGAGATGGCGGTGGCGTACTTCCAGTTCCACGCGCCGCAGGCGTTCTGGCCCACCACCAACATGGGCGTGCCCGCGGTGATGTACTGCTTCTTCTTTCTGTACCTGGTGTTCGCCGGCGCGGGGCCGTGGAGCGTGGACGCGGCGATCGCCCGCTCCCGGGTGCGCCGGTGATCGCGCTGGCCGCGCCGCTCCCCGCCGCGCCGCCGGCGGAGGCGCGCCCGGGCTCGCGGATCGCGCCGCGGGTGGACCTGGGCCCGCTCCGGCCCTGCCCCTTCTGCGGCGGCGGGGCCACGGTGGAGGCGGACCCGTGGACGGGCGAGTGCGTCCGGATCGCCTGCGGCGACGACGCCTGCCGGGTGGCGCCCCGGACGGAGTACCTGCTGGTGCGCTATGCCGACGAGCTCCGCGAGGCGTGGAACGGGCGCAGCGGCGAGGCGGACGAGCCGGCCTGACGGCGGAGGCGGACGGAAAAAACGGAACGGCGGAACGGCGCTCCCCGCGAGCGCCGTTCCGCCGTTCTCTTTTCATGGACGCCGGGACCGCCGCCCGGCCCGCGGGGCTCCGCTATTCCGGCGCGGCCGTGGCCTGCGCGGGGAAGAGCGGGTCCGGGCCGCGCAGCCTGCGGTGGTTGAAGCACTCCACGCCAAGGCGCTCGGCTGCGGCGCGGACGGCGGCCTTGACGGGCCCCTTGAGGCTGTCGTGGAAGACGAGGGCGTCCACGCCCCCCGCGATGGAGCGGGCACACGCCTCCAGCTTCGCCGCGCCGCCGGGCTCGCCGTAGCCGCCCGCCGCGAGCCAGTGGCCGGCGAGGATGTGGGAAACGGCCACGTCGTCGCGGCGGGCGTCCCCCACCACCGCGTCGCGGATGCTGGGCTCGAAGTGCACCCCGCCGACGAAGAGCACGGACCCGCCCCGCGGCGGCTCCTCGTCGAAGACGCGGGGGAGGGCGAGCGCGAGCACCCGCGCGGCCTCCGGGTCGCCCCAGCACGCGGGACCGCTCCCGATCTCCACGTCCAGCAGCGGCACCGGGTAGCGGGTGAGGAGCTCCGGCGCGTGGCCGTGGACCACCCCCGACCAGTGGGTGGCCTCGGACACGGTCCGGTAGCGCTCCAGCCCCGCTTCGGCGCGGGTCCGCTCGATGGCGCGCAGCATGGCCGTGGTCAGCGCGGGATCGGCCGCGCCGTACTCCCCGGACACGACGTCGCCGGTGGTGTGCGCCATGAAGATGGCGTCGGGCGCGTTGGCGCCCTCGTGCCAGTTCACCAGCAGCCCCACGTCGAAGTCGGCGAGCTGGCCGGCGAGCACGGGCAGGTAGCGCGGGTAGTCGTGGCTCAGCACATCGCCGGTGCGCACGTACACGAACTCGCGCCCCGCCGCGTCGCTCCACGCCAGCACCGGGAACCCGTCGACCTCGCGCCCGGTCTCGGCGAGCGGAAACAGCCCGCGCGACGCCTCGAACACGTGGCCCGCCACCGGGTCCCTGTCCGGGTCCGCGCAGAGGAACAGGACGGCGCGACGCTGTCTCATGAACCGATGCCCAGGGGATCGAGGTGTGCCGTGCCGGACGCACGGCCGGAGAAAGGGAGGTCACGGCAGAACGGCGCCCTCACACACGCCGTTTCGCCTTTGCCGTTCCGCAGTATCCACATCATTCTGTTCGGAGGGAGACTCGCCGGCAGTTTGGCGAGGCTCACTCCGGCGCAGGGAGACAGGCCGGCTGTTTGGCCTGGCTCCCGGAGCCCGCGCAGGAGACGGACGGCCGTATCGTCCGGCTCCGGAGCGGCCCCCCGAAACCAGACGACGAACGACCCGACTCACGGCACGGAAAGATCCGCCGTAGCAAGGAACTGAGGAGCACGCCTGTGCCGGGTCGCCTGCTCGTACGCGTACGCGAGCCGGATCAGCGTGGGCTCGCTCCAGGCGCGCCCGAAGAACGAGATCCCCACCGGCAGCCCGAAGCTGTACCCCATGGGCACGGTGAGATTCGGGTAGCCGGCGACGGCGGCCGGCGTGGAGCTGGCGCCCAGGAAGTGGTCGCCGCTGACCAGGTCGATGGTCCAGGCCGGCCCCCCGGTGGGCGCGACGATGGCGTCCAGCCGCAGCCGCCGCATCACCGAATCCACGCCCGCCCCGGCGAGACGCGTCTTCCGCTTCGCGTCGCGGTACTCCCGGTCGGTGAGCGGCCCCCTGGCCTGCGCGGCGAGCATGATCTCCTGCCCGAAGTAGGGCATGGAGCGCGCCTTCTCGCGCTCGTTGAAGGCGATGACGTCGGCGAGCGACTTCACCGGCGCGCCCGGCCCCAGCTCCGCGAGGTAGCGGTCCAGGTCGTGCTTGAAGTCGTACAGGAGCACCGTGTACTCGGCGTCGCCGTACTCGCCGTAGTGGGGGATGTCCACGGAGTCCACGAGGGTGGCGCCGGCCCGGCGCATGGCGTCGAGCGCCCGGTCGAAGAGCTGGTCGGTCCCGGGGTGGTAGCCGGTGAACCCCCTGCGGGCGACGCCGATGCGGGCGCCGCGCAGCCCGTCCGGCACCAGGAAGCGGGCGTAGTCCGCCTCCACGTGGCCGCGGGAGGCGGCGGTGGCGGGGTCGCGGGGATCGGCGCCGGCGAGGACGGAGAGCAGCGCGGCGGCGTCGGCGACGGTGCGCGCCATGGGCCCGGCGACGTCCTGGCTCCCGGCCAGGGGGATGATGCCGGCGCGGCTCACCAGCCCCAGGGTGGGCTTGAGCCCGACGATGCCGTTTGCGGCGGCGGGGCAGACGATGGAGCCGTCGGTCTCGGTGCCCACGCCGACGGCGGCGAAGCTGGCGGACACGGCGACGCCGGTGCCGGAGCTGGAGCCGCAGGGGGAGCGGTCCAGGGCGTACGGGTTGCGGGCCTGCCCGCCGCGCCCGCTCCAGCCGCTGGCGGAGCGGGTGGAGCGGAAGTTGGCCCACTCGCTGAGGTTGGTCTTTCCCAGGATGACGGCGCCGGCCGCGCGCAGCCGCGCGGCGACGAAGGCGTCGCGCGGGGCGATGGAGCCTTCCAGCGCCAGCGAACCGGCGGTGGTGGTCATGCGGTCGCCGGTGCCGACGTTGTCCTTGACCACCACCGGGATGCCGTGCAGCGGCCCGCGCACGCGCCCGGCCCGGCGCTCGGCGTCCATGCTGTCGGCGATGGCGAGCGCGTCGGGGTTCAGGTCCAGCATGGAGTGCAGCGAGGGCCCCGCCCGGTCCAGCGCGCCGATGCGGTCCAGGTACGCCTGCGCGAGCGAGCGGGCGGTGTACCGCCCGTCGCGCATCCCCGCCTGCAGGTCGGCGAGGGTGGCCTCCTCCAGCGGGAACCGCCGGAGGGCCTCCGCGGGGACGTCGGGGAGCGGAGGAACGGTCCCGGCGGGCGGCCCGTGCACGGTGAAGCTCCCGGGGCCGCACGCGCCGCCCGCTGCGGCGAGCAGAAGCCCGGCCGCGAGGCCGCGGCGGAGCCGGAAGGCGCGTCCGGCGCGGCTCGGGGATCGTGCGTCCGGACCTGCGGCGTGGCTCATGGGGCTGGGTCGTTGCGGGGTGTGGCGTCGGGACGGGGCGCCCGCGGCGCGGGTGCGCAAAATCTTCTGTTTTCCCGCGCGGCGCAACAGGCACGCCGACGGCCCCCGGCAGCCCCCATCCGGCTCGCTTGAGGCTCGCCACCCTCCCCCGATTCTGGGGGAGGGCTTCCTGACCCTCGGTTTTCGGCGTGTCGTGCTCCCCCTCTCCCGCTTGCGGGGGAGGGGGTCGGGGGCAGGGGGCCCCGCGGACGCCAGCGCCGACCGCGTGAGGGATGCGCGCCCGGCAGGGTCGAGACCCCGCGGCAGTTTGCGGGGGCTCGACGGAGTTACGCACGGTCGTATCGTGCGTTACTCCGCGCGCAGCCCGACCCCGGCGTAGCCGGGGGCACGCCCCACCCCGCCGTTCAGCTTTCCTTTCTCCCGTAGAAACCGCTCGACGAACGCCGCCGCCGCCCGCTCCTCGTCGCAGCGCACGAACGCTTCGCGCATGCGCCGCACCCGCTCGCGGATCCCGGCATCGGCGACCAGCGCGTCCAGCTTGCGGCGGATCTCGTCGGGGCCGTCGCGCCGGTGGTCGCCGCGCATCCCCACTCCGTGGAAGACGATGCGCGCCGCGTTGCCCGGCTGGTCGGCGCGGAACGGGTACACCAGCACGGGGACGCCGGCCGTCATGCACTCGCGGATGGAGTTGGCGCCGCCGTGGGTGATCATGGCCTCGGCGCGGGCGAGCACCTGGAGCTGCGGCGCCCACTCGCACACGCCCACGTGGTCGGGGAGCGGCCCCAGCGCGGCGGTGACGGCGGGCCCCCCGGAGACCAGCACCAGGAAGCGGCGGGGGTCGTCCGCGAAGGCGGCCGCCACGCGTCGCAGGAAGTCCACCCCGTCGCGGTCGTAGTTGTACGCCATGGTGCCCAGCGAGCAGAGCACCACGCCGCGGCCGGCGGGGAGCCGGTCCCAGGGGAAGGGCTCCTCGCGGCGGCTCGCGTACACGCAGGGGCCCACGTACACGGCGTCGGGCGGGAGCGGGCGCTCGCGCGGGAAGTCGAACTCGCGGGGGAAGAGCACCAGCTCGGGGACGCCGCGCAGCCGCAGGTCGAAGGAGAGCGGGCGGGTGGCCCACCGGCGGCGCAGCGGGTAGCCGGCCTGCGCGGCGAGGGTGCGCCAGAGCCGCATGGACGAGTAGCCGGTGACCGCCCGCTCGGCGGCCTGGCCCAGCCGGTGGCGCAGGTACGCCGCCCGCACGCGGAGCCAGGCCAGGCGAACGCGGAGTCGCCCGCGCGCGGTGCGGTCGGGGACCACGGCGGAAGTGTAGGGCGGGACCAGGGGGTCGGCGGTGAGGAGCGGCTTGGAGCTGAAGGCGACGGCGGGGATGCCGTGGGGGTGGAAGGGGATGTACCAGCCCAGGCGGAAGGGGTCGAAGACGAGCAGGTCGGGCCGGAGCCGGCGGACGGTCTCGGCGGTCTGCGCGGGGACGCCGGCGGCCGCGGCCAGGAGGGCGCGGCCGTGCCCGCCGCGCGCCACCCATGCCCGGAGGCGCTGGAGCGGGCCCCAGCGCTCGCCGGGCCGCGGGGCGAGGCCGATGCGCGGCGCGAGCAGGAAGGGGACGACCTCGAAGGCGAAGCCCTGCCCCTCCACCGTGGCGCGGGCGCGCTCCTGGCCCACGTAGGTGACGTCGTGCCCCGCCTCGCGCAGCTGCGCCGCCAGCCCCCAGCTGGCGCTGAAGTGTCCTCCGGCTTCAGCGATGACGAACAGCACGTGTGCCATGGCGGGCTCCCGGTTCCGAGGTGGGTCGATCCTTTGGGGTGCATCCGCAAAATATGTCTGCAAATGTGTCTGGCAAGGATCGTGTGCGGGCTCCGTCCGGCAGGGCGGGCTTCGGCGCGCGGGAACGGGTCGTGCTCCGTGGAGCGGCGGGCATGCCGAGAGGACGACACCGGAACGGGCGCGATGCTGGAGACCGACCTTGTCCGCCAGTGGGTGCTGGACACCGTCCGCGAGGACTACGCGATCCATCGCGGCTGGACCTTCACGGCCCAGCGGCTGGTTGCGTACGACCTCCGCTACCTGGACACCAGCCTGGTGGAGCTGGAAACGCCGGCCGTGGTGAAGGTGGTACGGACGGAGCCGGAAACGGTGGAGCGGGTGGTGAGGCCGGGGATCGTGGACCCGCTCTGGGCGGTGGAGCTGGCCCGGCCGCACCCGGAGCTGCCGGACGCGGAGCACCTGCTGTTCTGGATCGAGGGGCCGTCGTACGAGCTGCGCACGGGGGAGCAGGTGGAGCGCTGACTTCCAGGACGGACGGGACGGCAGGGTTCGGGCGTGCCCCCGGCTGGCGCCGGGGTCGGGCTCGCGCCGGCGTCCGCGGGTGCGGCTGGCCGGCGGCCTTGTCTTCTAGCGGGCGGTCCCGCCGTCCCCGGACGCGCCCGCCGTGTCGTCGTGGTGGGAGCTCGCGGCGATGTAGGCCCACACCACGCACAGCGGCCAGGCGAAGATCAGCCCCACGCCCACCGTGGACAGCGCCGCCACCAGGGTGACGAAGGTCATCAGCACACCGCTGACGGCCGACACGTAGAAGAGCCCCAGCGGCCCGAAGAAGAGGGCGAGGAGCACCGCGGTGCGGACGCTCCGCGGGGGGCGCGGCGGACGCTTCTCCGGGGGAAGCTCCAGGAACGGCGGAAGGCTGCTCACGTGCGCGTCGTCTGCGAGGGGGGGGTGGACCGGGACGCGACAACTGTACACGGGAGGCGGCGGCGAGTCCAGCCCGCCGCCCCGCCGGACGCCCGCCGGGGGGCCAACCCGCTGCGAGGATGGACGTTGTGCACGGAACGCGTGGGGAACTCCGCGGGCGCCGCGGGGTTTCTGTGCGGCGAGAGCGCGCCGCACCCGCCGGCGCACCGCACCCGCGCCACGCGCACCACCGTCCGGAAGGAGTTCCCGTGTCCAATACGCTTCGCACCTCGCTCTTCGCCCTGGCGCTCGCGGCCGCCCCCGCCGCGCTGTCGGCCCAGGGGACGCCCGCCGCCCCGCAGCCGCAGGCCCCCGCGCAGGCGGAGATGCAGCAGATCCAGGCCCGCCTGCAGCAGATCCAGGCCCGCGCCCTCCAGGACGCCGCCCTCAAGGCGGCCCAGGACTCCATCGGCACCGAGATGACGGCCACCATGGAGCGGCTGGACCCCACCTTCAGGGCCCAGGCGGCGCGCGCCGAGGCGCTCAAGGCCGAGGTCACCGCGGCCCAGGCCGCCAAGGACAACGCCAAGCTCAACCAGCTCGCCGCCGAAGCCACGCAGCTCCAGCAGGGGTTCGCCTCGGCGCGGCAGCGCGCCATGCAGGACGCCGCCATGGCCGCCCGCATCAAGAGCTTCCAGGAGCGGATCGTCGCCAAGATGGCCGAGCTGGAGCCGGAGACGCAGACGTTGCTCACGCGGCTCCAGGAGCTTCGCGCCGCGGCGCCGGCGCAGCAGTAAGGCCGGTATCGTTTAGAAAGGGACCCAACGGCGGGTTCGGGCGTGCCCCCGGCTGGCGCCGGGGTCGGGCTTCGGCTCCGTAAGCCCGCATACAACGCGGGCTGACGGAGTCGAGCCCCGCAAACTGCGCGGGTCTCGCCCCTTCGGGCCGTAATCCCTCACGCAACCACTTGCCCGTACTCAAGATCCAGCAGTTGTCCCCTCTCCCGGAATGGCGCTTCACGCTTCGCGTGAACCGAAGGAATGGAGAGGGTGGCGAGCCCTCAGCGAGCCGGGTGAGGGCCGCAGGGCAGCACGACGACAGGGGCGCTCACCGCATGGTGAGCGCCCCTGTCGTCGTCGGGAGGTGCGTGGTGTGGAGGCGCCGGCCGCGGGTCAGGCGTGGCGGCGGGTGTGCACTTCCGCCCGTTCCAGGCAGCTCCCCAGGTCGTCGTCCGTCCAGGCCTCCCACCCTTCGGGGATGGGGACCACGCGCCGCTTCTCGGCCGGCGACTCGAAGCACAGCCAGCCGGCCTCCAGCACCTCGGTGGCGCCGGTCAGGCGCAGGCGCGCCACCGAGGTGGGACGGACGTCCCAGATGGTCCAGGTGACGCCCTGGTGCACCAGCTCACGCATCGCCATCGTCTCCGCTCCCTTCCTGCCGCGTCGCGTCCGGCCGGTTCCGGGCCTTCTCCCGGAGGATCCGGGAGTGGTCCATGCTGCGCAGCGCATCGGCTTTGAGGCGCAGGAACCTGGCGCGCGCCTCGCGCGCACGGGCGATCAGCCTTTCGGTCCGCGCTTCATCCATGGCTCCTCCGCAGCATCGACCCCGCCCACACGCGCCGCAACTCCCGCACCGCTCTCGCGCCAAATCCTGACGAAGTCGCGTCGCCGGAGCGCGAAGCGCTTGCCGTACAGTCAGTTATCGGAGCCGGTCGCCCCGAACGCACCCCGCCCCCGCGCGCCCGCCGCCGCCCCCCGCGGCTGGCAGGCTGCGCCTCCGCACCGCAGAACGCACGACGCCGCGCCTCCCCGCGGACGCCAGCGCGATGCCCGCGTGAGGGATTTCGGCCCGAAGGGGCGAGACCGCGCGGCACCTCAGTTCAGAGGTGCTGGCGCGGGCTCGACTCCGTTACGCACGGTTGTTTCGTGCGTTACGGAGCCGAAGCCCGACCCCGGCGCCAGCCGGGGGCACGCCCGAACCCGCTGTTGAACCTCGAACCGGCAACCGCTATCGACGCCCCCGCCCCCGCTGGTAGATTCCCCCGCGACCCAGCGACTCCGAGCAACGCCCAGCACCCGACACCCGTGGAAAGCGCCGCACCCGCAGTGACCCCCGCGGCCGAGCCGCACGCCCCCCCGACCCCACGCCGTGGCGCCGCCGCGCTCGTGGGCGCCTACGCGGCCACCGTCTTCGCCGGGGCGTTCCTGCTGTTCCAGGTGCAGCCCATGTTCGGCAAGATGGTGCTCCCGCTGCTGGGCGGCTCGCCGGCGGTGTGGAACACCTGCATGCTCTTCTTCCAGGCGGCGCTGCTGGGCGGCTACCTGTGGGCGCACCTGACCACGCGCGCGCTGGGGGTGCGCCGCCAGGCCGCCGTGCACCTGGCGCTGATGCTCGCCGCCGGCCTGGCCCTCCCGCTTGCGGTGGGTGACGCGGCGCCCACGGGCGGGGGCGCCCCCATCCCCTGGCTGCTGCTGGTGCTGCTCACCACCGTGGGCGCGCCGTTCATGGTGCTGGCGGGGACGGGGCCCATCCTCCAGCGCTGGTTCGCGGAGAGCGGGTCGCCCGCCGCGGCGAACCCGTACTGGCTGTACGCCGCCAGCAACCTGGGAAGCCTGCTGGGGCTGCTGGCGTACCCGTTCCTGCTGGAGCCGGGGCTGCACCTTGCGCAGCAGAGCGCCGTGTGGGCCGCGGGCTACGCGCTCCTCGTGGCGGGGGTGGCCGGGTGCGCCGCGCTGGTGTGGCGCACGCACGCGGCGGGGGCGGCCGCGGCCCGCGGGGCCGCCGCCGCGGACCCGGCGCCGGTGACCGCGCGGCGGCGGGCCGCCTGGGTGGGGCTCGCCTTCCTGCCGTCCAGCTTGCTGCTGGGGGCCACCACCTACCTGACCACCGACCTGACCCCCGCGCCGCTCCTCTGGGTGCTCCCGCTGGCGCTGTACCTGCTCACCTTCACCCTGGTGTTCGCGCCGCGGCAGCTGGTTCCGCACGGGTGGATGGTGGCGGCGCAGCCGGCGCTGCTGGTGGCCGTGGTGTACCTGCTGCTGGGCAGCTCGCTGACCCGCCCCGCCGTCGCCGTGCCCATCCACCTGGCGGCGCTCTTCGTCACCGCCATGGTGTGCCACGGCGAGCTGTCGCGCCGCCGGCCGGACGCGCGCCACCTCACCGAGTTCTACCTGTGGCTGTCGGTGGGCGGGGTGCTGGGGGGTATCTTCAACGTGCTGGTGGCACCCCTGGTGTTCACAGAAACGTGGGAGTACCCGCTGGTGCTGGTGCTCGCCTGCCTGGCGCGCCCCTGGCCGGAGGAGGGGCGCACCCTGCGCGAGCACGCCCTGGCGGCGCTGCGGGCCGCCGGGTTCGCCGTGGCGCTGTACCTGCTCACCAGCCGCGACCCCGGGACGACCCCGTTCGTCCTGCTCGCGGGGATGGGCGGGGTGTACGTGGCGCTCCTTTCGGCTGTGCTGGGGCGGGCGCCGCTCCTGCTCGCGCTTTGCCTGGGGTCGGTGTACCTGGTGCGCGCGGTCGAGGACCAGCGCGCCGCGCCCATCCTGCACGCCGACCGCTCCTTCTTCGGGCACTACCGCGTGGTGCGGGGGACGGCGGGCGACGAGGCCTTCCACGTGCTCACCCACGGCTCCACCATGCACGGCGCGCAGAGCCTGGACCCGGAGCACCGCCGCGACCCGCTCACCTACTACGTGCGCATCGGCCCGCTGGGCGACGTGTTCGCCACGCAGGGGCTCTCCACCCGCGCGCGCCGCGTGGCCGTGGTGGGGCTGGGCGCGGGAACCACGGCCGCCTACGCCTCGGAGAACGAGCGCTGGACCTTCTTCGAGATCGACCCGGGGATGGAGCGCATCGCCCGCGACCGGCGGCTCTTCACCTACCTGCCCGATTCGCCGGCTCCAACGCGCGTGGTGCTGGGGGACGCGCGCGTGTCGCTGGCGCGCGAGGTCCGCGAGCGGGCGCCCACCTACGACCTGATCGTGCTGGACGCCTTCAGCTCGGACGCCATCCCCGTGCACCTGCTCACCCGCGAAGCGCTGGGCATCTACCTGGAGCGGCTGGCCCCGGGCGGGCGCATCGCCGTGCACGTCAGCAACCGCTACCTGGACCTGGAGCCGGTGGTGGCGGCGCTGGCGCGCGAGCGGGGGCTGGCGGTGCGCGTGGGGGCGTGGGGGATCCCGCGGGCGCTCCCGTACCAGAACCTGTCCACCTGGATCGTGGTGGCCCGCAGCGACTGGGACCTGGGGATGCTGGCCACGGACGCGCGCTGGCGGCCGGTTCGTGGCAGGCCTGGCGTGCGGGCGTGGACGGACGACCACTCGAGCATACTCGACGTGTTCTCCTGGTGAGTGCGGGTTTATCTTACGGCGGGTTCGGGCGTGCCCCCGGCGGGCGCCGGGGTCGGGCTTCGGCTCCGTAACGCACGAAACAACCGTGCGTAACGGAGTCGAGACCCGGCGGAAACAGCCCCGCCGGGTCTCGCCCCTTCGGGCCGAAATCCCTCACGCGGGGCTCGCGCTGGCGTCCGCGGGGGTGGGTGGCGGCTCTAAGGCCGCCGGGTGGGGGCCCTTCGGGCCGGGCTCGCAGTGACCCGCGGCGGGCGGGCGGCGTCCAGAGGGCAGCGACGGCGTGCGTTGTGAGCTTCCACTTCCATCCCGGAGGAACGATGAAGAAAACCCTGGTGAGGCTGGGCCTGGTCGCGCTCGTGCCGCTGCTGGCGGCGTGCCCGCAGAACCCGCTGGAGGACACGGTGTGCACCATGGAGGCGCGCACCGCCGTGCAGGTGGAGATGCGCCACGCGCAGACGGGGGCGGCGCTCGCGGGGCCCGCCACGCTGACGGTGCGCGACGGGGCGTTCGTGGAAACGGTGGAGATCCCGGCGGAGTTCTCCTCCATGGGGATCGCGCACGAGCGCGCGGGAGTGTACGTGGTCACCGTCAGGAAGGCTGGGTACCGTGACTGGACCCGCGCCGACGTGTCGGTGAAGCGCGGCGAGTGCCACGTGGAGACGGCGAACCTCCGCGCGGACCTGGTCCCCGCGACCTAGCCTCCGGCACGGAAGTTAGGGAGTACGCGACGACGCCCCCGCCGGGAGATCCCGGCGGGGGCGTCGTCCGCAGGCAGCCGTCCGCTACGCGTCCGGGGTGCGGCCCGCCGCTGCCGACGAGGGCTCGGCCAGCACACCGTCCAGCTGCCCGAGAGCCGACTTCATGCCCTCGATCATCCCCATGTCCACCAGCTGCTGCATCGACTCCAGACTGGTGAAGTGCGTGACGCTGGTGAACCGCGAGCCACCCTCCGTCGGCTCGAACGTGAAGACCATGCGCATCGACGGCATGTCTTCGTTCGGGCTGCCGTCGTCGTGCGAGAAGCCGTCCTCCACTTCGATCCGGCGGTGCGGCTCCACGGCGAGAAACCGCCACCAGCCGCGCGACGAGCTGCCGTCCGGTCCGGTCATGGAGTACTCGGAGCGACCCCCGACCGCCATGTCGTGCCGGGTGAAGGTGGCCGGCCAGGTTTCCGGTCCCCAGAACCGCTCCAGCTGGCGCGGGTCGGCGTACGCCTCCCATAAGCGCTCGACCGGGACGGGGTACTCGCCGACCACTGTCAGGGTAAGGGCGTCCTTGTCTGAGGTGACGGACCGGATGGGCATGGCTCACTCCTGGTGGCTGGGATGGGTGAACACGCGATCGAGCTGGCTGAACCGGGCCCTCCACAGGCCCTCGAGCCGGGCGAGCAGCTCGCGCGCCCGCGCCAGCTGCTCCGGGTTGGCGCGGACGATCTTCTCGCGCCCCTGCGTCCGCTTCGTGACGAGCCCGGCTCCTTCCAACACGGCGACGTGCTTCTGCACCGCCGCGAAGGACATGTCGTACCGCGCCGCGAGCGCCGAGATCGACGCTGCCTCCCCGGCCATGACGCGCGCGACGATGTCCCGTCGGGTCGCATCGGCCAGGGCCTGGAAGACGCGGTCGATTTCCGCATCGCTGAGCGAAGAAGGTGCAACCATTTGGTTGTAGGTTACAGCGCGGCTCCCCCCGGCGCAAGGAGCGGCCTTCCCGGGCTCTGTCCGACGAATCGGACACTCGCAGGCAGCGCCCGTCCCCGGTACCTGCTTTCCGCCGGCGCGGGTCGGCCGCGGGAAGCGGTTCGACGGACAGGACCCGGCGGCGCGCCTCCGTTCAGCCCGCGGCGACGGCGGCTCCCGTCCGCTCCGCGGCGGGATCGCCGGCCTCCAGGAGGCGCCTGCGGCGGCGGCCGCGCGAGATCCCGTCCACCGCCATGACCGGGCCCAGCAGCGCGTAGGTGAAGCCGGCCGCGGCCAGGCTGAGCGGGCCGCGGCCCACGAGCGCGACGGCGATGGAAAGCACGCCCACGGCGACGTTGAGGAGCGCGGTGCGGACGTCGGCGCGGGTGTCGAAGCGCTCCACGGCGCTCAGGGCCAGCGCGTCGCGCAGCCTCCACGCGTGCAGGTACAGGAGCGCGAAGAGCAGGAACACCGCCACGTACCCGCCGCCGTACACCGCCATCATCAGCGGACCCTGCTCCAGCGTCACCATCGGCACGCGGGCGCCGTCCGCGCCCGCGACGAAGGGGATGCCGGAGGTGTAGAGCGCGATGACGTAGCTGAAGACGAACTTGAGCGGGTAGATGAAGAACAGCACCACGAAGAGGAGGAGGGCGTTGAGCACGGTGGTGGCCCGGTCGTGCAGCCCGTAGCGGCGGAAGAACAGGTACTGCGAGTGCCAGATCCAGAAGAGCACGGCGAACGACGCGGCGAAGGCGGGGAAGCCGCGCATTGCCTCCAGCATCTCGCCGAAGGTGCGCGGCACCTCCAGCGAGACCACCAGCAGGGTGATGGCGAAGCCGAAGACGGCATCGCTCAGCCCTTCCAGGCGCGTGACCTCCCTCCCCCGCCAGCGGAACCCGGCTTCCTCCCCGAAGCCCCGCACCCGCATCGCGCTCCGGACCATGACTCCTCCGCCCTCCAAGGTGAGCGGCGCCCCGTGCCCGGGCCGCCTACGCCCCGCTCCCCACCCGCGCCTCCACCTCCGCGACGGACACCGGGACGCCGCGGGTGGTGACCTCGTGCCCGTCCGGCGTGACGACGGCGTTGTCCTCGATGCGCACCCCGATGCCGCGCAGCTCCGCCGGGACGTCCTGCGCCGAGTCGGGGATGTAGATCCCGGGCTCGATGGTGAGCACCATCCCCGGCTCCAGCGCGACGGGCTCGCCGCCGGCGCGGCGGTACGGACCCACGTCGTGCACGTCCAGCCCTAGCCAGTGGGAGGTCTGGTGCATGTAGAAGCGGCGGAAGCCGCCGTCGCGCACCAGCTCGTCCACGTCGCCGGCCAGCAGCCCCAGCTCCACCATGCCGCGGGTGAGCACGCGCACCGCGGCGTCGTGGGCGTCCAGCACGGACACGCCGGGGCGCACCGCGGCGAGGGCGGCCTCCTCGGCCTCCAGCACGACCTCGTAGACGGCGCGCTGGGCCGGCGAGAAGCGCCCGGACACGGGCCAGGTGCGGGTGATGTCGGCGGCGTACATCCCCACCTCGGCGCCGGCGTCGACCAGCACCAGGTCGCCGCCCTGGGCGCGGCGGTCGTTGGCGACGTAGTGCAGCGTCGTGGCTCCCGCCCCGGACCCCACGATGGTGGGGTAGGCGGGGCCGCCGCCCCCGGCCCCGCGGAAGTGGCCGTCCAGCAGGCTTTCCAGCTCCCACTCGCCGATGCCCGGGCGGGCGGCGCGCATGGCGGCCAGGTGCCCCTCGGCGGTGATGCGGGCCGCGCGCCGGTGAAGCTCCAGCTCGGCGGGCTCCTTGACCAGCCGCATCTCCGCCAGCAGGGTGTCCGGGTCGCGGAGTACCAGCGGCCCCGTGCCGCTGCGCGGCCTCGTTCCGCGGAAGCCGCCCAGCAGCGCCGTGATGCGCCGGTCCATCTCCGGGTGGGCGCCCAGGGCGTACACCACCTCGTCCGCGGGGAGCAGCAGCTCGCGGAGGTGCCGGTCGAGCTCGTCCAGCGGGTAGGCCGCGTCGGCGCCGAAGCGCTCCCGCGCCCCCTCCACCCCCAGGCGCACCCCGCTCCACGCCTCGCGCTCCGGGTCGCGCGGGCGCACGAACAGCGTGAAGCGCCGCTCCGCGTCGTGCGGCGTGAGCACGGCCACCGCCTCCGCCTCGGGGAAGCCGGTGAGGTAGTGGAAGTCGCTGTCCTGCCGGAAGCGCAGCTCGGTGTCGCGCGAGCGGAAGCGCTCGCGCGCGGCCGGGAGCACCGTGACCGCGCTTCCGGCGCGCCGCAGGTAGCGCTCGCGCCGCGCGCGGAAGACCTCCGCGGAAAATCCGGGGTCGTCGTGGCCGTGGGCCATGCGGGAATAGGGAGGTGGTGGGGAGTGGTCGGCGGGAGCGGACGCGAAAGCGGAAAACGGAGATCCCGGACGGTCAGAGCGCGGCGCGGATGGCCTGCTGCACGCGCGGCGCGAGCTCGCCCCAGGACGCCTCCGGCGCCTTGGTGACGGTGACGAAGTCCGCGACCATGAACACGCCGCGCACCCCCTCCAGCGCCATCACCGCCTCCGCGACTGGATCCCCCGCCGCGGACTCGGCCGAGTCGTAGGTGCGCCCGTGGCGCCCTTCCACCAGCGTCCGCCCAACGGTGAACTTGCCCGCCTGCGGGTTGGGTGTGTTCTCGAACTTGACCCTGGGCTTCGCCATGCCGCACCGCGCCGCGGGGAAAAAACCGTGCGCCGCCGGGCGCGCGAGCGGGAAAGCATAGGCGCCCCCCCGCGCCCGAAGCAAGCCGCGAACCCGAGGCAACGACCGCCGCAACCCGCGGACGCCAGCGCGGACCCGCGTGAGGGATGCGCGCCCGGCAGGGCCGAGACCCGCGGGGCCGTTTCCGCGGGGCTCGGCGGAGTTACGCACGGTCGTATCGTGCGTTACTCCGCGCGCAGCCCGACCCGAGCGCCAGCGAGGGGCACGCCCGACCCCGCAGTCCTCAGTTAGTGCTGTTCCATCGCCCTCCGCTCGCTATCTTGCAGGCGGGACGGATCACCCGGAACGACGAAAAAACCATGGACCTGGGACTGCGGGACCGCGTAGCGATCGTGATGGGCGGCAGCACCGGCCTGGGGCGCGCCGTGGCGCTGGAGCTTGCGCGCGAGGGGATGCGGGTGGCCGTGGTGGCCCGCGACGAGGCCCGCCTGCGCACGGCGGCGGAGGAGATCGCGGCGGAGACGGGGGCCGATGTGCTGCCGCTGGCGGCGGACGCCACCGACCCGGAAGCGGCGGACCGGGTCGTGGCGGAGGTGGTGCGGCGCTGGGGGACGGTGCACGTGGCGATGGCGAACGCGGGGGGCCCGCCCTCCACCACCTTCGAGACCACCACGGCGGAGCAGGTGGTGCAGGCGCTGGAGCTCAACCTGATGAGCGCGGTGCGGCTGGCCCTGGCCGCCGTGCCGCACATGAAGGAGCAGCGCTGGGGACGCTTCGTGGCGCTGACCTCGATGACGGTGAAGCAGCCCATGACCGGGCTGATCCTTTCCAACACGTCGCGCCCGGGGGTGGTGGGCTTCGTCAAGAGCATGGCGACGGAGCTGGCCCCCTTCGGGATCACCTGCAACGTGGTTGCGCCCGGCTTCTTCCGCACCGCGAGGACGGAGGAGCTGGCCCGGAGCCGCGCCGGGCGGGAGAATCGTCCCGTGGAGGAGGTGTCGCGCGACACCGCGGCCCGGATCCCCGCGCTCCGCATGGGCGAGCCGGAGGAGCTGGCGGCGCTGGTGGCCTTTCTGGCCTCGGAGCGGGCGGGCTACCTGACGGGTGCGACCATCCAGGTGGACGGCGGGTACACGCAGGGTCTCTTGTAGGCGCAACCCGCTGCGGTTATACTGGTTGCGCCGCAGCACACGCTTTTGCCGGCCTCCGCGCCGGGGCTCTTACCCCGCCGGGTGGATCCGCTCCGCCCGGCCATCGGTCCGTCACCGGCTCCCACGCGCATGATCCTCCGCAACGCCCGCACGCTGCTCGCGCTCGCCCTGGTCCCCGCCGCCGCGGCCGCCGTCGAGGCGCAGGCCCCGCGCCCCGCCGCCCTGGCGAGGGACGTGCCGGCGTGCGCCCGCACGGACTTCGCGGCGCTGCGCCGCAACCCCTCGCCGGCGGAGATGCGCTGCCGCTACGGGATGACGGGGCCGGGGCGCTTCGGGCTGGCGGAGTACATGGACGTGCCGGTGTACCAGCCCGCGAACCCGCTGCCGGGGACGCACGTGGTGGGGAACCCCGGCCTCCCCCACCCCATGCGCGGCGAGAGCTACGAGGCGTGGGAGTGGCGGGTGCTGCGGACGAGCTACGGCCCGGAGGCGCGGAAGGCGCACCGGGGGCTGGAGGTTCTGCACCCGCTGTTCGCGGAAAAGATCATCCGCCTGGAGCGGGCGCTGGGGGAGGCGGGGATCCGCTTCGGCCGGCGGGAAACGTGGCGCCACCCGGACCGGCAAGCCTTCCTCTTCCAGCAGGGGCGCTCGCGGCCGGGGTCGTTCGCCACCAGCACGCTGACCTCGTGGCACTCGCGGGTGGACCGCGCCGGCCGCCCGGCCGGGGTGGCCGTGGACTACGACGTGCCGGCGGCGCAGATGCCGCGCTTCCACCAGGTGGTGCGCGCGGTGGGGCTGGAAAGCTACGGCGCCGACTCCAACGATCCCGGGCACGTCTTCCTCCCGGGCGAGGAGAGCGTCCCCTCGGCGGAGGTGGCGATGCTGCGCATCATGCCCCGCGTCCCCGTGGTGACGCTGGCCACCGGCCGCCCGGCCACGGAAAGCGTCACCCGCGCGGCGATCCGCGAGCTCCGCGAGCGGGTGCACGAGCTGGTCTCCTTTCCGCTGGCGGCGCCGCGGGTGGAGGCGGTGCTCTCGCGCCGGCACGCCCCGGGTGTGCGCTCGGCGGCGAAGCCCGCCGCGGCCGCGCCGGCGGAGCCCGCGCGCTGAGGCGACGCCGGCACCGGGAGTGCGGGAGCGCGAAAGTGCGAAAGTGAACGGCAGTACGGAGTTCGAAGTACGAAGTACGTGAAGCGCCCCCGCCGGGAGATCCCGGCGGGGGCGCCGTCGTAGAGGCCCTCACCCGGCGCCCCCCCTCCCCCCGGCCCCCTCCCCCGCAAGGGGGGAGGGGGAGCACGACACGGCGACGGAGAGGATCGCAGCGTGGAGATGCCCCTCCCCCGGAACGGGGGAGGGTGGCGAGCCTAAGCGAGCCGGGTGGGGGCCCCGCGGACGCCAGCGCGAGCCCCGCGTGAGGGATTTCGGCCCGAAGGGGCGAGACCCGGCGGGGCTGTTTCCGCCGGGTCTCGACTCCGTTGGGCTGCGTTGTTTGCAGTCCTACGGAGCCGAAGCCCGACCCCGGCGCCCGCCGGGGGCACGCCCGAACCCTGCCCTTCAGCAGTTGAAGTTCAGGACGAAGAAAGCTGCCGAAGATGATGCTCGACGTGGACCGCGAGAAACCGCAGCGTCCGCGCCGCGGGAAGCCCGCCGAAGTACGGGTGGGTGACGAGCGCGCCGGTCCCGCGGGCGACGTCCAGCTCGCGCTCCATGCGCGCGGCGAGCTCGCGCATGCGGGCCAGCACGGCGCCGCGGTCGCCGTGAGCGCCGGTGGGGCGGATCTCGCGGGGGGACACGGCGCGCACCGGGAAGCTGCGGTGGAAGAGGATGTGCGGGAGCAGCACCCAGCGCAGCAGCAGCCGTCGCCACCCGGTGGCGCGCGGGCGGATCCCCGGCCCGCCGGACAGCTCCGCCAGCGCGGTCTCGTACGAGAGCACCAGGTGCTCGGCGATCTCGGCGGGAGTCCACTTTCCCGGGGCGCGGGGGCGCGTCCAGGCGTCGGGGGCCAGCCCCTCGGCGGTGGCGACGAAGCGCCGCACGGCGTCGCGGTGCTCGGCCACGGCGCGCTTCCAGCCGGCTTCGCCGCGGGTCACGGCGCGGACGTCCAGACGACGAGGAGCTGGTCGGGGCCCACCGGGACCACGGAGGTGCGCAGGAGGATGCGGTCGATGGGGTTGCGCGGGTGGGCGTGGGTGTAGCTCACGACCTTCCAGCCGGAAAAGGTGCCCACCGCCGCGCCGGCGATGACGTCGCTCGCCCAGTGCTTGTTGTTGTACATCCGCGAGACGCCCACCAGGGTGGCCCCGGTGTACAGCGCGATCCCGGCGGGGACGCGGTACCGCGGCCACCAGCGGCCGATCTCGCCGGTGGCGGCGGCGGCGGCGGCGAAGGCGGCGGAGGTGTGGCCGGAGGGAAAGGACTGGTAGTCGTCGTCGCCCCACCCGCGGCCCAGCGAGAAGTTGGTGGTGTTGTCGGGGTCGCGGCTGGGGCGGGCGCGGCCCGCCAGGTTCTTGCCGACGACCGTGAACACCTGGGCGAAGACGATGGCCTCGGCGGTGTGCAGCCCCAGGTCGGCGACGGAGGGGCGGTCGGCGGCGCGCCCCACCAGGTACAGCGCGCCGGAGATGCCGATGGAGCCGGGGTGGCCCAGGAGCCGGAAGCCGGCGGCCGAGCCCCGCAGCAGGTCGTTGGTCTGCGGATCGCCCTGGATGGAGCGCGCGAGCTCCCGGTCCACCGGCGCGAGCGCGAGCGCGCCGGCCACGAACGCGCCGGCGTACAGGGCATCGCGCCGGGTGAACAGCGGCTCGCGGGCGAGCTGGGTGGAATCGGGCGTTTGCCCCACGGCCGGGACCGCGGCGGCAAGGGTGGCCGCCAGGGCCAGGCTGGAAAGGATGCGCATTCGGGATCCGGGGGTGCTGCGCGGGAACGGCCGGGCGCGGGGCCCGCTCGCCGCGGCGTCACGCAACCCGCACGCCACGCACGGGGGGCGAGCAAAGGGGCCGCTCCCGCGCGCGGGAGCGGCCCCGGTTCCGTGCCGGCGGACGCGTCAGCGGCCGGGCTCGGCCGCCATGGCGAGCTCGGGGCTGCGGAGCATCACCAGGTCCCTGCCGCCGTGCATGCGCCCCACCGCGAACACGCCGTCCGCGGCCATGGCGCAGAAGAGCAGCGCCAGGTACAGCAGCGAGTTGCGGTACAGCGCCCACGCCGGCCGGGTGAAGCTGGCGGCGCGGAAGAGGCGCGTCACGTCGAACAGGAACCAGGCGCCCAGCAGCGCCGCGGCCACGCCGTACACGGCGCCCATGCCGCCGTAGGTGACGGGGGCCAGCGTGACGGCCACCAGGATGCCGGTGTACACCACCATCTGCCGCATGGTCTCGCGCTCGCCCCACACGTTGGGGGCCATGGGCACGCCCACGCGGCCGTAGTCCTTCTGCTTGACCAGCGCCAGCGCCCAGAAGTGCGGCGGGGTCCAGAAGAACACGATCAGGAACATGTAGACGGCGGTCAGCGTGATCTCGCCGGTGGCGGCGGCCCAGCCCACCAGAGGCGGGAACGCGCCCGCGGCCCCGCCGATGACGATGTTCTGCGGGGAGGTGCGCTTGAGCCAGCGGGTGTAGACGAAGACGTAGAAGAGCAGCCCGGCGAGCGCCAGGACGGCGCTGAGCAGGTTGACGAGCACGCCGTAGACGGCGAACGCCGCGGCGCCCAGCACGATGCCGAACGCCAGCACGTGCCCGGGGGACATGCGCCCGCTGGGGATGGGGCGCAGCGCGGTGCGGGGCATGCCGGCGTCGATGTCGCGATCCATGTACATGTTGATCGCGTTGGCGCCGCCCGCCATGAGGTAGCCGCCCAGCAGCGTCCACAGCACGGTCCGCCCGTCCGGCCACCCGCCCACCGCGATGAACATGGGGGCGGCGGTGGTGACCAGCAGGAGCGAGATGATCCGCGGCTTGGTGAGCGTGACGTAGTCGCGCAGCCGCTGCCGCACGCCCCCCGACGCGCCCGAGCGGAACGCGGCGACGCCGGCCCGCTGGGTCCCCGTGGTCATCCCGTCGGCGGCGCTGGCCGCGGCGCCCTCCCCGGTGAGGGGGGCGGCGCCCGGGGGGACCTCCCGCACGTGGGTGGCGGCGATGTCTGGCATTCGTGCTCGGGAGCGGGTGGCGTCCCGGCCGCGCGGGCGGCCGGCCTGGAAGCCGGGAAATATACACGCGGCGCCACCTTGCGCCAAGGCGAGGATCCGCGCCTCCGGGGATGCCCCACGCCCGCGTGGGGGGTTTCCCCACGCCCGGCGCGCGCGCTTGCCGCCGTGGCCGCGAAACGCTTTATTTTCACCGCCGTAGACGGCCGGCGGCCGTTCCACCTCAAGCCGATGCAGCGATGAAGCCGAGCGGGTTCGCGAAGTACGCGTGGGGCGTGCTGGCATACAACCTCGCCGTGGTGGCGTGGGGCGCGTACGTGCGCGCGACCGGCTCCGGCGCGGGGTGCGGCGACCACTGGCCCCGCTGCGACGGCCGGGTGATCCCGCGCCTGGCGAGCACGGAGCAGGTGATCGAGTTCACGCACCGCGTCACCAGCGGCGCCGCCGGCCTGCTGGTGCTTGCGATGCTGGCGTGGGCGCTGCGCGCCTTCCCCCGCGGCCACGCGGTGCGGCGGGCGGCGGCGGCGTCCACCGTGCTGATGGTGATCGAGGCGCTGCTGGGGGCGGGGCTGGTGCTCTTCGAGCTGGTGGCGGACAATGCCTCGGCGTACCGCGCCTTTTCCATGATCGCGCACCTGGTGAACACCTTTTTCCTGCTGGGGGCGATCACGCTGACGGCGTGGTGGGCGTCCGGCGGGCAGCCGGTGCGCCTGCGCGGCCAGGGCGCCGCGGCCGGGCTGCTGGCGGCGGCCTTCGCGGGGATGCTGCTGCTGGGCGCCACCGGCGCCATCGCCGCGCTGGGCGACACGCTCTTCCCCGCCGTGTCGCTGCGCGAGGGGATGCGTCAGGACTTCTCGGACACGGCGCACTTCCTCCTGCGCCTGCGCGTGCTTCACCCGGCCCTGGCGCTCGCGGTGGGCGCCTACCTGGTGTTCGCCACGCGCATGGTGGCCCGCCTCCGCCCCGCCCCCCCCACGCGGCGCCTGGCGGTCGTGGTCGCCGCGCTCTTCGCGACGCAGGTGGGCGCGGGCTTCCTGAACCTGGCGCTGCTGGCGCCGGTGTGGATGCAGCTGGTGCACCTGCTGCTCGCGGACCTGGTGTGGATCTCGGTGGTGCTCTTCGCGGCGTCCGCCCTTGCGGAGCCGGACGCGGCCGCCCCCGCGCCCCGCGCCGCGCGCGAGCAGGCCGGCGCGCTGGCGTAGCCCCGCGCGAACGACCGGCGCTTCGCCTGCCGCGAGACCGGCCGTGCCGGAGCCCGGCGCCCATCCCCAAAAAACTTGAGCGGAGGGAGACTCGCCGGTAGTTTGGCGAGGCTCCCGCAGCCGGAGCGGAGACCCGGGGGCAGTTTCCCGGGGCTCCGCGACCCGCGTAGGAAACAGGCCGGCTGTTTGGCCTGGTTCCGGAGCGGCCCCACGCAAGGATGCTCGTCCTCCTCCACGCAGACATCCAAATGACCCCACGCCGCACCCCGCTCCCGGCGCTCGCCGCCGCGCTCGCCCTCCTGGCCGCCTGCGCCCAGCCGCAGCGCCCCTCGCCGTCTCCGGCGCCCGACGGGAGGCAGGCGTCATCCACCCCGGGCCAGTCCGGCGCGCAGCAGAACACCATCGCGGCGAAGACCGCGGGCATGCAGCGCCAGGACGGCTACTTCCCCTTCTTCTACGACGCGAAGACGGGCAAGCTGCTCCTGGAGGTGTCGCGCGTGGGCGAGGACTTCCTGTACCTGAACTCGCTGGCGACGGGGATCGGCTCCAACGCGCTGGGTCTGGACCGCGGCACCCTGGGCGACGGCGTGGTGGTGAGGTTCGAGCGGCACGGCCCCCGCCTCCTGCTGGTGCAGCAGAACACCGGCTTCCGCGCCGTGGACGCCCGCACCCCCGGCGAGGCGCAGGCGGTGGTGGAGTCGTTCCCCACCTCGGTGCGTGGCGCCTTCGCCATCCAGGCGGAGGAGGGCGGCCGCCTGCTGGTGGACGCCACGGACTTCTTCCTCCAGGACGCCTTCGGGGTGGCGGCTTCCATCCGCCGCGGCCAGCAGGGCGAGTTCCGCCTGGACCGCGACCGCAGCGCCATCTACCTCCCGCGCACGAAAGCTTTCCCCAAGAACACGGAGGTGGAGGCGCTGCTCACCTTCGCGGGCGACAACCCGGGCCCGGAGATCCGCCGGCACACGCCGGACGGGCGCTCGCTGTCGCTGCGCCAGCACCACTCCTTCGTGGAACTGCCGGACTCGGGCTACCGGCCGCGCGCCTTCGACCCGCGGGTGGGGGTGAACCCGCTGACCTTCTACGACTTCAGCCAGCCGCTCACGGGGCGCTACGTGCAGCGCTGGATCGCGCGCTGGCGCCTGGAAAAGAAGGACCCGTCGGCGGCGATGTCCGAGCCGGTGAAGCCCATCGTGTACTACCTGGACCCGGGGATCCCGGAGCCGTACCGCACCGCCTTCCGCGAGGGGGCGTCGTGGTGGAACCGGGTGTTCGAGGCGGCGGGCTTCATCGACGCGTTCCAGGTGCGGGACCTGCCGGCGGACGCGGACCCCATGGACGCGCGCTACTCGGTGATCCAGTGGGTGCACCGCACGGACCCCGGCTTCTCGGTGGGGCCGTCGTTCGAGGACCCGCGCACGGGGGAGATCATCAAGGCGGCGGTGCGGATGGACACGTACCGCTCGCTCACCGACTACAACATCTTCGCGGGGACGCTCCCCGCCATGCAGGTGGGCGAGTGGGTGGGGCGGCTGGACCCCCGGGCGGACGGCGAGGCGTTCGCGCTGGCCCGGCGCCGGCAGCACGTGGCGCACGAGGTGGGGCACACGCTGGGGCTGGCGCACAACTTCATCGCCTCGGCGGACGCGCGCTCGTCGGTGATGGACTACCCGGGGCCGCTGATCCGCCTGGTGGACGGCCGCATCGACGTGTCGCAGGCGTACCGCGCGGGGCCGGGCGAGTACGACACGCTGGCGATCCGCTACGCCTACACGCAGTTCCCCACCCCGGAGGCGGAGGCGCGCGGGCTGGACGCGCTGGTGCGCGAGGGGGTCCGCGAGGGGGTGCGCTTCATGACGGACCGCGACGCGGACGAGTCGGGGAGCATGCCGGAGGTGACGCGCTGGGCGCTGGGGAGCGACCGGGTGGCGGAGCTGGAGCGCACCATGGCGGTGCGCCGGGTGCTTCTGGACCGCTTCTCGGCCGCGGCGATCCCGGCGGGCGAGCCCCTGTGGAACCTGAGCGAGCGCCTGGTGCCGGTGTACCTGCACCACCGCTACGCGCTGGAGTCGGCGACCAAGACGGTGGGCGGGCTGGAGTACACCTTCGCGCGCTCGGGCGACGGGCAGGTGCCGGCGCGCGTCGTGGACCCTGCGGAGCAGCGCCGGGCGCTGGCGCTGCTGGTGCGCGCCATCCAGCCGGAGGCGCTGGCGATCCCGGAGCGGGTGGCGGCGCTGATCCCTCCCCCGCCCTACGGCTACGCTTCCACCGCGTGGTCGTTCTCGTCGCCGCTGGGGGGCGCCTTCGACCCGCTGGCCGCGGCGCAGTCGCTCGCCGCGTCGGTGGCGGACGGGGTGCTCCAGCGCGAGCGGGCGGCGCGCCTGGTGTCCTTTCACGCCCGCGACGCGGCGGCGCCCTCGCTGGACGAGGTGATGGGGCGGCTGGTGGAGGGCACCTGGGGCCAGCCGACGCCCGCCGGCGCCCGCGACGCGGCGCTGCGGCGAGTGGCGCAGCGGGCGGTGCTGGACCGGCTGATCGCGCTGGCGGCGGACCGGCAGGCCACCGCGCAGGTGCGCGCCTCGGCGGAGCTTCAGCTCGCCGAGCTGGCGCGGCGGCTGGAGGGGCGGCGCTCGTCCGACGCGGCGCAGCGGGCGCACGAGGCGGCGGCGGCGCGCGACGCGCGGCGCTTCCTGGAGCGCGGCGCGGAGCCCACGCAGCCGTCGCAGCCGCTTCCGCTCCCGCCGGGCACGCCCATCGGCAGCATGTAGCGGGTCCGGATGGAACTGCCTTCAAGGGCGGGTTCGGGCGTGCCCCCGGCTGTCGCCGGGGTCGGGCTTCGGCTCCGTAGCAGACGAAACAACCGTCTGCAACGGAGGCGAGCCCCGGCAAACTGCCGCCGGGTCTCGCCCCTTCGGGCCGTAATCCCTCACGCAGGCTCCGACGTGGCTCGGCGGGGCACATCGAGAATGCATTCGGCCCCGCGTCTCCATGGAGGCACGGGGCCGAGCTGCATTCGTGCCGGCAGGTCTCAGGGCATCTCGCCGCAGACGCACACGCCTCCCATCCGGCAGTATCCCCGGTTGCCCGGGCAGCCGAAGGCGCAGTACGAGGTGTAGTAGTCGGTCCCCAGGTCCGTGCAGTACTTGATGCGCGCCGGGTCCGGGCTGGCGAGCGCCTGCGTGGCGCCGAAGCCAAGGGAACCCACGAAGGCGACCGCGAGCAGTCCCCGGCGAAGGCGGTTCAGCGTGGAGCCCATGGGTCCCTCCTCTCGAAAGGTTCGGGTCCGCGGCCAACCGGCCGCGGCAGACGTGCGGGTGCACGTTACGGAGCGCGTCGCGCAGGGTCAACGACGATTGTCGCCCCGGTCACGCGATTCCCCCTGCGGACGTCAGCGCGGAGCCCGCGTGAGGGATTTCGGCCCGAAGGGGCGAGACCCGCGGGCAGTTTCGCGGGGCTCGCCTCCGTTGAGCAGCGTTGTTTGCTGCTCTACGGAGCCGAAGCCCGACCCCGGCGCAGCCGGGGGCACGCCCGAACCCGCCGCCGTGTCCCGTCCGTCCGCACGGCCCCCGCCCAGAACCCTGTACACACCTCCGACACCACCCCGGAACACCTCTTGCACCCCCCGCCGCTCGATGCGACCCCCTGCAACTCCGCCTCAAAGAACACGTTGACCGCGATCACCTGGTTCCTGGTCGTCGGCGCCCTGCTCGTGCTGCTGGCGGTGGCCGGCTCGGTGCTGAAGCGCCTGCCGCTGTCGGTCGCCATGGTGTACCTGGCGGCGGGGGTGCTGGCGGGACCGCTGGCGCTGGACCTGCTCCACGTGGACCCGGTGGAGCAGGCGGCGCTGCTGGAGCGCATCACCGAGGTGGCGGTGATCGTGTCGCTCTTTTCCGCCGGGCTCAAGCTGCGCACCCCGCTGGACGACCCGCGCTGGCGCGTGCCGGTGCGGCTCGCCTTCGTGTCCATGACGGCGACGGTGGGGCTGATCGCCGCGGCGGGGGTGCTGGGGATGGGGCTCCCGCTGGGCGCGGCCATCCTGCTGGGCGCCGTGCTCGCCCCCACCGACCCGGTTCTCGCCGCCGACGTGCAGGTGGAGCACCCCACCGACCGCGACCAGCTCCGCTTCAGCCTCACCGGCGAGGCCGGCCTCAACGACGGCACCGCATTTCCCTTCGTGATGCTGGGGCTGGGGCTGCTGGGGGTGCACGAGATCGGGGAGTGGGGGTGGAAGTGGCTGGCGGTGGACGTGGCCTGGTCCATCGCCGGCGGGCTGGCGGTGGGGAGCGTGATGGGGATGGCGGTGGGGCGCTTCATCCTGTTCCTGCGCCGCGAGCACAAGGAGGCGGTGGGGCTGGACGACTTCCTGGCGCTGGGGCTTATCGCGCTGTCGTACGGGGCCGCCCTCCTGCTGCACACCTACGGCTTCCTGGCGGTGTTCGCGGCGGGGCTGGCGCTGCGCCGCATCGAGCGCAGCCACACCGGCGCGGACGAGCCCCCGGCGGACGTGCGCATGGAGGCGGCCGGCGACGCCGCCGACGAGATCGCCACCGACCGGGAAAAGGCCCCGGCGTACATGGCGCAGGCGGTGCTCGCCTTCAGCGAGCAGCTGGAGCGCATCGGGACGGTGGGGGTGGTGGTGCTGCTGGGAGGAATGCTGTCGCAGAGCTACCTGTCGCCGGACGCCGTCTGGTTCGTCCCCCTCCTTTTCCTGGGGATCCGCCCGCTCGCGGTGTACGCCGGCCTGCTGGGCGCCGACGTGTCGCCCACGCGCCGGCGGCTGGTCTCCTGGTTCGGCATCCGCGGCATCGGCTCGGTCTACTACCTGGCCTACGCCATAGAGCACGGGATCCCCCGGGACGTCGCCGAGCGGCTGACGGCGCTGATGCTTGCGGTGGTGGTCACCTCCATCGTGGTGCACGGCGTCACGGTGACGCCGCTCATGCGCCGCTACCAGAAGGGCCGCGGCGACGGGGGCGGGCGCAAGTTGGACGAGGAAGCGGACGGGGACCCGGCCATCCGCGCGTAGCGTCTGGGACGGCTGGATGCCGCGAGCCTCACCCGGACGACGAAGGGCCTGCCTCGCGGCGGGCCCTTCGCGGCTTCCCTGCTCCGGCTCGTCACTGCGTCAGAGGCAGATGCACTGGTATTGCCGGTAGATGCAGCCGGGGCCGCAAACCCCGGCCAGCGAGGCGGCCGGCGAGGCGAACGCCTGCGTCGCCCCGAATCCGAGGGCGCAGGCGATGGCGGCGGCGAACAGGAACCGGCCGGGGGCTTTAACGATCCGGGTCATCGGGGTTCTCCGGCGTACGGGGTGAGGCGATGGGGCGCGCCGCCCGCAGGAGGCGGAAACGCCCGCAAAATTCGGGACATTCCACAGTAAACGGATATTCCGGCCCGGGCAAGAGTGACAGAAACGGGGGGGGGAGGCGCCGATTGCGACCTGGGCTCGTTCGAATACGGACGGCACCGGGAAGACCTGAATCGCACGGACTCCGCGCCGCAGGGGCCATGGTTATCTTTCCGGGGGATCGCGCGAGCACACGGGCAAACGGAGCCGAGCATGGCGGAGCACACGCGGGTGGCGGACCGGACGGGGGAGCTGCGGCTCTCCGCGGAGGACAAGGAGGCGCGCTACCGCGAGGTCGGCGCGCAGATCGAGGCGGTGCTGGAGGGCGAGCCGGACCTCCTGGCCGGGATGGCGACCGTCGTCTGCCTGCTGCACAACGCATTTCCCTACTACTTCTGGACCGGCTTCTACCGCCGGGTGGCCGCGGACGAGCTGCTGGTGGGTCCGTACCAGGGGACGATGGGGTGCCTGCGCATCCGCTTCGACCGCGGTGTGTGCGGTGCCTGCGCCCGCGAGCGGCGCACCCTCGTCGTGCCGGACGTCGGCGCCTTTCCCGGCCACATCGCCTGCGACGCGGCCTCCGCGTCGGAGATCGTGGTGCCCGTGCTGGACGCCGCGGGCGAGCTGATCGCGGTGCTGGACGTGGACAGCACCCTCCTGGACGCCTTCGACGAGACCGACCGGGTGCACCTGGAGCGCATCGTGGGGCTGCTGCGCGGGCGGGAGGCGCGGCCCGTGGTGGCTGCGAGGTAGTACGCGGTCCGGAGGACGGGACTGCTAACCCCCTCCACCCGGCCGGGGAGGAGGGGGTTTCGCGCACCCGGACCTCCGCTGCACGCCGGCCCACGCCCCGGAGCCGCGTGAGGGATTCCGGCCCGAAGGGGCGAGACCCGCGCAGTTTGCGGGGCTCGACTCCGTTGCAGACGGTCGTTTCGTCTGCTACGGAGCCGAAGCCCGACCCCGGCGCCAGCCGGGGGCACGCCCGAACCCGCACTTCCGATCCATGGCCGTTGAATCCGTATCTGTAGAAGCTTACAGGAACTTACCCGGCACGGAGCGTGCTTCCGCTGCGCGCCTCCCGGATCGCCGGGACGGATGGCCAAACCACGGATACGGAGAGCACCATGGCGGACAAGAGCATCCAGAAGGTCAGCTCGGCGACCTCGCCGCGCGGAGACATGGGTCAGAAGTACCTGGCCGCCGGCGTGGGCATCGGCATGCGCATGTGGGAGAAGGAGGCGGCCACCGACGCAAAGCCCGCCAGCGCGCGCGACTACGAGACCGTGGGCTTCGTGGTGTCCGGCCGCGCCGAGCTGCACCTGGAGGGACAGATGGTCCTGCTGGAGCCGGGCGATTCCTGGGTGGTGCCAAAGGGCGCGTCGCACACCTACCGGATCCTGGAGCCCTTCACCGCGGTGGAGGCCACGCACCCGCCCGCCCAGGCGCACGGCCGCGACGAGGTGCCGGGGGCGCACGACCAGGCGGACGGCGGGAACGGGTGACGCGGCCGGCCCTCGCCTTGCAGGGGCGGTGCGGATCCACGGGGCGCGGCGGAGGCATCGCCGCGCCCCTTCCGTGACCCGCTCCACGCCGCATCCCATGCGCACGCTGCTCGCTCTCGCCTGCCTCGCCCTCGCGCCGTCGCTGCTCGGCGCGCAGGGCTCGCAGCAGCCGGCCCGCCAGGACGACGGGCCGCTCATCAGCCGGGCCGACGCGGCGGTGACCGCGGGCTTCCTCCTGGGGAGCGCGGCGCTCTGGCCGGTGGACCGCTACCTGGCGGCCCGCATCCAGGACTCCACCGTGCAGGCGGTGGTGTTCGCCCGCAGGGCGACGACGGGATTCAACACGCTGGCGCGGCCGGGGACGCTGGTGATCTCGGGCGCGCTCTTCGCGGCGGGTGCGGCCACGGGCAGCGACGGGATGCGCGACGTGGGGCGGCACGGCACCGAGGCCGTGCTCCTCGCCGAGCTGCTGACGCGCGGGGTCAAGGGGATCGCGGGCCGCGCCCGCCCCAACGTGGACCTGGACCGGCCGCGCGACTTCAAGCTGGGCCGTGGATTCGGCGACAACCGCTACCAGTCGTTCTTCTCCGGCCACGCGTCCGACGCCTTTGCCGCGGCCACGGTGTTCACCGCCGAGACGGCGCGCAGGATGCCCGGCTGGGAGTGGCCCGTGGGGGCGGCGCTGTACGGCGGCGCGGCGCTGGTGGGCGTGTCGCGCATGTACGACAACAAGCACTGGGCCACGGACGTGCTCGCCGGCGCGGCGCTCGGCACGTTCGTCGGGCTGCAGGTGGTCCGCTACCACGACAGGGACGACGACCCGGACGAGACCGTGCCGGAGGGAGGCTCGCCGGGGGCGTCGGTGTCGCTGACGCTGAGCGGCGAGGGTCTGTCGCTGGGGGTGGGGCCGGGGTGGTAGGGACGGGACCGGAAGTGCGGAAGTGCGAAAAGGGGGACGCCCCCGCCGGAGTGCCGGCGGGGGCGTCTCTCGTTCGGGGTGCGGCCGGGCGAGGCCCTCCACCTCGCGCCGGCCGACCGGGTGCGGATCTGGCAGGACGCGGTGCCGGATCCCGGAGGCGGCGCGCCGGCTAGTCTCCCGGGCGGGCGAGGCAGGGCCGGCCGGGCGCGGCGTCGGCGGCCCGGAGCACCTGGTCGCGCGTGGCGGCGGCGTCCAGCCGGTGGGTGACGCAGCTCCCGCCCGGACCCACCTTCGCCACCGCGCGGAGCACGGTCACCCGCTCCGGGTCCTCGGGCGACTCGCTGGCGCGCACCTCCACCACCAGCGCGTACGGCACCGCCCCCTCCCCCGCCCCGCGCACCCGCCACTCCAGGCTGTCCCCCAGCGACGAGAACGCCGAGGTGACCGTGCTCCACAGCTCCAGCGGGTGCTCGGCGCCGCCCGGCGCGCGCAGCGTGATGGACATGCGCGCGTCGTCGTCCAGCACCAGCACCGTGTAGCCGCCCACGCCGGGACACGCCTGCGTGCTGCCGCCCGTCTCCGGGTCCGTGCGGACCGTGGTGCAGCCCGCCTCCGCCAGCGGGGTGGCGACGCTGCGCGGGGCGTCCACGGCGGGCGCGGCGGCCGGGGGCGGCGGCGCAGAGGCCGGCGGCGGGGCTTCCGCGGGAGGAGGCTGCGGCGGCTCGGGCGCGGAACGCCCGCACGCGGCCAGCGACGAGGCAATGGCGAGGAGGAGGGCTCGGTGGATCGAGGGGCGCATGAGGCAGACGATCGGGGCGAGAATGGGCGGAGCGTCGGGACGGGGTGAAGTTACGGTCCGCGCGACCGGCCGACCAGCCTGCCGAAAGTGAACCGGCCGGGATCCCCTCTGGGATCCCGGCCGCCGGCCGTCACGACGTACTCCGTCCGGCCGTTACCAGTCCCTGTGCTCCCCCTCCTCCTCGCCGTCCTCGTCGCCCGCGGGCGCACTCGCCGCAGCCTGCGGCTCCACGTCGCGCGTGGTGTCCACCGCCGGCAGGCGCCGGGCACGCAGCAGGTCGTTGAGCGCCGCCACGTCCGTGCCCAGCAGCTCGCCCAGCCGCTCGAGCTGCGCGTCGAGCCGCTTCGACAGCTCGTCGAACACCGTGTACGTCTGGTCCGTGGGGCGCGCCTCGGCGCTCTCCACCACCCCCAGCAGCGCCGCGAGCTTGTTGTTCAGGCGGATGGGGTAGTTGAGCGGGTCCTGGTTGCTCTGCAGGCGCACCTGGTACACGGCCTCCTCCACCGCGCCCAGCCGGGCCCGCAGCGAGTCCGCCGCGGCGGATACCGCGGGGTCGGCGGCGCGCTGCGCCCGGTCGTCCACCTGCGAGCGGACGTCGCGGATGCGGATCACCGCCTCGTTGGCGCGGCTGGTCGCCTCGCGGATGCGGGTGGCCAGCTCGAACTGCCGCTCCAGGTCCTGCTGCGTCACGCCCGTGAGGCGCGGGTCCTTGCGGACCACGAACTCCTGCTCCTGCCGCGCTCCGTCCACCACGAGCCGCACCCGGTAGGTGCCCGGCACCACGCGCGGGCCGTTGCTCCCCGCCACCCACAGCACCATCCCCGGGAAGGTGGTGGGCCCACGGGTGCGCAGGTTCCAGGCGAAGCGGTTCATCCCCGCCCTGGTCGGCACCCTGGGCTCGGCGGGCGTCGCCGGGCCGTCGTCGTCGTCGCCGCCGCCGCCGCCCTGCCCCGCCCCGCCCGACCTCGCCGTGTCCGCCGCGCTCCCGGCGAAGGCGCGCACCACCTGCCCCCGGGCGTCCAGGAACTCCAGCGTCACGCGCCGCGCCGGGCGCTCCAGCCGGTAGTACACGGCCACGCCCGCGTCCACCGCCCGCACCGGGTCCACCGGGTCGAACAGGTGCACCCGCCCCCCGGCGGCCCGGGGGGACAGCTGCCGCAGGGGGGCGATGTCGTCCAGCACGTAGAAGCCGCGGCCGTGCGTGGCGACCACCAGGTCGTTCTCCTCCACCGCGATGTCGGACACCTGCGTCACCGGCAGGTTCTGGCGCAGCGACTGCCAGTGCGCCCCGTCGTCCCACGACACCCAGATCCCGTTCTCCGTCCCCGCGTACAGCAGCCCGGCGCGCTTCGGGTCCTCGCGCACCGCGCGGAGAAAGTCGCCCTCGGGGATCCCCGTGGTGATGCGCGTCCAGCTGCGCCCGAAGTCCTCCGTGCGGAACAGGTACGGCGCGCGGTCCTCCTGCTGGTAGCGGTTCGCCGCCACGTACGCCTTCCCCGCCGCGTGCGGCGACGCCTCCACCAGCGAGATCCGCGCGAGCTCCGGCAGCTCCGGCGGCGTCACCCGCGTCCACGTCGTCCCGCCGTCGCGCGTCAGGCTCACCACCCCGTCGTCCGACCCGGTCCAGATCGTCCCCGCCTCGTGCCGCGAGGGCGCGATGGTGAAGAGGGTGCCGAACGTTTCCACCCCCGTCTGGTCCAGGGTGATGGGGCCGCCCGAGGGGCCCAGCGTGCGCGGGTCCGCGCGGGTCAGGTCCGGCGAGATCCGCTCCCAGCTCTGCCCCTCGCTCATGGTGCGGAAGAGGTGCTGCGAGCCAGTGTAGATGACGCGCGGGTCGTGCGGCGAGAAGACGATGGGGTACGTCCACTGGAAGCGCTCCGCGATGTCCTCGGACGAGTGCCCCATGGGGTTCTCCGGCCACACCTGGATGTTGCGGCGCTGGTTCGTCGCCCGGTCGAAGCGGCTCAGGAAGCCGCCGTAGCTCCCCGCGTAGAACACGTCCGTGTCGCGCGGGTCCGGGGCGATGTAGCCGCTCTCCCCGCCGCCCACCGCGTACCACTGGCTCCCGTTGCCGTCGCTGGGAACGCAGAGCGTGCTGTTGTCCTGCTGCGCGCCGCACACCTGGTAGGGAAAGTGCTTCGTGGTCGCCACGTGGTACATCTGCGCCGTGGGGAAGTCCTGGTCCGTCCAGCTCTCCCCCGCGTTCACCGACACGTTTGCCCCGCCGTCGTTCCCCTCGATCATCCGCCTGGGGTCCGCCGGGTCGATCCACAGGTCGTGGTTGTCGCCGTGCGGCGTGCGGATGGCCGTGAACGTCTTCCCCCCGTCCCGGCTGCGCCAGAAGCCCACGTTGAGGACGTAGACCACGTCCTTTTCCCTGGGGTCGGCGTAGATGCGCGTGTAGTAGAAGGCCCGCTGCCGCAGCTTGCGCTCCTGGTTGACCCGCGTCCACGTCGCCCCCGCGTCGTCCGAGCGGAACACCCCGCCCGAGTCCGCCTCCACGATGGCGTACACCCGCCCGGAGTCCGCCCCGGACACCGCCACCCCGACCTTGCCCACCAGCCCCTGCTGCGGGAGCCCCGGGTTGCGGGTCAGCTCCGTCCACGTCTCGCCGCCGTCCGCCGAGCGGAAGATCCCGCCCCCCGGGCCGCCGCTGGACAGCGACCACGGCGTGCGGTTGACCTCCCACAGCCCGGCATACAGGATCTTCCGGTCCGCCGGGTCCATCACCAGGTCCACCGCGCCGGTGCGCTCGTCGCGGAAGAGCGTCTTCGCCCACGTCTTTCCGCCGTCCGTGCTGCGGAACACGCCGCGCTCCGGGCTGGGCCCGTAGGTGCGCCCCAGCGCCGCCACGTACACCCGGTCGCAGTCCGCCGGGTCCACGCGCACCCGCGCGATCACGTGCGTCTCGCGCAGGCCCACGTGGCTCCAGGTCTTGCCGCCGTCCGCGCTGCGGTACAGCCCGTCGCCCTGCATGACGTTGCCGCGCAGCTGCGCCTCGCCCATCCCGGCGTACACCACGTCCGGGTCGGCCTCGCACACCGCCAGGGCGCCCACCGAGCTGCTCGTGAAGTGCCGGTCCGACACCGGGCTCCAGGTCCCGCCGCCGTCGCTCGTCTTCCACACGCCGCCGCCCGTGGCGCCGAAGAAGTACTCCATGGGCCGCTTGCTGCTCCCCGCCACGGCGATGGAGCGCCCGCCCCGGTCGGGCCCGATGCTCCGCCACCGGAAGGGCGACAGGAGGGTGGTGTCGTACCCGGCCGGCCCGGCGGCGCCACGCTGGGCGTGGAGGGTGGCGTCGGGCGCGCTCGCGAGCAGTGCCAGCGCGGCCGCGGCAGCGTATCGCATCTCGGGTGTGGTTGAAAGTTAACCTGCTACGGACTGCAACTGCCTTGTTGCCAGCGGGTTCGGGCGTGCCCCCGGCTGGCGCCGGGGTCGGGCTTCGGCTCCGTAAGCGAGCAAACAACGCTCGCTGACGGAGTCGAGACCCGGCGGAAACAGCCCCGCCGGGTCTCGCCCCTTCGGGCCGAAATCCCTCACGCGACGGCCGCCCCTCCCCCCGGCGCGCGGCGCGGCTACTCCACGCGCAGCTCCAGGCGCAGCGTGCGCCCGGGCTGCGGCAGGCCGCACTGGTCGTAGACCGCGGCGTCCGCGGCGTTGTCCAGGGCGAGCACGGCGCGCAGCCGGCGCGCCAGCGCACCCGCGCGCCAGGCGCGCGACAGGCGCAGGTCGGTGCGGGCGGAAGCGTCCAGCGCCACCTCGCGCCCCAGCTCCGGGTGCACGCACCACTGGCGCCCCTGGAAGCGGACCCCCGCCTCGCCCCGCAGCCCCAGGAGGAGCGGCGTGGACCCGTCCAGGCTCCCCGCCACCCCCGGCTGGTACTCCGCGCGGCCCGACCCTCCCTCGGCCTCCGAATCGATCAGGCGCACCCGCTGGAGCGTCAGGCTCCCCGTGAGCGCGCGCGGCCCCGCGCGCCAGTCGGCGAGCAGCTCCGCGCCGGTGCTGCGGATCTCGTTGCGGTTCTCGCGGCGGAAGCGGCCCCCGCCCAGCCCCACGCGCACGATCGCGTCCTCCAGCCGCTGGTGGAAGCCCACCGCCTGGAGCTGGAGCGCCCCCAGCTGCGCCGTTCCCCCGGCCTCGGCGGCGAGCAGCGTCTCCGGGTGCAGGTCGGGGTTGGGCTGGAAGCGGCCGAGCGCCCCGGAGTACAGCTCGCGCAGCGCCGGAAAGCGCGAGCGGCGGCTGAGGCCGGCGTGCAGCTCCGCCGCGCCGCGCAGCGTGGCGGTTGCGCCCAGGCGCGCGCCCCAGTCCCGGAGCCGTCCCAGCGGTTCCTTGTCGCCCGCCTCCGGCGTGTCCGCGCCGTCCGCGCTCGCCCCCGCCACCAGGCGCAGCACCTCCGCCGGGCCGGCCAGGAGCACGCGGCGCTCCGCCTCCCCGCCCAGGCTCCACAGCCGCTGCCGGTAGCGGTTCGGCCCGCCCGGCTCCAGCACCTCGTCGCGACGGGTGTCCGCCAGCGTGAGCGCGGCGCGCAGGTCCGCCGCCGAGCCCAGGGTGTGGTCCCCCAGCAGGCGCAGCGACAGCGTGCGGTCGTCCGCGTCCTCCCGGCCCGTGACCTCGTCGTAGGCGCGGTCCGCGTAGCTGGCCAGCTCGGTGCGCGCCGCGTCCAGGCCGAAGGTGGCCTCCAGGTCGCCCTCGCCCAGCGGCGTCGTCCGCATCCCGGTCCCGGCGGAAAGCGCCGCCACCCCGCGCGACGCCTCCGGGTAGCGCCAGAAGCGGGGGCTTTCCAGGTGCAGCTCAGGGGTGACGCCGCGGCGCGTCCGCGACCCGAAGCCCGAGAGCGACGCCCACGCGCCCCCCGCCGTCCGGTGCCGCAGCGCCACGAAGCCGTCCAGCGACTCCGCGTCGCTGTTGCCGCGCAGCCCGTCGTCCTCCCCCGGGTCCACCACCCCGTCCGCGAGCGCGAAGCCCGGCTGGTCGCGGAAGCCCGCTCCCGCGCGCAGCGTGGTCTCCCCCGCCCCGGCGCCCAGCGGCGCCGTGAAGGAGGCGCTCAGCATGCGGCCGCCCGCGTGGTCCGCGCCGACCGCGGCCCGGAGCGATTCCCGCTCCACCTCCGCGCCCGCGGCGCGCGCCACCCCCACCTCCACCACGCCGCCCAGCACGTTGGGCCCGTGCAGCAGCGAGGGGACGCCCCTCACGACCCGGATCCCCTGCGCCCCCGTCGCGGGCACCACCGACAGGTCGGCGCGGTCGTCCCACCCCAGCGTGAGCGGCACGCCGTCCACCAGCACCGCCACCTGCCGCGACTCGGAGCCGCGCAGCGACAGCTCCGTTTCCCCGCGCGAGTTGGTGCGCACGCGCACGAACGGCGTTTCGCGGAGCACCTCCGCCAGCCGTGGCGCCGGGGGCACCGCCATGGAGTCCACCGCCAGCACCACCGCCCCGGCGCCGCCCACCACGCCCGCCGGCCGGCTCGTGATCACCACCAGCCCGTCCACCCGCACGGGGACGGTGTCGCGCGGGAGCGTGCCGGCGGGCGCCTGGGCGAGCGCGGGCGCAGCGGCGGAGGCGAGCGCGGCCAGGAGCGGGAGCGCCGCGCGGACCGCCGGGGTGGAGGAAGGGAGCTTGGTCACGGGGAGCGCTTCCGGGTGGAGAGGGGGTCCGGTCCGCCGGGACGTGCCGGGAGGGCCGGGCAGGCCGCGGGGTCGCAGCAAAGTGGCGCCCCGGGCGGCTTCCCGGCAAGTGGCGGCGCCGCCGCGCGCGCCGTAGCTTGCACGGCAGCCGGACCGGCCGGAGCGCCCCGCCCGGCACCGCCGCCGCACAGCGTCCCATGACCCCGGATTCCGCAGCCCCCGCCCCGCTCCCGGACGACGCCCCGGGGTACGACCTCCCCGCGGAGGCGTACCCGGCCGCCTCGCGCGTCCCCGCGCCGCTGCGGGTGCTGCTGCGCATCCCGCTCTTCTACAAGATCCTCATCGCCAACGCGCTCATCGTGGTGCTGGGGACGGTGGCCGGCACCTGGGTCACCGCCTCGTACGTGCGCGAGGCCCCGCACCGCTCCACGCTGGACCTGGTGGGGCTCCTGGTGCTGGGCGGACTGGTGCTGAGCGTGCTGGTGAACGCGCTGATCCTGCGGCTCGCCCTTTCCCCCCTCAAGCTGCTGGAGGGCGCCGCCACCAAGGTGCGGGCCGGCAACCTGGACGCGAGAGCGCCTTCCTCCCCCGTCGCGGACCGGGAGCTGGAGCGTCTCACGGGCACCTTCAACGGCATGCTGGACACGGTGGCGGTGTACCGGCAGCGCCTGCGCGACGTGGCGGTGCGCGCCCTCACCGCCGCGGAGGAGGAGCGCAAGCGCATCGCGCGCGAGCTGCACGACGAGACGGCGCAGATGCTGGCGGCGCTCCTCATCCGGGTGCGCATCGTCCGCAACTCGCCGGACCCGGCGGCGCTGGACGCGCTCCTGGAGGACATGCGCCGCGAGATCGGCGAGTCGCTGGAGGGGATCCGCCGCTTCGCGCGCGGCCTGCGCCCGCCCGCGCTGGACGAGCTGGGGCTGGGCCCGGCCATCGAGTCGCACGCCCGCCACCTGGCCGAGAGCGTGGGCCTGGCCATCCGCGTGGAGGCCGACCCGCTGGAGGGGATGCTCAGCCCCGAGGCCGAGCTGGCGCTCTACCGCATCGTGCAGGAGGCGCTCTCCAACGTGGTGCGCCACGCCGGCGCCACGCGCGCCTTCGTCCGCGTCGCCCGCGCCCCCGCGACCGTCACCGTGACGGTGGAGGACGACGGCGACGGCTTCGACGTGGCCGGCGTGATGGCCGGCGAGCGCCGGGGGCTGGGCCTCTTCGGCATGCAGGAGCGCGCCGCCTACCTGGGCGGCCGCGTGGAGATCGACAGCCGCCCCGGATCGGGGACGCGGGTATGGGCGGAGGTGCCCGCCGCGGGAGGGTGAGGGGGGTGCCAGTGCCGTTCCGCAGGACCCACAAGATCCGTTGCGGAGGGAGACAGCCGGCAGTCTGGCTGGCTCCCTCCGGCGCAGGGAGACCCACAGCAGTTCCGTGGGGCTCCCGGAGCCCGCGCAGGAGACGGACGGCAGTATCGTCCGGCTCCGGAGCGGCCCCGCCTCCACGAAACGATCTATCCGAAACGCCTGGCAGCCGCCTTCCGCGCCCCGTTATATTTCGGCCTGCGAACGACGCTGATCTCGACACACTGGAGACAAACGCCATGTCGGAACGGAAACGCGAAACGCTGGTGATCATCGGCTCCGGCCCCGCCGCCTGGACCGCCGCCGTCTACGCGGCCCGCGCCAACCTGGAGCCGGTCGTGTACGAAGGCGAGCCGTCGCGCGAGATGATCCCCGGCGGGCAGCTCATGTGGACCACCGACATCGAGAACTTCCCCGGCTTCCCCGAGGGCGTCGGCGGGCAGGAGCTGATGGACCGCATGAAGGAGCAGGCGGTCCGGTTCGGCACCCGCGCCATCATGGAGAACATCGTCGAGGTGGACTTCACCCGGCACCCGTTCGTCCTCAAGCCCAGCTACTCGGACGCCATCGAGGCCACGTCGGTGATCGTCGCCACGGGGGCGCGCGCCAACTGGATCGGGCTCCCCAACGAGATCCGCCTGGCGCAGAGCGGCGGCGGGGTGTCGGCGTGCGCGGTGTGCGACGGGGCGCTCCCCTTCTTCCGCGACAAGGTCCTGGCGGTGGTGGGCGGCGGGGACTCGGCGATGGAGGAGGCCACCTACCTCACCAAGTTCGCGCGCGAGGTGGTGATCGTGCACCGGCGCGGCGAGTTCCGCGCCTCCAAGGTCATGGCGGAGCGCGCCCTCGCTCACCCCAAGATCCGGGTGGAGTGGAACACCCAGGTGACGGACGTGCTGGGCGACGACGAGATCACCGGGCTGCGCCTCAAGGACACCGTCACCGGCGAGGAGCGCGACATGGAGGTGGGCGGGCTTTTCGTGGCCATCGGCCACACGCCAAACACGGCGTTCCTCAGGGGGCAGCTGGAGCTGATGCCCAACGACTACGTGAAGCTTCCCACGCCGTGGCGCACCTCCACCAGCGTCCCCGGCGTGTTCGCGGCCGGCGACGTGATGGACGACTACTACCGGCAGGCGATCAGCGCGGCGGGGTCGGGGTGCATGGCGGCGCTGGAGGCGGAGCGCTGGATGGCGCACCACGGTGTGGCCGAGGCGGAGTCGCCGGTGATCGAGACGGCGGAAAGCTCCATCGGGATGGCAGACACTCTGGAAGTGCGGTAGGGAAGACGGTTAAACGTCAGAGCACAGGGGCGCTGTATCAAGAAGTTGAGCAGCGCCCCTTACATCTCACAGGATTTTCGGATGCTTGATGAATTCCTTGATCGCCCTCACTTAGAGCACGTTCGTGCCGCCCTCTGGCGTGGGAGTGCGTTTGGGCGAGCGGCAGTAATGATTGGCTCTGGTTTTAGCCGCAATGCCGATCCTGTACGCGCGAATGCGCCTGCATTCCCGCTGTGGCTCGATCTCGCCCGTGCGTTATATCGCGATCTCTATTCAGCCGCTGTCGACGATGACCAACGAATTGCGTATGCGGCAGCAAACGGTGGCGTTCTTCGGCTCGCGCTAGAGTATGAGACGGTGTTCGGGCGTGGGGCTTTGGATGAGGTTACTCGGCGCGTGATCCCGGACGAAGCATACCGTCCCGGAGACTTACACAAATTACTACTTACGCTTCCTTGGTCGGATGTCTTCACTACCAATTATGACACCCTGCTTGAGCGGACACTCCCCGAACTATGGGAGCGGCGTTATGAGATAGTTGTTGACCTCCTTGATCTGCCTGGCAGTCTCCGTCCGCGCATCATCAAGCTCCACGGTAGCTTTCCAACACATCGGCCTTACATCATCACGGAAGAGGATTACCGCACATATCCCAACCAATTCGCTCCATTCGTAAACACTGTCCAACAGGCACTAATCGAAAACGTCTTTCTGCTGCTCGGGTTTTCGGGCGACGACCCCAATTTCCTTCAATGGATTGGGTGGGTTCGAGACCAGTTGAAGCATGGTGTTTCCCCTATCTATTTATGTGGGTTGCTGGACCTTTCGCCGGCTCGCCGGCTAGTTCTGCGCAGCTTGAATGTTTTACCAATCGATTTGGGCCCATTGTTTCCGCGGGCACTTGGTGTGGAAGAAGCAGATCGGCACAAGAGGGCACTTCGTTGGTTACTTCAGTCGCTCCATAACGGAGAGCCTCCTTATGTCCTCTCCTGGCCTGACCCAACTCCACGGCGCACTGATGTACAGACCCATTCCGACCCACCACTGCTGCCTGGCCGCCCAGGAATAGAGCAAGAGATTCAAGTTCCACGCCCTGTAATCGGGGCTGATCTTAACAATGTGCCTCCTCCCCCTACGCTCAGCGACGTTGCAAGTGCTTGGCGTCGGAAACGGGAGCAGTACCCCGGATGGGTTATCCTTCCGGAGAGTAATCGTGGGTCGCTCTGGCTGGAGACCAGTGCGTGGGATGGCTTGATCTGGCGAGCTTTGCCCAATGAAAGCCCAGTAGTGGCCATCGCAATCTCACACGAATTGCTGTGGCGACGAGATCGAATTGGTGTGCCGCTTGATGTGGAGGAAGCCGCTTCACTCGAGAGTGTACTCGATCAACTCCCGCTATTTAACGAAAATAGGGGTGCAACGCTTGGTAGCTCGCTAGAATCGTCAGCAAACACCGATCTTATTTACCTCCGCGAGTGCTGGGTTGAAGTTGCTTTCGCGTTGGCGAGGCGTGGTCGACAAGATGGAGATGATGCTTTCAACCGCTGGATGTCTATATTGGAGTCTATCGCGCAGCAGCGGCCGGCTTGGAGGGCTCGCTGGCACTATGAGAACTGCCTACATCACTTATACGCCTGTGCACCGAAGGATGCGCATGAGGAACTTGAAAGATGGCCCCTCTTCGACCAAGATCCCTTCTGGAATACTAAGCGGGCCTCTGTACTTGCCGAGTTGGGTCAGTTGGCGAAGGCCGAAGATCTAGCCCAAACATCTCTTCAACAGATAAGGCGGCTGCAGATAGGAGACGAGACGAACATCTCTCTCCTTTCCCAAGAAGGCTGGACCATGTTCTTGCTTGGTCTGATTCGCCTGAACCGATTTGACTCCCGGTCTTCGGATCCAAATCGTGGCCGCTGGGAACAACTCGCCCTATATCGCTGCAATCCTTGGTCAGCAGTGGAGTCGTTGCGAGCAGGCGTGCCAAAGCACCCTCCCAAACGAGCCGGTTCGCGCGAAGAGCGGGTCCATCCATTCACGGCGAAGCGTTCCGCCTCTTACCACTTGGGGGGAGAGGCGGAAGGAACTCGCGAGTCTTTCTCACTACTCTCCCTTTTGGAGGATGCTGCGATACCGTTCCACGCTGGACTTGCCCAAGCTTACCTGCACGAAGCGGGACAGGCAGCCCAGTGGATCGAGCAAAGAGCCTTCAACTGGGCAACGGACATTGTTCTCAGGATCGCATCTGAGAAGATCACATCTATGTGGTTCGACAAGGTTAGAATTGCAGTGATGCCGCAGGAGGTAGCGGAGAGATATGCAGCTCAATTCAGGAGTAGCATCGATCAGGCAATCGGTTTACTCATACAGCGTGAAGGAGCACCCGATGGTGCTTATTGGTATGCCAATCGGCAGTTGGCCGTCGTACCAGAACTCCTTGGACGCTTCGTGTTCAGGCTTTCCGCCACAACTCGCGACAATCTGTTAAACCAGACTTTAACATGGCTCTCGCAAGCGGTAGTTCGTACAAATCGAATTTCATTTCAAGGCTTCAAGACGCTCCTCGGGGAGTTATTACACCTTGCAAATTCCGATAGCTGGGCAAAATTACTGCATCGTCTTTTAGCGTTTCCAATTCCAGGGGCCGGGTGGGAGACGGTAGGTGCGGAGGATTGGCCAGAACCGTTCCACCCTTCGAACTCAAAAGCTTTTAACAGCCTAGCCGGAATGGCGATGGGAGCCGAGGAGCACGCAGCTGTGATGCGGCTACTCAATATGGTCCGGAATGGTGCCTCCGAGTCTCGCAAGCGCGCTATTCAACGCATAGATGCAATTTGGGGCGCGGGGCTGCTAACTCAGGATGAGTGCCGGGAGTACGGCTCAAACCTCTGGGAAAGGCGTGACGAGCACACAGGAATGCCTGCTGACAGTCCCTTCTTAGATTTTGCCTATCTTGGTCGACCAGAGCCAGAGCCGGGGTTGGCAGAAGCAAGTCTTCGGCGGTCCCTACTCCACAAAGAATTTATATCCACGGTCAGATTGGGCGGAGACACGGGGAATAAGCCGATCTCTTGGGGTTGGTCAATTGCGGCATTTGACCTTGGCCGCGACTGGCTCGGCGCAACGCACTCAGATGATCCGGAAGTGAGTCCCGACCCCGCAAAGATAGATTGGACTCCTGACGAAGCAACAATTCTCACGAAGAAGGTCGCTGACTGGTGGAGTACCGAGGGGGCCGCTCTATCTGATGACAACGCTCCTGCAATGTGGAGTGATCAAACGACGCGAGCACTCTCGCTTGTACCAGACCTGCTACGGAAAGTTGTTGTTCCACGGATTGCTACTAAAGAGGAGACACAACAACTTGTTCGCAAGTTACTGGACGAGATGAGGAAGAACGGAATTCCAGTCCTGTCTTGCCTCCCTTCCCTGCTCCGCTGGTCAACAGCGGCATCAGAGGGGACCGCAGAAGCAATTCGCATTGGACTGCGGACTGAAGACTCGGATTCCATCCTTGATGCATCTGAAGCAGTCTACCGATGGGCTGTAGAATACATTACCGGCACACTTTCGGAAGCGGTGCCCCATGATTTGGTTAGAGAACTGGTGAGCGTCGTCGCAACGAGGCGGCCGGGAGCATTAAAACCGGTAGTCACGTGGCTTACCCATTTGGTGCGATTCTCACCTCAAGTGCTAACCCCCTCTCTTCTCGATGAACTCGGAGGTGGGCTATCTTTGATGCTTCAAGAGACACGGCTTCCGTCCGAGGACCAGAGACCGCCTAGCGACCCAGCATCCCCTGCCTTCATTCGGATGATCGACCTACCTGGTATTCGCAGTTGGGGAGCACGGCTTACTGCTGAGCTGTCCCACCAGCTTAATAAGGGGGGTGTTTCCCCCTCACAACGATTGCAGGCCGCTGTCAGTGAGTGGGCAGCAGCGATAGATGAGGAAACCTTGCTAGAAGTTAAACAGGGGTGGAATTATGGGTTGCGCCCATAGACCCGGATAAAACTCAGGTCCGCGGCACAGCCAGTCCAAATGAGGTTTGGATGCCCAATAGCCTCTCACTGAACAGCTGCAAGGCGCCCTCCGGCGAGGAGGGCGCCTCTTTTCGTCCCGGAAACAGAAGTCGTTAACACTTTTCCATCCCCGCGCGTCTTGTAATGGACCAACCGGTCAGCGCGCGCAGAAAGACCCGACACGCCAGATGGAGACCCCATACATGATCCGCAAGAACCACGTCCTGCTCGCCGCGGCGCTCCTCGCCGCCGCCCCCGCTCCCGCCCTGCTCGCGCAGGGACAGGGACAGGGAGCCCCCGGCACCGCCCAGGGCCAGCACCAGGATCGCCAGCAGCGCCAGGTCCGCCAGCAGGGACGCCAGGGGCCTCGCCCCTCGCCCGTCGCCATGCTCCTGGAGCACCGCACCGAGCTGAAGCTGACCGGGGACCAGGTGACGCGCCTGGAGCGCATCCAGCGCGACCTGGAGCAGAAGAACGAGCCGCTGCGCCGCCAGCTGGAGGCCGCCCGCCCGCGGCTTCCGCAGGGCGGGCAGCAGGCCCGGCCCACCGAGCAGGAGCGCACGGCGATGCGGGCCCGCATGGAGCAGCTGCGCCCGCAGATGCAGCAGCTCCGCCAGAACCAGCAGGCGGCCATGGAGCAGGTGAAGTCCGTCCTGACCGACCCGCAGGAGCAGGCCGCCCGGCAGTACCTGCGCGGTCCCCGCGGCGGACGGGGTGAGCGCGGCGAGGGCGGGTGGCGCGGCGAGCGGGGGCAGCAGGCCCCGCGCACCCGCTAGCTGGGGACCGCGTCCGGTCCGTCCCGGGCGCTTCCGCCCGGGACGGCCGGACCGCCCAACGCGCCGATGACCGAGAGCGACGCAGTCCTCGTCGGGAGGGCCCGGCAGGGCAGCTCCGAAGCGTTCGGGGCCCTGGTGCGCAGGCACCTCAAGGCCGCGTACGCGGTCGCGCTCGCGCAGCTCGGCGAGCCGGCCGACGCCGAGGACGTCTGCCAGGACGCGTTCGTGACCGCGCTGAAGCGCATCGAGGAGTGCCGCAACCCGGACCAGTTCGCGGCGTGGCTCATGGCCATCGTCCGCAACCGGGCGCACGACGTCCGCCGCTACCGCGGCATCCGCGAGGCGCTCCCCCTGGACGACGCCCTGGGCGCCTCCGGCGGGCCCGACCCGCAGCGCGAGGCCGAGCGGAGCGAACTGCGCGAGGACCTGGTGGGAGCCATGCAGGGGCTCACCGAGACCCAGCGCGAGGTGGTCCTCCTCCACGACTTCGAGGGGTGGAGCCACAAGGAGATCGGCGCGAAGCTGGGCATGTCCGACGGCTCGGCCCGCGTCCACCTGTTCAAGGCCAGGAAGACGCTGCGCGAGCGGCTGTCGGGAAGACACAAGGAGGAACCGTGAACATCGAGGACGACTTCCGCGACCTCGCCCCCCTGGACCCGGAGCGCGACGCCGCGCGCTGGGAGCGGATGGTGGCCGGCGTCATGGCGGCGGCGGGACCCGAGCTGGCGCGGCGGGCGAGCCTGCCGCAGGCGGGGATGCTCATGCTCCTGGGAGACTGGCTGCGCCCCACCGTGTCCACGGCGGCGCTGCTGGCGGCGGCGGCGGCGGCGTTCCTGTTCACGACGGAGACCGGGGCGCCCGCGGCGTCCGGGAGCGACCTGGCCGACGCCCTGGGCTACCCCACCGCGGTCGCCGAGTGGGTGGACGACGGGCAGACGCCCACGGTGGAGGCGCTGGTGACGGCCCTGGAAGGAGACACACGATGACCGACGACGGAAGCCGGACCCGGCGGATGCGGCTGCTCGCCATCGCGAGCCTGCTGCTGACCTTTCTCGCGGGGGGGCTGGTGGGCACCGCGGTGGAGCGCGCCCGCGGCGCGCGCACCTGGGGCCCCCCGCCGCCGGGCGCGGAGCCCGGCAGGGGGCGCGGCGGCCCCGACATCTTCGAGGCCGGCGGCCCGCTGGACGACCGGCTCCGGCTCACGACGCAGCAGCGCGACACCATCCAGCGGATCGTGGAGCGCGACCGGCACAAGGCGGACTCGCTCTTCCGCGAGATGCGGCCGCGGCTGCGCGCCCGCTTCGATTCCACCCGGACCGCCGTGGAGGCGGTGCTCACCCCGCAGCAGCGGGAAGAGTTCCGGCGCTTCCGCGAGGAGCACCGCGAGCGGCGGTTGCGGCGCGGCGGCGAAAGGGCGCCCGGAGCCGGCCCCGCCCCCGCCGGGCCGGAGCGCGGCGGGGTCTGAAAACCAGGAAAGGACGGTCCCGCGGCCGCGTCTCCGACCGGCTTGGCGCCCGTTACGCGACGATAGATGGAGGAACGATGACAGACAGATTCCCTCGCGGGACCGGCCTGCGAGCCGCCGCGTCCCTGTTCGCCGGGGTGAGCGCCCTCGCCCTGGTCCCGGCCGGCGCGGCCGCGCAGACCGCTCCCGCGCCCGACACGGCCCGCGCCGCGGCGCCCGCGCAGCCCGAGACGCGGGTCACGCTGGACGAGGCCGTGCGGCGCTCGCTGGAGGCCAGCCCCACGGTGGCGCAGGGCTCCGGCGCCGTCCGCTCCGCCGCCGCCACCGAGCGGAGCGCGAAGGGCGCCTTCCTTCCCACGCTCTCGGCGAACGCCAGCTCCTCGCTGAGCGCGGCGCAGCAGCTGGGGAGCCAGACCGGGCTCGGCGACGGCTTCGCCGACAGCTACGGCGCGGGGATCTCCGCCTCCGTCCCCGTCTACACCGGCGGGCGGCGCACCGCGGAGCTGCGGCAGGCCCGCGCCGAGACCTCGGCGGCGGAAGCCACGCTGGATGCGCAGCGCTTTTCCGTGGTGCTCGCCACCAAGCGCACCTTCTTCGCGGTGCTCCGCGCCGACGACCTGATCCGCGTGGCCGAGTCGCAGGTCAAGCGCGCGGAGGAGGCGCAGGAGGCGGCCGAGCTGCGGCTGCGCGTGGGCTCCGCCACCCGCTCCGACGTGCTGCGGGCGCGGCTGGAGCTCAACGACGCCCGCCAGGCGCTGGCGCAGGCCCGCAGCGACCGCGAGGTCGCCGGCTTCGCCCTGGGGCGCGCGACCGGCGCGCCGGGGCCGGTCGCGGCAGAGTCGTCCGGGCCGCTGCGCCCCACGCCGCTCGCCATCCCCGCCGACAGCCTGGTGTCGCTGGTGCGCACCGCGGCCCCCAGCGTGCGCGCGGAGGTGGCCGGCGTCGCCGCGGCGGAGGCCGGGACGGCCGCGGCGCGCGCGCAGTACCGCCCCACCATCACGCTGGGGACCGGCGCCGACTGGGCCAACCAGGACCCGGCGCTGGACGGGCGCGCCAACTGGGACCTCCGGCTGGGCGTCTCCATCCCCATCTTCGACGGCTACCAGCGCGAGGCGAGCGTGGAGCGCGCCCGGGTGCAGGCCGACGTGGCCCGCGTGCAGCTGGCCGACACCGAGCGCGCCGCCCGCGCCGAGCTGGAGCGCACCCTTTCCGCGCTGCGCCTGGCCGAGCAGCGCATCGGCCTGGCGGAGGAGGCGGTGCAGGTGGCCGAGGAGGACCTGCGGGTGCAGGACCAGCGCTACCGCATGGGGAGCTCCACCATGCTGGAGCGCATGACCTCGCAGGCGGCGCTCACCCAGGCCGAGAACGACCTGGTCGCCGCCCGCTACGACTACCAGCTCGCCCGCGCGGAGCTGGAAGCGCTGGTCGGGAGGGAGCTGTGAGCCGGGGCCACGGGGCCGCGCCGGAAAACGGCGCGGTGATCCGCATCCGCGGGCTCACCAAGGAGTACCGCATGGGCGTGGAGACGGTGCGGGCGCTTCGCGGGGTGGACCTGGACATCGGCCGCAACGAGTACGTGGCCATCATGGGACCCTCCGGCTCCGGCAAGAGCACGCTGATGAACCTGGTGGGCTGCCTGGACTCGCCCACCGCCGGGGAGTACGTGCTGAACGGGACGCCGGTGGCGGGGATGGGCGACGACGAGCTGGCGCGCGTGAGGAACCGGGAGATCGGCTTCGTCTTCCAGACCTTCAACCTGCTCCCCCGCTCCACCGCGCTGGAAAACGTGGAGCTGCCGCTGGTCTACGCCGGCGTGGGCAGGAAGGATCGGCGCGAGCGGGCGGCCGGGGCGCTCCGCTCCGTGGAGCTGGGCGACCGCATGGACCACCGCCCCAACGAGCTGTCGGGGGGGCAGCGGCAGCGCGTCGCCATCGCGAGGGCGCTGGTGACCCGCCCCTCCATCCTCCTCGCCGACGAGCCCACCGGGGCGCTGGACTCCCGCACGTCGGAGGAGATCCTGGCGCTCTTCGGGCGGCTCCACGACGAGGGGCAGACGGTGATCATGGTCACCCACGAGCACGACGTGGCGGAGCACGCCGAGCGGATGGTCATCCTCCGCGACGGTCTCATCGAGCAGGACCAGCGAAACCGGAGCGCGCGCCGCAGCCTGGCCGCGCAGGGAGGTGCAAGGTGAAAACGACGAGAGCGAAGGCGCTCGCCCTGGGCGTGCTGCTGGCGGGAAGCGGGGTGCTCGCCGCGTGCGGCGGCTCCCCCGAGGCGGCGGCCGACACCGCGCCCGAGACGGCGGCGGTGGAGCAGCGCGACCTGGACGTGGCGGTGGAGGCCGCCGGGGTGGTGGAGCCCATCCGGGTGGTGGAGGTGAAGTCCAAGGCGTCGGGCGAGATCCTGGCGCTGCACGTGGAAACGGGCGACATGGTGGCGCGCGGCGCGCTGCTGGCCGAGATCGACCCGCGCGACGTGAGCAACGCGCTCGCCCAGGCCGAGGCCGACCTGTCGGTGGCGCGGGTGAGCATCGCCACCACCTCCGCCGAGCGGAGGCGCATGCAGGAGCTGCGGGAGGCGCAGGTCGCCACCCAGCAGGAGTTCGAGGCGGCGGTGCAGCAGGCCGCCAACGCCCAGGCGCAGCTGGTGCGCGCGCAGACCAACCTGGAGCTGGCGCGGCAGCGGAGCGGCGACGTCACCATCCGCGCCCCCATCGCGGGGACGGTGATCGAGCGCACCTCGGAGACCGGGCAGATCATCGCCTCCGCCACCAGCAACGTGTCGGGCGGCACCACGCTGCTGAAGATGGCCGACCTGTCCGAGGTGCAGGTGCGCGCCAAGGTGGACGAGACCGACCTGGGCCAGGTGAAGCCCGGCCAGACCGCGCGCGTCAGCGTGGAGTCGTACCCGGGGCGGACCTTCACCGGCACGGTGCTCAAGGTGGAGCCGCAGGCGGTGGTGGAGCAGAACGTGACGCTCTTCCCCGTGCTGGTGCGGCTGGACAACCGCGAGGGGCTGCTGCGCCCCGGGATGAACGCCGACGTGCAGGTGCAGGTGGTGCGGCGCCCCGGCGCCGTGGTGGTGCCCAACGGCGCCGTGGTCGGCGTCCGCGACGCCGGCACCGCCGCCGAAGCGCTGGGGCTGGACGCGGAAGCGGTGCAGGCCTCGCTCCGCCCCGCCGGGGCCGCCGGCGCGGCGGGCGCGTCGCCCGAGTGCCGCGCGCTGATGCAGAAGGTCCGCGAGGCGGGCGGCCCCTCGGGGCTCGCCGACGAGGACCGGGCAAAGATGCGCGAGTGCCGCGTCGCCGCGGGCGGCGGGGAGCGCAGCGGGCGCGGAGGCGCCCAGGGCGGCGGCGCGGGCGCCACGCGCCCCGGCGTGCTCTTCGTGGAAGGGGCGAAGGGCCCCGAGGCCCGGCGCGTCACCCTGGGGGTGAGCGACTGGGAGTACACCGAGGTGCTGGGCGGCGTGAAGCCGGGCGAGGAGGTGAGGCTGATGTCCGCCACGCGCCTCAAGCAGGAGCAGGAGCAGATGACCGAGCGCATGCGCCAGCGCGCGGGCGGCGGGATCGTGCCCGGCGGCGGCGGTGGCCCCCCGAGCGGCGGCGGTGGCGGCGGTCAGCGAGGGGGAGGGTGACATGCTCTTCGGCGAGATCTTCCGGGTGGCGCTGGGCGCCGTCCGGGCCAACAAGATGCGCTCCTTCCTCACCATGCTGGGGATCATCATCGGCATCGCCGCGGTGATCACCATGGTGGCGCTGGGCGAGGGAGCGCAGCGGTCGGTGCAGGAGCGGCTCCAGGGACTGGGGACCAACGTCCTCACCGTGCGCCCCGGGCAGCAGTTCGCGGGCGGGGTGGACCGCGGCGACGCGGAATTGACCACCGACGACGCCGAGGCGCTGCGCGACGCCGTGGGCGGCCCCATCGCCGCTGTCGCCCCGCAGATGCAGAGCCGCGTGCAGGTGGAGTCCGGCGCCGCCAACTCCAACAGCCAGGTCGTGGGCACCTGGCCCAGCTTCTTCCCGGTCAACAACCACCGGCTCGCCGCCGGGCGGCTGTTCACCGAGGGCGAGGAGCGCGGCCGGCGCCGGGTCGCGGTGCTGGGCGCCGCCATGGGCGAGCGGCTGGGCGGCGTGGAGACCGCGCAGCTCGTGGGGCAGACGGTGCGCATCGGCGGCACCGCCTTCGAGGTGGTGGGCGTCCTCGCCGAGAAGGGGGGCGAGGGCTTCAACAACCCCGACGAGCAGGTCTACGTGCCCATGGCGACGGCGCGCTTCCGCGTCTTCGGGAGCGACCGGGTGCAGTCCATCGGCGTGCAGGCCGCGGCCGAGGGCGAGATGGACGCCGCGATGGTGCGCATCGACGAGACGCTGCGGCGCGAGCACCGCATCCGCCCGGGCGAGGCGAGCGACTTCAGCATCCGCAACCAGGCCACGCTGCTGAACACCTTCCAGGAGACGGCGCGCACCTTTTCCTTCCTGCTCGCGGGGATCGCGGCGGTGTCGCTGGTGGTGGGCGGCATCGGCATCATGAACATCATGCTGGTGTCCGTGACCGAGCGCACCCGGGAGATCGGGATCCGCAAGGCGCTGGGGGCGCGGCGCCGCGACATCCTCCTCCAGTTCCTCATCGAGGCGCTGGTGCTCTGCCTGGCCGGGGGCGCCATCGGGCTGGCGCTGGGGGCCGGCGGCTCGCTCGCCATGCGCCTCCTGGGCGGCTTCGAGGCGCCCATCTCCACCGGGGCGGTGGTCATGGCGCTCGTCTTTTCCGGCGGGGTGGGGATCTTCTTCGGGCTCTGGCCCGCCCGCCGCGCGGCGCTCCTCGCCCCCATCGAGGCGCTGCGGTACGAGTAGGCGCCCCGCAAAGGCCAGGAGGGTTCGCGGGCCGGGGGTTCGGCGAGACCCTTCTGGCACATTGTCTGCGCGGCCGGTTGCCAGGAACGAGGCAGCCGGCCGCTCCGCGTGGGAGGAGGGGCGGCGGGATGCAGGCAGAGGCTGCGGGCGCGGGGTGCCCGGCCCAGGACCTTCCGTCCGGCGACGATCTCCCATGAGCCATCTCCCGCCCGGCCCGTCGCCCCCGCTCACGACGCGACTTCCCGCCGGGCCCACCGAGCGGGTGCTGGAAACCCTTTCCGACGCGCTCTTCGTGGTGGACCGCGAGTGGCGCTTCGTGTACCTGAACCGCCGCGGCGCCGAGCTGGTCCGGCGGTCGCCGCAGGAGCTTCTGGGGCGCGTCCTGGGCGAGGCCTTTCCCCAGGCACTGGGGACGGCGTTCCGGCACGCCTGCGAGCGCGCCGTCCGCGAAGGGGTGACGACGGAGATCGAGGAATTCTACGCTCCGCTCGGCCTGTGGCTCTACGTCCGGGCCTTTCCGTCGCCCGAAGGGCTCACCCTCACCATGCAGGACGTCTCGGACCGCAAGCGGGCCGAGGCGGAGCAGGCCCGTCTCACCGCCCTCCTGGAGGAAACGGTGGACGTCGTCGCCACCGCCTCGCCCGACGGCATCGTCACCTACCTGAACCGGTCCGCGCGCCGGCTGTACGGGGTGCCGGAGCGCGGCGCGGTCCCGGAGATGAGCGTGGGCGACATGTACCCGGACGGGGCCCGGCGCCGGCTGCTGGAGGAAGGGATCCCCGCGGCCGTGCGCGACGGCACCTGGGCCGGCGAGAGCACCCTGCTCCTCCCCGACGGGCGGGAGCTCCCCGTCTCCCAGGTGATCGTCGCGCACCGCGCCTCCACCGGCGAGGTGGAATCGCTCTCCACCATCATCCGCGACATCACCCCGCGAATGCGCTCGGAGAACGCCCTGCGCACCTCGGAGGCCGAGCTGCGCGCGCTGGTGGAGGCGTTCTCGGACGTGATCCTGGTGCTGGACCGCGAGGGGACGTACTGCAAGGTGGCGCCGAGCGCCCCGCACCGCCTGGTGCTGCCCGCGCAGGAGCTGGTCGGCCGGCGCCTCCACGAGGTGTTCCCCGCCGGGCAGGCGGACGCGTTCCTGGCGCTGGTCCACCGCGCCCTGGACAGCGGGCAGCGCGTGGAGTCGGAGTACTCGCTCGTCATCGGGGGGGAAACGTACTGGTTCGCCACCACGGTGTCCGCGCTCCCGGACGACGACCGCGTGGTGTGGGTGGCCCGCGACGTCACCGAGCGCCGCCGGCAGGAGGAGGCGCTGCGCGAGAGCGAGGAGATGCTCCGCCAGTCGCAGAAGATGGAGGCGGTGGGGCGGCTCGCGGGCGGGATCGCGCACGACTTCAACAACCTGCTCACGGTGATCCGCGGCAACGCCGAGATGCTGCTGCTGGACCTCCCCGCCGGCAGCGTCCTGCGCGACGACGCCCTTGAGGTGTGCCGGGCCGCCGACCGCGCCGCGGAGCTGACCCGCCAGCTCCTCGCCTTCAGCCGCCGCCAGGTGGTGCAGCCGCGCACCGTGTCGCTGAACCGGGCGGTGGGCGACATGGACAAGATGCTCCGCCGCATCATCGGCGAGGACGTGGAGCTGTCCACCGATCTCGCCGCGCGCGCCGACACCGTCCGCGCCGACCCCGGCCAGCTGGAGCAGATGGTGCTCAACCTGGCCGTCAACGCCCGCGACGCCATCCGTTCCGGCGGCACCATCCGCATCACCACCGAGGACATGCGGGTCGCCCCCGGCGCCGCCCCCGCGTACCCCGGCGTCCCCGCCGGCGCCTACGTGGCGCTCGCCGTGGCGGACACCGGCTGCGGGATGGACGACGAGGTGCTGGAGCGCATCTTCGAGCCCTTCTTCACCACCAAGGAGCAGGGCAAGGGCACGGGGCTGGGGCTCTCCACCGTGTACGGCATCGCGCGGCAGGGGGGCGGGCACGTCACCGTGCGCAGCGTCCCCGGCGAGGGAACCACCTTCCGCGTTCTCTTTCCCTGCGCCGCCGAGGAGGAGGACGACGCCCACGCCGTCGCCGCCCCCGGCACCGCTCCCCCCGCCGGCGCCGGCACCGTCCTGCTGGTGGAGGACGAGGACGCCGTCCGCGCCTTCGCCGCGCGGGTGCTCGCGCGCTGCGGCTACCGCGTGGTGGAGGCCCGCAGCGGGCGCGAGGCGCTGGACGCGGCGCTGCGTCCGGAGGACCCCATCGACCTGGTGCTGACGGACGTGGTGATGCCGGGAATGAGCGGCACCGAGCTGGCCCGGCGCGTCCGCGTGGTCCGCCCCGACGTGCCGGTGGCGTACATGACCGGGTACGCCGACGAGGACGTGGTGCGCCACGGCGCGCTCCCCGCGGGCACGCTCCTGCTCCAGAAGCCGTTCACCGCGGAAGCCCTGGCCGGGCTCGTCCGGGACGCGCTCCAGAGGCGTTGATCTTTTTACGGCTTACGGCTTTGAACGGCGAGGTCGGGCGTGCCCCCGGCTGGCGCCGGGGTCGGGCTTCGGCTCCGTAGGGCTGCAAACAACGCAGCCCAACGGAGTCGAGCCCCGGCAAACTGCCGCCGGGTCTCGCCCCTCCGGGCCGAAATCCCTCACGCGGGGCTCGCGCTGGCGTCCGCGGGAGGCCCCCACCCGGCTCGCTCAGGCTCGCACGGCTCGCCCCTATATCCCCCAATTCTGGGGGAGGGTTTGCCGAAGGTCGGACACCTTGCCGTTTCGAGCTGCGCCGGGAGGTCGGGGGAGGGTCCGCAGGCGGTGCGTTTGTTCGAAGCCAACGTGATCCCACCCTCGCCCGGAGGGTGGGCGAGTGCTCTGGCGAGTCCCCTCGGGTTTCGCACCGCCGGAGGAGCCTCCCCTGGCCGACCCCAAACACCGGAGCCCGCCGAAGCACGCCGCCGTAAACCGCCGGCCACGGCACGCGAAAAAGCCGGCCCAGGCACCCGGCCCGGTCCGGCTTCGTGTCGTCTCCCGCCAGGCTCCCCGGGGCGTCGGCAGGGCGACGAAGGCGAGATGGCCGTGCAGGTCTCCCCCTTTCCCCCGCTTGCGGGGGAGAGGGGGCCGGGGGGTGAGGGGGCCCACCCTAGCGGGCGCCAGCGCGATGCCCGCGTGAGGGATGCGAGCGCGAAGCGGCGAGACCCGCCGGCAGTTTGGCGGGGCTCGCCTCCGTTGCAGACGGTTGTTTCGTCTGCTACGGAGCCGCAGCCCGACCCCGGCGCAGCCGGGGGCACGCCCGAACCCTGGATTTTCAACGGATCCGTATCCGTCCCGGCGACTTACCGCGGGAACCGGTCCGGCGACACCTGCACGGGAGCACGCTCGGAACGCAGCCGCCGGTCGGGGTAGCGTCCGCGGTCGGGGTACGACTGCGGCTCCGGCCGGCGGTCCTCGCCGCGCCCGCCGCCCAGCCAGTCGCCCAGGCCGCGCGCCATCCGCTGCATCCATCCCTCGAAGCCGTTGTCCGGGTGGATGGGGCAGCTTTCCGTGGGCTCGGTGCCCACCAGGAAGTAGTCCGTCGTCACCTGCTCGCCCGGGCACGACTCCGTCGCCAGCTTGCCCGAGCCCCGGTCGATCTCCACCGGCACCACGTCCAGCGGCGGCGCCCAGCGGGCCGGGGCCGGGTGGCGCGTGTAGTGGTCGGCGAGGACGCGGCCCCACACCGGGGCGGCCAGGCCGCCGCCCGACGCCCCGGACAGGATCCGCTGCGGCCGGTCGAAGCCCAGCCACACCCCCGCCACCACGTCCGGCGTCACGCCCACGAACCACACGTCCGCCGCGTCGTTGGTGGTCCCCGTCTTCCCCGCGGCGGGGATGGTGTAGGGGAGCCCCGCGGTGCGCACGCCGGAGCCCGTGCCGCGGTCCACCACCTCCTCCATCAGCCGCGTGGTGAGGAAGGCCACGCCGGAGGGGAGCACCGACCGCCGGCGCACCGGCGCGCTCCACACCACGCGGCCGTGGGCGTCCTCCACGCGCACGATCATCCGCGGCGCCACCAGCGTCCCCCCCGTGGCGAAGGGCGAGTACGCGGCCACCATCTCCAGCGGGATCACGTCCGCCGCGCCCAGGAAGGTGGACGGGTACTCCTCGATGGGCGTGGTGAGCCCAAGGTCGTGCGCCGTCTGCACCACGTTGGCCACCCCCACCCGCTCGCCCAGCTCCACCGCCGCCCGGTTGGAGGACAGGCGCAGCCCGTCGTGCAGGTCCAGCGTCAGCGTGTCCGAGACCGCGTCGCGGGGGTTGTAGACGCTGTGGAAGGTGTCCTGCTCCGCCCCGGGGCCCACCAGCGGGGTGGAGGTGGGGATCCCCCGCGCGATGGCGGTGGCGTACAGGAACGGCTTGAACGCCGACCCGGCCTGCCGCTTCGCCTGCGTCACCCGGTCGAACTGGCTCTGCGCGAAGTCGCGCCCGCCCACCAGCGCCAGCACGTCGCCGGTGCGCGCGTCCATCGCCACGAACAGCCCCTGCAGGCAGTTGGCGCCCTCGCCCGCGGCGCCCGCCGGGCAGGCGCGCTGGCGGAAGCGCCCGAACTTCCCCGCCTCCACGCCGCGGATCTGCGCCTTGATCTCGCGCTCCGCCGTGGCCTGCATGCGCGGGTCCAGCGTGGTGTACACCCGCAGCCCCATCCGCTCCGCCTCCGCGCCGAACCGCTCGCGCAGCGCCTGGCGGATCTCCGCCATGAAGTACGGCGCCCGCCCGCGCGCGTCCGGGGGCGGCACCAGGTCCAGCGGGGTGGCGCGGGCCTGCTCCGCCATCCCCGGCGATAGGTACCCCTCGCGGGCCATCAGCCCCAGCACCAGGTCGCGCCTGCGGCGCGCCGCCTCCGGGCTGCGCCGCGGGCTGTAGTGCGTGGGCGCCTTGGGGAGCGCCGCCAGAACGGCCGCCTCCGCCGGGAGCAGGTCCGCCGCCGACTTGCCGAAGTACCCCTCCGCCGCGGCCTCCACCCCGTACAGCCCCTCGCCCAGGTAGATCTGGTTGAGGTACAGCTCCAGGATCTCGTCCTTGCTGAAGGAGCGCTCGATGTCGCGCGCCAGCACCACCTCCCACAGCTTCCGCCGGAGCGTCTTTTCCCGGCTCAGGTGCTCCGGGAAGACGTTGCGGGCCAGCTGCATGGTGACGGTGCTGAAGCCCTCGTCGTAGTTGAAGGAGCGGACGTTGCGCGCCAGCGCCCCCACCACGCGGCGGACGTCGATCCCCCCGTGGCGGTAGAAGCGCCGGTCCTCCACCGCCAGGAAGGCGCCGGAAACGTGCTGGGGGATGCGCTCCAGCGGCACCAGGATGCGCCGCTCCGGCGCCAGGTGCGCCACCAGCTTGCCGTCCCGGTCGAAGACGCGGCTCGCCATGGGCGGCGAGTAGCTGCGCAGCGCTTCCACCGAGGGGCACCCCGGTCCCGAGCAGCGCGGCCACAGCCACGCCAGCCCCGCCCCGGCGCCCACGACGCCGAGGAGGAGGACGAGCAGGAGCACCTGGAAGACCCGCTTCGCGGCGGACGCGCCGGACGTCTTCTTCTTCCGGGATCCGCCCTTCTTGCGGGGGCTGGGCTTGCGAGGCATCCGAGGCGGGGAGAGCGGGGAACGGCGGGTCCCGCGCGGGGACCGTGCGGCAAGAAAGGTGGTACCGGTGAAGAGCGGGGGTGTTCCGGGGAACGGCAGGGTTCAGGGTACAGGGGACAGCCTGCAGCGCCCGGTCGGTGGACGACCGCGGAGCCGGTCAGCTCCGCAGCATGCGGCCGCCGTCCACCACCAGCACCTCGCCGGTGACGAAGTCGGCGCGGAGGAGGTAGAGGAGCGCCGCCACCACGTCGTCGGGCGAGCCGTTGCGGCGCAGCGGGGCGCGCTCGGCGAGCCTGCGGACCTCGTCCGCGGAAAAGTCATCGGGGGGGAGGACGGTCCCGGGGGCGATGGCGTTGACGCGGATCTCCGGGGCCAGGGCGCGCGCCGCCACTTTCGTCAGGTGGACGACGCCGGCCTTGGAGATGGAGTGCGCGGCGTACCCCTGCCACGACTGGAGCCCGGCCAGGTCGGCCAGGTTCACGACGGCGCCCCCGCCGCGCGCCCGCATCCCCGGCGCGAGGAGCTGCGTCAGGAAGAAGGGGGCCTTGAGGTTGACGGCGAGGGTGGCGTCCCAGGTGGCCTCGTCCGTGTCCGCGAAGCCGTCCGCCGGGAAGACGGACGCGTTGTTCACCAGCACGTCGATGCCGCCGAAGGCGCGCTCCGCCTCGTCCGCCAGCCGCCGCACCTCGTCCAGCCGCGACAGGTCGGCGCCCACCATCGCCGCTTCTCCCCCGCCCCGGCGGATCTCCTCCACCACCCCCCGCGCCGGCCCCCCGGACGAGCCGTAGCCCACGACCACGCGCATCCCCTCGCGCGCGAGCGCCAGGGAGATCGCGCGGCCCACGCGGACCGCGCCCCCGGTGACCAGGGCCGAGCGGCCTGCGAGCTTCATCGGCCGCCGCGGACGGGAGCAGGGCGGGTCAGGCGTCCTCGCCTTCGTCCTGCTTGAACAGCTTGAGGTTGGTGGAGTGGCCGGGGCTCACGCGCGCCTTGGGATTGATGAAGTGCACCGCGTTGTTCACCGCGATGGCCGCCTCGCCGTAGCCGGTGGCGATCAGCTCCAGCTTGCCGGGATAGTGGGTGACGTCGCCCGCGGCGTACACGCCCTCGATGTTGGTCTCCATGAGCTGCGACACCCGGATGCTGTTCTTTTCCAGCTCCAGCCCCCACGTGCCCACGGGCCCCAGGTCCGGCTTGAAGCCCAGGAGCGCGACGACCGCCTCCACCTCCAGCGCCACCTCCTCGCCCGTGGAGTTGTCGAAGATCACGGCGCGGCGGACGCAGCCGGCGTCGCCCTCCAGGCCCCGGACCTCGTACGGGGTGCGGATGCTGAGCTTGCCCGCCTCCGCGAGGGCGCGCATCTCGCGCACGCTGGCGCTGTGGGCGCGGAACTCGTCGCGCCGGTGGATCACGGTGACCTCGGTGGCGATCCCCTGGAGCCCCAGCGCCCAGTCCACGGCCGAGTCGCCGCCGCCCACCAGGAGCACGCGCCGGCCCCGGAACTCCTCCGGCTGGTGCACGTGGGTGTACACGCCCGAGCGCGCGGCGTACAGCTCCTCCCACCCCGGGCACTCCAGCACCCGCGGGTTGAGGGCGCCCTTGCCGGCGGTGATCACCACCGTGCGGCTCAGCAGCTCGCCGCGGGGCGTGCCCAGGCGGATCACCCCGTCCTCCCGGGTCAGCGTCTGCACCTCGGTCTCCAGGACCACCTCGGGGTCGAACTGGGTTCCCTGCTCGATCATGTTCTTCGCCAGGTCCTTGGCGAGGATCTTCGGCAGGCCGCCCACGTCGAAGATGTACTTTTCCGGGTACAGGGCCATGAGCTGCCCGCCCAGCTGCGGCAGGGCGTCCACGACGCGGCAGGAGACGCCGCGCAGACCGGCGTAGAAAGCGGCGAAGAGGCCGGTGGGGCCCCCGCCGATGATGGTCACGTCCTTGATGTTCGCGTCGCTCACGCGCTGTGTCTCCGGTTCCGGGAGGTGGGCCGGCCGGGGCGGGCTCCCCCGCCGCGGTCCGCTTCCATATAGGCCGTGCCACGGGGCGGACGCAAGCCCGGCACGGCCCGGCGGGGCGGTGTTGCACAGTGCAAGGGATCTTGCAGGATCAGCGGCTAAAAACCGGCCCCCCGGGGTCCGCCCGAACCGGCAAACGGCCCTCTTGCAACGACTTGTCGGCGTGCCGCATTGTGGGTACATCCGTTGCCTTACCCGGGGCCAGCAGCACGGAGCCGTGCTGGCAGTAGCCACCCCACCCCACCCGGAGAACCACCATGCGGAACCTGCGTAACACCAAGGGCTTCACCCTCATCGAGCTCATGATCGTGGTCGTGATCATCGGCATCCTCGCGGCCATCGCGATCCCGAAGTTCAGCAACGTGTCGAAGAGCGCGAAGCAGTCCGAGGCCGAACCCACCCTGAAGCAGATCGCGTCGCTCCAGGAGTCGTACTTCCAGAAGAACGACACCTACCAGGCCGCCATCGCGAGCCTGACGGGCTTCGAGGATCCGGGCGCGCAGTACTTCACGTTCTCGGTGTCCACCGGCAGCACGACCAAGATGTGCGCCGTTGCGACCCCGAACGCCAAGGGCACCGCCGCCGGCCTGACCACGATGTACCTCCAGCTCAACCGGCCGGCCGTCGCCGGGACCGACGGGATCCCGAGCACGACCGCCTGCTAAGCAGCACCGACACCGGGAGCCGGCCCCCCTGGGCCGGTTCCCGGATCTCATTCCGACCATTGACCCTGGCCCTCCGCCCTTCCCTGGAGAACGAGGAATGCGCACCATCCATCATCGGGACTCGCGTGGCTTCACCCTCATCGAGTTGATGATCGTGGTGGTGATCATCGGCATCCTGGCCGCCATCGCGATCCCCAAGTTCAACGGCGTGTCGAACTCCGCCAAGGAAGCGGAGGCCGAGCCCATCCTGAAGCAGATCTACACGCTCCAGCTGCGCTACAAGCAGAAGAACGACATCTACGCCGACCAGTTCGCCAAGCTCGAGGGAGCGGCGGACCCGGTCGGGGCCGCGAAGTACTACGACTTCAAGATCGACGGCACGACGGGCACCTTCACGGCGTGCGCCACGCCGCGCACCCTGCCCGAGCTGAAGACCTTCCAGATCGACCAGGACCGCAACGTGACGACGATCGCGGCGGCGGCCTGCGCGGGCAGCGCGGTGTAGCCGCAACGACCGTGGCGACGGAATGCGACGGGGGTGCCGCGAGGCGCCCCCGTTTCGCGTTCACTCCCCGAAGTAGTCCACGTAGAAGGTTTCCTCCTCGTGCAGCCGCAGGCGCAGCAGCCTTCCCTCCCCCAGCCGCGGCGCGATCCGCCCCCAGAGCAGCACCAGGATGTTCTCGGTGGTCGGGATCCTGCCGCCGGGGGCGAACTCCGGCACCACGTGGTTCAGGTGCTGGTGGTCCAGCCGCTCCAGAACCTCCTCCCGCAGCACCGCGTCCAGAACTCCCAGGTCCACGCTGAACCCCGTCTCCGGGTCGATCGTGCCGGCCACGGTGACCTCCAGCAGGTAGCCGTGCCCGTGGCCGTGCGGGTTGGCGCAGGGGCCGAAGGTGTCGCGGTTGCGCTCGTCGCTCCACTCGGGGCGGTGGTAGCGGTGCGCGGCGGAAAAGCGCACCCTGCGGGTAAGCTGTGCGGTGGGCATGCGGCGGCCTGGTGCGGGGAGCGGCGGCGCGGACGCGGCGAAGGTACCCTCCCGCCGGCCCGCGACACAAGGGATCGCCCGACCGCGAGGCGCCGACCGGGCGATACTTTGGGCACGCGATTTGCCAACCCTGGGACCAGCCGCAACACCGCGTTCCTATCCCGTTACCCTGCTCCGAGCCTTTCCGTGATCCATGCCCCCACTCTCCAGGCCGATCGTTCGTCCGTGTCCTCCCGCCTGCCGTCGAACCGCACTCCGCCCGCGTTCCGGGGCGTGAGCGTGCCGACCACGGACCCGGAGCGGTCCTCCAGGGCCACCATCCTGATCGCGGAGGACCACGAGGACAGCCGGGAAGCGCTGCGTACGCTCCTGGACGCGTTCGGCTACCGGGTGGAGACCGTGACCAACGGCCGCGAAGCGGTGGAGACGGCGCTGGCGCAGCAGCCGGACCTGATCCTGATGGACGTGATGATGCCGGAGCTGGACGGCTTCGAGGCCACGCGCCGGCTCCGCGAGCACGCCGGCTTCCGGCAGGTGCCCATCGTGGCGCTCACGGCGATGGAGGGTGCGCGCGAGCGGGTGATGGCGGCCGGGTGCGACGACTACGTCGCCAAGCCGATCGACGTGCGGACCTTTCTGGGCCGCGTGGAAGGCTGGCTCCGAGACGGCCGGCCCGCGGCGCGGTAAAGTTCCCGGCAGGCGGCACGGAGCGCGAGCGGCGATAACATCAGCGGGGGCGGCCAGATGGCCGCCCCCGCTGATCTTGTGTGCTGGTGCCGGACCCCAGCGGACGCCAGCGCGATGCCCGCGTGAGGGATTTCGGCCCGAAGGGGCGAGACCCGCGGGCTGTTTCGCGGGGCTCGACTCCGTTACGCACGGTTGTTTCGTGCGTTACGGAGCCGAAGCCCGACCCCGGCGCCAGCCGGGGGCACGCCCGAACCCGCCGTTGCCGTCAGCCCGAGATGTTCCTGTTGTTCAGCTTCTCGATGTTGGGAAGCGGCAGGCACGTGGTGCTGCCGTAGGTGCCGCCCTTGGGGAACGCGGTCCCCGTGGCGGGGGTGAGCGCCAGGCTGTAGCGGATGATGTCGCCCAGGTGCTGGCCCTCCAGGAACAGCTCGCGGCGCCGCTCCTCGACCACCTGCGCCTGGATGACGGCCGCGTCCGTGCCGGCGAAGGCCGGGAGCCCGGCCCGCGTGTGGAACATGTTGATGATGTTCACCGCGGACTGGCCACCCTCCACCTCGGCGATGATGAGCTGGGCCTCGTCCCAGGTGGCCAGCGGGACGCCGGTGGCGAGGGTGGCGTACTTGGTCTGCACCCAGATGCGGTTGCCGTCGGTGGCATTGCGGCCGGTGTCGGTGACTCTCACCCGCGGGTCGGCCACCCCGCCGAACGCCAGGCTGCGGTAGGTGGGGCCGATGGTGACCGACTGGGAGTTGTTGTTCTGCTCCACGACGCGGTTCTCGCGCCGCGAGGCGATGGTGGAGGCGGTGACGACCTTGGCGTAGTTGGCGGTGACCAGCCGGGCGTCGGCGGCGGCGCCGGCCCGGTCGCCCAGGTCCAGCCTGGCGCGGGCGCGGCCCACGAGCGCCATGTTGAGGATGTCGGCGTTTCCGGCGGCCTGGGCGCCCGTCACGGCCTGGTCGAAGCGGGCGACGGCGCGCCGCAGCACGTCGGCGCGCGGGACCTCGCCGCCGGCCTCGAGGGTCTCGTCCAGGAGCACGCCGGAGCAGAAGCCCTCGCCCAGGAGCAGGTGGCTGTACCCGGAGTACGCGGCGGCGGTGGCGACCATCACCGCGCGGCCGGCGACCTGCTCGTCGGTCCACCCCTGGAGCCTGGACAGGGCGTTCTCCGCGGCCCAGCGGGCGGTGGAGAGGGGGGTGTACACGCCCAGCGCGGTGCAGGCGAACTCGCCGTAGCGCCGGTCGGCGGGGTCCACGGCGCGGCGGTCGTACGGCCAGCGGTCGGCGGTCTGGGTGGCGTCCACCAGCTCCTCGCCCACGATGCCGCCCATCACCACGTAGCTCTGGAAGGCGCACTCGAAGTCGCCGACGGCGCCGCTCACCAGGAGCGTGGCGTTGGACGGGTCGTTCAGCGCGTCGGCGGGGATGCGGCTGGGAGCGTCCACGTCCAGCAGCGAATTACAGGCGGCGAGGGTGAGCGCCGCCGCCAGCCAGAGCCCCGCGCGGAGGGCGCCGCGCGGGCGCGTCCTCCCCCGGTTCGGTCGGTTGTGATTCATGCCGTTCACCTGGGTTCGTGGGCTAGAAGTTGACGTTCAGCGTGGTCACGAACTGCTGGAGTTGCGGGGTGACGTTCTGCTCCCACTGGGCGCTCCCCGTGCCGCGGGTGCCGCCCAGGAAGGAGGCTTCGGGCTCCAGCCCGGTGTAGTCGGTCCAGGTCCACAGGTTGCGCCCGGCCACGGTGATGGACGCCCGGCTCGCGCCCAGGCGGCTCGCCCAGCGCCCGGGGAGCGTGTAGGTGGCGGAAAGCTCGCGGAAGCGGGCGAAGCTGCCGTCCTTGATCAGCCGGTCGGAAAAGGCGCCGCCGCGCTGCACGGTGGCCAGCCACGCCGGGTCGTCCAGGAACTCGGTGGGATAGAAGTTCTCGCGGCAGCGGAAGAACAGGACGCAGCGGACGCGCAGGTTGCCGTCCAGCTTGCTGAAGCCCTGCTTGGCGTCGATCAGCCCGTAGATGCGCAGGTTGTTGAAGAGCGTCAGCGTGGAGCTGAGCGACATCTCCCGGCTGGGGGTGGGGCGGCCCAGGTACAGGGTGGGCGCCGTGGCGCACGGCATCTGCCCGCCTTCGCCGTCGTCGCAGATCTCGGAGTTGGCGATGAGGGCGCCGGCGGCGTTGAAGCTGGCGCCCACGATGACCTTGTCGAACCAGGAGCCCACCGGGTACCCCTCGCGGTGCTGCACCAGCGTTCCCGCGGAAACGGTGGTGAGCCCTTCGCGCCCCAGGTCGACGACCTCGTTGGCGTTGGTCGCCAGGCTGACGGTGAAGTCCAGCTGGGCGCGGCGGCCGTTCAGCGCGTTGGCCCGGGCCAGCAGCTCCACGCCGCTGCTGTGGATCTCGCCGGCGTTGACGTACTGGGTGCCGGAGAAGCCGCTGGAGGGCGGCACCGGGGTTTCCAGGATGGCGTCGGTGACGGTGCGGTCGTAGTAGGTGAGCTCCAGCCCCAGGCGGTCGTCCAGGAAGCCGGCGTCGAAGCCCACCTCCAGCTCGCCGCTGCGCTCGGGGCCCAGGTCGGGGTTGCCCAGCGACTGCGGGGTGACGGCCGGCTGGTCGCCGCTGCCGGTGATGGGGGCGAAGGTGCGGAGCGCGGCGAAGTTCACGGGCTGCTGGCCGGACTGCCCGTACGCGGCGCGGAGCTTGAGCGTGTTGACGAACGGCAGCGGCCAGAAGGGCTCCTCGCTGAGCACCCAGGTGGCGCTCAGCTTGGGGTAGGTGACCAGGTCGAAGTCCTCGCCGAAGGCGCTGTTGTCGTCCATGCGGACGGCGCCGGTGAGGAAGAGCCGGTCGTCGCGCAGCCCCAGCTGCTCCTGGATGAAGACGCCCACGGTGGAGGATTCGGCGTAGTCCTCGTCGTTGCGGCGCTCGCCGGTGGTGGCGAGGAGGGTGCGGAGGCCGCGCGCGGGGAAGTCGGCGCCGCGCCCGTACAGGTACTCGGAGTAGCGCCGGTAGTACTGGGCGCCCACGGAGGTGTTGCTGGTGATCCCCTCCAGGGGGGTGACCTCTGCGGTGGCGCTGTAGTCGAAGGTGTTGTAGTAGACGTTGCGGCGGTACATGTCCTTGTAGCCGCGGATCTCGGAGGCGGTGAAGAAGAACTGCATCTCCGGGTCCGCGATGCGCTCCACCAGCTCCACGTCGTCCTGGCTGGTGAAGTCGGTGCCCACGGAGGCCCGGTGCGTCAGCCAGCCGAAGGGGCGGTGGGTGAGCTGGAGGCCGCCGGTGAAGCGGTCGACGTCCTGCCAGTCCTCGTAGGCGTAGTAGTACGCCTCGGGGGTGGCGCTGTGGAAGCCGTTGCGGGGGGTGTTCAGGTTGGCGGGGTTGGCGAACAGGGTGGTCCAGAACAGCCCGCCGCCGCCGGCCTCCAGCGGGAGGCTGGTGCGCCCGCTGACGTATCCCGCGCTGGCGTTGAGGTCGATGTTGGAGCCGGGGGTGACGGACACGTTGGCGCGCGCGTTGTACTTGCGGGCCACGTTGTTGGGCTCGACGCCCTCGTTGCGCTCCAGCCCGCCGCCCACGAAGTAGCGCACGCCGGAGCCGCCGCCGCTCATGCTGACGTCGTACTCCTGGAGCCGCCCGGTGCCGAAGATGTCGCCGTTGAGCTCGCGGAGCTGGGCGTAGTCGATGGTGGTGACCGGCGCGGTGGCGTTGACGCGCCCGTAGTTGAGCGGAAGGCGCCCGGCGGGGTCGGCGAACCAGTTGGCGCCCTGCTTGACGGAGGCGGTGAAGCGCGGCTTCCCCTCGGAGCCGCGCTTGGTGATGATCTGGATGACGCCGTTTGCGGCCTCGGTTCCGTACAGGGTGGCGGCGGCGGGCCCCTTGATGATCTCGATGCTCTCGATCTCCTCGGGGTTGAAGTCGTTCCACCGGGAGATGGTGCTGGAGCTGAAGCCCTGGTTGATGGGGCCGGTGGCCTGGGCGTTGTTGACGCGCACGCCGTCCACGTAGATCAGCGGCTCCTGGGAAAGCGACAGGCTGGAGATGCCGCGCACGCGGATGCGCGCGCCGCTCCCGACGGTGCCGGAGCCGGGGATGATGACCACCCCGGGGGCCCGGCCGTTGATGAGCTCCTGGACGCTGTTGACGGGCGCGGTCTCCACGACGGTGGAGGCCTGGATCTGCGCGACGCTGGTGCCCACGGCCCGCCGCTGGGTGCCGCCGGCGGTGCCGGTGACCACCAGCGCGTCCAGCGACACGGCGGACTGCCCCAGCTCGAAGCTCGCGGTGGCGGCGCCCCCCTCGGGAACGGTGACCCGCCGCTCGGCGGTGCCGTACCCGATCAGCTCCACCCGCACGTCCTGCGGCCCGGAGGGGACTGAGGCGAGGGTGTACTCGCCGCTCGTGCTGGTGATCGCCCGGCGCCCGGTGCCGGGGACGCTCACCTGCGCGCCCGCCAGCGGCCGCTGGCTCCCGGTCTCGGTGACCCTGCCGCTGACGCTGCCCGTGGCCTGTGCGTGCAGCGGCGGCACGCCGCCGCCGAGCAGCGCCGCGACCGCGGCGGCGGCCAGCGCCAGCCTTGCCCGTGTGAAGTGGCCCATCGCTGTCCTCCTGGGTGGGGTGACGACTCTGGAGACGGACGGTGCGAACGGAGAGCGTAGGGTGGGGCGTGCCTCCCGGGTGGGGGTGGAGGAAGCATGGGGGCGCGCCCGCCGGGGAGGCGGCCGCGTGGCCCCGGTGCACTGATAACGCGCGGCGGATTGGCTGTCAAATCGCGGCGGGACGGGCCCGGTCGGGAATCCTGCGGCCCGGGCTCCGGAGAGATCCTGGCGGGGCGAGATCGACTGCGGCGCGCTGCGGCGGGTCCCGAGCAAGGGGTCGGCCGGGCGAGGCTCTTCCGGCGGTGCGACACCCGAAGGGACTCGCAGAGCACTCGCCCGCCCTCCGAGTACGGGCCGGATCACGCTGGCTTCGAACAGACGCACCGCCTGCGGACCCTCACCCGACCTCCCGGCGCAGATCCCGGAACGACAGGAAACCCTCCCCCAGAATTGGGGGATATAGGGGGAAAGCCGCGCGAGCCTGAGCGAGCCGGGTGGGGGCCCCCGCGGACGCCAGCGCGAGCCCCGCGTGAGGGATTTCGGCCCGAAGGGGCGAGACCCGGCGCAGTTTGCCGGGGCTCGACTCCGTTACGCAGCGTTGTTTGCTGCGTTACGGAGCCGAAGCCCGACCCCGGCGCCAGCCGGGGGCACACCCAAACCTGCCGTTCCGTTCAACGAACCCCGGCAAGTGTCGCCACGTACAAAAGCGCCCACTGCGTGCCCTTGTGGCTGTCGCGGGTGTCGAACCACTCGTCCAGCGCGTGTGCCCCGCCGCCGTAGCCGCCGCCGTCGATGGTGACCGCGGGAATGCCCATGCTGATGGCGATGTTGGCGTCGGTGCTGGACGCGCCGACGGGCGCCTGGAGCCCGAGCGCGCGGGCCGCGTCGAGCGCGGCGCGGACCACCGGGGCGTCGGCGGGCTGGGTGCCGGCGGGGCGGATGCCGGCGGTGTCCACCTGCACGGTGAGCTGCACGTCGCTGCGCCAGCGGGCGTTCTCGGCGGCGAGGGCTTCGCGAATGGCCCGCTGGAAGCGCTCGTCCAGCGACCGGAGCGCGGCGGGGTCCACGGAGCGCATGTCCACCAGCATGCTGGCGCTGGCGGCGATGGAGTTGACCGAGGTGCCGCCCTCCACCACGCCCACGCTGAAGGTGACCTTGGGGTCGGCGGGGACCTGGAAGTCGGCGATGGTGGCGATGGCGCGCCCCAGCGCGTGCATGGGGTTGGGCATGCCGAAGGACCCGTAGCTGTGCCCGCCCGGCCCCTTGTAGGTGACGCGGTAGCGGTGGCTCCCCACGGCGTCCCTGGTGACGCCGATGCCGGTGCCGTCCACGGACACGAAGTAGTCCACGCGGTCCTTGAGCTCGCTGCCGAACAGGTGACGCACACCGCGCAGGTCGCCCTCGCCTTCCTCGCCCACGGTGCCGACGAACAGAACCGTGCCGCGGGTGCGCACCTTTGCGGCGTCCAGCGCGCGCGCGGTGGCGAGCACCACGGCCAGCCCGCGGCAGTCGTCGCCGATGCCGGGGCCGCGCAGCACGGTGCCCTCGCGCTTCACGGTGACGTCGGTGCCCTCGGGGAACACCGTGTCCAGGTGCCCGGAAACCACCAGGGTGGGTCCGCCGGCCTCCCCCGGACGCTCGCCGATGACGTTGCCCTCGGCGTCGATGCGCACGTTGCGGAGCCCCTGCGCCGCCAGCCGGCGGCGGAACTCCTCGGCGCGCGCGGCCTCCTTGAACGGGGGCGCGGGGATCTGGCAGAGGGCGACCTGCTCCTCGATGGTCTGCGGCTCGGTGCGCTCCAGGTAGGCGAGGGCTTCCCTCACACGGGCGTTGCCCGCGGGCACGGGCAGGGGGCGCGCCTGGGCGCGGCCCGCCTGGGCGGGGGCGTCCACGGGGAGGGCGAGGAGCGCGGCGAACGAGGCGGCGGCGAGAGCGGTGGTGGTGCGGCTCACGGGGCGTCCGGGTGCGGAGTTGGGGATTTGGGGTGGAGCCGGGAAGGTAGCCGGGGGGCGGGACCGGCGAAAGGTGGCCGCGGGTCCGGCGCGCAGGGGGCGCCGTTCCGCCGTTGCAGTTCGCCGTACCCACATGAAGCTGTCCGGGGGGAGACTCGCCGGTCGTTTGGCGAGGCTCCCCCCGGCGGAGGGAGACAGGCCGGTAGTTTGGCCTGGCTCCCGGAGCCCGCGGAGGAGACGGACGGCTGTATCGTCCGGCTCCGTAGCGGTCCCCTAAGTCATAGACTCGCTGAACGTCACTGCGTACACGGAGTCCCAAGGGGCGGAACCGGCTGGTCCACCGCGGGACGGCCCGGCGCGCTCGCCACCTCGCCCACGATGTCGGAGATCAGCCCGGTGATCCGCGCCAGCTTGGTGAAGTCGATCTTGTCCAGCTCGTCGGACGGCTTGTGGTAGTCGTCGTGGAGCCCGGTGGTGAAGAAGGTGATGGGGATGCCGTAGCGCGCGTAGTTGTAGTGGTCGGAGCGGCAGTAGATCTGCTCCGGGTGCCCGGGGGCGTCGAAGGTGTAGTCCAGCCCCATGGGGCGCGCCTGCCGGGCGTTGGCGGCCTCGACCAGCTGCCCCAGCTGGGTGGAGACGCGGCGCGAGCCCACCAGGTACACGGAGTCGGGGTGGTTGCGCCCGATCATGTCGATGTTGAGCTGGGCGACGATGGATTCGCGCGGCACCGTGGGGTGGTCGGTGAGCCACTCGGAGCCCAGCAGCCCCTCTTCCTCGCCGGTGTGCCACACGAAGAGCAGCGACCGGGCGGGGCGCTGCGCCTGCGGGAGCGCGGCGTAGCGGTTGGCGATGGCGAGCACGGCGACGGTGCCGCTGCCGTCGTCGTCGGCGCCGTTGTTGATGGAGTCGCCGGCCACCGGCCCGGTGATGCCGATGTGGTCGTAGTGCGCGCCCACGGCCACGTACTCGCTGGCGCGGGCGGGGTCGCTCCCCGGGAGGACGCCCACCACGTTCCACGCGTCCACCCGGCCCTCGCCCTCGCGCACGCGCCAGCGGAAGGTGCCCAGCCCGGCGCGCGGCTTCCGGCTGAGCGGGCCGCCCAGCAGCCGCTCGGCGGCGGCGGGCGAGACGATGAACACGGGGGGGCCGCCGCCCGACTGGGACGGCTGCGCGCCGGTGTCCAGCCGCAGCCCGGTGTCCTGGTGCAGGTAGTCCCACGCCTGCTGCATGAGGCCGCCCTCGTTCACCAGCAGCACGGCGGCCACGGGGCTCGCGGGGGCCCAGAGCTGGCTCAGGTCGTAGCGCTCGCCCGCGGCGGTGACTCCCTCCGGGGCGCCGTAGCGGAGGACGAGTACTGCGCCGCGCAGCTGCTCGGGGCGCAGCTCCTGGGCGGGGGTGACGGTGGGGTCGGCCTGGTAGCCGCCGAACACGATGGGACCCTCCCCGGTGGGACGGGGGCTCGGCGGGGCGTCGCTGAGCCCGGAAAGCAGCGCCAGGTCGGCGGCGCCGAGCGCCGCCTCGCCGCGGGAGGTGCGGGCGGACGCTTCGATGCTCGCGCCGCCCTGCACCAGCGGGACGCGCGCCAGGTAGGTGCCGCCGTCGCCGGCGGGGCGGACGCCCATGCGGGTGAGCTCGCGCACGATGTAGTCTGCGGCCATGCGGGCGCCGGGGGTGCCGGTCTCGCGGCCGCGCATGGAGTCGTTGGCGACGACGCCGAGCCGCGCGCGGATCTCCTCGGCGGTGATGGGCGCGCCGAAGGATGCGCCCGCGGGCGCGGGGGCGGCCGGCGTGGGGCCGGTGGCCGCGGGACCGGCGGCGGGCGTGCCGGCGGCGCACCCGGCGAGCGCGAGCAGGGCGAGCGGGAGGGCGGTCCGCGGACCGCGCGAGCCTGTGTTGGCCAAGGTGTCGGGGCTCCGGGCTGGTGTACGGGAAAGCGGGGCGGCCCGGGCGGCCGCCCCGCGGGGAGCGAGCTCCCGCCGGGTGCTACCTAGCGGGTCCAGACGTTGTTCCGGCGGTCGATGTCGGGCCAGGCGCCGGACGGGTCGATCTCGACCCGGACGACGGGGGAGCCGGCGGGGACGCGCACGGTGGCGGCGCGGGCGCCGCCCAGCCAGGTCTCCACCGGGACCTCGCGGTCCAGGGTCTCGCCGCTCTCCCGGGTGATGCGCACGCGAACGGGCATGGGCACGTTCCCCAGGTCGCGGATCTCCACCGTGGTCCCGGCGTCGTCCCGGGTCACGGCCGCCACGCCCTGGTCCAGCGTCCAGGTGGTGTAGAACCAGGGGGTCCAGAACCAGTCCAGGTCGCGTCCGGCGGCGCTTTCCATGGCGTTGAAGAAGTCCCACGGGGTGGGCTGCCGGAACGCCCAGCCGCGGATGAAGGCCTGGTACCCGCGGCTGAAGACTTCGTCGCCCAGGAGCTCGCGCAGCGCGAACAGCACGGCGGTGGGCTTTGGGTACGACGCGACGTTGAAGGCCTGGTCCGAGTAGTGGAAGTCGGACCAGCGGATCATCTCGCCCTCTCCCCCGGCCCTGGCGAGGGCGAGGTAGGATCCCTGCTCGCCGGCGAGCTGCGTCTGTCCGGCCGGCCGGGGGAAGCGCGCCATGGTGGCGGTGGTCTCCCCGAAGTTGGTCATCCCCTCGTCCATCCACCCGTAGCGGGTCTCGTCGGTGCTGACGATCATGGGCACCCACATGTGCAGCACTTCGTGCACGGTCACGCCGTACAGCGGCTCGTCGGTGGGTGCGCCGAGCGCGCCGATGAGGGTCATCATGGGGTACTCCATCCCCCCGCCGATGATGCCCTCGCCCTCGATGGAGGTCATGTGCGGCCAGGGGTACGGGTACCCCGTGAGCCGCGCGCCGAGCTCGACCCCGTCCCGGACGTAGCGGGCGGCGCCGACCCAGCGGGTGGCGGGGGCGCGGTACAGGGCGGAGGCGAGGGTGTAGCCGCCCCGCCCGTCTCCGACGGGGGCGCGCACGGCGTCCCACATGGACTCGCGGGTGGCGCCGAAGGCGAAGTCGCGGACGCTGTCGGCCCGGAAGTGCCAGCGCAGCCGGTCGCCGGGGACGTCGCGGGTGGCGCGCCCGGGGCCGAAGTCGGCGGCGGTCAGCACGTGCACCACGGAGTCGCTGCCGCGCGCCCGCCGCAGCCGCTCGAGCACCGGCGCGGGGAACACCTCGGCCTCGTTGCGGAGCTCGCCGGTGGCGGAGACGACCCACCCCTCGGGGGCGTCGACCGTGACGTCGTAGCTGCCGAAGCCGGCGTAGAACTCGGCGAGCCCCCGGTGCTGGTCGGTGTGCCACCCGGCGACGTCGTCGTACACCGCCACCTGCGGGTAGAAGTACGCCAAAAAGAACAGGTTGTCCTCGTCCCACCCGGCGCGCTCGGCGAGGTTCTGCGAGATGGGGAACGACCACTCGGCCTCCATCGGCAGGGTGTCGCCGGGGGCCAGGGGGCGCGGGAGGCGCACCCGCATGGTGGTGCCGTTCACGGAGTAGCCGTCGTCCTCGCGCAGCGTCCGCCCCTGCGCGGCGAAGCGGGTCAGGGTGACGCCGCCCACGGGGTCCTCGGCGTCGTCGTTGCGGACCGCGCCGGGGGCGCTGTAGTTGTGGTACAGGTGGAGGTAGACGACGGCGAGGGTGTCGGGCGAGCGGTTGTGGTAGGTGATGCGCGCGGTGCCGGAGAGCCGCTTGCGCCCGGTGTCGAGCGAGGCGGTGAGCCGGTAGTCGGCCCACTGGCTCCAGTAGCGCGGCCCGGGAGCGCCGGTCGCGGTGCGGGTGCCGGCCGCGACGGCCTCCTGGAACCCGAAGGGCGGGACGACGGCGGACGGGACGGGTCGCCCCGGGGTGCCGGGGGCGAGGACCGCGGCGGGCTCCGCCGCGATGCCGATGCGGGCGGGCACGGGGGCGCTGCGGGGGGCAACGCACCCCGGCAGCAGGACGAGGAGTGCTGCTGCGGCGGCGCCGAGCCTTCGCGACATTCGTGTGCTCCGGGTCAGGGGGGATCGAGGTGGCGCAAGGTAGCCGCTGCCGCAGCGGCGCGGCAAGGCGCCGGTTACGAGCCGCGTTTCCACGCGACGGGACGCGTGGCGCGGGGATGAACGCCCAGGCGGTGGGCCCACGCACGGAATTCGCGGCCGTGGTCGGGCCTGCCGCCGGCGGCGTGCTGCCACAGGTGGATCATCTCGTGGCGGAGCGTGCGCTCGGCCTCGCCGTCCTGGGCGTGGGTGCACAGCCGGCGCGAGATGACGATCTCCAGCGGGTGCGACGAGAAGTGCCCGTTGCGGCTCTTCATGCGCCCGCTGAGGAAGAGGGGCACCCCGGGGAGCTCGCCGCCGAAGTGCTCCCGGTTGACTCGGTCGAACTCGGCGCGCAGGCGCTCCAGGTGCGGCCGGTCGGCGGCGGGGACGCGGCGCGCCCTGCGCGCGGCCGCGGGAGCGGCCGGCAGCTCCCGGATGAACCGCCGCACGGTCTCGCGCGCCGCCGCGCGCCGCCGCCGCTCCCGCGCGGAGAACAGCACGGCCACCGCCGCCAGCACCGCCTCCGGCGCGCCGGCGAACGCGGCGTTGAGCCGCAGCGCCGCGCCGCCCTCCGCCACCGACGCCATCACCCGCCGGTTGCGCGTGAACACCACGCGCCGGAAGGCGCCTCCCGCCTTCCTGACCACCGCGAGCACCGCCTCCTCGTCGCGCACGACGCCAGCGCCGGAGCCAGGCGCCGGCGCGGCAGGCGCCGCGGCGCGCCTCCGGGGCCGCGGCCGGGACGGCGGGTCGCCTGCGGGCTTCGACGGCGCGGGCCGCGGCGGCGGCTGCGCATTGGACTTCGCCCCCGCCGCCGGAGGCGAGGGGGGCGAAGGCGGCACGAAGCCGAACAGGTCGAGAAGCGTGTCCTTCAGGCTCAAAGCTGCTTCTTTGGATTGTGGCCTGGGGCCGGGCTCGCGCCGGGGCGCTTCGGCCGGCTCCGGGTATGGGGTCGGCCGGGGGAGGCTCCTCCGGCGGTGCGAAACTCGCCCACCCTCCGAGCGAATGCAGGATCACGCTGGCTTCGAACAAACGCACCGCCTGCGGACCCTCCCCCGACCTCCCGGCGCAGATCGCAACGGCAACAACCCTGACCTGCGACCAGCCCTCCCACAGAATTGGGGGAGGGTGGCGAGCCTCAAGCGAGCCGGGTGGGGGCCGCCGTTGCGTGAGGGATTTCGGCCCGAAGGGGCGAGACCCCGCGCAGTTTGCGGGGGCTCGACTCCGTTGGGCTGCGTTGTTTGCAGCCCTACGGAGCCGAAGCCCGACCCCGGCGGCAGCCGGGGACACGCCCGAACCCGTCAGCTCAAAAACCTTCAGGCCGTCGCCGTGAACTCCGGGCGCTCGGCGCGGCGATACTCCACCGTGTACCCCATGGAACGCGGGATCTCGAGCAGGCGCGTGAGGTCCGTGTCGATGGTCGCTCCGGCCTTCTGGGTCACCTCGTCCTCGATGGGCAGGTCGAAGTCGTCGGCGCCGAACTCCAGCCCCCGGAACGCGTCCTCGTTGAGCGTGAGGACGGAGGTGCGCATGTGCCGCACGTTGTCCAGGAAAATTCGGGACAGCGCCATGTGCCGGTGGTACTCGCGCGGCTCGATCTCGCGCCCGGCGAGCGCGGTGCCGTACGGCTTGTACGTCCAGCAGAGGAAGGAGAAGAGCCCGGGGAGCCCGTCGGCGAGGCACCCGTCCTGGAAGTCGCGGGTGCGCTGCAGGTGCTCCAGCCGCTCGTCCAGTGTCTCGTCGAAGCCGATGACCATGGTGGCGGTGGTGCGCAGGCCGGCGTCCACCACGGCGCGCTGGGCCTGGAAGTACTGCTCCACCGTGTACTTGAACCTGGTGTGCCGCTTCCGGAAGTCTTCGGTGAGGATCTCGGAGCCGCCGCCGGTGATCCAGAACACGCCGGCGTCGCGGAGCTTCGCGGCGGTCTCCAGGTAGGTGAGCCCGGCGCGGTCGGCGAGGTACATGAACTCGGCGATGGTGAGCGCGTAGAACTCCACCCGGTCGCCGTAGCGGTCGCGCACCGCCGCGAACAGGTCGCAGTAGTAGTGCAGCGGCAGCCTGGGGTTGAAGCCGCCGTTGAAGCCCACCAGGTCGCCGCCGGCCTCCAGCAGCGCGTCGATCTTGGCGAACACGTCCTCGCGGGTGAGGACGTAGCCGCCCTCCTGGTTGGGGAGGACGTAGAAGGCGCAGTAGTCGCACTGCGCCACGCAAACGTTGGTGTAGTTGATGATGCGCATCACCACGTAGGTGGCGCGGTCGGGCCGGTGGAAGCGGGCGCGGACGATCTGCGCCAGGCGCCTGAGCTCGTCGTCGGGGGCGTGGTGCCAGAGCGTGGCGGCGTCTTTCGTCGTGATGCGCTCGCCGCGCTCGGTCCGGGCGGCGACCTCGCGCACCGCCTCCGCGGGGGAGGCGAGGAGAATATCGGACACGGGACCTTGCCGGTGTGGGGTGTCGCGCGCGGCCCGGATCCCGGGCCGCGCCTGAAAGATACACCGGCGGGCGCCGCCCCGCGACGGGGCGGCGCGGCGGGTCCTGCGTCTACTCGTCGTCCTCGGTGCCGCCGCGGCGGCGCGGGCGGGGGACCTCGGCCACGACGGTCTCCGCCACGCCGTGGCCCTCCACCCGGGTGACCTCGAAGCGGACGTCGTCGTAGACCACGGAGTCGCCCACGGCGGGGGGACGCTCCAGGATGGACAGCACCAGGCCGCTGACGGTGTCCACCTCCTCGTGCTCCAGCACCACGCCGAGGGCATCCCCCACTTCCTCGATGCGCGCGGTGCCGGCGGCGTGCAGGACGCCGGCGGGGTCGCGGAAGATCTCGGGGTGGTCGGCGGGGCCCTCCTCGATCTCGCCCACCACCTCCTCGAACAGGTCTTCCAGGGTGATGACGCCGGCGGTGCCGCCGTGCTCGTCCATGACCACCGCCATCTGGCTGCGGGCGCGGCGCATGGCGTCGAACACGGTGTCGATGGTGGCGGTCTCGGGGACGTACGGCACCGGGCGCGCGTCGTTGGCGTGCACCGAGCGGCGGCTGCGCAGGCGGCGGAAGAGGTCCTTGACGTGCACCATCCCCACGATGTCGTCCAGGCTGCCACGGTACACGGGGTAGCGCGTGTGGGGGTGGCCGCGCACGATCTCGCGCACGTCCTGGTACGAGGCGCCCAGGGGGATGCCGGTGATCCGCACCCGCGGCACCATCACCTCGCCGGCGGTCAGCTCCGCCCAGTCCAGGAGCTCCTGGACCACGTCCGCCGACTCCTTGCGCAGCAGCCCGCCCGCCTGGCTCTCGCGGACGATGAACTGCAGTTCCTCGGGGGTGCGGATGTGCTCGCCGGTGGCGGTGCTCCGGTCGATCCCGGCCAGCCGCAGGAGGCCGTTGCCGACGGCGTTGAGCGCGAGGATGACCGGGTACACTGCCATCTGGATCCACAGCAGCGGCGGCGTCACCCACATGGCGGTGCGCTCGGGCTGCTGCAGCGCGAGCGACTTGGGGACCATCTCCCCGACGACGATGTGGAAGTAGGTGAGGATGGCGACCGCGAGGATGCTGGCGATGGTGTGCGCTGCGATCCAGCGCAGCTCCCCCAGCCCGGCGGCCTCCAGCCAGGGCACGATCCACGCGGCGAGCGCGTGCTCGCCGTACATGCCCAGCCCCAGGCTGGCGACGGTGATCCCCAGCTGCGCGGTGGCGATGTAGCGGTCCTGCCGCCGCGGGTCGCGGAGGATTCCCAGGACGGTCCGGGCGACGCGGTCGCCGGCGGCGGCGCGGCGCTCCACGGACACCCGCGGGGCGCCCACGATGGCGAACTCCGCGGCCACGAACAGGGCGTTGGCCAGGAGCAGCGCGGCGACGATCAGGACGGTGACCACCTCACGCCTCCTCTTCGTCGTCGTCCCAGCCGGTGTCCACCGGCGTGGCGATCACGGTGGCGATGGCGTGGTTGACGACCTCCTCCACCTCCAGCTCCACGCCGTCCACCGTCACCCGGTCGCCGGGCTCGGGGAGGTGCCCCAGCTCCTCCACCACCCGGCCGCCCACGGTGTCCGCCTCGCCCTGCAGGCACACCCCGATCCACGGCTCGGCCTCGTCCACGCGCAGGAAGCCGGGGAGCCGCACCCGCCCGTCGGGAAGGCGCTCGGGGCGCGGGTCGTCGCTCTTGAACTCGTCGCCCACGTCGCCCATCACCTCGGTGAGCACGTCCTCCAGCGTCACCAGCCCCGCCACCCCGCCGAACTCGTCGGCGACGATGGCCTGGTGGCTGCGCCGCTCGCGCATGAGGGTGAGCAGCCGGTCGGCGGTGACGCTCTCGTGCACGATGAGGATGGGGCGCAGCAGCTCCTCCACCGTGGTGGGGCGCCCCTCCAGGTAGCGGGTGAACAGGTCGCGGGTGTGGAGCATCCCCACCACGTTGTCGATGGTGCCGCGGTACACCGGGAGCCGGGTGTAGGGGCTCTCGGAAACGGTGCGTACCAGCTCGGCCATGGGGGTGCCGGCCTCGATGGCGGAGATCTGCGGGCGGGGGACCATCAGGTGCCGCGCGGGCCGGATCCCCAGCTGGAGCGCGCGGCGCAGGCGGCGCTGCTCGTCCGGCTCCAGCAGCCCGCCGTCGCGGCTCTCGGCGATCAGCAGGTCGATCTCCTCGGGCGAGTGGATGTGGCGGTGCCCGGCGTTGTGCGCCCCGAACAGGCGCAGGATCAGCGCGCCGCTGCCGTTGAGGAAGCGGATGGAGCCGGAGAACACGGCGAGCGACCACGCCATGGGAAGCGAGGTGACCATGGCGGTGCGCGTGGGGAACTGGAGCGCCACCGACTTGGGGACCAGCTCGCCCAGCACCATCGCCAGCACGGTGAGCCCCACCAGCACCACCACGGTGCTGGTGGACTGCGCCGCGGACGCGCTCAGCCCGAACAGCCCGCGGAAGAGCGGGCGCAGCTGCACGGCGATGGTGGCCTGCGCGTAGGCGCCCACGATGAGGCTGGTGAGGGTGATCCCCACCTGGCAGGCGGCGATGTAGTTGTCGAGCTTGGCGGGGTCGTCCAGGACGGGGAGGATGCGCCGGGCCTGGGCATCGCCCTGCTCGGCCTTCTGGCGGATGCGGCTGCGGCGCACGCTCACCGCCGCGAACTCGGCCGCCACGTACAGCCCGGTGAGCGCGATCAGGGTCGCGACCACGAGCCAGGGGAGGATGCTCATCGGCCGCCTCCGGGGGGGCGGCGCGGACCACGGGGGGGGCGGACACCCGCGCGGGGCGGTCCGCCCCGCGTACTGCCGGGAACGTCGTCAGCTTCGTTCAATCGAGCCGTCCTGTGTAGAGTCACGCTCCGCGCGGATGCAGGGAGCACGCCACCGCACCGCCGGTGCCTCCAGCTTGCAGGCTACACCCCGCCCCACGATCCCGCAAGCCGCCGGCCGGGCGAGCGCCCCTTGCATCCCGCGCCGCGAGGCCACAAAGTGAAACATCCGGCTGCCGGAAAGCGGAGCGCGGCGCATGCCGCGCCCCGCCCGCGCGCCGCCACCAGCTCTCCGAGCCCCGTGGACCGCGAGCAAGACCTCACCGACCGCCTCCGGGACCGCCTCCTCAACGCCCTCCACGTGGGCCGCATCCGGCCCGGCGACCGGCTCCCCAGCATCCGCGAGGTGGCGCGCGAGACCGGGGCCGACCACCGCGCGGTCGCCGCCTCCTACCGCGTCCTCCAGGAGGAGGGGCTGGTGGAGGTGAGGGGCCGCTCCGGGGTGTACGTGGCGCAGCAGGAGCGACTGGGCGGCGAGCTGCTGGCCGAGACGGCGCGCTGGCTGGCCAGCGTGGTCACCGACGCCTGGCGCCGGCAGATCCCGCTCACCGAGCTGCACGACCTGCTGCGGCGCTGCACCACGCACACCCGCCTGCGGGTGGCGTGCGTGGAGTCCAACCTGGACCAGATGACCGCGTACTGCACCGAGCTCGCGGAGCTGTTCGGGCTGGAAGCGCACCCGGTGTACCTCTCGTCCGGCGGCGGCGGCCCGGAGGACGCGGGGCGCCTGCAGGCCGAGCTGGCCGGCGCGGACCTGGTGGTGACCACCCGCTTCCACGCGGCACGGGTGCAGGGGGCGGCGCTCCCCTCCGGGAGGCCGGTGGTCGTCCTGACGGTGCACTCCCACATCGTGGAGGCCATCGGGCGCGAGCTGGAGCGGGGCGAGCTGGTGGTGGTCTCGGTGGACCCGGAGTTCGGAGAGCGCATCCGGGCCATGCACGGCAGCGGCGCGGAGAACGGGTCGCGCATCCGCCTGGTCGCCGCCTCCGACCGGGAAGCGGTGGAGCGCATCGCACCCGAGCGCACGGTGCTGCTGACCAAGGCGGCCCGCGCGTCGCTCGCGGGGGCGCGCCTCCCCGAGGCGATCCCCCACGCCCCCACCTTCTCGCCGCAGACCGCGCGCGAGCTGGCCGAGACCATCATCCGGCTGAACCTGCGGGCGGAGCGGCTTGCGGGGGGACCCGGGTGAGCGGGATACGGGTACGGGGGTTGCACGCGGAAGTCCGCCGTCCCGGCTGACCCCTCCTCCCCGGCCCTGCATGCTGCGAATCCTGGTTCCCGCGGTCGGTCCCGATTCCGACGAAGCGCAGCTCCGCCGGTGGATCGCGGACCTGGAGTTCCTGCTGCGCCAGCACGCGGACCTGCCCGAAGCGTCCGCGGCGATCGAATGGCGGCTGGACGAAGCCTGGCAGTGGCTTCTTTCGAAAGTCGAGTCCGCGGGAGAGGCGGCACCGCAACGGCTTTGACCAACGGGGACGGCGGGTTCGGGCGTGCCCCCGGCGGGCGCCGGGGTCGGGCTTCGGCTCCGTAGCAGACGAAACTACCGTCTGCAACGGAGTCGAGCCCCGGCAATCAGCCGCCGGGTCTCGCCCCTTCGGGCCGAAATCCCTCACGCGGGGCTCCGCGCTGGCCCCCACCCGGCGGCCTTGTAGCCGCCGCCCTCCCACGTTCCGGGGGAGGGCTTTATTTGTACCTCGCCGTTGTCGTGCTCCCCCCTCCCCCTTGCGGGGAAGGGCCGGGGGGGGGGTCGCCGTGGCGCTGCACGCTGCGCGTGCACCGTATGAAGCCGGCTGTCCCCTACCCCATCCGCTCCCGCACCATCCGCAGAAGCGTTTCCCGCTCGTTCAGCTCCGGGTCGTCCGTGACCTGCTCCAGCAGCCACTTCAGCACCTCGCCGTAGAGCGGGCCGGGCGGCAGGCCCAGGCCGCGCAGCTCCGCCCCGCCGACCGCCAGGCCGCCGATGCCGGTGGCGGTGCGCTCGCGCATCACGCGGCGGGCGGCGGCGAGGCGCGCGCGGTCCGGCGCCGCCCAGCCGGGGGAGGCCGCGGCGTGGGCGCGGCAGCTCGCGATGCCCAGGCGAACAAGGTCGCGCGCGTGCTCCGGGCCCACGCGGCGCAGCCAGCGGCGCCACTCCGGCATGGGCGCGTCGGCCGCGGGGGCGCCGGCGTGCTGGGCGACCAGGTGGGTGACGGTGTCGGTCTCGGCGTTGGAGCAGCGGATGCGGCGCAGCAGCCCGCGCGCGGCGGCGGCGCCCGCTTCGGCGTGGCGCGGGAAGGCGCCGTCCGGGCTCTGCTCCACGAGAGGCTTGCCCGCGTCGTGGAGCAGGGCGGCCAGGCGGAGCAGCGGCCGCGCGCGGGGCACCTCGTCCGCGGTGCGCAGCAGGTGGCTCCACACGTCCTCGCCCGTGCCGTCCGGGACGCCGGCGCAGCGCTCCAGCTCCGGGTACAGCGAGGCGAGCGCGCCGCACTCCCGGTACAGGCGCAGCGAGGCCGAGGGGCGCTCCACCTCGCGGAGGAGCTTGAGCAGCTCCTCGCGCACCCGCTCGGCGGAGAGCAGGGGGAGGTACGGCGCCGCCTCGCGGGCGGCCTCCCACGTCGCCGCGTCCACGCGCAGGCCGAAGCGCCCGGCGAAGCGCAGACCGCGCAGCACCCGCAGGCGGTCCTCGCGGAAGCGCTCCGCCGGCTCGCCCACCGTGCGCAGGACGCCGCGGCGCAGGTCGTCCCGGCCGCCGTGCGGGTCGCGCAGCTCGCGGGTGAGCGGGTGCCAGGCGACGGCGTTGATGGTGAAGTCGCGCCGGGTCAGGTCCTCCTCCACCGTGTCGGAGAACGACACCTTCGCGTGCCGGCCGTCCGTTTCCACGTCGCGGCGGAAGGTGGTGACCTCGTACATCCGCCCGTCCCCCCCCACCACCCCCACCGTGCCGTGCTCGATCCCCACCGGCACCGTGCGGCGGAAGAGCCGGCGCACGTCGCCCGGGCGGGCGGCGGTGGTCAGGTCCCAGTCGCCCGTGTGGCGGCGCCCGGCCAGCGCGTCGCGCACCGCTCCGCCCACCGCCCAGGTGGAGTAGCCCGCCTCCTCCAGCCGGCGGGCGATGCGGACGACCTCGCGCGGGGGGTGCAGGTCGGCGCGCGGCGCGGCGTCCTCCGTCACCCCGCGGCCGCGGCGGGCGTGGGCTTCCTGCTCTCGTGCATGGAACTCCTCGGAGTAAGGGAGCGGCTCGGTGGACACCGCCGCAAACACATGGCGACGAAACAGTTGGCGGTTCGCCGTCTCGGCGTTATGTTTACGGCCACCCCACCTTTCAGCCCCGGCAAACTATGGATCTTTCCACGTTTCTTCAACGCTCGGCCGCCACCGATGCGTTCCGCGACGCGGTGCGCCGCTTCCAGCGCGACGGGCGCGCGTGCGAGCGGGTCTCGTTCAGCTTCCCCTCCCCCGCGGTCAAGGTGGAGCGCACCCTGACCAAGGTGCTGGAAGCGTACCCGGAGCTGGAGATCGAGCGGGTGGAGATCCACGCGTCCACGGGCTGCGAGTACTTCCGCGGCACGGCGACCGTGCACGCCGCCGGCGAGACGCGGATCGTGAAGTTCGACTGGGACTGCCGCTGGCGCGCCGAGGCCCAGGGGTGGCGCGACTACTTCGGCTTCCCCGACCAGGCCCGCGCCGCCCGCGAGTTCGGCTGGGACTGCTTTCGCGCATGGCAGGAGACCGGCGTGCACGCGAGCCAGCCGGAAGCGGAGCTCGCCGCGAGGTAAACAAAGCGAAAGTTCGAAAGCGCGAAAGTGCGAAACGGCCGCCCCCCCGGGGCGGCCGTTTCGCTTTTGTCGTGCCGTTGGCCGTTCCGCAGTATCCCCCAGATCGTCTGCGGAGGGAAACAGCCGGGCGGTTTCGGCTGGTTCCCGGAGCCGGAGCGGAGACACCGGGGCAGTTTCCGGTGGCTCCGCGACCCGCGCAGGAGACGGACAGTAGTATCGTCCGGCTCCGGAGCGGCCCCGCCACCCCGCCGCCGGAGACGCGGGATTCAGGAGGTGCCCGCCCCCAGCCCGTAGCGCTCGCGGAGGATCTCCATGTGGTGCCGCGCGTGCCCCGCGGTGACGTAGAGCAGGCCGCGCGTGCTCACCGGGACCCCGTTGGCCGTCCCGCGCCGCCCCCAGGCGTCCTCCGGCATGCCGCGGAACAGCGCCAGCGTCGCGGCGCGCACCGCCTCGAACTCGTCCAGCAGGTCGGCCAGGGGCCGGCGGTCGGAGCCGGCGGCCGGGACGTAGGCGTTCTCGTCGAAGCCGGCGAGCGGGGTGACGTCGCCGCGCCCCACGCGCAGGGCGCGGTAGGCGAAGATGCGCTCCACGTCGGCCAGGTGGCCCAGCACTTCCTTGACGATCCACTTCCCCGGCGCGTAGCGGGCGAGCGCGTCCTCGTCGGAAAGGCCGCCGCACAGGCGCCGCAGGTCCTCGGGCTGGCGAGCCAGCACGTACAGCACGTCCTCCTCCCGCACCAGGGCCACGTAGCCGGCGTAGAAGGGCGCGTACTCGTCGGAGGCGGGCGGCGAGATGGAGGAGCGGGTCATGGCGGCGGTCCTGGAGCGAGGGCACGGTTCGAACACGCGGACCCGGCAAAGATACGGCGCGGGTTGGCTGGCCGCACCACCCTGCCCGTGGAGACGCTCCGGCCCGGCGAGCCCTCACCCGGCGGCCTTAGAGCCGCCACCCTCTCCCGATCCCGGGAGAGGGGGCAACTGCGGGAGGTTGCGGCTACGTCGGCACTTGCGTGAGGGATGACGGCCCGAAGGGGCGAGACCGCGCGGCTGTTTGCGCGGGCTCGACTCCGTTACGCACGGTTGTTTCGTGCGTTACGGAGCCGAAGCCCGACCCCGGCGCCAGCCGGGGACACGCCCGAACCCGCCGTGAAACGCCGTTCCAAACCCCCTTACTCGTCGTCGTAGCTCCCCCCCTCCACCGCGTCGCGCACCCGGTCCACGTCGCCGCGGAACACGCCCAGCGCCAGCATCAGCTCGATGCGGGCCTGCTGCCCCGTGAGGTGGTCCGCGAAGATCGCCCCCATCTCCCGCAGCACGTGCCCGCCGCCCATGTACGCGTAGGTGTCCAGCACCCGCCCGCGCAGCGAGCGCGAGGTCACCACCAGCGGCCGTCCCGCTTCCGTCCAGCGGCGCACCCCGGGAACCACCTCCGGGGGGACGTTGCCGCGCCCCAGCGCCTCCAGCACGATCCCGCGCGCCCCGCTCTCCAGGCTCGCCTCGATCAGCCGCGCGTCCGCCCCCGCCACGATCTTCACCAGGTCCACCGGGGTCACGGGCGCGTCCGGCGCCAGCGTGGGCTTGCGGCGCGACTCGCGGTAGTACAGCACGTGCCCCTTGTCCACGATCCCCAGCGGACCCCAGTTGGGCGACTGGAAGGTGCCGAACTCCTCCGTGTGCGTCTTCACCACCTCCGCGCCCTGCACCATCCGCTCGTCCATGGCCACCATGGTGCCGCGCCCGCGCGACTCCGGCGACGCCGCCACCTGCACCGCGCTCATCAGGTTGACGGGCCCGTCCCACGACAGCTCCGACGAGTTGCGCATGGCCCCCGTGAGCACCACCGGCACCACCGCCGGGAGGGAGCGGTCCAGCAGGTAGGCCGTCTCCTCGATGGTGTCCGTCCCGTGCGTCACCACCACCGCCTCGAACCCCTCCTGCACCGCGCGCAGGATCTCCGCCCTCAGCTCCCACATGCGCTCGATGGTCATGTGCGGCCCCGGGAGCTTTCCGAACTCGCGCACCTCCAGCCGGGCCACCCGGTCTATGCCCGGCACCAGGCGCACGATCTCCTCCCCCGAGAGCGTCGGCACGGCGCCGCCGCGCTCCGGGTCCACGCGCATGGAGATGGTGCCGCCCGTGGTGATCAGCAGGATCCTGGGGAGGTTCGGCATTCAGGCTTTTCCTTTGAATTGCGGACGGGAACACGGCGGACCTGGGCGTGCCCCCGGCTGGCGCCGGGGTCGGGCTTCGGCTCCGTAGCAGACGAAACGACCGTCTGCAACGGAGTCGAGCCCCGCAGACTGCGCGGGTCTCGCCCCTTCGGGCCGAAATCCCTCACGCGGGGCATCGCGCTGGCGTCCGCTGGGGCCCCCACCCGGCTCGCTTAGGCTCGCCACCCTCCCCCAATTCTGGGGGAGGGCTTCCCGACCCTCGGCTTCATCGTCCTCCCCCTCTCCCCTTGTGGGAGAGGGGGCCGGGGGGTGAGGGCTGCCGTCGTCGTTCTCCCCTCCCCCTTGCGGCGAGGGGCCGGGGGAGGGGGTCGCCGTCGCCGTTCAGCGTACTTCGCACTGTCGCACTTCAGTTCACCCGCAGAGCACGCTGCCGCCGTTCACGTTCAGGATCTCGCCGGTCACGTGCCGCGCCAGCGCCGAGCAGAGCAGCACGATCGGGCCCGCCACGTCGTCGGCGCTGGCGATGCGGCCCAGGGGGATGGCGCGCTCGATCTCGGCGCGGCGCTCGGCCACAGGGCGCTCCACCATCTCCGTGTCGATCCAGCCGGGCGCCACGCAGTTCACCGTGATGCCGCGCGGCGCCAGCTCCACGGCCACGCTCTTGGTGAAGGAGATGATCGCGCCCTTGCTGGCCGCGTAGTCCGAGTGGAACGCTTCGCCGCGTTGGCCGGCGGTGGAGGACACCAGCACGATGCGGCCCCCATCCGAGACGAAGCGCGCCGCCAGGCGCACGGTGTTGAAGATGGAGGTGAGGTTCACCTCCAGCGTGCGCGCCCACTGCGCGTCCGTCATCACCGCCACCCGCACGTCCTCCGGCACCCAGACGCCCGCGTTTCCCACGAACACGTCCACCCCGCCGAACTCCACCAGCCCGCGCTCGAAGAGCAGTTCCGCGCCCCAGGGCGTCGCCAGGTTCCCGGCCTGCGCGAAGGCGCGCACCCCCAGGGCGCGCATCTCCGCCGCCACCGCCTCCGCCTCCGCCTCGCGGCTCAGGTAGCCGATCCCCACGTCCGCCCCCGCGCGGGCCAGCAGGAGCGCCGCCGCGCGCCCCACCCCGCGCGAGCCGCCCGAGACCAGCGCCCGTTTCCCCCGCAGCCCCAGCATCACGCCAGCGTCCATTTTCCCCCCAGCTCCTCGGCGTGGTGCCGTTCCGTGTCCAGGATCTCGCGCAGCAGCGCCTCCGTTTCCGCGTCCGCGCCCAGCTCCAGCAGCGCCTCGTAGCGGCGCACCTCCTCCGTCTCCCAGGCGCGCGCCTGGAGCTCCCACCCCTCAATCACCGCCGCGTCCGAGGCCCGCAGCGACGACACGTCGTCCGGGGACGCGCCCAGCTCCAGCAGCCGCGCCGTGAGCCGCGACACGTGGTGCTGCTCGTCCGCGTGCAGCTCGTTGAAGCGCTCGCTGAGCGCCGCGTCGCCGCGCTCCTCCGCCTCCGCCGCCAGGGCGCGGTAGAAGAGCGCCTGCTCCTTTTCGGCGCGGCGGGCGGACTGCAGCGCCCCCAGCAGCTCCGTGGAAAGTCCCGGTGGGATCATCGTCGTCCGCCTACTGGAGCGCCGCGCGCCCGGAGCAGGGCTCCGCGCGCGCCGCCGTGAAGTTGCCCTGCACCGTCTGCCACTGGGTGGGGAGGCGGCGCACCGTGCGCCTCAGCGTGTCGATGGCGAAGGCCGTGTCGCGCGCCACCAGCTCCACTTTGAAGCGCCCGCGGATCCACGCCGAGTCCGCCGAGACCAGGCGCACCTGGCCCTCCCCCACGGTGAACGAGTAGGGCCCCGTCGCCTCCAGCTTTTCCAGTTCCGCCCGCATCCAGAAGCGTCCCGCCGCGAGCGTGTCGCCGGGGTCCACCACGGCGTACGGGCCGGGCGCCGGGATCGCCGCCGTGTCGCGCCCCAGCACGAACCCCGCCGAGTCCGAATCGGCCTCCAGCACCAGCAGGAAGTCGCCCCGTTCCGGGCGGCGGCAGAAGGACGCCGTCCCCAGGAACTTGCCCTCCAGCGGGCCTTCCAGGGTGGCGGTGAAGCTGCCGGCGGCTTTCTCGGAGCACCCGGCGAAGGCGAGCGCGGAGGCGAGCGCCCCCAGGCAGAGGCGTGAGGTCGGCGTCACGGGAGGGAGCGTGGAAGGTGAGTCCGGCGAAGCGAGCCCCGGCCGCGGGTCACGGGCGGGGAGCGTGGGCGAGGAGGCGGGCGGCGAGCTCCCCCAGATGCCCCGCGCCCCCCCAGCGCGCGGCGAGAGCGGCGACCCCGGCGGGGTCCGCCTCCGCCTGCGCCTGGAAGGCGTGCGTCAGCAGCGCGTCCGCGGCCAGCAGCGGCAGGGCGTCCTCGCGTCCGCCGCTCCCCCGCGCCACCCGGTCCAGGAGCATGGCGGCCCCGCCCGCCAGCGCGTCCGGCACCGACGGCGCGTCGGGCGGGAGCGCCGCCGCCATGGCGTCCAGGAGCGCCGGGGGCGCCTCCGCCAGGAGCTCCCGGATCCACCCCTCCGCCGGGCTCACGCGGGGGCGCCGGCCAGCAGCGGGCGGACCGCCTCCACCACCCGGGCCAGCGCCTCGTCCACCCGCGCCGCGTCCGGCATCCCGCCCTGCGCCATGTGGGCCTTGCCGCCGCCGCGGCCGCCCAGCGGCGACACCGCGTCGCGGAGAACCTGGTCCGCGCGCGCGCCGCGCCGGATCACGTCGTCCGTGGCCACCGCCAGCAGCGACACCCGGTCACCCAGGACCGCCGCCAGCACCGCGATCCCGCTGCCGATCTGCTCGCGCAGGCGGTCGCCCAGCGCGCGGAGCTCGTCCGCGTCGCTCACCCCCACCGTCGCGGCCACCACGCGAACGCCGTCCACGTCCTGCGCGGCGGCGAGGAGTTGCCCCACCACGTCCGCGCTCCCCAGCGAGCGGGCGCGGTCCAGCGCGCGCTGCGCGTCGCGAAGCTCCTCCTGGAGCCCCTGGATGCGGACGAGGAGGTTGTCCTCGCGGGTGCGCAGCAGACGCGCCGCCTCGCGCACCGTGGCCTCGTCGCGGCGCGCGCGCTCGAACGCCTGCGGCCCCGTCACCGCCTCGATGCGCCGCACCCCCGCCGCCACCCCGCTCTCCGAGACGATGCGGAACAGCCCGATCTGCCCCGTGGTCCGCACGTGCGTCCCGCCGCACAGCTCCATGGAAAAGCCCGGGACCTCCACCACCCGCACCACGTCGCCGTACTTTTCCGAGAAGAGCGCCATGGCCCCGCGGTCCAGCGCGTCGCGGTACCCCATCTGGTGCGACTCCACCGGGTGGTTGTGCCAGATCTCGCGGTTGACGATCTCCTCCACCCGCGAGACCTCGTCCGGCGACATGGGTCCCGAGTGCGCGAAGTCGAAGCGCAGCCGGTCCGGCGCCACCAGCGAGCCCATCTGGTGCACGTGCTCGCCCAGCGTGGAGCGCAGCGCCGCGTGCAGCAGGTGCGTGGCCGTGTGGTTGCGCTCCGTGTCGCGGCGCGACGGCTCCTCCACCCGCGCCCGCACCCGCCCCGGCGCGAAGCCGCCCTCCGCGGGCCCCACCACCGCGACGCGGCCCGACACCCTGCGGACCTCGCCCACGTTCATCGTCCAGCCGTCGCCGTACACGTGCCCCTGGTCCGAGACCTGCCCGCCGCTCTCCGCGTAGAACGGGTTCTCGCGCAGCTGCAGCGCCAGCCGCCCGTCCTCCATGATGCGGTACGCCAGCACCTCCGTTTCCAGCGAGACCGCGCGGTACGCCGCGAACTCCTGCTCCGCGCCCTCCGCGCCCTCCACCACGGTCCACCCATCCGCCAGCGCGTCCGCCTCCATCCCCAGCCCCGCCGCCGCGCGGTCCTCGCGCGAGCGCCGCCGCTGCGCTTCCAGCTCCGTCTCGAAGCCCTCCACGTCCACCCCGTAGCCGCGCTCCGCCGCCATCAATTCCGTCAGGTCCGGCGGGAAGCCGAAGGTGTCGTACAGGCGGAACACGTCGCGCCCCGCCACCGTGCCGCTCCCCCCTTCCGGCGCGATCTCGTCGAAGCGGCGCATCCCCGCGTCCACCGTCGCCAGGAAGCGCTCCTCCTCCGCCCGCGTGTTGCGGACGATGTACTCGCGCCGCGACAGCAGCTCCGGGTACGCCTCGCCCATGCGGTCGACGACGGCCTCCACCACGTGCACCAGCGTGGGCTCGCGACGCCCCAGCAGGTAGGCGTGGCGCACCGCGCGGCGCAGGATGCGGCGCAGCACGTAGCCGCGCCCCTCGTTGGAGGGAAAGATCCCGTCCGCCAGCAGGAACGCCGTGGCGCGCGCGTGGTCCGCCAGCACCCGGTAGCTCACCCCCTGCGGCGAGTCGTACTCGTAGGGCACGCCCACCGTGTCCACCGCCGCGGCGATGATGTCCGTGAACAGGTCCGTGAGGTAGTTGGACGCCACCCCCTGGAGCACCGACGCCAGACGCTCCAGCCCCATTCCCGTGTCGATGGAGGGCGCCGGCAACGGGTTCAGCGTGCCGTCCGCGTCGCGGTCGTACTGCATGAACACCAGGTTCCAGATCTCCAGGAACTCGCCCTTCTCCCCGCTCTCCTCGAACTCCTCCTGGCTCACCTCCGTGCCGCGGCGACCCTCCGGCCGCAGGTCGAAGTGGATCTCCGAGCAGGGCCCGCAGGGGCCCGTGTCCGCCATCTGCCAGAAGTTGTCCTTGTCGCCCAGCCGGAAGATTCGCTCCGGCCGGACGCCCGTGAGCTCGCGCCACAGGCCTTCCGCCTCGTCGTCCGTGTAGTGCACCGTCACCCACAGCCGCTCCCGGTCGATGCCGAACTCCTCCGTCAGCAGCTCCCAGGCGAAGCGGATCGCGTCGCGCTTGAAGTAGTCGCCGAAGGAGAAGTTGCCCAGCATCTCGAAGAAGGTGTGGTGGCGCGCCGTCACCCCCACCTGCTCCAGGTCGTTGTGCTTGCCCCCCGCGCGCACCGACTTCTGGGACGTGGCGGCGCGCTTGAAGCCGGGGTTCTCCATCCCCAGGAAGACCTTCTTGAACGGCACCATCCCGGCGTTGGTGAACAGCAGGGTCGGGTCGTCCTGCGGCACCAGCGAGAACGACGGGCGCACGGTGTGCCCCTGCCGTGCGAAGTAGTCCAGGAATCGGGAGCGGATCTCGTCAGCGCGCATCAGGGCGTCTCTTCGGTGTGGGTCGGACCAAGTCGGGTAACATAACGCGCCGCGGGGTTCGTTCTCAAGGCGTGTTGTCCGCCTGGTCCACACGATTAAACCAACGCGCTGCAGGCAACGAGGTCGCTCGCCATAGTCGCATCAGTGGATGGGCGCTTATCACGCAGCCAACACTTGCGCCTCTTGTCCCTTGCGCCTGCCCTTGAGAGTGTTTGGTAGCGCTCACTGTCAAGTACGTTCCATGGGACACAATCGAGATCTTCCAAACTCAGCCGAGTTGTTTGCTTCGATTTTGGAAGCAGCACATCAGGCTGAGCAGAGCGAGGTGTCGAAGGCCGCCACACAAATCGCAGAAGCGATTGATCAATGGAATCAGGCCCATCGGCATCTCTACCCAGACGCGCAGGAACTCGGCCGCCGCGGTTGGACAGCCCCAGTATGGGCAGCCACAATCGCCCCCCAGGTAATCGTTCGTAGTACCACACCCGAGGATATCGACGAGTACTTTCTTCGTGAGTACAAAGCCCGGTTTCGCGCTCGAGAGCGGAGGATGTTTCGTGCGCTCCGATCGCGGCCATCCCTCTCTCCATGGCAGCCAATTCTCTCGCAGACCATCAGCGTGTACCGCAGGGGTCAGTACCTTGTGACGGCGCCGGTACTGCTGACCATTTTTGAAGGGCTTTTGGCAGCGCTCGCAGGGCAACTCGGAAGCACGGATACCAAGCGTCACTCCAGCACCGCACGTAAAGAAGTTGACGAAGGCATGTCCCGGCTTCTGTGGATCTCGGTGGAGGCGTTCACATTGGAGCTATTCCAGAACCATCACTTCGCCAAGGCACCACCTTCTCGCCTCAATCGGAACTGGGTGCTACACGGGCGTGACTCAGGCTCAGCAGGCCGCGCTGATTGCCTTCGGCTCTTCCAGGCGCTGGACACTGTATCTTTCTTCGCAGATAGAGGCATGGCTGCCTAAATTGCTGCCTCACGAGAGTGCTGCAGGCGACAGTGGGCCGGGCATCTGTCCGGCGCAGGCTTGAGGAGCAGGGGCACTCCTCGCGCGGAGTCAACACTTGCGCCGTTGCCGCGCGGGCCTGATCTGCGGGTCATACCTGTACACACGGAAGGGTTCGAATTAGACTCAGAGCTTTGTTTCCTCTAGGCACGGAGGCTTTATGTCCGTAACCGCCAAGCAGCTGCTCCGCGAAGCAGTGGAGCGGCTCCCTGAAGACGCGACGGTGGAAGACGCCATGGATCGGCTGTACTTCCTCTCCAAAGTCGCTCGTGGCCTGGAGGCTGCCGACCGGGGCGACGTAGTGCCGCACGAGGAGGCGCGGCGTATACTCCTAGACGACCCGAATGCTGCCTCACCTGGCGGGGGGGAGTGACACAACTCGTCTGGACGCGGCCCGCTCTGGAACACGTGCAGGAGATCCGGTCCTACATCGCCCGCGACTCGCCGCGTTATGCCCGGATCGTAGCCGAACGGCTCGTCGCGGCTGTCGATCGCCTCGGCACCCATCCACTCTCTGGACGCATCGTTCCGGAGGTTGGCCAGAGCACGCTTCGAGAAGTGATCGAACCTCCATACAGGATTGTCTACCGTGTCCGGGCTGAGCTGCTGGAAGTAGTCGCAGTAATCCACTCGGCGCGGCAGTTCCCAACCGACGGGTTGCGGTAGGCGCGCTTCTGTTCAGGCCGCTGCCCCTCCTGCTATCCGACCCGCGCTACCTTCCCGATCGCCCACCCCCCACACTGCCCAGCAGCACCTCCACCGCCCCACGCGTCCGCTCCTCCATCGTCCCGTCCCGCATCACCGCCCACACCACCCGCGCGCCGTTGATCGCCTCCTGCACGGCCCGCGCGAGACGCACCGTGTTCACTCCCCGCCGCAGCTCGTCCGCGGCGACGGCATCCTCCAGCAGCGCCTGCAGCGCCTCGTGCTCCACGCGAAAGAAATCCAGCGCGGCGGCATGGAACTCAGGGTCCGTCAGATCGAGCTGAAAGAACGCCAGGTGGTTGGCGAACTCCTCCGGCGTGTGGGCGAACCGCGTCGTGGAGCCGGCGTAGTCGAGCAGCGCCGCCAGCGGCGACGCATTCTCCCGGCGCGCGGCCGCCACCTGTTCGCCCACTCCCGCGACGGCTCCGCGCGAGAGCGCCAGCAGCAGCCCGCGCTTGGACCCGAAGCGCTGCACCAGCGCGCCCGCGGTCAGTCCCACCTCCGCGGCGACGGCGGCCAGCGTCGCGTGGGCGAGCCCCACGCGCGAGATCACGCGGGACAGCGCGGCGACGATCTCCGCGTCGGAGGCGGTGCGGGGTCGGGGAGACATGGCTTGACCATAACTGAATTGAAATTTAGAATCAAGTAATTAAACCATCGTTTAGCATCACCCATCACGCGGAGGGTATCTGGTGAAGCCGCTACAGGACAGGATCGCAGTGGTCGCGGGGGCCACGCGCGGAGCGGGGCGCGGCATCGCGCGCGCGCTGGGTGAAGCCGGCGCGACCGTCTACTGCACCGGGCGGAGCGTGCGAGGGCGGCCCGCCACCGGCACCCGGCCGGAGACCATCGAGGAGACCGCCGAGCTGGTGACCGCGGCGGGCGGCGTGGGGATCGCCGTTCGCACCGACCACACGGTGGAGGACGAGGTGCGCGCGCTCTTCGAGCGCGTCCGCGCCGAGCAGGGCCGGCTGGACGTGCTGGTCAACGACGTGTGGGGCGGCGACGAGCTGATCGAGTGGGAAAAGCCGTTCTGGGAGAGCGACGTGCCCAGGGGGCTCCTCATGCAGGAGCGCGCCGTGTGGTCGCACGCCATCACCGCGCGCCACGGCGTCCCGCTGATGGTGGAGCACGGGAGCGGGCTGGTGGTGGAGGTCACCGACGGCGACTCCCTCCGCTACCGCGGGATGTTCTTCTACGACCTGGCGAAGACCTCCGCCATGCGCCTCGCCACGGCAATGGCGTACGAGCTGCGGCCGCACGGCGTCACCGCGCTCGCCGTCACCCCCGGCTTCCTCCGCTCCGAGGCCATGCTCGACGGCTTCGGCGTCGCCGAGGAGAACTGGCGCGACGCCGTCGCGAGCGAGCCCTACTTCGCCGAGTCCGAGACCCCGCTCTACGTGGGCCGCGCCGTAGCCGCGCTCGCCGCCGACCCGCAGGTGTGGAAGAAGGCCGGCGGCACCTACGCCTCGTGGACGCTCTCCGACGAGTACGGCTTCCAGGACGCCGACGGCCGCCGCCCCCATTGGGGCCGCTTCTTCGCCCCCCGCCTGGACGCCCGCTGGGCCGAGCTGGAAGAGCTCGTCCGCACCAGGATCCGCGCCCGCGGCGCCGACCCGGACCTCACCTTCCGCTCCGACCGCGAAGCCCAGACCCTGCACGTCCGCACCCCCGGCTCCGGCCCGGAATGGGTCGGCTTCCCGGTAAACGACATGGACGGCGTCTACGGCGACCTGGACAGGATCGCGGAGACAGCCGCCCGGCGCGTCATGGCGGACGCATAGGCGCCCGCAGGGAGGAGGTGGGGTCCTCCCGTAGAAATTCGAGCTGTCCGAGCGACAGCGAGTGCTCGCAAGCGAGTCCCTTCGGGTTGTCGAATTTCGTAGGGAGGGCCCCGCCGACGACCCCGAGCACGAAACCCCAGGCCACGAAGACGAGAAACGCCTCCCACTGGCCGCAGCGGGAGGCGTTCTGCCGTCACGGAAGCACCGTCAGAACTGCAGCGTCACGTCGTACGCCACCGCGATCGGCTTGCTGGACGGATCGCGCGCCGGCCGGAACCGCCACTCCATCGCCGTGCGCCGCAGCTTCTGGTCGTACCCGCGGTCGCCCGTGGAGCGGAACTGCACGTCCCTCACCTTGCCCGCCACGTCGATGTTCAGCCGCACCACCAGCGAGTCCCCGCGCACCCCGCGCGGCGGGTTGCTGGGCGGGATCAGCACGAACTCCGGCACCGGCGCCACCATCCGTCCCGCCCCCGTCCCCGGCCCCACCCCCGACCCGATCCCGCCCCCCGTCCCCCCGCCGCTGCCTCCGCCCGACCCGGGCCCCGTCCCCGGCCCCACCCCCTCGCCCTGCCCGGCCCCCGTGCCCGCCCCCGTCCCCCCGCCCTGCCCCGCCGACGCAGCGCCCGGGTTCGGCTGCGACCCGGCCGCGGGAGCCGCGGTGGGAGGCGCGGGAGCGGGCGGCGCCGGCGTGGGGGGAGGCGGGGTCTCCGGCTCCGGCTCGGGCTCCGGCTCCACCGGCGGGGCCACCTCCGGCACGGTGAGCGTCAGCTCCGGCGCGGCCGTGGGCGCCGGCGGCGCGATGTCCAGGTACGTCACCTGCTCTCCCCCCCGCCGCCGCCGCCCCCGCCGCCCCCCGCCGGCCCGTCCGACACACCCGTGAGCGTCCCGTCGTCCAGCAGCGCGTAGCCCGCCTTGCGCCCGGCGAGGATCGCCAGCGCCAGGATGGCGGCGTGCACCAGGGCCGAGAGGGCCAGGCTGCGGAGGGCCCGCCGCCGCGAATCGCGCGTGCGGCGGCCGTTGAGGTGCTGGAACAGCGGAGTGGACCCCGGCGTGAAGGTGGAACCGGCGCGTGCGGACGCAAGCTGATACCGCGCTCCCCCGCCGAGGGATCCCTCGGCGGGCGGCGGACGGGCCGGGCGGGCGCTACAGCTCGATCTGCGCGCCCAGCTCCACGACCCGGTTGGGGGGAAGCCCGAAGTACGAGGTGGCGCTACGGGCGTTGCGCGACATGATCCAGAAGATGTGCTCCCGCCAGATCGCCATCCCCGGGTTCTTGGAGGGGATCAGCGTCTCGCGGCCCAGGAAGTAGCTGGTCTCCATGGGCTTCAGCACCAGCCCCGCGTCGCCGAGGGAGTAGAGCACCGCCGGGATGTCCGGGTCCTCCGTGAAGCCGTAGCGCAGGATCACCCGGAAGAAGCCCGTCCCCAGCGCGATCACCTCCGTACGGTCCTCCGCGGCCACCACCGGGATCTCCGCCGTCTCCACCGTCAGCAGCACCACCCGCTCGTGCAGCACCTTGTTGTGGATCAGGTTGTGGAGGAGCGCCGGCGGCGTCCCGTCCGAGTTGCCGTACATGAACACCGACGTCCCCGGCACCCGCGTGGGCGGGTTCATCTCCACGTCCTTCATGAAGAAATCGAAGGGCAGCGTCGTCGCGTGCAGGCGCGCCGCCAGGATCTGCCGCCCCTTCTTCCAGGTCGTCATCAGCGTGAAGATGATCCCGGCGATCACCAGCGGGAACCAGCCGCCGTGGGGGATTTTGACGATGTTCGCGCCCCAGAAGGCGAGGTCCACCACCAGAAAGAACGCCGCCAGCGCCCCCACACGCAGCCAGCTCCACCCCCACTTGGAGCGCGCCACCGCCGAGAAGAGGATGGTCGTGAACACCATGTCCGTGGTCACCGCCACCCCGTACGCCGCCGCCAGCTTGCTGGATTCGCCGAAGCCGAGAACCAGCCCGATGCACGCCACCATCAGCGCCCAGTTCACCGACGGCACGTAGATCTGCCCGATCTGGCGCTCCGACGTGTGCTCGATGGTGAGCCGCGGCAGGTATCCCAGCTGGACCGCCTGCCGCGTCAGCGAGAAGGCGCCCGAGATCACCGCCTGCGAGGCGATCACCGTCGCGAAGGTCGCCAGCCCCACCAGCGGGTACAGCGCCCAGTCCGGCGCCAGCAGGAAGAAGGGGTGCTCCACCGCCCCCGGCTCGTTGATGATCAGCGCCCCCTGCCCGAAGTAGTTCAGCAGGAGCATGGGGAGCACCACCCCGAACCAGGTCATGCGGATGGGGCGCCTGCCGAAGTGGCCCATGTCCGCGTACAGCGCCTCCCCGCCCGTCACCACCAGGAACACCGAGCCCAGGACGAAGAACCCCGCCGAGCCGTTGCGCGCGAAGAACTCCGCCCCGTACAGCGGGCTCACCGCCCGCAGCACCCCGGGGTGGCGCAGGATCTCCGCGAGCCCCAGCGCGCCCAGCGTCAGGAACCAGAGCAGCGTCACGGGCCCGAACACCTTGCCGATCCCCGCCGTCCCCCGGCTCTGCACGGCGAAGATGCCGACCAGGATGGAGATGGTGATGGGGAGGATGTAGGGACGGAAGAGCGGCGTCGCCACCTCCAGCCCCTCCACCGCGCTGAGCACCGAGATGGCCGGCGTGATCATGCTGTCGCCGTACAGCAGCGCCGCGCCGAACAGCCCGATCAGCACCAGAGCCCCGCTGCGCCCCTTCGCGGAGGTGCGCAGCGGCGCGACCAGCGCCGTGAGCGCGATCATCCCCCCCTCGCCCCGGTTGTCCGCCTGCATGACGAACCAAAGGTACTTGATGGAGATGACCAGGATCAGCGCCCAGAAGATCAGCGACAGGATCCCCAGCACGTTGGCCGGCGTGGCCGCGATCCCCGTGTCCTCGCGGAACGCCTCCCGCATGGCGTACAGCGGGCTGGTGCCGATGTCGCCGTACACGACGCCCAGCGCCGCCAGGGCGAGGACGTACAGGTAACGGCCGGTGGGGGCCGGGTGGCCCGCCTGGTGTCCCGTCTGCTCCACGGTGCTCGCCTCCGGATCAGAGCTCGATCTGCGCGCCCAGCTCCACCACCCGGTTGGGCGGCAGGCCGAAGAACGCGGTAGCCGGACGCGCGTTGCGGGCCATCAGCGCGAACAGCTTCTCCCTCCACAGCGCCATCCCCGGCCTCTTCGAAGGAATCAGCGTTTCCCGGCCCAGGAAGAAGGTGGTGCGGCCCGCGCCCAGGTCCAGCCCCGGGGCCCGCACCTCCGCCAGCGCCGTCGGCACCTCCGGGTCCTCCATGAAGCCGTAGCGCAGCACGATTCGGAAGAAGCCGTGCCCCAGCACGTCCACGGTGAAGCGCTCCTCCGGCAGCACGTGCGGCACCTCTGCAGTCTCGATCGCCAGCAGCACCACCTGCTCGTGGATCACCTTGTAGTGCTTGAGGCTGTGCAGCAGCGCCGGCGGCGTCCCCTCCGGGTTGCCGTACATGAACACCGCCGTCCCCGGGACGCGGTGGATGGGGTTGGCCGCCATGTCGTGCACGAAGAACTCCCAGGGGAGCGAGCTTTCCGCAAGCCGCGTCCCCAGGATCCGGCGCCCCGTCTTCCAGGTGGTCATCGCCGCGAAGATCAGCACCCCCACCACCAGCGGGAACCAGCCGCCGTGGGGGATCTTGACGATGTTCGCGCCCCAGAAGGCGAGGTCCACGATCAGAAAGAACGCGGTGAACCCCACCGAGGCCCACAGCGGCCACTTCCACCGCTCCCGCTCCACCGTGAACAGCAGCAGCGTGGTGATCACCATGGTGGTGGTCACCGCCACGCCGTACGCCGCGGCCACGTTGCTGGACGAGCGGAATCCCAGCACCAGGCCGATGCACGACACCATCAGCGCCCAGTTGATGGAGGGAATGTAGATCTGTCCGCGCTCCTTGGACGAGGTGTGCTCGATGAGCACCCGCGGCATGTACCCCAGCTGCACCGCCTGCATGGTGAGCGAGAACGCCCCCGTGATCAGCGCCTGCGACGCGATCACCGTCGCCAGCGTCGCCAGCACCACCAGCGGGTACAGCGCCCAGGGCGGGGCCATGCGGAAGAAGGGGTTCTCCACCGCTTCCGGGTGCCGCAGCAGCAGCGCCCCCTGCCCGAAGTAGTTGATCAGCAGCGCCGGCAGCACCACCACGAACCAGGCGTAGCGGATGGGGCGCAGCCCGAAGTGGCCCATGTCCGCGTACAGCGCCTCGCCCCCCGTCACCACCAGGAACACCGAGCCCAGCACCAGGAAGCCGTTGTAGCCGTTCTCCGCGAAGAAGCGCGCCGCCAGCAGCGGGTTGAGCGCGACGAACACGTGCGGCTCGCGCACGATCTGCGAGAGCCCCAGCGCCACGAGGGTGAGGAACCAGAGCACCATCACCGGCCCGAAGACCTTGCCGATCCCCGCCGTCCCCCGGCTCTGCACCGCGAAGAGCCCCACCAGGATGGCGATGGTGATGGGCACCACGTACGGCTCGAAGAACGGCGTGGCGACGCCCAGCCCCTCCACCGCGCTGAGCACCGAGATCACCGGGGTGATCATCCCGTCGCCGTACAGCAGCGCCGTGCCGAAGAGCCCCAGCATGATCAGCACCCAGCGCCCGCTGCGGCGCCGTGCGGCCACCGGCGTCGCCAGGCTGGTGAGCGCCAGGATCCCGCCCTCGCCGCGGTTGTCCGCGCGCAGCACGAAGAGCGCGTACTTGACGGAGATGATCAGCACCAGCGACCAGAACACCATCGAGAGCACGCCCAGGACGTTGGCTTCGGTGGGCAGGATGTTGTGCGCGTGGTGGAACGATTCCTTGATGGAGTACAGGGGGCTGGTGCCGATGTCGCCGTAGACGACGCCCAGCGCCGACAGGGAAAGGAGGGCCAAGTAGCGCCCCCGCGGCTGCGCGCCGTGCCCGTGCTCGGCGGCCGGCGGCCCCGAAGCCGCCGCGGGAGCGGGGTCCATCTGTTTATCGCCGGGCTCGTCGGAGCGCATGGTGTCGGTCCGGAGGAGTGTGCCTGCATCAAAAAACCGAGGCGCCGCCCGGAATCGGGAGGCGCCGTGCGACTCCACCATGATACCGGCCCCGCCCCGGATCGGCAAACCATGCAACCGACGTACCGGGGCCGGGAACGCGCAAACGAAGAGGCCCCGGCGCGGTGCCGGGGCCTCCGTGTTCCTCGCCGCGGGGAGCGTCAGTCGTCCGACGAATCGCCCTCGGCCGTAGCGGAGATTCCCTTCATCCCCAGCACGTCCTTGACCTTGGCCTCGATCTCCGCGGCCAGCTCCGGGTTGTCCTGGAGGAAGGCCTTGGTGTTCTCGCGGCCCTGGCCCAGGCGGATGTCGCCGTAGGAGAACCACGCGCCGGCCTTGTTGATCACCTCGGCCTCCACGCCCAGGTCCACCACGATCCCGTAGTGGTCGATCCCCACGTTGAACATGATGTCGAAGTCCGCCTGCTTGAAGGGCGGCGCCACCTTGTTCTTGACGACCTTGACCCGCGTCTTGTTCCCCACCAGGACCTCCTTGTCCTTGATGGAGCCGATCCGCCGGATGTCCATGCGGAGCGAGGCGTAGAACTTCAGAGCGCGGCCACCCGTCGTCGTCTCCGGGGAGCCGAACATAACGCCGATCTTCTCGCGGATCTGGTTGGTGAAGATCACGCAGGTCATGGAGCGGTTGATGGCGCCGGTCAGCTTGCGGAGCGCCTGGCTCATCAGCCGCGCCTGCAGGCCCACGTGGCTGTCGCCCATCTCGCCCTCGATCTCCGCCCGCGGCACCAGCGCCGCGACCGAGTCGATGACCACCACGTCCACGGCGCTGGAGCGGACCAGCACCTCGGTGATCTCCAGCGCCTGCTCGCCGGTGTCGGGCTGGGAAACGAGGAGGTTGTCCACGTCCACGCCCAGCTTGCGCGCGTACTCGATGTCCAGGGCGTGCTCCGCGTCCACGAAGGCCGCCACGCCGCCCGTCTTCTGGACGTTGGCGATGACGTGGAGACAGAGCGTCGTCTTTCCCGACGACTCGGGCCCGTAGATCTCGGTGATGCGTCCGCGCGGGATGCCGCCGATGCCGATGGCGGCGTCCAGGTTGATGGCCCCCGTCGGGATCGCGTCGACCACCACCTTGGGGCCGTTGATCCCCATGCGCATGATCGCGCCCTTGCCGAAGGACTTCTCGATCTGCCCGATGGCGACGCTCAGAGCCTTTTTCTTGTCTTCGCTCTTCTTGTCGCTGATCTCGACTGTAGCCATGCTTTTCCTCGTCAAATTGTCGCGTTCACTCTCGTCGCCCGGAGCATGGTTCTGTACCCCGGCAACAATATGCGGTTCCCGAAAGAAAAGCGAAAGGGGGACGGTTCGGGACCGTCCACGACGCCGTCCACGAACACCGCTTAATTTAACGATTTTCAAGCATTTGCGCCATCGCCGCGGAGCTCCGCCGCGGCGCCCTCCAGCGCCTCCCCCGCGCGCCGGACGGCGGCGTCGTCCACGTCCAGGTGGGTGACCGCGCGCAGCCGCCGCGCCCCGAAGCGGGTCATGCGCACGCCCCGCCTTTCCAGCGCGGCGAGCAGCGCCTCGGGATCCAGCCGCTCGTCCTCCACGCGCACCATGACGATGTTGGTGTCCGGCACGTCCGCGGCCAGTCCCGGCACCCGCGCCGCGTGCGCCGCCACCTCCCGCGCCCGCCGGTGGTCGTCCGCCAGCAGGGCGAAGTTGTGGCGCAGCCCGTAGAGCGCCGCCGCGGCGAGGATCCCCGCCTGCCGCATCCCCCCGCCCAGCCGCCGCCGCGCCCGCCAGGCGAGCTCCATCACGTCCTCCGCCCCGGCCAGCACCGAGCCCACCGGCGCGCCGAGCCCCTTGGAGAGTGCCACCATCACGGTATCGGCCGGTGCGGCCAGCTCCTTGAGCGACCGCCCGCCCGCCACCGCCGCGTTGGGGAGCCGCGCCCCGTCCAGGTGCACCCGCGCGCCCCGCTCCCGCGCCACCGCCGCCACGGCTTCCGCCTGCTCCAGGGGCAGCACTCTGCCGCCGGCGGCGTTGTGGGTGTTCTCCAGGCAGACCACGGAGGTGCGGGTGGCCCACCGCGTGGGCGGGGGCACGTGCTCGGCGACCAGCGCGGGGGTGAGCAGCCCGTCCGGCGTGGCGACGGGGCGGAGCTGGATCCCGCCGAGCGCCGCGGCCGCGGCCTCCTCCCAGTCGAAGATGTGGCCGCGCCCGTCGATCAGCGCCTCGGTCCCCGGCTGGCCAAGGGCGAGGAGCGCCGCCTGGTTGGCCATGATCCCGCTGGGAAAGAAGAGCGCGCGCTCCTTGCCCAGCAGCTCGGCGGCGTACGCCTCCAGCTCGTTCACGGTGGGGTCGTCGCCGAGCACGGCGTCGCCCACCTCGGCCTCGGCGATGGCCCGGCGCATGGCGGGCGAGGGACGGGTGACGGTGTCCGAGCGGAGATCTGCGACGGCGGCGGGCGTGGCGATGGTCATGTGCGGCTGCGGAAGGAGCGGGAAGGAAGGCGCCAATCTAGCGCGGCGCCCTCCCCCGCGCGAGACCGGAGGCGGCGAGCCCGCAGCCGCCACACGTTTCCTTTACTGTCTTCCAGGTGACATATACAATACGCCAAATAGTGGGCACGCTTCCACGATCGCGGAGGACGGCATGGAACACCCCGCCCGGCACGCGTACCTCCCCACCCGTCCGCCGGTGCCGTTCCCGGCCGCGGGGAGCGAATGGGACGACATCCCCCTCCTGCACCTGCGGCCGCCCTACTGCTCCCTCCCTTTGCCGGTGCCCGCGCGACGGCTGCACCCCGCCCACCTGGAGCTCGGCTCCATCGTGGCGCTGCCGGTCCTGGCGCTCGCGGCGGATGGGCGGCTGCTGGGCCCCGCGGTTCACCGGGCGCGCCTCCTCTTCCACCGCGCCACCGTGATCCTGTGGTGGTCGGGAGCGCCGGAGCGGGGCATCGCGGAGCTGGCGCTCCGGGCCGGGCGACTCCGCGTCCGCGCGCTCCTCCTGGAGGGGCAGCCCATCGCCGAAGCGCTGCGCCCGGTGCTCACCTCGCGCGAGGAGCTGGGCGAGGACGCCGGCGACTGGCTGCACCTGCGCGGGCTCGCGCCTTCCTCCGCGCTCGGTCACATCGTCCGGCAGGTCTTCCTCCTCGCGCCCCGCTTCAGCCGCATCCACCCCCTGCTCGAATGCATCGGCGAGGCGGAGAGCAGCGTCCGCGCACGGTTCCGCAAGAAAAGGCTTCCCCCACCCCACCGCTGGCTCCAGGCGGCCCGCGCCCTGTACGCGGCCGTGGAGATCCAGGGCCGCCCCGGCGAACCGCTGCTCCGCATCGCGGGAACGGGCGGCTTCGGGGATGCCGCGGCGCTCAGCAAGCAGGTGCACGCGGCCTTCGGGATCCGGCCGTCGGTGCTGCGGGGAACGCTGGGGTGGGAGTGGCTGCTGGACCGCTGGACGGAAAGGGAGGGGATGGGGGCGGCCATGGCGGGAGCTTGGCCGGAACGGTGAAAATCGCGCGAGCGGTACATCGAGACGCGGCGCCGCGCCCCTTACATTGCCTCCAGGACTCCGATCTCCGGAGGACAAAATTCCCGACACCGGCGGCGCGGTGCCTCTTCCCCCCACTCACGAGGTGCACCATGCGACTCAACGACCGTCTCCAGAAGATCCTGTTCGTCGCCGTCCTCGCGGTATTCGGCGTGGCGATGGCGAGCGCCGGCAACACCGCCCAGGCCTCCGCGGCCGTCGCGGACGTGTGCGCCGACCGGTACGGCTGCCCGGGCGGCCCGGACTTCTGCCTCACGATCACCTTCAGGGACGGATCCAAGCTGACCTGCTACAAGACGGCGAAGCCCATCGACGACAAGGATACCGTGGACGTCGCGCTCCCCGACAACGAGGAGGCGACGGACAAGGGCTGACGGCCGACACCGCGCCGCGCCGCCGGATCGGCCGTGATTCGCAGGTGCTCGACGAACCACCTTCCCTCATCAAGGTGCGACATGCGGTCTTCCACCCGCACCGACAAGCTCCTGCCGGCCGGCGTGCTCGCGCTCTGCGCGACCGTGTTCGCCGCCGGCGGGAGAGCCCAGACCTCCGCCGAGGAGATCGTCCGGTCCCCGGACGACCCGGCGGATCCGTGCAGGAACTGCGGCCCCGGTGGCCCCGACCTGTGCGTCACGATCACCTACCCCGACGGGTCCCGTCTCACCTGCTACGAGGTCAGGAGCACCCGCATCCGGGACGGAAGCGCCGACACGCTCGAAGAGACGGAGTCGGATGCCCGATCGGGCCACTGACCGCACCGCCGCCGGAACCCGAGATCGGAACGACCACAACCTGGACCGCAGGATCCCATGCAGCGACCCCGAATCGCACTGCTCGCGGCTTGCCTTGCGGCAGCGCTCGCCGCGCCCGCGTACGCGCGGCTCCGCCAGCCCGCGACGCTCCCCGAGCTGATCGCGGAGCTGGATGCGAAGCCGGAGGTGCTGTTCGTCTTCCACCCGGGCGACTGCAAGCTGGGGGCGGACGCGGTCGCCGCCATGAACCGGGTCGCCGCGCGGCCGGGCGCCCGGCTGCGCGGCGTCATGCTCGCCCCGCCGGTGGATCGGCGCGAGGCCGACGGCCTGGTCCGGGCCTTCGGGATCCGCTTTCCCGTGACCTTCGACCGCGACGGCGAGTGGCGCGCGGCGGTGGACGGGGCGAGCATCGACTTTCCCGTCGTCCTGGTGAGCCGCGCGGGGCGCCACGTTCCCGTGGGCGACCCGCACGACCCGGAACCCCTGTACGCCCTGGTGACCCGCACCCTCAACGGGGAGGAGTGACCCATGCTCGCAAGACTCGCCCTCGCGCTGGCGGCCTCGTGGCTCTCCGTTCTGCCCGGCGGCGGCGGCGCGCCGGCGCCGGCCGCGGAGCGCAGCTTCCTTCCCGGCCGCTGGGAGCAGGTGGGCGGGGTGCAGCCGGCCATGGAGTCCGAGCTGCTGAACCCGCTCCTGATCGCGTCGCGCGGCCGGATGCTGTACGTGGTGGACTACGGCGACACCCGCGTCAAGGCGTTCGACTGGACCGGGCGCCTGGCCTGGGCGGCGGGGCGCAGGGGCAAGGGCCCGAACGAGTTCACCAACCCCACGGACCTTCAGGTGGACCGCAGCGGCAACCTGTGGGTGTACGACCCGTCCAACAATCGCGTGACGGTTCTGCGCCCGGACGGCAAGGTGGAGAAGATGATCTCCACCCGGACGCTCTTTCAACGCGTTCTCCCCCTGGAGGACGGCACGTTCTGGGGGATCGGCGCGGGGGCGGAGGGCGTCCTCGGGTACCGGTTCGACCAGCGGGGGACGCTGGCCGCGACCATGCGGCTCCCCGCCGCCCTGGGCAGCGTGGACCCCATGGCGCTGGATGGGCGGGTGGCGGTGGCCCCCGCCGGGCGGGCGGCGGTGATGACGTTCCTGTACGCGGACCGCCTCGTCCTGTGGAACGGAGCCACCCGGCAGGTGAGGTCCACACCGGGCGTGGAGCCGATCCCCTTTCCCTCGGTGCTGGAGTGGCAGGGTCCGGGCGGCGGGGTCGTCACCCGGCTGTCGCTGGACGCCACCCCGGCCACCCTGTCGGTGAGCGCGGACGACCGCTACGCGTACCTGCTGTACGGGGGGAAGACCCGGCTGAAGGGCCGGATCGTGGACCGCTACGAGCTCGCGACCGGTCGCTACGCGGGCTCGTACCTCCTCCCGCGCCGCGTCTCGGGAATCACGGTGGTGCCGAACGGCCTGGCCGTGCTGATCTCCAACCCGATGCCGGAGATCCGCGTCTGGAGGCGGGTGGGCTGAGCGCGCCGCGGGACACGAAGCCCCGGCCGGGAGCTTCCCCGGCCGGGGCTTGTGCCGCGCCCGTCTCCCGGCGCAGGTTGTCCGCGGAAGCCGAGCGACGCGCACCCTGCAACGGACGACGACCATGCTCCGCCCCGCCGCCCCCCGACCCCGCCGCGGCCCCGGCCGCGTCCTGTTCTTCCTCGCCGCGCTGGCCGCCTCGGCGATCCCCGCCGGCGCGCAGGCGCGGGCGGACAGCGCCGCCCTGGTGACCGTGCTGGGGCGCGACACCATCGCGCTGGAGCGCTGGGTGCGCACCGGCAGCCGTATCCAGGCGGAGGCGGCCGTCCGCTCGCCCAGCACCTCGCTGCGGCGCTACACGCTCGACCTGACGCCCACCGGCGGCATGCGCCGCTTCGAGGAGCGCATCGTCGACGCGGTGTCGCCCGGAGGCGCCCCGCGGCGGGTGGAGATCATCGAGGCGGCCGACAGCGGCTGGACCCGGCGCGTGACCGAGGGCGACTCCACGCGCGCCTCGCGGGTGCAGGCGGGCCCCGACGCGCTCCCCTGGGTGGACCTGGTGCACTGGCCCTTCGAGCTGGCGCTCCGGCACGTGCCGCCCACGGGGACCGCGACGCGCCCGTTCCTGGCCGGGGGCCGCCCGCTCGCGTACACGCTGGCGCGCACCGCGCCCGGCGAGATCACGCTGACGCACCCCCTGCGCGGCCCGTCCGTCGTGCGGACCGACGCGGCGGGGCGGCTGCTGGGGCTGGACGCCGCGCGGACCACCCGCAAGGTGGTGGTGACGCGCGTCCCCTGGGTGGACGTGGAGGGGCCGGCGCGCCGCTGGGCGGAGGCGGACCGGGCCGGGCGCGGGATGGGCGAGCTGTCCGGCCGGGCCCGCGAGGAGTTCACCGTGGGAGGGGCGAAGATCGCGCTGGACTACGGCGTCCCGGTGCGGCGCGGGCGCGACGTCTTCCCCGCGGTGGTGGCGTGGGGCCAGCTCTGGAGGACCGGCGCCAACCGCGCGACGCACTTCACCACCGACCGCGCGCTGGTGCTGGGCGACCCCGCGCGCGGCGGCACGCTGGCCGTCCCCGCCGGCGAGTACACGCTCTTCAGCATGCCCGAGGCGGAGGGCGGCTGGCTGATCGTCAACCGCCAGACCGGCCAGAACGGCACGTCGTACGACGCCGCCCGCGACCTGGGGCGCGTGCGGATGCGGCGGACCACGGTGGCGGAGCCGGCGGAGCGCCTGTCCATCCGCGCGGAGCCGGCCGGCGCGAGGGGTGGCGTGCTGCGGATCACGTGGGACCGCTCGGAGTTCGTGGTGCCGTTCACGGTGCAGTAGGAGCCGCAGTCCCCGACGGGACCCCCTCCCCCGGAACGGGGGAGGGTGGCGAGCCTCAAGCAAGCCGGGTGGGGGCCTCCCGCGGACGCCAGCGCGGGACCCGCGTGAGGGATTTCGGCCCGAAGGGGCGAGACCCGGCGGCCGTTTGCCGGGGCTCGACTCCGTTACGCAGCGTTGTTTGCTGCGTTACGGAGCCGAAGCCCGACCCCGCGCCAGCGGGGGCACGCCCGAACCCGCCGTCCCCATCCGTAAAAGCCGCAGAAGACGACGCCCCGGCCGGAGCAGGCTCCGACCGGGGCGCAATCGTCCGACGATCCGGATAGAGAACTACCCGCGGGCCGCCTCGAAGCGCCGCGACACCTCCTGCCAGTTCACCGTGTTCCACCAGGCTTCCAGGTAGTCCGGCCGGCGGTTCTGGTACTTGAGGTAGTAGGCGTGCTCCCACACGTCGCACCCCAGGATGGGCGTCTTCCCTTCCATCAGCGGCGAGTCCTGGTTGGGCGTGCTGCTGACCTCCAACCCGCCGCTGCCGGCGACGAGCCACGCCCACCCGCTCCCGAAGCGCGTCTTCCCCGCGTCGTTGAACCTGGTCTTGAACGTGGCGAAGTCGCCGAACGCGGAGGTTATGGCATCGGCGAGCGCGCCGCTGGGCTCGCCGCCGCCGCCCGGCCCCATGACCTGCCAGAACATGGAGTGGTTGGCGTGGCCGCCGCCGTTGTTGCGCACCGCGGCGCGGATGTCCTCGGGCACCTCGTCGATGCGGCGCACCAGCGCGTCGATGTCGCTGCCGGCGTCGAACTCCGGGTGCTTCTCCAGCGCGGCGTTGAGGTTGGTGACGTAGGTGGCGTGGTGCTTGTCGTGGTGGATGCGCATCGTCTGTTCGTCGACGTGCGGCTCCAGCGCGGCGTAGTCGTAGGGAAGGTCGGGGAGCGTGAACCCTGCCATCATGCACCTCCAGGGGGTGGGGAGTCGGCACTGCACGAAGATCCGCGATGACGGCCGTACGCCCGGCCGCCGCGCGGATCGCCAGCGGAAAACACGGGGCCCCGGGCCAGCAAGCATCGGGCCGCGCGTCCGTCCGGAAGCCCGGAAAATGTACGGCGCGCCGGATGTTTCGCCACCCGGCGCGCCGCTTCGGTCCGTCCCGGGCCCCGCGGGGAGGCCGCCGCGGCGCTACGCCCGCGCGGCCAGCTCCCGCTCCACCGCCGACCAGCGCCGCCCCAGCGAGACGACGTAGCCGAAGAGGAGGATCCACGCCAGCGCGAAGGCCACGAACACGTGCGTGTAGTCGCGGAGCGTGCGCGGGGGCGCCGCGCGCTGCGGCAGCCCGGACGACGATTCCACCGTCCGCGTCCCGAGCGACGCCGAGGGGTCGACGGCGGCGCCGCCCGGCGCCTGCGCGGCGGACGCGGGAGCGGCGGACGAGGATTCCTGCGCGCGCAGGCCGGCGGGAATCGCGGCGAGCAGGGCGAGGACGAAGGCGACGGCACAAAGACGCACGGTCCGCATCAGCGAAGCACTCCCTGGGAGGAGGAAAGGGGCCGGTCCAGCTCGTCGCGCACGCGCAGCGCCTCGGCGCGGGCGCGCAGCCGCTCCAGGCCGTAGCGGAAGAGCAGGAGGGCGAAGAACAGGAGCGTGAAGGCCAGGAAGCCCATCAGCAGCGTCTGCACGATCTCCGGGGCCGCGGCGGGGCCCTCGGGGCGCAGCACCACGGGCTGCGGGTGCTGCGAGCGGAACCAGTTGACGCTCACGTGGATCAGCGGGATGTCCACCGCGCCCACGATCCCCAGCACCGCTGCGAAGCGCTTGCCGCGCTCGGGGCTCTCGGTGGCGCCGCGGAGCATGAAGTAGCCCACGTAGATGAACCACAGCAGCAGCGTGAGCGTGAGCCGCGGCTCCCACACCCACCAGGTGCCCCAGGCGATCTTCCCCCAGAGTGGGCCGGTGAGCAGGACGATGGTGGTGAACACCGTCCCCAGCTCCGCCGCGGCGACGGCGACGGCGTCCAGCTTGTCGTCGCGCAGCCACAGGTAGCCCACGGAGCAGAGCGCCACGATCCCGAAGGCCAGGAAGGCGACCCAGGCGGAGGGGACGTGCACGTAGTAGATGCGCTGCACGATCCCCATCTCGCGCTCGGTGGGCGCGTAGAAGAAGATCATCCAGAACGTCGCCAGCACGGAGGAGGCGGCGAGCGCAGTGAGCGCGTAGGCCCAGCGGAGGGTGCCTTTCAGCGACTCCACGGCGCCCTCCTCACTCCTCCACCACCGAACCGAAGACCAGGGGGCATATGAACAGGTAGATCAGGTCGAAGGCCAGGAGCATGCGGAGGTTTCCCCCACCTCCTCCAGGGGGCGCCCCACCAGCAGCCGCTGCGTCCCCGAGACGGCGAAGATCACCACCGGGATGAGCAGCGGGAGGAGGAGCACCGGGAGCACCGTTTCCCCCAGCCGGGTGTGCGCGGAGACCGCCGCGAACAGCGTCCCCAGCAGCATGAACCCGGTCGAGGCGAGAAGCACGATCAGCGCGATCCCGCCGAGCGCCCCGCTGAAGTCCAGCCCGAAGAACAGGGCGTACACCGGGAAGACGACGAGCTCCACGGCCAGCAGGATCGCGAGGTTGGCGGCGAACTTCCCCAGGAAGAGCGCGCCGCGGTCCACGGGAGCGAGGAGCAGGCCGGAGAGCGCCTCCTGCTCGCGCTCCATGGCGAAGGAGCGCCCCAGCCCCAGGATGCCGGCGAAGATCACCGTGACCCAGATCATCGCCCCGGCGAAGCTGCGGGCCCGGAGGGTGGGGTCCAGCGAGAAGCTGAACACCACCGCGACCAGCACGGCGAAGGTGGCGGAAACCACCAGGCGCTCGCGCGAGCGCAGCTCCAGCACCAGGTCCTTGCGCGCGACCGCCAGGGCCTGCCCCAGGAAGCGGCCCACCTACGCCGCGCCCGCCACGCGCTCGGTGTAGACGCGCTCCCAGCGGCCGGCGTCCACGGCGGTGCGGGGCTCGTCCGAGATCCAGCGGCCGCCCACCTGGATGGCGACGCGGCTCGCCAGCTCCAGCCCCTGCGACAGGTTGTGCGTCACCAGCACCACCGTGCGCGCCCCGTCGCGGAGCCGCTCCAGCACGCCGCCCAGCATGGCCGCGGCGTGGGGATCCAGGCCGGTGTACGGCTCGTCCAGCAGCACCAGCCGGGGGTCGTGCAGCAGGGTGCGGGCGAGCGCGAGTCGCTGCTGCATCCCCCGCGAGAAGCCGCGCACCCGGTCGCCGCGGCGCTCCCAGAGCCCCACCCCCTCCAGCGCCTCGCCCACCCGCTCGCGCAGGCGGTCCAACCCGTACAGGCGCCCGTAGAACTCCAGGTTCTCGGCGGCGCTGAGTCCCGCGTACAGGTAGGTCTGGTGCGACAGCACGCCGATGCCGCGCCGCCAGGCGCCGTCGCCGCCCGTCACCGCCTCGCCCGCGATGAGGACCTGGCCGCGGGTGGGACGCGCCAGCCCGGCCAGGCAGCGCAGCAGGGTGCTCTTCCCCGCCCCGTTGGGCCCGAAGAGCGCGAGGAACTCGCCCGCCGCCAGCGCGAAGCTCACCCCGCGCACCGCGGGATGCGGACCGTACCACTTTTCCACCCCGCGCGCCTCCACCGGCGGCGCGGCGGCGGGCGCCGGGGCCGCGCCGCTCAAGCCAGCCGGGCGCCGCACCCCGCGCAGAAGCGGCTGCGGGGCGGGTTCACGAAGCCGCAGCCATGGGCGACGGCGATGTCCGGGAGCGCCGCCGCCTCGATCCCGCGCAGGCGGTCCGCGACGCGGATGGCGCGCATGGCCTCGGCGCCCAGGCGGTCGCGGAGGGCGCGGTAGTCGGCGTCGTCCAGCTTGCCGGCGGCGTAGTCGTATTCCACCTCCTTGAGCGAGGCGAGCGCGACCCGCCGGCGGGCCTCGGCGTCCAGCACGTCGCCCGCGGCCACGTCGCCGATCAGCGCGGCGCGGCGCGCCCACAGCGGGTGCACCACCGCCGCGCCGGCGAGCAGCGCCAGCAGCACGGATACGGCCAGCAGCGTCACGCGACCTCCCCGGGCTCGCGGTCCCACTCCGCCAGCTCGGCGGCCAGGCGCTCGCGGTCGGCGCCGCTCAGCGCCTCCGGCTCGGGGTCCGGGGCGGCGCCGGCGCGCGAGCGGCGCAGCCACCCGCCGATCAGGAGCGCCCCGCCCAGGAGCACGGCCGGCGGCGCGACCCACGCCCACAGCCCCACGCCGGAGTGCTTTGGGACGATGCGCAGCACCTCGCCCCGGCGCGCGATGGTGCTCTCGATGATCTGGTCCGCGGTCCTGCCGGCCGCCGCCTCGGCGCGGACGGTGTCGCGGAGCGCCGCAGCCGCCGCGTCGGGGCACATGTCCAGCGTGTGGAAGGGCGTCACCGGCGAGCGCAGCTGCGTCATGGCGTCGTGCGCCACGGCCTCCGTCGCCTGGGCCTCGGTGGCGTGCGCGGCCGGTGCGGCGGCGTCCTGCGCGCGAAGCGGAAGCGCGAGCGCCAGGAGCGCGGCGGCCGTCAGCAGGCGGCGCATCACGCCTCCACCAGCTCGCGCTCGCGCGGCCGCCCGGCGGCGGCGGGGCGCCCGGCCCTGGCCGGCGAAGGGCGCGGCTCCTCGCGGCCCGGCCACAGCGCGATCAGCGTCCCCACGGCCATGATGAAGCCGCCGGTCCAGATCCACGGCACCAGCGCGTTCACCAGCACCCGGAAGGTGGCGACGGGGCGCGGGTTGGTCCCCTGCACCACGCCGTTGGGATCGTCGATCCCGGCGAGGATCAGGTACAGGTCCTCGTTCCAGGCGCGGCGGATCCCCACCTCGCTCGCGACCTCCTCGCGCTGCCGGTAGGTGCGCTTCTCCGCGGTCAGCATCCCGGCGCGCCGGCCGCCCTTTTCGACCACCACCGAGGCCACCAGCTTGGTCATGTTGGTGGCGGTGTACCACGACATGTCCTGGTACGTCAGCCGGTACGTGTGCCCGAAGGGCGAGGCGATGGTCATGCTCTCCCCGGGGCGCAGCGCCAGCGTCTCCTCCGCGTAGAACGCCTTGCCGGCGATCCCCATGAAGCCGATCACCAGCCCCACGTGCACGATGTAGCCGCCGTAGCGGCGCCGGTTGCGGCCCACCAGGTGGACGAGCGCGACCAGCGCTCCCTCGCCCTCGATGCGGGCGCGGGCGCGGGTCCCCTTCCAGAACTCGATCGCCACCGTCGCCAGCGTGAAGGCGCCCAGCGCGAAGGTGAGGATGGCGTAGGTGTGCCGCACTCCCCCCGCGAGCATCCCCAATCCCACCGCCGTCCCGGCGAGCAGCGGCCCCACGAAGTTGCGCCTGAGGTTGCGCGGGCTGGCCCTGCGCCACGCGATCACCGGCCCGATCCCCATCAGCGCCAGCAGCAGCAGCCCCAGCGGGATGTTGACCCGGTCGAAGAACGGCGGCCCCGTGGCGATCTTCTGCCCGGTGAAGCCCTCCGAGATCAGCGGGAACAGCGTCCCCCAGAGCACGGCGAACATCGCCGCCACGAACACCAGGTTGTTGGTGAGGAATGCGGCCTCCCGCGACAGGAACGACTCCACCTGCGCGTCGGAGGCGAGCCGGTCGCGGCGCCACCACACCAGCCCCGCGCTCACCACGATCAGCGTGGCGAGGAAGCCCAGGAAGATGTAGGCGATGGTCAGGTTCTGGGCGAACGAGTGCACCGACTCGATCAGCCCCGAGCGCGTCAGGAAGGTCGCCAGGATGCTGAGGAGGAAGGTGGCCATGATCAGGAACACGTTCCAGACCTTGAGCATCCCCCGCTTCTCCTGGATCATCACCGAGTGCAGGTACGCAGTCCCCGTGAGCCAGGGGAGGAGCGACGCGTTCTCGACCGGGTCCCAGAACCACCAGCCGCCCCACCCCAGCTCCACGTACGCCCACATCATCCCGAAGATGATCCCGTTGGTCAGAAAGAACCACGCGAGCAGCGTCCAGCGCCGCGTCGTGGCGATCCAGCGGGTGTCCAGCCGGCCGCTGAGTAGCGCGGAAACGGCGAAGGCGAAGGGGATGGTGAAGGCGGTGAACCCCAGGTACAGCGTGGGGGGGTGGATGGTCATCCAGTAGTTCTGGAGCTGCGGGTTCAGGCCGCGCCCGTCGGCGGGGGTGAACTCCAGCAGCTTGAACGGGTTGGACGCCGACAGCACCACCACCAGGAAGAAGGCCAGGATGACCAGCAGCGTCCCGGTGACGTACGGCATGAACTCGCGGTTGCGCTCCCGGTTCTGGAACACCGCGAGCGACGAGAACAGCGCCAGCAGCAGCGCCCAGAACACCAGCGAGCCGGTCTGCCCGGCCCACAGCCCGGTGACCTTATAGAAGACCGACAGCTCGCGGTTGGAGTAGCCGGCCACGTACTGGTAGCGGTACTCGTTCCCCAGGAACGCCGCGATGATGGCGCCGGAGGCCACCAGGAGCAGGCCGAGCACGCCGTACACCGAGCGCTCGGCGGAAAGGACCAGGTCGCCGCGCCCCGCCCTGCCGCCCACGAAAGCGGTCGCCGTCCCCCAGAGCGCCAGGAGGAGGGCGACCCAGAGCGCGACCTCACCGATCTGCGTCACGCCCGGTAGTCCTCTTCGACCGCTTCGTAGCGGGAGCCGCACTTGGTCAGCACCGTGGTCGCCTCGAAGGCACCGGCCTGCGTGTAGCGCCCCTCCACCACCACGTCGCGCCCCTCCTCGAAGGTGTCGGGGAGCGGGCCCTGGTAGTGCACCGGGAAGCGTCCCTTGCCGCTGGCGATGTCCACCACGTCGAAGCGCAGGTCCAGCGTCCGCTGGTCGAACGTCACCGTGCCGGGCACCACGCGCCCGCCCACCTTGACGCCCACGTCGTGCACCGACGCGTCGGCGGCGGTCTTCGCGAGGAGCTCGTCCGGCGTGTAGTAGTAGATCATGGAGTCCTTCATCCCGGTGATGAACAGGTACCCCACGATGCCGACCAGGACGAGCGCGGCCGCCACGAATCTGTGCTGTCTCTTCAAGGCGAGTCGTCTCCGCGAGAGGGTGTGGACACGGGGAGCAATATAATCCCGGGCGCCGCACGGAGAAAGACCCGCGTGGGGGCCCAACCGTAAGGTTTTTCCCCACTTGCCGTGGGGGATCGCCCGCATTTTCCGGAGATTGGACGACGCGTGTCCCGGGCGGGCGCGGCGACGCCCACAGACCGGCGGGCCGCCCCCTGGGGCGCCACGCCGGGGACCCACCACCGCCCACATCCGACACAGGGACCCGCGATCCAACTCCACGATATCTACACTTATAACATTTATGGCTGATTCCATGCTATATTCCGAACAGGTGCCGAAAGCGTGCCCCTCACCGGACCAGGGCTCCCTCGGCACTCCTCTCAGGATGATTCTCCTTTTCCAGGAGCTTTCCCATGCCCATCCGGAAAACGACCACCCGAAGCACGGCCACCGGGCGCGGATCCGTTCCCGGCGCGCCCCCTTCCGGGAGCGAAGCCCTCGCCGTTCCCGGGCGGATCTACGCCCAGGCGTCGCCGCACTCCATCGGCGGCGTGTCCATGTTCGACGCGCAGGACCGGATCGATTCGTCGGTCGCGGCGAGCTTCTTTTCGGAGGGGGAGCTCGTCCTCCGGGCCGCGTCCATGCTCCGGGAGGCGGGCTTCGACGTGCTGCAGGTAAGCCCCGCCTCCATCAACATCGCCGGGCCGCGCGAGCTGTACCAGCGGGCTTTCAACACGCGGCTGTACGTGGAGCAGCGCCCGGTCATCAAGGAGTTCGGGGAGGCGACGGTCGGGGAGTTCATCGACTCCTCGGACACGGAGATGCCGGGGCTGATCTCGCCCCGGGGGACGCCGTTCGCCGACGTGCTGGAGGGAATCGCCATCGAGGAGCCGCGCTACTTCATGGGCGCCTCCATGTTCGCCCCGCCCAAGTCGTACTGGCACATGCGCGTTCCGGGCGACGTGTCGCTGGGGTGCAACGCGGACCGGGCGCACCGGGTGGGCGTCACGGGGAGCGGGGTGCGGGTGGCGATGGTGGACACCGGGTGGTTCAGGCACCCGTACTTCGTGGGGCGCGGGTACCACGCGGCGCCGGTGGTGCTGGGCCCCGGGGCCGCCAACCCCCTGGCGGACGAGATCGGGCACGGCACGGGGGAGTCCGCCAACCTGTTCGCCGTGGCCCCGGACGTGGAATTCCTCCCGGTGAAGATGAGCTTCGTGAACACCATCGGCGCCTTCAACGCCGCCGTGGCGCTCGCCCCGCACGTCATCACCTGCAGCTGGGGCAGTGACAAGCGGAAGGGGCCGCTGACCGCGGCGGACCAGGCGCTCGCCGCGGCCGTCGCCGCCGCGGTGGCGGCCGGGATCACCGTGGTCTTTTCCGCGGGGAACGGGCACTGGAGCTTCCCGGGGCAGCACCCCGACGTGATCTCGGCGGGCGGCGTCTTCCTGGCCCCGGACGAGTCGCTGCGGGCGTCGGACTACGCGAGCGGCTTCATGAGCGGCATCTACCCGGAGCGGCGGGTGCCGGACCTGTGCGGCCTGGTGGGGATGCTGCCCCGGGCCGCTTACATCATGCTCCCCCTGGATCCCGGCGACCAGATGGACGTGGGCACCGCCGGGGGCGAGCACCCCGACGGCGACGAGACCGACGCCGGGGACGGCTGGGCATGCTTCAGCGGCACCTCGGCGGCGGCCCCGCAGCTCGCGGGCGCGGCGGCGCTGGTCAAGCAGGCCTGCCCCGCCCTGACGCCCGCGGAGGTCCGCATCATCCTCATGAGCACGGCACGGGACGTGACGGCGGGCACGTGCAGCCCCAGTACCGGCGGGAACGCGGCCGTCGCGGGCCCGGACACGGCCACCGGGAACGGGCTGGTGGACGCCCACAAGGCGGTGATGGTCGCCAAGCTCCGGTGCCTGGGACCCGTCCGGCCGGACCCGTCCGCCCAGCCGGTCGCGCAGGCGGTCGCTCCGCAGCCGGGGGCGGGGGGACCCGGCGCGGCCCCGGACGAGCCGGCGCCCCGGCCGCGGCTCTCCGCGCGGGACGTGCGGGAGCTGGAAGCGATGATCATCGACGGGGGGATCTCCGGCCCCGCGGTGCCGTAGGAGCCGGCGGACTCTCCGCGGATCGTGCCCGGGGCGGGATTCGCGGGCACGGTCCTTCCGGCACGCGGAGCCGAACGGCAACCAAGGAGGACGGGATGGAAGACCGGGAGGTGATCTCTGCGCAGGTCGTGCTCCGCTCCGCGAGCGGAAGGGCGCCGGACGGGGCGTCCGCCATCACCGCGGCGACGCTGGCGGAGTTCGCCCCCGCGCCGGAGGCGGTCGCGCGGGCCGTGGAGGGCTTCCGCGAGAGCGGGTTCCAGGTGGGGAGCGCCGTGGGGAACAGCTTCTCGATCACCGCGCCCGCCGGGACGTTCCGGCGGGTGTTCGGCGTGCCCGTGCACCGCACCGACCGGGGTGGGCTCGCCGGCCCCGACGGGGAAACGCTCCGGCTGGACGATCTCCCGGCAGCGCTCTCGGGGCTTCTCGCCGCCGTGACCTTCGTCCCGCCCCCGGACTTCGGCCCCACCTCGTTGGCCTGAGGAGAGCCGCGCGCCGGGCGCGGATTGCGTCGGGCCCCATGGACCGCTACGGAGCCCGGCGGAAACGGCCCCGCCAGTCTCCTCCGCGGGCTCCGGGAGCCTCGCCAAACGGCCGGCGAGTCTCCCTGCGCCGGAGCGAGCCAGCCGAACCTACCCGGCTGTCTCCCTCCGAACAGATTCATCTGGGTACTGCCGGAACGACGAACGGCGCCCTCGCCGCAGTCTCAGGTGAGGCGCCGTTCCGCACTTCCGTACCGCCGTCCCCCTACCGCGCCTGGGACGCCACCGCCGCGGCGGCGCCCACTCCGGCCGCGTCCCACGCCAGGTCCCGCAGCGACGGCGTGGCGGCGGGGTCGCGCCTGTCGCGCAGCTCCTTCCACGCGCCGACGCCCGTCCCCACCCCGGCGCCCACAAGCGCGCTGGTCTGCGCGTCGGCGCCAGCGGCGCGCACGGCGGCGGCCGAGAGCGCCGTCACCACGAACGACGCGAAGAAGTGCTTCCACTTGTCCTCGGCGACCCAGCGGTCGGCGGGGCGCTGCGGCGTCCCCTGCTGCAGGGACAAGCAGAGGACGAGCATGCACAGGTTCATGGGGTCTCCCCTTCGTGGGCCCAGGCGCGGGCGGCGGAGAGCGCCCGCCGCCATCCGTCCAGCCAGGCGCCGCGGCGCGCGGGGTCCGCGGCCGGCGCGAAGTCCGCCGTCTCCGGGCGGGCGGCGAGAAAGTCCTCCGGCGTGCGCCAGACCCCCAGCGCCAGCCCCGCCAGCCCCGCCGCCCCGAAGGCGGTCATCTCCACCATCGCCGGGCGGCGCACCGGGATCCCCAGCACGTCCGCCTGGAACTGCATCAGCCAGTCGTTCTCCGTGGCGCCGCCGTCCACGCGCAGGGCGGTCAGGCGCGCGCCCGAGTCGGCCTCCATCGCCTCCACCACGTCGCGCGTGGAGTACGCCATGGCCTCCAGCGCCGCGCGGGCCAGGTGGGCGCGCCCCGTCCCCCGCGTGAGACCCACGATGGTGCCGCGGGCGCCCGGCTCCCAGTGCGGCGCGCCCAGCCCGGTGAAGGCCGGGACGAAGTACACGCCGTCGTTGTCGTCCAGCGAGCGCGCCAGGTCGTCCGTCTCCGCCGCCTCCGCGATGACGCCCACCGCGTCGCGCAGCCACTGCACCGCCGCGCCCGCGATGAACACCGAGCCCTCCAGCGCGAAGGCACGCTCCCCGCGCGGCCCGCACGCCGCCGTGGTCAGCATCCCGTGCCTGGAGGGGACCGGCTCCGTGCCGGTGTGCAGCAGCAGGAAGGCGCCGGTGCCGTAGGTGTTCTTTCCCTCGCCGGGGGTGCAGCAGCCGTGCCCGAAGAGCGCCGCCTGCTGGTCGCCCGCGATCCCCGCCACCGGGATCTCCGCCCCCAGCGCCGCGCCGTCCGTCGTGCCGTACACCTCGGACGAGGCCCGGATCTCGGGGAGCACCGCGCGCGGCACGCCGAAGGTGTCCAGCAGCCCCGGCTCCCACTCGCCGCTTCTCAGCCCGTACAGCAGCGTCCGCGAGGCGTTGGTGGGGTCGGTCAGGTGCAGGCGGCCGCCGCTGAGCTTCCACACCAGCCACGAGTCGATGGTCCCCGCCGCCAGCTCCCCGGCCTCGGCGCGGCGGCGGGCGCCGGGGACGTGGTCCAGCAGCCACGCCAGCTTGGTGCCGCTGAAGTACGGGTCGATCACCAGCCCCGTCCGCTCGCGCACCTCCGGCTCGCGCCCCTCCGCCTTGAACCTCCGGCACGCGTCCGCCGTGCGCCCGTCCTGCCACACCAGCGCGCGGTGCACCGGCTCGCCCGTGGCGCGGTCCCACAGCACGATGGTCTCGCGCTGGTTGGTGATGCCGATCCCCGCCAGCCGCTCCAGCGCCGTCCCCGCGGACTCCGCCGCCGCGTGGGCCATGGCCCGGGTCACGCGCCAGATCTCCTCCGCGTCGTGCTCCACCCAGCCGGGACGCGGAAAGTGCTGCGTGAACTCGCTGTAGGCGCGCCCGCGGATCTGCCCGTCCGCGTCGATGACGAGGCAGGTGGTGCCGGTGGTGCCCTGGTCTATGGCGAGGATCATGGATGGCGGGCTTCTGGGTGGTCGTGCTGCGTCCGGAGCGTGCCCTGGGGCCGCTCCGGAGCCGGACGATACAGCCGTCCGTCTCCTGCGCGGGTCGCGGAGCCCCGCCAAACTGCCGGCGGGTCTCCGCTCCAGCTGCGGGAGCCTCACGCAAACAGCCGCGTGAGTCTCCCTCCGCAACATCATTTGGGAACGGAGGGGAACTACGACGGCCCGCCCTCCGGCGGTGCGGACGCGAGGTCAGGCCGGCCGCAGCGACCCGAAGGCGTAGCGCCAGCCGAAGCGCTCGACGAGCGCCAGCATGCGCACCACCGGCAGCCCCATCACCGCGAAGTAGTCGCCCTCCACGCGCTCCACGATGGACGAGCCGAAGCCCTGGATGCCGTAGGCGCCCGCCTTGTCCATGGGCTCGCGGGTAGCCACGTACTCCTCGCACTCCGCGCGGTCCAGCATGCGGAAGCGGACGCGGACGCGCTCCAGCCCGGACTCGATGCGGCCGCCGTGCGCCACGGCGATCCCGGTGTGCACCTCGTGGTCGCGGCCGGAAAGGCGCAGCAGCATCTCCACCGCGTGCTCCTCGTCGCGCGGCTTGCCCAGCACGTCGCTCCCCAGCACCACGATGGTGTCCGAGCCCACCACCAGCGCCTCCGGGCGGCCGCGGGCCACGGTGGCCGCCTTCTCGCGGGCCAGGCGCTCCGCGTGCGCGGCCGGCATCTCGTCGCCCAGGTAGCTCTCGTCGATGTCCGCGGGGAGCGTCTCGAATGCAAGCCCCAGGCGGCCGATCAGCTCGGCGCGGCGGGGCGACTGGGAGGCCAGGACCAGGGGCGGCGGCTGGAGGTCGGCGGCGTCCGGCATGCGTCGTGGGCCAGGGTTCCGGGGTGGCGGGGCGGCGTCCGCGGGGAAGCTAGGCGCCGCCGCGGGGGCGCGCAACGCGAGGGACCGGCGGAGGCGTGCCGGCCGGAAACAAATCTGGCGCGGGTCCGTTCTACTCCTTATCGTTCAACGTCGTACCTTCCACCCGCGCCACCTTCCAACCCCGAGGCAACGATGACGCTCTCCCCGTCCGTGAGGAAGGCGAGCTTCCTTTCCATGGCCCTCCTGCTGGGCGCCACGTCGCTCCAGGCGCAGATCGGCGGCGCCCTGCGCGGCGCCGCGGGCCGCCTGGGCGAGCGGATGCCCGACGTCAGCGGCCTGCTGCAGGGCAGGGCGCCCATCACCACCAGCCTGCAGGACGCCAAGTGGGCCGTGGACTCGCTGGACACCTTCCGCCCGCGCGAGTCGTTCCGGAACATCGCCCAGCTGCAGCGCACCCCCAACGGCGGCTTCGTGCTGCAGCCGGGCGCGTACGCCTACCAGTCGCAGAGCTACTGCCTCAAGGCCGGCACGCACGGCCCCGGCGGCGGCGACGGCTACCTGTTCGCCCCGCCCCTGGGCCCGGCCGAGGAAGCGGTCCGGACCATCGTGCGCAACTCGGTGCAGCACCCCGACATCCACCAGCACGACATCCAGACGCTGCTGTGGGCGATCATTGCCCGCGCCAAGTTCGAGGACCTGTCCACGCAGCACAAGGCGGTCGCGTCACGCCTGCTGACGCCGCGCCAGCTCGCCGGACTCAACCGCAGCGCCCTGGACCTGATCCCCGGCCCGGCACTGGATCGCGCCATGGCCAGCATGCCGCCGCTGGTGCGCCAGGTGGTGGAGGCCGAAGCCCGGCTCCGGCAGATGCTCATCAACCCCGCCACCTCCTTCCAGCAGCTGGAGGCGGTCGCCGTCCTCACCGGCGCGGTGGGGATGGGCCCGGGGAGCCGCGAGGTGCCCTCCGGCCGCTGGTCGCAGCACCCGGACGGCTACTACGTGCGCTACATCCCCTCGGGGTACAGCTCCACCCGCGTGGAGGTGTGGGTGCCGCAGGGAAGCTCGGCGGTGGGCAAGGAGTTCGACCCGGCCACGCACATCGCCGTGCCGGGCAACACGTCCCGCCAGCGGCTGATCCAGTCCGCGCGCATGCAGCAGACCTGAGATCCTTCGACGGCGGGTTCGGGCGTGCCCTCTCTCCCAGGATTGGGAGAGGGTGGCGAGCCTCAAGCGAGCCGGGTGAGAGCCGCCCCCGCCGGGAGATCCCGGCGGGGGCGCTTTTTCGTGCTTCGTACCTCGGGACCGTTAGCCCTCTCCGCGCGTCCACCTGAGCTGGAACTCCAGCTCGTCCTCGCCGCCGGTGCGCTCGTGCTCCACGCTCACCCGGGCGTCCACGGGCACCACCATCCGCTCCCCCGCCACCTGGATGGTGAACGGCTTCTCCGCCTCCAGCGCGTCCGCGAGGCGGCGCAGCTTGGCGACGAAGTCCTTTTTCGAGTACACCTTGTCGATGTCGCGGTCGTCCAGCTCGGTCACGGCGCACCTCCCGTCGCGAATGGGTGTGTGAGGCGGGCCCGGGTCAGCGCTCCAGCACCAGCGTCACCGGGCCGTCGTTGGTCAGCTCCACCTGCATCATCGCCCCGAACTCGCCGGTCGCAACCGGGCGGCCGGCGGCGCGCAGCAGCGCCACGAAGCTCTCGTACAGCGGGACGGCGACCTCCGGGCGGGCGGCCTCCACGAAGCTGGGGCGGCGCCCCCTGCGCGCGTCCCCGTACAGCGTGAACTGCGACACCACCAGCACGGCGCCGTCCACCTCCTCCACCGACCGGTTCATCTTCCCTTCCGCGTCGGTGAAGACGCGCAGCCCCACCACCTTGTCCGCCATCCAGCGGAGCGTTTCCGCGGTGTCGCCGTCGGTGAAGCCGGCGAGCAGGAGCAGGCCGCGGCCGATCTCGCCGACCACGCGCCCGTCCACGGTGACGCGGGCGCCGGCGACTCGCTGGAGGACGACGCGCATGCCGCGGGGGGCGAAGGTGAACGCGGGAAAAGCCGGGCGAGCCGCAAGGTAGGGAGGGGGCGGCGCGGGGCGCAACCCGGCGCGCCGGCGCGGCTGGTATGCTCCTTGACCCGACGTACCGCGGACGACGGAGCGCCAGGGGAAACCGCGGACCGGGGGAAAGGATGACGGACCAGAGGTGGCCGGACGAGCTGTGGATCGTGCGGCACGGGGAGAGCGCGGGGAACGTGGCCCGCGACGCGGCGGACGCCGCGGGGTACCCGGTCATCGACATCGCCATGCGCGACGTGGACGTGCCGCTGAGCGCGCTGGGCGAGCGGCAGGCGCGCTCGGTGGGGCGCTGGTTCGCCGCGCTCCCGGAGGACCGCAGGCCCACCGTGGTGCTGGTGTCGCCCTACCTGCGCGCCCGCCACACCGCCGAGCTGATGCGCGACCAGGGCGGCCTGGCCGGCGACGCCGACGGCTTCACCGTGGACGAGCGCCTGCGCGAAAAGGAGTTCGGCATCCTGGACCGGCTGACGCGCTTCGGCATCGAGCAGCGCCACCCGGACCAGGCCGAGTTCCGCCGCCTGCTGGGCAAGTTCTACCACCGGCCGCCCGGCGGGGAAAGCTGGTGCGACGTGATCCTGCGGCTGCGCAGCTCGCTGGACACCATCTCGCTGCACCACCGCGGCGAGCGGGTCCTGATCGTGTGCCACCAGGTGATCGTGCTGTGCCTGCGCTACCTGCTGGAGTGCCTCACCGAGGACGAGATCCTGGCCATCGACCGGGCGGGCGACGTCGCCAACTGCTCCGTCACCTCGTACCGCTTCGATCCGTCGCTGGGCCGCCAGGGGAAGATGCGGCTGGAGGCGTACAACTTCGTGGCGCCGCTCCTGGAGGAGGGGACGCCCGTCACCTCGGAGCCGGACGCCGCGGTGGCCGCCCGGTGAGCGCGGCCGGGCGCGCGCGCGCCGTCACCCCCGCCCTGCTCCGCCGGCTCCCCCTCCCCCGCCCCGACGACCGCGGCGACAAGGAGGATCGCGGCCGGGTGCTGGTGGTGGGCGGCGCGGCGGAGATGCCGGGGGCGCTGGTGCTGGCCGGGGTCGCCGCGCTGCGGGCCGGCGCGGGCAAGCTCCAGCTCGCCACCGTCGCGGAGGTGGCGGGGATGGTGGCGGTGACGGTGCCGGAGGCGCGGGTGCGCGCGCTCGCGGCGACGGAGGCCGGGGGGGTCGCTCCGGACGCCGCCGCGGGGCTGGCGGAGTGGGTCCGCGGGGCCCACGCGCTGCTGGTGGGCCCGGGGATGGTGGACCCGGAGGCGACCGCCGCGCTGACCCGGCGCCTGCTGGCGGAGGTGGAGGACGGCGTGGTGGTGCTGGACGCCGAGGCCATGGCGTGCCTCGCCGGCACGCGGGACGCGCTGCACCGGCTGCGGGGGCGCGCCGTGGTGACGCCGCACGCCGGCGAGATGGCGAGCCTGCTGGGGATGACCAAGGAGGAGGTCGCGGACGACCCGCTCGCCACGGCCCGGCGGGCGGCGGCGGAGCTGCGCTGCGTGGTGGCGCTCAAGGGGAGCGCGACCCACGTGGCGGCGCCGGACGGCGAAGCCTTCCGCTACGCGTCGGGCGGCGTGGGGCTGGCCACCTCCGGCTCCGGCGACACGCTTGCGGGGATCGTGGCCGGGCTGGCGGCCCGCGGCGCGGACCCGCTGCGGGCGGCGCTCTGGGGCGTGGCGCTGCACGGCGGCGCGGGGAACGTGCTGGCGAGGCGCGTGGGGCCGCTGGGCTTCCTCGCCCGCGAGCTGCTGGACGAAGTGCCCGGGGTGATGCGCTCGCTGTCGTAACGACGGACCCCCTCCCCCGGCCCCTCCCCGCAAGGGGGAGGGGAGAACGACATCGTGGAGCCCGAGGGACAGGAAGCCCTCCCCCAGAATTGGGGGAGGGTGGCGAGCCTCAAGCGAGCCGGGTGGGGGCCCGCGGACGCCAGCGCGAGCCCCGCGTGAGGGATTTCGGCCCGGAGGGGCGAGACCCCGCGGGCAGTTTCGCGGGGGCTCGACTCCGTTGGGCTGCGTTGTTTGCAGCCCTACGGAGCCGAAGCCCGACCCCGGCGCCAGCCGGGGACACGCCCGAACCCCCGTCCGCCGAAAGCCGTCGCAACAGGAGTTTCCTTGCCACCTCCTGTCGCGTTCCGTATCCTCTCCCCGTCCCACGATTCACCCCGCCGGCCGCCTGCCCCACCCCAATCGGAAAGGAAGCACCCCGTGAGCAGACGCATCCTCAACCACCAGCCCTTCGAGCCGTTCGACAAGGGCGAGAAGCGCTACGACGTCGCCGTGATCGGCGGCGGCGTGTCGGGCGTGTACACGGCGTGGCGCCTGAAGCAGGCGAACAAGAAGCTCAAGGTGGCCCTGTTCGAGTACGGCAACCGGATCGGCGGGCGGCTGTACAGCTTTCCCATGCCGGGGATGCCGCACATCAAGGCGGAGCTGGGCGGGATGCGCTGGCTCAGGTCGCACGAGATCGTGGTGGGGCTCATCGAGCAGCTGGGCCTCGCCACGCGCGAGTTCCCCATGGGGCCGGACGGCGGGATCAACAACCTCATGTACCTGCGGCGGCGCCAGCTCCGGGTGAAGGACCTGACCGACCCGGCGATGGTGCCGTACCTGATGAACCCGGACGAGCAGGGGATGAACCCCGACCAGCTCCAGGCCTACGTGATGAACAGCCTGCTGCCCTTCAACAGCGAGCTGAGCGCCCAGGACTGGTGGACGGTCAAGGTGCTCAACGGCACCCCGCTGTACCAGATCGGCTTCTGGAACCTGCTCTACCGGGTGCTGAGCAGCGAGGCGTACCAGTACATGTACGACGCGAGCGGCTACTACACCAACGTGGCCAACTCCACCGCGCCGCTCTCGCTCCCCATCACCGAGTACGACCCCAGCAACAAGTACTTCACGCTGGACCAGGGCTTCGAGGAGCTGCCGCGCACCCTGGCCGCCGAGTTCGTGAAGCTGGGCGGCGAGATCCGCATGAACCACCGGCTGGACTCGTTCGGGCGGCGGGGCGCGGACGGCGACTACGCGCTCTGCTTCGTGAAGACGGAAACGGACGAGTGCGGCAGGACGCAGGACCGCGACGGGCGCCCGGAGGCGCACCTGGACGCCGAGCGGGTGGTGCTCGCGCTGCCGCGGCGCTCCATCGAGCTGATCCGCTGGAACAGGCTGGACGACGAGGGCGCCGCGCCGGGGGAGCCCACGCTGAGGAAGCGCGTGGAGGCGGTCATCAGCCAGGCCGCGTTCAAGATGTTCCTGGGCTACCCCTACCCGTGGTGGCGCGCGCTGGGCGTGGAGGCGGGCCGCACCATCACCGACATGCCCATCCGCCAGACGTACTACTTCCAGACGGAAAGCGAGATGGGCGGCGAGCCCGACAACCACAACTCGCTGCTGATGGTGAGCTACAACGACCTGGGGAGCGTGCCGTTCTGGAAGGCGCTGGAGGCGGGCCCGCGCTTCCGGGGGCGCACGCAGAACTCCGAGGCCGCCGACGACCCGGCGAAGCCCGGGCGCGACTACTTCCTCAAGGGGGAGGCGCCGGTGGCCCCGCACGAGTTCCAGATCAGCCAGGAGATGGTGCAGACGGCGCAGGAGCAGGTCAGGGAGGTGCACGGCCTCAAGTTCGTCCCCGAGCCGTACACCGCCGTGTACCACGACTGGGGCGAGGACCCGTACGGCGCCGGCTGGCACGCCTGGAAGGCGGGGGAGAAGTTCTGGGAGATCATGCCGCTCATGCGCGGCATCCCGGGCGAGAAGGTGCACGTGTGCGGCGAGGCGTACTCCATCGGCCAGGGGTGGGTGGAGGGCGCGCTCCAGACGGCGGAGCTGATGCTCAAGGAGCACTTCGGGCTGAAGCGGCCGGACTTCATCCCGCGCAAGTACTACGACACGGAGATGGGGCCGTGAGCGCCGCCGACAAGGCCGCCGCCGCCGCCGCCAAGGGCGGCTGCACCGTGGCCCGCTACCTGGCGCAGCGCCTGGCGGAGCTGGGGGTGGGGCACCTCTTCGCCGTGCCGGGCGACTACGCGGGCACCTTCCTGTCCACCATCGACAACGAGGGCGAGTCCATCGGCATCCGCCGCGTGGGCACCTGCAACGAGCTGGAGGCCGGCTACTCGGCCGACGCGTACGCCCGCCTGCGGGGCGTGGGTGGGGTGTGCGTCACCTTCGGGGTGGGCACCTTCAGCCTGCTCAACGCGCTCGCCGGGTCGTACGTGGAGCAGCTCCCGGTGGTGCTGGTGGTGGGGAGCCCCGCCTCGGCCTCGCGAAACACGGAGCGGCGCGAGGGTGTGCTCTTCCACCACTCCACCGGCACCCTCAGCGCCGACGAGGACTCGGTGCGGAACGTGACGGTGGCGCGCGTGGTGGTGATGGACCCGCTGCGCGCCCCGGGGCAGATCGACTCGGCGCTGCGCGCCTGCCTGACCTGGCGGAAGCCCGTCTACATCGAGGTGTACGCCAACGTGTGGGGGCTGCCGTGCGAGGCGCCGCGCGGCAAGCTGGAGCCGGGGCCGCTCCCCACCCTGCAGGCCTCGCTGGACGCGGCGCTGGACGCCACCCTGGAGCACCTGTGGAAGGCGGAGCGGCCGGTGATCTGGGCGGGGGTGGAGGTGCAGCGCTTCGGCCTGCAGGACCTGCTGGAGGAGCTGGTGGCGGAGACCGGCTTCCCCTTCGCCACCGACCTGCTGGGCAAGAGCGTGCTCCCGGAGGACGCGCCCGGCTTCGTGGGCGTGTACGACGGCGCATCCGCCAACCCCAAGACGAGGCGGCTGGTGGAAACGGCGGACTGGCTGCTGGGGCTGGGGAACCTGGTCACGGACGACTTCCTGGACCTGGTGAAGAAGAGCTACGGCACCATGTCGCTGGCGTGGAACAACTCGGTGCGCGTGGGCACCGACGTGTGGGACTGCGTGCCGCTGCGCGACTTCATGCAGCAGCTGCTGCGGCGCCTGCGCGAGCGCAAGTACGGCGCGCCGGAGGACGCGGTGGGACTGCTGGCCGCCGCGGGAGCGCCCGAGCACGCCTTCCTGCTGCGGGCCAAGGCGGCCCCCGGCGCCCCGGAGCCGGTGAGCTACGACGCCTTCTTCCGGCGGATGCAGGACTGGGTGGACGAGTCCATGGTCCTCATGGCGGACACCAGCATCGCCCTGTACTCGGCGGCGGAGCTCCCGGTGCGGCGGCGGGACGGGTTCATCGCGCAGGCGGCGTGGAACTCCATCGGCTACACCACCGGCGCGTGCCTGGGGGTGGGCTTCGCGGACCCGTCGCGGCGGGCGGTGGTGTTCACCGGCGACGGCGGCTTCCAGATGGTGTGCCAGACGCTCTCGGACGTGGCGCGGGCCAGGCAGGGCGCCATCGTCTTCATCTTCGACAACGAGCTGTACGGGATCGAGCAGGCGTTCGTGAACGCCAAGTACTTCACCCAGGGGGAGCCGCCGGAGGAGTTCGACCTGCTGCACGGCTGGGACTACCCCAAGCTGGTGGAGGTCTTCCGCGGCGGGTGGGGGGCCACGGTGAACAACATGGCAGAGCTGGAGGACGCGCTTGCGAAGGCGCTGGAAAACCGGGACGGGCCCTCGGTGATCGCCCTCAAGATCCCGCCCACGGACATCACACAGCAGATGCTGGCGCAGGCGGGCGGCTGAGCTTTACGGATACGGAACGGCGGACTGCGGGACAGCGGACGGCAGGTTCGGGCGTGCCCCCGGCTGGCGCCGGGGTCGGGCTTCGGCTCCGTAAGCGAGCAAACAACGCTCGCCGACGGAGTCGAGCCCCGGCGGAAATAGCCCCGCCGGGTCTCGCCCCTTCGGGCCGTAATCCCTCACGCAACTGCCGGAGTAGCCGCAAGATCCAGCAGTTTCTCCCTTTCCCGGAATCGGGAGAGGGTGGCGGCTCCAAGGCCGCCGGGTGAGGGCCATTCGCGCGGAATCCGCCGCGTTCGATTAGATTCCCGGGATCGGCAGGTCCGGGCGTGCCCCGGACGTGCGGCCCTCCCGCGTACGGGACGGGCCCGCGGCCGTCGCGCCGGGATGGCGCACCCTTTCAGACACGGAATGCGGCGTGGCGCGTGCCCGCGCCGCGGGACAGACACGGGGGAGGCTAGAGCGTGAAGATCACCGCCGAACAGCTCGAAAAGCTCTCGCCGGAGCGCCGTGCGCTCTGGCAGAAGATGCTCGATCAGCGGAGCAGCGCGAAGCGGGCCTCCCCGGGCGACTCGGACATCCCGCGGCGTGGGGACGATGGCCCCGCACCGCTCTCGTTCGCGCAGCAGCGGCTCTGGTTCATCCACCGGCTCGACCCCGCCAGCCCCGCCTACAACATGCCCCAGGCGCTCCGGCTCCGCGGCGCCGTGGACGTGGGCGCCATGCGGCGGAGCCTGACCGAGGTGGTGCGCCGCCACGAGGTGACGCGCGCCTCGCTGGTGGAGCGGGGCGGCGAGCCGGTGCAGGTGGTCCTTCCCAACGCGCCGTTCCGGCTGCCGGCGGTGGACCTGTCCGGCCTCCCCGCCGAGCGCCGCGAGGCGGAGGGCATCCGCCGCATCCGGGAGGAGGGCGACCGCCCCTTCGACCTGGGCCGCGGGCCGCTCCTCCGCGGGCTCCTGGTGCGGCTGGACCCGGAGGACTGGATGGTCCAGTTCACCATGCACCACGTGGTCAGCGACGGCTGGAGCATGGGGGTGCTGACCCGCGAGGTCTCCGCCCTGTACGGCGCGTACTCGCGCGGCGCCGAGTCCCCCCTCCCCGAGCTGCCGATCCAGTACGCCGACTTCGCCGTCTGGCAGCGCGGGTGGCTCTCGGGCGCCGTGCTGGACGCGCAGCTCGCCTACTGGCGCGACAAGCTGGCGGGAGCCCCGCCGCTCCTGGAGCTCCCCACGGACCGCCCCCGCCGCACCCTGGTGGGCGCGGCCGAGGAGACCCGCCCGTTCGCCCTTTCCGCCGGGGCCACGGCCGCGCTGCGCAGGCTGGCCCGGGCCGAGGGCGCGACGCTGTTCATGACGCTCATGGCCGCGTGGCAGACGGTGCTGGGCCGCTACGCCGGCGTGGACGACGTGCTGGTGGGCACCGCGATCGCCAACCGCACGCGCGTGGAGCTGGAAGGTCTGATCGGCTTCTTCGTCAACACGCTGGTGCTGCGCACCGACCTGTCGGGCGACCCTTCCTTCCTGGAGCTGCTGAAGCGGGTGCGGGAAACCACCCTGGGCGCCTACCAGCACCAGGACCTCCCCTTCGAGCGGCTGGTGGAGGAGCTGGCCCCCGAGCGGAGCCTTCTCCACAACCCCCTCGTGCAGGTGATGTTCGCCCTCCAGAACGCCGAGGCGGGCGGGCTCGCCCTGGGCGACGCGACCGTGGAAGCGCTCCGCGGCGGCAAGAGCGGGGCGAAGTTCGACGTCGGGGTCTCGCTCGTCGAGATGGGAGCGGGGATCAGGGGGGGCCTCACCTACCGGGGCGACCTGTTCGAGGCGGCCACCATCGACCGGATGTCCGCGCACTTCCGGCTCCTGCTGGAGGGCGCCGCGGCCGACCCCCGGTGCGCCGTTTCCGCGCTGCGGCTCATCGACCCGGCCGAGGAGCGCCGCATCCTGGAAGAGTGGAACCCGCCGCGGGACCGCCCGGCCGGGGCGCTCGTCCCGCGGATCCTCCGGGAGCAGGCGGCGCGCACCCCCGACGCCCCGGCCGCCTCCGGCGCCGGCGTCGCGCTCTCCCACGCCGAGCTCGACCGGCGCTCCGATCGGCTCGCCCGCGTGCTGCGCTCCCGCGGCGTGGGGCCCGAGACGCCCGTGGCCGTCTGCCTGGAGCGCGGGCCGTCGCTGCTGGTGGCCGTGCTGGGCGTCTGGAAGGCGGGCGGCGCCTACCTCCCCCTGGACCCCGACTACCCCGCGGAGCGCCTGGCGTACGTGCTCCGGGACGCGGCCGTTCCCCTGCTGCTCACCGACGCGCGGCTGGCCGCGGCGCTCCCGGAGCACGGCGCGCAGGCCGTGCTGCTGGACGAGGTGCTGCTGGAGGACGACGGGACTGAGGACGCGGCGCCGGCGCCGGAGATCGACCCGGACAGCCTCGCCTACGTCATCTACACCTCCGGCTCCACCGGCCGCCCCAAGGGCGTGCGCGTCCCGCACCGCAGCCTCCTGCACACCCTCCACGCCGCCCGGGAGGCCTTCCGGCCCGCGGCGGACGACCGCGTGCCGGTCCTGGCGAGCTTCGCCTTCGACATCTGGCTCTTCGAGGCCGTCCTCCCCCTGCTCGCGGGCGGGAGCGTGCACCTGCTTTCCCGCGAGCAGGTGCTGGAGACCGAGCGCCTGGTGGACGAGCTGGCCTCGTGCACGGCGATGCACGCCGTCCCCGCCCTGATGCGCCAGACCGCGCTGGTGCTGCGCGCCTCCGGGCGCACACTCCCCCGCATGCGGCGCGTCTTCGTGGGCGGCGACGCCGTGCCCCCCGACCTGCTGGAGGAGATGCGCGAGGTCTTCCCCGCCGCCTCCATCCATGTGCTCTACGGCCCCACCGAGGCCGCCGTCATCTGCGCCGCCCACGAGTCGCGCCCCACGGACGCGCGCCGGCAGTGGCTGGGGCGCCCCCTTGGCAACGCCGCGCTGTACGTGCTGGACCCCGCCCTCCAGCCGGCCCCCGTGGGCGTGCCCGGCGAGCTGTGCATCGGCGGGGCGAGCGTGGCGCGCGACTACCTGGGCCGGCCGGGGCAGACGGCGGAACGGTGGGTCCCGGACCCCTTCGCCGCGCGGGCGGGAGCGCGGCTGTACCGCACGGGCGACCGGGTGCGCTGGACGGGAGACGGGGAGCTGGAGTTCCTGGGACGGACGGACACGCAGGTCAAGATCCGCGGCTTTCGGATCGAGCCCGGGGAGGTGGAAGCGGTCCTCGCCGAGCACCCGGGGGTGGAGGAAGCGGTGGTGGCGGTGCGCGAGGACACCCCCGGCGACCGGCGCCTGGTGGGGTACGTGGTCCCGGCCGCGGAGGCCGCCCCCGAGGACGGGGCCCAGGAGGAGCACGTGCGGGAGTGGGAGGCGCTCTTCGGCGACGCCTACGGCGAGGACGACGCGGGACCGGACCCCGCGTTCCACGTGGCGGGGTGGAACAGCAGCTACACCGGCGAGCCCATCCCCGAGCCCGAGATGCGCGAGTGGGTGGAGCACGCCGCCGGGCGCGTCCGCGCCCTCCGGCCCCGCCGCGTCCTGGAGATCGGGTGCGGCACCGGGCTCCTCCTGTTCCGCGTCGCGCCGGAGTGCGAGGAGTACTGGGGGGCGGACTTTTCCGCGGAAGCGATCGGGTACCTGCGCCGGCAGCTGGGGCGCCCCGGGCGGGAGCTGCCGCAGGTGCGGCTGATGGAGCGCGTCGCCGACGACTTCGCCGGGATCCCGGCGGGGCACTTCGACGTGGTGGTGGTCAACTCCGTGGCGCAGTACTTCCCCGGCGTGGACTACCTGCTCCGCGTGATCGAGGGAGCGGTCGGCGCGCTGGCCCCCGGGGGGACGCTGTGGGTGGGCGACGTCCGCAGCCTCCCGCTCCTGGAGGCCTTCCACGCCTCGGTGGAGCTGGCCCAGGCGCCGGCCGAGACGCCGGCCTCCGCGCTCCGCGACCGCGTCCGCAGGCGGGCCGCGCGCGACAAGGAGCTGCTGGTCGCCCCCGAGCTGTTCCGCGCCCTCCCGGGGTGGCTCCCGCGCGTTTCCGCCGTGGAGCTGCGGCTCAAGGGGGGAGCGCACGCCAACGAGATGACGCGCTTCCGCTACGACGCGGCGGTGCGCGTGGAGGGCCCCCCGCCCCCGGCCGCGCCCGCGTGGCGCGCGTGGGACCCGGCGGGCGGACTCGCCGCCCTCGCCCGCGAGCTGGACGAGCGGGCGCCCGGCGCCGTGGCGATCGCGCGGGTGCCCAGCGCGCGCGTGGCGGGAGCGCTGGCCCTGCCCGAGGCGCTGGCGGCGGACGGGGAAGCGCGCACCGTGGAGGAGCTGCGCGCCCTGGCCGCGGAGCGCGACATCACGGCCGTGGACCCGGAGGCGCTGCGGGAGCTGGGGGAGGCCCGCGGATACCGGGTGCACGCGCGGCCTTCGGCGTGGGGAGCCGGGGAGATGGACGTGCTGCTGTCCCGCGGCGACGACGCGGCAGCCCTCGTCGAGGAAACGCCGGACGCCCCGCCCGCCTGGGCCGCCTGGGCCAGCGACCCCCTGGCGGGGAAGCGCGCCCGCTGGCTCCTCCCCGAGCTGCGCGGCTGGCTCCAGGACCGCCTCCCCGACTACATGGTGCCGGGGGCGCTGGTGCTCCTGGAAACGTTTCCCCTGACCCCCAGCGGAAAGGTCGACCGCCGGGCCCTGCCGGCGCCGGAAACGGCGGGGGACGGGACGCACGCGTCGCCGCGCACCGCCACGGAAGAGGCGCTGGCCGGGATCTGGGCCGCGGTGCTCCGGGTGGAGCGGGTGGGGGTGGAAGACGACTTCTTCGCGCTGGGCGGGCACTCGCTCCTGGCCACGCAGGTGGTCTCTCGCATCCGGGAGGCGCTGGGGGCCGAGGTTCCGCTCCGCGCGCTCTTCGAGTCGCCCACGGTAGCCGGGCTCGCCGCCCGCGTGGACGGCCTGCTCCACGCGGGCTCCGGGGTGGAGCTCCCGCCGCTGCGCCCCGCCCCCCGCGACGGCGGGCCGCTGCCGCTCTCCTTCGCGCAGCAGCGGCTCTGGTTCATCCACCAGCTCGACCCGCGGAGCCCCGCCTACAACATGCCCTCGCCCCTGCGGCTGCGGGGGCGGCTCCGGCCCGACGTGCTGGAGCGGGCGCTCGCGGAGCTCGTCCGCCGGCACGAGTCGCTGCGCACCGTGTTCGCGTCCGTCGGGGGCGAGCCGCTGCAGGTGATCCGCCCCGCCGGGCCCGCCGTCCTCCCCGTGGTGGACCTGCGCGGGCTCGCGGGCGAGCGGCTCCAGGCGACCGTGCAGCGGCTCGCCGCCGAGGAGGTGGAGCGGCCCTTCGACCTCGCGCGGGGGCCGCTCGTGCGCGTGACGCTCCTCCGTGCCGACGAGGAGGAGTGGGCCCTCCTCTTCACCGTCCACCACGTGGTGAGCGACGGGTGGTCCATGGGCGTCCTAGTGCGGGAAATGTCCCAGCTGTACGACGCCTTTTCCCGGGGCCTCCCCTCGCCGCTCCCCGAGCCGCGCCTCCAGTACGCCGACTACGCCGTCTGGCAGCGGGGCTGGCTCACGGGGGAGGCGCTGGAGCGGCAGCTCGCCTTCTGGCGGGAGCGCCTGGCCGGGGCCCCTCCGCTCCTGGAGCTCCCCACCGACCGTCCGCGCCCCCTGGTGGCCGGCGACCGCGCCGCGCAGCGGGCCTTCGTGCTCTCCGCCGAAAGCTCGCGGGCGCTGCGGGCGCTCGCCCGCCGGGAGGGCGCCACGCTGTTCATGACCCTCCTTGCCGTCTACCAGGCGCTCCTCGCCCGCTGGTCCGGCCAGGACGACGTGGTCGCGGGGAGCCCGGTGGCCGGGCGCGGGAGCCTGGAGCTGGAGCCCCTGATCGGCTTCTTCGTCAACATGCTGGTGATCCGCACCGAGCTGGCGGGGCGGCCCGGCTCCCGCGAGCTGGTGGGACGGGTGCGCGAGGGCGTGCTGGGGGCGCACGCGCACCAGGACCTCCCCTTCGAGCGGCTGGTGGACGAGCTGCGGGTGGAGCGCAGCCTGGACCACGCCCCGCTCTTCCAGGTGCTCTTCGCCCTGCTGGGCGCGGGCCTCGGCGAGGACCGGCTGTCGCTGGGCGACGTGGAAGTGTACCCGCTCCACGCCGAGGAAAGCACCGCCAAGTTCGACCTGAGCCTCACGCTCCGCGACGGCGGCGAGGCGCTGGCCGGCTCCATGGTGTACCGCGCCGACCTGTTCGAGGGCGCCACCATCGAGCGGATGCTCGGGCACTTCCGCGCCCTCGCCGACGCGATGGCCGCCGATCCCGACCGCCCCGTGGCCGACATCGACATCCTCCCTCCCGCCGAGCGGGCCCGCGTGCTGGAGGAGTGGAACGACACGGAGCGGAGCTACCCGGCCGGCCTGCGCGTGCACGACCTGTTCGCCGCCCAGGCGGCGCGCACCCCGGACGCCGTCGCCGTGTCGTGGCGCGGCGAGCACACCACGTACGCCGAGCTGGAGCGCCGCTCGGCCCGTCTCGCCAACGCGCTGCGCCGGCGCGGCGTCGGCCCGGAGACCCGGGTGGGCGTCTGCCTGAGCCGCACGCCGGAGCTGCTCGTGTCGCTCCTGGGGGTGCTCAGGGCGGGCGGCGCCTACGTCCCGCTGGACCCCGCCTACCCCCGCGAGCGGCTCGGCTTCATGGTCGAGGACGCCGGGATCGCCCTGGTCCTCACCGAGTCCGGCCTCGCGGGGCGGCTCCCCGGGGGCGCGGCGGGGCTGATCCTCCGCGACGCCGAGCCCGAGGCGCCGTCCGCCGGGCCGGAGCACGTCCCCGAGAGCGGCGTGCTGCCGGAGAACCTGTCGCACGTGATCTTCACCTCCGGGTCCACCGGGCGGCCCAACGGGGTGATGATCCGCCACGCGTCGGTCGTCGTCCTGCTGCACTGGCTGCGGGAGATCGTGGGGGACGAGGAACGGTCCTCCACGCTGTTCTCCACCTCCGTCAACTTCGACGTCAGCGTGGCCGAGATCTTCGGGACGCTGTGCTGGGGGGGCACGCTGGTGATGGTGGACAACGCCCTGGAGCTGGCGGTCGTGAAGGAGCCGGTCGTCTACGCGAGCATGGTCCCCACCGCCGCGGCCGAGCTGCTGCGCATGGGCGGGATCCCGGCCTCCGTGAAGTCGGTCAGCCTGGCCGGCGAGGCGCTTCCGGCCTCCCTCGCGCAGGGATTGTACGCGCTGGGCACCGTGGACCGGGTGCGCAACCTGTACGGCCCCACCGAGGACACCACCTACTCCACCTGCGCGCTCGTCCCCCGGGGCGCGGACCCGGTGACGGTCGGCCGTCCCGCCGCCCGCTCGCGGGCGTACGTGCTGGACGCCGGCCTCCTGCCGGTGCCGCCGGGGATCGCCGGCGAGCTGTACCTGGCCGGCGACGGGCTCGCCCGCGGCTACGCCGGCCGCCCCGACCTCACCGCCGAGCGGTTCCTCCCCGACCCGTTCGGCGCGCCGGGAAGCCGCATGTACCGGGCGATGGACCGGGTGCGGTGGCGGACGGACGGCGAGCTGGAGTACTTCGGGCGCACCGACTTCCAGGTCAAGGTGCGCGGCTTCCGCATCGAGCTGGGCGAGATCGAGACCGCGCTGCGGGAGCACCTGTCGGTCCACGAGGCCGTCGTCGTGGCGCGGGAAGACACGCCGGGGGAAAAGCGGCTGGTGGCGTACGTGGTGCCGGCGGGGGAGGTGTCCGCCACGACGCTGCGCGCGCACCTGGCGCACCGGCTCCCGGAGCACATGATCCCCACCGCCATGGTCGTGCTGGAGACGCTTCCGCTCACCCCCAGCGGCAAGCTGGACCGGCGCGCCCTCCCGGCGCCGGAGTGGAAGAGCGAGGCCGAGTACGTGGGTCCGCGCACCGCGGTGGAGGAGCAGATCTGCGCCATCTGGGCCGAGGTGCTCGGGCTGCAGCGGGTGGGGGTGCACGACAAGTTCTTCGAGCTGGGCGGGCACTCCCTCATGGCCGTCCGCATCATCTCGCGGATCCGGGACGCCACGGGGGTGGAAGTTCCCCTGCGCGTGATCTTCGAGGCGCCCACCGTCGCCGGGCTCTCCGCGTGGGTCGAGGAGAACGACCCCGTCACGCAGCTGGAGGACTGGGAGATCGACGAGGAAGTGTCCAGGATCGCGGACCTGTCCGAGGAAGAGCTGAGGAGGCTGCTGGAGGAGGATTGAAACAGCCGGGTCGGGCGTGCCCCCGGCTGGCGCCGGGGTCGGGCTTCGGCTCCGTAGCAGACGAAACGACCGTCTGCAACGGAGTCGAGCCCGCGCAAACAGCCGCGCGGTCTCGCCCCTTCGGGCCGTAATCCCTCACGCAGACGGCGCCCCACCGGGAGTTCTCTCCCGGTGGGGCGCTGTCGTTCCGTGTTCCGTACTGCCGTCCTGGAGCCGGGGTGCCGGGCCGCCTCAGTCGATCATCATCAGGTGCGGCTGCAGTCCCACCTCCCCCGCGTGTCCCCTGCGCAGGAAGTCCAGCACCTCCTGCCAGAGCGTGCGCTCGGCGAAGTTCTGCGCTCCCATCCCCGCCACGACCAGCCGCTCGTGCGCCCGGCTGTAGACCTCGTACGCGGGGTTCCCGCTGCGCAGGTAGTCCGCGGCGGTGGCGCGCTGGCCCACGCCCACCTGCTGGCGGAACCGCACGAGCCCATCGTCCAGCGCCTGTCCCATCGTCCTCACCGTGGGGGCCCGCGGGACCGGGACCCGGTCCACCACGTCCACCGCCCCGGAATACGCCTCCACGTGCTTCAGGAGGTTCGCCCCGGGGGTGGTGTAGAGCGCCGTGTTGCCCACCATGTCGGGGTCGGTCTGCTCGTACACGCAGCTGGTTCCGCCGGCGTGCACGAACAGGCCGGCGCACATGTAGCAGGGCTCCAGCGTCGAGTAGAGGGTCGCTCCGGCCGGGATCGCGGTCCCCGCCTCCCGCTGGAACGCCTGGATGGCGTTGGTCTCGGCGTGCCGGGTGGAGCGGGCATCGTTGGTGTTCACGCCCCAGCCGATGATCTGGTTGGTCGCGCTCACCAGCACCGCCCCGATGTTCTTTCCCGGCGCCACCCGGGACCCCGCGAGCGCCTGGCGGAGGTCCAGGTTCAGCGCGCTCGGCGCCTGCGGCTGCCAGTTCCGGGACACCAGCACGCGCGCCAGCGCCATGAACAGCCGGTTCCGGAACACGGCGCGCACCCCTCCCACCGCCTGGGTCGGCACGCTCATCGTGAAGTCCGGGTCGTGATCCACGCCGGTCACGGTGGCCACGCGGTCCACGTGCCCCGCGAGAAGCCGCGCGTTGGCGGCCGGCGCGCCGGGGAGCGCGTCCACCCACGCGCCCGCGAGCCTCCTGCGGTTGAACGGACCCGCCGCCAGCCAGCCGCCCCCTCCCCCCGTCGCCGACGTCGGGGATGGGCGGGTGGATGCGCTCGGCCCCGCCGGGGTTCAGGTTCACGGGAGTGGCGGCGGCCAGCGCCGGGGCCCCGCCGGCCAGGGCCAGCTTGTGGATCCCTCCGCCCTGGACGAAGTAGAGCGCCTTGATCCCGAGCATCGCCGCCATCCCGATGCACGCAGCCGTGGGGACGTAGGTGAGGTACAGCTCGCTCCCCGTCTTCGGACCGCCCTCCGAGGATCCCTGGAGGAGGTTCACCGCCGCCGTGCGCGTGTCGTACGCCGTGGCCGAGGTGTCGTAGGCCCACGCGAGCGGCTCCGGGAAGTTCGCCGTGACCTTGGCCCCCAGCGCGACCTCCCTGCCCGCGAGGTCCGCGATGGCGTACGCCACCGCCATTCCGACTTCCTGGCGAGACCTCATCTCACTGCTCCTGTCGAGTTCGGCTCCGACGGCTCCGGCTCGCCGCGGCCCGGGGCCGACGACGCGTCCGTTGCGGGAAAGGAATGAAAGCGGGGAACCCACCCGCGGGAAAAGAAAGCCGGCACGGCCCGTCAGCGCGGCGCGAGCCGGACCTGCCCGACCGCGCCCGCGGGGCGCGTCTTCAGCCAGCTCGTCCACCCCAGCCGCGTGCCCCCCGCGGCGCCCAGCCGCGACGCCGGCACCTCCGCGGCCCGCAGCACCAGGCGCACGCTGAAGTCCAGCTCGGTCCCCGCGTAGAAGCGGGTCAGGTCGCAGAGCGGGCCGAACGCCGTCCCCGGGGGGAGGAAGTCGCGGAACCGGTCCAGCGAGAGCGGCCCCACCCGCAGCTCGAAGGCCCCCTGCTGGTCCCACACGCGCCCCCCCAGCACCGCCCCGTCTCCAAGCCGGTGGTTCTCGCCCCCCCGCCCGATCCGCGTCCGCTGCTCCTCGTCCAGCACGAGCCAGCGGCCCCGCAGCGGGTCCACCTCCACCGCGGCGCCGAAGTAGTCCGCGAGCATCTGCTCCAGCCCCACCACCGAGCGCGGCCGCTGCGCCAGCAGCCCCGCGTACGCCAGCAGCGAGCGGTCGTCCACCCCCAGCCGGCCGCGCAGCCCCGGCGTGCCCAGCCCGATCAACGCGTAAAGGTGCTCCGCGAGCCCCGTCTCCTCCGGCGAAACGGTCGCCAGCCCCACCCGGTGCTTCTTGCGCACCCGGTACATCAGCGACACCAGGCGGTGGTTGAAGATGTCCAGGAAGTCGCGCAGCGCCGTGTCGCGCTTCGCCGTGCGCTCCAGCACCAGCTCGGTGAAGGGGCGCGGCAGCGGCGAAAGGCCGCCGGCCGCGCCCAGGAAGGCCACCGCCATCTCCGCGGGAGCCCCGTCGCCGTCCGGGCGGGACACCTGCACCACGTCCGCCGCGGGAAAGTCCAGCCCCACGCGCGAGCGGAAGCGCACCGCCTCGGCGGACGCGTCGCTCCCCTCCCCCAGCGGCGCCGCGTCCGGCCGGAGGATCTCCAGCAGCCGCACCGCCTGGTGGAACTCGAAGCGGAACCCCTCCTCGTACAGGTCCTCCGCTACAGGACGACCTGCTTCCCCGCCCTCGGCTCCCATCGCTTCCAGGTCCCCTCGCGCTGCCGGCTGCGGGCCACTGTCTGGGTGAAGGAGTTCACCGAGGCGTACAGCCCGAAAAAGTGGTTGAGCACCGTCGCCAGGAGAAAGGCGCTGGTCCCCGCGAACGCTTCCTCGTCGAAGGTCAGCGCCACCTCCGTCCCCCGGCAGAAGCCCCGCCAGGCGTCCGCGCCCACGCGCCGCACCACGCGGCGGCACTCCATGTCGCGGATCCCCATGATCTGCTCGTGGATGGACGGCTGCCCGAAGGCCGCGTACAGGCGCAGGATCTCGCGCAGCGCCTTGAGCCCGTCGCGCCCGCCCTCCAGCGACAGGTGGTTGAGCGACAGGTGCGAGATCAGCCGCCACTGGGCCGCCCCGCCCAGCGCCGGGTCCAGCTGCCGCGTGGGCGCGTGCAGCGCCACGATGCGGTGCAGCGGCGCCGACTCCTCGATCTGCAGCAGCGCGCCGTCCGGGAGCTGCTCCGCCAGCCGCCGGTTGGTGCACAGCGTGTGGGCGTACACCGTCTGCGTGCCCGGCTCCGCCGGCCTGAAGTCCAGGTCCAGGAACGACAGCCACATCTCCGTCCCCGGCACGTCCTTGCGCCCGGTGGGGCGGCGCCGCGCCGTCCAGAAGGCCCGCGGCCCGCGCCCCCGGTCCCCGTGCGAGAACGAGTAGAACGGCTCGATCACCTGCGTCTCGTCGTGCCGGTCCGAGACCGCCGAGACGCGCTGGATCGAGTGGACCTCGGTGGTGCGCTCGCGGCGCACGTCGGGGACCAGGCGGTACTCGGAGGCGCGGTGGTGCAGGCGGATGGGCTCCGTGGTGCGGCGGAACAGGTTCACCACCGGCGTGCACCCCAGCACGAAGTTGCGCCGGTCCACCGCCAGTCGGTCCGGGGGGAGCCGGTCCAGCAGCACCAGCAGGTCGAAGTGCCGCTCCGAGCGGTGCGCGTCCAGGTGGTCCGCGTCGAAGAAGAGGAATTTGCGCGGCGCCGTGAAGTACTCCTGGAGGAGCCGGTACCCCGGGTGCGAGTGCGGCGGATACGGGAGCACCTCCTCGTCCGCGCCCAGCCCCACCGGGAGGAGCGACGGCTGCGGGAGGAACACCGCGCGGTCCGCGCCCTCGGGGAGGATCGCCACGCGCGTCGCGTGCGCGAAGAGCAGCTCGTACAGCACCGACGCGGTGCGCATCTCCCCGTCCAGGTAGAAGCGCAGGCGCCGCAGGTCCAGCTCGCGCAGCGAGCCGCCCAGCGACTCCACGCGAATGCGCAGCACCGTGGCCACCCCCGGCATCCCGTCCAGGAAGTCGTAGCGGTCCACGCTCTCGAAGCCCGCGTACGCCACCTCCACCGGCCACAGCGTCACCGGGTAGCAGGTGCGGAAGCGGCAGTGCAGCCCGTCGCGCGTCTGCGCGAAGAGCGGCGTGTGGCGGGGGACCAGGTGCCCCGTCGTCAGCTTCCCCTGGGCGGGGTCCACCTCCATCCGCGCCACCGTGGTGGAGGGGACGGGGCACAGGTAGTGGGGGTAGAGGACGTCCAGGAGCGACGACGTGATCTCCGGGAACTCCTCGTTCAGGTTGTGCTGGATGCGGGCGGTGAGGAAGGCGAACGCCTCGATCAGCCGCTCCACGTGCGGGTCGGGGCTCTCGTCCCCGCCCAGCTCCAGCCGTCCCGCCACCTTGGGGTACATCTCCGCGAACGCCGATCCCGACTGGCGGAGGTAGCTCAGCTCCGCCTGGTACAGGTCCAGCAGCTCCTCCTGTGCGCGGCGGGTCATTCCGGGTCTCGGTCTGGAGAAAGAAAAGCAGGGCTCGGGCGTGCCCCCGGCTGGCGCCGGGGTCGGGCTTCGGCTCCGTAACGCAGCAAACAACGCTGCGTAACGGAGTCGAGCCTCCACGATACTGCCGTGGAGTCTCGCCCCTTCGGGCCGAAATCCCTCACGCGGGTTCGGCGCGTGGGCCCGGGGGATCGCTGCGCCGCTCGCTTCGCGAGGCGGCTCACGACGCGCCTCCCGCGAAGGCGTCCTCGATGGCGACGGGGAAGCTCACCGCTTCCGTCACGTCGCCGATCACCAGAAGGGCGTCCACGCGCACCAGCAGCTCGCGCTGGCTGTTGCGCAGCGGCTCCACGGCGATCCGCACCTGGCGGAGCCGCGGCTCGTAGGCCGCCACCGTCTCGCGAATGCGCTCCGCGAGCGCCTCGTGCGCGCGCGGGTCGCGGGTGTGCAGGTGCGAGAAGTCGGGGAGGCCGTACTCCAGAACGGTCCGCTCCCGCCCCTCCATCTCCTCCAGGGTGAGCGTGCAGCGGGTGTTCAGGAGCCGGCCGACCTCCCGGCGCACCGACGCCAGGAGGTCGTCCCGGTCCAGGACGCGAAGGGGCTCCGCCTCCGTTTTCGACAGGGGATCGAGATCCACCAGCCGGTCGAAGAGCGGCGCCCTCGCGCCCCGCGTGTGCTTCGGTTGGCGCACGTGCCGCGTCAGGCAGCCGGCAGCGCGTTGGCCGAAACGTCCCACCCGCCGGAAACGGTGCCGGCCTCGCCGCTCTCCTCCGCCTGCGCCGTGTAGTCCCACTTGATGGCCGCGTAGTTCAGCGAAAGGCTCTCCACCGGCTTGTCGCCGCCGCCGCCGCCCACCGACACCGAGGAGATGATCACCGCCTCCATGGTGTAGATGATGAGCGGGATCACGGCGCCGGCGTCGTTGCGGCCCACCGTCATGATCACCTGGCCCAGGTTGGTGGCCTCGCAGCACTTCTGGTTGAGCAGCGGGGTCGCCTTGTCCAGGTACTTGGTGATGTGGAAGTCCTGGTGCATGGGGCGCCCCGAGGTGCGCTCCGTGTAGGTCACGTCGCCCGTCACCTGCTGCGAGACGCCGTGCGAGTACGAGAGCACCTCGATCTGCTCCTCGTAGCCGGTGATCTGGCTGGTCCCGGGCACGTCGGTGATGCTCAGCATGATTACGTCCGCCATCGTTGCCTCTTCGTTTGGGTGTCGCGGTGTTCAGGAGGTCCGGAGCGGGGGAGGAGGCTCGCGCCCCTCCCCCGGCGCCGGAACGGTCGGGTCGTGCCTACGCGGCCGCCGGGGGCGGCAGCTCCGCCACCAGGCGGATGGAGGCCGTCAGCTCCTCGAGCTGGAAGTGCGGGCGCAGGAAGACGGTGGCGTTGTAGCTGCCCGGCTTGCCCGGGACCTCGGTCACGTCCACGCGGGCCTCGCGCAGCGGGAACTTCGCCTTCGCCGCCTGCGGCGCGTCGTCGTTGAGCAGCACGTACTGCGCGATCCACTTGTTGAGGAACTGCTCCACCGAGGAGCGGCTCTGGAAGCTCCCCACCTTGTCGCGCATGATCACCTTGAGGAAGTGCGCGAAGCGGGAAGCGGCCAGCACGTACGGGAGCTGCGCCGACAGGCGGGCGTTGGCGTTGGCCTTGTCGTCCACGTAGGACTTGAACTTCTGGGTGGTGGCCCCGCCGAAGAACGCCGCGTAGTCCTCGCCCTTGCAGTGGCACAGGGCGATGAAGCCCAGGTCGTTCAGCTCCTTCTCGCGGCGGTCGGTGATGGCGATCTCCGTGGGGCACTTGAGCGCCACGTCGCCGTCGTCCGTGGAGAAGTTGTGGACCGGGAGCTTCTCCACCATCCCGCCGCCCTCCACCCCGCGGATCGCGGCGCACCAGGCGTGCTGCGCGAAGGCGGTGGTGATGCGCACCCCCAGGGCCCAGGCGGCGTTGCCCCACAGGTACTTGGAGTGGTCCCTGCCGCTCACGTCCTCCTCGAAGCCGACGCCCTCCACCGGCTGCGTCTTGGCGCCGTAGGGCAGACGCAGGAGGATGTGCGGGAGGCACAGCGCCACGTAGCGCGAGTCCTCGCTGGCGCGGAACGACCGCCACGAAGCCAGCTCGGCGCTCTCGAAGATCTTCGCCATGTCGCGCGGCACGCCCAGCTCGGTGAACGACTCCATGTCGAACAGCAGCGGGCTGGCGGCGGCGATGAAGGGCGCGTGCGCCGCGGCGGCCACGTTGGACATCCGGTCCAGCATCGCCACGTCCTGCGGGTGGCGGCCGAACTCGTAGTCGCCGATCAGCAGGCCGAACGGGTGCCCGCCGAAGGTGCCGTACTCCTCCTCGTAGATCATCTTGAAGAGGGAGCTCTGGTCGAACTCCACGGCCTTCTCCAGGTCGCTCCCCAGCTCCTTCTTGGTGGCGTTCAGGACGCGCAGCTTGAGCTGCGTCCCGGTCTCGGAGTTCATCACCAGGTGGTGCAGGCCGCGCCAGGTGGCCTCCAGCCTCTGGAACTCCGGGGCGTGCATGATCGCGTTGAGCTGGTCGCTGATCTGCTTGTCGAGCTCCGCGATGCGGACCTTGATGGCGGCGGTGAGGTCCACCGGCTCGGTCACGTCCGGCTTCACCTGCAGCTTCTCGCTGGCGAGGGCCTGCGTCGCCAGCTCGCCCACCAGCTTCTGCGCGTAGACCTTCTGGTCCGGGTGGCGGGCCATCTTGCCGTCCTCGATGATCAGGTCGAGGAGGGGACGATCATCGGCCACGGCGGCGCCGCCGTCGGCCGCTTTCTTGGTGTCGGGCATGGTTCGGGTCGCTCCTGTGGGGCGTTCGAGGGAGGTCTGGGATGCGGGCCGGTCAGGCCGCGTCCGGGGCCGGGGGGCTGAGCTGCTTCAGCTTCTCGGTGCTCTTCAGGACGTCCTGGAGCAGCCGGTCGAGGTCGTCGTTGCCGTCCAGCTTGGTGAGCAGGTCGTCCAGGTGCTTGCGGGCCTCCAGCAGCCTGTGGAGCGGCTCCACCTGGCGGATGATGTGGATGGGGGAGAACATGTCCAGCCCGGCCGGGGCATCCTCGCCCTTCTGGGCGGTCTCCAGCATCCGGTCGTAGCTGATCTCCACCTTGAGCCTGCCGCCGTCCGCGGAAAGCCGGTCGTCCACGTCCAGCTCCAGGCGCGGCGCGGCGGCCTTCATCACCTCGTTGAAGTTGTCGCGGTCGATCTGGACGAACTTGCGCTTCTTGAGGACCGGGGGCGCCTCGGAGGGCTTTCCGGACAGGTCGGCCATGACGCCGACGACCAGCGGGAGCGACTTCTTCTCGATGGCGTCGCCGATCTCCACGTCGTAGGTGATCTGGACGCGGGGAGGACGGATCCGGTCGAGCTTGTGCTGCGTGCTCTCGGCCATGGGGGGCACTCCTTCAGGGAAGTGGTGAAAGGCTCACCCCCTCGGGACCGAGGAGGGTGGTGGGGACCGTGGGTGCCGGGCGGCGCGCGCCGCTCAGCGGGTATTGCCGGGCTCGACCATGCCGAGGAAGACGCGCAGCGTCTTCAGGTCGTACCCGTCCCTCAGGAACTCCACGAGGAGGTCCGAGAGCGACATCCCCCCCCAGGCGACGGCGCGCTGCAGGAGGAATGGGGTGGGGCTGTGGGGCTCGGTTCGGATGAGGTATTCGGACACCTCCGAGAGCATCCGGTACGCTTCGTCGCGGCTGGAGATGGTGCGCGTCCGGCGGACCGGCCCCTCTCCCTCGACCTCGATCTTCACGGGCGCCTCCTGGTTTTCCGGCGAGGGCGCCCGCGGGGCGGGCGCCGCTTCGGGCTCCTGTTCTTCTTCGGGGACCGGCTTGTCTTCCAGGACCAGCTTGACCCAGTCGTGGATCGCGGTGAGCGTCCCGGTGAAGCGCACCAGGCTGGGCCCGCCGCGCCCCAGCCGCTCGTCCAGCAGCGACTGCAGGGCATGCGCGGTCTCGATGGCTTCGCGCAGGTCGCGGGACACGCCCTCGTAGAAGCGGCGCGGCGTCAGCGTGACGCTGGCGCTCACGCGCCCGCGGGTCAGCGCCGGCTCGGTGTTCTCCGCGGCCTTGCGCGGGTCCGGCTTCCTGGGCTGCCCGCCGCCCTCCCTGCGGGCCTGGTTCTCCGTGCGCAGCGCCTCCTGCCACTCGAACCACGAATAGGGGAGCGCGTCCGCGGCCTCCGGGCGGGTCAGCTTGATCCCGGCGAGCGTGAGCGTGAGCCGCTCGTTGATCCAGTCGAAGACCGGCCCGCGCGCCTCCGGGTCGTCGTCCAGGCGGGGGTGAAGCGCGTCCCAGAAGGTCCGCGCCAGGGCGTGGATCACGGCCAGTCCCTCGCGCACCCCGGCGAAGCCGTGCAGGTGCATCCACGCCTCCAGCAGCCAGGCGGCCACCTGGAGGTCCTTGGAGCGCGTCTCCAGCACTTCCGCGCACAGCGCTTCCACCCGGCTCCAGTCGGCCTGCTTCAGGTCGCGCTGCCAGATCCCCTGGGGAACGCTGCGGTCGTCCTGCCGCCGTGCGTCCCGGATGCGGTCGTAGGTCCCCTCGTAGCGGAGCAGGTCGCCGCCGGGGTCGGGGCCGGGGACCGGGGCGAGGAAGCGCCCCACGTCCACCGCGAAGGGCCGCTCGGCGGCCATCAGTCGCTCCTCGCGGCGCGCGAAGCGCGCATGAACGGAGCGGAGGTGGGGAAGGCGGGCACGGCCAGTTCCTCGCGGGTGTCGGGGTGCAGGAGGCGCAGGCGCACGTACACGCGGGCGGCCGGGCCGGCGAGGGTGTCGCCCGGGGCGCCGCGCAGCGTCGCCACCTGGAAGCGCAGCGTCTGGCGGGCGCGGCCGGCGGAGCCGCCCAGCTCGGCCGGCGGCGCGGCGTTCTGGCGGAGGAGGCGCAGCAGCGACCACTCGCCGCCGTACGCCCAGGTCACGGTGCGGTCCTGCACGCGGGCGCCGCGCAGCCCCGCGGCGGAGGGGCGCAGCTCGGACTCGGTGGCCCAGCGCAGCCCCAGGCGCGCGGGGACGCCCGGCTCCCAGGGGACCACGCTCCCGGCCGAGTCCCACGGCGTCAGACGGAAGCCGCCCAGGTCCAGCGACCAGGCGGTGATCTGGTCGGCGCCGGCCTCGCGGCCGCGGTTGGAGCGGAACTCCGCCGCCACCGCGTAGGGCGGGCCCGCCAGGGTGTCGTCGAGGAGAGGGGCGACGAAGGCGCGCACCCGCTCCATCTGCGCCAGCCACTCCGCCGCCGGGGAGCCCTCGCCCCCCACGCCGCTGGCCCCCACCGCCACCGCCCGCCGCGCCGGGCCGGTCTCGTCCCACACCCGGAAGAACTCGCGCACCGCCTCCGGCCCGGCCTCCCCCGCCTCACCGTCGTCGCGTACGGCGAAGGGGAAGCGCCCGGCCAGGGTGCGCTGGAACTGCTCGCGCAGCCGCTCGTAGCCGGCGGACGCCGCCGAGCGCGCCAGCCCCAGGCAGCGCGACGTGAGCGAGGCGCGCAGCCGCTCGCGCGCGGCCAGGAAGAAGTCGTCCCCCCGCCCCCGCCCCGCCGCCGTGCAGCCGCCCACCTCCACCGCGTTCATCTCCTCGCGGACGAACTGCTCCAGCGCCGCCAGCGAGTTGCCCGGCGTCTTCGCCTCGTAGGCGTCCAGCTGCGCGCCGATGGCGCGCCACTTGGCCACCCGCGCGGCGGACACGTACTCCTCGGCGTCGCCGCTCGCCACGAAGTCGCGCAGCGCGGGCGCCTCCAGGTCGGAAAGCACCGGCGCGGCGAACGAGTCCAGGAGCTGCCGCAGCCGCGCGCGCTGCGCGGCCAGGTAGTCGTCCACCCCCTGCGCGTCGGTGGCGGCGAAGGCGGCGGGCGCCACCGGGCGGCTCCCGTTCCACCACTCGAAGTCGCCGCCGCGCGGGGCGTACAGCCCGCTCCGCTCCAGCATCAGGTCGGCCTCGCGGAGGAAGGTGTCGTCCTGCGCCAGCAGCGTCCCCGCCAGCTCCCGGTAGCGCTCCTCCATCCCCAGCGCCTTGAAGACCGTCAGGATGCGCACCACCCGCTCGGCCGCGGCGCGCGACGCCCCGATGCGGTCGCGCAGCTCGCGCGCGGCGCCCCGGTCCCCGAAGGCCTGCCCGATGGGCGCCGCCGCCACCCCCTGCGCGATGCTGCGCGCCATGCGCGCCTCCAGCTGCACTGTCGCCAGCCCCCGCACGAACTGCTGCGACCCCACGGGGAGGTCCTTGAGCGCGGTCTGCACGAAGCGGTCGTAGTCGGCGTGGTACGACAGCGCGCGGTCCAGGTACGCCGGGTCCCAGGTCACGTAGGCGCCCGGCGGGGAGGCCGCGCGCAGCGACACGGCGGGGTCGGTGCCGTAGAAGCTCTGCCGCTGCAGCACGCGCAGCGCGTCGCGCAGCACCAGCGCCCCCCGCGGCGCGGCGGAGGTGTCGCCGCCCTCGTACGCCGGCGCCAGCGACACCAGCCCCTCGCCGTAGGAGCGGATCTCCTCCTCCAGCCCCATCAGCTTCTGCGCGCGCGCCTCCTGGAAGCGCTCGGCGAAGCCGTCGCGGAACTCGCGGCCGCTGAGGAAGGGCGTTTCGGGGATGGAGTCCAGCACAGCCCTGAGCGACGGGCCCAGCGCAGCGCCGTCGTCCAGCCAGTACGACTCGTCGTCCGCGAAGAAGCCCTGCACCCCGGTGATGTCCTCGTTGAGCACGCGGAAGCCGTCCAGCCCGTCGCTGGAGGCGAAGCGGGCCTGCGCCACGGCGCGGGAGCGCTCCCCCAGCCGGTTCAGCCGCGCGATCAGGTCGTCGTACGCGCGCCGCACCAGGGTGTCGCTGCGGGCCAGCGCCCGCTGGTTGCGCCCGGGGCCGTTCAGCGGGCGCGCCGTGGCCGCCGAGAGCGCGCGGCGGTAGAAGCGGTGCCGGCCGGGGGTCATGGCGGGCGCTTCGGTGTTGAAGGCGTAGCCCACCAGCAGGGACATGTCCTCCACGCCGGCGGAGTCGTGGGCGGACAGGGCGTTGTAGCGGCGGACGTTGACGTTGAGGTCGCGGAGCGCGCCCACGTAGCGGTACAGCTCGTCCGATCCGGAGCCCTCGGCCCCGATCACGGCGCTCGCCACCACCCCGTCGGCGGGGAGCAGCGAGTCCGCCTTCTGCACCAGGGCGTCCCGCGTGGCGGGGAGCACCACCTTGCTGAAGGCCGCGGTCATCGCGTTCCCCACGTCGCCGCGGATGCCGCTGAACCAGGAAGTGGGCATCGCCAGCGACCACATGGGGGCCACCTGCACCGACGCCATGTCGCGCACCAGCTGCGACACCCCCATCCTTTCCCACGCCACGCGCCGCCCCTGCCCGGCCGCGGCTCCGTGCTCCTGCTTCTCGTGCACCGCCTGCAGCCGCGACTCGATCGCCACCATCGTGCGGTGCAGCTCCGTGGAGTGGGCGTGCAGCCGCCCGTGCGCGAAGTACAGCCCCGCCCCGCCCACCACCCCGATGGCGAGCATCGCCGCCTGCGCCCAGCGCACGGCGCGCCCGCGGGTGCGCAGCGTCTGCGGGAGGGGACGGGCCAGCCCGCCCTCGGGGAACACCTTGGCGCCGAACAGGTCCCTGAGGAACACCGGGTGGCGCGGCCCCGCCGCCGCGGCGGCGGCCGGGACGGCGCCCTCCGCCGCTTCCGCGAAGGGATCCGGCGCGTCCGCGTTCTCGTCGCCGGTGAAGTACAGCCCGCGGAAGAAGAACGACTCGTGGTAGACGCTCTTCTGGAACACCTCGGCCAGGTAGGTGCGCAGCGGCGCGGCGGCCTGCCGCAGCTCGGCCGGGAAGCGGAACACCGCGTCCGCGTCGCCCCCGCCCTCCCCGCCCGAGAGCAGCTCCACCTGCGTCTCGTACAGCCCCGCGTGCACCGCGCCGAACGCCTCGTCCACCCACTCCGGCGCGAAGGCCGCGTCCACCGGGTACGGCGACGACCACCCGAACACCTCGTCCCGGAGCGGCGCCGGGAGGCGCGCGCACACCCCGCGGAAGCCGGGCACCCGGTCGCACTGCGTCACCAGCACCCACACGGGAAAGCGCATCCCCAGCGTCTTCTGCGCCTCCCACAGCTTGCCGAACGCGGCCTCCGCCTTCGCCACCAGCGCCTCGCGCCCCAGCCTGCCGGGGCCCACCAGGTCGCCCGCGGGGACGACGAGCACCACCCCGTCCAGCGGCCGCTCCGTGCGGTGCTCCTGGAGGAGGCGGAGGAGCACCTTCCACCCCGCCTCGTCCGAGCCGCCCCCCGCGCGCAGCAGCAGGTCGCCGGGAACGTCCAGGAGCGCGCCCTCGTTGAAGAACGCCCAGCGCACCCCGGCCTCAGGGCCCGAGGGATCCACCGGCACGGCGAAGGGGCGGTCCAGCCCGATGGCGTCCACGGCCGCGCTCTTCCCGGAATCGGCCTCGCCCAGCACCATCACCCAGGGCACGCGGTAGCGGAAGTCGCGCCCGGGCACGTACTCGCCCAGCGTCTTCACCCCCTGCGTGAAGGAGCGCCGCAGGTGGAGCAGCGACGACACCCCGCCGCCCTCTCCCCCGGCGGACGCGGCCGGGGCCGGCCCGCCGGAGCGGGAGCGCCGCAGCGTCAGCACCACCCATCCCAGCAGGAGGACGATGACGAGCGCCGCCGCCACGAGCACGGCGGGGAGGGCGGGGGCGAGCCCGGCGAGGAACCGCGCGACGGAGGTCATGGCTCCGCGGTGAGCTGCGTGATCTCGGTGTTGACCTCCCGCAGCGGGAGCGTCACGTCGCGCCACAGCCCGTGGGAGACCAGCAGGTAGAAGAGCGACACCACGGCGAGCGCGGCCATCCACCGCCCCGTGTGCGGGAGGCGCACGTCCGCCTTGTCCAGTACGGTGTGCTCGTACGACTGCGGGAAGAGGCGCCGCTCGCCCTTGAGCAGCGAAGGCTGCCGCCGGAACACGAAGGCGAACAGGCGCCTGCGGTAGTCCTCCAGCTCCTCGCGCTGGCGCGTCCCCCGGTACTTGCCCTCGAAGCCCAGGCAGAGCGCCATCAGGTAGACGGCCGCCACGTCGCGGTACACCGCGTCGCGGTCCTTGAGGAGCACGTCCAGCCGCCGGAAGAACAGCTCGCCCGCCATGTGCGAGTCGAAGAGGCGCGCCTCCAGCAGGTTGGACTCCCACGCCTCCTTGCCCGCCCACTCCATGTTCAGGAACACCTCGTCCGCGAGCGCCGCCATGACGTACTGCGCCTCGCGGTAGAAGGCCGCGCCCGGCTCCCCGCCCCTCCGCCCCGCTTCGCGCGCCTGCCGCTCCAGCAGCTCCAGCAGGCGCTGGCTCACCGCCCCCACCGCCGTGCCCTCCAGCGCGCCCGCCTCGGCCCCGGCGTCCCTGCGCGCGCCGATCCCCCACGGGTCGGCGAGCACGGCGCGCTTCAGGCGGGCGACGTCGGCGTAGAACTCCCGGAACCTTTCCTGGAGGAACGCGTCTTCTGTCCTGGTCGCGGTGGCGGAGCTCATTCCTGGAGTCTTCGGGCTGCGGGTGTAGCGTAGGTGCTGTCTCGAAGCGAACTGCTTTTTTACGGCTGGACGGCGACGGCGACCGCGGGCTCGGGCGTGCCCCCGGCTGCGCCGGGGTCGGGCTTCGGCTCCGTTGAGCAGCAAACAACGCTGCTCAACGGAGTCGAGCCCCCGCAAACTGCGCGGGGTCTCGCCCCTTCGGGCCGAAATCCCTCACGCGACAGGCCCCCTCCCCCCGCCCCCCGCCCCCCGCCCCCGCAAGCGGGAGAGGGGGAGCACTGCGACGACACGGCTGTTGCCGTTCCTGGGATCTGCGCCGGGAGGTCGGGAGAGGGTCCGCAGGCAGCGAAGCCAGCGTGATCCCGCCCTCGCTCCGTCGGTGGGCGAGTGCTCTGCGAGTCCCTTCGGGTGTCGCACTGCCGGAGGAGCCTCACCCGGCCGACCCCGAACACGGAGCCTGCCGGAGCGCTCCGTCGTTCTCCCCACTGTTCCAGCATCGGGAGCAAGGGACCGGAGGTTGAGCTCCGCCGTCGCCGTTTGCCGGCTGTTCCCCGTTCCCTTGCCGTCCCTTACATCCTGCTGCGCGTGTACAGCAGCATCTCGCGGGGGCGGGCGCGGCCGGTGTGCTCCGCGGGGTGGGCCACCTGGAGGACGTCGTCGGCGTCGATCAGGTCGGGCTCCACGCGGATGGCGAAGAGCACCGTCCCCTTGCCCCCCACCAGCCCCAGGTCGCCCACCGTGTCGATGCGCTTGCGCTCCGCGCCGCGGATGCGGCGCTCGCGCACCGACTGCATGCGGCCGCGCGAGGCGATGCGCGTTTCCTCGAACCAGGCGGCGGCGTCCGCCTCGGACATCCCCGTCTGCGGGACCACGCCCACCACCAGGGTGCGGGCCATCCACTCGGGGCGCAGCGCCAGGCCGAAGGCGCCCTGGTCGAAGTGGAAGGGCGTGGCGGTGTAGGTCTCCTGCACCGCGTCCAGCATCCGCCCGCAGAACTCCAGCACCGGCGCGAAGGCGGCGCGCAGGTCGTCGTGGTCGTACGCGCGGAACACCGGGGGCACCACCATCCCCAGCGGGCCCAGCCGCCCGGCCAGCGAGCAGAGCGTCAGGTACACGTCCAGCGGGTGCGACACGCCGGTGGCGAGCAGCGCCTCCAGGCGCGGCAGCTCCGCGGTCATCGCCTGCACCGCCAGCTGCATCTCGGCGGCGGCGGCGCTGCGGGTGCCGGAGGCGTTGGCGCGCACCTTGTCGCACAGGTACACGGCCTTCTCGCGGACGCGGCGGGCCAGCCGGGCGCACTCGTCGCCCAGGGCCGACGCCGGGGACACCCCCAGCTGCGGCGGGACGAAGTCGGCGAGGGCGAACGACTCGTCCGCGAAGGCGACGCGCGCCAGCGGGAAGCTGACGTACTTGTCCGGCGGCGTCTGCGTCACCAGCAGCGCGGCGCGGGGCCGCAGCCGCGGCACGGCGAGCGCGGCCTCCCCGGTGTTCTCGTCCGCCACCTCGCGCCCCTCGTACGACTCGTAGCGCGCCAGGCTCCCGGCAAAGGGCTCGCCCTCGCGGCGGCGGGCGGGGACCGCCAGGTGCACGGTGAGCGGCGCGCGGCGCGCCTCCTCCGCGTACAGTCCCAGCTCCGCCTCCAGCACCCCCTCCCGCCCGGGGCCGTGCACCACCAGCAGCCCGTCCGGCATCACCGCCTCCAGCTCCGTCACCCGCAGCGTCCCGCTGGACAGGAGCACCGGGTCCAGCCGCAGCCGCCGGATCCCCCAGTGGAAGGGGGATGCGGCCCGCACGTGGTAGCCGAGCAGCTCCTCGGAGCGCGTGGCGGCGAGCTGGAAGTGCTGCGGCGCGAGGAGCATCCCCTCGTGCCACTGCACTCCGTCCGGCACCTGGTGTCCGGGGATCATGAGGGCGCCCCGGCGGGCACGGCGTCAGGTAGGGTCAACGGAAAAGCCATCCTCGCGGAGGGTGAGCAGGATTCGCTTGAAGGGGTCCACCCGCACGCGGTGGTCGCCCGGCGCGTAGAAGTCGGCGAAGACGAAGGCGCCCTTGGCCTTCTTGCGGCGGACCCGCAGCGGCTGCAGGGGAACGCTCTGCCCGGGGACGAACTCCCAGGCCAGGGTGCGCAGCCCGCGCGGGTTGTCCTGGCGCAGCTGCGCCCGCTGCCGGAACCAGTCGCGCGCCGTCATCCCCGCGAGCACCTTGACCAGCTCGTCGTCGTAGGCCACCACCAGTTCCACCGGCACCGGGCTGGTGTTGTTGGCCTCCGGCGCGGCGTACACCGCCATGGACCCGGTCTTCACCGCCGGCCGGCAGCTCCCGGCGGCGAGCAGCGCCAGGGCGCACAGGGCGGCGAGGGCGCGGCGCCTCAGGGGACCAGCTCCTCGGCGGGGACGACGGTGGCGGCGATCCCCTCCCGCGCCGACACCTCGTCCGCCGCCAGGCGCGCCCGGTCCGCGTCGTCGTACGCGCCGAAGCGCACCTGCATGCGCAGCCGCCACTCCGCGTCGTAGCCGGAGACCAGGTACGCCTCGTAGCCGCGGGTCCCCAGCCGCTCCAGCATCGCCAGCGCGGGCTCCTCGCGGGCGAACTCCGCCACCTGCACCGCGTACAGCGGCTCCTCGCCCTCCGGGCCGCCGGTGCCGCCCTCCGCGGCGGGCCCGTCGGCCGCCGGCCGCGCCACCTCGTCCGCGGGGCCCTCCGCGTCCGCCTCGCCCGGCGGCTCGTCGGCGGAGGCGAGGGCGCCGGGGAGCTCCCGCGCCGCGGCGGCGTCCCCGGGGAGGCTCGCGCCCACCCCCACCAGCACGCCGGTGAAGAAGAGGAGGACGCCCACGGCGCACAGGCCGGCGACCACGGTCGCCAGGCTCCTGCGGTCGAGCGAAAAGGTGTAGGCGCTCATCGCACGCGGTCTCCGGGGTGGGGAGTCACGGCACCTGCGTGGTGACCTGGCCGGGAAAGGTGAGCTGGATCACCCCTCCCCAGCTGCACATCAGCTTGGACGTCGCGTTCAGCGCGGGCATGCTGCCGATCAGCACGGTGGGCGCGCCGACCACCCAGGGCGCGGCGGTCACGGGCACGCACGGCATGGGGGTCAGCACCCCCAGCGCCGCGGCCGTCGCGGCGGCCACGGTGGGGTTGGAGGGCGAGCTGCACATCCCGAAGGGCGGGACGTTGACGATGGGCGCGTGGTCCATGATGGTCGCGCCCGGGACGCCGGCCACCATGACCCGGTTCGCGGGGAGCACCACCAGCGAGCTGGGCGCCACCCCGAAGCTGCACGCCATCATCCCGCCCATGCACGCCGCCTGTCCCATGCTACTTGCCTCCCCGGATCGTCTTGAGCGCCTTCGCCAGCATCCCGGCCCGCTCCGCCGCGCCGCCACCCTTCGCGCCGCCGGCGGGATCGTCCAGCGGCTTGCCCTCGCGGAAGCGCTGGGTCGCCACCACGGCGCCGGCCTCGTCGAAGGTGACCACCTCGCCGTCCAGCAGCCCGGCCACGTAGGTGGAGGCTTCCCGCACCTGGCCGCCGGGAAAGTACTCGCGGGCGGGGCCCTCGGGGCGGTCGGCGACGTAGGTGACGCGGCGCAGGACGCGGCCGGCGGCGTCGAACCAGGCCGCCTCGCCGTTCAGCTTTCCGCCGGCGTAGGGGAGCCGGGCGGACACCTCGCCGCCGGGGTGGAAGGCCTGCGCCTCGCCCTCCAGCACGCCCGCGGCGTAGGGCATCACCATCTGCACGCGGCCGTCGGCGTACACCGTGCTGTCGCCGTCGCGCTCGCCGGCCCGGTACTCGGCGCGCAGCAGCTCGCCGCCGTCCTCGGCGTAGGTGACCACCCGCCCGTGGAGCTTTCCGCCGCTGAACTCGGCGCGGGAGCGGACCTCGCCCGCGGGGCCGTAGGCCACGGTCTCGCCGTGCGGCTGGCCGTCGCGCATCCAGGATCGCTGGAGGACCCTTCCCTCGTCGTCGGTGACGACCTGCTCCACGGCGTCGGCCACGTCAGTTCAGCTTCACCAGGCCGCCCTTGACCGTCAGCATCCCGCCGCCGTCCACCGTGCCCATGGCGCTCCCCTTCACCTCGAAGGTAGTGCCGGCCTCGATGGCGACGCTGGTGCTCGCCTTCTGCGAGATGCTCAGCCCCTCCGCCGACAGCGCCGTCCCCGCCTTGAGGGTGAGCCCCTGCCCGGCCTTGAGGGTGATGTTGCCGGTGGCCTCAATCACCAGGTCGCCCGTGACCTTGAGGGTGTAGGCGCCGCCGGTGGTGTGGGTGAACTTGGCGTCGTTGGTGTGCGTCTCGTCGCCGCCCACCGTGACGTCGCGCTTTCCCGCCGTGACGGTGTGCGCCTCGTCGCCCTCGGTGACGGTGACGGTGCGCTTGCCCTTGCTCACCGTCAGCGTCTCGTCGCCCTCGCCCACGGTGACGGTGCGCGTCCCCTTGGTGACCGTGAGCGACTCGTTTCCCTCGCTGACGGTGACGGTGCGCTTGCCCTTGCTCACCGTGAGAGTATCGTCCGCTTCCTCGATCGTCGTAGTGCGGGCGTTCTTGACCGAGACGGTGAGGTCCTTGGCGGCGCGCATGTAGACCTCCTCCGAGTCCTTGAGGTCCTCGAAGCGCAGCTCGTTGGACTCCTCCCCCGCCTTGGACGACTTTCCCTTGAGGGTGCTCCTGGTCTGGTCGGCGGGGAGGGCGTAGGGCACGGTCATGGTCGCGTTGTACACGCACCCGCTGACGATGGGGCGGTCCGGGTCGCCCTCCAGGAAGGAGATCAGCACCTCCTGCCCCATGCGCGGCAGGAAGAAGGCGCCCCACCCCTTCCCCGCCCACCCCTGCGAAACCCGGATCCAGCACGACGAGTTCTCGTCGCTGGTGCCCTTCTGGTCCCAGTGGAACTGCACCTTGACCCGCCCGTACGAATCGGTCCAGATCTCCTCGCCGCTCTTGCCCACCACCACCGCCGTCTGCGCGCCGGGGATGAAGGGCCTGGGGGTGACGCGGGCCGGGCGGTAGGGGACGTCGGCGGGAAAGGCCTCGAAGGAGTTGGAGTAGCCGTCCTGCGTCCCCGAGTGGGAAACGGAGCGCAGCACGTACGCGGCGTTTGCGTCCTCGCGGTCGTGCCCCTCCAGCGTGAACTTGTAGCCGGCGGTGAAGGCGCGGCAGTAGCTGTCGCCGCGCAGCGTCTTCGCCGGCACCTCGCACGCCTCGATGCGCAGCTTGGCCAGGCGCTCCCCGTCCGACGTCTGCGCGAAGCCGCCCGGGTAGTCGTAGACCCGCAGCGTCCCCGCGCTCCCCTCCACCGTCACCACCAGGTCGGTGGCCGGGGTCTCGAAGCTGTAGTCGTCCAGCGACACCTTGCCGGTGGTCACCCGGCGCTCCAGGGTGCAGCGGGTGACCACGTCCTCGTACTCGGCGGTGGTCGCGGTCTGGCGGACGTGCGCGGTGGCCAGCCCGGGGCAGGCGGCGTGGGCGTCGGCGTCGTCGGCGAGCACCAGGGTGTGCGTCCCCTCGGCGTGCTCGAAGAAGTAGAAGATCCCCTCCTCCTCCATCAGCCGCGACACGAAGGCGAAGGCCGTTTCCCGGTACTGCACGCAGTAGTCGCGCGCCGTGTAGGTGCCGGTGAGCGCGTTGCGGAAGTCGGTGAAGCCAAGCTCGCCGAAGAGCGCCTCCAGGATCTGCGGGGTCGTCTGCGCCTGCCAGATGCGGCAGTCGGCGGTGAGGGTGAGCATCCACAGCCAGGGGCGCAGCTCGGCGTGGTACACCGTGGTCCGTCCATAGCCGCCGGCCTGCGAGAAGCGGGTGACGAGGCCGTGGAAGTACCGGCTGGTGCCGTCCGCCAGCTCCAGCGCCACGGTGAGCCCCTGCCCCACCACGTCGTCGAAGGAGAGCGCGGCGTCCTCGGACACCATGCTCACCGAGAAGTGGAAGAGCCCGGAGACGCGCTCCTCGCCGTGGAAGTCGCGCACGACCAGCACGTCCTCGCCCAGCGGCGAGGCGACGGTGATCCGGTGGGCGGTCTGCGCGAGCGTCACGCGGGCACCGGCAGCGGGAGGAGGCGCAGCGGGGCGGGATCGGCCACCCGGTACGCGAAGCCGCCCATGGCGCCCAGCGACAGGTGCACGGCGGCGGCGGCCTGGCCGCGGGACATGCGCTCCAGCACCAGCGTGGAAAGCTCCGGGAGGACGGAGTGGGTGACGATGTGGTCCACGTTGCGGGCGCCGGCGTCGGTCTCGGTGCAGCGGCGCGCCACCGTTTCCACCACGGCGTCGTCGTAGGTCAGCTCGGCGCCGTGGCTCTCCCAGAAGCGGCGCTGCACCTCGGCCAGCTTGAGCTCCACGATCTCGCGGATCTCGGCGTCGGCGAGCGGGAAGTAGGGGACCACGGTGAGCCGGCCCAGGAAGGCGGGGCGGAAGCAGCGCAGCAGCTCGGGGCGGATCGCCTCCTCCAGCGCCTCCGGCTGGGGGCGGGCGCCGCGGCAGGCGTCCAGCACCGTCTCCGAGCCCACGTTGGAGGTGAGCAGGATGAGCGTGTTGCGAAAGTCCACGGACACGCCCTCGCCGTCCTCCATCCTCCCCTTGTCGAACACCTGGTAGAAGAGCTCCAGCACGTCGGGGTGGGCCTTCTCCACTTCGTCCAGCAGCACCACGCTGTACGGTCGCCGCCGCACCGCCTCGGTGAGGATGCCGCCGCGGCCGAACCCCACGTAGCCCGGGGGCGCGCCCTTGAGCGCGGACACGGTGTGCGCCTCCTGGTACTCGGACATGTTGACGGTCACCAGGTTGCGCTCGCCGCCGTACAGGTGGTCGGCCAGGGTGAGCGCGGTCTCCGTCTTCCCCACCCCGCTGGGCCCCACCAGCAGGAACACGCCCATCGGCTTGCCGGGGTCGTCCAGCGAGGCGCGGAAGGTCCGGATGCGCCGGGCGATGGTGTCCAGCGCCTCCGGCTGCCCGATCACCCGGTCCGCCATGCGGTGGCGCAGCCCCAGCACGGTGCGGATCTCGTCCTTGAGGATCTTGCCCAGCGGGATCCCCGTCCACCCGGAGATCACCGACGCCACCACCCGCGAGTCCACGCAGGAGGGGACCAGCGGCTCCTCGCCCTGGAGCGCTTCCAGGTCCGCCTCCAGCGCGGCGACCTCGCGCCCCAGGCGCCCGCCGGCGTCGCCGTCTTCCTCCGCCTCCGCGCGCAGCCGGACGATCTCGCGCACGCGCTCCAGCTCGGCGCGCCAGCGATCCTCCAGCGCGGCGCGCTCGGCGCGGGCGGCGTCCAGCTCGTCCTCCAGCGCGGCCAGGCGGGCGGCGTGGTCGGCGCCGGCGGCGGCCTCGCGGCGCAGGATCCCCAGCTCCAGGGCGGCCTGCTCCATCCGCCGCCCGGCCGCCTCCACCGCCACCGGGGCGCCGTGCTGCGCCACCGCGACGCGGGCGCAGGCGGTGTCCAGCACGCTGATGGCCTTGTCGGGGAGCTGGCGGCCGGGCATGTGCCGGTGGGAAAGGCGCACCGCGTCGCGCACCGCCTCGTCCAGCACGCGCACGCCGTGGTGCCGCTCCAGCTGCGCGGCGACGCCGCGGAGCATGTCCACGGCCGTCGCCTCGTCCGGTTCGTCCACGCGCACCGTCTGGAAGCGGCGGGCGAGGGCGGGGTCCTTTTCGATGTGGCGCTTGTACTCGGACCAGGTGGTCGCGGCGACGGTGCGCAGCTCGCCGCGGGCCAGGGCGGGCTTGAGGAGGTTGGCGGCGTCGCCCTGCCCCTCCGCGCCGCCCGCGCCGATCAGCGTGTGCGCCTCGTCGATGAACAGGATCACCGCGCCCGGGGAGGCGCGCACCTCGTCGATCACGGCGCGGAGGCGGCTCTCGAACTCGCCGCGCACCCCGGCGCCGGCCTGGAGCGCGCCCAGGTCCAGCGCCCGCACGGCCGCGCCCTGCAGGGCCGGAGGGACGCTCCCCTCCGCCACGCGGGTCGCGAAGCCCTCCACCACGGCCGTCTTCCCCACCCCGGCCTCGCCGGTGAGGATGGGGTTGTTCTGGCGGCGGCGCATGAGGATGTCCACGACCTGCCGGATCTCGCCGTCGCGCCCGCGGACCGGGTCGATCCCGCCCGCCCGCGCGAGGGCGGTGAGGTCCACGGTGTAGCGGTCGAGCGCGGGGGTGGCGGCGGAGGGAGAGGGGCCGTCGTGGAGCGGCGCGGCGGCGAGCGGGGCGCGGTGGGGGGACGCGGGAGCGGCGGGGGCGCCGAGCAGGTCGCGCAGGCTGTCGCGGAGCGAGTCTCGGGGGATGCGCCCCAGCGCGGGGGCGGCCTCCAGGGCGGCGGCGCGGAGCAGGTCGTCGTCCAGCAGCGCCAGGAGGAGCGCCCCCGGGCGCACCGCGTCCTCCCCCAGCCGGAGCGAGGCGACCAGCCACCCCCGCTCCAGCCACCGCAGCAGGTGCGGCGACAGCGCCGGGGTGCGGCCGTTGCCGCGCTGGAAGCGCTCGGTGGCCGCCGCCAGCTCCGCCAGCGCGGCGGCGGGGTCCACGTCGTACTGCCGCAGCACGGCGGGCACGTCGCCGCCCGGCGACTCCAGCAGCTCCCCGAGCAGGTGCTCCACCTCCACCCCGTAGTGGGTCCGCCGGACGCAGACCGCGGCGGCCCTCTCCAGCGCGCCGCGGCACGCCGGGTTGAGCTTGTCGATCAGGGTCCTGGGGTCGGCAACCATCGTCTGCGGCGGGGGCCGGCGGCGCTGGGGGAAAAAAACCGAGCGGGAAGCCCCTTGCGGAGCCCCCGCGGGATGTGCGGCGGGCGGAAAGCCTGGTGACTCGCGTGGCGGGAAAGGGTGCCACGAAAGCAGACGGCGGATGAAGGTTGCAATATGGAACGCCGGCCGGAGGGCGTCAAGCGCCATGCGGATTCAGGGCTTGCGTGTCCCCCCGGTCGCGCACGCACGGGCCGTGTTCCCCCGGGGGAACACGGCGCCGGGCGGGGACCCGTCCGTGACCGGTCCGTTGCGCTCGTCCCCGTGGTGCGGCGGCGCGGCGGAGCATACCTTATCCGCCACATTCCTGCACGCCGCGCATCGCGGCGCGCCCCACTCCCACCCCAGGGTGACCGGATGACCCCCTTGCTCCGCTTCCGCGCCGCGCTCCTGCTCGGCGCCCTCCTCGCGCCCGCCCTCGCCGCGTGCGACACCCCCACGGCGGCGCGCGGTGAGGCCCCCGCCGCCCCCGACCGTCCATCCCTCGCGACCGTGCCGGCAAAGGGCGCCGCCGCCACGCTGGACGTGGCGAGCTGGAACATCGAGTGGTTCGGCGCCACCGGCAGCGGGCCGAGCAACGAGACGCTCCAGCTCCAGAACGCGCGCGACGTGATCGCCGGGACCGACTTCGACGTGTGGGGCGTGGCGGAGATCGCGGACCAGGCGGCATGGAACAGCCTGGAGTCGCAGCTCACCGGCTACACCGGCTTCCTGGCGGGCGAGTCCACGGTGACCAACGGCTCCGCCTACTACGGCGCCACCGAGCAGAAGGTGGGAATCCTGTACAGGAGCTCCGTGGCGACGCTGCTGGGGGCCAAGGTGATCCTCACCGCCAACGACGCGGACTTCGCCGGCCGCCCGCCGCTGGAGGTGAAGCTGCGCGTGACGCTGAACGGCGTCACCGAGGACGTGGTGGTGATCGTGCTTCACATGAAGGCGTTCGACGATGCCCCCAGCTGGCAGAAGCGCCAGAACGCCTCGGCGGCGCTCAAGACGTACCTGGACGCCACCTACCCCACGCAGAAGGTGATCGTGGTGGGCGACTGGAACGACGACGTGGACACCTCCATCACCTCCGGCAGCGCATCGCCCTACCAGAACTTCGTGGCCGACGCGGCGGACTACGCCTTCCCCACGCGGGCGCTCTCGCTCGCCGGCGTGTCGTCCACCACCAGCTACACGGACATGATCGACCACCACCTGGACACCAACGAGCTGTACGCCACGCTGGTGCCGGGGAGCACGGAGGTGTACCGGGTGGACTCGTTCGTCGCCAGCTACGACGCCACCACCAGCGACCACTACCCGGTGCTCAGCCGCTACACCTGGGGCACCGGCGGCACGGCGAGCGTGGCGGTCACCGCGCCCAACGGCGGCGAGTCGTGGGCGGGCGGGAGCATGCAGAGCATCACCTGGACGTCGTCCGGGGTGGCGAACGTGAAGCTGGAGTACACGCTGGACGGCACCACCTGGAGCACCATCACGGCCGGCACCCCGGCCTCCGCCGGGAGCTACGCGTGGACGGTTCCCTCCACGGCCAGCACCGCGGCCCGGGTGCGGGTGAGCGACGCGGCGGCGCCTTCGGTGAGCGACGCGAGCAACGCCGCGTTCACCATCACCGTGCCCTCGGGCACGCCGGCGCAGGTCGTCATCAACGAGATCATGGCCAACGAGCCGGGGAGCAACACGGCGGGCGAGTTCGTGGAGATCGTCAACGTGGGCGGCACCTCGGCGTCCATCGGCGGGTGGACGATCAGCGACGGCGCGGGAGTGAAGCACACCTTCGCGGCGGGGACCACGCTGGCGCCGGGCAAGGCGATCGTGGTGTTCGCCGGCGCCTCGGCGATCCCGGCCGGGCTCACCAACGCGGTGGCGGCGAGCACGGGGTCGCTCGCGCTGGGCAACAGCGGCGACTCGGTGATCCTGAAGAACGGGACCACGACGGTGAACAGCTACTCCTATCCGTCCTCGCTCTCCGGCACCGACGGGGTGTCCATGAACCGCAGCCCGGACGCGAGCGCCACCGGGTCGTTCGTGCTCCACACGGCGCTGGGGTCGCTATCCTCGTCGGCCGGGAAGCGGGCGAACGGAACCGCGTTCTGAGGCGAGTCGGTTTCGTGAAGGGTCTTACGGATTGAACTGCTTGGTCGGGCGTGCCCCCGGCTGGCGCCGGGGTCTGGCTTCGGCTCCGTAAGCGAGCAAACAACGCTCGCTAACGGAGTCGAGCCCCGGCGGAAACTGCCCCGCCGGGTCTCGCCCCTTCGGGCCGTAATCCCTCACGCAACTACTTGCCCGTTCTCAGGATCGAGCAGTTGCCCCCTCTCCCAGAATTGGGAGAGGGTGGCGAGCCTCAAGCGAGCCGGGTGAGGGCCCGCTCAGTCCTCCGCGGCGGCGGGCATCCGCTGCGCTACGGTCATGTGGTAGACGGCCTGGCGGCGCTCCATCATCACGCGGAGCTTGCGCTCGTCGCGCATCTCCGCGAGCACGCGGCCCAGCTCGGCCTGCAGGGCGGCGGCGTTCTGCTTCGCCACCTCGTGCAGCAGCGTGGCCTCCTCGGCGCGGATCAGCGCGGACGGGCCGGGGGCGGCGGGGAGCTCGGCCGGGAGGTCGGCGGCGGCGGGCGGGGCGAAGCGCACGTGCGCCACGTCCAGCGTGGTGCCGAACTCGTGGGCGCTCACGTCGCGCGCGGCGTTGGAGTTGCGGCGCTTCAGCTCGTCCTGCGCCTCCGGCGTCCGCAGCACCGAGGTCACCTCCATGCGGTAGCGCGGCAGCCCCAGGCTGTCCATGCGCTCGTGGAAGCGGCGGCCGATCTCCAGCAGCATGGCCTTCGCGTCCGGCGTCACGTACGGCACCGAGTACGTCAGGTCGCGCAGCACCCAGTACTGCGTGCTGTCCTCCAGCGCCACCAGCCACCCCTCGCGCACCAGCCGCCGGATCTCCTCCTCGTCCCGGGCGCGCACCCCCAGGCTCTGCGCCACCGCCACCTGGCGGGCGTTCACGTCCTGCCGCAGGTCCGCGCGCTCCTCGCGCGTGAGCCCGCGCACCTGCACCAGCGTCCGGCGCGCCGAGTCGGCGCGCGCCGCGACCCGCCGCCGCGCCGCGTCCACCTCCCGCGGGCCGGGCGCCGGGGCCGCGGCCGGCGCCGCCGCGGCACGGGGCGGCGTCCGGTCCGGCGCGCCCTCCGCCCGCGCGCACCCCGCCGCCGCGACCGCCACCGCCAGCCCGGCCCCCATCCAGCTCTGCTTGCCGCGCATCTTCGCTCTCCCGGGTTGGCATTTCCGCACCGTCCGCCGCAGTAGCCAAATCCATGCCGCGCAATGCGCTCCGCGGCGCGGCAGGAACGTCCGTCCCCGCGCGGGCCCCGGCGGGGCGCGGGATTGCCCGGAGGGGCGCGAAACGAAGTGCTTGCCAGCGCCCGCCGCGCTCCCTAGGGTGTTGTGCACCAGCATCTTCCTCAGCGGTCCGCCTCGTGTACGCCGGCGAAGGAGAGACATGCGCATCGGGATCATCGACCTGCTCGGCAAGGAGCCTCCGCGCAACGGGTACTCGCGCCTCATGCGGGCCAACAACACCAGCATCATGCCCCAGGTGGTGGGGGTGTGGTGCGAGGAGGAGGGACACCAGGCGCACATCGCCTACTACTCCGGCACCGAGCTGCTGGCGGGCGGCCTCCCCGAGGAGCTGGACCTGCTCTTCATCAACGCCTTCTCGCAGTGCGCGCTGCTGGCCTACGCCTTCAGCGCCTTCTACCGGCACCGGGGCGTGCCCACCGTGCTGGGCGGGCCCCACGCGAGGTCGTATCCCGAGGACGCCCGCAAGTACTTCGACTACGTGGTGGGCTTCTGCGACCGCGAGCTGATCCGCGACCTGCTGCACGATCCCGCGCCCCAGCGGCCCCTCGGCGCGTACCTGTCGGCGCACAGGCAGCCCGCCGACCTCCCGGGGCTGCGCCAGCGCTGGAAGTTCCTCAAGCCCTCCATGGACCGCGCCAACGTCCTCAAGCTGGTGCCCTTTTTGGGGAGCCTGGGGTGCCCGTACAAGTGCAGCTTCTGCATCGACGCCGTGGTGCCCTACCAGCCGCTCCCCTACGAGGGGCTCCGCGACGACCTGCGCTTCTTCCAGGAGCTGAAGATGCCGCGCGCGGTGGCGGTGTGGCACGATCCCAACTTCGGCATCCGCTTCGACGACTACCTGGACACCATCGAGGAGGTGGTGCCGCCGGGAAGCGTCACCTTCGTGGCCGAAACCTCGCTGTCGCTGCTCAAGGAGGACAACCTCAAGCGGCTCAAGCGCAACGGCTTCAAGGCCATCGCCCCCGGCATCGAGTCGTGGTTCGACATCGGCGACAAGTCGCGCATGCGCTCCGTGCGCGGCATGGAAAAGGTGCAGGCCGTGGCCGAGCAGGCCAACCTGGTCAACGAGTACGTCCCCTACACCCAGTGCAACCTGATCTTCGGGCTGGACGCCGACGAGGGGCCCGAGCCGTTCGAGCTCACCAAGCGCTTCGTGGACCAGGCCCCGGGGATGTACCCGCACTTCGCGCTGCTCTCGGCCTTCGGGCGCAACGCCGTGCTCAACCTGGACTACCAGCGGGAGGGGCGGGTGCTCCCCGTGCCCTTCCACTTCCTGGACCTGGTGCAGGCCATGAACGTCCGGCCCAGGAACTACACGTGGCCGCAGTTCTACGACCACGTGATCGACACCTTCGACTACGCATTCTCGCCGCGGGCCCTCACGCGCCGGCTGGTCAGGAACCGGCGGTCGTACATCGCCCTGGAGCAGTTCTTCCGCGGGATCTCGTCCGAGCGCAACAACCGCAACGCCTACCACCGGAAGATGCGGCGGTGGATGGACGAGCCGCGGTTCCGCGCCTTCTTCGAGGGGGAGACCGCCGAGCTGCCCGCCGTGCTCACCGGCCAGATCCGCACGCACCTGGGTCCGCTCTGGGAATGGCTGCCCAAGGAAGCGCTCCACCACGACCCGAACGCGTTCCTGCACTCGGGCACCGCGCAACCGCTTCCGGTTCTCGCCGTGGCGGGCTGATTTTTACGGAAAACTGCGGGGTTGGGCGTGCCCCCGGCTGGCGCCGGGGCCGGGCTTCGGCTCCGTAACGCACGAAACAACCGTGCGTAACGGAGTCGAGCCCCCGCGAAACTGCCCGCGGGGTCTCGCCCCTTCGGGCCGAAATCCCTCACGCGGGGCTCGCGCTGGCGTCCGCGAGGGCCCCCTCCCCCCGGCCCCCTCCCCCGCAAGCGGGAGAGGGGGAGTACTGCACCGACACGGCTGTTGCCGTTCCTGGGATCTGCGCCGGGAGGTCGGGGGAGGGTCCGCAGGCGGTGCGTTTGTTCGAAGCCAGCGCGATCCCGCCCTCGCACGGACGGCGGGCGAGTTTCGCACTGCCGGAGGAGCCTCCCCTGGCCGACCCCAAACACCGGACCCCGCCGAAGCGCACGCTGTTGCCCCTGTGGGTGGTGGCTCCATCACCTCGGCACGGAGCGGCTGAGAGCGGTGCCGGGATGAGCGCGGGAGAACTCCCGCGGGCGCGGCTCGCCCGGCGGCGCGAGCCGGATCCGCAGCCCACTCCCGCCCCGGAGCTGCACGATCCCGGCGACGCGGCGCTCCTCGCCGCCCGGGGCGCGCAGCCACAGGTCGAGCGGGACCGGGTCGGCGTCGGGGTCCACGGCGTAGCGGAAGTCCTCCATCCGCCCCCCGGCGATGCGGAAGCCGGTGCCGCCCTCCCGGGACACGTAGGTGGTCCGCACGCGCAGGGGCTCCTGCGTTTCCCACGAGCCCACGATCTGCGGCGGAGGTCCGCAGGCGGCCAGCAGCGGCAGGAGCACCGGCAGGACGGCGCGGCGGACGGCGAAGGTGGGGGTTCTCATGGCTGCGCGACTCGCTTTCCGGGGTTTTCGCTCCGCCCGCCGGCGACCCGCACCGGGAGCACCATCGCGCTCCGGCCGGCGAGCTGGAGCCGCCGCTGGAGCTGGTACGCCGTTTCGTTGTGGAGCAGGCGCTGGAAGAATGTTTCCTCGCGGAAGACCAGCTTTCCCAGGAAGAAAACGGAGCGTGGGTAGTCCGCGGCGATCCCGGCGCACACCTCCTCGCCCTCGTCCAGCACGTCCGTCCCCACCGCCATGCGGAAATCCGCCGCGAGCCCGAAGCGCCGGGCGAGCTCCACGTAGCGCCGCAGCAACTCCTCCGTGCGGGCGCGCAGCCGCTCCACCTCCTCCACTCCCTTCATCGTCGCCGCGTCGATCACCCCCACCGACACGAAGCCGAAGTTGCGGAAGTGCCCGGGAAAGGTCCGCTGCACCGCGAGCAGCGCGTGCACGCCCAGCCCGCCGTAGCCGCCCACCAGCAGGACCGCCGTGGGGAGGCGGGGATCCGGCTCGGGCGGGGGCGTCCGGGGCGTGCACGGGAAGCGCCTCCAGGATGGCGTCCAGCCGCCGGAGGCCGGCCCCCACCCCGGCGTAGTGGCGGCGGACCGCGAAGCAGAGCCCCACCACCGTCCCGGTCACGGCGAGGGTCAGCCACCCGCCCAGGGCGAACTTCTCGTAGACCACCCCAGCAGGATCCCCAGGCAGAGGACGAGCGCCACCCCGTGGATCGCGAGGCCCCGGCCGCGGCCCGGCTCCCGGTGGCTGATCCAGAAGCGCACCATCCCGAGCTGCGAGAGGGAAAAGGTGACGAACACGTTGATGGAGTACATCGTCACCAGCGCGGTCAGGCTGCCGCGGGTGTAGACGAGCGTGGCGACGGCGGCGCCGCCCATCAGCAGCACGCCGTCGCCGATCGTGAGGCGGCTGGAAAGCTGCGCGAAGCGGTGCGGGAGCCAGGAATCCCCCGCCATGCTGGACATCACCCGCGGCCCGTCGATGAAGCCGGCCTGCGCCGCCACGAACAGCAGCGCCGCCTCCGCCGCGAGGGTGAGCACCACGAAGCCGTACCCCACCCGCACCCCGCCCACCGTCCACCCGCCCGCGAAGGCGTCCAGGAGCACGGCGTTCATCGTCTTCCCCTCCACCGTTCGCGCGCCGAAGAGCAGCTACAGCAGCAGGATCCCGCCCGCCGTCAGCGCCAGCGACACCGCCATCAGCGTCATCGTCCTGCGGCCGGTCCGCACCCGCGGCTCGCGCATGATCTGCAGGCCGTTGGACACTGCTTCGATCCCGGTGTACGTCCCCGCGCCCATGGAGTAGGCGCGCACGAACACCGCGAACAGCCCCGCGGCGCCCAGCGCCTCCACCCCTCCCCGGAAGCCGCTCCGCACCTCGCCCGCCAGCCGCGGGACGTCGCCCGCGTGCATGGCCAGCCCGCCGGCGATGGACACCGAGATGGTGAGCACGTAGTCGATCAGCAGCGCCGAGCCGGAGACCACCCCCCAGCGCGGCCCCAGGAGCTGGGTCGCCACCACGTACCCGCCGCCGCCGAAGGGGAAGCGGCGGATGATCTGCGAGTAGGCCACCGAGATCACCAGCACGGTCACCGCGGTCGCCCCCGCCAGCGCGACGGCCAGGTAGGTGTGCTCCCCCAGCGCGCGGAACGCCTCGTCGGGGCCGTAGGCCGACGACGAGAGCCCGTCCGCCCCCAGCCCCACCCAGGCGAGGAGGGCGACCAGGGAGATGGCGTGGAACGTACCCGGGTCCTGGACGTCGCGCGGCCCGCCCAGGACCGCCCGCTTCAGCCTGGCAAGCATCGGCTCCTCGCGAAAAGGGTTCAGTCCGCGGGAGCGTGCCGGAAACGGTCACGCCGCCCGCGCACCAACGATGGCGCGGGCGGCGTGAAGGACGCACAAAGAAGCGCGGCGGGCGCGTCAAGATCTCACAAAGACATCCGCTCCAGCTCCCCGGCCGCCGCGGCCGGAAGGAGCAGGGTGAACACGCTCCCGCCGCCCGGGCGCGGCGCGCAGCGCACCTCTCCGCCCTGGAGCTCGGCGGAACGGCCCGGCGCGCTGAAACCGCGCCGCGCCGGCGCCCGTACGGCGGCCGGGGAGCCATCCGTTTCCAATTCGCCGTGACCCGCTCCCCCGCCGCGATCCGTCCCCCGCCCGCGGCGGCCACGCCCCCACACGACACGACCGCGGGTCCCCATGCTGACCGTCACCGACCTTTCCAAGACCTATCCGAACGGCGTGCACGCCCTGCGCGGCGTGGACCTGTCCATCGGCCGGGGGCTGTTCGGGCTGCTGGGCCCCAACGGCGCCGGCAAGAGCACGCTGATGCGCACGCTCGCCACGCTCCAGGAGCCGGACACGGGGAGCATCCGGTTCGGCGGGGTGGACGTGCTGCGCGACCCCGAGGCGCACCGCAGGCACCTGGGCTACCTCCCCCAGGACTTCGGCGTGTACCCCGGCGTCTCCGCGGCCGACCTGCTGGAGCACCTGGCGCTCCTCAAGGGCGTCGCGGGGCGGCGCGCCCGGCGCGAGCAGGTGGACGCCCTGCTGCACCGGACCAACCTGTGGGAGCACCGGCGCAAGGCGGTGAGCGGCTTCAGCGGGGGGATGCGCCAGCGCTTCGGGATCGCGCAGGCGCTGCTGGGCGACCCGCGGCTGGTGATCGTGGACGAGCCCACCGCCGGGCTGGACCCCGAGGAGCGCAACCGCTTCCACAACCTGCTGGCGGAGGTGGGCGAGCAGGTGGTGGTGATCCTGTCCACCCACATCGTGGAGGACGTGCGGCAGCTCTGCCCGCGCATGGCCATCCTGGCCGGCGGGCGGGTGCTGCGCGAGGGCGAGCCGCGGCGGCTGGTCGCCGAGCTGGCGGGGCGGGTGTGGAGCCGGACGGTGGACAAGCACGCCGCCGCGGCGTACCGCGAATCGCTGGACGTGCTCTCCACGCAGCTCTTCGAGGGGCGGACGCGGGTGCACGTGCTGGCGGACGAGCGCCCCGACGCCGGCTTCGAGCCGGTGGAGCCGGACCTGGAGGACGTGTACTTCTCGGTGCTCCCGCACCGGCGCGCGGGGTGACGGGGATGCTCGCCGGGATCATCGGCTTCGAGTGGCGCTACGGGACGCGCCAGCTTTCCTTCGCCGCCGCGGCGGCGGCCTTCTTCCTCGTGGGCTTCGCGCTGGTGGCGACGGGGTACGGGCCCGACTCGGTCAACGTCAACTCGCCCTACGCCGCCGTGCTCGCCACGGGGCTGCTCTCGCTCCCCTGCATCTTCGTCCTCACCCTGTTCTGCACCGGCGCCGCGCAGCGCGACGCCGAGCACCGCATGGCCGAGATCGTCTTCGGCACCTCCGTGGGCAAGACGCGCTACCTGCTGGGCCGCTTCGCCGGGGCGCTGCTCCTCGCCGCCGCGGTCCTGTCCATGGCCACGCTGGGGATGCTCCTGGCGCCGCTGCTGGTGGCGGTGGAGCCCGAGCGGCTGGGGCGCGCGGACGTGGCCGCCTACCTGTGGGCGCTGGGGGTGGTGGGATTTCCCAACCTGGTGTTCGCCGGGACCGTGCTCTTCGCCGTGGCGGCGCTGTCGCGAAGCGCGCTCGCCGGCTACGTGGCCGGGGTGTTCGTGTACGCGCTCTACTTCCTGTGCGCCGTGCTCACCGATTCGCCGCTGCTGGCGGGGGCGGAGCCAGCCTCCGCGGCGGCCATGGCGCGCGCGTCGCTGCTGGACCCCTTCGGGCTGGCGGCGTTCGCGGAGCAGACGCGCCACTGGACGCCCGCGGTGCGCAACACGCGGCACCTTGCGCTCTCGGGGAGCTTCCTGCTGAACCGCGTGCTGTGGCTGGCGGTCTCCGCCCTGGTGCTGGCGGGGGTGCACCGCCGCTTCGCCCTGCGCGTGCCCACCGCGGGGGGGCGCGCCCGCCCCGCCGCGGAGGCGCGGGCGCCCGCCGCGGTCCCGGCGTACCGGCCCGTGCCCGCGGGCGGCCCGGGAGCGCAGCGGCGCGCGCTGGTTTCCGCCACGCGGGTGCAGCTGGGCTACGTGCTGCGCAGCCGGCCCTTCCTGGCGCTCATGGTCCTGTGGGTGGCGGCGGCGTGGGCCAACATGGCCGGCTCCGAGGCGGCGGAGTACGGCAGCCGCCTCCTCCCCACCACCGGGATCCTGCTGGACGTCGCGCGCCCTCTCCTCGCCGAGCTGGGCACGGTGGTCCTGGTGTACTTCGCCGCTGAGCTGGCGTGGCGCGACCGGTCGGTGCGCCTGGCGGAGATCGTGGACGCCACGCCCACGGGCAGCGCCGTGTTCTACCTGTCGCGCCTGGCCGCCCTGGTCCTCACCGCCGCCGTGGCGACCGCGGCGACGCTGGCGGTCGCCGTGGCCTTCCAGCTGGCGCGCGGCTACCCGCCCGGGGACCCCGGGCTTCACCTGCGCTTCGCCGTCTCGGGCGGCCTGCCTCTGGCGCTCTTCGCGGCGGCCGCCCTGCTGGCGCAGGCGCTCGCCCCCAACCGCTACGTGGGGATGGGGATCTCGCTGGTGGTCGCGGCCGTGGCGCTGCGCGGCGACGCCCTGGGGCTGGAGCACCCCCTGCTGCGCTTCGGGAGCGGGCCGCGGGTGCCGCACTCCGACATGGGGGGCGGCGGGCAGGTGGAGGCGTCGCTCCGTGCGTTCCTGCTGTACTGGACCGCCTTCGCGGGGGTGACGGCCTTCGCCGCGGCCGGGCTGTGGCGGCGCGGCACCCCGCCCTCGCTGCGGGCGCGGCTGGCGGCGGCGCCGCGGCGGCTGGGGCGGCGCGGAACGGCGGGCGCGGCGGCGTGCCTCCTGCTCTTCGCGGGCAGCGGCGCGTGGACTTTTCGCCGGACCGACGTGCTGAACCGCCGCGAGACGCACGAGCAGGCGCTGGCGTGGCGGGCGGGGTACGAGCGGACGTACCGCCGCCTCGCCGCCGTGCCGCAGCCCGGCGTGGCGGCGGTGCGGGCGGAGGTGGAGCTGTTCCCGGCGGAGCGGCGCCTGCGCGTGGCCGGCACGCTGGTGCTGGAAAACCGCACCGGCCGCCCCGTGGACACGGTGTGGGTGGGGGTGCGCCGCGACCTGGACAGCGTGCGGGTGTCGCTGGCCGGGGCGGACGCCGTGGTGCGGGACGCGCGCCACGGCATGCACGGGTTCCGCATGCGCCGCCCGCTGGCGCCGGGGGCGCGGGCGGAGCTCTCGTACCGCGCCTCCGTGGCGCAGCGGGGGATCCGCGCCTCGGGGTTCGACCTGTCGGTGGTGGACAACGGGTCGTTCGTGTCGCAGGGGCAGGCCTTTCCCCACGTCGGCTACCGCGCGAGCCAGGAGATCGGCGACCCGGCCGAGCGCCGCCGCCAGGGGCTGCCGCCGCGGCGGGACGAGGAAGCCGGTGCCGCGGAGTCGCCCGACGACCCGGCCGCCGGCTGGGCGACCGCGGAGGTCACCGTGTCCACCAGCGCGGACCAGGTGGCGGTCGCGCCCGGCGAGCTGCGGGGGGAGTGGCGGACGGGCGGGCGGCGCCATTTCCGCTATGTCCTGGACCGGCCGGCGCTGGCGCAGCTCGGCTTCGTGTCGGCGCGGTACGCGACCCGCCGCGCCGTGCACGGGGGCGTAGCGGTGGAGGTGTACTTCCACCCGGGGCACGCCCGCAACGTGGACCGCATGCTGCGCGCGGCCACGGCGTCGCTGGACGCCTTCGGCCGGGCCTTCGGGCGGTACCCCCACGCGACCCTGCGCATCGTGGAGGTGCCGCCCTACTGGGGCTTCGGGGCGTTCGCGCTCCCGGGGATGGTGCTGTACTCCGAGAACCGCGGTTTCCTCACCGACGCGCGCGACTCCACCTCGCTGGACCTGGTCACCCGCCGCGTGGCGCACGAGGTGGGGCACCAGTGGTGGCCCCACCAGGTCAACCCGGGCGACGGGCCGGGGGCGACGATGATCGTGGAATCGCTCGCCAAGTACGCCGAGCAGGTGGTGCTGCGCGAGCTTCGCGGCGAGCGGCAGGTGACCCGCATGCTCGAGTACGACCTGGAGCGCTACCTCCGCGGCCGGGCCGAGGACCCGGAGCCAGAGCGCCCGCTCTGGAAGGCCACCGGCCAGCCCTACCTGTACTACGGCAAGGGCGCGGTGGTGATGGCCGGGCTGCGCGACCTCCTGGGGCAGGAGACGCTGGACGGGACGCTCCGCGGCTTCGTGCGGGAGCACGCCCACCCCGCCCCCGCGCCCACCGCCGCGGAGCTGGCCGCCGCGCTGGAAGCCGCGGCCGCGCCGGAGGCGCGCGCGCTCGTCGACCAGTGGGTGCGGCGGGTGGTGGTGTACGACCTGGCGGTGGAGTCCGCCTCGGGCCGCCCGCTCCCCGGCGGGCGCACCCTGGTCGTCGCCCGTGTCCGCGCAGCAAAAAGCGAGCGCCGCGGCGGGGCGGACGTGCCGCTGGCGATGGACGAGGTGCTGGAGGTGGCCGTGTACGCCGCGGGCCCGGCCGGCGCGGAGCAGGCGCCGCTGTACGCGGGGAGGCACCGCTTCCGCGGCGGCACGACCGAGCTGCGCCTGGTGGTGCCGGGCGCGGCGGGGCACGTCGCCGTGGACCCGCGGGTGCTGCGGGTGGATGCCGCGCGCGCCGACAACCTGCGCCCGGTGCGGGGCGTCACGGCGGCACCGGGCACGCCCACAGACGGAGGGTCGCGCACCCCTCCACCCCGCCCCGCCCGGTGACGGCGCACAGCTCGTCCGCCTGGTCCAGGTCGTCGCGCATCGCAGCCGCCATGGCCCCCGCCTCGGGGTGCCGCAGGCGATAGTAGCTCTCGGCGGCCCAGGCGTGCTGCACGGCGGCGGCCACGTACGCGTCGCGGACGCAGGCGATGGGCACCGCGGGCGGGACCCCGCCGTCGGTGCTCGCGTCTCGGGACGTGCGCCACCCCGTCACGCGGTCCAGGAGGTGGCGCACCTCCCGCCGGTGCACGCCCTGGTACTCGGCGGGGGGTCCGCCGCCCGGCCCGGGGTCCTCCCCGGGCCGGCGGCCGGGCGCGGGTTGTCGGCCCGGGGGCGCCACCGCCGCGACGCCCACCACCAGCCAGAACGGCGCCAGGCGCCGCAGCGATCGCCACATCGGACTTCCTCCTGGCAAGAATCGCTAGTTCAGTTCCCCCCGCCGGAGGGCCCGGAGCTTCGGGCCCACCTCCGCGCGCGAGCTGACGCCCAGCTTCCTGAATACATGCTCCGTGTGGTGCCGGGCCGTGTGCTCGCTGATGCACAGCGCCGCCGAGATCCCCGCGTTGGTGCGGCCCTCCGCCAGGAGGCGCGCCACGTCGATCTCCTTGCGGGTCAGGCCGAAGTGCTCGCGGATCGCGTCGTCGGACGGGGCGTCGGGGTCGAGCGGCTGCACCGTCATCAGGACCAGGCGGCCCAGGCCGTAGCGGTCCAGCTCCACGCACCATCCCCAGAGAAGACAGGGACCCGTGACCGTCTGATACTTCAGGGTGGTGGGCGCGCCGCAGTGCCCGTCGCAGCCACATGGGAAGCGGAGGTCGGCGATGGAGCGGGCGTACGAGCCGAGAGCCTCCTCCAGGTACCGCCCGTCCGGGACCCTGCGGAGCAGCTCGGAAAGCCAGCGGTTGAGCCGCACGACCCTGCCGGCGGGGGTCATCAGCGCCTGGTGCTGCGGGAGGAGGTCCAGCGTGTCGAAGAGGGTCGTCGGATCGTGGACACGGCGTGCGGAGTCCATGGGGCGCCTCCTGGCGGGAGATTCGTCGAACGGACCATGGGGCGGGGTGGAGCTTCGCTCGGGCATGGTACGATGCGTTGGGGTTTCCACGGCGGCCCCCTTGTCAATGCCGCTCGATTGCGTACCATAGGAGGCAGGTCTCTACCTGTTCTCGGGTTTTCCATCAACCTCACAGTCAACCAGTGTTTACCGTCCTCACGTTGGGCGGAGCCCAGGTGGAGGGCCCCGCCGGACCGCTCGCCGGCCGGGCGTCCTACCGGCGCCGCGTCGCCCTCCTGGCCCTGCTCGCGGCGTCCCGCACCGGGTCCCTCACCCGGGAAAAGATCGTCGGCTACCTGTGGCCCGACAGCGCGCCCGGCAAGGGCCGGCCCCTCCTCTCGGAGTCGCTGTACCTGCTGCGCAAGGAGCTGGGGGACGACGCGTTCATGTCCTCCGGCGACGAGGTGTCCCTCAACCCCGAGGTGGTCGCCAGCGACGTCGCCGCGTTCGAGGCGGCGCTGCGGGCCGGCGACGCGCGCCGGGCGGTGGAGCTGTACCGGGGCCCCTTCCTGGACGGGTTCTACGTCGAGGACGCGCCCGCCTTCCAGCAGTGGGCGGAGGCGGAGCGCGACCGCCTGGCCCGGGCGTATGCCAGCGCCCTGGAGCGCCTGGCCGAGGCGGCCGGCGCCGCCGGCGAAGCGGAGGACGCGGCGCGGTGGTGGCGCCAGGCGGTGGCCCACGACCCGTGCAGCTCGCGCCTCGCGCTGCGGCTGATGCGCGCCCTGGACGCGGCGGGCGACCGGCCGTCGGCCATCCGCCACGCCCGCACGCACGCCGCCGCGCTCCGGGAGGAGCTGGGAATGGACCCGGACCCGGAGGTCGCGGCGCTGGCGGCGCTGCTGCGGTCCTCCCCCGCGCCCGCCACCGCCCCCGCGGCGCCGGCTCCCGCCGCGCCGTCCGCCGCGGCTGCCCCGCCCGCCCCCGGAGCGGCGGAAAGCCCGGAGCCTGCGGAGCCGCCTCCCGCTCCCGAGGAGGACCCCGTGAGCGCCGCGGCCGCGTGCGCCGGGGCCCACCTCCCGGCGCCGCCCTCGTCCACCCGCATCCGGCTCCCCCGCGACCACAGAGTGCGGCTCGCCGCGCTCGCGGCCGGGATCCTCGCGCTGGCGCTCGCCGTACTGTGGCTCCCCATGCCGGTGCAGGCACCTGCGGCGGCCGCACCGTCGGCGCAGGCGTCGACGGAGCAGCCAGCCGCGCCGAACCGCATCGCGATCCTGTTCTTCGAGAACCAGAGCGGCGACCCGGAGCTGGACTACCTGGCCGCCGACCTCACCGAGAGCCTGATCTACCAGCTGGCCGGCGTGGAAGGGCTCTACGTGGTCTCGCCCAACGGCGTCCGGCCGTTCCGGAACCGGCCGGTCACGCCGGACAGCCTCCGCAGGGTGCTGGACGTGGGGACGCTGGTGGGGGGCAGCCTGCAGCGCTCCGGCGACAGCGTTCGGCTTGCGGCGCACCTGGTGGACGCCAACACGGGCCAGGAGCTGACGGGCAAGGTGCTCACGCGGGCGGTGGGCGACCGGTTCACGCTGGTGGAGGACCTGGCCGGCGAGGTGGCGGAGTGCCTGCGCACGAGGCTGGGACAGGAGGTGCAGCTTCGCCGGTGGAGCGCGGGGACGCGCGACGTGCAGGCGCGGGCGCTGGTCAGGCGGGCGGACGAGATGCGGACGAGCGGACTGGAGGTCGCCCGCCACCCCGACTCGGTCGCGGTGCTGACCGCGCGCCGGATGCTGGAGATCTCCGACAGCATGCTCGCGGGGGCGGGCAGGCTGGACCCGCGGTGGGTGGAGCCCTCCGTGCGGCGCGGGTGGCTGGCGCTCGACCGCATCGACCTCACGGACATGCGGCGGAAGCGGGACTGGACCCGCCGCGCCGTGGAGCACGCGGAGCGCGCCCTGGCGCTGGAGCCGGGGTACGCCCCCGCGCTGGAGCTCCGCGGGACGGCGTACTGGCTGGAGGCCGACGACTCCATCCAGTACGACGGGATGTGGCGGGAGCTGGTGGCGAAGGCGGAGCGCGACCTGCGCGCGGCCACCGTGGCGGACCCGTCGCTGGCGAGCGCCTGGAGCACGCTTAGCCAGCTGCTGCGCTTCCGCACCGACTTCGGGGAGGCGGAGTTCGCGGCCCGCCAGGCGTACCAGAAGGACGCCTACCTCCGCAACGTGGACCAGGTGCTGGACGTGCTGTACCGCACCACGCTCCTCCTGGAGCGCCCCGAGGAGTCCAGCCGCTGGTGCGCGCTGGGACGCAGCAAGTTCCCGGGCGACTGGAGGTTCGTGCAGTGCGAGCTCGCCATCCTGAGCAGCCCGTCCGTCCGCGACCCCGATCCCCGCCGGGCGCTGAGGCTGCTGGAGGAGCTGCAGCAGATGGACCCCCCGGAAAAGGCCCGGCTGGCCGGCCGCCCGTACCACCCCATCTACCGCATGGTGAGGACGGCGGCGGTGCTGGCGCGCACCGGCCACGAGCGGCGTGCGCGCGAGCTGCTCACGCGCGCCCAGCGCGAGGCCGGAGGCGACCCCGCGGTCAACCTTTTCCTGTGGTACGACGAGGCCTACCTGCGGCTGGTGCTGGGGGAAAGGGACCGCGCCCGGGAGCTGCTGGGCCGGTACCTGCGGGCGCGGCCCGACCTGACGGAGTACGCGAGGCGGGACCCGCAGTTCAGGTCGCTGTGGAGCGACCCCGCCCACGGGCGGCTGTCGCTCGCCCGGTGAGCGGCGCGCCCGCCCGGCCTCACCCCTGCTCCCCGGCGTCCGGAAGGCGGATCATCACGGGCATGGTGTCGGGGAGGTGGCCCAGCATGTAGACGTTGCTCCCGGCGAAGTCGTCCGACACGCGCGTGGCGTACTGCAGCCCGAGCGCGCCGGTGTAGTACGGGACGACGAACTTGTCCACCGCCGAGCGCGTCCAGAAGAGGGCGTCGTACTCCCCGCCGCCGAAGACCCGGGTGCGCGTGGACCCGTCCGCGAGCTTCACCCGCACCGTCACGTCCAGCACCTCGGCCACCGGCTTCGCCCCGTGCCCGTGGCCCGGCTCGGTGACGTAGGGGCCGAACACCCCGAACTTCTCGCCCCCGCTCCCGGCCTCCTTCGCCCTCCGCGCCCGCTCCGCCTCCTCCCGCCCCTCCTCCCCCTCGAAGCGCTCGACCGGGCCGGCATCGCGGAAGCCGGAAACGAAGTACACGGGCCTCCCGTGGCGGAACCCGTCCGCCGCCGCCGCCAGTCGCTTGGCCACTCCCGCCGACACCGGCTGCTCGAATCCAGGCATGCTGTGCTCCTCGTTGCGGTTCGCCCCGCGCGGCATGGAAACAGGCCGCGCGACGAACTCTATCCGTTCCGAGTGCGCCGCACATGGGCGTTTCCGCCCATTTTGAGTCTTGAAAACCTGGAAAACAAACGGAGCCCCGCGATTCACTCATCGCGGGGCTCCTTTCCTCGGGACGCAGCACTCCGGCGGCGCTACCCGCCGCTCACCGCCGGGAAGATGACGATGGTGCTCCCCTCCCGCACGGGCGTGTCCAGCCCCGCCAGGAAGCGGATGTCGTCGCCGTCCACGAACACGTTGACGTGCCGCCGCACCGTCCCGCGCTCGTCCACCACGCGGTCCACCACGCCGGGATAGCGGCCGGCCAGCGCGCCCAGCGCGTCGCCCACCGTGCCGCAGCGGGCCTGCAGGGTGACCTCCGGGCTTCCGGCCGCGTACGGCTGCAGGGCGCCGGGAAGGGCGACGGTGATCTCCATGGGTCCTCGCGCGGGGTTGAGGGTGAACGGACGGGTCAGCGGGCGCCCACCACGGCGGCCTTGACGCACACGATGGGCGGGAGCGCATCCGTGATCTCGCTCCAGCTTTCCCCCTCGTCCGCCGAGCCGAAGAGCTTGCCGCCGCGCGTGCCGAAGTAGATGCCGGCGGGGTCGTGCGTGTCGGCGGCAAGCGCGTCGCGGAGCACCGTCTCGTACGCGTCCTTCTGCGGGAGGCCGCTCTCCAGCGCGTGCCAGGACTCGCCCGCGTCGCGGGTGCGGTACACGCGCAGCCGCGCCTCCGGGACCACGCGGAACTCGTCCGACTCCAGCGGCACGATGTACACCGTGTCCGGGTCGTGCGGGTGCACCTCCATGGCGAACCCGAAGTCCGAGGGCACCCCGTTGGCGACGTCGTGCCAGCTGTCGCCCCAGTCGTCGCTGCGGTACAGCCCCCAGTGGTTCTGCAGGAAGAGCCGCTCCGGGCGCGCGGGGTGGTTCACCACCTTGTGCACGCACTGCCCGAACTCGGGGTACTTGTCCGGGAGGAACTGCGCCCGCACGCCCTGGTTGCGCGGCTGCCAGCTGCGCCCGCCGTCGTCGGTGCGGTAGAAGCCGGCGGTGGAGATGGCGACGCCCATGCGCCGCGGCTCCGCCGCGTCCAGCACGATGGTGTGCAGGCACAGCCCTCCGCCCCCGGGCATCCACCGCGGCCGGTGCTCGTGGCCCAGCAGCCCCTCCACCGCGCTCCACGTTTCCCCCGCGTCGCGCGACTCGAAGAGCGCCGCCGGCTCCACCCCGGCGTACAGCACGTCCGGCTCGCTGTCCCGCCCCGGCCGCAGCTGCCACACGTTGGCCACCGCCAGCCCGGAATCCTCGGGAAAACGCACGTTCTGCCGCTCCGGCGCGCTCCACGTCGCCCCGAAGTCGTCGCTGGCGCGGACCACGCTCCCCCAGTGGAAGCTCTGCGTCCCCGCCAGCATCCGCGTCCGTCCCCCGCGCTGGTCGAAGGCCAGCGAGTACACCGTCTCGCCGCGGAAGTGGGGCCCGTGGACCCGCCATTCCCGGCGCTCGGCATTCGACGACACCACGAACGCGCCCTTCATGGTGCCCACCAGCAGCAGCACGTCGCCTTCGGAAAAGCTTTCGGAGCGGTCGGGGGCCATGGGGGATCTCCGGGTGGAAGGTGGGATGGAGGATGGAGCCGCGCCGCGGCTCCATCCGCGGACGCCAGCACGAACCCCGCGTGAGGGATTTCGGCCCGTTTGAAGGGGCGCGAGTATCGCCGCGGGCAGTTTCGCGGGGCTCGACTCCGTTGCAGACGGTCGTTTCGTCTGCTACGGAGCCGAAGCCCGCGGAACGCCCGGCGCCAGCCGGGGGCACGCCCGAATCCAGGGCGTTTCATCCGCACGCCGCGGCGCGGTCCAGGAGCAGCCGGCGCTCGCGCGCGTTCTGGGTGAGCGAGGCCGCGCGCTCGAACTCCGCGCGCGCCTCGTCCAGCCGGCCCAGCTTGAAGAGCAGGTCGCCGCGCACGCTGGGGAGCAGGTGGTACCCCTTCAGCGACGATTCCGCGACGAGCTCGTCCGCCAGCTCCAGCCCCGCCGCCGGCCCGAAGGCCATGGCGAGCGCCACCGCGCGGTTCACCTCCACCACCGGGGACGGCGCCACCCGCGAGAGCGCGTCGTAGAGCGCCGCGATGCGCGTCCAGTCCGTTTCCGCGGCGGTGCGGGCCCGCGCGTGGCAGGCGGCGATGGCCGCCTGGAGCGCGTACGGGCCCCGCGCGCCCCCCAGCGCCTCGGCGCGCGCCAGCGCCGCCAGGCCGCGGCCGACGAGGAGGTGGTCCCAGCGCCCCCGGTCCTGGTCCAGCAGCAGCACGGGCTCCCCCGTGGGGCCCACCCGCGCGCGCAGCCTCGACGCCTGGATCTCCATCAGCGCCACCAGGCCGTGCACCTCCGGCTCGCCCGGCGCCAGCCCGGCCAGGATGCGGCCCAGCCGGAGGGCGTCCTCGCAGAGCGCCGGGCGCGTCCAGTCGCCGCCCGCGGTGGCCGAATACCCCTCGTTGAAGATCAGGTAGACCACCCCGAGCACCGACGAGAGCCGCCCGGCCAGCTCGGCCCCGCGGGGGACCTCGTAGGGAACGCGGGCCTCGGTGAGCGTCTTCTTGGCCCGGACGATCCGCTGGGCGAGCGTGGGGACCGGCACCAGGAACGCGCGCGCGATCTCCTCGGTGGTCAGCCCCCCCAGCAGGCGCAGCGTGAGCGCCACCTGCGCGTCCCGGGCGAGCACCGGGTGGCAGCAGGTGAACACCAGCCGCAGCAGGTCGTCGCCGATGGCGTCGTCGATCGCCTCGTCAAGGTCCGGCACGGCCGCCTCCTGCCGCACCTCCAGCTCGCGGCCCAGCTCCTGGTGCTTGCGGTCGAGCAGCCTGTCGCGGCGGAAGTGGTCGATGGCGCGCCTCTTGGCGGCGGCCATCAGCCACGCCCCCGGCCGGTCCGGGACCCCCGACTGCGGCCACTTCTCCAGCGCGGCCACCAGGGCGTCCTGGGCCAGGTCCTCGGCCAGGCCCACGTCGCGCACCATGCGCGCGAGCCCCGCGATCAGCTTCGCGGACTCGATCCTCCAGACCGCGTCGATGGCGCGGTGCGTCTCCAGCGTCGTCGCAGTAGTCACGGCAACGGACTATAGCGTCCGCGTCCGCCGGCGCAAGCCGGGCCCGCCGCCGGGGACCGCGCGCGGCGGCGCCCGCCGGGTGCGGCGGGCGCCGTCCGTGGGCCGGCTCCACGGGGCTAGCGGCGCAGCGGGAGGAGCTCGCGCAGCCGCGGGTCGCGCAGCCACAGCGATCCCCAGAGCATCACCCCGAAGTAGACCGGGAAGAGGGTGTGGGTCGGCAGCGGGTTGCCCACGCGCACGTGGGTGGCGACCGCGCCGCCCAGGTAGCCCGTCAGCAGGATCGCGCCCAGGACAGCGGTGCGCGGGACCGCGTACAGGATGGTGCAGGCGAGCAGGACGATGCCCAGCGGCACGAGGACGCTCACCGGGTACCCGAGCTGGACCGTTCCCTCCACAACGGGAGCCGGCTTCACGAGCTTTCCGACGCCATCGAAGAGCAGGAACAGCACGGGCAGCGCGCCGACCACGCGTCCAACTCGGAGTGACGTCTTGGAAGCGGCTACCGCAGCGGCCGTCGTGTTCGGCGCGGTCCTGGCCGCGGGCTCACGCTGCAGAACGGTGGTGTCCATGGTGTTCTCTCCCCGTTGGTGGGTGTGTGGAATGGGATCAGGCCTCGTCGTCCCCGCCGCGTCCGCCGCCGGACCGGAGCCCGGCGCGGCGGACGCGTCCGTCACTTCTTGGGCGAGCCGATGGACCACGTGTGGCCGAAGGGGTCGCGCAGCTGCCCGTAGCGGTCGCCCCAGAACCCGTCCACGACGGGCATCGTCGCGGTCGCGCCGGCCTCCACCGCGCGGGCATACCACGCGTCGGCGTCGTCCACGTCCAGGTGCAGCATGACGCCGTTCGGCCCGCCGTCCAGCACGGAGCCGTACTCCGGGAACTCGTCCGCCATCATCACGTCCGCGCGGTTGATGCGGAGGTGGCAGTGGATCAGCTTGTCGCCGCTCTCGGTGGGCGTGCGCACCACTTCCTCCGCCGCGAAGGCGCGCTTGTAGAACTCCACCGCTTCCGAGGCCCCGCGGACCATCAGGTACGGCGTCACTCCGTTGGTGGGGCGGACTGGTTCGGCCATGCTGTCCTCCATCGAGTGAAGATCGGGTCGGGCCGCCGGTGCGGCCCGCATGCATCTGCCTGTACGTCGAACGGGGCTCCGCGGAATCGACACGCCGGCCGGACTCCGGGGAACCCCCGCCGCCCTGCGCCCTACGCCTGCTGCGCGGCGACCTGCGCGCGCAGCCGCTCCTCCGCCGCCATGAGCTCGCCCGTGGGGTCGCTCGGCGCGAAGTCCGCCGCCTCGGCCACCTGGCGGATCTCGACCTCGCCCTCCCGGAAGGGGATGCGCCGCACCCACTCGACGGCCTCCTCCCTGGACTTCACCTGGATCAGCCAGAAGCCCGCGAGCAGCTCCTTGGTCTCCGCGAAGGGCCCGTCGACCACCGTGCGCTCGCTGCCGGAGAACTTCACGCGCGCCCCCTTCGAGCTGGAGTGCAGTCCCTCGCCGGCGAGCATCACGCCCGCCTTCACCAGCTCCTCGTTGTACCGGCCCATCTCGGCGAGCTCCTCGGTGCTGGGGAGGGTGCCGGCCTCGGAGTCCGCGTTCGCCTTGACCAGGATCATGAATCGCATCGTCGTGTCTCTCGGCTGGGGTTCTGGGGTTCGGTCGGGCTCTCTACAGCTACGTCGAACGGGGCCCGGCGGAATCGACACGCCGGCCGGATCGCGTCACGACGGCGGGTGCAGCTCCGCCGCCCGCGCGCGCATGTGCTCGTCCTGCTCCCGGATCCGGGTCGTGAACTCTTCCCCGAAGTCGTCCGCCTCGTACAGCGGGCGGATCTCGATCTCCACCTCGCCGTGGCCGTCGACCTGGGGCCAGCGCTTCACCCACTCGATCGCCTCTTCCCGCGACTGCACGTCGATGACGGAGTAGCCGGCGACCAGCTCCTTTGCCTCGGCGAAGGGTCCGTCCGTCACCATCGGCCGGCCGCCGGAGAACTTGACGCGGGCGCCCCGGGAGCTGGGCTGCAGCCCGTCGCCGGCGAGCATGATCCCGGCGTCCACCATCTCCGCGTTGTACTTCATCATGGCGTCGACCAGCTCCCCGGTCGGCATCATCCCGGCCTCGGTCTCGGCGTCCGCCTTGCGGATGATCATGAAGCGCATGGCCCTCCCTCCTCGTGGTCGCGGTGAAGTCCCGCCGGTGGATCGCTCTCCCTGCACGTACGTCGAACGGGCCCCGCGGAAATCGACACGCCCGCGGCGGCGCGATCCGGGCGGCGCCCGCGGCCCCCGAACACGGAGCCGCCGGAGCGGTGCGCCCCGGCGGCTCGCGTGCACCGCTGCCCTGCCCCGCGCGCCGCCGCTACGCCACGGCGGAGGCGAGGTAGTCGGCGATCGCGTGCGGCGACTCGAACGCCTCGCGGACCTCGGCCGAGCCCTCGCCCGCCACCTCCAGGAAGCGCTCCGCCAGCTCCACCGCCGCGTCCCGGGACGGCACCTCCACCAGCACGAAGCCGGCGACCAGCTCCTTGGCCTCGGCGAAGGGCCCGTCGGTCACCGTGATCCTTCCCGCGGAGCGCTGCAGGCGCGCCCCGTTGTACGCGCTGGGCTTGAGCCCCTCGGTCCCCAGGAGCACCCCGTCGGACCTCAGCTCCTCGATGAAGCGCCCCATCTCGGGGAGCGCGATGCACGCGGGGGCGGCCGCCTCGGTGTCCGCGTCGGCCTTGAACATGATCATGAATCGCATCGTCGCGAGTCCTCCTGGCTCTCGGGTCGGGGGTCGGCGCCGGACGGTCCCGCGCCGCGGTGGGCGCCGCTCCCGCCTATTCTGCGGCTCCCGGCCGCGAACCGCCAGCCCGCACCGTTTCTTGCAGCGGCAGGGCGTTCGCCCGGAGACCGCATCTCCACGGACCCACCCTTCCAGGATCCCATGGACGGACCCATGCGCCCAACCAGACTCGTTCTCGCCGTGCCGCTCGTCGCCTGTACCCTCCTCGCGGCGCTCGCGGAGCCCGCCCCGGCCCGCGCCCAGGCCCAGGGCGCCCGCTGCACGCCGCTGGAAACGCGCCCGGCCAACGGAGTCGGCCAGCGGCCGGCGTTCCCGGGGCAGACCCGCGCGTGCGGCGTCCGCTCCAGCGTCGCCTTCGGCGTTACGGTGGTCGCGCGCGGGCTCCAGAAGCCGTGGGCGGTGGAGCCCCTTCCCGACGGCGCCTTCCTGGTCACCGAGAAGCCGGGCCGGCTGCGCATCGTTTCCGCCGCCGGCCAGCTGGGCGCGCCCATCGCCGGGCTCCCCGCCGTGGACGCGCGCGGCCAGGGCGGGCTGCTGGACGTGGCGCTCAGCCCGCGCTTCGCCACCGACCGCACCGTCTTCTGGAGCTTCACCGAGCCGCGCCAGGGCGGCAACGGCACCAGCGTCGCGCGCGGCGTGCTTTCCCGCGACCGCACCCGGCTGGACAGCGTGCGCGTGATCCTGCGGACCCGGCCCACGTACTCCAACAACATGCACTACGGCTCGCGGCTCGCCTTCGGGCCGGACGGCATGCTGTACGTCACCATGGGCGAGCGCTCCGACCGCGAGACGCGTCCCCAGGCGCAGGAGCTCGGCAGCCACCTGGGCAAGACGCTGCGCGTTCGCCCCGACGGCTCCGTGCCCCGCGACAACCCGTTCGTGGGGCGCGCCGGCGCGCTACCGGAAACCTGGTCGCTGGGGCACCGGAACATCCAGGCCGCCGCCTTCGACGCGCAGGGCCGCTTCTGGACCATCGAGCACGGCACGCGCGGCGGCGACGAGCTGAACCGCGTGGAGAAAGGCAAGAACTACGGCTGGCCGGTGGCCGCGTACGGCATCGAGTACCAGGGGGGCACCATCAGCTCGGCCGCCGGCACCGCGACGACCACGAAGCCCGGCACCGAGCAGCCGGTCTACTACTGGGACCCGGTGATCGCGCCGTCGGGCGCGCAGTTCTACACCGGCAGCGCGTTCCCGGCGTGGCGAGGGAGCCTGTTCGTGGGCGGGCTGGCGTCCACGCGGCTGGTGCGGCTGGAGATCTCGGGCAACCGGGTGACCGGCGAGGAGCACCTGCTCGCCGACCGCGGGCAGCGGATCCGGGACGTGCGCCAGGGGGTTGATGGCGCGCTGTACGTGGTCACGGACGCGGACAACGGGGAGCTGTGGAGGATCGCGCCGCAGCGGTGAGGTTTTGAACGGCGACTGCTTACGGCTACGGCAGGGTTGGGCGTGACCCCGGCTGGCGCCGGGGTCGGGCTTCGGCTCCGTAAGCCCGCAAACGACGCGGGCTAACGGAGTCGAGCCCGCGCAAACAGCCGCGCGGTCTCGCCCCTTCGGGCCGGAATCCCTCACGCGGGGCTCGCGCTGGCGTCCGCGGGGGGCCCCCACCCGGCTCGCTTGAGGCTCGCCACCCTCCCCCGCAAGCGAGGGAGGGCTGCCCGTACCGCAGCATGGTCGTTCTCCCCCTCCCCCCTTGCGGGGGAGGGGGCCGGGGGGAGGGGGGTCGCCGTGTCGGTGCTACCCCTGCTGCTGCGCCGCCTGCGCGCGCAGGCGCTCCTCCGCCGCCCGCAGCTCGCCCGTGGGGTCGACGGGGGCGAAGTCCTCGGCGTCGAACACCTGGCGGATCTCGATCTCGCTTTCCGTGCCGGGCATGGGGTTGGGGGCGCGCTTGACCCACTCGATCGCTTCCTCCAGCGACTTCACCTGGAAGATCCAGAAGCCGGCGATCAGCTCCTTGGTCTCGGCGAAGGGGCCGTCGACCACCGTCCGCTCGCTCCCCGAGAAGCGGACGCGCGCACCCTTCGAGCTGGCGTGCAGCCCCTCACCCGCGACCATCACGCCCGCCTTCACCAGCTCCTCGTTGTACCTGCCCATTTCGGCGAGCAGCTCCTCGCTGGGGAGCACGCCGGCCTCGGAATCCGCGCTCGCCTTGACCAGGACCATGAATCGCATCGTCGCTTCTCCTGAACTGGGTTTTCGGGTCGGGAGCCCGGCTTCCGGACCGTCGCGGCCGGGGTGCATCGCGGCTCTGCACACACGTCGAACGGGACCGCGCGAAATCGACACGGGCGCGAAGTGCCGCCGGGGGCGCACCGCAGCGTCTGCAAGCGAGCGCGGGCGCCCACTCGCGTGGACGCCCGCACCCGGCACCGCCGGGAGTCCGCCGGGCCGGCAGCTCGCTCAGCCGCCCGCCGGCACCGCCTCCGCCGCCCCGCGCTCCACCGGGTGCCCGCCCGCCTGCCAGTCGGCGTAGCCCCCCACCAGGTTCACCACGTTGCGGAAGCCCTTCGCCTGGAGCACGCCGGCCGCGATTGCGGAGCGCGCCCCGGCCTGGCACTGGAGCACCAGCGGCCGGTCGCGCGGGACCTCGTCCAGGCGGTCGGCCAGGTACCCCACGGGGATGTTCTCCACCCCCGGCAGGTGCCCCGCCTCCCACTCCGCCGCCCCGCGCACGTCCAGCACCGCGACGCTCCCGTCGCGCAGGCGCTCCGCCAGCTCGGCGCTGGTGATCTGCGGCACCGTCTGCAGCTCGCGACCCTCCGCCGCCCAGGCGCCCACCGCCCCGGCGCCGAACCAGCCGGCCACCCGGTCCAGCCCGATCATCGCCAGGTCGCGCACCGCCTCGTCCACCGCCTGCGGCCCCGCGTCGTCCATCAGCAGGTAGAAGTCGCGGTCGGGGGGAACGAGCCACCCCGCCCAGGTGGTGAAGGCGCGGTTCAGCGGCACGCTGATCGTCCCGGGCACGTGCCCGGCCGCGAACGCCGCCGCGCTCCTCGCGTCCACCACCAGCGCGCCCTCCTCCAGCAGCCCGGGGAGCCGCGCCTCGGCGAGGCGCTGCGGACGGGGGAGCCCGCCCAGCACCCGCGGACCCTCCCGGTTGACGCGCTTCATCTCCGCGAAGTACCGGGGCGGCTCCGGCTGGCCCGCGAGCACCTCCCGGACGAACTCGTCCTCGTCCTGCACGGCGAGCGCCCGGTTGAACATCCGCTCGTAGCCCACCGTGCTGTGCGGGATCGCGCTCAGCCCCTTGCCGCACGCCGAGCCGGCGCCGTGCCCCGGCCACACCTGCAGGTAGTCCGGCTGCCGCTTGAACTCCTGGAGGCTGCGGAAGAGGGTGCGCGCCCCCGCCTCCATGGTCCCCGCCACCTTCGCGGCCCTTTCCAGCAGGTCGGGACGGCCCACGTCGCCCACGAACACGAAGTCGCCGGTCAGCACCCCGATGGGGAGCGTCGCGCCCGCCGTGTCCGTCACCAGGAAGCTCAGGTGCTCCGGGGTGTGCCCCGGCGTGTGGAGCACGTCGATGCGGATGTTGCCCACGCGAAAGGTGTCGCCGCCCCGGAGCAGCGTCGCCCCGTCCTCCGCGGCGTAGGCGTACCTCCAGCCGTCGCCGCCCTCGTCCGAGAGGAGGAGCCTCGCCCCGGTGCGCGCCGCCAGCTCGCGGGCGCCGGAAACGAAGTCCGCGTGGATGTGCGTCTCGGTCACGTGGGTGATCCTCACCCCCTCCGCCCGGGCGGCGCGGACGTACGGCTCCACGTCGCGGTTGGGATCCACCACCAGCGCGTCGCCGGTGGCGGCGCATCCCACCAGGTAGCTCGCCTGCGCCAGCTTGTCGTCGTAGAACCGCTTCAGGATCATCTCGCTCTCCGTCGTTGCCGTCAGTGCTCCGCGGGCTTCCCGGCCTCCGGCGGCGACCCGCCGGGGAGGATGGCACCGCGGTTCTGGAAGAGGATGACGCCGCCCATCACCAGCAGGAACACGGCGAAGCCGCGCTTCAGCGCCGCCTGCGGCACGTGCCGCACCAGGCGGGCGCCCACCACGATTCCCCCCACCGCCACCGCCGTGAAGGCCGCCATGAATCCCCACGGCACCTCCACCTTCCCCAGGTAGCCGCTTAAGCCCGCCGCAGAGTTCATGGCGATCACGAGGAGGCTGGTGCCCACCGCCTGCCGCATGGGGACCCGCGCCAGCAGCACCAGCGCCGGGACGATCAGGAACCCGCCGCCCACGCCCACCAGCCCGGTGAGCGCACCCACGCCCGCGCCCACGATCCCCAGCGTCAGGAGCGGCGGTGCGCGCGGCCCCGCGTCTGCCTCCGCCACGGCCCCGCCGCCGCGCAGCATGGAGAGCGCCGCCAGGACCATCACCACCGCGAACGCCACGAGCTGCGTCGGGCCGCTGACGAAGGCCGCGAGGCGCGCCCCCAGGAACGCCCCGCACATGGCGAACGCCCCGAAGGAAAACGCCGTGCGCAGGTCCACGTTCCCGCTCCGCCAGTGGGCGAGAGAACCGAACAGGCTCGCCGTACCCACCACGCCCAGGCTCATTGCGATCGCCTGCTTCGCCCCGAAGCCCAGCACGTACACCAGGATGGGCACGGTAAGCACCGAGCCGCCGCCGCCCAGCAGCCCCAGCGTCAGCCCCACCAGCGCCGCCAGCGCAAGCCCCAGGGCCGTCACGGCCTCGTCCCCCGCGGGAGGGCGCGGCCGGCGCCGCGGCCGCCGTTTTCAGGGCTGCCCGTGGGGGGAATCACGGCGCGTGGGCCCGCCGGAACGGAAGGCGCGCCCCACGCCGGAACGCTGCTGGATGGCGGGGTGGAAGACAGGATGGTAGCAGTATGGCAGACAGGATAGAATCCGTCAACATCGGCGTTCCGCCTCCCTAGATGATGCCGTGGAGCGGACCGCCCCGCTCCCCCAGCCGGTCCACCCGGCGCTCCACGGCCGGGGCGCGCTCCAGCGGGGGCGCGTGGTGCGGCTTGATGCGCGCGTCCACGACCAGCGGGCCGCGGCACCCCCAGTGCTTGTGCTCGGTGAAGCTGCCCACGCCGTGCACGTCGTGCGACGGGTTGCTGCGCGTGAAGGCCACCCACACGAAGTTGTCCACGTTCGCGGCGGTGAAGCCCGCGTCGTCGCACATCACCAGCAGCGGCATCCCCGCCAGGTCGCGCCCGCGCAGCGCCTCGTCCAGCGCCCCCACCTCCCGCTCCGCCTCCGCGTGGCTCGTGAAGCGCGGCGCCTCCACCGCCAGCACCCCGGGCATCACCTGCGCGTGCCGCCCGAAGGGAGGCGGCAGCCGCACGTCCGCGGGGAGCTCGCGCCACAGCTCGCGCCGCCGCTCCCCCGCCACCGCCACCGCGAGCTTGGAGCCGGCGTTGAGCCCCGTGCCGCTGTAGTCCAGCGTGTCGATGGTGGTGTTGGTGTAGAAGTGCAGGTCGCGCGCGAGGTCCACCCGCTCCAGCGCGTGGCGGAGGAAGGCGCCGACGTCGTGGATGTCCAGCGCCGGGTCGTCCTCCCGGGCGCAGATCCACAGGTACTTGGCCAGGCTGAGCTGGTTCTTGCCCAGGATGTGGTTGGCGAGCGTCAGGATCTCCTGCGGGCGGCGCTCCCGGAGGTACGGCGTGTAGCGCTCGCTGCCGATGGCGAAGAGGAGCGGGTGCACCCCCGCCGCGTCCACCGCGTGCACCGCGTGCAGCCCGGGGATCTCCTGCGGAATGGCGCTCCCGGTGATCTCGTGGATCAGCGCGCCGAAGCTGGTGTCCTCCTGCGGCGGCCGCCCCACCACCGTGAACGGCCAGATGGCGTTCCTCCGGTGGTACACCCGCTCCACCCGCATCACCGGGAAGGGGTGCACCAGGCTGTAGTAGCCCAGGTGGTCGCCGAAGGGCCCCTCCGGCTTTGTCTCGTGCGGGTGGATGGTGCCGGTGACGACGAAGTCCGCGTCCGCCGACACGCAGTGCCCCGATTCGTCGTGGAAGTAGCGGAAGGCGCGGTTCCCCAGCGTCCCCGCGAACACCACCTCCGGGAGCCCCTCGGGGAGCGGCATCACCGCGGCCAGGGTGTGCGCCGGCGGCCCCCCCACGAAGATGCTCACCCGCAGCGGCTCGCCCGCAGCGTTCGCTTTCGCCTGGTGCACGCCGATGCCGCGGTGGATCTGGTAGTGGAGCCCCACCTCCCGGTCCGGCGCGTACTCGTTGCCGGCGAGCTGCACGCGGTACATCCCCAGGTTGGCGCCCATCACCCCCGGCCGGTCCGGGTCCTCGGAGTACACCTGCGGCAGGGTGATGAAGGGCCCGCCGTCCATGGGCCAGTTGACCACCTGCGGCAGCTCGCCCACGCGCGCCGTGCCGAAGAGGACCGGGGCGCCGCGGCGCCGCCTCAGCGGCAGCGCGGAGGTGGCGACCCGCGCCGCGGGCAGGTAGCGGAGCGGGCTGCGGAGGGCGCGCATGGGGTCGTACTTCAGGTCCACCAGCGCCTTGACCCGCTCCAGCGTGTCCCGGAAGATGAAGCGCGACCGCTCCAGCGTGCCGAAGAGGTTGGACACCGCCGGAAAGCGCGAGCCCCTGACCCGCTCGTAGAAGACGGCGGGTCCGCCGTGCTCGAAGACGCGCAGGTGGATCGCCGCCATCTCCAGGTGCGGGTCCACCTCGCCGCGGATGCGCACGAGGTGCCCGTGGCGCTCCAGGTCCAGCACGCAGGCTTCCAGGCTCTTGTATCCCATCGCGTCGGCACTTCCGGTGGTTCGGGGAGTCGGTGCGCGGGAAGGATGGGCCGACGAGGCCGGCGGGTCAACGGCGGGCGCCGATGCCGGCGGGAGAACGGGACGGGCGCCCCGACCGCGGGCGCCCGTCCGGCGCGGCCGGCAGGCGGGCGGGACGCCCGCCGCTACTCGGTGCCGGGCGAGCCCGCGCCACCGAAGTGGATGGGCCGGTCCCGGGAAATGCCCGCGACGCCGGGCACCTTTTCCGCCGCCTCCGCCACCTCGTCGCTGGCGGTCCCCACGATGCATCCGACGTCACGGAGGACGTCCTCCACCTCGAAGCCGATCCCGGCAAGGTCCTTCGCGACGTCGTCGATCGGACGCTCCTTGGTGGCGGCGACGATCCAGGTGCTGTTTTCCGACATGGCTTCCTCGGGGGTGGGGGCGGGCGCGGCCGAACGGTTCGGGCGGCCCTCACGCAAGAGTCAGGCAGCGGGAGCGGCGCGCGGCGGCACCCTGCCCGTCGTGCGCCGCCCCGACCCGCGCGCGAACGCCCTTTCCGGCGGCGGGTACTGGGCGGGGCCCCGGGCCGATCGACCTTTCCCTGGCTGGAGAACGCGAGCGCCATGACCGTCGTGTCCGACCTCCCCGACCTGGACGCCCTGCTCGGCCTGCTCCGCCGCCGGCGCGCCGTGGTGCTTGCCGGCGCGGGATGCAGCACCGAGTCGGGGATCCCCGACTACCGCGGCCCCGGGGGAAGCATGCGCACCCGGAAGCCCATGCAGTACCAGGAATTCGTGCGCAGCGAAGCCGGACGCGCCCGCTACTGGGCGCGCAGCTCGGTGGGATGGACGCACGTCGCCGCCGCGCGGCCCAACGCCGCGCACCGCGCCCTGGCCGCGCTGGAAGAGGGCGGCGCAGTCCGCGGCATCATCACCCAGAACGTGGACGGGCTCCACCACGCCGCGGGGAGCCGGCGCGTGGTGGAGCTGCACGGCTCGCTCGCCTCGGTCCGGTGCCTGGCGTGTGCCCGGGCGGAGCCGCGCGCCGCCTTCCAGGAGCGGCTGCTGGCGGCGAACGGGGAGTGGGCGGAGCGGCTGGCGCGGGGCACGGCGGGCGACGAGTCCGAGTCCGCGCCGGACGGGGACGCGGAGCTGCCGGGGTGGGCGCCGGCGAGCTTCCGGGTGCCTGGGTGCGAGGCGTGCGGCGGCGTGGTCAAGCCGGACGTGGTCTTCTTCGGCGAGAACGTGCCGGCGGGCACGGTGGCGGATGCGTGGGAGCTGTTCGCCGAGGCGGACGTGCTGCTGGTGGCGGGCTCGTCGCTCACCGTCTACTCCGGCCGGCGCTTCGTCTACCGGGCGCAGCAGGAGGGGGTGCCCATCGGCATCGTCAACCTGGGCCCCACCCGCGCCGACGAGATGGCCGCCGCGAAGGTGGAGGCAGCGCTCGGGCAGGTGCTCCCCCGGCTCGCCGAGGCGCTCCTCGGAGCGGGCTGAAGACCCGGCCAGGCGCCGCCGGTGGCGGGTGCCGCCCGTCGAGGCGGCATGACCGAAGTGGGGCGGGGCCGGGGCGACATTACGCCCCGGCCCCACCCGCATTTCCACGCCCGCTCCAGGCGCGGGCCACCTGCAGGCTTGAACGATCTCGCCCCCTCCCCTTATCTTGCTCGTGGCGGGAAAAGTACGCGACGTAGGAGCGAGCACAGAGCGGATCACCAGCACCGTCGCGCACTGCGCGGTCGATCTGCCGACAAGCGATCTGAGGGAAAACCCGAAACCGCCGTCCGCCGCCTCGCGGCGCCCGGCCGCCAGCCCACAAGGTGATCCATGGAATTTCCAGCCGCACCAGCCCCCGCCGCCACCGCACGGCCGCCCGCGACCGCGCGGCCGGACGCGCGCACCCCGGCGCCGGTCGTGAACTCGCACAACGAGTGGGACCCGCTGGAGGAGGTCGTCGTGGGCATCGCGGACGGGGCCCACGTGCCCGCCTGGAGCCCCATGATCGCGGCCACCACCCCCGAGGACCAGGCCGGGTTCTTCCAGCAGTTCGGCGGCCGTCCCTTCCCGGCGGAAGTGGTCGACGCCGCGAAGCACGACCTGGACGCGCTGGCGGAGCGGCTCCACCGCGAGGGGGTGGTGGTGCGCGTCCCGCAGGCCGACGAGTACTCCCGCCCCTTCACCACCCCGGACTGGGAGAGCGGCAGCGGGCTGTACGCCGCCATGCCCCGGGACGTCCTGCTGGTGGTGGGCGACGAGATCATCGAGGCGCCCATGGCGTGGCGGAGCAGGTACTTCGAGGTGCACGCGTTCCGCCCGCTCCTCACCGAGTACTTCCGGGCGGGGGCGCGCTGGACCGCCGCGCCCCGCCCCACCCTGCGCGACGAGCAGTTCCTGCCGGACGAGGAGGCGAGCGGCCTGGCGTCGGCACCGCCGTACATGGTCACGGAATACGAGCCCACCTTCGACGCGGCGGACTTCATGCGCTTCGGGCGTGACATCTTCGCCCAGCGCAGCCACGTCACCAACGACCTGGGCATCGAGTGGCTGCGCCGTCACCTGGGCTCGGCGTACACCGTGCACGTGCTGGAGCCGGACGACCCGCACCCCATGCACATCGACGCCACGATGCTCCCCCTCGCGCCGGGGAAGCTGCTCCTCAACCCGGAGCGCCTTCCCCAGATCCCGCCGCAGTTCCGCGACTGGGACGTGCGCTTCGCCCCGCGGCCCAATCCCGACGGCGACCGGCGGCTGTACATGAGCAGCGCCTGGGTCTCCATGAACCTCCTGAGCCTGGACGAGCGGACCGTGCTGGTCGAGGAAAACGAGACGGAGCTGCAGGAGATGCTGCGGGGCTGGGGAGTGGAGCCCATTCCCTGCCCCTTCCGGAGCTTCAACGCCCTGGGCGGCTCCTTCCACTGCGCCACGCTGGACGTGCGCCGGACAGGGGGTCTCCAGTCGTACTTCTGATCCGGGAACGGCTTTGGACGGCGGGTTCGGGCGTGCCCCCGGCTGGCGCCGGGGTCGGGCTTCGGCTCCGTAAGCCCGCAAACGACGCGGGCTAACGGAGTCGAGCCCCCGCAAACTGCGCGGGGTCTCGCCCCTTCGGGCCGAAATCCCTCACGCGGAGCGGGCGCTGGCGTCCGCGAGGATGGCCCCCCTCACCTCACGGCGCACAGGCACACCCCGACGCGAAACGGGGGCGCGGCTCGAAAAGAGCCCTGCCCCCGTTTCCATTTCCAGCGGCTCCACGGGTGCCGCCGACGGACCCGGGCGTCACCGGGCGGGGCGCCCCGATCCGCCGTATCGCGCGCTTGCGCTTCGCGGGTATTTACTTTACAATACAAAGCGCTTGGCAAAGCGGCGCTCTTTGCGGGCGAGCCGAAAGCGGAGCCCCGCCACGGGGCCCGGAGAGCCGCCGCCGGCGGCGCATTCGAACCTTCTCGCACGCGGCCATGCAACTGAAGATCGAGGGCGTCTCCAGGACCTACGCCGGCGGCGTGCGGGCGCTCAGGGACGTGACGCTCACCATCCCGGCCGGGATGTACGGCCTGCTCGGCCCAAACGGCGCCGGCAGGTCCACGCTGATGCGCGTCCTCGCCACGCTCCGAGATCACATCGGCCGACGCAGCGGACGGCCGGAGGCGGCGGCATGAGGCTCCGGGAGGTCTTCCGGTTCGAGCTCGTCTACCAGGCGCGCCGTCCCTGGCCGTGGCTGGCCTTCGCCGTGCTGGTCGTGTTCTCGTTCCAGAACACGCGGGTGGGCATCGTCCCCGTCACGCTCCCCCAGGACTTCGTCCTCAACTCGCCGTTCATCATCGCCGCCGTGTCCGTGTTCAGCTGCCTGATCTGGCTGCTGGTGGCCTCGGCGATGGCCGGGGAGGCGGCCGCGCGGGACGTGCACACCGGCATGCACCCCCTCGTGTACACGAGCCCGGTCAGCAGGACCGAATACCTGGGAGGGCGCTTCCTCGCCGCCTTCGTCCTCAACGCGCTGGTCCTGCTCGGCGTGCAGGCGGGGAGCCTTCTCGCCGTCTACGCGCCGGGGATCGATCCCGCGATCGTCGGTCCGTTCCGGCCGGCCGCGTACCTCGCCGCCTACGCCTTCATCGCGCTGCCCAACGCGTTCATCGTCACGGCGATCCAGTTCGCGTTCGCGCTGCTGAGCGGCCGGGCCATGTCGAGCTACTTCGCCAGCGTGCTCCTCCTCTTTCTCGCGGCTCCCGTCAGCCTGGTCGTGACCTTCGCGCTCGGGCAGCCGACGCTGGGGAAGATGGTGGACCCCATCGGCATCATGGGCATCATGAACGCGATGATGCTCGAGTGGACGATCGTCGAGAAGAACGTCCGCATGTTCAGGCTGGAGGGGGCGGTGCTGTGGAACCGGCTCCTGTGGCTTGGCATCGCTTCGGCGGCGCTGGGATGGGTCCACCTGCGCTTCCGCTTCGCCCACCGCGCCGCCGCCGACCCGTGGAGCCGGATCACGAGGCGGTTCTCCGCCGGGGCCCCGGTGCCGGACGCCGCGGCGGAAGCGCCGGCGGCGGTTTCCGTCCCGCGGGCGCGCAGGTCGTTCGGCTTCGCGACGCAGGCGCGCCAGACGCTCGCGATCGCCGGGTCGTCGTTCCGGGCGATCGCGAGGAGCCCGGCCGGGCTCTTCCTCCTGGCGGCCTACCCCGCGATGCTGGTCCTGGTGGTGGTGGCCGAATCGGAGCACTGGGGCGTGCCGCTGCTGCCCCGGACCGGCTACCTGCTGGCAAAGCACCTCACCGCCCCCCTCGGCTTCGCCTCCGACTACCGGATGATCGTGCCGCTCCTCGTCCCGTTCTTCGCCGGCGAGCTGGTGTGGCGGGAGCGCGACGCGGGGCTGGGCGAGAGCATCGACGCGACGCCGGTGCCGGAATGGGTCCTGTTCGTGGGCAAGCTCCTGGGGCTGGGCCTGGTGCTCGCCGCGCTGATGGCCGCCGTGGGCGCGGCCGGGATGCTCGCCCAGGCGATCCTGGGCTACCACGACTTCCAGCCGGGCCTGTACCTGAAGGTCCTCTTCGGGCTCCAGCTCCCCGAGTACCTGCTCTTCGCCGTGCTCGCCTTCCTGGTGCACGCGGTGGTGGACCACAAGCACGTGGGCCTGCTGGTCGCGCTCGTCGCGTACCTGTGCATCGTCTTCGCCCCCAGGCTGGGCGTCGAGCACGACCTGCTCGTCTACGGGTCCGGGCCGGGGTGGTCCCACACGGACATGCGCGGCTTCGGCCGGTCGCTGGGGCCGTGGCTGTGGCTCAAGCTGTACTGGGCGGCGTGGGCGCTGCTGCTCGCGGTGGCGACGCGGCTGTCCTGGGTGCGCGGACGGGAGCCGGGTCCCGGCGCGCGGCTGGAGATCGCGCGGCACCGCTTCACCCGCGCCACGGCCGGGACCTTCGCGGCGGCGGCGGGGCTCGTCCTCGCCCTCGGGGGCTTCGTCTTCTACAACACCAACGTGCTGAACGACTACCGCTCCGCCTCGGAAGCGGTGGCGCGGCAGGCCGAATACGAGCGGCGCTACGGGCGGTACGAGGGGATCCCGCAGCCGGACCGGGCCGCCACGAGCCTGCGCGTGGAGATCTATCCCGACCGCGGCGCGGCGACGGCGAAGGGCACGTACCGCCTGGTGAACCGCCACGCGGTGCCGATCGACTCCGTTCACATCGCGCCGGCCGACGGCGTCCTGACCCGCGTGACGCTCGACCGCCCGGCCACGCGAGTGCTGGCGGACGACGAGCTCCGCCACTCCATCTACGCTCTGGAGGAGCCGCTGCAGCCCGGCGACTCGCTGACGCTCGGCTTCGAGGTGCGCTACGAGCCGCGCGGCTTCCGCAGCGGCGGCGCGGGCGACGCCGTCGTCCCCAACGGCTCCCGCTTCACCAGCGGCCTGCTGCCGCGCATCGGCTACCAGCCAGGCCGCGAGCTCACGAGCGCCGACGACCGGCGCGAACAGGGACTCCCTCGGCGGGTGACCTTCCCCACCCCCGACGACGTCGATCCCGACCTCGCCGCGGGGGAGGGCTCCGTCTTCGACGCGGTCGTGGGCACCGACGCGGACCAGGTGGCCGTCGCGCCGGGCACGCTGCGGCGTACCTGGACCGAGGGCGGCCGCCGCTACTTCCACTACGCCAGCGACGTTCCCATCGGCGGGCAGATGGTGTTCTTCTCCGCCGACTACGCGGTGCACCGGGAACGGTACGGGGACGTGGAGATCACCGTCTTCCTCCACCCGGCGCACACCGCGAACCTGGGCCGCGTCCTGCGGAGCGCCCGCGCCTCGCTGGACTACTACACCACGCGGTTCGGCCCCTACCCGCACCGGTTCCTGCAGTTCGTGGAGCAGCCGGGCAACTTCATGGGCATGGGCGTGGACGGGAGCGGCGTCGTCACCGGGGGCGAGGGGTTCTTCCTCCTGGACCCGCCGGCCAAGGGCCTCGACGTCGCGTTCGAGGTGGTGGCGCACGAGGTGGCCCACCTGTGGTGGGGCGGCCAGCTCAGGCACGCGTCCGCCGAGGGAGCCATCGTGCTTTCGGAGAGCCTCGCCTGGTATTCGGCGATGCGGGTCGTGGAGGAGGCCAGGGGCCGGGAGCAGCTCCGGCAGTTCATGCGCGTCATGCGCGAGCCCAACCCGTGGCCGCCCATCCGCACCGGGCTGCCGCTGCTCCGCGCCATGGACCCGTACGCCGGCTACCGCAAGGGAGCGTTCGCCATGTACGCGCTCAGCCGGTACATGGGCGAGGAGCGCGTGAACGGCGCCCTCGCCGGCCTGCTGCGGAAAAAGGCCGGCTCCCTGGCGACGACCCTCGACCTGTACCGGGAGCTGCAGGCCGCCGCGCCGGACTCGCTCCGGCCGCTGCTGCACGACCTGTTCGAGGTGAACACCTTCTGGACGTTCGACACCCGGCGGGCCACGGCGGTGCGGACCCCGGCGGGCGGCTGGCGGGTGACGCTGGAGGTGGAGGCGCGCAAGGTGGTCGCCGACAGCGCCGGCGCCGAAACGGAGCTGCCGATGGGCGAGCCGGTGGAGATCGGCATCTTCGCCCCCGCCGCGCCGGGCGAGATCCTGGGCAGGCCGCTGTACCTGCGGAAGCACCGCGTCCGCTCCGGGACGCAGACGATCACCCTGACGGTGCCCGGCAGGCCCGCCCGGGCCGGCATCGACCCGTACGGCCTGCTCGACTGGGAGGAGGGCGACGACATCGAGCCGGTGGAGACCGGGAGCTGAGGACGCACGCCGGCCGCCGCACGCCGGCGCGGCGGGAGCTTTTACACATCGCAAACAGGAAGGACGCATGGCACGGATCGCACGGCGGGTCACGAGGGCGGGGCTGGTCGCGCTGGGGCTCGCAGCCGGTGGGGCGGGGCCCGCGGCGGCACAGGGCGGGCTCCGGCTCCCGGACGCCGGCTTCATCTCGGCGGGGGTGTCGCGGATCGATACGGGGGAGCTGGACGACCGATTGGCCGCGCGCGGCTACCCGACCTTCGGGAGCACGGCGAGGGCCGTGGGCATCGGCGGGTACTGGAGCCTGCCGGGCGGGGTGATGCTCGGCGGCGAGTGGCAGGGGCTCGTCATCGGCGACGAGCCGCACGAGGGGCGCACGGTGGGGCTCAGCGGCGGCTACGCGACCGTGGGCGTCGGCTACGCGGTGGACCTTTCGCCGCGGGTGCGGGTCTATCCGCGGCTGGGGCTCGGGGCGGGCGGGCTGGCGCTGTGGTTCGAGAGCGAAGCCGACACGGTGGGCTTCGACGAGGTGCTGGCGGACCCGCGGCCCCTTCCCGGCCGCCAGCCGGTGCTGAGCCACGACGGGGTGGTGGTGGACCTGGGGGCCGGCGCGGAATTCCGGCCGGGCGGCAGCGGCCGCGGACCGCTGATCGGCGTGCGCCTGGGCTACCTGGCGGCGCTGTTCGGCTCCGACTCGGACTGGCAGCAGTACGAGTACACGGCGAGCGGCGGCCCGTCCGGGACCATCGCGGGCCCCTATGTCCGGGCGGTGGTCGGGGTGGGGCGGAGGCGCTAGGCCATGACCGCCGCCGAGCAGACCGCTTTCGCGCCGGCCGCGGGCGCCGATCGGGGCCCGGGGGCCGATTTCGTCGACCGCGGCTCCGTGGTGCGGAGGATCTGGGGCGACGGGGACATGGTGCTCCTGGTCTTCGCCGGCTCGGCCGCCGAGTTCGCGCTCAACCGCGCGGTCGACTGGCTGTTCTTCACCGGGAAGCTGCCGGGCGACCCCATCGGCAGGCTCTTTTCCACGGCGGGCCACGCCCAGCAGATCGTCTTCGCCGACACGGCGACCGCCACGCGCACGCTCGGGCGGATCCGGATGGCCCACCAGGCCGTGGAGCGGCGGCGAGGCCGGCGCATCCCCGACTGGGCCCACCGCGACGTGCTGTACATGCTCATCGACTATTCCGAGAGGGCGCACGAGATGCTCGCGCGGCCCCTGGACGCGGACGAGCGGCGCGAGCTGTACGACGTGTTCCGCCGGGTGGGCGCCGGGCTGGGGATCCCCGGCCTCCCGCGCACGTACGCCGGCTGGCGAGCCGACCGCGAGCGCCACCTGCGCCGCGACCTGGTGCACGGAAGGGGCACGGACGCGCTGTACGCCCGCTACCGGGACCACCTGGGCCCCTGGCGGTATCGTCTCCTGCTGCGGGTCCAGTCCCTCCTGGCTCCCGGGCACGTGCGGGTCCTGCTGCGGCTGGGGCGCGCGGAGTGGCTGCGCCCCCTGCTCCGCCTGTATCCTGTCCTGGTCCGCGCCGGATTTCGCCGGGTCGTCCAGCGGCTGCTCATGCCGCCGAGGCATCTCGCCGCCGTCCGGGGCCTGGACCACCCCGCGGCAGACGTGCCGGAGCCGCGCCCGCTCCGGCGCTGCCCCATGACACTCCCGAGGCACCCGAGGACGACCCGATGAGCCCCACCACCCAGGCCCAGCTCCTCCTGGAGCGGCTCGACGCCACCCGGCCCAACAACACCGGGATCAGGGCGATCGCAAAGGAGCAGGGAAAGAGCTCCGAGCTCGCGGCCCACCTGTGGAAGAGCGGCGGCTTCAGCGCCAGGATGCTGTCCCTTCTCGTCCTGGAGCTCAGGACGGTCGACGTTCCCTGCATGGCAAGGCTCGTCGCGGACATCGAGGCCGCCGAGGGAAAGGAGCAGTCGCAGCTGCTGGACTGGATGATCGCGAGCGTGGTCATGAAGAAGGCCGCCCTCAGGAACGAGACGGCGAAGTGGCGCTCCGACCGCTCGACGGTCAGGCAGCGGGTGTTCTGGTCGGTGCAGGCCCGGTCGATCCGGGCGGGCGACCACGCGCTCAACGAGCAGCTGCTGGAGCACATCGAGCGGGACCTGCCCGCGGCGGGCGAGAAGGTGCAGTGGAACATGAACTGGTGCGCGGCGCAGATCGGCATCGCGGACGAGGGCCTGCGGAGCCGGTGCATCGCGCTCGGCGAGAGGCTGGGCCTCTACCGGGACTACCCCGTCTCCAAGGGGTGCACCTCGCCCTATCTCCCGACCTGGATCGGGAGCGTCGTGGGAAAGCAGGCGCCCGCGTGAGCCCTGCCGGCCCCCGGAACCGGCGGCCGGCCTACCTTGGAAAGGGAATGAGCCCATGAACAACCCCTTCGCCCGCATCGGACCCGACCGCGCGGACCGGCTCCCTTTTTCCTGGCTGGACTTCAAGGTCGGGTTCCGCATGCTGGTGCGGTACCCGGGGCTCACCCTGGTGGCCACGGTGGCGATCGCGGTCGCCATCGCGCTGGGCACGCTGTACTTCGAGACGCTCGACAAGTTCAAGCACCCGCGGCTGCCGGTCCCGGACGCCGACCGCGTGGTGTCGATCCTCGACTGGGACGCGAAGGCGCAGGAGCCCGACGTACGATCGCTGCACGACTACGCGACCTGGCGCGAGCAGGTCACGTCGGTGGACCTCCTGGGCGCGGCGATCCCCTTCGTGCGGAACCTCGCCACCGAAGACGGACAGGTGGAGCCGGTGCCCGGAGCGGAGGTCACGGCAAACGCGTTCCGGCTGATGGGGACGAGGCCGCTGCTGGGCCGCGCGCTGACGGAGCAGGACGAACGGCCGGCGGAGCCGCCGGTGCTCGTCCTGGGCTACGCGGTGTGGACGGCACGCTTCGCGAGCGATCCCAACGTGGTGGGCCGGACGGTGACGCTGGGCACCGTCGCGGCGACCATCGTCGGCGTGATGCCGGAAGGCTTCGGCTTCCCCGTGAGCCAGCGCATCTGGACGCCGCTGCGCGTGGACGGCTCCCGGCTCGCGCCGCGCACCGGTCCGGCCGTGCGGGTCTTCGGCCGCCTCGCGCCCGGCAAGTCCATGGAGGACGCGCAGGCCGAGCTGGACGTGATCGGGGCGCGCCTCGCGGCCGCCAGCCCGGCGACGCACGAGCACCTCAGGCCCCGCGTCACGCCGTACGAGAAGCCGCTGGTCGAGAGCGGCGAGGGGCGCTTCGTCATGCGGCTGCTGAACCTGGTGAACGGCATCTTCCTGATGCTGCTGGCCGTCATCTGCGTGAACGTGGCGACGCTGGTGTTCGCCCGGACGGCCACGCGGGGCTGGGAGATCGCGGTTCGCAACGCGCTCGGCGCCAGCCGCGCCCGCATCGTCACGCAGCTGTTCGTCGAGGCGCTGGTGCTGGCCGGCCTCGCGGCGGTGATCGGGCTGGCCGTCGCGAAGGTCGCGCTGCGCTGGGGGCTGGGCATGGTCGCCTTCAGCGGCGCGCTGCCGTTCTGGTACGACGACAGCCTGTCGTGGCGGACCGTGCTGTACGCGACGGGGCTCACGCTCTTCGGCGCCGCGATCGTCGGCATCCTGCCGGCGCTGCGGGTCACGAGGCGAAACGCGCAGGACGCGCTCCGCAGCGCCGGCGCGGCGCGCTCCGGGCTCCGGTTCGGCGGCTTCTGGACCGCGGTGATCGTCGTGCAGGTCGCCATCACCGTGGCGTTCCTCCCGCTGGCCGCCGGCGGCGTGTTCGAGTCGAACCGGTTCCGGCAGAGGGCGGAGGGGATCGGCGCGGAGCGGTACCTGTCCGCGAGCGTGGACATCGACCGCGAGGACCACGGCGCCGATCCGGCCGCGTTCGCCGGGCGCGCGCGCCTCGGCTTCGACGAGCTGGAGCGGCGGCTCCGCGCGGAGCCCGGCGTCGAGCAGGTGACGTTCGCCGACCGGCTCCCGGTCATGGACCAGTTCAAGTACCGCATCGAGGTCGACACCACGGCCGGCGCTCCCGCCACCGGCCTGCGCAGGAGCACGCTCGTGCAGGTTTCCCGCGGCTTCTTCGCCGCCTTCGGCACCGCGGTGGTCGCCGGCCGCGACTTCCAGCCGCTCGACTTCGAGGGCGGCCGCGTGCTGATCGTGAACCAGTCGTTCGCGCGCCACGTGTTCGGCGGGCGCAACCCCATCGGCCAGCGCATCCGCATCGCGGAAGGGGAGGACGAGAGCGTCGCCGGCGACGACTGGTACGAGGTCGTCGGCATGGTCCGGGACTTCGGCTGGCAGCTGGACCGGCCGGAGGAGCAGTCGGCGATATACCGCCCGCGCCTGCCCGCGCCGGGCGCGGCCGTGAGCCTCGCCATTCGCGTGAGCGACCCGGACGCGTTCGCCGCGCGCCTGCGCACGGTCGCCGCCGACGTCGATCCCACGATCCGCCTGACCGACGTGCAGCCGCTCGCCCGGGTGGGGGGCGGCGAGGCGCAGATGAACTGGGCGCTGACCTCGGTCGCCTGGCTGATCTCGTTCATCGTGCTGCTGCTGTCGGCGACCGGCATCCACTCGCTGATGTCGTTCACCGTCGCGCGGCGGACGCGCGAGATCGGCATCCGCGCCGCGCTCGGCGCGAGCCGGGGACGGATCGTGGCCGGCATCTTCTCGCGCGCGCTCCTGCAGGTCAGCGCGGGCGTGCTCGCCGGGAGCGGGCTGGCCGCGCTGCTGGGGCTGGGATCCACGCGCGACGTCCTGCTGCTCCTCGCCGCGGACGGCGTGATGCTGGCCGCGGGGCTCGTGGCGTGCGCGGTGCCGCTCCGGCGCGCGCTCAGCATCGATCCCACGGAGGCGCTGAGGGCGGAAGGCTGACGCGGCGATACGCGCCGGGACCGGCTGGCGCGGAGGCCGCGCGGAGCCCGGGGAGTTGCGCAAGTCGGCCGCGCCACCGAGTATCACGACGACTCCCACCCTGCTCCCGAGAGGACCTATGAAGATCTCCTGCGCAGTGCTCCTCGCCCTGGCCCTGCCGGCGGGCCTCGCCGCCCAGCAGCCGTCGGGCGGCCCGCCGGCGAACCCCGTCACCGAGGTGTTCCGGGGGCGGACCCTGGCCCTCCAGCGGAACCTCGCCCAGGCGTTCGACTCCATCCCGGGGCGGCTGTTCACGTACAAGCCCACCCCCGTGCAGCTCTCCATCGGCTACATCGCCCAGCACCTGGCGAGCGACAACTACCTGTTCTGCAACCAGTTCGGCGACATGAAGGCTTCGCTGGCGGCGGAGGACACCGCGACCGCCGACTCGGTCAAGGCCGGCTGGCCCCGGGAAAAGCTGCTGGCGAAGCTCAACGCGTCGTTCGCGTTCTGCGAGCAAGCGCTGGCGCAGCTCGACGACGCGAGGCTGGCCGACCAGGTGAGCATGTCGTTCCGCGGCCAGTCGCGCACGGTGACCCGCGCGAGCATGGTGCTGGGCCACGTGGTGGACATGGCGGACCACTACAGCCAGATCGCCAACTACATGCGCCTGAACAACCTCGTGCCGCCCACGGCGCTCCCCCGGCCGGCCCGCGCTGGTCAGTAGGGTGGAGCGCGTCGCCGCCTCCGCCTTCTCGAGGGCTCGCGCCATCCTTCTCTGCCGAGTCCGCCCGTTCCGGCTGCGGGTCGCGACAGCCGCCCTCCTGCTGGCGGCATGCGTGGGCCGGGGCGGCCCCGCCGTGTCCCCGCCCGCCGGCGCGAGCGGCTGCCTCTGGCCCAACGCGCCCGTGGTGCTCCGCCAGGCCGCCGACACCGTCCTTCAGTCCTGGACGTACGACGCCCGGCAGCTGCCCCGGAGCGTGGAGCTCTCGCGCCTTCCGGCACTCTCCTCGTTCCTGGACACGGTCCGGATCCGGACCGGGGCGCTGGACGCGCGCGCCCTCCTCGAGCGCCAGGTCGCGTACTATGCCGGCCGGCCCGGCTCCGACAACCAGGGGGAGGCGGCGAACGGACGGATCGTGCTCGCCGGCTCCATCGGCACGATGCGCCCCATCGAGTGCCTGGAAGCGCTCCTGGTCGAATACCAGGCGTCGCGTTTCCCCATGGCCTCGCACCCGACGGAATTCCAGGCGGTGGTGATGGAGCGGGGCGACTCCGGGAGCCGCCAGGTCCGCGTCTATTTCGCGGGGAGCGGCGCCCCGTGGCCCCCCAGCTCTTCGAGCACGTCGCCGCCGACCAGAAGGAGGGATGGCGCGCGGTCGCCCACCTGCACAACCACCCGTTCCTGTTCTCGAGTGCCGGCGACATCGCGGGCGCGACCGCGCCGAGCCTCACCGACGTCCAGTTCTGGCGCCACCTCCGCGACTCGCTGGGCGTGGAGAGCGCGCGGGTCACCAACGGGTTCGCCACCTTCGAGGCCCCCGCCGCGGCCTTCGACCGGCTGCACGCCCGCGAAGGCAGGTAGGCTCTCGGCGAGACCGTTGACGAGCGTGGAACCCCATTAAAGTGCGCGGAACAGAATGGCCCGGCTCGGACTTCCCGAGCCGGGCCGCTTCTGATTCTGCCGTTGTAGGCGAACAATAAAGTCAGGTAGTCGCTTTCGCGTGTTCTCTGGTTTTTTGGGGGGGTCTCCAAACCAAAGTCGGGTAGTGAACGTCCGCCCTCATTTCAGGTAGTCCCAAGCTGGCATCACAATAAACTCGGGTAGCCGCGGGCTGCCGGGCTGCTGGATGCGTTGATGGTGATGCCCTACGACAACCCGCTCACGGATCTTGGAGCGGGCGGGTTGGCGCACGCGCGAGGTGCGCACCGGACGGCGCGGAAAGCAGCGGAAGGAGATGAAGACGCGCCCGTCGGCTCCCAGCCGTCCGCCGTGTCTCTCCTCCCGTGCGGGAACGACGCCACCCCCGGGTGCGCGGCGGCCGTTTGGGGAGAACGGCGTCGAGCGCATCCATTAGGTCTAGGGCGTCCTGCCTGACGCTGGTGAAGTCGCCGGCCCGCGGTGTGTCGTCTCTGGAGGCGTGATAGGTGCTGGCGCGACACCAGGGGCAATAGCTGTATTCCTCGAGGAGACGAACGGTAGAACAGGAGTTGCGACCGACGCCACAACGATTGGAGGCGGTGGGGGTCCCGCCGCCCGCATGCTTGTGTGTGGGGGTGGCGGGACACAGATTGCGGCCATAAGGTCCAGGCAGCGCAACTGCTTCGCGTAAAAAATGGAACTCCGGCTACTTAACACATAGTTAAACCCGGATCCTGCACGGGAGTGGCGCCCCGGTGGATTTCGCCTCTCGCGAGCCGGCAGATGACGGCGGAGGCGGCGACCGAGCGAGCCGGGACGTTGCCGCCGCCCTCGCAAGAGGCTCTGCCGCGGCTGATTCCGGTCTGCCGGGCGCCGCAGGGCAAAGCGGCTCCACCACCGGGCCGATGGGCTCCGGTCTTCCTCGCCCTGCGTGCCTGCGCCAGAGACTCTCAGGCTGGCAGGGGCGGTCCCGTGCCGACCCGGCGCAGCGCCCGGAGCAGTTCTCGGCGCAGCGGCTCGGCCCGCTGGAGCTGCACGTACTGCTTGCGCGCGTGCGTGGTCAGCTTCGCCGGAAGGCGGAAGAGCCAGGCCCGCAGGCGCTTCGGCTGTGCCCGGCGCCAGCTTCCCGAGAGCGCCGTGGTGCGGAGGGTGTGGAGCATCTGATACGCCAGCGCACCCAGCGCCCAGAGCAGATGATTACCCCCCAGATCATCGACCGCCGTCTGCCCCACCGAGAGCTGTCCCAGCTCCTCGATCCGCTGCTCCACGAGCGCGCCCTGGTTGTAGAGCCGCCACGCCGAGAGGACGCTGATCCCCGCCACGTTGCTCAGCACGTGCGCCGTCTTCTCGACCTTGTAGCTCTCCAGCTCCAGCTCGCCTTCGGCGCCCCCGATCTCGCGCCGCTGTTCCACCGTCAGCAGCCGCGCGCCGTAGATCGTGCCCGAGGCCGTCCAGAGCTTGGGGTCCTTCTGGGAGCGGCGAAAGGGCGAGAGGTGACGCCGCAGCCACTTCTGGTCGGGCACCTTGAGCACGTAGCCGACCCCGAGGGCCTCCAGCGCCTCGACCATCTTCCGGGAGAAGAACCCCTTGTCCAGACGCAGCGTGATCTGCTCGACCCCGGCCGCGCGGAGCTGCCCCACCAGGGCCTCGATCCAGGGGATCGCCCCGGCGGCGGTGTGGGCGCTGCCCGCTCGCCAGCGCACGCCCAGGCAGTCGCCCGTCTCGGCCAGGAAGGCCACCAGCGGGTGGTGACTGGGTCGGCCCTTCTTCGTGGGGTTGTAGCCCTTTTCGGCGCCCGCCTGCTTGAGCCCGTATCGCTGCACCACCGTGCTGTCCAGCACCAGCATCACCGAGCGCGGCACTGCGCTCCTCGCCCAACGGGCACGCACCATCTGCCAGAGAACGGCGTCGAGCTGCCCCGCCAGGCGCTCCCCGCCGCGACGCAGCCAGCGCCCGTAGGTCGTTGGATCGGGCAGGCCCTTCCAGCCGAAGAGGCGGCGGATGCCGCGCCCGCCCAGCAGGCGCAGATCATCCATGCAGCCGCCGCCGTAGAGCAGCAGTACGATCCAGAGCTCCACCATCAGGCTCGGCCGGTAGGCGCCGCGCAGCCAGGCCGCTTCGGTGTCGAGCCTCTGCCCCAGCCCCAGTCGATCCCAGAGACGGCGAAGCAGCAGCAGGCCCGCTCCGTCCGTCAGCTCACCGGCCGAGTGCCGAAGCCGCAGCGGGGCCGCCCTGCCTTGCACGTGGGGTCGAGAAGCGATAGTCTGAACTCGCACCGTCTGGGTGCCTATGGTTGGGTGGAATACTTCTGCCAGGAAGTTCCCTCAACCTACGGCCCCAGGCGGTGTTCTGCATCCTACCCCTCCCTTTTCCTACCTTCACCCGTGCAGGATCCGGGTTAAACTGTCCCTCATGAGCGATCTGAAGGAAAGGCTCCTACGACTGACGGAGCTCCGATATCAGACTCTGCCTCTGCTGCTGGATAGCATGAGGTCTGAGCACCTCGAGAACTCTGGGTCTGGAGCGCGCCCTTCTCTTCGGATCGGCGACCCGGTGAGCTGGATACTGAAGTGTCATCTTTTGTCGGAGGCGGTGCTCGATAGACTGCTTGCGTATGCGCTGGAGCCGAACGGTGAGGCAGTTCTGGCAACTAGGCTTAGCTACTCCCAAAAGCTGGAAATTGCATCACGCTGTGTTTTAGTGGAGGATTGGGAACTCCTGCCAGACTTCGTCGTTGGCTCTCTTCGGAAGCTACACCGCATCCGTAATCGGTTAGCTCACGAGCTTGGGGCAACGGTGACCCGTGAGGAGGTGTATGAGCTGTTTATGGGAATCGAGCACCCAATGCCAATTGATCCCAAGACCGCAGATGTCTCGATGCTCATCTATCACTACACCCCGTTCATCTTCGGAAGTATGCTCCCGAAGTACGAGCCCACTGAGGAGGACTCGTGATCCGCTGCTATCCTCAACTCTGGATCACAGGGTCACAGCCGGCCTAACAAGCTGCAGTGGACACAGGGCCGGGCATGGTTTTGGCTTCGATTTCTGTGCACCGGCCCTGTGCAACTGAGTTTGGGCGATAGGCGGATCCACTCTCCCCTCATCCTGGGATGAACGCACACCAGATCCTTCAAGCTTTCGTAGACAACGCACAGAGGTGGGCATCGCGCCGTGGCTATGGCGTAGATTTTCCTGCCGGGGGCAGGAATTTCGTTCGTATTTGTGGTGATCGCGGTGCTGTACTTTACGTCAAGGTGCGTAGCGCCGGACAGGGATTCTGGGGATTGACAAAGAACCTGGTAGATTCTCTCTCGGAATCGGAGCAGCGATGGGCTGTCGTGCTCCTCGTTCAGTCACCGGATACAGGATTCCTACTGCCCGAGTTTGACGTTCAGCATGGATGTGAGACGCGATGGACCCTCGGCCGCGACGGTGACTACAAACTCAACGCGCCGAAGGATGTCGACCAACGCAATCGGTTTGAGTGTGTCGGAGAGTGCCTTGAGCGGCTAGTTGGCCAATCCGAGCCGCCCCTGAAGCCTTCACGTTAAGTGGACTTCGTCATAGCGACGTAATCGCAAGTAGATCTCACTACTGTTGCTGGCCAGGCGTGGACCTGATGCCGTAAGCCTCCAGGATCGCGTTATAGTGCTCAAGCACGATCCGCAGAACGTCCGCAAGTCCAAAACTGGCCGTAAGAAACGCCCTGCCAAGTTGATCCGTTGTAAACTCTGGCTTCTCGCCTTTGCGGACCACCAAGGTCCATCCACCATCATCTGCACGTTGCCATTTACGGGTCCGATGGTACACGAGACCGGCCCCGTGCACCGTTGGTGGCTGGTTGTGTACCCAGGCCCCGCGGTAGCGGATGGTAAGCTTCCAGTCCTCATCACCAGAGAGCTTGGCGAATGCACCAGTGATCGCCAGGGAGGACTGGTTGTCACTCAGGAAAGCGCTCACTCTAGCCCACCGGCTGAGCCCTCGCCTCTTGAATGAGGTGAGGTCGGCATCTGTGACGTCCAGCATCATGGCAACCGCGGCCGCGAGATGCTCCGCAGCCGAGTACAGCCTGAGAGCGGTATCATTGAGGTAGTAGACCTCCTGAATCACGGCGAGCGATTCGTTGGGCGGGTTTGCGACCTCTCGAAAGTAGATGCCGTTCGCCAAGTACTCGTGAAGAGCATAGCGCACTGCATAAAGGGTGTGAGCACAATCCGCGAGCGCCACCGAGGCCATGGGGATTTGACTATCGTAGGGGAACGCAGCCGAGAGAAAGTCTGGCAGGAAGGAGATGGCCTCCTCCACCCAGGTGTCGAAAGCCGGGAGTTGCTGGACGATAGTAGCGAGAGTGACCTCATCCAATGGTCCACGGGTCATGGGGACTCCGAATCAGGGTTGGCGAGACAACAGTGGCCCAGAGTCAAGCTTGACGATCTCCCGATCAGCTTGGTGTTTCACGGGAATATTGAATTACCTGCTGGAAGACCTTGTACACAGGTCGGGTCTTTGCAACCGCACGCCGATGCTCCGGTTCTTCGTGGGTGTATTCTCTCTCTCCCCAGACTCCCCAGACGAGCGCCTGATCTGTTTCCTCCAAGTACCGCTCCAACAAATCACGTCGAAGGAAGCACATTTCTTCGCCAGTCCCCATCGGGTTTCCGCCCTCGTATGAGAACGAGGCTCGAATACCGGTAGTCGTGAAGAGGTCAAAAGTCTGCGGCTGGCCCACCAGACGCAGGTGCTCTCCGATTTCCCTTGTCGGAACCACCATGCTCAATCCTGGTGTCACCACGCTATGATAACCTTCCCACGAATATTGACGGACGGGAATCATCACTTCAATCCGCTCGCGGTCGTTCTCCTGCGTCTGAACCTGTACCTTCTCCAGTCTGGCCGTCAGACCCATCTCCTCAAGCGTGACCTCGAATGCTGTTGTGAGGTCCTCCTGTGAACGGGAAGCGGTCTCATCTGGTCCGGGCAACCGCTCTCGGAGTTGTTCGAAGAACACGTCTCGTTCAGACTCGGTGATTGTTACCCCATCACGATAAAGAGCGATTCGATCCTCCTCCTGCAGGACCGTGCGCTTACTGGTGATGAACTCAAGCTCTGTCCATCCATTTGGAGCAAACGTGTCACACCATGGGATCTCGCCCGCGAACGTGTAATGATCATCAGGGATCTCAGGTAGCCACCTCCCGCCTAGGTCCTGCTCTTCGAGACGGCCGAGCAGTCGCTCCAAGTCACTCCGCCGGACAAGCAGTCCCCGCAAATAGACCCATCGGCGGCGGTGTGCCGGTGGATCCTCTTGAGATACGTACCCGTTGAGCAAAACCCACGGACCAGCCTCCGCCTGAAGCTGCTCCGCTTCGGTTAGTGTGCCGAAATCCGGATCCTCACCCTGCGCAACCCACTCCCAGACCGAGGCTGTGCGATCACCGAGAAAATCGCCATCCACCCGCTGCATCGAACGCACCTGTGGGAAACTCGGGTCCAGGTTTGTGTCCGATATCCGATCTCCACCCATCCAGGGTGCCCAGAGCCCTTGATCCACGCGGTACCCAGCGATCTCAAAGAACGCGATCCACGCGTATTTCTTCCCGTATCGCTCTGTCCTGCCTGGATCATCCCCCACACGGGCTCCAGTCCTATTGGCGAGCAGCGTATCGATCCTTTCGAAAAGTTCGTGCGAGTACCCCAGATTGTAGATACGCCAGTAGAGGTTCCGCATGACCTTTTGGTACTCGGGATGGTCATTCCGGTAATTCTCCCGGCCTTCCACAAGCTGGCCGACTGTGTAGTTCCCGAAATCCATCTGGACAGGCGCGCTCCACGCCGGGAATGCATCTAGGTCCGAATGTTCGGCTTCCCCCCAGATTCGGATGCCACCTTCAGTAAAAGGCGGTCGAACACGCTCGATCTGCTCCGGATTCAGCAGTGAGCTGTGGTGCAGGAGCGCAATCTCTACAGTATGTCGCGCATAGTCACGTGCGAGGATATGTGTCGTCCCGTGAGGAGCAGCGGGCGAGAACATCGACTCATACAAAAACCTTCCATACTTTGGTAGCGCATACTCGGCGAAACTCGGATCTGCAAAGTCGTGCTGACGTGCCATGGCGACCCCATAACTGGCAGCGAGGACCCGCTCCCCGACATAGGGATCGTTCACGTCCAATGCAGCGGTGAGCACCTCCAGGAGACCTTCAGGATCGATCCGCCCCCATGAATAAAGCGCCCGCGTCGCTAAATCTCGAAGTCGCCGGTTTGTAGTCGTCAAGAACCAGCAGATCGTCTCAGCTTGCAGACGAAGGCGATCGCGAGCATGCGGGATGTGATCATCATAGGCTCCCGCAAGTGATTCAAGGCGGCGAGCTTCAGCCTGAGCCCAGTCCTCATTCGTGCGCACCCACTCTGTCCAACTAACGTCCCGCTCCGCCATGGTGATCCTGGACAAGCGGTCCGACCAGAAGCGAATATTGAGTGGATGGCCGGGGTGGGCTAATGCTGGTCGCGCGAGATCAAACAAGGTTGCGCGGTTGGCAGGGTTGCCGTACAACCTTTCAATTAAGTCGACAGCAGGAGCTGACAGCTTTGCAGGTGGGATCTCGAAAATCGCCTCCACAGAAGCAGAGAGGGCTACGGCCCCATCCACGATCTGGTGCAGGTATTCAGCGAAGCGGGTAGGGAGCAGCGTGGCCAGCGACCGCCGGATATCCTCCGCGAGTGAGTGCCAATGCCTCCGATCTCCAAACAACCGGCTCACGACCTCAGGCGTAGTCAGCGCGGCTTGAGGGGCTCCAGGATCCCGGAGTAGGGAAAGCGCAATCAGGTATCCACCAAGCAAGTCATAGGTGAACGCGAACGTTTCGTGACCTGCTCGCATATCCCGATGGACAAGGAGACCCTCTGACTCCAATGCGTGAGTGATGGAGTTCAGCCAGTCGAGGTGAATGCGCGCTTGCCCATCAACCCGTTCAATCACCACGTCCAGGGGCGCTTCCCGTGTGTTCGAATTCCACAGGAGCTCCGCCACGGCCCCCAGTGCGGTACGCACCAAGGGCGTTCTTGGAGAGCGGCGCAAGCGTCGACACAGTGATGCATTTACCCGGTCGAGGTATTGGTCGAATACCTCGAAGAGTGTTTCTTCACCAATGTAAACCACCACGTCCCGATCACGATCAGGATTCTTCGCCTCGCAGAATATCCTGAGGTAGATCGGGTGAGTGAAATGTGTGAGGGTCGTAAACGTGAGATCCGCAAGGATGCGGTAGTGCGCGAAGTAGCGCTCGAGTGCCTCTTCCACATTCGAACGGAAACCGCGTGCAACAGCTACGTTTTCTGGTTGACTGGTATCCCAGATCACCTCGCGATACGAGGTCCGACAAGTAGTGATGAGCCCCACACGGGGAACGGTTCTCAAATCGCTGATTAGGCCGGGCAAGCCGAGCTGCCACACATCAGAGAACGCCCCCTGATGAATGGCCTCATTGAGGCCGTCAATCACGATCGGCAGCCGCACATGGTATGCTTCAGCAGCGGTGGCCAATGCACCGAGGAGCATTTCCCACGTGTAGCTCCCGGGCAGATCCAGGACCTGGCGGAGCTGTTCAGTGAGTGGCGCCGCACTGGTAAACTGCTCACCGAGTAGCAGGAGTGCGGGGACGCCTTGCTCCAGAAGGGCTTGGACCACCTCGGCTGCAGTCTGAGTCTTTCCGTACCCAGCATCGCCGAATATGTGGAGTGCCGGACGACGAGAGGCCGGCCAGGGTGAGATTGCTTCCGCCACCCGTAAGGCGCACTCCTCGGCCATCATCTCCATCAAGTGCAGCTTTCCGAAGATCCGATCGGATCCTTGTAGGGCAGGGTTCGCACTATTGAAAGTGGACCGTAATTCTTCCTTCACCTCACGATAGGTTTTCCCGAACGTCGAGTCACGCGAGGTGATCTCCTGCGGATCCGCCTTCCAGAATTCATCGAGATCCCGAGCTGCGAGGAGTCCGTGTAGCCTCACCACACCTACGTAATTCGCATCGAAGTCAGCCGACAAGGCACGTTCGGCGGCACGCACAGCAAGATCAACCGCCCCACCAAGCTCCGCATCAGTACTCCCCAAGAGTTGATCGGCCTCCCTACGAAATTGGTTGCGCAACTCTTCCAGATCCCGCATGACGGCTTCCCACGCGCAGGTCGCCTCCGAACCTGCCAGGAAATTGTGGATTGCCAGATCCAGGGAGGTTCGCGTATGCAGCTCAGGATGAAATTTGCCACGCAAACGCTCCGCCTGGCGAGCAAACTGGCGCCTGAACCACTCCAGAGAGAGTTCTAAGTCGCCGAAGAAGTATTCCCGCTTCCCTGCAAATCGAGGCTCACTAAGCCACGCCTGGAGGTCACTGTCACTCCAGTGGTCGAGTTCGACCTGCATGCCCGGGGGGATTACCTGGCGGAGGGTAGTTTCAAACCAAGCACGCTCCTCATTGGTGAAGCGAGTTGGCGTGCATAGAATCCACCGTTGCAGGTTGGGGTGCTGCTCGCACGCCCGGTGAAGTGAATTGGAAATCTGAGCCTTCCGGTTGCCATACTGGAGACGCGGATTCGGATGGAAAAACTTCGCCTGCCACCCCCATTCCGAACCATCTGGCCACTGCGCGACGAACTCCACGCCGTCCCCCCCGCCGCGATCATCGATTGGAGTAAACCGCGCCTCTCCGCTGTGAAGAACCTTTGCGATGTGGTAGATAAGTTCTTCGAAGCTGCGGGACTTGGTACTCTCATAGTCGTGGAGGCGATCCCAGTCGATCATCAGCACCGTTGCGTTGAATTGACCTGAGTGACCTGGACAGCGACCGCTCTTCAGCTCCAGGCGCGACCACTTATCGGCCGCGTGGGACTTCACGATGAATGCTTGCGGCGAGGCATTTTCGCAACATCTGCTTGTGGACTTCTGCACCATAGCTCCCCCACGGCGATAGCACACTTCTGCATGCGGCGTGCTTTAGGGCCTATGTATGGGCCTCCTACAACTAGCGTGATCTTATCGACGATCTGTCACCTGATTGGATCGGGTCCTTCTGGGAGGCCCAACACGGATCTCCATCACTCCGTTGACACCTCCCTTGCGGTTTCCATCCGGGTTCCGTACCGTTCTTTCGTATTTCTTTCGGTACTGGCGCACCCGGATTAGTCATGTCGCTCACCCCGCCTGAGCATCCCGCGTTCAGCTGGTCGCACTCCCGCGACCGGGCGCTGGTCGAGTGCACCCGCGCGTACTACTGGCGCTTCTACGGCAGCCACAACGGCTGGCTGCAGGGCGCGCACCCGGAGGTGCGGCTCGCCTACGCCCTGAAGCACCTCACCACCCTCCCGATGGTGCTCGGGACTGCTATCCACGAGTGTGCACGCGACGGCGCCCTTGCCACGCGCCAGCGGAGTCCCCGCCCCACCTTCGACGTGATGCTGGCCCGGGTCTCGGACGCGCTCAACCGTACGGTCCTGGGCTCCCACCACCGGACGCGGTACCTCCGCGATCCCAAGCGGCACCCGATGCTGCACGATGTCTGGTACACGGGGCGACACGACGGCGCCGCGTTGGTGCAGGCCGTCGGCAAAGCGAGGATCTGCCTCCGCGCGCTGGAGGAGACCGCGGTCTGGAGTGACTTGGAGGCGTGTCGCCCGGAGTGGCTGACCGTAGTGGACAGCCCGGAGGCGTTCGTGCACGAGGGGTGGCCGGTCTACGCGGGACCGGACGTGGTGTATCGCCCGCGTGGCCGGCAGGTGGTGATCCTCGACTGGAAGACGGGCGACGAGACCGACGTCGAGCTCCAGATCCCAATCTACGCGCTGTACTGCCGCAAGGCGCTGGGGCTGCGCTTCCGCGACGGAGAGTGGTACGGGCGAGTGGTGAACCTCGCCAGCGGAGATGACCGGATGGAGGAGATCACCCGGCTGGACCTGCTCCGTGCGGCCGAGCGGATCCGCGACAGCGTGCGGGCGATGCACACCCTCCTGCGCGACCCAGAGCGGAACGAGCCCCTCCCGCGGGAAGCCTTCCCACTCGCTCCCCTGGCTCGGCGCTACGCGTGCAGGACCTGCGCGTTCTTCGGGCTGTGCCAGGAGGAGCTGGCGGAGGCGCCGGACGGCTCGCTATGACCGCGCTCTTCCCCGCGCTCCTGCCCGAGGAGCTGCTCTACAGCGTGATCGCGCGCTACCGCGACACGATGCGCTTCGCCAACGACCGCGCCGTCCTCGCCGCAATCTTCGGCAGCCCGACCGGCATCGCCGTGGTGGACCTCCCCGGCCGGCTGGAGGCGCTACTGGCGCACCTTCCGCCGGGCCACGGCTACACCGCGGAGACGATCATCCGCGGCCACACGACCCTGCCCTACTACCTCCGGTTCGTCGCGCGCCACCGCGCCGCGGAGGCCGTCGAGCGGCTCCGCTGGCGGGGGAGCGTGGGCCTCCCGGATCTCCTCGGGATCCGGGCGAGCACGGTGCCCTCGCCCACGCACCTGCACTTCTGCCCGGCGTGCGCGGAGACCGACTGCGCGGCCTACGGCGCTGCCTGCTGGCGCCGCGTGCACCAGCTCCCGGGCGTCCTCCTCTGCCCGGCCCACCAGGTGCCCCTCTGGCGCAGCCCCGTACGGCGGACCCAGGGCGAGGGGCGGAACGTGTTCCGGAGCCTGGAGAGGGACGGCCGCGCCGGCGCGCAGCCGATTCCGGTCCCGGACGCCGGGGCGACGCTCCTCCGGCAGCTCGCGGCCGACTCCTGGTGGCTGTTGAGCACGCCTGCGGAGCCGGAGGGCCTCGAGGGGCTCCGGCTCCGGTACCGGCGGCTGCTGGAGGCGCACGGCTGGACGCGATCGGCCAAGCAGGTGCGGATCGGCGACCTCCGCGAAGCCTTCCTCGCCCGGTATGAGGACGGGATGCTGGCGCTGCTGGGGTGCGGCCTGGCCACCCGGACCGGGGAGGACGACTGGCTCGCGCGGCTCCTGCGGAAGCCCCGCGCAGCGCAGCACCCCCTGCACCACCTGCTGGTCCTCCGCTTCTTGGGGCTCTCGCCCGCGGAGTTCTTCGCAGGGACGCCCCCGGGGTTCGGAGGGGGTGGTCCCGCCCCGGAGCTGCGCGCCCCCTGCACCAGCCCGGTGTGCGAGCCGTGGGAGGGGCGAGCCGCGCTCCAGCGCGCGGCCGTGCCAGGGACGGTCCGCTGCGAGCGGTGTGGCTTCACCTACCGTCCGCCGCGGGGCGCCGGCTCTCGCCGGGTGGTGCTGGCGTACGGGCCGGTCTGGGAGGGGAGACTCCGCGCGCTGGTCGCGGATCCGCGGGTGAGCCTGAAGGGCGCTGCGCGGACTCTCGGCGTGGACCCGCGGACCTTGCAGCGCCAGGCGCGGCGCCTGGGAGTGTGGCGGGAGGAGTGGGGCACCTGGGAAAAGGTCGGCCCAGGAACGCGCCGGGCCGAGTCCGTGCGGGCGACCACGCGCCGCCACCGCGCGGCGTGGCTGCGGCTCCGGCTCCGGCATCCGGGCGACGGAGTGCAGGCGCTGCGCGGGCGGGCGCCCGCGACGTACTCACACCTGTACCGCTACGACCGTGACTGGTTGGATGCGCACCGCCCGCCGCGCCCCCGGCCGGTCGGACGGGTGGCGCGGGTGGACTGGAGCGCCCGGGACGACGAACTGCGGGCGCTCGCCGAGGAGGCGGCGGCCGCCATGCTCCGCGAGAGCGAGCGTCCCGTGCAGATCCGGGTGACGACGGTCGCGCGGCGCATGGGGCAGGCCTCGCTCCTGGCGCAGCACCTGGACCGCCTCCCCCTGACGGCGGCTTACCTCAACGCGGTGGTGGAGACGCCCGCTGCCTTCGCGATCCGCAAGCTCCGCTGGGCCGCAGAGTGGTTCGCCACCGAGGGCTGTCTCCCGCCGGCGTGGAAGCTCGTGCGGCGAGCGGCGCTTCGTGCCGCGCTGGCTGCGGAGCTCCAAGAGGAGATCGCGTGTGCGCTGCTACACGTGCGGGAGATGCTGTCCGTCAATGTGAGGGCTTCTTAGACCCGGCCGGCAGCGGCCAGGGGCTCCCGGTCAGAAGAAGTCAACCGCTGCGTTTGTGAGGTTGACGTCGCTCCTCTCCCAGCGGAACCGCGTGACTTTGTACTGGTCGGTCTCGAAATCCACTGCCTTCACAATGTGAACCGTCACGTCGTCCTGCACAATTTTCAGTGCCGCCTCACGCGTGTCCGGGTTCCAGGAATTGACGGTCGGGGCGAACGACGGAAGGACCGGAAGCCGCGGCGTTCCATCTGTTGCCGCGTCTGCCTTCGGGGGAACCTCTTCGACCACTGAGTAGCTGATCTCCCAGTCGTCTCCATCCCACTCGCCCAGCCGAGCACGGATCTCGGTTCCCTCCGGGATCTCGAGTGGTTCGACGCGCGCAGCCCTGTGGAACAGAACGACGTTGAGCCCCGCCCCTCCCGCCTGCGCGGAAGGAAAGACGATCCCGTCCAGTTCCGTCGCCAGGAAGTCAGCGACCGCCTGCGTCGCGATGTACTCGAAGGCTTCATCATCCGGCATGACAGGCCGGATGATGCGCTGGCTCAGCGAGCGCAAGAACATCGCTCTCTCAAGCCGGCCAGCGAGCGTTGGATCGAAGATGCTCCCGGTGGGGTGTACCGCGCTTAGCGCCGTCAGGTCGAGAAGACGGAGCGGCCGAAGGATCTCGAATCGCGCCACCACAACTTGGCTGCCGACCGGGGGACGAACCTCGGCGCGTGCAACCCTCGGATCCGTCGCGCCATAGAAGACGGACACGCCATGCGCATTCATCCGTCCAGCCCTGGCAACCCCCGACGGGGGTGATCCGATGTGCTTGTCAGGACGCATCAGCGCTTCCTCCAGCCTGTCGTCCGACTGAAACACGCGGGCCCGGTACACGGTGCTCATGTCCGTTCCGGGACCCACATCCCTCACAACCGGCCGGCCATCGTGCGTCTTCATGTCGGCGATGCCGACGAAGACCTCCGCGAGGTGACGTTCGGCGGCGCGATTGAAGTAGCGGGCTTCTGCCTTGAGCATGCGCTCGAACTGCTGCCAGTCATGCTGCCAGGCTGTGTCGCTCGCCCCCCGCTCCGCGTAGTGCGAGTCGGCGTCGTACTCCGTCTCCTCCCCGGAATGCGCAGCCTCATAGTCGGAATGCTGAGCTTCGAGGATCTCCTGAATGTCGCGGGCCGCGCTCTCCGGGATCTCCGCGGCGTTCATGATCGCATCTACGACAGGCTCACCCTCACGGTACCAGGAATAGTTGGATTCATCGTCTGCGAGCATCGCGGACTCCCACGCATTCGGCTCGGTGGGAGTGCGGATGAAGTACTCCTCAAAGACGAGGTCGATTCGTTCCGCGATCTCGCCGATGAGATAGCTCTTCCTGGTGTGCCCGCAATAGGTGCATTTCCGCCGCCGGCCGCTGGATCGGATTTCCTCACGGAGGTACGGCTCGCGCACACACTGGCAGCAGATCTTCTTTGCCTTCAGTAAGTCGATCTCATTCGCGATCATCAGAACCCGTTTCATCTGTGCGGAGGGCACCGGTAGCGCGGGAGGCCAAGTTGGGCGGGTCATGCTCGACTGCCCAGAACCGGATAGGTTGCGGAGGCATGGCAGGCTCCGCTGGTGGGCGGTATGGCGGTCAGTGCCTTACCGAAACACCTCTCCGAGTCCGTAGGTGATGCGCTGTGCGGAGACCCAGCCGGCGCGTACGAAGGCGTCTAGAACGTCGAGCAACGCCGTACGGCAGTCCTCGTCGCGCTGGAACACGTCGGGATGGTCCGCGAAATACGTCGTGACGATCCGTACGATCACCTCCTCCGCGAGCGGCTCGTGCGCGTACCCCCCTCGCTCGCCTGCCCGTACGACGGCAGCAACCCGGAGGAACACGCCAGGGGGATCCGCAGGGATGAACACCTCCAGCGTCTCGACCAGATGGTGTGCCAGGCTCGCCAGCCCCACCCCGGCAAGCGTGTCGATGATCTGGCCCGCCTCCTGGTAGAGCCGCTCCCGGACCTCGTTCGAGGGTCGCTGACCGGATCCACGATCTGCACCGGCAGCGTAGTACAGCGTGCGGCCCGCGCCATCCAGCAGCTCCGCCAGTGATTGGGCGCGGGTGCGCCGTGCGTCCGGATCCTCGTCCTCTGGACCATCCTCCCGGACCCGGAGCTCGAACTCGTCGGCGGTCGCCCGTGTGAGCCGGCCGAACAGGTCCAAGCACCGCCGCCGGACGGTATCCACACGGGAAGGCTGAGCTTCGACAGGCCCCTGGGTGAGCGTCGTAGCCTGGGCAGCGCCGAGCAGGTGCTGTGCTTCGTCGGCAAACCGCGAGGGATGGTCGGCGATCCCGAGCAGGTAATCACGTGCGGCAGGCTCATCCTGCAGGAGGTACAGTCGACGAAGTACCTCGATGCACTTCCACCGTGCGTTCGGCGCGTCCGCATGCTCCGCCAGGCGCTGGTGCGCCGCGATGGCGAGCCCGGCCGCTCGACCGGGGTCGGCCGCCCCTATGGCGCCGAGCGAATCCACCGCGGCGTGCACGACGGCGGCTGACGGATCGTTGCGGGCGAACGCATCTGCGAGCTTCCACGCAACCTCCGGAGACGAGGCTGCGAGGCTGTCGAGCCCCCTCGCCACCCGGACCCGTACCCGCGCGACGGGGTCCGCGGCAAGGCGCTCCAGGGCCTCCAGCACCTCGGGGGTCGCGCATGACGGATCGCGGCACAGAGCGGTGAGCCCCGCTGCTGCGAGGCCGCGCGGCTGCCCGCTCAGCAGGATGGGCCAGTCGGTGAACTCCGCCTCCGACTCGGGTTCGGGCTCCGGGCGTGGGTCGCGCGCCGCTTCGAGGAGGGTGTCACGCAGGAGCCGCCCGGTCGCCGAGCTGCAGGGGTGCGTGGCGGCCTCGGCGAGATCGGCGGACAGCGTGAGAAACGAGGTTCGTGCCTCGTCCACCACGACCGGGTGGGCGCCGCCTGCTTCGGCCGCGCCCAGCGCATCAGCCAGCACCGCGAGCGCTGCCGGCCCGCGTTCGACTGCTGCTCGGCTGATGTCGAACGGGCCCTCCAGCGCGGCCGACACCGCCGCTGCCGATGCGGCGAGCTCGCGAAGGCGGCGGTTCGATTCGAGGTCGATCGCGACTCCCTCACGCTCCAGGCGCTCGTCCTCGCTGGCGGCGACCGTGTGGTAGTGAATCGTCAGACCCTCGTCCAGCTCCGGAGCTGCCGCGCCCCCTCCATTCCATTCCTCCAGGAGGCGGCGGGCCTCCTCCGTGACGGGATCCCAGCCCAGACGGGCGAGAAGCGCGACCCGCACCCGACCGTTGGCGAGGCCGAGCGCGGAGAGGTCCGGCTCCTCCACGGACAGGATGGCGCGCTCCACCCCCACCCGTTCCTCCTCCGGGAGATGGGGGGCCATCGCAGCCACGAAGCCGGCCGCGGCCGTGCGCGTGTCGACGCCTCCCAGCAGGACCGGTGCGACCAGGAGCGGTTTCAGTTCCTGCCCCAGCACGTCGGGCGCCCTCGCTCCCACCTCGAGCAGCACCTTCCACAGGCTGGCCGTGCGATTCTCGCGCACGAGCATCGCCACGATTCGCCTGAACACGGCGAGCCCGCCGTCCTCGCCGGCCAGGCGGGCCAGCCTGGCCGCGAGGCATCCGAACAGCTTTTTCGCCTCGTCCGCATTCCGCCTGTCGCGCCACAGTCCTTGGTAGTCTGCGCGGAAACGGGCGGTCTCGCCATGGAACTCGAACGTTCCCTCCTCCGGCGGTCGGTTGATGCGGGCGTGCCTGCCGTGGAACTCCGCGACCTGGCTCAGCGCGGCGGTGGCGTGCTCCGGGGCCGCCATAGCGAAGCCGGGGAACGCGCGGGCCAGGACATACAGGGACGAGCCGAAGTCCTGTGCCGCATCGGAGGAGAACGACATGATGTTCCCGCCCCATCCGGTCCTCACCTTCTCCGGTGGCTCGGTGGAGAAGGCCACGGAGTACAGATCCCGAACGAGTTCCGCATCAACCGTAGCAAGCCGGCGCACATGGTCGCCGTAATACCGCAGCTCCTCGTGCCCGTAGCGCGCGACATGCTCGGCGGTGAGGCCGCGCCGGACGAGCGCAGCCGATTCAGCCGGTGCCGCAGTGTAGAACGTGAGCACGGCCTCAATCCCAGCCCGAACGAGGAAACCCGGTCGCGGCTCGAGCTCCCACGCGAACTCAAGCAGCCGGCGGGACGCGGTGCTGAGGTCCGCCCGCTGCGCGTCGGTCGCTGCGGCCCGATGGTCCACCGCGGCGTTCAGCATCGCGCGCAGCGTGTTCGCGACCGGAGGCGTGATTCGTCGACTGGTACGCTCGAGGAGCTCGGTCCAGGGGCCGGCCTCTGGGCCCAGCAGCGGGACGCCCGCGACCGCGCCGGGCAGGAGGGTGCGAAGCGTGTGACTGAGCGCCTGCTCCGCGGACATCCGGGAAGCGGGGTTGGCGCTCTCCAGGCCCTCCACGAGCGGCGACACGTCATCCAGCGTCCTGGCACGTGTCGCCGCGACCCCCGGCCCGACCAGAACGTCTACGGCGCGCAGCCCGGCGCGCCCGCAGACGTCCAGCACCTCAGCCCAAAATTCTGCACGCCCCGGACCCGCCGCATCCCAGAGGTGCTCGAAGTGCATCTCGAGGCTGGGGCGCGCGAAGAGGCCGAACTGCGGGTCCGCCGCCAGCCGATCGGCGACGGGTGTACCTCGCAGGAGCACCCGCTCGACGGCGAAGTCGAAGATGCGATGGTGTCCGAAGGCGAGCACCGTGTCGTCCGGGGCCTGCTCGGGTCCCTGCTCCCCCTCGGAGAGCACGTGTGCCCCCAGGAGCTCGTGCAGGGCTTCGCTTTCCGCCGCTCCAGCCACCTGCGAGTGAGGTGCCCGGAGCGAGCGGAGGCGGATCATCTCGCGGGCGGCGCGGCGAACGACGTCGATCCGAGCGGTGCGCAGTACGGGCCTCCCCGTCTCCAGAACCCGCGCGGTCCAGTAGCTGTCCAGCAGGTCCATCTGCGTCTTGATGCCGCGGATCTCCTCGGGATCACGTCCGCTGTCCAGGAGTGCGGCGGCGAGGTTTAAGTTGAACGGGTTCGCCAGGAGGCCGCGTAGGGCCGGAGGCGCCCCTTCAACGAGCTGGTGAAGCTCCGGGGCGGCGGCGGCTACTTGCCGGAAGTCCGCCGCGGAGAGGTCGCCCACCACAATGTGCCGGACCCTACGGAGGGACGGATCAGGAAGCGGGGGCTCCGGAGCGTTCGCCGGCGGTGCTCCCCGGAACAGCCTGCGCAGGTCCTGCCCGTAGCGCAGTTCGAACTCGCGCACCGAGGCGACCACGTGCCAGCGCGGCGCACGCAAGCCCACCTCGCGGATGAGGTCGCGAAGCGCCCGGGCGGCCGGCTCACCGCGCGCAGCATCGAGCGCATCGACGACGAGAAAGGCAGGCGCTGGACCAGGCCAGTTCGCCAGCACCTCGACGATGTCGTGCTCCAGGAAGAGCTCGGCGCGGAGACCCGCCAGGCTTCCGGCGGTGTGGTCTTGGGCGGCAAGGAAGACCAGATCACGCCTCTCGGCCTGCGCCTGGACGACGAAGCCGTGCTGGACACCGGATTTCCCGGCGCCCGGCCTCCCCACGACCAGAAGCGGGCCATCCTCCGCGGCGGCGCGCACCACAGGCACGTGGGCGCGCTCCACGTGCACGTCGCGGCCGGCCAGCTCGATGCGCGCGAAATCTGCGAGCCGATCGACCCCGCGCCGGGTATGCTCGGACAGGCGCCGGAAGTCGTCGTGGTAGCTGGGTGCGCCCTTGAGAGGGAAGTGCTTCGCAAGCTCGCGTTCGGCTCCGGACCGGTCCACGCTCCGGCGGTTGCTGACCATCTCCTGCGCGTCGGACCGGATCACCTTCCACGCCTTGGGACTCTGACCGGAGTCGCGGAGCACGCTGGTTCGGAGCATGTGCTCTGCGGTGGTTTCTCCTGCCTCACCGGGCTCCACAGCGAACTCGTGGACCCAGATGAAGCGCAGAAACTCCAGCAACTCGGCGTCGGTCGGATCCCGCTGAACGGCAGCTCTCCACGCCGGCCGGACGTGGTCCAGCACGATCTTCAGCGCCCCCTTTTCGGGTTCGTTCGTAACGGCCGCGTCGAGGGGCTGCCCCTCGGGCAGTGGGCGGAGCCGATGGAGCAACCCTGCCAGAACGCGCTTGACCGGGTTGAACGTGCCCGTTCCCACCCCCAGCACCATGCGGTCACGGGCCAGGTCCCAGTCCCTCCGTGGAGCGCCGTGTGACTCGACACCGGCGTGGTACTGCCGGACGAACTGGTCGAACGCGGAACCCAGGGGAACCTCCTCGCCGCTCGCAGGACGCGGCGACAGGCTCACGCTGCGCTTGAGCTGCAGGTACGCGACCCCGCCGTCCGCGAACCCAATGAGCAGATCGTCCACCGCCGTACTCGCCTGGCAGGCGATCCAGGCGATCGGTGAATTGCGGTCGAAGAGCGAGGGCGCTTCGCGCTCCGCGAGCATGTGCACGATCCCGTAGGCGGCGACCAGCCCCTCGAATCCGACCCCCCCCGCTCCCGCAGCTCCTCCCGCCGCGCTCCTCGCCCTCCTATTCACCACTGCCCCCCATGGCTGACAGACCCATTTTCTCGGCTTATTTCCCCGGAGAGTCCCCTACATAGCGCGGTGCAGTCGCCTCCGCCTCCTCCGAGGCCGGGTACGAAGCTACCGGGAGCTACACGAGAGGATTCCACCCGAATGGTAGCTCCGGTCGGTACGTCCCCCTGGTTCGATCGACCGTGGCGCGCTCAGGGCAGCGTGCGGGCCGCGGAACGGTGACTGCGTCAGCGGTGGCGAGGGTCCGCGACCAAGCTAGCGCCCTCCGCATATTTCGCAGCTATCCTCCCAAAGGCAGTATCCGCCCAGGCCTCGTTCAGCGCGGAGTGCACGGGGAGCGATGCAGAGTCCACGCCGTGCGCCTCGCGGAAGCGACGGATCTTCTCCTGCTCAGAGTACTTCGAAAACCGGTTCTCCTCTGGGGCAGCACCAGGGGAGGAGCCCTGGGATATGGACATGGTGTCCATGCCCAGCGCAGCCAGGGAATCCCGGGACCACTCCTCCTGCTCCGCCTTCTTCCGCCGGGCTGCTGCTCCGGCCTCGTCGGTGCGATGGTGCTCCCCGGTCCAGCGGTTCACCGCAATGCAGCCGCCGCGGTTGCACTCGCGGTACTCGTATCGGTTCGTCCAGGCCCACCCGGCCGCGACCAGGCACGCCAGGGCAAACCACGCCCAGCGATAACGGTTCAAGGGATCCTCTGCGAGTTGAGCGATTGGTGGAGCTGGAATATCGGCCTGAAGCCACGCGGAATCAATAACGTTTGTTGTCGGGCAGTCAGCGAACGCCTGTTCCTAGACCCTTCTACCCGAACCTAGTCCCAAGCTCCCCTATTCCGATCCTATCTACCAGGGAGGGCATAGTTGCGCGGCCAGCAGAACGGCTCAACTTATGTCTACTTCCCATCACACGCTCCCCCGGCATCAAGGGCAGCCCATGTCCAGAGGCGACACCGCGGCGCACAGCGCCAGGGGCGAGGTGAACGCTGGCACCATTCGCACGGCCCTGCAGGAGCGGGTCGACGCGACCAGCCTCCGAGGTGTAGCTCGCGAAGTGGGAATGACCGCCAGCGGGTTGCAGAAGGTGCTCGATGGCCGCGGGTCGTACCGGAGAACCCTCCAGAAGCTCCGTGCCTGGTACGCGCGCCACCTAGTTGGCGACTTCAGCACGGCCCAGGAGGTAGCGCTCGAGGCCCTGCTGCGGATCCTGCCCGTGCCCAGGCGAGCACGCGCACGGGAGCTGATCGTCGCGATCCTTCGGGGCGAGGATCCCTGCGCATAAACGGTCACGCCAGGTTCAGCCGGCGTGACCGTTTATGCGTAGCGAGTGCGCGAACCCTGCCGATCAGGCGTGACCCTTTATGCGTGACAGCGCCGGGGAGGTGCGCCGCGGGCGGCTGCCAGATTGCACGAGTTCGACCTATCGAGGCTCCCGCCACTCAAGCGGGATGACTACGCCCCCGAGGGGAGTGATGCGATACAGCGATACACGCCGCCGGCTGGGCTCCTGGGCTGTCCACTGCTGCACCAGGCCCACCCGCACCAGCCACCGCAGGTCGTTGGGAAAGGGAATCCGCGGGGTGGGGCTGAGCGGCAGCTCCCCCACGAGCGGATCCCATCCCCACTCTCGCTCTTCGCGAGCGACCTGATCCAGCCCATCGTGGTCGCCCATCCACGGCTCTCCCGGCAGGAGATCTGTCTCCGCCACCTCGTGAGCCCTCATCCACAGCTCCCGGCTGCTGCGCGGCGCCCAGGGGGATGTGGCCGGGTCCTCCCCAATGATTTGCGCGCGGAGATCCGGGCCGGTCCGCCATCCCGGCTCCCGGGGGAGGTGCGGGGATTCGACCCGCCCCTCCATCGCACGGCGCAGCTCGCGGAGCGCCAGGGCTGCACCGGGCGGGATGTAGACGGCCGCGTCCATCTGCTCCTCCGGTGCAAGGCGCAACGGACCGGGAATCACGCGGCTCGGCAGATCTGCCTCCTCGGCCACCCGGTCTCCCCCCTCCTGGTTGATCCGATAGATCCACGCCGGCCGGGTCAGGTGTCGCGCGCGGACGTCCTCGCGATCAAGCAGCCCGCGTGCGTGAAGGCGCGGCAGGCGCTCCGGCAGCTTCTGATGAGTGGCCTGCTCCACGTCTTCCCGCATCGCCCATCCAGGCACTCCCCGATGCAAGTATCCGCCCTCGCGAAGGGCCAGGTAGCGCAGGTATCGTAGCGCGACTGCATCTGGAGTCATGTCCATGGCAGCAAGTTACTCCCTTTGCAGTGGCGAAAACCGGCGCCGGGAAGCACTTCCTGTATACCGGAGAGTGCTGGCAGCTTGTATGTGCTCCACCCCGTTGCTGTTTCTCGCGTGCTGGTTGCCCGCAGCGGCAAGTGACCCGCCTTCTCGGGATATGCCACCCCTATCCACCCGACACCAGCAGCAGGCCAGAAGCAACCCAACGTACCCGCTCTGGAGGAGTGGACGGATCGGACCGGGGCATCCCGGGGGACTGCGCGGGCGCGGACGCCTCTGGTGTGGCCGGGGGACTCGCGACAGGCTGGCCGCTGGGTGACCTCACAGCTCCCTCCGGCGGTCTTGCACTTCGTGCGCGAGCCACTGCGGCACTTCAGTGCCGGTCTCATGGTAGAGGCGGGTCAGGGTCTCGGCCACCTCCAGGCGGGCACCGTACCGCGCGCTCGGCGGCAGGTTCTCCATGAGCACCGCCAGGCACACCACGGCCCGTGGAGTCTCAGCCGAAGGGCGGTCGGCCGCCCACTCCCGCAGGCGGTCGAGGTTTTCGGGCTCGGGCACGCTCTGCATCTCCAGGAGTTTCCTCACGACCGATCGCCCAACGCCGATAATCCTCGCGAGCGCCAGCTGACCGCAATGGGTGCGCAGCTCACGCCGGATTACCTGTCTCAGCTCCTCCAGCCGCCACGCGTCCGCGAGTCGGTCGAACTCGCCGTCTCGGCTCGCTGCCACCCCTGTTCGCCGCAGGTATTCCATCCGCTGCATACTCGCTCCTGAGTAATAGTTTGCCCCGGTACGAAGCTTATTTCGGCAAGGGTACCGCCGACACCGCGAAGATTAGGGCCGGCCAGCGCACGGCGGCTCCCGAGTCGGGCTCCTGAAGTGGAAGGTGGACAGAGTGGACACTAGGAACCCAACCGGCGGCAGAAGCTGAGGAGTTGCACGTACCCAAGGCTGCTCCGCTGGGGCCTGGAATCGCGACTTCGGCCCGAAACCCGTTTGAGTTGCGACATGCCGGGCTCCTGAATGCCGCCGGGCGGGCTCTGCAAAGCGCGTCTCGAAATACCCGGTCGCCAGGCTGCTGAGAACCATCTCGCGCATGTCTCCGCAGCCGTTCAGTTCAGCCAGACCTTGGTCGGCTTCGCGCTCCGGCCTGCCTCACGGATCTGGTCGATCTCCTCGCGGAACACTTGGACGGCCGTGGCGAATGCTCCGGCCTCGCGCAGTTCACGCGGTGACTTGTTCAGGAAGTTGCGCAGCGCGGGCTTCAGGCTTCCCGCGCCGGAGTATCCACAGGCCCGCGCCGTCGACTCCAGCGACCTGCCGGCATCGTCGAGCAACTCCGTGGCGAGCAGGATCCGCATCCAGGCCAGGAGCCGCCGGGGCGGGGGCAGATCCGCCCGCTCGCACCAGCGGGCGACGGTCCGCTCAGTCACCTGGAGCGACGCAGCGAATTCCGGGGACTGGCCGCCGCGGGAGACCACTTCGGCCGCGACCGCAAGCAGCGTCCGGGTGCGCCCCGGCAGATTGGGCGGCAGGGCACGCTGGAGGAGACGCCGAACAGCCCGGCCCTGTACCACCCGGAGGCGCCGCTCCAGCGCCTCCGGGGTGCGCTCCCGCGCCAGGTCGATCACGTCGGCGACACCCCACTCCCTCAACTTGAGCACCAGCCCCGCGTCTTCTGGAGCAATCAGGAGCGCGGCGAGCACGGTGGCGGAGGGGTAGGTGCGCAGGAGCTCGCCGAGGGCACAGGAAAGGTTGTCCTCCTCGTTCTCCCCACGCGGGTCGACCACCACGAGGGCAGTTGGCGGCGCCCGGCGTAATCCATCCCGCAGCGCTTCCCAGTTCGACACCAGCGAGAGGGTATACGGCTGGCCGGGAATGCGGCCCAGCGCGTGGCGCAACGCGGGGTCCGAGTGCAAGAGAAAGAGCGGGCGAACAACAGGTTGCATCAGGGATTCCCCATCAAGGGGTGGTTTTCACGACGCGCCTTGACCCTTGGACCGGAGCGCCCGCACCTTTCGGAACTTCTCCCCGGGCACAGGCCGAGTGCGCCTTTGCCCTCGCTTTCCATTTGTCCGAAAGGAGTTACACCATGAGCAGGCTCCGCACCTATACGGTCACGCTCGCGCTCACCCTGGCATTTTCGGCCTGCGACTCGCAGGGGGCGACGGATTCTACAGTCCGCCCCTCGCCAACCCCGGCGTTGGACGGGATCGGCATGGTGGGTGGCGGGGGTCGTTCTGCCGACGGCAGTGAACCCGGCGGCACGACCTCGGCGCCCGGCGACACCGTGACGCTGGTCACCACGCCGTAGTAATCGGAGCTGCCGGCGGGGACTCAGAGAGCGTGAGTCCCGCCGGCAGGCTCCCCCGCGAGCGAGAGAATGAGATCTCCCTGGAGTCGATCGGCCTGCCGGGCGAGGCCGGCGGGCTCCGGGGTGGCTCGGCTGGAGGCGATCGGCCTCCGTACGCGCGCAGCCTCGATCACCGCCTCCGCTGCCATTCGGGCGGCATGCTCGCCGCGGCGGGCAGCGGTCTCTATTCCTCGGCGAGCAGCTTCCTCGGCTCGGTCCATCTCGCGCGCCAGCAGGTCGGCCGAGGCGAGCACGACCAGCGTCTCCGCCGCGCGTGCCTCTCCGGGGGTTTCCGAGAGGGCCCTAACAGTTTGTGCCCTCGCCTCTTCGTACACGTCCGTGAGACCGGCCCCTGCCGCTGCGCGGGCGCGGCCCGCCAGCACCAGCATGCGCTCGTGGGGGTCTGACATGCGGGGCAGCGCCGCCTCGATAACTGGCAGAGCGCGGGCGAACTGTCCGTGGTCCGCCCAGTAGCAGGCGACGTCCTGCGCCAGCACTGCGAGGCGCGGGTTCCCCGCTCCGTACGCGCGCAGGGCTCCCCAGACGTGCTGGTACGCCTTGGCGACATCATGATCGGAGACGAACATGAAGAGGTTGTGCAGGACCACGCCCTCCAGGTGCCGGAGCCGGTGCCGGGAGGCAGTACGCAGGGCGCGCTCGGCAACCGCGAGCGCCCCGCGGAGGTTCCCGCCGCGCCAGTACATGAGTCCCAGGCCGGTGAAGGCCCACACGTACGTCTCCCAGTCGCGGTTGCGGGCCAGCTTGATCGCCTTGCGCAGCCAGGTTTCCGCCCGCCCGGGGCGGCCCACGTCCCGAGCTAGCCGCCCGGCCGCAAGCGCCATCCGTGGATCGTCGGGGGCGAGGAGGGCGGCAGCTTCGGTGAACGCAAGCCTGAGTTCCACCGCGCCGTTCTCCATCGCCCATGTAGCGATCTGCTCGCAGGCGACTCTCACAGGGTCCCGCATCACGCCCCCGGACTCGCTGGTCATCTCGGCGAGCATCAGCAACGGCGAAGCGAGGTCCTCCGGCACCGGGTGAGAGTGGACCCACTCGGTACGGGTGCGCGCCGCGTCCGGCGCGAACAGCTTTCCCTGGCCACCCCGTAGAGCCTCGATCCAGAGAAGCACGTCACGGAGTGCGCCCCACAGGAGCGCGCCTGGCGCTCCGGGGACCTCCAGCAGGATGGCGACACCCTCCGGGAATTCCTCCTCTTGCGTCACGGGACCCACGGAAAGCGGGCACGTGCGCCGGATCGGCTCTGGAACAGATGGCATGGCGACTGGATTAGTGGACACCATGTCGGCCCGCATGCGCCCCCACGGTGACACGGTTTATTCACAAACTATTGGTGCGTCCGTGCACAATCCATAGCATTATTTTCCCGGGGTTTTCCAGACCTGATTTGTACAGCCTGCGGGCGCGCCGCGAATCAGGTATCCACCGGGATGGGTTACTCGCCGATTCTCCACCTGCGGAGCAATCCGCACAGGAGCGTGGGGAAAGTTAACGCGGTATGATCAGCAGGCCGCGTGCGAGGGTTCACCCTGGCAGCGACGCTCAAGGAGCCATGATCGCCGAGAGCAAGCGCATCGTAGATTGCCCGCAACAGGAGGAGCTGCGTGAACGACGACTACGCTGAGGGGACGCAGGACGAGCGGGCCGCAGACCTGTCCTGGGTGGCGCTGGACACCCGGCTCAGGTTCGAGGAGGTGGTGCCGCCTACTGGGTCGCAGGAGGACCCGTGGGCGTGGTACCGCGAGGATGTGCTTGCCTCATCAGATAACCGGATCGTCAGCGAGACCATCGACTCCACCGGGAACTGCATCTTCGCGCTGGACCTCACCGTGGAGGGGGCGTTCCTGCTGGGCACGCTGGACACGTCGGACATCGTGGAGGGGTTAATGCGCGACCACCCTGGAGTGGACCGGAGCGCCCTGACACGCCGCGTGCTTGATCTTTCGCACCAGCATCATGCGATTTTCGGCTTAACGACGATGGTTCAAGTGCGGGTCCTCGCCGTCCGCACAGGCGTTGTGCCACTCTGGTTCGAGTTCAGTACGACGATGGCACTCTCAGACTGGCACGGGGGACCTGGACGACGCTCCCAGCTCCTCCTTGCGGCCACGGCTCCGCACTTGGAAGCCCGGAGGTGGGACACTCGAGACGTCACGTTGTACCCCCGCGCGACGATTCACTGAGCGATTGAAGGCTGGTTCCCGTTGATTCCCTCCACCCTTCGCAGCGGGCCAACTCCCGGATGATGCGCGGCGAGGAAGCTGCGCAGGGGTGTGTTCGTCCGCGCACGCGGCCGCAGTTCGCCCGCTACTGGTCCAGAACCACGCCAGGGGCCCAGACGTCCACCTCGACTCCGGTGATGGCGTAGACGCGAATCTTGACCGTATGAGGGGCAGCGGTGGAGTCCAGGACCGCGAACTCCGATTCGGGCCACAGGATCCCACGAGTACAGGTGAGCCCCGAGCCAACGAGCTCCAGGTCGGACGGCTCCGCCCCTCGCTCCCGGGCGGCGACGGTGTAGGCGTCGAAATCCGGCCGTATGCTGCACGTCACGATTCCCCCGAGGGCGTTCACGCGGCGCGGTAACTCGGCCGGCTGGGGGGCCTCGGCAGGCAGCGGAGGCGCCTCCGCGCGGAGAGGCGTCCGCACAGCGGCGGCCTCGAGCTGCACGTCTGCGCCTTCGGCCTGCTCGGGTGGGGCGGGCGCGGTGCACGCGACCGCGAAGGCGGCGAACAGAAGCAAGGAACTACGAACCATGACGGAATCCGAAGTGGAATGGACAAGGGGGAAGTACTGGACGCAGCAGCGGCTGCCCGCCGCGTGGCGAATCAGCGCAGGCAGTGTTCGCCTGCCCCCATCAACCGCGAACCGCGTGTGATTCGGGCAGAAGCGCGATTTCCTCCTGAAGCTCAGCAATCTTCTCACGGGTATGCGTGAGCATTGATTCCATGTGCCGCCTAAAATCGGCGTCCTTTTCTGAGTCAGGCTTCCGGAGGCTCGCCGCGTACGTCTCTTCCCACTCCTGAAAGTTGGCGAGGGCGACTGGGAGCGTGCACGACATGCAGCGGTTGTTCCGGCTGGTCGCGTGGCTCTCGAAGTCTCCCCGGTTGTAGAGAAGCTGAGGGCGGCCGCAGCTGGGGCAGGACCGCTCCGGCATGATCGCGTAGCTCGCAGCACGCACCCGCGCAGTGATCTCGCTGCGGGACAGTCCGAACCGCGCTGCGAGGGTGGTCACCCGGTGGGTGAATCCTGTTCGGGCGGTCGCCCGCGGGGGACGCTCCCAGTAGAGCGTGCACAGCTCGGCGTCAGGGGTCGCGGGGTCGCGGAGGTGAACCTCGATGCGGAATTCTTCTGCCATTGCTTGCTGCGGTGTGGGGAGATTGCGCGGCGTAACGGGCCCTGCCTGTCCGCGTACTCTGGCCAAGATTCGGCTTGCACGAGGATACATGCTCCGAGCGTGCGTCACTCAAGGCCGCGGGAGAGCAACTTCGGGGCTGGGTAGGGTCTGTTTCTGCCCGTCCCAATCGTGGCGAATCTGGATCCGCATTCGCGTGGGCCGCTCGGGAAGCGGGCCGATCAGCATGGAGTCACGCGAGGGACCGCGGAGGCGCCGCAACATGCGCGTATAGTGCCCCTCGAACTTCGCGGTCGAGGGTACCTGGCGGGTCCCGTTGAAGAACACCCACGAGTTCTTGTACTTGCCGTAGAGCATGTACGGGTTCGGGTGCCCCACGGCCTCCGAGACCTTCCGGCGCAGCTCCTCGGCGGAGCACGTCTTCACCTGCATGACGCTCCCGCAGGAGTGCAGGAACGAGAGCTGCGCGAGTGCGTAGGGATCGACCACCGCGCGAACGACGAACCCCTGCTCAGGCTTGAACTGAGCCACGTCACTCCCCGTCCACCCGCCCGTCTTGGAGTACGTGCAGCAGGAGGAGCCGATCTCCGCGCGCTCGGCCTCGGTCAGCTCGGCGTACGGAACGACCTCGGCCCGCAGGACCACGTCCTCGGGGGCGACGCTGACGGCGGCGTGGTCCTCCCCGCAGCCAGCCAGCACGGCGGCCAGCACCAGCAGCCACATGGAGGAGCCGGCTACCATTCAGCGGCCCGCAGCTCGGCGCGCACGCGCACCGGCCGCTCCATCCCGGGGACCACGGTCGCGGTGCTGGAGCACGTCACGCGCTGCGCGACCTCCGGCTCGACGGTCACGTCGTCCGACTCGCAGGTGGCGACCTGGGTCCCATCCTCGGCGAGGAACCGGAACACCACGCGCAACTCCACGTCCCGCCCCCCGGGGCCCCGCACGAGCGCGAAGGCGTCGTACGCCGTGGCGTCGAGATACTCCTCGGCCACCTCGAGCCCCGACCCGACCACCCGTGCCGCTGTCGCCCGGACGGTCACTGGCCGGACGTCCCACATCCGGGTGGTCACCTGCAGGCCCGCACGGTCCACCGGGACGATGCTCCGCTGGCACATGAGGAAGGCCCGCCCGCGCGGGGGGACCTCGTCGTAGACGCCGGGCCCGCCCCCGCCCATCTCGTAGCAGCCCTCGTAGCGGGCCCCCTCGGCCGTGTACGACTGGAAGCTCAACCCGACGGCCGCGACCACATCCGAGCGGTTCTCGACGGTGGCGCCGAAGTAGAGCTTGCCTTCCGCGGTGTTACCCTCCTTGAACGGGACGATCCACCAAGTCGGTGGCCCGACCAAGCGCACATCCGGTTGACCGGGCCGGGCGGAGGGGCGCGACGCCGCGCGTCCACCCTGGGCCACACCCTCCCTCGGGGAGAGGAATGCACCAAGAAAGATCCCCACAAAGACCCAGCGATTCACCATTACCAATCTCCCGAGTGTAGTGCGTGGCGTACGACGTCAGTGCGCGAGAGCGGGGCACCCCGGCTCAGAATGTCCAGAGAAACCCACTCCCTTCCCAACCGAGCTCCCGCAGTTTCGTCTGATCGTCCTCAGTGACCTCTGCGAATCCCTCTTCTTGGATGTGCAAGACCCGCCGGGCACGATGGCTTGGGAACGGGGAGAGGTTGGGCTCGTAGCGCTTGAGGATCTGCAGGCCTTCAATCAGCCGGTCGACTATCTTCATCTAATTTCAAACCTCCTGAGAAACGAGTGCTTGCCGGCTTGTTGCGGGCACCTCCACACCCGGCTACTCCAGGGCGTAGACACGCGACGTAGGCGCCTGCTACAATGCAGGCGACCCCCAGTGTCCCACGCCTCCAGGAGCGAATGGCCTCCATCACTCCCCGACAGCGCCAGGTGCTGGACTTCATCGAGGCGTTCACCCGGGAGCACGGGTTCGCTCCCAGCCTTGAGGAGATCGCCGAGCACATGGGCTTCTCCTCCGTGTCGAACGCCCACCAGCACGTCGCGGCGCTGATCCGCCGGGGCCACCTGCGGCGCGACCCGAACCGCCCACGGTCGCTGGAGGTAGTGCGGCCAGCCGAGGATCTGCACGAGCTGCCGCTGCTCGGCTTCGTGGCGGCCGGGGAACCCATCGAGGTGGCGGAGCAGCAGGAGACGTTCAGCCTCTGCCCCGAGATGCTCCGGCGCGGTGACTACGTGCTGCAGGTCCGGGGGGACTCGATGATCGACGAACAGATCCGCGACGGCGACTACATCGTCGTGCGGGCCCAGCAGGCCGCCCGCAACGGTCAGGTGGTAGTGGCGCTGATCGGCGGCTCGGCCGCCACGGTGAAGCGCTTCTACCGGGAGCGGCGCGGCCGGATCCGGCTGCAGCCGGCGAACCCCGCGCTCGCTCCCCTGCTTTACAAAGCCTCCGAGGTGGTGATCCAGGGGGTGGTCACCGGGGTGGTCCGGGTGATGTGATCGCCCCGAACCGATCGCTCCACTAACCCCCGCAGCCGCCTAGCTGGTGGGGGACACACAAATTGTCGACACTCACAGATTTGGCGCAGATCTCGTCACCATCGGGTGCTCGGCGTCTAACCGCATCCAAGCTCACGGTCCAGTTGAGGTGAAGTCGGCTGTGGAGCCACTTGGCCACCTGCAGCCTCAAGATCCCAGCCGTTGAAGAAAGGGCCCTCGGGCTTGCCGTAGAGGCGGTTCGGACAAAGGTCTAACCCATCGAGCCAGCTCAGGAACAGGCCAAGGTACGGCTCGTTGGCCACCGACTTGTGCCCTCGCCCCGCGATCATCGCGTGAAGCTGCGGAAGTAGCGGAATCGGCTGACTCCCGAAATAGAAGAAGTGCTCCGACAAGAGCGCGTACAGGCCACCGAGGTCCCGTTCACGATTTCTTTCCGAGTGCACACTCGGCCGCAATCTGGGGGGGCGGACGGAAAAATCGTAGATCGCATCGCCAACCCGTCGCCGTGGATCTCTGGACCTCCACTCTGGAATCTTTCCGGGTAGTTGATCGCGGCAGTAGGCGTCGTAGTCCCCCATTGGCATCTTCCGCGTAACCTTCATCGCGAAGATCAGATGATCACGAATGTCGCCCAACGGCGACGAGGCCGAGCCAGTTCCGACTATCCAGTCGCCATCCGTAGCAGACCGGCGGATCTGGGGCTTACATATGACCAATGAGCACACGCCCCAGAACGGATTGGGTGCCGCACCATAGTCGTGCTTCACCACGTAGGAGTACAGAGTTGACATAGGACCTCGGAACCCTGTGGTGAGTGAGACAAATAGCCGGGCCGCGAAACTCTAATGCTCTCCGGGTCTGCCGCGCTGGCGCTGCGTCCGGGCTTGGCCCCGGCCGACGCGGCCTGCCGTTGATCCCGCCGGACAGTCAATCCGAACTCGCGGCATCCATCTGCTGCTGCTCCAGCTCAGCCCGGTGCCGCTTGCGCGCGTCGGTGGTGAATGCGCGGAGGTGGACACTGCACAGGGGGAAGAGGAGCCAGTCCACAATTCGGTCGAGGTAGCGCTCGTCCGTCACCAGACCCTTCGCGTGGGACCGCTCCACAAATTCTCGGTTCAGGGCGTCGTACACTCGCCATCCGGTGGAGTCGTCGAGTTCGACGCCCGCCCAGAGCGCGCGCAGGATCTTGAGCGGTTCCGGCTGGAGCAGTCCCGCCGAGTGGAGGTCAAGGAGGAGCGTGCAGATCCGACGGACGTCGGGATCGTGTCTTGCGAAGCTGGGCACGCTCTTGATCAGCTCGACCGTGGCACCCGGTCCAAGCCATTCCAGGCCGGCGCCGGAATGGACCGCGTCGACGTAGAATAGCTCTTCCCGCCTGGCCTCGATTGAGTTTCGGAAGATCCAGTCGTACCCGGTGGGGCCGTCGAGGTAGTAGGGCATACGGGTAAGATCCACGTAGCGCCTCATCTCTGCGAAGTCGAGAGGACGGCCTTCGTACGACTCGACGTACGCGCCCCGCGCAACGTGGTCCACGACGCTCCCAAGGTGGTCCGAAAGGCGAGCGTTGTCCACGCCTTCTTGGGGGCGCAGATAGTCGACCAGCATGATCGCTTTCGCAGCCTCCTCTGCCGCGACGCTCCCCGCGATCGCCGAAGCACGCGGCGCTTCCGGCCAGCAGGACTTTGCCTCTCGAAGCAGCCCGCCGACATTCTCGGCGAGCAGTATCAGGCCGTCGGAGATGAACGGGATCCGCTCGGCGAGCGGTAGCGAGGCGATTCTCTTGAAGCTGCGGGGTTCCATTTCTGATCTTGGGACTGCGATGATAGACGAGGCCGTCAAACTTGCGTGGTGCGGGAGAGGTTCAGCCCTGGAAGACTCACTCCGCGCTATTATCCGAGTATAGATCCGCCCTGCTACAGGTACAAGAACCCTGGATCCCACTGAGGGTTATCACATTCTGGGGATCGGCCTTCCGCTCTGAGCTCCTGTTTAAGGCAGAACTCGCTGAGGCAATTCACCGATGACTGGTGGGCACAGCCCACCTCCTGACGCATGACCTGCCGTCCACCACAATCCACCGAAGACGTCCAGATCGCATGGGCCGTGATCGACGGCCGCGTCCGGCACATCTCTGAGTTCGACCGGATCCCTTGGGGCAAGCGCCCACCGGCACACTGCGAAGCGTGCGAGCACCCTCTCGTCTTCCGACTGGGAGCGGTCCGCAGGCACCACTTCGCGCATCGGGGTCCCTCCCGGTGCGCCCTGACCACCGGCGAGGGCGCGGCCCACTACAACACGAAGCGTTTTCTCGCAGCGCGCCTCGACGGTGCCGCCCGGCTGTACGTCCTGGAGCCTTGCGACGAGGGGTGCGGGAAGGGGGACCCGCGCGAGATCGCCGCCGGGTGGAACGAGGTTGCTGTCGAGCGTCTGGTCCACCCAGTCCGGCCGGACATCGTGCTCCTGCGCGACGGAGTGCCGATCGCCGCGGTGGAGGTTCGCTTCACGCACGCCGTGTCTGAGGGCAAAGCGGAAGCCCTGGCCTCGCTCGGAATCCCCTGGGTGGAGGTCGGTGCCGGGCTGGAGAGCTGGGAGGGTACTCCTTGGTCCCCTGCCCTCCCGCTCCCGTTCCTCGAGTATTCCCCCCGCACGACCTGGGTCTGCCCGCAGCACGAGGAAGAGCCACCCGCCGCGGCCGCGCCTCCTATCCGGGCATGGGTGCGCCCCTCGCCGGTTCCGGAGCCGCCGCTCCTGTCCAGCCTGGAGGAATGGAGAGTCCGGATCGTGGACGTGTACCCGGTGACAGGCACCCGGACACGTCGCCTGTTCTGGATGCTCCTGGAGGCACGGGACGGGGATGCAAGCGAGGTCCTGCTCGTGGACGATCGGAAGGAGAGCGCGCTGGAGCGTGTCCGCTGCGCAGGGAACTTGGAGCGGGCCGCCCGCGAACTGCACCGGCGCTTCCAGCAGACACTCCGGTACTGGAAGCTGCACCACGGCGCGATCTACGACAGCCCGATGAACTGGGTGGCGCCAGCGGACCTCTTCCGGAACTCACGGACCGAGCACTACCTGCCGGAGCTCTACCCGCCGCGCTACGTTCGCTCGCCCGCCGGGGTGTGGTCCCCGCGCCCCAGCCACGAAGCGCTGCTCTGGGAGGTGCGGCCGGCGGCGCCTCCCCCTCCTCACCCCCTGGAACTGCAGGAGGACCTGTTCGGCTGCCTGTGAGCCGCCCAGCTCACCGGTTCTACTGGTTGGGCAGGTGGAGCGATCCGTTTTTGGCCGCCTGTAGCGTGTCACTCTGCCTCAAAGCGTGGTCCCAAACAGGCTGGACGAAATACCTGCCGGGCACCATCGAGGTTTGTCACTCCATCCCGAACATCTCCGAGAGCGTGACGACCGGAATCCGTTCCTTACGGCGCAGCACCGTCGCGTTGTAGTCAGTAACACCGAGGTCCAACCCGGTTCGGGCCTCAGCCACCTTCAGCAGCACTCCCTCCACATCCCGATCCATGTCCAGAGCCCGCAGCCATGCTTCCATGGTCGTCGTCGCGGGCCAGGTCTGGTGTGTGTCATCAGGAAGCGAGGTCTCGACCAGCGGTGCATCCCTGAAGAGCGGGTGGTCGGGCGGCAGGATCTCGTACTTCGCCGCGATCGAGCGTGCCGTCGCGTAATCGTCGACCATCATCAGTGCAAGCGCCCGGCGCGGCTCACTCGCGTGAGATCGCAACACGTCGAGCGTTCCCGGGGTAGGCGCGTTCAACTCCCGTCCGAGCAAGAACAATCCTGGTGCGGCGAGTTGCGGATCGGAATGCCCGGCGGCACGTTCCACCTGACCCCAATCGACGGCATCGCGATCCCCCGGGTAGAGGTCGAGATGGTGGAACAGGGCCCATCCGGCAGCGTAGCGGACCGGGTAAAGTGGCTCGTCGTGGTGCCCGATCACGCGATCATCATTCATCAGCTGACCAAGGATTGGAACGACTCGCGAGTCATCAACGGGCGCGAGTACGTGGAGGAGGGATGCGTGCACCTCCACGTCGCGGGACGCTGCTTTTTTCTCCTCCACGAACCCGATGATTCGCTCCAAAGCGTCGTCCGGAAGGCCGTCGAACCCCTTCAGCGCCTCAGCAGCGGCACGTGCGACACCGAGCTTCGGTTCCCAACGGGCGTCGTAGGCGTGGTGAGACGCACTGTCACGTGTGTCGTCCAGGAGGCGGAGCAGCACAGGAATCCCTTCCGGCCAACGATGCTCCCCAATTAGCGTGGCGAGTCTCTGGCGCACCGGTGCGCTCGCGTCGTGCTCGAATTCGAGCACCCGCATTAGTTGCTGGTGGTCTGTACTCCGGGCCAGCACCTCCATGACCAAGCGTCGGACTTTGTAGTCCGCGTTGGTCGCCGCCGAGGCCACCCGGGCGCGGGATGCCGGCGTCTCGATGTATGCCAACGCGGACACGGCCGCGCGGACGTCGTCCACGTCTGTCGAGGCGAGCCACCGGTCTGAAATCTCGGTCACGTCGACGCCTCGCAATGCGGCGAGCACTAGCAGGAGGCGCCCGGTCGCCAGCGGCACCTGCCGCAGCACTTCCGAGAACGTGCCCGGGGGCACCCTTTCGGCGTGTGCGCGAATCTCGTCCTCGGACGACTTGGCCTCGGCAAGGGTAAGCAGCTCCAGCAGCCCCCTGGATTCCGGCTGCGCCACGTCCTGTAGGCGCCGCATGAGCTCGCGTCGTTCTTGCGAGTGGGCCCCGGCCTTCCGGGCTGCAGAGAAAAGCTCGATCTGGCCGACGAGATCCACTTCCGCCATGGCGGCCATGAGGGCGGCCTCGACGGTGCTTCCGTCGTACAACCATCGCAGGGAGTGGACCGCCATTTCCCTCTCCCGGGCGCTGCCCGTCCGTAGTGCCTCGTGCAGGCGCGGTGCAGCAGCCGCGAGCTTCTTCTCACCAATGATCAGGAGTCCCTGCTCGCGCTCCTGCGCGCTCGATGTGATTTCAAAATAGGCGTCCAGTTCCTCCACGGTGGTATCCGGGGCGAAACGCAGCTCCTCCGCCCAGGCGGGCATCAGCAGGTCGCGGCGACGATGATCGGCAATCCAGGCATATCCTTCCGCGGCGCGGCGAGAGCGTACGTACCCCCGCACCCCGTGCCCTACTGCCGTGCCGAGCTCTTCCATCTCGTCCTGGAGGTGCAGTTGCTCGGTGAAATCCGCCTCGCCCTGCCAGGCCTTTCGCCCTTTCAGCCGGCCATCCCATACTGCGTCCAGGCTCTCTTCCCACCTCTCCAGAAGCGCAAAAACCGCCTCGTATGGCGGCATGGGCCGATGAAGCGCGCCCTCGACAACCGTGTCTGCATTCGTGAGGAAGCGCGGAGTCTCGGAAACGATCTGGCACCCCTCCAGGAATGCGGCTCTCAGGTCGAACCCAATGGGATCGAGCCACGCTAGCAGCTTGCGGGCGTCGTAGTCCGTGGACTCTAGGGGGAGCACATGAGAGATCCACATTGCAACGATGCGCTCAGCATCCGGTTCCGACCGGATCGCCGAGATCTCCGCCCCGTTGAGCTGCGGCGGGCGCCAGCCATAACCGAATCCCACAGCTTCCTTGTCCTCGCGCTCGGGCTGCCCAAGGTCGAGATAGCGAGCCAGGCGGGAGAGTGGACGCTCCTGGCTCGCCCGGAACACCACGTCGTTGAGTGCCCTAGCGAAATCGTCCGGCCCGGCCGTCACGAGTCGGCCAACCACCAGATCATCCACGATGGCTCGCACGTCCGGTGCAAGCTCGAACCCGGTCGAACGGGGGATGCTGTCTGCCGCTTCTGCAAACGCGAGGATTTCTCCCGCGTAGGACTCGTCCCTGTCACGGAGGAGTTCGATGGCATGGATCGCCTTCCCGACGGTGCGCTCCGCCTCCCTCCGATAGAGGACCACCACGTCCTCGAGTCCTTCAACCACCTTGCCGTGGGCAGTGAGCGAGCCGTCGTCCGCCTGATGAAGGTTCATCGGGCGGAAGTGCTCGACGAACCCCTCCAAATCGATTTCGAGTGGACGCGGGGCCTCCTCAAGTGCCCGCTGGAGCGCTTTGAGCCGCGCGGGCACGATCCTGCGACCGCGGCGCAGGAGCGCCCAGGTGATCGCCGCGCACGGGACGCCATCGCTGGCCCACCCTCTCACCTGCTCGGCCACCACGCTCCGGATCGTTTCGACCTGCGCCTCAGCGATAAGCGAGCCGATCTTGGCATCGTCCAGAGACGGGCAGTCGAGCAGTCCCCTGGCGAACCGGGCCAGGGCGTAAGGACTCCGAAGCTCTGTGAGAATTCGATCACGGTGCTCGCGAGCGAAGTCCTCCATCCAGCTCCCGCCGCCCCGGAGCTTGACCTTCACGATCTCCCACCGAGTGCTTACGTCGTAGCTGTCGTCACTAATCGGGCAGGCGATCTTCCGCCACGGCTTGAGCGCGCCTTCCCCCAATGCACGGCGGAGGATGTCCGTGCGCGACGTGATCACGAAGCGCTTGTCGGCGGTAGCACGGAGCAGGAGCTTGGGCAACTCGATGGTCCAGCGGCTGGCGTCGTCGTCCAGCCTCGCCTGCCCCCAGGGATCCTCCAGGAAGAAGACGTGTCTCCCTGGGCGCCCAAGTAGAGTATCTATACCGGCGATTCCTTCGGTCTCGCGTACCACCGTGAAGGGTGGATCGTCCACCTGGTGCTCGTACACGATTCTCCTGGCCGTGAGCGATTTTCCGTAGCCGGGAGGACCGATCAGGAGCACCGCGTTTTCCCGTTGCAGCGTCTCCCGCGCAACTGCTGCATTCGCCGGCTCTCGGTATTCCGCCAGGTCACGGTCGGGGTACGGCAGGCCACCCGCGTTCTGGATGATCGCCTCAATCTCGGTCCGCGTGAGCGGGGAAGGCAGTCCGAGCAGCCGGTCCTCAATTATTCGGAGGATGTTCTGCAGTGCCTGCTCAATCCCGGGAGAGGGGACGTGTCCGATACTCCGGAGCTGGCGGTGCAGCTCGTTGCGCAGGTCTCTGCGGGTGAGACCCTCGACGATTGCGAAGCGCCCCTGTAGCGCCTCCTTCTCGCTGCTCACCCGCGTCACGTGGGGCGGCACGAAGGATGGGGAGGGGGCTTGGTCCACCCGCTCGACTCGGCCTGGGCTCAGTGCCCGATCGACCGTCACGTTGGTGATTAAGACGTACCGACGGGCAGGATCGGTCAGGAGGAGCGTCTTCGCTCTCGGGCGCGGAGTGGGACCGGTCGCGCCCTTTCGCGGCTTATCCAGCACCAGCTCGGCGAATTCCCTGGCGCTCCAGTGCCCGGCGCCACGAAACTTGACCTGGACCGTCAACTTCGTCCCAGCGGGCACCACGACAGTCGCGGTGGCTTCATCCGGGGACACGTTCAGATCGGCTTCGATGTCCTCCTCCGACGCGGGCTCGACGATGATCTGATCGAGAGCGTCAGACCGGCGCTCTAGGAAGAGGGTCAGCGCCACCCATGCCGTCACCTCTTTCTGATAATCGTACCCTCTGTACGAGGCGCTCCCGCCCCCTTCGCCGTTCTCATTGACGTCGTCCCGAGACGTCCGTGCCCCACCCAGCGGATCTTCCGACGCATTGCTGGCCTGCATCACCAGACCTCCGAAGATAGTTCCGTGCGCCCTGGTCTTACCCCCTGCTTTCTTACGACCCCGAAAAAGGTTTCGTCAAGTACACCCCGGAATCCCAACGAGAAACCAGCTTGCTCCCGATCGGCGTCCCGCCGGAAAAAGCACGAAGGCCGCGTGTCACTCGACACGCGGCCCTCGCTGCTGCCCCGCCAGGGCTACGTCACGCCTGGACGATGCGGTCCCACACCGGCCCGCCGATCACCCCCGCCCGCTTCAAGGCGGCGTGCGCGTCCTCCCCCCGCTCTGCTCCCTCGCGAACGATCTCCACCAGCGTCGGCCCCAGCGCATCCGGACCGGCTGGAGCAGGCCGCGCCGGCTCCGCCGCCGGCGGGACCGGCGAAGCGCGCTCCACCCGGGGACGGGTCTCCTCCGGAGCGGCAGCCTGGGGCGCCTCCTCCCCCGTGTCCGCCTCCGCGGCCGGCTTGGCGTCCCCCCGGATGAAGGGGATGGCCTCGACTCCGTCAGGTACGTCCACGTCGCCCATCCTCCGTAGCACGTCCTTGTCCCCGCGCGCGATGGCGCGCAGCACCGGCCCCGCCTGGGCGAAGCTGTCGCGGGCCACCGAACGGATGATCTCAGGAGTCACGTACTCGATCCCGGTGGCGATCGCGCGGATCTGCGACAGCTTGTGGAGCGAGACGAGGTACTGCGTGATCCCCTGGGAGCCCTCGTACAGTGCCTGCACCAGCTCTTCGGTCAGTTCAGTATAGTGGCGGGTGTACTGGTAGCGCCACAGAATTTCGCAGAATGCTCGGAAGCCCCGCCCCTGCTCCGCGCGCCTGACGATCAGGTCCCCCTCCGTCGCTCCGCGCCGCGCTTGGCGGAACTGTGACATCAACACCGGAAGAGCATCAATCCCACCAACCAGGACCACGGGGACGCCGATGGTGTTGACGAGCTGCACCAGGAAGGAGAGAATCGCACCGCTCCCTCGCGGGTTGAGGTCCTGCACTTCGTCCAGCACCAGCAGCCCCAGCCCGTGCTGTGCCGCCAGTCGCGCCATGCTGGGGATCAGCCGAAAGATCGTCGGGTTCCTGGTGAGGTAGTCTTTCCTGTAGTTCGTCTCCATGGGCAGCGGCGCGTGCAGCGCGTCCATCGCCTGGAAGAAGTTCTCGACCAGCGTGCGGATGCTGCCGTCCTTGGGGCACTGCTGCCTCAGATAGACGACCTGGGACATCAGGAGCTTGCGCCCCTTGAACTCGTTATGGACGATGACCTGCGGGTAGCGGCTGAGGGCCATCTCGACGCCCACGGTCTTTCCGATTCCTGTGGTGCCCAGGAAGGTCAGGCCGGTCGCCGCGGGCTGCGGGCCGGGAACAGGACGGGCCGTCACCACCAGGTTCTCGCCCTTCCCCTGTACCTCCAGGGCCTGTTCCCGCGCGTCCAGGTCGGCCTGGAAGGTCGGGAGCGTCGGGTTGCGACCTACGTAGCCCCAGCGGATCAGGCGCGAGAGGCGTGACTCCAGCTCGGCATGCAGGCCGATCGGGTGCCGGAACAGGACGCTGAGGCCGGCGGCGAGCATCTCGCGCTCCTCTGTGGGCCGCTGCCGGTCGGAGGGGTCGTAGGCCGGGTAGCGGGCCATGAGCCGCTTGGCCTCCTCCCGGGACACCATGGGGGGGAGTCCCTCGAGCAACGGGTTGCCCTGGAACACGGGGATCGTCTGCTCGTGGTACTCGGCGGGTACGGCCGGGCCGCCGCCCAGGGGATTGATGATCATTTCGCCTCCCGCATCGAGGTTGAGAGCCACGTCGGGGTGGAAACGGAGTTGTCGCAGATCAATCGCCGGGGCAGCCGGCGCGGCCAGGCGCTCGTGCCGGACGTCAGCTTGCCGGCGGCGTCTGCAGGAAGCGCGTCCAGGTAGGGATTGCCCGTGCTCCGGGTGTTCACCTGTTCGGCGAAGCGGACGATCATGGCGCTGAGCTCGCCGAGGGGGACGGTGGCCATGGATTGCTCCTGGTTCGGTTGGGGGATCAATCCGGGAACGGGACGTAGCCGTCACCGGCGGCAGGCCGGGGTGGCGGGGGTGGCGGCGCGCCATCCTTCGTGAACGCCTCCTCCCCCCGGTTGGCCCGGCGCTGGGCCCGCCGCGCCTCGTTGATGTCCGTGACAATGGGATGCTTGTTGGGCCCGCCCAGCGCTTCCGCCCGCTCGCCTTCGGCCGACCGGGTGATGGCGTCGATCCGCGCGTGGAACTCCGCCGTGTCCTGGTGGCGGGCGCGCCGGTCACGCTGGCGGGCCATCAGGCGCCGGTCCCGCGCATCCTGGACCTCCTCCAGGGTCCTGCCCGCAAAGCGGATTGCGTCCTTCTGCGTGAGCGGGCACTCCTCGATCTTGCGCCCCTGTTCAAGGCGCAGGTACACCTTGGAGACGTCGCGGGGATCGTAGGCCACGCTCACGCGGACGCGCTCGGTCCCCGGGACGCGCAGGAACCAGCCCTCCTCCCGGGCCGTGGCGCTGTCGTAGTGGAGGCCGTTGACTTTAATGCCTTGGGGGGTGGCGCTCCCCTCCTCGCTCGGCAGGAGGTTCACCCGGATCCGCTCGCGGTCCATTGTCCGCCCGATCCCCACGCGGTTCTCGACCCCCCACTCCCAGAGGTCCAGCGGGACTGGATCCCTGTCCTCCGACAGCGGGTAGTCCGGGGGAATCTGATCTGCCAGCCGCCGAGACCGGTTGTTGTGCAGAATCAGCTCGATCATCAGCCGGTTGAAGTGGTACAGGTCCAGCGTGGCGTCGAGGCGGTAATCCGGGTCCCCGCGCCCGACCAGCTTGTCCACCCAGCCCGGCTGCCGCCGGATCCCCAGCTCGTTGGTGATACGGAACTGCGCTTCGACGAAACTCTTGAAATCCGCGCGGAAGGGTGGGGTGTTCGTGATCCGTAGCCCGAACGCGGTCACCAGGTGGTCCGAGGGGATGCTGAGCATCTCGCCGCGGTCGGCGGTGATCGCGCGGGGAACGTAGTGGCAGGGCCAGTCCTCCTCGCTGATCTCGATCCCATACCTGGCGCAGAACGCCACCTTGTCGGTGAAGGCGTTCTCGAGCGCCATCACGGCTCCTACCCAACTCGGGCCCTCCAGCCCCACGTAGAAGCCCACGACCATCCGGCTGAAGTGGTCCAGCACCAAGTAGATGACTGGTCTTCCTATCACCCGCCGGCGGTCGATGGAGGAGAGCAGGAAAATGTCCCCCACCGTCGCGTCGATCAGGTAGAGGTCGTTGGGGCCCCGGGAAAGGTGCTCCGAGGAGCCCAGGACCGCGCGCGTCTTGAGCGCGTGGCGCCGCTCCCCGTACCGGGCGCGGATGTCTTTCTCCTTCTCCCGCGCCTTGCCCAGCCAGTAGCAGAACTGGCGGAAGGTGGGTAGCTCCCCCTCCGGTTTGAGGACGGGCACCACGTGGCCGTCGTGAAACTTCACTCCTGTGCAGAAGAGCGTCTCCAGCGTCGCCTGGTACGCCTCCCGGAGACTGAGCCGCTTTCCGCGGTGCCGCTTCTTCCAGAACCGCCTCCCACCCTTGACGATCAGCCCGTGGATCTCGGTCGTCACGTTCAAACCTTCCCGTCCGGGCTCGGCCCGCGCGAGCGTGGACGGCCGGCCCCGCTTCCGCTCACCCGCCTTCCGCGGTGTGTCGCGCCCTCCGCACAGATGGTAGGCAGGGAGCAGGGCGTTGGCGGTCTGACCCCGTTGCCAGTACTGGCGCAGCCACCCGTAGACCTTGCCGAGCGACTTCCCGTGCTCCACGGCTGCGGCGAGCACGAGCTGCCCGCGAGTGTCGGCGCGGAGGACCTGCTGCGCGGGGTCGGCATCGAGGTCCACCAGCGGCCGGAGCACCTGCAATCGCTCGTCTCGCACCTGCTTGCTCGCCGTGGTCAGCGCCGACTCCGGGCGGGTGTCCGCCAGCCACTTGTCGTCGGTCCGGATGCGGATGGCGCCGCAGTCGAACCCCTCCTGCAGGGACTCCAGCGACTCCCACTCCGGCATCGCCTTCGGGTGCTCCACGTCGATCAGCGCGACCTCCCCCGTGTCCGTGTCCACGAACAGGAGGCGGCGTACCGTCCTGCTTCCGTCCAGCAGCTCGGACTCCAGCAGGGCGTTCGTGGCGACGATCAGCGGCGCGCTCATGCGGTCCTCGCCCGCAGCTCGGGATCCGCGCTCCCGGAGGTGAGGTCCTGGAGCGGAGCGCCGGGGTCCAGCTTCTCATGCAGGTCCACCCGCCACTGCTTCGTCGCGATCGCGTGCCACACGAGCGCGAGGCAGACCCCATGCTTGAAGTGCAGACGCTCGTCCGCCATCGCGCACACCTTCCCCGGAGCGACCGACGGCGAGGCGGCGAGCTTGTCGAAGAGGTAAGCGAGGACCTCGGGCAGCTCCGCCGCGTCCACACCGTAGCCGTCGACGGAGCGGAACGGGGCCAGGAAGCTCAGGTTGGCGATCAGGTCCTGCGGGAGCTCCTCCTCGGTGACCAAGAACCACGGAATGCCACGCCGCACCCAGTACCGGCGCTCTACGTGCAACTTCTCCAGCGTGCGCTCGTCCGTCAGCTCGCCCAGTGGCTTGACCGAGATCACCACCTCCGCCACGCCTGCGCCGTCCACGAACTCCACGCGGAAGTCCGAGGTCATCACCCCGTCCTCCTGGATCCATTCCCCCTTCACCTTCCGGCCGCGACGTGGGTGGGCGTACCCGAGTGACGCGGCGATCTCTCGCGTCTCCTGAACCGGGTGCAGCGGGAACTGCTCCCGGATGTCCGTCACGAGGGAGCTCCAGTCCAGCAACAGGAAGCATCCGTACTCCCCGTTGCTGAACAGGTCGTGCGAACGCCCCACCGTGGCGCTGGGTACCCGGTGCGACATCCCCCTCGACCCGAAGCTGCGCACCGTGATCCAGGGCTTGTACGACCGCCCGTGCCCTTCCCCCCACCCCTGCATCCTCCTGCGATCGTCGTCTGCGGGTCCGCTTCGTGGTCTGGCCATGGGGCTCGCCTCCGGAAAGGGGGTGGATGGACTACCGAAAAAATACCGAAAGTCCGGACCACTGTCCATCTGTCCTTCGGGCCACCAACGGTACCGCTCCTCCAGGGGCGACTCCGGAAGCGGAGTCCCCCATTCCGCGGGCAGCGGCACACCGCCGTCCGCGTGAGCCTGGAGCGCCTGGAGGGCGCGCTGCAGGCCATTCCGGTGGGTCTTGCGGAGGCGCCCGGAGAGCGTGGCGGCTTCGGCCAGCTGCTCCAGGGTCGGCACCTCTCGGCGGGTCGCGAACCAGCGGGCTGCCCACACGATCCGGCGCTCGGCAAAGGCGGCCGCTGGCTCGGCCACCTCCGCGAGGTAGGCGCGGGTCTGCGGGATATGGTCGTAAGCGTCGAACACCCACCACCCGATTTGCCGCAGCACGGTCCGTGGCCGGATCTGGACCGGGCGCCCCGGCCAGGCACGGACCAGTGCAACCAGGCCGCGGGCCCACGTCAACGCGCACTCGTCGGGAGTCGGCGACCCGAAGTACGGGGGTGGGCGACGCGCTCTTGGTCGAGGGAGCTCTGGCGGCGCCTTCGCATCGAGCCACGCCGGATCGACCCGGCGGAGGAACCGGAGGGTCAGCGGGAAGCGATCAGCCAGCGTCCTGCGGAGATGGCGGCTGTACTTCGGGACCGCTTTGAGGCGAAGCACCCTCTCCTTCTCCTCCTTGAGCCTCTGGCGGACGGCCTTCGCACGCTTGCCGGATCCTCTCGGCTTGGGCGCGGGGCCCCACGAAGGGTTCCAGCATCCGAGGTCCGCTGCATGGCGCTGCAGCCGATCCGGATGGACCCCCAGCGTCCTGGCGACCTCGGGGAGCTTCGCTTCCGGATCGGCTGCCAGCACCCGCAGCCGCTCCTCCCAGAGGGAGCCAACGCGCTGGATCGTGCACCTGCGCCCGGGTCCGTCCGCGCGCTGGCCGTACGCGTAGCCGCACTCCGGGCAGGAGATCGTGACGTATGGCGCTCCCGCGGAGCGCTCAGCGGGAACGGCGCGGGGAACGGGAGGATCGTACCGCGCGCAGGCCGGGTTGCCGCATGGCCCGTCGAGGGTGGGTCGCCTTGAGGAAGGCAGGGTAGGACGCTGGGTGAAGAACTGCTCGGCGGAGAGGCCGGAAAAGCGAATGAGGAGGATGTGGCAGAGTGGGGGAAACGTCTTGAGCGGGAAATCCCAGAGGCTGCTGAGCCAGTCAGCGCCTCGCTTGTGTTCGCCCTCGAAGGCGGCTACCCCGAGTGCGCGGAGCACGTCGTCTGGATAGAACCGGCTGATCTCCTTGTGGAAGTGCTCCCACTTCAGGCGCCCGCAGGGCCTGGTGAGCCCGCGCTGTGCGAGCGCGCCGCGGTGGCGCCGGTACAGCTCCCGGAGGGACGGGAGGTTCACCTGGTGTTGGAGGAGCCACAGGGTATCCTCGGCGACGGCTTGGGCAATGCTGGCCGCAGCCGGAGGCACGATCAGCTGCTCGGAGGAGAGAGCGCGCGCTCGCTCCAGACTCACGAACGCCGGGGTATCTCTCGGAAGGTAGCGGGATCTGTAACCGCGACCATCTCGGGGGAGTCGGGTCTCGGTGAGGGGAACGTGGTGGGTCGGACAGACCAGGACCCCGGCCAGCTGGTGGACGCAACGCCAGTATGCCACCCCGGCTGGCCCTCGGTGGTCTTCGTCTACACAAGCGTGGCAGTACCGAAGGCGTTCGGGGCGGCGTACCGTCCACTTTGCAGGGTACTCGTAGTTCGCCAGCGCGTATGGCTCACTTCCGTGGTACCACATTGCGTTCTCGATCGCCCTTGCTGGTGCAGGGGGCAGGAACGCGCGGTAGTAGGGGAACGCCGTGTGCTTTGCAAGTACTTTGTGCCACGTGAGGCCGTGGCCGGGCGGAAGTGCCGCGAGGAAGTGCTCCAAGCTGACGGGGAGCTCCGCCTCCGGCTCACCGGGAGAGAGGCCGAAGACCTCCCGGAGGACCTTGTCGGGGTGCGGAAACGCCATCACATCGGCGTACCGAGCGACGGCGCTGCAGAGTAGCTCCTCCGGCTGGAGGCTGGGGAAGATCGCCAGCATTGGCCCTCCCGGATCGGGGACCATACAACTTCGCCGCGAGGGCCCAACGGACTGCGTCCTGACCCTCGCGGCTGAAGCGTCGCCAAAGGCGACTCGCCGACTCTTTTCACTTCCCGACTTTATGGCCGACTACCCGACTTTATTTCCCACTACCCGACTTTATTTGCGACTACCCGACTTTATTGTTCACCAACAGCCGTCGTTTGCAGGTAGGCGTCGCCTACTCCACCGTGACGCTCTTCGCCAGGTTGCGAGGCTGGTCCACGTTCGCCTCCCGCAGCACCGCGATGTGGTACGCCAGCAGCTGCAGCGGCACGCTCGCCAGGATCGGCGTCAGCGCGTCGTGCGTGCGCGGGATCCGGATCACGTGGTCCAGCACGTCCTCCAGGTCGCTGTCGCCCTCCGTGACTACCCCGATGATGCACCCGCCGCGCGCCTTCACCTCGTCGATGTTCGAGCGCACCTTGTCGTAGACCGCGTCGCGCGGGGCGATCACCACCACCGGCATGCTCTCGTCGATCAGCGCGATGGGGCCGTGCTTCATCTCCGCCGCCGGGTACCCCTCCGCGTGGATGTACGAGATCTCCTTGAGCTTCAGCGCCCCCTCCAGCGCCGCCGGGAAGTTGTAGCCGCGCCCCAGGTACAGGAAGTTCTTGCTGTCCTTGTACTCCTCCGCCAGGTCGCGGATGGACGCGTCCATCTCCAGGATCTGCGCCACCTGCTCCGGGAGCTGCTGGAGCGCGCGGACGATCTCCCGGCCGCGCGACGCCGTCAGCGTGCCGCGCAGGCGCCCCAGGTGCACGGTGATCATCGCCAGCACCACCACCTGCGAGGTGAACGCCTTTGTGGACGCCACCCCGATCTCCGGCCCCGCGTGCAGGTACACCCCCGCGTCCGTCTCGCGCGCGATGGTGGACCCCACCGAGTTCACGATCCCCAGCGTCGTGGCCCCCTGCTGCCGGGCCTCGCGCATCGCCCAGAGCGTGTCCGCCGTCTCCCCCGACTGCGAGATGGAGATGGTCAGCGTGTTGGGCTCCACCACCGGGCGCCGGTAGCGGAACTCCGACGCGTACTCCACCTCCGTGGGGATGCGGGCGATGTCCTCCAGCATGTACTCGCCGATCAGGCCGCTGTGCCAGCTCGTGCCGCACCCCAGGATGATGATCCGCTCGATGCTGCGCAGCTCCTCGTCCATCCCCGTCAGGCCGCCCAGCTTCACCCCGCCCTCCTCCGCCAGCAGGCGCCCGCGCATGGTCTCGCGCAGCGTGCTGGGCTGCTCCACGATCTCCTTGAGCATGAAGTGCGGGTACCCGCCGCGCTCCACCTCCTCCAGGTCCCAGTCCACCCGGCTCACCGGGCGCTGCACCGGTCCCTGCGTGGGGCGGTGCACCGTGTACCCGTTGCGGGTGATGGTGGCCATGTCCCCGTCGTCCAGGTAGATCACGTCGCGCGTGTGCGAGATGATCGCCGACGCGTCGCTGGCCACGTACGTCTGCCCGTTGTCGCCCACCCCGATGAGGAGCGGGCTCCCCAGGCGCGCCACCACGATCTTGTTGGGGTCGCGCGTGGAGACCACCGCGATCCCGTACGTCCCCTCCACCTGCGACAGCGCCGCCTCCACCGCGCGCTCCAGCGACTCCCCCGAGCGCCCCTTGCCCTGGTCGTACACCTCCTCGATCAGGTGCACCAGGACCTCCGTGTCCGTTTCCGAGCTGAACACGTGGCCGCGCTCCTGGAGCAGCTTCCGCAGCGTCCCCGCGTTCTCCACGATCCCGTTGTGCACCAGCGCGAAGTCGCCCTTCTCCGTGGTGTGCGGGTGCGCGTTGCGCTCCGTGGGCGGGCCGTGCGTCGCCCAGCGCGTGTGGCCGATCCCGTACGTCCCCTCCACCGGCTCCTCCTTCAACAGCTTCTCCAGCTCCACGATCTTGCCCGCCTCCTTGCGCACCTGGATGGTGCCGTTGCGCACCACCGCCACGCCCGCCGAGTCGTAGCCGCGGTACTCCAGCCGCTTCAGGCCCTGCAGGAGGAGCGGGGCGACCTGCTGCTCACCGATGTATCCGACGATGCCGCACATGGGGGTCCTTTCTCAGCGTCTCGTGTGGGTGGATCCGTGGGGCTGTTGCATCCGGCGGGCCAACAGCATGCGGTGCTTCGAGTTCTGGGCCTTGGGCCGCTCCGGAGCCCGGCGGAAACTGCCCCGCCGGTCTCCTCCACGGGCTCCGGGAGCCCCGGGAAACTGCCCCCGGGTCTCCCTGCGCCGGAGTGAGCCTCACGCGAAACTGCCCGCGCGAGTCTCCCTCCGAACCTCTTTTTATGGATACTGCGAAACAGCGAACGCCCTCTTCCGCAGCTTGCAGGCTGTTCCCTGCCGTTACCCCGGCAGCGCGGCGCGCAGCGCATCCACGAGCGCGGCGGCTTCCGCGCGCGTGGGCGCCTCGCAGATCACGCGGACGATGGGCTCCGTGCCCGAGGGGCGCAGGTGCGCCCACTTGCGCTCCGCCGCCCAGGACAGGCGCAGGCCGTCCTGGCGGTCGGCGTCCGCCTCGGGAAAGCGCGCCGCGAGCGCGTCGTACACCGCGTCCAGCGGCTGCGCGGGGCGCGCCACCTTCTCCTTGACGATCTCGTAGCGGCCGATCTCCGCCGCCAGCGCGCTCAGGGGGCGGCCCTGCTCCGCCAGGAGCTGCAGGATCAGGGCGGCCGCCACCGGCGCGTCGCGCGTCAGGTGCACGTCCGGGAGGATCACCCCCCCGTTCCCCTCGCCGCCCACGGTGGCGCCCTCCGCTTGCATGCGGCGCGCCACGTTGATCTCACCCACCGCCGCGCGCACCAGCGGCACCCCCGCCGCCTCCGCCACGTCGTCCAGTAGACGGCTGGTGGACAGGTTCGTCACCACCGGGCCCGGGCGGTGCGCCAGCACCAGCTTCGCAGCCAGCGCCAGCGTGTAGTCCTCGCCGATCGCCCGCCCCTCCTCCGACACCAGCGACAGCCGGTCCACGTCCGGGTCCGTCGCCAGCCCCACCACCGCGCCCGTGCGGCGCACCAGCGCCTCCAGCTCGCCCAGGTTCTCCGCCACCGGCTCCGGCTCGCGCGGGAACAGCCCGTCCGTTTCCAGGTTGATGGCGTCCACCCGGCACCCCAGCGCCTCCAGCAGCCGCGGGAAGATGGTCCCCCCCGCCCCTCGCACGCAGTCCAGCGCCACGTGGAAGCGCCGCTCGCGGATCCGCTCCACGTCCAGGAAGGGAATCGCCAGGATCCGGTCCAGGTGGCGCTGCACCGCGCCCTCGTCCTCCGTGCGGCCGCCCAGGTCGCGCCACCCCGCGCGGGGGATCTCCCCGTCCAGGAAGGCCCGCATCTCCGCGCCCTCCTCCGCGTCCAGGAACATCCCCGTGGGGCCGATGAACTTGAGCGCGTTCCACTCGATGGGGTTGTGGCTGGCCGTCACCGCCAGCCCGCCCGCCGCCCCCAGGTCCTCCACCGCCAGCTGCACCCCCGGCGTCGCCGAAATGCCCACGTCCACCACGTCGCACCCCACCGACTGGAGCGCCGCCGTCGCCGCCCGCACGAACATCGGGCCGGAGACGCGCGAATCCCTCCCGATCACCACCGTCCTTCCCGGCCCGCGGCGCAGCGCGTACGCCCCGAACGCCGCGGCGAAGTGCCCGATCACCTCCGGCGTGAGCCCTTCCCCCACCCGTCCCCGCACCCCGGAGACGCTGACCATGAGCTGCGACGTATCGATCACGGATGTTCCCTGAGTTCTCGCTGTCCGAAGAGCCCGCCCCTCGCGGCGGCGGAAACGTAGAAACCGCACCCCGCCGCCCGCAAGCAAACGGACGGCGGAAGCGGGCGGACATGCAAGAACGGTTCTCCGCTTCGGCGATCCGTCGCACCGGCCGGGATTCTCACTCCCGAGGTACGTGGATTGGAGCGTTTGTTGCGCATGTTTCCCCGTCGAGCATGTGCCGTGCTCGCCCGTCTCCGCACGGCGGTCCCGGCGCCGGGACCGTGCCGCGCGGGCGCGGAATCCGTGGTCCCCCAGTGGAGGTGCGTTCATGATCCGCAAGCTTGCCCTCGCCGCGTGCTGCCTCGTGCTGGCCGCCTGCAGCGACGCCCCCGACCCGGTGTCGCCGGACGCAGCGTCCCCGGCGGCCCCCAGCCTTTCGGCGGCCGGCGCCGTCCAGCAGGACAAGGCGGGAGAGCCCGCTCAGCTGCCCACCTACGACCCGTCGGTCATCGTCCCCGGCCACTACAACGTGATCTACCGACTGGACGCCAACGCCCGGGCCGTCACGGCACAGATCAGGAACGCGCACGGGATCGCCACCTCGCACCAGTGGGACGAGTCCTGGATCAAGGGCTTCTCCGCCAGGATGACCGACAAGCAGGTCGAGAAGATGAGGCGCCACCCGCACGTGGCGTACGTGAACCCCGTGGTCCGGGGAAGGATCGCCGGCACGCAGAGCTATCCCTTCAACTGGGGGCTGGACCGCATCGACCAGCGCGCGCTCCCGCTCAACAACACCTACGTGTACACCGACTCGGCGCCCAACGTGAACGTGTACATCATCGACTCGGGGATCCGGCGGACCCACTCCGACTTCGGGGGGCGGGCGCTCTTCGGCTTCGACGCCGTCGACTCGCTGGGCACCGGAGGCGACTGCAACGGACACGGCACCTTCGTCGCCGCCATCGTGGGCGGGATCGAGTACGGAGTCGCCAAGCGGGCGCGGCTGTACGACGTGAGAGCCGCGCAGTGCAGCGGCGCCGTGTATTCCAACGACGCGATCGAGGCGGTCAACTGGGTGACCAGGAACCACAGGAAGCCGGCCGTCGCGAACATGAGCCTCGGCTTCTCCGTCGAGGTGCCCGAGCTGGACCAGGCGATCTACGCCTCCATCCAGGCCGGAGTCACGTACGCGGTGGCGGCGGGCAACGAGGCCAAGGACGCATGCGGGACCACCCCCGGGCACACCCTGGGCACCATCACCGTGGGGGCGACGGACCGCACCGACACCCGCCCGGCGTTCTCCAACTACGGCGCGTGCCTCAACCTGTTCGCGCCCGGAGCCGACATCGAATCGGCGGGGACCGCCAGCGACTACGCGTACCGGGTGGACAGCGGCACCTCGTTCGCGTCCCCGCACGTGGCGGGAATCGCCGCCAACTACCTGGGCCGCAACCCCACCGCGACCACCGCCACGGTCAAGAGCGCCGTCGTGAACAACGCGACCACCGGCGTGGTGAAGAACCTGGGCACGGGCTCGCCCAACCGGCTGGCGTACTCCCGCATCTGAGCCGTCGCCCGGCCGCACCCCACCCGGGCGGCGCGCTCCGCGCGCCGCCCACAGCCGGAAGGCAGCCCATGATCCGGATCGTACTCTGCCTCGCCGCCGCCCTGGCCGGCTGCACGCCCACGCCCGCGGCGCGGACCGACGCCGCCTCGCCCGAAACCCGGACGGCCATGCCCCAGGAGTCCATCGCGCTCCGGCGCTTCCCCGAAGAGGTGCAGGGCGGCTTCCGCGGCGGCAGCGGGATCCAGGAGCCCGCCCGCCAGGCCGTCCGCGACGCGGCGGCCTGGCGCGAGGCCTGGTCGCGCCTGACCGCGCGAGCCGGGCCGCCGGGGGCCGCGCCGGAGGTGGACTTCGCCCGCGAGATGGTGCTGGTGGCCGCCCTGGGACAGCGCCGCTCCGGGGGCTACGCGATCCGCATCGAGTCCGTGCGCGCCGAGGGCGGCGAGCTGGTCGCGTCCGTGGTGGAAAGCTCGCCGGGGCCGCGGTGCGGGGTCACCATGGCCCTCACCGCCCCCGCCGACGCGGTGGTCGTCACCCGCACCTCCCTGCCCATCCGCTGGACCGCGCGCCAGGTCGTGACCGACTGTCCCTGAGATCCACCCCCCGCCGCCGGCTCCCCCGGCGGCGGGCTCTTCCCCTCCCCGCCCGCTTGCCCCCCCGTCCGCGTCCGGTCTATCTTGGCCGCTCCAGACCACCCCGGACCAGGACCCACCATGAGCGACCACGACACCGCCGGCACCGGCGCCACGCTCGGCTTCGGCACGCTTGCGATCCACGCGGGACAGCACCCCGAGCCCACCACCGGGGCCATCATGACCCCCGTGTTCCAGACCTCCACCTACGTGCAGCCCGAGCTGGGGCGGCACCTGGGCTACGAGTACGCCCGCACCCACAACCCCACCCGCGAGGCGCTGGAGGGGAACGTGGCCGCGCTCGAGGCGGCCGGCCACGGCCTGGCCTTCGCCTCCGGCCTGGCCGCGCACGACACCATGATCAAGATGTTCTCCGCCGGCGACCACGTGGTCTGCGGCGAGGGCGTCTACGGCGGCACCTTCCGGCTGTTCTCCAAGGTCATCGCCCGCATGGGGCTGGAGTTCACCTTCGTGGACAGCGCCAGCCTGGACGAGATCCGCGCCGCCATCCGGCCCAACACCCGGCTGGTGCACGTGGAAACGCCCACCAACCCCATGATGCGCATCACCGACATCGCGGCCGCGGCGGAGATCGCCCACGCGGCCGGGGCCTGGCTCAGCGTGGACAACACCTTCGCCTCCCCGTACAACCAGCGTCCGCTCACGCTGGGGGCCGACCTGGTGCTCCACTCCACCACCAAGTACATCAACGGGCACTCCGACATGGTGGGCGGGCTGGCGCTCACCTCCAGCGACGAGATCCACGAGCAGCTCCGCTTCCTCCAGAACGCCGCCGGCGCCGTCCCCGGCCCCTGGGACTGCTGGCTGGCGCTGCGCGGCACCAAGACGCTGCACCTGCGCATGGCCGCCCACAACAGAAACGGGCAGCGCATCGCCGAGTGGCTGGAGGCGCACCCCCGCATCGAGCGCGTCTTCTACCCGGGGCTGCCCTCGCACCCGCAGCACGAGCTGGCCCGCAGCCAGATGAGCGGGTTCACCGGGATGATCACCGTGGAGACCGGGTCGCTGGAGAACGCCCGCCGGCTGGTGAACAGCACGCGCCTGTTCGCCCTGGCCGAGTCGCTGGGCGGCGTGGAAAGCCTCATCGGCCACCCGGCCATGATGACCCACGCCTCCGTCCCCGCGGACCGCCGCCAGGCGATGCAGCTGTCCGACGGCGTGGTGAGGCTGTCGTGCGGCGTGGAGGACGTCGAGGACCTGATCGCGGATTTGGACCAGGCGCTTTCCAGGGACTGAACGGCAGGGTTCGGGCGTGCCCCCGGCTGGCGCCGGGGTCGGGCTTCGGCTCCGTAGGGCTGCAAACAACGCAGCCCAACGGAGTCGAGCCCCGGCAAACAACCGCCGGGTCTCGCCCCTTCGGGCCGAAATCCCTCACGCGGGGCAGGTGCTGGCGTCCGCAGGGGGTGCTACCGCGCGCGGAACCAGTCCGGGAACGCCTCCACCGTGGCGAGGTCCAGCTCCAGCTTGGTTTCTCCACCGTCCGCCACTGCGCCCACCGTGAACACCCCGTAGGCGTTCTGGATGTGCAGCCTCGCGCGGCCGTCGGCGACCGGCACCGTTCGGACCGGCACGTTGAAGGTCTGGTGCAGGTGGAAGGTGACCGACCCCTCCAGCGGCGGAGCCCCTTCCGTCGCTTCCACCACCAGGTCGAAGCCGTACCATTCGCCGTGGCGCTCCGGGTTCTCCACCCGCAGCCGACGCCCGTTGCGGTTCGCCGATCCGCCCCAGCACCCCTTGTGCGGGTCCAGCGGATCGGGAGTGTGGCCGGCCGGCGGCGCCGCGAGCGGCAGGGTGTGCGGCGGCGCGGCGGCTTCCACCGGCAGCGGGGCTCCGTGCACCTCGGAGTGGATCCGGGAAAGCAGCTGCAGGAGACAGCCGTGGTTCTCGCTTCCGTCGGGGTTGCGCGTGATCTGGTAGAACACGGGCGTGATCCCGAACTTGCCCTGGAAGCGGTTGCGGACCAGCTCCTTCTGCTCCTCCACCTCGTATCCCACCAGCGCCATGTGGTGCGGGATCCCGGCGCCCAGGCTCGCGTTCGCCTCGCGCATCAGCTGGTTCAGGTCGGGGTCGCTCACCGAAAAGCCCACGAACACCACCGGCTGCGTGATCAGGATGGCGAACAGCTTGCGCGCGGCGTCGTTGGAGCGCACGTAGCGCTCCGCGTACGAGCTTTCCGTCAGGACGACGTTGCCCGGGTCGTAGTAGCAGCCGTGCAGGTGCACCACGTAGGGCGGCGGCTCGTCCCGGGTGAGGGCGCGGAAGAACTCGCGGATCTCGTCCGTGTCGCTCCACGCCACCGCCCGGTGCGGCACCCCCTCCGCCTCCAGCGCCAGCTCGATGCACGAATCGTAGTTGGTGGTGAGGAAGTGGCGGAAGCCCAGCCGGACGATCGCCCGCGCCACCGGCCCGACCGGCCCCCTGGGCGCGAACTCGCTCGCGATCGTGCCGCGGAACAGGTTTTCCCCCATGGCGCGGCGGTATTCCTCCGCCTGCCAGGGCGGGTCGTTCAGGGTGCGCAGGTAAGACTGGTACCGCGGACCGATCTTCCCCTGCACCCGCTGCTCCAGCATGGCGAGGAGGCGGCCCCAGTCCGGGTACCCCGAATCCATGCTGGCGCCGGCGCCGAGCAGCGCCAGCGGGCGGGGCCTGCGCTTCAGGGCGTCGCACAGGGCGTCGAGGCCCTGCTCGTCGATCTCACAGGGAGTGGTCATGGTCGCTCGTGGAGAAAGGCGTGGCAGGGGAAGGGCGCGTCACATGCTCGCGGGTGGCCCCGGGCGCCGCAAGGGCCCCGCGGCGGCCGGGGCGATTTGAACCCGTGTGTCCGGGACGATATCATTCCGTCCGGGGGAACGCAGCCGCCCGTTCAACGGAAGAGAAGCCTTGAAGATCCTGATCGTCGGAAACGGGGGGCGCGAGCACGCGCTCCTCTGGAAGCTGAAGCAGGACGCCCCGGACGCCGAGTTCTTCATCACCCTCGGCAACGGCGGCACCGCCGGGCTCGCCGAGCCCCTCCCCTTCAGGCCGGGCGAGCTCCAGGCGCTGGCCGGGTGGGCCGAGAACCAGGGCGTCGACCTGGTGGTCGTCGGGCCCGAGGCGCCGCTCGCGGAGGGGATGGTGGACCACTTCGCCGCCCGCGGCATTCCCACCTTCGGGCCCACGGCCGGGGCGGCGGAGATCGAGAGCTCCAAGGCGTTCGCCAAGGGGCTCATGGCCCGGCACGGAATCCCCACCGCCGCCTTCCACACCTTCCGCGAGCTGCCCGCCGCCGAGGCGTGCATCCGCGAGCTCGGCGCGCCCGTCGTGGTCAAGGCGTCCGGGCTCGCCGCGGGCAAGGGCGCGGTGGTGTGCGACACCGTGGACGAAGCGCTGGCCGCCGCCCGCGAGATGCTGGGCGAGGGCGCCTTCGGCGAAGCGGGGAGCGAGATCGTCGTCGAGGAGTTCATGCGGGGCGAGGAGCTGTCCGTGTTCGCGCTGAGCGACGGCACGGCGGTGCTCCCCATGCTCCCGGCGCAGGACCACAAGCGCGCCGGCGAGGGGGAGACCGGGCCCAACACCGGCGGGATGGGCGCCTACGCCCCCGTGTCGCCGGCGACCCCCGAGCTGATGGAGCGCGTCACGCGCGAGGTGCTCCTTCCCACCGTCGCGGCCATGGCGGCCGAGGGGCGCCCCTTCCGGGGGCTGCTGTACGCCGGCCTGATGCTGACCGAGGACGGGCCAAAGGTGGTGGAGTTCAACTGCCGCTTCGGCGACCCCGAGACGCAGGTGGTGCTCCCCCTGCTGGCGAGCAGCCTGCTGGAGCCCATGCTCGCCGTCGCGCGCGGAGGGTCGCTCGCGGGGACGGAGCTGCGCTGGCGCCCCGGCGCCGCGGCCACCACCGTGCTCGCCTCCGGCGGCTACCCGGGCGACCATCGCACCGGGGTCCCGGTGGAGATCCCCCGGGACCTGGCCGGGGACGCCGACCTGCTGGTGTTCCACGCGGGGACCCGGGTGGAGGACGGGGCGCTCCTCACCTGCGGCGGGCGCGTCCTCGCCGTGACCGCGCTGGCGCCCACCGTCGCCGCGGCCGCGGAGCGCAGCCGCCGCGCCGCGGAGCGCATCACCTTCGAGGGGCGCCAGTTCCGCCGCGACATCGGCTGGCGCGAGGCCGCCCGCGGGGAGGTGGAGCGTGCCTGAGCTCCCCGAGGTCGAGACCATCGTCCGCGACCTGGCCCGCCTCCTCCCCGGCGCCGAGATCCGGGACGTGGAGGTGGTCCACGCCGACCTGGTGCGGGGCGAGGGGCCGGCCGATTTCGCCTCGGGACTCCGCGGCGCCCGCGTGCGCGAGGTGACCCGCCGCGCCAAGAACATCCTGCTGCACCTGGACCGGGGGCTGCTGGTGGTGAACCTGGGGATGACGGGTCGGCTCCTGGTGCGCTCCCCCGGCGACGAGGCGCCCACGCACCTGGGCGTCCGCCTGCGCCTCGCCGACGGACGCGAGCTGGACTACCACGACGTGCGCCGCTTCGGGTGCCTCCAGCGCTACACCGGGGACGAGTGGGAGCGCAGGGACGAGGCGCTGGGCGTGGAGCCGCTCTCCGACCCGTTCACCACGGAGTGGCTTCTCGCCGCGGCGAAGAAGTCGCGCGTGGCGGTGAAGACCTGGATGATGGACCAGCGCCGGGTGGTGGGCGTGGGGAACATCTACGCCAGCGAAGCGCTGTTCCGGGCCGGCGTCGACCCCCGCCGGCCCGCGAGCTCGCTGAAGAAGAAGGAAGCCGCCCGCCTGGTGGAAGCGACGCGCGAGGTGCTGCGGGAAGCCATCGACTTCCGCGGCACCACCTTCCTGGACTACCGGGACGCCAGCGGCGAGCGCGGCGAGTTCGCCGGGCGCCTGCGGGTGTACGACCGCGCGGGGGAGCCCTGCCGCACCTGCGGACGCCCCGTCGAGCGCATCGTCCAGGGGGGCCGGTCCACCTTCTTCTGCGCGCGCTGCCAGCGCTGATTCCCCGGCCGCACGGGGGTCGTGCCCCGGACCGCTCATTTCATGTACACGACTGGCGCACTCGCCTTGCAGGGCGTACATTTAAGGCCAGGGACGCGGTAGACGTCCAGGTTGCGTGCCGAGCTCCCCTTCCGCGCCGGCGCTCCGGGCCGGCGCCCGCCCGAAGCCGCCGGTCGCGTGGCCCCCGGAGTCAAGCAATGATCGACCATCCCCATCCACGGGCGGAGGATATCGTCATGAGCACGCCGCAGCCGGGCTCCCCACGAGCGGGCGCGCAGGACGAGCGGCTGGACGCACTGGGCGAGGTCGCCGGCGAGCTGATCCACGACATGGCCAACATGGTCGCCGTCATGGACGGGCGCCTGCGCCTGGCGCTGGGCGACGCCCGGATGGGACGGGCCCCGGTCGGCGAGCTGGAGCGCGCCGTGGAGGGGTGCGGCGACCTGGGGGCCATGATCCGCGACGTGCTGGGGACGCTGCGCGGCGAGACGGTGTCCCCGGAGGTGGGGATGAGCCCGGAGGCGGTCGCCGAGCGCGCCATCCGCCGCGCGCTGGACACCACCCGCCCGGTGGAGATCCGCATGACCTCCACCCTCCCCATCGGCACCGCCGTCGCCGGGCGCGGCTCCTTCCTGTACCGCGCCATCGCCAACCTGCTGGCCAACGCCACGCGCCACGCCACCGCCTGCATCGACGTCACCCTGGAGCCCGGGGGGAGGAGCCGCACCCTGGTGATCGCCGTGGAGGACGACGGCGCGGGGGTGGCGCCGGACAGGCGGGAAGCGGTCTTCCGCCCCCTGGTGAAGGGGGATTCCGGCGGGACGGGGCTGGGGCTCAGCTCCGTCGCTTGGACCGTGGCGCACCTGGGGGGCCGCGTCCGCTGCACCGAGGCCGCGCGGCTGGGCGGGGCGCGCTTCGAGATCCACCTCCCCGCCTGGTTTCCCGGGCGCGCCACGGCCGTCCCGGCGAAGCCCGTGGAGCTTGCCGGCAGGCGCGTCCTGGTGGTGGACGACAATCCCGACGTGCGCAGCGCCCTGGGCCGCTTCCTCCGCCGCCTGGGCGCCGAGGTCTCGGAGCTGGGGCCGGAGTGCGCGAGCGAGGAGCAGGTGCTCCACGCCGTCATCCGCAGCATGCCGGACGCCGTGCTCCTGGACCTCAACCTGGGCGTCCGCACCGGCGTGGAGGTGTGGAGCATGCTCCGCGAGCACATCCCCCCGCTCGCTGCCCGCGTGCTGTTCCTCAGCGGCGCCGGCCCCGGCGACCAGGTGTACGAGGACGCCCTCGCCACCGGCGTCCGCATCCTCGCAAAGCCCTTCGACTTCCCGGAGCTGGCCGCTTCGCTGGAGGAGGTGGCGCGCGGCGCCTGACCCGCCGCGGCGGTCCGCCGCCCGGGCGCCCGCCGGCCCTTCCGCAACACTTTTCGCCGCACTATCTTGTCGGGGTTCGGCTTTTGTTCTCCCCGACCCCTGCCGCACCCGCGCTTGGTCCCCTCTGCACGCACCCCGCTCCGCGACCAGATCCGCGAGGCGCGCAACGTCCCCGGCACCTACCGGATGCTGTCGGAGGACGGCGAGATCCTGTACGTCGGCAAGTCCAAGCAGGTGCGCACGCGCCTCCTTTCCTACCTCCGGGCCAAGAAAGGGGACAAGGCGCACCGCATCGTGGGCGACGCGCACACCATCGCCTGGGAGTACGAGCCCTGCGAGTTCGCCGCGCTGCTGCGCGAGCTGGAGCTGATCAAGCGCTTCCGCCCCCGCTACAACGTGCAGCACAAGCGCGACGGGCGGTACTCCTTCCTCAAGCTCACCGGCGGCCCCGCGCCCAAGCTTTTCGTGGTGCAGGCCGTCTCGGACGACGCGGCCACCTACTACGGCCCCTTCCGCGGCGGCCGCCGCATCGCCGAGGCGGTCCGCGAGCTCAACGACCTCCTGGGGCTGCGCGACTGCCCCGCCGCCATCCCCATCCACTTCGCCGACCAGTCCGACCTGTTCGTGGTGGACCGCGCCCCGCGCTGCCACCGCGCCGAGCTGCGCCTGTGCTGCGCGCCCTGCGCGGCCATGGTCACGCAGCAGGACTACCGGTCGCGGGTCGCGCTGGCGCGCGCCTTCCTGGCGGGCGACGCGGACGAGCCGCTCCGCTGGCTGGACGAGCGGATGCAATCGGCCGCCGAGCGCTGGGAGTTCGAGTACGCGGCCTCGGTGCGCGACCGCATGCGCCGCCTGGAGGCGCTGCGCGACGAGTTCGGGCGGCTGCGCGAGGCGCTGGAGAACCTCAGCTTCCTGTACCCGGTCAAGGGGGAGGGGGGCGACGACCGGGTGTACGTGGTGCGGCGCGGCACCGTGCGCGCCACGGTCGCCGCGCCGCGCACCGCCGCCCAACGCCGCGCGCTCTCCCGGCTGGCGGCGGAGCACTTCGGGCAGCCGGAGCCGCAGGGCGCCCTGGTGGCGAAGCACCAGGTGGACGAGATTCTCCTGGTCGCCCGCTGGTTCCGCGCGCACCCCGAGGAGCTGGAGCGCACCGTCCCCGCCGGGCGCGATGGCGTGCTCCCGCTCATCGCGTAGGCCGGCGCGCGGGCCTGGCACATCCGTTGCGCCCGGTGGCGCCGTTCGCCGCGCGGCCCGCGCCCCCTTGCCCGTTCCCGGAGACGACCCTGATGCGGAGCTCCGCCCGCTCCCTGTTCCCCGCCCTGCTGCTCGCCACCCTCGCCGCCGGGTGCGGCGACCGCCTGGAGGAGCCGGAGGCCACCCTGGTGGAGCAGGGGCCCTCGGCGGACTCGCTCTACGGCGCGAGCACCGCGGAGAACCTGCGCGTGGTCCCCGTGGAGGTGGAGGTCCCCGGCCTCCCGGAGGGGTGGGACGGGATGCGCGTCGCCGCGATCTCCGACTTCAACCTGGGGCTGTGGGGCGACAACGCCCTCGTGGCGGAGGCCGCCATGCGCCGCGCCGCCGCCCTCCGCCCGGACCTGGTGGTGCTGCTGGGCGACTACGTGGCCCGCGAGAGCGGCCTCGCCGAGCTCCCCCGCGTGCTGGCGCCGCTGCGCGGGCTCACGGTCATGGCCGTGATGGGCGACCGCGACCAGCGCGACCCCGGGGAAAGCCAGGGCGAGCCGGACAGCACCGCCATCCGCATTCGCCAGGTCCTGCAGCAGAGCGGCGTCATCGTGCTGGACAACGAGCGCGGGCGCCTGGTGCGGGGCGGCGACACGGCGTACATCGCCGGGATCGACCCGTACGTCCCTCGCCGCCCCGAGTGGCGCCAGGCCGAGATCTTCGGCGCGATCCCGCGCTCCGGCTCCACCCCCCTGCTCCTCTCGCACTCCCCCGCGGGCGCGCTCGCCGCCCCGGACAGCGCGTACGCGCTGGTGGTCGCCGGCAACACCTTCTGCGGGCGCGTGGAGGTGCCGGGCGCGGCGCGCCTGAGCTGGGTCAACACCACCCAGCTCCCCGGGCATCGCGTCGCCGGCACCGAGCGCCTGTACCGGGTGGACGGCAACGGCCTGTTCATCACCTGCGGCGTGGGCTACGGCTTCGTCCCCATCCGCCTGGGCGCCGCCCCGGAGGTCGCGCTGATCACCCTGCGCCGCCCCGTCTCCGCCGAGCCCGCGGCCTCGCCGGACTCCTCCACCGCCGCGCTGGACAGCCTGCTCCAGGTCTACGAGGCCCGCGCCGACTCCGGCGCCCGCCGCGACAGCACAATGGCCGATACCGCTGTCAGGGACACGACGCGGGGTCGATGATGCCGGATCCGGCTGCTGTGCCGGTGTGAAAAGATCGGGGTTCGGGCGTGTCCCCGGCTGGCGCCGGGGTCGGGCTTCGGCTCCGTAAGCGAGCAAACAACGCTCGCTAACGGAGTCGAGCCCCGGCGGAAACAGCCCCGCCGGGTCTCGCCCCTTCGGGCCGAAATCCCTCACGCGGGTCTCGCGCTGGCGTCCGCGAGAGGGCCCCCTCACCCCCCGGCCCCCTCTCCCCCGCAAGCGGGGGAAAGGGGGAGAACCGCACGGCAGTATGAAGCGCACAGTACGAGAAAAGCGCCCCCGCCGGGAGATCCCGGCGAGGGCGCTTTTCGCTGTTCGCAGTTCCGCAGTATCCCCCGGATCTTCTGCGGAGGGAAACTCACGCGGCCGTTTGCGTGAGGTTCCCGGAGCCGGAGCGGAGACAGCGGGGCAGTTTCCGCTGGCTCCGCGACCCGCGCAGGAAACAGGCCGGCCGTTTGGCCTGGTTCCGGAGCGGCCCCGACACACAAGGAGCCGCCCCCACAACGACCTAAACCAGAATTACCGGGTGCTCGCCGCGGAAGTCCGGGTGGCCTCCTGGCAGACGGGCCAGCTCCCCGGCCGCCCCTGGGCGTTGGGCGGGAGCACGGTGAGCCGCTCGCGCGGCACCCGGGCCGGGTCCTCGGAGGCCAGGTACACCAGCATCGCCGTCAGCACCGCGTTGTTGCGCACGTCGTCGAAGGCGACCTTGTCGTACGTGTCGCGGTTGGTGTGCCAGGTGTAGGTGCTGTAGTCCCAGCTCAGCGACGACAGCGAGAACCCGGGCGCCCCGTGGCAGACGAACGACGCGTGGTCGCTCCCGCCGCTGCTGGGGGAGCCGGGCGCCTGCACCGTGATGTGCTGCGTGATGGCGCGCGGGACCTGGGCCAGCCAGCGGTTGAAGAAGGGCTCCGTGCCGGTGAAGCCCATCATGGAGAGCGTGGAGACGCGCCCCGTCCCGTTGTCCTGGTTGAAGAGCGCCTGCAGGTTCTGCACGACGCGCGGGTTGTCGGCCGCCCAGGCGCGCGAGCCGTTCAGCCCCTGCTCCTCGCCGCTCCAGTGCCCCACCAGCAGCGTGCGCCGGGGGTTGGGGTACACCTTCTTGAGGATGCGCATGGCCTCCATCATCACCACCGTCCCCGTCCCGTTGTCGGTCGCCCCGGAGGCGGCGTCCCACGAGTCGAAGTGCGCCGACAGCATCACGTACTCGCCCGGCTTCTGGCGCCCGCGGACCTCGGCGATGGTGTTGTAGACCGGGACCTCGGCCGCGGTGGAGCGCGACTCCGCCGCCACCCGGATCACGGGACCCTGGTTGTTCTGCGCCAGGCGGAAGAGGAGCCCGTAGTCCTCGCAGCTCATGTCCAGGTGCGGAACCTTCTGCGTGCGGGCCTGGAACACCTTGTTGACGCCCCACCCGGAGGACCAGTTGGTGGCGATGACGCCCAGCGCCCCCGCGTCCTCCAGCTTCACCGGCAGGGTGCGGGTGGTCAGCCCGGTGCGCGCCACCCGCTCGTCCCACGCGTCGGAGGCGGCTTCGCGCTGCTGCTTGAGGCGTTCGAGCGATTCCGGCGTCGCCCACTTGGCCCAGTTGTCGTCGGGGCGGCAGGTGGGCTGCGCGAAGGAGATCAGCACGAACTTGCCGCGGGCCTGCGGGAGCCAGGCGTCGAATTCCGCCTGGCTGCGGAAGTCGGGGAGGACCACGGCGGGGCCCTGCACCGGCTGCCCGCCCGTGCCGGGGCTCCACGCCAGCATCGTCCCCTCCAGCGTGCGGACGCGCGGCTGCAGCAGGTCCACGTGGGTGATGCCGCGCTCCCAGCCGCGCCAGGTGCCGTACTGCTCGGTGCGCGCGGGGATCCCCCAGGCGCGGTACTGCGAGATGGCCCAGTCGCTCGCCAGCTTCTGCTGCGGCGTGCCGGTGAGCCGCGGGCCGATGGAGTCCATCAGCGCCTGCGCCAGCCGCTCCAGCTGCGAGTTGCGGGTTCCCTCGTTCCAGATGGCCTCCAGCACGGGATCCTGCCGGGGCGCCGCCTGCGCCTGCGCCGCTGCGGGCGCCGCGAAAAGGGCGGCCGCGGCGGCCGCCCCGACCCACGAGAAACGCTTCATCCACACCTCGCTTTGAGAGTTTACCGCGGCGCGGGGCCGCGGCACAGGAGGCCGGCGCCGCCGGCCGGGTTCACAGGTCCAGCTCCACCAGCCGTGCGGACGTCCGTCCGGGAGACAGCTCCGCGATCGCCACGGTCACCGGGTCGCGGAAGCGGCGCGGGCCGGCGCTCCCCGGGTTCACCGCCAGCACGGCGCCGACGCGCTCCACCACCGGCCGGTGGGAGTGGCCGAAGACGACCAGCTCCGCGTCCGGGTACGCCGCCGCCGCGCCGGCCGCCGTGGGCGAGCCCAGCTGCATGCCATGGAGGACCACCACCGTGACGCCGCCCAGCTCCACCCGCGCCACCTCCGGAACGCGGGCGCGCACCTCCCACCCGTCCGTGTTCCCCCACACCGCCGTGACCGGGGCGATCGCCTCCAGCTCCACCAGCAGGTCGGCCGGCCCGACGTCGCCGGCGTGCAGGATGTGCTCCACGCCCTCGAAGACCGGGAACACTTCCGGGCGGAGCAGCCCGTGCGTGTCCGAGATGATGCCGACCCTCATGCCTCCCCGCTCCGCCACCGCCGCCCGATCTCGTGCTCCACCCCCAGGTGGTCCAGGATGCGCGCCACCACGAAGTCCACCAGGTCGTCGATGCTCCGGGGCCGCGAGTAGAACCCCGGCGCGGCCGGCATCACCGTGGCGCCCGCGCGGGTGAGGCGTGTCATGTTCTCCAGGTGGATCAGCGAGAGCGGCGTTTCCCGAGGGACGAGCAGCAGCGGCCGGCGCTCCTTGAGCGCCACGTCCGCGGCGCGCTCCACCAGGTTGCGCGAGGTCCCCGCCGCGATGGACGCCAGCGTGCCCATGGAGCACGGGCAGATCACCATCCCGCGCGACGGCGCCGACCCGGAGGCGGGTGTCGCCCCGCGGTCCAGCGCGTCGTACAGCTCCACCCTCGACCAGTCGCCGGTGGCGGCGCGCAGCGCGTCCAGCCCGTCGATCCCCGACTCCTCCGCCAGCAGGCGCCACCCGTACGACGAGACGATCAGCCGCACCGGCGTCGCCGTGTCGTTGAGGGCGCGCAGGAGGCGCACCGCGTACGGCGCCCCCGACGCCCCCGTCACCCCCAGGGTGATGGGCGCCTCCCCGGCGGCGCTCACGCCAGCAGCCTCTCCACCAGCACCAGGAGGCAGAAGCCCACCGAGATGATCCCGTTGATGTTGAAGAACGCCGCGTCGATGCGGGAAAAGTCGTTGGACCGCACCAGGCTCTGCTCGTACGCCAGCATCACGGTGACGAGCACCGCCCCGGCGTAGTAGATCGCCCCCGCCTCCGGCACCAGCGTGCCCAGCAGAAAGAACAATCCCGCGCACGCCAGGTGGAGGACGCGCGACGCCACCAGCGCCCCGCGCGGCCCCAGCGCCGCGGGGATGGAGTGCAGCCCCTGCGAGCGATCGAACTCGATGTCCTGCAGCGAGTACAGGATGTCGAAGCCGGACACCCAGGCGACCACGGCCCCCGCCAGCACCAGCAGCACGGACGCGGGGCGGCTCCACTCGCCCGAGACGGCCAGGTACGCGCCCACCGGGGCGATGGCCAGCGACACCCCCAGCACCAGGTGCGCCCAGCGCGTGAAGCGCTTGGTGTACGAGTAGAAGAAGATCCAGGCGAGCGCGAGCGGAGCGAGCAGCAGGCACAGCCGGTTCAGCATCGCCGCGCACGCCAGGAACAGCCCGCTCGCCCCCGCCACCGCCGCCGCCGCCTGCGCCACCGTGAGCTTCCCCGCCGGGATCTCGCGCATGCGCGTGCGCGGGTTGCGCGCGTCGATGGCCCGGTCCACGATGCGGTTGAAGCCCATGGCCGCGAAGCGCGCCGAGGTGAAGGCCGCCAGGATCAGCAGCAGGTCCGTCCAGCGGACCGGGAAGTAGTACGACGCCAGCGTCGCGCCCACCAGCGCGAACGGAAGGGCGAAGACGGTGTGGGGGAGCTTCACCAGGTTGGAGTAGTCCACCAGGCGCCCCCGCCCGCGGATGTGCTGCCCTTCGTGGATGTATGTGCTCACTGCGATGTATCCTCGAGTTGTTCCACAGCAGCCGCGACCACCGGCTCCAGCGATCCGATCAGAGACGGTACCGACTCAGTGGAGATGGTCCACATCTCGGCGAGGTCCACCCGCCGGTACGCGTGGACGAGAACGTCCCGCAATCCCGCCATCTTCCGCCACGGGATCTCGGGATGGGCGCCCCTGAACTCGAGCGAGACATTCTCGGCCGCTTCACCAATGATCGTAAGCTGCCTGACGACCGCGGATTCCCGCATCTCGTCGTCTTCGAAATCCGACCGGCTGACTCCGGAGACGAACTTCTGGACTTTGCGAGCAGCAATCAGGATGTCGGCCAGGTAAGCGTGATCAGGGTTCAACATAGATGACCCTTGCCGTTCCCAGGATCGACCGTTTCCAGAATGGGTTCTCGCTTCTCTCCACCCCGCGCCTGCTGACCAGGTCCACCGGCCGGCCGAAGATCGCGGCGAGCTCGTCCTGCATGTCCGCGTGGTCGAAGAGCGACGGCGTGTTCTCCGGGTCGAAGGTCACGAGGACGTCCACGTCGCTCGCCGGGCCGAAGTCGTCGCTCAGCACGGAGCCGAACAGCGCCAGCTCCACCACGTGCCACCGGCGGCAGAACTCCGCGATGCGCTCGCCGGGAAGCTCGATCCCGGCCTCGACGTCGTGCAGGAGAGCCATTGCCCGCTCCTCGATCGGCCGCGACTACCGCAGCGCCGCCGCGGCCAGATTGAGCACCCCGAAGCTCAGGTACGCCACCCCGCCCACGGTGAGGAGCGAGCGGGCCAGCGTGATCTGCCGCACCCCCACCTCGTCGAAGTGCTCCTCCGGCTTCCACAGCGCCCGCAGCGACACCGGCACCCCCTCCCGCGCGTGGCGGGTCCACGCCACGATCTGGAGCATCGCGGACGAGACGCAGCACGCGATGAAGGTGAGGACCAGCCCCACCCCGAAGATGGACAGGAAGTCGTTCACGGCCGGCGCGTCCCCCAGTGGATGGCGGCGATCCCCCCGGAGAGCGTCGTCCACCCCACCTCGTCGAAGCCGGCGCGGCCCATCCGCTCCGCCAGCTCCGGCGGCTCCGGGAAGTTCAGCACCGACTCCGGCAGGTACGTGTACGCCGACGAGTGCTTCGACACCATGCGCCCCACCAGCGGAAGCACCCGCAGGAAGTAGAAGAAGTACATCCCCCGGAAGGGCTGCCAGGTGGGCGTGGTGAACTCCAGGATCACCAGCTTCGCCCCCGGCTTCAGCACCCGCGCCGACTCGCGGAGCCCGGCGTCCAGGTCCGCCAGGTTGCGCACCCCGAAGCCCACCGTGGAGCCGTCGAAGGCCGCGTCCGGGTACGGGAGCATCAGCGCGTCGGCGCACGCGGAGGACACCGGGAGCCGCGCCACCTTGCCCTGGCCCCGCTCCAGCATGGCGAAGGTGAAGTCGCTCCCCACCACGCGCCCCCGGAAGCCGGGCCGGCGCGCCAGCTCCACCGACAGGTCGAGCGTTCCCGCGCAGTTGTCCAGGTATGTCCCCCCCGGCGCACGCTCCCACCCCAGCCGGTTCACGGCCCAGCGCCGCCACAGCTTGTCGATGCCCAGCGACAGCAGGTGGTTGAGCAGGTCGTAGCGCGGTGCGATCGACGAGAACATCCCGCGCACCTGCGCGGCCTTCTCGGCGGGCGCGGGGAGCACGGTGGGTCGGCTGGTTGCGGACGGCATCGCGGACGGCGTGAGAATCGTGTAAAATGAAGGACAAAAGGTACCTGCACCCGCCCCTCGCGGCAAGCCTGGACACCCCCGGGTCCGCCGCGGGGGCCCGGCTGAAACTTCGGCCGCGGGGCCGCCGTACAGGCTCCAGGCAGAGTACTCCGACCCTTCAGTCCACAAATTGGACGCGACCCAAGTACCCGACCACGAGCTCGTCACCCGCGCCCGCAAGGGCAGCGAGGCGGCGTACAGGGAGCTTCTCGGCCGCTACCAGCGTCCGGTGTTCTCGCTCGTGTACCGCATGGTGCGGGACCGGGAGCAGGCGGAAGACCTGTCGCAGGAGACCTTCGTCAAGGTCTTCAACAACATCGACCGGTACGACCCCAAGTACAAGTTCTCCAGCTGGATCTTCAAGATCGCCACCAACGTGACGATCGATGCGCTGCGCAAGAAGGAGCCGGCCACCGTCTCGCTGGACGGCTCACGGCATGCGGAGACGGACGAGGACATCGAAGCGACCCGCATCACCGCGGTCTCGGACGACGAGAACCCCGAGGAGCTGCTGGAGGCCCGCGAGCTGGGGTCCGAGATCGAGCGCGCCATCGGCCGGCTGCGCCCCGAGTACAAGACCGCCGTCCTCCTGCGCCACGTGGAGGGGCGGGCGTACGAGGAGATCGCCGAGATCATGGCGGTGCCGCTGGGCACCGTGAAGACGTACATCCACAGGGCCCGCGGCGAGCTGCGCGAATCGCTCGCCCACCTGCGGATCTGACCGTGCTGAAACTTCCAGTGGTGAGAACCCGTAGTCGGTGACGAATCGCCCGACCAACCAGGAGAGTGGACCCGTGTCATATCCGTTCGGACACGTGCCGCAGTGGACGCTGGAGCTGTACGCCGAGGACGCCCTCCCGCCCGACGAGCGGGAGGAGGTGCGGGCGCACGTGGAGCGCTGCGGCACCTGCGCGGCCGAGGTCGAATCCAGCCGGGCGCTCTTCGCCTCGCTCGGCGACCTCCCGCGCTTCACCCCCATGCCGGAATTCTCCGACGCCGTCATGGCGCGGGTGCACCTCCGGCCCGAGGGATCGGCCGCGCTGGCGAGGGTGCGGCGCTGGCTGCCGGCGACGCGGCGCGGGTGGATGATGCTGTTCGCGGCGCTCGCCTCCCCGTTCGCGCCGCTGCTGGCGGTGGCGGCGTGGCTGCTGTCCTTCCCGCTGGTCACCGTGGGCGGACTGCTTTCCATGGGGCAGCAGTGGGCGGCGCAGGCGGGGCACGCGGCGGTGGACGGCGCGTTCGAGCTGGTGGCGGCGAGCGGGATCCTGGAGTGGGGGCAGGGAGCGGCGGCGGCGCTGTGGGAGAACCCCACCGGCGAGATCTCGCTGCTGGCGATGGGGATGGCGGTCGCGACGCCGGTCTCGGCGTTCGTGCTGGTTCGACTTCTTCGAGCCCCGGCGGGGGATGTGGCCCATGCGAACTGATATCGTGAAGGTACCGGCGCTGCTGTTCGCCGCGGCGCTCCTGGGGAACGGCCTCCCCGCCGCGGCGCAGGGCGCCCCGGCCGGAGAGCTCCGGCGCGAGGCCGCGGCCGTGCAGGCGGAGGTCGCCCGGGAGGTCGCCGCGGCGCAGGCGGAAACGGCGCGGGAAGCCGCCCGGGTGCACCGCGAGGCGGTGCGGGAGGCGGCACGTGCCCGGGCGCAGGTCCGCGACGCCGGGGTCTCGGTGCTCACCGGAGACCACGTGGTGGCGGACGGCGAGGTGATCGACGGCGACATGGTGGTGGTGGACGGCGACCTCACGGTGCACGGCGAGATCCGCGGCAACGCGGTGGTCACCGGCGGCGACCTCCTCATGGAGGACGGCGGCCGGGTGATGGGCGACGCGGTGGTGACGGACGGCGAGCTGCTGAACCACGGCGGCCGCATCCTGGGCGAGATGCGCACGCTGGCGGTGAACGAGGAGCACGTGCTGGTGATGCCCTCCGCCCCGCACGCTCCCCCGCCGCCGCAGGCCGTGCGCGTCCGCCACCCGTCGTGGTTCGACGACATCGGCGAGGGGATCGCGGGGGTGATGTCCACGCTCGCCTTCGCGCTGGTGCTGGCGGGGATCGGGGCCGCGCTGGTGTTCTACGGTCTCCCCTACCTGCGGAAGGTGAGCGAAACGGCGCGCCTCCACACGGGGCGCTCGGCGGCGGTGGGGCTCGCGGCCAGCTTCCTGGTCATCCCCGCCTTCATCCTGCTGGTGGTGGCGCTGGCCATCTCCATCATCGGCATCCCGGTGCTCCTGGTGGCGATCCCGCTCTACCCGCTCGCGGTGGTCGCCGCCTTCGGCTTCGGCCTGCTGGCGGTGGCGCACGTGGTCGGCGAGTACACGGCGGAGCAGCGCGGCGGGTTCGACTTCCGCTACCGGAACGCCTACGCCTACGTGTTCGCCGGGATCGGGCTCCTGCTGGCGCCCATGCTGGCGGGGCACCTGATCGGGATGGTGGGGTTCCTGGGATGGGTGGGGGTCCTCCTCCAGGTGCTCGGCGGGATGATCCTGTGGGCGGCGGCCACGCTCGGCCTGGGCGCGGTGATCCTGACCCGCGCCGGCACCCGCGAGGCGTACGTCCCGCGGGCCTACGACCCGGTGCTGGACGGCGATCCCCTCTTCGACGCGGAGCCGGCGGCGAGGGAGCCCCATGTCTGAGCGGCGCGGCGGCGGGAGCGCCCTGCTCGCGCTCGCCCTGGCCGTGGGTGCCGGGTGCGGATCGCCGGGGGCGTCGGACGCGCAGAGCTGGCGCACCGTGACCTCGTCGCGGCAGGCGCTGGGCGAGAAGGCGCTGGCCGTGGAGGTGGAGTACGGGGCGGGGCGGCTGGTGGTGACCCCGGCCGACCGCCCGCTCCTCTACGAGTTCCAGATGCGCTACGACGAGAGCCAGACCACGCCGGTGACGGAGTACGACCGCGCGAGCGGCGCGCTCCGCCTGGGGATGAAGTCGCGCGACCGGGGCCGCGGCATCCGGGTGAACCGGGTGCGCGAGGAGTCGCGCGCCGACCTGCACCTCACCCGCGAGGTGCCGCTGGACCTGGACCTGGAGTTCGGCGCTGGGGAGGCCGACATCGACCTGGGCGGCCTGTCGCTCCGCAGCCTGCACCTTTCCACCGGAGCGAGCGAGACGCGCGTCGCCTTCGGCGCGCCCAACCGCATCGCCGCGGAAGAGGTGGAGATGAATGCGGGGGCGGCGAGCTTCCAGGCCACGGGGCTGGGGAATGCGAGGGCCGAGCGCTTCGTGTTCGAGGGCGGGGTGGGAGAGACGGTCCTGGACTTCGGCGGGGCGTGGGACCGGAACGCCACCGCCAAGGTTTCCCTGGGGCTCGGCTCGCTGACGCTGCGGTTCCCGCGGGATCTGGGGGTGCGCATCGTCAAGGACTCGTTCCTCACCAGCTTCGACGACGCGGGGCTGGTGAAGCGCGGCGGGGCGTACTACAGCCGCAACTGGGAGAGCGCCCGCAACCGCCTGACCGTGGAGGTGGACGCCGCCTTCGGCTCCATCGACATCGACTGGATCGACCGGTAGGACACCCGAGGACAAACACAGGAGGACTCCGATGCTCACCGCACTGCTCACCCTGTTCGTCATCTGCGTCGTCGGCCTGGTGGCCGTCAGCATCCTCTTCGCGCTGGTCGCCGCGGTGTTCGGCCTGGCCTTCGGCGCGCTGGGGCTGCTCTTCAAGCTGGCGCCGGTCCTGCTGGTCGGCTACGTGGTGGTCAAGCTGGTGCAGCGGAGCGGCGGCGGCTCCCACCGCCGCCTCGCCTCCTCCTCGGACCAGGCCTGGCTGGACTCGTAGCCGCGCGGAATCCGGACGGGACGGCGAAGGGGGGTGGCGAGCGACGCTCGCCACCCCCCTCACGCATGTGTTGCGGCCCCGGCGGCCCCCACCCGGCGGCCTGAGAGCCGCCACCCTCCCCCAATTCTGGGGGAGGGCTTCCTGACCCTCAGGCTCGCCGTGTCGTGCTCCCCCATCCCCGCGGACGCCAGCGCCACCCCCGCGTGAGGGATTTCGGCCCGAAGGGGCGAGACCGCGCGGCTGTTTGCGCGGGCTCGACTCCGTTACGCACGGTTGTTTCGTGCGTTACGGAGCCGAAGCCCGACCCCGGCGCCAGCCGGGGGCACGCCCAAACCCGCAGCTACAAAGCCGTTATCACACGACAGCCGGCACCACGGAAAGCTCCGCCACGACGCGCCGCGCCACCTCGCGCAGCGCCATCCCCGCCGGCGACTCGGGCGAGGACACCACCACCGGCGCACCCGCGTCGCCGCTCGCGCGCACCTCCATCTCCAGCGGCACGTCGCCCAGGAAGGGGACGCCGGTCTGCTCGGCGAGGCGCTGGCCGCCCCCCCGTCCGAAGATCTCGTAGCGCTGTCCGCAGCAGGGGCAGACGAAGCCGCTCATGTTTTCCACGATCCCCAGCACGCGCGTGTGGGTGCGCTCGAACATCTTGATGCCCCGCAGCACGTCGCCGGTGGACACGTCCTGCGGCGTGGTCACCATCACCACGCCGTCCACGTTCACCGTCTGCACCAGGGACAGCTGCGCGTCGCCGGTGCCGGGGGGCATGTCCACCACCAGGAAGTCCAGCTCGCCCCACTCCACCTGCTCCAGGAACTGCTTGAGGATGCCGGCGATCAGCGGCCCGCGCATGATGGCGGGCTGCGCCTCGTCCAGGAGGAAGCCAAGGCTCATGAGGCGGACGCCGTGGGCCTCCAGCGCCTCGATCTTCTCGGCGCCCTTGCTCCCGGTGACCGCGGGGCGGCGGTGCTCCCCGAACATCATGGGGACGTTGGGGCCGTACACGTCGGCGTCCAGGACGCCCACGCGGAGCCCGTCCGCGGCGAGCGCGGCGGCCAGGTTCACGGCCACGGTGCTCTTTCCCACCCCGCCCTTGCCGGAGCTGACCGCGATCACCCGGTCGATGCCGGGGAGGAGGTTGGGGTTCGGCTTGGGCGCGGGGACGGAGCCGGGCGCCTTGCGGTGCGTGTGCTGCTGCGGCTGCGCGGCCGGGAGGGAGATGTCGATCTTGACCTTGCCCACGCCCTCCACCGCCTCGGCGGCGGCGCGCGACTGGCGGACCAGCGTCCCCGGGTCGTCCGGCTGGAGGACGAAGCGGAAGCGGACGACTCCGTCCTCCGTCACCTGAAGGTCGCGCACGCGCCCGCTGGAGACCACGTCGTCGCCCGTCTGCGGGTGGCGCACGCCGGCGAGGGCGGCGGCCACCCGGCGCAGCGTCTGGTTGCTTTCCACGTTCATCGGCAGAGATCCTCGGTCCGGCGTGCCCGCGCGGGCGCCGGCGGTGTGCGGAAACAAAAAGCCGACGCCCCTCCGGAGCGTCGGCCAGGCAGAGGGGCCCGGGGGCGCCCGGACGGTCAGACCGCCAGGACTTCCCGGACCTCGGGGACCGCGGCCTTGAGGCGCCGCTCGATCCCCTGCTTCATGGTCATGGTGGAGATGGGACAGGCGCTGCACGCCCCCATCAGCCGCACCTGCACCGTCCCGTCCGCGTCGTCGAAGCCCACCAGCTCCACGTCCCCGCCGTCGGAGCGGAGCGCCGGACGGATGGTGTCGAGCGTGTCCTCGATCTTCTCCAGGATGCTCATGGGCGCACAGCCGGTTGCAAGCAGAGCGGGTTGAAAGCGGGCGGCCAGGGCAAAGTTACCGGCGTGCACGGGCACGGTCAAGCCAGCGCCGACGCCCCGCCGCGTCCCTGTACGCCGCTCCGCCCGGCCGGTTCCCGGGCCCCGGCGCGGGTGGCGCGGCTCCGCCCCGCGGCATACTTTAGGGGCCTTCACACCGACCCAGGAGACCGTGATGAATTCCATACCCCAGGTTCCCGAGCCGCGCAACGAGCCGGTGCTCTCCTACGCCCCCGGCACGCCGGAGCGGGCGGAGCTCAAGGCCGAGCTGAAGCGCATGGCCGGCGAGCAGATCGAGATTCCCGTGATCGTCGGCGGGCGGGAGATCCGCACCGGCAGGACGGCCGAGTCCGTGATGCCGCACGACCACGCGCACGTGCTGGCGACCTACCACCAGGCGGGCGAGGCCGAGGTCCGGCAGGCGGTCGACGCGGCGACCGGGGCGCAGCGCGACTGGGCGCGCTGGCCGTGGGAGGAGCGGGCCGCGATCTTCCTGCGCGCCGCCGAGCTGCTGGCGACGCGCTACCGCCCCATCCTCAACGGGGCCACCGTGCTGGGGCAGAGCAAGACGGCGCACCAGGCCGAGATCGACGCCGCCTGCGAGCTGATCGACTTCTTCCGCTTCAACGTCCACTTCGCCAGGCAGCTGTACTCCGAGCAGCCGCTCTCCGGCCCCGGGACGTGGAACCGGCTGGACCACCGCCCGCTGGAGGGCTTCGTCTACGCGGTCACGCCCTTCAACTTCACCTCCATCGCGGCCAACCTCCCCACCGCCCCCGCGCTCCTGGGGAACGTGGCCATCTGGAAGCCGGCGGCGAGCGCGATGTACAGCGCCTACTACATCATGCGCCTGCTGGAAGAGGCCGGGCTCCCGCCCGGGGTGGTGAACCTGCTCCCCGGCGACCCGGTGATGATCAGCGACGTCCTCCTCAAGGACCGGGCGCTCGCCGGGATCCACTTCACCGGCTCCACCGCGGTGTTCCAGAACATCTGGAAGACGGTGGGGAACAACATCGGCGGCTACGCCGGCTACCCGCGGCTGGTGGGCGAGACGGGGGGCAAGGACTTCATCCTGGCGCACGCCAGCGCCGACGTGGACGCGCTGGCCGTGGCGATCGTGCGGGGCGGGTTCGAGTACCAGGGGCAGAAGTGCAGCGCGGCGTCGCGCATCTACGTCCCCGACTCCATCTGGCCGCGCCTGCGCGAGCGGGTGACGGAGATGATGGCCGAGATCAAGGTGGGCGACCCGGCCGACTTCCGGAACTTCATGGGCGCGGTGATCGACCGCAAGGCGTACGACAAGATCACCGGGTACGTCAAGCACGCGCAGCAGGCCGACGACGTGGAGATCGTCGCGGGCGGCGGCTTCAGCGACGAGGAGGGCTACTTCATCGAGCCCACACTGGTGCAGGCGAAGGATTCCGGGTACCAGCTGATGTGCGAGGAGGTCTTCGGGCCCGTGGTGTCGCTGTACGTGTACCCCGAGGCCAAGTGGGAGGACACGCTGCGCGTCGTGGACCGCACCACGCCGTACGCGCTCACCGGCGCCGTGTTCGCGAACGACCGCCGCGCGGTGCTCCAGGCCGAGCAGGAGCTGCGCAACGCGGCCGGGAACTACTACATCAACGACAAGCCCACGGGCGCGGTGGTCGGGCAGCAGCCCTTCGGCGGCGGGCGGGCCAGCGGCACCAACGACAAGGCGGGCTCCATCCTGAACCTGGTGCGGTGGATCTCGCCGCGCACCATCAAGGAAACGTTCTCGCCGCCGCGGGAGTGGCAGTACCCGTTCATGTCCGAGAAGTGAACGGCTGAAGGGCAACGGCTTAAAACGGCTACGGCGGGTTCGGGCGTGCCCCCCGCGGGGCGCGGGGGTCGGGCTTCGGCTCCGTAGGGCTGCAAACGACGCAGCCCTACGGAGTCGAGCCCCGGCAAACTGCCGCCGGGTCTCGCCCCTTCGGGCCGAAATCCCTCACGCGGCTCCGCGTTGTTCCTCCCTCCCCCCTCCCCGCAGGAGTCTCCATGCCCAAGATGAGCTGGGACGAGGCCGGCGAGCGCGCCGAGAGCAGGCTCGGAAGCGGCGCCGAGAAGTTCAACAAAAAGGGCGACTGGATCCTGAAGCTCACCAAGCTCGCCAACGACCTCCACGACGACGACGACCTGCCCAGCGAGTCGACGACGGCGACCGCCCGGATGGGGAACACCCTGTACGTCGCCCGCCAGGGCGGAAAGCTCCCGTCGTACAACGCGGAGGTGCTCAAGGAAAAGTTCAGCGTCACGAGCGTGGTGTTCTGCCCCTACCCCGGCCAGATCGACGGGTCCGCCGGCTCGGGGCTCCACGCCGAGATGGTGATCGTCCGGTACGTGCTGACGAACACCGAGGGCATGACCAAGAAGCTGCTCGCCGCCCACGGGTTCCAGGTGGGTGTCACCAAGGGGTGCTGCCTGGACTGCGCCGGTTGGCTCAACGAGCAGGCGATCCCCCACACCCCCACCAACGGCAAGCCCTCGCTGATGTGGAGGCACCCCATGACGCTCTCGCTCTACCGGCACTACAACACCAAGGCCGACAACGAGTACGTCAACCTCAAGTTCTACAAGGCGGTGGGCGGGGGCGAGCTGCTTCAGCCCAAGTGAGCCGGGCGCGCAGCTTCGCGGCTCCGGGCCGGCGTCGGCAGAAGAACAGCGGGGTCCCTGCGGGCGCGGGGGCCCCGCCGCCTTTCCGTCCAGGACCGGTCCGGTGGGACGATGTGGTGCCTGGAGAGACAACCTGCGGTTGACCGCCCCCCCCTGGCCGCCGGATACTGGGATGCGGGCGGCTCCGCTATGCCGCCCCCGTCCGGCCACACCCGACACCCACCGGCATGCTGCCCGAGCTGAGTCCGCGCCGGGGCTGCTCCCTCTGTCTCGCCAGGCTCGAGCGCCTGGGGTGGAAAGACGGGCTCGCCGTCGCCGTCCAGGGCGCCCGCATCGGGATCCGGGCGACCGGGCCCGATGTCCTGGACCGCGTCCGGGAGCGCCTGCCGCCGGGTTGGAAGCCCTCGTCCGCCCGCCGGGTGGACGAGCTGTACTCCCTGGTCGTGGGCGATCCGGGAGCGGGCTCTCCGTTCCACCGCTACCACCTGCTGTACGCGGGCACGGCGCGGCTCGCCCGCTCTTCGCGGCTCGACGAGGTGCTCGCGGTGCTGGAGGACGACCTCCACTACGCGGCCGCGCTCGCCACCCGGACCCGGCTCTTCGTGCGGGCGGGCGTGGTGGGCTGGGGTGGGAGGGCGCTGGTGGTCCTTGGCCACGGGCGAAGCGGTACCACCTCGCTGGTGGCGGCCCTGGTGCGGGCCGGGGCCGCCTACTACTCGGACGAGTTCGCGGTGCTCGACGCGCGGGGGCGCGCCCATCCCTACCCGGTGACCCCCTCGGTGGGGGACGGAGACGGCGCCCCTGCGCGGGAGCTCCCCCTGCGGGAGCTGGGAGGACGCGCCGGGGTGGAGCCCATCCCCGTGGCCCTGGTCGCCGTCGCGCGCTACGCGCCGGGCGCGCGCTGGCGTCCGCGCGCGCTTTCGCCGGGGCAGGCGGTGCTGGCGATGCTCGAGCGCAGCCTGCTCGCCGGCGACCGGACGGCGTTCGCGCTGGAATCGCTCGGACGCGTGGCCGCCGGCGCGGACGCCCTCGCGTGCCGGCGGGGCGAGGCCCATGAGGCCGCCGGATCCCTGATCCGGCGGCTGGAAAGGGCATCAGGACGGCGACCGGGAGACCGCGTCCCCATCTCTCCGTCCGGGTAGCTTCCCGGGGACGACAGGAGGTGCAGGATGACACCGGAGCGACGAAACGAGCGGTTGCTGACCAACGAGGTGGGCGGGGAGCTGGTCGTCTACGACCTAGAGCGCCACCGGGCCCACCGGCTCAACCCCGCGACCTCCCGGGTCTGGAGCCTCTGCGACGGGCAGCGGACGGTGGAGCAGATCGCGGCGCAGCTCGGCCTCGCGGTCGACCCGCGGGCCGCCGAGCACGTGGTCTGGCTGGCGCTGGAGCAGCTGGACCGGGCCGGCCTGCTCCGCGAGCCCCTGGACAGGTCGCGCGAGGAGCGCCGGCTCACCCGGCGCGAGGTGCTGGCCCTGGGGGTGGCGGGGGTGGCGGCCCTGCTGCTCCCCGGCTGCGACTCCATCGTGGTGCCGGCGCCGCACGCGCGCCTCGACGAAGCGCTGGCGTCCGCGGATTCCTTTCCCGGTCCGCCGCCGCCGCCTGGACCGCCGCCACCGCCATCACCGCCACCTCCTCCGTCGCCGCCGCCACCGCCGGGGCCGCCACCGCCGCCTCCACCTCCCCCGCCGTCGCGCTGCGAGCCCGTGCTGGAGCTGAAGGAGGAGGGGATCCGGAAGGTCGGAGAAAGGACCGAGACCCAGACGGTCGAGCGGCATCCGCACCGGTTCACGCGGGTGCTCGCCGTGGAGCGGGACTTCAGGCCCAACTACCTGATGGGCTCGCCCAAGTGCAAGGGAAGGTGCGGCCCGGGCAGGGACGGCAAGTGCGGAGAAGCGCTCACGTTCCGGTGGAGGATCACCGCCCAGAGGCCGGCCGGGATCGCGGCCATCACCGCGGGCGCCACCGCGGAGAAGGTCACCGTCCGCTTCACCGGGAACGGTACCATCACCCTGGAGCTGACCGTCACGCTGCAGTGCATGTGCGGCAACAGGGCGGAGGGGCCGCCGGTCACTAGGACGGACAGCATCACGAGCGACGTCAACGTCTTCGCATAGCGCCGTGGACGAACCGCGGACGGGAGTCCGGAGCAGGATGGGAGACGGGGCGGCGCCGGTCTCTGCGCCCCCCGGGGAGCGGGGCCCGGCGCCGCTGCTCACCGCCTACTGCGTCAACCGGTCCATGGCGATGCCGCTGGTGCCGGCATCGCGGGACCGGGAGTGGATGGACGCGACCGACCGGCGCTTCGCCCTCCGCTGCCTCCCCCTGCTCGTGGCGAACCAGGCGGGCTGGTTCCTCCTGAGCGCGCACACCGTGCGTGCGACCTGGGCCGGCGGGAAGGCCGCGGCGAGCCTGCGGGTGGAGCTCCTCGGCGGGGATCCGCCCTGCCCCGCCGTGAGCCACTTCGGCCACGGCATCCTCACCTGGCACGTGCCGTACCTGTTCCGGACCGCCCCGGGGTACAACCTGCTGGTGCGCGGCCCCGCCAACTGGCCGCGGGACGGAGCCTGCCCGCTGGAGGGGCTGGTGGAGGCCGACTGGTCGTACGCCACCTTCACGATGAACTGGCAGGTGACCCGGCGGCGCCGCCCGGTGACCTTTCCCGCGGGCGAGCCCATTGCCATGCTCGTGCCGCAGCGGCGTGGAGAGCTGGAGGCGTTCCGCCCCGAGATCCGGGACATCGAGCGCTGCCCGGAGGTCCGGGAGCCCTACGAGGAGTGGGCCGAGGACCGTGCGTGGTTCAACAGCGAGCTCCGGCGGCCCGGGTCGGAGTCGCGGCGCCAGGAATGGCAGAAGCACTACTTCCAGGGGAGCTCCCCCGTCCTGGGGCGGGCGCCCGGCCACCAGACCAGGCTTTCGCTTGCGGAGTTCGCGGACCGCCTCCAGGAGGACGGCTAAGCTGCACGCGCGCCGGGCCGGGGCCAGGGTGGGCTGCCCAGCTGACGCCAGCGCGAGCCCCGCGTGAGGGATTTCGGCCCGAAGGGGCGAGACCCCGCGGGCAGTTTCGCGGGGGCTCGACTCCGTTACGCACGGTCGTATCGTGCGTTACGGAGCCGAAGCCCGACCCCGGCGCCAGCCGGGAGCACGCCCGGACCCTGTCGTCCGGTCCGTTCAACCGGCCCCGGCATCAGTGGTGTCTCCTCCAGCGGGGGGCGGCCCCCGGCGGGATGCGGTGCCCTTCCTCCGCCACCCACTCGTTCAGCAGGCCGATCAGCGCGACGGCCGCCCGCGGCGTGCCGGCGGGCGGCTCCGCCACGCATGCCCAGGGCAGGTGGCTCCTCTTGTCCCACCGCCATCGGCCGGAGGGATCCGCGCAGGCGTAGCAGTAGTGGACGATGGGAAGGTCCGCGCGGTCCTCCGTGGAGAACCGGGCCGTCTCGCGCAGCGCGTGCCGCATCCCCGCCTCCGCCGCGGCGAAAGCGTACCCCCACATCTCCGCCACCCACCCCGCCAGCACCCTGCTCCTCGCGTCGCCGCGGATCGCTTCCGTCTTTTCCAGCCAGGCCGGGAGCAGCGCCGCCAGGTCGTCCCGGTGGATGAGCACGGGAATCCCCATCCCCTGCACCGCCCCCGGCCTGCGGCAGTGCCGCCGCACGAGCTCCGGGTGGCGCTCCGGGTCCAGGTAGCCGATGGGCTGGGCGACCGGGTCTCCACGGGACGCGGGTTCCGCCAGCGGGGCCAGGAAGACGCAGTCCGGGTCGAGGACCAGGACTGACTCCTCCGCGGGGGGCGCCTCCCTGAGCCAGGCGTGCAGTGCCCGGGGCCGGTTGAGGGGCGGGTAGTCGTCCGCACACGCGCGGGGGGCGGGGCCCGGCTCCGTACGGAACGTGCGTCCCGCGAAGGCCGGCGGTGGCTCCCGGGCTGACCACAGGCGCGTGAGCGGCCCCGGCTGCCTCGCCCGCCGGTGGGAGAAGGCGAGCAGGTCGGCCTGCCACCGCAGGTACCGCGAGCCGTCCACCGAGATCACCGTGTGCGTCATCGCCTTGCGCGGAGCGGATCCACCGGCGCACCTCGACGGCGGGCCCGCGGCCGGCCCCCGTGCAAGGTAGGCGCGCCCCCCGCGCCCGGCCACCCCGGCGTGCCCCTTGCCCTGGACACCCCCGCCGGACACCGCATATTACACGGGCACCCTGCTTTGCAGGCATCCCGAGACCGGGGTGTCCCATGCTGGCGCTCTTCTGCCCGGACAGGAAGCTGAACGAAAGGCTGCGGGCGGCGCTGCCCGCCGGCGAGCAGGTGCTCGCGGCCTGGGACTGGCGCGGCTTCGAGCGCGCCGCGCCGGCCGCGGAATGCTCCGTGGTGGCGGTCGAGCGGCTGGCCGACGAGCCGGCCTGCTCCCGGCTGGCCGGGTTCAAGCTGCGCCATCCGCTCCAGCCCGTCGTCCTGGTGACCCGGAGGGACGCCGACAACCTGCGCCACCTCACCGGGCTGCGCGTGGAAGAGGTGGTCTGGCCGGACGAGGTGGACGCGCGGCTGGGGACCGCCGTCACCCGGGCCCGCGCCTCGGGGCTGCTGCATCGCCTGGCGTCCGCCTTCGAGAGCTCCACCGACCTCGCCGTCCCGCTCCGCACCGCCCTCGCCTGCTCCTGCCGGGTGGTCCCGCCCGTCCGCACCGTGGCGCGCCTCGCGCAGATGGCCGGCTGCGACCGGCGCACCCTCTGGCGGTACTGGCGCCGGGCGAGCCACGGCTCCCGGGCGCTCCGCCTCGAAGACATGCTGCACTGGCTCCTGCTCCTGCGGGGGGTGGGAAGCAAGGTCCCCGACCACGGATGGGGAGCCGTGGCCTCCGAGCTCGGCGTGCACGAGCATACGCTGGGCCGGCTGGCGCACCACCTCACCGGGCGGACGCTTCGCGAGCTCGCCGCCGGGGGTCCGCCGGCGATCCTGTCGCTCTTCCTCCACGAAGTCCTGGATCCGCTGCTCGGGGAGCATGCCTGGGACGACACGAACCCCGCGGCGCGCGGCCGGCGCTCCGGGGGGTAGCGGGTCCCGATCTTGCCTCCGTCGCGCGGGCAGTCGCGGCGCCGCCCGCATCCACCGAAGAGCTTGCCCACCCCCCCAGGAGAGTTCATGGCGCAGCGCTACGTGTATTTCTTCGGCGCAGGGCAGGCCGAGGGCAGCAGGGAGATGAAGACGCTGCTGGGGGGCAAGGGGGCCAACCTGGCGGAGATGACGCGCATCGGCGTCCCGGTGCCGCCCGGCTTCACCATCACCACCGACGCCTGCCGGCACTCCCTGCGCCACCACGACGTCCCCCAGGGGATGCGCGAGGAGGTCGCGGAGAACGTGCGCCGGCTGGAGGCCGCCACGGGGAAGAGCTTCGGCGGGCCCGGCAGCCCGCTCCTGGTGTCGGTGCGCTCCGGCGCCGCGGTCTCCATGCCGGGGATGATGGACACCATCCTCAACCTGGGGCTCAACGACCGTACCGTCGCGGCGCTTGCCGAGATGGCGCAGGACCCGCGCTTCGCCTGGGACTCGTACCGCCGCTTCGTGCAGATGTACGCCGACGTGGTGATGGGCGTGCGCGCCGAGCGCTTCGAGCACCTGCTGGAGGCCCGGAAGCGGCAGCGCGGCGTCAGCGAGGACACCGGCCTGGACGCCGACGACCTGCGCGAGCTGACCGCCGAGTTCAGGGCGCTGGTCGCGGACACCACGGGCACCCCCTTTCCCGACGACCCGCAGGAGCAGCTCTGGGGCGCCATCGACGCCGTGTTCGGCTCGTGGAACACCCCGCGCGCCGTCGCCTACCGGCGCGTCAACGGCATCCCCGACGACATGGGCACCGCCGTCAGCGTCTGCTCCATGGTGTTCGGCAACATGGGCGAGACCTCGGGGACCGGCGTCGCCTTCACCCGCGACCCGTCCACCGGCGAGCGCGCCTTCTTCGGCGAGTTCCTGGTCAACGCGCAGGGCGAGGACGTGGTCGCCGGGATCCGCACCCCGCTCGCCATCGCCGCCATGGCGGAGCGCCTCCCGGAGGCGTACATCGAGCTGGTGGAGGTGCAGGGCCGGCTGGAGCGCCACTACCGCGAGATGCAGGACCTGGAGTTCACCGTGGAGCGCGGACACCTGTACCTGCTCCAGACGCGGACGGGGAAGCGCTCCGCCGCCGCCGCGGTGCGCATCGCCGTGGAGATGGTGGACGAGGGGCTCATCACCCCCGAGGAGGCCGTGCAGCGCGTGGACCCCGTGCAGGTGGAGCAGCTCCTGCACCCCACCATCGACCCCGCGGCCAGCGTGCGCGTGCTCACGACCGGGCTCCCCGCCTCCCCCGGCGCCGCCTCGGGGCTGGTGGTGTTCAGCCCCGACGAGGCCGCCGCGCGCGGCGCCGCCGGCGAGGCGGTGATCCTGGTGCGGCGCGAGACCTCCCCCGAGGACTTCCACGGCATGGTGGCCGCGCGCGCCATCCTCACCTGCCGCGGCGGGATGACCTCGCACGCGGCGGTGGTCGCGCGGGGCATGGGCAAGTGCTGCGTGGCCGGCGCCGGCGAGCTCCACGTGGACGAAGCATACCGCCGCTTCTCCGTGGGCGACGTCGTCGTGCGCGAGAACGAGTGGATCACCCTGGACGGGAGCACCGGGCGCGTCATCCTGGGCCAGGTGCCCACCTCCCGCCCGGAGATGTCGGCCGAGTTCCGGCGGCTGATGGAGTGGGCGGACGGCTTCCGCACCCTGCGTGTGCGCACCAACGCGGACACCCCGCACGACTCTCAGGTGGCGCGCGGCTTCGGAGCCGAGGGGATCGGGCTGTGCCGCACCGAGCACATGTTCTTCGAGGGCGACCGCATCGACTCCGTGCGCGAGATGATCCTGGCCGAGACCGGGTCGAAGCGCGCCATCGCCCTGGCGAAGCTCCTCCCCATGCAGCGCCACGACTTCGAGGGGATCTTCCGGGCCATGGACGGGCTCCCGGTGACCATCCGCCTCCTGGACCCGCCGCTCCACGAGTTCCTCCCCGCCGGCGCCGCCGAGATCAAGGACCTGGCCCGCAAGATGGGCGTGGACCCGGTGAAGCTGCGCGCCCGCGTGGAGCAGCACCACGAAGCCAACCCCATGCTGGGGCACCGCGGCTGCCGCCTGGGGATCAGCCACCCGGACATCACCTGGATGCAGGCGCAGGCCATCTTCGAGGCGGCCGTCGCCGTCCAGGCCGACGGGGTGGCGGTGTACCCCGAGATCATGGTGCCGCTGGTGGGGACCGCCGAGGAGCTGCGGCGCCAGCGCCTGGTCATCGACGAGTGCGCGCACCAGGTGTTCGAGCACACGGGACGGACGGTGGACTACCTGGTGGGGACGATGATCGAGCTCCCCCGCGCCGCGCTGACGGCGGACCGCATCGCGGAGTTGGCGCAGTTCTTTTCCTTCGGGACCAACGACCTGACGCAGACCACGCTGGGGATGTCGCGCGACGACGCCGGGAGCTTCCTGCCGCGCTACGTGGAGGAGGGGATCCTCCCCGACGACCCCTTCCAGACGCTCGACCAGGAGGGAGTGGGGAAGCTGGTGGAAACGGCGTGCCGGCTGGGGCGGGAGGTGAAGCCCGAGCTGAAGCTGGGGATCTGCGGCGAGCACGGCGGCGACCCGCGCTCGGTGGAGTTCTTTCACCGGGCCGGGCTGGACTACGTGTCGTGCTCGCCGTACCGGGTTCCCGTGGCGCGTCTGGCGGCGGCGCAGGCGGCGCTGAAAGACCGTACCGCGGAGACGGTCGGGAAGGGCTCGGAGCAGGCGGCGTGAACGGCGGCTTTGGGCGTGCCCCCGGCTGGCGCCGGGGTCGGGCTTCGGCTCCGTAAGCGAGCAAACAACGCTCGCTAACGGAGTCGAGCCCCCGCGAAACTGCCCGCGGGGTCTCGCCCCTTCGGGCCGAAATCCCTCACGCGGGGATCGCGCTGGCGTCCGCCGGGGGCCCCCTCCCCGGCGCTGCGCGCCGCCCCTCCCCCGCAAGCGGGAGAGGGGAGAACGACCAACGACAGGGCTGTTGCGGTTGTGATCTGCGCCGCGAGGTCGGGGGAGGGTCCGCAGGCGGTGCGTTTGTTCGAAGCCAGCGTGATCTCGCCCTCACATCGGGCGATGGGCGAGTTTCGCACTGCCGGAGGAGCCTCCCACGGCCGACCATCAACCCCGGAGCCCGCGGGGGCACATGCCGTTAGCCCCCTCTCCCAACATCGGGAGAGGGTGGCGAGCCTCAAGCGAGCCGGGTGAAGGCCGAACGCCCCCGCCGGGATCTCCCGGCGGGGGCGCAGTTGCCGTCGCAGGCTGTGACGCTTCACGCTGCGCGTGAACCGATGAACCCTGTTGCCTGCCGTTTTCAGGGCAGGCGGACCGGGCAGCTCCATCCGTAACGGCCGGCGAGGCGCTCCATGCGGCCGCAGTGCAGGCAGACTCCGTCCTCGAACTCGTGGCCGTTGGGGCTGGGGGAGGTCCCGCGCTCGCGCACGGTGGAGCGGCGGGGGGGCTCCGGAGCGTACGACGGAGAGCCGCCGAGCCAGGTGGTGTTCCCGGGCGCGGTATAGGTCGGCTCCGCGTGCGGCGTGCCCAGCACCTCCGGGGCGCCGCCCTGCTGCCGGGGGCCGCCGCCCAGCCAGGTGGTGGCTTCGGAGGCAAGCGAGCTGCCGAGGCATCCCGGGCTCCGGCACACGTAGCGAGGCGGCTCCCCGAGCAGGCCGGAGGCGCTTTCCGCGACGGACATCGGGTGCCGGCAGAGCGGACAGGTAGGATGCATGCGGGGTTCTGGTTCGCGTCCGGGCCGCGGGGCGGGTACCGCCAACCCCGCAATCTAATGAAGCCTGCGGGATTCGTTCAACCTCTGCGCGGGAGCGCCGCGAGAAAAAGGACCTCCCGGCGCTAGGCCGGAAGGTCCTCCCCCGAGTCGCCGCGCCGGAGGCGGGCGAGGATCGCAGCCGCTTCCCCGCGGCCCGCGGCGCCCGCCTCCCGGTCGATGGTCAGCTCCACCCTGGCCCCGGCTCCCTCCCCCTCCGCGCGCGCCACCACCACGTCGCCCTCGCGGAGCCCCGCCGGGAGGAGCCAGCGGGGGAGGTCGTGGAAGCCTCCGCCGTGGTCGCGGGCCACCACCAGGTCGCCCTCCAGGCGGTCCACCACCAGGCGGCGCTCCCCGGCGGCGTCCACCGGGCTCAGGCCACCGCCGTCGCCGCCCCTGCCCCGGCGAGGAAGCGCTCGGCCTGCTCCACGTACGCCGCGGTGCCGATGTAGAGCGGAGTGCGCTCGTGCAGCTCCGTGGGGACGATCTCCAGGATCCTCTGCGCTCCGTCCGAGGCGCGGCCGCCCGCGTGCTCGCAGATCATGGCCAGCGGTGCGGCCTCGTACAGCAGGCGCAGCTTGCCGCGCGGGCTCCGCGCGTCGGCGGGGTACATGAACAGGCCGCCGTACAGCAGGTTGCGGTGGAAGTCCGCCACCAGCGAGCCGATGTAGCGCGAGCTGAAGGGCTTCGCGTTCTCCCCGTCCACCCCCTTGAGGTGGTCCACGAAGCGGCGCTGCTCCTCGGTCCAGTGGACGTAGTTGCCCTCGTTGCACGAGTAGATGCGCTGCCCGGGAGCGGGGATGCGCATGTTGGGGTGCGACAGGAGGAACTCGCCGATGGAGGGCTCCAGCGTGAAGCCGTGCACCCCGTTGCCGGTGGTGTACACCAGCATGGTGGACGACCCGTACACCACGTAGCCCGCCGCCACCTGGCGCGTCCCCGGCTGGAGGCAGTCCTGCACGCACCCGCGCTCGTGGTCCGAGACCTTGCGGTGGATGGAGAAGATGGTCCCCACGGACACGTTGGCGTCGATGTTGGACGAGCCGTCGAGCGGGTCGTACATGACGCAGTACTTGCCGGTGGGGAAGCGGTCGGGGATGGGGATGAAGTCCTCCTCCTCCTCCGACGCCATGCCGCACAGGTGGCCCGTGTGGTCGAGCGCCTTGAAGATCACGTCGTTGGCGAACTCGTCCAGCTTCTTGACCTCCTCGCCCTGTACGTTGACCTCACCCGTGAGCCCCAGGATGTCGTTCAGCCCCGCGCGGCGCACCTCCCTGGCGATCATCTTGGCCGCGAAGGCGATGTCGTAGAGGATGCTGCTGAAGGCGCCCGTGGCTTCCGGGAACTGGCGCTCGGCTTCGATGATGTGCCGCTCGATGGTGACGACGGATTTGGTCACGGAGTCCTCTGGCTCAGATTGGGTTGGCGCCGGGAGCGTCCCGCTCGGCTTCGCGGGCCTCCAGCTCGTAGCGGTTGTTCCGGTAGCCGCGCCGCAGGCTCTCCAGCGCGTACCGCAGGGGGAAGAGACGGTCCTCCTCCCACTGGCGGACGTGGGTCAGCTCGTGCACCAGCAGCCGCCGGGAGAGCCGCGCGCCGGGATGGACGACGATGGTGTGCCCCAGCGTCACCGCGGAGGCGGGCCCCTTCATCCTTCCCAGGACGCCGCCGATGGCGGGGACCAGCCTCCCCTCGCGGAAAGTCACCCCGCCGGGGACGTCGGGGGCCACCTCGGGCGGCGGCGCCACGCGGCGGCCGAGCACGGGCCGCAGGAGCATCTCCAGGAGGCTCACGATTCCACGCGCTCCCACCCGCTCCGCCCGCCCGCGGGCACCCGCACGGACACGTTGCCCTCGCGGTCGGTGCGGGCGACGGGGATGCCGCGCGCCTCCAGCCGGCGCAGCGTCTCCGGGGCCGGGTGGCCGTAGTGGTTCCGGCGACCCGCGGAAACCACCACCAGCTCCGGGCGCAGGGCGTCCAGCAGGGCGGCGGAGGTGGAGGTGCGGCTGCCGTGGTGCCCGGCCTTGAGGAGCTGCGCGCGCAGCCCGCCCGGGTGGCGGGCGAGGATCGCCGCCTCCTCTTCCTCCCCCGCGTCCCCCGTCAGCAGCGCCGAAAAGCTCCCGTAGCGAACCTGTATCACCGCGCTAATTTTGTTCGCGTCTGCAACAAAGTCAAGCGAGCCCGGGAGCGGCCAGAGGAGCTCCACGACCACGCCGTCCAGGGTGAGCGTGCGCCCCTCGCGCGCCTCGGCCCAGGGAACGCGGCGCGCTTCGGCGGCGCGCAGCGTCTCCAGGTACCAGGGGGTACCGGTGGGGAGCCCGGGATCGATCACCCGCCCCACGGGGAGCGCGCCGAGCACCGCGGGCGCGCCCCCCACGTGGTCGGCGTGGGGGTGCGTGAGCACCAGCGCCTCCAGCCGCCGCGCGCCGTGGGCCCGCAGGAAGGGGAGAACGCGCCGCTCGCCGGCGTCGAACCCCTCGTCGCGCGGCCCGGCGTCCACCAGGATCCAGCGGTCGGCGGGGGTGCGGATTGCGACGGCGTCCCCCTGCCCCACGTCTATGAAGTGGATCTCCAGCGCCCCCGCGCCGGTGGACGCGGCCACCGCCGGGAGCGCGAGGAAGGCGGCGCACGCCGCGCACGCGGCCACCGTCCAGCGGACGGCGGAGCGCATCTTCGCGCCGGCGTCCAGCGCCAGCAGCACCACCACCGCCACCGCGGCCCACAGCCACCCCTGCGGCGGCGCCACCGCGCGGTGCCCGCCCGGGACCGCCGCGGCGTACCGGGCCGTCGCGTCCAGCAGGTCGAGCGCAAGCCCGGTGCCATCCGCAAACATCCGTCCCAGCGGTGGGACCACCGGCTCCACCAGGGCGGCAACGCCCACGCCCACCAGCGCCAGCGAGGTGAGCGGGATGGCCGGCAGGTTCGCCAGGATGGACACCGGCGCCACCTGGCCGAAGTGGTACGCCGTCACCGGCGCCGTGGCCACGAACGCCGCCAGGCTCACCACCAGCGACTCCGCCGTCCAGCGGGCCGCCGGGTACCGCTTCCAGGCGGACGGCACGTGCCGCAGCATGGGACCGCGCAGCAGCATGATGCCCAGCACTCCCGCGAACGACAGCTGGAACCCGGGATCCAGCACCGCGGTGGGCTGGAAGGCGAGGATCGCCAGCGCGGACGCCGCGACGACGGGGAGCGCCGCCGAGGGGCGCTGGAGGAGCACGGCGACGAGGCCGAGCCCCACCATGATCCCGGAGCGGACGGCCGAAGCCGGCGCGCCGATCACCGCCAGGTACACGGCCACCAGCAGGAGGGTGCTCCAGGTGACGGATCTCCGCCCGAAGCGGAGCACGCTCCCCAGGAGCATCAGCGCGGTGGCGATGAGCGCCACGTGCCCGCCGGAGATCGCCAGCAGGTGCACCAGCCCGGACTGCGCGAAGCGGTCGCTCAGCTCGCGGTCCAGCCCCTCGCGCCTCCCCAGGAGCAGCGCGTCGGCGAGGGCGCCGTGCCGCGGGAACACGTGGTGGAGGTGGGCCTCGCTCCGCCCGCGCAGGGCGAGCAGCGGGTGCGCGGCGAGCGAGGGCGGAGCGCGGACGGCGGCCTGGCGCGCCTCCACCATCCCGGCATACGCCGGGTTGCGCGGCCAGCGCCCGGGACCGTCGGGCGCCGGGTAGCGCGCCCACGTCCCCCGCACGACGACCTCCGTCCCGGCGCGCATGGGCCCCGCCTCGCGGGGCATGCGGACGCTGACCTCGCCGCCGCACCCCGGGACGACGCGCCCCCCGGCGCGCATCTCCAGGACCTCCACGGGAACGCGGGCGGAGCGCGGCTTCCCGTCGCGGACCGTGGGGACCGCGTTGGCGCCGAGGACGCCGCGCACGGCCAGCCGAGCGCCTTCCGGGATGCGGATGCGGCAGTCCGCCTCCACGTCGCGCCGCCCGCTCGCCCCGAGCGCCGCCCCCGCCAGCGCGAACGCAACGAGCAGCGCCGCGGGGACGAACCGGTCGCGCGGCGCGCGGGCGCCGTCGCGGGCGTACGCGAGCGCGGCGAGCACCGCCGCGCAGGCGCCGAGCGCCGGGACGAGCGGCGGCCCTCCGAACCGGAGGCCGGGGAGCAGGCCGGCGAGGAGCGCGAAGAAGGCGAGGACCAGCGGGAGCGTGAGGTAGGGCATCCCGGGCGGGAAGTGGGGGGTGGGAGGCGGACCAGGGATTGTCGCCCGGGCGCGGCGACACGGCGACGCCCGCGTTCGCGGCGGTTCGCAGTTCCCCGCAGTTCCCAGATGATGTCGCGGAGGGAGACTCGCGCGGCAGTTTGCGCGAGGCTCACGGAGCCGGAGCGGAGACACCGGGGCAGTTTCCGGTGGCTCCGCGACCCGCGCAGGAGACGGACAGTAGTATCGTCCGGCTCCGGAGCGGACCCAAGCCCCGGAACCGGACGATCTCTATTTCAGCCGGGAAAAGACTTCAGGAAAGATCGGGAGGAGAATACCGCTGCGGGAACAGCTCGGTCGAGTCGTCGTGGGACCGCGACACCTGCCGCTCCCGGAGCATGCGCCGCACCCGGAGGTCCTGCCGCAGCCCCAGCAGGAACATGGCGACCATCCCCAGCAGGAACGACCCCAGCACCAGCAGCGCCACCGGCGCCCGGTAGAACGTGGCGAAGCCCAGGTGGACAGCCGCCGCCTCGCCCCGGTTGGCGTAGGCGAACGCGGCGGCCAGGAGCGCGAGGGCGGCGATTCCCAACCAGCCGCCGCGCGTCATGCCGCGGCCCCCGAGGGAACCGCGGCCTCCACCAGCGCCCCGCCGAAGGTGGCGCCCGAGGTGGAAACGAGGCGCACCTCGGCGAAGCCGCCGATGAGCGAGGCGGGCCCCTCGAAGGTGACCACCTTGTTGGAGTCGGTGCGCCCCTGGAGCCCGCCGCGCCGCGCTTCCTTTTCCACCAGCACCTCCTCCACCCGGCCCACCTCGGCGCGGTTGATCTCCAGCTGGATCCCGCGGTGCAGCGCGATCAGCCGCTCCAGCCGCGCCTGGCCCACCTCGTCGGGGACGAACTGCTCGGCGGGAAGGCGGGTGGCCGGGGTGCCGTCGCGCAGGGAGTACCGGTACAGGTACGCGTCGTCGAAGCGCACGGTCCGCATCAGGTCGAGCGTGGCCTCGTACTCCTCGTCGGTCTCGCCGGGGAAGGCGACGATGATGTCGGTGGACAGGGCGACATGCGGGATGGCCTCGCGCACCCAGGCGATCTTTTCCAGGTACGCTTCCACGGTGTAGCGGCGCAGCATGCGCCTGAGCGTGCGGTCGTGGCCGGACTGCGCCGGGAGGTGCAGCTGCTTGCACACGGCGGGCTCCTCCGCCATGACCCGCACCAGCTCGCGCGTGAAGTCGTTGGGGTGCGGCGAGGTGAAGCGCACGCGCCGGATCCCGTCGATACCCGCAACTGCTTTCAACAGCCGGGGGAAGTCCCAGTCGCCGTGCTCGTACGAGTTGACGGTCTGGCCCAGGAGGGTGACCTCGGGGACGCCGTCGGCGGCCAGCGCGCGGACCTCGGCGAGGACCTGCTCGGGGTCGCGGTTCTTTTCGTCGCCACGGACGTAGGGGACGATGCAGTAGGTGCAGCGGTAGTTGCACCCGCGCTGGATGGGCACCCACGCCGAGATGGCGGAGGTGCGCCGGGCCGTGACGCCCTCGTAGTTCTCGAACGGATCGAAGCCCAGCACCGTGAGCCCCTTCGCCGGGGCGCCCATCACCGGGAGCGCGAAGGAGCGCGGGGCCGGCGCGGGAACCGGGGCGCGCAGCCCGGCGAGCTTTTCGGGGAGCTGCCGGTACGCGTCGGGCCCCATCACCAGGTCCACGCCGCCGGAGCGGTCGAGGAGGTCCGCGCCCATGCGCTGCGCCATGCAACCGGTGACGCCGATCACGGCGCCCTGCCGACGGAACTGCTGGAGCTGGCCCACCCGGCCGATCACCCGCTGCTCCGCGTGGTCGCGGATGGCGCAGGTGTTCACCAGAATCACGTCCGCGTCCTCGGGGCTGTCGGTGGACGCGTACCCGCTCTCGGCGAGGATGCCGTGCATCAGCTCGGTGTCGCTGATGTTCATCTGGCACCCGTACGTCTCGATGTAGGCCTTCTTCTGCTCCGGCATGGCTTTACTTGGGGTGGGGGCGTTCAGGGACCGCTCCTTACACCGATCTCCCCGACGGGATCCAAGAACTACAGGGAACAGGGAATCCCCGCCCGGCCTTTACACCACCCAAGGGAACAGGGAACAGCCCCCGAACTGCACGACACGGCAGGCCCTACCGTAGTTGCAGGCTGTCCCCTGTAACCTGTGCCCCGTCTCCCTGCCGTCAGGCCCGCGCCCACTCGCCGTAGAGGGGGAACCTGTCGCACAGCTCGCGCACCTTGCCGCGGACGCGGGCCGCGGTCGCCTCGTCGCCGCGGCCGGCCAGCGCCTCGTCGATCAGGGCGGCGATCTCGCGCATCTCGGCCGTGCCCAGCCCGCGCGTGGTGAGCGCCGGCGTGCCGATGCGGATCCCCGAGGTCACGAACGGCGAGGCGGTCTCGCCGGGGACGGTGTTCTTGTTGACGGTGATCCCGGCGTGGTCCAGCGTCTTCTCGGCGTCCTTGCCGGTGATCCCCTTGCTGCGCAGGTCCACCAGCAGCAGGTGGTTGTCGGTGCCGCCGGAGACCAGGGTGAAGCCGCGCTCCGCCAGCGCCTCGCCCAGGGCGCGCGCGTTCTCGATCACCCGGCGGGAGTAGTCCTTGAAATCGGGGCGCAGCGCCTCGCCGAAGGCCACCGCCTTGGCGGCGATGACGTGCATCAGCGGGCCGCCCTGGATGCCGGGGAAGATCTGCTTGTCCACCGCCTTTGCGTGCTCCTCGCGCGCCAGGATCAGCCCGCCGCGGGGGCCGCGCAGCGTCTTGTGCGTGGTGGAGGTGACGACGTCGGCGTACGGGACCGGGTCGGGGTGGTGCCCGGTGGCCACCAGCCCGGCGATGTGGGCCATGTCCACCACCAGCCGGGCCCCGGACTCGCGGGCGATCTCCCCGAACACCTCGAAGTCGATGCTGCGCGGGTAGGCGCTGGCCCCCGCGACGATCACCTTCGGGCGCACGCGCAGCGCCTGGGCGCGGAGCTGGTCGTAGTCGATGCGGTGGTCGTCCGGGCGGACGCCGTAGGCCTCCACCTTGTAGAGCCGCCCGCTGAAGTTGACCGGCGAGCCGTGGGTGAGGTGCCCGCCCTCGGACAGGTTCATCCCCAGCAGGGTGTCGCCGGGCTCCAGCAGCGCGAAGTACACGGCCATGTTTGCCTGCGCGCCGGAGTGCGGCTGCACGTTGGCGTGGTCGGCGCCGAAGAGCTGCAGGAGCCGGTCCTGCGCGACGCGCTCCACGTCGTCCACCACCTCGCAGCCGCCGTAGTAACGCTTTCCGGGGTACCCTTCCGCGTACTTGTTGGTCAGCACGGAGCCCATCGCCTGGAGCACGGCCTGGGAGACGAAGTTCTCGGAGGCGATCATCTCCAGCTGGTGCTCCTGCCTGTCGGCCTCGGCGACGAGGAGACGGTGGATGTCGGGATCGGCGGCTCTCAGGGCGTCCATGGGCTGGCCTCTATCCGGCAAAGCGTTGCGGTTGCGGGTCGGAAGGCCAGGATTGTAACCCGGGAGGGGGTCCGGTGTCGAGAGCGGAAGGGGCGGGAGGACGGGAGGGCGCGGAGGGGGGGAGCGGACGGATCGGGACGCTACTCGGGGAACCCCGGGCGCGGCTCTGCGACCCTGCGGACCGGGGGTGCCGCACGCTGGTATTCCACGGGCGCGGCGGGCTCGTCCAGCCGGTCCGGGTGGTCCGGGTCGAGCAGCGCCGCGACCGGGACGCCGAGGGCGAACGCCAGCTTGGAGAGGGTCAGGAGACGGGGATTGGCGTCGCCGCGCTCCACTTCGGCAATGCGGGGCTGGCGGACGCCCACCGCTTCGGCGAGCTGTTCCTGGGTGAGGCCACGGGCCTTGCGGAGGCGGTACACGTTGCTCGCCAGGACGTGGGGAGGATCCACCTCGGCCGCGACGGCGGGGTCGGTAGGAAACTCCTCGTCCAGGCGGCGAAAGAACTCGTCGGAGCGCATGGTCATCCTCCCTTGCAGTTGCGTTGGATCCAGTCCTCGCGGAGCCGCTCCGCGTCCGCGAGCAGTTCCGCGTAGGAATCTCCCCGCAGGTCCCGCCTGTGAGCCGCGCTCGTGAGCACCACGAGCGCCCCGCCGCGGCACGGCGGCTCGAAGAACGGGAGCCTGTACGACACCGGCCCGCTCTGCACACGCAGCACGTACAGGGTGGCGCTGGGCTTCTTGATCAGCCGGCTCCGCAGCGCATCGTCGAGCGACTGCTGACGGAGCAGATCGACCTTGTTGCGGATGGCGCGGATGCCACGCGCGTCGCTCCGCCCGATGCGCTTCAGCTCGTCCGCCACCCGCGACCGGCCGCGGGCATCGGTGAACAGCTCGACTTCGCGAACGTACCTAGGCGCCATGCTCGACTCCAGGAATTATACGTTTTTACGTATTGAAAAGCAAGAGGGTCGTCCCGGAGTGGAGCTTCGGCAGGATTGGGGTCAGTTCTGAAGGCGGCGGTAGCGGCACCGCACGCGGACGGACCCGCCGTCCGGCGCGGGGAGCTCCAGCTCGCGCTCGGCATCCGTGCAGTGGCGGCCGTAGCCCTTGATGGCCATGGAGCCGGTCATCACCTCCTCGTCGCGGGGGACCACGCGCAGCACCTCGTCGCTCATGAGCACCACCAGCTTGCCGCGGGGGCGGGTGATGGAGACGTTGAAGCGGTTGGGGTTGAGCAGGAATTCCGCCTCGCGCTCGGCGTACTCGCCGTCCGCCACGGCGTAGGAGACCACCACCATCTCCCGCTCGTTCCCCTGCATGCGCTCCACCGTGTCCACCACGGGGAGCTCGTCGCGCGTCATCCCCCCCGCCAGCAGCTCGCCGTAGATGGCGCTGTTCTGCGCGCGGTGCGGCGAGAGCACCGCCAGCGCGTGCGACACGAAGCGCGCCGGCGCGAACCGCTCGCCGGTGTCCCGGTCCAGCATCCCCCCGCGCGCCAGGCGGGCGAGCCGCGCCGCCAGCGCCGCCTCGAACGGGTTGCGCGCCCCGGCCCGGTAGCCGGAGTAGGTGCAGAACACCACCGCGTCCTCGGGCCGGAAGAACACGTCCCACAGCAGCGAATCCAGCTCGTCCAGCAGGTGCGCCGTGCCGGCCGTGAGGCGCACCCGCTCTTCCGGGCACATGGAGACCAGCCCGGGATAGAACAGCTCCCGCGGGTACTCCACCAGCGCGCGGTTCATCCGCCGGCTCTCCCGCAGCGCGAGCTTTGGGAACGACTCCGCGAAGCGGGAGAACACCGAGCCGAAGAGGCTGTCGTCCCGCGCGCCGTACCGGCCGCGGATCACGGGGGCGAGCTGCTTGTCGTCGCCGCACAGGATCACCTGCCCGCCGGGGCGGAGGGACGAGAGGGCGATCAGCGCCTCGGACACCTTGATCTGCGACGCCTCGTCGATCACCACCACGTCGAACCAGGACGCCACCGGCGCCTCGGGGGAGCGGGCCTCGCGCATCCGCTTCCACAGCGACCACACCGTGGAGCCGACGACCAGCGGTTCCCCGCCCTCCTCCGCCTCGGCGAGCAGCGCCTCCAGCCGCGCGTCCTCCACCAGCTCCACGGAGGTGCCCTCCAGCTCCGCGTCCGCCTCGCTCCCGCTCCCCCGGAGCTTGACCGCGCGCAGCGGGCCGGGGATGCCGGTGGCGGCGAGCTCCCGCGCCACCCGCACCAGCACGTTGACGATCGCCCGGTGCGTGGCCGAGGAGACCAGGATGCGGCAGGGGCGCCCGGCCCGCCGCGCGGCCGCGGCGAGCCCCACCAGCATCCAGGCGAGCAGGTAGGTCTTGCCGGTTCCCGGGGGGCCCCACACCAGCGACACGGCCCGCCCGAACGCCGCCTCCCAGGCGAGGTCCTGGTCCGGGTTGAGGACGGGGCGCCCGTACGCGGCCTCCGCGGGGGCGAGTACGGCGCGCCGGACCGCCTCCACGTCTGCGGGGGGAGGCGACCAGCCCGCCGGTGCTCGGCCCTCCAGCAGCCCGAGCACCGCGGCGGCCTCGCCTTCCCCGGCGGCGAGGGCGCGCAGGGTGGCGAGGATGCGGCGGGTGTTGAAGTCGCTCGGCGCGCGGTCCAGCACGCAGCGCCGGTCCAGGTGGATGGCCCCCGCCGCCTCCGCCTTTTCGAAGCCGCGCCGGTCGCCGGGGGCGAGGACCACGCGCGGGGGAGCCACGGACAGGTCGTACTCCACCAGCTCCATGGCGAGCTGCCGGCGCAGCCAGGGCCTGCGGTCGGACTCCAGGAGCGTGTCGGTGTCCTCGTTGGTGAGGACCAGGGTGAAGTCGCCCGGCTTGAACTTGGCGTCGCGGCACTCCGGGTCGAACTCGAAGACGAGGCTCCCGTCCTCGCGGCGCTCCGCCAGCTCCATCCCGCGGATGCACTCGAAGCGGCGGGCGCGGTCCGCGGCGGGCTGCGCGTGCAGCGCGCGTACCTGCACCGCTTCGGCGGCGGCCTCGGCGCGGGTGAAGGTGCGCAGCGCCTCCAGCAGCGAGTGGTCGATGGGCCGTGCGCCCTCGCCGCCCGCGAAGGGCTCCGCCTCCAGCCGCAGCCGGCTCCCGCCCCGCCGCTCGGCGCGCTCCCGCACCGCGCGCACCACGGAGTCCACCGCGGCAAGGCGCGACTCCACGGCGGTGCGGATTCCGGCGCGCGCCTCGTCGGCGGAGGGGCGGCCGGGGCGCGGCGGCCCCTTCCGCCAGGCCTCGTGCGCGCGCTCGAACGCCACCTGGCCCGAAAAGGGGCGGCCGTACCCCGCGGGCGGGGCGTAGGGATGCCCGCCGTCCTCCGGGAGGAGCACCGCGGAGACGGGGCCCAGGTCGTAGGTGTAGGGGACGGGGAGGGCGAAGAGCGCCGACGCGGCGTCGCACAGGACGGTGCCGGGGGAGCCGCGCAGGGGGCGCGAGCCGGACGCCTCGTCCATGGGGAAGAGGACGGCGAGCGCGCGCGCGATGGCGGGCTGCGCCTCCGGGTCGCCCAGGTGGCGCTCCAGCACGCCGCGCAGCGTCGCCAGCTCCGCGCGGTCGTAGACGAAGAAGTGCAGCGTCCCCTCCGCCGATCCCCGCCCCCGCGCGTTCAGGCCGCGCGGCTCCGCGGGCGCGATCCCGGCGGCGACCCGGTCCAGGTGCGCCAGGAACTCCAGGAGCAGCGCGCGCTCGCCCGCGCGCGTCCCCGCGCCCGACAGGAAGACGCGCGACGCGGCCCTCCCCCCTTCCACCACGCGCACCCCCAGCGCGAAGCAGGTCCCCGTCACCGGGTCCTCGTCCGCCGCCAGCACCAGCCGGGTCCCCTCGGCCGGGCCCATCAGGTGCGTCTCCTTCTCCACGTCGAAGATCTTGCCGAACTGGAGCGCCTGGGCGCGCTGCTTGAGCCGGACGGCGTCGGACTCCAGGGCGTGGCACCCGGTGTAGGTGTCGCGGCGGAGGCTCTTCGCCAGCTCGCGGACGGTGCGAATCCCACGGTCGCGCAGCGTCGTCCGGGCGAGCGGGGTGATCCCGGGGACGCGCGCCAGGTCGTCGACCCGCTCGGCCTCGGCGCGGCAGTGGGCGAAGTACGCGCACCCGGCGGAGTCGGGACTGAGGTGCCAGGCGGCTTCGGCGGGCGAACGTGCGGCCACACGGGGCAGGTCGCCGCGCAGGAACTCCTCCACGTGGTACAGGTACGCGCCCAGCGGAAAGCTGCGCGGCCCGCGCGTCCCCCGCGACCAGACGGAGCCGCGGCGGCGGTCGGGAGCGCCCGCGATCCCCTCCGCGCGGCACACCTCCTCCAGCACCAGGACGTAGTAGGCCACCTGGGCGAAGTGCGACACGGCGGCCTCGCGGCTCGCCTTGATGTCCACCACGTGGAAGCGGAGCCGGCCGCCCGGCAGGCGGCGGATGCGGACCAGGTCGGGCTGCGCGGGGGCGATGCGGACGAGCGCGGGGTCGATCCCCCAGCGGCGCGCGAAGCCCTCCGGGTCGGGGAGGCGCAGCTCCGGCTGCACCAGCCACTCCGTAGGCCCCGGATCCCGGAGCGCGGCCGCTACTTCGGGGTAGGGCATGCGCAGCGGGTCGCCCGCCGTGGTCCAGCCGCGCAGTCGGACGCGCTCCTCGCCGAAGCGGCGCAGCAGCTCCTGCACCTTGCGCCGCTCCCAGCGCCGCCCGGCCCGCAGCAGGACCTCCGAGCCCGGGCGGATGCCGACGAGGGGGCCCGCCGCCGGGTCCGCGTTGGCGCGGGGGATCTCCACGCCGTCCCGCTCCCCCTCGGGGACCAGCTCGTAGCGGAGCTGGCGCTCGCAGCGGAAACGGAAGAACTGGGCGACCAGCGAGCCGGTCAGCCGCATCGGCGGGCGGGGGTGCTGCATGGGGAGCGCGGAGCCGGGAAAATGGACGCGGGGCGCGGGCGAGCCCAATCGTACGGGCTCCGCGCCGTCCCGGGCAACCCCGTCCCCGCGCGCCTTGCGCGGCCACGGGACACGGCCTATACTTGGGTCCGGTTGAAACTCATTCTCAGCTTGTTCCCCATCTCCGCACGCTCGATGCTCAAGCAGCTCCGCGTCCTCGTCGGGCGCAAGGAAGCAGAGTCGCCGCCCCGCGAGTGCGCGCTGGGCGCGTGCGCCACGGGATGCCGCGCCGCGGTGCTGGGGATGGAGTGCGAGAGCGGGGAGGCGAGCCGGCTGCGCAGCCTGGGGCTCTTCGAGGGGAGCTGCGTCACCGTGGTGGACTCGCGCAACGGGATGCTGCTGGACGTGCGCGGCTCGCGGCTGGCGCTGGGCGACGGGCTGGCCTCCGCCATCCGGGTGCTGCCGCTGGGGTCCTGAGTTGCGCACGCTGGCGGAGCTGGGACCGGGGGACCGGGGACGGGTGGTTGGCGTGGGGGGCGACGCGGACGCGGTCCGGCGACTGATGGACCTGGGGCTGATCCGCGGCACCACGCTGGAGGTGATCCGCACCGCGCCGCTGGGCGACCCCATGGAGGTGAGGCTCCGGGGGTACATGCTCACCCTGCGGCGCGCCGAGGCAGAGCACATCACGGTGGAATAGATAGATGGAAGTTCTGGACGCCGGAAAGCTCCCGGCCCCCCCGGCACCCTCGCCCGCAGCGCGCGGCGAGGGTGTGTCGCGTGTGGCCCTGATCGGCAACCCAAACACCGGCAAGAGCACCCTGTTCAACGCGCTGACCGGGATGCGGCAGCGCGTGGGCAACTACTCCGGGGTGACGGTGGAGCGCGTGGAGGGGCGGTACGCCGACGGGCCGGACCGCACGGTCACCGTCATCGACCTGCCGGGGACGTACTCGCTGTCGGCGAGCTCGCCGGACGAGGAGATCGCGCTGGGCGTGCTCCTGGGCCGGGTGGCGGGCGTCCCCGCGCCGGAGGCGGTGGTGGTGGTGCTGGACGCGCAGAACCTGGAGCGCAACCTGTTCCTGGCCAGCCAGGTGCTGGAGCTGGGGCTCCCCACGGTGGTGGCTCTGAACCAGGTGGACGCCGCCGAGGCGGCGGGCATCCGCATCGACGCGGTGGAATTGACGCTCCTTCTGGGCGCGCCGGTGATCCCCACGGTGGCGACGCGCGGCGAGGGGCTGGACGTGCTGAAGCGCGCCGTACGCGGCGCCCGGGGACTCCCCCGCCCCGCCCGCCAGTTTGCGCTGCCGGAGGAGGTACGCGAGGCGCTGGCGCCGGTGGAGACGTGCATGGAGGCGGCGGGGTTCTCGCACGGCGCGGCGGGGATGGAGGCGCTGCGGCTGCTCGCGGTGCCCCGCGCGGAGGACCACCTGGCGGACGTTCCGGGGCTGCACGAGGCGGTGGCCGGGGCGGAGGCGCGGCTGGCGGAGGCCGGGGTACACGCACGCAGCCTGGAGGCGGAAGCGCGCTACGGCTGGATCGCGGAGGTGGTGGAGCAGGCCGTGAAGCGCGAGGGGGAGCGCGGCAAGTCGCTGACGGACCGCATCGACGCGGTGGCGCTGCACCGCTTCTGGGGCCCGGTGCTCTTCCTGGCGCTGATGGCGCTGGTGTTCCAGTCCATCTTCGCCTGGGCGGAGCCGCTGATGGGGGTGATCGAGGGAGGCTTCGCCTCGCTCGGCGCGGCGGTGGGCACGCTCCTCCCCGAGGGCGACCTGCGCAGCATGGTGGTGGACGGGGTGATCGCCGGGGTGGGGTCGGTGCTGGTGTTCCTCCCGCAGATCGTGATCCTCTTCCTCTTCCTGGGGTTCCTGGAGGACACGGGGTACATGGCGCGGGCGGCCTTCATCATGGACCGCTTCATGCGCGGCGTGGGGCTGCACGGCCGCAGCTTCATCCCGCTTCTCTCGGGCTACGCCTGCGCGGTGCCCGGGGTGATGTCCACCCGCACCATCGAGAACCGCGAGGACCGGCTGGCCACCATCATGGTGCTCCCGCTGATGAGCTGCTCGGCGCGGATCCCGGTGTACACGCTCCTCATCGGCTCCTTCATCCCCCCGGTGGTGGTGGCGGGGATCTTCAACCTGCAGGGCGTCACCCTGCTGGCGATGTACCTGCTGGGAACGCTGAGCGCGCTCGCCGTGGCGGCCGTCTTCAAGCGCTCGCTGCTGCGCGGCCAGGTGCGCCCCCTGATCATGGAGCTGCCCCCCTACCGCCTCCCCCGCCTGCGGGTGCTGCTGACCACGGTGTGGCACCGGGCGAGCATGTTCCTGCGGCGCGCCGGGACGGTGATCCTGGCCATCTCCATCGTGCTGTGGGCGCTGGCCACCTACCCCAAGACGCAGCCCGCTCCCGGCCTCTCGGGCGAGGCGGCGCAGGAGCAGCAGCTGGAGCGCTCCATCCTGGGCCGCATCGGGCACGCGATCGAGCCCACGGTTCGCCCGCTGGGGTACGACTGGAAGATCGGCGTGTCCATCGTCAGCTCGTTCGCGGCGCGCGAGGTGTTCGTTTCCACCATGGGCACCATCTACGGGGTGGGGAGCGGCGCCGACGAGACGTCCGTGGCGCTGCGCGACCGGCTCCTCGCCGAGCGCCGTCCGGACACGGGGATGCCGGTGTACTCGCCGCTGGTCGCGGTGGGGCTGATGGTGTTCTACGTGTACGCGCTGATGTGCGCGAGCACGGTCGCGGTGGTGCACCGCGAGACGGGTGGCGGCCGCGTGGGCCTGAAGTGGGCCTCCTTCCAGTTCGGCTACATGCTCGCCCTGGCCTACGGCGCCGCCTTCCTGGTGTACCGGGTGGGGCTCGCCCTGGGCTGGGGCGTCTGAAGAGGAGAGACATCATGGACGCGCAGATCATGCAGACGCTCGCCGTGGCCGGCATCTTCGCCGGCGCCGCGCTGTACCTGGGCCGCCGCGTGCTGGCGACCGTCGGCGCGATGCGCCGCGGCGGCCGGGACGGCGGCTGCGCCGGAGGGTGCGGCTGCTCGCACGAATGACCGAGGTGCGGGAGTGCGAAGTACCAGATACAGCGAAAGCGCCCCCGCCGGGATTTCCCGGCGGGGGCGACTTTTCAACCGCGGATCTTCGAGTCCCGCGCGTGGGGTCGGGCGCGGGGGTGCTCTCCGGAAAGAGTTAATGCCGCTCTACCCCGGCCACACCCCCAACTCTTTCCTCCGAGCACCTCCCACACCCTCCCGGCGACCTTCCTGCCGTCCTCCCCCTTTCCCCCGCTTGCGGGGGAGAGGGGGCCGGGGGGTGAGGGGGCCCGAACCTGCGGACGCAAGCACCAGCCCCGCGTGAGGGATTTCGGCCCGAAGGGGCGAGACCCGGCGGGGCTGTTTCTGCCGGGTCTCGACTCCGTTAGCGAGCGTAGTTTGCTCGCTTACGGAGCCGAAGCCCGACCCCGGCACCCGCCGGGGGCACGCCCAAATCCGCCGTCAAAAAGCAGTTCAAGTCGAACTACTCGGCCCCCTGCAGGACCAGCCCGGACGCGGGAAGCCACAGGGTAAATGCGGACCCCTGCCCCGGCTCGCTCTCCAGGGTGATGTCGCCCTCCATGAGGCGCGCCAGCTGCCGGCTGATGGCGAGCCCCAGGCCGGTGCCGCCCTTGGTGCGCGTGTGGCCCGTCTCGCCCTGCACGAACGGCTCGAAGATGGACTCCATCTGCCCGGCGGGGACGCCGGAGCCGGTGTCCTGCACCCGGACGTAGGTCCACGGCCCGTCGCCGGACAGGCGCGCCCCGGCCAGAGACACCTCGGACACGCCGCATTCCACGACCACCCGCCCGCCGGACTCCGTGAACTTGACGGCATTGGAAAACAGGTTCACCAGGATCTGCCGCACCCGGTCCAGGTCGCCGCGGACGCTGAGGGCGCAGTCGCCGTCCACCCGGTTGTCCACCTCCAGCCCGCCCTTGTCCGCCTGCGGCTGCACGAGGGCGAGCGCCGCGAGGACCACCTCGGCGACCGGCACCGACTCGAAGCGGGTGGTCATCTGCCCGGACTCCACCTTGGCGAAGTCCAGGATCTCGTTGATCAGCCCCAGCAGGTGCTGGCTGCTCAGGCGGATGCGCTCCAGCTGGGCCTGCTGCCGCTCGGTCACGGGCCCGCCGATCCCCATCTCGATCAGGTCGGTGTAGCCGACGATGGCGTTGATGGGGGTGCGGATCTCGTGGCTCATGTTGGCCAGGAAGCCGCTCTTGGCGCGGCTGGCCTCCTCGGCGTCGAAGCGGGCCCGCTCGGCGTCGGAAAGGGCGCGGTCGCGCTCCGCCTCGGCGCGGAAGCGCTCGGTGACGTCGGTGCCCACCCCCACCCACTCGCGGACCGTGCCGTCGCTCTCCAGCACCGGGACGGCGCGCACCGACACCGAGCGGAACTCGCCGTCGTGGCGGCGCAGGCGGTGCTCGGCCTCGTACGGGTCGCGGCCCTCCACGGCGGCGTGCCAGCCGCTGAGGATGCGCTCGCGGTCTTCGGGGTGCACGGCGTCCGCCCAGCCGCGCCCCCGCACTTGCTCGAGCGCCTGCCCGGTGAAGGCGGTCCACGAGGGCTGCTCGCCGACGACTTCGCCGGCGGGATCGGTGGTCCAAACCACCTGGGAGGTGGCCTCCACCAGGCAGCGGAAGCGCTCCTCGCTCTGCCGCACCGCGCGCTCCACGTAGCGGGCGCGGAGCAGGGCGTGGGCAGTGGCGACCAGCTCCCGCGGCTCCACCGGCTGCTTGAGGTACGCGTCGGCCCCCTGCTCCAGCCCGCGGATGCGGTGCTCCAGGTCGTAGTAGAGGGCGGACAGGTACAGGATGGGAATGCCGGAGGTGGCCGGGTCGGCCTTGAGGCGCCGGCACACCTCGAAGCCGTCGAAGTCGGGGAGGTTGACGTCCAGCACCACCAGGTCGGGCTGGCGGGTGGCGAGCTGCACCGCCTCGGTGCCGGTGGCGGCCTCCAGCACGTCGAAGCCGGCCTGGCGGAGCACGCGGCTGGTGGCGTAGCGCCCGGCCTCGTAGTCGTCCACGTTGAGGACCACGATGGAGTCCTCGTGCAGGCGCTCCGGCAGTCCCCCCGGGACCGCGGCGGGGGCGCCGGCCACCGCCCGCGCTTCGTCGGCTCTGCCCGTCATCTCACGCTCTCTTCGTGCTGCGGTGCGCCGCAGGGCTCCTCCGCCCCGCCGGCCGCGCCCGGGTACGTCGCGGGTACGACCAGGGTGAACACGGAACCCTCGCCGGGGGTGCTGGACACGGACAGGGTGCCGCCCAGGAGGCCGGCCAGCTTGCGGGAGAGCGGGAGCCCCAGCCCGGTCCCCTTGACCCTGCGCTGCACCGAGCTCTCCACCTGGGCGAAGTCCTCGAAGATGCGCTCCAGGTCGCCCTCGGGGATCCCCATCCCGGTGTCGGACACCCGGAACTCGACCCGGCCGCCCCCGGCGGGGCGGGCGGCGACCCGCACCTCGCCGCGCTCGGTGAACTTGAGCGCGTTGGAAACCAGGTTGCGCAGGACCTGCGACACCTTGGACTCGTCGGTGTCCAGCTCGGGCACCGCCGGATCCGCCCGGAACACCAGCGCCACCTGCTCGCGCGTGCGCAGGGGGCGCAGCGTGGCCTGGAGCGCGCGGAACATCTCCGCCACGGAAAAGGGCGCGGGGCGGACGGTCACCTGCCCCGCCTCCACCCGGGCGGTGTCCAGCAGGTCGTCCACCAGGTTGAGGAGGTCGCGCGCGGAGCGCTGCACGTAGCCCACCTGCTTCTCCTGCTCGGAGGTGAGGTCGCCGTCCACCCGCGCCAGCAGCAGCCCGGTCAGGGCGATCATGGAGTCCAGGGGGGTGCGGAACTCGTGACTCATGTAGGACAGGAACTGCGCCCGCTGGGCGCTGGTGCGCCGCAGCTGCGCCACGCTCTCGTCCAGCTCGGCGTACAGCGCCACCACGCCGCGGTTGGTGTCCTCCAGCTCCTGGTTCAGGCGGAGCAGGTCGTGCTCGCGGGCGCGCAGCTCGTCCAGCGCCTGGAGGAGCTCCTGGTTCTGCCTCTGGATCTCGTCGAAGGGCGAGCCCGGCCGCCGCCGCGCCAGTTCGTCGGCGATGCGCGCCAGCTCGGCCTCCCCCACCGCCCCCCGCGCCGCGGGGAGCGCCCGCCCGAACTCCACCGTGGTCCCGCCGGGGCCCGTTTCCAGGTGAAAGTGGTCCATCAGCCGGCGCGTCCCCGCGATCCCCATGCCCATGCCCGTGGCGGAGCGGTAGCGCCCCTCCAGCACCGCGTCCACGTCGGCGATCCCGGGGCCCTGGTCGCGCACGCGGACGCGCATCGACTGGCGCGGGGGGGCGCCCTCCACCCACACCTCCATCCACCCGCCGCCGGCGTAGCGGAAGGCGTTGCGGGCGATCTCGGAGACGGCGGTGGCGATTCGCGTCTGCTGCTGCGCGTCGAATCCCAGCAGCTCGGCGGCCTGGCGGGCGCGCTGGCGCGCGGCCACCACGTCCTGCTCCTGCCGGACGGGCTGGGTGAGCAGGAGGGCGCTCACGCCGACCCGGCCAGCGACTGGGCGGCGGGCGTGTCGCGCACCGCGACCACGGTGGCGTCGTCGCTGCCGCGGGCGAAGTCGCGGAAGAGGACCCCGGCGACCACCAGCGGGTCGCGCGCCGCCAGCCCGGGGTAGCGGTCCAGCGTCCAGCGGCTCCCCAGCCCGTCGGAGTGGAGCACCAGCAGGGCGCCGGCGGGAAAGGGGTAGTCGAACGCCTGGATGCGGCGCGCCTCGTGCCCCACGATCCCCCCCAGCGAGACCATGCTGCGCGATTCGCCGCCGGCCAGGACGGTCGCGGCGATGTTCCCCACCCCGGCGAAGCGCACGCTCCGCGCGGCGCGGTCCACCACGGCCACCGCCGCGGCGGCGCCCCGGGTGCTGCGCAGGCCGGCGTGCACCCGCTCCAGCAGCTCCACCGGGTCGGAGCCCGGCGCGGACGCGAAGACGCGCACCGCCTCGCGCGAGGCGGACGCCGCGGCCGGCCCGTGGCCCAGCCCGTCCGCCACCAGCACCACCGTGCGCCCGTCGCGCTCGGAGGCCGCCCACGCGTCGCCGCACACCTCCTGCCCCGGCTTGGGGAGGGAGATCCCCGCGAGCGCCGGGCCGGACGCGGGGGAGTCCCTGCGCCCCCCCGCCCACACGCGCGCCACGAGGGTCGTGCCCACGCCCATGGCGGAGTGGACGTCGAACTCGTCGGCCATGCGGGACACCGCGCCCATCCCGGTGCCCGGGCTTCCCGCGGTGGAGAAGCCGTCGCGCAGGCAGCGGGCGACGTTGGCCATGCCGGGGCCGGCGTCCAGCGACAGGATCTCCACCCCCTTTCCCCCGCTCCACTGCGCGGGCTGCGCCAGGAGGTGCCCGCCGCGCTCCGCGTGCTTGACCAGGTTGCCGGCCAGCTCGGTGACGACCAGCGCGGCGCGCCCCGCGTCGGTGTCGTCCATCCCGAGCGACGCGGCCAGGTACTGGACCCGGCGGCGGGCCTCCCCGGCCTCGCTGGACTCGGTGACCGGCAGGTACAGCGTCCGGCTCACTTCCACTTGATCACCGTCACCCGGGTTCCCTGCCCCGTCTCCGTCGCGATGTCGAATTCGTTCACCAGGCGGCGCGAGCCCCCCAGCCCCAGCCCCATCCCGGACGCGGTGGTGAAGCCGTCGCGGAGCGCCTGCTCCACGTCGGGGATGCCGGGGCCCTGGTCCTCGAACACCAGGCGGATCCCCCGCCGGCCGCCCTGGCTCAGCAGCTCCATGCGCATGGCCCCTCCGCCGCCGTGGACCAGGGTGTTGCGGGCCAGCTCGCTGGCCGCGGTCACCAGCTTGGTCTGGTCGATGAGGGAGAAGCCCGCTTCCACCGCCCAGCCCCGGACCGCCTGCCTCGCGGCGACCACGTCGCCCTCGGTGCGGATGGGGCGCGTGTCACCCTTCTCTACCGCCATCCCCCGCTCCGTCCAGGCCCTCGTCGAAGGACACCCTCAGGAGCTGCATGCCGCGCTCCACGTCCAGCGCGGTGCGGACGCCGGGGAGGGAAAGCCCGAGCTCCACCAGCGTGATGGCGACCGCAGGCTGCATCCCCACCACCACCGTTTCCGCGTCCAGCACCCGCGACATGGCGGCGATGTTGGCGAGCACCCGCCCGATGAAGGAGTCCACCATCTCCAGCGCGGAGATGTCGATGAGCACTCCGCGGGCGCCGGTCCCGGCGATCTTCTCGGTCAGGTCGTCCTGCAGCGCCAGCGCCAGGCGGTCGTGCATGTCCACCTGGATCGTGACCAGGAGCAGCCGCCCCAGCTTGAGGATCGGGATGCGGTCCATGGCTCAGGCGCGCGGAGCGATGCGCGTGATGCCGTACCCGGTCTGCTTGAGCGCGAGGGTGATGGCGTCGGCCAGCGTGGCCTTGGTATAGACGTCCTCCAGGGTGATCCCCAGGTGCACGATGGTCTGCGCGATCTGCGGGCGGATGCCGCTGATGATGCACTCGGCGCCCATCAGCCGCGCCGCCGACACCGTCTTGATGAGGTGCTGGGCCACCAGCGTGTCCACCGTGGGGACACCGGTGATGTCGATGATGGCGACGCTCGCCGACAACCGCACGATGTGCTCCAGCAGGTTCTCCATCACGATCTGGGTGCGGGCGCTGTCCAGCGTCCCAATGAGCGGCACCGCGACGATCCCGTCCCAGATCTTGACCACCGGGGTGGAGAGCTCCAGCAGCTCCTGCTGCTGCCGGCGGATCACGTCCTCGCGGCTGGCGAGGAAGGTCTCGGTGGTGAACAGCGCCAGGCCGTCCAGCAGGACGGTGGCGCGCCAGGTCTCCTCGGCCAGCCGCGCCGGGTCGCCCGCCAGGTCTCCTCGGCCAGCCGCGCCGGGTCGCCCGCCATCTCGTCGCGCAGCCGCGTGAAGAGGGGCTGCTTGAAGGACAGGATGAAGGTGGCGGTCTCGGTGGGGGAGAAGCCCTGCATGGCCCGCGCCCGTGAGAGCGTGGACAGCATGTCCCGCACCGGCTCCCACGCCGCGCCCTCCACGTCGTCCGCGCCGCCGCGCTCCGCGGCCGCCCGGAACCGCCGCAGGAAGTCGTCGGACTGCTGGCGCAGCTCGCCCGCGGACATCAGGTCCGAGCGAAAGGTGGCTCCCTGCTGCTGCCGGCCGACCCAGTCGTCGAGGATCTCGGCGGAGTGGGTGGCGAGGATCGAGGCAATCGCGCTGTCGGCCATGGGGCTCCTGTCGGGCACTGGAACGGGTCTCGGGACGCGGCCGGCACGGCGCGTCCGCCAGGCAAGCTACCGGCGACCTCATGTGTTTGCAACACGCGGCCCGGCATTGACTCCTCGGCCGGCGCCGGTAGATTGGACCTGCTCGCCCCGGCGGCGGGTCGCAGCCGGTGTGTCCGCCGTCCCCGCCCCTCCGCGGTCCCGCGTTTCCCAACCCCGTAGAACCATGAAGATCGCACTCGTCCTCGCGGCCGGGCTCGCCCTCGCGGCTCCGTGCGGCCTCGCCGCGCAGCAGAAGGTCCCGCCGCTCGTCCCCGGCGCCCGCGTCCGCCTGGCCGCCCCGGCGCTCTCGCAGGAAAAGATCAGCGGCACCGTGGTGTTGGTGGACCCGGACTGGGTGCACCTGGCGTCCACGGAGCCCGCCGCGGAGCGCTGGCTCCACCTGTCGCTGGTGGACTCCGCCGACGTGAGCCTGGGCCTGAACCGCGGCCGGCGCGCCTTCAAGGGGAGCACCTGGGGGGCTTTCCTGGGCTTCGGCGCGGGGGTGATCTCGGGGGCGCTGCTCGCCCAGCACCTCCCCACCGGGGTCGCCACCTCGGCGGCGCTCGGCGCGGTGGGGGTGGGGCTGGTGGGCGGCGGGATCGGCGCGGGGATCGGCGCCCTCACCCCGCGGGAGCGCTGGCAGGCGTACAACTACACGTACGCGGCACCGGCCGGCTCGGCGGTGGGCACGCCCTGACCGCACCCGCAGCCACCAAGCAGGTAGGCCCCGCCGCGACTCGCGGCGGGGCCTCTCCCGTTTACGGCGGCAGGCGGCTTGGCACCTTCGTTGCGCCCACCCTCCCGCTTCATCCAAACCGGGAGGCGCGCATGGCGGACTCGTTCCGGAAGGGCGACGAGGTGGAGTGGAACACGCCGCAGGGAAAGACCCGTGGCCGTGTCGAGAAGAAGCTCACCGAGCCGATGGACATCGAGGGCCACCACGTGGCCGCGTCGGAAGAGAACCCGGAGTATCTGGTCCGCAGCGACAAGAGCGGCAAGCCGGCGGCCCACAAGCCGGACGCGCTGCGCAGGCACGGCGGCTGACGCGGGCGGATGGCGGAGAAGGAACCGCCGGTCACGCCGGACGGCAGGTACCTCGTCGTGCGGGGACGGCTGTGGCGGCGCGCGAACCCCGCGCTCGCCGGGGAGGAGCGCGCCCGGCTGGTCGGCGAGCTGATGAGCGCGCGGCGCGAGGTCCGGGCGGCGGGAACGGCCGGCGACGCGGACCGGCTCCGCGCGGCCCGCGCGCGGGTGCACGCGGCCAAGGTCGCGCTGGGGGAGCGGGGGCCGCCGTGGTGGACGGACGGCGCGCCGGACTTCAACCGCAGGCTGGCGAGGAACACCCCGTACGCCGCGTGGGCCGCCGCGCTCAGAAGAGCGCGAGCTCCGGCGGGTCCATCTCCAGGTCCACGTGCCGGTCGAGGAGCCGGAGACAGGCGGCGCAGCTCACCGCCCGGTCGCCGCCGAAGCGGCCGGGCGGGGTGCCGCAGAGTGTCTGCCCCGCGGCGCGGCTCCATCCCCCGATGGCGGCGCCGCCGTTGACGGCCAGGTGCACCTGCCCGCCGTCGCGCCCGGGGCGCAGCTCCGCCACCCGCCGGGTGCGGTAGGGGACGCGCGCCAGCACGTCCACCAGCGCCTCGTCCAGGGCGGTGCGCGCCGCGCCCAGCGCCGCCGCCTTCGCCGCGTCGTGCACGTCCCTCCGCCGGGCTTCCGACGCCGCCTGAAAGGCTTCCCAGGCGGGCCCCACCTGCGGACGCGGCATCAGCTGAAGCGGGAAAAGTCGGGCTGGCGGCGCTCCATGAACGCCTGCATGGCCTCGCGCGCCTCGGGGGAGCGCAGCCGCTCCAGGAAGAGGGCGGACTCCTCGTGCATGTGCGCGGGGAGCGCGGCACGGTCCGCGCGGCGCATCAGCGAGCGGGTGATGCGGACCGCGGCGGGCGGCTGCGCGGCGAGGCGCCGGACCCGCTCCTCCACCCGCGCGGCCAGCTCCTCGTCGGGGAACACGGCGCTCACCACCCCCATCGCCAGCCCCTCCTCCGCCCCGAACGGCTCGCCCAGCAGGAGCATCTCGGCGGCGCGGGCCTGCCCCACGCGCTGCGGGAGGAGCAGGCTCGACCCCGCCTCGGGGACCAGCCCCAGGCCCACGAAGGGGAGGTGGAAGCGCGCGCCGCGCCCAACGTACACGAGGTCGCAGTGCAGCAGCAGCGTGGTCCCCACGCCCACCGCCAGCCCCTGCACTGCGGCCACCACCGGCTTCGGCGAGGCGATGAGCGCGTTCAGGAAGCGCAGCACGGGGCTGCTCTCGTCGGTGGGGGGGCGCTGGAGGAAGTCGCCCAGGTCGTTGCCGGCGGTGAAGGCGTCGCCCTCGGCGGCGAGCAGCACCACGCGCACGGCGGGATCGTCGGCGGCGGCCAGAAGCGCGTCCGCCATGGCCGCGTACATCTCCAGCGTGAGCGCGTTCTTCTTCTCGGGGCGGTTGAGGCGGACGCGGACGACCGCGTCGCCGGTCTCTACGAGGACGTGCTCGCTCATGGAGGCTCCGGGCCTGGGGGACGGTTGCGGCTGGCGTCCCCAAGCTGCGGGCGCGCCCCCCGCCCCGGCAAGGGCGGCGGCGCGCCGCGCCGTCCCCGGTCTCCGTCGTGCTCCCCGCTCAGGGCGTCCGTCCCGCACCGGGACCCCGGTACTCGATCCCCTGCGTCGCCAGGTAGTCGGCGAGCGGTCCCATGCCGGCCGCCGCCCGCCGCTCGTCCACCCGCGCCTCGTCCTCGATGGGGTAGAGCGCGAGCCGCCCGGTCGCCTCGTCGAAGCGCAGCTGCGTGCCGAAGCGCTGCGGGCGCCCCTGCCCCATGAGCACCCGGTCTTCCAGGTACGCCGCGTCGGCGAGCCGGGCGTTCCCGGCCGCCGCGGCCCGCCGTACGGCGGGGAGCACTTCCCGCTGGAAGGCGGAGTCGGCGTGCTGGAGCAGGAGCCACGCCGCGTGCGCCCCGTCGTCGGCGACCAGGCGGCGGTCGGGCCAGCCGCGCCCGGCGACGATCGCGCGCAGCCTGGCCTGCACCGGGAGGTTGGCGGCGGCCATCGCCGCGATGGCGGAATCGGCCTGCGGCGAGGCGCGCCCGTGCCGCTGGAGGATCGCTCCGATCCCCGACCGGGCGCGCTGGTCCTCCTCGGCGAGGCGCAGCAGCTCGTCGCGCAGCGCCGTGTCGAACGCTGCGGCGCGCGCGTCCGCCTCCGCTATGAGGCGTGCCCACCGCGGGTCCGCGTGGAGCGGGGCGAGCAGCGTGTCCACGCGGGTGCGCGCGGCGTGCGGCCATCCGGCACGGACCACCGATTCCAGCGCGGCGAACGCCCGGTCCGGCTGTCCCGCCCGCGCCCAGACTCGCGCAGCCAGGTAGCGGAGCACCATCTCCTCGCCCGAGACGCCGAAGGCGCGCTCGTACAGCTCCCCCGCGGCCTGGAAGCGCCCCCCCGACTCGGCGGAATCCGCCTGCTCCATCAGCCGCACCATCTCCTGCGCGCCCCCGTGCCGCGGCACGGCGAGCAGCAGGACCAGCAGCGTGAGGCTACGGAGCTTTCCCGGCATCGTGGGGCGTGGCATGGCTCCCTCCTGCGGGTCGTCTACTGCTTGCGGAACCGCTCCAGGTCGAACGGCGGGGACGCGGACTCGCGCGCGTCGTCCGCGTTCTTGCGAAGCAGGAAGAGGACGGCGACCACGCTGAAGAAGATTCCCAGCACGAACCAGAGCCAGGGGTTCCGGCCCGTGTTCTGGGCCCAGAGCGCGCAGAACGCCCCGAACAGGAACACGACGGCCCCGGTGTGCGCTTTCTCGTGGGTCAGGTCGTCCACTTTCCTTTCCAGCCGGTCGACCCGGCTCTGCAGGACGGCGCCGCTCTGCCGCGCGGCCGCCGTGCCCGGGAGCAGCGGCACGCCGAGCAGAAGCACCAGGACGAGCAAATGGAAGAGCCCACGGGGCGGGGTCATGCGGGTTCGGTCCGGTGCGTGTGGACAGGGCTGCGGACGAGAGGGCGCGCCGGCAGTCGGCGCGCGGCTCTCAGCCCGCTGTGGAAGGATCGGGCCGCGGCGCCGTCATCCAGCCGACCGCCGCGCCCGTGGGGTCGCGCAGCACGGCGACGCGGCCCACGCCCGGCACGTCCTGGGGAGGCTGGAGCACCGTGGCTCCCAGCGCGGTCGCCTTCGTCAGGCGGGCGTCCACGTCGTCGACCTCCACGAACGCGAACCAGTAGGACGCGTCGCCGGGGACCGCGCCGGTTTCCATCCCGCCGAGGCCCCCGACCACCCTGTCCCCGGACTTCGCCACCCAGTAGGGGCCGTCCGGCAGCGGGAACTCCTCGAACGTCCAGCCCAGGGCCCCGGCATAGAAGGTCCGGGCGGCGTCCACGTCGGAGGTCGCCAGCTCGTTCCACGCGAACGTTCCGTGCATCGTCTTTTCCCGGTCGGCTGTGGCTCAGTGGGCGTGGGTCTGGCAGGTCATCCGGCAGGCGCGAGACGGGGGGCGGAAAGCCCGATCAGGAGAAGGAGCAGCGGGTACGCTCTCATGCGGGTGTCGTGTAAGGTGGGAAGCTCGTCTCTACGGCAATCGGGGCGTGCCGGAGAGATTTGCTTTCGCGAGCCGCTGGAGGAGGGACGGCTTCCTGGCGTGCCGCTGGCGGAGAGCCTGGATGCGATCATCGGCCTCGCCGGCCCGGCCGCTCCGGGCGGCGCCTCATGCGCCGCACGGCTTCCAGCCACCGCCCAGCAGCGGGACGGAGGCGCACGCGGGGCCGCCGTCCCGGCCCGTTCCCTCGATCCGGGCCTCCAGGCGGGCCGCCGGCGCGGCCAGCACCTGCTCGACCGCGTCCCAGCCGATGCCGGACAGGCGCACCTTGGCCCTGCGCGTCCAGCAGGAGCCGGCCTGGCCGGCGGACGTCCCGGAGTTGACGTAGACGAAGCGGTCGGCGGGCGTGCCCTGCGCGTACGGTCCGAGGAAGTTGGGCTCGCCTCCCGGGGGTCTCGCCGCCACGCGGAGCACGAAGTCGAAGCAGATCGCACCGGGCTCCGCCTCCCGCGGCGCAAGAAGCTCGAAGCGCCCGCGCTGCACCGCGAAATCGACGCCGGGCGGCGGGCGGACGACGGTGATCCGGATGGGGAGCTCGCGTTCCAAGTGCCGGGCCACGGGTGAAAGTGGTGGGGTGCGACCGCAGAGGGAGGATCCCGGGATCGATGCCGCCCGCCGGATCAGCCCGGACCGCCGGCGAGGGCGTGGAGCTTGGTGAGGGTCGCCCAGTTGCGCGTGGTCACCGCGTCTCCCAGCGCGCGGCCCACGGCCTCGGGGAGCTGGCTCCCCGTCGACCCGTCCGGACACCACAGGTACGCGACGCGCTCGCCCAGGGCCAGCACCTCGCGCCCCCAGTCCCGCTCCGCCAGCGGCTCCAGCTTCGCGCGGTCCGCGGGGTCGCGGAGCACGGCGACGAACAGCCGCGAGGGGTTGTCCGCCACCCCTCCCAGCGGGTTGCCGGCCACCGCCGCCGCGACCTCCGCCGCGGTGAGCACCGTGACCCGGGAGGTGATCCCCAGCCGCGCCCGGATCGCCGCCTCGATGCGCTCCGCGGCTTCGTCCGGGGCGACCCCGGGCGCGGAGTAGACGACGTTGCCGCTGTTGAGGAGCGTGCGCACGTCGCCGTAGCCCAGCTCCGCCACCAGCGCGCGCAGGTCGGCCATCGCGACCCGCTTGGCGCGGCCCACGTTGATGCCGCGCAGCAGCGCCACCTGCATCTCGGCCATTCCATCCCCCCTTGCGTTGCCGGGCCCGCGCGGGCGCCTCAGGGCCGCGGCGGCTGCGGACGCGAGTTCCACATGTCCAGGTGCATCCGCCATCCCTCCGGCCCGCGGCGCCAGACGATCACGTACTTGCCGGGGATGGGGCCCCACGCCTGCCCGTCCCGCTCTCCCGCGACCTCGTAGACGCCGTAGTCGTACGCGTGGTCGCCCTCCACCCGGATCTCCGTGGGAGTGGCCCCGTGCCGGGTGATGCGCGCGCCCGGGGCGAGCGTCCAGTAGCCGCGGATGGCGTCGTGGCCGCGCAGCATCTCCGAGTTGCCCGGGAAGATCACCGCGTCGGGCGTGTACGCCGCCACCATGGCGGCCACGTCGCCGCGCACGTACGCCGCGGAAAAGCGCCGGCTCAGCTCCAGGATGGCGGCCCGGTCCGCGTCGGCGGACGGACGGGTAGCGACCGAGAATTCGTGCGCCGAACGGACCGCGCACGCGCCGAGCACGAGCAGGCAGACGACCGGCAGGATTCGCAGCAGACGCGGCATCGGCTCGCGGAGCGGGTGGGTGCGGAGGGCCCGGACGACGGGAGCCTCGCCGGGCGCAGCGGCTACGCGCCCGGCGTGGACCGCGCGAGGAATGCTTCCTCGGACTGCTTCTGCAGCAGGTCCTCCAGGAACGCGACCTGCTGCTGGAGTCGCTCGACGCTCCCCTGGAGCTGCTCGACGGTGGCCTCCAGCCGCTCGACCTGGGCGCGGCTCGCGTAGTCCGGCGGGGCGAGCAGCGAAGCCTTGGACACGATCCCGCCCACTCCGGGAAGAGCGGCCACGGTGGAGATGCCCGGCACCCACGACCACTCCTGCAGCGCGGGATGCAGCGCCTGCACGGGCGCGTCCGGGATGAGCGGCGAGAGCGCCCTGGAGAACCGGAACGCGTCTTCCTTGGGGATGCGGATCCGGTAGCGCTGCTGCGTGGTCTCGAGGATGATCTGGAACGCGCGGAGGCGGCTGCTCTCGTGGACGCGCTTGATCTGGCCCGCGGCGACCTCCACCTGCTTCCGGCCGAAGCGCTCCTGCTTGAGGCCGATGAGGCGCTGGCTGGTCACCACGATGAGCCACGCACCGCTCGGCCGGACCCGCGGGCGAGGCCACGAGCCGAGGATCTTGCCGTTGATGATCCCCCGGATCTGCTCGTCGGCCTGCAGGATGTACGGGAGGTCGCGGAACTCGCGCTGCTCCCACCAGCGCTCGCCCTCGCCGATTTCCCGGAGCTGCGCGTCGATGGCGCCGCGATCAACTGGCATGACGATTCTCTACTGCGTCTGGAGATGGATACGATGGGGCGGTGCGGCGATGCTGCCGGCCGGAGGGTGGCAATCTAGTGGACGGCGCGGAGGGTTCCAAGCGGTCCCGCATCCACCGCAGCCACCCGTCGCCCGCGGCGCCGGGCTTACTCCGCGGGAAACGCTTCGATCTCGTGTCCCAGCAGCCACTCGTGCCCGAACGGGTCGCGCAGCAGGCACTGGCGCTCCCCGTGGTCCTGGTCGGCGGGCTCGCGCAGCAGCGTGGCGCCGGCCTCCACCGCGCGACGCGCGAGGAGGTCCACGTCGGCCACGTGCAGGTGGAACCGGGTCGCCGTGCCTCCCAGGCTCAGCGGGCTCAGGAACCCGCCCTCAGGATGCTCGTCCGCCAGCATCAGCGTGACGGGTCCCAGCTCCAGCTCGGCGTGCGCCACGCGGCCATCCGGCCCGGTCAGGCGCGCGCCCTCCCGCGCGCCGAAGACGCGCGAGTAGAACGCGATGGCCTCCGCCGCGCCACGCACGCACAGGTACGGGAAGAACTCGCGGACGGGGCCGGCGCCGGCTCGAGGGTCTCGCTCGCTCATGGCGTTCTGCGGGATGGAAGGCGGGCAGGCGGGGCCTCAGGCACGGGAGGCGAGGTTGCGGATCTCCGGGTTCTCGACAATACGGGCACGCTGCTCCTCCACGGTCGCCCGGATCATGGCGCGCCCCAGGTCCCCGCCCGCGACGTACAGGCCGCGGACCGGCGCCAGCACGCGGAAGACGGGGCGCAGCCACTGGTACGCTCGCGGCCCGCTGCTCGACGTCTCGCCGTCGATGAACGCCGGGCGCCAGCACACCGCGCCCACCTCCGCGATCAGGTCGCGTTCGGTCTCCGCCTTGACGCGGGCCCACATCATCCGGCTGTCCAGCCGGGTGCCCCGCCCGCTGACGAAGTGAAACGCCGCCGCGGGGCTGTGCAGCCGGAGCGCGCGGGCGGCGGCCAGAGCGAAGTCGTGGGTGATCCGGCGGTACTCCTCCTCGCCCGACACCTGCGAGGCGGAGATGCCCAGGCAGAAGAAGCAGGCGTCGACGCCTGCGAACGCTTCCGCGACCGCGCCGTAGTCCAGGAAATCGTCGTGGACGAACACCCGGAGCCCGTCGTGCGCGATCGTCAGCGGACGACGCACGATGGCGCGAACCTCCTCCACCAGGGGCGAGACAAGGCAGGCGCGGAGGACGCTTCCCCCCGCGGAGCCGGTCGCGCCGAAGACGAGGACCTTCATCGGTCGCCTTGCCGCCCGTGCCTGGCGCTCCATCGCGCGAGGCGCCACGCGAGCCCGACCAGCCACCCCATCCATGCGGGCGTCGGAGCGGCCGGCAGCGCCTGTGCCGCGTCCAGGCGTTCGGCTGAGATGTCGGCGAAGAGAAAGTTCTCGGAGGCCACGGGGGAACCCGCGAGACGCCGCAGCAGTGCAAGCTGCCCCGCGTGCGTCATGGCGTCCGCGAACGGACCCTGGAGGAGCTGCTCCGGCGTGAGCTCCCGCAGCGCAGCGCCCGCATCGAGAAGCTGCGCCAGGTCGGCCGCGATCCCGTGGAACCGCTCGACCTCGGCCTCGAAGCTCGGAAGCGGCTCGGCCTGGAAGACGCCGCCCACGAAAAATGTGCGCGCGTAGCCCAGGACGCTCGCCATGTGGCGAACGAGCTCTCGCGGCGTCCTCGTGCCTGCGCCCGCCAAGAAGTCGGCGAAGTCGGCGGGCGCGCCGCGGAGCGCCTTCTGCGTCCGATAGGCGAGCGCCGCGAGGAAGTGGCGCAGCACGTCGCGTGTCTCGGGGGGGATGCGATCGTCCACGGTGGCTGGCTGTGAGTGTGGCCTGACGCTGTCCAACGCCCAAGCTCAGTGATGGAAGACTGATGCGCCAGACCTGGAAGACGGGCCGAGATCATGTCTAGCCATCTGTTCTCGGTAGCGTATCGTCAGGCAGCCGCAGACTGTCTCTGAACAACGACGCTAGCTCGCGGGAAGCGGAGAGCTCGTCGTCGCGAGCGTCAGTGGACGACGTACGACCGCCCGGACCGCCTCAACTGCGGGAGGGGCAAGAGAGCGCGGAGGACGCTTCCCCTCACGCTACCGGTTGCGCCGAAGACAAGCACTTCCACCATGCGGTTCTGTATCCCAACGGTGAATGAGCCAGCGCGAGCGAAACATTTACGTACGGGCGCCAAGTATGCCGTAGCGACCGGTGCACAGAAGCATGCCTTGATCTCCGTTGCCGTGGAGTTGACGTTGGATCCAATAACACGGGCACCTGAATCACGCCCGGTCGGGATGTATGGAATCATGCAATTCACCCTTGATCTGGACCCATATATCGAGGAATTCGATTTGCGCCCGAATCCGTTCAACTTGAGCAGCATGTGACGCTACACCCGAGAGATTAGCGAGATTGGCAACGATTTCGAAATTGCTAGGTTGGCGACCAACAGAGTTAAGATATGTATGGCGGATAAGTTCAACGGTTCCTGGTGTTCCAAGTCGCCGAAGCTCGCCAACTGAATTGATACCACGGCTTGCCATGACCTTGAGCAAACCGTCTATTTCCTTCTGGGCGCATCCTAAAGCCAGATCTGCGAGTACCGTGGGAAGATTTTCAGCATTTAACGGATTCTCGTCTCGCACAGGAGATTCGATCTGAAACCGGGTGAGTTCGTCTCCTAAGAAGCTGAAGTGCTCATCGATGGCAACTAACAATTTGCTAATAATCTGGAACTGCCGCCGCACTGCGAGGGAAGTATGCCGACCAGGTTTATAACCCAAGATGTGTTCCACCTCAGACCAGGCATCCTCTACAATCGTACGCACTTGGATCTCAAACCACGGACGATTTCCCTCGGGCACTCTCTCATCGCGGAGACGAACAATGTAGTGAATGGATGCGTACCCACTCTCCTTGACAAGGCGTCGCATGTGGGTGAGTGCCAGACGGTCGCATAGATCCGCCGGAAGGTAAGCAATGGGAGGATTTGTCGAGGAAATCTCAAGTTGCGGGTGGTTTCTAATTTCACGATCGACGAGAGGAAGGTGAGCCAAAAAGTACACCACTATTCTTGCACCAAGAGCATCTTCCATCATTTGAAAGCTGCTTGATTCGAGTCCATCTGGAAACGAGTCTGGGTTTCCGGAAGATTTTATCCATTACACTCTCCGGGCGCTTAATCCGCACCCGCACCCGCTGAACCGGCGAGGGACTTGGCAGACGGTCTGCGATTGAAGGGCTAATTTCGCGCAGGACCGACGCCCAATAGTCAGGATGTTCCCAACTCTTCAGGACCTCCTTTATCGTCCGATAATTAGGTTCGAGCACTTCCGCTACGTACAACTTGTACGATGCGAAGAATGCACGCATTTGTTCCAATTCTGGCATTTTCGTCTCGTGTTGGTGGGTAACCTTGGTAAAATTAGCGCATGGTTGGCCGAATGTTACACTTCCTTATAAGAAGGTCAAGCATTTGAACAGTGTTTCCTCCCTCAACAACTTTATTAGCGTTCTACATTGGCCGCAAATCCTACCGAGCCTGGTTGGAGGGCCCAGAATTCATGCGACCTTTTCGAATTGACCACCAACGGGTCAATGCGCGCGCTCCACTAGGTCTCCTGGCCAGCTTCTGCCGCAGCCTCTAGAAGACGTCTACCCCAGGAACCTTACTAGCCGCAGCGGCAACGGCGCCTACTCGAACCACAACGCAGTCCCAGCACTAGGGTGTGTCTGACGAAAAATTAGAGCCAGAGCATGATCAAGGCGACGAGGACACCAGCCAAGTAGTTGTGACCGCGCTTGTCGTAGCGAGTCGACACAGCTTGGAAGTCCTTGAGCCGGTTGATGCAGCGCTCGACCACGTTCCTGCCCGTGTACGCTTCGGCATCCAGGGCAGGAGGGCGTCCCCCGCACGATCCCTTGGACAGGCGCGCCTTGCGGGCATCCTTTCGCTTGGGGCCGATGCACTGAATGCGGCGTTTACACAGCACCTTGCGGGACTTCCTCGCCCTGTACGCCCGATCCATCCGCAGCCGCTTCGCACGCTTTCGTGTCGGACCACGGCGCTGAGGCACATGGATGGCATCGAGAACCGGCTCCATATGCGTTGCGTCGTTGCGTTGCCCGGCTGTGACCACTATCGCCAGCGGACGGGCCTTCCCGTTGGCGCAGAGGTGGATCTTCGTCGTACGTCCGCCGCGCGAGTGGCCGATCCACTCGTCGCTCACGAGCCCCTCCTTTTCGCACGCGTCGGAGCCTTGCATGCTCCCGCAGAGGTGCGGTGTGCCTTGATGCGTCGCCTCCAGCGCGGCGCTGTCCCAGTCCAGATCGCCTCGTGCGTCGGCCTCCGCTTACAAGGTCTGGAGAAGCCGCAGCCAGGAACCGTCTCAACCCCAGCGCACGAAGCGATCAAAACAGGTCTGATACGGGCCGTAGGGCTCCAGAATATCGCCGAGCAGCCAGCCAAGGGTGGCGATGGAGACCGGTGAGGCTACGGACGAGCGGTCATGCCCGGATGCGATGCGTGGAGCGGGAAGTACCGCATCCACCCAGCATGGCCATCGCAACCGAACGAACGATGCGCGCCGAAACCGAAGAGCGAGACCTGGGGATGATACTCTGCATGAAGGCAGGAGTTGCAGGCCCAACTACTGGATTTGTGGCTGCCGCGCTCGCTCCCCACCAACCGTAACAGACTGAGTCCGCGAGCTCCACGCCGCCACTCACCACGTGTAGCTGAGCAGAACCGCCACGGGTGTGAGGTTCAGCACGAAGAATGACGGATCGCTTCTTTCCTTGATAAATCCCGCGGTCAGCCGCAGACCCACCTTCAGGTGCCGACCGCCGAGGAACGCCGCACCGGACACCGCGGTGAACACACCGGGAAGACACCCGCTGCACCCGCGCAGCTCCGCGAAGCCGAGTTGAGCGTGACCATCAAACGTGACGGACTTCGTCGGGTTCGAGCGCACGAAGAGCACCCACGTGCAGGAAGTCGATGAACGACTCGTCGGCGGGCGCGAGCGTCCCATCCAGCTGCGGAAAGCCGAAGCCCAGCTCCACACCCACCAGGCGAGTCGGGGCGACAGACCAGCCATAGCCGAAAGTGCCGTGGATGGGATTCAGCTCCAGGGAGAACTGCCGGTGCTGCGCCCCAAGGTCGGCCCTCGTGAGCACGAGGGCGGCAAGGAGAATCGTCGAAGCGCGGATCATTGAACGTTCAGGAACGTTGTGCATCACCGGCGCCTGAGCCGATGCACGTGATGTGTGCGAAAGCCTCGACCTTACCGCGCCCGCTCCACCAGGTCCCCCCACCCCAGCTTCCGCCGCAGCGTCGAAAAGAACGTCTGCCCCGGGAAGCGCACCAGCCGCACCGGCCACGGCGCCCTCCGCACCACCACGCAGTCCCCCGGCACCAGCTGCGCGTCCTCCTGCCCGTCGATGGTCAGCAGCAGCTCCCCGGAGGGCGTCAGCACGTCCACCGACACCGTCTCCTCCGCCGGGAGCACGAGCGGCCGCACCGCCAGCGTGTGCGGGCAGATGGGCGTCGCGATGATGCAGTCCACCGAGGGGGCGACCACGGGCCCGCCCGCCGACAGCGAGTACGCCGTGGAGCCCGTGGGCGTCGCCAGGATGATCCCGTCCGCGCTGTAGCTCCCCACCTCGTGCCCGTTGGCCCGCACCGCCAGCCGGATCATCCGCGCCACCCCGCCCTTGTGCAGCACCACGTCGTTCACCGCCAGGTACTCGCCGCGCAGCGTCCCGTCCGGCGCCTCCGCCCGCACCGCCAGCATCATCCGCTCGTCCAGCCAGATGTCGCCCGAGAGCGCCTGGTCCAGCGCGGTGACCAGCTCCTCCGGCGCCGCCGAGGTCAGGAAGCCCACGTGCCCGAAGTTGACCCCCAGCACCGGCGTCCCGTGCCGCGCCACCTGGCGCGCCCCGCGCAGCAGCGTCCCGTCGCCGCCCAGCGTCAGCAGCAGGTCCAGGTCCGGCAGGTCCTCCGGGCGGAGAACGTCCGCGCCCGCCATCCCCGGCGACTCCAGCAGCTCCTCCTCGAAAAGGAAGGCCACCCCGCGGCGCTCCGCGTAGTCGCGGACCCGCCCCAGGGTGGCCTCCAGCTGCTCGTATCGCGCATGCCCGACGACGCCCACGCGCGCGGCGGGGGCGCCGGGCCCCACCTCAGGCACTCTCCCGCAGCGGCTTGCGAATCGCCCCGCCCAGCAGCACCCGGGCGCGCTCCGCGATCCCCTCCGCCGTCAGCCCCACCTCCGCCAGGAGCTCCGCCCGCTCGCCGTGCTCCACGAACGCGTCCGGGAGCCCCAGCGACGCCCCCCGCACCTCCGGCCACGCCTCGCCGATGCGCGCCCGCGCATACGCCCCGAAGCCGTTCGCCACCGTCCCCTCCTCCACCGTAAGCACGTGCGAGTGCGCCGGGAAGAGGCGGGCCAGCGCGTCCTCGTCCAGCGGCTTGATGAAGCGCGCGTTCACCACCGTCGCGGCGATGCCCTCCGCCGCCAGCGAGTCCGCCGCCGCCAGCGCGGGCAGCACCATGCTCCCGGTGGCCAGGATGGCGAGCGTGCGGCCCTGCCGCAGCGTCTCCCAGGTGCCGTACGGCACCGCGGGGATCTCCGCCGTGGGGCGCACCGCCGCCGGCACCGAGTCGCGCGGCCAGCGGATGGCGAAGGGGCCCCCCTGATGCTCGATCCCCGCGCGCAGCAGCCCGATCATCTCCTCGCCGTCCTTGGGCGCGGTGATGGTCATCCCCGGCACCGCCAGCATGTAGGCGATGTCGATGCCGCCGTGGTGCGTGGGGCCGTCGTCGCCGGCGATCCCCGCGCGGTCCATGCAGAACACCACCGGCAGGTCCTGGAGCGCCACGTCGTGGACGATGGAGTCGTAGGCGCGCTGGAGGAAGGTGGAGTAGATCGCCACCACCGGGCGGATCCCCTGCGTCGCCAGCCCCGCCGCGAAGGTCACCGCGTGCCCCTCCGCGATCCCCACGTCGAAGAAGCGCTCCGGGTGCGCCTTCTCGAACACGTCCGTGCTCGTTCCCGTCGCCATGGCCGCGGTGATCGCCACCACGTCGGACCGCTCGCGGGCGAGGTCCGTCAGCGCCTCGCCGAACACGTTCTGGTAGCGCGGCAGCCCCGCCGCCGACTTCTTCAGCGGCGCGCCCGTCTCCTTGTCGAAGAGCGCGGCCGCGTGCCACTTCACCTGGTCCGCCTCCGCCGGGGCGAAGCCCTTGCCCTTGGTGGTGGCCACGTGCACCAGGCGCGGGCCCTTCATCTCCCGCACGCCCCGGAAGGTCTCCACCAGCTGGTCCACGTCGTGGCCGTCCACCGGGCCCACGTAGCGGAAGCCCAGCTCCTCGAAGAGCATCCCCGGCACGAACATCCCCTTCACCGCGTCGTCGGCGCGCATGGCGAAGTGCTCCATCATCTCGCCCAGCGTGCCCATGCGGGGGGCGGCGTGAACCAGCCGCTTGACCTCCTCGCGCACCTTGTTGTACAGCGGCGAGGTGCGGATGTCGGTGAGCCGCTTGTGGATCCCCAGGTACTTGTGGAGCGCCCCCACGTTGGGGGAGATGGACATCTGGTTGTCGTTGAGGACGACGATCATGTCGCGGTCGGTGTCGCCCGCGTTGTTCAGCGCCTCGTACGCCAGGCCGCACGTCATGGAGCCGTCGCCGATGACGGCGATCACCTCGAAGTCCTCGTCGCGCAGGTCGCGCGCGGCGGCGATCCCGCAGGCGGCGGAGATGGAGGTGGCCGCGTGACCGGCGCCGAACACGTCGTACTCCGACTCGTCGCGCCGCAGGAAGCCGGACAGGCCGTGGCGGCGGCGGATGCTGGGCATCCGGCCGTTGCGGCCGGTGAGGATCTTGTGCGGGTACGCCTGGTGCCCCACGTCCCAGATGAGCTGGTCGCGCGGGGTATCGAAGACGCGGTGCAGGGCAATGGTCAGCTCCACCGTTCCCAGGTTCGAGCCGAAGTGCGCCCCCTTGTGCTCCGACACGATGTCCAAGATCCGGGCGCGCACCTCGTCGGAGAGAGGGGCGAGCTGGTCCTCGGGGAGCGCGCGGACGTCCGCGGGCGACTGGATCGAGTCGAGAATCGACACGGGCCTTTCCTTCGGCTTCTAGGGATGGAGCGCGAGCGCCAGCAGCGCTCCGTAGACGGCACCGACCAGGACTTCGAGCGGCGTGTGGCCGAGAAGCTCGGAAAGCCGCTCGGGCTTCAATTTATGAAGATCGTGCATTTCCTCCAACATGCGGTTGAGGATGCGGGCCTGCATCCCCGCCGCGCGGCGGATCCCGGTGGCGTCGTACATCACCACCAGCGAGAAGAACGCCGCCACCCCGAACATCGTGGAGTGCCATCCCTCGCCCAGCCCCACGGCCGTGGACAGCGCCGTCACCGAGGCGGAGTGCGCCGACGGCATCCCGCCCGTCCCCACCAGCCGGGTGAAGTCCGCGCGCCGGCGCGTCGCCAGCGCCCGAAGGAACTTGAACGCCTGCGCCGACAGCATCGCCAGGAGCGCCAGCGCGAGCGGCGGGTTCCAGGCGACCAGCGGGCGCAGGGCCTCGCTCACCGTTCCCGCTCCACCACGTACGCCGCCAGCGCCTCCAGCTCGGGGGAGCGGATCGCCGCCTCCCCCAGCGCCTGCAGCGCGTCGTCCGCCCGCGCGCGGGCCAGGCGCCGCGCCCCCTCCACCCCGAAGAGCGCGGGGTAGGTGGACTTTCCCGACGACTCGTCCTTGCCGGCCGTCTTCCCCAGCGCGTGGGAGGGCGTCACCACGTCCAGCACGTCGTCCACGATCTGGAAGGCGAGGCCCAGGTCCTCGCCGTACTCGGTGAGCGCGGCGAGCTGCTCCGGACGGCCGCGCGCGGCCAGCGCGCCCATGCGCAGCGAGGCGGCCAGCAGCGCGCCGGTCTTCGCCCGGTGGATGCGCTCCAGCGAGGCGGCGTCCAGCGCCGCGCCCTCGCCCTCCAGGTCCAGGAGCTGGCCGCCCACCATCCCCAGCGCCCCGGCGGCGCCGCACAGCTCCGCCACCAGGCGGCCGCGCTCGGCGGGGGGCAGCCCCAGCGCGGCGGCCTCCTCGTCCACGAGCGCCGCGGCCCCCGGGAGGAGCGCCGCGCCCGCCAGCGTGGCGAGTGCGGGGCCGTGCAGGCGGTGCACGGTGGGACGGCCGCGGCGCACGTCGTCGTCGTCCATGCAGGGGAGGTCGTCGTGCACCAGCGAGTAGGTGTGCACCAGCTCCACCGCGCACGCCAGCCGGAACACGCCCTCCCCCGGCTCGGCGTGCGCCACCGCGCGGAAGGCGGCGCAGCAGAGCACCGGGCGCAGCCGCTTGCCGCGCGTCCCCAGCGCGTAGCGCAGCGCCCCCGCGAGCGGGTCGGGAACGTCCCGCACGATGCGTTCCGCCACCCCGGCGTACGCGCGCTCCACGTGCGCGGTTTCACGCTCCAGGAACGCCTGGAGGTCAAAGGCGGCGCGCGCCCCGCCGGAGGCGGCGAGCGCGGTCACGCGGGGTCCCACGGGTCCAGGCGGACATCGTCGCCGTCGGCCAGCAGCTCGTGGACGCGGGCCTCGGAGCGGTCCAGCACCCCCCGGGTGGCGCGCAGCAGGCGCACTCCCTCCTCGTACAGGGCGAGCGCCTCGTCCAGCTCCAGCGCACCGCCCTCCATGCGCTCCACGATCTCCTCCAGCCGCTCCATCGCCGTCTCGAAGCGGGTCTCGTCCCCGGCGCCGGCGCCGGGGTCCTTCTCGGGATGCATCCTTGTTTACGTCTCCACTGGAGTGGCCGGGCTTCCCTCCACCCGGCAGGGGACGGAGCCGTCGGCCACCGTGAGCGTGAACCGCGCGCCCGGCTCGAACTCCCGCGCGCCGCGCAGGAGCCGCCCGTCCGGTCCGCTGGGAATGGCGAAGCCGCGCGCCAGCGCGCCCACCGGCGACAGCGCGTGCAGCCTGCCGGCCGCGGCGGCCAGGCGGTCGCGGCGGGCGCGGACCGCCCGCTCCCCCGCCCCGGCCAGGCGCGCGCGAAGCGCCGCGACCTCGTCCCGCGCGCCGGCGAGGTGCGACCCGGCGGCGGCGCCCAGGCGGTCCCCGAGCCCCCGCAGCTCGCGGCGCAGCTGCGCGCCGTCCGGCACCGCGGCCTCCGCCGCGGCGGAGGGGGTGGGGGCGCGCAGGTCGGCCACCAGGTCGGCGATGGTGGTGTCGGTCTCGTGGCCCACGGCGGAGATCACGGGCACGGACGACTCGGCGATGGCGCGCGCCACCACCTCCTCGTTGAAGGCCCACAGGTCCTCGATGGACCCGCCGCCCCGCCCCACGATCAGCACGTCGGCGCACCCGGCCGCGCCGAAGCGGCGGATGGCCGCGGCGATCTCCTCCGCGGCGCCCTCGCCCTGCACGCGGCAGCCGGCCACCACCACCCGCGTCCACGGGGCGCGGCGCCGCACCACCGCGAGCACGTCGCGCAGCGCCGCCCCGGCGAGCGAGGTGACCACGCCCACGCACGCGGGCGCGCGAGGGACCGGCCGCCGCCGCTCCGGGGCGGTGAGGCCCTCGGCGTCCAGCCGGCCGCGCAGCCGGTCGAAGGCCAGCTTCCACAGCCCGTCGCCGCGCGCGTCCAGGTCGGCCACCACCAGCTGGAACTCGCCGCGCGACTCGTACAGCGTCAGGCGGCCCAGGGCGCGCACCTGCATTCCCTCCGCGGGAGCGGTGGGAAGGCGCCGCGCCTCCTCGCGCCACATCACGCAGCGGAGCTGGGCGTCGGCGTCGCGCAGGGTGAAATAGCAGTGGCCGGAGCGCGCGCGGGTGAAGTTGGCGACCTCGCCCATGACCCACAGCGGCGGGAAGACGCCTTCCACCATCTCCCGCGCGGCGGCGTTGAGGGCGGAGACCGTCCACTCCTCCGCGCCGCGCCCCCGGGGGAGTCCGGGGAAGCCGGCGTCCGCCTGCGCCGCCGCCACGGCCCGCGCCAGCTCCTCGTTCCTCGCCGAGTCCGCCGCCGAGAACAGGTCCCAGGTCACGGCCGCCCCGCCCGCCGCCCGCGCCTGCGCCCGGCCGCGGCGTGGGCGCGCTTCGCCGCGTCCACGGTGTTGCGCAGGAGCATGGTGATGGTCATGGGACCCACGCCGCCGGGGACCGGCGTGATCGCCCCCGCCACGCGCGACACACCCTCGAAGTCCACGTCGCCCACCACGCGGGTGCCGTTCCTGGCCGCGGGGTCGGGGACGCGCGAGATCCCCACGTCGATCACCGTGGCGCCGGGCTTCACCATCTCCGCGGTGATCAGCCCGGGCTTTCCCACGGCGACCACCAGGATGTCCGCCATGCGGGTGTGGGGGGCGATGTCCGGGGTGTGCCGGTGCACCAGGGTGACGCTGGCGTTGGGGCCGGGCGCCATGAGCAGCGACATCAGCGGCTTGCTGACGATGAGGCTGCGCCCGACGATGACGGCGTGTCTGCCGTGGGTGGGGACCTGCTCGCGGCGGAGCATCTCCATGATCCCCGCGGGAGTGGCGGGGACGAAGCCGCGCGGGTCGGCGATGAAGGCGCGGCCCACGTTGAGGGGATGGAAGCCGTCCACGTCCTTTGCGGGGTGGATGCGCTCCAGGAACGGCTTGGGGTTGAGGTGGGCCGGGAGGGGGAGCTGCACCAGGATCCCGTGGATCTCGGGGTCGGCGTTGAGCCCGTCGATCACCCCGTACAGCTCGTCGGCGGTGGCGTCCTTGGCGAGCTTCAGGGTGCGGTCCCGCATCCCCGCCTCGCGGCACGCCTTCGCCTTGCTGCGGACGTACACCTCGCTGGCGGGATCGTTGCCCACCAGCACCACGGCCAGCCCCGGGACCACGCCCTCGGCGCGCAGCAGGGCGACCTCGGCCGCGACCTCCGCGCGGATGGTCCGGCTGATCTCGGTACCGTCGATGATGCGAGCCATTCTACCGGATCCGGCTACAACGGGTTTAACAGAAGGGTTCGGGCGTGCCCCCGGCTGGCGCCGGGGTCGGGCTTCGGCTCCGTAGCAGACGAAACGACCGTCTGCAACGGAGTCGAGCCCCAACGATACTGCTGTTGGGTCTCGCCCCTTCGGGCCGTAATCCCTCACGCGGGGTTCGCGCCGGCGTCCGCGGGCCGCCTACGTCCTCTGTTTGCCGAACATTCCTTCCAGCGCCCGCGCGTAGGGCACGCTGACTCGCTCGATGGAGCGCGCCTTTCCGCTCTGCGGGTCCAACTCCACCACCGCGCCCTGCAGGTGCAGGTCGCCGTCGGCCGGCTGCATCCGCTCGCCGCGCGTCTGGGTGAGCTGCCGCTCCAGGGAGATCTCCCACTTCATGCCGATGATGCCGTCCAGCCCGCCGGTGAGCCCCAGGTCGGTGATGAACGCGGTGCCCTTGGGGAGCACGCGCTCGTCGGCGGTCTGCACGTGCGTGTGCGTTCCCACCACCGCGGCCACGCGCCCGTCCACGTAGCGCGCGAACGCCTGCTTCTCGCTGGTGGCCTCGGCGTGGAAGTCCACCACCACCACGTCGGCGTGCCCCTTGAGCTCGGCCAGCAGCACGTCGGCGCCGCGGAAGGGATCGTCGATGGGCTGCATGAAGGTACGTCCCTGCAGGTTCATCACCCCCAGCCGCACGCCCCCCACCTGCACCACCACGGCGCCGCGCCCGGGGTTCCCGGCCGGGTAGTTGGCCGGCCGGATGATGGGGAGCTTGCCCTCGCGGAGCACCGGCTCCAGCTCCTTGATCTTGTCCCAAACGTGGTTCCCGGTGGTGATGACGTCCACCCCCATCTCCAGGAACTCGTGCACGATCTCCGGCGTGATCCCGAACCCGCCCGCCGAGTTCTCGCCGTTGAGCACCACCGCGTCCGCCCGCACGTCCTTGCGTACGAGCCGCAGGAGCCCCTTGGCGACCTTGCGCCCGGGACTCCCGATGACGTCGGCGACGAAGAGGATCCTCACGGCGAGGGAACAGGGTTGCAACGGTGCACGGGCAGCGTGCAGCGCCACAGGGAAAAGGGAACAGCCTGCAACGGCACGGAACGGCCGCCGGTGCCGTGCCGTCGCCGTTCCGCAGTACCCACCAAAATCTGTACGGAGGGAGACCCGCCGGCAGTTTGGCGGGGCTCACTCCGGCGCAGGGAGACCCGGGGCTGTTTCCGGGGCTCCCGGAGCCCGCGGAGGAGACGGACGGCAGTATCGTCCGGCTCCGTAGCGGCCCCGCCACCACGCACGCAACGTCCTGAAAACCTCAACGCGCGAAGTCCACGGCACGGGTCTCCCGGATCACCACCACCTTGATCTGCCCCGGGTACTGCAGCTCCGCCTCGATGCGCCGGGCCGTCTCCTCGCTCAGGCGCGCCATCTCCTCGTCGTTGATCTTTTCGGGCGTGACCATGATGCGCAGCTCGCGCCCCGCCTGGATGGCGAAGCAGCGCTCCACGCCCGGGAACGAGGAGGCGATCTCCTCCAGCTTCTCCAGCCGCTTGACGTAGGTCTCGAACATCTCGCGGCGCGCCCCGGGGCGGGAGCCGGAGATGGCGTCCGCGGCGGTGACCAGGAACGTCTCGGGGAAGAGGTGCGGCTCCTCGTCGTGGTGCGCCTTGATGGCGTTGAGCACCTGGGCGGGCTCGTTGAACTTCTTGGCCAGGTTCCACCCCAGCTCCACGTGCGTGCCCTCGTGCTCGTGGGTCATCCCCTTCCCCACGTCGTGGAGCAGCCCCATGCGCTTGGCCATGGTGGCGTCGAAGCCCATCTCGGCGGCCATGTTTCCGGCGAGGATGGCGACCTCCTTGGAGTGGAGCAGCTGGTTCTGCCCGTACGAGGTGCGGAACTTGAGCCGCCCCAGCACCTTGACGATCTCGGGGTGGACGCCGTGGATCCCCAGCTCGTACAGGATCTCCTCGGCGGCCTCGCGCATGCCGTTCTCCACCTCCTTGCGCGACTTCGCGACCACGTCGTCGATGCGCCCGGGGTGGATGCGCCCGTCGGACACCAGCTTCTCCAGGGCGATGCGGGCGGTCTCGCGGCGGATGGGATCGAAGCCGCTGAGCACGACGGCCTCCGGGGTGTCGTCGATGATGACGTCGATCCCGGTGGCCTGCTCGAAGGCGCGGATGTTCCGGCCCTCGCGGCCGATGATGCGCCCCTTCATCTCGTCGGAGGGGAGGGCGACCACGGACACGGTGGTCTCGGCCGTGTGGTCGGCGGCAATGCGCTGGATGGCGAGCGAGATGATCTTCTTGGCCTCGCGCTCGGCGTCGCGGCGGGCCTCCTCCTTGATCTCGCGGACGCGCTGGGCGGCGCCGGCGCGGGCCTCCTCCTCCACGTCGTGCATCAGCTGGCGGCGGGCCTCGTCGGCGGTGAGGCCGGCGAGCGACTCCAGCCTGTGCTGGATCTCGCCGACGCGCGCGACCAGGTCCTGCGACTGGAGCTCCACCTCCTTTTCGCGGTGGCCCAGCTGCTCGGCGCGCTTCTCCTGGGCCTGCGACTTCTCGTCCAGGAGGTGGAACTTGCGGTCCAGCGACTCCTCGCGCTCCTGGAGGCGGCGCTCCATGCGCTCCATGTCGTCGCGGCGCTTGGCCTCCTCCCGCTCCCACTCCTCGCGGGCGCGGATGGCTTCCTCGCGCCCCTTGAGCACCTCGGCCTTGCGCAGGCTCTCGGCGTCCTGCTCGGCCCCCGCGCGGATCTTCGCGGCCTCGTCCTCCGCGGTGGCCCGGGCGCGGCGCAGGCGGGCCTGCTCTCCGGCCCGTCCCGCGAGAAAGCCCACCGCCGCGGCGACCAGCGCCACGAGGAGGATGATCAGATATTCCATTGTCGTTTATCGGAGGCGGGCGAGGCCCGCAGCAGGTACAAAAGATCGAGGTGGCAGAAAGACGCTCCCTGCCACCTTCGCACGTACACCCGAGGGCGCCTCCCGGCACCTGCCCGCAGGGAGGGCCCGCACGTGAAACAATAGGCAGGATGCGCGCCCGGACGCAAGCCCCGGCGCTACCCGTCCGCGGCCGCGGCGCCGCCGTCCGCGGGGTCCGTGGGCGCGTCAGCGGCGGCGCCCTCCAGCAGCTCGGCGGCGGCGGCGGCGCGCCGCTCGGCCTCGTCGCGGAGGCGCTGGATCTCCTCGAGGGCGCTGAACAGCTCGTCGGTGACGGACAGGGCGGCGAGCAGGATGGCGCGGTGCGGCTCCAGGCTGCGGAAGCCGGGCAGCTCGCGGATCACCGCGTCCAGGTGCGCGGCGACGGCGCGGGTGTACTCCGGGGGGACGTCGGAGCGGAGGACGTGCTTCTCGCCGCCCACCTCCACCGTGACGGTGTGGCGCGGCGTGGCGCGGCGGCGGCTCACCGGCGGGCCTCCAGCATGGCGAGCCGCGCCAGCAGCGCGGCGACGCGGCGGCGCGCCTCGGCGGTGCGGCTGCGCAGCAGGGCGTTCTCGGCGCGCAGCCGGCCCAGCTCGCCGGCGCCGGCGGCGCCGTCCGCGGGGGCGGCGCTCACCTGCTCCAGCGCGGCGCGCAGGCGGTCCACCTCGGCCTCGGCGAGCAGGGCGCGGCTCCGCCACGCGGCCAGCGCGGACGCGGCCCGCGCGGCGGCGCGCTCCAGCCGCTCCCACCCGGTGCCGGGCGGGACGGGCGCGGGGTCAGCGGCGGTGGACACCCAGGCGCTCCCCGAGTGCCGCGAGCACGGAGGCCACCGCCGCGTCGGTCTCCGCGTCGGTGAGGGTGCGGTCCGGCGCCCGGAAGCGCAGGCGGAAGGCGATGCTGCGTGTCCCCTCCGGGATCCCCTTGCCCTCGTACAGGTCGAACGGCCACACCGCCTCCAGCAGCGCCCCTGCGGACCCACGGATCGCGTCCTGCACCTCGGCCGCGGCGGTCGCGCGGGGGACCAGCAGCGCCAGGTCGCGCTCGCTCGCCGGCCGCTCGGGGAGCGCGGCGTACGCCACGGCCTGCGCCCGGCGCCCGACGGGGAGCCGCGCCTCCAGCAGCCACACGTCGCCGGCCCACGCGGGGGCGTCCGCCGCGCCGGGGGCCGCGCGCCCGCCGCCGCCGCTTTCCGCGCCGTCCGCGACGAGCCGGAACGCCTCGCCCGGGACGACCGTGCCGCCGAGCACGGCCGGCGCGCCGGTCTCCAGCGCGGCGCCGTGCGCCTCCGCCAGCTCTTCCAGCAGCCCCCTGAGGTCCCACACGTCCCAGGCGGGCGCCTCGCCGCTCCAGTGCGGCGGGCGCGACGCGCCGGTGAAGGCGGCGGCCACGCGGATCTCCTCGCGCGGGACGGCGCCCTCACCGGCCGGCGAGAACACGGTGCCCACCTCGAAGAGCCGCACGTCGCGGACGCCGTGCGCCCAGTTGTGCTCGACACGCCGCAGCAGCCCGTGCACCAGGTTGTCGCGCAGCGAGCCCTCCTCGGCGGAGAGCGGGTTGAGGAGCGGGACGCGCCCCTCCGCACTCGGCGCGAAGCCGGTGGTGCGCGACTCCAGGAACCCGGCGCGGCGGAAGAAGTCCCGCGCGCGGCGCTCCGCCTCCACCTCCGGGCTTTCCGGCACCGCTGAGGCGCGGAAGGGGAGGATCTCCTCGGGGAACGAGTCGAAGCCGCGGCGCCGCGCGACCTCCTCGATCAGGTCGATCTCGCCGGCCACGTCCGGCCGGAAGCCGGGTACGGCCACGCGCAGCGGCGACGCGGACGCGTCCACCCCGAAGCCGATGGCCGCGAGCAGTTCCGCGATCTCCTCCGCCGGCACGGCGACGCCGAGCACCTGCTCCACCCGCTCCGGGCGCAGCTCCACCACGCGGCGGGCAAAGGGGACCGGGGCCATGTCCAGCGCGCCGCGGTCCGCCTCGCCGCCCGCGACCGCCACGACCAGCTGGACGACGCGCTCCAGCGCCCGCGGCTGCCCCTCCGGGTCCACGCCGCGCTCGAAGCGGTACGACGCATCGGTGGAAAGCCCGAAGGGCGTCCGCGTCCCCCGCACCGCCCCGGGGTCGAAGAGGGCGACCTCCAGCAGGAGGCTCGTCGTCCCGTCGTGCACCTCGCTGTTCTCCCCGCCCATCACTCCCGCCAGCGCCACCGGCCCCTCCGCGTCGGCGATGAGCAGAGAGCGTTCCGTTAGCGCGCGGTCGGTGCCGTCCAGCGTGCGCAGCGTTTCCCCCGCCCGGGCGCGGCGGACGACGATCTCCGGTCCGTGCAGGCGGTCCAGGTCGAAGGCGTGGACGGGCTGCCCCAGCTCGTGGAGGACGTAGTTGGTGGCGTCCACCACGTTGTTGATCGACCGCACGCCCACCGCGCGCAGCCGCGACGCCAGCCACTCCGGCGAGGGCCCCACCCGGACCCCGCGCACGACCGCCGCGGTGTAGCGCGGGCACCCTTCCGCGTCGTCGATGCGGATCCGCACCCCGCCGACCGTGCCTTCCGCGCCCGCCGTGCGCACGTCCAGCGGTGACTCCGGCGCCCCGGCGAACGCCGGCAGCCGCACGTCCGCCGCGCCGCCGGGCGCGACCTCGCGCGCGACGCCCAGGTGCGACAGCATCTCCGGCCGGTTGGGGGTGATGTCCAGCACCAGCCGCACGTCGTCCAGCCCCACCGACCGGAGGAAGGGCGCCCCCGGCTCCCACTCCCCCGCCAGCGTCATCAGCCCGGCGTGGTCGCGCCCCAGCCCCAGCTCCCGCGCGGAGCACAGCATCCCCTCGGACACCTCGCCGCGCAGCTTGGCCCTGCCGATCTTGAGTCCGCCCGGCAGCGACGCGCCCACCGGCGCGAACGGGTAGAACCGCCCCGCCTCCACGTTGGGCGCCCCGCACACCACCTGCACCGGCTCGCCCCCCGCGTCCACGCGCGTGACGCGCAGCTTGTCCGCGTTGGGGTGCGGCCTCACCTCCAGCACCCGCCCGATCACCACCCCCTCGACCCCCGCGGCGAGGTCCACCACCTCGTCGGCCGGAGCCCCGAGGAGCGAGAGACGGTGCGCGAGCTCGGCGGGCGGCTCTGCGAGGCCGGGGACGAGCGACTGGAGCCAGCGGTACGAGACGTTCATGACCGGCGAGTGCGAAAGTGCGTGAGTGCGAAAGTGCGAAACCGCGAAAGCGATCGTGACCCGAAGGGCGGAGACCCGGCGGCAGTTTGCCGGGGCTCCGTTCCGCTGGACACGGTAGTTTCGTGTCCAGCGGAATAGAGCGCGGTCCCGGCGCAGCCGGGATTCGCCCGAACCGCGGGCTTCTATCCCGTGAACTGCTCCAGGAACCGCACGTCGCTCTCGTAAAGGAGCCTGATGTCGGGGATCCCGAAGCGCTGCATGGCGATGCGGCCCGGCCCCATCCCGAACGCGTAGCCCGTGTACTTTTCCGGATCGTAGCCGACGGCCCGGAAAACGTTGGGATGCACCATCCCGGAGCCCATGATCTCCATCCAGCCGGTGCCCTTGCACGCGCTGCACCCCGCCCCGCCGCAGAGCTGGCACGACACGTCCACCTCGGCCGACGGCTCGGTGAAGGGGAAGTACGACGGGCGGAAGCGCGTCTTCGCCGACGCCCCGAAGAAGCGGCGCACGAACTCGGAGATGGTGGCCTTGAAGTCGACGAAGGTGATCCCCTCGTCCACGGCCAGCCCCTCGATCTGCTCGAAGGCCGGCGCGTGCGAGGCGTCGTACGGGTCGCGGCGGAACACCTTGCCGGGGACCACGACGCGCACCGGCGGCGCGAAGCGCTCCATGGTGCGCGCCTGCACCGGCGAGGTGTGCGTGCGCAGCAGCACGTGCTCGGACAGGTACAGCGTGTCGTGCATGTCCGCCGCCGGGTGGTCCAGCGGGATGTTCAGCCGGGTGAAGTTGTAGTCCGTGGTCTCCGCCTCGGGCCCGGCCACGCGGGTGAAGCCCAGGTCGCGAAAGATGTCGCACACCTCCTCGATCACCTGCGTCACCGGGTGCAGCCCGCCCCGCCAGCGGCGCCGGCCGGGGAGCGACAGGTCCACGCCCGGCCCCTCGTCGGCCGCCGGGGCGAGGGCGGAGACGCGCTCGTCCAGGAGCGCGGAAAGCGCCTCCTTGACGCGGTTGGCCTCGGCGCCCACCGCGGGGCGCTCCTCCGCGGCGAGCCCGCCCAGGCCGCGCAGGATCCCCGTGAGGCGCCCCTTGCGACCCACGTACTCCACCCGCAGCGCCTCCAGCGCCTCCGCGCCCCCGGCGGCGGCGACGGCGCGCGTCCCCTCCGCCTCCAGCTCCCTGAGCTGCCCCAGCAGGTCCTGGCTCATCGATTCGCTTCGCTCCCGTTCGGTCACAGCCGGCCCCGGCGCCGGCTCCCCAATCTGCACCCGCGGTGCCTTCGCGGCTACCCCCGAAACGCAGAAGCGGCGCCGGGCTGATGCCAGGCGCCGCCTCGTACTCCGAAAACCCGACTCCGGTCAGTCCAGCCGGGCCTTGGCGGCCGTGGCCAGCTGCTCGAACGCGTTGGGGTCGCGCACCGCGAGGTCCGCGAGGTTCTTCCGGTCGATCTCGATCCCGGCGAGCTTGAGCCCGTTCATGAAGCGGGAGTAGGACAGGTCGTGCTGCCGGGCGGCCGCGTTGATGCGGACGATCCACAGCTTGCGGAACTCGCGCTTCTTGTTCTTGCGGTCCCGGTACGCGTACCGCCAGGCGCGCTCCACGGCCTCCTTGGCGGTCTTGTACAGGTTCTTGCGACGGCCGAAGAAGCCCTTGGCTTCCTTGAGGATCTGGTTCTTGCGGCGCAGGCGCGCCACGTTGGTCTTTACGCGGGGCATGGTCTACTCCTCCGGATGTTCGTGCGAAAAGGTGGTCGATGTACGGGTTCGGGCCGGCTTCCGCTCAGGCGGAGAGCAGACGGGTCATCCGCTTCTCGTCCCCCTTCGACACAAGCGCAGAATCCCGGAGGTTGCGCTTCCGCTTCGGAGACTTCTTGGTGAGGATGTGGCGCTTCATCGAATGACCGCGCTTCAGCTTGCCGCTGGCGGTCTTCTTGAAGCGCTTGGCCGCACCCCGGTGGCTCTTCATCTTGGGCATGGTACTTCTTCCTTTCCGTACGCCGTCCTCGCGGACGGGCGAATCAGCTCTTGACGAGAGGGGTGAGCACCATGGTCATGCTGCGCCCCTCCATCTGTGGGTGCATCTCGATCTTGGCGACGTCGGCAAGCATCCCCGACACCTTGTCCAGCACCTGGCGGCCGTGCTCCGGGTGCGCCATCTGGCGGCCGCGGAACATCATGGTCAGCTTGACCTTGTTGCCCTCTTCGAGGAAGCGTCGCGCGTGCTTCGTCTTGAAGTCGAAGTCGTGGTCTTCGATCCCGGGCCGCATCTTGACTTCCTTGATCTGCACGTGGTGCTGCTTCTTGCGCGCCTCGCGCGCCTTCCGCTGCTCCTCGTACTTGAACTTGCCGTAGTCCATGATGCGGCAGACCGGCGGTCGGGCCAGCGGCGCCACCTCCACCAGGTCCAGACCCTGCTCCTCCGCGATCTCCAGCGCCCGCTCGATGGGCAGGATCCCCAGCTGCTCGCCGTCGGTTGCGATCACCCGGACGGGGCTGATGCGGATCTGGCGATTGACGCGCGTCTTCTCGTTGATGGCAGTTGCTCTCCGCAGGGGTGTAAACGAAAACGGACCTGAAGCTCTTCAGGTCCGTCCATGCGCGGCCGCCACCTCCACGCGCGGGAGGCGGGGCGCCATGCGGACCCGGCAGCATCGCGCGAGCGAGCCGAAGGGTGGGGGGCCCGCCGGCCCCCACTTTTCCCAATTTGGTCCGTTAAGATACGGGAGCGCCGCGGGGCTGTCAAGCGGCGCTCCCCCACCCCGCGCTCAGCCCTCGTCCAGCGCGGTTTCCAGCGTGCGGCTCCGGATGCGCTCCAGCACCTGCGCCGCGAAGGCGTCGCGGTCCAGCACCGCCTGCTTGCGCCCGGCGCCGCGGATGCGCACCGCGGCCGTGCCGTTCTCCACCTCGCGTCCGCCGACCACGGCCATGTACGGGACCTTCTGCGTCTCGGCCTCGCGGATGCGGTAGTTGAGCGTCTCGTTGCGGTCGTCCACCTCGGCGCGGATCCCCTGGGCGCGCAGCCGCGCCCCCAGCTCGCGGGCACTGGCCGCCTGCTCGTCGGAGATGGGGATCACCACCACCTGCACCGGCGCCAGCCACACCGGGAAGGCGCCGGCGAAGTGCTCCACCAGGATGGCGATGAAGCGCTCGAAGGAGCCGCTCACCGCGCGGTGGATCACCACGGGGCGGTGCGGCAGGTTGTCCTCGCCCACGTAGGTGAGGTCGAACCTTTCGGGCGCCGCGTAGTCCAGCTGGATGGTCCCCAGCTGCCACGCCCGCCCGATGGAGTCGGTGACGTCGAAGTCGATCTTGGGGCCGTAGAAGGCGCCGTCGCCCGGCTTCATCTCGTACGCCATCCCCGTGGCCTCCAGCGCGGCGCGGAGCGCGCCCTCCGCGCGGTCCCACATGGCGTCGTCGCCGATGCGCTGCTCCGGGCGCGTGGCGAACTTGAGCGTCGCCTCCAGCCCGAAGGCGCGGTAGTAGCCCAGGATGAAGTCCATCAGGAACCGCACCTCGCCGGCGATCTGGTCCTCGCGCAGGTACACGTGGCAGTCGTCCTGCGCGAACTGCCGCACCCGCGTGAGCCCGGAGAGCGCGCCGGAAAGCTCGTTGCGGTGCAGCACGTCGTTGGTGACGAAGCGCAGCGGCAGCTCACGGTACGAGTGCCGCGCCGACGCGAAGTACAGGTGGTGCGACGGGCAGTTCATGGGCTTGAGCGACATGTCGTGCTCGCCCGTTTCCGAGTTGAGCACCAGGAACATGTTCTCGCGGTACTTGCCCCAGTGCCCCGACTGCTCCCAGAGCGTCTTGGTGTACAGGAGCGGCGTCTTGATCTCCAGGAACGCCTCGCGCTGCCGCTCGCGCACGAAGTCCACCAGCGTGTTGTACAGCGTCGTGCCGCGCGGCGTCCAGAACGCGGAGCCGGGGGAGACGGGGTGGAACTGGAACAGGTCCAGCTCCTTGCCCAGCCGCCGATGGTCGCGCCTGCGCGCCTCCTCCAGGTTGTGGACGTACCGCTCCAGGTCTTCCTTCGAGAACCAGGCCGTGCCGTAGATGCGCTGGAGCATCTGGCGGTTGGAGTCGCCGCGCCAGTACGCGCCGGCCGTGTTCAGCAGCTTGAAGTGCTTGAGCCGCCCCGTCCCCGGGAGGTGCGGGCCGCGGCACAGGTCCAGGAAGGGCCCGTTGCGGTAGACGGTGATCGTCTCGTCGCCGCCGAACTCGTCCAGGCGCTCCAGCTTGAGCGGGTCGTCGGCGAACAGCCCGCGCGCCTCGCCCACCGAGACCACGCGGCGCTCGAAGGGGTCGTTTCCCTTGACCACCTCCTGCATCTCCGCCTCGATGCGCTCCAGCTCGTCGGGCGTGAAGGGGTGGTCCACCTCGAAGTCGTAGTAGAAGCCGTCGTCGATGGCCGGCCCGAAGCCGATCTTCGCGTCCGGGCGCACGCGGCGCACTGCCGTGGCCAGGATGTGCGCCGCGGAGTGGCGGAGCAGCTCCAGCGCGTCGGGGCTCTTTTCGGTGACGATCTCCACCGTGGCATCGCCCTCCAGCGGGCTGGCCAGGTCCACCACGCGCCCATCCACCTTGCCGGCGAGCGCCGCCTTGGCCAGCCCCGCGCCGATGGACCTGGCGAAGTCGAGCACCGTCGTCCCCGGCGCGACCTCGCGCACGGAGCCGTCGGGAAGCGTCACGCGCACCTGTCCCTGGTTCTCGGCCGTCGTCGTCATGGTCGTTTTCCCGGTCGCGGATCGTGCGGCGGCGAGGCGCGGGGCCTCAGCGCGGCACGTACATGAAGAAAAGGACGATCCCCGCGCCCAGCAGCGCGGCGTACAGGGCCCAGGGCCACAGCGGGCGGGCGGGCTCGTTCCGGTCGTCCATCGGAAATCTCGTTGCTTCTGGTACACCCGGCCGGGAAGCCCGGCGCGGGACGGCAGCAACATCGGTCCTGCCGCCGTCCGCGACAAGCCCCGCGCAAGGCGGGGGCAAACAAAAAGGCCTCCACTCGGGAGGCCTCGTCGTCAGGCGGCAGCGCCGTCGTTCAGCGCGGACGCACCCGGACCCGGCCTCCTCTGCGGAGCCCCGTAGTGGTAGTCAGGGTGGTCGTGCGGGCGCGGAGCATGACTGGCTGCCTGGTAAAGTGGAATGCCTGGAATAGGATACGCACTCCGGCGCAGGCTGTCAACCGCAGGCACCGGGGAGCTGACGGCGAGCCCCCGCGAATGGCACTGCGGGCGAAGGTATCACTGTCGGCGTTGATCCGGCGAGACTCCCGGCGGCAGTTACGCGGGAAGTCAGCGGATACGTGAGCTTGGGTACATGTCGCCCATCTCGCCACATTCCTAGCGGTCGCGGCCGACGACATAGAGCGGCATGTCCAGAAGGAAGCGCCTGGCGGCGCTGTCGGGGACGCTCCGGAGGGCCGTTAGGGCTTCGAGGAGGGCCGCCCCGGCGAGCTCCCGGGCGGCCCGGCGGGCGTAGGCGATGGTGTCGTACCGGACAATCAGGCGATGGAGCCACCGCACCTGCGCTTCCGTTCGCTCGGGGCGCGGGCTCGCGAGGTAGCGCTCGATGGCCTCGCGCTCGGCGGCCGTGCACACGCCGAGGAGACGGATCAGCATCAGCGTCCGCTTGCCCTCGCGGAGGTCACCGCCGATCTCCTTGCGGTACCGCGAGAACCGGCCCGTCAGGTTGAGGACGTCGTCCTGGATCTGGAACGCCGCGCCCACGTACCAGCCGAAGCGCGAAAAGCGGTCGGTGTCCTGCGCGCCCTCGGCGACGATCGCGCCGACGCGCATCGGGTAGATGAACGAGTACCACGACGTCTTCTTGAGGCACATCCGCAGGTACTCCTGCGGCCCCATCGCACAGTCGTTGTCCCGGATCCAGCCCAGCTCGATGGCCTGCCCTTCGAGGGAGTGGCGCATCATCCGCTCGGTCTCCTCCACCACCAGCGCCGCGCGGGCCGGCCCCAGCTCTGCGCGGGTCCCGAGCACGCGCTGCAGGGCGAGCAGGTTCGTCGCGTTGCCGACGTTGACCGCGATCCCGACGCCATGCTCCAGGTGCAGGGTGGCCTCGCCGCGCCGGGCCAGGCTCTCGTCCTGCACGTCGTCGTGGATGAGGAAGGCGTTGTGGAACAGCTCGGCGGCGACCGCGGTGTTCAGGGCGAGCGCCCTGCGCCCGCCCAGCGCCTCGCAGGTGGCGAGACACAGCGCTCCCCTCAGCCCCTTCCCCAGCCGGCGCGGGTACACCGACACCAGGTCGTAAAGGTGCGACGGCCCCCCGCTGGGGATGTGGCCGAGGAGCGCCTGCATGGTGACGTCGCGGTATCGCGCCAACTCGCCCTCGAACGCGCGCATTCGCCGCGCCGCCGCGCGGCGGCGGGCGGGCGCGCGCGGGTCAGCGGGGGCGGGCACCCGTCGCGGGCGCTCCGGCGGCGGCCGCCGCCGGAGCACCGGGCTTCGCCCGTCCTCCCCGCTTCACGGGAGGCTTCGGCAGGTTCGCTTCGGCGAGCTGGCCAGCGATCTCCGCGCTCGTGCTGACGACGCCGACCACCACGTCGAGCAGGTCGTGCATGTTGCGCGTGAACCGCGAGAGGAGCTCGGAGTTGTCGTCGTTCTTGAGCTCGCGGAACTGGCCGGTGACCAGGTTCAGCACCTGGTGGGCGTCGCCCTGGAACCGCTGCAGCGCCTCCCCGAAGTCGGCCTTGTCGACCCGCCGCTCCCTGTCCATGCGCTGCTGCATGTTGCGCGCTGCCACGATCCCCGAGGCCATCTCCTCGTCGAGCAGCGCGGCGGCATCGCGCACGATCTGCGAGCCCGCCCGGTTCATCTGCTCGAAGCGCGCATCGCGCCCGACCTCCGGGCCGGGGGTGCCGTCGACGCGGGGGCCTCGGTTCGCTCCGATCTTTCGATTCGCCATTGCGTCTCCTCCTCGACGGGGTGGCCGGGACCGCAGACCCGACCTGGAACTGCGGGCGCCGGGGACGAGCCCCGGCGAGCGAACCTCGTCTGCACATTGCATCCGGCGGAAGACCCGGTCAAGATGATTGTCCCGAACGGCGTCCTGCGCGATCCGCCGGCCGTGCGCGGGCGCATACGCAGGCGGCCCCGCCCCCTCGCGAGGAGGGAGCGGGGCCGCCGGGGAGGGCGGAGGCTCGCGCCTCCGCCCCCTGCCGAGCCTCGCGGCTCAGTACATGTCGCCCATGCCGCCGGGCATCCCACCGCCGCCGCCGCCGCCGCCCGAAGACTTCGGCTCCGGCTTCTCCACCACCACCGTCTCGGTGGTGAGCAGCAGGCCGGCGATGGACGCCGCGTTCTGGAGCGCGGTGCGGGTCACCTTGGTGGGGTCGATGACGCCCGCCTGCACCAGGTCCTCGTACACGTCGGTGCGGGCGTTGTAGCCGAAGCTCGGGCTCTGGTTCTCCCGGACCTTGGCGACCACGATCGAACCCTCGACACCCGCGTTCTGCGCGATCTGGCGGATGGGCTCCTCCAGCGAGCGCTCGATGATGCGGACGCCGATGTTCTCGTCCGCGTCGTCCAGGCGGAACTCCTTGAGGGTGGCCTGCGCGCGAAGGAGCGCCACGCCGCCGCCGGGGACGATGCCCTCCTCCACCGCCGCGCGCGTCGCATGGAGGGCGTCCTCCACGCGAGCCTTCTTCTCCTTCATCTCCGTCTCGGTCGCGGCGCCCACGTTGATCACCGCCACGCCGCCGGCCAGCTTGGCGAGCCGCTCCTGCAGCTTCTCGCGGTCGTAGTCGGAGGTGCTCTTCTCCACCCCGGAGCGGATCTCCTTGATCCGGCCCTGGATCGCCTCGGTCTCGCCACCGCCGTCGACGATGGTCGTGTTGTCCTTGTCGATCACGATCCGCTTGGCGCGGCCCAGGTCGCTGAGGACGGCGTTCTCCAGCTTGAACCCGACCTCCTCCGAGATCACCTGCCCGCCCGTGAGGACGGCGACGTCCTGGAGCATGGCCTTGCGGCGGTCGCCGAAGCCCGGCGCCTTGACCGCGGCGATCTTGAGCGTGCCGCGCAGCTTGTTGACCACGAGCGTGGCGAGCGCCTCGCCCTCCACGTCCTCCGCGATGATCAGGAGCGGGCGGCCCATCTGGGCGACCTTCTCCAGCACCGGGAGCAGGTCCTTCATGGAAGAGACCTTCTTGTCGTGGATGAGGATCAGGGCGTCCTCGAGCACGGCCTCCATGCGGTCCGGGTCGGTGATGAAGTACGGCGACAGGTAGCCGCGGTCGAACTGCATCCCCTCCACGGTCTCCAGCGTCGTCTCCAGCCCCTTGGCCTCCTCGACGGTGATGACGCCGTCCTTGCCCACCTTCTCCATCGCGTCGGCGATCAGGTTGCCGATCTCCTCGTCGCTGTTGGCGGAGATGGTCCCGACCTGCGCGATCTCCTTCTTGCCGGCCGTCTCCACCGACAGGCTCTTGAGCTCGGCGATCACCTTCTCGACGGCCTTGTCGATGCCGCGCTTGAGCGACATGGGGTTGGCGCCGGCGGTGACGTTCTTGAGGCCCTCGCGGAAGATGGCCTGCGCGAGCACGGTGGCGGTGGTGGTGCCGTCGCCGGCCAGGTCGCTGGTCTTGGTGGCGACCTCCTTGACCATCTGCGCGCCCATGTTCTCGATCGCGTCCTCCAGCTCCACTTCCTTGGCGACGGTGACGCCGTCCTTGGTGATGAGCGGAGACCCGAACTTGCGGTCGATCACCACGTTGCGGCCCTTGGGCCCGAGGGTGACCTTGACCGCTTCGGCCAGCTTGTCGACGCCCTTCTTCAGCGCGGTGCGCGCCTCGACGCTGAACGTAAGCTCCTTGGCTGCCATATTCTTTTAACTCCTGGTGAGTGAGATGAGCTTGACCGGTACCGGATGGAGCCTCGTGCTCAGCCGACGATGGCGAGGACGTCCGACTCGCGAAGGATCAGGTACTGCTCGCCGTCGATGGTCACCTCGGTGCCGCTGTACTTCCCGTAGAGCACCTTGTCGCCGACCTTGACCTCGGGCTCGATGCGCGTGCCGTCGTCGCTCACCTTGCCGGGCCCGACGGCGATGACCTCGCCCTGCTGCGGCTTCTCCTTGGCCGTGTCGGGGATGTACAGCCCGCCCCGCATCTGCTCGGTCTCCTCCGTCGCCTTGACGACGACACGGTCCGAGAGCGGCTTCACCTTCACGTCTGTCGCGGTGGCCATAGATCTGGATCCTCCGGTATCTGGATGGGTTGGGTAACGCCTGTTAGCACTCACCATCGCCGAGTGCTAACGAAGTGGCAAATTGGGGCGCCGCGCCGGCAGTGTCAAGGGGCGCTCACGGTCGGGGGACCGCTGCACGCCACGTGCCCGCCGGTCCGGCCCAAAGGGCAGGCTCCGCGGCTCCCCGCCGGCCAGATCGACAGCCGGACTGCCAGACCCGCCGGTCCGCGCGGGGCCCCCTGCTCAGCCGTCCCGGTACGGGATCTCCAGCACGAGCCCGTCGTAGGCGGTGGCGACCTCGGGGAACACGGCGCGCGCCTCGCGCTCCAGGATGCGCGGGTCGTCGGCGTAGCGCGGCGAGAAGTGCGTCAGGCACAGGCGCAGCGCCCCGGCCTGCGCGGCGACCTCGGCGGCATCGCGCGCGGTGGAGTGCCCGGTCGCCTGGGCGCGGTCGGCCTCGTCCTGGGCGAAGGTGGCCTCGTGGATCAGCAGGTCGGCGCCGGCGGCGGCCTCGCGCACCGGGCCGCAGGGGCGGGTGTCGCCGCTGTACACCACGCGGCGGCCGGGGCGCGGGGGCCCCACCAGGTCCTCCGCGCGGAAGACGCGCCCGTCCACCTCCACCGCCTCGCCGTGGTGCAGCTTCCCCCACAGCGGCCCCTCGGGGATTCCCATCTCCCGCGCCTTGCCGGCATCGAAGCGCCCCAGCCGGTCGTGCTCCACCACCGCGTAGCCCAGGCTGCGCCCCGCGTGCTGCGTGCGGAAGGGGACGACGGCGTAGGCGCCGCGGTCCACCGCCTCGCCCGCCTCCAGGCCGTTGATGTTCACCGTGAAGGGGACGCGCTCCACGCCCAGCTCCACGGCCTGCTTCAGGGTGGCCTCGGTGCCGCGGGGGGTCCACAGGTCGATGGGCTCCTCGCGCGCCTGCAGCCCCATGGTGCGCAGCAGCCCGATGACGCCCAGGAAGTGGTCGGCGTGCAGGTGGGTGAAGAAGATCTCGCGCAGGGCGAAGCCGGTCCCGTAGCGCATCATCTGGCGCTGCGTGCCCTCGCCGCAGTCGAACATCATCACGTCGCCCTCGCGCTGGACGACGATGGAGGAAACGTTGCGCCCCACGGTGGGGCGTGCCGCTGCTGTCCCGAGAAAGGTGATCCGCATTCGTCTTGTAAGTCCGATACCGGCTTTTGACGGCCTGAACGACGGGTTCGGGCGTGCCCCCGGCTGACGCCGGGGTCGGGCTTCGGCTCCGTAGCATACGAAACAACCGTCTGCAACGGAGTCGAGCCCCCGCAAACTGCCGCGGGGTCTCGCCCCTTCGGGCCGAAATCCCTCACGCGGGTTGAGCGCGAGACGCAAGGTGTGCACCGGCTCCGCCGGTGCACACCTTGCGGTGTCGCAGTTCCTGCAGTTCCCACGAGCTGTTCGGGGGGAGACTCGCCGGTGCCGCAGTTCAGAGGCACTGTGCGAGGCTCCCCCCGGCGTAGGGAGACCCGGGGCAGTTTCCCGGGGCTCCCGGAGCCCGCGCAGGAGACGGACGGCCGTATCGTCCGGCTCCGGAGCGGCCCACCAGAACCGACGAAGCGGCAAACGGCTACGCCGTCACCACCTCCACCTCCAGGTGCGGCTCGATCTCGGTCTTGGGGATCAGGGCCGGCCAGTAGGCCATGATCTCCTGCACCGCCGGACGCCCGCCCGCGAAGCCGGTCACGGAGGGCGGCCCGGCGAGCACCAGCGGCGCGATCTCCTTGGTGAAGCGCTCCACGGCGGCCCGGTCCTGGCCGCGCACGCCCCAGCGCACCGTCACCTCCGGAAGGTCGGCGGGGATGGGGCCGGCGAGCGGGCCGTGGGTGGCGTTCCAGCCCACGTACTCGGTGAGCACTTCGTCGAACTTCAGCCCCAGGCGGTCCAGCCGCTCGCGGAGGACGCGGTCGGCGGCCTGCGCCTTCTCCACGGCGTCCGGCCAGGCGTACACCAGCGTGCCCACGGCCTTGTAGCCGTCCGCGTAGGCGATGCTGACCTTGAGCATGTCGGTGGCGTGCTGCCCCTTCACGCCGTACACGCGCACCCGGTCCTTGGCCTCGCGCTCCAGGCGGATGGTGGTGAAGTCGGCCACCACGTCCGGGGTGATGTAGCTGCGCGGGTTGCCCATCTCGTACACCAGCTGCTCCTTGACGCTGGGGAGCGTCACGCAGCCGCCGGTGCCCTCGTGCTTGGTGACCACGAAGGAGCCGTCCGGGTACGCCTCGATGATGGGGTAGCCGATGCCGGCCAGGTCGCGGATGCCGCGCCAGTCCACCAGGCAGTTGCCGCCGGAGGCCTGGGCGCCGCACTCGTTGATGTGCCCGGCGACCACGCCGGCGGCCATGCGGTCGTAGTCGTCGTACGACCAGCCGAACTCGTGGATCATGGGCGCGTAGGTGAGCGCCGTGTCGGTGGAACGACCGGTGATGACCACGTGGGCGTCCTGCCGCAGCGCTTCCACGATGGGCCGCGCGCCGATGTAGGCGTTGGCGCTCTGCACGCGGTCCATGACGGTGGAGAGCGGCTCGCCGGTCTCCATGTTCCGGAGCTCCACGCCGCGCTCCAGCAGGTCGGGGAGGCGCTCCAGGATGTCGTCGCCGGAGATCATCCCGATGCGCGCCCGCCCGCCGAGCCCGGCCTTCCGGGCCTCCTCCACCACGGCGTCGCGGCACCCCTGCGGGTTCACGCCGCCGGCGTTGGCGACCACGTGGATGCCGCGCTCCACCACGGCGGGGAGGATGTCGCCCATCAGCGGCACGAAGTCGCGCGCGTACCCCGCCTGCGGGTTGCGCGAGCGCTGCTTCTGCATGATCGACATGGTGACCTTGGCCAGGTAGTCGAGCATCAGGTAGTCGATCGGGCCGCCCTCGACCTGCTGCTTGGGGGCGTCCAGCTGGTCGCCCCAGAAGCCCTGCCCGGAAGCGATGCGGATCTTGTCTTTGGCCATTTATCCCAGGATTTCCGCGCCGCCAACACGGAGGTCGGGCAGCGAGTGCGAATTCCAGACGTCGTCGCGGTTGCGGATCTCGACGTGCTGGTAGGCCACGGGGCCCGGTTCCGAATGCACGAGGACCGTGTTCTGGACCAGGTCCAGCAGCCAGTATTCAGGAATGCCGTAGCGGGCGTACAGACGCGACTTCTCGCTGCGGTCGTACGACAGGGAGCTGTCGGCCACCTCCACGACGAGCACCACGTCGGCCGGGCCGGGGAGGTCGTCTTCGTAGAAGTCGGCGCGCGGACGCAGGACCGTGAAGTCCGGCTGCGGAACCACCTTCTCGCCCAGCCGGATGGAGCCCTGTACGCGCACGATGGCCGCTTCGCCCAGCCTCGTGACCAGGATCCGCGTCAGCCGGTCGACGAACGCGTTGTGGCGGCTGCCGATGGGGCTCATCTCGATGATCTCCCCGTCGATCAGCTCGACCCGTGCGCCGGCGGGAATGATCCCTTCGGCCGCCATGCGCGTGTATTCGTCGGCGGTGAACTGGTAGGGTTGGGCGAAATGCACGGCCATGCGGACCTCCTCACGTCAGGTGCGGCGGCAGCACGAAGGCGCCCAGGTGCGGCCCCGGGGGCTTCGCACGCTTCGCGCGCTCAGTCCCCGGCCCCTCACGGGATCGGGGGCAGGACAAAGGCCCCGAGATGGGGTCCGGGGTTGTTGATCGAGGTGCGCAGCGCCAGCCCGAGCGCCGCCCGGGTGTCCTCGGGGCACACCACCGCGTCCACGAAGCCGCGCGCGGCGGCGTGCTTGGCGTCGAGCTGGCGGTCGTAGTCGGCGCGCACGGCGTCGATCTTCCCCTGGAGCTCGGCGTCCGGCTGCTTCCCCCCGCGCTTGAGCTCGTCCAGCTGCGTGCTGAAGAGCGCCATGACGGCGGAGTCGCCCTCCATCACCCCCATCCGGCCGGTGGGCCAGGTGAAGATGAAGTCGGGGTCGAAGCCCTGCCCCGCCATGGCGTAGTACCCCGCCCCGGAGGCGTGGTTGAGCGTCAGCACCAGCTTGGGCACCGTGGCCGTGGCCATGGCCTCCACGAAGCGCGCGCCGGAGCGGATGATGCCGCTGTGCTCGGCGTCCGTCCCCACCATGAAGCCGGACACGTCCTGGAGGAAGAGGATGGGCGTGCCGTGGCGGTTCAGCGTCTCGATGAAGTACGCCACCTTGTCCGCGCTGTCGGCGTAGACGATGCCGCCGAACTTGGGGCGCCCGCCGTGCGGGTCCTTGAGCATCCCCCGCGCGTTGGCGATGACGCCCACCGGGATCCCCTGGACGCGGGCGGTGCCGCAGATCATCTCCGGCGCGTAGTCCGCCTGGAACTCGTCCATGTCGCCGCCGTCCAGGATGCAGCGCATCACCTCGCGCATCTCGTACGGCTGGCGATGGTCCTCGGGGAGCAGGGCGTACAGGTCGCGCTCGGGGCGTGCGGGCGGCGCCGGCTCGCGGAGCTGGAGCGCGCTGCCCTGGCGCGGCAGCTCCTTCACCAGCTCGCGGATCCTGCCGATGCAGGCGCGGTCGTCGCGGACCCGGTAGTGGGCCACCCCGGAGATGGCGTTGTGCGTCCAGGCACCGCCCAGCGTCTCGCTGTCCGTGGTCTGCCCGGTGGCCCCCTTCACCAGGTTGGGCCCGCCCAGCCCCATGAACGAGGTCCCCTCCACCATCAGGATGACGTCCGAGAGCGCCGGGAGGTACGCCCCCCCGGCGATGCACGGCCCCATGACGGCGGCGATCTGCGGCACCTTGAGGTAGCGCCGCATGATGGAGTTGTAGTAGAAGATGCGCGACGCGCCGTACTGGCCCGGGAAGACGCCGCCCTGGTACGGCAGGTTGACGCCCGCCGAGTCCACCAGGTACACGATGGGCACCCGGCAGCGCATGGCGATCTCCTGCGCCCGCAGGATCTTGGTGATGGTCTCCGGCCACCAGGAGCCCGCCTTGACGGTGGCGTCGTTGGCGACCACCACCACCTCGCGCCCGGCCACCGTCCCGAAGCCGGTCACCACCCCCGCCGCGGGCGCCTGCCCCTCGTAGCGGTCGTACGCCACCAGCAGCCCCACCTCCTGGAAGCGCGTGCGCGGGTCCAGCAGCAGGCCGATGCGCTCGCGGGCCGTCAGCTTGCCGTCCGCGTGCTGCTTGGCGATGCGCTTCGCGCCCCCGCCCTCGCGGAGCCGCGCCTCCAGCTCGCGCAGCTCGCCGACGAGCGCTTCCGCCCGGCCGGCGCCGTGCGCGGCCGCGGGCTTCTCTCCCACGGCGCTGCTCACGACTGCGCCAGCTCGCGGTCGCGGCCGTTCTCGGCGAACCAGGAGCGGATGTACTCCACGGCCGCGGAGGTGGGAGTGCCGGGGCCGAAGAGCCGCCCGATCCCCTGCGACCGGAGCGCCTCCATGTCCTCCTCGGGGATGATCCCGCCGCCGGTGAGGAGGATGTGGTCGGCGCCCTCGGCCTCCAGCAGCTCGCGGACGCGCGGGAAGAGCGTCATGTGCGCGCCCGAGAGGATGGACATGGCCACCACGTCCACGTCCTCCTGGATCGCGGCGGCGACGATCATCTCCGGGGTCTGGTGGAGCCCCGTGTAGATCACCTCCATCCCCGCGTCGCGCAGGGCGGCGGCGATCACCTTGGCGCCGCGGTCGTGGCCGTCCAGCCCGGGCTTGCCGACCAGGACGCGGATCTTCCGTTCAGGCATCGTTTCGAGGGTCGAAAATGATACTGTGGCGCACCTTCCCGCTCCCGGCGGGAAACGGTACAACATACCAGTGCCCCGGAAGGGCGGCAAGCGAGGGGGCGCCCCGTCAGGACGGCCTGCGCGCCGCCACGATGAGCACTTCCGAGGTGTGGGTGAACGGCGCCAGCTCCCAGTCGCCGTACCACTCCAGCGGCTCCAGCCCCGCGGCCCGCAGCAGGGCGTCCCACTCGGTGGCGGTGCGGATGCGCAGCGCGTGGAACTTTTCGCCCGCGTCCTCGCCCCTGCGCCAGCGCAGCCACTCGCGGCTCACGCCTTCCACCGCGTCGAACTCGCGCTCCACCCACACCGTGGCGCCGTCGGCCGTCTCCCACCAGTCGCGGTCGGCGTAGTCGCCCAGCACGTGGTCGCGGTGCATGGTCTCCAGCAGCAGGAGCCCGCCTGGCCGCAGCGCCTCGCGGGCGCCGCGGAGCACGCGTAGGTCCTCGTCGTCGGACAGGAAGTAGCCGAGCGACGAGTACAGCGACAGCACCGCGTCGAACTCGGCCGTCCGTCCCACCTCGCGCATGTCGCCGCGGGTCCACTCCACCTCCACGCCGGCCGCCCCGGCGCGCTTGCGCGCCCGCGCCAGCAGCGTTTCCGAGAAGTCCAGCCCGGTGACGCGGAAGCCGGCGCGCGCCAGCTCGATGGAGTGCCGCCCCCACCCGCAGGCCAGGTCCAGCACGCGCGCTCCCTCCGCCAGCTCCAGCATCTCCAGGATCCCCTCCACCTCGCGCGCGGTGCGCTCGGGGGTGAGGAAGTCGCGGTAGATGCGGACGAACTCGCGGTCGAAGTAGTCCGCCCACCAGTCCGGGCGGGGATCGGGATCGTTTGAAGACACGGGGCCGGGATGCGCGGGACGGGACTTGGCGCGGGTACGGGGCGCGCCTGGTGATATCGATTCCCCACCGCCCTGGCAAGAGCGGCGCCGCGGGACAGACGGCGGAGGGGCGCACCGCCGCGGCGGTGCGCCCCTCCTCGCCCGACTCTCTTCCCGGCAGGACTTCAGGGATCAGTAGAAGCTGAGGTTGTCGTAGGCGATGTAGTCCAGCGAGTTCGGCGTCAGGGCGATCATGGTGATCCCGGAGCCGCTGACCGTACGCGTGGAGGTGGTGAAGGTCCCGGGTGCGTTGTCGTAGGCGAACTCCTTGTAGTCGACCGGGTTGCCGTAGCCGTCGTACGCGGTGATGAAGTTCGCGTAGTAGTCGGGATCCAGCGCGGTCAGCGTCACCGAGCTCACCGGGGAGCTGAAGTAGATGTAGATGCTGTTCTGGTAGCCCGTTCCCGTCGTGCTCTGGAAGCCGCCGAACGGCCCGCCCGTGCAGTAGGGGCTGATGGTGAAGCCGGATCCGTAGAGCGTCCCGCACAGGTAGGAGCTGGCCGACACCGTGATCTCGGTGGGCTTTGCCTTGCCGGCTGCCGCGGGGCCGACCGGCTCGGCGCCGGAGATGCTTCGCCCGGAATCAGAGCATGCGGCCGCGGCGAGCACGGCAAGCACGAGCACCGAGCGAACCGAACGGGTGACGAGGGAACCCATGGGGACCTCCGGGGGAGGAATTCGAGGCAGCAGCCGCTGCTCAAGACCGGAGCCGGCGTATTTGCCGACAAAATCATACACGCATGATTTGCGCCAATTTAAAAACGGCAAGCGCGAGTGGATCGTCTCACGCGGTCCGGTGCAGCCGCGGCGGGAAGCTCGTGGATGGCGGCGACGCGTTCGCGGTCCAGCTCGGTCCTGCGATTCAGCGGATCCGCTCTCTGCTCCCGGCCGGGGTGAATGGGCCCGACCGAATCGCGCGCTGCCCCGCTTTCCGTTTCGCCTTTTTCGTCTTATTCTGCCCGTCCGTTCCGCTCCGCCGTCGCTCGCCCCCTGATTCGGTCACCGGAGGATCGATGCCGCCGCTCGCCGCTCGCCGGACCCTGCTCGCCGCCGCCCTCGCCCTGCTCGCCTCCGCGCACGCCGCGCCGCTCGCGGCGCAGAGCGCGATCCGGCCCGCGCCCGACCGCCGCCCCGGCGAGGGGGAGGGCCCCTACGCGCGGCTGGTGATCCGCGGCGCCACGCTGATCGACGGCACGGGCGCGCCGCCGCTGGGCCCGGTGGACATCGTGGTGGAGGGGAACCGCATCGCGGACTTCGACATCGTGGGCTTCCCCGGGGTGCCGGTGCGGCCGCAGGGGCGCCCGGCCGCGGGAACGCGCGAGATCGACGCCACGGGGATGTACGTGCTCCCGGGGTTCGTGGACGTTCACGGACACATCGGCGGCGTGGCGCAGGGGACGCCGGCGGAGTACGTGTACAAGCTGTGGCTGGCGCACGGCATCACCACGATCCGCGACCCGGGCTCCGGGAACGGGGTGGACTGGACGCTGCGCGAGCGGGAGCGGAGCGCGCGCAACCAGATCGTGGCGCCGCGCATCTTCTCGTACGTGGTCCCGGGGCTGGGGTGGGACCGCGGGGCCGTGACCTCGCCGGAGCTGGCGCGGGAGTACGTGCGCTGGGCGGCGCGGCGGGGGGTGGACGGGCTCAAGCTGGGGCTGGGCCAGTACTACGACCCCGAGGTGATGACGGCGCTGATCGACGAGGCGAGGAAGCAGCACATCGGCACCACGGCGCACCTGGCGCAGACGGGGGTGGCGCGGATGAACGCGCTGGACGCGGCGCGGGTGGGGCTGGGGTCGCTCCAGCACTGGTACGGCCTCCCGGAGTCGCTCTTCACCGACCGGCGGGTGCAGGAGTACCCGCTGGACTACAACTTCCTGGACGAGTCGCACCGCTTCGGCGAGGCGGGGCGCCTGTGGAGGCAGGCCGCGGCGCCGGGGAGCCCGCGCTGGAACGAAACCATCGACGAGCTGGTGAAGCTGGGCTTCGTCATCGACCCCACCTTCAACATCTACGAGGCCAGCCGCGACCTGATGCGCGCCCGCCGCGCCGAGTGGCACGACCGGTACACGCTGCCGTCGCTGTGGGCGTTCTACCAGCCCAGCCGCGAGGCGCACGGCTCCTACTGGTTCGACTGGACCACGCAGAACGAGATCGACTGGCGCGAGAACTACCGCCTGTGGATGGCGTTCGTGAACGACTTCAAGAACCGCGGCGGGCAGGTGTGCGCGGGGTCGGACTCGGGGTTCATCTTCCAGCTGTACGGTTTCGGCTTCATCCGCGAGCTGGAACTGCTCCAGGAGGCGGGCTTCCACCCGCTGGAGGCGATCCGCGCCGGCACCCTGTGCGGCGCCGAGGAATTGAGCCGGCCCAGGGGGCGCGCCCCGGAGTTCGGCATGATCCGCCCGGGGATGCTGGCGGACCTGGTGATCGTGGACCAGAACCCGGTGAACAACCTCAAGGTGCTGTACGGCACCGGGCACTTCCGCCTGGACGACGCCACCAACCGGCCCACCACGGTGGGCGGAGTGAAGTACACCATCAAGGACGGGATCGTGTACGACGCGAAGCGCCTGCTGGCGGACGTGGAGCGGATGGTCACCGAAGCGAAGAACCCGTAGCCGCGGCCCTGCACCCGCGGAGTTTCTTGCCGGGCCCGGGGGACGGCACTACTCTACCCCTATCACCTGTTCCCCCGCCCGGCCCGGGCCGCACTTTCCCTCGCCACGGAGCTCGGCGCCCGTGACCCTCCCCGTCGACATCTCGGTGGCCGTCAACGGCGCGACCTACCAGCGCGCCGTGGAGCCCCGCCTCCTCCTCAGCGACTTCCTGCGGCACGAGATCGGCCTCACCGGCACGCACGTGGGGTGCGAGCACGGCGTCTGCGGCGCCTGCACGGTGCTGATGGACGGCGAGAGCGTGCGCTCCTGCCTGGTCTTCGCCGTGCAGGCCGACGGGCACGAGCTGAGCACCGTGGAGGGGCTGGCCCCCGCCGAGGGCCCGCTCCACCCGCTCCAGGAAGCCTTCCGCGACGCCCACGGCCTGCAGTGCGGCTTCTGCACGCCGGGGTTCCTGATGACGCTGGTCCCCTTTCTCCGCGACAACCCCGCCCCCAGCGAGCAGGAGATCCGCGAGGCCATCTCCGGCAACCTCTGCCGCTGCACGGGCTACCAGAACATCGTGGAGGCCGTCCGCCTCGCCTCGGAGCGGACGGCAGCCTCCTGAGCCGCACCCGCCGGAACCCCGAACCCGGGAAGGCACAGTGACGCGAAGGTACGTAGGCGAGCGGGTCAAGCGGAACGAAGACCACCGGCTCCTCACGGGCCACGCGCTGTTCGTGGACGACGTGCAGCTCCCCGGGATGCTGCACGTGGCCTTTCTGCGCAGCGACCACGCGCACGCCCTGCTGCGCGGCGTGGACGCGTCGGCGGCGCTGGAGCGCCCCGGCGTGGTGGCGGTGTACACGGCGGAGGACCTGGGCGACTACTGGTGCCCGGGCCCGCTCCTGGTCCCGCCACCGCCCGTGGAGGGGATCGTCTTCCACGAGGCCACGCAGGTCCCGCTGGCGAAGGACAAGGTGCGCCACGTGGGCGAGCCCATCGCCATGGTGGTGGCGGCAAGCCGCTACGTGGCGGAGGACGCGCTCGCCGACATCGTGGTGGACTACGAGCCGCTGGACGCGGTGGTGGACCTGGAGGCCGCGCTGGCGGAGGACGCGCCGCTGGTGCACGAGCGCTTCGGGACCAACATGGCCGCCCGGGTGGTGCAGCGGCACGGCGACTACCGGCGGGCCCGCGACGCGGCGGACGTGGTGATCGCCCGCCGCTTCCTGTACGACCGGGGCGCCGCCGCCGCCATGGAAAACCGCGCGGTGGCCGCCGTGTGGGACCCGCTGGGGGTGGACCTCACCGTGTGGGACACCACGCAGGCGCCCATCCCCATCCGCAACGGGCTGGCGCGGATGCTGGGGCTGCTGGAGTCGCAGGTGCGGGTGGTGGCGCCCTTCGTGGGGGGCGGCTTCGGGCCCAAGATCATGATGTTCTACCCGGAGGAGCTGCTGGTCCCCTGGGCGGCCATGCGGCTGGGGCGCCCGGTGAAATGGACCGAGGACCGCCAGGAGAACTTCTTCGCCACCACCCAGGAGCGCGGGCAGGTGCACGAGGCGGAGATGGCGCTGGACCGCGACGGGCGCATCCTGGGAATCCACGACACCTTCCTGCACGACTGCGGGGCCTACGACCCGTACGGCCTCACCATCCCCATCAACAGCCAGTGCACGCTCCTGGGGCCGTACGACGTCCCGGCCTATCACAGCGAGTTCCGCGCGGTCTTCACCAACAAGACCATCGTCACGCCGGTGCGCGGGGCCGGGCGCCAGCACGGCGTGTTCGTGATGGAGCGGCTGCTGGACATCGCGGCGCGGGAGCTGGGGATGGACCCGGTGGAGATCCGCAGGCGCAACTACCTGGGCGCGGAGCTCTTCCCCAAGAACTTCGACATCCTCTACCAGGACTTCGCCCCGCTCTACTACGACAGCGGCAACTACCTGCCGGCGCTGGAAACGGCGGTGCGCATGATCGGCTACGACCAGCTGCGCGAGGAGCAGCTGCGCCTGCGCGCCGAGGGGCGGCGGGTGGGGGTGGGCGTGGTGTCGTACATCGAGGGGACGGGGATCGGGCCGTACGAGGGCGCGCGCGTGACGGTGGACCCCAGCGGCCGGGTGCGCGTGGCGACCGGGCTGGGGACGCAGGGGCAGGGGCACTACACCGCCTTCGCGCAGATCGTGGCCGAGGCGCTGGACGTGGACGTGGAACTGGTGCACGTGGTGACCGGGGACACGCGCGAGTTCGGGTGGGGGACGGGGACCTTCGCCAGCCGCGGCGCGGTGGTGGCGGGGAGCGCCTGCCATGCCGCCGCGGTCAAAGTGCGGGAAAAGATCCTGGCCATGGCCGCCCGCGTGCTGGGCGCCGACGAGGAGCAGATCGACCTGGCCGACGGGCGCGTGGCCGTGCGCGGCGTCCCGGAGCGCTCGCTGTCGCTGGGCGAGCTGGCCAGCCACGCCAACCCGCTGCGCGGCGCGGTGAAGCCGGGGACGGAGCCGGGGCTGGAGGCCACGGCGTACTTCGGCCCGGACCACGGGAGCACCGCCAGCGGGGTGCACGCCATGGTGGTGGAGGTGGACCCGGAGACGGCCATGGTGGAGATCCTGCGCTACGTGGTGGTGCACGACTGCGGGCGCCTCATCAACCCGCAGCTGGTGGAGGGGCAGGTGCAGGGCGGCGTGGCCCACGGGATCGGCAACGCCTTCTACGAGAAGCTGGTGTACGACGACCAGGGGCAGCTCCAGAACGCCTCGTTCATGGACTACCTCCTCCCCACCGCCATGGACGTGCCCCGCGTGGAGATGGCGCACATGGAGACCCCGGCGCCCATGAACCCGCTGGGGCTCAAGGGCGTGGGCGAGGCCGGGGCGATCCCCGCCGGCGCGGCCTTCGCGCAGGCGGTGGAGGATGCCCTTTCCGACCTCGGCGTGGAGATCACCGAGATCCCGCTGAGCCCCGACCAGCTCTTCGACCTGATCCGCGCCGCCCCGGGCGCTCCCCTTCCCCACCTCCAGGAGGCCCAGCGATGATCGTGGACGGAGAACACGTCTTCCCCGGCCCGCGGGAGGTCGTCTGGGCGCTGCTGCAGGACCCCGAGGTGCTGTCCAAGGCCATGCCCGGCGCGGCGAAGCTGGCGCTGGTGGGCGACGGCGCGTACGAGGGCTCCATCCGCGTGGGCGTGGGCCCGGTCACCGCGGCGGAGTGGAAGCTGTCCGTGACGCTGGAGGACCGGGTCGCCCCGGAGCACTACGTGATGCAGGTGGACAGCAAGGGGCCCATCGGCTTCACCCGCGGCTCGGCGACGGTGGACCTGGCGGAGGCGGACGGCGGGGGCGCGACGCGAATGCGCTACCACGCCGACCTGCAGGTGGGCGGAAAGGTGGCGGGCGTGGGGCAGCGGCTCATCGACCAGGTGGCGAAGATGATGACGCAGCGCGGCCTGAACGCGCTGGGGGGCGAGCTGGAGCGGCGCCTGGCGGAGGGCGCGTGAAGCCCGCCCCGTTCGAGTACCACCGCCCCGCCACCGTGGACGAGGTGACGGGGCTGCTGGCGCAGCACGGCCCCGACGCCAAGCTGCTCGCCGGCGGGCAGAGCCTGGTCCCCGCGATGAACTTCCGCCTGGCGCTGCCGGCGGTGCTCATCGACCTGGAGCGGGTGGCGGGGCTCGCGGAGCTGCGCGAGGAGGGCGGCGTGCTGCGGATGGGCGCCATGACCCGGCAGCGCGCCGCGGAGCGCAGCCCGGGGGTGGCGCGGGGGGCGCCGCTCCTGGTGGAAACGCTCCCCTTCGTGGCCCACCCGCAGATCCGCAACCGCGGCACGGTGGGCGGCAGCATCGCCCACGCGGATCCCGCGGCCGAGATCCCGGCCGTGATGCTGGCGCTGGACGCCCGTTTCCACCTGCGCGGACCGGGCGGAAGCCGCACGGTGAGTGCGGGGGAGTTCTTCACCGGGCTCTTCGGCACGGCGCTGGAGCCGGACGAGCTGCTGACGGAGGTGGAGATTGCCGCGCCGGCGCCGGGGAGCGGCTGGGCCTTCGGCGAGGTGTCGCGCCGCCACGGCGACTACGCGCTCGCCGGGGTGGCCGCGACGGTGGTGCTGGACGCGGCCGGACGGTGCAGCGGCGCGCGCATCGCGCTGCTGAGCGTGGGCGAGGGGCCGGTGCTGGCCGGGGGGGCGGCCGCCGCGCTGCTGGGCGCCGAGCCCACGGACGCCGCCGTCCGCGCCGCCGCCGACGCCGTGGAGCGCGAGATCGATCCCCCCGCCGACATCCACGCCTCCGCCGCGTACCGCCGCCAGCTCGCCGGGGTGCTGGTGCGCCGCGTCCTCCCGCGCGCCTTCGAGCGCGCCCGCGCGGCGACCGTGCCGTGAGCACCGCGGATCTCCCCGCCGGGGCGCTGACGAGCCCGGACCTGGCGCCCACGCCGCCGGAGCAGCGCACCTGGAACCTGTGGCACATCGCGTCGCTGTGGGTGGGGATGAGCGTGTGCATCCCCAGCTACATGCTGGCCGCGGGGATGATCCAGGCGGGGCTCGGCTGGCGGCTGGCGCTGCTGGCCGTGCTGCTGGGCAACGCCATCGTGTGGGTGCCGCTGGTGGTCAACGCGCACGCCGGGACCCGCTACGGGATCCCCTTCCCCGTGTACGCGCGCGCCTCGTTCGGCACGCGGGGGGCGCACATCCCGGCCGTGCTGCGCGCGGTGGTGGCGTGCGGCTGGTTCGGGATCCAGACGTGGGTGGGCGGGATGGCGATCGACGTGATCCTGGCGACGCTGTGGCCCGGCTGGGCGCGGCTGGGCGGCGGGTGGACGCTCATGGGGCACGGGGCGCCGCAGTACCTGGCCTTCCTCCTCTTCTGGGCGCTGAACCTGTGGTTCGTGTACAAGGGCACGGAGGGGATCCGCTGGCTGGAAACGATCTCCGCGCCGCTGCTGATCGCGGCGGGGCTGGCGCTGCTCTGGTGGGGGGCGGCGGCGTCCGGCGGGTGGGGGCGGATGCTGGCCGGCGCGGACTCGCTTTCCGCCGGGAGCGGCGGGCCCGGCAGCGGGTTCACCCTGGGCGTCTTCCTCCCCTGGGTGACGGCGATGGTGGGGTACTGGGCCACGCTCTCGCTCAACATCAGCGACTTCACGCGCTACGCCCGCAGCCAGCGAGACCAGACGGTGGGCCAGGCGCTGGGGCTCCTGACGACGATGCCGCTCTTCGCCTTCATCGGCATCGCCGTGACGGGCGCGACCGTCGTGGTGTACGGCGAGGCGATCTGGAACCCGGTGGAGCTGGTGGCGCGGCTGACGCGCGAGGGGGGGAGCGCCTGGCTGGGGATCGTGTCCATGGTGGTGATCGCCGTGGCGACGCTGACCACCAACATCGCCGCCAACATCGTTTCCCCGGCCTTCACGCTCGCCAACCTGGCGCCGCGGCGCATCACCTTCCGCGCGGGGGGCGTGATCGCCGCCGTCACGGGGCTGCTGATCTTTCCCTGGAAGCTGCTGGACCTGTACCAGGGGTGGCTCCTCACCTACGGCGGGCTGCTGGGCGCGGTGGGCGGCGTGATCCTGTGCGACTACGCGCTGGTGCGCCGCGGCCGCCTGGACGTGCGCGGCCTGTACGACGAGCACGGTCCCTACCGCTACCGCGACGGCGTCAACCCGCGTGCCCTGGTCGCCCTCGCCGCCGGGGTGGGGGTGGCGCTGGTGGGGCTGGCGGCGCCCGGCCTGCGCTTCCTGTTCGACGGGGCGTGGTTCTCGGCCACGCTGGTGTCGCTCGCGGTCTACTACGCGCTCATGCGCCCGGCTCCCGCGGCGGAGGCGCGCCCGGCGCCCGCCGCGACGGGGGCGGGGTGAGACCGCGCCGGCTCGCGCCCGCGTGGCTGCCGCTCCTGGCCGCGCTGGCGGCAGGGTGCGACGGCGTCACGGACGCGCGCCGGCCGGAGGTGACGGCGGCGGCGGTGGCGGAAGCGGGGCCGCTGGCGCGGACGCTGGAGGTGGAGCTGGCCCGGGCGGACTCGCTGGTGGTGGACTACTGGAGCGGGGAGGGGCCGCGGCTGCGCGTCCGCTCGCCGCGCGCCGCGTCGCACGCGATGCTGCTGGCGCGGCTGCGCGCGGGGCGCACGTACACGTGGCGGATCCGGGGGACGGACCGCGAGGGGACCTTCGCCACGGCGCCGCTGCCGGCGGAGCTGGCGCAGCTGCGGCTCGCGGCCACGGGCACGCCCACGACGCCGCTGGTGCTGCTCGCCGTGTTCCGGCCGGACGGCTTCCGGGGGCAGGTGGCGGTGGACGCCACGGGGGAGGTGGTGTGGTACTGGCGCGGCCAGGGCGTGGCCTACGGGACGGCGCGGCGCGCGAACGGCGACTTCGTCTTCCTGGACCAGCTGCGGGGGCTGGTGGAGGTGACGCCCGCCGGCGCCGTGGTGCGCGAGCTGGCGCAGGACGGCGCGCGCGGCGAGATGCACCACGACGTGATCGCGACCCCGGACAACACGCTGCTGGTGATCGCCTTCGACCGGCGCCCCGCGGGCGGGGTCTCGCTCCTGGGGGACGCGGTGTGGGAGTGGTCGCCGGAGGCGGGGACGCTGGCGCGGCGGTGGACGTCGTGGGACCACTTCTCGCCGGAGCGCGACCGCGGCCCCCGCCACGGCCAGGGCGGCGAGTGGCTTCACGCCAACGCCCTCGCCCTGGGCCCGCGCGGCAACCTGCTGGTGAGCGTGCACTACTGGAACCAGGTGTTCTCGGTCGCGCCCGGCTGGGGGCCGGTGGAGTGGCGCATGGGCGGGGTGAACGCGACCATCCCCGTGCCGGCGGGCGAGGAGTTCACCGGGCAGCACACGGCGCGCGAGGTCGCGCCGGGGCGGGTGGTGATGTTCGACAACCGCCACGAGCAGGGTGGCACGTCCCGCGCGGTGGAATTCGACATCACCGGGCCCGCGGCGCGGCGGGTGTGGGAGTGGCGCCCCGCGCGCCCCAACTTCGCCGCCGTCGTCAGCTCGGCGCGCCGGCTCCCCGGCGGCAACACGCTGGTGGGCTTCGGGACGAGCGCGGGGCTCGCGGGCGCCTCCGGCCCCATCGAGGTCTACGAGGTCACGCCCGACGGCGCGCCCGTATGGCACCTCGCCGTGGACGGCCCCCAGGTGATGTTCCGCGCCGAGCCGCTCGCCACCCTCGCCGGCGAGGAGGAGGTGCCGCCGGGCAGCTGACCGCACGCAGCGACCGCCTGGCGCGCAGTTCGCAGTCGCATGAGACGGCAGTCGCGTGAGGGATTTCGGCCCGAAGGGGCGAGACCCCGCGGGCAGTTTCGCGGGGGCTCGACTCCGTTAGCCAGCGTTGTTTGCTGGCTTACGGAGCCGAAGCCCGACCCCGGCGTCAGCCGGGGGCACGCCCGAACCCGGCAGTTCAGCAGTTGCCTTCACCACACCCGGAACCGCAGACACCCGAATGAAAATCTACGACCTGTCGCAGCCGCTGAACGAGCAGGCGCCGTTCTGGCCGTACTACCCGCCCTTCGAGGTGAAGTACATCAAGCGCAAGGCGGAGCACGGGGTCAACGCGCAGTACATCATGACCAGCAACCACATGGGCACCCACCTGGACGCCCCGCGCCACTTCGTGACCAAGGGGATGACCATCGACCAGATCCCCATGGAGTGGCTGTGCGGACCCGGCGTGGTGGTGGACCTCACGGACGAGATGGACGAGCTGGCGCTGTATACGCCAAAGATGATCGAGGACCGGGTGGAGGTGCGGAAGGGCGACCGCCTGATCCTGCACACCGGCTGGCACCGCTACGCGCAGTGGGGCGACGAGGCGGACGAGGAGAAGTACATCCACATGCACCCCGGGGCGCACCCGGACATGGTGCCCTGGCTGCTGGAAAAGGAGATCCACATCTGGGGGGTGGACGTGGTCAGCACCGACCACCCCATGGACCTGCCCATCGGCCGCTTCCTGGGCAAGGGGATGCACGGCCACTGCGACCGCGTGCGCGCCGCGGCGGAGGCCAAGTTCGGCGGGCCGGAGGAGGTGGCGCGCCTCTTCCCGGACGAGGACTACCAGCTCACGCACAACAGGCTGTTCGGCCACAACTGCATGCACATCGAGAACCTGGGCGGCGAGATCAGCGCCCCGGAGATCCAGAACCGCAGGCTGGTCATCGGCTGCTTCCCCTGGAAGTTCCAGGGCGGCGAGGCGGCGTTCGCCCGCGTGGTGGCCTTCGACGGGCAGTGGCCGGCGGATGTGTGACCCGAAACGAAGTGCTCCCCGGCACCGGGGCCGGTCACGAGCTCGCAGCGGCGCACTCGCCTTCACTTCCGGGGGAACCATGAAGATGCTCGTGGCCTGCGCGGCCGTGGCGCTCCTCGCCGCCGGCTGCGGGGGGGAGGTCCAGAAAGCGCAGATGCCCCTGTACCAGGCACCCGAGCCGGGTGTGCGGCTCGCACCCGTGCCGGGCGCGGCGTATTCGGACACCGTACCGGTGGGGCCGGAGAGCAAAAAGGCATCGGTGCGTGTCAGCTGGACCGTGGGACGGGACTCGGCGAGCTGCCTGCGGATCGCCTCCCTGCGCGTCGACCGCGTGGGGGGCGACACCGGCGTCAGGATCAGCGACGTCGGACACGTCTCCAAGGGATGCGGGACGCGGCCGCAGTCGGCGGACACGACGCGGTACGAGACGGCGGGCGTCACCGTCGTCTACAATGCCCGCAGCGGGATACGGACCTCCAAGTACATCGGCCCCATCGCCTACATCACCGGCACGGGTGAGCTGGTCGAGTTCTGACCCGGGCGAGATGATGCCCCCTCGGCCGGTCCGTCCGCGTGACGCCGTTGGAAGCGCGGCGGCCGGCGGACGCGTGAGAACGTGAGCGCGGGGGAGCCGGCGCCGCGCTACCGCCTGCGCCTGATGTTCGAATGGGGCGGCGGCTGCCTGTGGTGCGGCAACCAGGCGGCCCTGGACGCGTTCGACGTGGGACACGTCGAGGACGTGCTCCCGCTTTCCGCGGAAACGCGGCGGCGCCTGGAGGAGCTGTCGGTGTGGCACGACACGTCGCTCGACTGGGACGACCCCGCCGGCCCGGGCCCCTGGCCGCCGGAGGAATACGAGCGGTTCGGCCGCGCGGCCGGCGAGGTGCTGGAGCGCATCCGCGCGGAGCTGGGTCCGGACTTCGAGGTCGGCTACACGCACCCGTGACGATGCGCGGCCCCGCGGCCGGTGGCATGCCGCGTACGCGCCCCGGACGAACCATGGCCGACGAACCCGTGAGGCGTACATAGATGGCGGAGCGCACGCTGGACGAGCTGGTTCGGGACCTGGAGGGCCGGCGCCGGATGGGCGAGCCGCCGCCGGTGGTGCTGCTGGGCGCCGGGGCCTCGGCCGCGGCGGGGCTGGCCACCATGAAGGCGCTCTACGACTTCATCGGCGTGCCCGGGTTCCCCGAGTTCGTGGCCTACCTGGAGACGCGCAGCCCCAACGAGCGCTACCGCCTGCTTTCCGACTTCCTCCAGACGCAGGACCCGCACGAGGTGACGGCGGGCTACCGGGCGCTGGCGGCGCTCTGCGAGCACGCGTACTTCGACGTGGTGCTCACCACCAACTTCGACCCGCTGCTGGACGACGCGCTCGCCACCGCCCGCCTGCGCCGCAGGGACTACCTGCTGCTGATCAACGGCGTGCTGCGCACGGACCGGCTGCGCTGGCTTCTGGCAGCGCACAGTCCGCGGGTCAAGGTGGTCAAGCTGCACGGCGACCTGTTCCACCGCTTCATGGCGTGGACGCCGGCGGAGATGGACGACTACCTGGGGGAGATCGGCCCGGCGCTGGCGCCCCTGCTTTCCACGCGCGACTTCCTGGTGGTGGGGCACAGCCTGCGCGACGACCGCATCCGCGAGATGGTGACGGAGGCGGGCGGCGCCATCTGGTTCGTGAACCTGTCACCGGCCCCGGACGCGCTCCAGACGGACCACGACCTGCGCTCGGTGGTGGGGGACGGGATGGGGTTCGAGCAGGTGTTCACGGAGCTGGCGGAGCGCCTGGGAGCCACGCGCGCGAAGCGCCGCGTGGTCCGGAGCGCCCCGCGCGAAAGGACCTCGCCCGACTTTACGGCGATCTTCGGGATCAACACGGGACTGGAGAGGGGCCTCGAAGACGTCGGCGGGTCGGTGGCTCGGTCGGAGCTGGAACCCGGGGCCGCGGCGGAAGCCGCGACCACCATCGACGACCTGGCGGCGGCGACGGTCGGCATCGCGTTCTCGGACGACGCTCCGCCCACGGGAACGGGGTTCCTGCTGGCGGAGCCCCGGGTGATCGTCACGGACGGCTACCTGGCGGGAGCCGGCGGCTTCGACCCGGAGCGGATCACCCTGGTGACCGGCTCCGGACAGCGCCTGACGACCCGCGCATCCCACCTCGGCAAGGGCCACCCGTTCAGCCCCTGGGTGCTGGAAGCGCCCGCCGGGCTGGCCGCCCGGGGGCTGCGCGCGAGCGCGGAGCCCCTGAAGAAGGGGGAGGCCCTCCAGTTCGCGGTCGCGGCGGGCGAGCGCACCGGTCTCGCGCCCGGCACGGTCCTGAGCGGCAGGGCGGCGGCCATCGACGTCAACCCGCTGGGGCGCGTGCCGGACCTGGTCCACGTGCGCGCGTTCCTGGCACCGGGCTCCAGCGGCGCGCCCGCGGTGGACGACGACCTGGCCGTGCGGGGGTTCGTCGCCGCGGGGAGCGACGACGAAGCGCGTCCCGACACGTTCGTCTACCCCGCCGGGAAGTGGCTGGCGGGGGTCCTCGTCCCCGGCGGCGCCTGATCCTTTCCGGTGTTCCCTCACGGGAGGACGGGACCGGAACTTGCCACCGCCCGCCCACGATCCGGCCATCCTGCACGACCACCCGCGGCCCGCGACATGCCCGACACCAGCACTCTCGGCGAATCCCGGCGCAGGTTCATCCGGCACACCGCCGACGTGCCGCTGGAGGTGCGGACGGTGCGGGAAAGCACCCGCGAGTCCCGCCAGGGCGTCAACGTGAGCTTCGGCGGCCTCGCCTTCGTGTCCGACGTCCCGGTGCCGCACGGCACGACGATCGAGGTGCGCATCGACCAGGTGAAGCCGCCGTTCGAGGCCCACGCGCGGGTGGTGCACTGCGAGCCGGAGGGAGACCACTTCTGCATCGGGGTGCAGTTCCTGGACGCGAGCGACGCGTTCCGGGCGCGCATGGTGGAGCAGGTGTGCTCCATCGACCGCTACCGGCAGCAGGTGCGCGAGCGGGAAGGGAGGGAGATGACCGGCCAGGAGGCGGCCGAGGAGTGGATCCGCCAGCACGCGGCCCGCTTCCCCGACCCGGTGTGACGCCGATGCCCGACGAGTCCCTCGCGCTCCTTCCCGCGCACGAGCTGGCCCGGCGCGTCCGCGCCCGCGAGCTGTCCGCCGTGGAGGTGCTGGACGCCTGCATGGCGCGCGTGGAGCGGCTGAACGGCACCCTCAACGCGGTGGTGACGCCGAACCCGCACGCCCGCGCCGAGGCCGAGGAGCTGGACCGGCGGATCGCGCGCGGACAGGACGTGGGGATCCTGGCGGGTCTCCCGGTGGGGATCAAGGACGTGACGCAGGTGGGCGGGGTGCGCTGCACCTTCGGCTCGCCGCTCTTCGCGGACCACATCCCGGCGGAGGACGCCCTGGTGGTGCGGCGGCTCCGCGACGCGGGGGCCGTGATCCTGGGCAAGACCAACTGCCCGGAGTTCGCGGCGGGGGGAAACACCTTCAACGAGGTGTTCGGGCGCACGCGCAACCCCTGGGACCCCGAGCGCAGCGCCGGCGGCTCCACGGGCGGCGGGGCGTGCGGCCTGGCCGCGGGGATGATCGCGCTGGCGGAGGGGACGGACCTGGGCGGCTCGCTGCGCATCCCGGCGTCGTTCTGCGGGGTCGTCGGCATCCGCCCCTCGGTGGGGCTGGTGCCCACTGTACCCAGCGACTACCTGTGGGACACCATGCAGGTGACCGGGCCCATGGGGCGCACCGCGGAGGACGTGGCGCTCGCCCTGCAGGCCATGGCCGGCCCCAGCGACCTGTCGCCGCTCGCGCAGCCGGCCGCCGGGCGGGACTTCGTCGCGGCGGTGCGCGGCGCGGACCCGCGCGGGCTGCGGGTGGCGTACTGCCCGGACATCGCGGGGATCGGGATCGACGCGGACGTGGAGCGGGTGTGCCGCGAGGCCGTGGCGGCGCTGGCGGAGGCGGGCGCGGAGGTGGAAACGATCGAGCTGGACCTGGCGTACGCGCGAAAGGCGTTCCTGGCGCTGCGCGGCCTGTGGTTCGTGTCCATGCTGGGTCCGCACCTGGACAAGCTGGAGCACTTCGGCGCCAACGTGGGCAACAACCTGCGCGCGGGGCTGGCCACGAGCGTGGAGGAGCTGGGCGCAGCCGAGGCGGCGCGCCGCCGGATCTGGGAAGACTTCCGCGCGCTCTTCCGCCGCTTCGACCACCTGCTCACCCCCACCATGGCCGTCGCGCCGTTCCCGGTGGTGGAGAACTTTCCGCGTACCGTGGGCGGCCGGGAGATGGCGACGTACGTGGACTGGATCGCGCCCACCTTCGTGCTCAGCATGACGGGGCTGCCGGTGGCGTCCGTGCCGTGTGGACTGGACGCGGACGGTTTGCCGGTGGGGATGCAGGTGGTGGGGCGGCCGCGGGGGGAGGAGGGCGCGCTGGCGCTCGCGGGGGTGATCCAGCGGCTCCGGCCGGTGGGGCTGCCGGCGCCGCCGCGCTGAGCATGGAGATCACCCGCACGCTTCACGTGTCGGAGCGGGAAGCCTGGCGCGCCTGGCTGGAGGCGCACCACCGGACCGAGCGGGAGATCTGGCTGGCGTACCCCCGCAAGCGGACGGGCCTGCCGCGCATTCCCTACAACGACGCGGTCGAGGAAGCGCTGTGCTTCGGCTGGATCGACAGCACCCTCAAGACGCTGGACGCCGACCAGCTCGCCCAGAGGTTCTCGCCCAGGCGGCCCGGGAGCGCGTACTCGCAGCCCAACCGGGAAAGGCTGCGCCGGATGATCGCGCAGGAAAAGGTCGCGCCGGAGGTGCTGGCGAAGGTGGCCGGCCTGGACCTGGAGAGCTTCGAGTTCCCGCCGGACATCCTGCGGGCGCTCCAGGCGAGCCCGGAGGCCTGGCGGAACTTCCAGGGCTTCTCCGGGCCCTACCGGCGCATCCGGGTCGCGTTCGTGGACGACGCCAGGAAGCGCCCGGAGGAGTTCGAGAAGCGCCTGCAGCACCTGGTCCGCATGACCGAAAAGGGCCGGCGGTTCGGTCACGACATCGAAAGCTACTACTGATGCCGGATCCGGCCGAAACGGCGTTTGACGGCGGGTTCGGGCGTGTCCCCGGCTGGCGCCGGGGTCGGGCTTCGGCTCCGTAGCAGACGAAACGACCGTCTGAAACGGAGTCGAGCCCCGCAAACTGCGCGGGTCTCGCCCCTTCGGGCCGAAATCCCTCACGCGGGGCTCGCGCTGGCGTCCGCGGGAGGCCCCCTCCCCCGCAAGCGGGAGAGGGGGAGCCCTGCACGGGTTCCGCGGGAGCTCCGCGGGGACGATCCCCTACCCATGTGCGGGGAAAGACCCGCATCAAGAATGGGCGGATCCCTCACCCATGTTCCGGGGTTTCCCTGCTGTTTCGTGTCGGCGTGGCGGCTACACTTGCAGCGGGTGTCGTTTCTCTTCCCCTGCAGGAGGCAGCCCCATGCTTGCACGCGACCGGCGGGTCCTCGACATGCTCAGGTGGCCGTTTTCCAGCCGCCTTGCTTCTCCCCTCTGGCTGGGCATCCGCATCTACCTGGGCTCCATCTGGCTCCAGTTCGGGCTGGCCAAGGTCTCGGGGGGATGGCTGACGGCCAACCCCATGCACTCCATGCTGGACGCCATCGCCCGGGGCATGACGCCGGCCCCCTTCCCCGCGTACCGCCATGTCGCCCGGACGCTCCTGGAGACCGGCGCCGACCGCTGGATCAGCGTGGGCCTCCCCCTGGCGGAGCTGGCCGTGGCGCTCGCCTTCTTCGGCGGGGTCCTGCTGGTGCCCGCGGCGGTGGGCGCCAGCCTGCTGAACCTCAACCTGATCCTGTCGGGGCTGGCCTCCTGGCACTTCGACGGGCGCATCATCGCCCTCCAGCTGCTCCTGGTCGCCGCCTGGCGCGTGGCCGACTACGTGGGCCTGGCGCGGATCGCTGCCCGGATCCGGCGCCGCCGCGGGCGCGGGCGCGGGAGGCCGGCGGCCGACCCCCTCGCGGACGCCAGCGCGATGCCCGCGTGAGGGATTTCGGCCCGAAGGGGCGAGACCCCGCGCAGTTTGCGGGGGCTCGACTCCGTTGGCGAGCGTTGTTTGCTCGCCTACGGAGCCGAAGCCCGACCCCGGCGCCAGCCGGGGGCACGCCCGAACCCTGCACTTCAATCCGTAAATAACTTCGTCACGTCCGGCTTGACGACCTTGCCCATGGCGTTGCGGGGGAGCGCGTCCACCAGGCGCAGGTCGCGCGGGAGCTTGTACGGGGCGAGCCGGTCCCGCGCCCACCCCTGGAGCCCGTCCAGCGTCGGCGCGGCGCCGTTCCGGGGCTCCACCGCGACGCAGATCCGCTCCCCCCAGTCGGGGTCCTCCACCCCCACCACCGCGCACTCCGCCACGTCCGGGTGCGTCCGCAGCGCTTCCTCGATCTCCAGCGCGGACACCTTGTAGCCGCCGGTCTTGATGATGTCCACGCTCTTCCGCCCCAGGATGCGGAAGTAGCCGTCCTCCACCACCGCCACGTCCCCGGTGCGGAACCAGCCGTCGCGGAACGCTTCCGCCGTAGCGTCCGGGCGGCGCCAGTACTCGGCGAACACGTTTTCCCCGCGCACCTCGATCTCCCCGGGCGCCCCGGGCTCCACCGTCTCGCCGACGTCGCCGACGAGGCGCACCTCCACGCCCGGCAGCGGGACGCCCACGTACCCCGGGCGCCGCTCGCCGCGCAGCGGGTTGGAGAGCGCCATCCCCATCTCCGTCATCCCGTAGCGCTCCAGCAGCGTGTGGCCGCTGATCTCCCGCCAGCGCTCCAGCGTCTGCACCGGGAGCGCCGCCGAGCCGGACACCATCAGCCGCATCCGCGCGCACCCCTCCGACATGCGGCGCCGCCGCCCGGGACCGGCCTCCTCCCACGCCGCGATCAGCCTGCGGTAGATGGTGGGGACGGCCATGAACAGCGTCAGCTCGCCGTGCTCGATCCGCTCCCACGCGGCGTCGGCGTCGAAGCGGGGGAGGATCTCGCACACCGCCCCGGCCCACAGCGCGCAGGTGAGCACGTTGACGATGCCGTGCACGTGGTGCATGGGGAGGACGAGGAGGACGCGGTCGTCGGCGCGCCACCCCCACGCCTCCACCAGGGAGGTCACCTGGGCGCGCAAGCCGGCGTGCGTGGTCACCACCCCCTTGGGCTTTCCCGTGGTGCCGCTGGTGTAGACCATCATCGCCGGGCGCCCCTCCTCCACCCGCGGCAGCGTCTCCGGCGCGGCCGCCAGCGCCTCCGGGGTGGCGAGGAAGCGCCGCCCGTTCCGCTCCGCGACGGGCCGCAGGGTCTCGGCGAAGCCGGGGTGCGCGACCACGATGGCGGCGTCCGCGTCCTGGACGACGTACTCCAGCTCCGCGGGAGGGTGGGAGACGGCGAGGGGCACGGCGATCCCGCCGGCGCGCCAGATCCCCCACTGCACGGCCACGTAGTCCCACCCCGGCGGGGCGAGGAAGGCGACGCGCGCGCCCGCCAGGTCGGCGCCGCCGCCGAGGAGCGCCGCGGCCACGCGCGCGGACGCGTCCAGCAGGCCGGCGTAGGTGAAGGCGCCCTCCGGCGCGACGACCGCGGTGCGGCCTCCGTGCTCCGCGGCGCGGGCGACGAGCGGGAGTTCGGGGGAAGCAGGGTTCATGGGGAGGCAATCTGGAGGAGTCCAAAACGACGAAGGGCGCGGCCCGGCCGCGCCCTCCCTCCGGCAACCTCAGTGAGTGCGGAGCTATACGAACAGCTCACGGATGTGCAGGCGCCAGCCGGGGATCACATCTCCCCCGTCCATCTCGTCGTCTTCCGCGAGGATCACGATGTTGCTCCGCGAGCGATAAACGGTCACGGCACGGCGTCTGGGGTTCACGACGGCCACCATCCGGCACCCGGCGGCGAGCCATTGGGCCACCTTGGCTTCGACCGCCCCGAATGAATCGTTGGGAGAAACCACCTCTACGACCATGTCCGGAGCACCGAGACGGTATCCCTGCCCGACGCCCGTCTGTTCGATGCGCTCCCGCCGTACGAAGGCAGCATCGGGGGCCAGCACCGTGTCGGGATCGGAAGCGATCCTGAATCCGGTTTCCGCCGTGTACACCCGGCCGAGCCCCTTCGACCGGACATACTGTCCCAGCCGGACGAGGATCTCTGCCGCCACGGTCCCGTGCTCCTCTCCCGCAGGCGCCATCACGATCACCTCTCCTGCGACGAGCTCGCGGCGGAACCCATCCTCGGGAACCCGCAGCAGCTCGTCGGCGGTGACGAGTCCGGAATGGGCAGCGGCAGGGTGCCCCATGGCTGCATCTCCTAGAAGAACACCGGCTCCTGGTACGCGCCGAAGACGGCCTCCATCGCGAAGCGGATCTCGTACAGCGTGGCGTACGCCCGCACCGCGTCCAGCATGGCGGGGACCACGTTCTCCCCGGCGCGGGCGGCGTCCTGGAGCGCCGCGAGGGTGCGGTCGACCTCGCCCTGGTCGCGGCGGGCGCGCATGGCGGCCATCCGCTCGCGCTGCCGGATCTCCGCCTCCTCGGTGATCTTGAGGAGCGGGATCTCGATCTCCTCGCCCTCGATGGTGAAATCGTTCACGCCCACGATCACGCGGTCCACGTTCTCGATCTCCACCTGCTGGCGCATGGCCGCGCGGGCGATCTCGCGCTGGAAGTAGCCCACCTCGATCCCCGGCACCACGCCGCCCAGCCGGTCCACCTGCGAGAAGATCTCCTCCGCCTCGGTCTCCAGCCGGTCGGTGAGCGCCTCCACGTAGTAGGAGCCCGCCAGCGGGTCGATGGTGTTCGCCGCGCCCGTCTCGAAGGCCAGGATCTGCTGCGTGCGCAGCGCGATCTGCACGGCCTTCTCGCTGGGGAGCGCCAGCGTCTCGTCCATGGAGTTGGTGTGCAGCGACTGCGTGCCGCCCAGCACCGCCGCCATGGCCTGGTAGGCCACGCGGACGATGTTGTTCTCCGGCTGCTGCGCCGTCAGCGTCACCCCGGCCGTCTGCGCGTGGGTGCGCAGGCGCCACGACTCGGGGTTCCGGGCGCCGTACTTGTCGCGCAGGTGGCGCGCCCAGATGCGGCGGGCGGCGCGGAACTTGGCGATCTCCTCGAAGAAGTCGTTGTGGACGTCCCAGAAGAAGGAGAGGCGCGGCGCGAAGTCGTCCACGTCCAGCCCGCGCGCGATCCCCCGCTCCACGTACTCGAAGCCATTGCGCAGCGTGTACGCGAGCTCCTGCCCGGCGGTGGAGCCCGCCTCGCGGATGTGGTAGCCGGAGATGGAGATGGGATTGTACTTGGGGGCGTTCCTGGACGCCCACTCGAACATGTCGATCACCAGCCGCAACGCCGGCTCCGGGGGGTACACCCAGGCGTGCTGCGCCTGGTACTCCTTGAGGATGTCGTTCTGGACCGTGCCGCGGAGCTTGCTGAACGGCACCCCCTGCTTCTCCGCCGCGATCATGTAGAAGCAGAAGAGGATGATCGCCGGCCCGTTGATGGTCATGGAGACGGAGACCTGGTCCAGCGGGATCCCCGCGAACAGCGTCTCCATGTCGTCCAGCGACGAGATCGCGACGCCGCACTTGCCCACCTCGCCGAGCGAGCGGGGGTGGTCGGAGTCGTAGCCCATCAGCGTGGGGAAGTCGAAGGCCACCGAAAGGCCGGTCTGGCCGCGCCCCAGGAGGAAGTGGTAGCGCTGGTTGGTCTCCTCCGCGGTCCCGAACCCGGCGAACTGGCGCATGGTCCAGAGCCGGGTGCGGTACATGGTGCCGTACGGCCCCCGCGTGAACGGGAACTCGCCGGGCGCGCCCAGCTTCTCGTTGTAGAACTCCGCTTCCTCCGCGCCGGTCTCCGGACGGTCCAGCGGGGTGTACAGCGGCCTGACCTCCGCCCCGGAGATGCTGGTGTACAGCGGGTCGCGGGACGGGTCCGCGCCGCGCTCCGGCTCGCCGCGGGTGGGCTCGCGCCGGGGGGTGCGCTCGTACGCCGTCTCCCAGGCGCGGAGGCGGTCCTTCAGCTCCGCGATCTCGCGCTCCCGGTCGGCGATGCGCTCCAGCAGAGCATCCGGCGAGACGCCGTATTCGATCGAGCTCATGTCTCGGTCCTTCGTGGGGTTTCGAGGCCCATCGCTCGCACGATCCGCGCCGCGACGGTATAGGGGGACTCCGCGCCCGATTCCAGCGCGGGGAGCGATTCGTCCAGGATCTCTTCGCCGCGTCCGTCGGTCCAGGCCCGCTTCTTCATCTGCCGGTCCACCACCGCCCGGACGCGCTCGGCCAGCCGGTTCCGCCGGCGGCGCGACAGCTCGCCGCTCTCGCGTAGATACACGGCATGCCGGTCCAGGGTTCGGACCAGCTCCTCGATTCCCTCTCCGGTCTGCGCCACGGTCTTGAGCACCGGGATCGCCCACCCGCCCCCTTCGGTCGCCGCCTCCCGCGTCCGCTCGCGCGCCGCCCTGCCCACCGTCTTCAGCGACACGCCGTGGTGCCCCGCCGCCGCGGGCGCCGACTCGCCCAGGCGCATGTGGAGCATCACCTCGATCTCCTGCGCCAGGCGGTCGGCGCCGGGACGGTCGGCCTTGTTGATGACGAACACGTCGGCGATCTCCATCAGCCCGGCTTTCATCGCCTGGATGGAGTCGCCGGACTCGGGGACCAGCACCACCACGGTGGTGTCGGCCGTTTCCGCGATCTCCAGCTCCGACTGCCCCACCCCCACCGTTTCCAGCAGCACGCGGTCGCACCCGTAGGCGTCCATCAGGTCCGCGACCTCGCTGGTGGTGGTCGCCAGCCCGCCCAGCGAGCCGCGGGCGGCCATGGAGCGGATGAAGACGCCCGGGTCGGTGGCCAGGCTGTTCATGCGGATGCGGTCGCCCAGGAGCGCGCCCCCCGTGAACGGCGACGAGGGGTCCACCGCGACAATCCCCACCCGCTCCTCCTGCCCGCGGAAATGGGAGGTGAGCTTGGAGGTGAGGGTGGACTTCCCCGCCCCGGGCGGCCCCGTCATCCCGATGCGCTGGGTGCGGCCCAGGCCGCCGTGCAGCTCGTGGAGGATGCGCTCGAAGCCGGGCTGGCCGTTCTCGACGATGGATATGGCGCGGGCGAGGGCGAGGCGCTGCCCGGCGCGGAACCGCTGCAGGAGGTCCTGCTCGCGGTCGGTCTGCAGGTCTGTGCTCATGCCGGAAACTGCCGCCGCGCCGGGAGGATTGTCAAGCTGGCGCGCACTCCCGCGACCCGCCGTTCAGATGCCGAACAGGCGGGCGTCCCAGGCGATGGGCTCGGGGGGATACAGCCGGACGCGTGCGAAGTCGGGGTGCAGCGGGTTGAGGAGGAGGTTGCGGCCCAGGGGGCGCGACGCGGCGGCGGGGACGGAAAGCACGGCGGAGCGCCCCTGCGCCAGCCAGGCGTCGCCGTACGCGCGGGCCGCGGACGATTCCGCGGCGTCCCAGCCGGGAATGCGGCTCTCGTCGGCGACCTCCACGGCGAGGTCGTCCGGGACCTCGGCGCGGGCGCAGTGGTGCGCGCCGGGGATCTTCTGCATGCGCCCGGCGTGCACCAGCACCTCCAGCAGGCATCCCGCCAGGCAGGTGGAGCCGTACACGACGGGGCGGCCGGGGGAGTTCCACCGACCGCCCTCCAGGTACGCCCCCGTACCGTCGAACACCGGGTACTTCGCCTTGGTGACGCGGTACACCGGGGTCATCAGACCGGCAGGCCGTACTCCAGGTTCATCAGCAGCCGCTCCACCCGGCGGGCGCCGAGCTCGGTCTCGGCCATCTCCAGCGGAGAGCGCTCCTCGAGCATGGGGTGCGGCAGGGCCAGGAACTCGCGCGCGTCGTCGCGGCTCTCCCACACCTGCTCGGCCAGGGCCATGACGCGGGCCAGGCGCTCCACGCGCTCGCTCTCCGGGAGGCGCAGGCGGGTGCGCCGCGCGAGGGTGGCGCGGGGGACCAGGCGGTCGCGGAGAAGGCGGGCCTCGCGGCCGCTCCCCACCACGTAGCGCACGGCCTCGTCCAGGGCGCGCACCGGCAGCCCTTCCCTCACCACGCGCTGCAGGTCCGCCGAGTTGCGGACGCGCTCGTACAGCACCTCCTCGCCCCCCAGGATCTCGGCGACCTTCTCGGAATCGGCGTCCATTCTCACCTCCAGGCGGATGGATCAACTGGACGAAAAATACGCCCAGATGAGGCGAGGCGCAAGCCAGACGCCATTTCACTCCCGCACGAGCACCATCCCCGACACGCTCTCCAGCCGGAACGGTCCGCGTGCCGCGCCGGCGCCCGCCTCCGGGCGCGTCACCGCCACCTCCGTCAGGACCAGCTGCCCCCGCGCCCTGCCCGTCTCGTCGACCAGCGGGCGCACCACCTCGGCGGGGAGGATCTCGGCGGAAGCGAAGCGGTCGCCCGGCCCGCACCCGTCCGGGCCGGTGGAGGTCAGGCGCGCGACCAGGGCGCGCAGGTCCACCTGCGCCGTCCAGCGCTCGGGGACGGCGGCGTGCACGCGCAGCCCGTTCGCGGCGAGCTGGAGCTGGACCGGACCGGCCCGCGGCTCCGGCGGCTCCGAGAGAGCGGCGCGCTGCACGCGGTACAGCGTCCCACCGGCCAGCCCGGGGACGGGGAGCTGGCCGGGGAGGGAGGCGTGGACCGACAGGAGCTCCTCGTCGCCCTCGCACCCGGGGCGGACGGGGAGCGCTTTCACCAGCATCCAACCGCCCTGGTAGCGCTCCAGCCCGGGCCCGAACACGCCGCGCAGCGACTCCGGTCCGTGCGAGTCGTACAGGTAGGAGATGGCGCCGGAGACCTGGGCGTGCAGCTCGCGGGGGATGGTCTTCCGCGTGTCGGCCACGGGGCGGGCGACAGCCGTGTCGGGAGGCTGCAGCGTGCCGGCGTAGCGCCCGTCCCGCAGCAGCCCGGCCTGCGCGAGCCCCTGCCGGAGACGGGCCTCCTGGCTGCGCCGCGAGACCGCCGACGCGCCCCAGGGACCGAAGGCGGAAAGCAGCAGCGTCCCGCCCAGGACCACGGGAACCAGCAGCAGGACCGGCTCCTTCCGCCGCGCCAGCCGGTACACCCCCGCCGCCGCCAGAACGCCGAGCGCGAGAAGCAGCGCGAAGCGCAGGTAGCGGGACTCCGTCCACCCGTACTGGTCGCGGCGCACCCACACGGCCCAGGTGGCGAGCGGGAGCAGGGCGAGCAGGACCGCGGGGAAGACGCGGACCAGCCGGGCGACGCCGGCGTGCTCCGGGTCGCGGCGCAGCGGCTCCAGCAGGAGCGAGCCCAGGAAGCCGCCGATCCCGGCCAGGAGGATGATGGGCGACAGGAGGTTCTTGGGCATCTCGCCGGTGGCCACGACCTTGACCGCGTAGGCGACCAGGATGGCCAGGTACACCACCAGCACCGGCGCGTACAGGAAGCGGCCCAGCAGGCGGATGGCCCGCGGGGCCCGCCCTTCGCCGGCCGGCCCGGCCACCAGCTCCGGGATCCCCCCCGCCACCACCCACGGCACCAGGGCGAAGAACACCGCGCCGAGCAGGTCCTGGTACAGGTGCTCCGGCGTTGTCAGCTCGAACAGCGAGGACACCGCGGCGACGGCCCCGGCGAGCGCCGCGAACAGGGCCCCCCCGTACGCCACCACGCTGACGATGCGCGCCAGCAGGAGCGCGTTGAAGCGCCAGAAGTCGCGCCGGCGCCGGTCGTGGCCGTCCACGCCCACCACGGACACCAGCGACAGCGCCATGGCGGCCGCGCCCAGCAGCGCCGCGAAGCGAAAGGCCTCCGTGGCGCGGTCGGTGTCCACGACCCACGCCCCGTACGCGGCCGCGGCCATGAGGACCAGCGCGATGCCGCCCCAGCGGGCGCCGTCGCCGATCACGCCGCGGGCGCGGAGCAGGCTCAGCCCGAACACCAGGAGGAGGGCGAGCGCCGCGGAGGCGGCGACCTTCGGCCACCAGTCCATCCCGCCGGTCTGTCGAAGGGCAACGGAAAAGGCGGTGGCGACGAACAGCCCGAGAAGGACCTCGACGGGGGCGAGCGCGAAGGCGCCCGCCGCGTCGCGGGCATAGGTGCGGACTGCCTGGGGGATGCGGGACACGGGGACCGTCGGCGAGGAGGGGGGCGGAAGCACTTCGGCGGGACCGCGTCAATGTACGCGGTCCCGCCGAGAGGAGTCCAGCATTTCGAGCGGGCCCGCCCTAACGCCTGCGCCCGCCCAGCAGCCGGCTGGGGGCCAGGAGGGCGGCGAGGAAGAGCAGCAGCGCCGCGGCGTTGCCGGCCAGCAGCGTGGAGCGCCCACCCTCGGCCATGAAAAGCAGGGTGGAGACCACGGCCGCCGTCATCCCGCCCACCCCCAGGAGGACGCGCCGCACCAGCAGCCCCAGCGTGCGCTCGATGCGGTGGAAGTCGCGCGGGTGGGCGCGCATCCGCAGCTCCTCGCGCTCGGCGCGGCGCACCACGTCCTGCAGGGCGCGCAGCGTCCGCTCGGCCTCGGCGAGCACGCCGCGCGCGACGTCGGCGGGCTCGCCGCCGCCCATGGACCTCATCAGCTCGCCCTTCATCCGGGCCAGCACGGGGCGCACCGAGTCCAGCCCCTGGAACGCCGGGTCGTAGCGGAAGCCGATCCCCTCCAGCAGCGCCGAGGCGCGGAGGAAGTACACCAGCTCTTCGGGGAGCACCAGCGGCCAGGTGTAGAAGGTGTCCAGGATCTCCTGCACCATCTCCTGCACGCGGCGCTGGCTCAGCTCGCGCGCCCGCCGCACGATCCCCAGGACCTGCGTGGCGGCCTCGCGGATCTCGCCGCGCGACACCTCGGGGTCGATCATCCCCAGCGCGTACATGCCGGCGACGACGCCGTCCACGTCCTCGCGCGCGGCGGCCAGCGACAGGCGGAAGAGGTGGTCGCGGGTGGCGCGCTCGATCCTCACCACCATCCCGAAGTCCAGGAAGACGATCGTCCCGTCCGCCTCCACCAGGATGTTGCCGGGGTGCGGGTCGGCGTGCAGCGTCCCGTCCACCAGCATCATCCGCAGGTACGCCTCGGAAAGCGTCTCCATCATGCGGGGGAACGAGAGGTCGCCGGCGGCGAAGCGCGCGTGCAGGCGGTCCACCTTGGTACCGTGCACGTACTCGGTCACCAGCACGCGGCGCCGGGTGAACTCGGCCAGCACCTCGGGCGCGCGGATGCGGGCGTCGCCCGCGAAGTGGCGGCGGAACTCCTCGGTGTTGGCGGCCTCGCGGCGCAGGTCCAGCTCCTCGCGGATGCGCTTCTGGAACTCGCGCACCACCGTGGTGAGCGCGCGGACGTGGTGGTTGGGGAAGAGGAGGTTGACGAGACGGAGCACGCGGAAGGAGATCTCCAGGTCCAGCGCCACCAGCTCGCGGACGCCGGGGCGCAGCACCTTGACCGCCACCTCGCGGTCGCCCACGCGGGCGCGGTGCACCTGCCCCAGCGACGCGGCGGCGACGGGCTCCCGGTCGAAGCGGGCGAAGAGCGCGTGCGCCGGGCGCCCGAACTCCTCCCGGATCACCGCCTCGATCGCCTCGGCGGGGAGCGGCGCGACGGAATCCTGGAGCCGCGCGACCTCGGACAGGTAGGGCTCGGGGACGATGTCGGCGCGCGAGCCGAACACCTGCGCCAGCTTGATGAAGGTGGGCCCCAGCGCGGCGATGGTGTCCGCCAGCTCCCGCGCGCGCAGCCGGTGCTCCTCCGGCGAGCGCCGCCGCCGCGCCCCGAACACGAGCCAGCGCCTGCGGTCGCGCAGGAACGACAGCACGAAGGGGAGGAGCGCGGCCAGCACGGCCCACGTCCGCCGCATGCGCCGCAGCGGCCCGGCCGCGGCCGGCTCCTCCGGGGCCAGCCGGTCCTGCGGCTCCGGTGGACGGGGCGGCGCGTCGTCGAGCGGCGAAGCGGCGGCGGTCGGCATGGGCGGGCGGTGCTGGGAAAACACAAGCCGTTCCCCCGCGCGGAGTTGCGGAGGAGCGGCGCCGCGCACTGTTACCCCCGGCCGCGCTGCCCGGTCCCCGCACGGTCCTCACCCGGCTCGCTCGAGGCTCGCCATCCTCTCCCAATCCTGGGAGAGGGGGCAACGGCACCGCCATGGCAGAGGTCATGCTGGCGTCCGCGGGCCCCCACCCGGCGGCCTGAGAGCCGCCACCCTCCCCCAATTCTGGGGGAGGGCTTCCTGACCTTCGGGTTTGTCGTGTCGTGCTCCCCCTCTCCCGCTTGCGGGGGAGGGGGCCGGGGGGAGGGGGCCCCGGCGGACGCCAGCGCGGGCCCCGCGTGAGGGATTTCGGCCCGAAGGGGCGAGACCCGCGGGCAGTTTCGCGGGGCTCGACTCCGTTACGCAGCGCTGTTTGCTGCGTTACGGAGCCGAAGCCCGACCCCGGCGACAGCCGGGGACACGCCCGACCCTGCCGTTCTATCCGTTCAAATCCGTTCGATCCGTCACGACCCCTTCTTCTGCGCGATGTACGAACGGACGTTGGCCTCCAGCACGCTCATGGGGATGGATCCGCTGCCGAGCACCACGTCGTGGAACTCGCGCACGTCGAACCGCGGCCCCAGCTCGCGCTCGGCCAGGGTGCGCAGCTCGCGGATCTTGAGCTGCCCCACCTTGTACGCCAGCGCCTGCCCCGGCCACGCGATGTAGCGGTCCACCTCGTTGGTGATGTTGAGCAGCGACAGCCCGGTGTTTGCGGCCATGTAGTCGATGGCCTGCTGGCGGGTCCACCCCTTGTCGTGGATGCCGGTGTCCACCACCAGGCGGCACGCCCGCCAGGCGTCGTACGTGAGGTGCCCGAAGTAGCTGTACGGGTCCTGGAAGAAGCCCACCTCGCTCCCCAGGCTCTCGGCGTACAGCCCCCATCCTTCCACGAAGGCGGTGAAGCTGGCGCTGCGGCGGAACGCGGGCGCGTCGGGAAGCTCCTGCGCGAGCGCGATCTGCAGGTGGTGCCCGGGGACGGACTCGTGGAAGGAGAGCGACTCCACCTCGTACAGCGGCCGGCTCTTGAGGTCGTAGGTGTTGACGTAGTAGTTGCCGGCGCGGGTCCCGTCCGGCGAGCCGGGGGAGTAGTACGCGGTGGTGGTGCGCGGCGCGATGTAGTCGGGGATCTCCCGGATCCCGTACGGAAGCCGAGGCAGCCGCCCGAAGAGCCGGGGGAGCTCGCCGTCCATGCGCTTCAGCACCAGCGAGGTGTGCCGGAGGAGCTCGTCGGGGGTGTTCACGTAGAAGCGCGGGTCGCTGCGCAGGAAGCGCACGAACTCCGGGAAGGTGCCGCGGAAGCCGGTGGAGCGCATCACGGAGTCCATGGCGGCGCGGATCCGCGCCACCTCGGCGAGCCCGGTCTGGTGCACCTGCTCGGGGGTCAGGTCGAGCGTGGTGAAGCGGCGCACGCGGGTGGCGTAGTATTCACGCCCCCGCGGCAGCTCGGACGCGCCGATGGTCTTCCGGGCGGCGGGGATGTACTCGCGCGCCATGAACTCCCCGAACTCGCGGTACCCCGCCACCACGGAGGTGGCGATGGCGTCGCGCCCCGCGCGCTCCAGCCGCGCCCGCGCGCTGTCGGGCACGCCCGCCGGGAAGCGGGTGAAGGGCGCGTAGAGCAGGCTCTTGGTAGGATCGGCCACCATGTGGGCCGTGATGGACGTTTCCATCCCCTCCAGCGCGACACGCGGCATCACCATCCCCACGCGTATCCCCTCGCGCATGAGCTCCACGTGCTGCGCCGAGTAGGCGCGGAAGGCGCGCAGCCGCGCGACGTAGTTGTCGTAGTCCTCCACGGTGGCGAGGGGGACGTCGCCCGGGAGCTCGGGGAAGTAGGTGTGGAACCCCTCGCGGTTGGTGATGGGGATCAGGTAGCCGCGGAACTCGGCATCCGCCACGTCGTTCTCTCGCAGGCGGCGGAACACGTCGTAGTTCAGCGCGTCCGCCGGCGACAGCGAGTCGCGGGGGATGGCGAGCAGCCGTGCCAGCGCGGCCCGGTCCGCCTCCAGGTTGCGCTGCTGGTCCGCCAGCCCTACCGAGGGGAGGCGGTCGTTGTAGCGGCGGTCGCCGAAGCCGGTGGCGGTGAGCGGGTTCTCCCGCAGCGTGCGCTCCCACTCGTCGGCGAACAGCCGGTGCAGCCGCTGGGATGCGGCGCCCGGCGCGGACGCGTCCGGCGCGCTCCGGGCGGGCAGCGCCGGCGGGGTGCGGAGCTCGCCCGCCGGGGCGGGCCCGCGGACGGCGGACGCGCACCCGGTGAGGGCCAGGGCGGCGAGGAGCAGGGTGACGGGAATGCGGGTGTGCATGGAGGGGGCGGGGAGCGGGTTGCGGAGAGGACTCGGCGTTCTCCGCGAATCTGCCGGGCGGCGGTGGCCCACGCAACCGGCGGCGGCGGAAGCGGGCATTCCGCCGCGGCCTTGCCGCTCGACCGGAACTGGCGTATTTTGGATGGCTCTCCACCTCCCCGTCCCACGCCCGGACCGCCCCCGGCGGCCCTCCCGGTTCCCGATCCTCCGTCCCAACCGCAGCTGCACGTCTACATGAGCGAGTCTCCTCCGTACGGCTCCGCCCCCGCGTCCCCTGCGCCGGGCTTTTCCCGCCGATCGTATGCCGTCCGAGACTGGCCCTTCGCCTGGAAGCTGCGCGGGAGCGTCGGCTTCCTGCTGGTGATCGCCGCCCTCGGGGTGGCCGGCATGCTCGCCCCCGCCCGCCACGCCCGCACGCTGACGCACGAGCTGGCCACACGCGAGCTGGCCGGGCTGGGGCTGGTGCTCAACATCGACCGGGACGGCTACCAGGCGGTGCTGGGGCTGAACGAGGCCGCGCGTGCGCGGGACGCGGCCGGCCGCAGGCGCTGGCTGGACTTCTACGCGGAGAACATGCGCCAGACGGAGGAGCGGCTCGGGGCGTACCTGGCGCTCGACGGCCTCACGCCGGAGCGCGCCGCGCTCGCGAGGCAGGCGCTGCAGGCGCGCGCGCGCATCGCCGCGCGCGGCGGCGACGTCGCGGCGCGCATCGCCCGCGGCGAGGCGGCGGACGACGCGGCGGCCCACGCCCGCATGGCGGCGCTCGTGGCGGAGGTGGACGGGTTCCGGGAGTTCCTGGGCGAGCTGGAGGACTCCCACGCCGGGGCCGGCACGACGCTGACGGAGCAGGCCGACGGCGCCGGGGCCGCCGCCCAGTGGACGGGCGTGCTGGTTCTCGCGGCGCTGCTGCTGGCTGGGCTGGTGATCTCGTGGATCCTGGGCCGCGCCGTGACCGAGCCGGTCACGCGCATGGCGGAGCGGGCGCGGCGGATCGCCGCCGGGGACCTGACGGGCGAGGACGTGCGGGTGGCCGGCGGCGACGAGGTGGGCCAGATGGCGCACTCCTTCAACCGGATGGCGCACGACCTGCGCGTGGTGATCGCCCAGATCCAGCGGACCGGCTCCTCGCTGGAGAGCCACGGGGGCGAGATCTCCACGCTGGCGTGGGAGACGCGCTCGGCGGTGCAGCACCTGAACTCCGCCGTGGGGCAGATCACCGTGGGCGCCGAGGAGCAGGCGGGCTCGGCGCAGCGCGCGTTCGCCCGGATGGAGGAGATCTCCGATTCGGTGGGGAGCATCGCGGCGGGCGCGGAGCGGATGGCCGGCTCCATCCGCGACTCGGTGGCGAACGCCCGCCACGGGGGCGAGCGGGTGACGGAAATCGTGCGCGCGACGGAGGAGGCGGGGCGCGTGGTGGGCATGAACACCGAGCAGGTGAGGGAGCTGCGGCGCCACTCGGCGGAGATCGAGGGGTTCGTGGGGACGATCACCGGGATCGCCCGGCAGACCAACCTGCTGGCCCTCAACGCCGCCATCGAGGCCGCTCGCGCCGGCGAGCACGGCCGGGGCTTCGCGGTGGTGGCCGACGAGGTCCGCAAGCTGGCGGAGGGGACGGGCCACGCGGCGGCCCGCACGGTGGAGGTGGTGGGCGAGATGAAGCGCGGGATCGACCGGGCGGTCGCGGCGATCGAGCGGAGCGCCGCCGAGGTGCAGGGAACGGCGGGGCGCGCCCACCAGGTGGGCGAGGCGCTGGACGGGATCTTCCGCGCGCTGGAGGCGGGGGAGCGCCTGGTGCACGAGCTCACCGCCGACACGCGGCGCATCTCCGACCGGGTGTCGGAAACCACCGCGGTGCTGGCGGACGTGGCCGCCGTCGCGGAGGAGAACGCCGCATCCGCCGAGGAGATGACCGCCCTCGCCGAGCAGCTGGAGGGAACCATGGGCACCGTAGCCGCCCTGGCCGGCGCCTCCGAGCACGGCGAGTCGCCCGGGGCAACGGACCACGCCGAGTCGCTGACGGGGCTGGCGGCCCGCCTCCGGCAGCTCGTCGCCGGCTTCACGGTGGAGGACGCGCCGTCCCCCGCGGCCGAGCCGAGCGCGCGGGGAGCGGCGATGGCCGTCTGAGGGTGATGTGGGCTCGAACGAAGCAGGGTCCGTCGCGACGCGACGGACCCTGCTTCGTTTCAGCGGGCCCTCACCCGGCTCGCCTGAGGCTCGCCACCCTCTCCCAATTCCGGGAGAGGGGGCAACGGCTGGATCTCGCGGTCAGGCAGGCAGTTGCGTGAGGGATTACGGCCCGAAGGGGCGAGACCGCGCGGCTGTTTGCGCGGGCTCGACTCCGTTAGCCCGCGTTGTTTGCGGGCTTACGGAGCCGAAGCCCGACCCCGGCGCCAGCCGGGGGCACGCCCGAACCCGCAGTTCAATGCAGTTCCATACGTACAGGATCCGCTCCTACTCCCACTCGATCGTGGCGGGCGGCTTGGACGAGATGTCGTAGCACACCCGGTTGATGCCGTCCACCTCGTTGATGATGCGGGTGGAGATGCGGGCCAGCACGTCGTGCGGAAACGGGTACCAGTCCGCCGTCATCCCGTCGCGGGAGGTCACGGCGCGCAGCGCGCACACGTTCTCGTAGGTCCGCTCGTCGCCCATGACGCCCACGGAGCGCACGGGCAGCAGCACCGCGAACGCCTGCCAGATGTCGTCGTACAGGCCGGCGGCGCGGATCTCCTCCAGGTAGATGGAATCCGCCTGGCGGAGCACGTCCAGCTCCCGCCGGTCCACGGCGCCCAGCACGCGGATGGCGAGCCCCGGCCCCGGGAACGGGTGCCGCCCCACCATCTCCTCGGGGAGCCCCAGCTCGCGCCCCACCTGCCGCACCTCGTCCTTGAACAGTTCCCGCAGCGGCTCGATCAGGGCGAACTTCATGTCCTCCTTGAGCCCGCCCACGTTGTGGTGCGTCTTGATGGTGGCCGAAGGACCCTTCACCGACAGCGACTCGATGACGTCCGGGTACAGGGTGCCCTGCACCAGGAACTTGGCGTCGGTGCCGGCCCGGGCGACGGCGTCCTCGAACACGTCGATGAAGGTGTTGCCGATGATCTTGCGCTTGCGCTCCGGGTCCTCGACGCCGGCCAGCCGCTCCAGGAACAGCGCGGAGGCGTCCACCGTCTCCAGCTTCATCCCCAGGTGCGCGCGGAAGGTGCGCTCCACCGACTCGCGCTCGCCCCTGCGCAGCAGCCCGGTGTCCACGAACACGTTGGTGAGCTGGTCGCCGATGGCGCGGTGCACCAGAGTGGCCGCCACCGACGAGTCGACCCCGCCGGAAAGGCCGCAGATCACCTGCGCGTCCCCCACCAGCTCGCGGATGCGGGCGATCTCGGTGTCGATGTAGGAGCCCGCCGTCCAGGTGGGCTCGCAGCCGCACACCCCGAAGACGAAGTTGCGGATGATGTCGGAGCCGCGGACGGTGTGCGCCACCTCCACGTGGAACTGCACGCCGTACACGGGCCTGTCCTCCGCGGCGAAGGCGGCCCAGGGGATCCCCTCGGTGCTGGCGAGGAGGCGGTACCCCGGCGGCGGCTCCACGATGTGGTCGCCGTGGCTCATCCACACCTGGGTGAGCTCCCCCGCCGTGAACCCCTCGAAGATCCCGGACGTCTCCTGCACGGTGACCTGGGCGCGGCCGTACTCGCGCTTGCCGCGCTCCACCGTCCCGCCCTCCAAGAAGGTGATGAGCTGCATCCCGTAGCACACCCCCAGGACGGGGATGCCCATGCGCAGCAGCTCCGGCTCGGCGGTGGGCACGTCCTCGCCGTACACGGACGAGGGGCCGCCGGAAAGCACGATCCCCCGCGGGGCCCACTCCCGGATCCACTCCAGCGGGCGGGTGGGCGGGTGGATCTCGCAGTAGACGCGCTCCTCGCGGATCCGGCGGGCGATGAGCTGGGTGAACTGCGAGCCGTAGTCGATGATGAGGATGCGATTGGCGTCCACGTCGGCCGCGTCTCCGTCTGAAATGGCAGGGTCTCGGAGCGGGTAAGATAGGGCGGCGGCGGGGACGGGGAAAGCGACCATCGCCCGGCCGCGGGGCTGCTCCCCGCGGCACCATTTTCGCGTCCGGCATTTTTCCGCGCAACGGAAACATCCGTGGGCGCCGGTGACGTCCTCCGCATGCCCGCCGCCGCCCACTCGGCGGTGACCGCCGAGCCCCGCCTCGCGGTCCACGGCACGCCTCCGAGCGCCGGCCCGCACGGCCGCTTTCCCCGGTCTTCCCCCGCCGTTCCGAGGTACCTGCTGTATGCGTGGTGTGCTGCCCTCTCACGCGGTGCCGCTGCTCGCGGCCGCATGTCTCCTCTCCGCCTGCGCGGAGTCCACCGACCACCTCGACCGCCGCGGCGCCCTCGCGCGGACGTCCAGCTCCTTCCTCGCGGAGGAGGCCGCGGCGCAGCCGGCGCCCCGGCCGCCCGCCCGCGCGCCCGCGCCCGCCCCGCGCGACCTCGCGCCGCCCATCATCCGCGGCGTGTACGTGAGCTCGTACGCGGCCGGCTCGCCCGAGAAGCGGGCGAAGCTGCTCGCCCTGGCCGACAGCACGGAGGTCAACGCCTTCGTGGTGGACGTCAAGGACGACGACGGCATCCGCTACGTGAGCCGCGACCCGCTGGCGCGCGAGGTGTCGCAGGGAACCATCCCGCTGCGCGACCTGAAGACGCTGGTGGACACGCTGCGGGCGCACGGCATCCACCCCATTGCCCGGGTGGTGGTGTTCAAGGACCGCTACCTGGCCCCGGCGCGGCCGGAGTGGGCGATCCGCACGCCCGAGGGAAAGCTGTGGACGGACAAGGCGGGGAACCGCTGGATGAGCCCGTGGGACGAGCGGGTGTGGGACTACAACATCCGGGTGGCGGAGGAGGCGGCGCGCGCCGGCTTCCGCGAGATCCAGTTCGACTACGTGCGCTTCCCGGAGGCGTACCGTACTCTGCCCAGGCAGGTGCACGCCCGCGAGCGCGGGGAGCGCGAGGAGGCAATCGCAGGCTTCCTGGCGGAGGCGCGCCGCCGGCTGCACCCGCTGGGCGTCACGGTCACGGCGGACCTCTTCGGGCTGTCCATGAACGAGGCGGCGGACGTGGGGATCGGGCAGCAGTGGGAAACGCTCTCGGGGATCGCCGACCACCTGCTGCCCATGGTCTATCCGTCGCACTACTTCCCCACGCACCTGCCGGGGATCCGCACGCCAAACCAGCTCCCCTACGAGACGGTGCTCACTTCGGTGGGGATGGGGGTGATCCGCAACCAGCGCCTGCAGGCAGCGGGGCGGCGGCCGGCGCGAATCGTCCCCTGGATCCAGGGGTTCAGCATGGGGCACCGCTACGGCCCGGCGGAGGCCCGCGCCCAGAAGCGCGCGGTGTACGAGCTGGGGCTGGAGGACTGGATCTTCTGGAACGCGGCGTCCAGGTACGACGCCATCGCCGCGGGGCTGGAGCGCGAGACGGCGCCGCGCGCGCAGCGCTTCGATCCGCCGCAGCGGCTGGTGAACATGGTGGACCGCTTCGACCGCGAAGGCGCCGCCGAAGCACGGGCTCGGGTGTCGCAGGAAAGGGCGCCGGCCGTCGGCTCCGAGTGACCCGCGTCCCCGGGCACGGCATCCTTGCCGTACGGGCGTTGCGTTGATATTCTGAAATTCAGACATCAACCAGGAGGAGCGAGTGGCGCGTGCGGAGCCCATCCGGGTCGGAAAGCGGGGGACGATCGTGCTCCCGGCGGCGCTGCGGCGGCGCTTCGGGATCGAGGAGGGGACCACGGTGCTGATGGAGGAGCGTGAGGACGGGATCCTGATCCGTCCCGCCGTGGTGCTCCCGGTGGAGACCTACACTCCCGCCCGAAAAGCCGAGTTCCTGCTCACCAACGCGGCCGACATCGCGGAGTACCGCTGGGCCGTGCGGGAAGTGAGGAAGATGGGTCTCGATCCCGACACCGTCCCGCACGAGCCGCCGCCCGGCGACTGAGCGTGGACGTCGCCTTTCTCGACGCGAACGTCCTGTTCTCGGCCGCGTACAGGCAGGGGGCGGGGCTGCGGAGGTTCTGGGAGCTGGCGGAGGTGGAGCTGGTGACCTCCGCCTATGCGGCAGAGGAGGCCCGCTCGAACCTGCGGGAGGCGGACCAGAGGCACCGGCTCCGGTTCCTCCTCGCCCTGGTGCGGGTGGTGGAGGATGCCGCCGACCTCCCGCTCCCGCCGGACGTGGAGCTCCCCCCCAAGGACCGCCCGATCCTCATCGCCGCCATGCGCGCCGGCGCGTCGCACCTGGTCACCGGCGACGTGATGCACTTCGGGAAGTACTTTGGACGACGGATCGGAGGAGTGCTCGTGCAGAAGCCGGCGGACTTCCTCGCCGGACGGCCGCTCCTTCCCGCATCGGACGAGGACAACAGCGGCTGATCAGAACGGCGGCGGGGCGGATCCGATAGGATCCGCCCCGCCGCGCTTGTCACCGACCGGACCGCCACCCCTGTATTCGGGAAAGGAAGTTCTCCCGAGGACGCCAGCACGGGCCCCGCGTGAGGGATTTCGGCCCGGAGGGGCGAGACCCGGCGGGGCTGTTTCCGCCGGGGTTCGACTCCGTTACGCACGGTTGTTTCGTGCGTTACGGAGCCGAAGCCCGACCCCGGCGCCAGCCGGGGGCACGCCCGAACCCTGCGGTCCAGTCCGCTGTGCTACAGCCCCATCTCGGCAGCGACGAGGTCGTCCAGCGTCTCCCGGCGCCGGGCCAGCCTCGCCTCCGAGCCCTCCACGATCACCTCCGCGGGGCGCGGCCGCTGGTTGTAGGTGCTGCTCATGGAGAAGCCGTACGCCCCCACGGTGCGGATGGCCAGCAGCTCCCCGGGCTCGGGGCGCTCCATCTCGCGGTCCAGCGCGAGGAAATCGCCGGTCTCGCAGATGGGGCCCACCACGTCGCCGCGGACGGGGGCGCGGCCGTGGAGCTGCACCGCGTCCACCGCGTGCCACCCGGCGTAATGGCTGGGGCGGAGGAGGTCGTTCATCCCGGCGTCGGTGATGAAGAAGCGCTTTCCCCCCCCTCCTTCACGTACAGGACACGCGTCACCAGCGTTCCGGCGTGCCCCACGAGGAAGCGCCCCGGCTCCACCACCAGCCGCAGCCCCGACTCCAGCAGCTCGGGGACCACCACCTGCGCGAACTCGGCCGGGGAGATCCCCTCCTCGCCCGTGTACGAGATCCCGAAGCCGCCCCCCAGGTCCACGAACTCCAGCGGCAGCCCCTCCTGCTTGAGCGAGTGCGCCAGGTCCAGCACGTGCTGGAGGGCGCGACGGTACGGCTCCACCTCCAGGATCTGCGAGCCGATGTGCACGTCCACCCCGCGCACCCAGACGCCGGGGAGCTTTGCCGCGACGCAGTACAGGTCGCGCGCCCGCTCGGCGGCGATGCCGAACTTGGTGGCCGCGTGCCCGGTGCGCGTGTACGCGTGCGGCGTGGGCGACTCGATGTCGGGGTTCACGCGCAGCGCCACCGGCGCGCGCCGCCCCGTCGCCTTCGCCAGCTCGGAGAGGGCGCACAGCTCCCCCTCGGACTCCACGTTGAAGGCGTAGATCCCCGCGTCCAGCGCCGCCGCCAGCTCGCGCACCGTCTTCCCCACCCCGCTGAACAGGATGCGCTCGCCGGGGATGCCGGCCAGCCGCGCCCGGTGAAGCTCCCCCGCCGAAACGATGTCCGCGCCCGCGCCCATCTCCGCCAGCGTGCGCAGCACCGCCAGGTTGCCGTTTGCCTTGACGGAGTAGGCGATCAGGTGGGGCACCGGCGCCAGCGCCTGGTCCAGCTCGCGGAAGCGCTCCCGGATGGCGGACCGGGAGTACACGTACAGGGGGGTGCCCCAGCGGGCGACCAGCTCCGGGATGGAGACGTCCTCGCAGAACAGGACCCCGTTCCGGCGCGGAAACGCCTCGGTACGCGACTGCGGGGGAGCGGAAAGTGTTTCCATGCCGTGGCCGGGTGCGTATTTTGGACGGGCCGGATCGCCCGTGAAGATAAGCACTTCGCCGCCCGTGGGGCCAGTGTCCGCGCCCCTTTTCCCCGCTTCCGCCCTGGAGGTCCCCCATGCGCCTGCCGAGACGAACCCTCGCCGCGGTGCTCCCCGCTCTCGCGCTCGCCGCCACCGCCGCGGCCGCGCCGGCCCAGCGCGGCCAGGTGGTGGTGGACGCCGCCGCCGTGCGCGGGCTGGAGACCCGCCTGGACTCTCTCTCCGCCACCCTGCCGCCCGAGCAGCGGCAGCTCCTCGCGGACCTGATGCGCCGCGCCGCCGCCGCCCCCGCCGACAACCCGGCGGGCACGACGGTCCGCCCCATCTTCTACTCGCCCGGCGGGAGGAGCATCGTCGTCCAGGGCGGCCGGACCGCCATCGTCGTGCAGGGCGGACGCGCCGCCGCGGGAACCGTCAACCCGCGCCCGACCGACCCCAACGCACCCCGCCCGGGGAACGGCGCCGTGGCCATCGGGCCCAAGCAGGACGACCCCGGCGCACCGCGGCCGGGCAACGGCACCGTCGCCATCGGCCCCAAGCAGGACGATCCCGGCACGCCACGCCCCACGAGCATCCTGGCGATCGGCCCCAAGCAGGACGACCCGCGCTCGCCGCAGGGCGCTCTGGTGGCGCGCCTGACGGCACTCAGCACCACCCTGCCGGAGGCGCAGCGCGGAGCGCTCGACTGGATGCTCCAGCGCGCCGCCGGCTCCCCGACGCCCGGCGGCCTCGCGCCCGGCCGCACGCCCTCGCTGGCGCAGTCCCTGGGAATCCTCGCGATCGGTCCCAAGCAGGACGACCCCGCCCCGCCGCCCCCCGCGAACACGCGCTGGGTGCTTCAGTTCTGATTCGCGGCCCGATCGCCGCGGCCTGAAATACAAGGGGCGTCCGCTTCGCGCGGACGCCCCCGAAGGCCCCCTCCCCAAACCCCTCCCCCGCAAGCGGGAGAGGGGATTTTCTCGTGCGTGAAGCGGCGACGAGCTACGTCCACGGGTGCCCCCACCCGGCTCGCTTGAGGCTCGCCACCCTCCCCCAATTCTGGGGGAGGGCTTCCTGACCCTCGGCCTCCGACGTGTCGTGCTCCCCCTTTCCCCCGCTCGCGGGGGAGAGGGGGCCGGGGGGTGAGGGGGTCCGCCCTCGCGGACGCCAGCACCAGCCCCGCGTGAGGGATTTCGGCCCGAAGGGGCGAGACCGCGCGGCTGTTTGCGCGGGCTCGACTCCGTTACGCAGCGTTGTTTGCTGCGTTACGGAGCCGAAGCCCGACCCCGGCGCCAGCCGGGGGCACGCCCGAACCCGCTGTTCACATCAGTAGGCCTTCGCCCAGACCGCCTCGACCACGGACTCGCCGCCGCACACCACGCACGCCGCGGGCGCCGGAGACGATTGGAACTCCTCGAACGGCAGGCAGCGGATGGTGGCCTTGGTCTCGTCCTTGACGCGCGCCTCGCACCCGGCCGACCCGCACCACCCGGTGTACACGAACCCGCCCTCGCCGTCCAGGATCTCCCGGAACCGCGCGTAGTCCGCGACGTCCCGGTACGAGTTGGCTTCGCGCCGCGCCCGGGCCCGCTCCAGCAGGAACGCCTGGAACTCGTCCAGCCGCCGCCGCATGGAGCCGAGCACCTCCGCCTCGGGGAGGAACTGCTTGCGCTCCTCGCCCTCGCCGACCACGCGCCGCGCCAGCACCACCTGCTGCTTGGCGATGTCCTTGGGCCCCACCTCGATGCGGAAGGGGACGCCCTTTGTCTCCCACTCGTAGAACTTGGCGCCGGGCGTCAGGTTGTCGCGGTCGTCCAGGTGCGTGCGGATGCCGTCCAGCGCCGCGACGATCTCGCGCGCCTTGCCCAGCACCAGGTCGCGCTCCTCGGCCTTGCGGTAGATGGGGACCACCACCACCTGGACGGGCGCCACCTGGGGGGGCATCACCAGCCCCTGGTCGTCGCCGTGCGTCATCACCAGACCGCCCACCATGCGTGTGGACACGCCCCAGCTGGTGTTCCAGGCGTACTCCTCTGTCCCCGCCTCGCTGGCGAACTTGAGCTCGAACTGGCGCGCGAAGTTCTGCCCCAGGTTGTGCGAGGTGCCGTTCTGGAGCGCCCGGTTGTCCTGCATCATCGCCTCGCACGTGTAGGTGCGCAGCGCCCCGGCGAACTTCTCCGACTCCGACTTGCGCCCCGTCACCACGGGCATCGCCAGCCACTCTTCCATGAACTCGCGGTACACGCCCAGCATGCGCAGCGACTCTTCCTCCGCCTCCTCCTCGCTGACGTGGGCGGTGTGCCCCTCCTGCCACAGGAACTCGGTGGTGCGCAGGAAGAGGCGGGTGCGCATCTCCCAGCGGACCACGTTGGCCCACTGGTTGTAGAGCAGCGGCAGGTCGCGGTAGCTCTGCACCCACTTGGAGAACATCTCGTAGATGATGGTCTCCGAGGTGGGGCGCACGATCAGCGGCTCCTCCAGCTTGCTGTCGGGGTCGGGGATCAGCCCGCCGCCCTCCACCGCCTTGAGGCGGGTGTGGGTGACGATGGCCGCCTCCTTGGCGAACCCCTCCACGTGCTCGGCCTCGCGGGCCAGGAACGACTGGGGGATGAAGAGGGGGAAGTAGGCGTTCTGGTGCCCCGTCTCCCGGAAGCGGGTGTCCAGCCGGTCGCGCATCAGCTCCCACAGCCGGTAGCCGTAGGGGCGGATGACCATGCAGCCGCGCACGGGCGAGTAGTCCGCCAGCTCCGCGCGGAGCACGATCTCGTTGTACCAGGCGCTGAAGTCGTCGGCGCGCGTGGTGAGTGCCTTGTCGTTCGCCATTTCGATATCCAAAAAAGAAAGAGGTCCGGTTCGTTGTCCCGTGGGATGCGGGTCCTGTCCGTGCACGTCGCCCGCGCCGGGCCGCCGCGTGGGGGCCGGCGCGGGCGTCACGGTCGTGCCAGCTCCTCGATGGGGACCCGGACCTCCTCCCCGCTCGCCATGTCCCTGACCGCCGCCACGCCCTCGGCCACCTCGTCGGGGCCCAGCACCACCACCCGCCGGGCGCCCAGCGCCGAGGCGTTCTTGAACTGCTTGCCCACCCCCTGTGCCTTGAAGCCGTACTCCACCGAGTGCCCGGCATCGCGCAGCCTGTGCGCCAGCGACAGGGCCGCGGGGCGCTGCTCCGGCCCCACCGCGACGAGGTAGTAGTCCAGCGAGTGTGCGGTGTCGGGCAGGAGCCCGCGGTCGCGCAGCAGCTCGGTGAGCACCACGTCGCCCATGCCGAAGCCCAGCGCGGGCACGTCCACGCCGCCCACGCGTTTGAGGAGGTCGTCGTAGCGCCCGCCGCCGCAGATGGCGCGCAGCTCGCCGCGCACGTCGAACAGCTCGAACACGGTCCCCGTGTAGTAGGCCAGCCCACGCACGATGGTCAGGTCGAAGCGGACGAAGTCGCCCAGGCCCATCGCCTCCAGGTGGGCGAACAGCTGCGCGCTGCGCTCGATCTCCGGCGCCACAGTCTCGCGCGACCCGTACGCCTCCCTCACCCCGGCGAAGTCCGTGTGCCGGAAGATGGCGAAGATCCCGTCGATGGTCTCCGCGCCCAGCCCCGCCTCGGCGGACAGCCGGGCGGACAGCGCCTCGCGCGTCTCCCGCTCCAGCTTGTCCACGATGTTGTAGACGAGGACGAGCTGGTCCTCCGGCACCCCCGCGTCCAGCAGGAGCGCGCGCAGCAGCCGCCGGTCCGAGACCCGCGCGACGAAGTCCCCGGCGGTCAGCCCCAGCATCCGCAGCATGTCGATGGCCGCGGCCAGCAGCTCCGCGTCGGCGAGCACGTCCTCCTCGCCGATGACGTCCAGGTTGAGCTGGAAGTGCTCGCGCAGCCGCCCACGCTGCTGCCGCTCGTAGCGGAAGAGCTGCGGGATGGAGAACCACTTCACGGGCTTCCGCATCCCGCCGATGCGCGCCCCCACCATGCGGGCCAGGGTGGGCGTCATCTCGGGGCGGAGCGACACCTCGCGCCCGCCCTTGTCGGTGAAGTTGTAGAGCTGCTGTACGATCTCGGGCCCGGACTTCTCCACGTACAGCTCCAGCGGCTCCAGCGGAGGCCCGTCGTACTCCTGGAAGCCGTAGCGCCGCGCGACCTCGCGCCACGCGTGGACGATGTGGGCGCGGACGGCGAACTCGTCGGGGTAGAAGTCCCGGAAACCGGGCAGTGCGGCGAAGGTAGACATGGCGCGGAATGTAGACCGGGGACGGCGAGTGCGAAAGTGCGGAAGTGCGAGAGTACGGAACGGAAAATGAGCCACACGCACGACCCGAGCCGACGCCCTCCGTCGGCCCCTCGAACTCCGCGCGCGAAATGGAGAACGGCGAAGGGGTTCCCTGCCCCACGCGAATGCCGCCCAGGGAGGGAGTGGGGGTGGTCGGAGGGAAGAGTTGGGGGTGCGGCGGCGGTGGAAAGGGATTAACTCTTCCCGTAGACCAGCTCCGCTCCCGACCGCCGCACACCGATCCAGACGCACACGAGCACGAATCCCTCCCCCAAGGCGGTGGGAGAGGGACTCGCGAATGCCGAGCGAACGGGCGTCAGAGCGAAGGCAGCCCCAGGATCGGCAGCGCGTCGCCCACGGTGTGCACCGAGCCGGTCACCAGGACGGTGCCGTACGGCGCCAGCGTCGTGGCCCGCGACAGCGCCGTCTCCAGCTCCGGGATCACCCGCACCGGGATGCGCAGGTCGCGGGGGAGCCCCGCGGCGACCGCCTCCGGGTCCCAGCGCCGTCCCTCCGGGGCGGTGGGCGCGATGGTCAGGATCGCCGCGTCCGCGCGCTCCAGCAGCGGCGGAAGCATCTCCGTCCACTCCTTGTCCGAGAGCACCCCCGCCACCAGCACCAGCGGGCGCGGCAACGCCACCGCGTCGAGCGTCGCGGCGAGCGCGGCGACGCCCGCCGGGTTGTGCGCCACGTCCAGCACCCAGGTGGTGCCGCGGATCTCCTCCACCTGGAAGCGCCCGGGCCAGCGCGCCGCCGCGAAGCCCCGCTCCACCGCGTCCCACTCCGGCCGCAGCTCCGGCGGGAGGAGCGCCAGCAGCCCCGCGGCCAGCGCCGCGTTGCGCGCCTGGTGCGCTCCCACCAGCGAAATGCGCACCTCGCGCTCGCCCCAGGCCTCCGAGCGGAACCGGAACCCGGTCCCCGCCGGGGCGAGGCGGACGTCCTCCACCGCCGACACGAAGTCCAGCGCGACAAAGGGCGCGCCCACCGCGCGGGCGCGCTCGGCCAGTACCCCCAGCGCCAGGGGGTCCGCCTCGCCGGTGATCGCGGGGACCCCCGGCTTCCAGATTCCCGCCTTTTCCCAGGCGATCTCCCCCACCGTGTCGCCCAGGAACTCCACGTGGTCCCGCGCCACGTTGGTCACCGCCGCCACCAGCGGGGCGACCACGTTGGTGGAGTCCAGCCGCCCCCCCAGCCCCACCTCCACCACCGCCACGTCCACCCCCGCCTCGGCGAAGCACAGGAACGCCACCGCGGTCGCCGCCTCGAAGAAGGTGGCGCCGGAATCCTCGATCGCCGGCCGGAGGCGCTCCACGCACGCCGCGAGGAGCGCGCCGTCCACCGGCTCGCCGTCCACGCGAATACGCTCCGCGAAGCGCACCAGGTGCGGCGAGGTGTACATCCCCACCCGGCGCCCCGGGTCCGCCGCGCGCAGGACCGAGTCGCAGAGCGCCGACACCGAGCCCTTGCCGTTGGTGCCGCCCACGTGGATGGAACGAAAGCGCCGGTGCGGATCCCCCACACCGGCGAGCATCTCCTCCGTCCGCTCCAGCCCCCAGCGGATCCCCCCCGTGGTCCGGCCGTAGAGCCAGGCGAGCGGGTCGTCCCCGGTCACGCCCCGTTGCCGTTGGCGGACGGGACCGTGGCGTAGTCCTCCGGCACCGGCAGCCCCAGCATGTGGCGCAGCAGGCGGGCCACCTCGCGCTTCATGGCGCGGCGGTCCACGATGGCGTCCAGCATCCCGTGCTCCAGCAGGAACTCCGAGCGCTGGAAGCCCTCCGGCAGCTCCTGCTTGATCGTCTGCTCGATGACGCGCGGCCCCGCGAAGCCGATCAGCGCCCCCGGCTCCGCCAGGTTGGCGTCGCCCAGCATGGCGTACGAAGCCGTCACCCCGCCGGTGGTGGGGTCGGTGAGGATGGAGATGTAGGGGAGCCCCGCCTCGTGGAGCTGCGCCAGCACCGCCGAGGTCTTCGCCATCTGCATCAGCGAGAAGATCCCCTCCATCATCCGCGCCCCGCCCGAAGCCGACACCACGATGAACGGCGCCTTTCGCTCCAGCGCGCGCAGCCCGGCGCGGGCGATCTTCTCCCCCACCACCGAGCCCATGGACCCGCCGATGAAGGCGAAGTCCATCACCGCCAGGAACACCGGGATCCCCTCCAGCGTCCCCTCGCCGGTGATCACCGCGTCGCCGTGCGAGCTCTTCCGCTCCGCCTGGACCAGCCGCTCGCGGTACGGCTTCAGGTCCACGAACTCCAGCGGGTCGCCCGAGCGCAGGTTGCGGTCGTGCTCGCGGAAGCTCCCGTCGTCGGTGAAGAGCGCCACGTAGCCGTTGGCGGAGAGCCGGAGGTGGTGCGCGCACTGCGGGCACACGTTCCAGTTCTCCTTGAGCTTTTCCCGGTACAGGATCTCCCCGCACGACGGGCACTTCTCCCACACGTTCGCCGGCAGGTCGCGGCGATCCGCGGCCTGCAGGGGCGTCTTCGGCTTACGGAACCAGGCCATGGACGGAGATCCGGGATTGGGGGGCGGGCGTCATCGTCGTGCCTCGGCCGCGATCCGTTGCACGATCGCCATGGCCAGAACGTTCACGAGGAGGAAGGAGCCGCCGTAGCTGATGAAGGGGAGCGGGATGCCGGTGATGGGCATGATCCCCACCACCATTCCCACGTTGACCAGCACGTGGGCGAACCAGCTCCCGAAGAGACCGAAAGGAACCAGGCTGGCGAACGGGTCCGAGGAGCGCTCCGCGATGCGCACCAGCCGCCAGAAGATCAGCCCGAAGGTGATCAGCACCAGCGCGACGCCGATGAAGCCCCACTCCTCGCCCACCACCGAGAAGATGAAGTCCGTGTGCTGCTCCGGGAGGAAGGCGAGGCGCTTCTGCGTCCCCTCCGTGAAGCCTTTGCCGAACCAGCCGCCGCTCCCGATCGCCACGCGCGACTGGATCAGGTTGTACCCCGCCCCGCGCGGGTCCACCGAGGGGTCCAGGAACACCAGGAAGCGGTTCTTCTGGTAGGGCTTCAGCTTCGCCCACAGCATCCACGACACCGTGCCGGCCGCGATGTTGACCAGCACCACCGTCGCCGCCTCCCCAAGGTATACCCGCCAGCGGTACAGAAGGAACCCCACCAGGATGATCCAGGCGCCCCACACCCAGGGGTTGATGGACAGGAACAGCCCGATGGCGGGACTCAGCAGCAGGAAGAGCGTCTTGAGCGGCGTCCCCGCCCAGAACAGGCACCACACCAGGATGGAGCCGAAGACCAGCGCCGTCCCCAGGTCCGGCTGCGCCATGACCAGCATCATGGGCACGCCCACCACCGCCAGCGGCTTCCAGAGCGCGAACAGGTTCTGCGGCGCTTCGCGCCACTCCCCCAGTACCCGGGAAAGCATCAGCACCACCGCCACCTTGCCGATCTCCGAGGTCTGCAGGCGCACCGGACCCACCTGGATCCAGCTCGCCGAGCTTTCCGCCGTCCCCGCCCCGCCGCCGATGAAGAGCGTGAGCAGCAGCAGCACCAGGGCGAAGGCGTAGATGGGCTGCGCCGCCCACTCCAGCCAGGTCACCGGCACCCGCAGGACGAAGGGGATCGCCAGCATGCTCAGCGCGAACCAGGTGAGCTGCTGCTTCCAGATCCCCGTCACCACCTGCGAGGGGACGTCCAGCACCCCGGCGCTGTACACCATGGCCACCCCGAACAGGGAAAGCCCCAGCACCAGGAAGAAAAGGAACGGGTCGCCCAGCTGCAGGGCGCGTACGCGCTTGATTGCCATTCAGGACTTCAGGAGAGCGTACGGTACGCCGAGTACGCCACGAGCCCCGCGGCCGCGGCGTAGAGAGCCGCCAGCGGCGAGATCAGCAGGAGCGCCGAAGGCGGCCCCGGCGTCGCGTCCGCCAGCAGGATCAGGTACAGCAGGATGTCGTACAGCCACTTCCCCACGAACAGGTAGAAGGCGAGGAAGATCAGCCCGCCGCCCGAGAACACGTCGCGCGTGCGGGACCCCAGGTAGCCCACCAGCACCAGGGCCAGCGCGCTCGCGCCGAAGGTGAGCGGGAACACCGCCCCCTCCAGAATTCCCAGCAGGAGCCCCAGCCCCGCGGCCCACCCGGGACGCAGCTGGCGCGCCGCCAGGAGGGTCGCGATCACGATCAGGTCCGGGACCAGCAGCCCCAGCCCCAGACCCACGCGGAGAACGAAGTACAGGATGGCGAGGAGGACGACCAGCGCCGTCAGTGCCAAGCGCGAGCCGCTCATCGGTTCCGGTTCCTCGAGGTGTCGGGGGGCGTCTGCGGCTGCGCGGGCGCTCCCGCCACGCCCGGTGCCGGCGCCGTGGTCTGCGGGCTCGCCTGCACCTCCCTGCCCAGGAGCCGCGGCCCGCTCGGGCGCGGCGCGGGCCGGCGCGCCGCGGGCATCGGCGCCGCGGCCGTGGCGGCGGGGGCCGCCGGGAGCATGGCCGAATCGGGAGCCGGGCCCTCGCGCAGGCGAATCCCCCACGCCGCCGCCAGGTCGCGGTCGGTCGCACCCGCCTTTGGCGCGCCCAGGACCAGCACGTGCGTCATCTCCGCCGGCGACACGAAGGGCCGGATCAGGTAGATGCGCTGCCAGCCGCTGGACTCGCTCGCCGTGTCCGCCACCGTGCCGATGGGAATGCCGCGCGGGTAGGTCGCGCCGCTCCCCGAGGTCACGATCGTGCTCCCCAGCTTGGGCACCGTGTGGAGCGCGGTGGAGGTCAGCGCCAGCAGCTGCTCGCCGCCCCGCCCCTCGCGCGGCTCCAGGATCCCGTAGGTTTCCCCGTCCTCCGACACCGCGCTGGCGCGGAAGTCCGGGTTGGTCCAGTTGAAGGCCACCGAGTAGCCGCGGTGCACCTCCTTGACCATCCCCACCAGCCCCTGCGCCGTGACGATCGCCGATCCGGGCTGCACGCCCTCCGCCGTCCCCACCGCGATCAAAAAGGTGCCCGGCGCGGCGGCGCCCTCGAACGGCATCACCTCCGCCGCCACGAAGGAGTTGGGAAGGCGCTCCCGCATCCCCAGAAGGGCACGCAGGCGCCGGTTCTCCGCCGCCAGGTTCGCCTGCCCCACCAGGAAGGCCGCCAGGCTGTCCCGCTCCGCGCGCACCGCGCCCGCGTCGGCGAAGCGCCCCTCGCGGTCCACCGCGCCGCGCTGCATGGCGATGAACGGGTACAGCACGGTCCCCCGGATCGCGCCCGCGAACCCCTCGCGGTAGCGCGGGGGGAGGAAGATGAAGAAGAGCGCCAGGAGCGTGAAGAACCCGGCGAGCCCCAGATCCCGCTTCCGTCCGCGCTCCCCGCCTCCACTGAGGTACGGCCTGAACGTGCTCAGGTGGTCAACACTCCGCGATACTTTTCGATGTCGTCGAGGATCCGTCCCGCCCCGCGCACCACGCACGTCAGCGGCTCCTCGTCCACGTGGATGGGGAGGTTAGTCTCCCGCGCGATCAGCACGTCGAGCCCGCGGATCAGCGCCCCCCCGCCCGTCATCACGATCCCCCGGTCCACGATGTCCGAGGCCAGCTCCGGCGGCGTGATCTCCAGCGCCCGCCGCACCGCTTCCACGATCGCCTGGATCGGCTCCTGGATGCACTCCCGGATCTCCTGCGAGTGCACCCGCACCGTCTTGGGGATCCCCGACACCAGGTCGCGCCCCTTGACGTCCATCTCGCGCTCCTCGCCGGTGCTGAACGCGGAGCCGATCTGGATCTTCACCGCCTCGGCGGTGGCCTCGCCGATCATCAGGTTGTAGTTCTTGCGCAGAAAGGTGACGATGGCGTTGTCGATCTCGTCGCCCCCCACCCGGATCGACGTGTCGCAGACGATCCCCGAGAGCGCGATCACCGCGATCTCCGTGGTCCCCCCGCCGATGTCGATCACCATGTTGCCGGTGGGCGTCTCCACCGGGAGCCCCACCCCGATCGCCGCGGCCATGGGCTCGGCGACCATGTACACCTCCTTGGCCCCCGCCGCGTGGGCGCTGGAGCGCACCGCGCGCCGCTCCAGCTCCGTGATCCCCGACGGGACGCCCACCACCATGGTGGGCTTGAGCTTCAGGAACCGCTTGGAAGTCACCGTGGTCAGGAAGTAGCGGAGCATCACCTCCGTCACGTCCACGTCGGCGATCACCCCGTCCTTGAGCGGGCGGATGGCCGTCACCCCCTCGGGGGTCCGGCCGAGCATCCGCTTCGCTTCCAGGCCGATCCCCTTGATCTTGTTGGTCGCCTTCTCCATCGCGACCACGGACGGCTCGTTGAGGACGATTCCCTCGCCCTTCACGTAAACGAGCGTATTCGCGGTCCCCAGGTCGACGGCGATGTCGTTGACCGGTATGAAGCTCCCCGTCTTGAGCCAGCGGAAGGCCATCACTCTCTCGCAAAGAAGCTGCTGGCGTTCCGCGTCGGGCGCCGGCAGGGCGTTAAGCCGTGTGAAAACAGGGGTCTACGAAGCCGATTAAAGTATTTCCACACGTCTACGCACGCAAGCCGAGTCGTCCTCCGTCGTCCCCCGCGAGCCCGCCGGGCGTGATGCACGGGGCATGCCGCGGCGGCGGCGGCCGGCGGGGCGCGGCGGGGCCCCCAGCGCCCCGCCGGGGTTGCAGTTCGGCGGCGCAGCAGCTATACTTGCATGAATGCGGGTTGGGCGGGCGCCCCCTGGGTGGATCGCCGTAGCAAGTGGGGTGCTGCCGCCCCACTTTTTTGTTTTCTATGCACCGGGGACGGAAGGCGCGCGTGGTCGAGGACGCCCTGACGCGGGAGATCGAGCGGCGCATCGAGGAGCTCGGCTTCGAGCTGGTGGAACTGGAGCGCGTGGGGAGCAGGGCGCGGCCCATCCTCCGCGCCTACGTCGACCGCCCCGACTCGCGCCCCGGGGAGCCCGGCGTCTCCCTGGACGACTGCGCCCGGGTGAGCCGCGCGCTGGAGCCGTTCCTGGACGAGCGCGAGGACCTGTCCGACCGCTACGTCCTGGAGGTCTCCTCCCCCGGCGTGGAGCGGCCGCTGGTCCGCCGCCGCGACTGGGAGCGCTTCGCCGGCTCCGAGGTGCGCGTCAAGGGCAGGGAGCCGCTCGCCGGAAAGGGGCGCAGGCTGGAAGCGGTCCTCCTGGGGATCTCCGGCGCCGAGGGCGAGGAGCGGGTCCGGCTGCGGCTGCCGGACGGCGAGGAGGTGGAGGTCGCGCTGGCGGAAGTTTCCGGCGCGAACCTGGTCTTTCGTTGGTGACGGGCCGCCCCGGGCGGCCCTGCGGGATTCACTGGACATCACCGGCAAGAATGCGGCAATGAACAACGCGACCCAGATTATCGCTGCCTTCCGCGAGATGACGGCGAACAAGTCGATCTCGCGCGACGAGCTCCACGACCTGATCAAGGACGGCATCCTCGCCGCCCTCGCCAAGCGCTACGGCCCCAACGTGGAGGCCGAGATCACCATCGACGAGGCGAGCGGCCGCATCGACATCGTCGTCCTCAAGGAGGTCGTCGCCGAGGTGGAAGACTCCTCCCGCGAGGTGTCGCTGGAAGAGGCGCGCTGGGACGACCCCGAGTTCGAGGTCGGCGACATCCAGGAGGTGCCCGTCGAGTTCGAGCAGTTCGGGCGCAACGCCGTGATGGCCGCCAAGCAGCGCATCCTGCAGCGCGTCCGCGAGGGCGAGAGGCAGAAGATCCGCGACGAGTACGAGGACCGCGTCGGCGAGCTGCTTTCCGGCGAGGTGCAGCAGGTGGAGCGCGGCAAGCTGGTGATCCTGCTGAACCGCTCCCGCGAGGCCGACGCCATCATCCCGTGGAAGGAGCAGAACCCGCGCGAGCGCTTCCGCCAGGGCGAGGCGATCCGCGCGGTGCTCAAGAAGGTCGAGGAGACGCCCAAGGGGCCGCGCCTCATCTTCTCCCGCGCCGACCCGCTCTTCGTCGCGGCGCTCTTCAAGCTGGAGGTGCCCGAGATCCCGCAGGGGATCGTGGAGATCCGCGGCGTCGCCCGCGAGGTGGGCGGGCGCACCAAGCTGGCCGTTTCCTCCCGCGACGAGTCCATCGACCCGGTGGGTGCCTGCGTGGGGCTCAAGGGGTCCCGCGTCCGCGCCGTGGTTCAGGAACTGGGCGGCGAGCGCATCGACATCGTCCCCTGGCACCCGGACCCCGAGGTGTTCGCCAAGCGCTCGCTGGCCCCCGCGCGGGTCGCCAAGGTGGTTTCCGACTACGAGCGCCGCGTGATGACCGCCATCGTGGACGAGGACCAGCTGTCGCTTGCCATCGGCCGCAACGGGCAGAACGTGCGCCTGGCCTCGCAGCTCATCGGCTGGCAGATCGACCTGTACGGCTCGCGGGAATGGCTGGAGCGCGGCGCCGACCTGGCGCTCTTCGGCGGCGGGGGCGGCGAGTACGAGTCCACCGACTTCCCGCTCCGGGAGCTGGAGCTGGCTCCGGCTACCCTGGCGGCGCTCGAAGCGGCGGGATATACTACGTTTTTTGACGTGATCGATCTGGAGCGGGAAGACCTGCTCCGCATCCCAGGCATCTCGCCCACGGAAGCCGACCGCATCCTCGCGCTGATCGAGGAGCTGACGGTGGAGGACGAGGACGGCGCCGGAGAGGAAGCCGCGGTGTCCGAGGACGCCGAGGAGTCCCCGGCGGAGGGATGACCCCCGCCAGCCGGAAGGCGGGCGCGCCCGGTCGGGCGGCAAGGTCCCCGGAGGAGGCGCTTCTTTCCCTCCTGGGTCTCGCGGCCCGCGCCGGTGCCGTGCTCACGGGCACCGACACCGTCCGGCGGGGTATTCGCGACGGGGAGGTCGTCCACGTCGTTCTCGCCGCGGACGCTTCTCCCACGCAGCAGCAGAAGCTGGTCCCGCTCCTGGAGGCGCGGGGGGTCCCCTTCGGGATCCTCCTCGACCAGGAGCGGCTGGGCGCGGCCCTCGGAAAGGGGGTCGTCTCCGCCGTCGGCCTCACCGACCGAGGCTTCGCCGGGCGCGCCGCCGAACTGGCGGCCGCAATCACGTCCCCGCAGGAATAAGAGCCAGGAGGAAGCTGGACCATATGCGTGTGTACGAAGTAGCCAAGGAGCTAAACGTCTCCTCCGACGCGCTTGTGCACCTCCTGCGGGAGATGGACATCCCTGTGCGCAGCCACATGACGCCGCTCGGCGACGAGCACGTCGCGCGCCTGCGCGCCCGCCTGGAGCGCGAGCGGCGCCACGGGCACCACTCCTCCGAGGAGGCCATCGAGGCCGTCATCGGTGAAGCCGCCGCCGGCCCCCGGCGGCGCCGCCGCCGCCGCGAGGACCTGCCGGAGGGCGCCGAGGACACCCAGGACGACGTGCAGCCGGCCGCCGCCCCCGTGGCGGAGGCCGATTCCAGCGCGTCGCCCATGGCGGACGCCGCAGACGCCATCGCCGCCGAGGCCGCCATGGACGCCGCCGACCGCGGCGCCCGCCTGGTGACCGACGGCGGCGAGCCGCCGCGCGACGTCACCGTCGTCGTGGAGGCCGCGGCGGACCACGCGCCCGCCGCCGAGCCCGAGCCGCAGCCCACCCCGGCCCCGGTGGCCGAGGCGGCGCCGGCCGAGCCCGCACGCCCCGAGTCCGCGCGCCCCGAGCCGGTCCGGCCGGAGCCCGTCCGCCCGGAGCCCCCGCGCGCCGAGACCCCGCCGGCCGCCGAGCGCCCGGCAGCGGCCGCCCCCGCGCCTCCCGAGAACCGCGGGCCGACGCCGGCCTACCGCACCTCCATGCCGCCCTCGGTGCGCCCCGCCGGACCTCCGGGTCCGCGTCCGGCGCGTCCGGGCGAGGGACGCCCGGGAGAGGGCCGCGGGCCCATGCCGGCGCGTCCGCAGGGCGCCCGGCCCGATTCGGCGCGTCCCGCCGGTGCCGGTCCCGGCGGCGAGCGCCGTCCCGACGGGCCCCGCCCGGCGCGTGAGGGCTTTGCCCCCACGCCGGTCCGCAAGGGCGCACCGCCGGCTCCCGCCCGCGCCGGGGGAGCCCCGGCCGCGGGGAGCGACGCGAGCAAGAAGAAGAAGGACAAGAAGAAGAAGAAGGGGTGGGTCGACCAGGAGGCGGTCGACGACAACTTCAAGAAGACCATGGCGGCGATGGAGTCCGGCGGCCGCAAGAAGCGCCGCGGCTCCCGCGACGCCGGCCCCTCCATGCACGAGCGCCGCGAGGAGGAGCTGCAGCGGCGCCGTGATGAAGAGGCCACGATCGTCCGCGTCAACGAGTTCCTGACGGTGGCGGAGCTGTCCGAGCTGATCGACGTGTCGGCCACGCAGCTGATCTCGTCGGCGTTCAAGAACCTCGGGCTGATGGTCACCATCAACCAGCGGCTCGACTTCGACCAGATCGAGCTGCTGCTGGACGAGTTCGGCTTCAAGGCCGTCCGCGAGGAGGAGTACGGCGCGGAGATGGAGGAGATGGTCTTCGAGGACGCCCCCGAGGACCTGCGGGGCCGGCCGCCGGTGGTCACCGTCATGGGCCACGTCGACCACGGGAAGACGTCGCTCCTGGACTACATCCGCAAGACCAACGTCATCGCGGGCGAGGCCGGCGGCATCACCCAGCACATCGGCGCGTACCACGTGGAGCTGCAGGACGGGCGCTCCATCTCGTTCCTGGACACCCCGGGCCACGCCGCGTTCACCGCGATGCGCGCCCGCGGCGCCGAGGTCACCGACGTGGTCATCCTGGTGGTGGCCGCCGACGACTCGGTGATGCCCCAGACGATCGAGGCGATCAGCCACGCCCGCAACGCCGGCGTGCCGCTCATCGTGGCGGTCAACAAGGTGGACCTGCCGGACGCCAACCCCATGAAGGTCAAGCAGGACCTCCTGCAGCACGGGGTGGTCCTGGAGGACTTCGGCGGCGACGTGATGTCGGCCGAGGTGTCTGCCAAGCGCGGCATGGGGATGGACGACCTGCTGGACAAGGTGCTCCTCCAGGCCGAGGTGCTGGAGCTCAAGGCCAACCCGGACCGCGAGGCGGTGGGGACGGTAATCGAGGCTCAGCTCGACGTGGGCAAGGGGCCGGTCGCCACGGTGCTGGTGACCAACGGCACCCTGCGTGTGGGCGACCACGTGGTCTGCGGCCTGTACCACGGCCGCGTCCGCGCCATGCTCGACGAGCGCGGCCGCCCGGTGCCCGAGGCCGGCCCGGCGATCCCGGTCCAGATCCTGGGCCTCCCGGGCGTCCCCGGCGCCGGCGATCAGCTGGTGTCCATGGATGCCGAGCGGGCCGCGGAGATCGCTCAGACGCGTCAGCGGCTGGAGCGCGAGAAGCGGATCCGCATCCGCAGCCGCGGGGTGAAGCTCACCGACCTGTCCAAGATGCTGGCGAAGGGCGAGGCCACGCAGATCAACCTCGTCATCAAGGGCGACGTGGACGGCTCGGTGCAGGCGCTGTCGGACTCGCTGGAGCAGCTCGCCACCTCCGAGGTGGGGGTGCAGGTGATCCACCGCGGCGTGGGCGCCATCAACGAGTCGGACGTGCTCCTGGCCTCCACGTCGGGCGCCATCGTGATCGGCTTCCACGTCCGCCCCACGGGCGAGGCGCGGAGCGTCGCGGAGCGCGAGGACGTGGACATCCGGATGTACAACATCATCTACGAGGCGGTCGAAGAGGTGCGGGCGGCGATGGAGGGGATGCTTTCCCCCGAGGAGAAGGAGGTCCTCCTGGGCACCGCCGAGGTCCGCCAGCTCTTCAAGGTCCCGCGCGTGGGGACGGTGGCCGGCTGCATGGTCACCCACGGCGAGCTCCAGCGGCGCGGCCGGATCCGCGTGATCCGCGACGCGGTGCAGGTGTACGAGGGCGAGCTGGGGAGCCTGAAGCGCTTCAAGGACGACGCCAAGGAGGTCCGCGAGGGCTTCGAGTGCGGCCTGAACGTCAACAACTTCAACGACATCAAGATCGGCGACATCATCGAGTGCTACCGCGTGGAGGAGGTCGCGCGCACGCTGGCCAGCACGAACGAGGATCGCTGACCGTCGGAGGGGGAGCGCGGTGCGGCACGGTGCCGCGCCGCGCTCCCGTTTTCGTGTGATCTGATAAGGACGGGGGGGAGATGGTCGTCGGCCTGGTGGTCTGGGAGCTTCACCTTCCCGGCTGCGCCTCGCTGAAGGAGAAGCGGCGGGTGGTGCTGAGCCTCAAGGACCGGCTCCACAACCGCTTCAACGTTTCCGTGGCGGAAACGGGGCACCAGGACGCGCACCAGCGCGCCGAGCTGGCCGCCTGCCTGGTGTCGGGCGACCGGCGCCACGCGCAGTCGGTCCTCGCCTCGGTCGACCGGATGGTGGAAGAGGAGCCGGAAGCACGCATCGTCGACTCCTACACGACGTTCTACTAGGGAACAGGGAATAGGGAACAGGGAACAGCCTGCGGCAGCATGGTTGTTGCCTGCGGTTCCCCTGACCTGTTCCCTGTTCACATTGGGGGCTTATGGCGCGCTTTCAACGTACCGACCGCATCAACGAGCAGCTCCGCCAGGAAATCTCCATCCTGGTTCGCGACGCGGTCCGCGACCCCCGCGTGGGGCTGGTGACCATCACCGCCGTGGAGACCTCGCCGGAGCTGGACCACGCCAAGGTGTACGTGTCCGTCATGGGCGACGACGCCGAGAAGGAGGCCGCGCTCCAGGGTCTGCGCAGCGCCTCGCCCTTCATCCGCACGCAGCTCAGCAAGCAGCTCCACATGCGGCGGGTGCCGGAGCTCCACTTCCAGTACGACCGTGTCCTGGCGGAGGCGAGCCGGATCGAGTCGCTCCTGCGCGAGGTGCTTCCGCCGGAGGCGAAGACGGACGTGGAGGCAGGGGCGGAGACCGGCACCGGCGAAGGCGAGCGGGAGAACGGGTGAACCGGCCTTCCGCTCCCGCCGCGCCCCCCGGGATCGCGGAGCTGGCTGCCCGCGGCGGCGTCCTCCCCGTGGACAAGCCGGTGGGCCCCACCTCGCACGACGCGGTGGCCGCGGTGCGCCGTGCCCTGGGCACCCGCCAGGTGGGGCACACGGGGACGCTGGACCCCTTCGCCTCCGGGCTGCTGCTGGTCTGCTTCGGGCCGGCGACGCGCCTCGCCGAGTACCTGACCCCGCTCCCCAAGACCTACCGCGCCGTGATGCGCCTGGGCGAGGCCACCGACACCGACGACCGCACCGGCCAGGTGGTCGCCGCCGGCGACGGCTGGCGGGGGCTGGCGGAGACGCAGGTGCGCGCCGCGCTGGAGCGCCAGGTGGGGGAGATCGAGCAGCTCCCCCCGGTTCTCGGCCAAGAAGGTGGGCGGCGAGCGGATGTACGCGGCCGCGCGCCGCGGCGAGGAGGTGGAGCGGAAGCCCTCGCGCGTGACCATCCACCGCATCGAGGTGGTGGAGGTGCGCCTGCCGGAGGTGGAGTTCGAGGTGGAGTGCGGGAGCGGCACCTACATCCGCGCCATCGCGCGCGACGCGGGCGAGGCTCTGGGCGTGGGCGGGCACCTGGCGGAGCTGCGCCGCACCCGCATGGGCGCGCACTCCGTGGACGCCGCCGTGCCGCTGGACGCGCTCGGCGACGCGGAGCGCGTGGCGGCGGCCGCGCTGTCGCCCGCGGGGGCGGTGGCGCACCTGCCGCGTGTGGAGGTGGACGGGGCGGGCGCCGTGGCGCTGGGGCACGGGCGCGCCCTCCCCGCTCCCGGCGACGCCCCGTCGGGCGTCCCGCTGGCCCTGGTCGCCGCCGACGGGACGCTCCTGGCCATCGGGGAGCGGACCGGCGACCGGGTCCAGCCGCGCAAGGTGCTGGCGTGACCTTCGGCGCCGCGCACGGAGGGGGCGGACCGGCCGCGTTCGCCGTGGACCCTGCCCTCCCGCCCCCCATCCCGGCGGACGGGCGTGGGTCCATCGTCACGGTGGGCACCTTCGACGGGGTGCACCGGGGGCACTGGGAGGTGCTGCAGGAGATCGTGCGGCGGGCGGAGCGCACCGGGCGCCGCAGCGTGCTGGCGACCTTCCATCCGCACCCGCTGCGCGTGGTCCGCCCGCAGGACGCCCCCCCCTGCTCACCACCCCCGCGGAGAAGCGCGAGGTGCTGGCGGAGTCGGGGCTGCAGTACGCCGTGTTCCTTCCCTTCACGCCGGTGCTGCGCGAGTACCCGGCGCGCCGCTTCGTGGAGGAGATCCTCATCGGGCGGCTGCGCATGGAGGAGCTGGTGATCGGCTACGACCACGGCTTCGGGCGCGGACGCGAGGGGGGCGTGGACACGCTGCGCGAGATCGGGGCGGAGCTGGGCTTCGCGGTGGACGTGGTGGAGGCGGTGGGCGGGGGCGGCGAGCCGTACTCGTCGTCGAGCATCCGCCGCGCCCTCGCCGCGGGGGACGTGGCGGCGGCGGCCCGCGGGCTGGGGCGCCCGTACTCGCTGGAGGGCCTGGTGGTGCACGGCGAGAAGCTGGGCCGCACGCTGGGCTTTCCCACCGCCAACCTCGCCCTGGGCGACGCGGACAAGATGCTCCCGGCGGAGGGGATCTACGCGGTGCGCGGCCGGGTGGACGGCGAGCCGGTCCCCGGGCTCCTGCACCTGGGCCCGCGACCCACCTTCGGGAGCGGGGAGCCGCGCGTGGAGCTTTACCTGATGGACTGGAGGGGCGACCTGTACGGCCGGCGCGTGCGGGTGGAGTTCTGCGCGCGCATCCGCGGCGTGCTCGCCTTCGATTCCGCGGACGCGCTGGTGGAGCAGATGCGCCGCGACGAGACCGACGGGCGGGCGCTGCTGCGGGGCGAGAGCGGCCCCACGGCTTGTGCGGACGGCGCCGCGGGGTTATTATGAGGGCTTGTGCAATTTGATCCCCGAGAGGTTTCAGGCAGCTCGAAGGATCGGTTCACTTCCTGACCAGCATAGACTCTTCTGGAGGTACCGACTCGCATGGCGACCATCGACCGCGACGCAATCATCACCAAGTACCGGACCCACGAGACCGACCGTGGCTCCACCCGGCTGCAGATCGCGCTCCTCACGGCGCGCATCAACCACCTGACCGGGCACTTCCGGGCGCACAAGAAGGACCACCACTCGCGCCAGGGCCTGCTCAAGATGGTGGGCCAGCGCCGCCGGCTCCTGACGTACATGAAGAAGAACGACCTCGAAGGCTACCGCGCGCTGATCGCGGACCTGGGGCTTCGGCATTGATGCGGCGACGGCCCGCGAGCGGAACAATCGTTTACACGCCGGCCGTCTGATCGTCGCGAGCGCCGCACGGGCATGTCCCGTGCGGCGTTCGCGCGTTTTTTGATCGAGCGGAAAACTACCGGAATTCCCGGAAAGCAAAGCCCGCGTGCGTGGGGGAGCGCGGGCCCCTGTGCGGCCCCCCAGCAACCCGAAGACGGAAAAGAGAGCAAAGAGAATGGCAAAGATCGAGAGACAGTTCGCGGGACGTACGCTCGCCATCGAGACGGGCAAGATGGCCCGGCAGGCGGACGGCTCCTGTGTGGTGCAGTTCGGCGAGACGATGGTGCTGTGCACGGCGACGGCGCAGGACAACCCCACCCACCTCCCCTTCTTCCCCCTGACGGTGGAGTACCGGGAGCGCACCTACGCGGCGGGGAAGATCCCGGGCGGCTTCATCAAGCGTGAGGGCCGCCCCTCGGACAAGGAGATCCTGTCCGCGCGGCTCATCGACCGCCCGCTGCGGCCCCTCTTCCCCGACGGGTTCGCCAACGAGACGCAGATCTTCGTGTACGTCATCTCCGCCGACCAGGAGAACGACGCCGACGTGATCGCGCTGACCGGCGCGTCGTTCGCGCTGAACGCCAGCCGCATCCCCTTCGCCGAGACGGTGGCGGCGGTTCGCATCGGGCGCATCCAGGGGCAGTGGGTGCTGAACCCCACCTTCCAGCAGCTGGAGTACTCCGACTTGGACATCGTGGTCTCGGGCTCCGAGAGCGCGATCACCATGGTGGAGGGCGGCGCCCTGGAAGTGCCCGAGGAGGAGATCGCCGAGGGGCTGCTGGTGGCGCACGACGGCATCCGCGAGCTGATCCGCATCCAGAAGGAGCTCCTGGCGGAGATCGAGATCCCCGCCACGATGAAGTGGACGCCCAAGCAGATCGACCCGGAGATCCGCCAGAAGATCGAGGGCGCGGCCGGCGACCGGGTGGACGAGGCCATGCGCATCGCCGACAAGGCCGAGCGCAACACGGCGCTGGAAGGCATCCGCGCCGAGGTGGTGGCGCAGCTGGTGGCCGAGCTCGAGGGGATCGAGCCGTCGGTGGGCTCGGTGTTCAAGGACCTGGAGAAGCGCGCGATGCGCGAGATGATCCTGTCCACCGGCAAGCGCTCGGACGGCCGCGGGCTGGACGAGGTGCGCCCCATCAGCATCGACGTGGGCATTCTCCCGCGCGCGCACGGCTCGGCGCTCTTCACGCGCGGGCAGACGCAGGCGCTGGGCGTGGCGACGCTGGGGACGCAGGGCGACGAGCAGCGCGTGGAAAGCATCGACTCGCCCACGGAGCAGACCAAGTCGTTCATGCTCCACTACAACTTCCCGCCCTTCTCCACCGGCGAGGTGAAGCCCATGCGCGGCACCAGCCGCCGCGAGATCGGGCACGGCGCGCTGGCGGAGCGGGCGCTGGAGCCGCTGCTCCCGCCGTACGAGGAGTTCCCGTACACCATCCGCATCGTCTCCGACGTGCTGGAGTCCAACGGCTCGTCGTCCATGGCGACGGTGTGCTCGGGCTCGCTGGCGCTGATGGACGCGGGCGTGCCGGTGCGCGCCGCGGTGGCGGGCGTGGCGATGGGGCTCATCAAGGAGGGCGACCGGGTCGCGGTGCTCACCGACATCCTGGGGATGGAGGACGCGCTCGGCGACATGGACTTCAAGGTGGCCGGCACCCGCGAGGGCGTCACCTCGATCCAGATGGACATCAAGATCGAGGGGCTCACGGTGGAGCTGATGCGCGACGCGCTGCAGAAGGCGAACCGCGCGCGGATGCACATCCTCGGCGAGATGGAGAAGGCGCTCCCCGAGGCCCGCTCCGAGCTGTCGCGCTACGCGCCGCGGATCATCACCATCAAGATCAACCCGGCCAAGATCGGCGAGATCATCGGGCCCAAGGGCAAGACGATCCGCGGGATCCAGGAGGCCACCGGCGCCACGATCAACGTGGACGACGACGGCACCGTGACCATCGCTTCGGTCTCGGGCGAGGGCGGCGAGCGCGCGCGGAAGATGATCGCGGCGATCACCGAGGAGCCCGAGGTCGGCCGGGTGTACGAGGGCGTGGTGAAGAGCACCACCACCTTCGGCGCCTTCGTGGAGATCCTCCCCGGCACCGAGGGGCTGGTGCACATCTCCGAGCTGCAGGACGGCCGGGTGGACAAGACGGAGGACGTGGTCAAGAAGGGCGACGTGGTCCACGTCAAGCTGCTGTCCATCGACGAGAAGGGCCGCCTGCGCCTTTCCCGCAAGGCCGCCCTGGCCGAGATGGGCTCGGGCCCGGCGCCCGCCGAGGGGTAGTCCTCCCCCGGTAAGGGAGCTGCGAAAAACGGGCGGGCGTGCCACCGGGGCGCGCCCGCCCGTTCCCGTTTCCGGGCGGTCGGAGCGAATCCGGAAGCCGTCACCGAGCCCCCTGCCGCCACGCCGCACCCCGCGTGAGGGATTTCGGCCCGAAGGGTCGAGACCGCGCGGCTGTTTGCGCGGGCTCGACTCCGTTAGCGAGCGTGGTTTGCTCGCTTACGGAGCCGAAGCCCGACCCCCGCGCCCCCCGGGGGGCACGCCCGAACCCGTCCCTTCAAAGCCGTTCCTGATCCCTCCTGCTCGCCGCACTCGCGCAACGTGGACGGAGGTGCCATATTGTCCCCCGTCCGTCCGAAAGCGGGTGAATCGGACGCTGCCCTCAATCTCTAGACGCGTACCAGTCCTATGCTTATCGGCGTTCCGAAGGAGATCAAGACCAACGAGAACCGCATCGCCCTCGTGCCGGCGGGCGCGGAGTCGCTGGTCAAGGCGGGCCACACCGTGTTCGTGGAGCAGGGCGCGGGCGAGGGGAGCGGCTTCACCGACGCCGAGTACACGGCCGTCGGGGCGCAGATCCTGGAGAGCGTCGACGACGTGTGGGCGCGCGCCGAGATGATCATGAAGGTGAAGGAGCCCATCGCCGTGGAGTACCCGCGGATCCGCGAGAACCAGGTTCTCTTCACCTACTTCCACTTCGCGGCGGACGAGGCGCTCACGCAGGCGCTCATCAAGTCCAACGCGGTGGCGATCGCCTACGAGACGGTTCAGCTCCCCAACGGCGAGCTGCCGCTGCTGACGCCCATGAGCGAGGTGGCGGGGCGCATGTCCATCCAGGCGGGCGCCAAGTACCTGGAGAAGTTCTACGGCGGGCGCGGCATGCTCCTGGGCGGCGTCCCGGGCGTGGCGCCGGCGCAGGTGCTCGTCATCGGCGGGGGCGTGGTGGGGACCAACGCGGCCAAGATGGCGGCGGGCTTCGGGGCCCGGGTCACCATCATGGACCTGTCGCTGGACCGCCTGCGCTACCTGTCGGACGTGATGCCGGCCAACGTGGAGCTGATCTACTCCAACCGGCACAACATCCTGGAGAAGCTGGAGGTGGCGGACCTGGTGGTGGGCGCGGTGCTCCTCCCCGGCGCAAAGGCGCCCAAGCTGGTGCTGCGCGAGGACCTGAAGCGGATGAAGAACGGCTCGGTGATCGTGGACGTGGCGGTGGACCAGGGCGGCTGCGTGGAGACGATCCGCCCGACCACGCACGAGAACCCGATCTACGAGATCGACGGCGTGATCCACTACGGCGTGGCCAACATGCCGGGCGGGGTGCCGCGCACGTCCACGCTGGCGCTCACGAACGCGACGTTCCCGTACGCGATGCGGCTGGCGAACAAGGGGTGGCAGGCGGCGGTCAGGGACGACCGGTCGCTGCTGCTGGGGCTGAACATCGTGGGCGGCAAGGTGGTGTACCCGGGCGTGGCGGAGGCGTTCGGGCTGGAGTACACGCCGGTGGAGCAGGTGCTTTCGGCGTAGTTCCGCTGCGGGGGGCCGCTGCGGAGCCCGGCGGTACTGCTGCCGGTCTCCTCCGCGGGCTCCGGGAACCCCGGGAAACTGCCCCCGGGTTTCCCTACGCCGGGGGGAGCCTCGCCAAACTGCCGGCGAGTCTCCCCCTGTACATATTCCGGGAACTATGGGGAACGGCAACGGCGAACGGCTCCGAACCGCGATGCCGTGCCGTTCACTTTCGCACTCCCGCACTTTCGCACTCCCCCCATGATCGTCCGCTTCCAGCGCCTCCCGCACAACCCCGACCTCCCGCTCCCCGCGCGCCAGACGGCCGGCTCGGCGGGGTTCGACGTGGCCTCGGCGGAGGCGGACTTCGTGCTGGCGGCGGGGGAGCGGCGGCTGGTCGCCACGGGGCTGGCGATGGAGCTGCCGGAGGGGGTGGAGTGCCAGGTGAGGCCGCGCTCCGGGCTGGCGCTGCGCCACGGCATCACCCTGCCCAACTCGCCGGCCACCATCGACCCGGACTACCGCGGCGAGCTCAAGGTGATCGTGTGGAACGCCGGGAGCGAGGCGGTGCCCATCCCGCGGGGAACGCGGATCGCGCAGCTGGTCTTCGCGCGCTTCGCCACGCCGGAGATCGTGGAAACGGAGGAGGTGGGCGCCACGGAGCGAGGGACCGGCGGGTTCGGCTCGACGGGGCGCATATAATAGTACTCCATATTGGCGTCGCTGTGTAGCGATGACAGGAGTGCCTCGTGGGAAATATAATGATCCTCGACCAACTCGGTTGGTGCCTATGACGAGCATCCCATAGTGCACTGGAGACGAAATCGATATCCTCACGGACAGGTATGAGCGCCCGCACTCGAGACGATCCGTTCGCAGGGAAAGAAAAGGGTGGGCGTGATGATGGTGGTGCCCCGACGGGCGAGAGTCTGCTGCCACAAGGTTGGAAGTGGGTTCGCCTCGGTGACATCGCTGAGATCGTGATGGGGAATAGTCCTCCCGGCACGTCTTACAACTCGGTGGGCAGAGGAGAGCCACTAATCAATGGACCGACGGAGTTCGGCCCGGGACCCCTCGACCATCCTACCACACAACAGTTTACCGATAGCCCGTCCAAATTCTGCGCGCCGGGGGATCTCCTGGTTTGCGTTCGCGGGTCGACGACGGGAAGGACGAACGTCGCCAACTTTCGCGCGTGCATTGGGCGTGGAGTGGCCGCTGTACGGGCGTACGAGTGCCAGCCGTATATAAACCATTATGTGGCCTCGCAGAGGAATCAGCTGTTTGCCACAGGCACCGGCTCAACCTTCTCCAGCATCTCGGCCGCTCAACTCGGCGCGCTCACCGTGCCGCTCCCACCCCTTGCGGAGCAGGGGCGAATCGTGGAAGCCCTTGCGATCTCCCTCGCCGACATCGAGGGCGGGGTTACCGCCCTCGGCGTCGCGGCCGAGGACCTCACGCGGTTCCGTGCGTCCGTGCTTCAGGCTGCAGTGACGGGCCAACTGAGCCGTGCTCTACGGACGCCGACCGGCGGAGTGGCCGCTGAGGACATTCTGGAGGAGATCCTCCGCGTGCGCAGGCAACGCGCCGTGGAAACGCACGACGGCGCGCAGGGTACACTGCTCCCGGCGCTCACCAGCGGATACGAGGAGCCGGCCCAACCCTACGTTGCCTCCCTCCCGGACCTCCCGGAGCGGTGGACCTGGGCGACGCTGGGGCAACTGTGCGAGGTCCGGCTCGGGCGCGCCAAGAACCCGGCCAACCGAGCGAAGGCGCACGCGACACCGTACCTTCGCGCCGCAAACATCACGGAGGACGGGTTAGACCTGTCTGACGTCCTTGAGATGGACTTCCCGCCGCAGGAGCGCTTGACGTACCGACTCCGCGCTGGCGACTTAATTGTGTCGGAGGCCTCGGGGAGTCCGGATCAGGTTGGCAAACCGGCGATCTGGCGGGATGAACTGCCGGTGTGCTGTTTCCAGAACACAGTTATCCGGCTGCGGCCCGTGCTGGTGGAGAGCGAGTATGTGCTGGTGCTCCTGCAGCACTGCTACTTCAATCGTGTCTTCGCGACACTCTCCGGTGGCGTGGGAATCAACCACCTCGGTGCGAAGCGCCTCGCGCGTGTTCCAGTGGCACTTGCCCCGGTGGCTGAGCAGCGCGCGATTGTAGAGGAGGTAGAGCATCAACTCGAAGCACTGAAAGCGACAAAGCACGAACTCAATCGCGAACTCGCTAGGGCCGCCCAGCTCCGTGAGTCGGTGCTCGCCCGGGCCTTCCGCGGCGAGTTGGCCGAACCCTGGGAAGAGGACGAACCCGTCTCCGCGCTTGTGACTCGGCTGCACGCCAGGCGCGAAGAGGATCGTGCCGCTCAGATGCAGCAAACCCCTGTCAAACGAGTGAAACGGATGCCGGCCTCTAAACGACGGCCCCTACTCGAAGTCCTGAAGGAGCACCCGGACGGGATCAGCCCCGAAGATTTGCTTGTCGCGGCGAACTACCCCGCTAGCGAGGTGGACGAGTTCTATGCTCGCCTCTCGGACGTTTGGGATTCGGTGGTAGAGGAGAAGCCCAGAGGTGACGATGCGTTCAACTGGCCAGACGGTGCACGCGTATTATTACACCTAAAATCGAGGTGACCATTGCGAGTAGATGCTCTCTATCTCAAGGACTACAAGAACCTGCGCAATTTCGACGTCGATTTCCACATCACGAGTTCGCGCCAGGTAGTAGTCGGCCGTAATGGCGTTGGCAAGTCCAACCTCCTTGAGGCACTCGCGTGGATCTTCCGAGAACTGAGTTCAGAAGAAGAAGCCACATTCGCGTATAAGATCGAGTACCACTGCAACAACCACTACGTCCGGGTTGAGGCCACGGAGCGGGAGCGGCGGTCCACTGACGATCCGAAGCGGTATGTACGTACGTATGAAATCGCGGAGGCTGATGGACAGGTGAGCGAGAATGCGACGACGCGTGAGTACAAGAAGGTCACGCAGACACAGTTCTTTCGGCGCAACCGGAACATCGAAGGGAAAGTGAACCCGGATCGAGTGCTACCCCACTACGTGTTCGGGTATTATTCAGGTGTATCGGAGCGCTTTCACCAAGCCTTCGCCTGGCACGAGGAAAAGTACTACCGCGAGCAGATCACCGGAGAGGAGGCGCCGCTCCGTCCTCTATTCCTCGCTAAGCCGCACCACAGCCAGTTCGCCCTGTTCTCATTTTTCGCTGCGGGTGACGAGAAGGCCAAACGGTTCCTTCGCGAGGAATTCCGGATTGAGGGTCTGAAGTCGGTTCTGTTCGCGCTCCACGAGCCATACTGGAGCAAGACCCACCGTCCAAGCACCGCGGGAGGTCCGGATGATGCGCGCTTTTGGCGCGCAGGCGGCAAGGTCGCCCTGTTCCTGGACTCTCTATTCCGCCATTCGCTTGCGCCGATGTCCGGGACTCGGAAGCGGCGCATCTCCCTGGGCCAGGAGAAGACGTTCGGGATGCGCTACTGCTTTGTTCCGAACGAGAGCACATTGCGCAAGCTCGCTGAGGGACTGGAGTCCAAGGAATTCTTCGCTCGTCTGGAGAGCACAATCTTCAGCGACCTTGTCAGCACTGACGGACAGGACGTGCAGATCCGGGTAAATATCCGGGACCAACCTGAACCCGTGACGTTCCAGGAGTTGAGCGAGGGCGAACAACAGCTCCTGACAATCATCGGGCTTATGCGATTTACCGCTCAGCGCGAGGGTCTGTTTCTGCTGGACGAACCCGATACGCACCTTAATCCGGCATGGTGCCTAGACTATCTAAGCAACCTTCGTGAGTACGGCTTTGAGCCGCAGGACAGCAGCCAGATAATAATGACCACGCACAGCCCACTCACGTTCGCTGGACTTGAGAGCGATGAGGTAGTGGTGCTCCTCGAAGACGAGAACAGTGTGGTAACAAGTCGTCACCCGACCTCCTCACCGCGCGGAATGGGGTTCCAAGCGATCCTAACCAGTGAGTTCTTCGGGCTGCGATCCGGCATTGACCCCGTGACCCTCGCCGCTCTCGACCGAAAGCGGGAGCTAGGTCTGAAGGAGAACAAGTCCGATGAGGAACTTTCGGAGCTCACCCGATTGGACCACGAATTGGGCAAGCTGGACTTCTCGCGTGCCGCTCGTGACCCGCTGTACCTAGAGTTCATCCGCGCAATAACCGAAGCACAGAAGGAAAAGCCTGAGCTGGCGGTCCCGGCCCCCGACACTGCGGATTGGAGGCTGCGGAAGGAAGTCGCGAAAAAAATCGCGACGCGGCTGCTGCAGAGGCGGGGGGCGGATGAGATTCATTGACTTCGGACACATCCGCCGAATCGCCCGGCAGGAGCAACTCGACGCCCTACAAGACGCGCTTGGTGAGATCCAGCGTATCGGCAACGATCCAGAGCGACGGCAGTACATTAACGATCACGCGCAGGCGTGTAGCGCGTTCCGATACGCCCTATGGATCATCGGTGGTTGCAAGTGCTGGTACTCCGAGGTGCGACTCGCGGCGGGTGAAGGGGAGGTGGAGCACTACAGGCCGAAGAAGAAGGTGTGGGGTTCAAAGCCCCCGCACGGGGGATATTGGTGGCGTGCATTCGACCTGAAGAACCTCCGCCTTGCTCACCCGCTGGTGAATAAGCGTCGGCCGGACCACTCAACCGAAAAGATGGCGGGGAAAGGCTGCTACTTCCCTCTTCGGGACGAGGAAACCCGCGCGAAGGACCGCGCCACGGAAGCGCGGGAGGAGCCGGTGCTCCTAGACCCGGTGATCGCAGGGGACTGCCGGCTTCTCTGCTTCGACTCAAGCAGCGGCGCACCCGTTCCGCGGTTTACAGAGGAACAAGACGAGTGGCTCTATCGTCGTGCCCTCGATTCGATTGGGTACTACCACCTGCATGAAGGCACATGGAACTACAAACGCTTAGAACTTATGTTCGCGGTCGGAATCCTATGCGATCGCATCTTGGAGGCGGCCGCAAACGAGGAGTGGGGGCTTTTCGACGAATTGGTCGACGAGCTCGACCCTTACTTGGGGCACTTCGCTGAATTTTCTAGCGCGGCCACTCAAGCTGTGCTGGAGAAGGGTCTGCTCCACCTTATTAACCCACTACCCGGCGCTCGTCGAATGGCGATGCGAGAACCCGCGGAAATGCCTGTCGAGGGCCTGCAATCTGAAGGCGACGCCGAATAGCCCCCATGAAGACTGACACGAAGCAGATCGTAGACAAGGCGTGGGGATTCGCACACGTCCTGAGGGACGAGGGCCTGTCGTATCTCGCGTACATTGAGCAGATTACGTTCCTACTTTTCCTGAAAATGGCCGACGAAGTTTCGGCCCGCCATCCTGACCGACAACCTCTTGTCCCGCAGGAGTGGGGCTGGGGGAGTCTCCTCGAAAAGACCGGCGCGGAATTGAAGGAGCATTATGACGCGGTCCTCGATCGGTTAAGCCACCAGCCAGGCATGCTCGGTGACATCTTCAGAAAGCCACGCCCCGAGATTGAGAATCCTCGGACGCTGCGCCGGCTCATCGTGGACCTAATCGGCTCGGAGACATGGACCGCGATGGACGCTGACGTATCCGGGGATATTTATGAGGGGCTTCTCGCTCGGACCGCCTCCGAGTCGCCTCGCGGAGCAGGGCAGTACTTCACTCCACGTGCGCTCATCCAAGCCATTGTCGACTGCGTACAACCCACGGTGAAGGATACGGTGTGTGACCCGGCTGCCGGGACAGGCGGGTTCCTGCTTGCCGCACATCGGTTCGCAACCGGGGAGGTAGGACCGCGCGCCACCCATAAGGAGCGCGAGCACCTGGCCCGCGACTTCGTCCACGGGTGGGAGTTGGTGCCAAACACCGCACGGCTCTGCATTATGAACCTCTACCTCCACGGCGTGAACGCGGATCCGTCCCCAATCCGGGCGGGCGTGGATGCACTGGCTACCCCATCAGACCGCCGCTTCAGGGTCGTGCTCACGAACCCGCCATTCGGCAAGAAGGGGAGCGTCGCGGGTGGAGACGACCAGGGAGACTTAGCAGCCGGGGAGAGGAGACCTGATTTTTGGGTGACCACTGCCAACAAGCAGCTCAACTTCATCCAACACGTTCTGACGCTTCTGCAGCCCGATGGTCGCTGCGCGATCGTCCTCCCGGACACAGTACTTACCGAGGGGGGCGGCGGTGAGATAGTGCGCAGAAAACTATTCGAGGACTGCTACGTGCACACCCTGCTGCGGCTCCCGCCTGGGATCTTCTACGCCGCAGGCGTGAAGGCAAATGTGCTGTTCTTCAACCGGAATCCTGTGGGCCGCGAGGCTGGCCTGTGGGTGTACGATCTCCGGGAGGCCAAGCACTTCACACTCCGCAAGCGGCCGATCCAGCGATCTGATTTCGACGAATTTGTCGCCTGCTACAACCCAAAGGCGATGGACCGGCGTCGGCCTACTTGGACCCAAAAGAACCCGCAAGGCAGATGGAGGAGGTTTGAGTGGGACGCTCTGCTCAGGGGAGACCATGGTGGCACCGATCTGACTTGGCTGAGGTCCGAAGAAGCAAAGGCCGCGGGTGAAGCTCTCCCATCGCCCCAGGCACTCGCCACGCAGATCACCGCGAACTTGTTGACTGCACTCGAGAGATTTCAGAAAGTATCCGACCGGTTGAACTAATTCGGATAAGAGCGTCGCGGCAGTCCAACTCTTAGGGATGGCTGGGCTAATCCTGGCCGGCGGCGTGGAAGCTGATGGCACATTTCGACCGGCCCCGTTAATCCGAAGCGCCGCCGAAGCTCCCTGCCGCGGCGGCGCTTCGCCGTCCCGCCCCACACCGCAGCCCGACCCCGGCGCCAGCCGGGGGCACGCCCGAACCCGCAGTCGAATCAACGAATCCCGAGAACCCCCATCTGGCGGGCGCGGGAACCTCCGCGGTGGGAGAAAAAGCTCCCCGGGCCACAGCGGGTGCAGTGCGCCGAAACCGTGACCCGATCCGCGAGAGCTCCCCGCGCGACGGCGCGCTCGAAGATGGCGGCGCGCAGGTCGATGGGCGCGGGTCCAGCCGGCGGCGCGCACCCCGGACGGACCCCGGCGTGCACCTCCGGCCCCACCTCGTAGCACTCGCCGCAGATGGCCGGGCCGCAGTGCAGCCACAGCTCCTCCACCCGCGCGCCGAAGTCGGCGGCGAGCACGTCCATGGCGCGCTCCACGATGCCGCCCGCGGTGCCGCGCCAGCCGGCGTGCACCAGCGCGACGGAGCGCGTCGCCGGGTCCACCAGCGACACGGGGACGCAGTCCGCCACACCCACGGCGAGCAGCAGCCCGGGTTGCGCGGCGGCGTGGCCGTCGTAGCCGTCCATCACGGCGATCCCGGGGGCGCCGCGCTCGCGGTGGGTCCACACGTCGGCGGCGTGCACCTGGCGCGCGTGTACCACCGTTTCCGCGCCCGCGGCGGCGCGCAGGGCCCGCCAGCGGTCCAGAGCGGGGCCCACCGGCTGCGACCCCGCCAGCCCCAGGTCGAAGGGCGCCTCCGGCGAGCCGGCGCCGGTGGTCCCCTGCGCCAGCCAGGGGAAGCGCTCCGCCCACCCGGGGTGCGTCCACAGCGGCACGCCGCCGCCGGACTCCGTTTCCGCGACGACGCGCGCCCCCTCCGGCGCGCCCACTACGGCTCGACGAGGATGCCGCTGGCGTCGGGGCCGGCGCCGCGCTCTTCCACGCGCTCCTCGATGCGCTCCACCCCGCCGAGCCGACCGCGCAGCTCGGCCACCTCGGCCCGGAGCGCGTCCAGCTCCGCCCGCAGCTCGTCGAACTCGCGCCGGGGAACCGCGTCCAGGCGCTCGCGCACCTCGTCGAAGGTGCCCTGGGCGCGACGCACGGCGTCCTGCACCGCCTGCTTCGCGCGGTCGGGCTTCATGTCGCCGCGCTCCACGGCTTCCTGGAAGGTCTCCTCCACCGCCTCCTTGAAGGCGGAGAGGATCCCCAGCCCCGCCCTGATCCCTTCGCCGATCCCCGGCATCCGCCGCTGCTCGTCCGCCACGTGGCTATCCCCCTGTCCCGGGTCTTGCGGCCTAGTGGGGCACCACGAGTGAGTTGATGGGGTATCCTTCGGCTTTGGGTACGCAGTTGTACAGGAGCCGAAGGATGACGAAGCGGTACAAGGTGAAGCTGACGGAGCAGGAGCGCAGCGATCTGCTTGTGCTCACGCGCAAGGGGAAGGCAAGCGCGCGGCGGATCAAACGCGCTCTGGTGGTGCTGCGCTCCGACGAGGGTGCCACGGACGAGCAGATCGTCGCGGGCGTGGGCGTCGGGGTCGCTACGGTGGAGCGCATCCGCAAGCGCTTCGTGGAAGAAGGGCTGGAGGCGGCTCTCTCAGAGAAACCCCGCCCGCCGATGCCGCCGAAGCTGACAGGCAAAGCGGAGGCCCTGCTCCTGGCGCTGGCCTGCAGCGACGTGCCTGGTGGGCGCGCCCGCTGGAGCATGCAGATGCTCGCGGACCGGCTGGTGGAACTGGGGGCGGTGGACTCGATCTCGGATGAGACGGTGCGCCGCACGCTCAAAAAAGCAAGACGAAGCCGTGGCAGCGCCAGCAGTGGCTGATCCCGGAGATCACGGCCGAATTCGTCTGGCGGATGGAGGACGTGCTCGACCTGTATGCAGAGCCGAACGACCCGAAGCGGCCGCGTGTGGCCTTTGACGAGATGCCTCTGCAACTTCTGTCCGAGGTGCGCATGCCGCTGCCGGCGCGACCGGGGCAGGCCGAGCGGTTCGACTACGAGTACCGGCGCGAAGGCACGTGCAACCTCTTCCTCTTCTTCAGCCCCGACACCGCCTGGCGAGAGGTCAAGGTCACGCAGCGGCGCACCGCGATCGACTTCGCCCACTGCATGCGGGATCTGGTGGACGTGCATTTTCCGGAGGCGGAGAAGGTCCGCGTGGTGCTGGACAACCTGAACACGCACACGCCGGCCTCGCTCTACCAGGCGTTCGCGCCCGAGGAAGCAAGCCGGATCGCAAAGCGCCTGGAGTTGCACCACACGCCCAAGCATGCAAGCTGGTTGAACATGGCCGAGGTGGAGTTCTCCGTGCTCGGCACTCAATGCTTGGACCGGCGCCTGCCCAGCATGGAAGTCGTGCAGCGTGAAACCGCCGTCTGGTGCCGCGACCGCAACGGCAGCAAGGCCACGATTCAGTGGCGTTTCACAACCGCCAAGGCTCGGGAGAAGTTCTCCTCCCGATACCCATCACCTCAGCCGGGGTGATCCACTAGTCGCGCTCGCGCGAGTCGGCGCGCTCGATGTCGGCGCCCAGCGCGCGCAGGCGCTCGTCGATGCGCTCGTAGCCGCGCTCGATCTGCCCCACGTTGTAGATCTCGCTCTCGCCCTGGGCCCCCAGGGCGGCGATCAGCAGCCCCATCCCGGCGCGGATGTCCGGGCTCTCCACCACGCCGCCGCGCAGCTTGGAGGGGCCGATGACGATGACGCGGTGCGGGTCGCACAGGACGAGCCGGGCGCCCATGGCCACCAGCTTGTCGGTGAAGAACATCCGCGACTCGAACATCTTTTCGTGGATCAGGATCGTCCCTTCGCACTGGGTGGCCGCCACCAGCGCGATGGAGGTGAGGTCCGCGGGAAAGGCCGGCCACGGGCCGTCGTCGATCTTGGGGATGTAGCCGCCCATGTCCATCTCCACCGTGCGGGCCTGCTCCGCGGGGATGAACAGGTCGTTGCCGCGCACCTCGCCGCGCACGCCCAGGCGCGCGAACCCCAGAAGGGTGGAGTCCAGGTGGTGCGGGTCGGCGTCCTGGATCAGCAGCTCGCCCCCGGTCACCGCGGCCAGGCCGATGAACGATCCCACCTCGATGTGGTCGGCGCTGATGCGGAAGCGGCCCCCGCCCAGCGACTCGCGCCCCTCGATCACCAGCGTGCCCGTGCCGATCCCCTCCACCTTCGCGCCCATTCCGGCCACCATGTGGCACAGGTCCTGGACGTGCGGCTCGGCGGCGGCGTTGCGCAGCCGCGTGGTGCCGCGCGCCAGCGCCGCCGCCATGACGGCGTTCTCGGTGGCGGTGACGCTGGGCTCGTCCAGGAAGATGTCGGCGCCCCTCAGCCCGTTCGGGGCGCGCAGCTCGAACGCCCTGGTGCCGATGACGACCTCGGCGCCCAGGCTGCGGAGCGCCAGGAAGTGCGTGTCCATGCGCCGCCGGCCGATGATGTCGCCGCCCGGCGGGGGGAGGGTCATCCCGCCCACCCGGGCCAGCATGGGGCCAGCGAGGAGGATGGAGGCGCGGATCCGCGACGCCGCCGTCTCGTCCAGCTGCACCTTGCCCACGTCCTTCGCGCAGACGGTCACCTCGTTGTCCCCGGTCCAGTCGGCTTCGGCGCCCAGGGTGCGGAGCAGGTCCATCAGGGTGAGCACGTCCCGGATCTTGGGGACGTTCTCCAGCACCACCTCCTGCTCGGTGAGCAGGGTCGCGGCGAGCATCGGCAGCGCCGCGTTCTTGTTTCCGGCGGGCCGGACCGTGCCGCGCAGCGGACGGCCACCCTGGACGATGAACTTGGGCACTCTGGGATCTCCGGTCTGGGAAAGCGCTCACCCGTCCCCCGCGGGCTTCGGCGGCGGGGGCGGGGCTCGGTCGGGCTCGGAGCCGACCGGCGGAGCAAGGATCGTGCGAACCCCTCCGCGCCGTCGTGGACACGCCGGCGGCCGAGGGCGGAAAGCCCCGCGTTTCCTTGACACCCGTTCGCGGCGCGGGGTATGATACGACCCGACGGCGGGGCCGCAGCGGCCGCACCCGCCCCGTTCTCCACCGGCCCCGGGACGCGCGTGCAACTCCTGATCGCGGTGATCAACGAGGAAGAGAAGCTGGACGAGATCCTTTCGGGGTTCGTCGAGCTGGGCGTCACCGGCGCCACCCTGATCAACAGCGAGGGGATGGGCCGCTTCCTGGTGCACGACGTCCCCATCTTCGCCGGCCTGGCCGACCTGGCTTCCCGCTCGCGGCCCCGCAACTACACCATCCTCAGCGTCATCCGCGAGGAGGACAAGGTGGACCGGGTGATCGACCTGCTCCAGAAGATCTGCGGCAGCCTGGAGGACCCGGCCACGGGGATCGTGTTCACCGTGCCGGTCACGCGCGCGGTGGGGCTTTCCCCGGAGCTGGGCAGCGAGGGGTGAGCGGCGGCGAGTGGAGCGGGGCGCGGCTGCGCCTGCGGGTGGAGCAGTTCGCGCCGGTCCTGGGCGACCCGGACGCGAACCTCCGCCAGGTGGCCGCCGCGCAGGCCGCCGCGGCGCGCGACGGGGTGGACCTGCTGGTGACGCCGGAGCTGGCGCTGACCGGGTACGACCTGCGCGACCGCGCGCACGCGCTCGCCGTCCCCGTGGGCGAGGCGCCCTTCCCCGCCCTGGCGGACGGGCCGGACGTGGTGCTGGGGATGGTGGAGATGGGCGACGGCTTCGTCCCCTTCAACACGGCGCTCCACCTGCGCCGTGGCAAGGTCCTGCACCGGCACCGCAAGCTCTACCTCCCCACCTACGGGATGTTCGACGAGGGGCGCTGGTTCGGCGCGGGCGACCGGGTGCGCGCCTACGACGCGGGCGGCGGGTGGCGGGTGGGGCTCCTGGTGTGCGAGGACCTGTGGCACCCCTCGCTCGCGTACCTGCACGCGGCGGCCGGCGCCAACCTGATCGTGGCGCAGTCGGCGGCGGCGGGGCGCGGCTCGTGGGAGGGCGGTGCGGAGGGCGCGCGCTTCGCCTCGTGGAAGGCGTGGGAGCACCTGGCCGTCGCGGCGGCGACGGCGTACGGGACCTACGTGGTGGTCGCGAACCGGGTTGGAGTGGAGGGAGGCACCGTGTTCGCGGGGGGCTCGCTGATCGTGGGTCCGGACGGCGCGGTGCTGGCCCGCGGCGGCGACCTGCACAAGGACCGCGTGACCGCCGACCTGTCGCTGGACGCGGTGGCGCGGGCGCGCCGCCCGTACTCGCACGCGCGCGACGAGGACCCGCGCCTGGTGCTGCGCGAGCTGGCCCGCATCGTGGCGGAGGACGAAGCGCGGTGAGGGAGGCGCGCATCGGGGAGCTGGTGACCGCGGTGGCGCGGCAGGCGCTCGCGGACCGGGGCGTGGCCCGCGTGGCGCTGGCCGACGACGGCTCGCCGGAGGCGGGGCTCGCCGCGCGACTGCTGGAGCCCCTGGGGGCGAACGCCCTGCTGCGGGCCCGCGCGGACGCTCCGGGGGTGGAACCACTCTTGCACGTCCTGCGCGGCATGGGCGCTGGGGAGCGGGCGGAGCGCGAGGCGGCGGGGCTCGCGGCGCGGCTGGCGTCGGACGCGCTGGCCGCCGCGCCGGAGAACAAGACGGTGCTCCTCCTCTGCGGCACGCTCCCGCCGGAGCCCTTTCTCCCGCTGGGCGACCTGTACGCCGGCGAGGTGGCGGAGCTGTGCGGCGCCTGGTCGGCCCCGGAGGAGCTGCGGACGCTGGCGGACGCGGCGGGCGGGATCGTGCGGTTGGACGGCGCCCTGCGCGCCTGGCTGGACCGGCGCGACCCGTCGGGGCTGGACCGGCTCCCGGCGGGGGTGGCGGAGGAGGTCCGCCGCCTCTTCGCCCGCGGGCGCCCCTCGCGCTTCGCCGTGCGGCTGGTCCCCAAGGTGGGGTACCGGACGCTGGGCGTGGACCTGTTCGAATGAAGGGAACTCCTTCCCTCTTCCCGGAGGACCTCGTTTGATCTCCCTTGAGATGTTTTCCCCGGCGGCCCTCCCCCTGCTCCTGGCGCAGACCGGCCCCGCCATCGCCGACACCATCGTCACGGTGCAGGCGGGCTCCCGCGGCTTCCAGTACTGGATCGACCTGCTCCAGAGCATCGCGAGCATCGTCATCGCCCTGGCGCTGATCGCCATCGCCATCCCGCTCATCCCGGCGGCGTGGAACTCGCGCAAGGTATACTCCAAGATCAACCAGGTGGTGGACCGGCTGCGCGACGACATCAACCCCATCGTCCGGCACGCGGCGGCGGTCGCGGACAACGTGGACTACATCTCCACCTCCATCCGCGCGGACGTGCAGCTGCTCAACCAGACGGTCGCCAGCGCCAACCAGCGGGTGAACCGGGTGGCGGCGCTCGCGGAGCAGCGGGTCAACGAGCTGAACGCGCTGCTGGAGGTGGTGCAGGAGGAGGCGGAGGGATTGTTCATCGAGACCGCGTCCACCGTGCGCGGGGTGCGCGTGGGGGCGGAAACCTTCCGCCGCTTCCAGGAGGACGGGGAGCTGGGCCGCCTGGACGACGACGTCTTCGACGACGACGTGCTGGTAGACCGCGGCGACCGGCTGGACATCAACATCGAGCCGCGCCGGGGGTGAGGCGCGGCCCCGCCGCCCGCCCCCCGCGACACAACCGACGAAACCGGAGAACCCAATGCCTCGCCAGGACACCGTGGACTTCCTGACCGCCTTCGCCGTGGGCACCGTGCTCGGCATCGGGGCGACCCTCCTCCTCCAGCCGGAAAGGCCCACCGCCCGCGACCGGGTCGCGAAGCAGCTGAAGCCCTACAAGCGCCGCATGGAGCGCAGCTACGACAAGCTGCGCGGCGGGCTGAGCGATGGGGCGGATGCCACCTCGGACATGACGGGCGAGGTGATCTCCGCGGGGCGCGAGCTGATCTCGGAGTTCCGCGAGGAGGTGGCGCAGATCCTGGGGGAGGCGCGCGGCGACCTGCAGGAGCTGGCGCAGGGCAAGGTGCGCGAGGTGGCGCGCCAGGCGAAGCGCACGCGCCGGAAGTTCGGGATGTGACGCGGTGACGCTCGCGGTCTCGCTCGTCGTCGCGGTCGTCGCCCTCTTCCTGTTCCCGGACCCCGCCTGGGCGTGGGGTCCGGCCACGCACGTGTACTTGGGGGTGGGGCTCCTGGACGCCCTGCACCTGGTGCCGCCCGCGGTGCGCACGCTGCTGGCGGCGTACCCGCACGACTTCCTCTACGGCTCGGTGGCCGCGGACATCTCGCTCGCCAAGAAGTACGTGCCGGAGGGGCGCCACTGCCACCACTGGCACATCGGCGAGGAGATCTTCGGCTCGGCGCACACGGACCGGCTGCGCGCCATGGGGCTGGGGTACCTGGCCCACCTGGCGGCGGACACCGTCGCGCACAACACCTACGTCCCCCGGCAGCTCCTCCTCACCTCGTCCACCAAGGGGCTGGGGCACTCGTACTGGGAGCACCGGATGGACGTGCAGCTCCCGGAGCGCTACACGCAGCTGGCCCGCCACGTGGTGATGGACCACGACCACTCGGAGGCGGACGCGCTCTTCGACCGGGTGCTCTCGGCGACGCTCTTCTCCTTCCAGACCAACCGGCGGATCTTTCGCGGGATGATCCGCTTCCAGGACAACGACCGCTGGCACTCCATCTTCGGCTCGGTGCTGCAGAACTCGCGCTGGCAGCTGGACGACGCCACCATCGACGCGTACGTGGTGAGGTCGTTCGACTACGTGGTGGACTACCTGTCGCGGCGGGGCGAGGCGATCGCGGCGGGGCTGGATCCCATCGGCGAGAAGAACCTGCTGCTCAGCAAGCAGGTGCGGCGGATGGCGCTCAAGGAGGGGAAGGCGAACGCGCCGTCGGTGCTGGCGGCGCTGGCGGACGACTTCTTTCCCATGCCTGTGGTGCCGTTCGGGCACTGGGGATCGAGACACGCGGCTTCAAAGTAGCATTCCGGCCGCGGATCAGCGTACTACTTCCACTTCTCCTCGACTTCTTCCGGGAACCGCTCGAAGATCTGGTTCGCCAGCTGTTGCACGGGCGTCATGTCGGCGATCTCACCGAACCACTGCACATACCGGAAGGTCTGCCGGCGCGTCGAATACACATCGAACGAATCACGGCCGGCGATCTCGACCAGCGTGTCGGTGTGCTCCAGCGCGCGGCGACTCGCCTCCTGGACGTCCGGCCAGTCCGGATGGCGCTCGGGAATGAGCAGCATGAGCAGGTAAAGCTCCATCAGGTTGCCATGCGCCCACACCGTGCTCTTGCGCTTCTCGTTGTGCAGATCGTAAAGAGAAAGGTTGTGGGCAAGAGACCAGAGGGCATCCGGCTTTCGCTCCGGGCGGATCTGTCCCGCCTGGGCGAGCTTCGGCACTGCTCCCATTCCCGCGCGAAGCTGCTCAAACACACATGCCAGGGACAGGTACTGGACCACGGCCCAGCTGTTTGTCCTGTTCAGCAGGAAGGAGTTCCAGTAGTGGTCGCGTGCCCTTCTCAGCAATTCGAGGGACTCGAGCGAGTCGCGTTCCCGCGTCGCCGGGTCGATCAGCGTGCTCCGGCTCGCCGAATGCAGGATTTCCGCCTGTCTCTTTTCCGTGCTGGCCAGAAGACCGTGAATGAGTGAGCGCTCGGCTGGAAGATATTCCAGCAGCTTCTGCAGCCGCTGCTTCGCGTCCTTCATCTTCGACCACGCGGTGTCCAGCAGCTCTTTCTGGTCCTGATCGCTCATCTGCTGGGAAGCATCCTCCATGCGCCGGGTTCGGATCTTGTCGTAGACCCTCCGCGTCGCTTCGTCTGCGTGGTTCATCGCCGCGTCGATGCTGCGCATCGCCTGGTTGATCTTGAGCTCGGAGAGCTGCTGGTCGAAGTCGGCGGGGAAGGAAACGTAGGCTGAAAGACTGGCCCAGTCGTGCGTGTCGGGGAACTGCGTATAAAGGCGGCGGCGCAGGTCGTACAGGAGTGGACGAGGGTCGGTCCCCCACAGCATTCCCTCGTACAGGCACTCGACCAGGCGCACCGATCCCGCGAAGGAAAGCGGGAACTGCCCGGCGACGACCATGGGGATTCCGGCTTCGTGCAGCGCATGCGCAATGCTGGCACCCGCACCCGCGACCGATCCCACGTTGCCGCTATTGCAGCTCGCCAGGGTGACCACCGCCGGGCACGAGAGGCCGCGGGCGTCGGGTCGCTGGGAAGCGCGTAGCGCGGTGGCGAGGCGGGCGCCGCTGATCTTGTCGGCCCGCTGCGGGTCGAGCGCATCATGCAGCGCGAGGAAGAAGCGGGTGTCGTAGTTGTCCCGCGTCTCCACCCCGTGCGCCAGTATGTGGACGTGTGTAAAGGTCTCGGTGGCGCACTTCTCCTCGATCGCCTCAATGGAGGCATCGGGCAGGAAGACCAGGTGCTCGTCGATGCGCTTCCGCCGCATCACCTCGTCGCCGTCACGGTAGTACTTGACCCATGGGTCGACCGCGCGCCGCAGGGCCAGCAGGTGCGACTCCAGCGGGATCGGGCCGACTCCGGGCGGAGCCGCCGCCGCGAAGAGGATCCGCGGCTTCTTTGGCCACTGCAGCTGCTCTCCGGGGACGCGGCGAACCTCACGTGTCAGGCAAAGCGGCACCTGGGGCTGCAGGACCAGGTGCTGACCCGCGCCGGGGACGCCGCTGGGAGCCAGGGCCAGCTCCCACGGGAGCAGCGCCAGCTCGGACGCGGAGATGATGAGCCGGAGGTGAGTGAGCCCGGCGGCTTCTCCATCGTTCTTGTTCGACTCCGCCGTGAGCCCCGGGATCATACCCAGGATCTCACCCACCACTCGGGCCGTGTCGGCGAGCTGAAAGGCACGGGCATCCGCGCCGTGCTGGTAGTCGAGCGCGCTCAGGCGATGGAGGAGCTGGCCGTGCTCGAAGGGCATGTGCAGCGTCACGGCCGCGTGGTTCTCGCAGAGCGCGAGATAGGGCGTCAGCGGCGAGAGCAGCTGGTTGTGCGCCGGACCGTGGCGCAGCAGCTCGAGAGTGATCGTGCGCATCGTGCGGCCTGGCCTTCAGCGTACGGTGAAACGGCCTTCGGGATTTTCCGGGAGGGTCTCTCCCCCCACGGTCCTGCTCGCGTACCGCAGCTCGCCGTGCGTGCCCGCCCCGTCGGACCAGATTGCGGCCACGCACAGGCGCCGCACGACCAGCTCCGGCTCGGCATCCAGAGCCTCCATGGTGCCGGCGCCGAAGGCCTCGTAGATCCTGGCGAAACGGGCCCGATCTTCCAGCATGTTCCTGGTCAGCCGGATCCGCCGTACCCAGGTGCCGCTGTTGAAGTAGTAGCCCCTCGCGCGCTTCCTCGGCAGCGCTCGTTCCAGGTGCGTGTGCCCGCTGAGCAGGAAGTCGATGCCGCCGCCGACCTGTGCGTCGAGCCTGCGGTACGTCTCGTCCTCGACGTCCGGCTCGAAGCTGGTGTCCCCGCCCAGGTCCTGCAGCGCTTCGCGCAGCACCTCGACGCGGCCCCTGCCCCGCACCGCCGAGCGGAACGAGGAAACCACGCCCAGATACTCCGCGTGCGAATCGCGGGCGACCAGCGCCAGGGGCTGAACGTTCGCGGAGAGCCGCTCCTCGGTCCCCATGAGCAGCGCATCCGCGTAGGCTTCCCTGCCGCTTCGGGACAGGTGGGTCACGAGGTCGCCCCCGGGCTCCACCCATTGCTCGCCGGAGGAGGAGGCGGACGGGGTACCCGCCGTTCCGTTCTCCTGCTCCGCCAGGAATCCGGTGGCGCGCCGGGCCGCGTCCCAGGCCAGTCGGCGGACAGAGGCGGTGATGCCGGCGACTCTGTCCCGCTGGTCCGGGGCGAGGGCCAGGAGGGTGGGCACAACCGCGCGCGCCTCGGGTTTGAGGAGATCCACGAACGGGTAGCGGTCCTTGATGCCGTTGATGACGTCCACGACGAGCTGTGTACCCGCGTTGGGGATCCATGGACCCACCGGGTGCCCCTGCTGCACGTCGCGGCCGATGCGGCGAATCGTCTCGTGGTCCGCATGGTTCCAGGCGTCCACCTCGTTGCCGTGCAGACAGAGCACGGTGGCTCCGCCGACGCGGCACAGGAACCCGGATCCGTCGAGCGCGAGGGTGATGCGGCCGCGCGCAGCCTCGTTGTTCCCGGAAAGCAGCCCGAGAAGGTGGTTGCGCACCCATGGAAGCGCCAGCTCCAAGTCATGGTTTCCCAGGGTGACGACCAGCGACCGGCACTTCGTGCCCACGAACTTCTTGAGGGCCACGAACACCGGGGCGAAGGCGGGTTTGTCGTCGGCGATCCGGTTCAGCTTCTGCACGGCGCCCCCGGGATCGAAATAGGCGGCCGGGCGCTCGGCGAGAAAATCGACGAAGTCCCCGTTGATCACCAGCGCCACCTCCCGATCCGCCGGCCGTCCCGTGCGCAGGTGCTCGACCAGACGCACCAGCGCGGCCCCGGAATCGAAGATCTGAGATCCGGGCATGCCGCCTAGGTGCAGGTCCGAGATCACGTACAGCTCGTCGAATTTCGCGAGAGCCGTCGTTGGAACGCTGATCACGGGGGGTGTCATTCTTCGGCAGGCCAGGTGAATCGGCGAGCAGCGAGGGAGCGACGATCCGGGACACGATCAAAGGCCGTCCCCCGGCATCGCCTCTTCCCGGCGGCGAGACCTCGCCGCCGGGAAGCGCGGGCGGTGGCGGAGCTATGGCGGCGGCTCCCCTCGCGAACCGTGGAGCCGGGGCACTCCACATCCAACAGTTTGCAAACGCGATCCCCGCGACGCCAGGCTCTTGTGCACGCCTGCAGTCAGGGTCGAAGCCGACCGGTACCCGCCCGGGGACGATATGGAAGGCCGCCCGGCACCTCGGGCATGCAGGGAGTGCCCGGCGCGAAGAAGGAGTGACCCGGACGGTTACACGCCACCCTGCGTAACGGCTGCGGAGAAGCGCCCCTCCTCCAGGAACTCGTCGATCAGCCGCCGCACGTCGCGCCGGTTCATGATGAAGGTGTGCGCCGCCGGGACCACGATGCTCGCCGCGGCGCCCGGCAGCCGCGTCTCCTCCACCGTCACCTTGCCGTCGTACCGGCCCGCGATCACCCCCACCTCCACGCCCCGCGGCAGCGGGATCTCCCCCGCGATGCCCCCGGCGCCCGTGCGCAGCTCCGGAAGCGGCTTCAGCAGCCACCCCAGCCACGGTGCATAGCGGTCCGCGGAGTGCGAGCCCTGGTTGGGCGGTGCCAGCATCACCACGCGCCCCACGTCCGCCGGCGGCTCGTTGGCGAGCACCCAGCGGACGATGATGTTGCCCAGGCTGTGCCCCACGAAGTGCACCCGCTCCGGGCGCGCCCCGCCGCGCGACTCCAGCTCGCCGGCGAGCTGCCGCCCCAGCTCGGGGATGGAGCGCGTGTAGCTGGAGTAGCCCCAGTTCAGCACCTCGTACCCATCGCGCTCCAGCGCCCACGCGAGCGGCGCCATCGACAGCCGGGTGCGGCCCAGCCCGTGGACGAGCACCACCAGCTCCCCGTTCTTCTCGACCGCCCGCGGCGCCTCCGCGACGGCGGACAGCGCGGGCGGCAAGCACTCCGGCGCGCAGCCGGCGAACGGCGCCATGCCCGTGCACGCCAGCCCGACGACGAGCACCCCGCCGAACAGCCACCACCGCGCCCGCTTCGACCTCATCTCACCTCCAGCTTATCGATCAGGACCGCACCCGCCCGCTGCGGGTCGGCCGTGCCGCCGGAGCGGCGCACGAGCTCCTCTACGAAGAAGTCCAGCAGCCGGGTTTCACCCGCGCGGTAGCGCTCCACTTCGGCGGGGTGCTCGCGGAGCACGTCGTCCGCCCGGGCAGACAGCGCGTCCGCGTCGTCCACCCGCTGCCACCCCTCCTCGCCGACGACCTGCGCCGCCGGCTTACCCGTCTCCACCATCCGCGCGAACACCTGCTTCGCCACCGGCCGCGAGACGATCCCCGCCGCCAGCAGCTCGATCAGCCCCGACAGGTCCGCCGGCCGCACCGGGAAGCGGTCCAGGTCGCCCCCCGCCGCGTTGGCCGCGGCCAGGAAGTCGCCCATGACCCACGACGACGCCTCGCGCGGATCCGTCCGCCGAGCCACCGACTCGAAGAAGTCCGCGATCTCCCGCGTGGAGGTGAGCACCTCGGCGTGCTGGGCCTCCACCGCGTAGTCCTTGACGAAGCGCGCGGCGCGGACGTCGGGCATCTCCGGCACCGCCTGGCGCAGCCGCTTCAACCGCTCCTCGGCGAGCACCAGCGGCGGAAGGTCTGGCTCCGGAAGATAGCGATGGTCCGCGCCCTCCTCCCCGGCCCGGAGGACGCGCGCCTCCCCGCGCGCCGCGTCCCAGAGCAGCGTCGCGGGCTGCACCGGGCCGCCCGCGGCGAGCACTCCCTCCTGGCGCTCCAGCTCGAAGGCAAGCGCCTGCTCCACCCCTGCGAAGGAGCTCAGGTTCCTGACCTCGGTCCGCGTGCCCAGCGTGCTGCTGCCGGCGGGGCGCAGCGACACGTTGGCGTCCACCCGCAGCCGCCCCTCCTGCATGTCGCAGTCGCCGAGGCCCACGTACTGGAGGACCTGCTTGAGGCGGGTCAGGAAGGCGCGCGCCTGGGCCGGGGAGCGCAGGTCCGGCTCGGTGACGATCTCCACCAGCGGCACGCCCGCGCGGTTCAGGTCCAGCGCCGTGGCGCCGGGCACCCGGTCGTGCAGCGACTTCCCGGAGTCCTCCTCCAGGTGGACGCTGCGGATGCGGACCGCCGTCGGCTTGCCGACGTCCGCGTCGGGCACCAGCAGGTAGCCGCCGGTGGCCAACGGCTGGCCGTGCTGGGTGATCTGGTAGCCCCTGGGGAGGTCCGTGGAGAAGGAGTGCTTCCGCGCGAAGGCGGAGCGCTCCTGCACCGTGGAGCTGAGCCCCAGCGCCGCCATCACCGCCAGGTCCACCGCCTGCTCGTTGAGCGTGGGGAGAGCGCCGGGGAGCCCCAGGCACACGGGGCAGACGTGCGTGTTGGGCGGCGCACCGGGCTCCGCCAGGTCGCCGCAGAACAGCTTGGTGCGCGTGCGCAGCTGTACGTGCACCTCCAGCCCGATCGCGGGCTCCCGGCGCGCTTCGGCCATGGCGCTCACCTCGCGGCCGCGGGTGTTGCCGGCACCACCAGGGGCGCGGCCAGCAGCAACTGCTCCAGCGCGTGCCCCGCGCGCACGATCTCCGGCTCGCCCCACGGGCGGCCGACCAGCTGCCCACCCACCGGGAGCCCGTCCGCCAGCCCCAGGGGGAGCGAGAGCGCCGGGAGCCCCGCGAGGGCGGGCCCCACCGTGAACGCGTCGGACAGGAGCATGGCGTAGGGGTCGGTGACCTCGCCCAGGCGGAAGGCGGGCGACGGCGTGGTGGGTGTGAAGACGGCGTCCACCCCGGAGTCGAAGGCCCAGCGGAAATCCAGCGCGACCAGCCCGCGGACGCGGGCGGCCTGCCCGTAGAGCTCGTCGTGGTGGCCCGCGGCGAGCGAGTGGGTGCCCAGCAGGATCCGGCGCTTCGCCTCGGGGCCGAAGAGGGCGCGCGTCCCCTCCCACACCTCCTCCACCGAGCGCGCCCCGGGGACCGGCGCGCCGAAGCGCACGCCGTCGAAGCGGGCCAGGCTGGACGACGCCTCCGCCATGGCGAGCACCGAGTACGCGGGGACGGCGTGGGCGGTGTGCGGAAGCGAGATCTCGCGCACCTCTGCGCCCAGCTCCTCCAGGCGCCGGAGCGCCGCGCGGCAGAGGGCGCGCACCCGCGGGTCCAGCGAGTCGGGCATGTACTCGGCGGGGACGCCGATGGTCATCCCCTCCACGCCCTCGCCCAGGTTCACGGACACGTTCGCCACGGGAACGTCGGCGCTGGTGGCGTCCAGCGGGTCGCGCCCGGCGACCACCTGGAGGAGGTACGCGGCCTCGTACACCGAGCGTCCCAGCGTCCCCACCTGGTCCAGCGACGACGCGAAGGCCACCAGCCCGTATCGCGACACCCGCCCGTACGTGGGGCAGATGCCCACCACGCCGCAGAAGGCCGCCGGCTGCCGCACGGAGCCCCCCGTGTCCGACCCGAGCGCCAGCGGGACCACCCCCGCCGCGACCGCCGCCGCAGAGCCGCCGGAGCTCCCCCCCGCCACGCGCGAGCGGTCCCACGGGTTGCGGGTGGGCCCGTACGCGGAGTGCTCGGTGGACGACCCCATGGCGAACTCGTCCAGGTTGGTCTTCCCCAGCACCACGGCGCCGGCCTCGCGCAGGCGCCGCACCGCGGTGGCCTCGTACGGGGAAACGTACCCGTGCATCACCCGCGAGCCGCAGGTGGTGGGAAAGTCCGTGGTGCAGAGATTGTCGTTGAGGGCGACGGGGATCCCGGCGAGCGGGGGGAGCGGCTTGCCGCCCTGGAGATCGGCCTCCACCTCCAGCGCCCGCTTGAAGGCGCGCTCCAGGTCGAAGGAGATGAACAGGTTCAGCGGCTCGGGCCCGGACTCCGCCACGGCGAGTGCCGCCGCCGCCGACTCCACCAGCGCCGTGGGCGACACGCGGCGCTTGCGGATCGCCTCCGCGAGCTCCGCCAGCGGCAGCGTGGAGAGCGGCGCGCTCACGGCGCCTCGCCGCGCGCGTCCGCGTCCAGAGCCGGCAGGCGAGGCACCACTAAGAAACCGTCCTGCCAAGCCGGCGCGAGCATGTCGGGCGAGCGGTGCAGCAGGTCGGCGCCGTAGGCGTCGGCGCGCAGCGGCGCCGCGCGCTCCTCCGCCGCCCCCGGCACCGCCTCCCTGCCGTCCGCGCGTCCCAGGACGCGCACCTGCTCCAGGATGGAGCCCAGCTCCCCGGCCATCGCCGCGGCCTCGGCGTCGTCCAGCCGCAGCCGCGCGAGCGACGCGACGCGCCGTACTTCCTCGGGTGTGATCGCCATTCGCTGCGCGGCCTGGGTGACGGGAAACGGGAGCAGCCCCCGAGCACATGCAAATGGCAGGCTCGCGGGCCCCCGACCCCCTCCCCCGCAAGGGGGGAGGGGGAGCACGACACGGCGAGGCTGGGGATCGTCAGCGTGGAGATGCCCCTCCCCCGGAACGGGGGAGGGTGGCGCGAAGCGCCGGGTGGGGGCCCCCGCGGACGCCAGCGCGAAACCCGCGTGAGGGATTTCGGCCCGAAGGGGCGAGACCCGGCGGGGCTGTTTCCGCCGGGTCTCGACTCCGTTAGCCCGCGTTGTTTGCGGGCTTACGGAGCCGAAGCCCGACCCCGGCGCCAGCCGGGGGCACGCCCGAACAGGCAGTTCAGAGCCGTTGCAGTCCTCAGTCCCAATCCGGCTCCAGGTTCGCGTACCGCAGCACCACCTTCTTCCGCCCCACCGAGTCGAAGTCGATGGTCACGCGCACGTCCGCGCCCACCCCGGACAGCTCCGCCACGGTGCCGCCCCCGAACTGCGGATGCCGCACCCGCGCGCCCTTGACCAGCCGGGGCGTCTCCTGCGAGTCCGAGTAGTCCACCTGGTACGAGTCGTCGTCGGACACGGACTTCGGGGCCGCCTTCGGCGCCGTCCGCCCACCTGCGGACGACGACGCCGCGTACCCCAGGTCGCCGAAGTCCCCGAAGCCAAGCCGGTCGCGCCGGCTGCGCATCCCCCCCGTCCCGCCCTGCGCGCGGTACGCCTTGTAGGTGCCCAGCCGCTCCAGCACCCGCTGCGTCTGGCGCGTCTCCACCAGCTCCTTGGGCACCCCCTCCAGGAACGACGAGGCCACCGAGTCCATCCACTCCCCGCCCCGCCGACGCCGCCGCGCGTAGGCCAGGTACAGCTTCCGCTCCGCCCGCGTGATCCCCACGTAGAACAGGCGCCGCTCCTCCTCCAGCGTCGCGGGGTCGTCGTAGGCGCGCGACAGCGGGAAGAGCCCCTCCTCCAGCCCGGCGATGAAGACCAGGGGGAACTCCAGCCCCTTGGCGTTGTGCAGCGTCATCAGCGACAGCGCGTCCGCGCCGGGGTCGTGCTGGTCGATGTCCGCCACCAGCGCCACGTGGCTCAGGAACACGTCGATCGCCCGCGGCGGCGCGTCGCCCTCCTCCAGCTCGGGGAGCAGCTCCGGGTCGCCCGCGGCCAGGCGCGACTCGATGTCCGCCGCGCCCGCCACCAGCTCGTCCAGGTTGGCGATGCGGTCGTCGCCCTCCGGTCCCTCCTCGCGCAGCGACTCCACCAGCCCCGACTCCCGCACCAGCTCGCGCAGCAGCCCGTCCAGCGCCACGCCCCGCTCCGCCAGCGCCGCGTGCTTGTGCACCAGGCCGGCCAGGTCCGCCAGCGCCGTCACGGCGGCGCCGCGCAGCCCGGGGACCCCTTCCGCCAGCGCGGCCGCCTCCAGCAGCGGCATGCGCGACTCGTTGTTCCGGCGCGACGGCTGCGTGGACGCCCACTCCGCCAGCCGCGCCACCGAGGTGTCGCCGATCCCCCGCTTGGGGACGTTGACGATGCGCAGGAAGGCCTCGTCCGCGGTGGGGTTCGCCACCAGGCGCAGGTACGCCATGGCGTCCTTGACCTCGCGCCGCTCGTAGAAGCGCGTGCCGCCCACGATGCGGTACGGCAGCCCCTCGCGGATCAGCGCTTCCTCCAGCGGGCGGGACTGCGCGTTGGTGCGGTACAGCACCACGAACTGGCGCGGCCCCAGCTCCGGGTTGTCGCCCATCCGCGCCACGGTCTCCGCCACGATCCACTCCGCCTCGTCCGCCTCGTCCGCGCACTCCACCAGGGTGATGCGCTCGCCGGCCGGGTTGTCGGTGCGGAGCGTCTTGCCCTTGCGGTTGACGTTCTCCGCAATCACCCGGTTGGCCGCGTCCAGGATGGTCTGCGAGGAGCGGTAGTTCTGCTCCAGGCGGATCATCCGCGCGTCGGGGAAGTCCTTTTCGAAGTCCAGGATGTTGCGGATGTCCGCGCCGCGCCAGCCGTAGATGGACTGGTCGTCGTCGCCCACCACGAACAGGTTGCCGTGCTCCTCGGCCAGCAGGCGCAGGAACACGTACTGCGCCCGGTTGGTGTCCTGGTACTCGTCCACCAGCACGAAGCGGAAGCGCTCGCGGTACGCCTCCAGCACCCCGGGGAAGGCGCGCAGCAGCTCCACCGGCTTTACCAGCAGGTCGTCGAAGTCGAAGGCGTTGGCATCGCGCAGCGCCCGCTGGTAGCGCTCGTACGCCTGCCCCACCTTCTGCTGGAAGGGATCGAGCGCCGCCTCCTGGTACGCCTGCACCCCGGTGAGCTCGTTCTTGGCGGCCGAGACCGCTGCCTGGAAGGCCTTCGGGCTCCAGCGCTTGGGGTCCAGCTGCAGCTCGTCCTTGACGATGCGGCGCATCAGCCCCTCGGCGTCCGCCGCGTCGTAGATCACGTAGCTGGGCGTCCAACCCAGCCGCGTGGCGTGCCGCCGCAGGATGCGCGCGCCGATGGCGTGGAAGGTCCCCATCCACATCCCCGCCGGGTCGCGCCCCAGCAGGTCGCGGATGCGGTCGCGCATCTGCGCCGCCGCCTTGTTGGTGAAGGTGAGCGCGAGGATGCTCGCCGGGTCCACCCCGAACTCCTCCACCAGGTTGGCGATGCGGTGGGTGAGCACGCGGGTCTTCCCCGAGCCGGCCCCCGCGAGCACGAGCAGAGGCCGCTCGAAGTGCTCGGCGGCCTCGCGCTGCTCCGGGTTCAGGTGCGACAGGTCCAGCGCCATCGGATTCTTCTGAAAAGATGGAAAGCGTGTTCGGGCGTGCCCCCGGCTGCGCCGGGGTCGGGCTTCGGCTCCGTAGCAGACGAAACAACCGTCTGCAACGGAGTCGAGCCCCGGCAAACTGCCGCCGGGTCTCGCCCCTTCGGGCCGAAATCCCTCACGCGGCTTCTCGCTGGCGTCCGCGGAGAGCCCCCACCCGGCGCTGCGCGCCACCCTCCCCCAATTCTGGGGGAGGGCTGCCTGCACCATGGCCTTCGTCGTGTCGTTCTCCCCCTCTCCCCTTGTGGGAGAGGAAGCCGGGGGGTGAGGGGTAGACCTGCGCGCCGCCCCCCGCCCCACGCCGTGTGGTTCTCCCCTCCCCCTTGCGGGAAGGGGCCGGGGGTCGCCGGGTCGTTCCCTAGTCCGTCGGCGCCACCGGCAGAAGCATCACGAACGTCGCGCCTTTCTCGGTGTTCTCCAGCTCCAGGCGGCCGCCGTGCACGTCCTGGACGATGCGGCGCGAGAGCGACAGGCCCACGCCCCAGCCGCCCTTCTTGGTGGAGACGCCGGGGTCGAAGATGCGCTTCCGCACGGCCGGGGAAACGCCCGGACCGTCGTCCGAGACGCGGATGGCGATGCGGCGGGGGGTGTGCTCCTCCGCCCGGACGACGATCGTTCCCCCGGTGCCGGCCAGCGCGTCCAGCGCGTTCTTGATCAGGTTCTCAAGCGCCCACTCCAGCAGCACCGAGTTCCCCAGCGCCTGCGGCAGCTCCGGCGCAGCCTCCATGTGCAGCTCCACCCCGCGCCCGAACTTGGGGAGGCGCACCCGCACGTAGCGCTCCAGCCCGCGCAGCAGGGAGCGCACGTCCACCGGCTCGCGGCGCACCGGCCGCCCGATCCACTCGAAGCGGCGCGACACCTTTTCCAGCCGGTCCAGGTCCGCCTCCATCTCGCCGGCCACGGCGGGGAGCGAGGCCATGTCCTCGCGCTCCTCGGCGGGGAGGCGGAGGATCTCCACCCAGCCGCTCAGCGAGGAGAGCGGCGTCGCCATCTGGTGCGCGGACTCGCGCGCCATGGCCGCCCAGATCCGCTCCCGCTCCGTGCGCCAGTTGTGCCGGATCATCCAGGCCGCCGCCACCAGCAGGCCGGTGAGCGCGCCCACCTGCAGCCAGGGGATCCAGCGCAGCCGCCGCACCGTGGGCGGGTCGCCGAAGAAGATGATCCCCAGCCCCGGCTCCACGATGGGCTCGTTGCGCCGCGCCAGCTCGCGCGCGTACGCCCGGATGGCCTCGTGGTCGTCCGGGTTGGCGACGTCCGCCTCGAAGGGGAGGTTGATGGCGGCGCCCGGCACCCCGTCCTCGTCGGTGACGATCAGCGGAATGCGCAGCTGCTGCATCTCGCCGGAGACCTTGAGAAGCGTCTGCAGCGCCGCATCGTCCGCCGGGTCGTTGAGCCCCCGCAGGATGCGGATGTAGATGCGGGAGTGCACCACCGCGTCGCGGCGCATCTCCCGCACCAGCAGCTCGGTGTACACCAGGTACCACCCGAGCGTGGCCGCCGCCAGCAGCGCGAGCGCCGTCGGCAGGTAGCGGCGGTTCATAGCGGGTTAGTACGGGTTGAAGAACGGCGTGGGTTCGGGCGTGCCCCCGGCTGCGCCGGGGTCGGGCTTCGGCTCCGTAGCAAACGATACTACCGTTTGCAACGGAGTCGAGCCCGCGCAAACAGCGCGCGGTCTCGCCCCTCCGGGCCGAAATCCCTCACGCGGCATCGCGCTGGCGTCCGCTGAACCCCCACCCCGGCGCTGCGCGCCCCCCTCCCCCGCAAGCGAGGGAGGGGAAGACCGCACGGAGTCTGGCCGTTGCCCCCTCTCCCAGAATTGGGAGAGGGTGGCGAGCCTCAAGCGAGCCGGGTGAGGGCCCGCAGTTGCAGGCCGTTCCCTGTGGCGCTTCACGCTTCGCGTGAACCGGTGAACCCTATTCCCTGTTCCCTACGGACAGCACGTCCGCGCGCAGGTACGGGCGCAGCACCTCGGGGACGACCACGGAACCGTCCGGCTGCTGGCCGTTTTCCAGGATGGCGACCACGGTGCGCGGGAGCGCCAGGCCGGAGCCGTTCAGCGTGTGCGCGAACTCCGGCTTCTCCCCGGCGGCGGGGCGGAAGCGGATCCCGGCGCGGCGCGCCTGGAAGTCCATGAACGCCGAGCAGCTGGATACCTCCAGCCAGCGGTCCACCCCGGGCGCCCACACCTCCAGGTCGTACGTCTTCGCCGCGGAAAAGCCCAGGTCCCCGCCTGCCAGCAGCAGCACGCGGTAGGGAAGACCCAGCAGCTGGAGCACCCGCTCCGCGTGGCCGGTGAGCTCCTCCAGCGCCGCCTCCGAGCGCTCCGGGCGCTCGAAGCGAACCAGCTCCACCTTTTCGAACTGGTGCAGGCGCAGCAGCCCGCGCGTGTCCTTGCCCGCCGCCCCCGCTTCCCGCCGGAAGCAGGGCGAGTACGCCACGTAGGCGATGGGGAGGCGGTCGGGGGCCAGCAGCTCGTCGCGGTGCAGGTTGGTGACCGGCACCTCCGCCGTGGGGATCAGCGCCAGGTCGTCCGCGGGGAGCACGTAGGCATCGTCCTCGAACTTGGGGAACTGCCCCGTGCCCGTCATGGACGCGCGGTTCACCACGAAGGGCGTCGACACCTCGGTGTAGCCGTGCTCCTCCGTGTGCAGGTCGATCATCCAGCTCACCAGCGCCCGCTGCAGGCGCGCGCCCATCCCGCGGTACGCCGGGAAGCCGCTCCCCGCCACCTTCGCCCCGCCCGCCAGGTCCAGGATCCCCAGCTCCGCCGCGATCTCCCAGTGCGGGCGCGGCGTGAAGCCGAAGACGCGCGGCTCGCCCCAGCTGCGGACGGTCTGGTTGCTTTCCTCACCCCCGGCGGGGACGCTCGGGTGCGGGGTGTTGGGGACGCTCAGGAGAAGGTCGTCCGTTTCCGCCTCCACCTCCCGCAGGCGCGCGTCGATCTCGCGGATGCGGTCGTTCACCGCGCGCATCTCCGCCACCAGCTCCCCGGCGTCCTCGCCGGCGCGCTTGCGGGTCCCCACCTCCTGCGACACCGCGTTGCGGCGCGCCTTCAGGCCGTCGCCCTCGCCCACCAGCGCGCGGCGCTCCTCGTCCAGCGCGAGCACCCGGTCCAGCGCCGCGTCCGTCTCCGCCTTGCCGCGCACGGCGAGCCGTGCGCGGACCGCGTCCGTTTCCGCGCGGACCCGCCTGACGTCCAGCATCCGTCAGTCCTCCGGCGCCAGGCGCGTGTCCTGGCAGCCGGCGCTGGTGGCCACCGCGAGCGTCACCGTCCCCGCCGCGGCGTTCAGCGCCAGGGGCTGCACCTTGGCGAACTGCCAGCAGTTGACGCTGCTCAGCCGGTACACCCGCGAGCGCACCACGTACACGCTCCCCACCGACAGGGCGACCCCGCGCGCGGAATTGAAGCGCGACGACGCGGGCGCCTCGTCCAGCCCCTCGAAGGTGGTGCCGGCGATGGCGTCGGTCACGGCGGCCCGCTGCGACTCCAGCCCCACGGCGCCCCGGGGGAGGAGCGAGAAAGTCCCGTTCTGCAGGCGGACGGTGACGTCCCAGACGTCCGCCTCGCCCGGGCGCTCCGGGAAGCGCCCGCCGCCCAGGGAGAGCCCGTCGCCGGAGATCACGTCCAGCGCCGTGGGGATGCTGTCGGGGACCAGCGACGGCACGCCGATGGTGACGGTGTCGGTCACGATCACCTGCTCTCCGATCCCCGTGGGATCGTCGCAGGCGGCGAGCGAGAGCGCCGCCGTGGCGAGCAGGGGAAGGGCGAGGACGAGGCGGAAGAAGCGCAAGGGAGATGCTCCGGAAACGATTCGTAAAAAGGGTCCCGCGCGGGCTTGGCGCCGGGGCGCCGCCCGCGCGGGATTCCGGCCAAACCTAGGGGGGCCGGGCGGACCACGTCAAGGCCGTGCAAGGCTTGTCCGGCCTTGACTTCGGAATTTCGCCGGGGTACGTTGCTCCGGGTCTCTACACCGTCCATTTCCCGGAGTTTCGCGATGTCCGAGCTCGACCAGGCCATGGCTTCCCTGCGCGGTCACGAAGGCGTGGAGCACGTCCTCATCCTGGGCCGGGACGGTCTCCTCATCCAGCACTCCGGCAGCGGCGCGCTGGACGCGGAAACGGTGTCGGCGATGGTGCCGGGGATCGCCTCGGCCGCGGGCGGGCTCGCCGCCGCCGCCGGGCACGGGGACCCGTCCACGGTCGTGGTGCGCTTCGGGGACGGGGTGGCGGTGGTGGACGTGCTCTCGCCCGAGCTGCTCCTCGCCGTGCTCCTGCGCGGCGGCGTGGGGTTCGCGCCGCTCCTGCGCGACCTGTCGAGCGGCCGCGAGCGGCTGGCCTCGCTGGTCTGACCTCCCGGGCCGCGTACGCGGCGCCCGCCCGAACGTCCGCATCCATCGTCCGCCCCCGATGACTCCCGACGCCCAGCCCAGGACGCGCAACGTGCTCGTCGCGGACGACGAGCCGCACATCGGCCGCATCATCCAGCTCAAGCTGGAGCAGGGCCCCTACCACGTCACCCTGGTCCCCGACGGCCGGGAGGCGCTGGAGCACCTGCGCGGGGCGGAGCCCATCGACGTGGTCCTGCTGGACATCATGATGCCGTTCGCGAGCGGCCTGGAGGTACTCCAGGAGCTTCGCGAGCTGCCGCACCGCCGCGACACGCCCGTCATCATCCTGACCGCGAAGGGGCAGGAGTCCGACCGCGCGCAGGCGCTGGAGCTGGGCGCGACCGACTTCTTCACCAAACCCTTCAGCCCCAAGAAGCTCCTTGCGCGCGTCGACGAGCTCTTCTGACCATTCGGCAAAGGAAAATCCTCTGGATCAAGGCGCGCGAGGAGGGGCGATTGAGGCGTACGAGGTTGTACGCCGCAGGGAGTCCCCGACGAGCAGCAACGCAGAGCCAGAGGATTTGCCGCAGCCGAATCATATCTGGACGGTGATCCTGGCCGGGGGCGTCGGCTCCCGCTTCTGGCCGGTGAGCACGCCCGCCCGCCCCAAGCAGATCCTCCCGCTGGCCTCCGAGCAGCCGCTGATCCGCGACACCGTGGAGCGCATCCTCCCCCTGGTCCCCCAGGAGCGGCTGCGGATCCTCACGGGCGCGCACCTGGCCGACCCCATCCTGCGCGCGGTCCCCGGGCTGGAGCCCGGCAACTTCCTGCTGGAGCCGCGCGCCGCCGGCACCGCCCCGGTGCTCGCCTGGGCCGCGGCGGAGCTGGAGCGGCGCGACCCGGACGCGGTGATGGTGTCGCTTCACGCCGACCACGTCATCCACCCGGCGGCGGCCTTCCGGCAGCTGATCGCGGACGCCGCGGAGCTGGCGGTGGAGCACGGGCGCCTCTTCACCATCGGCGCCAACCCCACCCGCCCCGAGACCGGGTACGGCTACATCCGCCTGGGCCCGGCCCTCGCCGCGGGCGAGCCGCGCAGCGAGGCTGCGCCCCGCGAGGGGCGCGCCGCCGGCTACCAGGTGGCCCGCTTCGTGGAAAAGCCCGACCGCGCCACCGCCGGGGAGTACCTGGCCTCCGGGGAGTACCTGTGGAACACCGGGCTCTTCGTGTGGCGCGCGGCGGACCTCCTGGACCAGCTGGAGCGGCACACGCCGGAGCTGGCCGAGCTGATCCCCGTCCTGCGCGAGGGAGGCACGGAGGAGTTCTTCCGCCGCGCGCCCACCCTTTCCATCGACGAGGGGCTGCTGGAGCGCTCCGACCGTGTGGGGGTGGTGAAGGCCACCTTCGACTGGGACGACGTGGGCGCCTGGGACGCGCTGTACCGCACCCGCCCCGCCGACGCGCGGGGCAACGTCACCCTGGGCGAGGCGTACGCGGTGGAGTCGCGGGGGACCGCGCTGTACGCCGACGACGGTCCGATCGTTGCGTTCGGCGTGGAGGACCTGATCGTGGTCCGCACCGCAGGAGTGACCTTCGTCGCCCACCGGGACCGCGCCCCGGAGCTGAAGTCGCTCCTGGCGCAGCTCCCCGAGGAGCTGCGGACGCTGGACTGAAGACGGCGGTGCGAAAGCGCGAAAGTGCGGGAGTGCGAAAGTGGCCGCGCTTCCGCGCTTCGCTTTTCCGGGAGCCCCGAGCGCGACGACACAATGGCAGACTTCACGCTGGTCCTTTTCGACGACGTCGTGGCGCAGCGGTGGGAGCCGTTCGCGCTGACCCGCCCCGCGGGGGAGCTCCTCTTCGGGACCATGCGCCTTCGCGAGCGGGCGGAGCGCGTCTTCGGGGTGCAGTGCTCGGCCCACGTCGCGGCGGACCACCTGGCCGGCTTCGCGGAGGAGGGCACGCCCCCCGTGCGCGGCCGGGCCGACGTCCCGGCGGAGGGGGCGCGCCTTTTCCTGTCGTCGCGCGCGGTGCCCGCCTGGGGCGCCGGCGAGGCGCTGATCGCGCGCGAAGGCCCCGTCGCCATGGGCGGCGAGATGGTCGGCTGGTTCGCCCCCGCCGGAAAGGACAGGCCCCCCCTCAAGTTCCTGCGCGGCCCGTCCGCTGAAACCGCGGAATGGCCCGGAGAGCCGGCCGGGATCCCAGGCCGCGTGCTGCGCCACGTGTGGGAGCTGATGTCCGCGACGCCGGAGCAGATCGTGGAGGACGTGGCCGCCCTCTTCCCCTCCCCCGCCCCGGCCCGGCTGCCGGCGGGCGTCCATCGCATGGGGGAGCACGCGGTGATCCTGGGCGAGGGCGCGCGGATCGAGCCGGGGGTGGTTCTGGACGTGTCGGAGGGGCCCGTCTGGCTGGACGAGGGCGCGAAGGTGCGCGCCTTCACCCGCATGGCGGGGCCGGTGTACGTGGGGCGCGGGAGCACGGTGCTGGGCGGCTCGCTGGAGGCGTGCGCCATCGGGCCGGTGTGCAAGATCCGCGGGGAGTTCGCGGAGAGCGTGGCGCTGGCCTACGTGAACAAGGCGCACGACGGGCACATCGGCCACGCGTACCTGGGCGCCTGGGTGAACCTGGGCGCGGAGACCAGCAACAGCGACCTCAAGAACAACTACGGCACCGTGCGCCTGTGGACCCCGGAGGGCGAGACCGACACCGGGGAGATCAAGATGGGGTGCTTCCTGGGCGACCACGTGAAGACGGGGATCGGGCTGCTCCTCAACACGGGGACGGTGATCGGCGCGGGGAGCAACCTGTACGGCGCGGCGATGCCCCCCCGCTACGTCCCCCCCTTCAGCTGGGGAACCGGGGAGGAGCTCACGTCGTACCGGGTGGACAGGTTCCTGGAGGTGGCGGAGCGGGCCATGGGCCGGCGCGGCGTGCCGATGTCGGACGGGATGCGCGGGCAGCTGGGACGCGCCTGGGCGCGCGCCCGCCCGGACGGTGGATGACAAACCGCCGGGTCGCCGTTAACTTCTTTTCCCACTCGCGGATGGGCGCGGCCCTGGAGCGCGCCCGTCCGCGTCGTCGCAGGTCCCGCCGTACAATCAGCAGAGCCGAGGCAGCACTCGCGTGAAGGTCACCGTCCTGGGGAGCGGCAGCCGGGGGAACTCCGTCCTGATCGAGTCGGGCGGGGCGCGGCTGCTGATGGACGCCGGCTTCAGCGGGCGCGACATGGAGCGCCGCCTGGCCGCCGCCGAGGTCGCCCCGGAGTCCGTCACCGCGCTGCTCATCACCCACGACCACAGCGACCACACGCGCGGGATGGGGGTGTTCGCCCGCCGCTGGGGCGTGCCGCTGTACATGACGGAGCCCACGCGCGCCGCCTGCGCGAAGCTCCTGGACGGCACCGAGCGGGTCCGCCGCTACAGCTCCGAGGAGCCGGTGGAGATCGCCGGCCTCGTCGTGGCGCCGTTCCTGACGGTGCACGACGCGGTGGACCCCATCGCCGTGACGGTGACGGAGCGCGGCACCGGCGAGAAGCTGGGGATCGCCACCGACCTGGGCCGCGCCACCACCTCCGTCCGCCACGCCCTGCAGGGCTGCGACCTGCTGATCCTGGAGTCCAACCACGACCCCATCCTCCTGAGGGACAGCCACTACCCGTGGAGCGTGAAGTCGCGCATCTCCTCCGCCCACGGCCACCTGTCCAACCGCGCCGCCGCCGAGCTGGCGCTGGAGCTGTACCACCCCGGCCTCGCCTCCGTGGTCCTCGCGCACCTGAGCGAGGCCGCCAACGATCCCGAGATCGCCCGCGACACCGTCGCCGCCGCCCTCGAGCGCCGCCGCTACCGCGGCCCCGTGCAGGTGGCCTCGCAGGAGCAGCCGATGGAGTGCATCGACGTGAGCCGCCTGCGCGCCGCCAAGCAGCCGCCGCAGCTGTCGCTGCTGTAGGGAACGGCAGCCCCCTCCCCAACCCCTCCCCCACAAGCGGGAGAGGGGCTTTTCTCGTGCGTGCAGCCGGGGGTGAGCTGGCGCCCGCGGGAGGGCCCCCACCCGGCTCGCTCGAGGCTCGCACGGCTTTCCCCCTATCAGGTCGCTGAAAAACGGCAGCCTGGAGTGTGACGTGGAAAACTTCCACTCCAGAATCAGCGAAACGGGGCTTTTCCGGCGTATGGGGTGCCCGGTTTCCCGCCCGTGCAGCCATTTTCGGCGTGCACGGACGCACTGTGCCTCAGGCGAGGGCCTGCAAACCCGGCGCGAGGCGTGCCAGGCGCAGGAGGTTGTACGCGGCGCCCACGATCAGCGCCTTCTGCGTCAGCTTCCAGCGATCCACGTGGCGGCTCCGACGCATCCCGCCGATCTCCTTTGCCCAGCCGAAGATCTCCTCGATCCGCTTACGCTTGCGTTGCGAGAGGGCGTACTCCGGCGTACCCATCCGCTCTCGGGCTCGGCTGCGCGCTTCGGCTCCCTTGGCGTCCGGGTCGATCGGCCCCTCCGGGATCGGCACGTGCGCGCTCACACCGTCCTGATAGGCTGCCTGGAGGAACGGGCCACTGGGATAGCCCCCATCCAGCCCCACCGTGCGCTCCACCGGCAAGTCGTGCCGAATCCGGCTGCGCTCCAGCAGCAGGAGTGCCTGGTCGCGCTCGCCCGTCCCGTCGGCCTCCACCACGCTGACGTCGATGAGCAGCCCGTGCCGGTTCTCCATCAGCGCGTTCAGCAGATGGCACAGCCGCGCCGGCACTCCCTTGCTCTTGGTCGCCAGGCGCGCCTCGGGGTCCGTGAGCGAGCGGTGCGTCGCGTTGGTCCGCTTCTCTTTGCGGAAGTTCACCGAGGGATTGCTCGTGTCGCCGTCCTTCGAGCCGTCGCTGACCTTCTCGTCCGGGCTGCCGATCTTGCGCAGGCTCTTCATCGAGGCATAGCTCTCGATCAGGCTGCCATCGATCGAGAAGTGCTCCTGGCTCGCCAGTTCCTCCAGGTACGCCCCCTCGATGATCCGCTCGAAGAAGGTGCGCACCAGCCCGTGCTTCTCGAACCGATCCCGGTTCTGCGTGAACGTGGTCGCATCCCACACCCCCGCATGCGGCTCCAGGTCCAGGAACCACCGGTAAGCCAAGTTCACTCCGATCTGCTCCACCAGCATCCGCTCCGAACGGATCGAGTGCAGCGCCTGAAGCAGCAGCGCCTTCAGCAGCATCTCCGGCGGGATACTCGCCCGTCCCAGAGCCGCGTAGGCGCGGTCGAACTCCGGACTCATCCCGGCCAGCACCGCATCGGCTCGCGCCTTGACCGCCCGCAGCGGATGCGTAGGCGAGAGCAGGCTCTCCGGATCGTAGAACATCCACATCGCGTGCTGCTGGCTGACTCGTCCGCGCATCGTGGCTGCTCCCCGAGAGTGTGAGGACAGGTTTTCCCCAATCTACGACGCCACGCCCTCGCGCGCACGCGCGTGCGCACAAGCTTTTCAGCAACCTGCTATATCCCCCAATTCCGGGGGAGGGCTTGTTGTCGTTCGCGGTTTCCGCAGTATCCCCCAGAATCTGTTCGGAGGGAGACTCGCCGGCAGTTTGGCGAGGCTCACTCCGGCGCAGGGAGACAGCCGGGCAGTTTCGGCTGGCTCCCGGAGCCCGCGTAGGAAACAGGCCGGCAGTTTGGCCTGGTTCCGGAGCGGCCCCCCGCATCGAAACCCGCCCCCAAAGACAAGCGGCCCACCCGAAACGAGTGAGCCGCCTTCAAGATCCGAGTCGAGCGAACGGCTTACGCCGCCGCCTCCTCCTCACGGAGCTTGCAATCCAGACAGTACCGGGCGTGCGGGAGGGCATCCAGGCGCTCGAAGGGGATCTCCTTCTTGCAGCCGTGGCAGATCCCGAAGTTCTCCGGGTCGTTGTACAGGCGCCGCAGCGCCTCCTCCACGCGGTACAGGTAGCGGCCTTCCTTGCTCGCGAACAGGAACGTCTTTTCCCGCTCCATGGCGTCCGTTCCCTGGTCGGCCATGTGGAACGAGTAGCTGGACAGGTCGTTGTCGGCGGAATCGCGGGTCAGCTTGGCCTGCTCCGAGAAGCGGCCCAGAGACCGAAGGATGCGCTCGCGCTCCCGGAGAAGCCGACGCTCGATGTGTTCGAGCTGGGTGCGATCCATCGTTTATCTCACTGCGGGTGGGATCTGGAGGGACACGACGGCCGGTCGCGAAACGAAGCGGGACGGCGCGCAAGATGGATCCGTGCGTCCGGGAAACTCAGAAATTTAACACCTGCATGGGTTTGCCCGCAACCGGCCTCAGATGTTGAAGACCACCCGCAGGATGTCGTTGGTGATGGCCCACACCATCAGCCCCACCACCAGGATCATCCCCACGTGCGAGAAGCGGACGCGCTGCTCCACCGAGAGGGGGCGCCCGCGCACCGCCTCGATGGCGATGAACAGCAGGTGGCCGCCGTCCAGGATGGGGATGGGGAGGAGGTTGAAGATGGCCAGGTTGATGGAGAAGATGGCGAGGAAGCTGAGGAACGCGTCCAGCCCCAGCCGCGCCGTCTCGCCGGAGATCTGCCCGATGGCGAGCGGGCCGCCCAGGCTGCGCATGGACTCGCCGCCGGTGACCAGGCGCCCCAGGACCGCCGCGATCTCGCCCGCGGCCCCCCACGTCTGCTGCCAGCCGCGGGCCACCGCCTCCGCCGGCCCGATGGTGCGGCGCACCACCTCGGGGCGCGGCGTCTCCACGCCGATCTTGCCCACGGGAACGCGCTTCATCTCCTCGTCGAGCTCGCGCTCGGTGGCGGGCGTCACCGTGAGGGGCAGGCGCTGCCCGCCGCGCTCCACCAGCAGGGCGAGCGGACGGCCGGGGTTGGCGCGGATGGCGGCCTCCAGCTCCTGCCAGGCGCGCACGGGCCGCCCCCCGGCGGCGACCACGCGGTCCCCGGCGCGGAGCCCGGCCCGCTCCGCGGCGCCGCCCTCCACCACCCGGCGGATCTCCGGCTCGGCGAAGGGCTGCACCCGCGCCAGCAGGCGGTCGCGCTCCTGGCCGGCGGCGGGGAGGTCGACGGTCACCGGGGGCGCGGCGGCCAGGCGGAGCGTCACCGGCCCCGCGGGGGCGGCGTCCAGCGCGGCCTGCACCTCGTTCCAGCTCTGCACCGGCGTCTGCCCCACGGCCTGCACCTCGGCGCCGGCGGGAATGCGGGCCAGCGCGGCCGCGCCCCCGGTGAGCGAGTCGGCGCCCACCACGAACAGGCGGGTGCTCGCGATCTCGGCGTCGCCGTAGCCCAGCCCCAGCCCGATGAAGACCAGGAAGGCGAAGATCATGTTGAAGATCACGCCCGCGGAGATCACCCAGGCGCGCGCCCAGAGCGGCTTGGAGTCGAAGGTGCGCTCCGGGTCCACCGGCGGCTCGTCCGAGGCGGCGGCCCCGCCCTCCAGCGCCTCGGCGGCCTCGTCGTCCTCCATCCCCGCCATCTTGACGTAGCCGCCCAGCGGGATGGCGGACAGGACGTACTCGGTCTCGCCCCGGCGGAAGCCGAGCACGCGCGGCCCCAGCCCCAGCGAGAAGCGCGGCACCTGGATGTTCACGGACTTGGCGGCCAGGAAGTGGCCGAGCTCGTGGACCAGGATCAGGACCGAGATGACGACGAAGAATGCGATTACGTCCAGCACGGGGCTCTAGCCTCGGACGAAGGTTCGGGTGACGCCGCGCGCCCACGCGTCGGCGTGGAGCACGTCGTCCAGCGTGGCCGCCTCGCCGCCCGGCCAGCGGGCGAGGGCGTCGTCGATGGCGGCGGCGATCCCCGGAAAGGAAAGTCCCCCTTCCAGGAACGCGGCGACCGACACCTCGTTGGCGGCGTTGAACACCGCGGGCGCCGTGCCGCCGGCGCGCCCGGCCTCCACCCCCAGGGCGAAGGCGCGGAAGCGGTCGGCGTGCAGCGGCTCGAAGGTGAGCGTCCCCGCCGCCACCGGGTCGAAGCGCCGGCAGGTGTAGGGGAGGCGCTCGGGGTACGCGAGGGCGTAGAGCACGGGGATCTCCATGGTGGGAAACCCCATCTGCGCCAGCACCGATCCGTCCACGAACTCCACCATGGAGTGGATCACGGACTGCGGGTGCACCACCGCCTGGATGCGCTCGTACGGCACGCCGAAGAGGAAGTGCGCCTCGATCACCTCCAGCGCCTTGTTCGCCAGCGTCGCCGAGTCGATGGTGACCTTGGACCCCATGCTCCAGGTGGGGTGGCGCAGCGCATCCGCCGGGGTCGCCGCCGCCAGCCGCTCGGGGGTCCAGCCGCGGAAGGGTCCGCCGGAGGCGGTGATCAGCAGCCGCTCCACCTCGCTCCACTGCGAGCCCTGGAGGCACTGGAAGATGGCGCTGTGCTCGCTGTCCACCGGGAGCAGCCGGCCGCCGCCCTCCTCCGCGGCGCGCATCACCAGCGGGCCGGCGCACACCAGCGACTCCTTGTTGGCCAGCGCCACCCGCTTCCCCGCCCTGAGCGCCGCCAGCGTGGGCTCCAGCCCGGCCGCGCCCACCAGCGCGTTGAGGACCACGTCGACGTCGGGGTGCGTCGCGGCCTCCAGGAGCGCCTCGCGCCCGGAGGCCCAGCGCGTCGGTCCGGCGGAGTAAACCCCGGAGGCGGCGGAAGGGTCCGCCACCACCGCCAGCGCGGGCCGGTGCTCGTCCACCAGCTCCGCCAGCGCGGCGGCGTTGCGGTGCGCGGTGAGCACCACGGGGCGGAAGCGGTCGGGGTGCTGGCGGACCACCGCGAGCGCGCTCTTGCCGATGGACCCGGTGGCGCCCAGGATGGCCACCCCGGTGGCGGGACCGCTCACGTGGGCCCGACCACGAAGCGGAAGAACAGGTATGCCAGCGGGAGCGTGAAGAGCAGCGAGTCGAAGCGGTCGAGCGCGCCCCCGTGCCCGGGGAGGAGCGTGCCGCTGTCCTTGACCCCCGCGTCGCGCTTGAGCAGCGACTCGGCCAGGTCGCCCACCTGCGCCGACACCGACACGAGCACGCCGAACACCGCGGCCTCGGCGATGCTCATCCGGTAGCCGGGGAAGCGGGCGAGGACGAACGAGTACCCCACCGCCACCGCGACCGTCCCCACCAGCGCGCCCAGCGAGCCCTCCACCGTCTTTCCCGGGCTGACGCGGGGGATCAGCTTGCGCCGGCCGAAGGCGCGCCCCACGAAGTAGGCGAAGGTGTCGCTTGCCCAGGTGAGGAGCACCGGCGCGAAGACCAGCGCCGTGCCGTGCCAGGCGTCCGGCCGCGCGGGGAGGTGCCGCAGGAACAGCGCGTAGGAGAGCAGGCCGCCGGTGTACAGCGTGCCGAACACCGTGGTGGCGACGGAGAGCAGCGGCTCGCCCTCCACCCCCCGCGTCCAGATGGCGGCCGTGACCGTCGCCAGCACGAACAGGGCGAGCAGCCAGGCGAAGCCCGCGCCCCCGGGACCTTCCCCGGGGAACGCCGAGGCGAGCAGCACCAGCGCCGCGGCCCCGGCGGCACCCAGGTACACGAGGGGGCGCGCCGCCTTGCGCTCCGCCATGCGATGGAACTCCAGCACGGCCAGCACTGCGATCGCGGCGAGCAGCCCGCCCAGCACGAAGCCGCCCAGGTACACCGCTCCCACGGCGAGGGGGATCCCCACCGCCGCCACCCCCACACGCTTCGCGGTCTCGGAAAGCGCCACCGGCGTCGCCCTCAGGTCGCGGCGACGCGCCCGAAGCGCCGCTCGCGGCGCTGGAAGTCGCGGATCGCCTGGAAGAGGTGCTCCCGCTTGAAGTCGGGCCAGAGCACGGAGGTCATGTGCAGCTCGGTGTACGCGAGCTGCCAGAGCATGAAGTTGGAGATGCGGTGCTCCCCGGAGGTGCGGATCAGCAGGTCCGGGTCGGGATCGCCGGCGGTGTAGAGCTCGGCGGCGAAGAGCGACTCGTCGATCTCGCCGGGGGCGAGGGTGCCCGCCCGGACGCGCTCCGCCAGCCGCTGCGCCGCGCGGACGATCTCGCTGCGGGAACCGTAGCTCACCGCCAGGTTGAGCCGCATGCGGCTTCCGCCGGCGGTGTGCTCCACGATTCCCTCCAGGGCGCGGCGGGTGCGCGGCCCCAGGCGCGACAGGTCGCCGATGGCGTGCACCTCCACCCCCTTCTCCCGCAGCTCGCGCTGCTCCCGCCGCACGTACAATTGCAGCAGCGACATCAGCGCCGACACCTCGCCGCGCGGGCGGTGCCAGTTCTCCTGCGAGAAGGCGAAGAGCGTGAGCACCTCCACCCCGGCGTCGGTGGCACCCTCCACCGCCTCCCGCACGGCGGACATCCCGGCCTTGTGCCCGAACTCGCGCGGGCGCCCGCGCTCGCGCGCCCAGCGCCCGTTGCCGTCCATGATGATGGCGACGTGGCGCGGGAGGTGGCCGTGAAGGCGGATCTGGTGAAGGAGGTCGGTGGACATGCGCGAAAATTACGGGACTGCTCGGGTTTGTCAAAAAAAGTGGTTGGCGGGAAAGAAAGCGGGGAGCCCCGTCCCTCCGGGAGCTCCCCCTGGACCCGCCGCGGCCACGCGCCGGCTCAGACCTCCAGCACCTCGGCTTCCTTCTTCTTCAGCAGGTCGTCCACCTTGTGGACGTACTCGTCGGTCAGCTTCTGCACCTGGTCCTGGCCGCGCCGCATCTCGTCCTCGGTAAGGTCGCCGTCCTTCTGCTGCTTCTTGATCTCGTCGTTGGCGTGCTGCCGCGCCTGCCGGACGGCCACCCGCCCCTCCTCCGCGTAGCGGTGCAGGAGCTTGACGTACTCCCGGCGGCGCTCCTCGGTGAGGGCGGGGAGCGGGATGCGGATCAGGTTGCCGTCGTTGGACGGGTTCAGCCCCAGGTCCGACTCGCGCAGCGCCCGCTCGACGGCCTTGATCAGGCCCTTGTCGTAGGGCTGCACGGTGAGCATCCGCGGCTCCGGCGCCGACACCTGGCCCACCTGGTTGACCGGCAGCATGGAGCCGTACGCCTCCACGCGCACCGTGTCCAGGAGCGCGGGCGACGCCTTCCCGGTGCGGACGCCGCCGAACTCGCGGCGCACCGTCTCCAGGGCCTTCTCCATCTTCTCGCGTGCGTTGTTCAGGCTGCTGGGCATGGGGACTCCGTTCGTGTGGACAGGGTCACGGGTGGACCAGCGTCCCGACGCGCTCGCCGCGGACCACCCGCGCCACGGCGCCGGCGGATCCCAGGTTGAGCACCACGATCGGGATGCCGTTATCCTTGCAGAGCGAGAGCGCGGCCGCGTCCATCACCGCCAGCTCGCGGGTGAGCGCATCCATGAACGAGATCTCGGGGATGAACTCGGCGGCGGGGTCCTTGGCCGGGTCGGCGGAGTACACGCCCTCCACCTTGGTGGCCTTGATGATGACGTCCGCCTCCATCTCGATGCCGCGCAGCACCGCCGCGGTGTCGGTGGAAAAGTACGGGTTCCCCGTCCCCCCGGCAAAGATCACCACCCGCCCCTTCTCCAGGTGGCGGATGGCGCGCCGGCGGATGTACGGCTCGGCGAGCTGCTCCATGCGGATGGCGGTGAGCACGCGCGTCTCGATCCCCTTGCGCTCCAGGAGGTCCTGGAGGGCCAGCGCGTTGATCACGGTGGCCAGCATCCCCATGTAGTCGGCGGAGACGCGGTCCATCCCCTGCTGGCTGGCGGTGGTGCCGCGGACGATGTTGCCACCCCCGATCACCAGCCCCAGCGCCACCCCCATGTCGTGCAGCTCGCGGATCTCCTCGGTGATCGCGTCCACCACGCGCGGCGCGATCCCGTACCCCTGCTCCCCGGCGAGGGCCTCGCCGGAGAGCTTGAGGAGGACGCGCGGGTACTTCAGGTCGGCGTGAGCCTCCCCGGACGGCATCACTCGCCGAGGGCGTAGCGCGTGAACCGGCGCACCTCGATCTTCTCGCCGGTCTTGGAGGCGACCTCCGTCACCAGCTGGCCCACGGTGATGTCGGGGTTCTTGACGAAGGGCTGCTCCAGCAGCGCCTGCTCGGCGTAGAACTTCTCCAGCTTCCCGTCCACGATCTTGTCCCAGATGTGCTCGGGCTTGCCGGACTCGCGCATCTGCTCGCGGTACACGCCGCGCTCGCGCTCCACCAGCTCCGCCGGGAAGTCCTCGCGGCGCAGCGCCACCGGGTTGGCCGCGGCGACGTGCATGGCGATGTCGCGGACGAGCTGCTGGAAGGCGTCGTTGCGGGCGACGAAGTCGGTCTCGCAGCCCACCTCCACGAGCACGCCGATGCGGCCGCCCATGTGGATGTAGCTGCCGACCGAGCCTTCCTTGGCCTCGCGCTCCGCGCGCTTCGCGGCCTTGGCGGCGCCGCGGGCGCGCAGGAGGTCGATGGCGCCTTCCATGTCGCCCTTGGCCTCGGTGAGCGCGCCCTTGCACTCCATCATCCCGGCCCCGGTGCGGTCGCGGAGCTCCTTGACTGCCTTCGCAGAGATTTCCATTTGGCTGATCCGTCCTGAGTATGTGTCGTTGCCGCCTCTCGGCGGGACGAATTTAAGCGGCGCGGGGGCGAAGGAAAGCCCACCCGGCGCGCGCGTTCAAAAAAATGGGGCCACGTGCGGTCGCCCGCGGTGGCCCCATCGAACTTCCGACCGGCTCCGCGGCAGACTACTCCTCGTCCCCGCCCTCGGCGGCATCGCCGCCCTCGCCGCCACGGGCGCTGGCGATCGCGTCCGGCCGCGGCTTGCGCTTGCGGCGCGGACGGCGGCCCTTGCCGCGGTCGTCCTTGTCGGACGGTGCGGCGGCGCCCGTCTCGGTGGAGTAGGTGGTCACCTCGGCCTCGTCGGAGGCACGGCGGGCGTCCGCCGGCATGGCGGCGCGGGCCTCTACGATGACATCGGCGATGGCGCCGCTGATCAGCCCCACGGAGCGGATCGCGTCGTCGTTGCCGGCGATGGGCACCGTGAGCAGGTCCGGATCCGCGTTGGTGTCGGCGATGGCGATGACCGGGATCCCCAGCTTGTTGGCCTCGCTGACGGCGATCTTCTCGCGCTTGGCGTCCACCACGAAGAGCGCGCCCGGCAGCCGGGCCATGTCCTTGACGCCCGACAGGTACTTGTCCAGGCGCTCACGCTCGCGGTCGAGCATGAGCTGCTCCTTCTTGGTGTAGAAGTCGAAGGCGCCCTCCTCCTGCCCGCGCTCCAGCTCGCGGAGCCGGCGGATCTGCTTCTTCTGCGTGGTGAAGTTGGTGAGCATGCCGCCCAGCCAGCGCTCCGTCACGTGGAAGGAGTTGGAGCGCTCGGCCTCGCTCTGGATGATGGGGCGGAGCTGCTTCTTGGTGCAGACGAAGAGGACGCGCTCGCCGCGGGACACGATCCCGCGGACCAGCTCCTGGGCCAGCTCCAGCTGGCGGAGGGTCTTCTTCAGGTCGATGATGTAGATCCCGTTGCGCTCCGCGAAGATGAACTTGCGCATCTTCGGGTTCCAGCGGGACGTCTGGTGCCCGAAGTGGACACCGGCCTCGAGGAGGTCCTGGATCTGGGGCGTAGCCATGTGCTTCCGTGCGTCTGGTTGTTTCGTCCACCGCCGTCATCCGCCGTGGCCCACCGCGCGAGGCGGCACCGGGCACGGCGTCGGGAGGTGTGAAGGATGAGTCGGGATTCGGAAGCGGCGGCGCCGGCGCGGATCTCTCCGCGCCGGCGCCACGACCTCCGCGCTCCCGATCAGCGCTTGGAGAACTGGAACCGCTTGCGGGCGCCCGGACGGCCCGGCTTCTTGCGCTCCACCTCGCGGGGGTCGCGGGTCAGCAGCGACTCGGCGCGCAGACGGCGGCGGTTGTCCTCGTTGATCTTGACCAGGGCGCGGGCGACGCCGAGCCGGATCGCGTCGGCCTGGCCGCGGAGGCCGCCGCCGGCGACGGTCACCTTGACGTCCCACTGCCCCTGGGTCTCGGTCGCGGCGAACGGCTGGTTCGCCGCCTGGCGCAGCACGCCGCGCGGGAGGTAGTCCTCCAGCGTGCGGCCGTTGACCTCCCACGTCCCGTTCCCCGGGCGGAGGTACACGCGGGCGACCGACGTCTTGCGGCGGCCGATGGCGTGGATCTGCTCAGTAGCCATGCGAATGATCAGAAGGTGAGGGGTTCCGGCGACTGCGCCGAGTGCGGGTGCTCGGCTCCGGCGTACACCTTGAGCTTGTGGCGCATCTGCCGGCCGAGCGCGTTCTTGGGAAGCATCCCCTTGACCGCAAGCTCGAGCACCCGCTCGGGGTGCTTGGCGAGCATCTCGCGGAACGGGATGAACTTCTCGTGACCCATGTACCCGGTGTGCCGGAAGTAGGTCTTCTGATCCTCCTTCCTGCCGGTCAGCCGCACCTTGTCGGCGTTGATGACGACCACGAAGTCGCCGGTGTCCAGGTGCGGGGTGTAGGTCGGCTTGTGCTTGCCGCGGAGGACGCGCGCGATCTCGGTCGCCAGACGCCCCAGGACCTTGCCCTCGGCGTCCACGACGAACCAGCGCCGCGTGATCTCCCCGGCCTTTACGGAATACGTCTTCATCGGGCTCCCAGTGCCGCACGATCGCGGGGCGTATCCACCGTTACGCCCCGTGCCTGCGCCGCCAGAAAAAAAGTTGATCCTGCCGCGCCCGGCGAACCCGAGAGCGGACCTGCGTGGTCGGGACAGATTTGTAGGATAGCCGGAACGGCGCGAAATGTCAACCGCCGCAGCGGGTCTCGCGCCCGGGAGCGAGGATCACTGGGAAGACAGCAGGGCCGCCAGGCAGATCAGGCAGATCCCCGACTGGATCTCGCGCGGCGCGAGCTTGGGGTGTCCGCAGAGCATCTGCGCGGCGCGGATGCAGAACCGGCAGACCCCCCACTCGTTCCGCTCCTCCTGGGGAACGTGCCCATTGCACTTGAGGCAGACCGTCCGCGCCTTGAACTGGTCCGCAATCTGGTCGTAGGTGAACCGTGGGCCCGCGAACCTCCCCGCGAGCAGCTCCGAGTCCAGCATCTCGCCGCCGTGAAAGAACTGGATGCTGTCCCAGTATTTCTCCCACCACTGCTTGGAGTAGACGCAAAGCCCGTCCTTGTCGTAGGCCGTCTGACCGGACAGGGTCTTCAGGTCCTCGGTTGCCTCCTGGGGCGATGCCCCCACGGCGTCGAGGTCGATCAGGAAGATGTTCTTGTAGTCCTGCGGCATGTTCGCCTTGCGCCCGACCGCCTCCTTGTGAACGTCCTCCCAATACTGGAGCATCCACGCGCCGATCATCCCGAATTCCTGCCCCACGCACACGGTTTTCCCCTTGCCGAGATTGATCGTCCTCCCCACGGTGTCCCCGCTGTTGTGGATGGGGCGCTGCCCCGTCCCCTGCACGTAGCTCTTCGGGGTCTTCAGCTCGATCGCGATCTTGTTGGGACCGTCGCAGACCACGAAGTCGGGCCAGGTCACCCCGCTCGCGGACCTGTCCAGGTACCCGTACGCGACCCGCGGCGTGAGGATCACGGACTGACGGAATGCATTCCGGGCAAAGGCGGGCTCTTCGACGGAGTACAGCGGGTGGAAGGTCGCGAACTCGGTCTGGTTGAGGGCGACGAAATCGAGGGAGCCCTGGCCGGAAAGAAAAAGGTACCCCTTCCGGATGAGGTATGCCCTCACGTTCTTCTGGGAATCCTTTTCTTCCCTGGGGGCCCGGGTGAGGGCGATGTGGGTGCGGACGGCGTCCCATCTCTCGTGGGTATGGTATGCGTCGTGGCTCTCCCGGGGAGCCGAGGACAGGTACGTCAGCCTGCCGTTGCAGCCCGCGTGATACCGCAGATAGCTCCGGCCGAAGCGGACCCTCTCGTCGAAGATCGCCATGACGACCCTCGCGGAACACGTGTCGCACGAGAAGTAGGCGACGTACGCGTCCGCACCGCCGTCGCAATGCTTGGCGGTGATGCCGCTGAGCTGGCAATTGTCCTTCTTCTTGCAGTCGCGGAAGGGCCCCGCGAGGACGGGCTGCTCGGGGTGGCCGGCCGGATGCTCCAAGAATCCGATGCAGAAGCAGGATACGCACTGGTAGTAGGATTGGTGCGTAGTCATGGTCCCCGGAGGAAAGCGAAGGACGAATACGCGGCCGGGCCACCGCGGAGGCGAAGCGGCCAGTGCCTTGGAAGGGAGGACGGCCGACAGCGCGGCGGCGGCTGGCCGGGAGGAGAGGCCAGCCTACCGCCGCCGGCCCGGCTCAGACGTTGAAGCGGAACAGGAGGATGTCGCCGTCCTTGACGACGTACTCCTTGCCCTCGGAGCGCATCAGCCCCTGCTCGCGGGCGGCCTTGACGGAGCCGGTCCTGAGGAAGTCGTCCCACCCCACGGTCTCGGCGCGAATGAAGCCGCGCTCGAAGTCGGAGTGGATGACGCCGGCGGCCTCGGGGCCCTTGGCGCCCACGGGGATCTCCCAGGCGCGCACTTCCTTTTCGCCCGCGGTGAAGTACACCTGGAGCCCCAGCAGCCGGTAGCCGGCGCGGATCAGCCGGTTCAGCCCCGGCTCCTCCAGCCCCAGCGACTCCAGGAACTCGGCGCGCTCCTCCTGCGGCAACTCGCCCAGCTCCGACTCGATCTTGCTGGAGATGGGGATGACCTCGGCGCGCTCACGGCTGGCCTCGACAGCGGCGCGGAGGGCGCGGACCCACTCGTTGTCGCCCTCGGGCAGGTCGTCCTCGGACACGTTGGCGAGGTACACGACCGGCTTGGCGGTGAGCAGGTTGAAGGAGCGGAGCAGCTTCTCCTCGTCGTCGGACACGTCGAGCGCGCGGGCCGGCTGCTCGTCGGAAAGCACCGCCAGCACGCGCTCCAGCAGTGCCAGCTCGGCCTTTGCCTCGGCGTCGCCGCCGCGGGCGGTCTTGCGGACGCGCTCCAGCCGCTTCTCCACCTGCGCAAGGTCGGAGAGGATCAGCTCCAGGTTGATGATCTCGCGGTCGCGCACGGGGTCCACGGCGCCCATGACGTGCACCACGTCGGGGTCGTCGAAGCAGCGGACCACGTGCACCACGGCGTCGGTCTCGCGGATGTTGGTGAGGAACTGGTTGCCCAGCCCCTCGCCCTCGGAGGCGCCCTTGACCAGCCCCGCGATGTCCACGAACTGCACCGCCGCCCGCACCACCCGCTGCGGCTGCACCTTCTCGGCGAGCAGGTCCACGCGCGCGTCGGGCACCTCCACCATCCCCACGTTGGGCTCCACCGTGCAGAAGGGGTAGTTGGCCGCGTCCGCGCCCGCCGAGGTCAGCGCGTTGAACAGCGTGCTCTTCCCCACGTTGGGAAGGCCGACGATTCCGAGCTTGAGCATATGGATACGCGAGGTCGTTGCCGCAAATGACGCGGCCGGGCGCCTGGTTCAGGGGCGCCCGGCCGACAGACAGGGGAATTTACACGGGCTGGCGGGTTGCGTCAACGCGTGTACGTCCGGGACTGGTGGTGGCGGTCCGGGGGGAGGGGCCTGCCACGGCCCGGTCGACTCGCCCTCGCGAGCCGTTTTGCCTTTCGCCGTTCCGCAGTATCCACATGAATCTGTTCGGAGGGAGACAGCCGGGCTGTTTCGGCTGGCTCCCTCCGGCGCAGGGAGACTCGCCGGCTGTTTGGCGAGGCTCCCGGAGCCCGCGTAGGAAACAGGCCGGCAGTTTGGCCTGGTTCCGGAGCGGCCCCACGCCAAGAACCCGCCCCGAAGCGCAGAGCGCCCCCGGAAACCCGGAGGCGCTCGCGTTCAGATCAGACCCGCCGACGAGAAACGGGATCAGCCGAAGAACACCTGCGCTGCGTGCCTCACCGTCTCCAGCATGGCCTGCATGTCGTCGCCCGTGCCGTCGGTGATCTCGTGGACGCGCACGAACCAGGGCGCCAGCACCAGCGACACGATGCTCATCAGCTTGATGAGGATGTTCATGGACGGCCCGGAGGTGTCCTTGAACGGGTCGCCCACGGTGTCGCCCACGATGGCGGCCTTGTGCGGGTTGGAGCCCTTGCCGCCGTGGGCGCCGGCCTCGATGTACTTCTTGGCGTTGTCCCAGGCGCCGCCCGCGTTGGCCATGAAGAGCGCCAGGAGCACGCCGGTGACCGTGGCGCCCGCCAGCAGCCCGCCCAGCGCTTCCACCCCCAGGAAATAGCCGACGACCACCGGGGTGATCACCGCCACCAGGCCGGGGAGGATCATCTCGCGGAGCGCGGCGCGGGTGGAGATGTCCACGCAGCGCGCGGAGTCCGGCTTGGCAGTGCCCTCCATCAGCCCCTTGATCTCGCGGAACTGGCGGCGCACCTCCTCCACCATCCCCTGCGCGGCGCGGCCCACGGCGGTCATGGTCAGCGCGCCCACGTAGAACGGGATGATGCCGCCGATCAGCAGCCCGATGACCACCATGGGGTTCACCAGGTCGATGCCGGTGTCCTGGAGCCCCACGGCGGAGGCGTAGGCGGAGAAGAGCGCCAGCGCGGTGAGCGCCGCCGAGCCGATGGCGAAGCCCTTGCCGATGGCCGCCGTGGTGTTGCCGATGGCGTCCAGCCCGTCGGTGATGCGCCGGGTCTCGGGACCCAGGTGGCTCATCTGGGCGATGCCGCCCGCGTTGTCGGCGATGGGGCCGTACGCGTCCACCGACATGGTCACGCCCACCGTGGCGAGCATCCCCACCGCCGCGATGCCGATGCCGTACAGCCCCGCGAAGGTGAAGGACACCCAGATGGCGAGGCAGATGAGGAGCAGCGGGATGGCGGTGGACTCCATCCCCACGGCCAGGCCGGCGATGATGTTGGTGGCGGGGCCGGTCTCGGAGGCCTGGGCGATGCGGCGGACCGGCTTTGCGGCGGTGTAGTATTCGGTGACCAGGCCGATGGCGATGCCCACCACGGCGCCAGCGACGATGGCCCAGAAGGGCCCCAGCGCCTCGTACGCCCGGCCGGTGGCCTCGTCCTGGAGGTCGAAGCCCAGCCCGCCGACCACGAAGAACATGGCCGCCAGGAAGATGGCGGTGGCGATGAAGGTGACGTTGCGGAGCGCGGCGGCGGGGCTGGACTTTTCCAGCACCCGCATGAGGAAGATGCCGATGAGCGACGCCACCAGCCCCACCGCGATGGTGATGATGGGGAGCGAGACGGCCTCGATGCGGTTGTTGGCGTAGTACGCGCTGGTGGCGCCGATGGCGATGGTGGCGATCACCGCCCCCACGTACGACTCGAAGATGTCGGCGCCCATGCCGGCCGTGTCCCCCACGCAGTCGCCCACGTTGTCGGCGATGGTGGCGGGGTTGCGCGGGTCGTCCTCGGGGATCCCCGCCTCCACCTTGCCCACCAGGTCGGCGCCCACGTCCGCCGCCTTGGTGTAGATGCCGCCGCCCACGCGGGCGAAGAGCGCGATGCTGGACGCGCCCATGGCGTAGCCGGAGATGATCCCGGCGAACTCGAGGATCTCCTCCTCCATGGGGTAGCCCAGCGTGTAGACGCCGAAGTAGTAGATCAGGCTGGTGCCGAAGAGCCCCAGCGCGGCCACGGCGAGCCCCATCACGGCGCCGCCGTTGAAGGCCATGCGCAGCGCCGGCCCCTGCCCGAAGGCGCGGGCGGCCTCGGCGGTGCGGACGTTGGCCTTGGTCGCGGCCTTGATGCCGATGAAGCCCGCGGCCATGGAGGAGAGCGCGCCGAACACGAAGGCAGCCGCCGTCCACTCCTGGTCCAGGACGAGCCAGAGGAGCCCGGCGACCACCACGACGAAGACGGCGATCACGGTGTACTCGCGGCGCAGGAACGCCATGGCCCCGGTCTCGATCTGCTCGGCCAGGCCGCGCATCACCTCGTTGCCGGACGGCTGCCTGCGCACCCAGCCGTAGATGCCGAGCGAAACGGCGAGGCCGACGAGCCCGAGGATCCAGGCCCACCCAGTGAAGTCCGTCACGTGGTGTCCTCCGCTTTCAGGAGTGGTTGGGCGCCGCCCCGGTCGGAGCGGTCGGGAAAGGGAAAGGCGCGGGGGTCAGTTGTTGAAGCGGTTCATGGCCGCCTCGATCCCCTGGTTCATCCAGGTGGAGACGCCTTCTGCGAGGTCGGGGAAGAGGTCGAGGACCGCCTGGCGGTCCGCCGCAGGGACCGGGGAAAGGACCCAGCGGGCAAGGTCGGCGCCCGGGGGCGGCTCCCCCACACCGATGCGGAGGCGGGGATAGGCCCGGGTGCCGAGCGCGGCCTCGATGGACTTGAGGCCGTTGTGCCCCCCGGCGCTCCCCTCGGGGCGGAAGCGGATCCGCCCCGGGGGAAGGGCGACGTCGTCCACGACGACCAGGAGGTCGCGGGCCGCGTCGAAGGCGTTCATGCGGCGGTACGGAGCCAGCACCCGCCCGCTCAGGTTCATGTAGGTGAGCGGCTTCACCAGCCGGACGGAAAAGGGGTCCACGCGGCCGGCGGCCACGGCGGTCTCCTTTTCCTTCTTGAAGCGGCCCAGGCTCCACGCCTCGGCCAGGGCGTCCAGCAGCCACCAGCCGACGTTGTGGCGCGTGGCGGCGTACTCGGGGCCGGGGTTCCCCAGCCCGAGCACCACCTTGAGCCCCGCCACCACCGGCGCGTCCTCCCGTTCCCGACGAAAGAAGCCGAAGAGCCCCAATCAGCCCTGGTCCGGGCTCTCGCGGTCGCCCACCAGCTCGGGCGTGGTCCCGGTCTCTTCCGCTCCCTCCACCTCCAGCGACGGCACCGTGGGGGCAAGCACGGAAGCGATGGGGAGGTCGCCGTCGTTGAGGACCTTGACGTTGGGCATGTTCACGTCGTGCACGCGGGCCGACTGCCCCACTTCCAGGTCGGTGACGTCCACCTCGACGGAGTCGGGGATGTCGCCGGGGAAGCACTCCACGTCCAGGTCGTAGAGCACCTGGTCCAGGACGCCGCCGCCGTTCCTCACGCCCTCGGGCGTGCCGGTCAGGCGCACGGGGATCTTGAGGTGGATGCGCTCGTCGGCGTGCACCTGGAGCAGGTCCACGTGCAGCACCTCGGGCTTGAAGGGGTGCATCTGCACCTCGCGGATCAGCGCGCGGGTGGTGCCGCCGCCCTCCACCGCCACCTCGATCAGGGTGTTCTCCACGCTGATGCGGGCGAGCAGCTTCTCCAGCTCCAGCGCGTCCACCGACAGCGCCTGGTTCTTGTCGCCGTGTCCGTAGACCACCACGGGGATGCGGCCGGACGCCCGGAGCTTGCGGGCGAACCCCTTGCCGCTCCCGGTGCGGGACTGTGCGTTGAGCGATGCGTTCATGTCGTTCTCCTCCTGCGCGTGCGCGGCGCCCCCGTACCGCAGGGTGCGGTCGGCGGGTGCCGCTTCGGATTCAGTCGAACAGGGAGCTGACGGACTCGTTGGAGTGCGTGTAGCGGATCGCGCGGGCGATCAGGTCCGCGACGGACAGGATCTTCAGCTGCGGGAACCGCTTCTCCTCGGGGACGGGGACCGTGTTGGTCACCACCAGCTCCTTGATGGGCGCTTGCGAAAGCCGTTCCACCGCGGGTCCGGAGAGCAGCGCGTGGGTGGCCGCGCAGTACACGTCGCGGGCGCCGCGGGCCTTGAGGGCGTGGACCGCCTCCACCATGGTGCCGGCGGTGTCGATCATGTCGTCGGCGATCAGGCAGTCGCGCCCGTCCACCTCGCCGATGACGTGGAGCACCTCGGACACGTTGGCGGTGGGGCGCCGCTTGTCGATGATGCCGATGGTGGCGTCGAGCCGCTTGGCGGTGCCGCGCGCCATCTTTGCGGAGCCCACGTCCGGCGCGACCACCACCAGGTTGCTGAGCTTCTTTTCCAGGAAGTAGCGGGTGATGACCGGCGCGGCGTACAGGTGGTCCACGGGGATGTCGAAGAAGCCCTGCAGCTGGTGCTGGTGGAAGTCCACCCCCAGGACCCGCTCCGCCCCCGCGGACACGATCATGTTGGCGACCAGCTTGGCGCCGATGGCGACGCGGGGCTGGTCCTTGCGGTCCTGCCGCCCGTACCCGTAGTACGGGATCACCGCCGTGATCCGGGCCGCCGAGGCCCGCCGCGCCGCGTCCAGCAGGAGCAGCAGCTCCATGATGTTGTCGGCGGGGGGGACGGTGGGCTGGATGATGTACAGGTCCCGCCCGCGGACGTTCTCGTTGATGCGGACGAAGATCTCCCCGTCCGCGAACCGCTTGATGGTGCAGTCTCCCAGCGGGATCCCGAGGTTGCGGGCGATCTCCTCCGACAGCTCCCGGTTGGCCGAGCCGGAGAGCATCATCATCGGGGCGTGGGGGGACGTGTCTGTCATGGCGCGATTCGGGTTCCCTGGCTGTGGCGAAGGCCCGAAGATAGACCTGCGGTACGGGGGCGTCAAGAAGACGCAGGGTACAGGGAATAGGGTTCATCCGGTGCACGCGCAGCGTGCAGCGTCACAGGGAACAGCCTGCGACGACAGACGGCGCCCCCACCGGGAGATCCCGGTGGGGGCGCCGTTCGCAGTTCCGCAGTACCCAAATGAATCTGTTCGGGGGGAGACAGCCGGGCTGTTTCGGCTGGCTCGCCCCGGCGGAGGGAGACAGGCCGGCTGTTTGGCCTGGCTCCCGGAGCCCGCGCAGGAGACGGACGGCAGTATCGTCCGGCTCCGTAGCGGCCCGTCTTCTACACTACTGCACGAACTCGCCGACCGGACGCACCTCGACGGGACCGAGGTTGAGCGCCCGCACCGTGGGCTCGATGGTCTTGAGGTCGCCCACGACCACCACCACGGACTCGCCCGGGCGCACGAAGCGGTTGGCCACGCGCTGCACGTCCTCGGCGGTGACGGCCATGACGCGGTCCACGTAACTGTCGTAGAAGGAGGAGTCCAGCCCGTAGCCGGCCAGGTCGGCCATGCCGAAGGCGAGCGCGGAGTTGGTTTCCAGGTTCCGCGGGAGCCCCAGCGCCACGTAGTTCTTGGCGCGCGCCAGCTCGTCGGCGGGCACGGCCTCGGTGCGGACGCGGTTCAGCTCCTTGAAGAACTCCACCAGCGAGCTGTCGGTGACGGCGGTGCGCACGGCGGCGGCGGCCTGGAAGGGCCCCGCGGCCCGGCGCCAGGAGAAGCTGGAGCGGGCGCCGTAGGTGTAGCCGTGCGTCTCACGCAGGTTCTGCTGCAGCCGGCTGGTGAAGGAGCCCCCCAGCAGGGTGTTGAGCACCAGCATGGGGAAGAAGTCGGGGTTGTTGCGCGCGACGGCGGGGTGGCCGATGCGGACCTCCGACTGCGGGGCGCCGGGCTTGTCGATCAGGTAGATGCGGGTCTGCGCCGCGGCCGGCGTGGGAAGCGCGGCCGGAGCCGGCGCCGCCCCGGCCTGCCAGCTGCCGAAGGCGCGCTCCACCAGCGGGTGCACGGTGGCGGCGTCGACGTCGCCCACCAGGATGAGCGTGGAGCCCTGGGGACGGTAGAAGCTGCGGTGGAACGCCACCAGCCGGGCCCGCTGCAGGCGCCGCGCGGTGGTGGTGGTGGACAGGCGCCCGTACGGGTGCTGCCGCCCGTACACCAGCGTGGCGAAGGCGTTGGAGGCCACGGCCCCGGGGTTGTCGCGGGCGCGGGTCAGCTCGGTGACCAGCTCGTCGCGCACGCGCGCCACGTCGGCCTGCGGGAAGTCGGGGCGCGTGGCCACGTCGGCCATCAGCGGCAGCGCCTGGGGGAGACGGTCGCGGAGCACGTACAGCCCCACCTGGGCGGCGTCCCACCCGGCGGAGGCGCTCAGCGACGCGCCCAGCTGGTCCAGCTCGTCGGAAAGCTGCAGCGAGGTGCGGCCGCCGGCGCCCTCGTCCAGCATGCCGGCGGTGAAGGAGGCCAGCCCGGGGAGGTCGGTCGGGTCGTCGGTGGCGCCGCCGCGAGTGACCAGCACGGCCTGCACCGCGGGGACATCGGGGCGCCGCACGTACAGGACGGCGAGCCCGTTGGGCAGGGTGCGCCGCTCGGGCGCGGGGACGCGGACGGCGGGAACGGCCCCCGGCACCGGCGCGGTGGTGGGGAACCGGGACGCCGTGGCGGCGGGGGCGGCCTGCTCCGGGGCCGGGGCCGCGGGCGGGGCGGCCTCCGGCGCGGCCGGTGCGCACCCCGCGAGGAGGACGCCGGCGAGGATGCCTGCGTAGCGCTTCATCAGTCGTTCTCCTTTGCGGCGACGGCGAGGTTGGTCCTGCCCTGCGGGACGATGCTGACGACGACGCGGTTCTTGTTCACCAGGTACTCGCGCGCCACCCGCTGCACGTCCGCGGGCGTGAGCGAGCGGAAGCGCGCCAGGTCCTGCCCCGCGTAGTCGGAGCTGCCCGTGTAGTACAGGTAGCCGTTCAGCTGGTCGGCCTTGCCGGCGCTGGTCTCCAGCTGGCGCACGAAGGAGGTTTCCAGGCCGGACACCACGCGCCTCATCTCGTCGGCGCTGGGCGGGGTCTGTGCGATCTTCGCGATCTCCTCGTCCACGGCGCGCTCCATGGCCGGCAGCTCGGTGTCGGGGCGGGCCGTCACCTGCACGAAGAAGTCGCCGGAAAGCAGCTGGGCGTAGTTGAAGGCGCTCACGTCCTGCGCCACCTTCTGGTCGTACACCAGCCGCTTGTAGAGCCGGCTGTTCTTGCCGTCGGCGAGGATGGACGCGAGCGCCTGCAGCGCGGCGTCGTCGCGCGAGTACGACTTGTCGGAGCGCCAGATCAGCGACAGCTGCGGCAGCGTCACCCGGTCCTCCAGGGTGATGTGGCGCGTCTGGGCGATGGGCGGCACGGGGATGTCCGGCCGGACCACGTCCTGCCCCCGCGGGATCCACCCGAAGTACCGTTCCACCAGCGGCCGCACCTGCTCGGCGGTGACGTCGCCGGAGATGGCGAGCACGGCGTTGTTGGGGACGTAGTAGGTGCGGAAGAAGCCTTCCACGTCCTGAAGCGTCGCGGCCGACAGGTCGGCCATGGACCCCACGATGGGCCAGGAGTACGGGTGTCCCTCCGGGTAGAGCGCGGCGAACGCGGTCTCGAAGAGACGGCCGTAGGGAACGTTCTCCACCCGCTCGCGCCGCTCGTTCTTGACGATCTCGCGCTGCCCGTTGAGCTTGCCCTCGTTCATGGCGTCCAGCAGGCCGCCCATGCGGTCGGCCTCCAGCCAGAGCGCCAGGTCCAGGGCGTTGGCGGGGAGGACCTCGTAGTAGTTGGTGCGGTCGGAGTTGGTGCTCCCGTTGTTGATGGCGCCCGCCGCCTCCAGGAGGTTGTCGAAGTCGCCCTCGGGGACGTTCTTGCTGCCCTCGAAGAGGATGTGCTCGAACAGGTGCGCGAAGCCGGTCCGTCCCGGCTTCTCGTACCCGGCGCCCACGTGGTACCACACGTTGACGGCGACGATGGGGGTGGAGTGGTCCTCGTTGACGATCACCCGCAGCCCGTTGGGGAGCTGGAAGGTGGTGTGGGGGATACTCACCTCCTGGGCCGCCGCCGGCGCGGCGGCCAGCAGGCCCAGCATCAGTAGCGCTCGTTTCATGGGCAGGCCTTCGGTTGTGGGGTGGGACTGGACGTTTACACGATACGGCCCGGGGAGCGCAACCGCCAGCGAGTTTTTTCGACCATTGCGCGGCGAGGTCTACACGGCTTTGCGTCCGTGGGTTCCTGGGATGTCCTGGTTTGTCGTGGCGGGCCGCTACGGAGCCCGGCGGTACTGCTGCCGGTCTCCTCCGCGGGCGCACGGAACCCCGCCAAACGGCCGGCGGGTTTCCCTGCGCCGGAGTGAGCCTCGCCAAACAGCCGGCGAGTCTCCCTCCGTCAAAGATCATAGGGGTACGACGTAAACTAACCACGACAGAAAACCCTCCCCCGGAATCGGGGGAGGGTGGCGAGCCTCGAGTGAGCCGGGTGGGAGCCGCCGTTTGCAGGCTGTTCCCTGTTCCCTGCCGTCACACCGCCGGCACGTAGAAGAACGATTTGCGCCGGCGGATCTTTCCGTCCTCGATCTCGTAGGTGTCCGCGAACTCCACGTCGATGTCGGAGCCGTCGCGGTGCGTGCCGACGAAGCGGCCCCAGCAGGCGCCGAAGGCGTCGTCCACCAGCACGGCGGTGAGGTGGTGCCGGCCGCTGGCGATGACGCGCTCCTCGCGGTAGAACCGGAGCAGGCGCTCCATCCCGGAGAACGCCTCGTAGCCGGGGCGCTCGTACACGATCTCGGGGTGGCAGACGTCGTGGAGGCGGTCGAACTCGCGCGAGTCGATCGCGTCGAAAAGGTCGTGCACCAGCGTGTTGGCGGTGGCGGGCATCGGTTCTCTCCGGGTCAGGCGGGCTGGGCGACGGCGAGGGGGCGGGCGCGCTCGGGCTGCGGCTGCACGTGGTCCAGCCACCCCCACGTGTCCTCGGCCTCGCCGCGCACGATGGCGAAGTAGCGGTGCTGGATCTCGGCGGTGATGGGGCCGCGCTTCCCCGTCCCGACGACCAGGCGGTCCACCGAGCGGATGGGGGTGATCTCGGCGGCGGTGCCGGTGAAGAACAGCTCGTCGGCCACGTACAGGATCTCGCGGGGAAGGACCTGCTCGCGCACTTCGTAGCCCAGGTCGCGGGCGATGGTGACGACGGAGTCGCGGGTGATCCCGGGGAGGATGCCGCAGCTCACGGGCGGGGTGTAGAGGACCCCGTCGCGGATGACGAACAGGTTCTCGGCGGAGCCCTCGCCCAGGTAGCCGTTCACGTCCAGCCCGATCCCCTCGGCGTAGCCGTTGGTCTTTGCTTCGCGGCTGATGAGCTGCGACGACAGGTACGTCCCCCCGGCCTTTGCCATGGAGGGGATGGTGTCCGGGGCCACCCGGCGCCACGACGAGACGCACACGTCCACGCCGTTCTCCAGCCCCCCCTCGCCCAGGTACGCGCCCCACTCGAAGGCGCCCACCATCATCTCCACCGGGTGGCCGATGGGGTTGGTCCCCAGCTCGCCCACGCCCAGCCACGCCAGCGGCCGCAGGTACGCCCCGGCGAGGTCGTTGACGCGGATCACCTCGCGGCACGCTTCCCTCACCCGGGCCTCGTCGAAGGGGAGGTCCATGCGGAAGATGCGCGCGGAGTCGGTGAGCCGGCGGATGTGCTCCCGAAGCCGGAAGACGGCGGGGCCCATGGAGGTGGGATAACAGCGGATCCCCTCGAAGATCGAGGCGCCCATGTGCAGGCCGTACGTCATGACGTGCACCGTGGCGTTTTCCCACGGCACCATCTCGCCGTTGAACCAGATCCACCGGGTGGGGAGAAGAGGCATGGTGCGTACCTGCGACTGGAGAGCGGGAAAGCGCCGCCGGGGCGGCGGAGCGGCTGCACGGGACCGGCCAGGAAGGCACGCGGCAAAGGAGAGCGCCGCCTTCCTGGCGCATTTTATTCGCAAGCTACACGTCCGTGACGGGCGGCGTCAAGGACCCGGAGCGCGGTGCGGGGGGGGCGGTGACGGAGGCCAGGAACCGCTCGACGGCAAAGCCGGCGAGCTGCCCGCACGGCCCGGCGAAGCTGGCCGGAGACCGGAGAGGACGCGGCGCCCCTCAGGCGCCGGGGAGCGCGGGAGCGGGCGTCGCGGGCGCGGCGGGCTCGGGCGTCGCCCCGGGTGCCGACGGACCGGGGACGCGGACGGTGTCGCGCATCGGCCGCCCGGCCGCGGGGATGCGCAGCGTGTCCGCCGGCTCCCGCGCCGAGCTGTCGCGCCGGGCGGGCGTCTGCGCCGGCCCGGCGCGCCCGGCGGGGACGCGCAGGGTGTCGCGCGGGCCCGTCACGCGCGGCGCGGGCGCGGCCTCCGGGAAGGGCACGGGCGCGGAGGAGTCGGGCATGGGGGGGAGGGGCGCCTCGCGCGGGGCGGGGCGCTCGCGGGCGGGCGGCGCGTCGGGCACGGGGAGGATGTCGCGCAGGTCGGCGTTGCCGTCGGTGCGCTTGATCCCGATGCGCTCCCAGGTGCGCTCCTCGTCCCGCGCCGCGGCCCGCTGCGGCGCCGCGCGGCGCCCCGCCTGGTTGAGCGGCACCACCTGCGAGTCCACCACCACCCACGCCGCCCGCTCCCCGCCGGACGCGGAGTCTGCGCTGCGCGAGTACACCAGGATCCCCTCCCCCCGCGGGTTGGGCGCCGCGACCAGCCCGGCGGAGTCGGCGCTCCCCCCACCCTGCTGGATCCACCGGCTGACGCTCTCCACCTCGCTGGTGTACACGGCCCGCGCCGCGCCCGGCGCTTCGCCGGCGCGCGCCGCGTCGTCCCCGCCCCCACACGCGGCGAGCACCGCCGCGAGGACTGCCGTGGGAAGGAAGTATCGGGCGGCTCGCGTGCTCATGGCTGCGCTCCTCTGGCGGTTGGGGTTCCACCGCGGAGTTTCCCCGTGCGGCGGATCACACCGGTATAGCAAAGGCAGGGCCATGCACGGGCGGCGGAGCGCGCAAACGGGGCCGGCACGGGAGCTTGCGTCGCCGGCGGAACGTCGACGGCGTGCCGCTTCGGGCAGCTCCGGGGATGGGGGTCGGCCGGGGGAGGAGGGCGAGCCTCAAGCGAGCCGGGTGGGAGTCCCCACGGACGCCAGCGCGAGCCCCGCGTGAGGGATTTCGGCCCGAAGGGGCGAGACCCGGCGGGGCTGTTTCCGCCGGGTCTCGACTCCGTTAGCCCGCGTTGTTCGCGGGCTTACGGAGCCGAAGCCCGACCCCGGCGCCAGCCGGGGGCACGCCCAAACCCGCAGTTCGAGCCGTTCAGACGTCCATGCCGGGCCAGGCGCGCAGGATCCCGGCGGCGTGGGCGTACCCGGCCGCTACGATGTCGTCCAGGTGGGGGAAGTCCATCAGCCGGAAGCGGTCGATGGGCGGGTGGAAGCACAGGTCGGCTTCGGCGTGCGCGGCCCGCTCGCGGTGGACGCTGTTCAGCATGGAGGCGCGCATGGCCACCTCGATCAGCGACGGGAAGCACACCCGTGGGCCCCGCCGGGCGAAGCGCCCGCGGATCACCTCCCACGGCGAGGGGACGCGCTCGCAGGTGAAGGTGGCGTCCTGCTCCACCGACACCTCGGAGGCGATCACCACCCCGGCGCCCAGGCCGCGCATGACGTCGGTGGGGAGGTTGTCGAGGACGGCGCCGTCCACCAGCAGGCACCCGTCGGCCAGCACGGGGATGGCGGCGCCGGGGAGGGAGCCGCTGGCCGTGGAGGCGAGGCGCAGCGACCCGGTGCGGTGCACCACCTTTTCGGCGGTGGTCAGGTTGCTGGAAACGCAGAAGAAGGGGATCCAGAGGTCCTCGATCCGGGTGTCCCCGTACAGCATGCTCCCGCACTGGTCGGACCCCCTCTGGCCGATCAGCGAGAGGATGGGCACCGTGTAGCGGGTGTGCGGGCGGATCTGCACCCAGACGCGGTGGTTGACCTCGTGGATCCGCCGAGGGCTCCACCCCATGGCGTGCTGCGCGGCGATGGCGCCGCCCATGCTGGTGCCGCCCACCATGTCGATGGGGATGCCGGCTTCCACCAGCGCCCGCACCACCCCGATGTGCGCCAGCCCGCGCGCCCCGCCGCCCCCCAGCACCACGCCCACGGCCCGCCCCGCCAGCACGCGCGCCAGCCGCGCGAAGTCGCCCGCCTCGGTCCAGCGAAGGTGGTGGTGCTCGTCCACCCGGCGCGCCTCCAGCCAGCGGCGGGTGCCGGAGGGGAGCCGGTCGCCGCGGGCGTGCAGCAGCACCAGCACCTGGTGCGCGTCGGTGACGCGCCCCTCCAGCCCCAGCAGCGCGCGCTCGGCCTCGCCGGGGCGGGGATCGTCTTCCGCACGCGCAAGCAGCAGGAGGCGGTCCGCCTGGCGCATGCAGCGGCGGGTCCAGGGGGTGGTGCCCGCCTCGGCCTCGTACACGACGAAGCGGTGCGCGGCCTCCTGCGCCTCCAGCCACGCCAGCAGCCGGGAATTGTCGGGGCTCCCCTCCCACGCCTGCGCGATCCCCGCCTCGTCCATGCGCGCGTCCACCCCCGCGGCGTCCAGCCGCAGGACCGGGCCGTGCGCCTCCAGCGCGGCCACCAGCCGGTCGCAGAACTCGCGCACGGGGGCGCCGGAGGCGGCCGGGAGCACGGCGACGTTGACGACGTGTCCCGGGCCGGCGCGCGGCCCGTGGTGCAGGCGCTCCACCAGCCCGCGGGCCACGCGGCGAAGGAGCTGGGGCTGGCGCGCGGCGAGCCGGTCGAACTCGTCGGCGGTGAAGCCCACCAGCACGCTGTCGCGCACGGCCCGCACGCGCTCGCCGCGGGTGGGGACGCCGAAGAACCCCATCTCCCCGGCCACCTCGCCGCGCCCGGACTCGGAAAGCACGCGGGTGGACCCGTCGCGCTCCACCCGCAGCGTCTGCACGCGGCCGCTGACCACGAAGTACAGCCCGTCCGCCGCGGTGTTCTGCTCGAACAGGAGGCGGCCGCGGGGAAGGTGTACCCAGTCGGCGGTGGCCTCCACGTCGTCCAGGAGCTGCCGCCCGAAGGCGCCGAAGACGCCGTGCAGCCGGCACAGGAGCTGGCGCGCGTGGAGCCTGCGGAGCGCGCCGCGGATCTCGGGGTGCGCGGCGCACAGCCGGTCCACCGCGGCGCCGGGGACGCGCCCCACCACGGAGTCGCGGGCGGCGCGCACGACCACCGGGCGGGCGCTCCCGGCGAAGAGCTGCATCTCGTCCAGCGCCTCGCCGGCCTCCACCTCGCGGACCCGCGTCTCGGACCCGTCCGGGGCGGGCTCGGCGGCGTGCAGCAGCCCCTCCAGCACCAGGTAAAGCGCGGCACCGGAGCGGGGGGCGGCGAAGAGCGCGTCCCCCGCGGACAGGGGAACGCGCTCCATCTCGGCCTCCAGCGCCGCGGCGGCGCCGGGGCCCAGGCCGCCCGGAAGGGAGACGGCGGCGGGGCTCGGGGGGATCTCTGGCGCGACCGGCTCGGTGGCGCTCATCGCGGCGGGCGGGGAGCAGGGGGAGGGGCGCGCGGCCGGCGAGGGAGCGCGCCCGTTCCTACATTGCCGCGGGGACGCGGTGTTGGCAAGCGTCCGCGCGGGCCGGGAAGATGTTTCAGGACACGCCGTTCCGGCGCGGCGGCGTCACCCCGCCGGGGAGCGCGGAGGCGTGTCCAGCAGGTCGCAATAGAAATCCATCGTCAGCTCGGCGATACGCCGCCAGCTGAAGCGGGCCAGCACGCGCTCCCGCGCGGCGGCGCCCATGGCCGCGCGCCGCTCCGGGTCGGCCATGAGCTCGTCCACGGCGGCGGCCAGGGCGCGGGCGAAGCTCTCGGGGTCGCGCGGCTCGGGATCTCCCGCGCCCACGTCCTGGAGCTCGACCAGCAGCCCGGTCTCGCCGGGGACGACGATCTCGGGGATGCCGCCCACCGCCGAGGCGACCACGGGCGTCTCGCACGCCATGGCCTCCAGGTTGATGATCCCGAACGGCTCGTACACGGAGGGGCAGACGAAGACGGCGGCGTGCGAGTACAGCACGATGACGTCCTCCTTGGGGAGCATCTCCGGGATCCACACGATGGGGGCCGCGGCCTCGCGCCGGGCCTCGTCCACCCGCGCGGCCATCTCGTCGGCGATCTCCGGGGTGTCGGGCGCGCCGGCGCAGAGCACCACCTGCACGGGGGAGCGCAGGTGCCGGAGGGCGCGCACCAGGTGGAGGATCCCCTTCTGCCGGGTGATGCGGCCCACGAACAGCACCATCGGCACCTCCGGGTCCACCCCCAGGCGCCGCAGCACGGCGGGGTCGTGGCGGGGCCGGTACTCGTCCGGGTCGATGCCGTTGTGGATGACGCGCACCCGCTCGGCCGGGACACCGTACAGCTCCTGCACGTCGCGCTTCATCGCCTCGGACACGGCGACCACGCCGTCCGCGTTGGCGTAGGCGGTGCGCTCCACCCAGGCGGTGGCGTGGTAGGCGGTCCCCAGCTGCTCCACCTTCCAGGGGCGGTGCGGCTCCAGCGAGTGCGTGGTGAGCACCAGCCGGGCGCCGGTCAGCGGCCGGGCCAGGCAGCCGGCCAGGTGCGCGTACCAGGTGTGGCAGTGCACCACGTCGGGCGCTTCCGCCGCGCCGGCCATGGCCAGGTTGCGCGACAGCGCGTCCAGCAGCCGCCCGTGGCGGGGGTCCTGCGCCGGGACGGCCGGCCCCGGCGGGATACCGCGCACGTGCAGCCCCCCGCGGTCCTCCCGCTGCTCGCCGAAGCAGAACACGTCCACCCGGTGGCCACCTTCCAGCGCCGCCAGCTCGCGCGACAGGTACTCCACGTGCACCCCCGCCCCCCCGTAGACGTGGGGCGGGTACTCGTTGCTGAACAGGGCGATTCGCATTGGAGCCGGGTCAACGGGAAATGTGTGTGAGCCGGGGCCCCCTCCCCCGGCCCCCTCCCCGCAAGGGGGAGGGGTGGCGCGCAGCGCCGGGGTGGGGGCCCCCGCGGACGCCAGCGCGAAACCCGCGTGAGGGATTTCGGCCCGAAGGGGCGAGACCCGGCGGCAGTTTGCCGGGGCTCGACTCCGTTACGCAGCGTTGTTTGCTGCGTTACGGAGCCGAAGCCCGACCCCGGCGCCAGCCGGGGGCACGCCCGACCCCGCAGTCGTCGTAAGCCGTTCAAGCCGTTTGGACAAAGATCAAGTCAGATGACGGTGCCATCGGGGATCTCGGCGTTCTTGACCACGACCACGATGCCGTCGCGGATGTAGAAGCCCGGCCCCTCGCCCTCCTGCGTCCCCTCCTTGTTGGTGATCACGCAGCGATTGCCGATGGACGCGTTGCGGTCCACGATGGCGTTCTCGATCCGCGTCCCCTCCCCGATCCCCGGGTTGTTGGGGCCGTACACCGGAGCGCGCCCCTCGCCCCCCTCCCAGGCGTAGTAGTCGGAGCCCAGGAGCACCGTGCGGTGGATGCGCGTGCCGTGGCTGATGTACGAGCGGATGCCGATGACCGAATCGGTGATGTCGCTGTCCACGATCACGCTCCCCTCCGCGATGATGGAGCGCTCCACCGAGGTGCGGATGATCTTCGCCGGCGGCAGCATGCGGGCGTTGGTGTACAGCGGGCGCTGCGCGTCGTACAGGTTGAACTCCGGGTGCGGCTGGGCCAGCATGATGTTGGTGTCGAAGAACGAGCGCACGGTGCCGATGTCGTTCCAGTACCCGGTGAAGGGGTACGCCACCACCTTCCGCTCCCGGAGCGCGGAGGGGATCACCTGCTTGCCGAAGTCGTGGTCGCCCGGGCGCGACTCCAGCAGGTCGGTGAGGACGCCGGCATTGAAGATGTAGATGCCCATGGAGGCCAGGAACGTCCGCCCCGCGCCCTCCATCTCCGGCGAGACGGGGCTCTCCTTGCCCCCCAGCTCGTGCCGCGGCGGCTTCTCGTGGAACTCGGTGATGCGGTTCTCGTCGTCGGTCTTCAGGATCCCGAAGCCGGGCGCCTCGTCCGCGCGGACCGGGGTCACCGCCACGGTGATGTCGGCCCCGTGCTTCTCGTGGTGCTCCAGCATGGTCCGGTAGTCCATGGAGTACAGCTGGTCGCCGGACAGGATGATGACGTGGTCGTGCGGGTAGTTGCGGATGTGCAGCAGCGTCTGGCGCACGGCGTCGGCCGTGCCCTGGTACCAGAGCCCCGAAGACGCGGTCTGCTCGGCGGCCAGGATGGTCACGAAGCCGCCGTGGAAGCGGTCGAAGACGTAGGAGCGCGCGACGTGGTTGTTGAGGCTGGCGGAGTTGTACTGCGTCAGCACGAAGATCCGGTACAGGCCGGAGTTGATGCAGTTGGAGATGGGCACGTCCACGAGGCGGTATTTCCCGGCGAGCGGCACGGCCGGCTTGGCGCGGTCGCTGGTCAGGGGGAACAGCCGCGTGCCGACGCCACCTCCGAGAATGACCGCGAGCATCTGGCTCATGGGGAGCGGAGAACGGGGGGGCCTGGGTGTGGGGCCGCGTCGGGGCGGGCGCGGGCTCCGGGTGCCTGGGGACGATGCAAAACGTATGCGGGCGGGCGGGCGACGGACAGGGAGCAGGTTCGTAACGGCTTTTTACGGCTGGTTTGGGCGTGTCCCCGGCTGGCGCCGGGGTCGGGCTTCGGCTCCGTAACGCACGAAACAACCGTGCGTAACGGAGTCGAGCCCCGCGAAACTGCCCGCGGGTCTCGCCCCTCCGGGCCGAAATCCCTCACGCGACGGCGAGCCCCCTCCCTCCGGCCCCCTCCCCCGCAAGCGGGAGAGGGGGAGAACGGCAAACCCGAGGTACGGGAAACCCTCCCCCAGAATTGGGGGAGGGTGGCGAGCCTCAAGCGAGCCGGGTGAGGGCCATGCCCCCCCCAACGCGAGACGCCGGAAGCCCCCGCTGGGAGCTTCCGGCGTCCGCCGTGTTCACGTTTCAGCGGACCGCTCTCACGGGCCGCTGAATCGTCCGTCCTACCGCGTCACCCCGGCGGAGTCGGCGCGGGCGACCTCCACGCCCAGCAGGCGGGGCTGCACCGCGCGGTCGGGCAGCACGGGCGCGGGGGGCGGGGGCGGCGTGTAGGGCGCGGCGAGGGTGGCCAGTGCCACCCGGCCTCTCCCCCGGCGCGTCCAGTCGTCGTACGCGTCGGTGAGCGCGCGGTGCTCCAGCTGGTCCTGCGGGAGCCCCTTCCTGCGGAGCAGGTCGCGCGCGTCGGCGAGGACGCGCCCGCCGCGGCCGTACACGTCGGGGTGCATCTGCACCTGGTCGCCGCGCAGCTCGGCCAGGCGGTACACCACGTCCAGCCGGATCGGGTTGTAGATGGGCACCTCGTGCGTCACCTTGGAGTGCTCCACCAGGTAGTCGATGTGCTGCCTGCCGAACCCGGGGGTGCGGTCCGCGTGGAGCCGCCGCGTCAGGTCCATGATGTCCGCGTTGGCCATGCGGATGCACCCGTGCGAGGCCGGGCCGCCCAGGCGCCCCACGCTGGTGGTGCCGTGGATGTAGTACAGCTCCGAGATGTGGAGCTTGACGCGACCCATGGGGTTGCCGGGCCCGGGCGGCTCGGGCTTGCGGCCCGCGGCCCACTCGCTCTCGGGCGGGTGCCAGCGCGGGTTCCAGATCATGTTGGAGATCCAGAACGTGCCGGTGGGCGTGGGGTGCCCGCGCGTCCCCACGGACACCGGGTAGCTCCTGACCGCGGAATCGCCGGCGATCAGGTCCAGGCGGCCGGCGGGGACGTTGACCACCATCCGCAGCCGGGGGTTGGCCCTCGGCGACGGCTGCGCGGGTGCGGCCTGCGCGGGAGCGGTCGCGACGGCGGGGACGGACTGGGCTTCGGCGGCCGGGCCGAGGAGGGCGGCGGCGAGTGCGGCGAGGAGGGCGCGGCGGGACAGCATCGGTTGCTTCTCGGGCGGGGGTGACCGGCGGGGGAGGCCGTCCCCGGGGACCGGGACGGCGAGGGGCTTCACCGGGACGAAGCCGCTTCACGCGTGGAAGTTAGTGGAAGCGGCGCGCGAATCAAGGGATGTCTTCCGGGCGGGAAAGGTCGGAGAATCACGACGGGACGGAAGCCGCGAAGGGCGCCGGGACGGCCGCGGCACGGGAAGGAGGCGGCCCGCCGCGCCGAGCGCAGGACGGGCCACGAGCAATGAAGGATTGCCCCCGGAGGATTCGAACCTCCACTAACGGTTCCAAAGACCGCTGTGCTGCCATTACACCAGGGGGCAGCCGCCGGCCCGAAAAAGGCCGGTACAGACCGGAAAAGCTAGCCGCTCCCGCCGGGAGGGTCAACCCGGACCGGCGGCTCTTCCGCCAGCGTTTGCGCCGTCCACGCCGCCAGCCCGAGCGCCTTCACCCGCCGCTCCGCGTCGTCCCGCTCGTCCGTGGACGGGTACACCGCGAACATGGACGCGCCGCTCCCCGCCAGCAGGCACACGAGCGCGCCGGGCGCCCGCATCGCCTCCCTGGCGGCGGCGAGCGCGGGGATCGCCTCCAGCGCCGGCGCCTCGAAGTCGTTCTCCGCGAGCGCCGACACCCCGGGCCAGCCGCCCAGCATCTCCAGCCCGAACGCGAACGCCTCCGGCCCCCACGCGCCGCCGCGGCGCTCCGCGATCCGCCGGAACGCCTCGCCCGTGGGCATGGCGACGCCGGGGTGCGCCACCAGCACCGGGCGCGGGGGAAGCGCCGGGAGCGCCAGCAGCCGCTCCCCCCTCCCCCACCCCAGCGCCAGCGCGGAGCCGCACAGGAAGAAGGGCACGTCGCTCCCCAGCTCCGCCGCCATCGCCAGCAGCTCCGCGCGCCCGAACGGCTCCCCGTGCAGCGCGTTGAGGGCGCGCAGCGTCGCCGCCGCGTCCGAGCTGCCTCCGCCCAGCCCCGCCGCCGAGGGAATGCGCTTGGCGAGCGCCACGTCCAGCGCGGGCGGCGTCCCCAGCGCCGAGTGGAAGCGCTCCGCCGCGCGCACCACCAGGTTGCGCTCCGGCGGCCCCGTCTCCACCCCGCCCCGCACCTCCAGCCGGATCCCCGGCTCCCCCGCGCGCACCTCCACCGTGTCGGCGAGCGAGATGGAGCAGAACAGCGACTCCAGCGAGTGGAAGCCCGACGCCTCGCGGGCCAGCACCCGGAGCCGCAGGTTGACCTTTGCCGGCGCCTCCACCCGGACGGTCATCGCTCCGGCACCGCCGGCGCCGAGGTGACCTCGTCGCGCTCCACGATCTCCTCCACCGTCTCCTCGCTGCGCTCCACGTCCTTCCAGCGGATGTCCAGCCGCCACACGTACCACAGCCCGATCAGCGTCACCGGGATGAAGCCGCCGATGTGGAAGCCGATGGCGAAGGAGACCGCCTGACCCGCCGGCACCCCCCACAGCCCCAGCCCCAGCTTCGCCCCCGCCTCCCACGGCCCGAAGAACCCCGGCGACGACGGCACCGCCACCGCGAGCGACACCAGCGACTGGAGGAACACCGCGCCCGCGAAGGGCACCTGCGTGATCCCGAAGGCGCGGAAGGCCAGCCAGAAGGAGAGCGCCAGGAAGAGCCACTGCGCCAGCGCCCAGGCGACCGACACCAGCAGCAGCCGGGGGTCGCGGAGGATGCCGAGCCCCCCCAGGAAGGAGTGCAGCGCGTCCACCAGCGGCCGGCGCATGCTGGGCGGGAGCACCCGCTGCGCGACCCGCTCCGCCACCGACACCGAGCGCTCCGGCGTCACCGCCAGCAGGAACAGGAACACGGCGAGCGCGCCGGTGACGCCGGCCACCACGCGCGCCGCCACCCGCGGGTCCACCCCGCCGATCTCCGCGGTGGCCGGGAACGAGGGCGCCGCCATGGCGGCGAAGAGCAGCCCCACGATGGCCATGCCGTCGAAGACCCGCTCCATCACCAGCGAGGCGAACACCGCCCCGATGGGCACCCCCGCCAGCCGGCCCAGGCTGAAGGCGCGCGCGAACTCGCCCACCCGGGCGGGGAGCAGGTTGTTGGCGGCGAAGCCGATGGACACGGCCGCGTAGCGCGGGCGGAAGGGCACCTCCGCCGCCACCGGCGCCAGGAGCGACTTCCAGCGCAGCGCGCGGATCGCCAGCCCCGAGGTGGCGACCGCGACGGCGAGGAGGAAGAGCACCGGGTCCGCGCTCCGGATCTCGTGCACCACCTCCGCAAACGAAACATCGCGGAGAGCCCACCAGAGGAGGAGGAGGCTCACCGCGATCCCGAGGACCGCCTTTGCGTTCAGCTTCATTCGTCAGGAGCCCGCGGGCGCTTCCATTCCCAGTGAGACCAGGTCGAACAGCTCTTCCAGCCGGCCGCGCAGCTCCGGCGACGCCGCGGCCAGCCGCTCGATCTCCGGCCGGAGCGAGAGCGCCTCGCGGAGCGCGGCGCCGCCCCGGAAGAGCAGCGACTCCACCGGCACCACGCCGTCCTCCGCCTCCGCGGCGCTCCCTGCCGTGGCTTCGGTGGCGGCCGCCGCGCCGGCCGGCCGCGGGGCGGCCGACGCCGCGCCCGGGATCGCGGCGCGCAGCCGCGCGAGCGCCGCCCGCGCCTCCGGGGCGGCCGACGCCGCGCGCAGCTCGTCCGCGGCGCCCGCCGCCGCCGTCGCCACGGCGGCCATGCCGTACGTCCCGGCCAGCTCGCAGACCGACTGCGCCAGCGCCGCGAGCTGCACCGCAACCCCGCCGAAGCTGCGGTCGCGGCGGCCGGAGACGCTGGCGAGCAGCGCCTCCGCGCGGTCCAGGAACCCGGTGGCCTCCAGCCGGAGGAAGCGCTCCACCTCGCCCGGGACGCCCTCGCCCGCGGCGGGGACCGGCGCCAGCGGCGAGGACACCACGTGCGGCCCCGCGTCGTCGAAGAAGAGCGCGCTCACCGGCAGCACGTCCTGGTCCTCGGCGGCGGCGCCGGAGGCCGCCTCCGCCAGGCGGTCGCGGGCGTCGCGGAAGCGCTCCAGCTCCGGGAGCCCCGGCGCGTCGCCGCCCCGCTCCACCGCCGCGAGCGCCGCCGCCAGCGCGCCGCGCGCCGCCCCGAGCAGCTCCAGGTGCGCGTCGGTGAGGCCGCCCGGGCGCGACACCAGCGCGCCGGCCGTCTCCTCCACCCCTTCCAGCACCTCCTGCACGGGGGCGAGGGCGTCCACCCCCGTCATCCCGCGCAGCGGGCGCATGCGCCGCACCACCTCGCGCAGCGGCTCCCGCTCCTCCGGGGCCCGCCGCAGGCTTTCCGAGGCGTGGTCCAGCTCCGACACCACCCCCATCACCTCGCGGCGCAGGAAGGCGAGGAACTGGTCCGCCGCCCCGTCCGCCGCGCGGGCGGGCCCCCGCTCCGCCGCCATCCCCGTCCAGCGCGCTGCCGCCTCGCGGGCCCGGGCGTCCTCGGCCGGGGTCCAGCGGCCGCGCGCGCGCACCAGCACCCGCAGGTTGTCCACCGTGCGGACCGCCAGGGCGCGGGTCTCCTCGCTCCAGGGGAGGGAGCTTTCCAGGAGCGCCCGGGCGGCGCCCTCCAGCGCCTCCGCCACCCCGGCGATCTGCGTCTCCTGCGCCATGCGCGCGCTGCCGCGGACGCCGCGCGCCAGGCGGAAGAAGCGCTCCGCGTCGGGCGTGCCGCCGCCCGCCAGGAGCGCGTCCAGCTGGTCCAGAAACTCGCCCGCTTCCAGGGCGAAGTAGTCGCTCAGCGATTGGGACACGGGCTCTCTCCGGGTGGTCAGGCGCGCGCCCGGCGGAGGATCTCCGCCATCTCGCGCGTGGCGCGCTCCAGCCCCACCAGCACGGCGCGGCTGATGATGGAGTGGCCGATGTTCAGCTCCTCGATCTCGGGGACCATGGCCACCGGCGTCACGTTCTCGTAGGTGAGGCCGTGCCCCGCGTGCACCGCCAGCCCCAGCGAGCGCCCCAGCGAGGCGGCGCGGCGCAGGCGGCCCAGCTGCGCGTCGCGCTCGGCGCCGCGGGTGTTGGCGTACTCGCCGGTGTGCAGCTCCACCGCGTCCACCCCCATCTGCACCGAGGCGCGGACCGCCTCCGGGTCCGGGTCGACGAACAGCGACGTGCGGATCCCCGCCGCCTTCAGCCGGTCCGCGGCCGCGGCCACGTGCCGGCGGGCCTCCAGGGTGTCCAGCGCCAGCCCGCCCTCGGTGGTGACTTCCTCCCGCTTCTCGGGGACGAGCGTCGCCTGCATGGGCCGCCACGCCTCCGCCAGCGCCAGCACCTCGGAGGCGGCGGCCAGCTCCAGGTTGATGCCGGTGCGCGCCGTCTCCATCAGGATGCGCACGTCGCGGTCCTGCACGTGGCGCCGGTCCTCGCGCAGGTGCACGGTGATGCCGTCCGCCCCGCCCAGCTCCGCGAGCACCGCGGCGCGCACCGGGTCCGGCTCGTCCGTGCGGCGGGCCTGACGTACCGTGGCCACGTGGTCGATGTTGACGTACAGCCTCATCAGCGGTCGGGCTCGGGCTTCCGGGACGAACTGCTTTGAACTGCGGGGTTGGGCGTGCCCCTCGCTGGCGCTCGGGTCGGGCTGCGCGCTGCGTAGGGAACGATACTACCGTTCCCAACGCAGCCGAGCCCCGACGGTACTGCTGTCGGGTCTCGGCCCTCCGGGCGCGCATCCCTCACGCGGCTCCCGGTGGCTTCGGGCTCAGCCCGGCGGCGGCGGGTCTCCGGGCTCGCTCGCGATCAGCGCTTCCAGCCGCGCCGCGGCGGCGGCGTCCAGGCCGCGGGCGCGCGCAAGGCGCAGCGTCTCGGCGGCGAGCAGGGAATATAAGCGGCGCTCGTCCCCGGACAACCGCGCCAGGTGCCGCGCCACCGTTGCCGCGTCGCCGCGCGACACCGGGCCGGTGAGCGCCGCCGCGGGGCCGGTGTCCCGCACGTTCTCCACGGCGCCGGCTGCCAGGCCGGCGAGCGCGGGGCGTGCGCGCTCGGCCGGGATCCCGGCGCTCGCCATCAGCCGCTCCGCCACGGCGAGCAGCGCCACCACGTAGTTGGAGGCGAACACGGCGGCGGCGTGGTACGCCGTCCGATGCCCCGGGGCCAGCTCCAGCGCCGTCCCCCGCCGCGCGGACGATGCGCTCCGCCAGCGCCCGCGCCGCCCCCTCGCCCTCCACGCCGAAGGTGGCGCCGCGCAGCCGGTCCGCGCCCTCCACCGGGTCGGCCACCGAGCAGAGCGGGTGCAGGCCGCCCACGGAGTGCCCGGCGCGCGCCAGCGGCGCCAGCGCGTCCATCTCCAGGCTGCCGCTGAGGTGCAGGACGGGAACTTCCGGCTGGAGGGGGAGCCGGGCGAGGCGGGCGGCGACGTCGGGGACCACCGCGTCGGGGACGGCGAGGAGGACCCCGCCGATTCCGGCGGGCGGGGCGCCGCTCCAGGGAAGGTACGCCGCGGCGGGCGGATCCGCCGCGAACAGGGGGTGCGCCGGGGCGGCGTCGCCCCGCCCGGTGTAGACGAGCGGGGCGGCGGCGCCCGCGCGGTGGAGGAGGAGCCCCAGGGCGAGCCCCGTCCTCCCCGGCCCCACGATCCAGAGCCCGTCCGGCGCGGGACCGGCTCCGCTCACGCGATCCCGTACACCTTGACGCCGCGGCTGCGCAGGCGGCCCAGGGTGGAGGCGGGAAGCCGCGCGCGCAGCGTGATCTCCGCCCCGCCGTCCTCCCGCTCCAGCACCTCGCCGTCGCGGTAGATCTCGGCGAGCATCCCGCCCTGCGTGGACGACAGGGTGATGCGCACCTCGGGCCGCATCTCCTGCACCTTGGCCACCAGCATCTCGCGCAGCGCGTCCAGCCCGCCGGGCTCCACCGTGGAAACGAAGATGGCCGGGGTCCCCTGGTACGAGGGCGATCGGGCCCGCAGCGCCTCCTCCTCCTCGTGCGTGAGCCGGTCGATCTTGTTGAACACCAGCACGGTGGGGCGGTCCTGGAGGCCCAGGTCGGCGAGCACGTCCTCCACCACGTCCTTCTGCTCCTCCCAGCTGGGGTGCGAGGCGTCGATCACGTGCAGCAGCACGTCGGCCTCGCGCGCTTCCTCCAGCGTCGCCCGGAAGGAGGCGACCAGGTGGTGCGGGAGCTTGCGGATGAAGCCCACGGTGTCGGTGAGCAGCACCTCGGCGCCCTCGCCCACCTCGATGGCGCGCGTGGTGGGGTCCAGCGTGGCGAAGAGGCGGTCCTCCACGAACACGTCGCTCCCCGACACCCCCCGCAGCACCGACGACTTGCCGGCGTTGGTGTACCCCACCAGCGAGGCGCGCAGGCTCCCCTCGCGACCCTTGCGCTGGGTGGCGCGCTGCCGGGCCACGCGCTCCAGCTCGTCCTTGAGCTTGACGATGCGGTGGTCGATCAGCCGACGGTCCGTCTCCAGCTGCGTCTCGCCGGGGCCGCGCATGCCGGGTCCGGAGCGCGACCGCGAAAGGTGGGTCCACATGCGGGTGAGCCGCGGCCGCATGTACTGGAGCTGCGCCAGCTCCACCTGCGCGCGGGCCTCGGAGCTGCGCGCGCGCGTGGCGAAGATGTCCAGGATCAGCTCGGCGCGGTCCATGACGCGCGTGCCGGTGACCTCCTCCAGGTTGCGCCCCTGGGCCGGCGACAGCTCGTCGTCGAAGATGATGAGGGTGGCGCCGGAATCCTCGATCAGCGTCTTCAGCTCCTCGGCCTTGCCCTCGCCGATGAACAGGCGGGGATTGGGCTTGTCGATCTTCTGCGTGAGCTTCCCCACCACCTCGGGCCCGGCGGTGTCGGTGAGGCGGCCCAGCTCCTCGATGTGCTCGTCGGCGAGCTGCTGCGGGAGGCCTTTTTCCGGCGCGCCCACGAGGACCGCGCGCTCCCGCGGCACAGCCAGCTCGTGAAGTTCTCTGGTAGAAATCGTTCTGTCTCCTCGCCGGTCATCGCGATCCGCAGATCACCGGCGTTTCAGAAGGTCTTCGAGCGCCAATCCGACGTCCTTCGCGATCTGGCGAAGCAAAGTCGGCTGGAGGTCGCGATGAGCATGGAAGGGGACTGTCGTACCACGCCCGTCCGGATGCCGGAACCGCTTGTGCGAGCCCTTCTGTCGGACCTCGATGAAGCCGAGTCGCTCCAGAATGGCGATGACTTCCCGTGGCTTCAGGACCGGCCTGTCCCCCATTCAGGCGACCTTGACCGTCTGCGTCCCGACGAACTCCGCCTCCAGCTTGGGGTCACCATCCTCCAAGAGCATTTCGATCACCTCCTGGAGGTTCTGGTTCAGCTCGTCGAGCGTGTCCCCCTGCGAATGCGCACCAGGAAAACCGGGTACGTAGCCCACGTAAATTCCCGATTCCGGGTCACGCTCGACCACTGCGGTGAAGGTTCTCATCACCTGCTCCTCTGAACTGTGCGCCGAATCGTCACTCCTGTACACCCGACATCACGTCCCGTTTGCCGCCGCGGCCGGTGCGGAAGCTACCGCTCGCACGAGCGCCCCTCGGCCGGAAGGGTGCCATCAGACGCCCGCACTCCGCAATGGGTGTGGCGGCGAGATCCCGGTTCCGGTCCGCCGGCCCCGCAGATGCCGCGATCATCGTGCCGGCCTTCGAGGGCGGGCTCCACCTAGCCAGGGGTGAAACGGCGGCGGGCGAGTAGACCCGACGTTCCGCTCGCCCGTTCAGGTGTGGATTCTCCGCTTCGCAGACGCCATCCCTACTCGGCCAGGCCGCCGCGACTCTCTCCGTGCTCTGCCCGATCGGCCAGCACTTCTGCCGCAAGCAGCTTCGCGCGATGGGTCGCATCCTCCTCGGTAGCGCCGTAGACGAGGACGCCGGGAAGGTCCACCACCTCGGCGATCCAGCGGCCGTCCTCCTCACGGTCAGTCTCGATCGTGAGCCGGGAGAGCGGATCAGTCATGCGAGCATCAGGCGGCGCCCTTTCGGCTCCGGAACCGGATCACCGAATTCCTTGGCAGTGTCGATCCAGAGCTGGATCGCGTCCTGTGCGTTCGTGAGCGCAGCCTCCTGCGAATCTCCGTGCGCCATGCATCCGGGAAGTTCAGGCACTTCGGCGACGAAGACGGCGTCCTCGGCGCTCCAACGGACAAGGACCTCGCGAGTCATTGGACTCTCCTGCGTCGAGAGAAGGTCACACCCCCGCCAGCTCCTCCCCCACCCGCTCCCACTCCGCGTACAGCGCCGCCAGCTCCGCCCGCGCCGCGTCCCGCTCCGCGGCCAGCTCCTGCGCGCGCCTGGGGTCCGCGCCCGCCGCGTAGAGCCCGGGCGCCGCGAGCGCCGTCTCCACCCGTGCGATTTGCTCTTCCACCTCGTGGATCCGCGCCTCCACCTGCTCCATGCGCTGCCGGCGCCGCTGCAGCTCGTTCTTGGAGAGCCCGCCGCCCGTTCCCGCCGCTGCCGGGGACGACGCGGCCGGCTTCGCCGCGCCCGCGGACGACGGTGCCGTGGAGCGCGACGGCGCCGCCGAAACGCCGGCCGCCAGCTCCCGCTGCCGCTCCTGCCACTCGTCGAAGCCGCCCGCGAAGTCCGCGATGCGTCCGTTCTCCACGTTCCAGATGCGCGTAGCCACGTTGGCGAGGAACGCGCGGTCGTGCGAGATCAGCACCACGGTGCCCTCGAAGCTCTCCAGCGCCTCCTCCAGCACCTCCCGGCTCTCGATGTCCAGGTGGTTGGTGGGCTCGTCCAGCAGCAGCAGGTTGACCCGCTGGAGCGTGATCTTCGCCAGCGCCACGCGCGCCTGCTCCCCGCCGGACAGGTCCCCCACGTGCGCCTCGATCTCGTCCTTGCGGAAGAGGAAGCGCGCCAGGTGGTCGCGCAGCTCGCCCATGGGCAGCGCGGGCGACGCCTGCAGCACCTCCTCCCACACGCGGCGCGCCGGATCCAGGTGCGTGAAGTCCTGCCGGTAGTAGGCCGCGCGCACCCCGGCGCCCGGGAGCACCGAGCCGCCCGTGGGCCGCGTCTCCCCCGCGAGGGCGCGCATCAGCGTGGACTTGCCGCTGCCGTTGGCTCCCACCACCGCCACCCGCTCGTCGCGGCTCACCTCCGCCGAGAACGGGGCGAACAGGCGCCGCTCGCCGAACGACGTCGTGACCCCGTCCAGCTTCAGCACCGTGCCCCCGCTGCGGCCGCCCTCGCCGAAGCGCAGCGCCATCGCGCGCCCCTCGTCGTCCGGACGGTCCACCCGCTCCATGCGCGACAGCAGCGTGCGGCGGCTCTTCGCCTGCTTCGTCTTCTGACCCGCCAGGTTGCGGCGGATGAACTCCTCCGTGCGGGCGACGTGCGCCTGCTGCTTCTCCCACTGCTTCAGCTGCACCGCGCGCCGCTCCTCGCGCTGCGTCAGAAAGGACTCGTAGCCCCCCGTGTACGCGAAGGCCGTCCCTTCCTCCAGGTGCAGCACGTGGTCCGCCAGCCGCTCCAGGAACACCCGGTCGTGCGACACCACCATCACCGTCCCCGCGTAGCCGCGCAGGAACGCCTCCAGCCACTCCGTGGAGCGCAGGTCCAGGTGGTTGGTGGGCTCGTCCAGCAGCAGCACGTCCGGCTCCGCGAGCAGCGTCTGCGCCAGCCGCAGCCGCCCCAGCTCACCGCCGCTCAGGGAGCGCACTTCCTTTTCCCACGTGTCCTGCGGGAAGCCCAGCCCCTCCAGCGCCGCCTCCGCGCGGGCGTGCGCGTCGTAGCCGCCGCGGCGCCGGAACTCCTCCACGTCGCGGTCGTAGTCGCGCAGCAGCCGGCCGCCCTCGGGCGAGGCCGTGTCCACGCGCCCCAGCTCCGCGGCCATCGCCTCGATGCGCCCCTCCATCGCAAGCAGCTCCGCGAACGGCTCGAGCGCCGCCTCCCGGACGGTGGCGGCGCTCGATTCGCCCCGGTTCTGGCGGAGCAGCGTGAAGCGGATCCCCGGGTGGCGCCAGATCTCGCCCTCGGTGGCGTCGTCGGCGCCGGTCAGCAGGCGAAAGAGCGTCGTCTTCCCCACCCCGTTGCGCCCCACGATCCCCCAGCGGTCCCCGGCCGCGGCCTGGAAGTCCACGCCGCGCAGGACCCAGCGGTCCCCGAACTGCTTCCCGACGCCCGAGAAGCGGACCAGCGTCACGTCACCTCACCCCCGCCATGGTGAACGTCCCCCGCTTGGTGAACGGCACCGAGCGCGTCCCGATGGGGGTATCCACGTCCACCTCGCCGTTGGCGCGGTAGTGGAAGGTGCCGTTGCGCAGGATGGACGACGCCGCGCCGCCCAGCCCGGCGTAGCTGAACTCCACCGGGATCTGCACCGTTTCCGTGGCGCGCGCGCCCACCGTGAACTCCCGGTCGAAGGTGCCGGTGGCGAAGTCGATCCACGCCGAGTCGCCGGCCTCGTCCGGGTCGCGCAGCGCCAGGTCGTAGCGCAGGCGCTCCGCGTTCAGGGCGAAGCCGTTGGGGTTCTCCACCCGCAGGTTCACCAGCAGCGTGCCGCCGCGCAGGCCCAGGCCGCCCAGCTGCACCCCGTCCAGCGTCACCCGGGGCTGGCGGAAGCCGAAGGTCCCGCAGGCGGTGAGCATCGCCAGGACCAGGAGCGAGAGCGCGGCGCGCGTCGTCGAGCGAATCATGTTCGTTGCCTTTTTCAGAATCGTAAGACCGGACTGCAGCTGCCGGGTTCGGGCGTGCCCCCGGCTGGCGCCGGGGTCGGGCTTCGGCTCCGTAACGCAGCAAACAACGCTGCGTAACGGAGTCGAGCCCCGGCAAACTGCCGCCGGGTCTCGCCCCTTCGGGCCGAAATCCCTCACGCGGGGTTCGCGCTGGCGTCCGCGGGGGCCCCCTCCCCCCGGCACCCTCTCCCAGAATTGGGAGAGGGTGGCGAGCCTAAAGCGAGCCGGGTGAGGGCCCTGCCGTTTCCCCCAGCTCCAGCGTGGGCGCGGCGCGCCAGGCCTGCCAGGCGTCGCCCTCCAGGCTCGCCCAGCGGGTGCCGGGGGCGAGCAGGATGCCGCGGCCGCACCACTCCGCCACCAGCTCCAGGTCGTGGCTGGACAGGAGGACCGCGGCGCCCGCGGCGCGGCGGCGGTCCAGCTCCTCCACCACGCGGCGCACCGAGGGGGCGTCCAGGCCGTTCAGCGCCTCGTCCAGCAGGATGGCGCGGGGACGGTGGAGCAGGGCGACGACCAGCGCCGTCTTGCGCCCCATCCCCTGCGACAGCTCCCGGCAGAGCAATTCCTCCGCGCCGCGCAGGCCCAGCAGGGCCAGCAGGCGGTCCGCCTCGGCCGCGGCATCCGCTTCCGGCAGGTTGCGCGCCGCGGCGACGAAGCGCAGCAGCTCGGAAACCGTCAGCTCCTCGTACAGGAAGGGCCGCTCCGGGACCACACCCATACACCCGGCCGCCGCGCGGGGGTCCGAGAACGGGTCGGCGCCGCAGACGCGCACCGTGCCCCGGTCGGGGAGGCGGTCGCCGGTGAGACACCCCAGCAGCGTGCTCTTGCCGGCGCCGTTGGAGCCCAGCAGCGCCACGCACTCGCCCGGGCGCACGGCGAACGCCACGTCGCGCAGCACGGCGCGCCCGCGGTACGCCTTGCCCATCCCCCGCACTTCCAGCACGGCCGCGTCCTCCACTCTCACCTCCCCGCCGCCGCGACCGAGACCGCCGCCGCGCCGCCGCTGGTGGCGAGCGCCGCCAGAAGCCACTCCCAGCCGGGGCCGCCGGGCCCCCGCGCGCCCCAGCACAGCGCCAGCGGCAGCACCAGCCAGAAGGCCATCCCCGCCCCCGCCGCCCAGCGCCCGCCCAGCCGCGCGCCCCACCCCAGCCCCACCCCCCGGTCGATCCAGCGCGGGCCGCGCTCGTGGCGGCCCAGCGCCACCAGCGCGGCGCCCTGCGCGGCGAGCGCCAGCGCGCCCGCGGCGGCCACCCAGCCGCGCACCGCCTCCGCGTCGCCCCAGCGCAGCAGCGCCACGGCGCCGCCCGCGGCCACCGGCCAGGCGATGCGCCCCGCCCAGCGGAAGCGGCGACCCAGCACGGCGGCGTCGCGCGCCCACGCCGCGGCCACCCGGCGCGGCAGCAGCCGCGCCAGGCCGCGGTCCGTCACCAGCGCGCCCGCGCCCTTCGCGGGCGGCGGCTCGAACGCCATCTCGTTCGCCGCGGGCGCGAAGCGCGGCAGCGCGCGCTCGAAGCGCCGCGCGCCCAGCGCCGCCAGCCCGGCCGCGACGACGAGCACCGTGAGCACCCGCGCGGCGTCCACGCCCGGCGCGGCGCCCGCGTACCCCGCCCCGGCGGCGCCCGCCAGCAGCGGGTAGAGCGGCGCGTACACCAGCGGCGCGGCCTTCACCAGCCCGCCGTCGAACCCCATCATCCGCGCCGACAGCCCCGGCTTCCCCCCGCCCGCGACGGCGAGCGCCGCCCGCGCCAGGAAGAAGAGCGCGGCGCCCCACGCCGCGACGCCCGCCGCCAGCCCCACGGCCAGCGGGCGCGCCGCACCCTCGCCCGCCGCGGCGAAGGGGAGCAGCAGGAGCAGCACGATGCCCAGGGACGCGGCAAGCACGCGGGCGGCGCGGTGCGCGTACAGCGAGCTTGCGGGAATGCCCAGGCGGCGGAGGAAGCCGTCGTCGGAGGGGCGGAGGAGGAGGGGGTGCGCGACGAAGCCGACCGCGCCGCCCACCCACAGCCCCAGCAGCACGGCGCCCTCGGCGTCGGCGGCGCTGGGGCGCAGGCGCGGGCCCGCCACGAGCATACCGGCCGCCAGCACGAGCAGCGGCAGCAGCACGCCCAGGAGCGAGCCGGCGCGCGGGCGCCGCAGTTCGCCGCGCAGGCGGCGCGCGTCCAGGCGCAGGAGGAGCCCGGCGCCTGCGCTCAAGCCGGCGGCTCCGGGGCGTCGCCGCGGCCCAGGGCGCGCCGCCGCTCGGCGATGCGCGCGGCGACCTCGCGCTCGAAGCCGCGGTCGGAGGGCTCGTAGAAGCGGGCGTCGGCGATCACGTCGGGGAGGCACTGCTGGTCCACCACGGCGCCCTCGTAGTTGTGGGCGTACCGGTACTCCTTGCCGTACCCCCACTCCTTCATCAGCCCGGTGGTGGCGTTGCGCAGGGCAAGGGGCACCGGCGCGTCCGGGTGCTGCTCCGCGGCCTCGGTGGCGGCGTGGAGCGCCATGTACGCGCGGTTGGACTTGGGCGCCTGGGCCAGGTAGAGGATGGCGTTGGCCATGGGGAGATAGCCCTCGGGCGCGCCCAGCCGCTCGAAGGCGAGCATGGCCTGCACCGCGACGACGCCGGCCTGCGGGTCGGCGAGGCCCACGTCCTCGTACGCCATGGCGATCATGCGGCGGAAGAGCGTCTTGGGATCCTCGCCGCCGCGCACCATGCGCATGGCCCAGTACAGCGCCCCCTCGCCGGAGGAGGAGCGGAGCGACTTGTGGAAGGCGGACAGCATCTCGTACGCCAGCGTGGGGTCGTACCGGTCGGTGCGCTGCTGCAGCCCCTCGCGCACCATCTCCTCGGTGAGGGTGGCGCCGGGGCCGGCCAGCCGCGCCGCGATCTCCAGCGCGGTGAGCGCCTGCCGCGCGTCGCCGCCGGTGGCCCGCACCAGCGCGTCCTCGGCCTCGTCGTCCAGCCGCGTCCCCAGCTCCCCCAGGCCGCGCTCGGCGTCGTCCAGCGCGCGGCGCAGCACGGCGCGCACGTCCTCCGGCCGCAGCGGCTCCAGCACCAGCACCCGCGAGCGGGAAAGCACGGCGGGGTTGATCTCGAACCCGGGGTGCTCGGTGGTGGCGCCGATGAGGGTGAGGAGCCCGGACTCGATGAAGGGGAGGAGGAAGTCCTGCTGCCCCTTGTTGAGCCGGTGGATCTCGTCCACGAACAACAGCGTCCCCCGCCCGCCGCGCCGCCGCTGCTCGGCCTCCTTGACGACCTCGCGCAGCCGCGGCACCCCCTCGCTCACGGCGCTGAAGGGGACGAAGGTGGCCTCCGCCTCCTCGGCGATGACGCGGGCGAGCGTGGTCTTTCCGCTCCCCGGCGGCCCGTGCAGGATCAGGTTGGGGAGGTGCCCCGCCCGCAGCAGCCGCCGCAGCGTCCCCTCGGGCCCCGCCAGGTGCTCCTGCCCCACCACCTCGTCCAGCGTCCGCGGCCGCATCCGCTCCGCCAGCGGCGCGCCGGAGCGCGACGCGGACGAGGCGAACGCCTCGGACGCGCGCGCCGGCGCCGCAGGCGCCCCGGCCCGCTCGTCGCCGAACAGCGGGAGAGTGTCGTCGCTCATAACGAAACCCGCGTGAGGGATTCCGGCCCGAAGGGGCGAGACCGCGCGGCTGTTTGCGCGGGCTCGACTCCGTTGGGCTGCGTTGTTTGCAGCCCTACGGAGCCGAAGCCCGACCCCGGCGCCAGCCGGGGGCACGCCCGAACCCGCAGTTCAGAGCCGTTCAAGCCGTTCATTCGACGATCCCCCCCACCAGGGACCGCGCCAGGAAATACACCGCGAACCCGGCAAAAACGGAAAGCGCAGACGTCCAGCTCCGCTCCTTCTGCACCTCGGGGATCAGGTTGGACGCGGCCACGTACAGCGTCACCCCCGCGCTGAGCGCCAGCCCGTGCGTGCGCAGCGGCGCCACCAGCTCGGTGAGCAGCACCCCGGCCACGGTGGAGAGCCCCAGCAGCACGACCGCCCAGAGTGCCCGCTGGCGGCTGTTCCCGCTGGCGAGCATGATGGAGGCCACGGTGACCCCCTCGGGGATCTTGTGCAGGAGGATGCCGGAAAAGACGAGGAAGCCCAGCGCGGCGCTGACGCCGAAGCCGCTGGCGATGGCGACGCCGTCGAAGAAGGTGTGCAGCAGCAGCCCCAGGAGCGCGGCGACGCCCACCCAGCGCCCCATCATCTCGTCGGAGTGGGTCTCCTCGCCGAAGTGGAAGTGCGGGGTGACGACGTGCTGGGTGAGGTGCACCAGCAGGTAGCCGGCCGCGACGCTGGCGGCGGCGCCGGGGGCGGCCTCCAGGGCGTGCGGGATCATTCCCAGGAAGGCGACGGCCAGCATGAACCCGGCGCCGAACGCGATGAGCATCCGCTGCGCGCGCCGGCCCTGCAGGGAGGCGGTGGTGATGACCAGCCCCCCCGCCAGGTTGGCCCCGGCGGCGGCGAGTGCGTACAGGAGGGCTGCGCTCAACGGCTCCGGGGCGGGCGAGGGGGCGTCAGGGGACGCGGAAGCCGGGCAAGGTGGAGCGATCGGCGCGCGCTGTCAACCGGGCGGGCCGCCTTCCAGCACCACGTAGGCGGCGGCCAGTTCGTCGGTGTGGGTGAGCGACAGGTGGACGCGCGCCACGCCGGCGGCCCGGGCCAGCGCGGCGGCGGCGCCGTGGAGGCGGATGGAGGGGGCGCCGGAGGGGGCGGAGACCACCTCCACCTCGGTCCACGCGCCGCCGCGCCCCCACCCGGTGCCCAGCGCCTTGAAGAAGGCTTCCTTGGCGGCGAAGCGCGCGGCGAACGATTCGCGCGGGCTGCGCCCGCCGCGGCAGCGCGCGGTCTCGGCGGCGGTGAAGAGCCGGGCCAAGGCGCGTCCCCCCTTTCGCTCCAGCAGCTCGTGGACCCGCCGGACCTGGACGAGGTCCATGCCGACGCCTACGATCATTCGGCGGTCCCCCGCGCGGGGGCCGCGCCCGCCCCGGCACGCTCCTCGCAAAGGGCCCCGGGCGCGGGGGAAACCGTTCCAGAACCGGCCAGGGAGGAGACGACGTGCGAGTCCGGACCAGGGAGAAGCTTCAGCTGGGGGGGGTGGTCCTCGCCGGGATCGCGGCGGGGATCCTGGTGGGCTGGGTCCTGGTGCAGCTCCTCATCCTGCGCTGAGGCGCCCCCGGCGCCCCTCACCCCGCGCCCCCCACGATCCGCCGGGCGCACAGAAAGATCCGCCGCAGCTCCCGCTCGTAGTTGTGCGTCCCCAGCAGGTCGTTGCGCGCCACCCCCCCGTTGCCCAGCGACGAGTGGATGATGCGCGAGCCCCCCTCGGACATCACGACGTGGGTGCAGCGCCCCGGGTCCTCGGCGAAGAAGAGGAGGTCGCCGGGGAGGAAGGCGTCGAAGCCGCCGGGGTCCACCTCATCGCCCACGCGGGACTGCATGTCGGAGTCGCGCGGGAGCAGGTGGCCGTGCAGCCGGTAGGCGGCCTGCACCAGCCCGGAGCAGTCCACCCCCGCGGGGGTGATCCCCCCCCACAGGTACGGCGCCCCCACCCAGCGCCCCGCGGTGGCGACCACCGCCTCGCCCCGGAGCGGGAAGCGCAGGGGGCGCTCGGCGGCGGGCACCAGCTCGCCGGCGGGGCGGCCGCGCCGCCCGTCGGGGAGCCGCACCCGGTCCGGGGCCTCGCGCACCACGCGCGCGCCCCAGGGGAGCCGCGCGAAGGTCTCGCCCGCCTCGTCGCGCAGCTCGGCGCCCAGCGAGATCCACGCTTCCCCCCGGGTCCCCATTTCCCACGCCACGGCGTCGGTCTCGTCCAGCAGCGCCGCGTAGCCGCAGTGGATCCACCCCAGGTACCCGTCCCGCGCGCGGCACTGGAGCCAGCGCCCCCGGCGCCGCAGCACGGTGACGTGGTCGCCCAGCACCACCTGCGACACCTGGGTGGTGTTGACGGCGGGGGCGGCCTGCATGGGCGCGATGGCGGAGGTGACCACGGCGTGCGCGGCCTCGGCGCGGTCGCCCGCGGGGAGGCGCGCCACCTCGTCGCGCACCACGCTCCACGCGCCCAGGGAGGCGGCGCCCCGGTGCAGCGCCTCGGCGGCGGCGGGCTCGGAGGTGGCGCCGGCGAGCACCAGCGCGTCGCCGTCCACGTCGGCCTCCACCTCGAACACGGCCAGCCGCGGGTCGGGCGCGTACTCGGCGCGCACCTGGTCCAGCAGCCGCGACACGCGCTCCCGGGCGGGGCTCACCGCGCCACCTCGCCGTCCAGCACCTCCAGCACGCGCGCCAGGTCGTCCGCGGCGTTGTACAGGTGCGGGGAGAGCCGCAGGGCGCCCTCGCGCAGCACGCACACCACGCCGGCCGCCGCGAGCGCCGCGAACGTGGCCTCCGGCCGCGGCGGGCGGAAGCAGAAGATGGCGGAGCGCCGCGCGGCGGACCGGTCGCTGACCACTTCGTACTCGGGGTGCCCGGCCAGCCACGCGGCCAGCGGGTCGAGCAGTCCGTCCACGTGCGCCCGGACACTCTCGACGCCGGCCTCCAGCAGCACCTCCAGCGAGGCGGCCATCCCGGCGAAGTCGTGGAAGGCGGGGGTCGCCACCTCGAACTTGCGGGCGCTCTCCACGAAGTCGTAGCGGTAGTCCAGCAGGTTTCCGAAGTCGGCGGAGGCCCGCAGCGAGGTCCACCCCACCACGCTGGGCTGCATGCGCGGCAGCAGCTCGCGCCGCACGTAGGCGAAGCCGGTGCCGAAGGGGCCGCACAGCCACTTCTGCGCGCCGGTGGCGAGCACGTCCACGTGCGCCTCGCGCACGTCCAGCGGGAGCTGCCCCAGCGCCTGGATGGCGTCCACCACGAAGAAGATCCCCCGCTCGCGGCAGAAGCGCCCCAGCCGGGGGAGGTCGGCGCGCCAGCCGGTGGCGAACTGCACGGCGGAGACGGAAAGCACGGACACGTTGCCGCGGTCCAGCCGCTCCAGCAGGCGGTCCTCGTCGGGGCGGCCCGCGGCGTGGGCGGGGACGGTTTCCAGCCGCCCGGGGCAGCCGGGCCCCATCCACGGGTACACGTTGGCGGGGAACTCGCGGTCGCTCACCACCACCGTGGAGCCCGGCGGGATGGGGAGGCACTGCGCGGCCAGGTTGATGCCGAAGCTGGTGTTCCACCCCAGCGCGATCTCGTCCTCCCCGGCGCCCACCAGCCGCGCGGCGGCGGCGCGCGCGGCGTCCAGCGGCGCGGTGAAGTCGTCGTCCGCCCACTCGGTGATGTGCGCCCGCCGGCGGTTCATGGCGTCCAGCACGCGCCGCGTCCGCTCGGGCGTGGGCGTGACGGAGGCGGCGTTGAGGTACGCGGCCCCGGCGAGCGAGGGGAACTCGCGGGCACGGAGCTCCGCGAGACCGGGTGCGGCGAGCATGGCGGAATGGCCCATCACGGCTCGGCCTCGGTGCGTGTTCGGATCGGGTTGGGTGCGCGTAGGATAACGCGCCCCTCCCCGCCCGACAAGGCTGCGCCGGGGCACGCCGGTGGTGCCCGCGGGGTATGGAGGAAGCCCGTTTTTCCGTGTCCGCCGCGACCATTCCGGAGCTCATGAAGATCACCGCCATCGAGCCGCAGAAGCACCACCCCGACCGCGTGAGCGTGCACGTGGACGGCGCCTTCCGCCTGGCGCTGGGCGCGGAGATCGCCTGGGGCGCGCACCTGCACGTGGGCGACGAGGTGACGGAGGCGCAGCTGGCCGACCTGGAGCGGCAGGACCGGCTCTGGAAGGCGCGCGAGGCGGCGCTGGTGCTCCTTTCCTTCCGTCCGCGGAGCGCCCAGGAATTGCGCCGCCGGCTGCGGGAAAAGGAGTTCCCGGAGGAAGTGGTGGAAGAGTGCCTGAGCGGACTGGAGGGAAACGGGATGGTGGACGACGCGGCCTTCGCCGCGACCTTCGTGCGCGACCGGGTGCGCTTCAAGCCGCGCGGCGTGCGCCGGCTCGCGCAGGAGCTGCGCACGAAAGGGGTGGACGCGGACACGGCGCACGAGGCGATCCGCGGGGTCTTCGAGGACGCGGAGGTGTCGGAAACGGAGCTGGCGCGCGAGGCGGCGGCCAAGTGGTCTCGGAAGCCCGGCGAGGACCGCAACAAGGCGCGGAACCGCTTCTACGGCTTCCTGGCGCGGCGGGGGTTCGGGGGGGACGCGATCCGGGAGGTGATGGACGAGACCTTCGGCGAGGGTGGGGAGTGGGAGTGAGGCCCGCCGCTTCCCACCCTGCGGGAGACGACACGGACGAGGGCCCCGGGATCCCGGGGCCCTCGTCTGCCGATCGGTACGGGAGCCGTGCGGCGCCCCGCCGACCGGGTCGGACGGGACCGCCCGGCCCCTACGCTCCCGCGTCGCCGGCCGGATCCTCCACGGGCTCCCCTTCCCTGCGCCGCCTCCGCCGGGCCGCCGCGCCCACCCCGGCGAGGCCGGTCCCGAGCAGAGCCATGCTCAGCGGCTCAGGCGTGACCGTCGCAGCCGGTGCGAACGTGGCCGAGAAGCCGGCGTCCCATCCTGAATTCACGAACCAGCTGCCGTCCAACGGACTCCGGATCACCATGGTGCCGTCCGCATACACGTCCACCGGTGAGGTGAACGCCGTCTGGTAGAACACCGTCGGGCCCATGCTGACGAAGAACAGGTACCGGGCCTCGCTCGAAAGCTGTACGCCGCCCAGATCGAAGCCGATGTAGTCGACCGGGAAGGATACCCCGTCGGTGGTTGCAGCCTCCGGGCTCTCGTACAGCACCGGACCCACGGGTTGTCTGCTGGCAGAATCCCACTCCATCAGGTAAGCGCGAAACCAGGTCCGGGAGCTGGTCTCGAAGGCGACCCGGAAGCTTTGCAGGTACACGTCCGTCGCATCGGGCGTGCGGAAGGTCTGCCCGAAGCCCCCTCCGTTGTCCGCGCCGACCCCGATGCTCCGGTTCGCGAGGCTTTCCGTCGAGATGGTGGTCTGTGCCGCCAGGATGCGTGGAGCGAGCGCGAGCACGACGAGGGCAGCTGCGGCCCGGGTGAAGATGCGCATGGAGTTTCTCTCGGGTGAGATGGGACAGAGTGCAAGGAACTTGAGGATCGCGCGGAGTGCGTCATTCGGAGTCAAGCAACTTGCACGCCGGAAGAAACATCTATTTGCAAGTGATTTTGGCTTTTACTTTTCCGTGGAGCTGACGTCATCACGGATAGCCGCCTTTGTCGCTGGTCTGCCACACGCGCTGGGGCACGTGCGCCCCAGCTCCCCGGCGCATCTCCGCCGGCCGCGACCCGCGCAGCCCGGCCCTGACGACCTCCCGCAGCGCGTCGTGCGGCGCGAAGGCGCGGGCCATGTCGTCGGCGCGCCACGAGACGTTCTCCAGCACCACCAGCGTGCTGCCCGAGGCGGGATAGTACGCCAGCGTCGCGACGAAGCCGGGGACGTAGCCGCCGTGGCTCAGCTCCACGATGCCGTCCTCCGAGGACAGCTGGAGCCCGAAGCCGTAGCCGAGCGTCCCCCAGCGGTGCGGGCGCGCCGCCGACGCGGCGGTCATGGCCGCGTAGCCGGCCGGCGACAGCACCCGCCCGCCGTGCAGGCACAGGTTCCAGCGGACCAGGTCGCCCGCCGTGGATACGATCCCCGCCGACGGCCCGTGCTCCCACTCGGCCGCTGGTTCGACGGGGAGCAGCCGCCCGTCCGCGTCCTCCTCGAAGCCCGCCACCGGCCCCGGGTCGCCCGCCTTTCCGAAGACCGCCGTCCGTGACATCCCGCACGCGCGGAACAGGCGCGCCGCGGCCGCACCGAACGTCTCCCCCGTGACCCGCTCCACGATCTCGCCCAGCAGGTCGTAGCCCAGGTTGGAGTACGCGAACGTGCTCCCCGGGACGGTGGCCGGGGGCCGGTCGCGCGCCACGATCCCCGAGGTGTGGGCGAGCAGGTGCCGCACCTTCACCGCCGGGGCGAGGGGCGCGCCGCCCGGCGGCAGGTAGCCGGCGGCGGGGGCGTCCAGGTCGAGGGTCCCCCGCTCCACCTGCAGCAGGACCAGGGCGGCGGTCACCTGCTTGGCGACGGACCCCACCACGAAGCGGCTCGCCGCCGTGAGCGGCACCGACCGCTCCCGGTCCGCGAAGCCGGACGCGTGCGAGTAGACGATGTCGTCCCCCTCCGCGACCACGGCGACGCCGCTGAAGGGGCGCGCGGCCGCGGGGTCGAAGCCCGCGAGGGCGGGGTGCCGGGGCGCCGCGGCGGCGGCACAGGCGCCGACGGCGAGCACGGAGAGAAGCGCGGCGAGCCTTCCCGCGGGACGAGCCATGCGTGGGGGTCCGGGACTCACCGGACGGGATTCGCCGCCTGCCGGGCCGCCACCAGCCGCTCCAGCACGACCGAGGCGAGCTCGATGGCGTCCGCCTCGCCCCCGATGGCGCTCTGCAGGGCGACGACGCCGATGCCGCTGCGCCGGTCGAAGTACATGGCGGCCATGTAGCCGGCCACGCCGCCCTCGTGCCCCACCCAGGTGAAGTCGCCGCGCCGCCGGACCATGAACCCCAGCCCGTACCCGGAGCGCAGCCCGCGCGAGCTCGCGACGATGCCGCCGAAGGCGCTGTCCAGGCGGGCCGGGCGGAGGACCGCGGCGGGCCCGTGGCCCAGCTCGAAGGCGACGAAGCGCGCCAGGTCGTCCACCGTGGTGAAGAGCCCGCCGGTGGGCACCTTGTAGCCGCGCCCGTCCCGCAGCTCCGCCACCGAGGTCAGCGAGTCGCGGGTGCCGTCGCGCTCCACCACGTAGCCGCGCGCCAGGTCGCGCAGCATCCCGGCGTCCGGCTCGAAGCCGGAGCGGCGCATCCCCAGCGGCTCCAGGATGCGCTCCCGCTGCCAGCGGGTGTACGGCCGACCCGCGGCGCGGCCCAGGGCGGCGCCCAGCACGGCGTAGCCCACGTTGGAGTAGGAGAAGACGGTGCCGGGGGCCGACTCGTAGCGGACGCGCGGGAGCGCCGCCGCGAGCACGGCTTCCCAGCCGGCCACGGGGCCGCTCCAGAACGGCCCGGGCTGCGCCGGCTCGGCCGCGAGCCCGGAGCTCATGGTGGCGAGCTGGAGCAGGGTCGGCGGCGCCGCGCCGGGCGGGAGGCCGGGGACCGTGCGGATCTCCGGGTACCAGCGCTCCACCGGGTCCGCGAGGCGCACCCGCCCCGCCTCCGCGAGCTGGAGGAGCATCACCGCCGTGAACGGCTTGGTGACCGACCCCACGCGGTAGACGGTGCCCCGCCCCGCCGGGCGGCGCGACTCCATGTCCGCCCAGCCGAAGCTGCGCGTCCACACCAGCGCGCCGCGGTCCACCACCCCCACCGTGAGGCTCCCGACGCTGTCCCTGGCGAACTCGGCGGCGGCCAGCGAATCGGCGATGTCCAGCCCGGCGAGCGGCGGGAGCGCCTGCGCCGGAGCGCCGCACGGCCGGGCGAGCAGCGCCAGCGCCGCCGCCCCGGCCGCTGTCCGCGCCCGCCGCGCGAGCGCGCGACCGGCGCTCACCGCCGGGTCCCCCGCCGGAGCGCTTCTAGCGCGGCGGGCCCCTTCTCGCGGACCACCGCCTCGGTGACGCGCAGCGCGCCGGGCCCGCTCACCGCGCCGTGCCCCGGCACCACCCTCGCCATGGCCGGGTAGCGGTCGCGCACGCGCGCCAGGGCGCCCGGCCACCCGGGGACGTCCGCGTCCGCCACGTTGCCCACGGTGGTCGCGGTGTCCGCCTTCACCAGGCACCCGCCGAAGAGCACCCGCTGCCGCGGAAAGTACACGACCACGTTGTCCGGCGTGTGGCCGGCGCCGGGAAAGAACACCTCCGCCCCTTCCACCGCCGCGGGCGCCGACTCCAGGCCGGCGATGGCGCCGATTCCCGCGTCCGCGCCCGCCAGGCGCGCCGTGGCCGCGAGTCCCGACACGGGAATGCCCGCCCGCCGCAGCGCCGCCGCCCCGCCCGTGCGGTCCCGGTGCGAGTGGGTGACCACGGCGCGCCGCACCGGCCGCCCGAGCGTGCGCGCGGCCCAGTCCATCAGCACCCGGCCCTGCCGCTCGTCCCACCCGGTGTCCACCAGCAGGCTCCCGCCCTCCGTCTCCAGCAGCATGCCGTTGGCCGGCACCGCGCTCCCGCCGACCTCCCCGACCGTGGTGTGGACCCAGAGCCCCGGGGCGATCCGGCGGACCGACACGTCGTCGGCAAGGCGCACCTCGGCGGCCGGAGCCCCGGTGGCGCGGGGGGCGCAGCCCGCCAGGGCGAGCGCGGCGAGAAGCAGGGGGGCGTGTCGGGCCATGCGAGGGTTCCTCGGGCTGGAGACGGGAGAGGCCACCATTACGAACTCGTTCGTAGATGCAAGTTACGAAGCCGTTCGTAAATGTCAACGGACAGCCTTCTCCCGCATCGCTGCGACGGCCGGTTGCGAACACTCTTCCGCGCACGAACCCTTTCGTATATACTGCGTGCCGCGGGTCGCGCCCGCCGCCGCTCCGCCGCCAACCGGAACCGCCCGCCATGCCGCGCAAGCCGCCGCTGCCCACCGAAGGAGAGCTCCGCCTGCTCCGCGTGCTGTGGGAGCGGGGCCCCAGCACCGTCCGGGAGGTCTTCGAGAACCTGGGGAGCGCGAGCGAGACGGGCTACACCACCGTCCTCAAGCTCCTCCAGATCATGCACGTCAAGGGGCTGGTGATCCGCGACGAGAGCAGCCGCACGCACGTGTACGCCGCCGCCGTGCCGCCCGAGGCGACGCAGCGGCAGCTGGTGGCGGACCTGGTGGACCGCGCCTTCGGCGGATCGACGCACAGCCTGGTGATGCAGGCGCTGGCGCCCCGGGCCGCCAGCCGCGAGGAGATGGACCGCATCCGCGGCATCCTCGCCGAGCTGGAGCGCCGCGAGAACGCCGATGGGTGACGTGGCGGCGGGCGGCGCGCTCCTCCAGGCGCTCGGCTGGGCGCTCGTCCACTCGCTCTGGCAGTGCGCGCTCCTGGGGCTCGCCCTGCGCATCGCGCTTCGCCTGGGTCGCGCGGCGCCGTCCGCGCACCGCTACGCGCTCGCCTGTGCCGCGCTCGTGCTGATGCTGGCGGCGGGCGTCGCCACCACGGCCGGCGCGCTGCGGCGGGCGGAGCCCGTGGCGGCGGCCGGCCCGCGTGCCTCGGCGGACCGTCCGCCGCCCGCGAGCGCGGCGGGGACCGGGGGCGCCATGGACGCCGCGCCCGCGGTGCTCGCGGACGTCTCGCCGCGCCGGCTCCCGGCGGACGGGGTCCGCGCCGCGCTCGCGCGGGCGCGCGGCGGGGTGGAGCGCCACCTGGCCTGGCTGGTCGCCGCGTGGCTGGCGGGCGTGGGAGCGCTGTCGCTCCGCCTGGCCGCGGCCTGGCTGTACGTGCGGCGGCTCACCCGGGTGGGCGTCGGCGCGCCCCCGCAGGCGGTCCACGATGCCGTGGCGCGGCTCGTGGGCGCGCTGGGGATCCGCCGGCCCGTCGCGGCGCTCGCCTCCACCCGGGTGCGCGTCCCCGCCGTGGTGGGCTGGATCCGGCCCGTCGTCCTGCTCCCGGTGAGCGCGCTGACCGGCCTCACCCCCCTGCAGCTGGAACTGCTCGTGCTCCACGAGCTGGCCCACGTGCGGCGCCACGACTTCCTGGTCAACCTCCTCCAGGCCGTCTGCGAAACGCTGCTCTTCTACCATCCCGCGGTGTGGTACGTGGGCCGGCAGATCCGCGCCGAGCGCGAGCACTGCTGCGACGACCTGGCCGCCGGGCTGGCGGGCACCCGCGAGTACGTCGCGGCGCTCGCGACCATGGAGGAGATCCGGCGCGGCCCGGCGCTCCTCGCCGTCGCGGCCGACGGCGGCTCGCTGCTGGAGCGGGTGCTCCGCCTCGCGGGCCCGCCGCGGCACGCTTCCCCGCCCCGGCTGGGCGCCGCCCTGCTGGTGCTGGGGATCGCGGGTGCCCTGGCGGCGCAGGCCGCCGGCGCGCCGCCCGGGACGCCGGCCGCCGCGCACGCGGCCGCTGCCTCGGTGTCCTGCGAGGTGCCCGGGCCGGCGGAGGGCTCCACCGTGTGCCCCGCGCTGGAGAGGGAGGTGGGCGCGCTGCTCGCCGGCTACCCGCGCGGGTCGGCGGCCGTGGTCCAGGAGGTGACGTCGGGGGCCGTGCTCGCGTACTCGGCCGTGGGCGACGGCGCGGGCGGCCTCACCGAGCCCGTCCTCCCCGGCTCCGTGTGGAAGCTGGTGCTCGCCACCCTGTGGTGGGAGCGCGGCCTGGGCGAAGGGCCGCTGGAGTGCCCCGCCCGCCTGGACGTGGGCGGCCGCACCGTGACCGCGCCACGGGGGATGCCGGCGGTGCTCGCCGGGCCTCACGACATGCTGGTGCACTCGTGCAGCACCGCCGCCGCGGCGATGGCGCTGCGCCTGCGCGACGCGGCGGGGGCGGACGCGGTGCTCGCCGGCGTCCGCCGCCTCGGGTTCGGCGTGGCGCGGGACGGCGCGGGTCCGGACGGCCGCGACACCACCTTCTGGGCGACGCGATCCCCCGCCTTCCGGGCGCGCATGAGCCCGGCCCCGGTGCGTGTCGCGCTCGCCGAGGGCGGGGGGCGAGGCGCCTGGGCCGGCTTCGCCACCGGCGCGGCGGACGTGCGGGTCACCCCGCTCCACGTCGCACGCTTCGTCCAGGCCATCGGCAACGACGGCGTGGGGGTCGCCCCCACGGTGGACGGCGCGCTGGCGCGGGCCCCCGAGGGGACGCGCCTGTTCGCCCGGGAGACCGCGTGGCGGCTGCAGGGCGCCATGCTGGACGCCGTGCGCCGGGGCACCGCCCGCGGCGCCGGGGAGGAGATGGCGGGCTCGCCGTGGCAGCTCGGCGGCAAGACGGGGACGGTCGCGGCGGACGGCGCCGCCGACGACGGCTGGTTCGCCGGGCTGGCCTTCGACCGCGCCGAACGGGCGCGCTACGTGGTGGTGGTGCGCATCCCCGGCGGCGGACCGGGCGGCGGGGAGCCGGCCCGGCTGGCGGCGCGCATCGCCCGCCTGCTCCCCCCGCCGGAATCGCCGGCCGCGGTGCGGCCCGCCCTCGCCCGGCTGGACGAGGCGCGTCTGCGCGCGCTCGCCCACCAGGACGCCCGGCGCGCCCGCGGGCGTCCCTCCGGCGCGCCGCGGTGACCGCCACGGGAGATCGCGGGGCAGGTGTGGGACTCCGCCTACCCGGTCCGCTGTCCCGCGCACGTCCCACCCGGCGCCCTCCCCTCCTCCGGCGGCTCGCCCGGTTTCCGCAGAAACCCTTGCGGCGCAACGGTTCCGGCCGGTTCGGCCGCGCGCCCTGGACCGGGGCGCGATCGATGCGGCCCGTGCGCCGGCCCTCCGGCACGGTGCGGAGGCGGCCCGGCGCGCCCCGAAGCGCCGGGTCCCACGCTCCTCACCTGCGGAGGGAGAACGCGATGCGCCCCACGGAGAACCAGAGAACGAGCCCCGCACTCCGCATGCGCGGGGTGCTGCTCGCCGCGGTGCTGGCCGCGGCCCCGGCGACCGCCGGCCACGCGGCGGCGCAGTGCGCCAGCATGGCGCGCGACGGGACCTTCGAGTCGCAGACCCGGGCGCGGGTGGGCTCGCCCTGGATGCAGGAGGGGACGGCGGAGATCGAGCGGGGGCTGGGGAACGGGCACGCCGGCGACAACAACGCCCTGCTGCGCAACACCACGGGGTGGAACGCGATCCGCCAGCGCGTCCAGCTCACGGCCGGGCGCCTGTACACCCTGCGGGCCTTCGTGAAGACGACCGGCAACGTGCGCGACGGCTACTTCGGCTTCCGCGACGCCGCCCAGCGTCCCGTGCGGGAGATCAAGTACGGGCCCGTCCACGGCTACCGCGAGCTGCGCGTCGCCTTCCGCCCCACCGCGACCGGCGCCTACAACGTCTTCGGCGGCTTCTGGGCGCCCGGCCAGGACGCGTGGGTGCGGCTGGACGACGTGCGCCTGGACGGCCCGTGCGAGGACGTGGCCTCCAACCCCGTCGACGGCTAGGGAAAGGCCCTGGACGACAGGGGTTGGGCGTGCCCCCGGCTGGCGCCCGCGGAGGGCCCCCACCCGGCGGCCCGAGAGCCGCCACCCTCCCCCAATTCTGGGGGAGGGATTCCTGTCCTTGAAGTTCCGCAGTACCCCTCAAAGTCTGTTCGGAGGGAGACAGCCGGGCAGGTTCGGCTGGCTCACTCCGGCGCAGGGAGACTCGCCGGCTGTTTGGCGAGGCTCCCGGAGCCCGCGCAGGAGACGGACGGCAGTATCGTCCGGCTCCGGAGCGGCCCCCCGCGACACCATCCGCAAAAGCTCCCCGCCTTGACCTATCAACATCGCCCCCCGCACCTTGTCGGAGCACCCCGCCGAAGCGCCGCCTCCCGTCCGCACGCCGGAACCTCCAGATGAAGAAGCTCGGCTACCTCCTGCTCGGCCTCCTCGCGCTCGCCGCCGCCGCGGCCGGGGGCGCCTACCTGTACCTGCGCTCCGCCGCCCCTGACCCCGGCGAGGACGCTCGGCTCGCCGGCCTGGCCGCGCCGGTGGAGGTGTGGCGCGACTCGCTGGGCGTGCCGCACGTCTGGGCCGCCGGCGAGGCCGACCTGTTCCGCGCCATGGGCTACGTGCACGCCCAGGACCGGCTCTGGCAGATGGAGCTGTTCCGCCGCGTCGCCGACGGACGCATGGCCGAGGTGCTGGGTCCGGACCTCGTCGCCACCGACCGGTTCCTGCGCACCGTGGGGATGGGGCGCGCCGCCGCCGACAACGAGCGCATGCTGGGCCCCGCCGAGCGCGCGCTGATGCAGGCCTACGCCGACGGCGTCAACGCCTGGATCCGCGGCCACTCCGGCGCCCTCCCGCCCGAGTTCGTGGTGCTGCGCTTCCGCCCGGAGCCGTGGACCGTCCGCAACTCCCTGGCGATCGCCAAGATCATGGCGTGGGACCTGGCCGACTGGGACGTGGGCCTCAACCTCCAGGCCGCGGCGGACGCGGTGGGGCCGGAGCTGGCGCGCGAGCTGAGTCCCGCCTACCCGGAGTGGGGCGCGCGCATCACCGGCGCGGACGCCCGGTGGCGCGGGAAGACGGCGGCCCACGCGGCACCCCGCCCACTCCCCGCCGCCGACACCGCGCGCGTCCTCCGCCCCGTCGCGGGCATCGCCGTGCCGGAGATCCCGCCGCGCGCCCGCGCGCTGCTGGAGGGCGTGTCCGTCGCCCGCGCCTCCAACGCGTGGGTGATCGGCGGCGCCCGGACCGAGTCCGGCAGGCCCATCCTCGCCAACGACATGCACCTGGCGCTGCGGGCGCCCTCGCTGTGGTACCTGGCCGGCATCCACGGCGGGGGCATCGAGGCGGCGGGGATGACGCTCCCCGGGGTGCCGGTGGTGGTCGCGGGGCACACGCGGCGGGTGGCGTGGGGGTTCACCAACGCCATGGTGGACGACGTGGACTTCTACGTGGAGCAGACCGACCCGCGCGACTCCACCCGCTACCGCACCCCCGGCGGGTGGGAGCGCTTCGCCGTGCGCGAGGAGACCATCCGCGTCAAGGGCGCCAACCCCGTGGTGCAGCGCGTCCGCGCGAGCCGCCACGGGCCGGTGCTCTCGGACGTGGAGCCGCGCGCCGGAGGGCGCGTGCTGGCCATGCGCTGGACGGCGCACGATCCCTCGCCCGAGTTCCGCGCGCTGATGGGGATGAACCGCGCCCGCAGCGCGGGCGAGTTCCTGGCCGCGCTGCGCGACTTCCGCAGCCCGCACCAGAACGTGGTCTTCGCGGACGCGGACGGCGCCTTCGGCTACTGGATGGGCGGCCGCGTTCCCGTGCGCCGCTCCGGCGACGGCGTGCTCCCCGTCCCCGGCTGGACCGGCGAGGGCGACTGGACGCGCTACCTGGAGTGGGACGAGCACCCGCACGTGCTGAACCCCGCCGAGGGCTTCGTCGTCACCGCAAACAACCGCCAGGCCGGCCCCGACTACCCGCACCGCGTGGCCGCGCAGTGGGCGGAGCCGTACCGTGCCATGCGCATCCGCGAGATGGTGGAGCGCGGCCGCGGCCTCACCGCGGCGGACGTGGCGCGCCAGCAGGTGGACGTGGTCGACGCCCACGCGCTCCGCCACCTCCCCCGGGCCGTGGCGGCGGCGCGGGCCGCCGGCGACACCGCGGCGGAGCGCGAGCTGCGCGCCTGGAACGGCGAGGCGCGTGTAGACTCGCGGGCCGCGGCGCTCTTCTACGCCTGGTACGAGGCGCTGCGGCGGCGCGTGGGCAGCGACGAGTTCCGCGGCGAAAAGGTGTACTTTCCGCGGAGCGCGCTGAACGCCGTGCTGGACGCCGGTGGGAGCCGCTGGGTGGACGACGTGACGACGCCGCAGGCCGAGACGCTGGATGGCCTGTCCGCCGAGGCGATGCGCGAGGCCGCGCGCGAGGTGGGGGCGAAGAGCTGGGGCGACCTGCACGTCACCCGCATCGAGCACCCGCTGGGGGTGATCGGCGCGCTGGACCGGGCGCTGGGGCTCAACATCGGCCCGTTCCCCAACCGCGGCTCGCCGTACACGGTGAACGTGGCGGGGTACGGCGGACAGCGGCTGCCCTTCGTCAACGGCTACGGCCCCAGCCAGCGCCACGTGGTGGACATGGGCGACGTGGACGGCGCCGGCGGGTTCGTGATCCCCACCGGCCAGTCCGGGCTCCCGTTCTCGCCGCACTACCGCGACCAGACGGAGATGTGGCGCGAGGGGCGGCTGTGGCCGATTCCGCTGGACCGTGCCCGGGCGGAGGCGCGCGCCGTGCACCGGATGACGCTGCGTCCGGAGGGGCGCTGAACGGCTACGGCAACGTCGGATTCGGGCGTGCCCCCGGCTGGCGCCGGGGTCGGGCTTCGGCTCCGTAGCAAACGATACTACCGTTTGCAACGGAGTCGAGCCCCGCGAAACTGCCCGCGGGTCTCGCCCCTTCGGGCCGAAATCCCTCACGCGGGGGTGGCGCTGGCGTCCGCTGGGGCCCCCACCCGGCTCGCTTGGGCTCGCCCCCCTCCCCCGTTCCGGGGGAGGGGGGTCTGCCTCAGCCGACGATGCGCCCCACGAGCTTCGCGAAGCGCTTCACCCGCTCGGTGTACGGCGGGTGCAGCAGCGCCGCCGGGCTGAAGCGGCCGCGCACCAGCACCGCCCGCTCGTGCGAAAAGGTGCGGAAGCCGAAGCGGCCGTGGTAGCTCCCCTGCCCGCTCTCCCCCACCCCGCCGAACGGCAGGTCCGGGTTCGCCAGGTGGATCACCACGTCGTTGACCACCGTGCCTCCCGCCGTGGTGCGCCGCAGCACCCGCTCCTCCACGGCGCCGTCCCGCGCGAACAGGTACAGCGCCAGCGGCTTGGGCCGCTCCGCGACGCGCTCCAGCGCGTCGTCCAGCGAGCGGAAGGCGAGCACCGGGAGCACAGGCCCGAAGATCTCCTCCCGCATCACCGCCATCTCCCAGCCCACGCCGGAAAGCACCGTGGGCGCCACGTACCGCTCCGCCGCGTCCGTCTCGCCGCCGGTCTCCACGCGCGCCCCCGCCGCAACCGCGTCGTCCAGCAGCCCCGCCACCCGCGCGAACGCCCGGTCGTCGATCATGCGGCTGAAGCTTTCGCTGCGGCGCCGCTCCTCCGCCGTGCCGCCGTAGAACGCGGCCACGCTGCGGCGCAGCCCGTCCAGGAGCTCCGCCGCGCGCGACTCGTGCACCAGCACGTAGTCCGGCGCCACGCACGTCTGCCCGCCGTTGATGAACTTGCCCCAGGCGATGCGCTCCGCCGCGCGCGCCACGTCCGCGGACGCGTCCACGAGAGCGGGCGACTTTCCTCCCAGCTCCAGCGTGACGCTGGCCAGGTGCTCCGCCGCGGCGTGCATCACCTTTCGCCCCACCGCCGCGCTGCCGGTGAAGAAGAAGTGGTCGAAGGGGAGGGCGAGGAGCGCGTCGGCCACCTCCACCCCGCCCCCCACCAGCGCCACGTCGTCCTCCGCGAAGGCGTCCGCGACGATGCGCCCCAGCACCTCCGCCGTGGCCGGCGTCTTTTCCGACGGGCGCACGACGGCGGTGTTGCCGGCGGCCACCGCCGCCACCAGCGGCGCCAGCGTGAGCAGCACCGGGTAGTTCCACGCCCCCAGGATCAGCACGGTGCCCCGGGGCTCCCAGCGGATCTCGCTGCGCGTCCCCACCAGCAGCGCCGGCGTCCCCACCCGCCGCGGCTTCATCCACCGGCGCAGGTGGCGGATGGCGTGTCCCGTCTCCGCCAGCACCTGCTGCACCTCCGTCAATTCCGTCTCGGTGGGGTGCTTGCGGAAGTCGGCGCGCATGGCCGCGCCCAGCGCCTCCCGGTGCCCCGCCACCGCCGCGCGGAACCGCTCCAGCCGCGCGATCCGCTCGCCCGCCGACGGCGGGTCCGCCCACCTCCGCCGCGCCCTCTGCGCCTCGAACACGCGCCGCGCCCGCGCGACCACCTCCGCGTCGCCCCCCTGCGCGGCCGCTTCGAGCGGCCCCGGTGCGTCCATGCGCGCAGCGCCTGCGGGTGTCATGACGTCGCGGGGAAATGGATGAACGACCCGGCCGTATGCAGTTCTCCCCCTCTCCCGCTTGCGGGGGAGGGGGCCGGGGGGAGGGGGCCCGCCGTCGCGTGAGGGATTACGGCCCGAAGGGGCGAGACCCGGCGGGGCTGTTTCCGCCGGGGCTCGACTCCGTTAGCGAGCGTTGTTTGCTCGCTTACGGAGCCGAAGCCCGACCCCGCGTCAGCGGGGGCACGCCCAAACCCAGCAGTGCCCGCCGTGCCCGCAGTTCCGGCCGTAGCCGTTCCCGCCGCCGGGAAAGTCATCAGTCGAACATGTCCCACGCCCGCTCCAGGTCCTGCTTGGAATACACCCGGAAGGCCGTCAGCGTGTTGGTCCGCTCGATCCCGTTGACCTGCGCGATCTCCTCGGTGACGATGGTGGCGATGCGCTCGTACTCCGGCACCCGGAGGATCGCGATCAGGTCGTACTCGCCGGACACGGAGTACACCTCGGCCACCCCGTCGATGCCGGCGATGCGGCGGGCGAGCGCGGGGACGTCGCCCGGGACGGAGCGGATCAGCACCACGGCAGCGACCATGTTCGGGATCTCCTGGTTGAATCGGGCGGACCGGCGCGGGCAGCCCAATCATCCGACGCCGCCCGGCCGCCGTCAAGAGCCGCCCGGATGCAGGAAGGGAGCCCGTGCGGCGGGCTCCCTTCGTGGACGGCGACCGACCGTGTAAGGGTCAGGGCCGCCTGGCCGCCGCCAGCGCCTGGATCTCGGCCGGGAGCGCGAAGGCGGACGCGTCCACCGGGGCGTGGCTCACGGACTTGACCGTCATGGTCATGTCCTGCCCCATCATCTTGCTGGTGGAGCGGGTCGCCATGCGGATGCCGTCGAACTCCCTGTAGTCGGAAAGGAGCGAAGTCATCTCCATGCTCCCCATCTGCGACTCCTGCTTGCCGCCCATGGCCACCATCAGCCCCGTCTCGGTGTCGAAGCACTGCCACGACTCGCGCCCCGTGGCGGTGGTCAGCTTGACCCGGTAGCACGGCCGCCCGTTCATCTCCGTGCGCTCCGTGGTCTCCATGCTGCGGTACAGCTTGTCGTAGTTGAGCAGGCCGAAGAAGTCGGCCGTCTGGACGATCTGCTCCAGCTCCACCCCCGACAGGATCGACGGACCGGTCATGGGGTTCACCTGCCACCCCACGCTCCCGTCGTACCCGGAGCGCAGCGTCCCGGCGCCCGGCATCTCCGCCGTGGTCACGATCCGGTTGGGCGCGGCCATCACCATCTTCATCGGCATGGTCATCCCCATCGCCGGCATGGACATCTCCGTTTCCATGCTGCGGAACCGGTGCCGAGCGATGGCCTCCCGCCCGCCGACCGCCTCCACGTAGCGGTCGATGACCTGCCGGGCGGGCGGGAGCTGCTGCGCCGCCGCGGTGAGCGGGAGGGCGAGCGCGAGGCAGAGGGCGGCCCCGGCGCGCCGGACGGCGCCGGCCAGGGAAAGCGAAGTGTGCTTCATGGTGGTCTCCTTGGTTATTCATGGTTGCCGGCCGGTAAGCGGCCGGGAGCGGCGGACGGGGTCCGCCGCGGGTTCCGTCAGCGGCTCGCGCCGCGCGCTCGTGTCTCCGAGATCCAGCGCTTCGCGGCCTCCAGCGCCGGGTCGCGCCCGGCCAGCAGCTCCGCGCGGGTGGGCGGCGCCGCCACGTCGGGGGTGACGCCCTTGCCCTCCACCGGCGCGCCGTCCGGCATGGCGAACGAGGCGAAGGCGTGCACCAGCACGTCGCCGCTGGGGAGCGGGCGCGGGTACGAGGGGAGCGCCTGCCCCGCCGTGGTCCCGCCGAAGACGCGCGCCCGCCCCGCCTGCTGCATCCCCCCGGCGAAGATCTCCGTGGTGCTCATGGAGAGCGCGTCCGTGAGGATCGCCACCGGGCCGGCGTACGGCGCCACCGCGCGCCCGTGCGTGTCCACGCGCCGCGGGTTCACCACGAAGCGCAGCTCGGTGTCGCGGGTGCGCATGGCCCCCAGCGAGCGCGCCTCGTCCATGAAGTGCCCCGCGATCCCCATCGCCATGGCGCCCACCCCGCCCGGGTTGCCGCGCAGGTCCAGCACGATCCCGTCCGCGTCGCGCAGCTCGTCCACCGCCGCGTCGAAGTCGCGGGAGATCGCCGGCATCCACAGGTCGAAACGGATCACCCCCACGGTGGTCCCGTCCGGCATGCGCAGCCGCTCGCGCTCCAGCGTCACCGGCAGCTCGGGGAGCCCGCCGAACTTCGTGCGCAGGGCCGTGGAGGCGCGGCGGGTCACGTCGCGCGACACCGGCCGGCCGGCGCCGTCCAGGAAGCGCACGCGCACCGGCTCGCCCGCCGGACCGTTCAGCGCCGCGGTCATGCGCCCGTAGCCGGTCAGCTCGATGGCGCGCGGGTCCGCGCTGCCCTCCAGCGCGCGGAGCGCCCCCAGCACCTGCCCCGCCTCGCGGTCGCCCACCGCCTCCACCGTCCACCCGGTCCGCACGCCCGCGGACTCCGCCGCCCCGCCGGTCGCCACCCGCGTCACCAGGAAGCGTCCGTCCACCAGGCGCAGCTCCATTCCCGCGTCGCCCGGCGCGCCGTCGGCCTTCGCGCTCCCCTCCTCCGCCTCCAGCCCCGCCTTCACGTCCGCCGGGATCACGTAGAAGTGCGACTGGTGCAGCCGGCCCACCATCTCCTGGAGTACGCCCCGCAGCTCCGCCGGGGTCCGCGCCACCTCCGCCCGGGGGCGCAGCTCCGTCCGCACCGCGCTCCAGTCCACCCCGTTGAAGGTGGAGTCGAAGTGCGTGCGGTGGATCACGCCCCACGCCGAGTCGAAGGTGGCCAGCGCCAGCCCCGGCGCGAGCGGGTCCTGCGCCGCCGCCGGGGCGGGCGCCAGCCCCAGCACCGCCGCGGCGGCCAGCACGGCCGCGGCACGCCGCGGCCCCGTCCATCTATGTGCGATCACCGTTTTACAGCTCCCGCGTTCGTGGATGAGTTCCATCACGTCCCCTCCCTTACCCGCCCGGCTCGTCGTCGGGCTGGAAGACCTCCTCGATGCTGCCGCCGAACACCCGCGCGATCCGGAAGGCCAGCGGAAGGCTGGGGTCGTACTTGCCCGTCTCCAGCGCGTTCACCGTCTGCCGCGACACGTCCAGCCGGTCCGCCAGGTCGGCCTGGGTCCAGCCGCGCTCCGCCCGCAGCACCCGCAGGCGGTTCCTCATCGGTAGCGCAGCCAGGCGCCCCACCACCCCGCGCAGTAGAACCCGATCAGCACCAGGAAGGCGACGCTCCAGTTGAGCTCCGGCCACCCCATCCGCTGCATGAGCCCGTAGACCAGGGTGACCAGCCCCGTCCCCAGGAAAGCCGTGGTCGCGGCCACGTGGTACAGCCGCCGCTCCAGCTCGTCCGAGCGCCACAGGTCGTACGCCGCCACACCCAGAAGCAGCACCCCGCCCGCCGTCAGCACCTGCATCTGCGCCGTCGTGGGGTCGAGCAGAGGGTTGCCCGGATCCTCGGTCATCAGGCCCACGACGAAACCCGTCACTCCCCCCAGGATTCCGGGCGCGATCCACTTCTCCAGTGCCCGCCGCGTGGCTCTCTTCATCTGCGTGGTCCGGGTTCGTTGCCTTGCGTGGGTCGGGCGGGGCGACCTCGCCGGCTCGGGGCGCAACTGCCCGTCTCCACCGCGCTCACCGTCTGCCGCGACACCTCCAGCCGGTCCGCCAGGTCGGCCTGGGTCCAGCCGCGCTCCGCGCGGAGCACCCGCAGGCGGTTCCTCATCGGTATCGGTAGCGGATCATGCCGACCCACAACGCCAGGATGTAGAACCCCATCATCACCGGGAAGAGGAAGCCCCAGTTGGGTGTCTGGAGGCCCGACGCCTGGAGGTGCCCGTAGACCAGCGTCACCAGCCCCGTTCCCACGAACGCCACGGTGGCCGCCACGTGGGAGAGCTTCCGCTCCAGCTCGTCGGAGCGCCACAGGTGAAAGACCAGCACGGCGAGCAGCAGCAGCCCGAACACCGTCAGCTGCGCCTGCGACAGCCAGACCGTCCCTCGGCTCGCTGCCATGGCCCCGGTGATCCCCCCCATGATCCCGGGCATGATCCACTTCTTCTCTCGCTCGCGGCGGATGGAGCTCTTCATGGTCCCCCGTTTCGTATCGATCAATTGCCGGCGTGGCATCAAAGTAAAGCGTCGTAGACTTTAAGTCAAGCTTGTTTTACATAATGGCGCGCATGCTTGACTACGCCGGGGTGTTAAATAGCGTTGCGGGAAGGATGTAGCGGCGGGAGGGACGGCTCTGAAGGCGGGTTCGGGCGTGCCCCGGCTGGCGCCGGGTCGGGCTGCGGCTCCGTAACGCACGAAACAACCGTGCGTAACGGAGGCGAGCCCCGCGAAACTGCCCGCGGGTCTCGCCGCTTCGCGCTCGTATCCCTCACGCAGGGCTGGTGCTGGCGTCCGCGGGAGGGCCCCCACCCGGCTCGCTTGAGGCTCGCCACCCTCCCCCTTCATACGGTTCACGCGAAGCGTGAAGCGCCATTCTGGGGGAGGGCTGGTCGAAGGTCGGGTTGTTGCCGTTGGGATCTGCGCAGGGAGGTCAGGGGAGGCTGCGCAGGAGAGCGTATGTCCGAGCCAACAGGTATCGAAGGCTCGCTCCGGTCCTCGGCGAGTTCGCACCGACGGAGCAGCCTCCCCTGGCCGACCCCATACCCGGAGCCTGCCGAAGCGGGTCGTCGTGGAACTCTGCCAGCCGCGAGAGACAGGAGGAGGCGGATCAGCGGCCGTACGAGGCGATGGCGCGCACCACGTCGTCGATGGCGCCCTTCATCCGCGACGAGGGCAGCCCGGACGCGTTGGCGATCACGCTGAACACCACCACGCGCCCGTCGGCGAGCGTCACGTAGCCGCTCAGCGAGTCCACGTTGCCGATATAGCCGGTCTTGGCGGCCACCCGGCCGGGGAGGTCGGTGAGGCGCGACCTGAGGGAGCCGGAGCGGCCGGACACCGGCAGCGCGTCGCGCACCAGGGCGCCGCGGGGCGCGGTGCGCGCCCACGCGAGCAGCTTCACCAGCATCTCCGGGGTGACCAGGTTTCCCGACGACAGGCCGGAGCCGTCGCGCAGCACGAACGCCGCGGAATCGACGCCCACCACCTGCTCCAGGAACTCGCGCTCCACCGCCAGCCCCGCGCTCCAGCTCCCCTCGCCCTTCATCTCGCGGCCCAGCGTCTTCACCAGCAATTCCGCGAACCAGTTCTGGCTGCTCCCCAGGATGGGCCCGATCACCTGCGGCAGCGGCGGCGACACGTGCTCCGCCAGCACCGGGGACCCGGCCGCGCGCGACTGCGCCGGGTCCGAGACCACCCGCACCTCCGCGCGGTCCACGCGGATCCCGCGGCGCTCCAGCGCCTCGCGGAACACCGTGCCCACGACCCGCGCCGGGTCCACCACCGCCACGTACTCCGTGGAAGCGGCGGCGCCGCGGGGGATCTCGCCGTAGGCCAGGATGCGGTTGGTCCCGGGCACCCGCTCGAAGTCCAGCGTCTGCGCCCTCCCGCGCGCCACGGTGCGGGCGCGGTTTTCCAGCTGCCAGAAGGCGCTCGCCGGCGAGCCGGTGACGCGCGCCGCATCGCCGGGCTGCGCCCCGGGCTCCACGCGGAAGTCGATGGAGTTGTCGTTGAACCCCAGCGCGCCCACCGGCGCCGCGTACCACCAGAGCAGGTCGTAGCGCTCCCAGTCCTCGCGCAGGTGCGCCGCGTCGAAGTGGCTCTCGTCCGCCGTGACGCCGGCCACGCGCCGCACCCCCTGGCGGTACAGCACGTCCGCCAGCGAGTCCAGCACCGCCGTCGCAGAGGCGAAGTAGCGCCCCGAGATCGTGGGATCGCCGCGGCCGAAGAGGACCACGTCGCCCTGGAGCGCTCCGCCCTGCACGGGGCCGCCCGCGTACACCGTGGTCCGGTAGCGGAAGTCCGGGCCCAGGAGGTGCGCCGCGGCGGCGGACACCACCAGCTTGAGGTTGGACGCGGGGACGAAGTGACGGTCCGCGTCGCGCCGGTAGATGGGCTCGCCCGTGGACGGGTCCCACACCTCGATCCCCCAGTGCGCCCGGTCGAAGGGGGCCCGGTCCACCACGGTCTCGATGCGGCGCGCCAGCGCCGACGCCGACGCGTCGCCCGCGCGGGTGGACACGGAGGCAGGCGCAGACGTACCTTGCTGCGCATGCGCCGGGAGCGCGGCCGCGCCCAGGGCGAGCAGGAGCGCCGCGGCGCGCGCAGCGCGCGGAAGCCTCGCGGCGCCGGGGAACGGGAGTGGTGAAGCCGGGATCACGATTCCGTACGTGGGGAAGATGAGCGAGATCCTGCTGGCGGACGACGACAGCTCGTTCCGGGAGATGATCGCGGCGACGCTGCGGGCGGCGGGCTTCGCCGTGCGCGCCGTGGAAAGCGGCAGCGCGGCGCTGGTGGAGGTGCGGCGCCGCGCGCCCGACCTGCTCCTCCTGGACTACCGCATGGGGAAGCCGGACGGCTTCGAGGTGTGCCGCGAGGTCAAGGCCGACCCGCGGCTCAGCTTCCTTCCCGTGCTGATCCTCACCGGCGAGGGGCGCCTGGAGAACCGGCTGGAGGGGTTCGACGCCGGGGCCGACGACTACCTGGGCAAGCCCTTCGACCCGCGCGAGCTGGTGGCGCGCGTGCGGGCCCTGCTTCGCCTGTCGCGGCAGTCGCTGGAGCGCAACCCCACCACCGGGCTCCCCGGCGGCGAGTCCATCCACGCCGAGATCCTGCGCTGCCGCGACCGGGGGAAGCCGTTTTCCGTGTGCTACCTGGACCTGGACAACTTCAAGCCCTTCTCCGACCGCTTCGGCTTCGCGGTGGCCGACATGGCCATCCAGGAGGCCGGGCGCATCCTCCACGAGGCGGGGGAGGAGCCGGGGGTGTTCGTGGGCCACGTGGGCGGCGACGACTTCGTCCTGCTGGCGGAGCAGGAGCGCACCCCGGAGCTCGCCCGGCAGGTGCAGACGGAGTTCGCCGAGCGGCTGGTGCGCTACCTCCCCGACGACGCCGTCCGTTCCGGAAAGTACCGCGCGGAGGACCGCGAGGGAAGGACCCGGGAGTTCGCGCTCCCGCGTCTTTCCGCCGCCGTCCTCCGCGTGGACCCCGCGCGCTGGATCTCCCTGGACCACCTGGGAGAGCGCGTCGCGGAGCTGAAGGGGCGCGTCAAGCGCGCCGGCAGCACCGGGGTCGAAGAGGGCGACCTGGCCCCCTGACCCCGGCGCCCGGGGCGCCTACGCCACCGGGGGCGGGAGCGTCCGCCCCCCGTGCGCCAGCTCCCGGAACTCGTACACGATCACCCCCTCCTCCGTCACCTCCGAGTTCACCCGCAGCCCGTCCTCCAGCGAGTTCAGCACCTTTTCCGCGCGCGGCAGCGGCCACCCCAGCGCCGCCGCCGTTTCCGTCACCGTCAGCCGCCCGCGCCGCTCCGCCGCGAGCGCCAGCACCGGCAGCTGCAGGTTGGAGAGCAGCGCCGCCCGGCGCGCCTCGCGCTCCCTGCGCGCAATGGTCTGCAGCCCCGCCCCCCCGCCCGCCGCCGCCAGCCCGAACATCGCCGGCAGGACCTCGCCGGCTCCCACCGCCACCACCATCATGAGGGCCGCGAACAGGAACAGGGCGATGGAGAAGCCGTTCGCCACCGAGGCGCGCCCGGACGACACCACCGCCGGCTGCACCCCGCCGCTCCCGATGCGCGGGTAGTCCCTCTGGTGCCCCCAGTCCTTGCCGCAGCGGGGGCAGATGGTGTGGTTGTGGAAGGAAAGGAAGTAGACCAGGCTGAACACCAGCCAGCTGATCATCCCCAGCGCCACGAGCCCCGCGATGTGCGACCCCTTGGAGAAGTAGGACACCCCCTCCCCCACGTATCCGCAGCGCGGGCAGGTGTGCCCCACCAGCGCGGGCTGCACCTGTCCGCCCGGCCGCGCGGCAGGCGCGTACGCCGGCTGCGCGTTGTACGCGGGCTGCGCCCCGTACCCGGGCTGCACGCCGTACCCCGGCTGGGCGCCGTTCGACGCACCATTCACGGACGAGCCGCAGGTGGTGCAGTGCGCGCGTCCCGCCGGCACGTGGGCCCCACAGGTGGAACAGTACATTATCGGCTCCCGCCGCGCCGCGCGGCGTCGATTCGAAGTTGGATGGATCCGGCCCGCCTACGTCCCTCTGATACGACCGTCGCCGCAAAAAGATTCATCCGACGACGCATCGCCGCGGGGGGCTCCACGGTGGCCGCAAGGCACGCGCCGCGGGAAGCACGAGTGCGAACGTGAACGGCGGAACGAAGCACGCCACGGCACCGACAGGGGACCTCGCGGTACGGGTGCGGTTCGCAGTTCTGCAGTACCCACATGATCCGGTACGGAGGGAGACTCGCCGGCAGTTTGGCGAGGCTCACTCCGGCGAGGTGAGACCCCGCGGCTGTTTGCGGGGGCTCGCCGAGCCCGCGGAGGAGACGGACGGCAGTATCGTCCGGCTCCGTAGCGGCCCACCAATCCCCGCAGAAACACACAGGAGCCCGCCCGACGACCCACCGGACAGGCTCCCGCAACCGACCAAAGATCGAAAGAACCCCGCTACCAGCGCGACCGCGACCCCCGAACGTCGATGTGGATGAACGGCCCGTGGGCGCCGTTCTCCAGGTACACCCCCGCCCCGCCGATCAGCTCCGGGTGCCGCGCCTCCACCCGCTCCACGGCGCGCAGCATCACCTCGGCGTCGTGCACGTCGCGGCGGCCGTCCTGGTTGAGGTCGTCGATGTAGTTGTCCTGGTCGCTGTCCACCCACACGTCCGACGCGTCGCCGTAGGTGTGGCGGGAGAGCTGCGCCCGGCCGCCCTCGCCCACCCCCTCCTGGTTGTACGATGGGGTGCGGAAGCCGCTCATCACCGCCATGTGGTCGGCGCGCATCCCCATGGCGCGCAGCTCCTGCATCACCAGCTCCAGCTTGTCGATGAGCCGCAGGTCCAGCGCGACGTACTTGGGCCACACGGCGAACTGGTTCTTGGTGAGGAAGTTGCGCAGCCGGAAGTGCTCGGACACCTGCAGGTCCTGGTTTTCGGGCGTCACCTCGATGAAGCCGGCCGGCGGCGCGTAGCTGTCCACGCGGCCGCTCCCCTCGGTGGACCAGCTCCCCAGGAAGTAGCCGTTGACGTACCCGGCGCGCTTGGCGGCGAAGGGAACGCGCGTCAGCACCGTCAGATCCGCCACTTCCTGGCTCCACCCCTCGCCGCGGAGCAGCAGGCGCCAGGCGCCGGAGCCCGCGGGGGCGCTCACCGTGTTCCCGGCGATGGGCTCGCCCGCCAGCCGGCCCGCGCCCACCGGCGATCCCAGCAGCCGGGGCCCGCTCGGCGCCACCTGCGTCCCCGCCAGCGGGCTCCACGCGTACGTGGCGGGCGCCTGCGTGGAGCCCTCCCACAGCAGCGGCAGCTCCAGCGGCTGCGCCGGGTCCGCGATGGCCACGCGCAGGGCGCCGCTCCGCCCGAAGGCGCGGGGCGCGACGCGCACCACGACGGGCTTCAGCGAGTCGGAAGCGGTGGAGCGCGAAGCGGAGACGGGCGCGCCGGCGGCGGCGAGGCCGGGGGCGGCGCCCAGCGCGAGCGCGGCGGCGACGGACGCGGCGAGACCGGGCAGGGGACGGAAACGGGGCATCGGGGCTCCTGCGTTGGGGTACGGCGGCGGATCGGCGGTGCGGGACGGAGCGGAGGTCAGGGGCGAAGCTCCACCAGCTCCAGGACGGGGTGGCCCATCAGCGGCGAGGCCCCGTGGCGGACGCGCGCCACGAAGGTGAACTTCTGCATGGGAAGCAGGCGCCGCACGGCGAGCGCCTGCTCGGGCGTCACCGCGATGTACACGAAGCCGGCCTCTTCGTTCGGGTCGCGCGCCAGCACGTACAGCTCGCCGGGGGTGAAGTCGGTGCGGACCGGGTCGGCGCGCTGCAGCGCCAGGAAGCGCGCCGACCAGGCGACGCTCTGCCCGCGGTGCGCCTCCGGCTCGGCGCGCAGCAGCGAGGGGGTGAGCCCCGCCGCCGGGGCGCCGGGGACCGGCGAGCGCGTCCACCCCTCCACGCGCACCCGCGTCCACTCCCCCCGCCGCCCCAGCGCCTGCACCCGCGTCCCCGCGGGGAGCACGGCGAGCGTGTCGCCGTCCGGCGCGGCCTGGAGGACCACGCGCGCGGCGGGCGCGGCGGCCGGCTTCGCGGGCGCGGCCTGCGCGCGGGCGGGAACGGCGGTCGCGGCCTGCGCCACGAGGAGCAGGAAAAACGGGAGCTTCAGGGACCGCACCGGGGGGTTCCTTCGGGGTGGCACGCCCCCGCGGGGGCGTGTAGATTCTCGCGGCGGTACAGTCCAGTGTAGGCAGGGCCCCGCCCTCTGTCAACCGACCCTTCGCCTGCTTCCCCCCTCGCGCGCCATGCAAGAGCAGCCGTCCCCGCCCTCCGAGAACGCCCCGAGCGCCGGGTCCGGCGCCGCCTCCCGGCCGCGCGTGGCGCTTGTGATCCTGGACGGCTGGGGGCTCCGCGAGCCGGCGGACGACAACGCGGTCACCCGCGCCGACGCGCCCACCTGGCGCCGGCTGTGGGAGGGCGGCGAGCACCCGCGCGCCACCCTGGCCACCCACGGCCCGGCGGTGGGGCTCCCGGAGGGGCAGATGGGCAACTCCGAGGTGGGGCACATGAACCTGGGCGCGGGGCGGGTGGTGATGCAGTCGCTGCTGCGCATCTCCCGCGCGATCGAGAGCGGCGAGTTCGCGAGCATCCCGGCGTTCGGGGAGCTGATCGGGGAGGTGAAGGCGAGCGGGGGGACGCTGCACCTGATGGGGCTGATCGGGCCGGGCGGGGTGCACGCGGTGGACTCGCACCTGCTGGCGCTCTGCGAGATGGCGGAGCGGCACGGGCTCCCCCGGGTGCGGGTGCACGCCTTCCTGGACGGGCGCGACACCCCGCCGCAGTCGGCGCGCGACTACCTGACGGAGCTCGCCGGGCGCGCCGGCCACGGCCTCGCGTGCGCCATCGCCACGGTGACCGGGCGCTACTGGGCCATGGACCGCGACCGTCGCTGGGACCGCACCGAGAAGGCGTACCGGGCGATGGTGTACGGCGACGGCGTCCCGGTGGCGGACCCGGTGGCCGCCGTGGCGGAGGCGTACGCCGCGGGGGAGACGGACGAGTTCGTGCGGCCGCGGGTGGTGGTGGACGCGGCCGGCGAGCCGGTGGGACGGATCCGGGACGGCGACGGGGTGATCTTCTTCAACTTCCGCTCGGACCGCGCCCGGCAGATGACGCGCGCCCTCGCCGACCCGGAGTTCGCGGACTTCGACCGGGGGCCGGGGCACCCGCGGGTGCGGGTGGTCACCATGACGCAGTACGACGAGGAGTTCCCCCTCCCCGCGGCGTTCCCCCCGCAGCCCATGGACAACATCCTGGCCGAGGTGCTGGAGGCGCACGGCCTCGCCGGCTTCCGCACCGCGGAAACGGAAAAGTACCCGCACGTCACCTACTTCTTCAACGGGGGCGAGGAGGAAGCGCCCGCCGGCGAGGAGCGCCGCATGGTCCCCTCGCCCAGGGTGGCGACGTACGACCTGCAGCCGGAGATGAGCGCGCCCGCGGTGGCGGAGGGGCTGGTGGAGGCGATCCGCTCGCGGCGCCACGACGTGCTGGTGTGCAACTTCGCCAACCCGGACATGGTGGGGCACACCGGCGTGCTGGAGGCGGCGATCCGCGCCGTGGAAACGGTGGACGCCTGCCTGGGCGACGTGCTGCGGGCGTGCCGAGAAACGGACACCACGCTGATCGTCACCGCGGACCACGGCAACTGCGAGCAGATGTGGGATCCCACCACCAACGGCCCCCACACCGCCCACACCACCAATCCGGTGGGGATCGTCCTGGCGGAGCCGGAAGGGCGGCGCACGGCGGCGGGGCTGGAGCCCGGCGCGCTCTGCGACGTGGCGCCCACCATCCTGGGTCTGCTGGGCGTTCCGCAGCCGGCGGAGATGACCGGCCGCGACCTGCGACGCGCCCGCTAGCCCGGCGCCCCGCGCGCGGCTTGCGTGCGCGGGGGAACAAAGACTAGCTTCGCGACGTTACAACGGTCCCGGACGCACCCCGTCCGGGACCGTCAGACTTCCGGCGCCGCCCGCGGGCGGACGCCGACCACGCACATACAAGAAGACCATGCGACGCACGCTCATCGCGGCCCTCGCCCTCGGCGCCCTGCTCGGGTGCGGGTCCGCCCTCCGGGCGCAGGCGATTCCCTCCCCCATCCGCTACATCGACCCCAAGCAGTCGGTGGGGATCTCCGCCGGGTACCTGTTCACCAGCTCGGCGGTGGAGATCAACGACGAGCAGATCGAGTTCGGGCCGCAGTCCGGCCCGCTGGTGACGGCGCGCTACCAGATCCGCTTCGGCGGGCCGCTCTCCGGCGAGGTGCGGGTGGGCTTCAGCCCCACCGAGCGCAGGGTGTACGCCCCCACCGACGAGACCAACCCGGACCTGTCCGTCCCCGTGGAGGTGGGCGAGGAGAGCGTCGCGCTGCTCATGGGCGAGGGGGGGATCGTCTTCCACCTGACGGGGCCGCGGACCTGGAACGGCCTGGCTCCCTTCGTGGCGGCCTCGGGCGGGCTGGCGACGGACATCGCCCGCGGCTCGGAGCTGGAGGACGACATCGCGGAAACGGCGCGCTACGACTTCGGCCCCTCGTTTGCATTGGGCTTCGGCGCCGGGACGGACTGGTTTCCGACCCGCCGCCTGTCGGTGAGGCTGGAGGGGAGAGACCACTTCTGGAAGATCGAGGCGCCGACGCAGATCGCCAATTTGGCCGGCGAGACCAAGATCTCCGAGTGGACGCACAACTTCTCCGTCAGCATCGGGGCGGCGCTCCACTTCTGACCGCAATGGAGGCCTCGATGGCCCAGGACTTCGACGAGCTCTTCTTCGACTTCGAGAACATGACGGACGACGAGGTCTACGACGTCGTCCTCCAGCAGCTGAACGACGACCCGACGCTGGACGCGGGGTGGATCGAGGTGGCGGTGAAGGACGGCTCCGTGACGGTCTCCGGCCGGGTGGGGACGGACTCGGAGAAGCAGGTGGTGGAAAAGATCATCGTGGAGCAGATGGGGATCGCCAACTTCTCCAACGAGCTGGTGGTGGACGAGCTGGTGCGCGGCGACGTCCCCGAGGCCGCGGACGACGCGGCCGACTACGAAGCCGGCTTCGACGACCAGCTGGGCGGCCGCCTCGGCGGCCAGTCCGACACGGCGGCCCACCTGGTGGAGGACCTGGACGCGGAGATGTACGGCACCCGCGACATGCAGGCCGCCATCGAGGACGGCACCGCCTACGAGCCCCCCGACCGCCCCATGGCGGACGGCTACGACTCGGAAGAAGCGCACTGAGGGACGAAGTGCGGGAGCGCGAAAGTGAACGGCAGTACGGAGTACGAAGTACGTGAAAGGCGCCCCCACCGGGAGATCGGTGGGGGCGCCTTTTGCCGTTCGCAGTTTCCGCAGTACCCGTATGATCCTGTTCGGAGGGAGACTCGCCGGCAGTTTGGCGAGGCTCACTCCGGCGAGGGGAGACCCGGGGCTGTTTCCGGGGCTCCCGGAGCCCGCGGAGGAGACCGGCAGCAGTACCGCCGGGCTCCGTAGCGGCCCCGCCGAAGCCAAGAAAAACGTCAGCCGTTGCCGCCCCCCTTGCTCTCGGTATCCTGGGCGAACATGTCGCCGTGGTGCTCGGTGCCGGGCTCGTCGGGGCGGACGGTCAGGTGGTTGATGACGCCGCGCACGCCCTCGGTCTCCCAGGCGTCGTCCCAGGCGTAGCGGGCCTCCAGGAAGTCGTGCACCTCGCCGCGCAGGGTGACCACGCCGCCGCTGACGCTGACGTCGATCTCGTCGGCCTGGAGCCAGGTGTCCTGGTGGAGGCGCTGCCGCACCTCGCTCCGGATCTCCTCGTCGCCGAGCGGTTCCCCGCGGGGAGCGGCGTACTCGCCCGGTCGCTCCCAGCGCTCCGGGTGGTAGGTGGAGGGCGTCTCATACTCGGGGTGCCGCAGGTAGGCTGCCTCGGGCATGAACGTCTCGCGGGCGAAGTCGCCGGGGCGCGCACCGCGGGCCATGGGCCGCGGGCCCATGCCGCGGTCGTACCCGCGCCCGAAGCCGCCCCGGAACGCGGTGTCGTACGCCCAGCCGCCCCCGCCCCACGGACGCGGCTGCCACGCGCCCAGGGTATCGGGGTGCCGCAGCCCGCCGGCGCTCCGCCCGCCAGGGGGCATCCCCTCGCGCCGGGATCCGGGGACCCCGCCGAACTCGGGGTACGCGCCGCCGTACACGCCGCGGTCGCGGTCGTAGCCCCGCCCGAAGCCCCGGTCGTAGCCGCGCGCAGCGCCCTGTCCGCCGCCGCCCAGGTACCCTCGGCCGCCGTACGAGCCGCCACCGCCGCCCATGGGCCAGCCGCGCCCGCCCGCCTGGGCGCTCCAGCCGTCGTCTTCGGCGTACTCGAAGTATTCCTCCCCCCTGCCCCAGATCCGCGGGCGGCGGGCGCCGTAGCCGCGGTCGTAGTTGCGGTCGTAGCGGGCCATGCGGTCCTCCGTCGCTCGGGTGAACGGGTCCCGCCGCAGCCACTCGCGGCGGGCGCCCGGGACGGTCCGCGGCGCGCAAGTCCCGTTCCGGGCCCGGCGTGCGCGCTTGTTCGCCGATCCGCGGCGGCGTAGCTTGCCGCATGCCGATTCCACCCCGCGCGGCCTCGTGACGCCGGCCGCCACCGGATCCGGCGCAAACGCGGGAACCCCTGCGCCGCGCCCCCCTTTCGCCGCGGTGCTGGCGGGGGGCGAGAGCCGGCGCTTCGGCTCGCCGAAGGCGCTGGCGCGGGTGGGGGGCGCGCGCGTGGTGGACCGTGTCGTGAAGGCTGCGCGCGGGGCGCTCGGCGAGGTGGTGCTGGTGGCCAACCGGCCGGAGCTTTTCGAGGGGCTGGGGCCGCGCGTGCGCCCGGACGCGCTCCCGGGGGCGGGTGCGCTGGGCGGGGTGCACGCGGCGCTGCGCTGGGCCGCGGAGGAGGGGCGCCCCGGGGCGCTCTGCGTCGCCTGCGACCTCCCCTTCCTCCCCTCCGGCCTGCTGCGTGCCCTGGTGGAGCGGGGGACGCAGGGCGACGCGGACGCGGTGGCGCCGGAAAGCACGGGCCGCCGGGGCGTGGAGCCGCTGTGCGCCTTCTACTCGGTGCGCTGCCTGGCGGAGGCGGAGCGGATGCTGGAGTCGGGGGAGCGGCGGCTGGTGGAGCTGCTGGCGCGGGTGCGCACGGCGCGGCTGCCGCTGGACGAGGTGCGGCGGTGGGGCGCGCCGGAGGTGGTGTTCCTGAACGTGAACACTCCCGCGGACCACGCCCGCGCGGAGGAGATCGCCCGGACCGGGGAGGTGGACGATGGGGTGTCCTGAGCGGCGGCGCGGCCGGTGAGCCGCGGGCGCGAGGCGGACTGGCTTCCGGTGAGCGAGGCGCGGGAGATGATCCTGCGCGGCGTGGCGCCGCTCCCCGCGGAGAGGCGGCCGCTGGCGGACGCGCTCGGCTCGGTGCTGGCGGAGGACGTGGCCTCGCCGGTGGACCTGCCGCCGTGGGACAACAGCGCCATGGACGGCTTCGCGGTCCGCAGCGGGGACGTGCTCGGCGCGTCGCCGGAGCGGCCCGTGGCGCTGCGCGTGGTGGACGACGTGCCGGCGGGGCGCTTTCCCGCGCGGCCGGTGGGGCCCGGCGAGGCGATCCGGGTGATGACGGGCGCGCCGGTGCCGGAGGGCGCCGACGGGGTGGTGCGGGTGGAGCACACGGACGGCGGGAGCGGGATCGGCACGGCGGAGGGGCGGGTGGAGGTGCGCTCGGGCGCGGACGCGGGGAAGAACGTCCGCAGCCGCGGCGAGGACGTGCGGCGCGGCGAGACTGTGCTGCGCGCCGGAACGCCGCTGCGCGCGGCGGAGATCGGGGTGGCGGCGTCGCTCGGGCGGGTGGAGCTGGCGACCGTGCGGCGGCCCCTGGTGGCGGTGCTCGCCTCGGGCGACGAGCTGGTGGAGGTGGAGGACTTCGCGGAGGTGCTGGCGGGGCGCAGGATCGTGTCGTCCAACAGCCATGCGCTCGCGGCGCAGCTCGCGGAGTCGGGGCTGGAGGCGCGCGTGCTGGGGATCGCCGCGGACACGCGCGCGAGCCTGCGCGCGAAGCTGGAGGCGGCGCGCGGGTGCGACGCGCTGGTGACCACCGCCGGGATCAGCGTGGGCGAGCACGACCACGTGCGCGAGGTGATGGAGGAGCTGGGGACGGAGGTGAGCTTCTGGCGGGTGCGCGCGCGGCCGGGATCGGCGCTGGCGTTCGGGCGGGTGGCGGGGCTCGGAGGCATCCCCTGGTTCGGGCTCCCGGGGAACCCGGTCTCCACCGTGGTGACGTTCGAGGTGTTCGTTCGCCCCGCGCTACTGCGCATGTGCGGACGCCGCGCCGTCTTTCCCCCGGTCGAGCCGGCGCGTCTGACCGGGCGCCTTTCCGTGAAGCCGGGGCTGACCAACTTCCTGCGCGTACGGCTGCACCGGGAGCAGGGCGGGCTCGTCGCGACGCTCACGGGATCGCAGAGCTCCGGCGTGCTGACCTCCATGGCGGCGGCGGACGGGCTGCTGGTGGTGCCGGAGCCGGGAGGCGACTTCGAGGCGGGCGACACCCTCCCGGTGATCGTGCTGGGCGGGGCGCCGCTGCGGGAGGAGCCGGGCTACTGAACGGTCGGCACCGGAGCGATCAGGTCGGCAGAACGTACCAGACTTGACCAGGCTGAACCTCTATGATGGCCTTTCGGATCAGTGGAGCGATCGCTCGAAGGTCATCCAGTCTGGTGCTTCCCGCGGACAGCACGACAAAACCGAGGTCCAGGGAAGCGAGTGTCTGCTGATGGGGGAGGTTTCGGTCGGCAGTGAGGAACACGTCGAACTCGCTCTCCGCTAAACGAAGAAGCCGTCCATTCTTTGTCCCCGCCCATCCCGCATCCGCAACGGTACACACGTGGAACTCCGGAAGATCTCTCTTTAGAAGGCGCGGAAGGTTTTCGTCGAGGAGTACCCGCTTCACGCGACCCGAGCCAGCAGAGCCCGTGTGGCCTGCTCGAGAAACGCGTTGACCTGTTCACGCCTCACGCTGGGAAAGTTGTCCAAGAACTCGTCGACGCTATAGCTGCCTTCCAGATACTCGATGAGTGTCTGGACAGGGACGCGGGTCCCGACGAACACGGGTGTTCCCGAGAGAATTTCAGGATCGCTGTGAACGACACTGCCATCAGGCAATGCAGTGGGTCTGGCATCGGCCATGTCACACCTCTGCGAGGACGGAAAAGGGACCTGCGTAATTTAGCCCGGCCCAAGGGGTGGGCCAAGCATGTTGATGGACCCATGTGAACCCGCTCGCTCGAAGACGCGACGTTCTGCAAAGGCAAAAGGCCGCACCGCGAAGCCACGGTGCGGCCTTTTCAAAATCAGCCGAGGACCCGCTTACTCGCCGCCGCCGTCCTCCAGCTTGAACCAGACGCGCACCTTGACCTGGTACTCGTTGATCTCCCCGCCCTTGATGTAGCCGCGCTGCTCCACCACCTCCATCCACTCCAGGTCGCGCATGGACTCCCCCGCCCGCTTCACCGCCGCGCGAACCGCCTCGTCGAAGCCCTGCGGGGAGGTCCCCACCAGCTCCAGCGACTTGTAGACCGCCATGGTTCCTCCCGGGTCTCGTGACCGCCCCGGACCCCGCGTCCGGGACGATCCCGGGTCCGGCAAGGGACGTTCCACGAAGCGAGTGGCGGCTTACCCCGCCGCGCTCAGCCGGCGCCGGCGAGGACCCGGGCCGCGGCCTCGTGCAGGCGGGGATTCGCGGCCAGGGATGAGCTCCAGGCAGAGAGCGGCTCCCCGGCGAAGGTGGTCAGGCGCCCGCCCGCCTCCGCGAAGATGGGGAGCATGGGCGCGTAGTCCCAGTACGCCCCGCAGACCGGGTCGACGAACACGTCCGCCCGGCCGACGGCCACCATGAAGTAGCCGTACGCGTCGCCCCAAGTGCGGCAGAAGCGCGTGGCGCGCACCAGCCGGTTGAAGCCGGCCCGGTCGGCGTCGCTGGAGCGGTCGCGCCAGTACTCCAGCCCGGAGGTCACCACCCGCGCGGAGGCCAGGTCTTCCACGCCGGACATGCGGGCGGGCCTGCCGTTGTGCCACGCCCCGGCCCCGCGCGCGGCCACCAGCGTTTCCCCCAGCGCCGGGAAGTGGCAGCACCCCAGCGTGGGCCGCCCCTCCTCCTCCAGCGCGATGAGCACCGCGTACAGCGGCACGCCGCAGGCGAAGGAGCGCGTCCCGTCGATGGGGTCCACGATCCAGCGGCGCCCGCTCCGCGAGGGCACGTCCTGGCCCTCCTCGCCCACGATCCCGTCCTCGGGGAACGCCTCGGCCAGCGACTTCCGCACCAGCTCCTCGGCGGCGCGGTCGGCGGCGGTCACCTCGCTCCCGTCGCCCTTGAGCTCCACCGCGGCGCTGCCGAAGTGGTCCAGCGTCACCGAGCCGGCGTTGCCGGCGAGGCGCACCGCGAACTCCATCAGGTTGTCGCTGTCTCGCATCGTTCTCCTATCTGGACACGTACGGATCGCCGCGGACCCGGAAGCGCAGCGGCGCGTCGGCCGCGCGGGTGATGCCGATGCGCGGGCCCGCCACGACGTCCGCGTCGGGCACCGGCTCGCCGGAGGCCACCCAGAGCGGGGCGGACTGCACCGGGTGGAAGTTGTGCTCGGCGGTGACCCCCAGGGCGCGGCACAGGTTCCCGGGGCCGCGCAGCAGGTCGCGGTCCGGCCGCCCCGGACGCCGGGCGCGCATGGAGTCCAGCCCCTCCACCGGCCTCGCCGCGCGGATCAGGATGGCGGCCGGGAAGTCCTCGGGCCCGGTGACCACGTTGAGGCACCAGTGCATGCCGTAGATGAGGTACACGTAGGCGATCCCCGGCGGGCCGAACATGGCCGCGTTGCGCACCGTCTTCCCGAAGCGGATGTGCGCGTGCGAGGCCTCGTCGTCGGGGCCGGTGTACGCCTCGGTCTCCACGATCCGGCCCACGCACCGCGCGCCCCCGATCCCGGACACGACGAGAGCGCCGAGGAGGTCGCGAGCGACCTCCCCGGCGCCCCGGGCATAGAACTCCGGGGGAAGCGGACGCGGGTCCGCCCCCCCCTTCCCCGCCACCGTCACTCGGCGGCGGGGGTATCCTTCTTCTTGCTGCGGCCGCGCCCGCCGCGGCGACCGCGGCGCTTGCGCGCCGCCGCCTCGCCGCCCTCGGCGTCGCCGCCGCCCTCGCCTTCACCTTCGCCCTCGTCGCCGCCCTCCGGCGCGGACGCCTCGGGTGCCGGGGGAGCGGGGGCCGGGGCCTCCGGCGCGGGCTCCTCGCCGGCCGGCACCTCGCCCGCGGCGTCGGCGCCGCCGGTCTTGCGGCCGCGACCGCGGCCGCCCCGGCGGCCGCGCCGCTTTCGGGCCGCGGCGGCGGTCTCGCCGCCCTCGCCCGCCTCGCCGGCGTCACCGGCCTCGAAGCCCTCGGTGCCGTCCTCGTCCGCCAGGCCGACCGCGGCGTCCTGCGTTGCCTCCGCCGCGGGGACGACCTCGGGCGCGGCCGGGGCCTCCGCCGCGCGCTCCTCGCGGCGGCGGTCCCGGTCGGCGGCCCACTGCTCCAGCAGCGCGTTGGCGCGCCGGTCGCCGAGCACCTGCCGCACCCGGTCCGGGTCCTCCTCCAGCACCCGGAACACGTCGTCGCCCACCGCCTCGGTCAGCGACTGCACGGTCTTCTTGCCGACGCCCTTGTACGAGCCCAGGTACTCCTGGATCTCGGCCGCGCCGACCGGCAGCCCCAGCGCCTCCGCCGAGAAGGCCGGGGGCGCGGCGGGAGCAGGCTCCTCCGCCGGGGCGGGAGCCTCCTCCACAACCGACGCCTCGGCGACATCCGGCTCCGCCGCGTCCGCAGCGTCGCCGCCGCGTCCCTTGCGTCCGCGGCCGCGCGAACGGCTCCGCTTGCGCGGCGTCTCGGCGGCGGCCTCCTCCTGCGCCTGCGGCGCCTCGTCCACGGTCTCGCCCGCGGCGGGAAGCGCGGGCACCTCCTCCGCGGCCGGGGGCGCGGCCTCGGCCTCGGGCGACGACGCCTGCGGCTGCGGCTCGGCCGCGGCGCGCGAGGACGGGACCGACTGCCCCGGGAGGAGCGGCGGCGGACCCTCCGGCGCGCCCGGACGGCTCCGCGAGCCGCGGCGGCCGCGCAGGCTCACCCGGCCGCCGGCGGCACCTTCCGCCGCTTCGGCGGCGGCGGGCGCCGCGGCCTCCACGCTCGGAGCCGGAGCGGCGGTCTCCGCCGACTCCGCCGCGGGAGCCGCGGCGGGCTCCCTCACCTCGGCCAGCGCCTCGGCGACCGGGCCGGCCGCGACCGGCTCCTCCGCCGCGGCGACTTCGCCGGCGTCCGCGCCTTCACCCGCCGCCACCCCGGCCACCTGGCCCGGGAGGATCGGCGGCACGCCGTCCGGCGCGCCGCGGCGTCCGCGGCCCCGGCCGCGCCCGCCGCGAGCCGGAGCCCCGGTGGGGGTCTCCGCCGCCTCCATCGCGGGAGCGGCCGTGGCCGCGTCGTCCGCCTGCGCCGGCTCCGCCGACGCGGCGGCGGGAGCGCCCTCCGCGTAGCGGAGGTCCGGCGCGGCGAGCCGCTTGCCGCTGGACGGGAGCGCCACCTCGTAGCTCCCGTCTTCGTTGCGGCGCAGGTCGATCACCTCGGCGTCGTGTGCCTGGCGCAGGAAGCGCGAGAACTTGCTGAAGCCCAGCCCGGTCTCGTCGAAGCCCGGCGCCATCTCCAGCATCTTGCGCTTCACGTCCGCGTCGCGGGCCGCGCCGCCGCGTCCCACCAGCGAGCGCGCCGCGTGCTGCAGGAGCGCGTACGCCCCGTCCAGGCTGGACACCGGCTCCGCCACCACCTCCGCGCCCTTGACCTGCTCCAGCACCCCCACCACCTCGGGCTCGGTGGGGCCGTGGTCCGGCGTCTCCACCATCACGGCGGGCATCACCGCCGGCGGCGGCGCGTCCGGACGGCGGTCGCGGTCGCGCCCGCCGCGTCGTCCGTTCCGGCCCCGGTCGCGTCCCCGGTCGCGGTCCCGCTCGCGCGGCCGGTCCTCGTAGCGCGGCTCGGCGGCCTCGCGCGGCGCCGCCGGCGCGGCTGCCGACGACGAGGGCAGGGTTCCGTCGTCCTCGGAAAGGGCGATCTCGTGCTGCCCGTCGTGGCCGCGCTTCAGGCGGATGAGGCCCTTGTTCGCCGCGTCGATCACGAAGCGCGAGAACTTGCTGTAGCCCAGCTTCTTCTCGTCGAAGCCCGGGTCCAACGTCAGCATCACCTGCTTGAGGCGGTCCGGTCGCATGGCGTCCCGGTCCTTGACCATCTGCCGGGCGGCCTGCGCCACCAGCATCCAGGGGTCCTCGCTCATCGCCTGCCCGCCCACCGAGGCGCGCGTCAGGCCCGAGAGCGAGTGGTACGAGTAGTACTCGTCGCAGTTCTGGATCAGCAGGTCGCTCGACGACTCCCGCATCCCCACCCCGATCACGTACTTGCCGTACTCCTTGAGCTTCAGCACGCAGCTGGAGAAGTCGGAGTCGCCGGTGAGCAGGATGAAGGTGCCGATCTCGGGCCGCGTGAACACCAGCTCGATCGCGTCCACCGCCATGCGCAGGTCGGTGGCGTTCTTCTTGGAGGTGCCGTAGGCGGGGGCGAAGATCAGGTCGACCGAGGCCTCGGTCAGCGGCACGATGTACTGCGGGTAGCGCCGCCAGTCCGCGTAGGCGCGCTGCACCGCCACCTTGCCGCGGATGATGTCCGAGTTGAGGAGCGCCTTGAGCTCCTTGCCCAGGTCACTGCGGATTCCTACCGTGACGTTGTCGAAGTCGATCAGCAGCGCCGCGTTGGGCGCGTGCGTGTGGGTCTGTGCGCCGGCATAGATGGCGCTGTACGGTCTCCGGTTCATCTCTCGCAATTTTTTCCTTGTTTGCGGCGAGACCCCTCCGCCTCACCCCGGGCCGGTTCGGCGGCGGCGGGGGACGGCTGGAGGGGTCTCGTCGTGGAGGCTCTAGGCCTCGGTTGTGGATGTGGGAGCGGTCACGGTCGGCGGCTCGACTCTTCCGCGCTGATCATGCGCGCGAGCTCCACCCTGCGGACCTTTCCGCTCCCGGTCATCGGGAAGCTGTCGAGAAAGCGGACCAGGTCGGGGACCTTGTAGTCCGCCATCACCTCGCGGCAGAAATCCTTGATCTCTTCGCCGGTGACGATCGCCCCCTCGACGGGTACGATGCAGGCGCACGCCATCTCTCCCAGCACTTCGTCCGGGAGCCCCACCACCGCCGCGTCCAGCACCGCGGGATGGGCGTGCAGCCGGTCCTCCACCTCGCGCGGGTACACGTTGAACCCGCCGCGGATGATCATCTCCTTCCTGCGGCCGATGATGTGGAGGTAGCCCTCCTCGTCCACCATCCCCAGGTCGCCGGTCAGGAAGAAGCCGTCCGCGGTGAAGGCGTGCGAGGTCTCCCCCGGCTGGCGGTAGTACCCCTTCATCACGCCGGGGCCCCGGATCGCCACCTCGCCCACCGACTCCTCGGGGAGCACGGAGCCGTCGGTGTCGATCACCCGCACCTCCACCCCGTCCAGCGGGCGGCCCACCGTCCGGATCTGCTTTCCGACCGGGTCGTCGGCGCGGGTCAGCGAGATCATGGAGCCGGTCTCCGTCATCCCGTAGCCGATGCGGACCTCGGGGACCATCTCCCGCTGGAGGCGCCCCACCAGCTCTTCCGGCACCGGGGCACCCGCCACGATCCCGGTGCGCAGCGAGGAAAGGTCGTGCGCCTCCTCCGCCTGCGCCCGCAGCTCCGTGATGAAGGTGGTGGGCACCCCGTGGTGCACCGTGACCCGCTCCCGCTCGATGATCTCCAGCGAGCACACGGGGTCCTGGTCCTCCTGGAGGACCAGCGTGGCCCCGGCGGCAAGCGTCCCCAGCACCCCCGGGCCGACCCCGAAGATGTTGAAGAGGCAGTTGACGCCGAAGACCACGTCGTCCGCGACCATGCCGACCGCTTCCGAGGTGGCGGCGGCCGTTTCCAGCAGGTTGGCGTGCGTGAGCGAAACCCCCTTGGGCTTGCCCATGGTGCCGGAGGTGTACAGGATCGCGAACACGTCCTCCGGGCTCGCCTGCACGGCCGGGAGCTCGCGCCCCTCGCCGCTGGACAGCAGGTCCTCGAACTGGTAGATGCGATCGTCGTACCAGAGGTCCTCCTCGCCCACCGAGACCACGTACTGCAGGTCGGGGAGGGAGGTGAGGAAGCTCTCGAAGCGCGCCAGGTAGTCCACGCCGCCCCAGTTCTCCGCCGTGACCACCACCACTGTCTCCGAGTGGCGCAGCATGTACTGCAGCTCGGGCGAGGTGTAGCGCGGGTTCAGCGGGACGATGACGGCCCCGAGCTTTGCCGCCGCGAACATCGCCACGACGAACTCGGGCCAGTTGGGAAGGTTCAGCGCGATCCGGTCCCCGGCCTCGATCCCCAGCTCGTGGAGCGAGGCCGCGAGGGCCGTGGACTGCGCGTCGACCTGCTGGTAGGTGAGTCTCCGGTCCCCGAGCACCACGAAGGTGCGGCTGGGGTCGCCGGCAGCGCGGAGCGCCAGACTTTCCGCTACGGATGAACCGCGGAAGCGGTCGCGAAGCGCCATGAAACCTCCGGACGGGTGTTCGGCCTGAAACGCCGCGACAAACATAGCGGGGACACCGATTCGCGTCAAACTCGGCTTTTCGGGAGTTTTTGCTGCTCGCCCCCGCCCCCGCCCGCCCCCCTTTCGGAGCGCTTTACACCCGTCGGGCGCGGGGGTATCTTCGGGTCCTTCCCGCCGCCCCCGCTCCCGCCCCGGACCCCGAGGGAACAGGGAGCAGGGAACAGGGAACAGCCTGCAACGACAGCGACGGCACGACCGAGGTCGTTTGCAGTTCGGGGGCTGTTCCCTCTTCCCTGGGGTGGTGGACGGGGCAGTCCGGGGTGGATTCCCTGTTCCCTAGCCGTTCCGCACCTTGTCGTCCCACGTCCCCCAGTACCTCCGCGGGCTCAACCCCGAGCAGCAGCAGGCCGCGCTCGCCACCGAGGGGCCGCTGCTGGTGCTCGCCGGCGCCGGCTCCGGCAAGACGCGCACGCTCGTCTACCGCATCGCCCACCTGCTCAACAAGGGCGTGGAGCCGCGGCGCATCCTCGCCGTGACCTTCACCAACAAGGCGGCCGGCGAGATGCGCGAGCGCGTGGCCTCCATGGTGGGGAAGCCGGCCAAGGGGGTGCTGCTCTCCACCTTCCACTCGCTGGGGGCACGCATCCTCCGCGAGCACGGCGAGCGCATCGGCCTCCCCAGGAAGTTCTCCATCTACGCCACCGGCGACCAGCAGTCGCTCGCCAAGCGCATCCTCGCCGAGGAGGTGCACGTGGCCGCCACCGCCGGCGACGACAAGTTCGACGTCAAGCGGGTGCTGCACGCCATCTCCTCGTGGAAGAACCGCCTGGTGACCCCGCTGGAGGCGGCGCGCGAGGTGGCCGAAGGAAAGGTGCGCGGCAATCGCGCCGACGACTACGCGGTGCTGGCGGCGGACGTGTACCCGCGCTACGAGGAGGCGCTGCGGGCGGCCGGCGCCGCCGACTTCGACGACCTCCTCCTGCTCCCGGTGCAGCTGCTGCGCGAGGACGCCGGGACGCGCGAGGCGCTATGGAAGCGCTGGCACTACCTGATGATCGACGAGTACCAGGACACCAACGGCGCGCAGCTGGAGATGGCGCGCCTTCTGGCGGGACCGCGCAAGAACCTGTGCGTGGTGGGCGACGACGACCAGTCCATCTACGCGTGGCGCGGCGCGGACCACCGCAGCATCCTGGACTTCGAGCGCCACTACCCCGGCGCCGGGGTGGTGGTCCTGGAGGAGAACTACCGCTCCACGCAGCGCATCCTGGACGCCGCCAACGCGGTCATCGTCAACAACACGTCGCGCAAGGAGAAGCGCCTCCGCACCGGGAACGGCCCGGGGCCCAAGCTGGACTACTGGGAGTTCCGCGGCTCCGGGGCAAAGACCGCCGAGGAGGAGGAGGCGGAGATGGTGGCGCGCGAGACGGGGCTGCGGCGCTTCACCGAGAAGCTGAAGTGGGCCGACTTCGGGGTGCTGTACCGCACCAACCTGCAGTCGCGCCCGCTGGAGGAGGCGCTGCGCGCCGCCAACATCCCCTACCGGGTGGTGGGCGGCACCTCGTACTTCGACCGCAAGGAGATCGCGGACGCGGTGGCGTACCTGCGCATCGTCACCAACCCGCGCGACGAGGTGGCGCTGCGCCGGGTGATCAACTATCCCACCCGCGGCATCGGGCGGACCTCGCTCCTCAGGCTGGTGGAGTCGGCGCGCCTGAAGAAGCAGACGCTGTGGGACGCCCTGCGGGAGGCGGGCGGCGACGACGGCCTGTCGCGCGCCCAGGCGGAGGCGGTGCGCCACTTCGTGGAGATGGTGGAGGAGGCGCGCACGGAGTTCCAGGCCGCGGAGGCCGCGATCCACTCCGGCGAGCCCATGGGGCGCTCGCTGGAGGGCTTCGCCCGCGAGTTCCTGAAGCGGGTGCGCCTGGAGGAGGCGATCCGCGCCGAGAACAAGGCCGAGAAGGTGGCGGAGATCCGCGTGGACAACCTGCGCGACTTCATCGCCTCCATCGGCACGTACGAGGCGCGCACCTGGGCCGAGAAGCCGCTCCCCGACGAGGAGGACGACTGGCACCCCCCCCGCCTGGAATCCTTTCTGGAGCGCGTCTCCCTCACCGAGGACGAGGACTCCCGCAAGGACAAGGACAAGGAGGAGGAGGCCGACAAGGTCACGCTGATGACGCTGCACGCGGCCAAGGGGCTGGAGTTCACGCACGTGTTCCTGGTGGGGCTGGAGGAGGAGATCCTTCCGCACGCCCGCAGCGTCCACGCCGTCGCCGAGACGGAGCCCGGCGCCCCCGACCCCATCGCCGAGGAGCGCCGCCTCTTCTACGTGGGGATCACCCGCGCCCGCCACCGCCTCACCCTTTCCGGCTGCGCCGTGCGCGGCGGCGGCCGCCCCAAGCCCGCGACGGACGAGGACGGCGAGTCGCGCCCGCGCTCCCCGCGCGAGCCCGTCCCGCGCCAGCCCTCCCGCTTCCTCAAGGAGGTCCCCCGCGAGCTGATGGAGATCCGCTCGGGCTCCGCCAGCTCCCTTTCGGAGGAGGACCGGCAGGAGCTGAAGGGAAACTTCTTCGCCCGGATGAAGGAGATGCTGGGGTAGGGCGGAACGGCAGGGAACAGGGAACAGCCTGCAAGCGAGCGGCGCCCCGGCCGGGAGATCCCGGCAGGGGCGCCGTTCGTAGGTGGGGTGGAGCGCAGTGCGTCAGCGGGCCAGCCGGCCGGCGGCGGCAAGCAGGGCGAGCAGGCCGGGGCCGTGGAAGAGGAGCGCGGCGGGGAGGAGCGACAGGAGCGTCCGGCCGCCGACCCAGCGCTCCTGGCGGGCGCGGCGCAGCAGGTACACGGAGAACGGCAGGTTGACGGCGAGCGCGGTGGCGAGGCCGGGCGAATACCCGGCCAGGAAAACGGCGGACGCGACGTGGGAAAGGACGTTGACCAGCAGCACCGCCTGCACGAACAGCAGGAAGACCGTCGCGGGGCCGGACCCACGGAGGTCGCCCACCAGGGCGACGGCGAGCGGGACGGCTGTCACGGCGGCGAGCGCGAGGAGGAACTGCGGGTAGGTGACGGCGGGGACGACGTGCCGGAGCGCGGGCGGTACGAGGGTGGCGACCCGGGGGAGGACGGCGCGCATGAAGAGCGCCTCCTCCGCGTTGTGGAGCAGGAGGAGCACCGGCACCAGCCGGAGGACGGCCGCCCGGTCGAACGCGAGGCCGAAGAGACGGCGCCCCGGACCGGGATCTCCCGGCGGGGCGCCGTTCGCAGTTCCCGCAGTACCCATATGATCTTTGACGGAAGGAGACTCGCCGGCCGTTTGGCGAGGCTCCCTCCGGCAGAGGGAAACCCGCCGGCCGTTTGGCGGGGTTCCCGGAGCCCGCGGAGGAGACGGACGGCAGTATCGTCCGGCTCCGTAGCGATCCGCCAGCCCCGGAGCCGCCCGCCGAAGCTAGAAGAAGCGCATCATCAAACCCCCGCCCCCGCCCCGATGCCGAGCGCTCCCTTGGCGATCTCGTCCGCCACCGCGTACCCCCAGCGCCCGTCGATCCCCTGCGCCGGCACCCCCGGGGCACAGATCAGCGCGTACTCGACCCGGTCGCCCCGCGCCTTCTTGTCGACCCGCGTGCGCGACACCACTTCCTCGGCGCTCCAGGTCATGGGCATGGCGGTGGGAAGCCCCAGGCGCGACAGCACCTGGCGCAGGCGCTCGGTGGTCCCCTTCCCCGCCACGCCCATGCGCTCCGCGATGCGCGTCTCCGCCACCATCCCGATGGACACCGCCTCGCCGTGCAGCAGGGTGTAGCCGGAGAGCGCCTCCACCGCGTGCCCCACCGTGTGCCCGAAGTTGAGGAGCTTGCGCGGGCCGGTCTCGTGCTCGTCGCGCATCACCATCTCCGCCTTGATCTCCACGGAGCGCACGATGAGCCGCGACAGCGCCTCCGGGTCGCCGGCCACCAGCAGTTGCGCCGACTCCTCGATCCACTCCAGGTACTCGCGGTCGGCGATGGCGCCGTGCTTCACCGCCTCGGCGAGCCCGGCACGCAGGTGCTCCGGCGGGAGCGTGCGCAGCAGGTCGGGGTCCACGATCACCGCGCACGGCCGGTGGAAGGCGCCCACCAGGTTCTTCCCGCCCGGGGTGTCCACCCCCACCTTGCCGCCCACCGACGCGTCGATCATGGCCAGCAGGCTGGTGGGCACCTGGACGAACGGGAGGCCGCGCATGTACGTGGCCGCCACGAAGCCGCCCAGGTCGCCCGCCACGCCGCCGCCGAACGCCACCACCGCCGAGTCCCGCCCGATCCCCGTCTCCAGCATGGCGTCGGTGATCTCCGCCCAGGTCTCGCGCGTCTTCTGCGCTTCCCCGGCGGGAAAGGCGAAGGTCTCCACCCGGTGCCCGGCGGCGTGGAGGCCGCGCGCCATGCGCAGCGCGTACAGCTCGGCCACGTGGTGGTCGGTGATCACCGCGTAGCGGTACGCCGGCGCGCAGCGGGAAACGATCGAGGGGACCGAGGCCAGCAGCCCCGAGCCGATCAGGATCTCGTACCCGCTCGCGGGGGCGCCTCCGCCGGCGGCCGTCCCGCCGCCGTTGCCGTTGGCGGCGACGTTGCCGCCGGCCGCGGGCTCCGCCGCCGCCGGCGAGGCGGCCACCCGGATGCGATGCATGCTCTTCATTCGACCAAGGCCTCCCTCTGCTCCGTGCGCCGGTCCAGCCCCACCCCGAGCACCGTTTCGTCCGCCAGCCAGCGAACCACCTCGCGCAGGTCGCCGCCCACCTCCGCCGCGCGCGCACGGATCCGCGCCGCCGCGTCGCCCCGCTCCAGCACGGCGGGGAGCCCGGCGAGCAGCGGTCCGTCGCCCAGGCGCTCCGCGATGGGGGCCAGCCGCTCCGCCAGCCGGAGCAGCGCCTCCCGCGCGGAAACCACCGTGACCCGGTCGCCCTCCATCTCCAGGAGCTCCGCGCCCACCCCGTCGCGCGAGGCCCGCCAGGCGTTCTCGCGCAGCAGCGTGCCCACCAGCGCCTCCGGGAGGTCGGGCTCGCGCAGCACGCCCTCCACCACCCCCGCGGTCACCGCGCGGGCCAGCGCGGCCGCCGTCACCGCGTCCTCCAGGCGGGGCGTCACGTCCGCCACGCGGTATTCCAGCGTGGGGTAGACGTGGTGCGGGCGGATCTCCCAGTAGACCCGCCCCGGCGCGTCGATGCACCCCGTTTCCGTCAGCAGCTCCACCAGCCGCCGGAACTCCGCCGCGTCCTCCAGGCGCGGGGGCGCGCCCGAGCGCGGCCACCGGCGCCACAGGATGGACCGGTACGAGGCGTAGCCCGAGTCCTCCCCTAGGTATAACGGGGAGCTGGCGGTCAGCGCCAGGAGGTGGGGGAGGAAGTGGCGCGACGCGTTCATCACCCGCACCCGGTCCACCCCCTCCGGCACCGACACGTGCACGTGCATCCCGAAGATGTTCTGCGTCTCGGCCAGGCGCCGGTACTCCTCGCGGATGCTGGCGTACACCTCGCCCGGGCTGAACACCTGGTCCTCCCACCCGCTGAAGGGGTGCGTCCCCGCCGCCACCACGCGCAGCCCGCGCGCCTCCGCCGCGACGGCCGCCTGCAGCCGCAGCCGCGCCAGCTCGTCGCGCACGCACCCGGTGTCGGGGCAGATGCGGGTCTCCACCTCCACGGTGTTCTCCTGCATCTCCGGCTTGATGTCGCCGCTCCAGTCCAGCGCGATCACCGAGCGGGCGCGACTCTTCAGCTCGCCGCTCTCCCGGTCGACGAGCTGGTACTCCTCCTCCACCCCTACCGTGTACTCCCCGGACGTCGGTGCCATTCGGCCTCTGCGAGGGATTGGGATGCGACCCTCAGGGGGCCGGCGGGCCGGAGGCGCCGGCGGGGAGCTCGCCCCACCGCTCGATGCGTTCCAGCGTACCCGCTCCTGCAAGCAACTCCCGAGCCGTTCGCCCCACCCGCGGGTGCCGCCACTCCGGTGCCACCTCCGCCAGCGGCACCAGCACGAACGCCCGCTCCGCCATGCGGGGATGCGGCAGCGTCAGCTCCGGGCCGTCCAGCACCACCCCGCCGCAGGCCAGCAGGTCCAGGTCGATGACGCGCGGGGCGCCCACGAAGCTGCGCCGGCGGCCCATCGCATCCTCCACCGCGTGCAGGCGCGCCAGCAGCGCGTGCGGCTCCAGCGCCGTGCGGCCACGGACCACCAGGTTGTAGAAGTCCGGCTGCTCGCGGAAGCCCACCGGCTCCGAGCGGTACACCGACGACGCGGCGAGCACCTCCACCGCGCCCTCCAGCCGGCGCACGGCCTCCGCCAGGCGCTCCACGGGGTCGTCCAGGTTGGAGCCCACGCCGATCAGCACCGGCTCCGTCATCGCCGCACCCGCGCGAACGAGCGGGGGGAGGCAGCCCCCCAGGCTCCCTCCCCCCGCTCCATGATCATCCCGCCCACCCCGGCCCGCCCCGGCCGCTCAGAGCCCGCCGGCCGAGACGCGACGGGTCGAGCTCCGCACCCCGTCCGAAAGGACCAGCTCCACGTCGCCGGCGCGCGCGCGGACCTCCGCCGTCCCGCCGCGCGCCAGCGTCAGGATCTCGCCGGTGCGCGCGTCGCGCACCATCGCCATGGGGTAGGCGCTCGCGTCCCAGCGCACCGCGAGCCGGTCGGCGCCCTGCCGCGCCACCGAGGCGCGCGGCGCCGCGGCGAGCGAGGCGCGGCGCTCCGTCACCCCGGCGGCACCCGTGTCCACGCCCCTGCGCACCACGCGCAGCGTCGCCAGCCGGTCCATCTGCTGCGGGGCCAGCGGGAGCGCGAAGGCGAAGAGGCGCTGGTCGCCCTGCAGGTCGGGGATCCTGTCGCCCGCGAAGGAAAGCGAGAAGATCACCTCGCCCGCGGCGTCCACCCCCTCCACCCTGTACGGCCCGGGGGCGGCGGGGAGCGCCGGACGGGTGGTCACCTGGAACGCGGGCTCGAGCACCACCCTGCCGTCCCGGATGCTCCCCCACACGAGCAGCGACGACTGCGCCGCCGTGGACGCAGCGGCCGTGCTCCGCAGGTAGTTGTAGATGCCGGTGTAGTTGTAGTCGCTGATCCAGAACTTGGCGTCGCAGTACCCCATGATGTCCGTGTGCTCGATCGGCGCCTTGAGCTCGCCGGTCTCCACGTCCATCCCGTACACGCCGATCAGCCCCAGCTGGTACGGGTATCCCGGGTCGGCGCCGCCGGCCCCGCCGCACGGGGCGTGGAAGCGCCCCAGGTTGTGCCCCAGCTCGTGCGCCACCGTCTCCGCCGCGTCCGAGGGGCGGTCCCACCCCAGCGAGGTCCGGCTCGGGATGTTCACCGCGATTCCCACCACCCCGCCGCCCGGGTACTCCGTCTGCACCACGCCGTAGTAGTAGCGGTCGCTCCCCTCCGCGACGCGCACCGCGTTCAGCTCGGTGACCAGCCCCAGCCAGCTGTTCCCCGCGGGATCCAGGCTGAGCCCCTCCACCGTGAACGGCGCGCGGACGTCCGCGTCGTAGCCCGGGATGGGGTGGAGCTTCCGGGTCATCGTCATGAAGTCGTGCTTGTTCGCCTCGGTCACCCGGCCCACCAGGCCGTTGGCTCGCTGGTGGATGGGGACGAAGCGGACCTTCAGCGGCGGAATGGCCGCCACGTTCAGGGCCACGGGCGTCCCGTTCGCCGGGAACGTGTTGTCGCCCTCGTTGGACTCGGCCACCGCGCCCGACGGGTCGACGTCGGCCACCATGCGCAGCCCGGGCTGGATCATGGACGCGGGGACCTTGACGTCCCACGAGGCGGCCAGGTTCCCCTGGTCCACGGCCGTCGGGACCGAAGCTCCGTCGGCGGGAATGGTCAGAGTCTCGCGCAGCGTCTCGCCCTGGTACAGGCGCACCCGGACCGCCGGAGCCGCCGTGTTGGCCCGGTCGGCGACCACGAACACGCGCACGTAAGCGTCCCGGTTCGCCACCAGCGGCACCGTGCCCTGGCGGTTCTGCGTCACCTGGACCAGGTACGCCGTCTCGATCCGCAGGTTGAGGCCGTTGCCGGTGGGCCCGGGACCGGGATTGCTGGGGCCGTCGCCGCAGGCCGCGAGGAACGCGGAAAGGGCGACCGGGAGGAAGGCGCCGAGGCGCTGCCAGTGGCTCATCATCGTGAAGTGAGAAGGTGGCACAGGAAGGGAAACCTCGTCCAGGTCACGCTCCGGGGTGGAGCGTCGCGGACGATCTGCGCAACGCTATAGTATAACAGGATATACACCTGCGCAGAAGGGGACCCCGGGAGCCGCGCCCCGGGGACGGGAAAGGGAACGGGGAGGGAGCTTTCGCCCCCTCCCCGTCCCCTCGTTCACCCGCTCCGGCCGGACCGCGCCGGAAGGGTCCCGGTCAGGCGTTGCGGTCGAGGCAAGCGCCCGAAAACTCCGGGTTGTTCTGCTCCGCCTGCGGGATCGGCAGGTTGACGTCGCTCCCGTAGTTGGCTCCGAAGATGGTCTGACCGACCGGGAACACCTGGTTCGCCGTCATCCCGTACTGGCGGATCAGGCGGCGCATGTCGCCCAGGCGGTGCCCCGTCAGCCACAGCCAGAAGGCACGCTCCCGGAAGAGCATGTCACGGGCCGCGTTGGCGTTGGCCGGAGCGGCCAGCGGGGCGAGTCCCGCGACGCCGCCGCCGGAGCGCAGCGCGTTGAGCGTCGTCAGCATCCCCGCGGTGTTCCCCGCCCGCAGCTGCGCCTCGGCCTCGATCAGGCGAGCCTCGACGCCGTTGGCCACCGGAATGGCCGCGCCACGGGTGGCGTACTTCTGCTGGGCGTACACCGGCGCCGTCGGGTTTCCGGTCGCGCCGGCACGGACGTGGGTGACCGGCGTCCGCGGGTCGGTCGTCCGCGTCAGGGCCGAATCCGCGGCCGTCACCCGGTTGAAGAAGTGCAGCCCGTTCGTGCCCTCGTCGGTGGCGGCGGAGGACCGCCGCTCCGAGTTGATGTGGTAGAAGATGCCGTTCCCCGGGGCGTTCGTCGGATCGCTGAAGGCAACGGTGTACGTGAAGTTGGTCGGCACCGCGGCCACCGCCGTCGCGGCCTCGGCCGGGCGGTTGAGGTTGATCAGCGCGCGGCCCCGGCCGACCCGGGCCAGGTTGATCTGGGCCGCGTTGCCGCTGGCCGTCGCCACGACCAGCGCCTGGTCGAACTTCTGCAGCGCCAGCTCGAAGATCTGCTGCGTCGTGTTCGCCGGCCCGAACGTCAGCTCGCCGGAAAGCGCCGCGTTGCTGAACGGCACGCCGGAGCAGAAGTTCTCCCCGAAATACACGTACGAGAACGCCGCGTAGTTCAGCATCAGCGCGTGGTCCGCCGAGTTGGCCCGGGGCGAGGCCACGTAGACCTCCGCCGCGCGCTCGGCCAGGTTGCGGGCCCGGTGAACGTAGCGGTACACGTTCGCCAGGTTGCTGTTGTCGACCGACGTGTTCCGCCCGTCGATCTCCCGCATGGTCGGGAAGGTGCTGGAGTACCACAGCTCGTCCGCCAGCAGCCCGCCCGTGCCAGCGATGCCGGGCTCGTTGTTGTTCGCGGCGGGCCCGGTCAGCGCGCGGCCGAACTCGAACTGCACGCCGTTGCGCAGGATCAGGATGTTCGCCGTGTCCGACGCGATCTGGCTGCCGATGATGTCCGGATCGGGCAGCTCGGTCAGGCTGTCGACGTCGCAGGCGGCCGCCGAGAGCGCCAGGACCGCCACGCCGAGGTGGGACCAGCGGCCCCACCTGGCGGACGCGACCTTCATCTTGGTGCGATTCATCGTTTCTCCCCCTTAGAAGGTGACGTCGACGCGGGCGGTGAACAGCTTGTTCGCCGGGATGGTGGCGTAGTCACCCGAGGTGAAGTTCGACGTCCCGCTGAAGTTGACTTCCGGGTCGAACCCGCTGTAGTCCGTCCAGGTCTTCAGGTTGCGGCCGGCGAGGGTGAGGCTCAGCCCGCTGGCGCCGAAGCGGTCCGCCCAGTTCGTGGGCAGGCCCAGCGTGAGCGACACCTCGCGGAACTTGACGAAGTCCGCGTCCTCGACGAAGCCGCCCCAGGTGCCGCCGGGGAGAAGCCCGCGGGCGACCATGGCCGCCTGCTGGTCCAGCGGGGTGCTGGCGTCGTACGCCGCGGCGCAGTTCTGCGCGTCCACGCAGCGCCAGGCGCGGGTCATGTTCACCAGCTTGTGCCCGCCCTTGTGGTCGAACAGGGCGGAGATGCGCAGCCACTCGCGGAAGTTGAAGTTCGCGTTGAACGACGCCTCGCGGGTCGGGAACGGGCTGCCGAAGTACGCCACGGAGTCGGCCTTGAGCGTGCCGTCCGCGCGGCGGACGCCGACCTTGACCTCGTTCGAGCTGAGCAGGCCGTTGTTGTTGGCGTCGGCGTAGCTCTCCACCGGGATCATCCACCACCCGCCGAGCGCGTAGCCCTCGGCATGGCGCTGGCGCGAGCTGAGGACGATCGGCGGGATCGGGTTGCCCTGCGTGTCCGAGCCCAGGCTGTTGAGCCGGTTCTTCACCGCGGAGCCGCTCAGCGTGAAGCTGAGCCCGATGTCGTCGGTCCGGATCGGCTGGGCGCGGAAGAGCACCTCCCACCCGGTGTTCTGCACCTCGCCCAGGTTCACGAAGCGGGTCCCGGACGTACCGGACGTCGCCGAGCCCGCGCCCGAGGACGGGGCCAGCGGCTGGCGGACGAGCGCGTCCGTGGACGTCTTGTCGAAGTGGGTGACTTCGAGGCCGAGCCGGTTGTCGAAGAACTCGGTGTCGAAGCCCATCTCGAGCTCGGTGACGCGCTCGGGCTTCAGGTCCGTGTTGCCCAGCTCATTGATCGCGAAGCCCGGCACGCTGGTGTTGCCGAAGATCGAGACGATGCTGGTGTAGGCGAGCTGCGCGTCGGTGGAGCCCGGACGCAGGCCGGACTGGCCCCAGGCGGCCCGCAGACGGAGCGTGTTGAGCACGGCCAGGTCGGGGAAGAAGGGCTCCTCCGAAAGGACCCAGGCGCCGCTGAACGCCGGGTACCACACCCAGCCCAGGTTGACGCCGAACGCGCTGTTCTGGTCGCCGCGCGCGGAGGCGTTCAGGAACAGGCGGTCCCGCCAGGCGAACTGCTGCTGCGCGTACGCCGACACGGTGGCGTTCTTGACGTTGCCCTCGGCCACGTCGAAGTCCGTGGAAGCCCCGGCCAGCGACGTCTCGATGCCCGGCGTCAGCGTGGCGCCGAACGCCTCGACCGACTGGCTGGTCTCGCGCAGGTACTGCGTGCCCACCGACGTGGTGGAGGCCAGGTCGCTGCTCAGGTCGAACTGGGCAGTGCCGCTCGCGTTGGTGGTCAGGTTGTAGAACGTCGTCTTGAACTGGTCGATCATGCCCGCCGTGTACGGGGCGCCGAAGACGGCGTACGCGTTCTCGCGCGGGATGCGGAACTGCTCGTCGCGGTCCGTGCGGTCAAGCCCGACGGTGCCGTTGATGTTCAGCCAGGTGAGCGGCCGGTAGTTGGCGTTGGTGCTCCCCGTGAAGCGGCTGACGTCCTGGAAGGTCTTCCAGTCGTACGCGAACGCCGGGTCCGACTCGAAGCCGCCCTGCAGCTCCACGTTGTCCGGCGAGGGCGAGCCGTACAGGCCCATCCCGAACAGGCCGAACGACGCGTTGTCGGCCAGCGGCAGCTCCAGGTCGCTCTCGATCAGGCCGACGTTGGCGCCGATGCGGAGCTTCTCACCCAGGTTGCCGGTGAGGTTGGTCTGGACGTTGACGCGCCGGTAGTTGTTGTTGAACTGGATCCCCTCTGCGTCCTCGTACTCGCCGGAGACGTAGAAGGTGGCGTCCGTGCTCCCGCCCGACGCGCTCCCGCCCAGCGTCCGGCGGTTCCCCTTGCGGAACGTGCCGTCGGCCTCGAGCGGGTTGTACGTGTAGGTCGCCGTGGGGGTGCAGAAGCCCTCCGCCTGGTAGTAGATCGGGCAGGCGAGGCCGTCGGCGTCGAGCGCCTGGACGTTGTCGGGGAAGGTGACGTTCTTCTGCTCGCGGCCCGACTCCGTCCAGAAGCGGAACTGCGGGCGCCCGGCCCGGCCGCGCTTGGTGGTGACCTGGATCACCCCGTTCGCCGCGGCGGTGCCGTACAGCGCCGAAGCGGCCGGCCCCTTGAGGACGTCGATGTTCTCGATGTCCTCGGGGTTCAGGTCGTTCAGGCGCGACACGCTCTGGCCGCCGACGCCGAAGCCCAGGCTCTCCTCGGAGCTCTGCACGCGCACGCCGTCGATGATGAGCAGCGGCGCGTTGGACAGCGTGAGGCTGTTGTTGCCGCGGATGCGGACGCGCGAGCCCGTGCCGGTCGTGCCGCTGGCCTGCATCACCACCGCGCCGGGCACGCGGCCCTGGATCAGCTGGGAAACGTTGGTGACCGGGGCCAGCTCGACGTTGGAGGTGTTGATCGACCCCACCGAGCTGCCGATCTCGCGGCGGCGCTGCTCGGCGCCGGTCGCGGTGACCACCAGGCCGCCGATCTCGAGCGCGGACGCCGAGAGCTGGAAGCTGGCGTTCGCCGTCCCGTCGGCCGCGACGGTCACGCGCTGCGTGCGGGGCGCGTAGCCGAGCACGGAGGCGGTGACGTCATGGCTTCCGGCCGGGACGTTGACGATCCGGTACTGGCCCGCCTGGTCGGTGACGCCGCGCAGGGCGGTCCCGCCGACGAGCACCGTCGCGCCCGCGAGGGGCTGGTTTCCTTCCGAACTGACTGTCCCCGAGATGGTGCCGCGCTGCTGTGCTAGCGCGGGCGATGCCACACAGACCGAGGTGATCAGGATCACCAGCAGTCGTAGAAGCTTGCCCATAACGAACCTCCGTGAAGTGGGCCAACGAGCGGGTTGAGTGCCTGCCTGCGGCGAAGCTGCCGGAGGCGGGGGGCACACACGGACAGGGTAATCGGGCGTCGCCCTCCTTTTCAGAAAGTGGATGAAAACGGCACCCGGCCCGGCCGAGGAAGGGCCAGCCTGGATTGCCGTGTGGGATTATGTGCAGGTCTACGAGACGTTCCGCAAGAGAAACGGTCGGGCGCAACGTTCGTGCCGCCTTTCTAACGATCGTTCGACAAACGACGCCTACTTAGAATATGCAAACGTTGCCGGTCTGGAAAGATGTTCGCCCACTGAAATTTCCAGCACCTGCCGGAGTCTCGAAAAGGGACTTCCGGGCACGCAACCCACGCGACAAAAACGGCCGAATTCGATGCCGGACCCGTATCGGCCCGCCGCGGTCAGGAGAAGCGCACCCGGACGAAGTGGCGCTTGCCCTTCTGGAGAAGGTGCTCGCCGCTGGCCGCGACGGTGTCCTCGCGGCGGATCGCCTTCTCGCCGTCCACGGAGACCGCTCCCTGCTGGATGAGACGGACCGCCTCGGCGTTGGAGGCGGCAAGCCCCGCCCGGGCCAGCAGCCGCGGGAGCGCGACCCGCCCTCCCTGCACAGCCAGCGCCTCGTCGGCGGCGGACAGCTCCAGCGTCGGGACCTCCTCGGGCGCCTCGTGGCGGCGGAACACGCGGTCGAAGTGCTCGGAAGCCTCCCGCGCCGCGGCCGCCCCGTGGTAGGTCGCCACGATGTGCGCGGCGAGGACGCGCTTGGCGGCGTACGGACCGGCCGCGACGCCGGCAAGCGCGCGCTCCAGCTCCTCCCCGGCGAGCCCGGAGGCCAGCCGGTACCACTCGTCCATCACCTCGTCCGGGATGGACATGGTCCGCCCGTACTGCTCCTCGGGAGCGTGCGTGAGCCCCACGTAGTTGTCGTAGGACTTGGACATCTTCTGCACGCCGTCGGTGCCGCGCAGCAGCGGCATCAGCAGGCAGACCTGCGGCTCCTGCCCGTAGCGCGCCTGCACGTCGCGGGTCATGAGCAGGTTGAACTTCTGGTCCGAGCCGCCCAGCTCCACGTCCGCACGCAGCGCCACGGAGTCGTAGGCCTGCATGAGCGGGTACATGAACTCCACCACCGAGATGGGGCGCCCCTCGGCGTAGCGCTTGGCGAAGTCGTCGCGCTCCAGCATGCGGGCGACGGTGTACTGCGCCGTGAGCTTCAGGATGTCCACCGTGCGGAGCGGCGCGAGCCAGGCGGAGTTGAACTCCACCCGCGTCCGCGCCGGGTCCAGGATGCGGAACACCTGCTCGGTGTACGTGCGGGCGTTCTCCGCGACCTCCGCTTCCGTGAGCTGCGGGCGCAGCTCGCTGCGCCCCGTCGGGTCGCCGATCAGCGCGGTGTAGTCGCCCACCACGAACACCACCTGGTGCCCCAGCTCCTGGAACGTCCGGAGCTTGCGGATGGAGACGGCGTGGCCGATGTGGAGGTCGGGGCGCGTGGGGTCGAACCCCTGCTTGACGAGCAGCGGCTCGCCGGTGCGCGCGGAGCGCTCCAGCTTGCGGACCAGCTCCTCCTCGGGGACGATCTCGAGCGCCCCCTGGCGGATGGCGTCCAGCTGCTCTCTGACCGGCGGAAACGACGGCACGTTGGCTGAGCGGTGGCTTGCGTGGAGCCGGCGGCGCGCCGGATCTTGAGGCCGCGCGGAAGGACGGAGAAGATAAGTGCGGGAGTGCGAAAGTGCGAGAGTGCGCGGGGGAGAGATACAGAGTATGGCGTGAGGAGTCGGCTACCCCATGGGGATGACCAGATGATACGGAATCCGTGTAGGTCAGGCCCACTTGGGTGTCAGCAAGGTGCTGAACGGAGGGATGTCGTGCGGTTCTCCCCCTTTCCCCCGCTTGCGGGGGAGAGGGGGCGGGGGGTGAGGGGGCCCATCCTCGCGGACGCCAGCGCCCACCCCGCGTGAGGGATGCGAGCGCGAAGCGGCGAGACCCGCCGGCCGTTTGGCGGGGCTCGACTCCGTTACGCACGGTTGTTTCGTGCGTTACGGAGCCGCAGCCCGACCCCGGCGCAGCCGGGGGCACGCCCAAATCCCGATTCTTCATCCCGACACCCCCCCGTCCGGTATGACTCGACTGTTCACCTTCGACACCACGCACCACGCGCTCTGGGCGGAGGAGGTCGCGGCCGGGGAGGGAATTCCCGTGGAGGTGGTACCCGCGCCGCCGGGAGCGAACGCCCGGTGCAGCCTGGCGCTGGAAACGCTGCCGGAGGAGGTGGACCGGCTGGGGGGAGAGCTGGAAAGGGCGGGCATTCCGTTCGGCCTGTACCCGGCCGGCGGCTGAGGAGCGCCCAGGAGCTCAGGACATCTCCGCGGGGATGGCGAACTCGGCGTGCTCCTCCGCTCCCCCGGCGGCATCGCCAGCGCGTCGCGGATGCTGCGCGCGAAGTCCTCGGGATCGTAGGGGTTCACCAGGACCGCCTCCCGCATCTCCTCCTCCCCCACCTCGTCCGACCAGCGGTGCTCGTACGGCTCGCGGTTGGAGACCACGATGAAGCGGTGCCCCGGGAAGAGGCGGCGGAACAGCGGCTCCAGCTCCTCGCCGCTGGCGCGCACGTCCCGGTCGCGCGGCGGACTACCGCTTCAGCCGCCGCCTGCCGGCGCGGACGGTGTCCTGCAGGGTGTCGCCGAGCTCCTCGCGCAGCTCCCCGGCGCGGCGGGCGGCCTTTCGCCCGACGCCCGCGGCCGCGCGGCCGATGCGGCGGGCGCGCCTGCGGTCGGGGAGCAGGAGCAGGGCGATCCCCGCCCCCAGCACCGCCCCGGACAGCAGCCCGCTGGCGAGGTTGAAGCGTCGAGACTGGTCTTCGTAGTACATGGCGGATGGACGGGAGCAGGGTGTGGGCGAAGGGCCGGCGGAGCCCCGGGGCAGCAACGGGCGTGCCATCCCCGCCCCCCCGCAGGCGGCGGCGCCGCTTGCGGCTACGTCGCGCGGGCCTTTACATTACGACCCTGGGTTTTCAGGTGCGACTCCCTTGCGCCCCGCGGGCGCGAGGCGGGCTCGCGTTTCAGATCAGGAGGCAGCCAGGAATGTCCGACTCCAGCAAGACCGTCCTATTGGTCGAGGACAACGAAGACAATCGGACCGTCTACCGGACGATCCTGGAGCACTTCGGGTACGAGGTGATCGAGGCCCGCAACGGCGAGGACGGTGTGCGCATGGCGCGGGAGGACCACCCCGACCTCATCCTGATGGACATCTCCATCCCGCTGATCGACGGCTGGGAGGCGACCAAGATCCTCAAGGGCGACCCCGCCACGTCCAACATCCCCATCATCGCGCTCACCGCCCACGCCCTCGCGACCGACCGCGCCAAGGCGCAGGAGGTCGGCTGCGACGGGTACCTGGCGAAGCCGTGCGAGCCCCGGCGCGTCGTGGCCGAGGTGGAAAAGTTCATCGGCTCCGGGCGCGAGGTGCAGGCTTGACCGAAGCGGGGCTGCCGAGGGTGGAGGAAACGCGCATCCTGGTGGTGGACGACCACCCGGACAACGTGGAGATCATCGACGCGCGGCTTTCCAGCCGCGGGTACCAGATCGAGACCGCCGCGAACGGGCAGGAAGCGCTCGCCCGGGTGCACGCCAACCCGCCGCACCTCATCCTGTGCGACGTGATGATGCCCGTGATGGACGGGTACGAGGTGTCGCGCCGGGTCAAGAACGACGAGTCGCTTCCCTACATCCCCATCATCCTGGTCACCGCGCGCGACTCCACCGCGGACAAGGTGGAGGGGCTGGAGGCCGGGGCGGACGACTACCTCACCAAGCCCATCAACTTCCCGGAGCTGGAAGCCCGCGTGCGCTCCATGCTGCGCATCAAGCGGCTCCAGGACGAGCTGGACCTCAAGAACCGCGAGCTGGAGCGGACCAACCAGGAGCTGGAGGTCGCCAACCGCAAGCTCCGCAAGCTGTCCATTACCGACGGGCTCACGGAGCTCTTCAACCACCGCCACGTCCACGAGCTGCTGCACGAGGAGTTCGAGCGCTCCCGCCGCTCGGGCGAGCCGCTGGCCGTGGTGATGATCGACCTGGACCGCTTCAAGGCCGTCAACGACACCTACGGCCACCCCACGGGCGACGTCATCCTGTACGAGACCGCGCGCATCATCCGCGAGACCGCGCGCGAGATCGACATGGTGGGGCGCTACGGGGGCGAGGAGTTCATCGCCATCCTCCCCAACACCGCCGAGGACGAGGCCGCCAAGTTCGCGGAGCGCGTCCGCGGCTGCGTGGAGGGATACGTGTTCCGCGACGACGCCAACGAGGTGCGTATGACCGCCTCCTCCGGCGTCGCCTCCTTCCCCGGGCTGGACTCGGACACCCCCGAGGCCCTCCTGAAGCGCGCCGACGAAGCGCTGTACGTGGCCAAGGAGTCCGGCCGCAACCGCGTCGTCCGCGCCTCGGAGATGCCCGTCCCCGAATGACCCCGCCGGACGACACCGCGGAGCTCGCCGCGCGCGCGGCCGAGCTCCGCGAACAGATCGATCGCGCCAACCACGACTACTACGTCCTCGACGCCCCCGTCCTGGCCGACGCCGAGTACGACCGCCTCTTCCGCGAGCTGCGGACGATCGAGGCGGAGCACCCGGAGCTGCGCACGCCAGACTCCCCCACGCTGCGCGTGGGCGCGGAGCCGGCGAGCCGGCTGGAGAAGACGGAGCACCTGGCGCCGATGCTTTCCCTGGACAACGCGTTCTCCCCCGAGGAGCTGCGCGCCTGGGAAACGCGCAACGCCCGCATCGCCGCCGAGGTGCGCGAGGCGGGCTACGACGTGGAGCCCAAGATCGACGGGCTGGCGGTGGCGCTCACCTACCGCGGCGGCGTGCTGGAAAAGTGCGCCACCCGCGGCAACGGCACCATCGGCGAGGACGTCACCCGGAACCTGCGCACCATCCGCGAGATCCCGCTGCGCCTGAAGGGCGGCGACGTCCCCTTCCCCGCCCTGATGGAGGTGCGCGGCGAGGTGTACATGCCGCTCTCCGGTTTCGCGGAGATGAACGCGCGCCGCGCCGCCGAGGGGCTGTCCACCTTCGCCAACCCGCGCAACGCCGCGGCCGGCGCCGTCCGCCAGCTCGACCCGTCCATCACCGCCTCGCGCCCGCTGCGCTTCTTCGCCTACACGGTGGAGCTGGACCCGCGCGGCGGCGCATCGCTCCCCGTGGCGACGCAGAGCGAGCTTCTGGCCGCGCTCGGCGAGTGGGGGCTCCCGGTGAACCCGCGCGTCACCCACTGCGACGACCTGGAGGGAGTGCTCGCCTGGGTCGCCGCCTTCGAGCACGAGCGCGAGCTGCTGGACTACGAGGTGGACGGCGCGGTGGTCAAGGTGGAGCCGCTTCGCCTGCACGGCGAGCTGGGCGTGGTGGGCGGGCGGGAGCCGCGCTGGGCCACGGCGTACAAGTACGCGCCCGACCTGGCCGAGACGACCCTCCTGGACATCGGGATCAACGTGGGCCGCACGGGGGCGCTGAATCCCTACGCGATCCTGGAGCCGGTCGAGATCGGGGGCGTCACCGTGCGGCTGGCCACCCTTCACAACGAAGAGGACATCCAGCGCAAGGACATCCGCATCGGGGAGCGCGTGCTGATCAAGCGCGCGGGCGAGGTGATCCCCCAGGTGCTCGGGCCCGTGCTCACCGGGGGGGCGGAGCGCCCGGAACCCTTCCGGATGCCCGAAGAATGTCCGGTGTGCCGCACCCAGGTGGAGCGCCCCACGGACGAAGTGATGATCTACTGCCCCAACAGCGCCTGCCCGGCGCGTATCTTCCGGGGGCTGGAGCACTTCGTGAGCCGTGGGGCGATGGACATCCGCGGCCTGGGCGAGCAGACCGCGCAGCTCCTCCTGGAGCGCGGGCTGGTGCACAACGTGGCGGACCTCTACGAGCTGGAGAAGGAACAGCTCCTCGCCCTGGAGGGCTTCAAGGAAAAGTCCGCCCAGAACCTGATCGCGGGGATCGCCGAGTCCAAGGACCGGGGGCTGGCGCGCCTCCTCTTCGCGCTGGGCGTGCGCCACGTCGGCGAGAGCGCCGCGGAGCTCCTGGCCCGGCACTTCGGCAGCATGGACCGCCTCCGCACGGCCACCGCCGACGAGATCGAAGCGGTGCACGGGATCGGGCGGACCACGGCGGAGGCGCTCGCCGCCTTCTTCGCGGAGCCCCGCAACCTGGAAGTGATCGACAAGCTTGCCGGCCACGGCCTGCGCCTCACGGAGGAGCAGGCGAAGCCGGCCGAGGGCCCTTTGACCGGCGAGACGTGGGTGGTCACCGGGACGCTGCCGTCGCTTTCCCGCACCGCGGCCACGGAGCGGATCGAGGGCGCCGGGGGCCGCGTCACCGGCACGGTCACGAAAAAGACCAGCTGCGTGCTGGTCGGCGAGGACGCCGGCTCCAAGCTCCAGAAGGCCCAGGAGCTCGGGATCCCGACGGTCACCGAGGCGGAGCTGCTGGAGCGGCTCGCCCTCCCCCCCCGCGGGGAATCCGATCCCCCCGAACCCCCCGTCCCATGAACGCCACCGCCACAGCCGCGCACACCCTCCGCCTCCCGGCCGCCTTCCTCCCGGCCGTGCGGCGCGCGCTCGCGCAGGACCGCTCGCCCATGGACGCGGCCACCCTGCTGCGCCAGGTGGGCTACGACAGCGGGGCCGGCTTCTACGCCGCGCTGGAGGAGCGGGTGGCGTGGGAGCGCCCCGGCGCCACGGTGGGAACGCTGCCGGACGGCGAGTTCTGGGCCGAGTTCGCCGGCTTCTGGTCGGACGCCGGCTGGGGAACGGTCCGCCACGTGCAGATGCACCCGGGCGTCGGCGCGCTGGAGTGCGAGGGGTGGGCCGAGGCGGCCGCCGCGCGCGAGGCCGGTGACGGCTTCTGCCACCTGACCACCGGGATCTTCGCCGACATGCTCGGCCGGCTCGCCGGCGGGGACGTGGCGGTGATGGAGGTGGAGTGCGAGGCCGCCGGCGCCGACCGCTGCCGCTTCCTCTTCGGCGGCCCGGCGGCGCTGGGCGCCGTGTACCAGGAGATGGCCCAGGGGCACGGGGTGGAGCTGGCGGTCGCGCGCCTCGGGTGAGAGCGCGCAGGCCGGTCCGGCGGCCCGCTCCGGCGGGCCGTTTTCGCTTGGAGAGGCCATGAGCAGGATCCTGGCGCTGGACTTCGGGCGGAAGCGCATCGGGGTGGCGCTCAGCGACCCCACGCGCACCATCGCCGCGCCGCTGACCACGCTGGTGCGCCGGCCCGGGAAGAGGCCGCCCTGGGCCGAGATCGCGCGCCTGGTGGCCGGGCACGAGGTGGCCGAGCTGGTGGTGGGGCTCCCGCTCGAACTGGGCGGGGACGAGGGAGAATGGGCGGCGGAGGTGCGCGCCTTCGGGGCGGAGCTGGCCCGGCGCACCGGCCTCCCCGTGCACTGGGTGGACGAGCGCCTGTCTTCGGTGGAAGCGGAACGCGCCGTGCGAAGCCTGGGGCTGAAGCGGAGCCAGCGCGAGGACAAGGCGCGCATCGACTCCACGGCGGCGGCGCTGATCCTGCGCGGCTACCTGGACCACGGCGCCCACGATTCGAGCGACGAGGAATGAGCGGCAGCAGAACACGACCCGGAGCCATCCTGCTAGCGGGGCTCCTCCTGGCCGGGTGCGGCGGCAAGGGCGGAGACCCGGTGCGGGTCACCATCCCGGAAGGGAGCGGCATGTCCGCGGCCTCCGACTCGCTGGCGGCGCGCGGAGTGATCCGCTGGCCCGCCGGCTTCCGCCTGTACGCCCGCGCGCGGGGGGCGGAGCGCTCCCTCAAGCCCGGCGTGTACGAGCTGCGGCAGGGCTCCACCTGGAGCGCCGCGCTGGACAAGCTCGTTTCCGGCGACGTGGTCAAGGTGCGCGTCGCCATCCCCGAGGGGTGGACCGCGCGCCAGATCGCCGCGCGCCTGGCCGAGGTGACGAAGACCCCGGAGGACTCGGTGCTTGCCATCGTCGCCGACACCGCCGCCGCGAAGAAGTGGAGCGTCCCCGGCCCCACGCTGGAAGGCTACCTGTACCCCGCCACCTACGAGTTCGCGCTGGGCACGCCGCCGCGGCGCATGGTGCGCGCCATGGTGGACCGCTACCGGAAGGCCTGGACCCCCGCCATGCGCGCCCGCGCCGACTCGCTGGGAATGAGCGAGCGGGACGTGGTCGCGCTGGCCTCCATCGTGGAGAAGGAGGCAAAGGTCTGGACCGAGCGCGACACCATCTCCGCCGTGTACCACAACCGCCTGCGCATCGGGATGCGGCTCCAGGCGGACCCCACGGTGCAGTACGCCCTCGGCGCGCACCAGTCGCGGCTGCTCTACAGCCACATCGCCGACGTCGCAGACAACCCGTACAACACCTACCGGCGCGCGGGTCTTCCGCCGGGCCCCATCGCTTCGCCCAGCCGGGGCTCCATCGAGGCCGCGCTGAGCCCGGCGAAGGTGGACTACCTGTACTTCGTCGCCCGGCCCAACGGCACGCACGTGTTCACCCGCTCTCTCGCCGAGCACAACCGGGCAAAGGTCAGCTCCCAGCGTGAGCGGGCGGCGCAGAAGCGTTGAGTGGAAGGGCGTGAAGGGAAGGGTTCGGGCGTGCCCCCGGCTGGCGCCGGGGTCGGGCTTCGGCTCCGTAACGCACGAAACAACCGTGCGTAACGGAGTCGAGCCCCGGCAAACGGCCGCCGGGTCTCGCCCCTTCGGGCCGAAATCCCTCACGCGGGGCTCGCACTGGCGTCCGCGAATGCCGGCCCCCTCACCCCCCGGCCCCCTCTCCCCCGCAAGCGGGGGAAAGGGGGAGAACGGCACGGGTCTCTCCTGAGTCGCACGACCTGCACATGACGACCTCTCCGGAGGAGCTGGCTCGTCGCCTGGAGCTGATGGTGATCACCGACGCCCGCTGCGGCGAGGGCCGCGAGCTGGTGGACGTGGTGCGCGCCGCGCTCCGCGGCGGCGCCCCCTGCGTCCAGCTCCGCGCCAAGACGGAAAGCGCCCGGGAAACGGTGGAGCTGGCGTGCGCGCTGCGCGAGGCCACTCGCGAGGCGGGCGCCCTGCTGATCGTCAACGACCGCGTGGACGTCGCCCTGGCGGCGGGCGCCGACGGCGCCCACGTGGGCGACGACGACATCCCCGTCGCCGCCGCGCGCCGCATCGTCCCGCCCGGCTTCCTCCTCGGCCGCTCCACGGAAACGCCGGAACAGGCCGTCCGCGCCCGCCGGGACGGCGCGGACTACGTGGGCGTGGGCCCCGTGCACGAGACCGCCAGCAAGGACGACGCGGGCCTCCCCGTGGGCCTGGCGCGCGTCGCCGCCGTGGCGCGCGCCGCCGGGATCCCCGCGGTCGGCATCGGCGGCATCGACGCGGCGAACGCCGCGGAGGTGGCGCGCGCGGGCGCCGCCGGCGTGGCCGTGATCCGCGCCGTGATGCAGGCCCCCGACCCGACGGAAGCCGTGCGCGAGCTGCTGCGCGCCGTGCGGTCGGCGCGCACCGGCTGACGAGGCACGAGCAGCCGAACCCGCCCACGCGAAAAAGCCCGTCCCCCGAGCAGGAGGACGGGCTTTGCCGTTGCCGTTCCGCAGTACCCCCATGATCCGTTGCGGGGGGAGACTCGCCGGCTGTTTGGCGAGGCTCCCCCCGGCGAAGGGAGACAGCCGGGCAGTTTCGGCTGGCTCCCGGAGCCCGCGGAGGAGACCGGCGGGGCTGTTTCCGCCGGGCTCCGTAGCGGCCCCACCTCGCCCCGCCCCACCCCCGCCTCAGCGCACGGAAATCAGTCCCACCCCTCCAGCTCGTACTTGGCCAGCATGCGGTGAATCGTCTTCCGATCTATGCCCGCCTGCCGCGCCGCCTGGGAGATGTTCCCCCCGTTCTTTTCCAGGAGCGACCGCAGGTACTCCTTCTCGAACGACGACACCGCCTCCGCCTTTGCGTCGTGGAACAGCTGGTCCGACAGGAACGGCGAGAACCCGCGCGTGGTCGACCGCTCCCGGTTGACCAGCTCCTCGGGCAGGTCGTCCTTGCCGATCGTCTGCCCCGGCGAGCACAGGGAGACCACCCGCTCCACCATGTTCTGCAGCTCGCGGATGTTCCCCGGCCAGTCGTACTCGCACAGGATCCGCAGCGAGTCCGGCGCGAAGTTGATCTGCGGCCGCTCGTACTCCTGCGCGTACTTGCGCAGGAAGTGCTGCGCCAGCGCCGGGATGTCGTCGCGCCTCGCCCGCAGCGGCGGCAGCTTCAGCGGCACCACGTTGAGGCGGAAGAGCAGGTCCTGCCGGAGCGCCCCGTCCTTGACCGCCTTCTCCGGGTCGCGGTTGGTAGCCGACACCCAGCGGACGTCGATCTGCAGCTCCCCTTCCCCGCCCACGCGCCGGATCTTGCGCTCCTGGATCACGCGGAGGAGCTTGGCCTGGAGGTCCATGCTCATCTCCGTGACCTCGTCCAGAAAGAACGTCCCCCCGGACGCCGCCTCCAGGAGGCCGCGCCGCGCCACGTCCGCCCCGGTGAAGGCGCCCTTCTCGTGCCCGAACAGCTCCGATTCCAGCAGGTGGTCCGGGAGCGCGGCGCAGTTGATGGCCATGAACGGCCGGTCGGAGCGGCGGCTGTTCATGTGGATGGCGCGCGCGATCAGCTCCTTGCCCGTCCCCGACTCGCCGGAGATGAACACGCTGGCGTCCGTCGGCGCCACGCGGGACACCACCGAGAACACCTTCTGGATGGACTCGCTGGTGCCGACGATGTTCTCGAAGCTGTACTGCTTCTTGAGCTGGTCGCGGAGCACCGCGTTGTCGCGCACCAGCTGGACCTGCTGCGCCGCCCGCCCGATGAGGATGCGCAGCTGCGTCGCGGTGAAGGGCTTCGGGATGTAGTCGTACGCGCCCGCGCGGATCGCCTCCACGCTGGAATCCACCGTCGCGAAGCCGGTGATCATGATCACCAGGCTTTCCGGCGAGATCTTCTTGATCTCCTTGAGAAGCACCATCCCGTCCATGTCGGGAAGGTGCAGGTCCGCCAGGATCAGGTCCGGACGGTGCCGTCTCACCATGTCCAGCGCGCTCCGCCCGCGGCCCTCCGTGTGGACGGTGTACCCCTCGCTGGAAAGGATCTGGCCGCAGCTCTTCACCAGCAGCTCCTCGTCGTCGACGATGAGCACCGTGATCGAGGGATGCGACTCGGCTGGCTGGGTCATGGCGTGGGACACAAAGGAGCGGTGGGGACCTGCCTGAACCGGCCGACAGGCTGATGGAGAGTATAGAGCGTACTGCGCGGTCCGGCAACGCCAGCGGCGCGTCCGGAGCGGTAATGGCACCAAGGTAGCGAGCGACGTCGTTTGTCGCCAGGGACGAGTCTTGATGCCGGATCCGAACGGACCGTCGCCGCGGGCCTGGGCGTGTCCCCGGCTGGCGCCGGGGTCGGGCTTCGGCTCCGTAAGCCCGCAAACAACGCGGGCTAACGGAGTCGAGCCCCGGCAAACTGCCGCCGGGTCTCGCCCCTTCGGGCCGTAATCCCTCACGCAACAGCCTGCCCGGCCTCTACATTCCTGTGTATGCACGCTTTCTCCGTGCCCGAACGAGCAGAGCCCCCCGATCCGTGTAGGATCGAGGGGCTCTGAAGAACAGGGCTGGCAGCGCCGTACTCTCCCACCGGGTGGCCCCGGCAGTACCATCCGCGCAGTGGGTCTTAACTTCCGAGTTCGAGATGGGATCGGGTGTATCCCCCACGCCATCGCCACCAGCCGCACCGGCTGCGGACCCCAAGGTCCGCGGTGCCTCGCACGGGATCGCTCCCGCGCTACAGAAATCAGGGGAAGAGAATGGGAGCAGCAAGTACTTCGAAAGAGCTTTGACGATGCGCCGGTCCTGCCTATCGACCGGTCAAGCCACACGGGCCCTTAGTACGGCTCGGCTGAGTGTGTCGCCACACGTACACCTGCCGCCTATCTACGTGGTCGTCTCCCACGGCCCTTCTGAGCCTTGCGGCTGGGAGGATTCATCTTGGGGGGGGCTTCCCACTTAGATGCGTTCAGCGGTTATCCCGTCCCGACTTAGCTACCCGGCGCTGCCGTTGGCACGACAACCGGTACACCAGAGGTCAGTCCGTCCCGGTCCTCTCGTACTAAGGACGGCTCCCCTCAATCCTCCTGCGCCCACGACGGATACAGACCGAACTGTCTCACGACGTTCTGAACCCAGCTCGCGTACCGCTTTAACCGGCGAACAGCCGGACCCTTGGGACCTTCTCCAGCCCCAGGATGCGATGAGCCGACATCGAGGTGCCAAACCGCCCCGTCGATGTGAACTCTCGGGGGCGATAAGCCTGTTATCCCCGGCGTACCTTTTATCCGTTGAGCGACGGCCCTTCCACACGGGACCGCCGGATCACTAACGCCTGCTTTCGCACCTGCTCGACCTGTCCGTCTCGCAGTCAAGCTCCCTTATGCGTTTACGCTCTCTTCGCGCGATTGCCGACCGCGCTGAGGGAACCTTTGCGCGCCTCCGCTACTCTTTAGGAGGCGACCGCCCCAGTCAAACTGCCCGCCTGACACGGTCCCTACCCAGGATTCACTGGGCCAGGTTAGGTCTCCAACATCACCAGGGTGGTATTTCACCGTTGGCTCCCCCCGAGCTAGCGCCCGGGGCTCACAGCCTCCCACCTATCCTACACAAGTGGTGCCGAAGATCAATGTCAGGGTGCAGTAAAGGTGCACGGGGTCTTTTTGTCCTGTCGCGGGTACTCGGTATCCTCACCGAGACTCCAATTTCGCCGAGCTTGTGGAGGAGACAGCGCCCAAGTCGTTACGCCATTCGTGCAGGTCGGAACTTACCCGACAAGGAATTTCGCTACCTTAGGACCGTTATAGTTACGGCCGCCGTTTACCGGGGCTTCGATTCAAACCTTCGCCCCCCGAAGGGAACTGAGCTCTCCTCTTAACCTTCCGGCACCGGGCAGGCGTCAGTGCCTATACGTCGTCTCTGCGACTTTGCAGACACCTGTGTTTTTGCTAAACAGTCGCTTGGGCCGATTCTCTGCGACCCTCTTCCCCTCACGCCCGCGAAGGACGCTCAAGTACCGAGGGTTCCCCTTCTCCCGAAGTTACGGGGACATTTTGCCGAGTTCCTTCTCCACAGTTCACTCGAGCACCTGAGGCTACTCGCCTCGCCTACGTGTGTCCGTTTGCGGTACGGTCACATGATGCACTCCCCGCCGAGGCTTTTCTCGGCAGCCTGATTAGGCAGACTCGACAAGGACGTATCCTCGTCTTGGCGTCAGATCTCGGCTACCCGGGTCTTTCATCCCCCAGGAACGCCTACCTCCTTGCACCGGCGCAACCACCGGCCGGCCCTGCTTTCACTCCTGCGTCCCCCCTGCGGGTCGAACGCACATCATGTGGTTCAGGAATGTTCACCTGATTCCCATCGCCTACGCCCTTCGGCCTCGGCTTAGGGTCCGACTAACCCAGGGCGGACGAGCCTGCCCCTGGAAACCTTAGGCTTTCGGTGCGGGGGATTCTCACCCCCGTTATCGCGTACTCATTCCGGCATCCTCACTTCTGCCCGCTCCACGGCAACGTTTCCACGGCCGCTTCTCCGCTAGCAGAACGCTCCCCTACCGCTCATGCATAAGCATGAACCCGTGGCTTCGGCGTCGAGCTTCAGTCCCGACCATTATCCGCGCAGACGCACTTGACTGGTGAGCTATTACGCACTCTTTCAAGGAATGGCTGCTTCTAAGCCAACCTCCCAGTTGTCTGTGCACATCCACATCGTTTCTCACTTAGCTCGCACTTCGGGGCCTTAGCCGACGGTCTGGGTTCTTTCCCTCTCGCGGACGCACATTATCGCGCGCACCCTGTCTCCCGGAGTCCATATCCACGGCATTCGGAGTTTGATAGGAGTTGGTAACCCGGTGGGGCCCCGCGTCCTTTCAGTGCTCTACCTCCGCGATACATTCGGGCTTTCGCCACGCCTCCGAGGCACTACCTCAATAGTTTTCGGGGAGAACCAGCTATCTCCGAGCTTGATTGGCCTTTCACCCCTACCCACAGCTCATCCCAATCTTTTTCAACAGAAACGGGTTCGGTCCTCCACTCGGTGTTACCCGAGCTTCAACCTGGCCATGGGTAGATCGCTTCGGTTTCGGGTCTACCCCCACGTACTCTGCGCCCTCTTCAGACTCGCTTTCGCTGCGGCTCCAGTCCAGAAGACCTTAACCTCGCACGTGAGGAGTAACTCGCCGGATCATAATGCAAAAGGCACGCAGTCAGGGGCCTAAGCCCCCTCCTACCGCTTGTAGGCACACGGTTTCAGGTTCTATTTCACTCGCCGCCAGGCGTTCTTTTCACCTTTCCCTCACGGTACTGGTGCACTATCGGTCACGGACGAGTATGTAGCCTTGGAGGGTGGTCCCCCCAGATTCCGACGGGATTTCTCGTGTCCCGCCGTACTCAGGTACCTGGATCATCTGCTGGGCTGCGCTTTCGCATACGGGTCTCTCACCCTCTGTGGAGGATCGTTCCAGATCGCTTCCGCTAGCGCTTCCATGCAGACGGGACAATGCCCCATCCAGGCCCTTCAACCCCTGGGTTGCCCCAGGTTTGGGCTCCTCCCGTTTCGCTCGCCGCTACTTCGGGAATCTCGTTTGATTTCTTTTCCTGGGGATACTTAGATGTTTCAGTTCTCCCCGTTGGCCTCCGCCCGCCTATGTATTCAGCGGGGGATGACAGCCCATGACGGCTGCCGGGTTTCCCCATTCGGGCATCTCCGGATCTCTGCCTACGTGCGGCTCCCCGAAGCTTTTCGCAGCTTATCGCGCCCTTCCTCGCCTGTCCGTGCCAAGGCATCCACCGTGCGCCCTTTTCCGCTTGACCGGATAGTCTACGTATCCGAAGACACGTGCTCCCGGCCCACCGCCAAAGGTGCTCTTTCTCAGCCTTTGCTACTCCCTATTCCCTTCACCCAAATTTTCAAATATTCCGGTCGCGGCAACCAACCGCCGCAGAGCCTTTCAACTTATCGGCTCGTCTCGCTTTCGTCAAGGCCTCGACCGGCTCCGTGGAGCCGCCGCGCCGTCCGTTTTCGCGAAGGGCGACAATAATACATGAGCTCCGAGTGGCCGTCAAGGGGCTTGTGGCACAACGACTTCCGCTTCCGTGGACGGCTCTTCGGGCTCCCACAGGAGCCTGGTCCCGGCGGCCCAGAGGGCGAGCCCGAGGAGCCCGAGCAGCTGCCCGGACGGGCGGGTGGGCTCGTGGTCGGCGAGGATGCGGCGGACCGCCTCCGCCGCGTCGCCCAGCCCGAACGCGGCTCCGGGCGCGGGACCCACGCGCTCCCAGAGCACGGGAATGACGGAGTAGCGGAGGAGCGCCAGGAGGAGCGCGAGGCTGGCGAGCGAGGCGACCAGCCGGGTGCGGGTTCCGGAGGCGAGGGCGCCCCACGCCGCGAAGGCGAGCACGAACACCACCATCCACTCGATCACGCCCGGAGGCGGAAGGAGCATTTCCAGGAGCTGCGCGTTGGCGGCGGCGCCGTACGCCACCGCCAGCCAGCCGAGCCACCCCGCGGGGCGGATCCAGGCCCCGCGCAGCAGGAGGATGTAGGTGAGGAGGAGGGCGAACACGCCCTCGGTGAGCGCCGGGGTGCGGTAATGCGTCCCGCCCTCCACGAGCTGGATCCCGGCGAGCGCGGCGCTCCCCAGGAAGAGGAGCGCGGCTGCCACGGCGCGGCGCGCGGGGGTCAGCGGCGCGGCAGCCATTCCAGCGGACCCGGGCGGAGCTTGGCGCGGACGGCGTCGGCGAGCGTCTGCGCGCGCTGCCGCGTCGGGGGGGAGGTGGGGACGGCGACGACGCGCTCCACCTGGGCGAGGGCGTCCTGGAGGGCCGCGTCGTCGTCGCGGCGCCACCAGGGGGAGGACGCGGCGGCGAGCATCAGGGCGGAGCGGTCCAGGACTGCATCCGCCCACAGCTCCGTGGCGGCCATGGTCTCGGCGGTGTCGGAGGCGAAGCCGCGGGCGGACCACGCCTGCCCGGCGGCCGCGGCGTACTCGCGCAGGGCGGCGACGGTGTCGCCCGAAGCGGATGCCGCCTCGGCGGCGCGGACGCGCTCCCCGGCGACCGCGATCCTGGGCCCATAGGCGCTGGGGCGCACCGCGACCATCGCCCCGGTCCGCGCCTCGGCCACGCTCTGCGGCTCGCCCCGGTAGAGCAGCACCGCTCCCACGGTGAGCAGCGCCAGGAGCGCCAGCCCGCCGCCCACCCAGGGGTCCCGCACGCCCGCCGTGTCTCGCATCGCTCCCCCGCTCGTCGGTTCCGCCGGGACACGCGCCGCCACCCGCGTGAGGGATTTCGGCCCGAAGGGGCGAGACCCGCGGGCAGTTTCGCGGGTCTCGACTCCGTTAGCGAGCGTTGTCTGCTCGCTTACGGAGCCGAAGCCCGACCCCGGCGCCAGCCGGGGGCACGCCCGAACCCGCAGTCGCCGTTCAAAAACGCCCCGCCCCGGCGTCCAGCAATTCCAGCACGTCCTCCTCGCGCACCGCGAACTGGCCCAGCGGGCCACGGTGCGGACCGTGCCAGTCGGAGCCGCCGGTGCGCAGCAGCCCCAGCGCCCGCGCCGCGGTCTCGAAGAGCAGCGACTCGGCGGGCGGGGTGTTCGGGCGGAAGCACTCCACGCCGTCCAGCCCCCACTCCGCGAAGCTGCGCACCTCGCTGTCGAACAGATCCAGAGGGGGGTGGGCCCACACGGCCAGGCCGCCGCCGGCGTGGATCATGTCGATGGCCTCGCGCACCGAGGGGAACTCGGTGAGGACGAAGGCGCTGCGGCCGTCCGCGAGATAGCGGTCGAACGCTTCCCCGTAGAAGCGGGTGTGCCCGCCGGCCAGCAGGGCGCGGGCGATGTGCGGCCTGCCGATGGAGGCGGTGTCCGGCCCCGCCTCGCGGAGCACGTCCTCGAAGTCCAGCCGGACTCCCTGCTCCTGGAGCTTGCCCACCATCCTGCGCGCCCGGTCGTGCCTCCGGTCGCGCGCGGCCTCGCCGTGCCCCACCAGCGCGGGGGAGCCTGGATCCACGAAGTAGCCCAGCACGTGGATCTCGGCGTCGTGGTGGCGGGTGCTCACCTCGATGCCGGGAATCACCCGGATGGGACGCTCGCGCGCGGCGTCGCAGGCTTCGCGCACGCCGGCCACGGTGTCGTGGTCGGTGAGGGCGATGACGTCCAGGCGCCCCGCCACCGCGGCGTCGACGACGGCGGTGGGGGCGAGGTGCCCGTCCGAGGCGCGGGAGTGGATGTGAAGGTCGATCCGCTTCATGCTGCTCCGGAAAAAGAACACCGCCGGCCACGGCGACCGGCGGTGTACATCGTCGTCTAATCTACCGCGCGGGTCTACTGGCGCCAGGCCAGGCCGATGCCCCAGTCTGCGCCCACGTCCGACAGGTTGGCACCGAAGCGCAGGATGATGCGCGGCGAGAACTCCACGTCCGCGCCCACCTCGGCCAGCACCTCGAGCTCGGTGTCGTCGTCCTCGGCGAAGCCGTTGACCACGGCGATGCGGGGGAGGATGTAGGGCGTGAAGGCGACGCCGGGGGTGTTGAAGGTGTAGCCGGCGCTCAGCCCCGCCTGGGCCCCGAAGGCGTTGGCGTCGCCGATGAGCGCCTGCGCGCCCGCCACGAAGGCCAGGCTGATGGGGGCGGTCACCTGGAGCGGGTTGCGCAGCTCGCCGCCGACGGAGAGCAGGTCGTCGCCGGCGTCCACCAGCCCGACGCGCAGGCCGAGGGGACCGCCGCGCCAGATCCCTTCCAGGGCCAGGTCGCCGAAGTCGCTCAGGTACACGCCGATGTCGTTGGTGAGCCGGGGCGACTGGTAGGCGGGGGTAAAGACCTGCGCGTGCGCGCCCCCCGCCGAAAGCGCGGCGAAGCCCGCCGCGGCGAGCGTGCGAACGATCCACTTGCGAGACATTTGCTTCTCTCCGTCACTGGACTGGAAGTACGTACGTCCCGCCCACCGGGGCGGGGCTGACACCCCGGACGCAATCAAGTTTCGGACCAGCCGCGCGGGAAAAACGCCGCCCCCGCCGCTCGGGGAGCGGCGGGGGCGGCGCTGCGTGCGATCGGCTCCGGGGCGGAGGCTCAGGCCGCGGTCGCGTGCTCGCTGAGCACCGTCACCACGTCGTCCACCACCTGGAGGAAGCCGCCGGAAACCCGGAACTGCGCGGACTCGCGGCCGTTCTCGATGCGCAGGATCCCTTCGCCGAGGAGCGCCATGAGCGGCGCGTGCCCCCGCAGGATCCCGAGCAGCCCGTCCATGGCGGGAACGACCACCTGGGTGGCCTCGCCCTCGTAGACGGTCTGCTCCGGGGACAGGACGGAGACGCGCAGCGCCCCCGCCCCGGCTCCGGCGCCCGCAGCGGGGGCCGCCATCAGCCGCCCTGCTCCAGGCGCTTCGCCTTCTCGATGGCGCCCTCGATCCCGCCCACCATGTAGAACGCCTGCTCGGGCAGGTGGTCGAACTCGCCGCTGACCACGCGCTCGAACGACTCCACCGTGTCCTCCAGCTTGACGTACTCGCCGGGGGTGCCGGTGAACTGCTCGGCCACGTGGAAGGGCTGCGACAGGAAGCGCTGCAGGCGGCGCGCCCGGCCGACGATCACCTTGTCCTCCTCGGTGAGCTCGTCCATCCCGAGGATGGCGATGATGTCCTGGAGCTCCTTGTAGCGCTGCAGGATGCGCTGCACCGAGGTGGCGACGCGGTAGTGCCGCTCGCCGATGTACTGCGGGTCCAGGATGCGGCTGGTGGAATCCAGCGGGTCCACGGCGGGGTAGATGCCCAGCTCGGAGATCGCGCGGGAAAGCACCGTGGTGGCGTCGAGGTGCGCGAACGCGGTCGCCGGGGCCGGGTCGGTGAGGTCGTCCGCGGGAACGTAGATCGCCTGCACCGAGGTGATGGAGCCCTCGTGGGTGGAGGTGATCCGCTCCTGCAGCTGGCCCATCTCGGTGGCCAGCGTGGGCTGGTAGCCCACCGCCGAGGGCATGCGGCCGAGCAGCGCCGACACCTCGGAGCCCGCCTGGGTGAAGCGGAAGATGTTGTCCACGAAGAAGAGCACGTCCTGCTTCTCCACGTCGCGGAAGTACTCCGCCACCGTCAGCCCGGTGAGCGCCACGCGGAGGCGGGCACCCGGCGGCTCGTTCATCTGGCCGTACACCAGCGCGACGTTGGACTCCTCGAGGTTCTCCTCCTTGATGAGGTTCGCCTCCTTGAACTCCAGCCAGAGGTCGGTGCCCTCGCGGGTGCGCTCGCCGACGCCGGCGAACACCGAGCGGCCGCCGTGCCCCTTGGCGATGTTGTTGATCAGCTCCTGGATGACGACCGTCTTGCCCACGCCGGCGCCGCCGAAGAGGCCGATCTTGCCGCCCTTCACGTACGGGGTGAGCAGGTCGATGACCTTGATCCCCGTCTCCAGGATCTCGGCCTTTGCCTCCAGGTCCACGAAGCGCGGAGCCGGGCGGTGGATGGGCCAGCGCTCGACGGTGGCGGGGATGTCGCCCGCCTCGTCCACCGGCTGCCCGAGCACGTTGAGGATGCGGCCCAGGGCGTAGCGGCCTACGGGCACGGTGATGGGGCCGCCGGTGTCCACGATCTGCATGCCACGGACGACGCCGTCGGTGGACTCCATGGCCACCGCGCGCACCTGGTTGCGCCCGATGTGCTGCTGCACCTCCAGCACGATGGTCGCGTTGACGCCGTCGGTGCCGGGACGCGACACCTCCAGGGCGTTGTAGATGTCCGGGAGGTTGCCTTCGAACTCGGCGTCGATCACGGGACCGATCACCTGGACCACGCGGCCGGTCTTGGCGGCGCCGGCCGGGACGGTCGCCCGCTCAGGGGCAATGGCTGCCATTTATCGTTCTCCTTGGTCTGGGTTCGGTCTCATTCGAGCGCCGCGGCACCGCCGACGATCTCGGCGATCTCCTGCGTGATCGCAGCCTGGCGGACGCGGTTGTAGGTCCGCGTGAGCGCTTCCAGGATGTCGCCGGCGTTGTCGGTGGCGTTCTTCATCGCGGTCCGCCGCGCGCCCTGCTCTGCGGCGGAGGTCTCCACCAGCGCGCGGTACACCCCGTTCCTCACGTACAGCGGGAGGATCCGGTTCAGGATCTCGTCCGCCGAGGGCTCCAAGATGTAGTCCACGCCGCCCCCGCTGCGCTCGCCCGCCGCCGGCGACGGCACGGGGAGGAGCTGCATGGTGGTGGGCGGGGTGGAGAGCGCCGAGTTGAACTTGGCGTACACCACGTACACCGCGTCCAGCGTGCCCGCGGTGAAGTCGTCCATCAGCTGGTTCACCAGCCGCTCGGCATCGGCCGCGGACGGCCGGTCGCCGATGTCGGCGACGGCCGCGCGGAGGTTCTCCCCCTGGAAGCGGAAGAACGAGATCCCCTTCTTGCCGGCGATGTGCATCTCCACCTCCACCCCCCGGCCGCGCAGGTCGCGCACCAGGGTGCGGGCCTCGCGGATCAGGTTGGCGTTGAAGCCGCCGGCCAGGCCGCGGTTGGAGGTGAGCAGGAGCACCGCGGCGCGGCGCACCTGCTCCGGCTGCCGGAGCAGCGGGTAGCGCGTCGCCAGCTCCGGGGTCAGGAGGCGCTGGATGACGTCGCCGAGCTGCTCCGCGTAAGGCCGGGCGGCGGCCACGCGGTCCTGGGCGCGCTTGAGCTTGGACGTGGCGACCATCTCCATCGTCCGGGTGATCTTGCGCGTGTTCTGGACCGATCGGATCCGCCCCTTGAGCTCTCTTCCTTTGGCCATGGCTCCTCGCCTCTAGCGTGTGCGGCGGCCGCTCAGTAGCTCTGCCGGGCGGAGGCGGCGTTGGCCTCGGGACGCGCCGCCATGCGGAGCTGGTCCTCGCCCATGCGCCGGTCGGCGTCGGTCTCCTGCAGGATCGCGGAGTTCGCGTAGCTGTCGGTGCCCACCGGCGAGTGCGGGTCGGCGAACAGCTCGGCGTAGCGCCGGATCGCGGCGACCAGCTCCTGCTCGTTCTCCTTGGTCAGGGCGCGCGCCTCGCGGATCCCGTCCAGGATCTCGGGATGGGTGCTGCGGAGGTACAGGTGGAAGTCGCGCTCCCAGGCCCGCACCTGCGGCACGTCCACGTCGTCCAGGTAGCCGTTGGTGAGCGCGTAGATGATCGCCACCTGGTGCTCCACCGCCATGGGCGAGTACTGCCCCTGCTTCAGCACCTCCACGGAGCGGGCGCCGCGGGCCAGCTGCCGCTGGGTGACCGGGTCCAGCTCGGAGCCGAAGGCGGCGAAGGCTTCCAGCTCGCGGTACTGCGCCAGCTCGCCCTTGAGTTTGCCGGCCACGGACTTCATGGCCTTGATCTGCGCCGAGCCGCCCACGCGCGACACCGAGATGCCCACGTTCACGGCGGGGCGGACGCCGGAGTAGAACAGGTTCGACTCCAGGAAGATCTGCCCGTCGGTGATGGAGATCACGTTGGTCGGGATGTACGCCGACACGTCGCCGGCCTGCGTCTCGATGATCGGCAGCGCGGTCAGCGACCCACCGCCCATCTCGTCGGACAGCTTGGCGGCGCGCTCCAGCAGGCGCGAGTGCAGGTAGAACACGTCGCCGGGGTACGCCTCGCGGCCCGGGGGACGGCGGAGCACCAGCGACATCTGCCGGTACGCCACGGCCTGCTTGGAAAGGTCGTCGTACACGCAGAGCGTCGCCTTGCCCTTGCCGTTCTCGTCCTTGGTGTACATGAAGTACTCGGCGAGCGCGGTGCCGGCGTACGGCGCGATGTACTGGAGCGGGGCCGGGTCGGAGGCGGAGGCCGCGACGATGATGGTGTAGTCCATCGCGCCCGCGTCCACCAGGCGCTGCATCACGCCCGCGATGGTGGAGTTCTTCTGCCCGATGGCGACGTACACGCAGACGACGCCCTGGCCCTTCTGGTTGATGATGGCGTCGATGGCGATGGCCGTCTTGCCGGTGCCGCGGTCGCCGATGATCAGCTCGCGCTGGCCGCGGCCGATGGGGATCAGCGCGTCGATCGCCTTGATCCCCGTCTGCATGGGCTCCTTGACCGGCTGGCGGAGCACGATGCCGGGCGCGACGATGTCCACCTGGCGGCGGGCCGCGCCGTGGATGGGGCCCTTGCCGTCCACCGGCTCGCCGAGCGGGTTGACCACGCGGCCCAGGAACTCGGGGCCCACGGGGATGTCGAGCACGCGCCCGGTGCGGCGGGCCTGGTCGCCCTCCTGGATCGCGGTCCAGTCGCCCATGACGACCGCGCCGATGTTGTCCTCCTCGAGGTTCAGCGCCAGGGCGGCGACCACCTGGCCGCTCTCGCGGGCGGTGATCTCGAGCATCTCGCTCGCCATGGTCCCGCCGAGGCCGTAGATGCGGGCGATCCCGTCCTTGACCTCGAGAACCTCACCGACTTCCTCGGCCTGCAGCACGTCCTCGAAGCGCTCGATCTCTCCGAGGAGGACGTTCTTGATCTCGCTCGCGCGAAGCTGGGTGTCGACCGCCATCTCTTTATCCTTTTCCGGTCCAGCGGGGTCGCTGGACGTGGCCGTTTGCCTGGGTTAACTCCCCGAACCGAAACCGGTTACGTTGCCGTGCCCCTGTACCGGCGGCGGGTCGCGCGGTTCCGCGCGTCCGCCCGCCGCCCGTGTCCGCTCACCCCGCCGCGGCGAGGGCCGGCATCTGCGCGTCCATGAGCCGCCGCCGGAGGCCGGCCGCGCGGCTCCGGATGGAGCCGTCCAGGATCTCGTCGCCCAGCCGGACGATCATCCCGCCCAGCAGGCCGGGATCCACGGTGAACTCCGGGATCACCGTTCTTCCCAGCCGGGTCTCCAGCCCGCGCACGATCTCCTCGCGGAGCGCGGCGTCGGGCTCGTGCGAGATCTGGATGTCCACCCGCACCCGGCCGAGCATCTCGTCCACGCGGTCGCGGTACGCCAGGGCGATCTCGCGGAAAAGCGACTGGCGCCCCTTCTCCAGCACCACCAGCGCGAAGCGGAGGAAGAGCTCGGGGACGCGCCCCGCGAGCGAGGCGCGCAGCGCCTGCTGCTTCTGCGCGCCGGTCACGCGGGGGGTCTCCAGGAACTGGCGGACCCGCGGCTCGCTTTCCAGCAGCGCGGCGAGGTCCTCGATGGCCCGGAGGAACTCCTCCGCGGTCGCCCGCCCGCCGTGGCGCTCGGCCAGGGCGAGGAGCGTGTCCGCGTAGTTCCGGGCGATGGCCTGGGCGCGCACCGGTCAGACTCCGGCCGGGACGGCGGCGCCGGACGCCTGCCCCAGGAACTCGCGGACCAGCCTGCGATTGTCTTCGCCGTCCAGGTTGCGGCGCACCAGCTTCTCGGCGGCGGCGATCGCCAGGTCCACGGCGTCGCGGCGCACGGTGTCCAGGGCGGCGGCGCGCTCCGAGGCGATGTCGCGGCGGGCGCGGAGCATCATCTCCTCCTGCTCGCGGCGCGCGTCGGCGAGGATGTCGGCCTTCATCCGCTCCACCTCGGTGCGGCTCTCGGCGATGGCGGCCTGGATCCGGGCGCGGGTCTCTTCCATCTCCCGCCGGGTCTGCTCCAGGAGCGTGGCGGCCTCGGCGCGGTCGCGCTCGGCCGTCGTGGCCAGCTCGGCCAGGTGCTGCTCGCGCGCCTCGACCGCCCCCAGGATCTTGGGGAAGGCGAACTTGGCAAGGACCGCGAAGACGATCAAAAAGATCAGGATCGTCCAGACGATCAGCCCCTCGTTGACCGAGAGGAGCCCGCCCCCCTCGGCCGCGTACGCGGGCGCCGCGGAGCCGAGGATCAGGGCCGGAAGCAGAAAGAGCAAGCGACGCATGATGTGTCTGCCGAGTAGAAGTTCAGTCGGGCGCCGCGGAGGAAGCTCCCCCGCGGCGCCCGCACAGGATCAGCCGGCGACCGCGGCCAGCACGCCCTGCTGGATCAGGAACGCCACCACGATGGCGAACAGCGTCGCGCCCTCGACGAAGGCCGCGAGGATCAGCGCCGCCGTCTGGATGTTGCCGGCGATCTCGGGCTGGCGGGCCATGCCGTCCATCGCCCGCGAGCCGATGAGGCCGATGCCGATGCCGGCGCCGATGACGGCGAGGCCGGCGCCGATGGCCGCGCCGAGGAGGCCGTTGTTCAGGAACGCGTTTGCCGCTTCAACCTGCATCATGGATGTCTCCGTTGCTGGAGCGAAAAGGTGTCGGGCACTGCTCCGAGCGGCCCCGACCGGGACCGCGGGCGCCTGTCGGCGTCGCCGCCGCGCGCCCTCCCCGGAAGCCCATGTCCGGGTACTGTACGACGGAGGGGAGCAGTCTCCGCCGGCGCGGGCGAGGGGCCCCGCGCTGCCCTGCCTGCTATCCTTCCGCGATCAGTGCGCGTGCCGCATCAGCCCGATGAACACGCTGGTCAGCATGGCGAAGATGTACGCCTGGAGAAGCGACACGAAGATCTCCAGGAAAGTGATCGCCACGCCCATCAGCACCGGAGCCACCGCGATCGCGAAGCTGCCGAAGACGAAGATCAGCGAGATGATGGCGAGCAGCACGATGTGCCCCGCCGTCATGTTCGCCATGAGACGGATGGCGAGCGCGATGGGCTTGGTGATCTTGCCCATGGCCTCCACCGGCGCGAGCGCGATCGCCATGGCCCACGCGGCCACCGGGTTCATCCCCTTGGGGACGAAGAAGATGGTGCCCAGGTACCCGCGGGGCCCGAGCGCCACCATGCCGCCCACCTCCACGACGACGAAGCTCATCAGCGCCAGCGCGGCGGTGACCGAGATGTTGGCCGTGGCGGTGGAGCCGTAGGGGATCAGGCCCAGCAGGTTGGCGAACAGGATGAAGAAGAACAGCGTGATCACGAACGGGGCGAACTTCTCCCCGCCGTGCCCCACGTTGGGCATCACCACCTGGTCGCGGATGAAGAGCACCACCGCCTCGATGGCGTTGTGGGGCTTGCCGCTGGTGCGCCCCTCGCTCGCCCGGCCGGCCCTGGACGCGCCGAAGAGCAGCACCAGGAGCGTCAGGAGCGCCGCGATCCCCAGGAACACCACGTGCTTGGTGGGCGTCATGTCGATGCCGCCCACCATCCACGAGCCCTCCGCGGGGAGGTGCAGGACCGTACCCGGGAGCTCGATCTCGCGCGAGTCCAGGATGTGGTGCATGAAGTCGATGCCGTCGCCGTGCCCCTCTTCTTCCTTGAGGTGCCCACCGGCGGCGGCTTCCACCTGCGGCGAGGCGGGCTGGAGCGCGCGCTCCGCCGGGGCGCCGTGCTGCGCCGCCAGCGGGTTCGCGGCCACGAGGGCCAGCAGGAGTGCGATTCTACCGATCATGAAGGCTTGTTCCGTTTGTCGGCCGCAAAGAGAACCGGTTCCACCAGCGTCGTCCCGAACAGCGTCCCCACCAGCGCGAAGAGCAGGGGGGCGGCCGGGAGCCCCGTGAGGCGGAGGAGCACCAGCGCCGTGAAGGCCACCAGCGCGAACCGCCCGATCATTCCCACCCCGAAGGCGACCAGCCGCTTGTCGCGGAGCAGCAGCTCGGTCAGCGCGAAGACCGCGAGCTGGAAGAGCACCCCGATCCCAACCCCGACCGCCACCGCCGTGCGCCCCGCCCCCTCCGCCGTTGCCCACCCGATCCCCAGCACCGCCGCCCCGATCACCAGCACCGTGGCGGGGAACGCCAGCCGGGTCACGGCTCCTCCCCCCGCCTGCGGCGGAGCTCCTCGTCGCGGGGGAGCACCACCATCTTCCGGTACATGGCCCAGAAGCCCAGCCCGAAGCCCACGAACACCCCGATCAGGAGGAGCCAGGGCCCGGTGCCCAGGCGCCGGTCCGCCCACTGCCCCAGGAACAGGAAAAGCAGGATGGACCCGGCGAGCTGCAGCCCTACGCCCGCGAACTCGGCCCCGCGGTTCGCGGGGGGGCGGCTCTGCTGCGGACCTCGATCCTGCTGGGCCATCGGGCCTCCTTGGCTGGGCATCCGAGCGGGCAATATAGGAGCTTGTGAATTTTTTCGCAAGCTTCCGAAAAGGGTCCGCCGGCGGGGCTGCTTGACGCTCCCGACGCACGGCTTCTATCTTGCGATTCCGGGTGGATCCGGGCCCCGTGCGCCCGCTCCGGCCCCCGCCGCACCTCACGGGCGGGTGTCGTCCGCACCTCCGCCGTGGCGTCCAGACCCAGAATGCTCCAGCCCCTCGCCCGCATGCTGCTCGCGCTGGCCGCGGCCCTGTCCGCCGCCTGCGCGGCCGCCGGGACCGCTCCCGCCGCCCGCGGCGCCGACCCCCTGGTCTCCTCGCTGCAGGTGGCGGCCTTCGCCGACAGCGTGAGCTTCGCGCTGCAGGTGACCAACGCCGGGAGCGCCCCCGTGGAGCTGGAGTTCCCCTCGGGGCAGACCCACGACTTCGTGGTGTCGCGCGCCGGGGTCGAGCTGTGGCGCTGGTCGGCGGACCGCGTGTTCACGCAGGCGCTCCGCAGCGACCGGCTCGCCCCGGGCGAGACGCGCGCTTTCGAGGGGAGCTGGCGCGTCCCCGCGGGCACCGGCGGCGAGCTCGTCGCCCGCGGCTTCCTGACCGCCGCCGGCCGGCGGGCGGAGCAGCGGGCGGCGTTCCGGCTCCCCTGATCCGCGCCCCGCCCGCCCGTGGACACCGGCCCGCAACGCCGCCCTCCCGGCGGCGCGCCCCCGCGGCCCCGCGCCGCCGCGCGCCCCTCCCTGCCCCGCCCTTCCGCACCCTCCGCCGACGCGGCGCCCCGCCCGCCGCGAGACGCGTGCCGCCGCGCCCGTACGGCCCCGCCACGCCCATGACGGAGCTCCTCCGCCGCCTGCTGCGACGGCTCCGCGGCCCGTGGCCGCGCCCCGGCGACGACGCCCGGCGCGAGGAGCGCTCCGGCGCCGAGCCCCCGCGCCCGGCCGCGGCGGAGCTGGCCGAGCGCGAGCGGCAGATGATCGACCGGGTGCTGCGGCTGGGCTCCACCCGCGCCTGGGACGTGATGACGCCGCGCGTGGACATGCTGGCCTGGCCCGCCAGCATGACGCTGGCCGAGCTGGCGCCGCAGCTCCCCGCGGTGCGCTACTCGCGCGTCCCCGTCTTCCGCGGGGGGATCGACGACGTGGTGGGGGTGCTCTACACCCGCGAGGCGTACCAGGCGCTCGTCTCCGGGCAGCGCGACGTGACGCTGGGGGAGCTGGCCCGCGAGCCCTTCTTCGTCCCCGGGAGCGTCGCCCTCCTCAAGCTGCTGAGCGACTTCCAGTCGCGCCGCATCCACATGGGGGTGGTGATCGACGAGTACGGGGGGACCGACGGGCTGGTGACGCTGGAGGACATCCTGGAGGAACTGGTGGGCGAGATCGTGGACGAGACCGACGTGGAGGAGCAGCCCATCGTCCGCGTGTCGCGCGTCGAGGTGCTCGCCGAGGGCTACGCCGACCTGCGGGAGATCAACCACTTCTTCAACACCGGCTTCCCGCAGCTGGAACACCGCTCCGTCAACGGCTACGTGCTGGAGGAGCTGGGCTACGTTCCCCGCGTCGGCGCCGAGTTCGAGCGCGAGGGGGTGCGCATCCGGGTGGAGGACGCCTCCGAGACCCAGGTGCTGCGGGTGCGGCTCACCCGGCCGCACGTGGTGGAGGCGGACGCGGACGACGGGAGGAGCGATGGGCGCGGGTGAGTTCCCGGGAGTGACGGACGTGCTCGCCGCGGCGCGGCGGGTGGACGGGATCGCGCGGCGGACCCCGCTGGAGCGCAGCCACTGGCTGGGCGAGCGGACGGGCGCCGAGGTCTACCTCAAGCTGGAAAACCTGCAGCGCACCGGGGCCTTCAAGCTGCGCGGCGCCGTGAACGCGCTCGCCGTGCTCCCGCCGGAGGCCCGCGCCCGCGGCGTGGTCACCGCCTCGGCGGGGAACCACGGGATGGCCGTGGCGTGGGCCGCGCGCGCCCTCGGCGTCCCGGCGAGCGTGTTCGTCCCCGCAACCGCGGCGGCCACCAAGCGGCGGCGCATCTCGCGCTTCGGCGCCCAGCTGCACGAGGTCCCCGGCGGCTACGACGAGGCGCACCACGCCGGCGAGGAGCACGCCCGCGGGACCGGGCTGCCCTTCGTCAACGCCTTCAGCGACTTCCACGTGGTCGCCGGGCAGGGCACCGTGGGGCTGGAATTGTTCGCCGAGCTGCCGGAGGTGCGCACGCTGGTGGTCCCCGCGGGGGGCGGCGGGCTGGTGGGCGGCATCGGCGTGGTCGCGCGGGCGCTGGGGCGCGGCGTCCGCGTGGTGGGGGTGCAGACGGAGGCGACCACCGCCCTGCACGACTCCCTGGCCGCAGGGGAGCTGCGCTCGCCCGCGGTGCTTCCCACGCTTTGCGAGGGGCTCTCCGGCGACATCGACGGGCGCGCCCTGGAGCTGGCCAGGCGCGTGGTGGACGAGGTGGTGCTGGTGAGCGAGGACGCGGTGCGCCGCGCCATCCGCCAGCTGTACGTGGAGGAGGGGGTCGTCGCCGAGGCCTCCGCGGCGGTGGCCGCGGCCGCCCTGCTGGAGGGCGCCGTCCCCGGCCTCCGCGGCCCCGTCGCGGCGGTGGTGAGCGGCGGCAACATCGACGCGGCTCTCCTGGCCGCCATCCTGTCCGAGTAGCAGAACCGGAGCGGGCGACGACACATGGCGAACATCCTTCCCTTCGGCGGCGTGTGGCCGCGGATCCACCCCACCGCCTTCGTGGCGCCCGGCGCCACGGTGATCGGCAACGTCACGGTGGGGGCCGAGGCGAGCATCTGGTTCGGCGCGGTGCTGCGCGGCGACGAGCCGGACCACGAGATCCGCATCGGGGCGCGCACCAGCATCCAGGACAACTGCGTGATCCACGTGAGCGCCCGCGGCCCCACCGTCATCGGCGAGGACGTCACGGTGGGGCACGGCGCCGTCCTGGAAAGCTGCACCGTGGGCGACGGGGCGCTGATCGGGATGAACGCCGTGGTCCTCCAGGGCGCCACGGTGGGCGGCCGGGCGCTGGTGGCGGCCGGCTCGGTGGTGGGCGACGGGGCCGAGGTCCCCGCGCGGCACCTCGCGGCCGGCGCCCCGGCCCGGGTCAAGAAGGAGCTGGAGGGCGCCTCGCTGGGGTGGGTGACCCACAGCGCTGCGCACTACGTGGAGCTGTCGCGCGACTACCTCGCCCAGGGCGTGGGACGGGTGCCGGCCTCCCCGGCCGACGAGGCGTGATGGAGGAGCTGCTTCGCACCCTGTCCGCCCTCCCCGGCCCCACCGGCGAGGAGGACGCCGTCCTGGACTGGCTGGCGGCGGAGTGGGAGGGCCGCGGCGAGCTGGTCCGCACCCCGGTGGGCAACCTCCTCCTGCGCATTCCCGGCCCCGGCCCGCGCGTGCTGGTGGCCGCCCACGCCGACGAGCTGTCGCTCATCGTGCGCTCCGTCACCCCGGAGGGCTTCCTGCGCGTGCTCCCCGGCGAGCGCGACCACTTTCCCACCCCGTACTTCTTCGGCGCGCCGCTGCGCGTCCTCGCCGGCTCCGGGCACCTCCCCGGGATCCTCGCCACCACCACCGGGCACGCCCTCACCCTGGAGCAGCGCGAGCGCCACCGGCTGGGGTGGGACGACGTGTTCGTGGACGTGGGGATGAGCGCCGCCGAGGCGGCCGGGGCGGGAATCCGGGTGGGGACGCGGATCGTCTGGGACCCCGGCGTGCGGCGCGTGGGCCGGCTGCTGGTGGGCAAGGCCATGGACGACCGGCTGGGGATCGCGGTGCTGGTGGAGGTCGCGCGCCGCGTCGACCGGGCGCGGCTGCGCTTCGACCTGACGCTGGCGGCCACCGTGCAGGAGGAGATCGGGCTTCTGGGCGCGGCCAGCCTGGCGCGAGGCGGGCGCGAATTCGACGTGGGCTTCATCGTGGACAACGGCATCGCCGGCGACACGCCCACCGTCTCGCCCGAGCACCTCCCGGTGCGGCTGGGCGGCGGGCCCGCGCTGGTGCACCGCGACACCTCGGCCCACTACTCCCGCCGGCTGATCGCGGAACTGCACGACACCGCGCGGCGGGAGGGGCTGCCGGTGCAGGACGCCATCTTCTACCACTACAACTCGGACGGCGCCACCCTGCTGCGCCAGGGAATCGAGACCGCGCTGGTGGCGCCGCCCATCCGCTACTCGCACTCGCCGTTCGAGGCCGTGGACCCGGCCGACGTGGAGGCCACCGCGCGCCTGTTCCTGGCCTACCTTGCCTCCGATGCGGCCGACGGATGACGGCAACGGCTTTGGACGGCCTGGACGGCGGGGTTGGGCGTGCCCCCGGCTGCGCCGGGATCGGGCTGCGGCTCCGTAGGGCTGCAAACGACGCAGCCCAACGGAGTCGAGCCCCGCGAAACTGCCCGCGGCGATACTCGCGCCCCTTCAAACGGGCCGGTATCCCTCACGCGGGTCTCGCGCTGGCGTCCGCCAGGGCCCCCCACCCCGGCGCTGCGCGCCACCCCTCCCCCGCGAGCGAGAGAGCGGTCGACCGCGCACAGGAAATCGAGGCTCAGGCAGTCCTCCCCCAGAATCGGGGGAGGGTGGCGAGCCTGAGGCGAGCCGGGTGGGGGCGCCCTGCGGACGCAGACAATCGCCTGCACACTGTCGTGCTCCCCCTTCCCTCGCTCGCGGGGGAAGGGGGCCGGGGAGATGGGGGGCGCGGCGGCCGGCGGATCGCACCCGGGGCCGCCTCGTGAGCGTGCGTTCCGGGTCGCCGGACGTGGTGGTGGTCGGCGCGGGGGTGATCGGGCTGGCCGTGGCGCGGCACCTGGCGCTGAGCGGCGCGCGGGTGCGGGTGCTGGAGCGCGGCGAGCCGGGGGCGGAGGCGTCCTGGGCTGCCGCGGGGTGGCTCGCGCCGCTGGTGGAGGCGGACGGACCGGGGCCCTTCCTGGATCTCCTGCTCCGCGGGCGTGCGATGTATCCCGCCTTTGCCGCCGCCATGCTGGAAGAGACCGGCATCGACATCGGCTACTCGGACGCGGGGACGCTGTCGCTCGCCCTGACCGACGCGGACGTGGAGGCGATGGAGCGGCGGTTCGCCTGGCAGTCCGCCGCGGGGCTCCCCGCCGAGCGGCTGACGGCGGAGGAGGCGCGGGCGCTGGAGCCGGGAATCACCCCGGAGGTGCGCCGGGCGCTCCTCTTCCCGGGCGACCACCAGGTGGACAACCGGGAGATGGCCCGCGCGCTGTGCGCGGCGGCCCGGCGCGCCGGGGCGGAGGTGAGCGCGGGCACGGCGGTGGAGCGTCTGACGGGGTCCGGCGGGCGGCTCGCGGGGGTGGAGCTCGCGGGCGGGGAGCGGGTGCGGGCGGACGCGGTGGTGCTGGCGGCGGGGTGCTGGACCGGCTGCCTGCCGGGGCTCCCGCGCCCCCTCCCCGTCCACCCGGTGCACGGGCAGATCGCCGCCGTTTCCGTGGTCCCGCAGCGCTTCCGGCACTGCGTCGACACGCCTCGCTGCTACCTCGTCCCCCGGGCCGACGGGCGGCTGATCGCGGGCGCCACGACCGAGCGCGGCGTCTGGCGGAAGGCGGTCACGCCCGCGGGGCTGGGCGCCGTCCTCGCGGGCGCCGCGGAGATCGCCCCCTGGATCGGCGGGCTGCCGCTGGTGGAAAGCTGGTCCGGCCTGCGCCCCGGCACCCCGGACGACCTGCCGGTGCTCGGCCCGGACCCCGACGTCGCCAACCTGTTCTACGCCACCGGCCACTTCCGCAACGGCATCCTGCTGGCGCCGCTCACCGGCAAAGCCGTGGGAGAGATGGTGCTGGGCCGTCCCACCGGGATGGACCTGACCCCGTTCGAGATCACTCGCTTCACGAGCCAGGCCCCACCCGCCGATCCTCGCCGCACTCCGGCATCCGGGGCTGCCGGTCCTGGAGGCATTCTCGGGTGAAAAGAACGGAGCCCGGTGTGAGCCGGCCTGCCGGTCCAGGAAAAATCGCCGGTACCGTGGGCGGGGTGAGTGGACGGGTGGGAGAGATCGCGGGGGGACTGCACGGAAACGCAGCGGCACCACGCCGAGTGGTGCCGCTGCGTTTCTACCTTTGCGAATCTGGAGCTCGGCAGGACGGAGTGCCCGCCCGTGCGCGTCAGGAAATCGCGGAAATCGGCAGCGGGCGATCCACGTCGAGGTCGTCGATGCTCTCGCAGCGGCAGCGGATGGGCAGCATCGTCATCGGCACGTCCGTCCGCTGCTTGAGAGACTCGACGTGCTCACCCGCAAGCTCGGCAACGACGTCGCACTCGTGCTCCAGCGACAGGTCGGAGCCCTTGAAATGGCCCAGGGCCATTCGCTTCATCTGGATCTTGCCGTCGCGCATCGTCAACAGGAACTCGAGGACAGCCGCCCCGGCGAGCAGGCGGTCGCCTGAGGCGTCCCGGGGAAAGTGCAGCTCGGCCGCGACCACCGCCGGCTGGACCGTCAGCGACTGGATCTTGCCGTGTTCCCGCAGGAGCATGCTTTCCAGTTGCCCTTCGCTCAGCGCCGTGTGTCGCCACATCGCCGCCTCGGAGTACGGCATCTCCCAGAAGCGGCGTATCACGAACGACCTGTCCAGAAAGGCCATCAGGCTGCCCGCCTTGGGGCCGGAGTCCCTGCCCAGCAGTACGCGGTAGATGGCTCCGAACGCCTCGGAGGCCGGGAGCGGCACCATCCTCGCGACATCGAAGATCGCGTTCTGCAGGCTTTCCTCGACCCACTCCCCGGACACGGCGAGCTCGCTCCCCAGCCTGTGGAGGAATGCCTTCTGCGTCGGGGTCAGCGTCCATGCGCTCCGGGGGAGGGAGTGCTGGATCGCAATCCTGTCCTCATCGGACGCGTAGCTTTCCAGCCACAGGAGCGCCGTCTTCACCCGGCGCTGCAGGTGCTGCAGCTCCACCGGGGTCAGCGCCGCCCCCTTGCGCTTCGCGACCTCGGCGACGACGTCGAGATGCGGCATCTGCACCAGTGCCAGCACCACTCCGAAGTTCTCCAGGTACAGGTCCTGGGGCGATTCGTGCGGGGCGACCTGTGACAGCTCGTAGAGCTGCTTCTCGTCGCTCGTCAGGTCTTCCGGCTTCCTCGCCTTCTCGTGCAGGCGATCGTAGTCGTTGAAGACCCGGATGAGAAATTCCTGCTCGAGCGAGAAGTTGACCGTAGCCTTGGGCTGCGTACGGAGCATGAGGAAGCGCAGGATCTCGGGCGGCAGGAGCTCGCTGACCGCCTGGGCCGAAGCCCCGATCCCGCGGGAAGAGCTCATCTTCGCGCCGTCCACGAGAAAGAACTCGTAGGGTACGTTGAAGGGCGGCTTCTGCTGGAAGATCTCCCGCAGGCAGCGCTCGGCCACGTCGCGGGCTCCCCCCTTGGTGGAGTGGTCCTTTCCCGCCCCTTCGACGGTGACGGAAAGTCCCTTCCACTTGGCGACCCATTCGAGCTTCCACGGCAGCTTGCCGTTTCCGTCGAACGGAGACATCGCTCCATGGTGGCCGCATCCCGTGGCCCAGGACACCAGGTCACGGCGGCAGTCATAGGTGACCTCCCTGCCGTCGTACGCGGTGACTTCGGTGGTGCCGATCCTCCCGCAGTTTTCGCAGATCACCTGAAAAGGCAGCCAGTTGGCGGGCCGGTCCGAGTTGCTGACCTGCTTGTATATGCGCCGTACGGCATCCGCATTGCGAAGAATCTGATCGATCGCCTCGTTCAGCTTTCCCTGACGGTACATGTCACGCATGCGATACTTTTCTGCGCGCACGCCGAGCTTTTCGAAGACTTCGAAGAACTCGCCGATGTAATGCTCTGCAATGTCTGGAGCATTCGAGCCGATCGGCGCGGGAACGTTGCACAGAGGCATGCCGAGGTAGGGTGCATAATATTCCTCCAGGCCGGCCGGGACCTCGTCCATCGGATCGTAGTCGTCCACCCCGTACAGGTATCGCACCGCGGTTCCCTGGGCGGCGAAAGCGCGGAAGATGGCGTCGTGGATCAGCACTCCCCGGAGGGCGCCGACATGCACGCGCCCGGAAGGAGTCTTGGAGTCGTTGATGACCTGCGGCTGCCGCTCATCCACTCCCTGCGCCACCCTGTCCAGCCAACTCATAAGTATCTCCCCAGAAGTGAGCACCTTGAATCCAAGGCCCATACGGATCCGGCTTAGTCTAATTGCGATCACACGTGGCTGCAACGCCGGCCGGCGTCCGCGTCCATTTTCCGGCCGTCATGCTGCTCACCCCGGGACGACGGAGCCCGCGCGTTCACGACCCGACGTGCACCGCGGTATGACCGCATGGGCGCAGCGGCGAGCTGTTTCGCTTCCCGGAAAGGGGGAGGATGGGGCCAACGCCGAGAAAGGCCCGCGCCTTCCGCATCGAACGGCGGGAAGGCACGCGGCCCGAGGGAGGGGGGGGCGTGCCGGGGCGGCGCCGGCCCGCGTGGAGCCGGCGGCTACCCGCCCAGGAACGTCCTCACATACCAGTCCGTCATCCAGCCGCCCCACGGCTCCGTCACCGCCGCGCCGAGCGCCAGAAAGATCCCGAACGGCACCAGCTTTCCCGTCTTCATGCCGATGGGCGCGAAGATCAGCGTTCCCAGCAGCGCGCCCAGGAACAGCGTCAGCAGCACCCCGGCCGGCCCCAGGAACGCCCCCACCATCGCCATCATCTTGATGTCGCCCCCGCCCATCGCCGGCTTCTTGAAGATCCACTCCCCCGCCACCGCGATCGCGTAGAGCAGCCCGAAGCCGAGCGCCGCCCCCAGCGCCGACTGGAGCGGCGAGATCCCCCCCGGAGCCAGCGACAGCAGGATCCCCGCGGCGAGCCCGCCCAGCGAGAACTCGTCCGGGATGGTGTAGGCGCGCGCGTCGGTGAGCGCGATCCCCAGCAGCAGGGTGAAGAACAGCGCCGTGGACAGCGCCTGCCACGACGCCCCGAAGCGCAGCGCCGCCGCCAGCCAGAGCAGCGCCGTGGTCAGCTCCACCAGCGGGTACTGCACCGAGATCGCCGTCCCGCACCCCCGGCACTTCCCCCGGAGGAGAAGCCAGCTGAAAATGGGAATGTTGTCCCGCCACCCGATCTCGTGGCCGCACACCGGGCAGCGCGAGCGCGGCGACACCACCGACTGGCCCTCCGGCAGGCGGTAGATGCAGACGTTCAGGAACGAGCCCACCGCGGCGCCCAGGAGCGCGGCGTAGACCCAGACGAAATAATCGGGCATGGGAAGAGTGGGGGGTCAGCGAAGGAGTTCGTGGAGGAGGATGGCCGCGGCGGAGCCCACGTTGAGCGACTCGGCGCGGCCGCGCAGGGGGATCCCCACCTCGCGGGCGGCGCGGGCCCGCGTTTCCGCGGACACGCCGGCGCCCTCGTTGCCCACCACCAGGGCGGCGCGCTCCGGGCGCTCCGCTCCCAGGGGAAGCGCGCCGACGGTCGAGGCGAGCACGGCGTAGCTCTCCCGCTCGAGCCAGGGGGCCGCCTCGTCCCACCCGGCGGCGACCACCGGGAGACGGAAGGAGGAGCCCATCGCGGCGCGCACCGCCTTGGGGTTCCAGGCGTCCACCGTCCCGGGGAGGGCGAGCACGCCGGAGGCGCCCAGCGCCTCCGCGGTCCGGATCATCGTCCCGAAGTTGCCGGGGTCCTGCACCGCGTCCAGCACCAGGACCACCGCGGGAAGCGCGGGCGAGTACAGGTCCTCCAGCGTCCAGCGGGGAACGTCGGCGACGGCGACCACGCCCTGCGGCGTCTCGGTCCCGGCGTACTCCGCCAGCTCGGCGGCGGGCACCTCGTGCAGCGCCACGCCGCGGCGCCCGGCGTCGGCAAACAGGTCGCGTCCGCGCTCGCCGTCCTCCAGGGAGGACGACCAGACGAGGAAGCGGACGCCCAGCCGGGAGGCCAGCAGGTCCTCCACCGCCCGCACCCCCTCCACCAGGAAGGCGCCCTCCTGCTCGCGGATCCTGCGCTGGTGCAGGCCGCGGAGCAGCTTCGCTTCGCGGCGCGTCAGCATAAGTCGAGGCTGGTCCGGGACTTGCTCTTCACCCGCCACGCACCGGCGAGTCCTGTAACGAACGGAGACATACGATGCATACCTTTTTCAACCGCATCCAAGGCCCCGTCCTGGCGCTCGCGCTGGGTGGGGTGGTCGCGACCGCGGGCGGCTGCGCTCCCGCCATCACGACGCAGCAGGAGGTCGAGATCGGACGGCAGAACGCCGCCCAGGTCAACCAGCAGCTCCCCATCGTGCGCGACGCGGCCATCAACCAGTACATCAACGAGCTGGGCCGTTCCATCGCACGGGGCGCGGACCCCCGGGGCATCCCGTACACCTTCCAGGTCGTCAACTCCAACGTCGTCAACGCCTTCGCCCTTCCGGGCGGCTACGTGTACGTGAACCGCGGCGTGATCGAGCGCGCCGCCAACGCCTCGGAGCTGGTCGGGGTGATGTCGCACGAAGTCGCCCACGTGGTGGAGCGGCACGGCATCGAGCAGGTGCAGCGGGCGCAGAACGCCAACATGGGCCTGGCGCTGCTCTACGGCGTGCTCCTGGGCCGCAACCCCGGAGGACTGGAGCAGGTGGGGATCCAGGCGGGCGGCACCGCCGTCTTCGCCAGCTACGGCCGCGACGCCGAGCGCGAGGCCGACCTGCGCGGCATGGAGTTCATGACCCGTGCCGGCTACAACCCGCAGGGGATGGTGAGCTTCTTCGAGAAGCTGCTTTCCGAGAAACAGCGCAACCCCAGCCGGCTGGAGCAGTGGTTCGCCACGCACCCGCTCACCGAGGAGCGCATCCAGAACACCAGCCGGGCGGTCGCGGCGATCCCCGCCGCGACCCGCAACCGGCTCAACACCGACACCCGCGCCTTCCAGACCTTCAAGGCCCGCGTGCGCTCGCTGCCCGCGACCAACCAGTGACGAGGGCGGGCCCGGGGTCCTCCCTCCGGGCCCGCCGGCCGCAGGCCGCGCGGGCCCGCTTCGCCCGCCGCCTCGCGGCGGCGGCGCTCCTCCTGGCGCCCGGGCTCGCCGGGTGCGTCAGCGAGAACGCCGAGCAGGAGATCGGCGACCAGGTGGCGGCGCAGATCAGCCACCAGCTCCCGCTGGTGCGCGACCCGGCGCTCAACCTGTACGTCAACCGCCTGGGGAAGCTGATCGCCCGTCACAGCGACCGGCCGGACGTGCCGTACCGCTTCTACATCGTCAACAGCCCGGCGGTCAACGCCTTCGCCATCCCCGGCGGCCACGTGTACGTGAACCGCGGGCTCATCGAGCGCACGCACAACGTATCCGAGCTGTCGGCCGTGCTGGCGCACGAGATCGGCCACGTCGCCGCGCGCCACGGGGCGCGCACGCTGGAGCGGCAGCTGCGCACCGGGTCGCTGATCTCCGTCATGTACCGCGTGATCCTGGGGACCGAGCCGGAGCTGCTGGACCAGACCGCGCTGCGCATGGGGAGCTCGCTGTGGACGGCCTCCAACTCCCGCAAGGCGGAGATGGAGGCGGACGACCTCGCGGTGCGATACCTGATCGACTCCGGCGTGGACCCGCGGGGGATCGTCACCTTCCTGGACGCGCTGCTCCGCGAGGAGGCCGGCTCCACGCAGCCCACCATGGAGTGGTTCTCCACGCACCCCATGACCAGCACCCGCATCGCGGAAACCAGCAAGGAGATCCGCAGGGAGCTCCCCGCCGGGTCTCCCCGGCTGGCACGCGACATCGCATCTTACCCGGCGTTCCTGGAGCGGGTGCAGCAGCTCCCCGCTTCCCCGGTCCCGCAACCCCTGCCCGCGCCCTGATGCCCCCGCGCCTCCCGGTCGTCCTGTCCATCGCCGGCTCCGACTCCGGGGGCGGCGCCGGGATCCAGGCCGACCTCAAGACCTTCCACGCCTTCGGCGTGTTCGGCACCACGGCGGTCACCGCGATCACGGTGCAGAACACGCTCGGGGTGACGGGGGTGCACGCCGTTCCCGTGGAGGTGGTGCGGGCGCAGGTCGCCGCCGTGGCCGGGGACCTCCCCCCCGCCGCCTGCAAGACCGGGATGCTGGCGACCGCGGAGCTGGTCCGCGCGGTGGCCGCCGCCATCCGCGAGCACGCGCTGCCCGGCTACGTGCTGGACCCGGTGATGGTCGCCACCAGCGGCGACCGGCTGCTGGACGCCGACGCCGAGCGCACCCTCGTGGAGGAACTGCTCCCCCTGGCGGCGCTCGCCACCCCCAACCTGGACGAGGCCGCCCTCCTGGCCGGCTTCCCGGTGGAGGACCCCGCCGCCATGCGCCGCGCCGCCGAGGCGCTGGTGGAGCGCGGCGCCCGCGCGGCCCTGCTCAAGGGAGGCCACCTGCGCGGCGAGGAGCTGGTGGACGTGCTCTTTGACGGGCGCGAGTGGCACGAGTGGCGCCGCCCCAGGCTGCACACCACCAGCACCCACGGCACCGGCTGCACCCTGTCCGCGGCGGTCGCGGCGGGGCTGGCGCACGGGCGCCCGCTGCGCCGGGCGGTGGAGGACGCGCTGGACTACGTGCAGCGCGCCATCCGCGAGGCGCCGGGGCTGGGGAGCGGGCACGGGCCGCTCAACCACATGGTCCCGGGACCAGCGACGGACTGAACGGCCTGGTTCGGGCGTGCCCCCGCTGGCGCGGGGTCGGGCTGCGGCTCCGTAACGCAGCAAACAACGCTGCGTAACGGAGGCGAGCCCCGGGAAACTGCCCCCGGGTCTCGCCGCTTCGCGCTCGCATCCCTCACGCAGGCATCGCGCTGGCGTCTTCGGGGACGCCAGCTTCCCGCGCCTTCAGGACGCGGCTTCGGAGGGCAGGTTCAGGCCGGCCACCCGGGGGAGCACGCCGCGCACCAGCGCCACCAGGCGGTCGCGCACCGCGGCGCCGGTCTCCATCACCTCGTCGTGCGACAGCTTCTGGGTGCCCAGACCGGCGGCCAGGTTGGTGATGCAGGAGATCCCAAGCACCCGCACCCCCAGCGCCCGCGCCACCAGCACCTCCGGCACGGTGGACATCCCCACCGCGTCCGCGCCCAGGCGGGCCAGCATGCGGATCTCCGCGGGGGTCTCGTAGCTGGGGCCCAGGAGCGCGGCGTAGACGCCCTGCACCAGCGGGATCCCCAGCTCCAGAGCCGTCGCCTCCGCGATGCGGCGGAACCCCGCGTCGTACGGGTCCGACATGTCGGGGAAGCGCTCCTCGCCCGGCACCGCCGCGCCGATCAGCGGGCTGCGCGACATCAGGTTCACGTGGTCCGCGATCAGCATCAGGTCGCCCGGGCGGAAGCCGGGGCGGATCCCCCCCGCCGCGTTGGTCACCAGCAGCGTGCCGGCGCCCAGCGCCGCCAGGGCGCGCACCGGGAGCGCCACGTCCGCCGGCTCCCACCCCTCGTACAGGTGGAAGCGGCCCTGCATGGCCGCCACCTCCACCCCCTCCAGCCGCCCCGCCACCAGCGCGCCCGCGTGCCCGGCCAGCTCCTGCGTCCGCCGCGGGAAGCCGGGGATCTCCGCGAAGGGGATGCGCACCGGGTCCTCGATCTCGTCCGCCAGGCCGCCCAGCCCGGAGCCCAGCACCAGCATGGCGTGCGGCGCGCGCGTGAAGCGCTCGCGGAGAAAGGCGACGGTCTCGGCGAGTTGGCGGGACATGAAGAGAAGCGCGGGAGTGCGAAATAGCGTGGGTGCGTGGGGCGGGGCCCGGGCGCCCGCCGTGAGCGGGGAGATATAGCCGGACCCGGCCGGATGCGTCAACCGCGGCGAGGCGGCCGGCGGAGGCGCACCGGCATGTCAGCCGGTGCGTCATTCTGGCGCCCCGGCGCGCGGAAAGCTGTCGAAACAGCATGAAAAACGGGCCTCTGGGTGGCATGTGGGTTGCACCCCGACACACCAGTTCCCGCCCCGCGAGAAGGCGTCGGGACGGCACGTTCCGCTGCGGGGCGACCCGTGTTCGCACACTGGAAACAATCACAGATACAGGAGAACCCATGGCGAAAGTGATCGGCATCGACCTGGGGACCACCAACTCCGTCGTCGCGGTGATGGAGGGTGGCGACCCGGTCGTCATCCCCAACGCCGAGGGCGGACGCACCACCCCGTCGGTGGTGGCGTTCACCAAGGACAGCGAGCGTCTGGTGGGCCAGGTCGCGCGCCGCCAGGCCATCACCAACCCCAAGAACACGATCTTCTCCATCAAGCGCTTCATGGGACGCAAGGAGTCCGAAGTGAAGAGCGAGGAAAAGATGGTTCCGTACGAGGTGGTGAGCGGCACCAACGGGCTGGCGACCGTGAAGCTCCCCAACGCGGACAAGGGCTTCTCGCCCCCCGAGATCTCGGCGATGATCCTTCAGAAGATGAAGCAGACCGCCGAGGACTACCTGGGCACGACCGTGACGCAGGCGGTGATCACCGTCCCCGCGTACTTCAACGACGCCCAGCGTCAGGCCACCAAGGACGCCGGCAAGATCGCCGGCCTCGAGGTGCTGCGCATCATCAACGAGCCCACCGCCGCGGCGCTGGCGTACGGGCTGGACAAGAAGAAGGACGAGAAGATCGCGGTGTACGACCTGGGCGGCGGCACCTACGACATCTCCATCCTGGAGCTGGGCGAGGGCGTCTTCGAGGTCAAGGCCACCAACGGCGACACCCACCTGGGCGGCGACGACTTCGACCAGCGCATCATCGACTGGCTGGTGGAGGAGTTCAAGAAGGACCAGGGGATCGACCTGTCCAAGGACGCCATGGCGCTCCAGCGCCTCAAGGAGGCAGCGGAGAAGGCGAAGATGGAGCTGTCGACCACCGCGTCGACGGACATCAACCTCCCCTTCATCACGGCCACGCAGGAGGGCCCCAAGCACCTCAACGTGACGCTGTCGCGCGCCAAGTTCGAGCAGCTGGTGGACGACTTGGTGCAGCGCACCATCCCGCCCATGCAGAAGGCGCTGCAGGACGCCGGGCTCAAGCAGGCGGACATCGACGAGGTGATCCTGGTGGGCGGATCCACCCGCATCCCCAAGATCCAGGAGGTGGTGAAGAGCTTCTTCGGCAAGGACCCGCACCGCGGCGTCAACCCCGACGAGGTGGTCGCCATCGGCGCGGCGATCCAGGGCGGCGTGCTCGCCGGCGACGTCAAGGACGTGCTGCTGCTGGACGTGACCCCGCTGTCGCTGGGCATCGAGACGCTGGGCGGGGTGATGACCACCCTGATCTCGCGGAACACCACCATCCCCACCAAGAAGTCCGAGACGTTCTCCACGGCGGAGGACAACCAGACCACGGTGGAGATCCACGTGCTCCAGGGCGAGCGCGAGATGGCGATGTACAACAAGACCATCGGCAAGTTCCAGCTCACGGGGATCCCGCCGGCACCCCGCGGCGTGCCGCAGGTGGAGGTGACGTTCGACATCGACGCCAACGGCATCCTGCACGTGTCGGCCAAGGACCGGGCCACCGGCAAGGAGCAGAAGATCCGCATCGAGGCTTCCAGCGGGATCAACGAGGCCGAGATCGAGAAGATGGTCCGCGATGCCGAGCAGCACGCCTCGGAGGACAAGGAGCGCCGCGAGGCCATCGAGGGCCGCAACCGGCTGGACGCCCTGGTCTACGAGGTGGAAAAGAACACCAAGGAGTGGGGCGACAAGCTGGCCGGCGAGCCCAAGGAGAAGCTGGACGCCGCCGCCGAGCGGGCCCGCAAGGCGCTCAAGCAGGACGACCTGGCCGAGGTGCGCTCCGCCTCGGAGGAGCTGTCGCAGGCGTACAGCGCCGCGGGTGCCCAGATGTACCAGGCGCAGCAGGGCGCGGGCGCCGGGCCGGACGCCGGGTTCTCCGGCGGCGCGACCGCGGGCGCCGGGTTCGAGGGCGACGCCACCGCCCAGGCCGCGGGCCAGGACGACGTGGTGGAGGCCGACTACGAGATCGTGGAGGACGAGAAGAAGTAGCCCGTCCCCGCTGCTCGCGAGCGACGCCGCCGGCCCCGTCTCCCCCCAGGAGGCGGGGCCGGCGATTTGCAGGGACCCGGCACCGGGCTGGACGGAACTCCGGGCGGGGTCCTCAGTACCAGTTCCCAGCCCTGTACGATCACTCTCCTTCCAGCAGGCCGACCATGTTCGATCCCGTACGCGCCAAAGTCAGGCTGGTCGCCTTCACCGGGGCCGCCTTCGCGGGCGGCATCCTCCTCGCCTCGGGGATGGGGTGGACCGCCGGATCCCAGGCCGCGACCCTTTTCCAGACCGCTCCCACCCCCTCGCGCGCGGCGGTGCAGCCCGTCGCGGACCTGAGCCAGGCCTTCATCTCCATCTCGGAGTCGGTGACCCCGTCGGTGGTGAGCATCGAGGCGGAGCGCGCTCCCCGCACCGGCTCCCGGCAGGTGCCGCAGGAGCTGCGGGAGTTGTTTCCCTTCTTCGAGGGGCCGCAGGGCCAGGGCGGCGACGCCCGCCAGCTCCCGCCGGAGGAGTCGGGCGGATCGGGCTTCCTGATCACGCCCGACGGCTACATCATGACCAACAACCACGTCGTGGAGCGGGCCACCAAGATCAACGTGATCATGCAGGACAACCGGCGGCTGTCGGCCAAGCTGGTGGGGGCGGACCCGCTCACGGACGTGGCGGTGATCAAGGTGGAGGGACGCTTCCCCGCCACCCGCATGGGGAGCTCCGAGGGATCGCGCATCGGGGAGTGGGTGCTGGCCATCGGCAACCCGCTGGAGCTGGGGACCACGGTGACCTCCGGGATCATCAGCGCCAAGGGGCGCGCGCTGGGGATCATCGGCCGCAGCGCCGAGGAGAACGGCCAGTGGGCCATCGAGGACTTCATCCAGACGGACGCGGCCATCAACCCCGGCAACTCCGGCGGCCCGCTGGTCAACCTCCGCGGCGAGGTCATCGGCATCAACTCGGTGATCGCCTCGCGCACCGGGTACTACTCGGGGTACGGCTTCGCCATCCCCATCGACCTGGCGCGGCGCATCGGCGACGACCTGATCCGCTACGGGCGGGTGCGGCGCGCGGTGCTGGGCGTTCAGGTCCGCCCCATCACCCCCGAGGACGCGGAGGTCTACAAGCTCCCGCGCATCAGCGGCGTGCTGGTGCAGGACTTCGAGAGCGACAGCCCCGCCGAGCGGGCCGGCCTGCGGGAGGGCGACGTGATCGTTTCCGTCAACGGCCAGGCGGTGGAGGGGGTCGGCGAGCTGCAGCGCCGCGTCACAGGGTACAAGCCCGGCGAGACGGTCACCCTGGATGTGATCCGCAGCGGCCAGTCGCGCAGCGTGCGGGTGCCGCTGATCGAGGCGTCGCTCGCGGCGCAGACGACGGTCGCCGCCCGGACCCCGGCGCGCGAGGAGCGCCCGGCCCGCCCGGCCGAGCCGGTGTCGGTGTCCGCGGACAAGCTGGGGATCCAGGTAGCGCCGCTCAGCGCCCAGCTGGCCACCCAGTTCGAGTACAGCAAGCCGGGCGGAGTGGTGATCACCGGGTCGGAGCGATACGGGCCCCTGGGCCGGCGCGGCTTCGGGCCGGGGTGGAAGATCACCTCGGCGGACGGGCAGCAGATCGGCGACGTCCGCACCCTGCAGCGCATCGTGGACGCCAAGAAGGCGGGCGACATGCTCTCGCTGGTGCTGGAGAACCCCACCGGGCAGAAGACCATCGTCAACCTGCGCATCGAGGCCCCCCGGCAATAAGCCGGTCCCCGGAGCGCGCGAGCGGCAGCGGCCCCGCCCCGTCGGCGGGGCCGCCCGCGTCCGGCGGCGCCGGGAAACCGGGGGTACCAGGCACCTGGCCCCGGCGTGGAGTTTCGGTTGACCCCCTCCCGGCCCGGGTCTATATTTGACCGCTTGACGCCTGGGCGAAAGTGGCGGAACTGGTAGACGCGCCGGACTTAGGATCCGGTGGCCTTGCCGTGGGGGTTCGAGTCCCCCCTTTCGCACCATCTTCCCTGTCGACAGCCACTTCGAACGCCGGAACGATATTCGGATGTCTCCTGCCACCAACGAGCTGCAGATCTCCGTCCAGGAGCCGAACTCCTGGAGCCGCCGCGTGTCCGTCACCGTCCCCGCCGAGCGCGTCAACCGCACGCGGAGCGCCGTGACCACGCAGATCGCCCGCAACGTCCGGCTTCCCGGCTTCCGCAAGGGGCACATCCCCCAGCGGATCCTGGAGAAGCAGTTCGGGCCCAGCATCGAGCAGGAGACGCTGGACCGCGTGATCCAGGAGGCGTACCGCGAGGCGCTGGACCAGGAGGGGCTGCGCCCCATCACGCAGGGGATGATCGACAACGTCCACTACCACGACAACGCCGAGCTCCACTTCGAGGCCGAGTTCGAGGTACAGCCGGAGGTCAAGCTCGCGAACCTGAGCGGCTTCACCGCGACCCGCCCCGCCTCCGAGGTGGGCGAGGACGAGGTGGATTCGGTGCTGGAGCGCCTGCGCGACGAGCGCGGCGTGTGGGAGCCCCGCCCCGAGGGCGAGAAGCCGGACTGGGCGGACCAGGTCCTGGTGGAGATCACCCCGCGCGCCGAGGAGGGCGACGAGGAGGAGCCGGAGACCAACAACTACCGGTTCGTGCTGGGCGAGGGGCAGGCCATCCCCGAGGTGGAGCAGGCGATCCTGACGCTCGCTCCCGGCGAGGAGGGCGACTTCACGGTGCACTTCCCCGAGGACTTCGCGGACCCGGAGCAGGCCGGCAAGGAGCAGAACCTGCACCTCAAGCTGATCTCGGTGCAGCGCAAGGACGTCCCGGAGCTGGACGACGACTTCGCGCGCTCCCTGGGCGACTTCGAGGACCTGACGGCGCTGCGCGCCCGCGTCATGGAGGACCTGCGCGAGGAGTCCAAGCGCACCGCCGAAGCCGAGGTGCGCGGCCAGCTGGTGGGGCAGATCCTGGAGGCCAATGCCTTCGACGTCCCCTCCTCCATGGTGGACCGCTACCTGGACCTGATGACCGGCCAGGACGAGGAGCAGCGCGGCAAGCTCGCCGACGAGCAGAAGGAACAGATCTCGCAGTGGCGCGAGGCGCTGCGGCCGCAGGCCGAGGAGGGGCTGAAGCGCATGATGGTGGTGGAGCGCATCGCCGACGACCAGGGGCTCCGCGCCACCCAGGACGAGATCGACGCGCGCGTGGAGGAGCTGGCGCAGCGCGGCGGCCGCACCCCTGCCGAGGTCTGGCTCCAGCTGGAAAAGTCCGGCCAGCTGCAGGCGCTGGAAAACGAGATCACCGAGGAAAAGGTCTTCGAGTACCTGAAGTCGCAGAACACGGTCGGCTGATCAGGCCGGTCTCATCATCCTGGAATCGGGACGAGCCCAAATGCCCATCTACGCTCCGTACGTGATCGAGAGGTCCAGCCGGGGGGAGAGGTCGTACGACATCTTCTCGCGGCTCCTGATGGACAGGATCGTCTTCCTGGGGACGCCGATCGACGACAACGTCGCGAACGTCATCATCGCCCAGCTCCTGTTCCTGGAGGCGGACAACCCGGACAAGGACATCTTCCTGTACATCAACTCCCCCGGGGGCTCGGTGTACGCGGGGATGGCGATCTTCGACACCATGCAGTTCCTCAAGGCCCCGGTGGCCACCATCTGCATGGGGTTGGCGGCGAGCATGGGCTCGTTCCTCCTGGCGGCCGGCGCGCCGGGGAAGCGCTCGGCGCTCCCCAACTCGCGGATCATGCTCCACCAGCCCTCCGGCGGCAGCCAGGGGACCGCGGCGGACATCGAGATCCAGGCCCGCGAGATCCTGTTCGTGCGGGAGCGGATGAACCAGATCTACGCGGCGAACACCGGGCAGTCGGTGGACAAGATCCAGGAGGACCTGGACCGCGACCGCTTCATGTCCCCGGACGAGGCGAAGGAGTACGGCCTCATCGACCATGTCATCACCAAGCGCGGCGAGGTGGTGGAGGTGCAGCACGAGGTGGCCGAGACTCGTTAGCGAGGAGCCTCGGGACCTTCGCGAGCGGAGAGACCTCCGACGGAGCCGCGGCCCGTCGGGGGTCTCGTCGTTTCGCGGCCCGCGCCGTCCAGAAACGCGAGGCCGCCGGGTGGCACACGGCGTGCGGGCCCGTACGGCCCAGGGCGCGGCACGGCTCCGGCTCACGGCCGTCCAGCGTTGACCCTACCGGCCCGGGGGTCTATCTTGTGTACCGAGATTTCTCGCGCCTCCACCAGGACCGGATCGTGGACACTCGTGTCCCGCCGGACGGCGGCCGGGACCGGCAGCCAGCTCACGCGATCTTCCCGCCCCCGCCGGGGCGGGTCCGCGCCATTCGCCCAGTAGCCTTCCTCTATGCCCAGCGACAAGCACCTCCGCTGCTCCTTCTGCGGAAAGTCCAAGGACTCGGTGAAGCGGTTCATCTCCGGGCCCTCGGTCTACATCTGCAACGAGTGCATCTCGCTGTGCAACGAGATCCTCGCGGAGGAGGAGACCAAGGAGGCCGCCAGCACCGCCACCCCGGTGCCCTCCCCCCGCGAGATCAAGACGGTCCTCGACCAGTACGTGGTTGGGCAGGACGAGGCCAAGAAGTCGCTCTCGGTGGCGGTGTACAACCACTACAAGCGGGTGAACCACCAGGGCGTGATGGACGAGGTGGAGCTGGACAAGTCCAACATTCTCCTCATCGGCTCCACGGGCGTGGGGAAGACGCTGCTGGCGCAGACGCTGGCGCGGGTGCTCCACGTGCCCTTCACCATCGTGGACGCCACCACGCTCACCGAGGCGGGCTACGTCGGCGAGGACGTGGAGAACATCCTGGTGCGCCTGCTCCAGGCGGCGGACTTCAACGTGGCGGAGTGCGAGCGCGGGATCATCTACATCGACGAGATCGACAAGATCGCCCGCAAGAGCGAGAACCCGTCCATCACGCGCGACGTGTCGGGCGAGGGGGTGCAGCAGGCGCTCCTCAAGATCCTGGAGGGGACCACCGCCTCGGTGCCGCCGCAGGGCGGGCGGAAGCACCCGCAGCAGGAGTACATCCAGATCAACACCCGGCACATCCTCTTCATCTGCGGCGGGGCGTTCGACGGGCTGGAAAAGATCATCGAGTCCCGCACGGGCAAGCGCCAGATCGGCTTCTCGGCCAACGAGGGCGTCACCGAGGTGGACAAGGGGAACCCGTTCCGCGACGTGGAGCCGGAGGACCTGCTCCGCTTCGGGCTGATCCCGGAGCTGGTGGGCCGCCTCCCGGTGACGGTGACGCTGGACAACCTGGACGAGGACGCGCTGGTCAAGATCCTCACCGAGCCCAAGAACGCGCTGGTGAAGCAGTACCAGAAGATGTTCGGGATGGACGGGGTGGGGATCACCTTCGACCCGGACGCGGTGCGCGCCATCGCCCACCTGGCCATCGAGCGGGGCACGGGCGCCCGCGGCCTGCGCGCCGTGATCGAGAAGCTGATGCGCGACGTGATGTTCGACATCCCCTCGCGCGAGGACGTGCGCGAGGTGGTGATCACGCCGGAGTGCGTCAGCGACAGCGTCCCGCCGCTCCTGGTGCTCGCCGCCGAGCCGAAGCGGAAGAAGGAAGCCTGACGGCAGGGAACAGGGCACGGAGGACAGCCTGCAGCCGCGCAGCGGTTGCAGGCTGTTTCTTTTCATCTATCTTCGTCGCCGGCGTCCCTCGCCTGGGGCGAAGGGACCACACCCGCGGACGCCAGCGCGATGCCGCGTGAGGGATTCCGGCCCGAAGGGGCGAGACCGCGCCGCTGTTTGCGCGGGCTCGACTCCGTTGCAGACGGTCGTTTCGTCTGCTACGGAGCCGAAGCCCGACCCCGCGTCAGCGGGGGCACGCCCGGACCGCGCCGTTCAGAGCAGTTCAACCGGATGCGCTCATGAGAATCAAGTCAGTGGAGTTCGCAGGCGCCATCGGGCAGATCGGGCAGGCACAGCCGGAGGCCGCGGCGGAGATGCCGCAGGTGGCGTTCTCCGGACGCTCCAACGTGGGGAAGTCGTCGCTGATCAACCGGCTGCTGGGACGCACGCGGACGGCGATCGCGCGGGTGTCGGCGCAGCCCGGGAAGACGCAGGAGATCAACTTCTACGACGTGCGGGCCGAGCCGGGGAACTTCTTCCTGGTGGACCTGCCGGGGTACGGGTACGCCAAGGTGCCGCAGGAGCTGCGCAGGAAGTGGCAGCCGCTGATCCACGGCTTCCTTTCCACTTCGCGCGAGCTGCGGGGTGTGGTCCAGCTGGTGGACATCCGCACGGGGCCCACCGAGGACGACCTGCGCTCGGTGGACTACCTGGCGGAGATCGGCATCCCCACCCTTTTCGCGCTCACCAAGGCGGACAAGCTGGCCAAGGGGAAGCGCGAGGCGGCGCTGCGCAAGACCGCGGAGAAGCTGGGCGTGGACACGGACCAGGTGGTGCTCTTCTCCGCGCTCAGCGGCGACGGGCGCGACGACCTGCTGGACACGCTGGAGGGGCTGCTCTTCCCCGCCCCGCCGGAGGGGGAGGTGGTGGAAGCGGAGGACGCGGAGGACGCGACCCCGGAGCCATAGCGGCGGCAGGCCTCCCTTCTGGCACGCTTGCTGCGCCCCGGGTGGGCTCCCGGCGCCGCGGCGCGGCCCGGACACACCCGACCCGGAGGAGGAATCCCATGCGGCTTCGCGGCTCCCTGCGCATCCCCGCGGCGCTCGCGCTCGCCCTGCTGGCCGGGGGGTGCGCGCCGGCCGCGACCGCCGGCGGCCCGCCATCGGCACAGGAGCAGGCCGACGCCATGAACCGGATCTCGGTTCAGGTGAGGAACACCGTGGTCCCGCCGACCTCGCTGACGTTGTACGTGGTGGACGCGGCCGGGAGCGCGCGCAGGATCCTGGGGAACGTGAGCCCCAACGCGCGCGCCACGCTCTCCTTTAACCCGGCGGCGACGGTGAACACCTACCGCCTGATGGCGCGCGCCACGGGCGGGCAGGAGCTGTTCTCCACCCCCTTCAGCGCGGGGGTCGGGCAGACCATCGTCTGGGACGTGCAGATCAACTCCATCCGCATCCTGTAGGGGAGCTGGCGGCCGGAGACGCCCCCCCCACGTGCACCCGCACGTGGGGCGGTCCCGCGCGCCCCCGAACGATCGTTCCACCCGCGGCCGGGACAGGCTATTTCATGCCCCGCCAACACGTTGACGCATGACATGTTACCGGACAGCTATTGACGTCGCCGGCGTTCCTGTTAGCATTGAAGGCGAGGCGCGCTTTATGTGTCACGAGCGGACAGTTCGCTTTCTCCCGCCTCAGCTGGGAATCTGCTCCCTCAACCGTACGCGACATGTTCGGCTGGCTCAGGAAGACCCGCGGCGACGCCGCCCCGGCACCCCTCGACGCTCCGTTCCGGCGCGCGGAGAAGGTGGTGTCCGCCGCCGAGGGGGACAGGACCGTTCTCCTGGACCCGGTGCGCGGGGAGTACTACGGGCTGGACGAGGTGGGCACGCGCATCTGGGAGCTGCTGCCGGCGTGCCCCACGGCGGCGGCGCTGGCGGAGCGGCTCTTCGGCGAGTACGACGCCCCCCGCGACAGGCTGGCGGCGGACGCGGCGGCACTGCTGGGGAAGCTGGCGGAGCTGAAGCTGGTGGTGCGGGGATGAAGGCGCCCTCGGTGGCCCGCTGCGCCCTGGCGCTGATCGCGGTGCGGACGCACCTCAAGGCGCGCGGCTTCGGGCCGGCGGTGGCGCGGGCACGGCGCCTGGGCGCGCGGGCGGCCGGGGCGGGACTGCCGCCGGAGGAGGTGGAGCGCGCGTCGTACCACGTGGCCGTGGCGGCGGCGTTCTTCCCGGGGCGGGCGGTGTGCCTGGAGCAGTCGCTCGCGCTGTACCTGCTGCTGCGCCGCCGCGGCGTGCCGGCGGAGCTGCGCCTGGGGGTGCAGGCGTACCCCTTCTACGCCCACGCCTGGGTGGAGGTGGACGGCGAGCCGGTCAACGAGGACCGGGAAACCGTCGACAAGTTCAGGGCGCTCCCGGAGGTGGCGGCATGAACGGCTTCGGCTGCGCGGCGGCGGCGCCCGGCGCACCGCTCCCCCCGGGGCTGCGCGCCCGCCTCGCGGCACGGGTCGCCGTGCCGGGGAACCGGGCGGCGGAGCTGGCCGCGGACGGCTTCGCGGCGGCGGCGAGCACCGAGCCGGACGCGCTGCGCCCGCTGCTGGCGCGCCGCGGCGCCCTGCTGGCCGCCGGCGACGTGCGGCTGGACAACCGCGCGGAGGTGGCGGGATGGGGCGGGCCCCACGCCGCGGATGCGGCGGACCTGGAGCTGGTGCTGGCGGCCTACATGGCGCGGGGGGCCGCCTGCCTGGACGGGCTCCTGGGCGACTTCGCCTTCGCGCTGTGGGACGGGGAGCGCGCCACGCTCACGGCGATGCGCGACCCGTTCGGGGTCAAGGGGCTCTTCCTGGCGCGCGAGCAGGGCGCGCTGGTCCTGTCCTCACGCCTGGACGCGCTGGCCGGCGGCGACTACGACGAGGAGTGGGTGGCGGACTTCCTGGTGGGGGGCGCCGCGCACTCGGAGCGGACGGTATGGGCGGGGGTGCGCGCCGTGGTCCCCGGCGAGCGCCTCAGCTGGAGCGAGGGACGGCTGGTGTCGGGGCGCTTCTGGCGGGCGGCGGACTTCGTCCCGGCGGAAACGGTGGACGAGCGGGCGGCGACGGAGCGCTTCCGCGAGCTCTTCGAGGAGGCGGTGCGCGCGCGGACCGGGGACGGACCGGGGGTGTGGTCGCAGCTCTCCGGGGGGCTGGACTCGTCGTCGGTGGTGTCCGTGGCGCAGACGCTGGCGGCGGCGGGGCGCGGCCCCGCCCTGGACGGGACGGTGACGGTGGTGGACACCCTGGGCGACGGCGACGAGCGCCGGTACTCGGACACCGTGGTGCGCCGCTGGGGGCTGCGCAACGAGCAGCTGGTGGACCACTGGGCCTGGCAGGACGACGGCACGCCGCCGGTGGCGACGGACGAGCCCCGCACGCACTTCCCCTTCTGGACACGCGACCGCGCGCTGGTTGCGCGGATCCGCGAGGCCGGGGGCCGGGTGCTGCTGAGCGGCCAGGGGTCCGACCACTACCTGAGCGGCAACTGGGGCTACGTCACCGACCTGCTGGCGGCGGGGCGGGTGCGGACGGGGCTGCGCGAGCTGACGCGCCTGTCGGTGGCGGCGAGGCAGTCGTTCTGGACGGGGCTGGGGCGCCACGGCGTCTTCCCCTTCCTCCCCACCGCGGCGAAGCTGCGCTTCGCCCGGCCGCACGAGGGGGTGCCGGCGTGGCTGGACCCGGACTTCGTGCGCAGGGCCGGCGTGGCGGAGCGGCTCCCGTCGGTGCGGCAGCTTGCGGCCCCGCGCGGGGGGAACCGGTTCGCGCACGAGGTGGCCACGGAGATGGCGACGCTGCCGGCGTTCGTGGAGCGCGGGCCGTTCCAGGACGGGATCGAGATGCGCTACCCCTTCCTGCACCGGCCGCTGGTGGAGCATTCGCTCCTCCTGCCCCCGCGAATGCGGATCCGCGCCGGGACGGGCAAGTACGTGCTGCGCGAGGCGATGCGCGGGATCCTCCCGGAGGAGGTGCGCACGCGGAAGGGGAAGGGCGGGATCGACGCGCGGCTCCTGTGGGCCATGGCGCGCGAGGCGGACCGGCTGCGCGAGCTGCTGCGCGACCCGGAGATCGCCCGGCGCGGCTGGGTGCGCGTGGAAGCGCTGCGGGCCGCGACCGAGGCGGCGCGGCAGGGCGAGGTCCGCAGCCTCCCCTTCCTCCTCTGCTCGCTGTCGCTGGAAACATGGCTGGCGGTGCGCGCCGGGCGGTGGGACCCGGAGCGGACGGCCGCGCTCCCGGCGGCGTAGATCAGAAAGGTGAACGGGCGGCGCGCTCCGTGGAGCTACCGCACGGATTGGAGCACGGCGTGAGAGAATGAGCACCGGCGGGACGTTCCGCCGGTTGGCGGGTCGGGCGCGAGTTCCCGGCCACATCAACCTCCTTTCAGGAGAAAGCACGGTGCAGAAGAAGACTTACAGCGCCCCGACGATCGTCCGCCACGGCAACGCCGTGGAAGTCACCCTCGGGACCGCCACCAAGCTCCTCGAGCTGATTAGCTGGCGTCCGCGCTGAGCCTTTCCACCACTTCCAACTCGTCCCAGGAGATAGAACCGTGCAGAAGAAGACCTACAACGCCCCGGCGGTCGTCCGCCACGGCAGCGCCGCCGTGGTCACTCTCGGCAACGGCGGCCGGCTCCTCGAGCTGATCAACTGGCGCCCGCGCTGATCGCCAGCCGGGCAGTACGCCCGCGCGCCCCGGCGGACCGGAGCGCGCGGGTCCCCGCGGCGGACACGCCGCCGCGGGACGGAGCACCCTCTACCGCGAGGTTCCCATGGACAAGAAGGCCTACACCGCGCCCACCCTGACGCTGCACGGCAGGGCGGCGGAGGTCACCCTCGGCAACGCCAACCGCAACGTCGAGAAGATCAGCTTCCGCGGCGGGAACTGAGCACCGGCAGGACGGCGGCGGAGGGAGCTCCCTCCGCCGCCGTCCCCGTCACACGCTCACGAGCCATGTCCCCCTTGTCCCCTCCCCCGCCCCCGGGGCGCGCCCGGCCGGCGCCCGCCTGGCGCGCGCTGCTCCGCCACCTGGCCCCGGTGGGGCCGCTTCTGCGCTGGGAGGCGCAGGCGCTGGGTGCCTCGCTCGCGCTTACGCTGCTGATGCTGGCGCAGCCTCTCCTGGTCAAGCTGCTGGTGGACGCCATGCAGGCGCGCCGCCCCGCCGCGGCGCTGCTGGCGCTGGGCGGCGTGTTCGCGGCCTACCAGCTCCTGCGCGGCGGCGCCTCGATGCTGGCGCGGGAGCGCCAGGTGCACGCGGGGCAGCGGATCGCCCTGCTGGTGCGGCAGCGCCTCTTCGAGCACGTGCAGCGGCTGGGTCCCGCGGGACGCCCGCAGCTTCAGCGCGGCGACCTGCTCTTCCGCATGACCGGCGACGTGCGCGCGGTGGAACAGTTCTTCACCGGGGTGATGGTGCACGCGGTGGGGGTGGCGGCGGCGTTCCTGGGAGTGGCGTGCGCCCTGTTCGCGCTGGACTGGCGGCTGGGTCTGCTGGCGCTGGCCGCGGTGCCGCTGTTCCTGGCGGCGACGCGGCGGGGCCGCCGCCGCCTGGGGGAGCGCGCGGAGGCGGCGCAGGCGCGCCAAGGGGAGCTGTCCTCGTTCCTCAGCGAGCGCCTGGGCGCGCTGGAGTCGCTGGCGCTCGCGCGGCGCGAGCGGCGCGAGGCGAGGCTGGCCTGGACGGCGGGCCGCCGCGTGTTCGACGCGGAGATGGCGCAGGTGCGCGCGGTCGCCGTGCTCTGGGGCGGTACGGAGATGGTGACCGGGCTGACGGCCGCGGCGGTGCTCACGGCGGGCGCGGTGGCGGTGAGCCACGGCGCGCTCGCGCTGGGATCGCTGCTGGCGTTCTACATGTACGTGGAGCACCTGTTCGCGGCGGCGAGCATCGGGAGCGAGGTGGCGGGGAGCCTCCAGGAGTCGCTGGCGGGGGTGCGCCGGGTCGCGGCGGTGCTGGACATGGCGGCGGAGGTCCGCCCGGGCCCGCTGCGCCGCCTTCCCGGCGCGGGGGCGCTGCCGGTGCGGGTGGAGGGGGTGCGGGTGGCGTACCCGGGAGGCGGGATGGCACTGGACGGGGCGCACTTCTCGGTGGCGGCGGGGGAGCACGTGGCGCTGGTGGGGCCCTCGGGGTGCGGCAAGTCCACTCTGGTGCGGCTGCTGGCGCGCTTCCTGGACCCGTCGGAGGGGCGTGTGCTGCTGGGCGCCGCGGACCTGCGCGAGCTCGACCTGCACGCCCTGCGCGAGGCGGTCGCGGTGGTGCCGCAGTCGCCGGCGGTGCTCCGCGGCTCGCTGCTGGAGAACGTGGCCTTCGGGCGGGGCGCGGGGCGGGTGCCCGCGGCGGAGGCGGCGTGCCTGGCCGGGCTGGAGCCGGAGCTGGCGGGCGACCTGGCGGGGCGCGAGGCCGGGGAGGAGGGCGCGCTCCTTTCCGGGGGGCAGCGGCAGCGGGTCGCGCTCGCCCGCCTCTTCCGGGAGGACCCGCGGGTGGTGGTGCTGGACGAGCCCACGGCGGCGCTGGACGCGCGCACGGAGGCGGCGGTGTGGGACGCGGTGCTGGAGTTCGCGCGGGGGCGGACGCTGATCGCGGCGACGCACAGCCTGGAGGTGGCGGCGCGCTTCCCCCGGGTGCTGGTGATGGACCGCGGCCGCATCGTGCAGGACTGCGCCCCCGCGGAGCTGGACGCGCGCGACGAGCTGACGCGCCGGCTGCTGCGGGAGATGGAGCGGGAGCGTGCCGCGGAGGCGGCCTGGATGGAGCCGGCGACGGTCTGAAGGGAATAGCGCAGCACGGAAGCGGCCGTCCCGGTGGGGCGGCCGCGGGGGGCGCACCAGCGTCCTCCTTCACCGCGGCGAAGCCGCACACCTGCCGGGCACGCCCGGCGAAAGGATGGATCTCATGCGGAAGAAGTCCTACACCACCCCGGTCCTCACCCGGCACGGCAGTGCCGTGGCGATGACGCTCGGCCGCGTCGGCCGGCTCCTGGAGTTCATCAACTTCCGCCTGGGCCTGCCCTGAGCCAGGCGCATGCATGTCCCGCGCGCCCGGGGTTTCCGGGCGCGCGGTAAGTCCCCTGTTCCAAAAGAGGAGGGCGACATGGCAAGGAAGTCCTACACCATCCCGACGCTCACCCGCTTCGGATGTGCGGTGGCGAACACGATGGGAACGTTCGGGAGGACGCTGGAGCTGACCTGCTGGCGGCTGAGGATCTGACGGCGCGGGAGGTCCGGCCGGCGGACCGTCGGGGCACGCGCACCTTCAACCGCGGCGAGCGCCGCACACCCGCCGGGCACCGTCCCGGCGAAAGGAAGGATCGCATGCAGAAGAAGCCCTATGCCGCACCTATGCTGACGCAGCACGGGAACGCGGTCTCCATGACCCAGGGAGAGCACGGACGCTCCCTGGAGCTGATCAACTTCCGCCCGGGGCCGCCGTTCCCTCGGCCGCGCGAGCGCAGGTAGGAAAGTCTGGACGCAGCTTGAAGTAGCCGGGTAGCCGCGTGCCCGGACGTGCCGCCGGCCGGACCCGAGGACGAGCACGAAGCACGCGACGGCGCCCCCACCGGGAAACCACGGTGGGGGCGCCGTTCGCAGTTGCCGCAGTACCCGTATGAATCTGTTCGGAGGGAGACTCGCCGGCTGTTTGGCGAGGCTCACTCCGGCGCAGGGAAACCCGCCGGCTGTTTGGCGGGGTTCCCGGAGCCCGCGGAGGAGACGGACGGCAGTATCGTCCGGCTCCGCAGCGGCCCGCCTCAGCGCAAAGACCTCACGGGTAGCTGCAGGTGAACACCAGGCAGCCCGGGAGCGTGAGCACGGCGGCGAGCGCCAGCCAGCGGAGCGCTTGTCTTGCGTTCATCGGACCACACCTCCGGTTCCGGGTCGAGGCTTCACTGAGACGAAATGCCCGCCGGGGGAGGCAAGGAGCGCGCCCGCCGCTACACGCCCGGGAGGTCGGCGGTGAGGGAGCGCCAGGCGCGGTGGTAGCGGGTGAGCCGGTCCCCGTCCTTTTCCGTCACGGTGCCCATGCGGCGGACGTCCATGTTGTCTTCCAGGTCGGCGATCTTGACGCGGCGGGCGACCGGGTGGCCGGCGGCGCGGATCACGAACTCCTCGTAGCTCTCTTCCTCGCGGCGGGTGAGGTGGTCCACGGCGGCGACCACCTCTTCGGGAAAGCCCTCGGCGCGCAGGTCGTCCAGCGTCCAGCCGGTGTCCTCCACCACGTCGTGCAGCACGGCGGCCATCTTCTCGGCGTCGGTCTCCACGCGGAACATCATCCGCAGCGGGTGCAGGATGTACGGCGCGCCGGCGCGGTCCTTCTGGCCGCGGTGGGCCTGCACGGCGAGGGCGATGGCGTCTTCGATGCCGGCCATGGCGGAGCTCCGGGGGATGCGGGTGGATGCTGCCCGGCGCTAGGGGAGCGCCGTGAAGTCGCTCACGACGAAGCCGCCCTCCTCGTCCACGGCCTGCCGGTCGTAGTCCACCGCGAGGACGAGGGGGTGCCCGCGCTCGGAGTCGTAGCCGGCCGAGAGCTGGTAGGGGTCGGCCTCGATGGCGGCCTCCACGGCCGCGAACAGCTCCTCCACGGTGTCCAGGCCGTCGAAGGCGCCCTCCCGTAGACCCTGCCCGCCCAGGGGGGTCTGGCCGCCGCGCACCTCCACGCGCACGGGGCCGGCGACTTCGTGGCCGCAGTAGCAGACCCGCGCGACGGTGTAGGCGTAGTCGGCGGGGCGCTCCCGCTGCCACACGGAGCGGGCGGCCCGGAGCTCGTCGCGGGCGCCGGAGGCGTCGAAGGGGCCGTCCGAGCACGCGCCGGCCAGGAGAGCGAGGGCGAGCAGCGGGAGCCCTGCGATCGTACGGGGGTTGGACATGGCGTTCCTCCGGGTGGCTGGGACCGAAGCGGCGTGGGACGGCGAGGAACGACGACGCGCCGGCCGGGCCGGTCACCCGCGGCCCGCGGAATGGCGCTCCGCCGGCCGGGCTACAGCGGCTCGGCGACGGCGGCGAAGCGGCCGTGCTCGTCCTGGCGCACCTCGCCCACGAGCACCAGCGTTTCCAGGTGGCGGCGCACCAGCTCGGCGGGGGCGCGGCCGAACGCGGCAGCGGCCTCGTCCACCCCGGCGGGCGCGGCGGCGACCAGCGACTTCAGCGCGCCGATCTGCTCGATGGCGCGGCCGGGCCAGGGGAGCTTGCCGGCGGCCGCGGCGGGCGCGTGCGCGGCCTCGCCGGGGAGCGCCAGCTGAACGAATCCACCCGCCTTCTCCTGTTGTGGGTTAGTATAAGGTGATGAGTCGGTGAGTAATTGTTGTTCACCAGCGTCGAGAGCGATCTCGGAACGACCCAACATTTCGATCAGATTTTCGTCAATTTTTGAGTTTAAGAACGAGGCATCATGGAAATCAGCACCCCCGTAATCACTATCAGAAGTCTTGACTCTGCGTAAGTCAGCGTGAGCAAAAGAAGCCTTGACGAAATGACCTCCTTCGAGACCCGCGATCGCTAAGTTGGCTCGGTCGAATTTAGCGCCGGGTGCGTAGATCAGTGCCAAGTCACTCCCATAGAGAGATGCTCCAGTGAAGTCGGCGCCGGTGCAGACGGACGAGATAAGCGCCATATGATCAGCAAGCACATATCGCAATTCATGGTCTACGAAGTAATTGCGCACTGCATTGACTTGCAAGAGGTTAGCGAAAGACCAGATAGTAGGAAATCTTCTAAAATCGCTGGAGTTCAGCAGTCGCGTTCCTCTCAGATCGGTTCCACTAAGATCCATTCCCCCGGGAAAGTCACCTTGCAAGCGCCAGCCCGCACCGTTGATGCGGTGCCCGTAGTTCGCGAAGAAGCTCGGGTCCTTCCCGGAAGGAGCGAATAGGGTCCACGTGCGACCCTCCTGCTGCACGCTTGCCTGGCACCTCCTGGGACCTTTGCCGATGCTTGAAACACCCTCCCAGTTCTGTCGAGGCGTGGGTAGACCGCCGTCAGGATCGCGTGGGCTGAGCCAACCAGTTGCCACCGCAAGATCGAAGTGTATCGGAGCACACAGCCGGAAAAGGCCATCTCCCAGGTGAGCGTCCACACTCGCCGTACGCTTCGGCTCGATCGGACGCATGCGTTTCTCCGGATCCATCGGCATGGACCACTGGATCACCTCGGTGGCGAACAGAGGGGGAGCCTGCATCCACGGCTGCTCGGGCGGCTGGGGGCGGAGGTGGACCCCCTCGCCCCACCAGTCCCAGAGGTCCGCTAGGCCGTCTCTCACCCGCTCCCACCCAGTGAGGTCCAACGGATCCGTGGCACCGTCCGTTTTGAGCTGGGCCGCGGTAGACCGGGAGATCTCCCAGGTGATCAGCTCTCGGAGGTGTGAGGCCACCTCGGGAGTTATCCATCCGGGCCCGAAAAGATTGCCAAGCTTGCGCGAGAGGTCATACCGCGGATCCCTCGGGGCGAAATCCTTCCAGTATTCCTGACGCTCGCTCAGATTTGCCGGAGCTGACCTGCCGTACGCCTTCAGCGTCTCGACGATCTCCTCAGCGAACAGGTACTCTCGGAAGGATTTGTGCAGGAACTCGCAGCCGTGACCTGGGTGACCACCCTTGAAGTAGAAGCTGATCATCAACTCCGAGAGCACGTTGTCCGCGGTCGCCTTGGAGACCCGCTGGTCGAGCTCATCACCCCGGAGGTCGAGGCGCATAGACAGTTCCCTGTCCGAAATGCTTTCCTGGAAGAGGATCGTCATGGCGACTGCGGTACGGCGAAGCAGGTCGCGCAACTCCTCACCACTGATACGGGCCTGCGTGTCCGTTCCCTCGTTGTCGTGCGGCGACTTGCCGGCGTTCTTGACTGTGAGATCCACTAGGAATCTATAGAGTGTAGTGGACGTGGCCAGAAGCTTCGCCGTGTCCTCCTTCCACCCGGAGATCAGCCGTACCGCGAGGTGAGCGAGCAAGGGAAGCCCGAGAACTTCCATGCTGCCCTCCAATGCCCCCGTCGCACTCAGGGGGTACGCACCGTCTTCACGGTTAACCGCCTGCATCATTGCGGCGAACTCCTCCTCGTAGCGCACGAGGGCTGGTTCGAGCTTTTCCGGCTCGGTCAACCTCCACTCGTCGGCCGTCACAACTGGAACCGGCCGTTCCGCGAGCGCGTTGCTCAAGTCCTGCACGAACTTGCGGAGCTGCTCCGGCCGGAGAGGACGAACGGTGAGCACCGGGGTCCTGTCGCGCAGAAAATTACTGCCGCTCACGTCGTTGGAGGGGCGGCCGGTGAGGATCACCCGGACCGGAACTCCATACGAGGACAGGTACTCAGATCGAACCTGCTCCAGCATCCTCGAGACCCGGGACTTGAAGTCCTCCGCCGAGGCGATGCTGATCTCGTCCCACCCGTCGAGAATCAGCACGTACGGGCAGATGTCATGGCCCCGGAACGGGACCGACGACTTGAAGATCCGTCCGTCGAGGAAAAGGTCGTCCGGCCGAGGCTGGCCGGCGGGTTTTCGGGGCGGCTCCTCGTCCAAGCGGACGGCTTTCGGCAGCGCGTCCTTGACGTGCACATCGAGGCGCAGGTCCCGGAGGCGCACACGAATGGGCCGAAGGCCCTGTTCCAGGAGCTCCACGCACAGACGGAGCGTGAACGCCGACTTTCCCGCGCCGGCAACTCCCTGGATAACAATCGCATCCCGGAATCCGGGGTCGGCAATCAGGTCCAGCACCTGCTCAAGCAATGGATGACGTCCGCCCCATTGCTCGGAGAACGCGTCCACGCGCTGTCCAGATCTCTGGGCATCTCCGCCGCGGATCTCGCTCCACGTGAGCTTGCCGCATTCCGTATCGATGTAGACGTGCTTCAACGCGAACGGCTCCCGCTCGAACACTGGCTTCTCCTCGAAAAGCCAGCGTTGATATCTTGCGTGCTCGTACAGTGCGTTGTATGCCTGCCGCTCTCCGGTGTCGAGCTCCATCAATTCTTTGAAAGGCCGGAACCGCTCCGCCGTCTGACCGTTGGTCAGAAGCTCCTTGAGCACGGCAACGAACCGCTCGTGGACCAGAGTGACCAGCGAGGTAATTTGGTTCTCGCTGTAGCCTACCGACCGCACGGCCTCCAGCAAGGCACGATCAGCAACCCCGACGAAATCATGCTCCAGTGCGTTTCCCAGCGAAAAACCGCTGAGGTCCACATCGGATGGCTCGTATTCTTCGAGCTGCTTCCGGGTGTCCGTTGGAACACTGCGGGCTTGCTCCGGCCGCCCTACCTCCGCGACCGATTCCTCTACCGCGCGCTGGTACGCCAACGTGCAGGCGAAGTAGCCGAGAACCAGGGGATCATGCTCTTTCGTCAGCTTTTCGTAGAGCTTCAGAACGAACTTGATCGGCGGCACGGCCTCGGCGACCGCCTCACTGATCAGCCCGGCCCAAGGGGCTGCCTCCGCGACGGCAGCGGGAAAGTCTGTGTCCTTGACCCCCTCAATCGCGTCGGCAAGGAAGTCGGTGACCGTCTTGATCCGGTCCACACCCTCGGCAAGAAACCGCTTGTCCTGTGATGTCGGCTTGAGTCTCTGGGTGAAGCGGGTCGCCATGGTCATACCCAGTGAATGGTTGAGGGGTTACCGAAGTAATATGATAGGCATTCACCTGCCTGCTCGTCGGAACTGTGCCGCCGGTCAGGCTTTGAAGCGGAGGAACGCTGCTCCGTCACGCTCCTACTGTGCCGGCCGCAAGGTAAAGTGTCAAGAATTGCTCTGGCCGACACCGCAAAAACCGCCGCCGCATCGTGAGACGCGACATGCTTGCGCCACGATTTGTGTCGTGTATCATTCGGAGATACAGCCCGCTCTGGCTGCCCTGCTCCCCGTCTCCCTGGAGGACAGATGAACCGCTCCTTGACCCACCTTCGCCGCGCCCTGCTCGCCCTGTCGTTCGTGGGCGCGATGGGCTTCGGCGCGACGCAGGCATTTGCGACTCCCGAAGCCGCCACGGTCGCCGGCTGCTCGCTGGACGGCGTGCAGGTGTCCGACTGCACCGCGGCCTGCCGCGCGAAGGGCTACGACGTGGGCTACTGCGCCCTGGGCCGGTGCATCTGCCGCGTCTACGTGTAGCCGGTCCGACGCCACCGCTGGCAACCCACCACCGGTGAACCCGGTGAATACGACGGCCCCGTGCCCACCCGTGGGCGCGGGGCCGCGGCCCTCTTCTGAAGCATCCGCCGCTACTCGATCACCTCGAAGTCCGTGATGGCGAGGCCGCCCTCGTCGTCCGCGTGCTCCCGGTCGAAGTCCACCGAGTAGCCGAGCGGGTACCCCAGGCGCTCGTCGTAGCTCGCGCTGAAGCGGTACGGATCCCGGGAGATCGCTTCCTCGATGACCGCGAACAATTCCTCCACCGTGTCGTACTGTCCGAAGTCCTCCGGCCGGAGCTGACGACCGCCGGTCGTGGCCGCCACGGACACCGTGCGGCCGTCGCGAACCTCCACCCGCGCCGGCGCGGTCGCCTCCGGGAGGCACTCGCACGACCTGTGGACGGTGTAGCGGTAGCTGGAGATCCCCTGGCGCTCCCACTCCGCGCGGGCGGCGCGGAGGTCGTCCGCGGGGCTGGACGGGCCGAGCGGGGCCAGGCCGCACGCCACGAGCGCGAGGGTGAGGGGAAGGAACACGGGCAGGGTCCACGGTGCGTGCCGACGAGGCGGGTTCATGGCGGTTCTCCGCTTCCGGGGGGACGAGGGCATCGCCGATGCCTCACGGACAGGACGACTTCGCACGCATCCGCGCCACTCCGCGCCCGCGCGGGTCACCCCACCTTCCCGCCCGAGCCCAGGAACGGACTGACGGGCACCACCTCGTCGTCCGGGAAGACGCGCGGTGCGGAAACGGCGGCCGATGCCGCCAGCAGGAGGGCGAGGAAGAGGCGTGCGGCGTTCATGGGAGTGCTCGTCCAGGAGGGGAAACGACCGGCCAGTCGCCGGCTAAGCTCAGAATTTGGCCAGAACAGCGCGAAACCCACCACTCTCCACACCACGCATTCCGCACCTTACCCGCCATGCGCACCTCCCGGGGATGACGGAGCTCCCGCGGGCGTGAAACCCGGGCCCGCCCTGCCGCCGTATCCCCTGCTGCGGCACGCAATCCATCCTCCCGACCCAGCCCTCCGCGCGGTGGAGCACAGATGAGATCCCAGGCGATGCTCACCTCCGTGGTGGCCGGCATGGACGGGCTGCGCGGCAACCTGCTCCGCACCCTGCTGTCCGCGCTGGGCGTGCTCATCGGCGTCGCCTCGCTCGTGGGCGTGCTGTCGCTGGGCGACGGGATGGAGCGCTACGTCCGCGACGCCCTGGGGCGCGAGGCGGTGCAGGTGGTGAAGGTGATCCCGCGCACCACCCGGAGCGTCGACGGGCGCCGCGTCGCGGTGCGCGAGCCCGTCGTCTTCACGCCGCACAACACCGCCGGGGTGCGCGACCTTCCCGCCGTGGCCGACGTCTCGCTCTGGCTGGGGGGAAGCGCGAGCTACTTCGCAGGGGGCAACCGCGTGGAGCAGGCCGCCACTGTCGCCACGCTCGCCAACGGCGCGTCCTTCGACAACCTGGACATCCGCCACGGCCGCTTCTTCATCGACGCCGAGGCCGCCCGCGACGTCCCCGTGGTGGTGCTCTCGGTGAAGCTGGCGAAGTCGCTCGCCCATCCCCGCCCCTACCTGACGCTGCTCAACCGCACGGTGCGGGTGGGGACCGAGCGGAGGCAGGTGATCGGCATCTTCGCCCTGCGGGACGAGGAGCTGGCGTACGTGCCGCTCGCCGCGGCGCCGGACCTGTTCCCGGGGACGCGCGTGGCGCCGCTGATGCTGGTGCGGGCGGCCAGCATCGAGGCCGTGAAGCCCGTGCGCGACGCGGTGGAGGACTGGAGCGCCGTCCACTTCGGCGACCCGGAGGCGCGGCTGACCTTTTCCACCTACGAGGACCAGGTCCGGCAGGCCACCGAGGGGATCGGAGTCTTCAAGATGGTGATGGGCGCCATCATCGGTATCTCGCTGCTGGTGGGCGGGATCGGCGTGATGAACGTGCTGCTGGCCTCGGTGGCGGAGCGGACGCGCGAGATCGGGCTGCGCAGGGCGCTGGGGGCGCGGCGGCACGACATCGTCTGGCAGTTCCTCTTCGAGTCGCTGGCCATCAGCGGCCTGGGGAGCCTGGTGGGCGTGCTGCTGGGCACGGCCGCCGCCGCGGGGGTTTCGCCACTGATCCGGATGTACACGGGGCAGACCCTCTCCACCCTACCCACGCCCGGCACCCTGCTGGTCGCAATGGCCGTCCCGGCGCTGGTGGGGATCGTCTTCGGCATCTATCCTGCGCGGCGTGCCTCCAGGCTCTCCCCCATCGACGCGCTCCGGCAGGAGTGACGACGAGTTCCAACTGCGGGGTCGGGCGTGCCCCCGGCTGCGCCGGGGTCGGGCTGCGGCTCCGTAGCAGACGAAACGACCGTCTGCTACGGAGGCGAGCCCCCGCGGAAACAGCCCCGCGGGGTCTCGCCGCTTCGCGCTCGCATCCCTCACGCGGGCGGTGGAGCGTACCCCGGGCTTCGGAAACCACGAAAGAGAGGTGCACCCATGGTTCGTATGCCGCTCGTGATGCTGCTGGCCCTCGCCGCGTGCTCCACCGCCGGCGGACCCGCGCCCGCCTCCGGCGGGGGCGGTGGGCCGCGCGTGGAGCTGACTTCCCGCCGGCTGGAGTCCGGCCCCACCCTCACCGACCCGGGCCCCGGCGCCTCGCCGGCCGCGCCCGCCGCCGAGACCGGCACCCGCGCCGAGGGCGAGGCCGGCGCCATCGTCGTGCAGGGCCGGATGCAGACCCCCGACCCCTGCCGGCGCCTGTCGGGGACGGTGGAGGCCGCGGGCGGCCAGGTGACGTTGCGCGTGGACGCCGCGCGCGAGGGCGAGATGTGCACCCAGGTGATCGCGGCGTTCGGCTACGACGCGCGCATCACCGGCCTGGCGCCCGGGACCTACCGGCTGCGCGTGGTGCACGCCTACCCAGGCACCGGCTGGGACGCGCGGACCGCGCTGGAGCAGAGCGTGACGGTGAGGTGAGCCGCGGAAGGCGCCGGCGGCTCAGTTGCCGCCCGCCATCCCCGGCTCCGTCCACCCGGGCCGCCCGCGCAGGGCGCGCGACAGCAAGGACTCCCCCGGGTGCAGCATCACCACCGTCAGGTCCGCCTTGGTGACGTACATGTACTTGTGGAAGCCGGCGTCCACGTCCGCGCCGTGGGCGCGCTTCAGCTCGGCGAGCAGCCGGTCCACCTCGGCGCGCGAATCGCCCTTGCGGGTGAAGACGTGGTACTCGGGTGAGGACATGGGGAGGGTGCCCAGGGTTCGGGACCGCCGGATCGCGAGCGGCTTCGCCGCTACGTCTCGATCCCGTACTCCTTGATCTTGCGGTACAGCGTGCGCTCGCCGATGTCCAGCATCTCCGCGGCCCTGCGGCGGTTGCCGGCGGCCTCGCGGAGGGCGGCGTTGATCGCCTCACGCTCCATGTCCTGCATGGTCATCCCCGGGCGGAAGACCACGGTGCCGCGCTCCGGCTCCGGCTCGGCCTCCGCCGGGGCGAAGGCGCGGTGGCCGCCCAGCGCGGCGAAGGGGATCACCGCGGACGAGGAGTCCTGGAGCGGGACGGGGATGCGGAAGGGGTCCGGCTGGCGCTGGCGGTAGACCTCGAACTCGCGGCGCAGGTCGTCCACGTCCAGCTTGAGGTCGTACAGCGTGCGGAAGATGAACTCCAGCTCGCGGGGCGCGCCGTCGCCGTTGGCGGCGGCCCGGGGGACGCGCGACTCCAGGAGCGGCACCAGGGCCCCGGTCCGCCGGCCGCCGTGGCGCACCTCGGGGGGGATGTCCTCGGGGCGGATCACCCGGCCGGGGGCCAGGATCACCATGGACTCCACCATGTTGCGCAGCTCGCGCACGTTCCCCGGCCACTCGTACTCCACCAGCAGCCGCAGCGCCTCGGGATCGATCCCCAGGAACGGGCGGTCGTGCGTGGTGCTGAAGTGGCGGATGAAGCGCTCGATGAGGCGCGGGATGTCCGCGCGGCGCTCGCGCAGCGGGGGGAGCTCGATCCGCAGCACGTTGAGGCGGTGGTACAGGTCGCGGCGGAAGTCGCCCGTCGCCACCTCCTCGCGCAGATCGCGGTTGGTGGCCGCGATCACCCGCACGTCCACCCGGATCTCCTCTTCGCCCCCCACCCGCCGGAACTCGCGCTCCTCCAGCACCCGCAGCAGCTTGGTCTGCGTGGCGAGCGGCATCTCCCCGATCTCGTCCAGGAAGATGCTCCCCCCGTTGGCCAGCTCGAAGAGCCCCTTGCGGCGGTCGGTGGCGCCGGTGAAGGCGCCCTTCTCGTGCCCGAACAGCTCCGACTCCAGCAGCGTCTCCGGGAGCGCCGCCACGTTGACGCCGATGAAGGGGCGGTGGCGCCGCCGCGAGAGCGCGTGGATCCCCCGGGCCACCAGCTCCTTGCCGGTGCCGCTCTCCCCCTGCACCAGGACCGTGGCGTCGGTGGGCGCGATCTGCACCACGCGCTCCAGCACCTGGTCCATCTCCTCGGTCTCGCCGACGATGCCGGTGATCTCGCGCAGCTGCTCGCGCTGCACCAGCCGGCGCCCCACCAGCACCACCTCCTCCACGTCCACCGGCTTGGCGAAGCACTCGGCCAGCCCCATCTCCCGGCACACCTCGCGGTTCGGCGGCTCGGTCTCTTCCACCAGCCCCAGCACCGGAAGGCGCCCCCGCTCGCGCGCCTGCGCGACGAGCGAGCGCGCGCGGCGCTCCCGCAGGCCGCCGGTGAGCACCAGCAGCACGGGCTCGCCCGCGACGTCGGCGAGCCCCTCGCCGGAGGTCAGCAGCTCCACGCGGAGCCCCGCCTCCTCGAAGCCCGCGCGGAGCCGCACCGCGGGCTCCAGGTCTTCCGTGGTGACGACGACGGTCTCTGCCACTCGGTTCCCCTGCCTTGCCGGCCCGGACGCCGCCGTCCGCGTCAGGTGCGGACGCTCCCGCCCTTGTGGAACGGCGGACGCGCCACATCGGCGGGGACGACCCGGTCGCGGATGACGATGCCGATCTCGCTCCCCGGCTTCGCCGACTCCGCCGGCACGTACGCCATGCCGATGCCCTGGCCCAGCGTGGGGCTGGACACCCCGCTGGTCACCTCGCCCACGGTCTCGCCGCCCACGCTGACCGGGTACCCGTGCCGCGGGAAGCCGCGCTCCCGGAGGACGAAGCCCACCAGCTTGCGCCCGATCCCCGCCTCCTTCTGGCGGAGCAGCGCGTCGCGCCCCACGAAGTCGCCCTTGTCCAGCTTGACCACCCAGCCCAGCCCCGCCTCCAGCGGCGAGGTCTGCTCGTCCAGGTCGTTGCCGTACAGGGCGTAGCCCATCTCCAGCCGCAGCGAGTCGCGGCACCCAAGCCCCGCGGGGAGGATCCCCTCCGGCGCGCCGGCCTCCAGCAGCGCTCGCCACACCGCGGGGGCGTCCGCCGCGTCCACGTACAGCTCGAAGCCGTCCTCGCCCGTGTACCCGGTGCGCGAATAGGTGGCGGTGACGCCCTCCAGCGGACCCGACATGGGCCCCCAGCCGAAGCGGTAGTAGCCGATGGAGTCCAGGTCGTAGCCGGTGAGCTTCGCCAGGATGGCCTGCGCCCTCGGCCCCTGGAGCGCCAGCAGGGCGATCTCCTCGGTGCGGTCCGTCAGCTCCACGCCGAATTGCTCGGCGTAGCGCGACACCCAGGCCCAGTCCTTGTCCTTGTTGGCGCCGTTGACCACCAGCATGTAGTGGTTGGGAAAGCGGTAGACGAGCAGGTCGTCCAGCAGCCTGCCGTCGTCGTTGAGCAGGGTGGAGTACTGCGCCTGCCCCACCTCCAGCCTGGACGCGTCGTTGCTGCTCACGTGCTGCACGAAGTCCAGCGCCCGCTCCCCCCACACGAGGAACTCGCCCATGTGCGACACGTCGAAGAGACCCGCGGCGGTGCGCACGGCGTTGTGCTCGGCCGTGATGCCGGTGGGGTACTGCACGGGCATCTCGTAGCCGGCGAAGGGCACCATCTTGGCATTGAGCGCGAGGTGCTCCCCGTGCAGGGGGGTGCGCAGCAGGGTGGCGTCGGCCATTGGGGTCTCGGCGGTTCGGTGCGTGTCTTTCCGTTGGGTCCGGCTCGGGAGGACAAGGTAACCAACCTGCCGGAATGGCACTAGTGGACTCCGGACGGAATGTACAGGAGGGATCCGGGTGTCGTGGCGGGCCGCTGCGGAGCCCGGCGGTCCTGCTGCCGGTCTCCTACGCGGGCTCCGGGAGCCTCGCCAAACAGCCGGCGAGTCTCCCTGCGCCGGAGTGAGCCAGCCAAACTGCCGGCTGTCTCCCTCCGAACCGATTCATTTGGGTGCGACGGAACGGCGAACGGCACCCCGCACTTTCGCGCTTTCGCACTCACCCACTACCTTGCCGGCTTCCTCCGCACAGAGCCACCGGAACCCCCGGCGCATCCGTTGTCGCAGCCGTCGTTGAAGCGCTACGCGCTGATCTCCATCTTCGCCGCCCTGGCGACCATCGGGCTCAAGGGGGGCGCGTACGTGCTCACCGGGTCGGTGGGGCTGCTGTCGGACGCGCTGGAATCGCTGGTGAACCTGCTGGCGGCGATCGTGGCGCTGTGGGCGCTGTGGGTTGCGGCGCGCCCCGCGGACGAGGAGCACGCGTACGGCCACACCAAGGCGGAGTACTTTTCCAGCGGGTTCGAGGGGGCGCTGGTGGTGATCGCGGCGGCCAGCATCCTGGCGACGGCGGTGCCGCGCCTGCTGGACCCGCGGCCGGTGGAGGACGTGGGGGTGGGGCTCGCCATCTCGGCGCTCGCCTCGGTGATCAACCTGGGGGTGGCGCGCCTCCTCTTCGGGGCGGGGCGGCGCTACCACTCCATCACGCTGGAGGCCGACGCCCATCACCTGATGAGCGACGTGTGGACCTCGGTGGGGGTGATCCTGGGGGTGGGGGCGGCAGCGGCTACGGGGTGGAAGATCCTGGACCCGCTGATCGCCGTGGCCGTGGCGGTGAACGTGGTGTGGACGGGAATCGGGCTGCTGCGCAGGTCCATGCTGGGGCTGCTGGACACCGCGCTCCCCGAGCCGGAGCGGCGCAGCATCGCCGCCGTGCTGGAGGCGCACACCAACGACGGGGTGCAGTTCCACGCCCTGCGCACCCGCCAGGCCGGCGCCCGCCGCTTCGTGTCGCTGCACGTGCTGGTCCCCGGCGAGTGGACGGTGCAGCGCGGCCACGACTACCTGGAGCGCCTGGAGGAGGAGCTGCGCGGCGCCGTCCCCAACACCACGGTGTTCACCCACCTGGAGCCCATCGAGGACCCGGTGAGCTGGGCGGACGAGCGGCTGGAGCGGAAGGGATAGGGAACAGGGAACAGGGAACAGGGAACAGGGAACAGCCTGCAACGGCGGCCCTCCACCCACCCCGGCACCCTCCCCCGATGCTGGGAGAGGGGGAGCACGGCACGACGACGGTGGGGACCGTCAGCCTGGAGATGCCCCGCGGACGCCAGCGCGATCCCCGCGTGAGGGATTCCGGCCCGAAGGGGCGAGACCCCGCGCAGTTTGCGGGGGCTCGACTCCGTTACGCAGCGTGGTTTGCTGCGTTACGGAGCCGAAGCCCGACCCCGGCGCCCACCGGGGGCACGCCCTACCCCGCCGTCAAATGTCGTTCAGCCGTTGGAACCGGAACCGCCCATCAGCGTCGCCATGATCGCCTTCTGCGCGTGCAGCCGGTTCTCGGCCTCGTCGAACACGCGCGACCGCGGACCCTCGATGACGCCGTCCGTGACCTCCTCGCCGCGGTGCGCCGGCAGGCAGTGCAGGAAGATGGAGCGGTTGGTGGTGGACTCCATCATGGACTCGTCCACGCAGTAGCCGGCGAAGTCGCGCAGCCGCCGGGCGGACTCCTCCTCCTGGCCCATGGAGGTCCACACGTCGGTGTTGACGACGTCCGCCCCCGCCACCGCTTCGCGCGGGTCGTGGGTGGTGACGATGTTGGCGGCGCCGCGGGCGCGCTCCAGGATGGCGGCGTCCGGCTCGTACCCGGCCGGGAAGGCCAGGCGCAGCTCGAAGCCGAAGCGGTAGGCGGCGTTCAGCCACGAGTTCGCCATGTTGTTGCCGTCACCCACCCACGCCACCTTCACCCCGGACAGGTCCGGCCCCAGGTTCTCGCGGATGGTCTGCAGGTCGGCCATGATCTGGCAGGGGTGGAGCAGGTCGGTGAGCCCGTTGATCACCGGCACGGAGCCCCACTTCGCCAGCTCCTCGGGGTCGGCCTGGTCGAAGGTGCGGATCATGATGCCGTCCACGAAGCGCGACAGCACGCGCGCGGTGTCGCGGATGGGCTCGCCGCGCCCCAGCTGGATGTCGCGGGAGGACAGGAAGAGCGCGTGTCCGCCGAGCTGGTAGGTGCCCACCTCGAAGGAGACGCGGGTGCGGGTGGAGCTCTTGGTGAAGATCATCGCCAGCGTCCTGCCGGCGAGCGGCTTGTCGGTGTACTCCCCCCGCTTCATCCGCGCGGCGAGGTCCAGGATCTCGTACAGCTCCTCGCGCGAGAAGTCCGGGATGGCGAGGAAGTGGCGCGTCTGGGTCCGGGTCATGTCTGGGTCTCGGATCGGGTGGGGCGGTCGCGAACGGCGCCAAGATAGCACGGCCCCGCGCCGCGGACCACACCCGGCGCGGACCCTTTCCCCACGGGGCGGCGTATAAGGCCCCTGCGCCCGCGCGCGGGGCTCGCGCCGCGGGCCCGCACCGGGTACGATCAATGCGGACGGGACCCGCCGGGGCCATCCGCCGTCCCTTCCGCCGTAGCTGCAGCGCCGCCTCGCCTGCCGGCGATTCCACGTCCGCCACGCTCCAACACGGGAACCCATGAAGCGGATCCTCGGCCTCTCCATGCTCGCAGCGGCCCTCGCGGCGTGCGACGACTCCCCGACCGAGCCCAAGGCGAGGCTCCCCGCCGTGGGCGAGGAGATCCAGCTCAACGTCCAGTTCAACGACAACTGCGAGAACCCGGTGCTGCGGGGCGGGCGGGTGGCGGCGGTCTCCAACCGCGCGATCATGGTGAACGACGTCACCAACTCGTCGCAGGGCTTCACCGACGCGGACTACCAGGAGTTCGCGACCGCGTACGACAACCTGGTGTGGCCGGTGGACACGCGGAACTTCGGCGAGCCGGAGGACATCGACCGCAACGACCGGGTGGTGTTCTTCGTCACCCGCGCCATCAACGACCTCACCTCCCCCTCCTCGGGGACGTACATCAACGGGCTGTTCTTTTCGCGCGACCTGTTTCCCACCAAGGACACGGACAACCTGCAGGCCTGCCCGTCGAGCAACGTGGGCGAGATCATCTACCTGCTGGCGCCGGACCCCATCCGCGGCGGGCCGTTCTCGTACGCCAGCGCCAAGCAGAACATGGTGGGCGTGATGGCGCACGAGACGCAGCACCTGATCAGCGCGTCGCGCCGCCTGTACACGCTCAAGGTGGGGGGGGCGGAGTGGAACGAGGCGGTGTGGCTCAACGAGGGGCTGAGCCACGTCGCCGAGGAACTGGTGTTCTACGAGGCGAGCGGGCTGTCGCCCCGGCGCAACCTGGCCGGCGCCGCGTTCCCCACGGGCTCCACGGCGCGCACGGCGTTCTTCGCCTACATGGCGCAGAACGGGACGCGCTACTTCGGCCACACCAACGAGCCGGAGCGCGACTCGCCGTACGAGACGGATGACGACGTGTCCACCCGCGGCGCGATCTGGAACTTCCTGCGCTACGCGGCGGACCGGCGCGGGGGCGACGAGCAGGCGCTCTGGAACACGCTGGTGAACTCCCGCACCACGGGGATGGCGAACCTGCGCGCCGCGCTCGCGACGGACCCGGTCCCCCTGTTCCGCGACTGGGCGGTGTCGGTGTACATGGACGACGCCGTGCCGGGGACAGACGCCCGCTTCACGCAGCCGAGCTGGGACTTCCGCAACCTGTTCACCGGGGGGCTCCAGCTGCGGACGCGGCGGCTGGCGAGCGGCACCCCGGTGTCGCTGTCGCTGGACGCGGGGGGCGCGGCGTACCTGCGCTTCGGCGTGGGCGCGGGCCGCGCCGAGGTGCGGGTGACCTCGGGCGGGCAGGCCCCCGCCGGCGCCTGCGCGGCGGTCCCGTCGCTGGCGGTGGGCCAGGTGCACACGCTGGCGCCCGCGGCCGGCCAGGCGCTCTGCGTGGACCAGGCGGGCGACTACACGCTGGTGGCGTTCTACGGCGCGGACGTGGAGGGCGACCCGCTGGGCGTGGACGTGACGGCGACCGGGATCCAGGCGGTCGCGGCGACGCCCAGCCCCTCGGTGAGCCCCGGCGGCGGGCCGGCGTTCTCCTTCGCCGAGCTCCCGGTGTACCGCGAGGACGCGGAGGTCCGCCGGCGCCTGCAGGCGCACCAGCGGGAGATGGCGGGCTACGCGGGCGGCGGCGCCCGCTACTCGGTCGCGAGCGCGGTCCCGGACCCCACCAAGCTGTACCTGTCGGTGGGGCGTACCCGCTGAGCGGACCCGTCACACGACGCGAATCGCCCCCGCGGCCGGATGGCCGCGGGGGCGATTCTGTTCTTGGTGGCGGGATTCGGCGCGCCCCCTCCCCCCGGCCCCCTCCCCCGCAAGGGGGGAGGGGGAGCACGACACGGCAGAAGGTAGGAGCCGGGCTGGGGTCCCAGCGGACGCCAGCGCGAGCCCCGCGTGAGGGATTTCGGCCCGAAGGGGCGAGACCGCGCGGCTGTTTGCGCGGTCTCGACTCCGTTAGCCCGCGTTGTTTGCGGGCTTACGGAGCCGAAGCCCGACCCCGGCGCCCGCCGGGGGCACGCCCCAACCCGCAGTTCAGCCCGTCAAATCACATCCCCACGTACTTGAGCCCGCTCCCCGTGTTGAAGAGCACCACGCTGTCGTCCGGCCCCAGGACCCCCATCTGCCGCAGGACGGGGACGGCGGCGGCGGTCGCGGCGCCCTCCGGCGCGCAGAAGATCCCGGTGTCGGCGCCCACCAGCGGCGTCCAGCGCCGCATCTCCTCGTCGGGGATCGCCAAGGCGGCGCCTCCGGAAGTGCGCAGCGCGTCCAGGATGAGGAAGTCGCCCAGCGCGCGGGGCACGCGCAGCCCGGACGCGTAGGTGCGCGCGCCCGCCCACAGCTCCGCCTCCGCCGCGCCGGCGTCCCACGCGCGCACGATGGGCGCGCACCCCGCCGCCTGCACCGACACCATCCTGGGGCGCTCCGGCCCGATCCACCCCAGCCGCTCCATCTCGTCGAACGCCTTCCATATCCCCACCAGCCCGGTCCCCCCGCCGGTGGGGTAGAGGATGGCGTCCGGGAGCTTCCATCCCAGCTGCTCCGCCACCTCGTAGCCCATGGTCTTCTTGCCCTCCACGCGGTACGGCTCCTTGAGCGTGGAAAGGTCGAACCAGCCGTGCTCCAGGACCCCCTCCGCCACGCGTGCGCCGCAGTCGTTGATCAGCCCGTCCAGAAGCTCCACGTCCGCCCCGAGGGCGCGCATCTCCGCCACGATGGTCGCCGGCGTGTCGCGCGGCACCACCACGTGGACCGGCATCCCCGCGGCCGCGGCATAGGCGGCCGCGGCGCTCCCCGCGTTCCCCGCCGAGGGAAGCGCCAGCTCGGCCGCGCCCAGCTCCCTGGCCCGGGACACGGCCATGCACAGCCCGCGCGCCTTGAACGACGCGGTGGGGTTCTGCCCCTCGTCCTTGATCCACACCCGGCCCACGCCCAGGCGGTCCGCCAGCCGCGGCGTCTCGATCATCGGCGTCCACCCCTCGCCCAGGCGCACGGCGTTGGCCGGGTCGCGCACCGGAAGCAGCTCGGCGTAGCGCCACAGGTCCGCGGAGCGGCCGGCAAGGTCGTCGCGCGAGAGCCTGCGCGCCACGGCGTCCAGGTCGTAGCGGGGGTAGAGCGGCTTCTGGCAGCAGGGGGAAAGGCGCTGCAGCTCCTCGCTCTCGTAGCGGGCGCCGCAGCGGGTGCATTCGAGGTGCGAGGCGCCGCCGGTAGGCTGAGTCATTCTGGATTTCTTTCGGGTTGAGATCGAGCGGACTGCGAACGGCTTTCGACGGCGGGGTTCGGGCGTGCCCCCGGCTGGCGCCGGGGTCGGGCTTCGGCTCCGTAAGCGAGCAAACAACGCTCGCTAACGGAGTCGAGCCCCGGCGGAAACAGCCCCGCCGGGTCTCGCCCCTTCGGGCCGTAATCCCTCACGCAACTGCCGACGTATCTGCATCATCCCGCGCTTGCCCCCTCTCCCGGGATTGGGAGAGGGTGGCGGCCCCAAGGCCGCCGGGTGAGGGCCGAGGGGGCCGCCCCTCAGCGCCGCGGCGGACGCACGGCGACCACGGTCTCCGCGGGGCCGCCGCACTCCGGGCAGGCGGCCGCGCTCCCCTCGGCGTAGCGGTGGCAGGCGGGGCACAGCGACACCAGCGGGCCCTCCGCCTCCGGCGCGGCCGGGAGGAGGAAGGCGCTGCCGTCCGCGGCGGCCATGCGCAGCGAGGGACCGGTGTAGAAGTGCGCCAGCAGGTCGCGCAGGTCCACCTCGGCGGCGTCGGCGACCACGTCCTCGCGCGTCACGGCGGTGCGGCTGCGAAAGCGGCTGCGCTCGGCGGTCCAGGTGCGCTCCACCCCCGCCTCCGGCACCAGCGTGGCCGTCAGGCCGCGCGCCTCCAGCGTGAAGGGCACGGCAAGGCGCGCGCGCAGGCGCTCCGCCGCCTCGCGCACCGCACCGGCGGGGGCGAGCTGGCCGCGGTTCGCCGGGTGGACGGATTCGTCCACGAAGATCGAGGCGCGCGCGTGCGACCAGAGCGGCGTGCGCAGGTCGCCCACGTCCGTCTCCGCCACCGCCGTCAGGTCGTACGGCTGCTGCACCGGGCCCACCTCTACGTGCGTCCCCCGCACGCCGGGCGCGCCCTCCAGCGCCTCCAGCAGCGCGGCGGCGAGGAGGTCGCGCCGCTCCCGGTCGGAGAGGGCGGACCAGCGGTCGGGATCGGACAGCTCGGGACTGGACATCGCATTCGGTGGACTGCGTCGGAGCGGTGGCTTTCGGAGGGGGCAAGATGGTCCCCCGGCGACGGGGAGTCAACCGGGGCAGGAGCGCGCGCGAGGAGGGCCGGCGTGCGGGCAGCCCGGAACGCGTGCCGGGCCGCCCCGGAAGCGGGACGGCCCGGCGTCGCGGACCTTCACACCCGGCCGCGAAGACGTCGCCGCGGCCAGCCTGCACGTCGGGCTACGCGCGGATCACGGCCCCGAGCGGCAGGCACACGTGCCGTTCAGGCAGATCCCGTAGTTGGCACCGTGGGTGATGCAGTAGTAGTCGCAGGTCGACGGCACGCACGCGGGGGCCGCGGACCGCTCCACCGGCACCGCGACCGCCTGCTGCACCCCGAAGCCGAGCGAGGCGAGGACCGCGAGCGAAAAGGCTGCCGCGGCACCACGCCGGACCGGTCGATTCATGGGCGTCTCCGGTTGGAGGATTGGATGCGGGGGCCCACCCCTCAGCAGATGTCGCCGCTGGGGTGCAGGCAGTACGAGCACACGCAGTCGCCCGAAGTCGTGCACTTTCCGCGGTCGAATCCCAGGGCCTGGCAGTCGGCCTGGCACACGGACTTCACGCACGCCCGGACGGCTGCCTCGGCCGCCGCCGGCGCGGGACCGAACGCGAGCGACATCGCGGCGGCGAGGACGTACGAGCCGGCCAGGAGCTGGAGCTTGCGCCTCATGCGGACCTCCGGAGCAGTTAGATGGAGCGATCCCGTGAACGAGCTCACAGTACGCTTCCCGAGCGAAGTCCGCAAGTGTACGTATTCTTCGCGCCTCAGCCTGGAGCCCACGCTTTCAGAACGCGGCCCGCGGCCTGGACCCCCGCCGTCACCGCGCCCTCCACGGTGGGCGCGTACAGGTAGTCCCCCGCCAGCGCGATCCGTGCGTCGCCGGAGACCGCGCGCCGCAGCTCCGGCAGCCGCCCCGGGTACCCGGGCGGAAAGAGCGTCCACCCGTCGCGCCAGCGGAACACCTGCGCCCGGGTGATGGCTCGCCCCAGCCCCGGGAGCGCGCGCGCCACGTCCGGGAGGAGCGCGTCCACCACGGCGCGCGGCTCCGCGTCCACCAGCCGCTCCCCGGCCTCCGGCGTGGGGAACACCACCAGCGCGCCCCGCCCCGCCGGTACCAGACCCGGCCCCTTGTTCTCCTGCACCGCCACGGCGGCCACCGCGCGCGACTCGCCGCGCGGCAGCGACAGCCCGAACCAGCGCACCCCCGCGGGCCGGTCCAGCAGCAGCGCCAGGCTCACCGCGGGGCGCATCCGCACCGCCGCCAGCGCCTCCGCGGTCGGGCTCCCCGCCAGCAGCGCGCGGGCGGCGGGTGCCGGCACCGCCACCACCACCGCGTCGAACGCCTCGCTCCACCCCTCCCCCGCCACCTCCACTCCCCCGCCCCGCGCCTCCACCCGCGCCACGGACACCCCGGTCCGCACCTCGCCTCCGCGCTCCCGCACCCCCGCCAGGACCGCCTCGCAGAAGCCGGACGCGCCGCCGCGCAGGGCGAAGATCTCCACGCGGGTTCCGTAGTGGGCCAGCATGTGGTAGAGCGCCGCCGTGGTCTCCTCCGGGAGCGCACCGTAGCCGGTCGCGAGGAAGGGGTAGGCGAGGTACTCCACGAAGTCGCGCCCCAGCTCGCGCGCCCCCCACGCGGCGATGGACTCTCGGTCCAGCCCCGCCTCCGCGGCGCGCTCCAGCGCGTGCATCTCCAGCGCGGCGCCGTGGCGCGCCAGGAAGGGGAGGTACTGCGCCCCCATGCGCAGCTTGAGCGCCAGCGGCAGCGCGCCGGAGGCGAGCATGCTGGGGATGTTGCCGTACACCACCTCGTGCACCCGCCCGCCGCGCAGCAGCGCGTCGCGCCCCGGCGAGCGCACCGCCAGCTCCGCCGCCCCCGCCTCGCGCAGCACGCGGAAGAGCTCCGTGTACATGGAGGCGAAGAGCTGCACCGCGGCGTCCACCCGGAAGCCGTCCAGCGCCTCGGTGCGGGTACGGCCGCCCACGGCCGGGCGGGCCTCCAGGACGACCACCCGCGCCCCGGCGCGGGCGAGGGTGTGGGCGGCGGCGGCCCCCGCGGGGCCCGCCCCCACCACGGCGATGCGGGGCGCGTGCGGTTCGGTCATGGCGCGGGAGCACAGCAAGCCGCGCACCCGCCGCGCCGCCCTTGCCCGCCTCGAACGCCCGTTCTAACATTCCGCATCTCCCTCCCTCCTCCAGTTTCCGGAGTTCCCATGGACCGTCGAGAGTTCCTGGCACAGGGCGCCCTGATGGCCGCCGGGCTCACCGCGTTCGGGCCCGAGGCCCTGGCGGCGGTGTCCCCGGCGGCGCGGGTGGCGCCGGGCGCCGACCCCGCGGTGCGCGAGATCGCCATGCGGGCGCTGGACGCCGCCAAGCTGGCCGGCGCCACCTACGCCGACGTGCGCATCTCCCACAACCGCAACCAGTCGCTCTCCACCCGCGAGCGGCAGATCAGCGGCCTCTCCGACACCGAGACCTACGGCTTCGGCGTGCGCGTGCTGGCCGGGGGCGGCTGGGGCTTCGCCGCCAGCCGCGAGCTGTCGCTGGACGAGGCCGCCCTGGTGGCGCGGCAGGCGGTGGCGCAGGCGAAGGCGAACAGCACCGCCCAGCTCCGCCCCGTCGTCCTCGCCCCGGTGGAGAAGTACGCGGACGTCACCTGGCGGTCGCCCGTGGAGATCGATCCCTTCGACATCGCCGTCGAGGACAAGGTGGCGATGATGCTGGCCGCCAACGAGGCCGCCCTCCGGGTGCAGGGCGCGCGGTTCGTCAACTTCAGCATGTTCTTTCTGCGCGAGGAAAAGACCTTCGCCTCCACCGAGGGCACCTTCACCCACCAGACCATCTACCGCTCCTTCCCGCGGATGAGCGTGACCGCGGTGGGGAACAACGAGTTCCAGAGCTTCCAGTCAACGGACGTACAGCCCATGGGGCTGGGCTACGAGCACGTGAGGAACGCCCGGTTCGTGGAGAACGCCCCGCGCTGGGCGGAGACCGCGGTGAAGAAGCTCACGGCAAAGCCGGTGCAGCCGGGGCGATACGACCTGGTGCTCCTCCCCACGCACCTGTGGCTCACCATCCACGAGTCCATCGCCCACCCCACCGAGCTGGACCGCATCATGGGGTTCGAGGCCAACTTCGCCGGCACCTCCTTCATCTCCCCGGTGGAGCGGTTCCTGGGCAGGTTCCGCTACGGCCCCGAGATCATGAACATCCAGGGCGAGCGCTCCTCCCCGGGCGGGCTTTCCAGCGTGGGATGGGACGACGAGGGGGTGAAGCCCGAGGACTACCTGATCGTCAGGAACGGCGTGCTCGACGACCTGCAGACCACGCGCGAGCAGGCCCCCATGCTCGCCGACTGGTACCGGCAGAGCGGCCGGCCGGTGCGCTCGCACGGCAACTCGTACGCGGAAAGCTGGTCCGACGTGCAGTTCCAGCGCATGCCCAACGTCAACCTCCTCCCGCATCCCGAGCGCGACGTGACGCTGGACGAGCTGGTCTCCGACGTCCAGGACGGGATCCTCATCGACGGCGACGGCTCCTTCTCCATCGACCAGCAGCGCTACAACGCGCAGTTCGGCGGGCAGGCGTACTACGAGATCAAGAACGGCAAGGTGGGGGGGATGCTCAAGGACGTCGCCTACCAGATGCGCACCCCCGAGTTCTGGAACGCCATGGACGGCATCGGCGGGCGCAGCACCTACTTCGCCGGCGGCTCCTTCAACGACGGCAAGGGGCAGCCGCAGCAGTCCAACGCCGTGTCGCACCACTGCGTCCCCAGCCGCCACCGCAAGATCAACGTCATCAACACCGGACGGAGAGCCTAGAGCATGGCCGACAACCGTTTCTTCACCCGTGCGGAGGCCGAGGCCATCGCCGCCAAGGTGCTCGGCTTCTCAAAGGCGGACGACGCGCGCGTCAACCTGAGCAACACCGTCACCGGCAACACCCGCTTCGCGCAGAACCAGGTCAGCACCTCGGGCGACACGCGGGGCGGCAACGTCACCGTGACCAGCGCCTGGGGGAAGAAGGTGGCCTCCGCCACCACCAACCGCTTCGACGACGAGGCGCTGCGCCAGGCGGTGGAGACCAGCGAGCGCCTGGCCCGCCTGGTCCCCGAGGACCCGGAGTACCTGGGCGAGCTGGGACCGCAGCAGTACCCGCAGTCGGCCGGGTTCTTCGAGAGCACCGCCAACCTCACCCCGGAGCAGCGCGCCCGCGCCGTGGTCGCCGTGACCCGCCCGGCGCAGCGGCAGGGGCTGGTCTCCACCGGCTTCCTGACCTTCACCGCGGGGGCCAGCGCGGTGGCGAGCAAGCGCGGCCTGTTCGCCTACAACCAGAGCTCGCGCGTCAACTACACCACCACCGTGCGCACCGCGGACGGCACGGGCTCGGGGTGGGCCGGCATCGGCCAGAACGACTGGAGCAAGGTCAACCCCGACCAGCTGGCGGAGCGCGCCATCCGCAAGGCGGAGCTGTCGCGCAACCCGCAGGCGGTGGAGCCCGGCGAGTGGACCGTGGTGCTGGAGCCCACCGCCGCCGCCAACATGGTCGGGCTGATGATGGGCTCGCTGGGCGCGCGCACCGCGGACGAGGGGCGCTCGTTCTTTTCCAAGCAGGGCGGCGGCAACCGCGTCGGCGAGAAGTTCCTGGACGCGCGGGTCAACATCTGGTCCGACCCGTCCGACCCCAACCTGGCCACCGCGCCCTTTTCCAACCAGGGGCTCCCCAACCGGCGCATCGCGTGGGTGGAGAACGGCGTGCTCAGGAACCTCAGCTACGACCGCTTCTGGGCGCAGCAGAAGAACGTGCAGCCCACGGGAAACCCGGGCGGCTACAGCATGCGCGGCGGGGGCACCCCCGTGGAGGACATGATCGCTTCCACCGAGCGGGGGCTGCTGGTGACGCGCTTCTGGTACATCCGGCCGGTGGACCCGCGCACCATCCTGTACACGGCGCTCACGCGCGACGGGACGTTCCTGATCGAGAACGGGAAGATCGTTTCCGCGGTCAAGAACCTGCGCTACAACGAATCGCCGGTGTTCATCCTCAACAACATCGAGGCGATCGGCGAGCCGGTGGCGGTGTCCGCGTCCGAGTCCGGCGACGTGGGGCAGCCGGTGGTGGTTCCGGCGCTCAAGGTGCGGGATTTTACGTTTTCGTCGCTTTCGGACGCGGTCTGAGACGTTGGACCGCTCCGGAACCAGGCCAAACGGCCGGCCTGTTTCCTACGCGGGCTACGGGAACCCCGCGGTACTACTGCGGGTTTCCCTCCGCCGGAGGGAGCCTCGCCAAACTGCCGGCGAGTCTCCCTCCGAACAGAATGTGGGAACTATGGGACGGCGGCCTCGGGTGGGTCGCCGTTTCCTTCGCCTCCAACCGTGTCCAGCCATGCGGAAAACCCTCGCCGGAGCCGTGGTCATGACCCTCGGGATCGCAGCGCTCCCCGCCGCGTCGGCGGCGCAGGGCGCGTTCGGGAGCGCGCTGCCGCCGCGGCCGGTGCACACGTACTCCATCGTCGCGTGCGACCCGGAGACGGGGGAGATGGGGGTGGCGGTGCAGTCGCACTGGTTCTCGGTGGGACCCGTCGTGCCCTGGGCGGAAGCGGGGGTGGGGGCGGTGGCCACGCAGTCGTTCGTGGAGCCGTCGTACGGGGCGCTGGGGCTGGAGCTGATGCGCGCCGGCAAGACGGGGCCGGAGGCGCTGCGGGCGCTGCTCGCCGCGGACGCGCACACCGACGTGCGCCAGGTGGCGATGATCGACGCGCGCTGCAACGTGGAGGCGTGGACGGGCGGAAAGGCGATCCAGGCGGCGGGACACCACGTGGGAAAGAACTTTTCCGTGCAGGCCAACCTCATGCGCGGCAACGTGTGGGACCCCATGGCCCGCGCCTTCGAGACCACCCGCGGCGACCTCGCCGAGCGGATGCTGGCCGCGCTGGAGGCCGCCGAGCGCGCCGGCGGCGACATCCGGGGGCGGCAGTCGGCCGCGCTCGTCGTGGTGGCCGGCAGGTCCACCGGCAGGCCGTGGGCGGATCGCGTGTTCGACCTGCGGGTGGAGGACAACGCCGCGCCCGTGGCGGAGATGCGCCGGCTGGTGCACCTGGCGCGCGCCTACCGCCACATGAACGCGGGCGACGAGGCGGTCACCCGCGGCGACGTGGCCGGCGCCATCCGCGAGTACGCCGCCGCCGAGGCCATGGTCCCGGACCCGGCCACCAACGGCGAGATGGTGTTCTGGCACGCGGCCATGCTGGTGAACGCCGGGCGGGTGGAGGAGTCGCTCCCCCTCTTCCGCCGTGCCTTCGCGCAGGACGCGGCCTGGCGCGAACTCGTCCGCCGCCTTCCCGCCGCCGGCCAGCTGCCCGGTGATCCCGCGCTGATCGAGCGGATCGCGACGCTTCGGTGAGCTTCGACGGGTGGGGCGGGGCCGCTACGGAGCCCGGCGATACTGCTGCCGGTCTCCTCCGCGGGCTCGGCGAGCCAGCCGAAACAGCCCGGCTGTCTCCCCTCGCCGGGGTGAGCCTCGCCAAACTGCCGGCGAGTCTCCCCCCGTCAAAAGATCCTATGGGTACGGCATGAACGGCGAACGGCCCCCCCACCAGGAAATCCCGGTGGGGGCGCCGTTCTCGTACTACGTACTGCCGTCGCTGCTCTACGCCGCGGCGGGGACCGCCGTCTTCCAGCGCCCGAAGGGGAGGGACGGGGCCGGGGAGACCTCGGGGCCCCACACGAACGCCACGGCGCGGGGGCGCCGGCGGCCGGCGGCCGCGTCGTGAACCACGGTTTCCATCGGGTCGCGAGCCTCGCCGCGGCAGGGGTCGTCCCGGTCGGTCTTGTCGGACATGCGGATAACCTGATTGAAAAAGACACGGCCAGCGCATTCCGCGCTGACCGCATGTGTAACGCACGCGCCATACCCCGGCCTCACCCCGTCACAACCCACTGCGGGCGCTGCGCTTGCGCCACGGCCTCCCCGGCCGGCCCGTCCACGACGTGTCGGAATGCAACACGGAGCGCGTGTCTAAGCGACACTCTCCAGCGGCTCCAACGCCTCGTCCAGCGCCTCCGGCTGCGCGCGGGCCGGCAGGTCGGCGGGAACCGGCGGGGTCACCTCGCCCAGGCGGACGGCCCGCTCGCGGCGCTCGGCGCACCAGGCGCGGTACCCCGGCAGCTTGAGCATGCGGACGATGCGCCGGTCGATGGCCGTGCACAGGAGCAGCTCGGTGAGCTGGTACTGTCCCTCGGCGCTCACGCGCAGCTCGGTCACCACCTCGTCGGCGAGGCGGAGGATGTCGCTGCGGGGAATGCTGTCCTTGAACGCCTCGACCTGTTCCTCGACCCAGTCCAGGTAGGCGCGTCGAAGCGAACGTGGGGATACGTTTTCGGTCACTTTGGAACCCGCGCGTGGAGCCGGGAAGGGAAACGGTTCGGCCTGCGGGTGCATCGGGATCACGACGGACGAACCCAAGGTAAGCGCCGATCCACGCAAGATCAAGCAGGAAGGGCTTCTGCCCCCGCGCGCAGGAGCTCCAGGCAGCGCCGGCAGAATCCGCCACCCCTGCGGTCCACCTCCTCCACGGTGCGGCAGGGCACCATGACGCACACCCCGCGGTCGCAGTGGTCCAGCCCCGCCACGTGCCCCAGCTCGTGCACGGCCTCGGCGAGGAGGCGGGCCCGGAGGGCCGGGGAGGCGGGCCCCTCGCCGGGATCCAGCCGGGCCAGGCTCACCACGGCGCAGCACCCGCCCACCGTGGCCTCGCCGAAGACGAAGCTGCGCTCCGGGGCGCACAGGTCGGCGTCGGTCACCGCCAGCGACCACAGGCGCGACGGATGGGCCCGCAGCGCGTCGCCCCGGGCGATCAGCGCGTCCACCACGTCTCCGGAGCGGACCTGGTCCGTCTCCGGGTCGCGCCAGTCGTCCAGCAGCGGGAGCGGCGGCCCGCGGAAGGAGCGCGTGCCGAAGACCGCGTCGAGCGCGGGGCCCAGGTCGGCGAGGAGACCCTCCCCCGCCCCGGCGACGGAGACCAGCTCCAGCCCGCGGCGCGAGGCGCTATCCCGCACGCGCCGCCAGGACCGGGTCCGCCGCGGCGCGGGTGCGGAGCACTCCCTCCACCGCCAGCACCGCGCCCGCCACCTCCGCCATGGACCTGCGCCGGTTCTGGCTCTCGCGGCGCAGGAGCCGGTACGCGTCGTCCTCCGAGATCCCCCGCGCTTCCATCAGCACCCCTTTGGCCCGGTCCACGGCCCGCCGCTCCTCCATCCGCCGCGTGAGCTCGGCGACGCGGCAGCGAAGCGCCGCCAGCTCGTCCCAGCGGGCGCGGGCCAGCCGGATCGCCGCGCCGATCTCCTCCACGGCCACCGGGTCCGCCAGGCAGGCGAACACCGGGAGCCCCGCGGTGTGCTCCACCACGGCGGGGTCGCGCCCGGGGAGCACCAGCACCAGCGGCAGCGGGCAGGCGCCGCCCACGTCGGCCGCGCCCGCAGCGTCGTCCAGCACCAGCACCGCCACGTCGGCACGGCGCGAGCGCAGCAGCGCGCCCGCCTCCCGCGCGCCCGCCGCCGGCCCCAGCACCCGGTGCCCCAGCGCCTCGATCTCCGCGCGCAGCGCGTGCGCCCCCGCGGAGCGCTCCCCGGCAAGCAGGATCTCCATCCCTCCTCCACGGCACGCGGCCTCGCGGACCACCCGGACGGGGTCCGGGCGGGAAAGGGAGGAAGGGCAGGTTCCGTACCGCGGGAAAAGTGCGAAAGTGCGAAACGGCGCCCTCACCGGGATGTCCGGGTGGGGGGCGCCGTTCGCCGTTCATGTCGTACCCACATCATTCTGTTCGGAGGGAGACAGCCGGCAGTTTCGGCTGGCTCCCTCCGGCGCAGGGAGACCCGGGGGCAGTTTCCCGGGGCTCCCGGAGCCCGCGCAGGAAACAGGCCGGCAGTTTGGCCTGGTTCCGGAGCGGCCCCCCACGCAAGAACCTATCGCATCACGACCTCACGCCTCCATCCCGTACCGCATCAGCTTCCGGTACAGCGTGGACGGGTCGATGCCGAGCACCTCCGCCGCCCGCGACTTGTTCCCCCCTCGGACTGCAGCACCCAGAAGATGTACGCCCGCTCGATGATCTCCAGGGTGGGATTGGGCGGCAGCCGGTCCGACACCAGCGGCGTCACCGCGCGCTCCGAGATGCGCGTGGGCAGCGTCCCCGGCCGCACCTCCTCGCCCTCGGGCGTCAGCACGACGGCACGCTCCAATGCGTTCTCCAGCTCGCGCACGTTCCCGGGCCAGTCGTACGACTGCAGCGTTTCCAGCGTTTCCTCGGCCAGCCGCACGGGCGCCCGCCGCCGGGTGTTGGAAAAGCGCTGGAGGAAGTAGTCCACCAGGATGGGCACGTCGTCGGCGCGGTCGCGCAGCGGCGGCAGGTGGAGGGTGATGACGTTGAGCCGGTAGTACAGGTCGCTGCGGAAGGCGCCGCGGCGGATCTCCTCCTCCAGGTCGCGGTTGGTGGCCGCGATGATCCGCACGTCGATGGGGGTGGTCTCGGTGGCGCCCACCGCGATCACCTCGCGCTCCTGCACCGCGCGCAGCAGCTTGACCTGGGTGGCGGGCGACATCTCGCCCACCTCGTCCAGGAAGAAGGTGCCGCCCTTGGCGGCCACGAACAGCCCCTGCTTGTCGCGCACGGCGCCGGTGAAGGAGCCCTTGGTGTGCCCGAAGAGCTCGGACTCCAGCAGCGTTTCGGGGAGCGCGCCGCAGTTGATGGAGACGAAGGGGCCGTCCACACGCTCGGAGCGCTCGTGCAGGTAGCGGGCGAGCACCTCCTTGCCGGTGCCGGACTCGCCGGAGATGAGCACCGTGGAATCGGAGGGGGCCACCGTCTCGGCGAGCTTGAGCACGTCCAGGAAGCGGCGGCTCTTGCCGATGGGCTTCACCGTGTCGGAGCGCTCGCGGCGGCGGATCTCGGTCTTGAGCGCCTGGTTCTCCACCTTGAGCTGCCGCGACTCGGCGGCGCGCCGGCAGATGGCCACCAGCTCGTCGTTGGCGAAGGGCTTCTGGATGTAGTAGAAGGCGCCCTCGTTGACGGCGCGGATCGCGGTCTGGAGCGAGGCCTGCGCGGTCATCAGGATCACCGGCAGGGTGGGGTCCATCTCCTTTGCGGCCAGCAGGATCTCCAGCCCGCCCACCCCGGGCATGCGGACGTCGGACAGGAGCACGTCGGGGCGGACCTCGGGGAGGCGCTCCAGCCCCTCGCGCCCCCCGATGGCGGTGCTCACCTCGAAGCCCTCCCGCTTGAGGAGGATGCGCAGGGTGTCCAGGATCGCGGTCTCGTCGTCGATGACGAGGATCTTGGGTGCGTTGCTCACGTCAGGCTCCTCGGTGCGTGGGTCCGGCCGCCGCGGCGGGCTCGCGGAGGGCGTGCAGGTAGACGACGAAGGTGGCGCCCTCCCCCTCGGCGCGGGCGGGGTCCACGAACACGGCGCCGCCGTGCACGTCGACCGCGCGCTGCACCAGCGCGAGCCCCAGCCCGGTGCCGCCGGGGCGCGAGGTGAAGAAGGGCGAGAAGACGTGGTCCACGTCGCCGGCGGGGATCCCGGGGCCGGTGTCGGCGACGCGCAGGCGCACCAGCTCGGCGATCCCCACCTCGGGGGCGAGGACGTCGGACTGGACGGTGTCCAGCGACACCTCCACCTCGCCGCCGGGGCCGGCCCACTGCGCGCCGTTGAGCACCAGGTTGGCCACGGCGCGGTGCAGCAGGTCCTCGTCGCCGCGCACGGCGGGGCCGGGAGCGTCGGGGAGCAGCAGGCGAATGGCGCGGCCGGAGGCGTCGGGGTGCGCGCGCACCATGTCCACGGCGTGGGAGACCACCTGGGCCACGCGCACCGGGGCGGCGTCGCGCACCCGCACCCGCGCGAAGTCGATGAACTCGGCGAGGAGCCGGCTGAGGCGGTCGGACTCGCGCACCACCAGCCGCTCCAGCACTTCCTTGTCCTCGGCGTCCACGCCCTCGCCGGTGAGCTGCTCCACGGCGCTGCGGATGGAGGCCAGCGGGTTCTTGATCTCGTGGGCGAGCGAGGCGGACAGCTCGGCCACGGCCTCCAGCCTCTCGGCGCGGCGGCGGAGCGACTCCATCCGCATGCGCTCGGTGATGTCCTGGAAGATGGCGGTCACCGGGGGGCCGTCCGGGTCGGGGCGCTCCATCAGCGTGGTGCTCACCCCCAGGATGGTCCCGTCCTCGGGGGTGCCGTGCGTCTCGGAGCGGTGGATGGGCTGGCGGGTCTCGGCGGAGCGGCGGATGATGGCGCCCAGCCCCGGCGCGGCCCGGTCCAGCACGTCCAGCACCGGCCGCCCCTCCCACTCGTCGCGCGCCAGCTGCAGGATCTCGGCGCCGGCGGGGTTCATGTACACCAGCCGCCCCCCGCCGTCCACGGTGAGGATCCCCGAGTTCATGCTCCCCAGGATCTCGTCGGTGTCCAGGCGCAGCAGGCGCAGCTCGGTCTCGATCTCGTCCAGCACCGTCCCGGTCTGCCGCAGCCGGTCGCCCAGGTAGCCGGTGACCATGGCGACGGTGGCGAAGAGCGCGGTCTGCAGCAGCACGCCGGGCTCGAGCAGGGCGTTCGGGGCGCTGAACGCGATGTCGGTGAAGTACACGATGCTGGCGAGCAGCCCCACCAGGATCCCGCCCAGCATGGGAAGGAGCACGGCCGCGGCGCAGATCACCAGGATGTACAGCGGCGCGAAGGCGCTCCCCGGCCCCCCGGTCAGGTGGATGACCCAGGTGACGATCCCCACGTCGAAGAGCACCTGCGCGTACAGGAAGTTCTTTCCCGGGAGCGAGCGGGCCAGGTGCGAGTACCAGAACGACCCGGCGGTGAAGGCCCCCGACAGGAAGAGGATCAGCGTCGCCGACAGCGTGGTGTCCGCCGGGGCGTTCTTCCAGGCGAGCAGGACGGCCAGGAAGATGGCCAGGGCGAGGCACATGCGCCCCAGGTACACCCACGACAGGATGCGGCGCGGCTCGGGGAGCCGTGCCGCGGAAAGCTGGGGCGCCCTGCTGGCGCGCGCGCCGCCGGAGCGGCCGCCGTTGCTGTTCATGGAGCGCGTGGGGATTCGGAAGGCCGGGCGCCGCCGCGCGGGGAACGGGGGCGGGCGGAGCGCCACAGGCGGGCGGACATGGTAACGGGCGGCGCGGGGCCCCGGCAAGTCGCCGTGGCCCCGCGCGCGAGGGTCAGTCGAGGAGGACGGCCAGCAGCACGCCGGCGATCACGATGACGCCGACCAGCCACCAGAAGCTGCCGCGCTGGGCGAGCTGACGGTCGTCGCGGAGGTCGCGGGCAAGGCTCTCGGCGCGAGCGGATTCCTGCACCTTCTCCTGCTGGGCGGGCGCCGTGGCCACCACGTCCGTCACCGGGACGGGAGCGGCGGGCACGGACACGGCGGGTGCCGCTTCGACGAACGACTGGGCGGCCGCGGGGGCGGGCAGCGCGGCGAGCAGCACCGCTGCCAGCAGGGCGAGGACGTGACGCATGGCTTCCTCCGGCGTGGGGGTTTTCCCGGACGATCAGGTCCCGGACGGGACGCCGTGCCCCCCTCGCAAGGAACATGCTCCACCCCCGCCGGGTCACTCCGCGGCGGGGCCGCCCCCCAGCGGCAGCACCAGGGTGAAGGCGCTCCCCTCGCCGGGGACGCTCCGCGCCGACAGGTCGCCGCCCAGCAGGCGCGCCAGCCGGCGGCTCACGCTGAGTCCCAGCCCGGTGCCGCCGAAGCGGCGGGTGGGGGACGACTCCACCTGGGTGAAGGGCTCGAACACGCGCTCCAGCTGCTCCGGGGGGATGCCGATGCCGGTGTCGGTCACCCGGAAGGCCACCGTCCCGTCCGCCGCCTCGGCGGACAGCTCCACCGAGCCGGCGTCGGTGAACTTGACGGCGTTGGAAAGCAGGTTCACCAGGATCTGGTGCAGCTTGCCGGGATCGGTGTCCAGCCACACGCGGCCGGGGGGCGCCTCCACCCGCAGCGCCAGCTCCTTGCCGGCCGCCAGCGGGGCCACCAGCTCCGCGGCGCTCCGCACCGCCCCGCGCACGTCGATGGGCTCGGCCCGCACCGTCTCGCGGCCGGCCTCCAGCCGCGCGAAGGTGAGCACCTCGTCGATCAGCCCCAGCAGGTGCATGGCGCTGGCCTTGATGCGCCCCAGCTGGTGCGCCTGCTCGCCGCTGACCGGCCCGGTGATCCCGTCCGCCAGCAGCTCGCCGTAGCCGATGATGGCGGTGAGCGGCGTGCGCAGCTCGTGCGACATGATGGCCAGGAACTCGGACTTGGCGCGGTTCGCCGCCTCCGCCGCGGCGAACAGCCCGGCGCGGCGCACCGCCTGCGCGCACAGCCGCCCCAGCGCCAGCAGGAACTCGCGCTCGTCGTCCCCGAACTCCACGTGCCGCGCGAAGGTGAGCCCCATGGCGCCCACCGCCTCGTCCCCCACCAGGAGCGGCACCGATGCGGACGACGTGTGCCAGTCGATGTGGTGCGGGAGGTGCGGGTAGCGCCGGCTCCACTCCTCGCGGGTGCGCAGGACGATGGGCTCGCGCGTGCGGAACGCCTCGGCCATGGGGACGTCGCTCGCCGCCGGGAAGCGCTCCCAGGGGCGCACCAGGTCGGCCGGGTAGCCGGTGGAGTCCGCCACCTCCAGCGTTTCCCCCTCGTCCACGGCGAACACCACCACCCCCGCCTCGGCCCCCAGCGCCGCCGTCCCCTGCTCCACCACCGCGCGCGCCACCTGCGACGGGGTGAGCGCCCCCGCCAGCGCCGCGGTGAGCTCCTGCAGCCGCGAGATGCGCCGCACCGCGCGCTCGGCCTCGGCGCGGGCGCGCCGCTCCGCCTCGTACAGGCGGGCGCGCTCCAGCGCCTGCGCCCCCTGCCGCGCCACGGCGGTCATCAGCGCGCGGTCCTCGGCGTCGAACTCGCGCGGCCGGTCGAAGGTCCACAGCAGGGCGCCCTCCGGCTCCCCCTCCACCCACAGCGGGATCGCCGCCCAGGCGGCGGCGCCGGCGCCGGACGAGCGGGTGTGCTCTCCTCCGTAGCGGCGCCCCCACGCCTCCGGCGACTCCACGAACACGGGCTCGCCCGTGCGCGCGGCCTCCGCCACCGGGATGGGCGCGTCCAGCGCCCACCGCCGCCCCTCCGACATGCACGCCGTCTCCGCGTAGCCAATGGAGCCGACGATCTCCACCTCGCCGCCCGCGCGCAGAACCAGCACCCCGGCGTACGCGTCCAGCGCCGCCACCCCCTGCCCCATCAGCACCTGCCCCACCGACCAGGGCGCCGCCGCCTCCGAGAGCGCCGCGGTGAGCGCCTGCAGCCGCTCGGACGCCGCGCGCGCGCGCCGCTCCGCCCCGTACAGGCGGGCGCGCTCCAGCGCGTGGGCGCACTGGTCGGCGAGCGCCGCCAGGAAGCCCCGCTCCGCGGGCGGGACCTCGCGCTCCTCCGTGAAGCAGAACGAGAGCGCCCCCAGCCGCCGCTCCCCTACCGACAGCGGGAGCACCGCCCAGGCGCGCGCGCCCAGGCGCTCCACCGCGGGGGCCAGCGCGGGGAACCGCCCCAGCACCGCGTCCAGCGTTTCCAGGTACAGCGCCTCCCCGGTGCGCGCCGCCTCCGCGAGCGGCACCGGGGCGGCCAGGGGGAAGCGGGCCCACGCCTCGCGCAGGTCGTCCGGAAGGCCGCCCCCGCGCAGGATCCTCAGCTCCCCGCCGTCCAGGACGCACACCGTCCCCAGGCGGGTCCCCAGCGCCTCCGCCCCCTCCCGGGCCACCACCTCCGCCACCTGCTCGGCCGTGAGGGTGCGCGACAGCGCCGCCGTCACCGCCTGCAGCCGGGCCGACCGGCCGGCCAGCGCCTCGGCCTCCGCCCGCGCCGTCCGCTCGGCGGCCGCCAGCCGCGCCAGCTCCGCCTCCGCGCGGGCGCAGCGCTCCAGCAGGCCGGACAGGCGCCGCGCCGCGACCTCGTCGCCGCCGGGGGGAGCCGGATGGGCTCCCTCCGCTCCGTCCGTTCCAGCTCCCGCCATGAAGGGGCCTCGCCGCGTGTCCGCAAACCGCCGTGGAGCACCGAATCTACCGAGCGGGCCCGCGGCGGGGAAGCCGGTGCCGGATGCGGGTCGCACGCACCGGCGCCGCCGGCCTCGCGGGGCGGCGAGCACCGCTTTTGCGGGTCGTTTGCGCCCGGCGCTGGTCCGGACGCGCCAAGTATGGTAGACTGAACGACATCCAGAGCCGGCGGGAGCGCCGGCTACCCTTTGCACCCAGGAGACGCTTCGTGATCCACCTCCCCCGCACCCTCGTCCGGGCCGCCGCCCTTGCCGTCGCACTCTCCGCCCCGCTCGCGCTCGGCGCCTGCAGCAAGGACGCGGAAGAGGCGGACGCACAGGTCGCCGACGGCAAGGCCGCCGCGGCAGACACTTCGGCGGCCGGGGTCGGTGGCGCCGCCGCCCCGGCCGCCGCGCAGTTCGCCCCGGCGGACACCGCGACCCGCACGGTGGCCGAGGCACTCGCCCGGTCGCACCCGGACTCCGCCAAGGCGGACAGCATCGCCAGGGCCGACAGCGTCACCAAGCGCTACAACGCGGGCGAGGACCCGGATTTCGCGCGCGAGATGGGGTGGCCGGTCAACGCGCCCCTGTCGCTCCCCGGCGCGATCCTGCCGGCCAGGCGGATCGTGTGCTACTACGGGAACCCCAACTCCACGCGCATGGGCGCGCTGGGCGAATACCCGCGCGACGAGATGCTGCGCCGGCTGGACCGCGAGGTGCAGGCCTGGACCCGGGCCGACCCGCAGCACCCGGCCGTGCCCTGCCTGCACATGGTGACCGTGGTCGCGCAGGGCGCCCCCGGCCCCACGGGCAAGTACCGCGCGCAGCTGCGGGACACGCAGACCGACTCCATCTACCGCATGATCAAGGAGCGGAACGGCATCTTCATCATCGACGTGCAGGTGGCCCAGGACGACATCCGCAACCTGATGCCGCGCTTCGAGGAGTTCCTGAAGCGGCCGGAAGTGCACTTCGCCGTGGACCCCGAGTTCTACATGCGCGGCGGGATCGTGCCGGGGCGGAAGATCGGGACCATGACCGCGGCCGACATCAACTACGTGACCGGCGAGCTGGCGCGCATCGTCCGCGAGAACCGGCTGCCGCCCAAGGTGCTGGTGATCCACCGGTTCACCCGCAACATGGTGACCGGCTCGCGCAACATCATCCTGCGCCCCGAGGTGCAGATCGTGATGGACATGGACGGGTGGGGCGCGCCCTGGCTGAAGCGGGACTCGTACCGGGACTACATCGTGCGCGAGCCGGTGCAGTACACGGGGTTCAAGCTCTTCTACCACAACGACACCAAGAAGGGCGATCCGCTCATGTCGCCGGCGGACCTGCTCAAGCTGCACCCGGTGCCGTTGTACATCCAGTACCAGTAACGACTTACGGCTACGGCGGGGTTGGGCGTGCCCCCGGCTGGCGCCGGGGTCGGGCTTCGGCTCCGTAAGCCCGCAAACAACGCGGGCTAACGGAGTCGAGCCCGCGCAAACAGCCGCGCGGTCTCGCCCCTTCGGGCCGGAATCCCTCACGCGGGATTGCGCTGGCGTCCGCACAGGGCGCCCCCACCGGGACTCTCCCGGCGGGGGCGCCTTTCATTTGCCGCGTACTCCGTGCTGCCGTCTACTTTCGCTCCGGCGTCCGCGGGCGCATCTTGCCGCTCGCCGTGCATTCCCCGCGACCCGACCGCCCATGCCCTCCGCCGACCCGAGCTTTCCGCTCTTCGCAGTGACCGCCCCGGGGCTGGAAGAGCTGTGCGCCCACGAGCTGCGCCTGCTGGGGATCGCGGGGGCCGCGGAGCCCGGGGGGGTGGCGTGGGAGGGGACGCGCGCGGAGCTGTACGACGCCAGCCTGCGGCTGCGCACGGCCAGCCGGGTGCTGGTGCGGGTAGCGGAGTTCAGGGCGCGCACCTTCTTCGAGCTGGAGCGGCACGCGCGCAGGGTGCCGTGGGAGCGGTTCGTGGCGCCGGGAGGGGCGGTGCGGCTGCGCGTCACCTCCAGGAAGAGCAAGCTGTACCACGAGGGCGCCATCGCGCAGCGGCTGCTGGACGCGGTGGAGCGCGGGGTGGGGAGCCTCGGGGGCGCGGGCGCCGCGAAGGGCGGAGACGAGGAGGAGGACGAGGGGGGCGCGGAGGGGCAGCTGTTCGTGGTGCGCTTCCACTACGACCGCTGCACGGTGAGCGCGGACGCGTCCGGGGCGCTGCTGCACCTGCGCGGCTACCGCCAGGCGCTCGCCAGGGCGCCGCTGCGCGAGACGCTGGCCGCGGCCATGCTGCTGGGGAGCGGGTGGGACGCAACGGCGCCGCTGCTGGACCCCATGTGCGGGTCGGGCACGGTCGCCATCGAGGGGGCGCTGCTGGCGCGGCGCATCGCGCCCGGGCTCGCCTCGGCGGAGCGGACGCCGCGGCGCTACGCCTTCCAGGAGTGGCCGGACTCGGACGCGCGGCTGTGGGCGCGGACCGTGGAGCGCGCCGCGGGCGAGATCCTGGAATCGGCGCCGGCTCCCATCACGGCGTCGGACCGGGACGCGGGCGCGATCGAGGCGGCGCGCGCCAACGCGGCGCGCGCCGGCGTGCTGGACGACCTGGCGCTGGAGGTGCGCCCCCTGTCCGCGGCGGAGCCGCCGGCCGGCACGGGGTGGCTGCTCAGCAACCCGCCGTACGGCGTGCGCGTGGGCGAGACGGAGGGACTGCGGAACCTGTACGCCGCGCTGGGGCGGCTCGCGCGCGATAAGCTGCCGGGGTGGACGCTCGGGCTGCTCTCTGCGGACCGCGGGCTGGAGGCGCAGGTGAAGGTGAGGTTCGCGGAGGCGCTGCGGACCAAGAACGGGGGGATCCCCGTGCGGCTGGTGGTGGGGCGCGTGGAAGGGTAGCCGCGCCCGGGCGGCTGGCGCCCTCCTCGCGGCGCCCGCCCGCGTGAGGGATTACGGCCCGAAGGGGCGAGACCCGGCGCAGTTTGCCGGGGCTCGACTCCGTTGGGCTGCGTCGTTTGCAGCCCTACGGAGCCGAAGCCCGACCCCGGCGCAGCCGGGGGCACGCCCGGACCCGTCCGTCGCGGTTCAAAGCAGTTCCGAAACTCAGCGATGCCCGGACAGAGACGCCAGGATCCGCTCCACCAGGTCGTCCACCGCGCCGTTCTCGATCCACCGCGCCACAACCACCAGGTCGTTCTCCGGGTCCACGTAGATGATGTTGGTGCCGTTGCCCAGGTGCACGAACGCCGACTCCGGTGCCGCCGGAAAGCGCTTGCGGCCGGTGTTCAGGAACCAGTTCATGAACCCGTAGTCGGTCTGCGCGGGGGTGGGCGTCAGAGCCATCCGCACCCACGCCTCCGAGAGCACCTGGCGGTCGCGCCAGCGCCCCCGCCGCAGCGTCAGCAGGCCGAAGCGCGCCATGTCGCGGGCGCTGATGAACATTCCCCCGCCCCAGTGCCCGCCCCCGCTCACCGACTGCACCGCCCGCCCGTCCAGCACCACCCACGAGTTCTCGTAGCCCAGCCAGCGCCAGGTGTTCGACGCGCCGATGGGGTCCATCACCTCCTCGCGCAGCACCTCCGGCAGCGGGCGCCGCCACACCTCCAGCGCCGCCAGCGCCAGCGCGTTCACCCGCACGTCGTTGTACTCGTACGCCGCGCCGGGGGCGGAGCGCGGCCGCGTCAGCCACTCGGCCGGGTCCTGCGCGGGACGGTCGGCCCAGTCCGGCTTTCCCCACAGCGTTCCCTCCCAGTCGCTGGTCTGCCGCAGCAGCGTGTTCCAGGTGACGGCGCGGTTGTGCGGCGAGGCGAAGGGCTCCAGGAACGGCGAGCGCCCCACCCGCCCCGGGGCGTCGCCGCGGGCGTCGTCCTCCAGGGCGAGCACGGGCCCGGTGTACTCCGCCACCCGGTCGTCCACGCTGCGGATGAGGCCGCGGTCCACCGCCACGCCCACCACGGTGGACAGGAAGCTCTTGGTGACGCTGAAGGTCATGTCCACGCGGTGCGGGTCGCCCCACTCCGCCACGATGTAGCCGCCGCGGAGGACGACGCCCGCCGGGTCGCCCCGCTCCCGGAACGGCCCCACCGCCTCGCCGAACGGCTCGCGCCCGAAGGTCTGGTAGTGGGCGAGCGCGAGGTCGCGCGGCGCCCGGCTCTCGCTGGCGACGGCGAGCTCCACCGCCTGCCGCAGCCGCGCGGAGTCCATCCCCACCTGCTCCGGGCGCCGCCGCTCCCAGCGGTCCCCCGGGCCCGGATAGTACGTGGCGCGCACCTGCCGCGCGGGCGCGACGCGGAGCGCCGCCGTGTCGGCGGGGGAGGCGAGCGCCGGGACGGACGCGGCCGCGCCCACGAGGAGCGCGGCGGCGAGGAGCAGCGGACGGAGGTCGTGTCGCATGGTGGTCCGGGGGGGAGCGGGTGCCGTCGCGCGAGGGCGCGGGAAGGCGAGATTGCGCCACGCCCCGCGGAAGCGCAAGAGGGGATCGCGCGGCGGGGAGCGGGGCGGCGGCTACGACCGCGACTTCCACCGGCGCGGCTTCGGCGGGCAGGGCCGCGGGTACGGCCGGTCGCCCGGCGGGGGGCGGGTGAACCGCAGCCGGTACGATCGGGGGGGGTCGTGAGGGGGTGAACGGCGAGTTTGGGCGTGCCCCCCGCGGGGCGCGGGGGTCGGGCTTCGGCTCCGTAAGCGAGCAAACCACGCTCGCTAACGGAGTCGAGCCCGCGCAAACAGCCGCGCGGTCTCGCCCCTTCGGGCCGGAATCCCTCACGCGGCTGCGGAGTGGCGGCGGGCCGGGGCCACGGAGGCCCGGCCCGCTCACGCTTCCGGCTTTCTTCCCTACACCGTGGCGAGCAGCGCGCCCGCGGGCTCCCAGCGCGGGGCGCCGAGCTCCGGGGCGAGGAAGGTCCCGGCGGCGGACCGGGCGAGGGATGCCGCGTGTGCGGCGGGGCCGGCGCCGAAGACGAAGCGGTCGGGGCGCACCACCGCCACCTCCGCGCCGTGGCGGCGGAGCCACGCGCCGATGGCGCCGGTGGTGTCGCGCACCCGGGTGAGGCCCAGGCCGGGGCGCGGAGCGGGGCCGTCCGGCGGGAGCACCATCACCAGGCGGGCTCCCAGGCGGCCCCACGCCGCGCCGGCCTCGGGCACGGCCTCGCGCGGGTCCACCCCCGCGCCCACCACCGCGAACCCCGGCCCCAGCACCTCGTCCGAAAGCACCGTGCGCCCGGACGCCGTCTCCACCCGCGCCTGGGGGAAGAGCTTCCCCTCCGGCGCGCCGCGGTGGCTCCGCCGCCCGCCGAGGATCGCCCCGGCGCCGCACACGGCCTCCGGCTTGAAGCCGAAGCGGCGGACGTAGCGCCGCACCGCGGGGACGAGCTGGACCGCCTGGAAGAAGCGGTCGCGCAGCTCCGCGGCCGGGCGGCTGCGACCCATCATCACGCGCCCCACCCGGGCGCTGGCGTCGGCCATGGCCCGCACGTGCGGGCGGCGCTCCGTCTCGTAGCTGGCGAGCAGCGAGGGCGCTGCGGCCCCGCGGAGCACCAGCGCCAGCTTCCAGCACAGGTTGGCGGCGTCGCGCAGGCCGGAGACCAGCCCCTGCCCCATCATCGGCGGCATCTGGTGCGCCGCGTCGCCCAGCAGGAGCACGCGGCCCTGCCGCCAGTGCTCCGCCATGGCGTGGTGGAAGCGGTACACCACGGCGCGGGTGATGCGCATTCTTTCCGGGTCCACGTACGGCGCGATCAGCCGGGCGACGGTCTCCGGGCGCTCCATCTCCTCCGCTGTCTCCCCGGGGAGGAGCATCAGCTCCACCCGGTAGTCGTCCCGCGCGCCCCGGGCCACGAAGGCGGGGCGCCGCGGGTCGCAGACGAAGCGGGTGTCCGGCATGCGGACCGCGTCGTCCGGGACGTCGCCGGACACCGCCAGCCACGGCTCCTCGTAGCTGCTCCCCGCCAGCCCGATCCCCGCCAGCCGCCGCGTGGCGCTGCGGCCGCCGTCGCACCCCAGCACGTAGCGGGCGCGCACCCGCAGCTCGGCGCCGCCCACCCGGTCGCGCACCGCCAGCGTCACCCCCTCGCGGTCCTGGGCGAGCGCGGTGACCTCGTGCCCCGTACGCAGCTCCACCGAGGGAAAGCGCGCCACCCCCGCGCGCAGCACCCGCTCCAGTCTCGGCTGGTGGAAGAAGTTGAGAACCGGGTACCCCGAGCCGAAGTCCAGGCCACGGAACTCCACCTCCGCGAAGCTGCGCCCGTTCACGCCGGTGTAGTGCACCCGGTCGCACACGGCCATGTCCGCGTGCAGCGTCTCGGCCAGCCCCGCCATCTGGTAGATGCGCAGCGCCTCGTCGTCGCAGGAAAAGGCGCGCGGCTGGCCGTGCTCCGCCGTGTCGCGCTCCAGCACCAGTACCCTCACCCCCTGCAGCCCCAGGAGGTTGGCGGTCAGCGCGCCCACCGGGCCGCAGCCGACGATCGCCACCTCCGTATCGATCATGTCGCTCATGATGGTCTCTCCTCGACCCTGTCGGGTCCGTGTACGTCCGGCGGTCGCATTCCGCCACTCCGTGCCCGTACATTACCCGGCCGGAAGGTCCCGCGTATGGGGAGACCGACCCATTTTCAGATGGGGTTGGCGGCGGCGGAGGGGGAGAAGCTTGACGAAACCCAACGATAGGTTATATTCATGCCGACGATTCACCGGGAGGGCGGCTTCATCGTCCGGATCTACACGCACGACCACGAGCCGCCACACGTGCACGTGCTCAGGGACGGCGCCGTGGCAAAGGTTTCGCTGGGCGACGAGGACACCGGCTCGGAGGTGGTGGAGGTCAGGGCCATGCGCGACCCGGACGTGGTGCGCGCGGTGAGGATCGTGGAAGCGAACTGGCGCGAATTCCTGGAACGGTGGGAGGAGATCCATGGCTAGGACCACGCGGACGGACGAGGAGATCCGGCTGGACATTCCCCGGGCGCGCAGCAACGCGCTGCTCTCGGACGCGACGGAGCCGCGAGCCGTGCGCGCCTGGTACGACGCCGTGAACGGGCGGGTGATGCTGGAGCTCGTGGGCGGCTTCGTGTTTGGCTTTCCCCCCGGCGTGTCTCCCCGGCTGGCGAACGCGGCGCCCGGCCAGCTCGCGGCGGTGGAGGTGGAGGCCGGGGGCGAGGGGCTGCACTGGGAGGAGCTGGACGAGGACCTTTCCGTGCCCGGGCTGCTCGCGCAGAGCTTCAACCTGCGGCGCTGGGCCGGAAAGTACCTGGGCGGGAGCACCAGCGACGCCAAGGCGGCGGCCGCACGGGAGAACGGGAGGAAGGGAGGGCGGCCGCGGGGCACGCGCGCCGTGGCGGAGACGCGTCGCCCGTACCCGGACCCCACCGCCGAAGCGCCCGGGGAAGCAGTCCCGCGGGCCCCGGGCGAGGACTAGCCGCCAGAGCCCAGGAACGGCGACAGGGAGCCGGCGGACGCGGGAGTGCGCAGGGTGGGGCGAAGGATCGGCACGACGGGTCGCGGTTGGGAGTAGTGCGGTGCATGGCGGCTGCGCCGGGGCGGCAGGGATGGAAGCCTGGCCGCTCCCCCGAAAAGGAGAACGCGCGACGCGGTCCGTTTCTGACAGCGGCGGAGGGCGGCGCTTCTTGCAGGGGGCCGCGGGCGCCCGCGCGCGCCCGGATGCGGGCGCACTCCACACCCCTGCCCGACCGCGGAGCCGCATGGACCTCACCGGAATCCACCACCTGACCGCTGTCACCGCCGACGTGCGCGGCAACCACCGCTTCTACACGCGGGTGATGGGGATGCGCCTGGTGAAGCGCAGCGTCAACCAGGACGACGTGAGCGCCTACCACCTCTTCTACTCGGACGCCGCCGGCTCGCCGGGCAACGACCTCACCTTCTTCGACTGGAGCGTGCCGCGCGAGCGCCGGGGGACGCACAGCGTCACCCGCACCTCGCTGCGCGTGCACGGCGCCGCCTCGCTGGAGTGGTGGAGCGCGCGCCTGGCGGAGCACGGCGTCGCCGCCGGCGAGGTGGCGGAGCGCGACGGGCGGCCCACCCTGGACTTCGAGGACCCGGAGGGGCAGCGGCTGGCGCTGGTGGACGACGGCGGCCTGGGGGACGAGCCGGTGCCCTGGGAGCGCAGCCCGGTGCCGGCGGAGCACCAGGTGCGCGGTCTGGGGCCCATCGTGATGAGCGTCCCCGACCTGCGCCGCACCGACCCGGTCCTCACCCGCGTGCTGGGGATGCGCCCGGTTCGCGAGTACCCGCACCCCGGGAGCGCGCGGCACACCGTGCACGTGTACGAGATGGGGGCCGGCGGCCCCCACGCGGAGCTGCACGTGGCCGTGCAGCCCGACCTCCCGGTGGTCGGCCCGGGGGCGGGGGGCGTGCACCACGTGGCGTTCCGTACCCCCACGGAGGACGAGTACCACGCCTGGGCCGCGCGCCTCGCCGAGATGCGCATTCCCAACAGCGGCGAGATCGACCGCTACTACTTCCGCAGCCTGTACTTCCGCGAGCCGGGCGGCGTGCTCTTCGAGATCGCGACGGACGGCCCCGGCTTCGCGGTGGACGAGGATCCCGCCACGCTCGGCGAGAGCGTGGTGCTCCCGCCCTTCCTGGAGCCGCGGCGGGCCGCCATCGTGGCGAACCTGAAGCCCATCGACTGAGCGGCGCCCCCCGGCCTCACGCGCGGGCGGGGCGGGTGCGGCCCGGATCTTTCGTCGCGCCGGGCCGGACCCGCACCGGAGCGACGCATGACGGGAGAAGCGGACACCGCGGAGGCGATCCTCGCCGCGTTCGAGGCGTACCTCGCCGCCTTCGGCGAGGTGACGCGGCGCGCGCCCGGCCGCTTCCTGCGGCGCGAGTGGCGCGCCGCGCAGGAGGACGCCGCGGAGCGGCTGACCGTGTACCCGCGCGAGGTGGGGCGCGTGGTCGGCGAGCTGCGCGGCCGGGTCCCCGCCCCGCCCGCGGGCGCGCCGGGGGAGGCCGCCTTCAAGGCGCGGTACGCCGCCCTGGTGCGCGGCCGCCCCGACGCCGAGATGGCGGGCACCTTCTTCAACTCCGTGGTGCGGCGGGTGCTGGGAACCGTGGGGGTGGACCGCCGCAGCGAGTTCACCGCCGACTGCGAGTCGTGGCCCATGCCCTTAGCGCCCCCGCTGCACCGCGAGTACGCGGCGCGGGGCGTGTCCCCGGAGCTCTTCGAGCGGATCTTCGCGGACACCGGGCTGGCGGGCGACTTCGCCGACCTGCCCGGCGACGCGGCGCTCTGCGCCCGGGCGGCGCGGGAGCAGCTGGGCGCGCAGGCGGACGCCGCGCGCGCGGCGGAGGTGCTTCCCTTCCCCTTCTTCCGCAACAAGGGCGCGTACCTGGTGGCGCGGCTGCGGCTGGCCTCCGGCGGGGTGCGTCCGCTGGTGGTCCCGCTCGGCCACCCGCCGGAGGGGGTGAGGCCGGACGCGGTGCTCACGGCACCGGACGAGATCCACGTGGTCTTCAGCTTCGCGCGCTCGTACTTCCACGCCGACTCCGCCCGGGTGCGCGAGACGGTGGAATTCCTTCGCTCGCTGATGCCCGCGAAGCCGGTCAACGAGCTGTACAACAGCCTGGGCCACAACCGCCACGGCAAGACGGAGCTGTACCGCGAGCTGACGCGTCAGCTCGCCGAGCCGGACGCGCGCTTCGAGCCGGCGGAGGGGGTGCGGGGGCTGGTGATGACCGTGTTCACCCTCCCCGCCTACAACGTGGTGTTCAAGGTGATCCGCGACCGCTTCGCCGCGCCAAAGAGCGTCACGCGCGACCGGGTGATGAACCGCTACCGGCTGGTGTTCGCGCACGACCGGGTGGGGCGGCTGGCGGACGCGCAGGAGTTCGAGCACCTGGACTTTCCGCGCGAGCGCTTCGCGCCGGAGCTGCTGGACGAGCTGCTGGGAGAGGCGGGGGAGAGCGTGCGTCTGGCCGGCGGCCGCGTGGTGATCCGCCACCTGTACACGGAGCGGCGGCTGCGCCCGCTGGACCTGTACCTGCGAGAGGCCACCCCGGAGGCGGCGCGCGCGGCCGTGGTGGAGTACGGCAACGCCATCAAGGACCTGGCCTCCGCCAACATCTTCCCGGGCGACCTGCTCCTCAAGAACTTCGGAGTGTCACGGCACGGCCGGGTCATCTTCTACGACTACGACGAGCTGGCGCTCCTTTCGGAGGTCCGCTTCCGCCCGCTCCCCGTGGCGCGCAACGACGAGGACGAGATGAGCGCCGACCCCTGGTTCTCGGTGGACGAGGGGGACGTGTTCCCGGAGGAGTTCCTCCCCTTCCTGGTTCCCGCCGGGCCCCTCCGCGAAGCCTTCCTGGAGGCCCACGCCGACCTGCTCACCGTGGGCTTCTGGCGCGAGATGCAGCGCCGGCAGGCGGCGGGCGAGATCCCCGACTTCTTCCCGTATCCCCGCTGCCGCCGGCTGCACCTGGAGGCCGGGTAGCCCCCGGGCCGGAGCGTCTCCTGCCGAGCCAGCGACCCCGGCGGCATCTACGGCAACGGCGACGGCCAGTTCGACGTCAAGGACGGTACGGGCGCCAAGTTTCTACACCCGCTTCTACCACAGCCTCTGGATGCGCGGCTGATCAGGGCTGGATAAAGAGCAACCGGCGCAGGGCCGCCAAGGCCCCGCGCCGGTTCAGCTTTCTTGGGTTTTACACCCTTCGTCAGCAGATGAACGTGTCGGTTACAATGCGCGATGAACCGAGCGGAAGAGTGTGACTGGTTCAAAAAGCTGATGTTGGCTTCTGACGGATGGGAGGAGCCGATTTGATTCCGACCTGCGGGAACAAGGTGGCTACCCTCGCTCGGATTCTTCCAACACGACCGCTCGACGCCTGTGATTGTATCTGCGGACGATGGTCCTTCTGGTAGACCGATATGAGATCTACCTCAAATTTTTCGGCCTCACTGAAATCCTGAGCGGCGGCGGCCTGATCTCTTGCACGAGGCACATACCAGGTTTGCGAGCGAAAATACTCGTCGAGAGCCTGCTTTTTAAACTCGCACCCGCGGCGTGCAAACGGTTCGTTCTGCATGACCTCTAGTTCCCACGTGGATTTGCCGTGGAGATGGATGGGACGAAGTTGGCTTTCACGAGCACCTGCACGATGGCGCGCAAACGTCCACTGTTGACTATCTGCGACCCATTCGGGAAACAAGTCGCCGTGGTGTATCGTGTTTCGATTACGCGAGCACAGTGTGGTAAATATGCCGCCGTAAATATCTCTGTATACGACGACCAGTTGATTGCCTGCCCGGAGCCAGGTCAAATCCAGTTGTCCACCAATCGGAAGCGGATAGCAGTTGGTTATGCTGACGAAAGAACCGTCCCGTGCCCGGTCGCCTACTAGGACATCAACAGCTGCCCCACTCCCCACATTCGTAATCGTCCACTCGATGTTACCCGACATGGAGAAGACAAGTACGGGCCGTGCGCTCGCCCTCAAGCTACGCTTGAAAATAAGGTACGAGATCCACGTAGCCAGGATCGCAACCATCATCGACGAGAGTGCGACCCAGCTCCCTGTAGTGATCCCTCAGGTCGTCGAGCTGCGTGGAAGTCCCGTCGTCCAGGTGAGCTCTCATGTCCAGGCCCCGACGTTGAAGTGAATCAGGCGATGCCCCGCCGGAGACATCAGAGTAGATCGCCGGCCCGGCCATTTCAACGTTTTTCCAGAGGTGGACTCCGCGCGGCGGTGCCCGCGGTCACCCCCGCCGTCGCGACATGGCCCGGCGCATGGCCGCGCGGTCGCGGCCGCGCGGGTCGGGCGCCTCCGCCTCGCCGCCAGGCTCCAGGTGCGCGGCGAGCGAGGCGACCGTGGGGAAGCGGAACAGCTCCACGATGGCGACCTCGCGCCCCAGCGTCTCGCGCAGGCGGGCGTGCAGCTTCACCAGCAGCAGCGAGTGCCCGCCGATCTCGAAGAAGTTGTCCGCGGCCCCCACCCGGTCCACCCCAAGCACCTCGCTCCACACCGCCGCGATGGCCTCCTGCAGCCCCTCGCGCGGGGCGACGAACCCCGCCTCCGCCTCCAGCGTCGGAGCCGGGAGGGCGCGCCGGTCCAGCTTGCCGCTGGGGCCCAGCGGAATGGCATCCAGCAGCACGATCCCCGGCGGCACCATGTACTCGGGCAGCCGTTCGCGGAGAAAGGCGCGCAGCTCCGCCGTCGTGGGATGCGTGCCCTCCGCCGCCACCACGTAGCCGGCCAGGTACGGCCCGCGCCCCTCGTCCCGCGCGACCACCGCGCACTCGTGCACCGCGGGGTGCCGGGCGAGCACCGCCTCCACCTCGCCGGGCTCGATGCGAAAGCCGCGGATCTTCACCTGGAAGTCGGTGCGGCCGATGTACTCCAGCTCCCCGTCCGCGCGCCAGCGCGCCAGGTCGCCCGTGCGGTACAGGCGCCCGCCGGCCGCGCCGAACGGGTCGGGGAGGAAGCGCTCGGCCGTGAGGTCCGGCCGCCCCAGGTAGCCGCGCGTCACCCCGTCGCCGGCGGAGTACAGCTCGCCCGGGATCCCCGGCGGGACGGGCTCCAGGTGGCGGTCCAGCACGTAGGCGCGCACGTTGGCCAGCGGGCGGCCGATGGGCGGGATGCGATCCTCCTCCGGCCGGCACGCGCCGAAGGAGATGCGGACGCTGTTCTCCGTGGGACCGTACACGTTCCAGAAGGCCCGCCCCGGCCCCCAGCGCCGCACCAGCTCCGCCGGGACCGCCTCGCCGCCGGCGAGCACCACGCGCAGGTCGGGGAGCTCCGCCTCCGGGAGCGCCGCCAGCGCCGAGGGAGTGAACTTGGCGTTGGTCACACGCTCCTCGCGCAGCAGCCTCACCAGCTCCGGCCCGGGGAGCACCGCCTCGCGCGTCCCCAGCACCACCGCGGCGCCCGAGCCCAGCGCCATGAAGATTTCCGCGGCGGAGGCGTCGAAGTGCAGCGGGGCGAAGTGGAGGACGCGGTCCTCCGGCCCGCAGCCGAAGACGCGCGCCTGGTCCACCACCAGGTTGACCATCCCCCTGTGCGCCACCAGCACGCCCTTGGGACGCCCCGTGGAGCCGGAGGTGTACAGCACGTACGCCAGGCTGGCGGACTCCACGGCGACCTCCGGAGCGGCCTCCGCCTCGCCGGCGAGCACGTCCGCATCCGCGTCCAGGCGGAGCGCCTCCAGCCCTGCGGGGACGCTGTCGCGCACGCTCTCCTGCGTGAGTACCGTGCGCACGCCCGCGTCGCCCAGCGTGAAGGCGATGCGGTCCGCCGGGAAGAGCGGGTCCACGGGGACGTAGGCGCCGCCGGCTTTGAGGATCCCCAGCACCGCCACCATCATCTCGAAGCCGCGCTCCATGCAGATGCCCACCTTCACCTCCGGCCCCACGCCCCGCCGCCGCAGCCAATGCGCGAGCCGGTTGGCGCGGCGGTCCAGCTCGACGTAGGTCATGGACCGGCCCAGGAAGCGGAGCGCCAGGGCGTCCGGAGCGCGGCGGACCTGCGCCTCGAAGAGCGAGTGCAGGCAGGCGCCGCGGGGATACTCCGCCTCCGTGCGGTTCCACGCGTGCACCACCTCGGCGCGCTCGGCGGCGTCCAGGAGCGGCAGCGTGGAGACCGGGCGCGCCGGGTCCGCCGCCGCCCCGGCGAGCAGCAGCTCCAGGCGCGCCAGCATCCGCTCCGCCGTGGCCGCGTCGAACAGGTCGGTGTCGTAGCCCAGCGTGGCGCGGGTGCCCCGGTGCGTCTCCTGCACGTACAGCGACAGGTCGAACTTGTTGGTCCCCTGGTCCACGTCCACGCCGGCGATGGACAGCCCCGGCAGCTCCACGGCCAGCCCGGGGACGTTCTGGAAGACGAGCTGCGCCTGGAAGAGCGGGGTGTAGCTGAGGGTGCGCTCGGGCTCCAGCGCCTCCACCACGCGGTCGAACGGGACGTCCTGGTGCGCGTGGGCGCCCAGCGCGGCCTCGCGCGCCCGCGCCAGCAGCGCGCCGAAGCCGGGATCGTCCGACAGGTCGCAGCGCAGCACAAGGGTGTTGACGAAGAAGCCGATCAGCCCCTCCGTTTCCGCGCGCGTGCGCCCCGCCGCCTGCGTCCCCACGGACACGTCGTCCTGGCCGGAGTAGCGGGCGAGGAGCGCCTGGAACGCGGCCAGGAACACCATGAACGGCGTCGCGCCCTCGCGCCGGGCGAGCGCCCGGGCATCCGCGGCCAGCGCGTCCGGGAGCCAGCGGTAGACGAGCGCCCCGCGGAAGCGCTGCACCGGCGGGCGCGGGCGGTCCGTGGGGAGGGCGAGGAGCGGCGGCGCCCCCGCCAGCCGCCCGCGCCACCAGGCGAGCTGCCGCTCCAGGACCGCCCCCGACAGCCACCGCCGCTGCCACAGGGCGAAGTCCGCGTACTGCACCGGCAGCGGCGCCAGCGGCGACGCCTCGCCGCGCGAGAACGCGGCGTACAGGGCGGACAGCTCGCCGAAGAGCACGCCCATGCTCCACCCGTCCGCGACGACGTGGTGCACGACGATGAGCAGCACGTGCTCCTCCGCCGCCAGGCGGACGAGCCGGGCGCGGAAGAGCGGCCCGCGAGCCAGGTCGAAGGGGCGCGCGGTCTGCTCCCGTGCAAGGCGCAGCATGGCGTCCTCGCGCTCCTCCGCGGGAAGGCCGGACAGGTCGGTGGCGGGGAGGTCGAGGCCGCCCGGCGGGCTCACCACCTGCACCGGCCGGCCGTCCACGAAGGCGAAGGTGGTGCGCAGCGCCTCGTGCCGGCGGACGATCTCCGCCAGGCTCCCGGCGAGCGCCGCGGCGTCCAGCACGCCGCGCAGGCGGAGCGCGCCGGGGATGACGTACGCCGCGGTGTCCGTCCCCAGCTGCCCCAGGAACCACAGCCGCTCCTGGGCGAAGGAGAGCGGCACCGGCCCGTCGCGGCGGGCGGGCTCAATGGGCGGCGCGGCCTCGCGGGCGGCGGCGTCGACACGCGCGGCGAGCCCGGCCAGGGTGGGCGCCTCGAAGAGCGCGCGCAGCGGCATCTCCACGCCCAGCACCGCGCGCACGCGCGACGTCACCTGCGCGGCCAGGAGCGAGTGGCCGCCCAGCTCGAAGAAGTCGTCTTGCATGCCGGGCTCTCCGCCCAGCAATTCCGCCCAGATCCCTGCCAGCAGCTCCCCGGTGACCGAGCGCGGCGCGTCCCCGCCGCCGCGCCCGGCGTCCAGCTCCGGCTCCGGGAGGGCGCGGCGGTCGAGCTTGCCGTGCGCGGTCAGCGGCAGCGCCGCGAGCGCGACGAAGGCGGCCGGGAGCATGTACTCCGGGAGCCGGGCGCGCAGGTGCGCGCGCAGCGCGTCGGCGGCGGGGGCGGTGCCCTCCGCGCCCACGACGTAGGCGACCAGGCGCCGGTCGCCGGGGCCGGCCTCCCGCGCCACGACCACGGCCTCGCGAACCGACGGGTGCGCCAGGAGCGCGGCCTCCACCTCGCCCGGCTCGATGCGGAAGCCGCGCACCTTGACCTGCTGGTCCAGGCGCCCCAGGAACTCCAGCTCGCCGGACGCCAGCCAGCGGGCGCGGTCCCCCGTGCGGTACATCCGCGCGCCGGGCTCCCCCGCGAGCGGGTCCGGGACGAACGCCGCCGCCGTCGGCTCCGGCCGCCCCAGGTATCCCCGCGCGACCTGGGCGCCCCCCACGCACAGCTCGCCCGGTACGCCGACGGGCGCCGGCCGCAGCGCCGCGTCGAGCACGATCGCCCGCACGCCGCGGATGGGCCTTCCGATCGCGGGAGGCCGGCCGGTCTCCGCCGGCGGGACGACGCCGGAGGTGGCGACCACGGTGCTTTCCGTGGGACCGTAGTTGTTCACCAGCCGGAACGGGGCGCCGGGCCGCGGGCGGACACGCAGCGCGTCGCCTCCGGTGAGCAGCGCGCGCAGCGCCGTCTCCCGCGGCCACTCCAGCGCCAGCAGCGTCTCGGCCAGCGCCGTGGGCGCGAACGCCAGGGTGATGCCGCGGTCCAGCAGGAGCGAGCGGAGCGCTTCCGGCGACGCGCGGACTTCCTCGTCCGCCACCAGGTGCAGCTCGGCTCCCGCGACCAGGTACGGCCAGGTCTCCCACACGGCGGCGTCGAAGCCGAGCCCGGCCAGCTGCGTCGCCCGGTCCGCCGCGGTGACGCCGAACGCGTCCAGGTGCCAGTCCACCAGGTTGGCCAGGCCGCCGTGGGTGACGGCCACGCCCTTGGGGGTGCCGGTGGAGCCGGAGGTGTAGACGACGTACGCAAGGGAGGACGGCGAGTGCGAAACTGCACCTGCCGCCGACGCGCCGTTCTGCTCGCTCGACGGGTCCAGCAGCACGACCTCGCCCCCGAAGCCTTCCAGCCGCCCCGCAAGCGGCCGCTGGGTCAGCACCACCGGCACTCCGGCGTCGGCGAGGATGCGGGCGATGCGCCGGTCGGGGGTGGACGGGTCGATGGGGAGGTACGCCGCGCCGGCCCGGAGCACGGCCAGCATCGCGGCGACCTGCTCCGGCGAGCGCTCCGCCAGCAGCGCGATGCGTGTCTCCGGGCCCACGCCGCGCGCGGCGAGGCGGGCGGCCAGCTCCCCGGAGCGGCGCGCCAGCTCGCCGTACGTCGTCCGCGTGTCGCCCAGGACGACCGCGACGGCGTGCGGCGCTTCCGCGGCGCGGGCGAGCACCCGCTCGTGGACGGGCGTCCACGGGGCGGCCGGCGCCACGGACGCCCCGCTCCACGCCTCCAGCATCCGCGCCTCGGCCGGCTCCACCAGCGGCAGCTCGGATACGCGGCGCGACGGGCCGGCGGCGATCCCCTCCAGGATCACGCGGAAGTGCGCGGCCATCCGCTCGGCGGTCTCCCGGTCGAACAGGTCGACCGCATACTCCAGCGCGGCCTGGAAGCCATCGCCGCTCTCCGCCATCGCCAGCGCCAGGTCGAACTTGGCGGTGGCGCTTTCCGCGCCCTCCACCTCCAGGCGCACGCCGCTCATCTCCACCGGGAGGCCGGGGGTGTTCTGGAGCGCGAACACCACCTGGAAGACCGGGTTGCGGGCCAGGTCGCGCCGCACGCCCAGCTCCTCCACCAGCCGCTCGAAGGGGAGCTCTTGGTGCGCGTACGCGCCCAGCGCCGCGTCCCGCACCCGCGCGACCACCTCCCGGAAGGGGGGATCGCCGGACAGGTCGACCCGCAGCGCCAGCGTGTTGACGAAGAGCCCCACCAGCCCCTCCGTCTCCGCCGCCGTGCGCCCGGCCACCGGCGTGCCGACGACCACGTCGTCCTGGCCGGACCAGCGCCCGAGCAGCACCTGCCAGGCGGCGAGCAGCACCATGAACGGCGTCGCGCCCTCGGCGCGGGCGAGCGCCTTGAGGGCGCCGCTCAGCTCCGGGGCGAGCGCGAACGGGTGAGCCGCGCCCCGGCCGGACCACGCGGCGGGGCGCGGGCGGTCCGTCGGCAGCTCCAGCGCGGGGGGCGCGCCGGCCAGCCGCCCGCGCCACCAGCCGCGGTGCGCGTCCAGCACGTCGCCCGTGAGCCAGGCGCGCTGCCACGCGGCGAAGTCGGCGTACTGCACCGGGAGATCCGGGAGCGCGGCCCCGCCGTACGCGGCCGCCAGGTCGCCCAGCAGCACGGACGTGCTCCACGCGTCGCCCACGGCGTGGTGAACGGTCAGCAGCAGGACGTGCTCCTCGCCGCCGAGCCGGAGGAGCGCGACGCGCAGCAGCGGCCCGGCGGCCAGGTCGAAGGGGCGCGCGGCCTCCTCCGCGGCGAGGCGGCGCAGGGCGGCCCCGCGCTCCGCGTCCGGGAGCGCCGACAGGTCCGCGACCGGCAGGACGACGGGAGCCGCGGGGTGGACGACCTGCACCGGGCGGCCGCCGCGCTCCGCGAGCGTGGTGCGCAGCGCCTCGTGCCGCCGGACGACCTCCGACAGCGCGTGCTCCAGCGCCGCGACGTCCAGCCGCCCCGACAGGCGGAGCGCGGCGGGGATGTTGTAGGCGGCGCTCCCGGGCTCCATGCGGTCGATCACCCACAGCCGCTCCTGCGCGAACGACAGCGGGAGCGCGCCGCGGTCGTCGCGCGGGACGCGGCGGAGCGGCGGGAGCGCCGCGCCCCCGGCCCGGCGGCGCCCGGCGACGACGGCGGCCAGCCCTTTTAGCGTGGGTGCGTCGAACACGGCGCGCAGCGGCACTTCCACCCCGAGCGCCTGCCGCACGCGCGCGACCACCCGCGCGGCCAGCAGCGAGTGCCCGCCGAGCGCGAAGAAGTCGTCGCGCGCGCCCGGCTCCACGCCCAGCACCGTCGCCCAGATCCCGGCGAGGACCTCCTCCTCCACGCCGCGAGGCCGGTGCGCGGCGTCGGCGCCGGCGGGCCCGGACGCGTCGGGCGCGGGGAGGGCGCGGCGGTCCAGCTTGCCGCCGGGGGTGCGCGGGAGTGCGTCCAGCACCACCAGCGCGGACGGCGCCATGTGCGCCGGGAGCCGCTCGCCCAGGTGGCGGCGGACGTCATCCGGATCGAAGGACGCGCCGGCGGGGACGATCCACCCCACCAGCCGCGCGTCGCCGCCCTCGCCGCGCACGGCGACCGCCGCCTCGCGCACGGCGGGGTGCGCGAGAAGCGCCGCCTCCACCTCGCCGGGCTCCACCCGGAAGCCGCGGAGCTTGACCTGCTCGTCCGTGCGTCCCAGCCACTCCAGCGCGCCCGGAGCCAGCCAGCGCACCCGGTCTCCGGTGCGGTACAGGCGCGCGCCGGCCTCGCCCGAGAGCGCGTCGGGCACCCAGCGCTCCGCGGTGAGCCCCGGTCGCCCGGCGTAGCCGCGCGCCAGCCCCGCGCCGCCCAGGTACAGCTCGCCCGGCACGCCCACGGGCGCGGGCTCGCCCTCCGGGCCCAGCACGAACGCCCGCGCGTTCGCCACCGCCCGCCCGATCGGCACCGTCGCCCCGGGACCGCTTGACGTCCCGGACGCGACCGCGAAGGTGGCGTCGATGCACGCCTCCGTGGGGCCGTACAGGTTGACGACCTCGGCGCCCAGCGTCGCCCGGGCGCGCGCCGCGAGCTCCGCCGGCAGCGCCTCGCCGCCGCAGAACACGCGGCGGGCCGTCGTCCAGGCACGCGCGTCCTCCTCCAGCACCGCGGACAGCAGCGACGGGACGAACTGGGCGACGGTGATGCGCTCGCCGGCCAGCGCGCGGACGAGGCGGGCAGGCTCGCGGTGCGCCCCCGGCTCCGCCATCACCAGCGTCCCCCCGGCGACCAGCGGTGCCCAGAACTCCCACACCGAAGCGTCGAAGCTGAACGGCGTCTTCTGCAGCACGCGGTCGCCGGCCGAGAGCGGGAGGTCGCGCTGCATCCACCGCACGTGGTTGGCGAGCGCGCCGTGCGGCACCACCACGCCCTTGGGGCGGCCGGTGGAGCCGGAAGTGTAGATGACGTAGGCGGCGTTGTCGGGGTCGACGGAAACCACGCTGGCGTCCGCTGCGGCGCCCCCACCCGGCTCGCTCAGGCTCGCCACCCCCCAATTCTGGGGGAGGGCTTCCTGACCCTGAAGTTCCGCTGTGTCGTTCTCCCCCTCCCCCCTTGCGGGGGAGGGGGCCGGGGGGAAGGGGGTCCCGTCGCACACGACCATCACGCCCCCGAACTCCGGGAGCGTCCCCCGCAGCCGCTCCTGCGTCAGCAGCACCCCGGCGCCGGAGTCCGCGAGCATGTAGGCCAGGCGCTCGGCGGGGTACTCGGGGTCGAGCGGGACGTACGCCGCGCCCGCGCGGAGCACGGCGAGCAGCGCGACGACCATCTCCGCCGAGCGCTCCATGCAGATGCCCACGCGCGCCTCGGGGCCGGCACCGAGCGCGCGCAGCTCCGCCGCGAGGGCGTCGGCGCGCGCGGACAGCCCGGCGTACGTCAGCGAGGCCCCGGCGGCCACGACGGCGACCGCGTCCGGCGTGCGCGCCGCCTGCTCCGCGACGAGCGCGTGCACCGGCGCGGGCGGGAACGCAGCCGCGGTGTCGTTCCACGCCTCCACCACCCGGCGGCGCTCCTCCGGGGGGAGGATCGCCAGCCCGGCGGCGGGGCGGCCGGGGTCGGCGGCGGCGGAGCGCAGCAGGACCACGAGCTGCGCCGCCATGCGCTCCACGGTCGCGCGGTCGAACAGGTCGACGGCATATTCCAGCACCGCGTCCAGCCGGCCGTCGCGCTCCACCATCGCCAGCGTCAGGTCGAACTTGGACGTCGCCGATCCCGGCTCCTCCACCCGCGCGCGCACGCCCCCCATCTCCATCTCCGTCCCGCCCGGCGTGTTCTGCAGCGCGAGCATCGCCTGGAAGACGGGGTTGCGGCCGGCGTCGCGCTCCGCGCCCAGGGCCTCCACCAGCCGCTCGAAGGGGAGCTCCTGGTGCGCGTACGCGCCCAGCGCCGCCTCGCGCGCGCGGGCCACCACCTCGCGGAACGACGGCCGGCCGGACAGCTCCGTCCGCAGCGCCAGCGTGTTGACGAAGAAGCCGACCAGCCCCTCCGTTTCCGCGCGCGTCCGCCCGGCGATGGGCGTGCCGACGACCACGTCGTCCTGCCCGGACCAGCGCGCCAGCAGCGTCTGCCAGGCGGCGAGCAGCACCATGAACGGCGTCGCGCCCTCGCGCCGGGCGAGCGCGTGCACCGCCGCGGCCACTTCCGCGGGGACGGCGAAGGCGTGCGACGCGCCCCGGTGGCTCTGCTCGCGGGGGCGCGGGCGGTCCGTGGGGAGGTCGAGGGCGGCGGGGGCGCCGGCCAGGTGGCCGCGCCACCAGGCGAGCTGCGCGTCCAGCACCTCGCCCGACAGGCGGCCGCGCTGCCACGCGGCGAAGTCGCCGTACTGCACCGGCAGCACCGCGACGGGCGCGCCGCGGTACGCCGCCGCCAGCTCGCCCAGGAGGATGCCGACGGACCAGGCGTCGCCCGCGACGTGGTGAAGCGTGAGGAGGAGGAGGTGCTCGTCGGCGGCGAGGCGCAGGAGCGCGGCGCGGAAGACCGGACCCGCCGCGAGGTCGAACGGGCGCGCGGCCTCCGCGGCGGCGAGCCGGGCGGCCCCGGCCTCCGCGCGCTCGCGGCCGAGCGCGGACAGGTCGGCCAAGGGGAGCGGCACGTCCGCGGCGCCCTGGACGACCTGCACGGCGACGCCGTCCGCCTCGGCGAACACGGTGCGCAGGGTCTCGTGGCGCCGGACCAGGGCGGACAGCGCGCGCTCCAGCGCGCCCGCGTCCAGCCGGCCCGACAGGCGCAGCACGACGGGGATGTTGTAGACGGGGCTCGCCGGGTCCATGCGGTGCAGGAACCAGAGCCGCTCCTGCGAGAACGACAGCGGGAACCGCCGCGGGCCGGCGAGGGCGGGGATCCGCGCGCCGGCGTCCTCCCCCGCCCCGCCCCGCAGCGAGTCCACCCGCGCCGCCAGCTCCGCGACGGTGGGCGCCTCGAACACCGCGCGCAGCGGCAGCTCCACGCCCAGCCGGTCGCGCAGGCGCGCGACCACCTGCGTCGCCAGCAGCGAGTGGCCGCCCAGCTCGAAGAAGTTGTCGCGCGCGCCGACCGCGTCCGCGCGCAGCAGCTCGCTCCACGCCGCGGCGACCGCCGCCTCCGTCGCGCCCCGCGGCGGCACGTGCTCCGCCGACGTCGACCCGGCCTCCGGCGCGGGGAGCGCCCCGCGGTCCAGCTTGCCGTTGGGGGTCCGCGGAAGCGCCGCCAGGGCGACGAAGAGCGCGGGCACCATGTGCTCCGGGAGGGTGGCACGCAGGTGGCGGCGCAGCTCCGCGGCGTCGGGCTCGGGCGCGCCCTCGCCCGCGACGACGTACGCGACCAGCCGGGCGCCGCCCGGGGCCTCCTCGCGCGCGACCACCACGCACTCGCGCACCGCGGGGTGTGCGAGCAGCGCACCCTCGACCTCGCCGGGCTCCACGCGGAAGCCGCGGACCTTGACCTGGTGGTCCAGCCGCCCCAGGAACTCCAGCTCGCCGGACGCCAGCCAGCGCGCGCGGTCTCCCGTCCGGTACAGCCGCCCGCCCGCCGCCCGCCCGAACGGGTCCGGGACGAAGGCCCCCGCAGTGGCGTCCGGCCGCCCCAGGTAGCCCCGCGCCACCCCCGCCCCGCCCAGGTACAGCTCGCCCGGGACGCCCGCGGGCGCCGGCTCCATGCGCCCGTCCAGCACGTATGCACGCGTCCCCGCGACTGCCCGCCCGATGGCGGGGTCCCGCCCCTCCGTCCGCGGCACGCGCGCCCAGGTGGAGTAGGTGGTGTCCTCGCTCGGGCCGTACAGGTTGTACACCGCCTCCACCTGCGGCAGCCCGTACAGCTCGTCCACGAGCCCCCGCTTCAGCGCCTCCCCCGCAAGGCACACCACGCGCACCGACGCCGGCACCGCCCCCGCGCGCACCAGCGCCGCCGCCGCCGAGGGCACCGTGTTCAGCAGAGTCACCTCCTCGCGCGCCGGCAGCGTCGCCAGCGCCAGCGCGTCCTCCGCAAGCACCACCGTGCCCCCGCGCCCCAGCGGCAGGAACAGCTCGAACACCGACAGGTCGAAGCTCAGCGAGGTGGACGCCAGCACCCCGCCGAGCACGTCGTCCGCGAACACCTCGTCCGCCCAGCGCAGCAGCGCCACGGCGCTCCGGTGCTCGATCTGCACCCCCTTGGGCCGGCCCGTCGACCCCGACGTGTAGATCAGGTACGCGAGGTTCGCGGGATGGACGGAGACCGTGCTGGCGTCCGCGGGGTCGCTCCCGCCCGGCTCGCTTAGGCTCGCCACCCTCCCCCAATTCTGGGGGCAGGCTTCCTGTCGGGCAGCATTGTCGTGCTCCCCCTCTCCCCTTGCGGGGGAGGGGGCCGGGGGGAGGGGGGTCCCGTCGCACGCCACGATCTCCCCCCCGAACTCGGGCAGCGCCCCCACGGCCGCCTCGCTCGCCACCACGACGGACACCGCCGCGTCCTCCAGTACGAACGCCAGGCGCTCGCGGGGATACCGGGGGTCGAGAGGGACGTAGGCGCCGCCGGCCTTGAGGACGCCGAGGGTCGCCGCCACCATCTCCGCCCCGCGCCCGGTGCACACGCCCACGCGCGTCTCCGGGCCCACGCCGCGCGCCCGCAGCTCCGCCGCGACCGCCGATGCGCGCGCGTCCAGCGCGGCGTACGTGACCCGCTCCCGGCCCGCGACCAGTGCAACCGCGTCCGGCGTGCGGCGCGCCTGCGCCTCGAAACGCTCGTGCAGGCAGGCGTCGTCCGCCGCGGCCGCGTCCGTACCGCTCCAGTCGCACAGGAGCACGCTCCGCTCGCCGGGACCCAGCAGGGGCAGCTCCGCGACCCGACACGACGGGTCCGCGACGATCCCTTCCAGCAGCGTGCGGAATTGCTCCACCATCCGCGCGACGGTCTCCGCGTCGAACAGGGCGGTCGCGTACTCCACGATCCCCACCAGCCGCCCCGCGCGCTCCTCCAGCCCCAGCGTCAGGTCGAACTTGGCGGTGCCGCTCCCCGCGTCCGCCGGCTCCAGGCGGAATCCCGCCACCTCCACGATCCCGGGGTTGTTCTGGAGCGTGAACATCACCTGGAACACCGGCGCGTGGGCGAGGCTGCGTTCCACGCGAAGCGTTTCCACGATGCGCTCGAACGGCACCTCCTGGCGCGCGTAGGCCCCCAGCGTCGCCTCGCGCACGCGACGCAGGAGATCGCGGAACGTGGGGTCGCCGGACAGGTCGGTGCGCAGCGGCAGGGTGTTGGCGAAGAAGCCCACCAGGCGCTCCGTTTCCGCGCGCGTCCGCCCCGCGATCGGCGAGCCGACGACCACGTCCTCCTGCCCGGACCAGCGCGAAAGGAGGGTCGCGAAGGCGGCGAGCAGCACCATGAACGGCGTGGCGCCCTCCGCGCGGGCGAGCGCCTGCACCGCCTCCAGCAGCTCCGCCGGGAGGTCGAAGGCGTGGAGGGCGCCGGCCGTGCCCTGGGCGGCGGAGCGCGGTCGGTCGGTCGGGATTTCCAGCAGCGAGGGGGCGCCGGCCAGGTGGTCGCGCCACCACGCCAGGTCGCCGGCGGGGAGGTCGCCGCCCAGCTCGTCGCGCTGCCAGGCCGCGAAGTCGGCGAAGCGGACGGGGAGTTCGGGGAGCGCGGGGACGGCGCCGGCCAGGAGGGCGCGGTACGCCTCCAGCATCTCGCCCACGAACAGCGACATCGACCAGCCGTCGCTGGCGACGTGGTGGTGGGTGACGAGCACCACGTGGTCCTCCGCGCCCAGGCGCAGGACCGAGACGCGCGCCAGCAGCCCGGAGCCCAGGTCGAAGGGGAGCGCCCCCTCGAAGCGGATGCGGCGCACGGCCTCCGCCCCGCGCGCCTCCTCGTCCAGCCGCGACAGGTCGACGACCGGGACGGGGACGGCGCGCGCGGGGGCGACCGTCTGCACCGGCTCGCCGCCCTCGGCGGTGAAGACGGCGCGCAGCGCGTCGTGCCGACGCACCACCTCGGTGGCGGCGCGGCGCAGCACGGCGGGGTCCAGCGCCCGGCGCAGGCGGAAGGCGCCGGGGAGGTTGTGCAGCGGCGTCCCCGGCTCCATCTGCTCCAGGAACCACAGGCGCCGCTGCGCGAAGGAGAGCGGCGCGGGCCCGTCCTGCGGGCGCCGCGGGATGGACCGCCGCTCCGCCGCGGCGGCGAAGCCGCCCCGCATCCGCTTCTCCAGCAGCGCCCGCTTCGCCGCCGACACCGCTACCGCCCGCCCCGGCCCTTCGTTCGCGCCCATGCTCCCGTCTCTCCGAAAAGGGAGCCGGCACGGGGATGCCCCCGTCCCGGCCCGTTCCGCCGCTCCGCCCCTTGTACTCCGCGCTCCGTCAGCCGCTCCGCCGCCGTGCCGCCTCCGATTCGTACAATCGTCCCAGCAGGTGGTAGATCACCATCTCCTGCGCCCGCGCGGAGGAGCGCAGGATGCGGTTGAGGTGCATGTGCGTGAAGCTGGAGGCCAGCGCCCGCACCGGGGCGGTCAACCGCCCGGCGCGCTCGCGCTCCGCCAGCTCCGCGGCCACCGGGCGGAGCGCTTCCGAGCGCCGGCGCAGCGCGGCCAGCTCGGGGGGGAGATCGCCGTCGCCCCCCTCGCGCGCCGCGGCGAGCAGCGACTCCAGCGAGGCGCGGTCGCGGCGGAAGCGGTCGGACAGCTCGCGCTTGAGGGTGGCCGCCTTGTCGAACTCGCGCGCCATCGAGGCTTCCATGGCCCGCATCAGGTCGCGCTTCTCCGCGGCGTCCAGCCCCAGGTCGGCGAGCAGCGTGTCCACGCCGCAGAGCGCCACCCGCCAGCGAAGGTCCGCGCCCTCGTCGCCCGAGAGGGTGTCCAGCACCGCCAGCACCGCCTCGCTGTCCGCGTGGAAGAGCCGCTCGGCCGGCTCGATCCCCTCCGGGCCGCCGTAGCGCTCGGTCTCGCGCTCGTAGGTGTCCAGCTGCACCCTCCAGAGCGAGCCGTCGGCCAGGAGCGGCGAGGCGAGCTCGTGGAGCCGCGGCACCGTTTCCGAGAGCAGGCGCGCCGGGTCGCCGTGAAAGCGCACGCGCAGGTGCCACTCCGGGTCGCCGTAGCGGATGAAGAACCAGCCGCGCGCCGCGCCGGAGGCGAGCGCCTCCGCGGCCAGCGGGCGCACCACCTCGCGCAGCAGCACGTCCGCGGTGGCGGTGCCCGTGTACAGCTTGGCGTACAGCCACTCGGAGCCCGGCGCGAAGCTCCGCGCCACCGGGCGGAGCACGGCCGGGGCGGAGGAGCGGGCGGGCGCCGGCTCCGCCGCGCGCTCGCACGCCACCACCAGCTCGCTGACGAAGCGCCCCTCCGGCCCCCGCGCGGCCAGCTCCTCCGGCGCCGGGAACATCTCCATCAGCACGGCGTCGCTCCGGCCCCGCACCGCGTGGACGAACGCTTCCACGCTGAGCACGTTGTCCAGGTCCACCGGGAGCTCGTTGTCGCCGTCCGCCAGCGTGATCCAGCGTGGCAGCCCCAACTCGCCCCGCAGCGCCTGCGCGCGGGCATAGCGCGCGGCGCCCCTGGCGTCGCGCAGCCCCCTGATGTCGCCCTCCTCCAGGCGCCAGCGCGCGCGCGACAGCACCAGGCGGCCGCTGACCACGCGGGGGAGGAAGCGGGCGCGCTCCAGCACGCCCCAGCTCCAGGCGACGCCGCCCGCCACCCCCTGCGTCTGCAGCGAGCACAGGAAGCGGTACATCCCCACGCTGCGCCGCGAGAAGTTGTGGGCGCTGGTCAGCCGCGGCACCACCTGCTTCCCCAGGCTCGCGGAGCGCAGCACGATGCGGTCTCCGGCGACCGACACCCGCAGGTCGGTCACCGGGATCTGGCGCTCGGCGGGGGCGCCGGAGCGCCCCAGGTACGGGATCTCCCAGCCGCGCAGCACCGGGCGGAAGAGGATGTTGCCGATGCGCCCTTCGGGGAGGTGCACCACCTCGGCGAAGACCGCGTCCGGCCGCAGCGCCTCCTCGGCGCGCAGGTGGGCCTCCACCCGCGCGTGCAGCGCCGGGTCCGCGTGGCAGAAGCGGCCCAGGATGCGGGCCCCGGAGGGCCCCCCTGCCCCGTCCATCTCCACCCGGAAGTGGCCGGCGTCGAGCGCCTCCTGCGACGCCGCGCCCACGACCGCCCGCAGCGAAAAAGCGTCCGGGAGCGGCGCCGGGTCCGTGGACGAGAGCGCTTCTACGTCGGCGGGGCCCAGCTCCACCTCGCGAGCGCCGCGGGCGCGCGCGTCCTCCAGCATGCGCAGGAGGTGCGACTCGCGACGGTTCCACGGCACCTTTCGCGGCTCGGCGCCGGTGAAGTCCAGGCCGTGGAGCAGCGGCGACCCCTCGGCGCCCGGCGCGCTCGACGCCTCGAAACCGATGCCGATCTCCTCGTCCAGCGCCTCCACCAGCGGCACCTCGCGCCCCTCGAAGCGCGCCTGGAAGGCGGTCCGGAAGGCCGCCAGGCGGTCGTCCCAGCCGGGCGGGGTGACGCGGTGCAGCAGCTCGACGCCGCGCGTGACCTCGGCCAGCACCTCGCCACCCAGCGTCGCGCCGGCGCCCGGGCGGGTCATGTCCACCTGGAGGAGGCGCGGCAGCTCCACCTTCGCGGGGAGGGTGCCCAGCGCCTCCGCCACCTCGCGGTAGCGCCGCGGCGAGTCCGCCGCGGGGGGCGCGGCGTCCAGGTCGCGCAGCCGGCCCCGCACGTCCTCCAGGCGCGCCACGGCCTCCGCGGCGGCGGGGTGCGCGCGCAGCCGCTCCAGCGTCGCGTCCAGCGCCTCGCCCCCGGTCACCGGCGGCTCCAGCTCGGACACCAGGAGCTGGCTGCCGATCAGCTCCTCCACGAAGGCGGCGGCGTCCTCGCGCTCGATCTCCGGGTCCAGCTCCAGGATGGCGTCCACCACCTCCGCGGGGCGGGCGCCGGCGCGCGCGCGCTCCAGCGCGGCGTCCAGGTACTCGCTCCCGTCCACCGCCACCAGGTGGTGCGAGCGGGCGCCCTTGTCCAGCCGCGACTCCACGTAGCGGAGGCGACCCGCCGCGCGGTAGATGCTGGTGTTGGGGAAGTGCCGCAGCGAGGGGCGCAGCTCGGGATCCGCCGCGAGCGCGTCCGCCAGGCCGCACAGGTAGTCCATGTCCAGGCGCGTGTGCCGGCCGCGCTCCGCCAGCGGAGCCGTCGCCAGCACGGTGCGCTCGCCGAGCTCCCCCACCGCGCACCCCGCGAACAGCCCGAACGGCGTCGCCCGCCCGGCCATCCGCTCCAGGTAGCGCACCAGCGCCAGCTCCACCTTGTCGCCGCGCTCGCCCGAGGGGTCATGGAGCCACGCGTCCAGGCTCTCTTCCAGGTCGGGCGAGGCCACGAACACCGCCTCGCGGACCTCGGGGCGCTCCACGATGCTCCGCAGCCGAGCGCGCAGCAGCGCGCGGTCGTGCGCCAGCGCCTCCTCCAGCCGCGCGGGGTCGCCCACGGCGCCGGGCGCGGCCAGCCCCTCGGCCCACGCCTCCAGCTCGCCGAAGGGGAGGAGCGGGGCGCGCAGGACGAAGAAGGGCGCGGAGCGGAACCCGGGCTGCCGGGCGCCGGCGCCGGTGGTGGACGCCGCGGTCATGCGAAGCGCGAGGAGACCAGGAGGAAGCGGTCCCACTCCGGCTCCACGGGGGTGGCGGCGGCGAGGAGCGTCAGCGCCACCCCGGCCGCCCCGGTGAGGATCCCCGCGTCGTCCAGCCACGCCGAGGGTCCGCCGCCGCGCGGCGGGCCCCAGGAGCGGAAGCCGGCCACGCCCTCCCCCGGCTTCCGCAGCTCCAGGGTTCGATCGGTCCACGCGCGGGCCGCGTCGCGCAGTTCCTCGTCGCCGGTGGCCTGGAAGATCCGGTCGTAGACCAGCGCCAGCCCCGCCGCGCCGTGGCAGATCCCGGCGTCCACCACTCCCGCGTCCTCCGGCGGGCGCCGCGCCGCGCTCCGCGCGATCCGCAGCGCCTCGCGCTCCCACGCCTCCTCGCCCGCGCCGCGCGCCGCCACCAGCAGCGCCGCCGCGATCCCCGGGTCGCCGTAGCACCACGCCGCGCGCGACGGCGCCGCCGCCACCCCCTCCGCGGCGCTGTAGGCGAAGCGCGAGGGCGAGTCCGCCGGCAGCTCCTGCGCGAGCAGCCACTCCACCGCGCCCTCCAGGAGCGGGCGCGCCCGCTCCGCCGCGACCCCGGCGCCCACGGCCTGCCCCAGCACAGACACCACCCCGGGGACGCCGTGCGCCACCCCCAGGTTGTAGTGCCCGCTGGCGAAGGCGGGGCGCTGGTACGCCGGGAGCAGGTCCCAGGCGGTGTGCCAGGCGAGGCCGCCCCCCGGCATGGCGACGGCGGTCTCCTCCAGCCGCGCCACGATCTGCTCCAGCACCGCCGCCGCCGACGGGCGGGGGAGCCGCTCCAGCGCGTACACCGCGAGCCCCACCGGCCCGGACACCAGGTCGTAGTGCGTGGTCCAGGGCGACTGCCCCACGTGGGTGAGCAGCGCGTCGTCGATGTCGGCGTTGAAGTCGTCGCCGTCGTCGTCCCCGGGGGCGCCGCCCTGGAGCAGCTCCGCGCTCCACGCCACGCCGGTGAAGCCGCCGTACAGCGCGGTCGCCAGGGGGATGCTCGCCAGCGCGTCGACGGCCGCGTCCAGGTGCGGGCCCGCCCGCTCGCCGTCGCCCGCGCCCGCGCGCGCCAGCCAGGCGTGCAGCAGGGCCACGCCCGCGTCGCCGCCGGCGAGCGCCGGGTCGCCGCCGTCCACCGCCCCGGGGTCCGGGAGCGCCGCCGCGATCTCGCGCGCCACCGCCACCGCCCGCTCCGCCTCCACGCCCTCCAGGATGGGGCGCCACTCCCGCTCGCTGCGTTCCGTCATGTCCCGTGTCGCGTCGTCATGAAAAGCGGGGCGCGGCGGGTCCGCGCGAAATCACGGTCCCGCCGCGCCTTCCCGTCACCCGTCTACTTGAGGTCCGCCGTCTCGAAGGTGTCGGGGCCGCAGAGGCAGGAGCAGCCGCCCATGCAGGTCGCCGCGCGCGGCGCCGCGACGGCGGCTCCGAGCGTGCGCAGGGTTTCCCGGCCGAGCACCAGCCGCTTCGCGGCCGTCTGGGTCTGAACGGGCACGAGTCCTCCCGGCGTGGAAGTGAGTGGAATCAGGGGACAGTCAGCAGAACTGCGTCCCGCAGGCGCAGGTGCAGACCTCGCCGCAGCTGGTCTCGTCGGCGACGATCGTCTGGTCGATCTGCGAGCGCGGGCGGGTCAGCGTGCGCACGGTCTCGCGGCCGAGGACGAGCTTGCGGGCGGTCTTCCGGGTGGACATCGGCGGCATGGCGAGGGCTCCTGGAGATGGGTGAGTGTGCCGGGAACGGTCAGCGCGCCTGCATCATGCCGGTGCAGCCGCATTCCACGCCGCAGCTGGTCGCGCGGCCGTCGAGCGTCGCTTCGGCCAGCGTGCTGCCCAGACTGTTGATCGGACCGGTGAGGGCGCGGACGGTCTCGCGGCCGAGCACGAGCCTGCGGACGGACTTCTTGGAGATCGGGGACATGGCGATGCCTCCTGGTGGGTGGTGAGCGTGGCCGCGGTCAGCGCGCCTGCATCATGCCGGTGCAGCCGCACTCTGCTCCGCAGCTCGTCACTTCCTGCGGCAACATGGTGATCGCGCGCGGGGGGCGCGCCTCCGTGAGGGCGCGTACGGTCTCGCGGCCCAGGACGAGCCTGCGGACGGTCTTCTTGCCGGAGATCGGGGACATGGCAATGCCTCTTGGTTCGTGGTGAGCGTGAGCGTGGCGGGTATCAGTACTCCGCGGTCCTGTCGGGGCAGGCGCACCCGGGATCTCCGCAGCTCGTGATGACCTGCTGCTGAATGGTTATCGCGGCATAGGAGCGGTCCGTGAGGGCACGCAGCGTCTCGCGGGCAAGGCTCAGCCGGCGGCTCTTCGGAGCGTGGACGGGGGACATGGGACTTCTCCTGTCGATGGGGTCCGGGCCGGAAGCGGCGGCGCCCGGCTGCTCGCCGGGCGCCGCCGGAGCATCAGACGATCGTGATCGGGTGCCCGTTGACGTCGATGGTCTCGCCGCAGCAGGCGCGGCGCTCGCTGGTCTGCGGGCCGAACTTGACGACGCCCTGGTCCTCCAGGCTGCGGAGGGTTTCCCGGTTCAGGGCGAGCTTGCGGGTCGTGTGGATGGGCTTGGGCGACATGCGTGCGTCTCCTTTCTGGGGGTGGGAGGAGCGATACCGCGTCAGACGGTGTCGACGGCGGTGTCGACGATCGACGGGCAGCAGGCCCGGGTCTCGCTGGTGTGCGGCCCGAACTTCACCGTGGACAGGTCCTCGAGGTTGCGGACCGTCTCGCGGCTGAGGACGAGCTTGCGGGACTTGAGCGTGGTCTTGGGCGACATGCTTGCGTCTCCTGTGTGGGGGTGTGGGACGTGGGACTGCGGGTGGCGTCAGGCGCTGCGGCCCGTGGTGTCGATGACGTCCGGGCAGCAGGCCTCGGTCTCGCTGGTGTGCGGGCCGAACCTGACCGCCGCCTGGTCCTCCAGGTTGCGGATCGTGTCGCGGTTCAGGACGAGCTTGCGGGACTTCGGCGTGGTCTTGGGCGACATGGACGGCTCCCTGGATGTGGGTGGACGTCTGCGGCCGGGGAGGCGCGTCCTCCCGGACCGGGCCGTGGCGGGGGCGTCCGCGCCCTCCCGGGAACGGACCTCCCGCCTGCCCTCCGAAGATAGCAACGACCTCGCGGACCTACAACACCTGTCGTGAAACACGTGCCGGGCCCGGGAGGTTCCCGCGGCTACCCCCGCGGCCTGCGCGCCGCCCGCCGCCCCCTCCCCTCGCGCGCCTGCGGCGCGATGCGTTCGTCCCCCGGCTCCAGCGCGCGCCCCGCCTCCACGCGGGCGGCAAGGGCGGCCACCGTGGGGGTCTCGAAGAGGACGCGCAGCGGAAGCTCCGCGCCCAGCGCCTCGCGCACGCGGGTGACCACCTGCGTGGCGAGGAGCGAGTGCCCGCCCAGGTCGAAGAAGCGGTCGTGCACGCCCACCCGCTCCACGCGCAGCACCTCGCTCCAGATGGCGGCGATACGCTCCTCCGTGGGCGTTCGCGGCGCCACGAACGTCACCGCCGCCGCCGCGCCCGCGTCGGGCGCCGGCAGGGCGCGCCGGTCCAGCTTCCCCCGCGGGGTCAGCGGCAGCGCGTCCAGCAGCACCACAGCCGAGGGGACCAGGTGCCCGGGGAGCGAGGCGGCCAGCGCCGAGCGAAGCTCCGCGCCGGTGGGCGCCGCGCCCTCCTCCGCGACCGCGTAGGCGACGAGCCGGCGGTCGCCGGGGGCGTCCTCGCGGACCACGGCGGCCGCCCTGCGCACTCCGGGGAGGCGCGCCAGCGCCGCCTCCACCTCGCCCGGCTCCACGCGGAAGCCGCGCACCTTGGCCTGCCGGTCCAGCCGGCCCAGGAACTCCAGCGTCCCGTCCGCGCGCCAGCGCGCCCGGTCGCCCGAGCGGTACATGCGCGCCCCGCCGCCCGGCTCCGCGGCGAACGGGTCCGGGACGAAGCGCTCCGCCGTGAGCGCCGGCCGCCCCAGGTAGCCGCGCGCCACGCCGGGCCCGCCCACGCACAGCTCGCCCGGCATCCCCACGGGCATCGGCTCCAGCGACGCGTCCAGCACGTGCACGCGCCGGTCGCCCACCGGCCGGCCGATGGGGACGGAGGCCCCGTCCCACTCGCGCGGCACCACGTGGCACGCCGAGAACACGGTGCACTCCGAGGGCCCGTAGCCGTTGACCAGCCGCATCTCGGGGAACGCCTCCAGGGCGCGCCGCACGTGCGCCGCCGACAGCGCCTCGCCCCCCACCAGGAGCTGCCTCACCCCCGAGAGCGCCCCGGGGAAGGCGTCCACCACCAGGTCGAAGTACGCCGAGGTCAGCCAGAGCGTGTCCACCCCGTGCTCCCGCACCTGCGCGGCCAGCTCCTCCGGCTCCCCGCCGCGCCCCGGCTGGAGGACGCACGTCCCCCCCGTCAGCAGCGCGCTCCACAGCTCCAGCGTCAGCGCGTCCCACGACACCGGGGAGTGCTGCAGCGTCACCTGCTCGCCGTCGAAGCGCGCGTAGTCCACCCCGCGGAAGAAGCCCGGGATCGCCCGGTGCGGCACCTCGGTCCCCTTGGGCTCGCCGGTGGAGCCGGAGGTGTAGATGACGTACGCGAGGTTTTCGGGAGACGGCGAGTGCGGCAGCACACCCACGTCCTCCACGCTCTCATGCATGTCGGCCACGACGACTTCCCCCTCGAAGCCCGCGAAGCGCCCGGCCAGCGCCGCGTCGGTCACCAGCACCCGGGCGCCGGCGTCGGCCAGCATGAAGGCGAGGCGGTCGTCCGGGTACTCGGGGTCCAGGGGGACGTAGGCGCCGCCGGCCTTGAGGACGCCGAGCAGCGCCGCCACCATGGCGGGCGACCGCTCCATGCACGTCCCCACCCGCGCGTCCGGGCCCACGCCCAGGCCGCGCAGGCGGGCCGCGAGCGCGTCCGAGCGGCGGTCCAGATCGGCGTACGAGACGCGCTCGCCGCCGGAGGCCAGGGCGGTCTTGGCCGGCACGCGCCGGGCCTGCTCCGCGAACAGCTCGTGGACGCAGCGCGCGGGCGCCTCCGCCGCGCCGGAGTCGCTCCACTCCGCCAGCCGCTCGCGCTCGCCGGGGGCGAGGAGCGGCACGTCGCCGACGGGAACCTCGGGATTTGCGGCGACGGCCTCCAGCACCGTGCGCAGCCGCGCGATCGTCCGCTCCGCCGTCTCCGGGTCGAACAGGTCGGTGTTGTACTCCAGCACCCCGGCCAGCCCCTCCGGGGTGTCCACCAGCACCAGCGACAGGTCGTACTTGGCGGTGCGGCCCTCGCCGCCCCACCCGCCCCACTCCAGCCCGGGCGTCTTCACGGAGTCGCCGGGGGCGTTCTGCAGGGCGAAGACCACCTGGAAGAACGGCGAGCGGGCGGGGTCGCGCTCCGGCTTCAGCTCCTCCACGATCTTCTCGAAGGGGAGGTCCTGATGCGCGAACGCCGCGAACGACGCCTCGCGCACGCGGCGCACCACCTCCCGGAAGCCGGGTCGGCCGGACAGGTCCACCCGGATGGCCAGGGTGTTGACGAAGAAGCCGATCAATCCCTCGATCTCGCGCCGGCCCCTCCCGGCGGTCGGCGTGCCGACGACCACGTCCTCCTGCCCCGACCAGCGCGCCAGGAGCAGCTGCCACGCCGCCATCAGCACCATGAACGGCGTCGCGCGCTCGCGCTCGCCCAGGGCGCGCAGCCGCCCGGCCAGCTCGCGCGGGAAGAGCAGCTCCCGCGCGGCGCCGTTGAAAGTCTGCGTCGCCGGGCGCGGTCGGTCGGTGGGGAGGTCGAGCACGGGCGCGTCCCGGAGCGCGTCGCGCCAGAAGGCGACCTGCCGCTCCAGCGCCTCGCCCGCCAGCTGCTCCCGCTGCCACAGGGCGAAGTCCGGGTACTGGATCTCCAGCTCCGGGAGCGGCGAAGGGAGGCCGGCCGCGAACGCCTCGTACAGCGTGCGCAGCTCGCGGTTGAACACGCCCATGCTCCACCCGTCGCTGACGACGTGGTGCATCCCGAAGACGAAGACGTGCTCCTCGTCCCCCAGCCGCACCAGCTCCGCGCGAACCAGCGGCCCCGCCGCCAGGTCGAAGGGCGTTCCGGCCATCTCCGCCACCCGGCGGTCCACCTCCGCCTCCTGCCCCGGACGGGGCATCGCCGACACGTCGGCCAGCGGCAGCGGCGCGGGACGCCAGGGGAGGACCACCTGCACCGGCTCGCCGCCGCGAAGGCGGAACACGGTGCGCAGCGACTCGTGGCGGCGCCGCACCTCGTCCAGCGCACGCTCCAGCGCCGCGGCGTCCAGGCGGCCGCGCAGGTGACGGGCGCCGGTGACGTTGTAGGCGGTGTTCCCCGGCGCCATCTGGTCCAGGAACCAGAGGCGCTGCTGCGCGAAGGAGAGCGGGAACGCGAAGGTGCCCTCGTCCACCTCACGCGGCGGTGCGGCGGGCATCGCCGACTCCACCCGGCGGGCGAACGCCTCCAGCGTGGAAGCCTCGAACAGCTCCCGCAGCTGGAGCTCGGCGCCGAAGCGGTCGCGCACGCGCGAGATCACCTGGGTGGCCATGAGCGAGTGCCCGCCCAGCGCGAAGAAGTCGTCGTGCGCGCCCACCCGCTCGCGCCGCAGCACCCCCGCCCAGATGTCCGCCACCGCCTCCTCCACGAGGCCGCGCGGCGCCACGTACTCGCTCGCCCCGGCGCCCACCGCCTCCGGCGCCGGGAGGGCGGCGCGGTCCAGCTTGCCGCTGGGAGTCAGCGGCAGCTGCTCCAGCGCGACCACGGCCGCCGGGACCATGTGCTCCGGCAGCCGCTCGCGCAGCCAGCCGCGCAGCTCGTCCCCGGCCGGGGCGGCGCCCTCCGCCGGGACCACGTATCCCACCAGGCGCCGGTCGCCGGGCGCGTCCTCGCGCGCGACCACCACCGCCTCCCGCACGGCCGGGTGCCCCAGCAGGGTCGCCTCGACCTCGCCCGGCTCGATGCGGAAGCCCCGCACCTTGACCTGCTGGTCGGCGCGCCCGGCGTACTCCAGCTGCCCGTCGCGCCGCAGCCACGCCAGGTCCCCCGTGCGGTACATGCGCCCACCGCTGCGCGCCCCGCCGAACGGGTCCGGCACCCAGCGCTCGGCCGTCAGCTCCGGCCGGTCCAGGTAGCCGCGCGCCAGCCCTACCCCGGCCAGGTACAGCTCGCCGCGCACGCCGCGCGGCACCGGCTGGAGCGCGCGGTCCAGCACGTAGAAGCGAGTGCCGTGCAGCGGCCGCCCGATGGGCGGCGCCGCCTCGCCGCTCCCCACCTCGGCCCAGGTGGAGTAGGTGGTGTCCTCGGACGGGCCGTACAGGTTGACGACGCGGCGCACGTGGCCCAGCGCGTACGTGTCCCGCGCCAGCGCCGCCGGGAACGCCTCGCCGGCCAGGTTCACCGTCCGCACGGAGGCGGGAACGGCGCCGGCGCGCAGCAGCTCGGCCCAGGCGGAGGGGACGGTGTTGACCAGCGTGACCGTGCCCGCGGCGGCCAGCTCGGGGAGCTGGAGGACGCTGCGCGCCAGCACGACGGTGCCGCCGGTGGAGAGCGGGAGAAAGATCTCGAAGACGGAGATGTCGAAGCTGATGGAGGTGGAGGCGAGCAGCCCCGCGCGCTCCCCGGCCGAAAAGGTCTCGGCGGCCCAGGCGAGCATCGCCACGGCGCTGCGGTGCCGGATCACCACGCCCTTGGGGCGGCCGGTGGAGCCGGAGGTGTAGATCAGGTACGCGGCGTTCTCCGGGTCCACGCCGGAGGGCGCGGCGGGCTCCGGGGCCGCGTCCAGCACGGCGGCGTTGGCGTCCAGGCGCACCACGCGGGCGCCGTGGTCCGGGGGGAGCATGCCGGCGAGCGAGGCCTGGGTGAGCACCACGCGCGCGGCGGAGTCCGCCAGGGTGGCGGCGGTGCGCTCGCGCGGGTAGGCGGGGTCCAGGGGGACGTACGTCCCGCCGGCCCGCAGCACGCCCAGGAGGGCGGCCACCATGGCCGGGGTGCGTTCCAGGAAGATGCCGACGCGGGTCTCGGGCCCCACGCCCGCGCCTCGCAGGAAGCGGGCGACGCGGGCGGAGTCGCGGTCCAATGCGGCGAAGGTGACGCGCTCCCCGCCTGCGACCAGCGCCACGGCGCCGGGGGTGCGGCGCGCCTGCGCCTCCACCAGCTCGTGGATGCACAGGCTGGCGGAGGCGTCGGCGGTGGTGCGGTTCCAGCGCACCAGCACCTCCTCGCGTTCCTCGTCGGCGAGGAGGGGGAGCTCGACGAGAGGGCGGTCGGGCTCGGCGGCGGCGCGCTCCAGCAGCGCGGCGTACTGGGCGAGCATGCGGTCGACGGTGTCCGCGTCGAACAGCTCGGCGCGGTACGAGGCTTCGCCCACCAGCCGCGCCCCGTCCTCGGCCATCCCCAGGCTCAGGTCGAACTGGGTGGTCTCCCCCGCGCGGCCCACCGGCTCCGCCCGCACCCCGCCCAGCGCCAGCTCGCCCCGCTCGTTGTTCTGGAGGACGAACAGGACCTGGAAGAGCGGCGTGTGCCGCATGCTCCGCTCCGGCTGCAGCTCCTCCACCAGCTTCTCGAAGGGGATGTCCTGGTGCGCGTAGGCGCCCAGCGTGGTCTCGCGGACCCGGGCGAGCAGGCCGCGCAGCGACGGGGCGCCGGACAGGTCGGCGCGCAGCACCAGCGTGTTCACGAAGAAGCCGATCAGCCCCTCCAGCTCCGTCCGCGTCCGCCCCGCGATGGGGGTGCCGACGCTCACGTCGTCCTGGCCGGACCAGCGCCCCAAGAGCGCCTGCCACCCCGCCAGCAGCGTCATGAACAGCGTGGCCCCCTCGCGGCGCGCCAGCTCGCGCAGCGCCGCCGCGGTGTGCCCGGGCACCACGAGCCCGCGGTGGGCGCCGCGCGGGCTCTGCACCGGCGGGCGCGGCCGGTCGACGGGCAGCTCCAGCAGCGGGGGAGCGCCTCGCAGCTGTTCGCGCCAGTACGCGAGCTGCCGCTCCAGCGCGGCACCCGCGAGCCAGCTCCGCTGCCACGCGGCGTAGTCCGGGTACTGCACGGGGAGCGCGGGGAGCCGCGCCTCCCCGCCCCCGGCGAAGGCGGCGTACAGGGCGGACAGCTCCCGCAGGAGGATGCCGGCGGACCAGCCGTCCGTGACGACGTGGTGTAGGGTGAGCAGCAGCTCCCACTCCTCGGCGCCCAGGCGCAGCAGCCGGGCGCGCAGGAGCGGCCCGCGCGCCAGGTCGAAGGGCGTGGCGACCTCGGCCAGGGCGCGCTCCGCGGCGGCCGCTTCGCGCCGCTCCTCCGGGAGAGCGCGCAGGTCCTCCACCTCCAGCGGACGCGGCCGGGCGGGCTCCACCACCTGGACGGGCGCGCCGTCCGCCACGGCGAACACGGTGCGCAGCGACTCGTGGCGGGCGCGCAGCGCGTCCAGCGCCCGCTCCAGCGCGCCCGCGTCCAGCGCGCCGCGAAGGCGCAGCGCGTGCGGCATGTTGTAGGCGGTGCTCGCCGGCTCCATCTGCTGGATGATCCACAGGCGCTGCTGCGCGAACGACGCGGGGACCGGCCGGTCCCGCGGGACGGGAACGAGCGGCGGGGCCGCCGTCCCGGCTCTCTGCCGCATCGCGGCGTCCACCCGCCGCGCGAACTCCTCCAGCGTGGACACCTCGAACAATTCGCGCAGCTGCAGCTCCGCGCCCAGGCGCTCGCGGACGCGCGAGATCACCTGGGTGGCCATGAGCGAGTGCCCGCCCAGCGCGAAGAAGTCGTCGTGCGCGCCCACCCGCTCGCGCCGCAGCACCCCCGCCCAGATGTCCGCCAGCGCCTCCTCCACGGGGCCGCGCGGCGCCACGAATTCGCGCGCGCCGGCGGCCACGGCCTCCGGCGCGGGGAGGGCGGCGCGGTCCAGCTTGCCGTTGGGAGAGAGCGGAAGCTTCTCCATGGGCACGAAGGCCGCGGGGAGCATGTAGTCGGGGAGCGATTCGCGCAGCCGCGCCCGCAGGTGGTCCGGGTCCACGGCGCCCGGCCGCGGCTCCGCCACCACGGGCTCGCCGTCCTCCGCCAGCACCAGGCGGTGGAGCGGCGAGGCGCGGAAGGGGGCGTCGTGGTGGGCGGACCGATGCTCGAACTCCACCGGCTCGCGGCCGTGGCGCGCCACCACGCCGCGCACCGCGTAGTCCGGGGCCACGCCGTTTCCGGACAGGACGGTGCCGCACTCCATCACGATGCGGTCCCCCGCGCGCACCTCCACGCCCCCGTCGAAGACGGGAAAGTACACCGGGAACCAGGCGGTCTCCTCCTCCAGGATGTCCAGCTCCTCGCCCGGCGCCAGCTCCATCCACAGCCAGAGCAGCAGCCCGTCCACGCGGCCGTCGCGCTCCACCGTCAGCGTTTCCTGGCGGCGCTGCTCGGGGGCGGCGGGGCCGGAGCGGAAGTCCAGCTCCTCGAAGACGCCGGTGCTCGACATGCGCCCGTCCGCCGGGAAGCCGCGGACGCACAGGCGCACGTCGAAGGGGCGGCCCACCTCCTCGAAGATGCGCCGCACGTAGTGCGCGGCCGTGGGGGTGAAGCGCGGGTCGGCGCGCAGCTCCTCGGGGAGCGCGACCGCCGCGACCCGGGTGCGGCAGAGCCCCGGCACCATCACCCCGCCCGGCCGCAGGTGGCGGCGCGCGGCGTTCAGCACCACCGCCGCGCCCTCGCCCCCGGCCATCGCCTCCACGATCTCGGACACGATCACGTCCACCGGCTCGGGGAGGCGGACGGTGCGGGCGTCGCCGTGGATCACGGTGATGCGGTCGCGCAGCCCCAGCGACTCCACGCGCGCCCGGGCCCGCCGGTACGACTCGTCCAGCAATTCCACGGCGTACACCCGCCGCGCGCCGGCCTCCGCCGCGATGCGCGCCAGGATGGCATCCGCCCCCGTCCCCACGTCCAGCACCACCCCGCCCCTCGCGTGGCGCTCCAGCGCGGCGCGGTAGCGGGAGTTGCGCAGCTCGTCGCCCGTGAGGCCGGAGTAGATCAGCTCGTCGTAGACGAAGTACTCGCCGATGGAGGGCCACAGCTCCGCCGCCGCCCCCGGCGCCTCCGGGACCACGTACGCCACCAGCCGCCGCTCCCCCGGTTCGTCCTCGCGCACGGCCACCGCGGCGTCGCGGACCTCCGGGAGGCGGGTGAGCGCGGCCTCGATCTCGCCGGGCTCGATGCGGAAGCCGCGCACCTTGACCTGCCGGTCGGTGCGCCCGAGCCACTCCAGCGTCCCGTCGGCGCGCCAGCGGGCGCGGTCGCCGGTGCGGTACCACCGCGCGCCGTCCTCCGCCACGAACGCCTCGGCCGTCAGCTCCGGCCGCCCCAGGTACCCCTCCGCCACGCTCGCCCCGCCGATCCACAGCTCGCCCGGGACCCCCGGCGGCGAGGGCGCGCCGCGCGGGTCGCGCACCGACAGCGCCGCGTTCCCCAGCGGCGTCCCGATGGGATTGCCCGCCACCTCGCCCTCCCGCGGCACCCGGAACGACGCGCAGATGATCGCCGCCTCGGTGGGCCCGTACAGCACGTGCGTCGCGGCGGCGGGGAACGCCTCGCGCATCTCCGCCAGAAGCTCCGGCGGCACCGCGTCGCCGCCCACGAACAGCGCCCGCAGCCGCGACGGCGCCCCCCGCTCGCGCGCGGCGCGCACCACCTCGCGCATCAGCGCGGGCACGGCGTGCAGCACCGTCGCGTCCCGCGCCGCCTCCAGCACCGCGGCCGCGTCGGCCACGATCTCCCGCGGCACCAGCAGCGCCGTTCCTCCCGCCAGCAGCGGCGACAGGGTCTCCCAGAGCGAGATGTCGAACGCGGACGACGCCAGCGCCGTCACCACGTCCTCCGCGCCGAAGCCGAACGCCTCGCCGCTGGCCGCCAGCGTCGCCGCCAGCGCCCCGTGCGACACGGCGACGGCCTTGGGGGTGCCGGTGGAGCCCGAGGTGTAGATCAGGTAGGCGAGGGAAGACGGCCCCCTCCCCAACCCCTCCCCCGCAAGCGGGAGAGGGGCTGAAGATACGTCGTCGTTCTCCCCCTTTCTCCCGCTTGCGGGGGAGAGGGGGCCGGGGGGTGAGGGGGCCTCCTCGTCGACCAGGACGACCTCGCCGCCGAACTCCGGGAGCGCGGCCGCGAGCCCCGACGATGTCACCAGCACGCCGGGAGCGGCGTCGGCGAGCATGAAGGCGAGGCGGTCGCGCGGGTAGCCGGGGTCCAGGGGGACGTAGACGCCGCCGGCCTTCCACGTGGCCAGCATGGCGGCGACGCCATCCGGCGAGCGCTCCAGCGCCACGCCCACGCGGTCGCCCGGCCGCACCCCCAGCGCGCGCAGGCGGCCGGCGAGGCGGCCGGCCCGCGCGTCCAGCTCCGCGTAGGCGAGGGATTCGCTCCCCGCGCGGACGGCGGGGGCCTGCGGGGTGCGCGCGGCCTGCGCCCGGAAGCGCTCGGGCACCGTCCACTCCGGCGGGAAGTCGGCGCGGGCGGCGCCGCGGGCCTCCAGGACGCGCAGCTCCGCGTCCGGAGCCATCGGCAGGTCCCACACGCACGCGTCCGGGTCGGCGACGACGGCCGCGAGGAGCGTGTTCAGGTGGTCGCAGATGCGCTCCGCGGTGGCCGCGTCGAACAGGTCGGTGGCGTACTCCAGGATGGCGGAAAGGACCCCGCCCAGCTCCACCATCCCCAGCCCCAGGTCGAACTTGGCCGCGCCGGTGTCCTGCAGGGCGATCCCGCTCTCCGGGTCGAAGGCGGCGAAGGTGACGCCGCCCAGGTCCGGGTTGGGCATGGGCGCGTGCTGCACGACGAAGGCGTGCAGGAAGAACATCGCCTGGAAGACGGGGTGCCGGCTCAGGTCGCGCGGCGGCCGCAGCTCCTCCACCACCCGCTCGAAGGGGAGGTCCTGGTGCGCGTCCGCGTCCAGCAGCGCCCCCCGCGTCCGCCGCAGGAACTCGCGGAAACCGGGGTCGCCGGACAGGTCCATGCGCAGCGCAGCGGTGTTGACGAAGAAGCCGATCAGCCCCTCGGTCTCCGCGCGGTTGCGGTTGCCGATCAGCGTCCCCATGGCGAAGTCGTCCTGCCCCGCGTACCGGGCCAGGAGCACCGCCCAGGCGGCGGTGATGGTCATGTTGAGGGTGACGCCCTCGCGCCGGCTGAGGGCGTGCAGCCCGGCCGTGACCTCCGCGGGGATGACGAAGCGGTGGAAGGCGCCGCGGTGGCTCTCCACCGGCGGGCGCGGCCGGTCGGTGGGCATCTCCAGGTTGGGGACGCCGGCCAGGTGCCCGCGCCAGTAGTCCACCTGGCGCTTCAGCGTCTCGCCCGTCAGGTACTCGCGCTGCCACGCGGCGTAGTCCCGGTACTGGATCTGCAGCTCCGGCAGCGGCGACGGCTCGCCCGTGGCGAAGGCCTTGTAGATGACCTCCAGCTCGCGGGAAAGCGCGCCCATGCTCCACCCGTCGGTGACGATGTGGTGCTTGATGGTGTGGAAGACGTGCCGCGTGGGCGACAGCCGGTAGATGCGGACGCGGAAGAGCGGCCCCGCCGCCAGGTCGAAGCGGCGCGACCCCTCCTCGCGGGTGCGGCGGCGGACGTACGCGTCGCGCTCCGCCTCCGGCATCCGCGGGATCTCCTCCAGCTCCAGCGCGAAGTCCGCGGGATCGAGGAGCGCCTGCACCGGCTCGCCGCCCACCCGCGGGAACACGGTGCGCAGCGCTTCGTGCCGCCGCAGGATCTCGCGCAGGGTGCGCTCCAGCAGCTCCAGGTCCAGCGGCCCGTCCAGGTACGACACCGCGGCGATGTTGTAGACGGGGCTCCCCGGGTCCAGCTGGTCCAGCACCCAGAGCCGCTCCTGCGCGAACGAGAGCGGCGGCGGCCCGGCGGTCTCGCGCGGGGTGATGACGTCGCGCTGCCGCGCCGCCCCCGCCGCCTGGCCCCGCAGGCGCTTCTCCAGCAGCGCGCGCTTGGCGTCGGACAGCGCCGCACCCCCGGACCTGCCGTCGGACTTCTGCATGCTGCGTATCGTTCCCGCGTGAAAGCCGATGATTCCTGGCCGTAAAGGGCTGTCCAGGCGTCGACCGGACGGCCCCCACCCGGCGGCCTTAGAGCCGCCACCCTCCCCCAATTCTGGGGGAGGGCTTCCGGCCGATCAAGGCACGAGCGGCCGTCGACAGCGGCCTTCGCTGCAGACGAGGGAGGGCCGTTCGTGTCTTCGCCGTTCCGCAGTACCCCTCAAATCCGTTGCGGAGGGAGACAGCCGGGCGGTTTCGGCTGGCTCACTCCGGCGGAGGGAAACCCGCCGGCAGTTTGGCGGGGTTCCCGGAGCCCGCGCAGGAGACGGACGGCTGTATCGTCCGGCTCCGGAGCGGCCCCGCCGAAGCAGCTAATCTTCGATCCGCACGTCCACGTAGTCCGGGAACGGCTGGATCCCCTCCAGGTCGTGCTCCAGGAGCAGGAGCCCGTCCGTCTCCCCCACCTCGCGGAAGCCGCCGAACTTGTAGGTGACGTACATCATCCGGTTGCGCCCGTTGTGCTTGAACTCGGCCCGGAACTTCACCCCGGCCTCGCGCGCCTGCTCCATGATGTAGTTCATCATGATGGTGCCCACGCCGCGCGACATCACCCGGCACGACATCAGCAGCAGCTTGAGCGTCCACGCCTCGGCGGTCTTTTCCACCAGCGCCAGCCCGATCTTGCCGTAGGTGCCGTACTTGTCCTCCAGCGACGCCACCAGCAGCAGGTGGTCCGGCGACCGGCGCAGCGCGTTCAGCTCCTCGTACGAGTAGGTGTAGCCGGTGGTGTTGAGCTGGTTGGTGCGCACCGTCAGTTCCTCGGCGCGCTGCAGGTCGTCCTCGCCGCAGCGGGCGATCACGAAGCGCATTCCCAGCGTGGCCAGGAAGTCGTCCGTGGGCCCCACGAAATCGGCCTCGGCGCGGTTCCGCTCCACGTCCGCCATGTACATGCGGCGGCGGATCTTGGAATCGTCGGTGATGAACTCGGGGTTCATCTCCGGCATGTCCAGCAGCGCGTCCAGCTCCGCCGTGTCGATGCACAGCACCTGCGGGTGGGTGTGGGCCACCTCCTCGCGCTCGAACGGCTGGTCGTCCACGAAGGCCACCGCGTCCATGCCGATGTTGATGGAGGCGCGGATCTGCTCGACGGAGCTGGCCTTGGAGTTCCAGTTGATCTGCGGGTACAGGAAGTACTCGTCCAGCCCCAGCTCGCGCAGCTTGGCCATGGCCGCGTCGTGGTCGTTCTTGCTGGCCACGGACTGGAGGATGCCGCGCTCGTCCAGCTGGCGCATGATCTCCGGCACCTGGGGCTTGAGCGCGACGCCGGCGTCCTCCAGCAGGACGCCGTCCCACACCGTGTTGTCCAGGTCCCAGACGACCACCTTGACCTTCTTGGCCTTGCGCCGGTCCGCGGCGGGGACGGGGGCGGCCGGCGTCTCGGTCTGGCTCATGGGGCTCTCCGGAAGTGGTGCGTGTATGCGTGTCAGGCGACCGACGCGTCGAACCGCCTGTATTCGTTGTTGGCGATGGTGAGCTGCTGGATCTGCGTGCTCCCCTCGATGATCTCCATCACCCGCGAGTCGCGGAGGTAGCGCTCCACCGGGTACGCCTCGGAGCAGCCGTTGGCGCCGTGGATCTGCACCGCGTCCAGCGCCGCCCGTGTAGCCGCCGTGGAGGCGAAGTACTTGGCGACGAAGGTCTCCTCGGCGGCCGCGGGGTCGCCGGCGTCGCGCAGCTCGGCCGCGTGCCGGCAGAGGAGGCGCGCGGCGCGCAGGTCGGTCGCCATGTTCGTGACCATGCGCTGCACCAGCTGGTGCTCGCGGATCGGAGCGCCGAACTGCGCGCGCCCGCTGGCGTACGCCAGCGACGCGTCCAGGCACGCCTGCACGATCCCCACGCACCCCGCGCCCACGCTCAGGCGCCCCACCTCCAGCACCGCCAGCGCCACCGCGATGCCGAAGCCCGGCCCCGCGACGCGGTTCTCCCTGGGCACCAGGGCGCCGTCGAAGTGCAGCTCCGCCAGCATGGAGGCGCGCGTCCCGGTGATCCCGTGCAGCGGCGCCACGGTCAGCCCCGGCGTGCCGCGCTCCACCAGGAAGGCGACGGGCTTTCCCTCCGCCTTGGCGAAGACCAGGAACAGGTCGGCGACCTGGCCGTAGGTCGTCCACTTCTTATGCCCGTGCAGGCGGTAGCCGTCGCCGTCGGGGACGGCCCCGGTCTCGATGGCGCCCGCGTCGCTCCCCACGCCCGGCTCGCTCAGCCCGAACGCGCCGACGACCTCGCCGCGCGCCAGCGGCCCCAGCCAGCGCTCCTTCTGGGCGCGGCTTCCCCAGCGCAGCACGGCGTACGTCGCCATGCTGTGCACCGTGAGCAGCGAGCGGATGGACGAGCACCCGCGCCCCAGCTCCTCGTTGAGCATGGCGAAGGTTACCCAGTCGGCCCCCGCCCCACCCTGCTCGCGCGGCACCAGCGCGCCCAGGAAGCCCGCCTCCGCCACCTTGCGGATGGTCTCCGGCGGGGTGGCCGCCGCGCGGTCCCACTCGCCGGCGAAGGGCGCGACCTCGCGGTCCACCCAGGCGCGGACCGACGCGCGGGTCCAGCCGCCGTCCGCCGCGTCGGGACCGGCCGGCGCCGCGACGCCGGGGGTGCCGGCGGGTGCGCTCACGCCGCGGGGGCGGCGGTCTTCCGCTCGACCAGCGCCGCGATGGCGTCCACCGACCGGAAGTTGTCGATCTCCAGGTCCTCGTTCTCCACCGCCACGCCGAACGCGGTCTCCACGAACTGCACCAGCTGCATGGCGAACATGGAGTTCACGAAGCCGCTCGCGAAGATGTCCTCGTCGTCCGTCAGCTCGTGCCCGCGGATGTGCTTGCCGATGAACTCGCGGATCTTTGCCTTGTTGTCAGCCATGGGTCGGCATTCCTGTTGGTTGGTTGTCGTGTCGATCTCAACGAACGAACTACGGTTCCGGGCGTGCCCCCGGCTGACGCCGGGGTCGGGCTTCGGCTCCGTAAAGCACGATACAACTGTGCTTAACGGAGTCGAGCCCCCGCAAACGGCCGCGGGGTCTCGCCCCTCCGGGCCGAAATCCCTCACGCGACGGCAGGCCCCCTCCCCCCGGCCCCCTCCCCCGCAAGCGGGAGAGGGGGGAGAACTGCTCACACCGTATAGTCGAAGAATCCCTTGCCCGTCTTCCTGCCGTGCAGGCCGGCGTCCACCATCTTCCGCAGCAGCGGGCAGGGGCGGAACTTGGGGTCGTTGTAGCTTTCCACCAGCACTTCCAGCGAGTACAGGATGGTGTCCAGCCCGATCAGGTCGCCCGTGGCGAGCGGCCCCATCTTGTGGCCGAAGCAGGTGACGAAGATGCGGTCCACGTCCTCCGCGCTGGCGACGCCGTCCATCACCTCCCAGGCGGCCTCGTTGATGGTGATCATCAGCACCCGGTTGGAAACGAAGCCCGGGTAGTCGTTCACCACGATCCCCTCCTTGCCCATCTGCTTCAGGAGCTGGAGCGCGGTGTCGATGGTGTCCTGCGAGGTGAAGTGGCCGCGGATGGTCTCCACCACGGGCTTCAGCGGCACCGGGTTCATGAAGTGCATCCCCAGCACCCGGTCCGGCCGCCCGGTCCACGAGCCGATGCGCGTGATGCTGATGCACGAGGTGTTGGCCGCGAACACCGCGTGCGGCGGGCAGACCTCGTCGATCACCGGGTAGATCCCCTTCTTGACCGGCTCCTTCTCGGTGGTGTTCTCCACCACGAAGTCGCACTCCGCGAAGGGCGCGTAGTCGGTGGTGAAGGTGATGCGCTCCATCACCTCCGGGAGCGACGGGCCGCCCTTCTGGCGGGCCATCATCCCGTGGAAGCGCACATTGCGCTCGATCTCGCGGCGGGCCTTCGCCAGGATCTCCTCGTCCAGGTCCAGCAGCACGGCGCGGTGGCCGGTCTGGGCCAGGTTCTGCGCGACGCCCACGCCCATCACCCCGGCACCGACCACGCCGACGGTGGCGAGCTTTCGCGGGGTGCTCGTCGTGTCCTCTTGTGTACCGGCCATCGGCTCGTCCAGGGTTGCGGCGGTCGTGTTCATCGGGTCGCGGGTTCGGGTTGGGTCTGGAAATATACGACCAAACGGCTCGGGGCAAAACGGGTCCGGGTGTGCCCCCGGCTGGCGCCGGGGTCGGGCTTCGGCTCCGTAGGCGAGCAAACAACGCTCGCCAACGGAGTCGAGCCCCGGCGGAAACAGCCCCGCCGGGTCTCGCCCCTCCGGGCCGAAATCCCTCACGCGAGTCTCGCGCTGGCGTCCGCTGGCTCCCCCTCTCCCCTGTGGGAGAGGGGGGCGGGGGGTGAGGGGTCTTCCCTCAGATCAGGCTCATCGCCTCCTCGTCGCTCATCTGCTCCAGTTCCAGGATGATCGCCTCCTCGATCACCTCCGCCAGGCGGGCGATGGTGGGCGCCTCGAAGATGGCGCGGAGCGGCAGCTCCACCTGGAAGGTGTCGCGCACGCGGGAGATGAGCTGCGTGGCCAGGAGCGAGTGGCCGCCCAGGTGGAAGAAGTCGTCGTGCACGCCGATCTCCCCGATCCCCAGCAGCTCCTGCCACACCCCCACCAGGATCTCCTCCGCCTCCGTGGTGGGGGCATGATACGCGTTCCCCAGCTCCGGGCGCGAGTGCAGCGTCGCGTCGTCCGGCTGCGGGTGGCGCGCGTGGGCGCCGCGCGGGGCCAGGAACTGCTCGATACGCGCGTCCAGGTCGTGCGTGGACACCACCACCCGCGGCTCGTGCGCCAGCTCCACGATGCGCTCGAAGGCGCGGGCGCCCTCCGCGCGCAGGATGGCGCGCTCGTCGAATGCCGTGCCCGCGATGGCGTCCTCGCCCGCGTCCAGGTGCCAGCGGTCCCAGTCCACCCCCGTCCAGCGCCCGCCGCGCTCCGCGGCGTGCCGCTGCGCCCAGGCGTCCACCAGAACGCTGGCCGCCGTGGCCGCCGCCAGCCCCGCCCCGCCGAACACCGAGAGCAGCGAGTTCTGGAGCACGCAGAAGTCCAGCGGCACCCCCTCCACCGCCTCCTCCAGCGCCGCCAGCTCGCGCGCCACCCGGGCGAAGTCCGCCGCGGCGTCCCCGGCGGGGGCCTCGGCGAGGGCCACGCGCTCCCCCGCCGCGCCCAGCCCGAAGGCGTGCACCACGCCGTGCAAGGCCCCCAGGTGGCGACGCGCCTCCGCGGTCGCCGCCGCCAGCGCCGCCGCGTCCTCCGCCCCGGCGCGCACCACCAGCACCTCGGCGCCCGCGTGCTCCGCCGCGCGGATCCCCCGGATGGTCATCGCGGAGGCGTCCTCCGGGGCCGCCGCCAGGCGCGCGTCCCAGCGCTCGCGCTCCGGGAAGTCCGGGTCCACCGCCACGGCGATCCGCGCGCCGAACTCCGCGGCCAGGTGCTCGGCCAGCACCTCGCTCCCCCCCGCGAGCGCGCCGGAGAACAGGTACGCGCCGCCCCGGCGGATCCCCGATCCGCCCGCGGCGGGGCGCACCGCCTCGTAGCCGCGCGCCCAGCGGCGCGGGCCGCGGTACGCCACCACCGCGTCCGCCGCGTCCGACGTCACCTCCGCCAGGAGCTGGTCCACCAGCCGCTCGGCGCCGCCCGCCTGCAGGAGCACGTCCACGGCGCGGCAGCTCACGTGCCCGTGCTCCTGCGGCAGCGCCACGCAGGCGCCCAGCACCGTGGCCCGCGCGGGGACGGTCGGCTCGCCGCCGGCCACGTCCTGCACCCCCTCCGTCACCACGGTCACCCGCAGCGGCCCCTCCGCGCGGTCGCGGGCGAAGGTCCGCGCCAGCGCGGCCAGCGTGGCGTAGCCGCGCGCCTGCGCCCGCCCGAACGCGTCCGGGTCGCTGGTGCCCTCCGGGTCCACCCCCCACAGGTGGATCACGGCGCGGGGGTTCGCGCCCGCCGCGAGGAGCGCGTCGCGCAGCGCCGCCAGGTCCTCCGCAGAGCCGGGGCGCACCGTGTACCCCCCGTCGTCCCGGCGCGCCCAGCCGTCGCCCGCCTCCACCACCGTCACCGCGTGGCCCAGCGCCTCCAGCCGCCCGGCCAGCCGCGCGCCGATCCCCTCGTCGTCCGCCAGCACCAGCCACTCGCCCGCCTCCGCGGACGCGGTCCCGGCGAGCGGGGCGCGCTTCCACGCGGGGAGGTACAGCCAGTCCGCCGGGTCCGGCTTCTTGGCGAGCGGGTCGCCCCCTCGCGCCGCCTCCGGGAGACCCCCGGCGCGCGGCTCGATCCAGAAGCGCCTGCGCTCGAAGGGGTACGTGGGGAGCGGGACGCGGCGCAGCCGCTCGTGCGCGTGCAGCTCCGTCCAGTCCACCGGCACCCCGGCCAGCCAGAGCCGCCCCGCCGCGCCCAGCAGGAACGCCACGTCCGCGTGGCGCTCGTAGCCGTGGCGCAGCGACGCCACCGCCGTGGGCTCCGCGGCATCGTCTCCCCGGTCGAGCTGGCGCACGAAGGTGCCCAGCGTCTGGCCGGGGCCCACCTCCAGCATCACGCGGCGGCCGTCGCCGGCCAGCGCCTCCATCCCCTCCGCGAAGCGCACCGTACCCACCAGGTGGCGCGACCAGTACCCCGGGTCGGTCGCCTCGGCGGCGCGGATCCACGTCCCCGTCACGTTGGAAACGAAGGGGATCTCCGGCGCGCTCAGCTTCACGCGCCGCATCAGCTCCGCCAGGCGCTCCGCCACCGGCGCCATCATCGGCGAGTGGAAGGCGTGCCGCGTGGGGAGGCGGCGGCAGGCCACCCCGCGCCCCGCCATCTCCGTTTCCAGCGCGGACACCGCATCCACCGGGCCGGAGACCACGGTCATCCCCGGGCCGTTCACCGTTCCCACGGCAAGGCCGTCGCGCAGCAGCGGGAGCACCTCCGCCTCCGCCATGGGCAGCCCCAGCATCGCGCCCTCCGGCAGTTCCTCGATCAGGCGGGAGCGCTCCGCCACCAGCATCAGCGCGTCCTCCAGGCTGAACACGCCCGCGACCGCCGCCGCCACGTACTCGCCCAGCGAGTGGCCGATCATCGCCTCCGGCTTCACCCCCCACGCCATCCACTGCTTCGCCAGCGCGTACTCCACCACGAAGAGCGCCGCCTGCGCCATGCTCGTCGCGTTCAGGCGCTCCGCCGCGTCGTCCGGCCCCGCCGATGCGCGGCTCAGCATCGCCCGCAGGTCGATCCTGGGCGCCGCCTCACCCTCCTCCGCGGGCGCGTCGCCCGGGTACAGCACCTCGCGCAGGTCCACGCCCAGGTGCGGGCGCAGGATCTCCGCGCAGCGGTCCACCTCCGCGCGGAACACCGGCTCCGTCTCGTACAGCCCGCGCCCCATCTGCGGGTAGTGGTCGCCCACGCCGGCGAACAGGAAGGCCACCGGGCGCGCGCCCTCCGGGGCGGCGGCGCCCAGCACCCGCTGCGGCGCGCGGCCCTCCAGCGCGGCGGCCGCGTTCTCGCCGTCGCGGGCCACCAGCACGCGGCGGTGCTCGAAGGCGCGCCGCCCCACCTGGAGCGTGTGCGCCACGTCCGCCAATGCCTGCTCCGGGTGCGCGCGCAGGTGCGCCGCCAGCCGGTCCGTGGCCGCCTCCAGCGCCGAGGCCGTCTTGGCCGAGAGCACCAGCAGGTGCCAGGGGCGCGCGGCCTCCGACGGCTCCGGCTCCGGCGCCTCCTCCAGCACCACGTGCGCGTTGGTCCCGCCGATCCCGAACGACGACACCCCGGCGCGCCGCGGGTGCCCGTCCGTGGCCCAGGGGCGCAGCTCCGTGCTGACGAAGAACGGCGACGAGGCGAAGTCGATCTTGGGGTTGGGCGACGCGTAGTGCAGCGTGGGCGGGATCTCGCCGTGCTCAAGCGCCAGCACCGCCTTGATCATCCCCGCCGTCCCCGCCGCCGCGTCCAGGTGGCCGATGTTGGTCTTCACCGAGCCCAGCGCGCAGAACTGCGTGCGTCCCGTGTCGCCGAAGGCCTGCGTCAGCGCCGCCACCTCGATGGGGTCGCCCAGGTCGGTGCCGGTGCCGTGCGCCTCCACGAAGCCGATGGTGGCCGGGTCCACGTCGCCCACCGCCAGCGCCTCCTCGATCACCGCCGCCTGCCCGTCCACGCTCGGCGCGGTGAAGCCCACCTTCTGCGCGCCGTCGTTGTTTATCGCGGAGCCGCGCACGATCGCGTGGATGGTGTCCCCGTCGGCGAGCGCGTCGTCCAGCCGCTTGAGCACCACCAGCCCGATGCCGCTGCCGCTGAGGGCGCCGCCCGCGCGCGCGTCGAAGGCGCGGCAGTGCCCGTCCGGCGCCAGCACCCCGCCCGGCGAGTACAGGTAGCCCTGCCGCTGCCCCAGGTTCACGGTCACACCGCCCGCGATCGCCACGTCGCACTCGCCGTTGAGGAGCGCCTGGCACGCCACGTGGACCGACACCAGCCCCGTCGAGCACCCCGTCTGCACGTTCAGGGCGGGGCCGCGCAGGTTGAGCTTGTACGAGGCGCGGGTGGCGAGGAAGTCCTTGCCGTTGCCGATGTGCACCTGGAACGCCCCCACCGCCTCCACGATCTCCGGGCGCGACAGCACGTGGTACATCAGGTAGTGGCTGGTGGACGACCCCGCGTAGATCCCCACGGCCCGCGGCGACGTCTCCGGGTCGATGCCGGCGTTCTCCAGCGCCTCCCACGCCGTTTCCATGAAGATGCGGTGCTGCGGGTCCAGCACCTCCGCCTCGCGCGGGTTGAAGCCGAAGAAGCCGGCGTCGAACAGCTCGATCCCTTCCAGCACGCCGCCGGCCCGCACGAAGTCCGGGTTCCTGATCAGCGACGGATCCACCCCGGCCGCCTCCAGCTCCTCGTCGCTGAAGAAGGAGATGGAGTGCACCCCCTCGCGCAGGTTGCTCCAGAACTGCTCCACGTCCTGCGCGCCCGGGAAGCGCCCCGCCATGCCGACGACCGCGACCGCGGGTGCCGTTTCTTCCATATCGCTCATTGTGCTGCTCCTTTGGTGATGTCGGTTGAAACGGTATTACCGGCGGGTTCGGGCGTGCCCCCGGCTGCGCCGGGGTCGGGCTTCGGCTCCGTAAGGCAGCAAACAACGCTGCCTTACGGAGTCGAGCCCCCGCGAAACTGCCCGCGGGGTCTCGCCCCTCCGGGCCGAAATCCCTCACGCGGCATCGCGCTGGCGTCCGCGGGAGCCCCCTCCCCCTTGCGGGGAGGGGGCCGGGGGGAGGGGGTCGCCGTTGCCGTCGCAGGCTGTTCCCTGTTCCCTGTCCGTTCAGCTCCTGCCCCGTCCGCGGCCGCGGGACAGGGCGCGGCGGGCGGCGGCGCGCTCGCCGCCGCGGCCGGGGCCGCCGCGGGGGCCGGCCGCGTCGGCGCCCAGGTGCTCCGCGAGGGCGGCGACCGTGGGGAAGCGGAACAGGTCCACGATGGGGATCTCCAGGCCCAGCGTTTCCCGCAGGCGCGCGTGCACCTGCGCCAGCAGCAGCGAGTGGCCGCCCAGCTCGAAGAAGTTGTCGTGCACCCCCACCCGCTCCAGCCCCAGCACCTCGCGCCACACGGCGGCCACGGCATCCTCCACGGGGTTGCGCGGGTCCGTCACCTCCTCCGCCTCGCGCCGGGGCTCGGGGAGCGCGGCGCGGTCCGTCTTGCCGTTGGGTGTCACCGGGAGCGCCTCCAGGAAGACGAAGGCGGAGGGGACCATGTAGTCCGGGAGCCTCTCGCCCAGGTGCCGCCGCAGCTCGGCCGCGTCCAGCGGCGCGTCCGGCGCGGCGACCACGTACCCCACCAGCCGGCGCTCGCGCGCCTCGCCGCGCACCTCCACCACCGCCTCGCGCACGGCCGGGTGCTCGGCCATCACCGCCTCCACCTCGCCCGTCTCGATGCGGAAGCCCCGCACCTTGACCTGCCGGTCCACCCGCTCCATGAACTCCAGCTCGCCGTCCGGCCTCCAGCGCACCCGGTCCGCGGTGCGGTACATCCGCGCGCCCGGGCGCTCCGAGAACGGGTCCGGGAGCCACTTCTCCGCGCTTAGGTCCGCCCTCCCCAGGTAGCCGCGCGCCAGCGAATCGCCGGACAGGTACAGCTCGCCGGGGATGCCCGGCGGGACCGGGCTCAGCGCCGCGTCCAGGACGTACGCCGCCATGTTGTCCACCGGCCGCCCGATCCCCGGCACCCGCGCGCTCCCCTCCGCCGGCTCCACGGTCCCCGCGGCGGCGATCACCGTGCACTCGGTGGGGCCGTAGTCGTTCACCAGCGCGAAGGGAAGCCCCGGCCGCGGCCGCAGGTGCAGCGTGTCGCCGCCGGTGTGCAGCGTCCGCAGCGGCGCGTCCGCCGGCCACTCCAGCGCCAGCGCCGCCTCCGCCAGCGGCGTGGGGAGGAAGGCCACGGTGATCCGCGACGCCAGCAGCCAGTCGCGGAGCGCGGCGGGCGCCGCGCGCACCTCCTCCGGCACCACGTGCAGCTCCGTCCCCGCCGCCAGGAAGGGCCACGTTTCCCACACCGTGGCGTCGAAGCCGGGCCCGGCGAGCTGCGTCATGCGGTCGCCCGGCCCGTCCCCCCACACCCGGCGGTGCCAGTGCACCAGGTTGAGGAGGCCGCCGTGCGTCACCAGCACCCCCTTGGGGCGGCCCGTGGAGCCCGAGGTGTAGATCACGTACGCCAGGTTCCCGGCCGACACGCCGCTCTCCGGCGCCTCCGGGCTCTCCTCCGCCGCGATGCGCGGCCACGCCTCGTCCAGCGCCAGCACCTCGGTCGGCAGGCCGGCGAGGCGCGGACGCAGCCGCGCCTGGGTGAGGAGGAGCGGGGCGCCCGCGTCGCCCACCACGTAGGAGATGCGCTCCGCAGGGTAGGCCGGGTCCAGCGGCACGTACGCCGCCCCCGCCGCGAGCACGCCCAGCTGCGCCACCACCGCCTCCGCGCCGCGCTCCATGCACACGGCCACGCGCGCCTCCGGCCCCACGCCGCGCCGGCGCAGGTGGTTGGCCAGGCGGCCGGCGCGCCCCGCCAGCTCCGCCCAGGTGAGCGCCGCGTCCCCGTCCACCAGCGCCACGTCGTCCGGGCGGTGCTCCGCGTGCGCCAGCACCAGCTGGTGGGCCAGCCGGTCCGCGGGGTACGCCGTGAGCGCGCCGGCCCAGCCGCGCAGCACCTGCTCGCGCTCGCCCTCGCCCAGGAAGGAGATCCCGGAGACCGGGCGCGCCGGGTCCGCGATCATCCCCTCCAGCAGCACCCGGAAGCGCTCCCCCAGCCGCTCCGCGCTGGCGCGGTCGAACAGGTCCGTGGCGAACTCCAGCTCGCACCGCAGCCCGTCCTCCGCGTTCATCACCCCCAGCGTCAGGTCGAACTTGGCGGTCCCCGTCTGCCCCTCCATGGCGCGCATCTCCAGCCCCGGGAGCTCGGGGACGGTGAGCGGCGCGTCCATCAGGGTGAACATCACCTGGAAGATGGGCGAGTGGGCCAGGCTGCGCTCCACGCGCAGCTCCTCCACCAGCTTCTCGAAGGGGACGTCCTGGTGCGCGTAGCTCCCCAGCACCCCTTCCCGCGTGCGGGCCAGCAGCTCGCGGGTGGAAGGGTCGCCGGCCAGGTCGGCGCGCAGCGGCAGCGCGTTGACGAAGAAGCCGATCAGCTCCTCCAGCTCGCGCCGCGTGCGCCCCGCCGTGGGCACGCCCACCACCAGGTCCTCCTCGCCGGAGTAGCGCGAAAGCAGCAGCTCCCAGGCGGAGACCAGCACCATGAACAGGGTGACGCCCTCGCTCCGCCCCAGCCCGCGGGCGGCGTCCGCCGTCGCCAGGGGGACGGTGAAGGCGTGCACCGCGCCGCGGGAGCCCTGCACCGCCGGGCGCGGGTGGTCCGTGGGCAATTCCAGCACGGCGGGCGCGCCGGCCAGCCGCTCGCGCCAGAAGGCCACCTGCCGCTCCAGCGCCTCGCCGCGGAGCCACGCCCGCTGCCACGCCGCGAAGTCCGCGTACTGCACCGCCAGCTCCGGGAGCGGCGACGGATCCCCGGCCAGGTACGCCGAGTACAGCGCCGCCAGCTCCCGCAGCAGCACCCCCATGCTCCACCCGTCACTGACGATGTGGTGCATGGAAAGCAGGAGCGCGTGCTCGTCCGCGCCCAGCCGCAGCAGCGCCACCCGGAAGAGCGGCCCGGCCTCCAGGTCGAAGAGCCGGTGCGCCTCCTCGCCCATCCGCGACCGCAGCGCCGCGTCCGGCGACTCACCCGCGGCGACCTCCTCCACCGGGAGCGCCAGCGATTCCGCCGGGCGGACCACCTGCACCGGCCGGCCGCCGGCGCGCGCGAACACGGTCCGCAGCGCCTCGTGGCGCCGCACCACCTCCTCCAGCGCGCGCCGCAGCGCCTCCACGTCCAGCGGGCCGGACATGCGCAGCGCCGCGGGGATGGCGTACGTCGCCTCGCCCGGGCGCATCTGCTCCAGGAACCAGAGCCGCTCCTGCGCGAACGACGCCGGGATCGGCCCGGTGCGCTCGGCCGGGCGCAGCGGCACCGCGTCCTCGCCCGCCCCTTCCCCGCGCGCCGCCTCGACGCGCGCGGCCAGCCGGGCCACCGTGGGCGCCTCGAAGAGCGCGCGCAGCGGCAGCTCCACCCCGAAGAGCTGGCGCACGCGGGAGATGACCTGCGTGGCCAGGAGCGAGTGCCCTCCCAGCGCGAAGAAGTTGTCGCGCGTCCCCACGCCCTCGCGGCCCAGCAGCGTGCTCCACACCCCGGCCAGCACCTCCTCCGCCGGGGTGCGCGGCGCGGCGAAGGCGCCCTCCGCCGCCAGCTCCGGCGCCGGCAGCGCGGCCCGGTCCGTCTTGCCGCTGGGAGTGAGGGGAAGCGTCTCCAGAAAGACCAGCGCCGAGGGCACCATGTACTCCGGCAGGCGCGCCGCCAGGTGCTCCCGCAGCCCGGCCTCCGCCGCCCCGTCCGCGGCCACGTAGCCCACCAGGCGCGCCATCCCCGCCGCGTCCGCCCGCACCACCACCGCCGCGTCCCGCACGCCCGGGTGCGCCAGCAGCACCGCCTCCACCTCGCCCGGCTCGATGCGGAAGCCGCGCACCTTGGCCTGCCGGTCCATGCGCCCCAGGAACTCCAGCTCGCCGCCCGGGAGCCAGCGCACGCGGTCGCCGGTGCGGTACATGCGCCCACCCGGCTCCCCGGAGAGCGCGTCGGGGACGAACGCCGCCGCCGTTCCCTCCGGCCGCCCCAGGTATCCCCGCGCGACCGAGGCGCCCCCCAGGCACAGCTCGCCCGGGACGCCCGCCGGCAGGAGCTGCAGCCCCGCGTCCAGCACGTACGCCCGCACGCCCCGGATCGGCCGGCCGATCCCGGGGGCGCGGCCTCCGCCCTCCGGCGCGACGGCGCCCGACGTGGCGACCACCGCGTTCTCCGTGGGCCCGTAGTTGTTCACCAGCGCGAAGGGCACACCGGCGGAGGGCCGGGCACGCAGCGCGTCGCCCCCCACCAGCAGCGCGCGCAGCGCCGTGTCCCGCGGCCACTCCAGCCCCAGCATCCCCTCAGCGAGCGGCGTCGGCACGAAGGCCAGCGTGATCCCGCGCTCCAGCAGCAGCGCCCGCAGCGCCTCCGGCGACGTCCGCACCTCGTCGTCCGCCACCAGGTGCAGCGCGGCCCCCGCCGCCAGGTACGGCCAGGTCTCCCACACCGAGGCGTCGAAGCCCAGCCCCGCCAGCTGCGTCGCCCGGTCGTCCGCCGTCACCGCGAACGCACCCAGGTGCCAGTCCACCAGGCTCGCCAGCGCGCCGTGGGTGACCACCACGCCCTTGGGGGTGCCGGTGGAGCCCGAAGTGTAGACGACGTACGCGGCCGATTCGGGAGACGCCGTGCTGGCGCCCGCGGGAGCGCCCCCACCCGGCTCGCCAAGGCTCGCCACCCTCCCCCAATTCTGGGGGAGGGCTTCCTGACCCTCGGCTGCCGGCGTGTCGTTGCCGTGCTCCCCCTCCCCCCTTGCGGGGGAGGGGGCCGGGGGGAGGGGGGTATCGAGCAGCACGACCGTCCCCCCGAAGCCCTCCAGCCGCTCCGCCGTCGACCCGTCCGCGAGCACCACCCGCACCGCCGCGTCCTCCAGGATCACGGCGACGCGTTCCGCGGGCGTGCCCGGGTCCAGCGGCAGGTACGCCGCGCCCGCGCGGAGCACGGCCAGCATCCCCGCCACCAGCTCCGGCGAGCGCCCGGCGAGCAGCGCGACCCGCGTTTCCGGGCCGGCACCCAGGGCGCGGAGGCGGTCCGCCAGCTCCGCCGAGCGGCGCGCCAGCTCGACGTACGTCACCGGCCCGCCGCCGGCGACCAGCGCCACGGCGTCCGGGACCTCCGCGGCGCGCGAGAGAACGCGCTCGTGCACCGGCGCCCACGCCGCCGCGGGCCCGGCGGGAAGCGCGGCGCCGCTCCACTCCTCCAGCACCTGCCGGCGCTCGGCGGCGTCCAGCAGGGACAGGTCGGCGAGGCGCGCGTCGGGGTCGGCCGCGACCCCGGCCAGGAGAACCGCCAGGTGCCGCGCCATGCGGCCCGCCGTGGCGCCGTCGAACAGGTCGGTGGCGTATTCCAGCGAGCCCGACACGCCGTCGGCGCCGTCCACGAGCGCCAGCGTCAGGTCGAACTTGGCGGTGTGCGTCTCCTCGTCCCGCACGCGCATCCGCAGCCCGGCCGGCTCCGGCGTCCCCCGCTCCGCCGACTGCAGCGAGAACACCACCTGGAAGAGCGGGTTGCGCGCCAGGTCGCGCTCCGTCTCCAGCGCGTCCACCAGGCGCTCGAAGGGGAGGTCCTGGTGCGCGAAGGCGCCCAGCGTCTCGTCGCGCGTGCGGGCCAGCAGCGCGCGGAAGGTGGGCCGTTCCGTGCCGTCCAATCGGCCGCGGAGCGCGAGCGTGTTGACGAAGAAGCCGATCAGCCCCTCCAGCTCCGGCCGCGTGCGCCCCGCAACCGGCGTCCCTACCAGCAGGTCGTCCTGCCCCGAGTACTTCGCCAGGAGCACCTGGAAGCCGGCGAGGAGCGTCATGAACAGCGTCGCGCCCTCGCGCCGGGCGAGCGCGTGCAGCCCGTCCGACAGCTCCCGCGGGAGGGCGAGGGCGTGCAGCGCGCCGCGCCCGCTCTGCACCGGGGGGCGGGGGCGGTCCGCGGGGAGCTCCAGCACCCGTGGCGCGCCCGCCAGCGTCCCGCGCCACCAGGCCAGCTGCCGCTCCAGCGGCTCCCCCGCCAGCCAGTCCCGCTGCCAGGCGGCGTAGTCCGCGTACTGCACCGGGAGCGGCGGCAGCGGGGACTCCTCCCCGCGCGCAAACGCCCCGTACAGCGCCGCCATCTCCCCGAACAGCACCCCCAGGCTCCACCCGTCGGAGACCACGTGGTGCATCCCCACGAAGAGCAGGTGCTCGTCGGGGGCGAGCCGGAGCAGCCGGACGCGGAACAGCGGCCCGCGCTCCAGGTCGAAGGGCGCGAGCGCCGTTTCGCGGACGCGGCGGTCCAGCTCGGCCGCGCGCTCCGCCTCCGGCAGGCCGGACAGGTCCTCCGGCTCCAGCGCCAGCGGCGCGGCCGGGAGCACCACCTGCTCGGGGCGCCCGTCGGTGGCCGGGAACACGGTCCGCAGCGCCTCGTGCCGGCGGACGATCTCCTCCAGCGCGCGCCGCAGCGACGCCGCGTCCAGCGCGCCCGACAGGCCCACGCGCGACGCCATGGCGTACGTGCTGCCGCCGGGGCGGAGCTGCTCCACGAACCAGAGCCGCTCCTGCGCGAACGACAGCGGCAGCGCCCCCTCGCGCGGCAGGGGGGCGAGAGCGGCCTGCGCGGGCGCCGCCTGCGGGGCGGCCGCCGGCGGGGCGCCCGCGGCGCCCCTGCGCGTCCGCCCGCCGCCGCGCGCGGACGGCGAGCGCGCCACCCGGACGATGGCCGGCAGCTCGGCCCCGGCCTCGCGGACGCGGGCCGCGGCCACGCGCGCCGCGAAGCCCTCCAGCGTCGGCGCCTCGAAGAGCGCGCGCAGCTGCACCTCGGTCCCCAGCGTCCTCGCCACGCGCGAAAGCACGCGCGTCGCCGCGAGCGAGTGCCCGCCCAGCGCGAAGAAGTCGTCGTGCGCGCCCACGCGCTCGGTCCCCAGCACCTCCGCCCAGATCCCGGCCAGGATCTCCTCGTCCTGCGTGCGCGGAGCCACGAAGCGGTTCTGGTCCTCCCACGCGGGCGCCGGGAGGGCGCGGTGGTCCAGCTTGCCGTTGCGGGTGAGCGGGAGCGAGTCCAGCACCACCAGCGCCGAGGGGACCATGTACTCCGGGAGCGCGGCGCGCAGGTGCTCGCGCACCGCGTCCGGCACCAGCACGTCCCGGGGGACCACGTAGCCCACCAGGCGCTTGACCCCGGCCGCGTCGCCGCGCGCCACCACCGCCGCCTCGCGCACCGCCGGGTGCCGGGCCAGCGCGGCCTCCACCTCGCCCGTTTCCACGCGGAAGCCGCGCACCTTGACCTGCCGGTCCGCGCGCCCCATGAACTCCAGCGCCCCGTCCGGCCGCCAGCGAACCCGGTCGCCCGTGCGGTAGAGCCGCGCCCCGCCCTCCCCGCCGAACGGGTCGGGGACGAAGCTCCCGGCCGTGAGCGCCGCCCTGCCCAGGTACCCCCGCGCCACCGCCGGTCCGCCCACGTACAGCTCGCCGGGGACGCCGGGGGGAACGGGCTCCAGCGCGCCGTCCAGCACGTACGCGCGGCGGTCGCCCACCGGCCGCCCGATTGGCAGCGTGTGCCCCCGGAAGTCCGCCGGGACCGGCCAGCAGGTGGTGAAGACGGTGCACTCGCTGGGGCCGTAGCCGTTCACCAGCCGCAGCCCGGGATACAGTTCCAGCGCCCGCCGCGCGTGCGCCGGCGACACCACCTCTCCGCCCACCAGGAGCTGCCGCACGCCCTCCAGCAGCTCCGGCATCCCGTCCACCACCACGTTGAACAGCGCCGAAGGCAGCCACAGCGTGGTGACGCCGTGCCGCCGGATCGCCGCCGCCATCCGGGGAAGCTCGGGCGTGGTCCCCTCGTACAGCACGCACCTGCCGCCCGTGGCCAGAGCCGGCCACGTTTCCAGCGCCGCCGCGTCCCACGACGTGGACGAGTGCTGCAGCAGCACCTCGCCCTCGCCGAAGCGCGCGTACCCCACCCCGTCGAAGAAGCCGGCAAAGGCCCGGTGCGGCACCTCCGTTCCCTTGGGCTCCCCCGTGGACCCGGAGGTGTAGGTCACGTACGCCAGGTGCTCCGGCGTCACCTCCACGGCCAGCCGGGCATCGTCCGCGCCGGGCTCCTCGCTTCTCGCCGCGCCCATGCGGACGATCTCCCCGGCGAAGTCGCCGAAGCGCTCCGCCAGCCCGTCGTCCGCCACCAGCACCCGCGCGCCCGAATCGCGGAGCAGGAAGGCCAGGCGCTCCGCCGGGTAGCCGGGGTCCAGCGGGACGTACGCGCCGCCCGCCTTGAGGATGGCCAGCATCGCCACCACCATCTCCGGCGAGCGCTCCACGCACAGCGCCACCCGTGCGTCCGGGCCCACGCCGCGCGCGGCCAGCGCCCGCGCCAGCCGGTTCGCGCGGCGGTCCAGCTCCGCGTACGTCAGCGCCTCGCCGCCCATCTCCACGGCGACGGCGTCCGGCACCCGGTCCGCCTGCGCCTCGAAAAGGCGGTGCAGGCAGCCGCGGCGCGGCTCCGGGTCCCCCGAGCGGCTCCACGACTCCAGCATCTCCCGGCGCTCCGCGGCGCGGACCAGCGGAAGCTCCCGGACCGGTGCGTCCGGGTCCGCGGCGATCCCCTCCAGCAGCACCCGGAAGTGCTCCGCCATGCGCGACACGGTCCCGGCGTCGAACAGGTCGGTGGCGTACTCGATGGAGCCCGCGATCCCCCCGGGCGACTCGAACGCCTCCAGCGTCAGGTCGAACTTGGCCGTGCCGCCCCCCTGCTCCACGAACTCCAGCTCCACCCCCCGCATCTCCAGCCGGTGCGCGGGCGCGTTCTGGAGCACCAGCGCGGCCTGGAAGAGCGGGTTCCGCGCGGGATCGCGCTCCACGTGCAGCGCGTCCAGGATCGCCTCCAGCGGGAGGTCCTGGTGCGCGTAGGCCCCCAGCGTGCCGCGCCGGGCGCGGCGCAGCAGCTCGCGGAACGACGGCCCGCCCTCCAGCCGGCCGCGGAAGACCAGCGTGTTCACGAAGAAGCCCACCAGCCCCTCCGTTTCCGCGCGGTGCCGGTTGGCGACCGGCGAGCCCACCACCAGGTCGTCCTGCCCGGACCAGCGCGCCAGCAGGAGCTGCCACCCCGCGAGCAGCACCATGAACAGCGTCGCCTCCTCGCCGCGGGCCAGCGTCCGCAGCCGCTCCACCAGCTCCGCCGGGAGGGAGACGGCGTGCCGGGCGCCGCGGAAGCTCTGCACGGCGGGGCGCGGGCGGTCGGTGGGGAGCTCCAGGACGGCGGGCGCGCCCTCCAGCTCCTCGCGCCAGAAGGCCAGGTCGCGCTCCATCCCCGGCCCGGCGAGCTGCTCCCGCTGCCATGCCGCGTAGTCCGCGTAGCGGATGGGGAGCGGCGGAAACGCCGGCTCCTCCCCCGCCGTGAGCGCGTCGTAGGCGGCGCACAGCTCGCGGAAGAACACGCCCATGCTCCACCCGTCGCTCGCCGCGTGGTGCAGGGTGAGCAGCAGCACGTGCTCCTCGCCGTCCAGCCGCAGCAGCGACGCGCGCAGCAGCGGCCCGGTGGCCAGGTCGAACGGGCGGGCCGCGTCCTCGCGCACCCGCCGCTCCGCCTGCGCCTCGCGCTCCTCGCGCGTCCCGACAAGCACCTCCAGGGCGAGCGGCACGGGGGCCGGGGGGAGGACGCGCTGCACCGGCCCGCCCTCCCGGTCCTCGAAGACGGTGCGCAGCGGCTCGTGGCGGCCCACGACCGCGTCCAGCGCGCCGCGCAGCGCCCCCACGTCCAGCGGCCCGCGCAGCCGGACCGCGTGCGGCATGTTGTACACGCCGGTCCCCGCGCCCAGCTGGTCCGCCAGCCAGAGCCGCTCCTGCGCGAACGACAGCGGCGCCGTGTCGCCGCCCCGCGGACGCGGCGGGATGGGCGCACCCGCCTGCGCCCCCTGGCTCGTCCTGAGCCGGAGCTCCAGGAGCTTCCGCTTCTCCGGCGACAGGCCGGCCAGGCGCTGCGACAGCTCGCTCAACCCTGTTCTCCCTCCGCGGCGAGGAGCAGGCGCGCCTCCTCGTCCGACATGTCGTCCAGCTCCGCCAGCATCCTGGCGAGCTCCGTTTCGCGCTCTCCGTCCACCACCTTCGCCATCCCCGCCAGCGTGGGCGCGTCGAACACCCTGTGCAGCGGCACCTCCACCCCGAAGCTTTCCCACACCGCCGCGAGCACCCGCGTCGCCAGCAGCGAGTGGCCGCCCAGCCGGAAGAAGTGGTCGTCCACACCGATCCGCTCCACCCCCAGCGCCTCCGCCCAGATGCGCGCCAGCTCCGCCTCCGTCGCCGTCCGCGGCGCGGTCCACGCCGCCGCGGGCGCGGATGCGGGCTCCGGGAGCGCGGCCCGGTCCGTCTTGCCGTTGGGCGTCCTGGGGAGCGCGGCGAGCACCACCAGGTCCGCGGGGACCATGTGGGCGGGGAGCAGGGCGGCCAGGTGGCCGCGCAGCTCGTCGGCGGCCACGGCCGCGTCCCCCGTGCCCACGTACGCGACCAGCCGCGGCCCGCCCGGCGCGGCGTCGCGCACCATCACCACCGCCTCGCGCACGGCCGGGTGGCGGAGGAGGGCGGCCTCGACCTCCCCCGGCTCGATGCGGAAGCCGCGCAGCTTCACCTGGTGGTCCAGCCGCCCCAGGAACTCCAGCTCCCCGGCCGTCAGCCAGCGCGCGCGGTCGCCCGTGCGGTACAGCCGCCCGCCGCCGGCCGCGAACGGGTCGGGGACGAAGCGCTCCGCCGTCAGCGCCGGCCGGCCAAGGTAGCCGCGCGCCAGCCCCGCGCCGCCCAGGTACAGTTCGCCCGGCACGCCCACGGGCGCCGGCTCCAGCGAGCCGTCCAGCACGTACGCCCGCGTGTTCGCCACCGGCCGCCCGATCGTCGGCTCCCGTCCGCTTCCGCGCGGCACCCGGGCCCAGGTGGAGTACGTCGTGTCCTCGCTCGGGCCGTACAGGTTGCGCACCGTCCCCACGCCCGCCGCGTACAGCGCCTCCGCGAGCGCCCCCTTCAGCGGCTCGCCGGCCAGGCTCACCGAGCGCACCGAAGCCGGGATCCCGCCCGCGCGCACCAGCTCCGCCGCGGCCGAGGGGACGGTGTTCACCAGCGTCACCCGGTCTCGCGCGGGGAGCCGGGGAAGCTCCAGGGCGTTCTCCGCCAGGACCACGGTCCCGCCCGCGGCCAGCGGGACAAAGATCTCGAACACCGAAAGGTCGAAGCAGACCGAAGTGGACGCGAGCACGCCCGACAGCTCCTCCGCCGTGAACTCGCCGCGCGCCCACTCCAGGAACGCCACCGCGCTGCGGTGCTCGACCACCACCCCCTTGGGCGTCCCCGTCGACCCCGACGTGTAGATCAGGTACGCCGCGCTCTCCGGCTCCGCGCCGGACCCGGGGACGCCGCCGGGCTCCGCCGCCAGCGCCTCCACCGGCAGCAGCTCCACCCCGTCCGCAGCGAGGCCGCCCGCCAGCGAGCGCTGCGTCACCACCAGCGGCACGGCCGCGTTGCGGAGGATGAAGCAGATCCGCTCGCGCGGGTACGCCGGGTCCAGCGGCACGTACGCGGCGCCCGCGCGGAGCACACCCAGCAGCGCGGCCACCAGCTCCGGGGTGCGCTCCAGGCACACCCCCACCCGGCACTCCGGCCCCGTCCCCCGCGCCCGCAGCTCCCGCGCGACCCGCGCCGACGCCGCGTCCAGCTCCGCGTACGTCACCCTCCGCTCCCCGTGCACCAGCGCGACCGCGTCCGGCGACCGCGCCGCGGCGGCGGCGAACGCGTCGTGCAGGCGGGACCCGCGCGGCCAGGGCGCGTCCGTCGCGTTCCACTCGCACAGCACCCGGCCGCGCTCCCCGGCAGCGAGGAGCGGGAGCGCGGTCACGGGGAGGTCGGGCTCCGCGGCGATCCCTTCCAGCAGCACCACGAAGCGCTCCGCCATCCGCTCGGCCGTCCCCCGGTCGAACAGGTCGGCCGCGTACTCCAGCGAGGCGCCCACGCCGTCCCGCCCCTCCGCCAGCTCCAGGAACAGGTCGAACTTGGCCGTCCCCGTCTCCCCCTCCCGCATCTCCATCCGCACCCCGCCGGCCTCCAGCTCAGGCAGCCGGTCCCGCACCGCGAACATCGCCTGGAAGACGGGGGTCCGGCCGGGGTCGCGCTCCCCGCCCAGCGCCTCCACCAGCCGCTCGAAGGGGAGGTCCGCGTGGGCATACGCCCCCAGCGTCGTTTCGCGGACCCGCCGCAGAAGCTCGCGGAACGTCGACGCCCCGGCCAGGTCGGTCCGCAGCGCCAGCGTGTTCGCGAAGAATCCTACCACACCCTCCGCCTCGCGCCGCGCCCGCGCGGCGACCGGCGAGCCCACGACCACGTCCCACTCCCCCGCGTGCCGCGCCAGGAAAAGCTTGAAGGCCGCGAGCATCGCCATGAACGGCGTGGCACCCTCCGCCCTCCCAAGCGCCGCCACGCGGGACGCCGCCGCGGCGGGAACGGCGAAGCGGTGCGCCGCGCCGGCGAGGCCGCGGCGCGCCGGGCGCGGACGGTCCGCCGGCAGCTCCAGCGAGGGCGCGCCGCGGAGGCGTGGCACCCACCAGTCCAGGAGACTCGCCAGCGCCTGACCCGTTAAGTGCTGCCGCTGGGCAACGGCGAAGTCGGCGTAGCGCAGCGGCAGCTCCCGCAGCGGCGAGGGCCGCCCCGCGGCGAAAGCCGCGTACAGCGCCGCCAGATCGCGGAAGAGCACCTCCAGCGACCACCCGTCCGTGACCACGTGGTGCATGGCGAGGAGCAGCACGTGCTCCCGCGCCGCGACCCGCAGGAGCCGCGCGCGGAAGAGCGGCCCCCGCGCCAGGTCGAAGGGCAGCCGCGCCTCCGCGAGCTCCGCCTCCGCCAGCCGCGCGCCCGGCTCGCCCCCGCCCGCGGCCGCCAGGTCGTCCAGCGGGAGCGGCACCGGCCCGGCCGGTCCGGCCACCTGCACCGGCTCGCCGCCGCGCACCTCGATCGTCGTGCGGAGCGCATCGTGGCGCCGAACGATCTCCTCCAGGGCGCGCTGGAGCGCGTCCCGGTCCAGCGCGCCCTGGAGCCGCACCACCGCGGGGACGTTGTAGACCGGGCTCCCGGGGTGCAGCCGGTCCAGCAGCCAGAGCCGCTGCTGCGCAAAGGAGAGCGGCGCCGCGTCCGGCTCCGCAGGGTGCCACCGCACCGGCGAAGCGTCCGCCGCCGGGCCCAGCGCGTCCACCCGCGCCGCGAGGCCCGCGACCGTCCGCGCCTCCAGCACCGCCGCCAGCGGCAGTTCCACGCCCAGCGCCTCCCGCACGCGCGCGACCACCCGCATGGCCAGGAGCGAGTGCCCGCCCAGCTCCAGGAAGTCGTCCTCCGCGCCCACCCGCTCCACGCCCAGGACCCCGGCCCACACCGCGGCGAGCGCCCGCTCCGTGGGCGTGCGGGGGGCGACGTACGCCGGCTCGTCCGCGGCGCGCATTCCCTCCGGGGCGGGGAGCGCGGCCCGGTCCGTCTTTCCGTTGGGCGTCAGGGGCAGCGCGTCCAGCACCGTCCACGCCCCGGGCACCATCGGTCCGGGGAGACGCGCGCGTACGAAGTCGCGCACCGCGGCGACGGCGAGCGTGCCCGGCGCGCCGGGGACCAGGTACGCGGCCAGGCGCGGATCGCCCGGCGTGTCCTCCCGCAGCACGACCACGGCATCCCGCACCCCGGGCGCCGACGCGAGCACCGCCTCGACCTCTCCCGGCTCGATGCGGAAGCCGCGCAGCTTCACCTGGTGGTCCAGCCGGCCCAGGAACTCCAGCTCCCCATCCGGCCGCGCGCGCACCGTGTCGCCCGTGCGGTACATGCGCGCGCCCGGCTCCCCGCCGAACGGGTCGGGGACGAACGCCCCCGCCGTCGCGTCCGGCCGCCCCAGGTAGCCCCGCGCCACCCCCGCCCCGCCCAGGTACAGCTCGCCGGAGGCGTCCGCCGCCACCGGCTCCATCCCCTCGTCCAGCACGTACGCCGCCGTCCCCGTCACCGCCCCGCCGATCGCCGGGGGCCGGGCGTCCCGCCGCGGCACCCGCGCCCAGGTGGAGTAGGTGGTGTCCTCGCTCGGGCCGTACAGGTTGTACACCGCCTCCACCTGCGGCAGCCCGTACAGCTCGTCCACGAGCCCCCGCTTCAGCGCCTCCCCCGCGAGGCACACCACGCGCACCGACGCCGGCACCGCCCCCGCGCGCACCAGCGCCGCCGCCGCCGAGGGCACCGTGTTCAGCAGCGTCACCTCCTCGCGCGCCGGCAGCGTCGCCAGCGCCAGCGCGTCCTCCGCAAGCACCAACGTGCCCCCGCGCCCCAGCGGCAGGAACAGCTCGAACACCGACAGGTCGAAGCTCAGCGAGGTGGACGCCAGCACCCCGCCGAGCACGTCGTCCGCGAACACCTCGTCCGCCCAGCGCAGCAGCGCCACGGCGCTCCGGTGCTCGATCTGCACCCCCTTGGGCCGGCCCGTCGATCCCGACGTGTAGATCAGGTACGCGAGGTTGTCCGCCGACGCGGCACCCGCCTTGCCAGGAAAGGCCTCGGACCCCGCCTCCAGGTCGTCCAGGACCACGACCTCGCCGCCGAGCTCCGGCAGCCGGTCCACCAGGCGCGCCTCCGCCACCAGCACGCGCACCTCCGCGTCCCGCAGCACGAGGTCCAGCCGCTCGCGGGGATACTTCGGGTCCAGCGGCACGTAGGCGCCGCCCGCCAGGAGCACGCCGAGCACCGCCGCCACCATCTCCGCCCCGCGGCCGGTGCAGACACCCACGCGGACCTCGGGCCCCACGCCGCGCATCCGCAGCGCCCCCGCGACGCGCTCCGCCCGGACGAGCAGCTCGCCGTAGGTCACCCGCTCCGTCCCGTGCACCAGCGCGACCCTTCCGGGCGCGCGCGCCGCCCACGCCACGAAGGCGTCGTGCAGGCACGGCGCACCGGAGCCGGAGGCGCGGTACGACGACGGGGCGGAGCTGCGCGGCACGGCGATCCTCGGGAACGGCGACGGTGGTGCCGCGTGGTTCGGGCCTCGCGGCGAGCAGTCTCGCGCGGGCCGGGCGGGCACCGGTTTTCGGCCGGCGCCGGCACGGAAAGCAGCGCTTGAGAATACAGCAAACCGGGCCGATACTCAAGTCGTGCCGCCAAGTATGTGGAGGCCCCAAGGGGCGCCGCACCCTCCTTCACCGGGGCCTCCCCGGGTCCCCCCGTTCCGGCGCTGGACAGCCCCCTGCCGCGCCCGTAAGATGACCTACACCCCCGACACGATCTCCCCACCCCGTCCGCCGACCATTTTGCGACCAGGCTCGCAGTCCGCGCGTCCCATCTTCTTCTTCCACACGGATCCCGTGCTGCGCGAGCGCGTGCTGCGGGCCGCCGGCGAGCGCCTGGAATGGTTCGCCGTCCCGAGCTGGGACTCGCTGCTGCGGTACCTGGCCGAGGCGCCGCCCACCGCGCTCGCCGTGGTCGATCCCTACGCCGAAGTGCCCGGGCGCAGGGACCTGGCCGGCCAGCTGAAGACCCTCCTCGAGCGCTATCCGTCGACCACCGTGCTCGCCGCGCTGGAGATCCGGCCCGGGCGGTTCCACGACCTCCGCACGCTGGGGGAGTGGGGCGTCGCCGAGATCATCGCCCTGGACCGCGACGAGACCGCCGAGAGCATTGCCCGGAAGATCCGCTCCGCCCAGGGGCGGCTGATGCGCAGCTTCCTGTCGCACTCGCTCCCCTCGTTCGTGTCCAGCCGGGGGCGGGCCGTGCTGTCGGCCGCCGCGGAGCTGGCCGCGCGGGTGGGCCAGGGGAGCGACCTCGCCGAGCTGCTCCACCTGAGCGACCGGGCCCTCCTCCGCTGGTGCGAGCGGTCGCACCTTCCCCCGCCCCGCCGCCTCCTCGCCTGGGTGCGCGTGCTCTTCGCCGCCGAGCTGCTCGACTACCCCGACCAGTCGGTGCTGGGCGTGGCGCACAGCTGCGGCTACGCCACCGACAGCAGCCTCCGCCGGGCCGTGCAGGAGTTCACCGGCTTCACCCCCACGGAGCTTCGCCGCAGGGGCGCCTTCGCCACCGCCGCCGACACCTTTCTGGCCGAGCTGCTGCTGCTCCGCGAGGCGGCGAAGACCGGCGACCGGTCCGGTCTCGACGAGGGGCCGGACGAGTGACGGATCGAACTGCCTGGTCGGGCGTGCCCCCGGCTGGCGCCGGGGTCGGGCTTCGGCTCCGTAAGCCCGCAGACAACGCGGGCTAACGGAGTCGAGCCCCGGCAAACAGCCGCCGGGTCTCGCCCCTTCGGGCCGGAATCCCTCACGCGACGGCACCCCACCCGACATGGCCGCGATCTGCAACGTCTGCCGCGTTCCGCGGCACCCGCCCGTCCTGCCGGACGCGCCGAGGGCCCGGGGAAGAACCCCGGGCCCTCGGTGCTCCGGCCGCCGGCACTACGGCTTGCGGACGGTCTCCAGCTCCAGGACGATCTGCACGTCGTTCCCCACCACCAGCCCGCCCGCCTCCGTCGCGCGGCTCCAGGTCAGGCCGTACTGGGTACGGTCCAGCGTGGTGGTGGCGTTGAAGGCCATGCGGTCGCGTCCGTCCGGGCCGCGCACGGGGCCCACCTTCTCCACGTCCAGCGTGATCGGGCGCGTCACGCCGCGCATGGTGAGCGTCCCGTCCAGCTTGAAGGCGTCGCCGCGCGCCTCGCGCAGCCGCCCCGTCGTGAAGGTGATCTCCGGGTGCTTCTCCGCCTCGAAGAAGTCCGCGCTGCGCAGGTGGTTGTCCCGGCGGTCGTTGTCCGTGTCGATGCTGGCGGTCCTGATCGTCGCGCGCGCCCGCGAAGCGGCCGGGTTCTGCGGGTCGTACGAGATGGTACCGCTGAAGTCGCGGAACCGCCCGGTCACCGTGCTGATCCCCAGATGCTTGACCTTGAAGAGCACCTGCGAGTGGCTGGGGTCGATCTCGTACTCCCCCGCGGCAGCCGCGGGGGCCTGAGCGGCGCCCTCACGGGCGGTCCCGGTCCATGCCGGGGCGGCGCCCATCCCGAGGGCCAGAGCGGTGAGCAGCAGCGTGCGGCGGGTCTTCATTCGGCGTCGTCCCTGGTGTCGGTGATTTCCTACGGTGCCCGGATCGGAGCACGCTGATACCACGCCCCGCCGCGGCAAGGTCCGCCGGCGCTACGCGCCCGCGTCACCGTCCCACCGCCAGCAGGCCAGATCCCACCCCTCGCCCTCCACCACCACGGCGGCGCGGTAGCCCGGCGCGGGGTCCGGGATCCCGCGGAGCGACCAGCGCTCCGCCTGGTGGGGATCGCGGGACGCCAGCAGCCGCGCCGGCTCGCCGGGCGCGAGCGACACGTCGAACACGTGCAGCGGAAAGGAGAGCCCCTCGCCCACCGCCTTGATGTACGCTTCCTTGCGCGTCCAGCAGTTGAAGAAGGCGTCGTCGCGGATCTCGTCCGGGAGCGCCCGGAACGCCGCCACCTCCGCCCGGGAGAAGAAGCGCTCGGCGATGGCCAGCCCGTCCTCCATCCTGCGCACTTTCTCCACGTCCACTCCCAGCTCCCTGCCGCGCGCCAGGGCGTAGAGCGCCATCTCCCCCGAGTGGGAAACGTTGAAGCGGATCCCGTGCGCCGCGATTTCGCCGTCCAGCACGGGCTTGCCGTGCGACTCGTACCGGAAGGCGACGCCGCGCGGGTCCGTTTCCAGGTAGCGGCCGAGCAGGGCGCGGAGCACCCCGCGGGCGACGGTGAAGCGCCGCCGGTCCCGCTCGAAGCGGAAGCGGTCCGCCCGCGCGCGCTCGTCGGGCGCCAGGAGCGCCGCGTGGCGCCCGACCGCGTCCGCGGGCGGGTCCAGCGGCGCCGCCCACACGTGGACCACGTCGTCCGCGAGCCGGGGGAGACGCGGCGGCGCTCCCCACGCCTCCCCCGCCGCGCTCACGTGCGCTGCAGCTCCCCCACGCGGCGGAGCACCCCGTGTAGGTCCTGCGCCAGGTCCCGGAGGAGCATCGCCTGCGCCGTGTGGATGAAGAAGTGGTCCCCTGGCATCATGCGCACGGCGAACTCCGCGCGCGTGTGCAGGCGCCACGCCTCCATGTCCTCGCGGCTCGCCTTCGGGTCGCCGAGCCCGCCCACCGCCGTGATCGGCACGTCCAGCGGCTCCTCCTGCTCGTGCACGTACGTCTCGTGGATCGCCGCGTCCGCGCGCATGAGCGGGATCAGCAGGTGCATCAGCTCCTCGTTCCGCAGGATCTCGTCGGGGGTGCCGTTCAGCCTGCGCATCTCCGCGATCAGCTCCTCGTCCGCCAGGTCGTGGATCGGCGGGTCCGGGTCCGGCAGGTGGGGAGCGGGGCACGCCGCGGCGAAGATGTGCGCCGGCTGCCGCATCCCGCGCCGCCGCAGCTCCCGCGTGAGCTCGAAGCTCACCAGCGCCCCGTTGCTGTAGCCGAAGAACGCGAACGGCAGCTCCGAGTAAGGCTCCAGCACCCCGGCGAGCGTGCGCACCAGCGGGGCGAGCCGGTCGAAGGGCGGCTCGCGCAGTCGGCTCTCGCGCCCCGGCAGCTGGACCGGGCAGACGTCCACCTCCGGCGGCAGGCTCTGCTGCCACGCGCGGAAGATGGACGCTCCGCCGGCCGCGTACGGAAAGCAGAACAGGCGCAGGCGCGCACCCGGGTTGGGTGGGCGCCGGAGGATCCAGGGATCGGCGGCGGGCGGACGGTTCATCTGTGCTTCGCGGGAGTGCGTGGGGAGCGTGAAGACCCCGGCGGGGAGCGATTCCCCGCCGGGGTTGTCTGCGCGACGCAGGTCCGGAACCGCCGGGGATCAGCCCAGGCCGGCCGCCTGCATCTTCTCGCGGAGGCTCTTGGGCCGCATGTCGGTCCAGACCTCCTTGATGTGGGCCAGGCACACGTCCTTGAGCCCCTGCACGCCCACCTCGTTCCAGCCCAGCGGCAGCTCCTTGTGCGCCGGCCAGATCGAGTACTGCTCCTCGTGGTTGACCACCACCTTGTAGATCGTGGTATCTTCCTTCTCGTCCCTGCTGCTCATGCTGGCTCCTTCTGATGGTGATGAGTGGACCGGACCGGGAACGATCCTGCGGAGACGACTCTCCGCGCCAGGTCCCGGATCTCGCTCCCCGTGGAGGGGCGGCCGGGTCCGGGAAGCCGCGAAACGGACGGTCGTCGGGGACGGGGCACCCGGCCCGACGGCATCCGCGAAATCCTTGATCTGGAAGGGCGGGTGCATTAGATAACTGCTGTCGCGGACGCACATGCGCCCGCGGTCTCGACCTTCCGTGGCCCTTCCCGAGCTGTCAAAGATCCGCCATGTTCCCGTTTGGGAACAAAATATCAGGCCGCAGTCGTTCTGTCCACCCGCGGCGCGCAGACCAGAATAGGCAATCGGCACTTCCAACGCAACCCCTGACGGGAAAGATGTGCCGGGAGCCGAGCGGAGCCTGTTTCCCACCGCGACCGTCCTGAAAAGCTCCTGTCGGGAAACACGCTGGTTGCCCGCCAGGAACCAGCAAACGCTTTCCCTTGAATGCGTTGGGGGCACCGGAGCAGAAGGAGCCCGTGGGGTTGGGCGGATCTGCCGGCCATCATGCCGGCGGTCCGTTCGCTCGAAACGGGCGGGGCCCGGGACACAATGGCCCGGTAATTGCTCGTTTTTGGAAAAAATCAGTCGCATCAAGCATTTGCGGCCTGGTTCCATCCCCCCCGGGAAGTTTTCGGATTGAATAATCTGATACCCTCCGCGGTAACACTTCCCAGCCGGTGGCACCAAAGTCGTGCTCAAGTCATGGCGTCCACCACCGGACACTATTACTATATCTCAGCGTCACGGAGCCGCCACGTTGTCCACTAACCCTCAGACTCCACGATTTCTCACGAAATCAGCCGAGGAGCCGAAATGAAGAGTACCCAGTCCAAAGCCGTTTCCCGCCGTGCTCCCCGCCCGGTGCGGGTTCCGCCCCCGCTTACCCGCGGGGACGAGAAGTTCGAGGGCTCCAGCGTCCTGACGGAGTTCGAGGGCGACTTCGGGATCCTGCTCTGGCAGTCGCTCCGCAACGTGCTCCTCTGGAGTTCGACGGACCCGGCCCGCCGGAAGGGGCTCTTCGCCTCTGGCGCGGAGGAGCGCCGCCGCGTGAAGCTGCTGTCGGCCGAGGTGGACGACGCACTCCGGGCGCCGCTCGCCGTGGTCGCGCGGCTCCTCGCCGACCCGGCCGGTGCCGACCGGCGCCGGGTTTCCTCGGCGTGCCTCAAGATCGCGGACTGGGCCGAGAAGAACGAAGCGCTCGCGACGGCCCTCGCCTTCACGCAGGCGGCCGCACTGACCGGCTCCAACGACGCCAGGATCTCGTACGCGGTGGGCCGGATCGCCCGCCAGCGCGCCGAGTATCCCCGCGCCGAGACCTGGTTCCGCCGCGCGATCCTGCTCGGCCGCCAGGGCGGCGACTGGGAGTCGTACGCGCTGGCGTTCGGCGGTCTCGGGAACCTGTACATCCAGCGGGGCAACTTCCCCGCCGCGCACAAGTCGCTTCTCAGGGCCTACCGGGCGGCGAAACGGAAGGGGCTGCGGGGCGTCCAGGGGATGACGCTCCACGACCTGTTCGTGGTCGCGCTGAAGCGTATGCAGTTCCGCGACGCCGAGGAACTGGCGGGCGCGGCGCTCAAGGCCTACGGCGCCGGGCATCCTCGCCTTCCCGCGCTCGGCCACGACGTGACGGTCTTCTGGATCAACCAGGGCTGCTACGAGCCGGCGCTGACGGTTCTCGCCGCGCTTCGCCCGCACTTCCAGCGGGCCGTCGACCAGGCGCTCGTGCTGGCGCACATGTCGGTCGCGGCGGCCGGGCTGGGCGACCGCAAGACGTACGAGGAGACGTGGAAGGCCGCGTCGGAGCTGGTCGCGGGCCCCGGGAGCACCCGGTCCGCCAAGGTGTACCTGGCGCTGGCCGACGGTGCCGCCATGATGCAGGACTGGGAGCTTGCCGCGAGCGTCGCGAAGCAGGCGATCATGCTGGCGGACGCGCGGGAAGAGGCCGAGGTCAGGGAGCAGGCCGAGACGCGCCTGGCCGAGGTGGAGCAGGGCCAGTCGGTGCTCACCAACGAGAAGGAGTCCGCGGAGCCCTGGATGGTGGGCCATGCCGACGATCTCGCGGACAGCTTCGCCAGGTCCCTGCAGGTGAGCGTGGCCGCACGCTGAAACGAAAGTGGCCGCACGCTTCAGCGTGCGGCCACTTCGTCAGGCCGTCGTCCGGTGTCCCGGACGACGGCGCTTGTTCAGATCGGGCTCATCGTCCCCTGGACGACGCTCGTAGCGCCGCTGGTGCTGGCCATGAGAGAGTCCGCGCTGCTCTTCATGCCGGATCCCATCGTACCGGTAGTGAGGACCGGACCTGCCGGGCGCACCGGTGCCACAGGTCCGGTCGCGTCGTTGCTGCACGCGACGAGAGAAATCAGGGTCACTGCGGCGAAGGACAGGCGGGCCAGTCTCATCTGGAATCCTTGAAGCGGGGGAACGGCACTGTGAATTGTCAGGCGGGAGTTGAGATACAATCTGGTGTGTTTCTTCACTTCAGCCAACACGTGTCCGTCTAATAATCAGATAGATCCCGACAACGCCATGCAATCCGTATCCCGAGTCCTGCTGGTTCTCCACCCGGACGAGGCGTTTCGCGACCGCGTCCACAAGGTGGGGACGTCGCGCTTCCGCTGCTGGTCGGTGGCGAACTGGGACGCGCTGCGCGACGCCGTGCGCGACGCCCCGCCCGCCGCCATCGTGGTGGTGGACCCTTACATGGAGATGCCGAGCCGCCGGGAGCTGTCGCCCAAGCTCCGCAGCCTCCTGTGGGAGTTCCCCTCGGTGACGGTGCTCGCCGCCATGTCGCTCCGCCCCGACCGCTTCCGGGACTTCCACGTCCTCGGCGAGTGGGGCGTGACGGAAGTCATCGACATGGAGGAGGAGAACACCACGGAGGCCGTGGAGAAGCGGCTCCGGGCGGCGTACGGGAGCCCGATCCAGCGGCTGCTGGACAGGTCGCTGCCTCCGTACGTGTCCGGACGTGCCCGCTCCATCCTGGCGGCCGCCGCGGAGGTCGCGGCGGCCGGCGGTCAGGGGCGCGACCTGGCGCGCTCGCTCCACCTCTCGGAGCGGACGCTGCTGCGCTGGTGCGAGCGGACGGACCTTCCCCCGCCACGCAGGGTGATGGCCTGGATGCGCATCCTGTTCGCGGCGGACCTCCTGGACGATCCGGGCCGCACCGTGCTCAGCGTGGCGCACGCCTGCGGGTACGTGTCCGACAGCAGCCTGCGCCGCGCGATGCAGGACTTCCTGGGAATCCCCCCCACGGCGCTGCGCGAGCAGGGCGCCTTCGCGACGGCGTCGCGGATGATGGTGAACGAGCTGTTCGAGCTGCGCCGCCGCGGGCGCGAAGCCCGCGAAGCGAAGGCGATCCGCGCGACCTGAGCGGCTTCCTGCCACGACGAAGCGTGCCCCGTCCCTCTCGCAGGGGCGGGGCACGTCTCGTTGTGCAGCCGGGTGTCAGTGTCAGGCGGTGGCGTACGAGGTACGCGTGCCGGCCCCGGCCGCCGCGCCGGAGCCCCGCGTGAGGGATTACGGCCCGAAGGGGCGAGACCGCGCGGCTGTTTGCGCGGGCTCGACTCCGTTGGGCTGCGTTGTTTGCAGCCCTACGGAGCCGAAGCCCGACCCCGGCGCCAGCCGGGGGCACGCCCGAACCGTTCCGTACGTCCGTGTCAGTCTGCGGCCGGCGCCGCCTCCTCGTCGGAAGGAGAAGCGGGGGCGGCGGCGTCGACGGCGTCCGGGAGCTCCTCCTCCAGGTTGCGGATGCGGGGGTGAAGGATCCCCGCGAGGGTGGCGAGCGCCATGACCACGCCCGCGACGATCATCATCATCCCCATTCCCCGCCCCGGTCCCACGCCGATGATGCTCCCGACGCTCCCCGCCAGCGCTCCACCGGGACGGAGAAGCGGCTCGAAGACGCGGTCGGCGAGGGGGCCAGCGACGAGGTACGCGATCGGCGCGCTGGACATGGCCACCATCTGGATGGTCGCGAAGACGCGGCCCTGCACCTCGGGGGCGACCTTGCGCATCATCACGGCGGTGACGGAGCCGGTCACGAAGGGGACGGTGAACAGGATGCCGAAGAGCGCCGCGGCCCACACCGGCTCCGCGGCGCGGATGCCGAAGAGGACGTGGAAGAGCCCGGCCAGCCCTGCCGCGCCCAGCACGCCGTGCATCTTGCGGCGGGGCCCGCCCCACACGCTCAGCAGCAGGCTCCCGGTGAGCATCCCCAGCCCGCCGATGGAGGAGATCGTCCCCAGCGCGGTGCGCGACGCCGTGCTGAGGACCATGGGCTGGTACACGCCCTGGGCGATGGCCATGGCGAGGTTGACGACGGCGAAGACCGCCACCAGGCCGGCGAGTCCGCGCCTTTCCAGGAGGTAGCGCCAGCCGTAGGCGGCTTCGCGCCAGATCGGCGGCTTCTTCCCGCGGGCCGGGGCGCGCGCCGGGCTGGGGATGGCGACGAGCAGCAGCGTGCCCGCGGCGAACAGAAAGGTGGCGAAGTCGATCAGCAGGATGCCGCGGAAGCCGATGGTCCCCATCAGCGCCGCGGCCGCGACCGGCGCGGCGATGCGCACCCCCGCCTGCCCGAACTGCACCAGACCGATGGCCCGCGCGAACTGTTCCTTGGGGACCAGGAGCGAGGTGGTGGCCCCGTGGGCGGGGCCCTGGAAGGCGCCGAGCGCCCCTCCCGCCGCGACCACCGCGTAGATGTGCCACATCTCCAGGCGGCCGGCGAAGAGCAGCAGCGCGATGGCGAGCGTCCCCAGGGCGGCGCCCGCGTCCGTGGCGATCATCACCCGCCGCCGGTCCCACCGGTCCACGTAGGCGCCGGCGACCGGGGAAAGCAGGATCCCCGGGAGCACCGCGAAGAACAGGATCAGCGCGAAGCTGGTGGCGGAGCCGGTCTCCTCGAACACCCACACGCCCAGCCCGAAACGGGTGAGCGCGGAGCCGAGCGACGAGACGAGCTGCCCGGCCCAGACCAGGAAGAAGGTGCGCATCCCCGGCGTCGGGGACGAGTCGGTTGGCGTTGCGATTCGCGGCATCTCGGGCGCTCTGCGCGTGGGCCGGCCGGCGGAGTGCCGGCCAGGGGACGGGGCGGAGTCAGGGCCGGGCGGGAGCGGCGAGGACGCTCCGCAGCGCGTCGGCGAGCCCGTCCACGTCCGCACCGACGACGATGGAGTGGTGGGTGCCGGCGACCTCGCGCACTTCCAGCGGCCGGGTGGTCAGCTCGCGCCAGCGGAGGCGCGGGTCCCGCTCCCAGGCCTCCGCCGAAAGGTCGCCCGGCGGCCAGGCGGCGCTGCGGCTGGCGCGGAAGAGGGTGACGCGGCCGTCGTACGGCCGGGGGCGGTAGCCGGCGGCGGCGCGGACGGTGGCGCGGTATACGTCCAGGCGGCGGCGCAGCCCCGTGGCGTCCACGTCGGGGAGGTCCGGCTCCAGGCGCCGGATCCAGCCCTCGAAGCGGGCGAGCCGCGCGTCGTGCGGCAGCTCGCGGAGCTCGTCGTGGAGCGCGACGAGCGTTCCCTGCTCGGCGCGCACGCCCAGGTCGGCCGCCAGCAGGGCGAGGAGGTCGGCGTCGTCGGGGAGGGGGGGACGGGCTCCGTCGACGGGGGCCCAGCTGTCGAGGAGGGCCAGGAGCGCCACCTCCTCGCCGGCGGCGCGCAGCCGCTGCGCCATCTCGAAGGCGACGGTCCCGCCCACGGACCACCCGCCCAGCAGGTACGGGCCGCGGGGCTGGACGGCGCGGACGGCGTCGAGGTAACGGGCCGCCATCTCCTCCACGCTGCCGCCCGGCGATTCGCCGGGAGCCAGCCCGCGCGCCTGCACTCCGTAGAGCGGCCGGTCGTCCAGGCGGCGCGCGAGGCGCAGGTAGGCGACCGCCATCCCCCCGGCGGCGTGGACGCAGAAGAACGGCGCCCCCGCCCCGTCCCGCAGCCGCAGCAGGTGCGGGGAGGGCTCGGGCTCCTCGCCTCCGAGGACGCGCGCGACGCGCTCCACGGTTGCGCCGCGGAAAAGCTCCCCGAGCGACAGCTCGCGCCCGAGCCGCTCCCGGACGCGCGCGACCAGGCGCGCCGCGGAAAGCGAGTGGCCGCCCAGCTCGAAGAAGTCGTCGTGGACGCCCACCCGCTGCACGCCCAGCGCCTCCGCCCAGAGGGCCGCGAGCGTTTCCTCCGTGGCGGTACGCGGCGGGGCGTACGCGCTGGAGCCCGGGTCGGGCGGCTCGGGAAGGGCGCGCCGGTCCACCTTGCCGTTGGAGGTGATCGGGAGCTCGTCGAGGCGCACCAGCGCGGCGGGGATCATGTAGTCCGGGAGGCTCGCCCGCAGGTGCTCGCGCAGGGCGGCCGCGTCCACGCCTGCCCCCGCGGCGACGAAGTACCCGGCCAGGCGCGGCTCTCCGCCGGGCCCCTTCCCCACCGCGACCACGGCTTCCCGCACCCCCGGGTGCGCCAGGAGCGCGGCCTCGACCTCCGCCGGCTCCACGCGGAAGCCGCGGATCTTCACCTGCCCGTCCGTCCGCCCCAGGAACTCCAGCGCGCCGTCGGCGAGCCAGCGCGCGCGGTCGCCGGTGCGGTACATCCGCGCGCCCGCCTCGCCGGAGAACGGGTCGGGGAGGAAGTGCTCGGCCGTCAGCTCCGGCCGGCCCAGGTACCCGCGCGCGACCTGCACGCCGCCCACGAACAGCTCGCCGGCGGCGCCGGCCGGGGCGGGGCGGAAAAGCCGGTCCAGGACGTACGCCCGGGTGTTGGGAAGCGGCCGGCCGATGGGGACGGAGCCGGATACGGTCTCCCGCTCCGCCGCATCCGCCTCGTGCGCAGCGACGATGACCGTCGTCTCGGTGGGACCGTAGTGGTTGAACAGCCGCGACCGCCCGCCACCCAGCCGATTCCACGCGCGCGCCCGCTCCAGCGGCAGGCTCTCGCCCCCCGCGCGGGTCACGCGGGGGAGCGGAAGCGGCTCGCCGTCCCACGAGGCCTCCAGCTGCTCCAGCCAGTGGCTCCAGAGCGCCACCGGGATCCCGGCGGCGTCGGCCTCGTGGCGCCGCACGAAGTCGAGCATCTCCGCCGCGGACAGCTCGCCCGGGGCGGGATGCAGGACGAGGGCGCCGCCGCAGAGGAACGCGGGAAAGATGTCGCCGGCAGAGGCGTCGAAGCTCACCGGGAGCGTGCTGAACAGCCGGGTGGACGGCCCGAAGCCGTGCAGCCCGACCTCGGCGTGCGCCACGTTGGCGAGGGCGCGGTGAGGCACCATGACGCCCTTGGGGGTGCCGGTGGAGCCCGACGTGTAGATGACGTAGGCGAGCGCATCGGGCGGCACCTCGGCGTCGGCATCCGCGTCGGCGCCGTCCTCCGGGGGAGGCGCGTCGCCCCCCAGCGGCAGGACGGCGCCGTCGAAGCCGGCGGCGCAGTCCAGCAGGCGCGGCTCGGCGAGGAGGATGCGGGCGCCGCTGTCGCGCAGGACGAAGTCGATGCGCTCCGCGGGCGCCGTGGGATCGAGCGGGACGTAGGCGCCGCCGGCGCGCAGGATCCCCAGCACGCCGGCGAGCATCTCCGGCGTGCGGCCCGCGAGGAGCGCCACACGCGATTCCGGCCCCACGCCACGCGCGCGCAGAAGCCGCGCGACGGCCGCCGAGCGCTGCTCCAGCTCCGCGTAGGTGACCTCCGCGTCCGGGAACACCGCCGCCGTCGCGCCCGGCGTGCGCCGGGCCTGCTCGACGATCAGCCGGTGGACCGGGGCGGCCGGGTACTCGGCGCGGGTGCCGCTCCACCCGGCGAGCAAGCTCCGCTCCTCGGCGGGCGGGAGCGGGAGGAGGGCGGAGAGGGGCAGGCCGGGGTCGGCGGCAACGGCCTCCAGCAGGGCGAGGAGGTGCCGTCCCATCCGATCCACCGTCGCCGTGTCGAACAGGCCGGCGTGGTAGTCGAGGCTGACGGCGAGCCCGCCGGGGTGCTCCAGGAAGGCGAGCGTGAGGTCGAACTTGGCCGAGCCGGTCCCCGCCGCCTCCTGGGTCCAGGCGAGCCCACCGGGCTCCGCCCCCCGCGCCTTCCCCTCCGGGGCCGCCTGGTGCACGAACATCACCTGGAAGACGGGCGTGCGCCCGGGGTCGCGCGGGACCCGCAGCTCCTCCACCACCTTCTCGAACGGGAGGTCCTGGTGCGCGTAGGCCCCCAGGAGGCGCCCCCGCACGCGCGCCAGCAGCTCCGTGAAGGCGGGGTCGCCGGCCAGGTCGACGCGGATCGCGAGCGTGTTGACGAAGAAGCCGATCAGCCCCTCCAGCTCCTCCTGCGTGCGCCCGGCGATGGGCGTGCCGACCACCACGTCGTCGGCATCGCCGTAGCGGCCGAGCCAGGCACCGCACGCGGCGAGCAGCACCATGAACGGGGTCGCGCCCTCGGCGCGGGCCAGCGCCGCGAGGCGCCGCGCCGTCGCCGGCGGGATCGCGAGCACGTGCTTCCCGCCCCGCCCGCCGCGGGCCGCCCCGCGCGGATGGTCCAGGGGAAGCTCCGTGGCCGCCGGGGCCCCCTCCAGCTCGGCACGCCAGAAGGCGACCTGCTCGTCCAGCGCTTCGCCGGCCAGCTCCTCGCGCTGCCACACGGCGTAGTCGCCGTACTGGATGGGGAGCTCGGGGAGCGGCGACGGCTCCCCGGCCGTGAAGGCGCGGTACAGGGCGAACAGCTCGCGCAGGAGCACACCGCCGCTCCAGCCGTCGCTGACGATGTGGTGCAGGGTGAGGAGCAGCAGGTGCTCCTCCGGGGCGAAGCGCATGAGCCGCGCGCGGAAGAGCGGCCCGCGGCCCAGGTCAAAGGAGGTGCGCCACTCCTCCTCGGCGAGGCGCCGGGCCTCGGCTTCGAGCGCGGGGCCGGGGAGCGAGGCGAGGTCGAAGAGGGGGAGGACGAAGCGGCCCGGCGGGGCGACGAGCTGCACCGGCTCGCCGTCCACCACGGCGAAGCGCGTCCTGAGCGACTCGTGGCGCGATACGATCTCCGCGAGGGCGCGCTCCAGCGCCGCGGGGTCGAGCGGGCCGGGGATGCGCAGGGGGGTGGGGAGGTTGTACGCCGGGCTCCCCGGCTCCACCTGGTCGAGGAGCCACAGCCGCTGCTGCGGGAACGAGAGCGGGAAGACGACGACCTCGCCGCTCTCCCCCTCCGGCGGGGCGCCGCCGGCGTGGACGTCGCCCGCGGCCGTGCTCGGCATGCTTTCCCTCGCGCTCACAGTTCACCCAGCAGCCGGAGGGCTTCCTCCTCCGAGAGCGACTCCAGCCACTCCAGACGGTCCTCCATCTCCTCCGCCGGAGCCGGCCGGCGAGCCTCGATCCGAGCCGCGAAGTCGGCCACGGTGGGGGCGTCGAACAGGTCCCGCAGCGACAGCTCCACCCCGAAGGCGCCGCGCGCGCGGGACACCACCTGCGTGGCGCGCAGGGAGTGCCCGCCCAGCTCGAAGAAATTGTCGCGCACGCCCACGGGCTCCCCCCCCAACACCTCCGTCCAGATGGCGGCGACCTCCGCCTCCACCGGCGTCCGCGGAGCGACGTGCTCCGCCGCCTGCCGCGATGGCTCCGGCGCGGGGAGCGCCCGGCGGTCGACCTTGCCGTTGGGGGTGAGCGGGATGTCGTCCACCGCGATGAAGGCGGCGGGGACCATGTACTCGGGGAGCCGCTCGCGCAGCCAGGCGCGCAGCTCCGCCGCGTCCGCCCCGCCGGCGGCGTAGGCCACAAGCTGGCGCCCGCCGGGGGCGTCGGCGCGCAGCAGCACGACGGCGTCGCGCACCTCCGGGTGCGCGCGGAGGACGGCCTCCACCTCGCCGGGCTCGATGCGGAAGCCGCGCAGCTTGACCTGCTCGTCGATCCGCCCCAGGAACTCCAGCTCGCCCGACGGGAGCCAGCGCACGCGGTCGCCGGTGCGGTACATCCGCGCCCCGGGCTCGCCGGAGAAGGGGTCGGGGACGAACCGCTCGGCCGTCAGCCCGGGCCGGCCACCGTAGCCGCGCGCGACCCCCGGGCCGCCCACGCACAGCTCGCCGGGAACGCCCAGGGGAGCGGGCTCCATCGCCGCTTCCACCACGTACGTGCGCGCGTTCGCGACGGGCCGCCCGATGGGCGGAAGCCTCCCCCCGCCGTCGCCCGGCGCCACCACGCTCATGGTGGAGACCACCGTCGTTTCCGTGGGCCCGTAGATGTTGACCAGGGTGAACGGGAGCCCCGCGCGCGGCCGGGAGCGCAGCGTCTCGCCCCCGGTGAGCAGCACCCGCAGCGGGGCGCGCTCCGGCCACTCCAGCTCCGCCAGCGCCTCGCCGAGCACCGTGGTCGCGAAGGCCATGGTGACGGCGTTCTCCAGCAGGAACGCCTGCAGCGCCACGGGCGAGGTGCGCGTCTCCTCGTCGGCCACCTGGTGCACCGTGGCGCCCGCGGCCAGGTACGGCAGCGTCTCCCAGACGGAGGCGTCGAAGCCCGGTCCGGCGAGCTGGGCGGTCCGGTCGTCCTCGCCGACTGCGAACGCGTCCAGGTGCCAGCGGACGAGGTCCAGGAGGGCGCGGTGGGTGAGCTCCACCCCCTTGGGCATCCCGGTGGAGCCCGAGGTGTAGAGCACGACCGCCACGGCGTCCGGCGGGACCGCGGGCTCGTCCGCGCTCCCGGCCGTCCCGCCCGGGTCCGCGGGCCCGCCCTCCAGCGGGATCACCCGGAGCCCCCCGGGGACGGCGCCCCGGAGCGCCTCCGTGGCGAGCACCACGGCCACCCCGGCGTCGGCGGCGATGAACTCCAGGCGCGCGGCGGGGAGCGCCGGGTCGAGGGGGACGTACGCGGCCCCGGCGCGGAGGACCGCCAGCATCCCCACGATCCCTTCCGGCGTGCGCCCGGCGAGCACGCCCACGCGCGACTCCGGCCCGATCCCCATCCCGCGCAGCCGCCCGGCGACCGCGGCGGAGCGGCGGTCCAGCTCGCCCCGGCCGAGCGACGCGCCGCCGGCCACCACCGCCGGCGCGTGGGGGCGGCGCCGCGCGGCGTCCGCCACCAGCGCGTGCACGGGCCGGTCGCCCGGCGCCAGGTCGGCGCCGCGCGACCATTCTCCGAGCAGCCGCGCCCGCTCCTCCGGCGTGTCCAGCGGCGCCGCGCGGAAGTCGCGGTCCGGCTCCGCGAGGAGGCCGGCGAGCAGGCGGTGGTAGTCGTCCACCATCCGCTCCACCGTATCCGGATCGAACAGGTCGGTGGCGAACTCCCACACCTCCTCGATCTCTTCCTCGGGGGCCCCGGCGCGCATCTCGGCGCGGGGCATCAGGATCACCTGGAAGTCGAACTTGGCGGAGCCGTTGCCGAGCGCCTCGGTCAGCTCCATCTCCACGCCGGGGAGCCGGAAGTCCGGGTACGGCGAGTCGTGGAAGCTGAAGGCGACCTGGTAGATGGGAAGCCGGCTGAGGGTGCGCTCGGGCGCGACGGCCTCCACCACCTGCCCGAAGTGCACGTCCTTGTGCGCGTACGCCTCGCGGGCGGTGTCGCGGACCTGCGCGACCAGCTCGCGGAAGGTGCGGACGCGGTCCAGCCGGACGCGGTGGGCGATGGTGCCCACGACCATCCCGATCAGCTCCTCGGTCTCCTTCCAGCTCCGGTTGGCGACGCCGCCGCCCACGCAGAAGTCCTCCTGGCCGCTGTAGCGCCCCATCAGCGCCTCGAAGGCGGCGAGCAGCGTCATGTACAGCGTGGCGCCGCTTTCCCGGCAGAACGCCCGCGCCGCCAGCGCGGTGTCCGCGGGCATCCGCGCGCGCAGCGAGGCCCCGCGGAAGCTCAGGACGGCCGGGCGAGGACGGTCGGTGGGGAGCTCCAGCACCGGGTCGGCGCCGGCGAGCGCCTCCTTCCAGTACGCCAGGTCCGCCCGGGCGCGCTCCCCCTCCATCAGCCGGCGGTGCCAGACGGCGAAGTCGGCGAACTGCACCGGCGGCTCGGGGAGCGGCGACGGGCGCCCCTGCGTGAAGGCGGAGTACAGGGTGACCAGCTCGCGCAGGAAGACTCCGAACGACCAGCCGTCGTGCACGAAGTGGTGCTCCACCTGCAGGAGCAGGTGCTCGTCGTCGGCAAGACGCAGCAGGCGCCAGCGGATCAGCGGCAGACGGTCCAGCTGGAAGGGGGCGCCGAGCTCGTCGGCCATGTGCCGCTCCACGGCGCCGTCCCGCTCCGCCTCCGGGAGGGCGCGCAGGTCGAAGCGGGGGAGGTGGAGCGGGCCGGTCCCGCGCACCACCTGGACCGCGCTGCCGCCCGCGTCGTGGAAGGTGGTGCGGAAGATCTCGTGGCGGCGGACGATCTCGGCGAGGGCGCGCTCCAGCGCGTCGGCGTCCAGCGCGCCGCGGAAGCGGTACGACGCCTGGAAGTTGTACGACTTCATCCCCGGGGCCAGCTCCTGGAAGAACCAGATGGCCTCCTGGGAAAGGGAGAGCGGGAGCGGCTGGTCGCGCGGGACCCGCACCAGCGGCGGCGCCCCGGCGCCCTGCTCGGCGGCCGCCTCCACCAGCGCGGCCAGCTCCGCGACCGTGGGCGCGTCGAAGAGCGCGCCCATGGGCAGCTCCACCCGGAAGGCGCTGCGCAGGCGGGCCACGATCTGCGCCGCGCGCAGGGAGTGGCCCCCCAGGTCGAAGAAGTGCTCGTGGATCCCCACCGGCCCGGCGCCCAGCACCTCGGCCCAGATGGCGGCGACCGCTTCCTCCGTCGCGGTGCGCGGCGGGGCGTACGCCGCGCCCTCGTCGGAGTGGGCGGGGCCGGGCGCGGGGAGCGCCCGGCGGTCGACCTTGCCGCTGAGGGTCAGCGGAAGCGCCTCCAGCGCGACGAAGGCGGAGGGGACCATGTACTCCGGGAGCCGCTCGCGCAGGTGCGCGCGCAGCTCCGCGGGCGCGGGCGCGCCGCCTGCGGGAACGAAGTACGCGGCCAGCAGCGTGCCGCCGGCCTCGTCGCGGCGCGCGGCCACGGCGGCCTCGCGCACCGCGGGGTGCGACTCCAGCGTGGCCTCGATCTCGCCCGGCTCCACCCGGAAGCCGCGTACCTTGACCTGGTGGTCCACGCGCCCAAGGTACTCCAGCTCTCCATCCGGGAGGATGCGTCCCAGGTCGCCCACGCGGTACATGCGCGCGCCCGGCTCGGCCGGGAACGGGTCGGGGAGGAACTTCTCGGCGGTGAGGTCCGGGCGGCCCAGGTAGTCCCGGGCAAGCCCTGCGCCGGCCAGGAACACCTCGCCGATCCCACCGGCGGGGACCGCGTCCAGCGCCGCGTCCAGCAGGTGGACGCGGGTCCCGGTGACCGGGCGCCCCACCGTGGGCTCGCGCCCCGCCCCCCGCTCCACCCGCAGCCAGGTGGAGTAGGTGGTGTCCTCGGTGGGGCCGTACAGGTTGTAGACCCGCTCGACGTGCGGCAGGCCGTACAGCCCCTGCGCGAGCGAGTCCCGGAGCGGCTCGCCGCCCAGGTTCACGGTGCGCACCGAGGCGGGGATCCCCCCCGCGCGCACCAGCTCGGCGGCGGCGGAGGGAACGGTGTTGACCAGGGTGACGCGGTCGCGCGCGGGGATGCGCGGCAATTCCAGGGCGTTCTCGGCCAGGACGAGCGTCCCCCCCACGCCCAGGGTGTGGAAGACCTCGAACACCGACATGTCGAAGCACACGGAGGTGGAGCCCAGCACGCCCGCCGACTCGGCCGGGGTGTAGACCTCGCGGCACCAGCGCAGCAGCGCCACCGCGCTCCGGTGCTCGATCTGCACGCCCTTGGGGGTGCCGGTGGAGCCGGAGGTGTAGATCACGTACGCCAGGTTGTCCGGCCCCGCCCCGCCCTCCGGCGCCTCCGCCGGCTCCCGGTCGATCTCCGCCCGGCCGGCGTCCAGGAGGAAGACCCCGCCGCCGTGCCCCTCCAGCAGCGGCAGGTGCGCCTGCTGGGTGACCACCAGCGGCGCGCGGGCGTCGCCCAGCGTGAGCGCGATGCGCTCGCGCGGGTAGGCGGGATCGAGGGGAACGTAGGCGGCGCCGGACTTGAGGATGCCCAGCAGCCCGACCACCAGGTCCGCGGAGCGATCCGCGCAGATCCCCACCCGCACTTCCGGCCCGGCACCGCGCCGCCGGAGGGCGTGCGCCAGCCGGTTGGCGCGCGCGTCCAGCTCGCGGTAGGTGAGCGCCCCGGTGCCGTGCACCAGCGCCTCGGCGTGCGGGGTGCGCGCCGCCTGCGCCTCGAAGAAGTGGTGCACGCAGGCGGGCCGGCCCCCGGACGCGGCAGGAGCGGCATCCGCCCCCGAGAGGCTCGCCGCGCCGCGGATCGGGCTGGTCGTCTCCATCGCCATCTCAGCTTGGTGTCCGGGGTCCGGGATCGGGTCGGTGGATCGGGCGGACGCCGCGCGGGGAGCCCGGCGCGAGCCTTTCCAGACAGGAAAGGTCACCCGCGGCCGTTGCACCGTCAAGGGACGGAACGGCAGGCGCGCCCGGGGGAGAAACGGGCTCGTCCGCCGTCCGCCCGGCGACCGCGGGCGAGCGTCCGGGGCGCTGGAAGCGGGTCAGCCGTGGGGCGCTTCGAGCTGCCGCCGGAACTCGGAGTCCTCCACCAGGCGCTCCATGCTTCCCTCCATGTTGCGAATCTGCTGCTCCAGGAGGGCCACGCGCTTCTCCAGGATGGCCGTCTCGCGAGGGCTCTCCCGCGCCTTGAAGATGGCCTCCACGATGGGCTTCAGGGCGAAGCGGGCCGTGAGCCCCGCGACGGGGATGAGGACGATCAGGAGACCGCCGATGGTGGCGACGAGGCCGGTGACGTCTACGGGCATGGGGTGTCTCCGGGAGGGAGTTGCGGCAGGCACGGACGGATCGTGGGGAGCGCGGCACGGCGGCCGTCCGGCGCGCGCCGTTTCCTATGGTAGAGCGCGGGGCGGGGTTCCGCCAGGAGAGCCCGGTGCCCGCAGCACGACGTGGCGCCCGGCCCTCCTGACCGATGTCCTTTTGAGAGCGTGCGTATAGCGCGCATGCGTTGCGGGAAAGCGGAGCCGGTGATAATTTCGTCCACTCCGCGCCCTCATTGCTCTCCATGACTCCCCGCGTCATGACTCCCTCTTCCGCCGCTTCCATCTCCGTCCCCGTGGTCCCCGACATCTCCGACGCCCTGGACTGGCTCCGCGAGCTGGTGGACGAGCTCCCCGCGGGCGTCCTGGTGCTGGACGCGCGCGGCGTCGTGCGCCACGTCAACGCCTCCGAGGTGCTGCTCTCCGGGCGCGGCGCGGCGGATACCCTGGGCCGCGACTTCTTCCGCGAGCTGGCCCCCGTGCTGGAGGGCGATGGCGTGGGCGAGCTCTTCCGCTCGCGGGTGGCGGAGGGGATGGCGCTGGAAACGGAGGCCCGCCTCCCCGGGGCGCGCGGGCAGCGCGTCGTCCGGCTTGTGATCCGCTCCCGCCGCTGGGCCGGCGAGCCCTGGGGGGTGGTCGTGGTGGAGGACCGCAGCGAGCTCGTGGCCGAGCGCGAGCGGCGCCGCCAGGCGGAGCGGCTCGCCTCGGTGGGGGAGCTCGCGGCCGGGGTGGCGCACGAGGTCAACAACCCGCTCGCCTCCATCAAGAGCTTCGCCCAGCTGCTGGCGCGCGAGGCGGGCGGCTCGGCGCAGCGGGAGGCGCTGGAGATCATCATCGGGGAAAGCACGCGCATCGCCGGGATCGTGGGCGACCTGCTCAGCTTCGCGCGGCAGCAGGGCGCGGGCGGACGCGAGCCGGTGAACCTGAGCGCCGTCTCCGAGCGGGTGCTCAGCATCCACCGCTACGCGCTGGAGACGGCGGGGATCGAGGTGCGCCGCGACTTCGACACGGCGCTCTCTCCGGTCATGGGCGAGGCGGGGGCGCTCCACCAGGTGATCCTCAACCTGGTGGTCAACGCGGAGCAGGCGCTCGCCTCCCGCGCGGGCCCGCGCCTGCTGATCGTCCGCACCCGCGAGTCGTCGGAGGGGGTGGTGCTGTCGGTGGTGGACAACGGGCCGGGCATCCCCCGCGAGCGCCTGGAGCACATCTTCGACCCGTACCACACGACCAAGCCGGCGGGGACGGGGCTGGGACTGGGGATCTCGGCCGGGATCGTCCGCGACCACGGCGGCCAGCTGTGGGCGGAAAGCGACGAGGGCCGCGGCACCGCCTTCTTCCTGCAGCTCCCCCGCGCCGGGGCGCCCCCCTCCCCGCGCCCGCGGGTGGCGCGCCGCCCCGCGGTGGAGCCGCAGCGGCGGCTCCAGGTGCTGGTGGCCGACGACGAGCCCAACCTGCGCATGGCGATCTCCCTGTTCCTAACACGCCGCGGCCACGAGGTGACGCAGGCGGCCGACGCCTACGAGGCGGTGCGCCTTGCCGCGGAGCGGGACTTCGACGTGGCGCTGGTGGACGCGCGCATGCCGGGGGACGGGCTGGAGCTGCTGGAGAAGCTGGAGGCGACGCCGGCGCTGCGCGGGAGGACCGCGCTGATGACGGGCGACATCGGGCGGTCGCGCACCAGCCAGGGGATCACCACCGGCCGCCCCTGCCTGACCAAGCCGTTCGACCTGGACGAGATGGCGAAGCTGGTGGAGAAGCTGGGAGGTTGACGCGCTCCACTATGAATCGTGTGACTCGGCACAGAATCTTCGCTTCCCTTCGGCAGACCTCGCAGAGTTCTCCACATACGTGCTTCGTCGGGTGATGGCACATGCGGTGAGGCAACGATCCACGCCGCGCATCGCACATCGCGCTTTCCGCCAGGTGGTCTTGTCTCCCTGATCCCGCCGACTCGTTTCACGCCTCCTGTCGTTCAACGGAGTAAAACTGGTTATACTCCTGGACGGCTGTCCTCCGTATCTTGAAGATGGCACTCCTGTTCGAATGGGATCCCGACAAGGCGGACGGGAACCTGGCAAAACACCGGGTCTCGTTCGCGGAAGCAGAGTCGGTCTTTGCCGACGTCCATGCGAGTGAGATTCCGGATCTGGACCATTCCTGGGCCGAGCAGCGCTTCATCCTGATGGGCCGATCGTACCGCGGACGGATTCTGGTCGTGGTTTTCACCGAGCGAGGGGATTCCATCCGCATCATCAGCGCTCGCGAAGCGGCCCGGCGCGAAAGGGAGTCGTATGAAGAGGGAAGGTGATGCCGAGATGCGCGACGAATATGATTTCTCGCGCGCGGTACGCGGAAGGCATGCGGGGCGGCTGACCGTGCGTGAGCGCGGGGAGCTCCTGCGGCGCTCCGCGGTTCAGGACGTGCAGGCGTGGATCAGCAATACCTTGATCGAGGTCCAGTGTCTCGAAGCCACGCTCTTCTCGTACTTCGTGCTCACCGGATACCAGCTTCCGGAACAAGCCGGAGCACTGGCCGCCTCTCTGCTGGACGACAGCGGTGTCGCGAGCGCATCGTCAGTGGCCGGGCTGCGTGTTCTTTCCCTGCCGGCTGGAGAGTTCGAAGCCAGGTTCGGGCGGGTGGTTGCCGAGCGCGCCTGGCTCGTGCACCGGAGCGGGTTCGAATGCCAGCACGCGCGGTCGGACCGAGAGAAGACGGCTGTGCTCCTCGCCCGCCTCGAAAGCATCATGGATGATGCTTCCGCCGTGAAAGCACAGCTGGAAGTGGCCGTTCAGGACCACCTTTCACGCACCGGTCTCTCGAAAGAGGAGATCGACGTGAAGACCGACGAAGCGAAGGAACTCTGGCTGGCTGCGTAGGTGGATGATGGAGCCCGAGCACGGAGCACCGCTTTCGCCTGATCCTCCCGTGAAGTGGGAAGGATCAGGCGTTCATCGTGGAGATCCGGACGACTTCCCTGGCGCCGGCCGGGAAAAAGCAGCCTCCGGTCTGGACGGAGCTGCCGGTGAGGCCGGCGAGGCCTGGCTGGCGGCCTCGGACGGGCTGGTGGCGGGGGTGCACCACGCGCTCAACAACCGCCTGGGCACCGTGAGCGCGCTGGTGCAGCTCGCCGGGGCGGAAGGCGCCGGCGGCCTGGACGCGGGACGCGCCCTGCGCGAGGAGCTGGAGCGCCTGGGGGCGACGCTGCGGCTGCTGGCGCTGATCCCCCGCCGCCCGGGCGAGGAGCCCATCCCGCTGCGGCTGTCCGAGCTGCTCCCGGACGCGCTCGCCCTGGTGGCGCAGCACCGCGACGCGCGCGACGTGCACTTCGCGGTGGAGACGGCACCCGACCTGCTCCCGGTTCTCTGCCCCGAGACGGCCCTGGCGCACGCCCTGCTGGCGCTGCTGGCCGGCGCGGCGCTCGCGGCGCGCGAGGCGGGCACCCTGCGGGTGGACGTGCGCTGCTCGGGCGACGAGCGCCGCGTCACGATCGCCGTGGAGCCGGAGGGCGACGCCGTGGGCCCGCAGGTGGGGGGCACGGGGCTGGCGGCGCTCTTCGCCGCGGCCGGCGGGGAGATGGAGACTACGGAGACGGGAGTGGTCGTGCGCCTGCCCACGCTGCTGGCCGGGCGGGCGGGTCCGCAGGCGGCCGGCTGAGCGACCGCCGCCAGGCGGAACGCCGACACTGCATGCCCCACGACGAAGCCCCACCCCCGCGCGCGGGGGTGGGGCTTTTCGCCGTTGCAGTTCCGCAGTACCCCCATGATCCGTTGCGGAGGGAGACAGCCGGGCAGTTTCGGCTGGCTCCCTCCGGCGCAGGGAGACTCGCCGGCTGTTTGGCGAGGCTCCCGGAGCCCGCGCAGGAGACGGACGGCAGTATCGTCCGGCTCCGGAGCGGCCCCGCCGAATCAGCCCGAAGCCCGTTCCCCGCCCTCCGGAGCGTCGACCACAGCACGAGACAGGTAGAACCCCACCAGCAGCGACGCCACCAGCACCGCGGCCATCGCCACGAGCGGCACCGGCACGGCCTCGCCGCCCAGGCGCGGCAGCGCGTCCAGCACCACCGTGCGCATTCCCGCCATCACGCCACCATTTCCCGCAGCGGCGCCATCTCGGCGCGCAGGCGGGCGAGCGCCTTGGAGCGCACCTGCGACACGCGCGACTCGGTCAGCTCCAGGATGGCGGCGATCTCGTGCAGCTTGAGCTCCTCGTAGTAGTACAGGGTGAGGACGATGCGCTCCTGCTCCTTGAGGCGCAGGATGGCGTCGCGCAGGATCTCCACCTCCTCGCCCAGGTTCAGCCGGTCCTCGATATCGCGGTGCGTTTCCCCGGCGAGGAATTCGGCCGGGGCGAGCGCGCGCCCCTCGCGGTCGTCGCCGCCGGAGCGCTCGTCCAGCGGCACGTGCACGGTGCCCTCCACTTCGCTGCTCCAGCGCCAGAACGTCTCCACGTCCACGCCCATGTGCTCCGCCACCTCGCGGTCCTCGGGGGCGCGCTTCAGGACGCGCATGAGCGACTCGCGCGCGGCGCCGATCTCGCGCGTCTTGCGGCGCACGGAGCGGGACACGTGGTCCTGCCGCCGCAGCTCGTCCAGGATGGAGCCTCGGATGCGCGGCGCGGCGAAGGTGCTGAACGCCAGCCCGCGCGAGGCGTCGAAGTTGTCCAGGGCGTTCATCAGCCCCATGGTCCCCGCCGATACCAGCTCGTCGAAGTCCACGTCCACCGTGAGGGTGCGGGACACCTGCCGGGCCACGTGGTGCACCAGGCCCAGGTGCTCGGTGAGGAGCCGCTCGCGCTCGACGAGGTCTCCACTCACCCGAGTGTTCCTGAGCGCCTTCGTCGTGGTCATGGTTCCGATCTCCGGTGGAGGGATGTTGGGGCGGGGGCCGCGTGGTTTGCAGGCCCATGTAAAGGCAGGCCGCATACCGCGCGGGGCACGCCCGCCCTCCACTCTCCAACCGTAAGCACACCAGCTATTTATGGATTTCAGGAAGGATTTTCCGCGGACGGCAAAAGGCGCTGTGCGGCAGATTGTGCCGTGGGGGAGGTGCCCGTTTTTGCCGGTTGGCCGGGCCGGCGGATCTTGCCGGGGGGTCCGCGCGGGTGCTACCTGCAGGCGGGTCCCCCGTCCTCACGCCGGCTCTTCCATGACACGACACATTCACCTCCGGCCCGTGGGGCTCGGAGCCGCCGCCCTGTTCCTGGCGCTGGACGCCGCCGCCGCCCCGGCGCAGGCGGATCCCTGGTACCGGCTGGTCGCCGAGGCCGACTCGGTGGGTCCGGAAACGCCACACTTCGCGCCCAGCCGCTGGATCGAGTGCGGCGCCGGCGTCGAGCGGGCGGACAGCGTGCAGGTTGCCGGCGCTTCGGAGGGGTTCCTGTTCGCGCGGCGCTCCATGCGCACGCGCGGCTACTTCGACTACCCGGACCTTCCGCCGACGGGCGCGGCCCGCTTCGCGGTGCGCCACGTCCTGTGCCACGAGGAAGGGGGCCACCCGCTCACCTTCGTGCTGGAGCGGGACCACCGGTACTTCTACCTGGTGTTCTCGCTGCGGAAGAAGCCCACGTACGAGGCGCTGGTCTTCCGCTCGCGCGCGGGCGAGTGGCGACCGTTCGTGTGGGATCCCGCGCGCCGCACCTTCGCCACGCGCAAGGGGAAGCGCCCCGGGGGAGGGAGCCACCCGTGAGCGCGGAGGTGTCGGAAGAGCGGGGATCCGCGTATCGTAGGGGGACGGCCGCCGGCGCGCTGCTCCTGCTCGCGCTGTCGGGCTGCGCGGATTCTCGCCCCGGACCCCGGGAGGACTCCATGGCCCTGACGCTCACCTCCGCCGCCTTCCAGCCGGGCGGCTCCATCCCGCCCCGGCATACCTGCGAGGGAAAGGACGTCTCGCCACCGCTGGCGTGGAGCGGGGTGCCCGACGGCGCGCGGAGCCTGGCGCTGATCGTGGACGATCCCGACGCGCCCGACCCGCGGAACCCCAGGACGACCTGGGTCCACTGGGTGCTCTACGACCTCCCCGTCACCGCCACGAGCCTGCCGGAGGGTGCCGGCGGCGGGGCGCTGCCTCCGGGGACCCGGCAGGGGCTGAACGACTGGCAACGTGCCAGCTACGGGGGGCCGTGCCCTCCGGTGGGCCGGCACCGCTACTTCCACAAGCTGTACGCGCTCGACACGGTGCTGCCTTCGCTGGAATCCCCCACCAAGGCGGAGCTCGAGAGGGCGATGCTGGGCCACGTCCTCGCGCAGGCGGAGCTGATGGGCACCTACGAGAAGGGCGGGATCCGGAGCCGGCTGTCGAGCCTGTTCAGGTAGCGTCCCGGAAACCCGCGCCGCCGCCGGTGTGTACTGGAGATCCGCGGGCTCGCCGCGGAGCCGGAATGCATCCGGGGCGGTGCGCTCGCGCCCTCGCCCGACCGTAATCCATCACCTGGAGCTGCATCCCATGCCCTTCGGTCTCGGCATCGTCGGAACCGTCCTCATCCTCGCGGTCCTCGTCGGCATCCCCGTCGCGGTGGTCGTGCTGCTCATCCGCTCCCAGACGCGCGGGGCGGGCGCGGACCGCCCCGCGACTCCGGCGGCCACCCCGCAGCTGTCGGCGGAGTTCGACGCCGCGCGGCGGCGGCTGGAGGAGCTGGAGGCGAAGCTTGCGCGCACGGAGGAAAAGGTGACGTTCACGGATTCGCTGCTCGACGAGCGCCAGAAGGACCGGTAGCCCCCGAGGAGCCGGCTCTCCCCCGCTGCCCCGCCCCTTCGCCCCGACCCCGTCGACCCATGGAGCCATCGGCCGTTCCGGAAGCGCCCGGGGGAGAAGAGGCGGCGCCGGGTCCCCGTGGCTCCGCGCGCTGGGAGCGCCTCGCGAGGGGATGGCGGGCGGCGCTGCGGGAGTTCGCGATCATCGTGGCCGGCGTGCTCTGCGCGCTCGCGGCGCAGTCGTGGTGGCAGGCGAGCGAGGAGCGCCGGCGCGAGCAGGACTACCTGCGCCAGCTCTTCGAGGACACGCGCGAGAACGAGCGCAGGCTGGACGCGGCGGTCGCGGTCGACAGCATGGCCGGGGCCTCGCTGGGCCGCCTCGCCGGCACGCTGTTCGGGAGCGCGCCGCTCCCCGCGCCGGACACGCTGGCGGCCCGGTTCCGCGGCGAAGCGTTCGCGTCCTCCGACTTCCAGCCGCTCACCGGCAGCTACGGCGCCCTGCTGATGGCGGGCGACCTCCGCCTCATCCGCAGCGACAGCCTGCGCGCCCTGCTCGTTTCCTACGCGGCCTCCCTGGAGCACGAGCAGGCCATGCTCAGGCTGTTCCTGGAGCAGTCCGCGGGCGAGCCCGACCGGATCGCCCGCCCCATGCCCTTTCTGCGCGGAATGGTGTTCGACGATTCCTCGCCGCGGCTCCGGGACGTCGACTTCGCCGGGCTGCGGAGCGATCCGGACGCGCAGGCGGTGTTCTTTGCCATGCAGGTCGCCAACCTCAACCGCATCACGCACCTCCGGCGGCTGCGCGGAGAGACGGGGCGTCTGCGCCGCGCCCTGGCCACCGAGCTGCGTGTCCGGGGCGAACGGTGATCTCGACGAATCGAACGGCGGGTCCGGGCGCGGCATGCGAAAGGCCCGGCCGGCGTCGCCGGGACGGGCGGCCCGGCCGCTGCGCCCGCGGGTCCGTGGAGCGGGTGTAATTTTACCCGGGTGATATTGACGCGCTAGTTTCGCCCGGGTATAATTTGCGCCGACCCGAACCGGAGCCCGCGATGAACCGCAGAGAGCTGACCCGAGCGTACAGGGACACCCCCCGCCCCATGGGCGTCTACCGGGTGCGCAACACCACCGACGGCCGGTCGCTCATCGGTCGGTCCGTGGACCTGCCGGCAATCCTGAACCGGCAGCTCGCGCAGCTCCGGCTTGGCGTGCACCGGAACGCGGAGCTGCAGCGCGACTGGAACGCGCTGGGGCCCGACGCGTTCGCCTTCGAGGTGCTGGACACGCTCGAGCCGCCGGAGCGGAGCGACTACGACCCGTCGGGCGACCTGCGCGTGCTGGAGGCGCTCTGGCTGGAGCGGCTGGAGCCGTTCGGCGAGCGCGGCTACACGCCGCGCCCGCGGCCCCGCAACTGAGGCGCGCGATGCCTCCGGCGAGCGACGCCGCGCGGCCGGCTCCGGCGCGCTGCACGGCGTTCGACGGCCACCGGCGCCTGGCGGCCGGCCCGCTGCGCGACGTCGCCCTGGCGGTCAGGCGCGCTGCCGGGAGCGGAGCGGCCGGCCCGCTCCTGGTCTTCGACGACGCGACGGGCCGCGTGGTGGACGTGGACACGCGCGGGACCGAGGCGGAGGTGGTGGCGCGCCTGTCGCCCGGGGCCGCGGCCGGGGAGACCGGCGGGCCGGACCCGGCCGCGCCGCGTGGGCGGGGGCGGCCCAGGCTGGGCGTGGTGGCCCGCGAGGTGACGCTGCTGCCGCGCCACTGGGAATGGCTCGCCGCCCAGCCGGGCGGCGCTTCCGTTGCGCTGCGGAAGCTGGTGGAGGAGGCGCGCCGCGGCGGCGCCGACGCGGACCGGCGGCGCGCCGCGCGGGACGCGGCCTACCGCTTCGCATCGGCGCTCGCCGGCGACCTGCCGGGCTTCGAGGAGGCCGCGCGCGCGCTCTTCGCGGACGACCGGGAGCGGTTCCGCGCCCTGGTGGCCGCGTGGCCGGAGGACGTCCGCGACCACGCCGTCGCGCTCGCCTTCGGCGGTGGAAGCGGAGCCTTGTAATCGCTCCCCCGTCGCCGTACCGTTCGCCCCGGCCCTTCCCGGTGAACGGGTCCGACGCCACCTCAGCCGCTTTCGATCCTGCATGGGCAAGGTCGTAGACTGCATCACCCCCGAGCTGCGCGAGTTCATCGAGGAGCAGCCGCTGTTCTTCGTCGCCTCGGCGCCGCTCGCGCAGGACGGGCACGTGAACCTGTCGCCCAAGGGGCTGGACTGCCTGCGCGTCCTGGGTCCCCACGAGGTCGCCTACCTGGACCTGACGGGGAGCGGCAACGAGACGTCCGCCCACCTGGCGGAGAACGGGCGCATCACCTTCATGTTCTGCGCGTTCACCGGGGCGCCGAGGATCCTGCGGCTCTACGGCCGCGGCCGCGTGGTCCTGCCGGACGCGGACGGGTGGGACGCGCTGCGGGGGCTCTTCCCGGAGTACCCGGGCGTCCGGCAGGTGATCGCGGCCCGCGTCACGCGCGTGCAGACCTCGTGCGGCTTCGCGGTGCCGCGCATGGAGCCGGCGGGGCAGCGGGACACGCTGCTGCGCTGGGCGGAGGCGAAGGGCGACGCGCTCCCCGCCTACCGGGCGGAAAAAAACTCGCGCAGCATCGACGGGCTGCCGGCTCCGCTCGCCGGGCCCGCGGCGCCCCCGGCCTGACCCGGGCGCGTGTAGATCGGCCTCCTCGCGGCGCCAGCAAGGCGCAGGAGGCAAGGATGCCGTGCGGTTCTCCCCCTTTCCCCCGCTTGCGGGGGAGAGGGAACCGGGGGGTGAGGGGGCCTGCCGCGGACGCCAGCGCCCACCCCGCGTGAGGGATTTCGGCCCGAAGGGGCGAGACCCGGCGGGGCTGTTTCCGCCGGGGCTCGACTCCGTTACGCACAGTTTTATCGTGCGTTACGGAGCCGAAGCCCGACCCCGGCGCCAGCCGGGGGCACGCCCGAATCCTGTTCTTTCACCCCGATACGACCGGATCAGCTGCCCGCGGCGAAGCGCCGACGCACGGTCATGTGGTAGACCGGCTGCTGGTTCTCCATCATCACGTGGAGCGCGCCGGTCCCCCGCATGTCGGCGACCGCCCGCCCCAGCGCCGCCTGGAGCGCCTTCGCGTTCTCCTTCCCCACCTCCTCAAGCATCTCCTCCTCCACCTCCCCCTCCAGCGCCGCCCGCGTCCCCGCCGCCGCCGCGCGCCGTGCGTCCGCGGGAACGGCGAAGCGCTCGTGCGACACGTCCACCGTGGTGCCGAACTCGTGCGCGCTCACCGTGCGCGACGCGTAGCTGTTGGTGCGGCGCAGGTCGGCCTGCGTCTGGTCGGTGCGGATGGCGGAGGTGACCTTCATGCGGTAGCGCGGCAGCCTCAGGCTGTCCAGCCGCGCGTGGAAGCGGCGGCCCAGCTCCACCAGCATGGCGCGCGCGTCCGGCGTCACGTAGGGCACCGAGTGGTCCATCCCGCGCAGCACCCAGTGCTCCGTGCTGTCCCCCAGCGCCACCAGCCGCCCCTCGCGCCGCAGCCGCTCGATCTCCGCCTCGCCGGAGGCGCGCACCCCCATCGCCCGCGCGGTGGCGATCTGCGTGGCGTTGACGTCCCGGCGCAGCTCCGCCACCTCCCTCGCCCCCAGCGGCGTCGCCCGCGCGAAGGCCGCCGCCACCGAGTCGCGCCGGGCGGCGGCGCGGGCCCGCACCTCCGCCGAGTCGGCGGCGGTCGCCGGGAGCGCGGGCGGCGGGGCGGGCTTCGCCTGCGCCCGCGCCACCGCCGCGGCGCGCTTCCCCGGCGCGGCATCGGGGCCGCCGCCCCCGTTCCCGCACCCCGCCGCGGCGAGGAGTCCCGCCACCCCCGCGGCCATCCAGCGTGTCGTGCCTCGCATCCGCTCCCCTTCGCAGTCGTTCCCGGAAAGGGGTGCCCCAGGGGCCAGATGCATGCCACGTCCCCGCCCCGCCGCCCCGCCCGGCGGCGGCGCGGTGTTATATTTCCCGTCTCCGATCCCTGGAACACCCGTTCACAGCAGCACATGCAGACCGAACTCACCCCCGCTCCACCCCCCCGCGACGCCGCGGGCGGCACCCTCGCCGAGCGCGTCCGGGCCGCCGCCGAGCTGCTGGAATCCATTACCGACGACCGCGGGCTCCTGGCCGGCGTGCCCGAGGACGACCGCATGCGGCTGCTCCAGGCCGCCGGGCGGGTGTCGCGGCCCGACGCCGTGGACCGCCGCAGGCTGCGCAAGGCCACCAAGCGCGACCACAAGGCCGCCCGCGTGCAGCGCGCCGAGAGCGTGCTCCAGGAAACGGGGATCCGCAGGCTGCGGGAGGAGCCCGTCTTCGCCACGCCCCGGCTCTTCGCGCCGGCCGGCTTCGAGCAGCGCGAGGTGGCGGACGACCCGGAGTTCCGCGAGGCGGTGGAAACGCAGAACTGCTACGTGTGCAAGCGCGACTACACCGCGCTGCACCACTTCTACGACCAGCTCTGCCCGGAGTGCGCCGAGTTCAACTTCGCAAAGCGCGGCGAGCTGGCCGACCTGAGCGGGCGGGTGGCGCTGCTCACCGGCGGGCGCGTCAAGATCGGCTACCAGGCCGGGATCAAGCTGCTGAGGGCCGGGGCCCACCTCATCGTCACCACGCGCTTTCCGCGCGACTCGGCGGCCCGCTACGCGCGCGAGCCCGACTTCGCCGAGTGGGGACACCGCCTGGAGATCTTCGGGCTGGACCTGCGCCACACGCCCAGCGTGGAGGCGTTCTGCCGGGAGATGCTGGCCACGCGCGACCGGCTGGACTTCATCGTCAACAACGCCTGCCAGACGGTGCGGCGCCCGCCGGAGTTCTACCGGCACATGATGGAGGACGAGACCGCGGCGCTGCACGGCATGCCGGAGCACGTGCGCCGGCTGGTGGGGGCGTACGAGGGGCTGCGCGGCTACAGCCTCCTGCCCGAGGGCGGCGCGGCGGAGGCGCTTCCGGCTCGGTTCGGCGCCGGCGACGGCGTGGCCGGGCTGGTGCGCGCGGCGGAGCTGTCGCAGGTGCCGCTGCTCCCCGAGGAGATGGAGGCTCAGCAGGCGCTCTTCCCCGTGGGACGGCTCGACCAGGACCTCCAGCAGGTGGACCTGCGCGAGCGCAACTCGTGGCGGATGCAGATGGCCGAGGTGCCCTCGGTGGAGCTGCTGGAGGTGCACCTGGTGAACGCCGTGGCGCCCTTCATCCTGGGCGCGCGCCTCAAGCCGCTGATGACGCGCACCCCGGAGCGCGACAAGCACATCGTCAACGTGTCCGCCGTGGAGGGGCAGTTCTACCGCCGGTTCAAGACCACGCGGCACCCGCACACCAACATGGCAAAGGCCGCGCTCAACATGATGACGCGCACCTCCGCGGCCGACTACCACGCCGACGGCATCCACATGAACAGCGTGGACACCGGCTGGGTGACCGACGAGGACCCCGCGGAGATCGCGGCCCGCAAGCGCGAGGAGCACCGCTTCCATCCCCCGCTGGACATCGTGGACGGCGCGGCGCGCATCGTGGATCCCATCATCTCCGGCGTCAACACCGGGCGGCACGTGTGGGGGGCGTTTCTCAAGGACTACCGGCCCACGGACTGGTAACGGCTTTTGACAGCGGGTTCGGGCGTGCCCCCGGCTGGCGCCGGGGTCGGGCTTCGGCTCCGTAACGCAGCAAACAACGCTGCGTAACGGAGTCGAGCCCCGGCAAACTGCCGCCGGGTCTCGCCCCTTCGGGCCGTAATCCCTCACGCGAGGGGGGCGCTGGCGTCCGCGGCGAGTGTCTTGCAGCGCCGCCGCTTGCCGGCGCCGACGGCGCGCGAGGTCACCCGATTCCCGGAGCGGCCGATGATCCCCTCCCACTCCACACTGCGCCGTGCGCTCCTCCCGGGCGCCGCGGTGCTCCTCGCCGCGTGCGGCGGCTCCGCGCGGCTCCCCGTGTCCGCGGGGACCGGACCGCAGCCCACCCTCCCGCCGCCGCGCACCTCGCTGATCCCGGTGGTGAAGGTCGCCCCGGCGCGAGGGTGGCCGACCGGAAGGACGCCCGTGGCGGCGCCGGGGACCGCGGTGGGCGCCTTCGCCACGGGGCTGGACCACCCGCGCTGGCTGCACGTGCTCCCCAACGGCGACGTGCTGGTGGCCGAGACCAACGCCCCGCCCAGGCCCGACGACGGCCGGGGGATCAAGGGGTGGTTCATGAGGCGGTTCATGAAGAAGGCCGGCGCCGCGGTCCCCAGCGCCGACCGCATCTCCCTGCTCCGCGACGCCGACGGCGACGGCGTGGCGGAAACGCGCACGGTCTTCCTCCAGGGGCTGAGCTCCCCCTTCGGGATGGCGCTGGTGGGCGGCGACCTGTACGTGGCGAACAGCGACGCCCTGGTCCGCTTCCCCTACCAGGCGGGGCAGACGCGGATCACGGCGCCCGCCGCGCGCGTCGCCGGCCTTCCCGGGGGCCGCATCAACCACCACTGGACCAAGAACGTCGTCGCCTCGCCGGACGGGTCCAGGCTGTACGTGAGCGTGGGCTCCAACAGCAACGTGGGGGAGCGGGGGATGGCCAACGAGGAGGGGCGCGCCGCGGTCTGGGAGGTGGACCCCAAGACGGGGAGCCACCGCGTCTTCGCCTCGGGGCTGCGCAATCCCGTGGGGATGGCGTGGGAGCCGGAGACCGGGGCGCTGTGGGTGTCGGTGAACGAGCGCGACGAGCTGGGCAGCGACCTGGTGCCCGACTACATGACCTCCGTGCGCGACGGCGGCTTCTACGGGTGGCCGTACAGCTACTACGGCCAGCACGTGGACGCGCGCGTCAGGCCGCAGCGGCCAGACCTGGTGGCCGCGGCGCTGGTGCCGGACTACGCGCTGGGGCCGCATACCGCGTCGCTGGGGCTGGCCTCGGCGCGGGGCTCCGCCCTCCCCGCGCCCTTCCGCGGCGGGATGTTCGTGGGGCAGCACGGCTCCTGGAACCGCCGGCCGCCCAGCGGCTACCGGGTGGTCTTCGTGCCGTTCCGGGGCGGCAGGCCGTCCGGCCCGCCCGTGGACGTGCTCACCGGCTTCCTGGGCGAGCGTGGCGAAGCGCTGGGGCGGCCGGTGGGCGTCGCGGTGGACGCCCGGGGCGCGCTGCTGGTGGCGGACGACGTGGGCAACACCGTGTGGCGCGTGACGGCGGCGCGCTGACGGCCCGCGGGCCTCAGCCCTCCACCACCACCGGGTCGCCCACGGCCACGCGGCCCGGCTGCACGGTGGAGCCGTACACGCCCAGGCAGCCCTGCCGCTCCCGGGCGATGGCGCGCAGGACCGCCGGGTCGCTCCACGCCGTGTCCGGGTCCACGTTCACCATGACGCAGCGCTGGTCCCGCTTGTCCACGCGCATGCGCAGCCCGCCCACCCTCAGCACCGCGCCCACCCAGGCGTCCTCGGGAAACGGGCCGCCGTCCGCGGCCTCCACCAGCAGGTTGGGCCGGAAGCGGCGCGTGTCCAGCCCGGCCCCCACCCGCTCGCCCAGGCCGTCGACGGTGCGCGTGGTTAGGAGCGACAGCGGCATGGTGTCGAACACCCCGCGGTCCTGCTTGAGGACGCGCACCCCGCCCCCCAGCTCGGCGGCGAGCTCCGGGTCCACCACGTCCAGCTCGCGCCCCGCCGGCGTGCGCACCAGGACCGCCGACCCGTCGGGCCGACCCGGCTCCGCGAAGCGCGGGCGGTACAGGCCCATCTCCGGCCGCTCGCGGATCGTCAGCCAGGGAAAGCCGCTGCGCACCATGCCGTCGCGGACGAAGGCCCAGCGGCGGTCTCCCGCCAGGCCGTTCCACGACACTTCCGCCTCTGTTAGCGGCTCCGCGGCCATCGACTTCACCGGGTAGCGCCAGAGCGCGGCCACCCGTCCCACCTGGTTTTCGATGAAAGGATTCATTCCGGTCAAGGTTCGGGACGGGATGAAGGGCGGGGTTCGGGCGTGCCCCCGGCTGGCGCCGGGGTCGGGCTTCGGCTCCGTAGCAAACGATACTACCGTTTGCAACGGAGTCGAGACCCGGCGGAAACTGCCCCGCCGGGTCTCGCCCCTTCGGGCCGAAATCCCTCACGCGGGGCCCGCGCTGGCGTCCGCGGGGGCCCCCCACCCGGCTCGCGCGGAGCGTGGGCGAATGCTCTGGCGAGTCCCTTCGGGTTTCGCACCGACGGAGCAGACTCCCCCGGCCGACCCCGAATACCGGAGCCTGCCGGAGCGCGCCGCCGTGCCCCCGCTCCGCACGATGATCTATATCATTCCTCCCGCAGCGAGTCCATGGGATCCACGCGCGCGGCGCGCCAGGCGGGGAGCGCGCCCGCCGCCGCCGCGGCCACGGCGAGCGTGAGCGCGGAGAGTGCCCAGGTGGCCGGGTCCGAGGGGGCCAGGCCGAAGAGGAAGGGCGCCACCCGGCGCACCATCACCGCCGCCGCCAGCGCCCCCAGCGCCACCCCCGCCAGCACCATCCTCCCCACCTCGCCCAGCACCAGCCGCACCACCCGGGAGCGCGCGGCGCCCAGCGCGATGCGGATGCCGATCTCGCCCCGCCGCCGCGCCACGCTGTAGGCCATGGTCCCGTACAGGCCCACCGCCGCGAGGAGGAGCGCCAGGGCGCCGAAGAAGCCCGAGAGCGTCGCCAGCAGGCGCTCCTGCGTCAGCGAAGCGTCCACCTGCTCCCGGAGCGTGGCGTAGCGCAGCGAGATGCCGCGGTCGATGCCGCCCACCGCCGCGGTCACCGCCGGGACCAGCGCCGCCGGCGGACCGTGCCCCCGGAGCTCCAGGCTGAGGGAGGGTCCCAGGCCCGCGTCCTGCTCCAGGGGAAGGTAGACCAGCGGCTCCGACTCCTCGCGGAGCGTGCGGTACTTGGTGTTCCCCACCACCCCCACCACCCGCACCGAGCGCCCCGGATCCGGACCGTCCCGGAGCCCGATGCGCCGGCCGAGCGGGCTCGCGCCGCCGAAGAACTTCCGCGCCATGGCCTGGTTGATCACCGCCACCGGCTCCGACCCCGCAGCCTCGCCGCGGCCGAAGTCGCGCCCCGCGAGGAGCGGCGTCCCCAGCGTGGCGAAGAAGCCGTCGCTCACCGCGTTGAAGAAGACGAGCGCGTCGTGCGGCCCCGTGGGCACGTAGCCGTCCACCTCCACCCTCCCGTTCCACGCCGCCCCGCTGACCGGCGTCAGCGCCGACGCGCTCGCCGACCGCACGCCCGGCACGGCGCGCACCGCGCCCAGGATCTCCCGCTTCACCCCGGGCAGCCGCTCCTCGGAGAATCCCGCGTTCCGCAGGTCCACGGAGGCCAGCAGCACCCCCTCGCTGCTGAAGCCGGGATCCAGCGTGGCGAGCCCGCGGAAGGTCCCCAGCATCAGGCCGGCGCCCAGCACGAGCACCAGCGACAGGGCGATCTGCCCCACCACCAGCGCCCTCCCCAGCGTCGGGCGCGAGTGCCCCTCCGCCACGCTGCGCCCCGTGGCCTGCATCGCCGCGTGCGGGTCCACGCGCGTGGCGCGCCACGCCGGCGCCAGCCCGAAGAGCACGGCGGTCGCCGTCGACACGGCCAGGGTGAAGGCGAGCAGGCGGGCGTCCACGGACAGGTCCAGGCGCACGGCGTTGCTCCGCGTGGAAAGCAGGCGCACCAGAATCCCGCCCGCCCAGCTCGCGAACACGAGGCCCACCACCCCGCCCAGCAGCGCCACCAGCAGGCTTTCCGTGAGCAGCTGGCGGACGAGCCGGCCCCGCCCCGCGCCGATCGCCAGGCGGATGGCCACCTCGCGCCGGCGGGCGGCCGCGCGCGCCAGCAGCAGGCCGGCCACGTTGGCGCAGGCGATGAGCAGCACCAGCCCCACCACCCCCGTGAGCGCGAGCAGCGCGTCGCGGTAGCGGAATCGGAGCCCGGAGTGCCCGGTCGCCGCCGGCACCACGTCCAGCGTGTTCTTCAGGTACTCGCGCTGCCCCGCCTCGTCCCAGTCGGGGGGCAGCGTCGCGGCGAAGACCGCCGGCGCCAGCGCCGCCAGCCGCGCCCGCGCCGCGGCCGGCGTCACCCCCTCCTCCAGCCGCCCGACGACGCGCAGGAACCAGAAGCTGCGCTGGTCCAGCCCGCCGTCCCCGCCCTCCAGCACCGCCCTGGCGCAGAGCGGCGCGAACACCTGCGCGGCCCTCCCCACCTCCACCCCGGTGAAGCCGCGGCCGGCCACGCCCACGATCTGGAAAGGGTGCCCGTTCAGCGACACGGTCCGCCCCACGGCGCCCGCGGCGCCGCCGTACGCGCCCTGCCAGAAGCCGTGGCCCAGCACCGCCACGGCGGGGCAGCCGCGGAAGTCGTCCGTCGCTGCCAGGAGGCGGCCCGCGGCCGGGGCCACGCCCAGCGCGCCGAAGAAGCCGCCGCTGACCCAGGCGCCGTCCACCGGGCGCACCTCGCCGCCGCCCGCCAGGTCGAACCGCTCGTCCGCGGTGGCGAACGCCCCTGCGAACACGTCCTGCCGGTCGCGCAGCTCCTCCCACAGCGGGTTGGTGAAGTCTCCCGACGCGGCGCCCATCGTCACCTGCACCAGCTCCTCGGGCCGGCTCACGGGAAGGGACCGCAGCATCACCGCGTCCACCAGGCTGAAGATGGCGGTGTTCGCCCCGATGCCCAGCCCCAGGGAAAGGACCGCGACCAGGGTGAACCCCGGGCTGGCGCGCAGCGAGCGCAGCGCGTACCGCACGTCCGCCGCGAGCGATTCCAGCCAGGGGAGGACGTCGCGCTCGCGCGTGCGCTCCTTCTGCACGCCGGCCCCGCCGAAGCGCAGCCTGGCCTGGCGCCGCGCCTCCGCCTCGCCCATCCCGCCAGCCATCAGCTCGTCCGCGCGCTCGGCCAGGTGGAACTCCAGCTCGCGGTCCAGGTCGCGGGAAAGGCGCTCGGGGCGCGCCGTGTTGAGGAGGCGGTGGTACCAGGCCATGGCGGGAGTTCCGGGTCGGGGGAGCGGTCGTCAGGCGTAGCCGAGCACGCGGCCCACGCCGGTGGTGAGGCGATCCCAGCTTTCCTGCTCCCGCGCGAGCTGCTTCTCGCCCGCCGGGGTGATGGAATAGAATCGCGCCTGCCGGTTCTTTTCGGTGGTCCCCCACTCGCTGCGCAGCCACCCGTCCTGCTCCATGCGGTGCAGGGCGGGATACAGCGAGCCCTCCTCCACCCGGAGGAGGTCGGCGGAAACGCGCTGGATGTGGGCCGTGATCGCGTACCCGTGCATGGGCCCCTGCGCCGAAAGCGTGCGGAGCACGAGGAGGGCGAGGGTGCCCTGGAGGACGTCGTTCCTGCGCTGCATCGGCTGACCCCTAGCTGTCTATCCCTAGCTGACTGGGTATAGCATGCGGCGCGGGTCCGGCCGTGTCAAGGACGGCGGCGTGGAAGCGCGGGGACGGATCGGTCGTGGACGGTGGACAGGGGTGTTATCTTACATACGGCGGAAGCACTCTCTCATACCCGGAGGTCGCATTTTGTCTACCATTGATCTTGCCAGCGAGATGGCGGCGGCGCGCCAGCGCCGCGAGGAAAAGACCGCGCGCCTGCTCCGCGAGTCCCGTGTGCAGGCGATCCGCGCGTCGGTGCGTCCCGGATCGTCGCGCACCGAGATCGAGGAGCACGCCAAGAGCTTCTATCCCCGGCTCGATCCCGCGCTCCTGGAGGAGGCCATTTCCCTGGTCTGCGAGATGCAGAACGTCCCCCGGATCGACGCCGCCTCCAGCTGAGCGAGCCGCGGCGGGGGCCGCCGCTCGCCGCCCCCGCCGGATCCCCGGTCCCGACACCACGCCGCCGCATGACCTGGCTCTGGATCTTCCTGGCCCTGCTCGCCGGGGCGGCCGGCCTGCGCTACCTGGCGCGCCTCCGCTCCGCGACCCGCCCCGGCGCCCCGCCCCGGGTGGACGACGACGCCCTGCGCCGCATCCTGGAGCATGGGACGCTGTCCACCGGCGGCGACGAGGACGACGACGACGAGCCGCTCGACCCGCAAAAGGCCGCCCGCGCCGAGGAGGAGTTCTGGGCCGAGTCGTGGGACGAGCCCGAGGAGTACTCCCGCTAGCCCGCCGGCCCATTCACCGCGCCACCCGGAGGCTCCGTTGACCCGGAACGCACCCGCGGCGCTCGCCGCCGTCCTCCTGCTCGGGGGGTGCCATCCCGCTCCCCGCGGGCTCGCCGCCCCCGGCGAGGCGCTCCGCCCCTGCCCGTCCTCTCCCAACTGCGTTTCCACCGAGGCGGCCGACGCCCGGCACGCCATGCCGGCGCTCCCCTTCGCGGACGCGCCCGCCGCGGCGCAGGCGCGCGCACGCGCGGCGCTGCTGGCGGAGCCGCGCACGCGCATCGTCGCGGAGGCGCCGGGCTACCTGCGCGCGGAGGCGCGCAGCCGGCTGATGCGCTTCGTGGACGACGTGGAGGTGGTGGTGGACGGCGGGGCGCGCGTGGTGCGCTTCCGCTCGGCGTCGCGGGTGGGGCGCAGCGACCTGGGCGTGAACCGCGCCCGCATGACGCGGTTCTCGGAGCGCTTCCGCGCCGCCGCGGACGGCTCCGCCGCGCGCCCTTGAGCGGCGGGGGGGTCCTCGTGGGCTGCGCCGGGTGGAGCCTGCCGCGCGACCGGCAGGCGGCCTTTCCCTCCGGGGGATCGCACCTGGAGCGCTATGCCGCCCGCTTTCCCGCCGCGGAGATCAACACCTCCTTTCATCGCCCGCACCGCCCCGCCACGTACGCCCGCTGGGGCGCCGCCGTCCCGGAGCCGTTCCGCTTCGCCGTCAAGGTGCCCAAGGCGATCACCCATGGCCTGCGGCTGCGCGGGGCCGGGGACGCGCTCGACGCCTTCCTCGCGGAAGCGGGGGCGCTGGGGGACCGCCTGGGCTGCCTGCTGGTGCAGCTCCCGCCCAGCCTGGACTTCGACGCCGCCGCCGCGGGCGGCTTCTTCGCCGCGCTCCGCGAGCGCACGCCGGCCGCGGCGGCGTGCGAGCCCCGGCACGCGAGCTGGTTCACGCCGGAGGCGGACGCGCTGCTGGCCGGCCACGGGGTCGCGCGCGTCGCCGCCGACCCGGCGCGGGTGCCGGAGGCCGCGGAGCCGGGCGGCGCGCCGGACCCGGTGTACTACCGGCTGCACGGCTCGCCGCGCATCTACTACTCGGCGTACGACGCCGCGTACCTGGACGCCCTCGCCGCGCGCCTCCGGGAGCACGCGGCCGCGGGGCGGCAGGTCTGGTGCATCTTCGACAACACCGCCGCGGGCGCCGCCACGGAGAACGCGCTGGCGCTGCTCGCCCGCCTCGGCGGCGGCGCGGCGCAGGCCCGCCCCTCCGGCTGACCTGCCCCGTCCCCGGGAAGCGCCATGCAGCCCTTTCGCGTCCACTGGTCCAGGGTGGCGCCTCCGCTCGCGGCGGGCCACGTCCCCGCGGCGGCGGCCCTGCTCGCGGTGTGGCCCGCTCCGGCCAACCCGGACGCGTGCTTCCGGGCGGCCGGCTTCGCCGATTTCGGGGACGCGGACGACGCGTGGGACGAGGCCGCCGGACGCCTGCTGGAGCGCGTCGTGGACGAGCTGCGCGCCTTCGGCGAGCCCCGCCTGCGCAGCCCCGCGCTCCGGCCCCGGCGCGGCTGGCGCGACCGCCTGCTGGGCCGGGCGGCGCCTTCCGCGACGCTCCTGGACCAGCTCGCCATGCCGCTGCACCGGGACGAGCTCCCGGACGCGGTCGTGGAGTTCGGCGCGGACGGGGCGTCGCTGCGCACCGGGAGCGGCCACTTCCTCCTCTGGATCACGCTGCCGGAGGAGGAGGTCCCGCCCTTTCTCGCGCGGGCCCTGCCGCGCCTCGCCGCGCACCATCCGCTGGTCCGGACCGACCTGGCGTGGGAGCACCTCCTCCCCGGTGCGCAGGCCGGCCCGCACGGATCCTTTCGCGGCGGCGGCCCCACGGCCTAGAATCAGGCGTGCCAGGCAGGAGCCTCCCTTCCCCGCCACCCCCCCGGAGCCGATGCGAGCCATCCCGCGCGTCCTGGTCCTCCTGCTCGCCGCCCTGGCGGCGGCGTGCGCCCCCGCGGGCACGGGCGGCCCGGGGCGCTCCTCCGACATGATCACCGCGCAGGAGATCCAGGCGAACCCCTCGCCCAACACGTACGAGCTGATCCGCAAGCTGCACCCCACCTGGCTGCGCGGCCGCGGCGTCACCTCCCTCCGGGACCCGCTCGCGGCAAACAGCATCGTGGTGTACCTGGACGAGACGCGCTACGGCGGGGTGGACTCGCTGCGGCAGCTTTCCACCACCGGGATCCACGCCATCCGCTACCTGAGCCCCGCGTCGCCGGGCGTGCGTATCCAGGGCAACGAGAACGCCTACGTCATCCAGGTCGTGATGGAGCGCTGAGCTCAGGATGCTCCCCCGCGAGATCGACTGCGGCCCCTGCCTGCTGCGTCCGTGGCGGCGCTCGGACCGGGAGGCGCTGCTGCTGCACGCGGACGACCGCAGGGTGTGGCGCAACCTCCGGGACCGCTTCCCGCACCCGTACACCGAGGCGGATGCCGACGAGTGGCTGGCCCACGCCGCCGACGACCCGGTCCCCGCGGGCACCTGGGCGTTGGAGGTGGACGGGCGCGCGGCGGGCACCGTGTCGCTGCACCGCGGCCGCGACGACGAGCGCTGCGGGGCGGAGATCGGCTACTGGCTCGGCGAGCCGTACTGGGGCCGCGGCATCGCGACGGCGGCGGTCCGCGGCGCGACGGAGGCCGCGCTGGCGGAGCCGGAGCTGGTCCGGGTGTTCGCCGCCGTCTTCGCCTGGAACCCGGCCTCCATGCGGGTGCTGGAAAAGGCCGGCTACCTGCGCGAGGGCGTGATGGTGCGCGGCACCCTCAAGGACGGCGTCCTCGTGGACCGGGTCCTGTACGCCCGCACCCGCGACTCCGGGCTGCCGTACGCCCCGGCGGTCCCGTAGAGCGGCCGCGCGAGCCCCACCACCTCTTCCCGGAACGGGCCCGATGACCGGAGTGCGAATCCCCACCGCGCGGCTGGACCTGGTGGCGGCCACGCTCGCCCACGTGGAGGCAGAGCTGGAGGGAGCGGACCGCCTCGCCGCGCTCCTGGGCGCCCGGGTCCCCGCCGGCTGGCCCCCGGGCGAGTACGACCGCTCCGCGCAGGAATACTTCCGCGAGCGCCTGGCGGGGGGCGGCGCCGCGGTCGTGGGGTGGCTGGGCTGGTACGCAGTGCGCCGCGCGGATGGCGGCGAGCCCGCCGTGCTGGTGGGCGCCGGCGGCTACCTGGGCCCGCCGTCGCCCGAGGGCGAGGTGGAGATCGGCTACTCGCTCCTCCCCGAGGCGCGGGGCCGCGGCTACGCGGTCGAGCTCGCCCGCTTCCTGGTGGACCGGGCGCTGGCCCACCCGGCGGTGTCGCGTGTCGTGGCCCACACGGACGCGGGAAACGCGGCCTCGGCCGCGGTGCTGGAAAGGGTGGGGTTCCGCGCGGCGGGCGACGGCGCGGAGCCGGGGAGCCTGCGGTTCGAGCTGTCCCGCGAGCCGCGCGGGTGACTCTCCGTGCGATTTGAACGGCGGGTTCGGGCGTGCCCCCGGCTGGCGCCGGCGTCCGCGGTAAGGGCCCCCGCCCGGCCGCGGGGCCCTCCCCGCTCCGGCGGAGTGATCGCTTTCGCGCGCACGGTGTATCGATCGCGTCCGCGAACCTTCAGCAGCCAGCCCGTGACCCGGAACCCCATGACGGCCGATACCGAGATTCCCGACGCCGGAGGCGCGGTCGTGCTCTTCGACGGCGTGTGCAACCTGTGCAACGGCTCCGTGCAGTTCATCGTCCGCCACGACCCTGCGGGACGCTTCCGCTTCGCCTCGCTCCAGTCGGAGGCGGGGCAGGCGCTGCTCCGCCGCCACGGCATGGACACGGAGGAGCTGTCCAGCGTGGTCCTGGTGGAGGACGGGCGCGCCTTCAGCCGCAGCGACGCGGCGCTGCGAATCGCCCGCGGCCTGCCGGGTGCGTGGAAGGCGGCGGGCGCGCTGCGCGCGGTGCCGCGGCCGCTGCGCGACCTGGTGTACGAGTGGGTCGCCCGCAACCGCTACCGCTGGTTCGGGAAGCAGGACGCGTGCATGATGCCCACCCCGGAGCTGCGCGCCCGCTTCCTTGGCTGAGGACGGCCGCGTGCCGCTCCCGCCACCCGCGCCGCGTTCGCCCATGCACCGTCCGGTCCCTTTCCCCGCCCTCCTCGCCGCCGCGATCATGACCGCTTCCTGCGCGCACGCTCCGGCGCCCGCCCGCGAGCCCGTCACCTGGGACGAGGTCGCCGGCCAGGCCGCGCCGCCGCCGGGCGAGCGGATCGCGTACGGGAGCGGGCCGCAGCAGTTCGGGGAGCTGCGCCTGCCGGACGGCGCCGGGCCGCACCCCGTGGTCGTCCTGCTGCACGGCGGGTGCTGGCAGAACGAGTACGACCTGGGATACATGGCCGGCGCGGCGGAGGCGCTGCGGCGCGCGGGGCTCGCCACCTGGACGCCGGAGTACCGCCGCATCGGCGACGCGGGCGGCGGGTGGACGGGCACCTTCCTGGACGCCGCCGCCGCCACCGACCACCTGCGCGAGCTCGCCCGCACCCGTCCGCTGGACCTGGGGCGCGTGGTGCTGGCCGGGCACTCGGCGGGGGGGCACCTGGCGCTCTGGCTCGCCGCGCGCCGCAACCTCCCCGCGGCGAGCCCGCTCCGCTCCGCCGACCCGCTCCCCGTGCGCGGCGTGGTGGCGCTCGCGGCGATCGCGGACCTTCGCGCGTACGCCGCCGGCAGCGGCAGCTGCAACGCCGCCGTCCCCCAGCTGCTGGGCGGCACGCCCGCCCAGGTGCCCGACCGCTACGCCCAGGCCAGCCCGCCGGAGCTCCTCCCGCTGGGCGTCCCCGTGCGCCTGGTGCAGGGGTCGCTCGACTCCACCGTCCCCGCCGCGCAGGCGACGGGCTTCGAGGCCGCCGCCCGCGCTGCCGGCGACGATGCCCGCGTGGTCCTGGTGGAGGGCGCCGGCCACTTCGACGTGGTGGCGCCCTTCGCGCCCGCCTGGGCCGCGGTGGAGCGCGCCATCCTCTCGCTCGCCGGCCCCGCCCCGGGAAGCTGAGCGCACGGCGACAGCGCCCCCCTCCCCCAGCCCCTCCCCGCAAGGGGGAGGGGTGGCGCGCAGCGCCGGGGTGGGGGACCCCCGCGGACGCCAGCGCGAGACCCGCGTGAGGGATTTCGGCCCGAAGGGGCGAGACCGCGCGGCTGTTTGCGCGGGCTCGACTCCGTTGGGCTGCGTTGTTTGCAGCCCTACGGAGCCGAAGCCCGACCCCGGCGCCAGCCGGGGGCACGCCCGAACCCGCCGTCGAAAGCCGCTCGTCTTGCCAAGCGACCGCAGACCGCCCCGGGCACGCCCGAACCCGCCGGCGAAAGCCGCCCGTCTTGCCAAGCGACCGCCGACCGCCCATCGTTATCCCACCCTCCCGACACCGCCCTTCACACACCGCGATCGCTCCACCCATGGATCCGAACACCTGGATCAATCCGCACATCCCCCCCGACCCGCGCATCCGCAGCATCGGGGTGACCGGCGACGAGATCATCTGCAAGCTCCAGGACGGCCGCAAGCTGAGCCTCCCGCTGGCCTGGTCCACGCTCCTTTCCGGCGCCACGCGCGAGCAGCGCCACAACGTGGTCATCCTGGACGACGGCGAGCTGGCCCACTGGCCCGACGTGGGCGAGTTCCTCAGCGCCCAGGGGATGCTCTACGGCACCAAGGCGCGCATCCTCCGCCGCCCCGCCTGACCCGCGGGCCGGGCCCGCCGGGGTCCACTGAACGTCCGGACGCCGTTCAGTGAACGCGCCGGTGTCCGCTCCGGCGTTTCCCCGCGCCCGCTCCATCTTCACGCAAAACCTTTCACGGCAACGCCTTGCCGGACCGCCACCCGAGCGCTCCGGCTGGCGCCCCGCTTGCCCTCCGGTGCGGCGCCGCCCTCCCGCGGCGACTCCCCGCACCCGCACCCCGGAGGCTCCATGCGCAGGCTCGCCCTCCTCGCCCTGCTCGCGCTCTCCCACCTGCTCGCGACGGTGCTGTCCGTCGGGTTGAGCATCGGGCTGGCGCTTCACGGCCTCAGCTCCTCCGGCTCGGCCGTGCTCGCCCCGCTGGGGTGGGCGGCGAACGCGGTTGCGTGGGTGCTGACCTTTCCCGTGTTGACCGTGGCGTACCTGGGCGGCGTCAACCTGTTCGACACGGTCGCGTTCTACGGCCTGGGCGCGCTGAACAGCGCCGCCTGGGTGGCGGCGGCGGTGCTGCTGCGCCGCGCGTGGGCCCGGCGCCGCTCCAGCGCGGGCGTGCCGGCGGGCGGCGCGGCCTGACGCGCCGAGGGGCGCCCTCCCGGTGCGGGAGGACGCCCCTCGGCGTGCCGTGTCGTGCGGCGCCTAGCGGCCGCGGTCGTACCCGCGATCGTAGCCGCGCCCGAAGGCGCGCCAGCCGCCGGGGGAGCCGTAGCCGCCGCCGCCGCCTTCAGCGCGGTACGGGCGGTCGTAGCCGCCGGAGTACCCGGGACGCCCGGTGCGGTAGTCGTCGCCATACATGCGGCGGCCCTGGTACTGGGCGTCGCCGCGGGCGAACGCGCCGCCCCAGGCCTCGTCCACCATGTAGCCGGGGTTGAAGTAGCCGCCGCCGCCCTGGGCGCCGCCGTAGCCGCCTTCGCGGCCGGCCCGGCCCCACGGAGGGATCGAGCGGTAGTCGGCGCGGTCGTATCCCCTGCCGAAGGGGCGGTCGTAGCCGCGGCCGCCGGACCGGTACCCCCGGTCGTAGCCGCCGCGCCCGCCGCCGCCGCCGCCGAACCAGCGGTCGAACCAGCCGCGCGGTCCGCCGTGGTCGCGTCCGTAGCTCGCCATGTCAGCCTCCTGGGTTGCGGTTCACGCCGGGGACGGAGCGCCTACGCTTCCACGGAGGCGAAGAGGCGCTGCAGCGCCGCGGGTGCGCTCTCCTCCAGGAAGCGCGCCATCTCCAGCTCCTCGGCCAGGCTCTCCTCCAGGATGCGCGCGCACTCCTCGTGCCCCAGGGCGCCGGCCACGGCGATGGCGGTGCGGTAGGCCGCGATCTCGTAGTGCTCCACGCGCAGCCCGGAGCCCAGGTCGAAGGCCTCCAGCAGCGTCTTGGACGGCTTCTCGTCCGACTTGAAGGAGTCGTGCTCCTCGCGCAGCCCGATCGCCGCCTCGCACTTCTCGGCCTTTGCCTTCTCGCCGATGGACTCGAAGGCGCGCCCCAGCCGCTCGATGTGCACCTCCGTTTCCCGCACGTGCTGCTCGATGCGCTTCTTGACCGTCGGGTCACTGGTCTCGCGCGCCATGGTCTTGGTGGCCGTCAGGAAGCGGCGCTCGGCGTACAGAAGGTCTCCGAGCTCGTGCTTGAGCAGGTCCTTGGGGTCCGTCATCTGCGGCATGTTCCGTCTCCGGTCTCGAGTTCGTCGTGGTTTTCCCGCGTGTCCACGGCGAACGCAATTACCCTGCCCTTGCGCGGCCGCCCGCCCGGCGCGACGCTGTCCGGGTGCGCCACCCTCCTCCGCCACCCCGAGCCCCCGGCCGCCCATGGACAGCCTCGCGCCGCAGCGCCTCATCACCACCACCACCTTCGCCGTGGAGGGATACCGCATCCGCGAGTACCTGGGGATCGTCCGGGGCGTGGTGGTGCGCTCGCCCACCATCGCGCAGGGGTTCATGGGCGGGCTCAAGACCCTCGTGGGCGGGCAGATCCACGAGTACACGGAGATGTGCGAGCAGACTCGGCAGCAGGCCACCCAGCAGCTCATGGAGCACGCGCGCGAGCTCGGCGCCCACGCGGTGGTGGGGATCGGCTACGACGCGTCGGAGATCGGCGGGGCCACGGAGGTGCTCTGCTACGGCACGGCGGTGGTGCTCGAGCCGCTTGCTCCGGGTGATTCAAGGGCGTGAACTGCCGGGTTCGGGCGTGCCCCCGGCTGGCGCCGGGGTCGGGCTTCGGCTCCGTAAGCGAGCAAACAACGCTCGCTAACGGAGTCGAGCCCCGGCGGAAACAGCCCCGCCGGGTCTCGCCCCTTCGGGCCGTAATCCCTCACGCGACGGCGGCCCCCACCCGGCTCGCTCAGGCTCGCCACCCTCCCCCCTTTGTGGGAGAGGGGGCCGGGGGGTGAGGGCCTGCGGTGGACGGCGGCTGTCCACCGTGACGGACGGTGCGGCGGCGGGCGGGGCGGGGCGCGCGGGGCGACGCGTTTGTGCCGCAAGCGCTTGCGCGCGCGGCCCGGAATGGCGCGGGCGTTGCCTCCGCGCGTCGGGACCCACCACCGGCCATCCACCCGACCGACGCGAACGCCCATGCGCACCACCGCCGCCGCAGTCCTGCTCCTCGCCGCCGCCTGCGCCCCCCTCCCCACCACGCCTTCGCCGCCCAGCCGCGCCGTCGCGCCCGGATCGGCCGGCGAAGCGTTCGCCTGCGCCATGCGGCAGGTCAACGAGCTGGGGTACGTGGTCGCCGACGCCGACCGGGAGGCCGGCTTCATCCGCGCCGACCGCGACCGCACCAGCTTCGGCGACGCCATGCTGGGGGGGATCGAGAGCTTCGACCAGCTCACCCTCACGGTCTACCCGCGCGAGGACGGGCGGACGCTCCTGCGCGTGGTCCCCGGCGGCTACGAGGTGGAGCAGCGCGGCGAGAACAAGGGCGCGCGCGTCGCCCGCGTGGGCTCCGATCGTGCCTACACGGACGTGCAGGCCATCCTCCTGGCGTGCGGCGAGCCGGTGCAGAACGCCGTCGCCTGAACCCTCCACCCGGTCCGGCCGCCCCCTTCCCCACCCCATGGACGCTCGAGCCCTGGTCGGCTGCATCTGCACGGCGCTGGGCGCAATGGTGCTGGGGTGGTGGGGAACCTGCTTCCCGCGGCGGCCGTCGCCGCGCTCGCCGCACGGCTCCTGCCCTGGCTGGCCGACCCGGCGCTCGCCGCCGTCCTCCGCTGACCCTCCCCGCTTGTCGCGCGGCCCCCGTCCCGCGACGTTTGGGATCGTCCGCTTCCGCGCCCCGCCCCGCCCGGGGCGCGGCCCGTCCCCGCGCGCCGAAGACAGGAAGATCGCATGTGCTCTCCGGAGGTGGTCCGGTCCGTGGCGGCCGACGCTCCCGACGCCGGCTCCGCGCCCACCGGCGGCGGCGCGCCGTGGGACGACGCGCCGGCGCTCGCCGTCCCCCCGGAAGCGCTGGCGCGGCTGCGGCGCATCCGCGACCTGACGCACACCCTCACCCCCGACTTCCCCGTGTTCCCGGGGTATCCGCCGTTCCGCGCCCGCTCCCTGGCGACGGTGGAGGAGAACGGCTACGCCTGCGCCGAGCTGCGCTTCGTGGAGCACGCGGGGACGCACCTGGACGCCCCCGCGCACTTCGCGGCGGGCGGCGCCACCGCGGACGCGCTCCCGGCCGCGAGCCTGGTGGCCCCGCTGGTGGTGGTGTCGCTGGCGGAGCGGGCCGCGCGCGACCACGACGCCGCGGTGGCCGTGGACGACCTGCTGGCATGGGAGCGCCGCCACGGGCGCATCCCGCGGGGCGCGGTGGTGGCGATGCACTCGGGGTGGGAGGCGCGGCTCGCGGAGCCGGGGCGGTTCCTGAACGCCGACGCGGCGGGGACGCTGCACTCCCCCGGCTGGGGGGTGGAAGCGGCCCGCTTCCTGGTGGAGGAGCGCGACGTGGCGGGCGCCGCCAGCGACACCCTCAGCCTGGACGTCGGCGCGTCCGCGGGCTACGAGGCGCACCGGGTGCTCCTCCCCGCGGGGAAGTACGGGCTGGAGAACGTCGCCAATCTCGGCCGGGTGCCTCCGGCAGGTGCCGTGCTCGTCGTCGGCGGGCCGCGGCACGTGGGCGCCACCGGGGGTCCCGCGCGGCTGCTCGCGCTGTTCTGACGGGCGGGTTCGGGCGTGCCCCCGGCTGCGCCGGGGTCGGGCTGCGGCTCCGTAACGCACGAAACAACCGTGCGTAACGGAGGCGAGCCCCAACGGAACTGCTGTTGGGTCTCGCCGCTTCGCGCTCGCATCCCTCACGCGGGCATCGCGCTGGCGTCCGCCGGAGGGGCCCCGCCTCAACCCGCCGGATCGATTCCCGACGGCGCGTACGAGCCTTCCCGCAGCTCCCACAGCACGTCCGGTCGGCGCGGCGCCCACCCCAGGAGCCGCCGCGCGCGCTCGCCCGAGACCTGCTGGTCCAGCGCCAGCGCGTCCCCGAAGGCGCCCAGCGTCGCCCGGGCCGCCTCCAGCGGCCAGGGCTCCGCGCGGGCGCCGTGGGCCGCGGCGGCCGCCTCCGCCACCTCGCGCGCCGGGACCGACGGGCCAGCCGAGGCGTGGAGCAGCGTCCCGGGCTCCGCGGCCAGCGCCAGCACGTACAGCTCCGCCAGGTCGTCCACGTGCACGAACGGCCAGCGCTGCCGCCCGTCGCCCACGTAGCGCACCACCCCCTTCCGCTGCGCCGAGCGCACCATCGACGCCGGGGTGCCGCCGCCCCGGCCGTACACCACCGTGGGCCGCAGAACCACCCCGCGCACGCCGCGCGGGGCGGCGGAGCGCACGGCCTCCTCCACGGCGGGGCGCCACGCCACCAGCTCCGGCGCGCCCGCAGGCGCGTCCTCGTCCGCCACCGTGTCGCCGGTGCTCCCGAGCACCCAGGCGCCGCTGGTGTACACGAACGGCTTCCCCGTCCCCTCCAGCATCCGCAGCATCGCCGCCACGGCCACCGCGTCCTCGCCGCCCGCCAGGGCGGCCGCGTGCACCGTCGCGTCCGCCTCCGCCACGGGGCCGGCCAGCGTTGCCGGGAGGGCCAGGTCGCCGCGGCGCGCCGCGAAGCCCGCGGCGTCCAGCTTCGCCACCGCCGCGTCCGAGCGCGCCAGACCCAGCACCTCGTGCCCCGCAGCGCGCAGCGCCTCCGCAGCCGCGCTCCCCACGTACCCCGTCGCCCCCGTCAGCAGCACCCGCATGCGCGCCTCCCCGTTCAGGTGACCGGCCCGTCCCGATCTACCCGCCGGAGCGGGTGCGCGCAACCCCGGCCGGCGGGCTTGCACACGCGGCCAGGACCGCCGCACTTTGAGCCGTCCGGCGCACGCACTCCCCCGCCCCGCCACCTTCCACCCGGAGCCCCGCGCATGACCCTCCGCCCGTCCGCAACCGCGCTCCTCCTGCTCCTCGTCGTCCCGGCCGCGGCGCGCGCCCAGGCCCCCGCCGCGCGCACCGCGGACTCGCTCGCGGCCCGGGTGACGGCGCTCGCGGACGAATACGTGCGCGAGTTCGTGGCGCGCTTCCCGGAGGAGGCGGAGGGGAACGGGATGACCATCGCCCGGCACGACGGGCTCACCGACAACTCCCCCGCCGCCCGCCGTGAGTGGGAGGCCCGGCAGGACGCGTGGGCGGCGGAGCTGGCGCGCATCGACGGGGGAGCGCTCTGGGGGCGCCCCGAGTGGGTGACCCACGGGATGCTGAGGGAGCAGCTGGAGTCCGCGCGCGGACGGCGCGTCTGCAGGCGTGAGCTGTGGCCGGTGAGCCACATGAACGGCTGGCACGCCGGGCTGGCGGAGCTGGCGGGAACGCAGCCGGTGGGGACGCCGGAGCTGCGCGCCCAGGCGCTGGCGCGCTGGCGGCGGGTGCCGCGCTTCCTGGACACCGAGGTGGCGAACCTGCGCGAGGGCGTGCGCCTGGGCTACACCACGCCCCGGCGCAACGTGGAGCTGGTGATCGGGCAGCTGGACGCGCTCCTCGCCACCCCGGCGGAGGAGTCGCCCTTCTACGACCCGGCGCGGCGCGACTCCACGCCGGAGTTCCGCGCCGCCTGGCGCGCCCTGCTGGAGCGCGACATCGCGCCCGCCGTGCGGCGCTACCGCGACTACCTGCGCGACGAATACCGCGGCGCCGCCCGCGAGGCCGTGGGCGTGTCCGCGAACCGCGACGGCGCGGCGTGCTACCGCGCCTCCTTCCGCGGTTTCACCACGCTGGACCGCGCCCCGGAGGAGACGGCCGCCCTGGGCCGCGCCCGCGTGGAACGCAACCTCGCCGAGGCGCGGGAGGTCGCGCGCGCCGCGTACGGCACGGACGACGTGCTCGCCGTCCTGGACCGGGTCCGGGCGGACAGCTCGCGGCGCTTCCGGGGCCGCGACGAGATGATGGCCTTCGCGCAGGGCGCCGTGGAGCGCGCCGCGGCAGCGTCGCCCCGCTGGTTCCGCACCGTGCCCCGCGCCCGGGTGGAGATCGTGCCGCATGCCGCCTTCCTGGAGCGGAGCGCCTCCGACCAGTACTCGCCGGCCGCGGAGGACGGGAGCCGCCCGGCCACCTACCGCATCAACCTGTACGAGCCGGAGCGGAAGTCGCGCGCCACCGCCGAGATCACCGCCTTCCACGAGACGTATCCCGGCCACCACCTCCAGATCTCCGCCGCGCAGGAGCTCCCGGACGCGCACGACGTCACCGGCCTGGTGTCCAGCAGCGCCTTCGTGGAGGGGTGGGCGCGCTACGCCGAGGCGCTCGCCGAGGAGATGGGGCTCTACACCGATCCCGCGGCCCGCGTCACCCGCCGCATCTGGCCGGCCCGCGGGATGGTGGTGGACCCCGGCATCCACGTGATGGGGTGGACGCGCGAGCAGGCCGTGCGGTACCTGATGGAGACCGGCCGCGGACGCGAGTCCGCGGAGACCATGGTGGACCGCATCGCGGTGCTCCCCGGCCAGCTCACCGCCTACGACACCGGCGGCCTGGAGTTCTTTGCGCTGCGCGAGCGCGCCGAGCGCGAGCTCGGCCCAGCCTTCGACGTGCGCGAGTTCCACGACGCCGTGCTCGGCCACGGCACCATCACCCTGCCCATGCTGCGCGAGGCCGTGGACCGCTGGATCGACTCGAAGAAGCGGTAGCGGCGCAGGGCGCAGGGAGAGGAGGGGCCCTCCCGCGGACGCCGGCGCGATGCCCGCGTGAGGGATTTCGGCCCGAAGGGGCGAGACCCGGCGGCAGTTTGCCGGGGCTCGACTCCGTTGGGCTGCGTTGTTTGCAGCCCTACGGAGCCGAAGCCCGACCCCGCGCCAGCGGGGGCACGCCCGAACCCCGCCTTTCGCCCGTCTGCTTCACGGAACCGGACACGTGACCCGGACCAGGGTGGCCGGGTTCTTCTTCTTGCCGCCCTCGCTCGCCAGGTAGACCACGCCGCCCGCGCCCAGAGCGATGCCCTCGCCCTGCGCCTCGTCCGCGGCGCTCAGGTCGAAGCGCGCCGGCTCGCCGCCACCACCGCCGCCGGTCACGGCTTCGAAGGGGTGGAACGACACCGTCCGCAGGGTCCGCAGCGCCACCCAGCGCCCGTCGGCCGAGACGTCGGCGCCCGTGATCCGCCCGTTCCGCCCCACCTTGCCGGCGCTCAGCTCCGCGACCCGCTCCAGGCGGGACACCGCGCCCGGCCGGGGCGAGTCCGGGTAGCGGTAGACCGCGACGGGCCCGGACTCCCCCTTGGTCACCACGTAGATCCGCCCGCCAGCGTCCACGAACAGCGCCTCGGCGTCGTGCGGCCCGTCCGGGTACGTGGCGTGGAGCGCCTCCGCCGGGGCGCTCGTGCCGTCGCCGGGCGCGGGCTCCGGCAGCCGGTAGACGGTGATCCGCGGACGCGACGCGTCGTTGTCGCCGATGTCGCCCACGTACAGGCACGCTCCCGCGGCGCACGGGCCGGCGGAGATGTCCTCCCAGTCCCCGGCGGCCGCCCCGGCGACGCGCACGGTCCCCAGGACCGTGCCGTCCAGCGACACGGCGAGAAGGCGCGGCTCCCCGCTGTCCCCGTGGGTCCAGAGCACGCCGGGGCCGCGGCGGCCGAGCGCCAGCCCGCTCGCCTCGTGCACCGCGTCCGGGAGGAGCGTGGGCGGGCCCTCCACCCGGCAGGCGCGCTCGTCCCCGCCGTCCCGGGGCGGATCGTCCGCTTTCCCGGCGGCGGGCCCCGCCACCGCCTGCGCGACCGAGCGGCTCCCGTGCCTGTCCCCGTCCTTCGCCTCACCGCCTCGCGTCCCGGTTCCCCAGGCGACCGCGCCGATCCCGATGATCGCGGCGAATACGCCGGCTCCCAGGCGCAACAGTCCAGCTTCGTCACCCATCTCGACTCCTTGTTTCCGTTTCCGTGGCGACCGGCGCTCCGGCCGCCCGGTCAGTCCCCGGGCTCCTCCACCGCGCGCGCCTCCTGCGCCCGGACGCGCCGGTCGAACACCGTCCGCTGCCGGGGTGTGAGCACCGCGCGGATCTCGTCGTGCGACGCGGCCGCGACGGCCTGCATCTCGGGGAGGCGCGCGGCCCAGTACTCTTCGAGCCGGTCCTCCTGGCGGTCCAGGATGCGCTCCACCTGCTCCCGCTGCGCCCCGGACAGGCCCATCCCGTCCAGGAGGCGGCCGTCGCGGCGCACGTCCTCGTCCAGGAAGTCGAACCAGTCCAGCCCCGCCGCCTCCTCCAGCGCCATCCCGGCCAGGCCGCCAGAGGCGAAGGCGAGGGCGAGGAGGAGCGCGGCGACCGCCCGGGGCCGCCGCATCAGCGGAGCCTCCACGGGGACACGGCCCCCAGGAGCTCCGCGCCGGTGGGGCCCTGCTCGCCGCGGACCGCCTCGCCGGAAAGGCGGGCCAGGCGGCGGACCCGCTCCGCGCCCGCTTCCCGGCGCTCCAGCGCCCACTCCACCGGGACCACCACCACGACCACGGCCGCCACGGCCGCGAGCACCGGGCGGCGCCACTGCGCGATGAAGGCGAACGGATCGGCCGGCGCGCGGTCGAGCAGGGCGACCTCCACCCGCCGGAGCGTCCGCTGCACCGCCGCGTCCCAGCGCCCGCCGTCCCGCCCCGGCTCCAGCGCGGAAAGGTCGATCCGGTCGTCGCTCATTCTCCCTCTCCCTTCAGGTTCCCGAGCAGGCCGCGGAGCCGCCTGCGCGCGTGGTGCAGGTGCGAGCGGACGGTTCCCGCGGGAAGGTCCAGCCGCTCCGCGATCTCCCGGTGGGTCCACCCCTCCAGGTCGTGCAGCAGGACGATCTCGCGCCGCTCCCCGGAAAGCTCGGCGAGCGCGGCCAGGAGCCGCTCGCGCAGCTGGGCCCGCTCGGCGTCGTCGGCGGGGGACGGCAGGGCGTCCGCCAGCGCCACGGAGTCGATCTCGAGCAGCCGGTCCGACCGGTGGTCGCGCACGTGGTTGCGGGCCCGGCTGCGCGTGATCTGGAAGAGCCAGGCGCCGAAGCGGTCCGGGTGGCGGCAGTCGTCGATGTGCTCGATCGCGTACACGAACGCATCCTGGCACACGTCCTCCGCCCCGGCGACCTCGCCCACGACGGCGAGCGCCACGGCCCTGCACGCGCGCAGGTATCGTTCGGCCAGGCGGCCCGCGGCGACGCGGCTCCCCCGGCGCACGCCCGCTACCAGCTCCGCATCGGATTCGGCTTCCATCCCCTGCAAGGCACGCGAGCGGCCCGAAGTGTTGAGCTGGGCGGACGCTCTCGCCGCTCGCGCGAGCGCCCCCCGCCCCGTGACAGGCACGACGCGAGCCGGACGGAGCGGGTGGGCCACGGGGCACACGGCGGCCGGCTTGCCTTGCCCGCCGCCCGGCACGAACTTGCCCCGGAGCCCGACCCCCATCCCTTTCCCAGCCGAGACGACGACCATGCCCGGCACCCCGGAGCGCCCGCCGCGCACCTTCCTCACGGCGGAGTGGCGCTGGCTGGCGATGCTCAACTACGAGGTGGACCCGGCGCTCCTTGCCCCGCGGGTGCCCCCGGGGACGGAGCTGGACGCGTGGGAGGGCGTCACCCTGGCGAGCATGGTGGGCTTCCTCTTCCTGGACACCCGCGTGCTGGGCGTCCCCATCCCGCTGCACCGCGACTTCGAGGAGGTGAACCTGCGCTTCTACGTGCGGCGGCGCGGGCCGGAGGGGTGGCGGCGGGGCGTGGTGTTCGTGCGGGAGATCGTGCCGCGGCTGGCCATCGCGACCGTGGCGCGGGTCGTGTACGAGGAGCCCTACGTGGCCATGCCCATGCGCCACCGCGTGGAGCTGGACGCGTCCGGCGCGGCGCTGCGGCCGGGCGGCCGGGTGGAATACGGCTGGCGCCGGCGGGGGCGGTGGAGCTCGCTGCAGGCGACCACGGAAGGGGCGCCGGAGACGCCGCGGGCGGGCTCGGAGGAGGAGTTCGTCACCGAGCATTACTGGGGCTACACGGCCCGCCGCGGCGGCAGGGCGGCGGAGTACCGCGTGGAGCACCCGGCGTGGCGCACCTGGCGCGTGGCCGAAGCGCGGATGGACTGCGACGCCGCGTCGCTCTACGGGCCGGAGTGGGCGGAGCCGCTTTCCGGCGCGCCGCGCTCGGCGTTCGTGGCGGAGGGATCGGCCATCCGGGTGCTGGCCGGGGCACGGCTGTGAACGGCGGGTTCGGGCGTGCCCCCGGCTGGCGCCGGGGTCGGGCTTCGGCTCCGTAGGGCTGCAAACAACGCAGCCCAACGGAGTCGAGCCCGCGCAAACAGCCGCGCGGTCTCGCCCCTCCGGGCCGGAATCCCTCACGCGGGGCTCCGACGTGGCCTCGGCATCCACGAAAAAGACGGCCGGGGAGTTCCCCGGCCGCCCTCGTGTCGCTCGTGTCGCGCCTCCAGCCCCGCCGGACGGGATCAGCCGTCCGAGCCGCGGCCGGTCTTTTCCTGGAGCTCGTCGATCTTCTTGGAGGCCGCAGCCTTGGTGAGGTCGTCGCCCACCTTCTCGCCCGCCTCCCCGGCCAGGGTGTTCAGGTAGGAGCGCTGCGCCCCGGTCATGGGCTCGTCCCCGGTGGTCCAGTCGTCCGGGTCCTTGATGGTGTTTCCCTGCGCCGCCTGGTCCTGCGTGTTCCTGTCGGTCATGGTATGCTTTCCCGCGCTGGTTTCGGATCGAGTGCAACCCTCTCGGGCGCACTCACTTGTAGCACGATTCGTACCCAACAAAAACCGAAGTGGACACGCCCGGGGGATCCCCGCGCTCGTTGCGCGGTACGACATCCGGTCGTCATGTTAGGGCCTCCGGCGCCGCCCGTTTCGGCTCCGCGGGAGCGGAGGCGCGCGCTCCCGGCCACCTTCACCCCCCCGGAGAACATCCATGAAGCGATTCGTCGTCCTTTCCGCCGCCGCCCTGCTCGCGGGGTGCAGCGGAAACGCTCCGTCCTCCACGCAGACGGTCCGCTCCACCACCAGCATCTCCAGCTCCGGGGTGGGAGGGAGCGCCACGACGACCATCGACTCGTACAGCGACGTGGGCGGCTCGTCCCACCGGGTGAGCGCGGCGCCGGACCGCGTGTGGCAGGTGATGCCGGCGGTGTACCAGGGGCTGGGGATCGCGGTGGGCACCAGCATCCCGGACGCGAAGACGATCGGCAACATCAGGCTGGACGTGAACCGCGTCCTGGCCGGCCAGCCGGTCTCCACCTTCGTCAACTGCGGCGAGGGCCCCACCGGCTCCCCGCTGGCCGACAGCTACCGCGTGACGATGTCGCTGCTCACCACCCTCGCCCCCGCGGAGAACGGCGCCACCCGGGTGCAGACCCGCGTCAACGCCTCGGCCGTCAACCGCGCCGTCAGCGGCGCCTCGGTGAACTGCGCCACCACCGGCCGGCTGGAGGCCCTGATCGCCGAGCGGATCAAGAACCACACGGGCGCGTAAGGTCGGCGACACGAAGCACCAAGCACGGAACGGCGCCCCACCGGGATCTCCCGGCGGGGCGCCGTTTTGCCGTCCGCAGTTCCGCGGTACCCACACGAGTCCGTTCGGAGGGAGACTCGCCGGCGCCGCAGTTCAAAGGCGCCGTGCGAGGCTCACTCCGGCGAAGGGAGACACCGGGGCAGTTTCCGGTGGCTCCCGGAGCCCGCGCAGGAGACGGACGGCAGTATCGTCCGGCTCCGGAGCGGCCCCGCCACCGCCCCCCGCCCCAGGAGAACACACGACCGGCCCGGGACTTGATACGTCGCCCCCGCCCTGCACCAGGAACCCCGAACGGACGACTCCATGGCCTGCCTCACCCCGCACTCCAGAAACGGGTAGCCGGCGTGCCCTCGATGCGGCGCGTCGTCACGGTCCTGCTGCTCTGGACGGGCGCCTGCTGGCTCGTCATCGGCGGGCTGCTCCGGCCGGTGCTCCCGGGCGGCTGGGCGGCGGTGCTCGCGGCGGCGGCGCTCACCGTGGCCCCGCTGCCGGTGCTCGCGCGGGCCTTCGGCGGCGGCGCGTATCCCTCGGCGCCCACCCGGCTGTGGGTGTTCCGCCCGTTCTGGTACGCGCAGCTCATGGTGCCGCTGGTGGCGATGGCGGGGCTGGTGGGGACACTCGCCGGGCTCCCCTTCGGGGCCGGCGGACGGGCGGGCCGCGGCGCCATGGCGGCCGCCGCGTCTACGCTGGCGGTGCTCGGGGCGTGGGGGTTCGCGGGCACGCGCCGGCTCGTCGTGCGCCGCATGGAGCTGCCGCTCGCGGGGCTCCCGGACGGGCTGGACGGGCTGCGCGTGGTGCAGCTCTCCGACCTGCACGTGGGGCCGCACACCTCGCGGCGGCACCTGGCGCGCATCGCCGCGGCGGTGCGCGACGCCCGGCCGGAGCTGATCGCCGTCACCGGCGACCAGGTGGACGACTACGCGCGCGACGTGGAGCCCTTCGCGGCGGCCTTCGGCGGGCTGGCGGCGCCGCTGGGAGTGTTCGCCATCCCCGGCAACCACGACGTGTACGCCGGGTGGGCGGCGGTGCGCCGCGGGCTGGAGTCGATGGGGTGGACGGTGCTGGTGAACGACGCCGTGGCGCGCGAGCGCGGCGGCGCGCGCTTCTGGGTGGCGGGCACCGGCGACCCCGCCGGGGGCCAGGTGGGGCGCGGCGGCGGGGCCTCGGCCGCGCCGGACCTCGCCCGCACGCTGGCCCCGGTCCCGCCGGGGGAGTTCGTCCTCGCCCTGGCGCACAACCCGGCGCTCTGGCCGGCGCTGGCCGAGCGCGGGGTGCCGCTGACGCTGAGCGGCCACACGCACTACGGCCAGCTCGCCGCCCCGCGGCTGGGGTGGAGCGCGGCCTCGCTCTTCCTGGAGCTGGCGATGGGGACGTACCGCGCCGGCGGCTCCGTCCTCTACATCAACCCGGGCACCAACTTCTGGGGGATCCCGTTCCGCATCGGGACGCTCCCGGAGGTCACCGCCGTCACGCTCCGCCGGGCCGCGGCGGACGAGACCGCAGCCACAACGGGGTGAGACCATGGAGCTGAGCGGAAACACGGTGCTGGTGACCGGCGGCGCGACGGGGATCGGGCTGGCCATGGCGGAGCGCTTCCTCCGCGCGGGGAGCGAGGTGATCGTCTGCGGGCGGCGCGCGGACCGGCTGCGCGAGGCCCGGGAAAGGCACCCCGCGCTGCACACCCGCGTCGCCGACGTGGCGGACGAGGCGGAGCGCGCGGCGCTCTTCGAGTGGGCGGCGCGGGAGTTCCCCGCCCTCGACGTGCTGGTCAACAACGCCGGCATCCAGCGCCGCTTCCGCCTCGCCGAGCCGGAGGCGTGGAGCGAGACGCGGCGGGAGACCGCGGTCAACTTCGAGGCGCCGGTGCACCTGTCGCTGCTCTTCCTTCCCCACCTGCTCCGGCAGCCGCGCGCCGCGGTGGTCAACGTCACCTCGGGACTGGCGTTCGTCCCCATGGCCTCGGCGCCGGTGTACTGCGCGACCAAGGCGGCGCTGCACTCCTTCACGCTGTCGCTGCGCCACCAGCTCGCGGGCACGCCGGTGGAGGTGATCGAGGTGATCCCTCCCGCCGTCGACACCGACCTGGGCGGCCCCGGGCTGCACACCTTCGGCGCGCCGCTGGACGAGTTCGCGGACTCGGTCATGGAGCGCCTGGGGCGCGGCGAGCTGGAGATCCCCTACGGCACCTCGGAGACGAACAGCCGCGCCTCGCGCGCGGAGCTGGACGAGGTGTTCCGGCGGATGAACCCCCTCCCGGGATGAGGCGGCGGCGGCCTCGCCCCGGCTGAAGCCGGGCGCAGCGAGGTGCCCGGATGGTTCGCGGAGTACCTGCGCAGAAAGGCCGGGGGCGGACCGGTGGAAGCGCTCCGGCCGGCTCGCGGCGCCGGGAGTCCAGCCAGCGGTGACGGCCGAGTGGGCCAGCTACCCGGACCGCGCCATCCGCAGCTCCGCCGCGAACACACGGGACGCCACGGCGAAGGCACCCTCGCGCCGGAGGGCCGCGGCGCCGCGGCCGGGAAAGGTGCGCAGCGCGCGCCGCAGCGCGCCGTCGGTGGTGTAGCCACACGCCCCCGCCACCCGGGCCACAGTGCGCCCTCCCTCGTCCAGCAGCGCGGCGGCCAGCAGCAGGCGCACCCAGGCGAGCAGGCGCCGTGGGTTGGGGAGCCGTTCCCTCCGGCACGTCGCTGCCACCGTCCGGGGGTTCGCGTGGAGCACGCGCGCCAGCTCGCCCGACCCGCCCCCGTCCGCGACCGCCTCGGCCGCGGCGAGCAGCAGCGTGTGCCCGCCCACGGTGAGGAGGGGCGCCAGCGCCGACTCCAGCATCCGCTTCAGCCGCCGGGCGTGCGCGCCCAGCAGCCGCGCGCGCATCGCGTCCGGCGTGTCCTCCACCCCCAGCGCCACGACGTCCGCCACTCCCCAGCCCAGCAGCGTCCGCACGGCGCTCCCGCAGTCCGGGCCCAGGCTCATCACCGCGACCATGGTCGCGGATGGGTGAGTCGCGAGCAGCGTCCGCAGCCCCGGGGCGAGGGCGCCGCTCCCGGCCTCGTACGGGTCCACCAGAAACACCCCCGACGCGGGCGCCGCCTGCACGGCATGCAGCACGTCGTCCCAGCCGTCCAGCGCGCGCAGGTGAAAGCGGTCGCGCAGCTCCGCCAGCATCGGCTCATAGAGCGGCAGCGACTTCTGCACGTACAGCGGCCGGGTGGCGTACCTTCGCATGTGGCCTATCGGGAGCGGGTATTTTGGATGGTGGGACTGTTGACACTGATTATGGGAGCGGCATTATACGAGCTGAAACAGCCATCCTCTCTGTTCAGGAGCGCCCGATGAAGTACCTCCGAACCGCCCTTGTGCTCGCGCTCACCGTCCTGGGATCGGCTTGCCGGGAAAGTGTGCCGACCGCAGTTCCCTCCACGCCAGCTTCTCGGCCGGCAGCCTCGACCGACAGCATCGCCGTGACCGGAGGCTCCGGGAGCGGCGACGCCGCACCGACGGGTTCGCGGGGGACGAACACCTTTGGCTCGGGAAATTGAACTGGTTTGTTGCAGAACTCACGGCGTGCCTATTCCGGATCTGCCGGCGTACCCCGCAAGCGACGCACGATGGCGGTTGCAAGCTCGTCCCCGGCATTCGGGAGCCGGCCCCCCGAGCGGCCGTCTACTTCCGCCTTGCGCTGGCTCTGCACGGCAGCGAGAACCGCTTCGGCTCGGAACACGACATCCGCTTCGCTGCGCTCTTGAGCAGCCGCTTGCGCGTGAATGGCGGCAGACGTCGCATGTTCCCAGTCGCCTAAGCTGGAAGCCCCGATTGCGATCTCTACCAGTGCAGCAGCGAGCGTCGACGTGTCCTCCAGGTCGGAGACCAGCGTATCGGCTTCAACCCGGAGCCGCTGATAAACTTCATCCTTCCCGCAGGCTGCGGCGGCCCGCGCAGCCGACGCGAGGACTTTTAGCCGCTCGTGTGGCAGGTGGAATTTCAAGAGGAGCAACTGGACGACGGGCAAGGCACGCGCAAAATAACCCTGCGTGATCCAGAAGTAAGCGATGTCGTGGGCGAATTGAGGTAGGCGGGAATTGCCTTTGAGGTAAAAGGACGACGCACCCTGGCAGAACTCCTCGGCTCGCTTGAAGTCGCGCGTGGTGAAGCTGACAATGAACAGGTCGTGGAGGATTTCTCCCTCCACGTCCCCAAGTCGGTTCCGCCGTGCAGCACGGAGCGCTTTCTCATGGAGCCTCCGCGCCGACGAATATGATCCCTGCTCCCAGCGTAGGTTCCCCAGACTGTTCACGCTGCGGGCATACACCTCCCACTCCTCCACCCGCCACGCCACCGATGCGGCCCGCCGGAGCCATCGCTCCGCCCTGAAGCCGTCGCCGCGGGACCGCGCCATCCGCCCGGCGACGAACGCCAACCCCGGCTTCTCCGGCGCGGCCAGCGCGGCCGTCTCCGCGAACAACCCTGCCGTCTCGCGCGCGCCGCGGAGGTTCGCCCACTCCGCAACGCACAGGCACGCCCACACCACCTCCCCGGGCTCGGTGCTCCCGTCCGCCAGCAACTCGGCCAGGACCGAGAGCGGCCCCGTCAGGTCCAGGTCGAAGGTCTGGTGGACCAGCTCCAGCTCGCGCCGTGCCTGCGCGCCCTCGCGGAAAAGGTCGGCCCGCCGCGACGGCTCCGCGGCGAGCCACAGGCGCAGGAAGCGCAGCGTTTCCCAGGCGGGCAGGGCCGCCGGGTCGGGCAGCTCGCGCAGCACCACGTCCCACGCCCCGTCCCCGCCGTGCAGCACGAGTCCGGGCGGCAGGGGCGGGACGCGGGGCCGCTGCCCTCCCTCTCGTCGCTTCATCCATCCTCCGGAACCGGGTGGTCACCGCGTTGTTGCCGGCAAACGGGCCGTAATGTCGTATTGTAAGCGACTCGCTTCTCCAGTCCAACAGCCCCATCTACCCGCCCCGCAGGCGTCTCTCCGGGCACCCTCATACGCCCCCTGGGTCTCCGCCGACGCCGTTGCTCCCGCTGGTCTGGCGAGCCCGGAAACGTCTGGATATCTTGGTGCGCGATCCCCCCCGGACCCGCCGGACCGGCCCCGATCCCACCGCGCCCGCATCCCTCCCGGAGGCGCCGCCGCGGACGAAGACCTCGCCACCCCATGACGGACCGCTTCCAGCACACCATCGACGAGACCGCCGTGCGCCGCGAAGCGGCCCGGGAAGCCCTCCGGCGGATGCGCGAGGCCATCGAGCGGAGCCGGGAGCTGCTGCGCGAGAGCGGCGAGCAGCTGGAGCCGCCCGGCGGAAAGGCCGACGCGGCGGACGGAACGACGGCGGAGGACGGCGAGAGCGTGGGATGAATACGACAGGGGAGGAGCCGCGGCGGCTCCTCCCCTGTCTGCTTCCGGCGACTCCGCCGACTGGCCGCGCCGCGGCACGTCCGCGCTACCCCGGCTCCACCAGGCTGAGGTCGTAGGGCCACCGGTCCTCGCCCGGCCTGCCGCACGCGACGAAGCAGCGGTGCCGCAGGAGCTCGGCGCGCTCCGCCGCGTCCAGCCCGGGGTCCGCTCCCCCGGGCGACGGCTTCGCGTCCACGTTGTAGTACAGCATCCCGCCCAGCGCGTAGTCCCGCCGCAGCGGCGTGCGCCACTGCGAGTTGCCGCCCCAGCCGCTGGCCAGGTCCTCGGTGGGGCGGCCGTTGCGGGCGTACGCCCAGTACAGCCTGGAGCGCTCCGCCACCTCCCCGCGCAGGTGGAGCCGCCCCGCCCGCACGCGGCAGCCCGCGCGGGAAACGATCAGCGGACCCAGGCGGCAGCCGGGCCAGTAGAGCTGGACCACCTCCGGCGGCGCGCTCTCCTCCGGCGCCGAATCCACCGTCACCACCTCGTGGTAGAAGGGGTGGAAGCCGGGGCGCTCCACCGCCTCCAGGCCGAGCGCCGCCATGAACTCCGCGAAGTCGTCCACGCCGACCGGCGCCACGTCCCAGGCGGGGTCGTCCGTGCGCGGCGCGAACGAGAGCTGGAGGAGCTCCACGATCCTGGAAAGCGCGTAGAGGCGCCACAGCTCCTCCGGCCGCATGGGCGGCACCGGGCGTCCCGCGCGCCCGCGGACCGCCGCGAGCCACCGCCGCTCGCCCTCGTTCGCGCGAAGCCACGGCCGCACGAGGTCGCCGAACAGCTCCTCGCCCTCGTACTCCAGCACGGCGTCGTGCAGCTCCCTGTAAGGCAGCTGGTCGATGTGCATGCGCGGCACCCTCCGCTGCGGTCGGGCCGGGTGGAACGCGAACGGGACCCTTGTCCCGCACGCGGGCGGCGCTACTCTATGGGGAGACTCATCTCCTCGCCACGGAGGCACCATGTCGAAGCTGCACCAGAAGGGCGCGCCCTCCAAGCAGGCGCTGGTGCTGGAAAAGCTCTACACCTGCCTGGACGCGGGGGACCACCAGGGCATGGCGGCGTGCTACCACCCGGACGCGGTCTTCCGGGACATCGCCTTCACGCTGAGCGGCAGGAAGCGCATCCACGCCATGTGGCACATGATCTCGGAGTCGGACCTGCGGGCCACGTTCACCGTGAGGCGGGTGGACGGCCGCGCCGCCACGGTGGACCTGGTGGACGACTACACCTTCCGCGCCACCGGCCGCCGCGTGCGCAACGTCATCCGCTCCGACTTCCACTTCGTGGACGGGCTGGTCATCGAGCACCTGGACTCGTGCAGCGCGCTCCGGTGGGGGGTGCAGGCGCTGGGGCCGGCGAAGGGGGTGATGTCGTGGCTCGTCCCCGGCGCCCGGCGGAAGATGGCGATGGCGACGCTGGAAAAGTTCATCGCCCGCCACCCGGAGTACGCGTAGCGGGGCCTACCCTGCGCCCCGCCGCTGCTCCCGCTCCGCCAGGAACGCGTCGATCAGCTGCCGCGCGATGCTCAGCGGGGGCGGGACCGTGGGGAGCGCGTCCGGCTCGAACCACCCCGCGTCCTCCAGCTCCGCGCGGTCCACCGCCAGCTCGCCGCCCGCGTACTCCGCCGTGAAGCCGATCATCAGAGAGTTCGGAAAGGGCCAGGGCTGGCTCCCGAAGTAGCGGACGCCGCGCACCTCCACCCCCGTCTCCTCGCGCACCTCCCGCGCGACCGCCTCCTCCAGGCTCTCCCCCGGCTCCACGAACCCCGCCAGCGTGCTGTACATCCCCGGCGCCAGCCCCGCGTGGCGGCCCAGGAGCAGCCGGTCGCCGTCGCGCACCAGCATGATCACCGCGGGCGACAGGCGCGGGTACGCCACCAGCCCGCACGCCGGGCACTCGCGGGCGCGCTCCCACGCGCGCACCCGGGTGGGGGTGGCGCACGCGCCGCAGAAGCGGTGGGTGCGGTCCCAGTCCACCAGCTGCACGGCGCGCCCCGCCAGGCGGAAGAGGGGCTCGTCCAGCAGCCCCCAGGTGGCGCGCAGACCCCGCAGCTCCATCCCGGCGGGCGGCTCCCACTCCGCGGGCGCCTCGGCGGCCCACGCGGCGACCCCCTGCACCGGCTCCAGCTCCAGCACCCGCAGCGGCTCCACCGAAAGCTCCGCCGGGTCCGTGGCGAGGGGGAGGCGCAGCGCCTCCCCCTCGCTCCCCACCAGCAGCTCGCGGCCGCGGAAGACGAACCACCACCCCGCGGCCGCGGGCCGGCTCACCGCGTTCTCGTCCACGCCTGGTTGGTCCGGTCGATGTCCGCGAAGGCGTTCTCGGGGTCGATCTCCACCCGCACCACGGTGGCCGCGCCGCTCACCGGCACGGTGTGGCGCCGCGCGCCCGCCAGCCACACGTCCACCGGCACCTCGATGCGCTCCACCCGCCCGTCCGCCCGCGTCACCGCCAGGCGCACCGGCATGGGGGCGAGCCCGCGGTCCATCACCTCCACCTCCATGCGGTCGCCGGCGATGCGCACCTCGCCGATGGCCTGGTCCAGCGTCCACGTCTCGTACCACCAGGTGCGCCAGAACCAGTCCAGGTCGCGCCCGGAAACGTCCTCGAAGGTGTTCCACAGGTCGTACGGCTGCGGGTGCTTCCCCAGCCAGCGCCGGCCGTACTCGCGGTAGGCGCGCATGAACGTTTCCTCGCCCAGCAGCGCGCGCAGCATCGCCATGTTGGTGGCCATCCTGGCGTAGCTGGAAACGCCGAAGGCGCTCCCCGCGACCGGGTACAGGTCGCCGTGGCGCATCAGCTCCACCTGCCCGCCCGCGTACTCGCTCCCCCTGCGGGCCAGGTCCAGGTACTGGTTGCGTGCGATGGTCTCCAGGTCGTAGCCGGAAAAGAACTCGCGCATGGCCTGCGCCTGGTTGAAGCGCGTCAGCCCCTCGTCCTGCCAGGAGTAGCGCCGCTCGTCCGAGCCCACCTGCATGGGGAACCACATGTGGGCGATCTCGTGCACCGTCACCGAGTACAGCGACAGGGTGTCGCGCCGCCCGCCGATGCAGGTCATCATGGGGTACTCCATCCCCGAGCACGACACGATGCCGTCCACCGCGGTCATGTGCGGGTACGGGTACGGCCACAGGTAGCGCGACAGGAACTCCACGGAGTGCCGCGCGTAGCGCGCCGACTGGTCCCACGCCCAGCTCACCCGCTCGGGCCGGTAGAAGGTGTGGATGGCCGTGGTGTCCGCGTCGCCGTCGCCGTCCGCGTCGCCCGCGACGGCGTGGGTGGCGTCCCACAGGTAGCGCGGCGAGGTCCCCCAGGCGAAGTCGCGCACGCCCGGCGCGGTGTAGCGCCAGGTGAGCCGCCCGCCCCGGACCGAGCGCGTCGCCCGCCCCGCCGCGCGGTCGTCCGCCGTCACCACGTGCACCACGCCGGGCTGCGTGCGCGCCGCCTCCAGGCGCGACAGCGTCTGCGGGGTGAGCACCTCCTGCGCGTTCTGCAGCGTCCCGGTGGACGCCACCAGCCACCCCTCGGGCACCGTCAGCGACACGTCGTAGTCCGCGTAGCCCATGTAGAACTCCGCGTTGCCCATGTACGGGTCGGCCTGCCACCCGGACACGTCGTCGTACACCGCCAGCTGCGGGTACCAGTAGGCGATGTAGAACACCTCCCCGTCGGTGCCGGTGCGGGGCGTGCCGTCCGGCGGCACCACGTAGCTCCAGGAGAAGCCCAGGTCGGCGGTCTGGCCGGGGGCCAGCGGCTGCGGCAGGCGCAGCCGGGCCACGGTGCCGCTCACCACGTAAGCAGGCGTCCCCAGCGAGTCCAGCGCTTCCACCGCGGCGAGCGTCCGCCCCTGCGCGATCACCCGCGACAGCTCCATTCCGCCCGTCTCCTGCACGGGGCGGTTCCGGATCACCCCGGGCGCCGTGAGGTTGGGGGCAAGGTGCACGTACACCTCGGTGAGCACGTCCGGCGAGCGGTTCTGGTACTGGATGGTCCCCTGCCCCGCGAGCCGGCGGGTGGCCGGGTCCAGGTCGGCGTTCAGCCGGTAGCGGGCGTACTGCGTCCAGTAGCGCGGCCCCGGCCGCCCCGTGCGGGTGCGCGTGCCGCGCTCCACCGCGCGGGCGAACTCCGGGGTCTCGAACACGGGGTACGGGCGGGGGCGCTGCGGCGCCTCGGGGGCACGCGCCGTCTGCGCGGCGGCGGGCGCGGCGCACAGGAGGAGCGCGACCGCGGCGGCGAGGAGCCGGAAGGGGGGAGCCGGCCGGGAACGGTTCATCGGGTGAATCCTCCGCGTGGTTGCCTGGGTGCGGGAACGCGGCAATCTACACCCGGCGGACCCGCGGGGCCATGCGGAGGGAAACGTGCGGCGGGGAGGGACGACGAGGGAGCGGGGGGGGCGGCGGCGGGAGGGATCAGCGCGCCGCGGGGGCGCGCGACTCCGGGCCGGGCGCCGTGCCCGGCTCGTAGATGACGCGCACGGGTAGGTCCACCGGGTCCCACCCCTCGCGGGGGACCACGGCCCCCACCCCCGCCCCGATCCCCACTCCTCCGAAGGAGAAGAGCGGCACCAGCACCCACCCGCCGGTGCTCCCCTCCTTGTTCTTGATGGCCCAGGCGGAGTACACCCCCGCCGCCGTCCCGGCCAGCCCGCCCAGCACCGCCCCCAGGTTCCGCTGCGACCCGATGCGCCCGCGGAAGAGCTGCATGCGCGTGATCGCGGCCTGGTCCAGCGCCAGCGGCGACCCCCAGCGCCGGGTGGTGGGGTCGACGATGACGGTGGAGGAGTCGGCGTGCACCATCCGGCCGCCGATCCACGCCCGGGTCAGCTCGGGCGCCATGACGCGGATGCGCGCCCCCACCAGCACCGCCTCCACCCCCTGCGTCTGCTGCGCCGCGGCGGGCGCGCACGGCAGCAGGGCGGCCAGGAGGAGGGCGGGGAGAAAGCGTGTGGTCAGGCGCATGGGCTGTGTCCCTTTGGAACGGGTGCGCGCAGGCGGAAAGGTCCGGGCGCCGCACCCTGTGGCGACGCGCCGCCCCTCTTCCGGTCCGCGGGGCGCCTTCACGCGGCGAGCCTGCGCAGGCGCTCCACCGCCGCGTGCAGCGTCTCGTCGCGCTTGCAGAAGCAGAACCGCACGAACCGGGCGCCCCGCGCCGGGTCCGCGTAGAAGCTGGACCCCGGGACGCAGGCGACGCCCACGTCGCGGATCAGGTGGCGCGTGAAGTCCACGTCCGATGCAAAGGCGAAGCCGCCGATGTCCGCCATGACGTAGTAGGCGCCGCGCGGGCGAAAGGTCCGGAAGCCCACCTCCTCCAGCGCGGGGAGGAGAAGGTCGCGCCGCGCGCGGTAGTCGGCGGCGAGGTGGGCGTAGTACTCCGGCGGGAGCGACAGCGCGTAGGCGCCGGCCGCCTGCAGCGGCGCGGCGGCGCCCACCGTGAGGAAGTCGTGCACCTTGCGGATGGCGCTGGTGATGTCCGGCGGGGCGATGCAGTAGCCCACCCGCCACCCGGTGACAGAATACGTCTTGGAGAGCGAGTTGACCACCACCGTGCGCTCGCGCATCCCCGGGAGCTGCGCCATGCAGACGTGCTCCGGGGCGGGCTCGCCGTCGTCGGCGTACAGGATGTGCTCGTAGATCTCGTCGGTGAAGCACAGGGCGTCGTGCTCGCGGCAGAGCCCGGCGATGAACTCCATCTCCTCGCGCGTGAACACCTTGCCGCACGGGTTGTTGGGGTTGCACAGGATGATGGCGCGGGTCCGCTCGCCGAACGCCGCCGCCAGCTCGTCCCGGTCGAAGCTCCAGTCGGGCGCGTGCAGCGGCACGTAGCGCGGGGTGGCCTGCGACAGGATGGCGTCGGGCCCGTAGTTCTCGTAGAACGGCTCGAACACCACCACCTCGTCGCCCGGGTCCACGGTCGCCATCATCGTGGCGATCATGGCCTCGGTGGAGCCGCAGGTCACGGTAAGCTCGGTCTCCGGGTCCACGTCCAGCCCCAGGTACCACTTCGTCTTGCGGGCGATGGCCTCGCGGAAGTCGCGCGCCCCCCAGGTGATGGCGTACTGGTTGACGTCGTCGGCGATGGCCCGCCGCGCGGCCTCCTTGACGTCCGCCGGGGCCGGGAAGTCGGGGAACCCCTGCGACAGGTTGACGGCGCCGTGCTTCATCGCCTCGCGCGTCATCTCGCGGATGACGGACTCGGTGAAGAGGCCGGCGCGGTGCGACACGCGCGGGCGCGTCGTGGGGACGGTGCTTGCCATGGCTCCGGGGCGATGGGAGAGGACGGACGGATCCGCGGCGGAGGAGCGGCGGGACGTATCGGGTGACCGATGAAGGGATACATCGCGCCGCGGCAGGGCGCAATACGCGCCGTGACGCGTTGAGAACGCCGCGGCCCTGCCGCCCGAAGCCGGGCTTCTGCCGTTCCGCCGTTCCGCAGTACCCCCCGAATCCGTTGCGGAGGGAGACAGCCGGGCAGTTTCGGCTGGCTCACTCCGGCGGAGGGAGACCCGGAGTCAGTTTTCCGGGGCTCCCGCAGCCCGCGTAGGAAACAGGCCGGCCGTTTGGCCTGGTTCCGGAGCGGCCCCGCACCGGGATCCAGGCCCGCCTACTGCCGCATGGTACGCGCACAGGGAGCCGTCGGGGCCGGATCGGGAGCCCCGTACCGCGACTGCACCAGCGTCGGCGCCTCCCCCGGCCGCAGCACCACCACGAACAGGGTCGAGTACTCGTGGTCGCACAGCTCGCCCATGGGCGGCGCGCCCAGCGCGGTGACGATCGCGGGGACGGTGTTGGAGTGTCCCACCACCAGCACCGTCTGCCCCGCGTGGCGGCGGACGGCGTCGGCGACCGCGCGGGGGTGGTCCGCGCCGCTGGTGGCGACCACCTCGGGCGCGAGGCCCAGCCGGCGCATGAGCGGCTGCGCGGTGAGCTGCGTGCGGCGGAGCTGGGTGGTCACCACGGCGTCCACGCCCGCGTCCGCGAGCGCCGCGGCCAGGGCGTCGGCGCGGGCGGCGCCGGCCTCGCTCAGCTCGGGGTCCTGGCCGCCGGACGCGGCCTTTTCGGCGTGGCGCACCAGCACCACGACGGTGGGCTCCTGGGCGGCGGCGCGCACGGGCGCGGCACACCCGCAGAGCGCGAGGAGGAGGGCGGCGAGCGGGAAGCGGGCGGTGCGCGTCATGTCGGTGGATGGGCGAGTGTGAGATGGGTCAGGCGGCCGGCAGGGCGGCGCCCGCGGGCTCGGTCCGGGTGAGCGCGCTCATGATCCCCGCCGAAACCAGCCCGACGGCGAGCATGGAGCTCCAGAGCGCCGCGGCGCCGAAGCGGTCCAGCATGGCGGTGCCCGCGGCCGGGCCCAGGGTGAACGCCAGCCCCCAGGCCATGCTGTAGGCGCCCATGTAGGCGCCCTGGCGGCCCGGCGGCGCCAGCTCCGACGCGTAGGTGGCGGACACGGGAAAGAAGATCATCTCCCCGAAGGTCCACACCACCACGGTGAGCACCACGCCCCAGGGCCCGGAGGCCAGCACCAGCGCCCCGAACCCGGCCGCGCAGAGGGCCGCGCCCAGCACCAGCGTGCGGCGGTGGGGCCAGCCGGCCATGGCCAGGTTGAGGGGAACCTCCAGCAGCACGATCATCACCGTGTTGACGGCGAAGATCATCCCGTAGAACGAGGTGGGGAGCCCCAGGTCGCGCACCAGGTACACGGGGAGCGCGCCCTCGTGCTGGAGGAACACCACGCCCAGCAGGAAGAGCCCCGCCAGGAAGACCAGCATCCGGCGGTCGCGCAGCACGCCGCGCGGGATGGCGCCCGCCAGCGCGGCGGCCTCGGCGGCGCGGTCCTCGCGGCGCGCGAGCCCCAGCTTCCAGATCGCCAGGGTGAGCCCCAGCCCCGCCAGGAGCGAGGTGGCGCCGTCCGCCACGAACAGGAGCGGGAACGACGCCATGGCCAGGAAGCCGCCCACCGCCGGGCCCACGCTCATCCCCAGGTTGATGGCGAGGCGGTTGAGCGCGATGGCCGCGGTGCGCTTTTCCGGTGGGAGGCTCCCGGTGAGCGCGGCCAGGCTGGCCGGGCGCACCGCCTCGGACACCAGCGCCCACAGCAGGGTCAGCCCCAGCACCGCCTCCAGCCCGCGCGCCAGCGGAAAGAGCAGCAGCACGCCCCCGGAAAGCAGGAGCGCGGCCTGCATGACGCGCAGCGCGCCCACCCGGTCGCAGAGCCGCCCCGCGACCGGGGCGCTCACCAGCCCGCCGGCGCCGTACACCGTCAGCACCAGCCCCGCCGTGGCGGCGGGGTAGCCCAGGTGCTGGGTGACGTAGAGCACCAGGAAGGGGAGGACCATCATCCCCATCCGGTTCACCAGCGTGGTCGCGGCGACGGTCCACACCTCGGCCGGGAGCCCGCGCAGCCCGCGCCAGGGGTTGGGGACGGCGAATCGCTTCAACGGGGGGCAGGGGCTGCGGGTCGCGGCGACGCGGAGCCCGAAAGGTGCCGGGAGAGCGGCGGCCCGGCAAGTCCGCGCCGGCTCACGGGACCGGGGCGGCGGGCGGCTCCTCGTCGGCGTAGGTTTCCACGACGATGCCGTGGCTGCGGGACGCGAACCCCGGGACCGGGAACTCCACGGTGAACGGGAAGCGATCGCCGGGAAGCAGCCGCACCCGGTCGTACAGCACCACGCTCTGCTGCTCGCTGGTGAGGAACACCTCGTGGACGGCGTCCGGGAAGGACGGAGGCGGCAGCGGGGACCGCTTCCGGACCACGCCGTTGAACCAGTGGCTCACGCCGAAGACCTTGCTGCCGCCGACCAGGGTGGTCTGCGGCGGGGGGAGCTCGCCGCGCGTGGTCTTCCCGGTCCGGTCGTGGAAGACGGCGAAGCGGACGCGGACGTAGCGCGTGCGGTCCGGCTCGTCCCCGCCCGCCCGGTTGTGCACCGTGAGCGAGCAGCGGAAGTAGGTGCCGTAGTTGATGTAGGAGCGGGGACTCCCTTCCGGGTACCCGGCGACGGGGACCTGCGCCGTCTCCGCCGTCGCGATCGACTCCGGGTGCGGGCTCCCCACCGTGTTGATCCCCAGCCCCAGGTAGCGGCCCAGCGGCGGCGCGTCCACCAGGAACGCCCCGTCCCACTGCGAAGCGTCGAACACCCCGGCCGTGCGCCCGAAGTGCGCGTCGTCCCAGCGCACGTGCGCCCCCGCCACGCGGAGCCCCTTCTGCGTCCCCGGGGGACACGCCCCGGACGAGCCGCCCGCCGGCCTTTCCTCGCACAGGATGGCCTGGATCTGCGCCGGCGTGGGCGGAGGCGGAGCCGCCCCGGCGCTCGCGGGGACCGAGACCGCCAGGAAGTACACGCCCAGCTGCAGGCCGGCCGGCGGGTCGACGTGGATGTGCCCCTCCGCCCACTTGGTGCGGTCGACGAGGCCGGCCCAGACGACGGCCCCGTTGGCCTTTGCCGGGATCGCGGCGTCGATCGCCTCTCCCCCCGCGGGGCCCGCGTCGGCGGGCCCGAGGACGCGCCGCTTCGCGACTTCGAAGGGGAGCGTTCCCTTTCCGCCGCTGAACGGCCACGCGGACTTGCCCCCGCCGAGGACGATCGGGAGCGCCGTCGCCGTGACCGCCGACCCGGTGATCCTCGCCTCCGCGGAGGGCGCCGTGGGCGTGGTCAGGTACAGGACGAGCCACATCCGTGTGTTCTGTCCGTGTGCGTCCCGCGTCAGGTTGCGGTGGCAGAAGTACAGGTTGAACGGGCCGTGGAACAGCTTCTGCGCGAACGTCCGCTCCCGGTACGGCGCCTCGCGGGGCGTGTCCTGGCGCGTGGTGTGGACGAGGATCCCGCTCTCGTGCACCTCCGCGGGGCCGAAGGGGGGAGGATTCGGGGGGCCGGCGGCCGCCTCCGCGCCGCTCCCCACCTCCTCCGGCAGGTTGCTGACCACGATGGGCGGGCCGAAGCGGAGAAAGCCGGTTCCCGGCCGCAGCAGGTGCTCCAGCACCGTGGTCATGGCGTACAGGCGGTCGCCGGTGGGGATCGTCCCGCTGACCGGGTGCTCCACCGGCACCTCGCGCGGCGGCGGCTGGTCCGGGAGGTTGCCCGGCGGCTGAGCCGGGGACGCGCCGGTGGACGGGATGTCCCAGAAGGGGCAGCAGCACCCCGTGCCGGACTGCGCCTCCGCGGCCTGGATCCCGTACAGCCCGCCGCTCCCCGGGAGCACCACCTCCCCGAAGTCGTGGACCAGGCCGCGCTGGTGGAACACCACCTCCGGGAGCTCCACGCCCTGCCGCCCGTCCTGCGCCACCCGGGCCCGGAACGTGTTGGGGAGGAGGTCGTCCGAGCTGGCGCCTTCCATCCACACGACTTCCTGCCGCACCGGCACCTCCAGCACGAAGGCGCCCTGCTCGCCCGTCACGGCGCTGGCGTACTCGGCGTTGCTGTTCTGGTACGGACGGGTCCAGCCGTTGGGGTCCGAAAGCAGGACGCGCGCGCCGGCGACCGGCTTGCCGGTGTCCTCGTCCACCACCCTGCCCCGCAGCCGCGCCGTCACGTAGCCGAAGCCTTCCAGCATCCCCCGGGCGAGCGCGCGCGCCAGGCGTGCGCGTTGGTCGGGATCGGCCGCCGCGCGGGCGAGGTCGGCGCTCCCTCCCAGCTCCACGCGCACCGCCGGAAAGGCGTAGCCCTTCCGGTCCGGCGAGGGGATCTCCCGCAGCACGGCGTCGTCGTGCTCGCCCACGTCCGCGACCACCCCCAGCCCCGCGGCGGGCGCCAGGTGCCGGAGGACGGCGCGCCCCAGCTCGGCCGAGACCTGGTAGCCGTACACCGATCCCTCGCCGTACCCGTCGGCCAGGGCATCGCGGTCGTGCGGCGCGGCGAAGGCGGCCACGCGCGGCCCCGCGGCCAGGGTGTACGAAGCCATGGCGTTGGGCGCCGCGGCGACGCGCGCCACGCGCGCCTCGGGCGTCTGCCCCGCCACGGCGTCGGGCCCGCCCACGGCGAGCACCGGGAGGGGGACCACGATGGGAGTGGTCAGGCGGTACAGCTCGTCCGCGACGGCCCGGGCCAGCGTCCACCCCGCCTCCCCCGCGGAGGGGTCCACGTCCAGCACGAACTCGTGCTCGTGCGTCCCGAACTGCATGGCGAGCCCCAGGTAGGCGTCCCCCTCGGGATAGGGCGCGTGGGGGATCTGCTTCTTCTTCAGGCGCCCGGCGAAGGCCCGGTTCTGGGCGTCGGGACTGCGGGCCAGCTCCAGCCGTGCCGCCGTGACGTCGGCCCCCCTGCGCGGGTCCAGGGTGATGAACGTGCCCTTGGCGTGGGCGCTCCCCAGGACCCAGTTGTTGATGTAGCTGCGGAACGCCCCGTACAGCCCCAGCTCCACCAGCGCGAAGGCCCGCCAGCGGTCCACGTAGGGAAGGCACAGGAGGTCGGCCGCCTGCCGGATCCTGTCCAGCTCCGCCGCCGGGAGGCCGGTCGCCCGCGCCACGCGGTCCACGTCCATCAGGCGCGCCTCGTAGATCGAGCCGATTCCCTGCTCGATGAGCTTCCTTCCTGCCGCGAGGCTGACGAAGGGGATGGCCGCGAGCGAGGTCGTGGTGTCCCACCCCCAGGCGCGGCGCTCGTTCATGGCCTCGATCTCCAGCAGGGCCTGCCGCCGCCGGGCCTCCGCCGGGTCCCTGGTCCCCTCGCGCACCCGCGCCGCGAGCTCGGCGTCGGAGGCGTCGGCCGGCGCGCCGTCGGCGAGGTGCCGCAGGAGGAGCGCGGCGTACTCGCCCGAATACCCCTGCGCCGCCACCGCCCGGATCTGCCGCACCGTGTCGTCCGCGAGGAGGTCGAGCCGGCGCGACTGGAGCAGGGCCGGGGCGCCCGCCCGCACGACCTCGTCGAACAGGGCCTGCCGGTGGGCCCGCAGCTCGGTCCTGCCGCGGCGCTCCTCGCCGCGCTTCCTGCGGGCCGCGTTGAGGGTCGCGAGGAGCGTGTCCGCGGGCGCGGCGAGAAACGCGTTCTCGTCCTCCAGCCCGGCGTCGTCCACGGCTTCCCGGGCCACCACGGGGTCGCCGGCGTCCCAGCGGAGGAACGCGGCCAGCCGCCGCCAGCGCAGCAGCCGGGCCCGGGGAATGCCGGTCTTCCGGGCGGCGGGGAGCACCCGCACCGCCGCGACCTTGTGCAGCGAGTCCAGCCCCGCCCCGACGAGGGCTTCCACCTGCGCGTCGGTGATGCCGTCCAGGTCGCCGAGCCCGTGTGCCATGTGGAGGAAGTACGAGGAGGGGGACGACCGCGGACGGAAAGGAAGGTCCGGAGCCGGGCAAACTGCCCCGCCGCGCGCCGTCCGGCAAGTGAGGACGCGCCCGCACCCCGCGTGAGGGATTTCGGCCCGAAGGGTCGAGACCCGGCGCAGTTTGCCGGGGCTCGACTCCGTTACGCACGGTCGTTTCGTGCGTTACGGAGCCGAAGCCCGACCCCGGCGCAGCCGGGGGCACGCCCAAACCCGCCCCTCACTTCTTCAATCTTTCCAGGTACTGCTTGCGGAACTTGGACACCTTTGGCTTCACCACCACCTGGCAGTACGGCTGGTACGGGTTGCGCCGGAAGTACTCCTGGTGGTACTCCTCGGCGGGATAGAACTCTTCCAGCGGCTCGATCGTGGTGACGATGGGATCGTCCCACACCCCCTCGCGCTCCAGCTCCGCGATCACCTCGCGCGCGACGACCTCCTGCTCCGGCGAGTGCGGGAACACGGCGGACCTGTACTGCGTCCCCACGTCGTGCCCCTGCCGGTTCAGTGTGGTGGGGTCATGGAGGGTGAAGAACACCTGCAGGATCTCGCGGAACGACACCTCCTCCGGGTCGAAGGTGACCTGCACCACCTCGGCGTGCCCGGTGGTCCCGGAGCACACCGCCTCGTAGCTGGGACGCGGCACGGCGCCGCCGGTGTACCCGGACACCACGTCCGTCACCCCGCGCAGCTCGTCGTACACCGCCTCCAGGCACCAGAAGCACCCCCCCGCGAGGGTGGCGACTTCCCTTCGCTCGCTCATCTGCGTCTCCTTCGCTCGGTCGGCTCGGTCCGGACGGCCGGGTCCGGATGCAGGTTGGCGGCCAGGGCCCGCGGTCGGCGTCTTGCAGGCATGCGTGGGGCACCCCGGCCATTCCCCTCCACACGAGGAATACACCGATGCGCGTCTGGGTTCTGGTGAGCTGGCAGACGGACATGGCGAGCGACACGCTGGGCGTGTTCGCCACGCGCGAGCGCGCGGAGGGATGGGCGCTCGAGGACGCGGAGCGCGAGCTGGCGTGGGAGGACGAGACGGACCGCGGCGGACGCCGCTTCCGCATCGCGCGGGTGGGGCTGGGCGAGGGGTACGCGCTGGAGGAGTTCGAGCTGGTGGAGTGACGGGGAGCCTCCCCGCCACTCCCGCCCCGTCAGATGGGCTGGTTCTCGCTGAGCCGGATCCACCCCTTCACGACGCGGTACACGTACCAGGCCAGCATTCCCAGCCCGCCGACGATCGCCAGCAGCATGATGGAGATGCCGCCGGCCGCGGCGCCCGCGTCGCTCCCCACCGAGGCAGCCCCCGCGATCCCCAGCCCGAACAGCAGCAACATCACGAACATCAGGACCCCGAAGAGCAGGGTGAGCCAGAAGGTGCGGATCTGCCAGCGGAAGTGCGACTCCACCCAGGTGCCGCGCACCTCGTCCATCTTCAGGTAGTTGATGATGAGGCCCACGATGGGGGTGAAGCCGACGACCAGGGATGCGGCCTGGAGGGCGTAGACCACGGTCGCCAGGCTCTTTGCCGAGGCCACCTGCGGCGAAGCGGCTTCCTGTCCGACGTAGGGGTTGCTCATCTGCGGCTCCTGGGGTGGGAGGGAGGGGAGCGACGGCGCCGGCGCACGGGACACCGTACGGGAGGGGAGCGGCGCGGGTTTCTCCCGGGACGCGGCAGGCGGCGCTATTCGTCTTCGAAGTCGCGCCCGCGGCCGTTGAGCTTGTTGCGGAGGGTGCGCACGCTCATCCCCAGCAGCTCCGACGCGCGCGTGCGGTTGCCGCCGGACACCTCCAGCGCGCGCCCGATCAGCACCCGCTCCGCCTCGTCCACGTTGAGCGAGTGCAGCACGACGGCGCCGCTGTCGGCGGGGGAGGGCGCGCCGCCGGAAGCCGCCGCGTACGCCGCGGCGGAGAAGGCGCCCGGAGCGGCGTAGGCGGGGAGCGCCACCTCGGGGAGCGTCTGCGCCAGCCCGAAGCGGTGCCCCTCGAAGGCGTACGGCTGGAGCACCGGCTCCGGGGACAGGATCACCGCCCGCTCCACGGCGTGCTGCAGCTCGCGGACGTTGCCGGGCCAGGGGTTGCGCTGCAGGGCGAGGAGCGCCGCGGGGGAGATCCCCTTGACCTCCTTGCCGGTCTCCGCCGCGGTCCGCATGGCGAACCGGGACGCCAGCGAGGGGATGTCCTCGGGGCGGGCGCGCAGCGGCGGGATCTGGATGGGGATGGTGCTCAGGCGGAAGTACAGGTCCTGCCGGAAGTGCCCCGCCGCCGCCTCGACCGCCAGGTCGCGGTTGGTGGTGGCCACCACGCGCACGTCCACGCGGATGGGGGTGGTGCCGCCCACGCGCTCGAACTCCTGCTCCTGGAGAACGCGCAGGAGCTTTGCCTGCAGGTCCAGCCGCATCTCCGAGATCTCGTCCAGCAGCAGGGTGCCGCGGTGGGCCCGCTCGAAGGCGCCCTCCACCCGCTTCACCGCGCCGGTGAACGCCCCGCGCTCGTGACCGAAGAGGGCGCTCTCCACCAGCCCCTCCGGGAGCGCCGCGCAGTTGAGCTTGATGAAGGGCCGGTCGCGGCGGTCGCTCTGGTCGTGGATCGCCCGCGCGAACAATTCCTTGCCGGTCCCGCTCTCGCCCTGCAGGAGCACCGTGGCGCGGGTGGGCGCCGCCATCGCCACCGTCTGGAGGATGCGGCGCAGCGCGGGGCTCTCGCCGATGATCTGGCGCTCGTTGCGGAACTCCATCACCTCGCGGCGCAGCGCCTCGTTCTCGCGGCGCAGGCGCACGAACTCCAGCGCCTGGTCCACGGCCAGCCGCAGCTGCTCCGGGCGCACCGGCTTGGTGATGTAGTCCACCGCGCCGGCCTTGATGGCCGCCACCGCGTGCTCGATGCTCGCGTACCCGGTGAGCATGATGAGCGGCACGTCGAACCCCTCGCGCTGCAGCAGCGCGAGGAACTCCAGCCCGGTGAGCCCCGGCATGCGGTAGTCCGAGATCACCAGGTCCACCCCGCCGCGGGCGAGCACCTGCAGCGCCTCGGGGACGCCGCGCGCGCCCACCGGCGTGTGGCCGGCCCGCTCCAGCGTGTCCTGGAGGATCAGGCCGACCGCGGGCTCGTCGTCGACGTGGAGGATGGTGGCCATGGAGCGGGCAGGGGGAGCCGCGGGACACGATGATATTCCGGAAAGGCGCGTCCGGCACGCCCCAACATACGCGCGCCGATCGCCCGCCGGCAACCGCCGCGTGCCACCCGGCCCCACCGCCGCACGACGCGCCGCGCCGGCCCGGGTGCGCGCCTCCGCCCGCGGCGGGTCAGCGGGCGTCGAAGGCGGCCACGTGCCCCTGGCGCGCGTACTCCAGGATCTCCTCGTCGCAGGTGACGAGTACGGCGTTCAGGCGGCGCGCGGTGGTGACGATGAAGCGGTCCGCGGGATCGCGGTGCTCCTTCCTGTCGTTCCTGCGGATCCAGAGGGGGAGGTGCGTGCAGTCCACGGAGAGCCGGGAATCGACCGGCATCACGCGGACTCCCGGAAACCGCTGCTGGTCGCGGACCCAGGAGTGCAGGTCCCCGGAGACCAGCGCCCTGCCGCGCTCGGCCTTGAGCGCGATCTCCCACACGGAGGTGGAGGAAACGAAAAGGCGCCGGCCGCGCGCGGCGCCCTCGATCGCCGGGAGCACGTCGGCCCGCACCTGGCCCGGACCGCCCGATTCCCCGCTGACCCACACCCAGACGTGGGTGTCCATCACCAGCCGGTCCCGCGCGGCCAGGTCAGAGGTCAGCATCGACCTCCCAGTCCTCGCCGATGGGCGCGACGAGATCCTCGCGGGTGGCCGTGATCACCCCGCGCGACCGCCCCACGAACGGGCGGAGGTCGTCGTCGGTGACGGGCGCGAGCTTCGCGACCGGCCGGTTCCGCTTGGTGATGACGTACTCCACCCCGGTTTCCTTCACGCGGTCCATCAGCTTCAGGCACGTGGCCTTGAAGTCACCGGCGGGAATCCGGTAGGAGTGCTGCTCCGCGTCCGGCTGTGCCTTCTGCTCAGGTGCTTCCTGGCCAGACACTCCTTTGTCGGGCACTTCGCCGGCCGGGTCGTTCGCCGAGGGATCTGCCATGGCTGCCTCCATTGGTGACCATGAAACATAGTCACCTCTGTTCCGAGAAGCAAACCGGGTACAGTCCTCATCGACGGCTGGAGAGGGCTTCCCCGGAGTGAACCCGAACGGCGAAGGTGCCGATAATCACACCACGACGTGGTTCGCCGACCGGCCGGGCGCCGTCGGAGCACAGCAACCGCCAACCGGAGCAGGTTCCAGATGAGCCGCACCCGCCAGCAGGCCGAGCACGCCACACGAACCCGGGAGGCCAGATGAGCCCCGCCCTCCCCCTCCCCCGGCTGCGGGAGACCGCCGAGGAGGCGCGCGTCCTCTTCGACTGCATGTGCGCGCTGGCCGGGGACGCCCTGGCCGCCGCAGAGCGCGGCGACGAGGTGGCCCTTCGCCGCGTGCTGGACGAGCGCGACCGCGTCGCCGGTCGGCTGGCACCGCTGGTGGGCGACCTGGGACGGGCTCGCGGCGCGGCCGGCGGGCCGCGGCTCGCGGAGGCCGAGGTCGCGGGCGTGGTGTCCGCGGCGCTGGCGGTCCAGGAGGCGGACGTGCGGCTCGCCGAGCGGCTGGCGGAGACCCGCGTCCGGAGGGCCCGCGAGTTGGACTGGACGGGCCTCTCCGGCGCCGGGGCCGCGTATACGGCGCCTGCCGGGCGGGCGCCGCTGGACCTCCTCCGCTGAGGCGGCCCGCTGCGGGCTCAAGTCGCGCCCCCGTGCCGTCGATACCCTTCCGTAAGAGGAGGAGAGAACCCATGAGAATCAACGACAGGGACGGCGAGCCGTCCCGCGCCGGAGGGTGCCGGGGAGCGCGTCCGGCGGAGGCGCCGTTCACCGGGGCCGGCCGGGAGCGCATCGCCGAGGTGCGGCGCCGCGTCTTGGAGGGAGCCTACGGCTCCGCCGCGGTCGCCGGCCGCGTGGCCGAGGCCGTCCTGCGGAGCGGCGACCTGTAGTCCCCACCCTCTCACAGGGAGGACCGGACCATGAAGCTTCTCGTCGTGGACGATTCCGCCACCCGGCGCCGCATCGTCGTCAACTCGCTCCAGCGCATCGGCTTCACGGACGTGATGGAAGCACGCGGCGGGCGCGAGGCGCTGGACCGGTTCGACGCCTCGGTGGGGCTGGTCATCACCGACCGGGACCTGCCGGACCCCGGCGTGCCCGGCCTCGCACGCGAGCTGCGCGCCCGGCCGGACGGAAGGATGGTGCCCATCCTGATGGTGACCACGCGCAGCGCCCGGGAGGACATCCTGGCCGCGACCGACGCGGGGGTGAGCGGCCACATCGTCGCGCCCTTCACGCCCGCGGCCCTCAGGGAAAAGATCGAGCAGCTCTGCGGCGTGGGCGCGGCACGCTGAGAGCGGGGCGGCCCGTGCCGCCGCCGCGCCACGAAAAAAGCCCCTCCACCGCGCCGCGTGGAGGGGCTTTGCCGTCGTGCGGACTCCCCGTCTCTCTATCCGAAGAACACCGCGATGCGCCGCATCGCCTCGTCCAGCAGCTCCTCGTCCACCACCCACGACAGGCGCAGCCACCCTTCTCCGCTCGCCCCGAACGCGGTTCCGGGCACCGCGACCACCCGCTGCTCCTCCAGCAGCCGCTCCACGGCGCCCAGGGCGTCGCCGGCCAGGTGCTGCGGCAGCCTGAGCATGCAGTAGAAGGTGCCCTCCGGCGGGAGGTGGGGAACGCCGTGGCGCTCGGCGGCGGCGAGCAGGACGCCGCGCATGCGCCGGTAGTGCGGGCGGTGCGCGGCGAGCGCGGCGCGGTCGCGGAACAGCTCCAGCGCGACGGCCTGGGAGAAGGTGCTCGCGGCGGTGTTCACGAACTGGTGCACCTTGATCGCCGCGGCGACCACCTCCGGCGGCCCCACCAGCCACCCCAGCCGCAGCCCCGTCAGCGCGTTGCTCTTGGAGAGCGAGCCGGCCACCAGCGTGTGCGGGTACAGCTCCGCGATGGAGGGCGGCGGCTCCGGGGTGAAGTACAGCTCGCGGTACACCTCGTCGCTCAGCACGTACACCGGCGGCCCGGGGCGCGCCGCCAGTCCCTCCGCCAGGGCGCGCAGCTCCGCCGCCGGCCAGATGCGTCCCGTGGGGTTGGCGGGCGTGGAGATCACCACCAGGCGGGTGTCCGGCCGCAGCGCCTCCAGGACCGCCGCCGCCCTGGGCGCGAAGCCGTCCGCCGGGTCGAGCGCGACGCTGCGGTGGCGGATCCCCTCCAGCATGCAGAGCTTGGCGTAGGCCAGGTACGCCGGCTCCACCACCAGCACCTCGTCGCGCGCGGGGTCCACCACCGTCTTGACGGCCAGGTAGAGCGCCTCCTCCGACCCGATGGTGACGCACACCCCGGCCTTTCCCGGCTCGCCGGGGAGGCCGTAGTAGGCGGCGATCCGCTCCCGCAGCTCGTCCCAGCCGGCGTTGGGGGTATAGGGGCAGCCGTGGCGGCGCACCCATTCCGTCGCCGCTTCGAACGGGGCGGGATCGGGACGGAGTGTGGGCTCGCCCATGCACAGGTCGATGTCTCCCGGCTTCTTGCGGGCGTTGATCGCCCGGATGATCGACGGCGGGATCTCGGCGATGACGGGGTTCATGACGACGGGGAACAGGGATTAGGGACCAGGGAACAGCCTGCAACAGCAACGGCAGCCCTCACCCGGCTCGCTCGAGGCTCGACCCCCTCTCCCGCTTGCGGGGGAGGGGACCCCAGCGGACGCCAGCCCAAAACCCGCGTGAGGGATTTCGGCCCGAAGGGGCGAGACCGCGCGGCTGTTTGCGCGGGCTCGACTCCGTTAGCCCGCGTTGTTTGCGGGCTTACGGAGCCGAAGCCCGACCCCGGCGCCAGCCGGGGGCACGCCCGAACCCGCAGCTCAATGCAGTTCCGCCAAAACCCGTGGTCAGGAAAAAAATCGGCGCAGCGCGGAATACACGAAGTCCAGCGACCCCACCGGACACCACTCGTTGGCCTGGTGCGCCTGCGACGTCTCCCCCGGGCCGAAGTTGACGGCGGGAATGCCGCGCGAGGTGAAGCGGGCCACGTCCGTCCACGCCTGCTTGGGCTGGAGAGGGAGGCCCTCGGCGCGGAGCCAGGGCGCCAGCAGCGGGTGGTCCAGGTGCACGGTGCCGGCGGGGGCGCGGTCGCGCACGTCCACCACGCCGTCGTCGCCCACCAGCGCGCGGAGCTCTTCCTCCGCCTCCTCCATGGTGCGCCCCGGGGCGAAGCGGACGTTGACGTTGAGCGTCAGCGCGTCGGGCACCACGTTCTTGGAGTTGGCGGTGCTGGCCTGCGTCACCCCCATCACCTCGTAGAACGTGAGCTCGCCGAAACGCACCGGGCGCCGCTCCAGCGCCGCGAAGCGCCCCAGCAGCGGCAGGGCGCGGTACAGGGCGTTCTCGCCCTGCCAGGGGCGCGCGGAGTGGGCGCGCGTGCCCAGCACGGACACCGTGGCGTTCAGCACCCCCATGCACCCCAGCTGGAGCGCGCGGTCGGTGGGCTCCAGGATGAATGCGAAGCCGATCTCCGGGAGGACGCCGCTCGTGAGCACCGGCTCCAGTCCGTTCCCCTCGAAGGGCCCCTCCTCGGCGTCGTAGAGGATCCATACGGGGCGCGGCCCGCGCAGCTCGCGCCAGCGGTCCAGCAGCGCCAGCATCACCGCCACCCCCGCCTTCATGTCGCTGGCGCCGCAGCCGTACACCCGCCCGTCGCGGACGGCGTAGTCCTGCACCTCGGCGCACCTGACCGTGTCCAGGTGCCCCACCAGCGCCACCGCCGCCGCGGGCGCGGCCGGGTCGCCGGCGAAGGGGTCGCACACCACCGAGTGGCCGATGCGGTGCACCGCGCCGGGGCCCGCCAGTGAGCGGCAGCGCGCCTCCACCCAGTCGGCGATGAGGGCCTCGTCGCCCGTCTCGCTGGGCATGCGGCACAGCTCCAGGGTGAGCCGCGCCAGCTCGTCCGCCACGGTCCCGTCCTCGCTCGCGCCCATCCGCCTCAGACCTGCACGTCGAAGGTGCGGAGGACGTCGTTGAGCGACGTTTTCCGGTCGGTGGATTCCTGACGCTGCCCCACGATCAGCGCGCACGGCACGTGGAAGGTCCCCGCCGGGAACTCCTTTGGACGGGAGCCGGGGATGACCACGGAGCGCGCGGGGATACGGCCCCGGGTGACCACCGGCTCGGGGCCGGTCACGTCCACGACCTGGGTGGACGCGGTGAGCACCACGCCGGCGCCCAGCACCGCCTCCTCCTCCACCACCACGCCCTCCACCACCACGCAGCGGGAGCCGATGAAGGCGCCGTCCTCGATGATCGTGGGGGTGGCCTGCGGGGGCTCCAGCACGCCGCCGATCCCCACTCCGCCGGCGAGGTGCACGTCCCTGCCCACCTGCGCGCAGGAGCCCACCGTGGCCCACGTGTCCACCATGGTCCCGGCGCCCACGTACGCGCCGATGTTGACGTAGCCGGGCATCAGGATGGCCCCCGGCTCCAGGAACGAGCCGTAGCGCGCCACCCCGGGCGGCACCACGCGGATCCCCTGCGCCCGGAGGTCGGTCTTGACCGGGATCTTGTCGTAGAAGTGCAGCACGCCCGCGTCCATGGGCTCCAGCGGCCGCAGGGCGAAGTACAGGAGGATGGCTTCCTTGACCCACGTGTTCACCCGCCACTCGCCGCCGGCCTTCTCGGCCACGCGCACCTCCCCGCGGTCCAGCAGGTCGATGGTCTCCATGACCGCCTGCGCCGCCTCCCGCTCCTTCAGCCGCTCCCGGTCCGCGTACGCCGCGCCGACCGCCCGCTCCAGCTCCACCCGCTCCATCGTCGCCCTCCGTTTCAGGTCCAGGCCCACGCCGCGTCCGCCCTCCCCCTGGAGGGGACCGCCAACGTAACCGCCGTCCCCGGGGGCGACAAGCGACACCCGGGCGGGCCGCCGCGGGCGTGGCAGGATCCGCGCCCCCGGGGTTACATTCGACCTCCGGACGAGCCTGCCGACGCGCCGTCGTCCTTGCAGGCCGTTCCCTGTGCCGCTGCACGCTGCGGGTGCACCGTTACCACCCTGTTCCCTGTTCCCTCGATGTCGTCGTCGCAACGCCCCGGCCGGATCGTGCTCGCCCTCTTCCTGCTCGCGGCCGCCCTGGGCCTGGGCGGCGCGGGGTACCTGCTCGCCGGCCGGCCGCCGACCTTTCACGGGACCACCTACGACGAGGTGACGCCGGCGCCGCCCTTTGCGCTGGTGGACCACACCGGGCGCAGGGTGACGCTGGACGACTACCGCGGCAGGGTGGTCCTCCTGTTCTTCGGCTTCACGCACTGCCCGGACGTGTGCCCGCTGACGCTGTCCAAGCTGGCGCGCGTCACGGAGGGGCTGGGCCGGCGGGCGGACAACGTGCAGGTGCTGCTCGCGACCGTGGACCCCGCGCGCGACACCCCCGCCGCGCTGGCGGCCTACGTGAAGCGCTTCACCCCGCGCGCCGCCGGCCTCACCGGGGACAGCGCCTCTCTCGCGCGGGCGTACAGGGGATACGGCGTGTACAGCATGCAGGGCGGGCACCACGGCATGACGCACAGCTCCGTGGTCTACGGCATCGACCGGCGCGGCCGGCTGGTCGTCGTCATCCCCCCCGAGGCCGGCGACGAGGCCGTTCGCGACGACGTGCGCGCGCTGCTCTCCCTGTGAGCGGGGTCGCCACCCTCACGGTGGTGCGGTACTCCGCCGCGCGGGCGGTGCTGGGGGCCGCGCGGGTGGCGACGGACGCGCCGGCCCTGGCCCGCACGCCGGGGCTGCGCTTTGCCAGGGCGATGGGGACGGGGAGCGGCATCGGCTTCAGCGCGAAGCCGGACCTGCGCGGCTGGGCGCTCTTCGCTTCGTGGGAGTCGGAGGACGCCTGGGAGCGCTTCCGCGGCGGGTCGCGGCTGATGCGGCGCCACGACGCGCGCGAGGAGGTGTACTCCGTCCTCCTCGCCCCGGCCGGCCACCACGGCCGCTGGGGCGGCGTGGAGCCCTTCGGGCTTGGCTCGCCGGGCGCGCGCATCGCCGACGACGAGCCGGTGGCCGTGCTGACCCGTGCGACCATCCGCCCCGCGCGCGCCCTGCGCTTCTGGTCGCGGGTGGCGCCGGTGGACGACACGCTGCGCGGGGAGCGCGACCTGCTCGCCACCTTCGGCTTCGGCGAGGTGCCCTGGCTGCGGCAGGGGACGCTGAGCGTGTGGCGGACCTCCGCGGCCATGCGGGCCTGGGCCTACCGCACCCCCGCCCACGTCGAGACCGTCCGCCGCACCCGCGAGGAGGGATGGTACGCGGAGGAACTGTTCGCCCGCTTCCGCTTCCTGCGCAGCTACGGCACGCTCCGCGGGCGCGACCCGCTCGCCGGGCTCCACGCCGACCGGCCGGCGGTTCCGGGAGGCTGAGACGGACGCGACGAAGCCGAGGAACGGGCGCAGTTCCCCACCGTTCCCCCATTCTGCCACGGAGGGAGACTCGCCGGCTGTTTGGCGAGGCTCCCTCCGGCGTAGGGAGACCCGGAGGCAGTTTCCCGGGGCTCCCGCAGCCCGCGTAGGAAACAGGCCGGCAGTTTGGCCTGGTTCCGGAGCGGCCTCCCCCGCCCATCCCGCCCCGCCCCCATTCAGTCGATGTTGGGAATCCGCTGCCGCCCGTCCGGCGTCGAGACCGCGAACACGACGTCCGGGAACATCTCCTCGTTGAAGGGATTGTATTCCGCCCGCGGCGAGAACGGCTGGTCCACGACCTGGGCCCCGTCGAGCGCCCCGGGCTCCAGGTTCTTCCAGCCGCGCAGGATCCCGCCGGAGCTGTATCCGCCGATCTGGTAGCAGTGCAGCAGCCGCTTGCCGGTGGTGGACACGAACACCATGTGCGGCTCCACGATCCGGTAGCGCCCGGACGGCTCGGTGAGCCACACCAGGCTGAGCGCCTTTGCCGCGGCGACGAAGGTCGCTTCCACCTCTTCCGGTGCCATTCCCGCCCCCGCGAAGAAACGTCCGTGGCACGAACCCTGAAGAACGCACCCGGCCCGGATGCAGAAACGGTTCCATGGCCCGCGCCCCGGACGGGGTGGCGCCGGGGACCGCCCCCACGGAGTACCATGCCCCCGAAGCGCCGCACCTCGGACCGCAGGTCCGTACAGGTGACCGGATGGATCGCCTGCCTCGCGCTCGCGGGGTCGCTCACCTACACCTTCGTGCGCGCCCTGGTGGACGGCCCCGGCCAGGTGGATCCGCTATTCTTTGCCATGCAGACGCTGGCAAGCCTGCTCTTCCTGGTGTACAGCGTGCGCCTCGGGAACCGCATCTTCGTCGCGGCGAACACGGTGGCGCTGGTGAACGCGATCGGGACGCTGGTGGTGGCGGCGACCCACTGAGCCCGGCTCAGTCCCGGCGGGCGATTTTTCCAGGCGCGCCGCGGGGTTTTCGGTGGGCGTCTCGCCTTGACCCTGCCCCGGCGGGGCAGTATCGTGCTCCTCCTGGCGGGGAAACTTTTTACACTTCCCTTTTACTTCCGGCGATCCCCGTCCCGCGGCGCCTCCCCCGGGCCGCTCCACCCCTCCTATCCGAGCAGGAGAGTCGTATGAGACGAAGTCTTGTTGTCGCGGGTGCCGCCCTGGCCCTGTCCGCCGCGTCCGCGCACGCGCAGGGGTCGGCGGTCCAGACCCACTCCTCGTGCGCCACCTCGATGGGTGCCGCGGGGGTGGCGCGCCCGTGCGATGACGGGTCGGCCATCCTCTTCAATCCCGCCGGCATCGCCAACCAGCCGAGCGTGGTCGGTCTGGGGTGGACGGGAATCCACACCGGGGGAAGCTTCACCTACGACGTCACCGGGGAAAGGATCGAGCGCGACGAATCCACCGCGTCGGTGCCGTTCGGGTTCGCCTCGTTCCGCCTGGGCCAGCGCTTCGCGGCCGGGATCGGGGCCTTCAACCCGTACGGGCTCACCTCGGAGTGGCCGGTCTGCGACGTGGAAACGCCCCGCTGCGACGACGTCAACTTCGAGGGCCGCTACGTCAGCTACCACACGCAGCTCAAGAACATCTACATCCAGCCCACGGTGGCCTTCCAGGCCACGCCGTGGCTGTCGCTGGGCGCCGGGCTGGACGTGGTGATGGCGTCGCTGGACATCAACCAGCGCGCCGACCTGGCCACCCTCACGGTGCCGGGGCAGGCGATCACCTTCGGCAACCTGGGCGTCCCCAGCGGCACCGACTTCGCGGACGTCAAGCTGTCGGGCGACGGCACCGGCATCACCTTCAACCTGGGCGCCACCGCCCGGGTCAACGACCGGGTGTCGCTGGGCGTGCGCTACATGCACAGCGCCGAGATCGACTACGACGGCGACGCGGACTTCACCCCGGTGGCCACCGGCCTGACGCTTCCGGCCGGCAACCCGCTGAACGGGCCCGCGGGCGCCCCGGTGGACGCGCTGATCGCCTCGCAGTTCGTGTCCGGCGCGCTGGTGGACGGCGACATCGCCACCACGCTGACGCTCCCGGCGCAGCTGGTCCTGGGCATCGCCTTCCGCCCGCTGGACCGCCTGACGGTGCTCGCCGACTACCAGTGGACCACCTGGGAGGACTTCGACCAGGCCACCATCGGGTTCGACAACGCCTCCAGCCCGGACCAGGTGCTGATCCTGGACTACCAGAACACCAACACCTTCCGCTTCGGCGGCGAGTTCGGCGCAACGGACGCGCTGGCGCTGCGGGCGGGCTTCATCTTCAACACCGCCGCGGAAACGGCCGCCTCGGTGTCGCCGCTCATCCCGGAGGCCGAGCGCAACTACTACTCGGCCGGCATCGGCTACCGGCTCCCCATGGGGCTCGGGGTGGACCTGGGCTACCAGTTCATCGACCAGGCGGACCGCCGCGGCCGCGTGCGCGGCCGGAGCAGCCTCGCCCAGACGCCGCAGCAGCTCAACGTCGGGGTGTACCACGCGGACGCGAGCGTCTTCAACGTGACGCTCTCCTACCGCTTCGGCGGCAGCCGCTGACCATAGACGCGTCGCGAATCAATCACGGGAGATGCCATACATGAGACGCTCCAAGCTCCGCGCCCTGGCGCTCGCGCTGGCCGGCCTGCCGCTCGTGGCGGGGTGCCGCGCCGACGACCAGGACATCCGCCAGATCGTCGGCCCCCAGCTGGGCGGCGACCTGTTCGGCCGGTACGTGTCGATGGGGAACTCCATCACCGCCGGCTTCCAGTCCGCCGGGATCAACGACTCCACCCAGGTGCGCGCGTACCCGGTGCTGCTGGCGCAGCAGGCGAACGCGCAGTTCTACGTCCCGCTCCTCAACAAGCCGGGGTGCCCGCCCCCCTTCCTCGCCCCGCTCGGGACCACGGGGTCGCTGGGCGGCGCCACGGCGCCGCCCTGCTCGCTGCGCTCCAACCCCGTGGCGCCGGTGGTGCAGAACGTGGCGGTCCCGGGCGCGGTGATCGGCGACGCGCTGACGGTGACGCGCAGCAACGACGCCACCGGCACCTTCAACCGCCTGCAGTTCTTCTTCCTGGGCGGCCAGAGCATGCTGGAAGCCACCCAGCGCGCGGAGCCCACGCTGGTCTCCATGTGGCTGGGGAACAACGACGTGCTGGGCGCCGTGCTGGCGGGCAACGCCGCCGCGCTGACCACCGAGGCCAGCTTCAACGCGTCGCTGGACCAGATCGTCGCCGGGCTGAAGGCCATCCCCACCCTCCAGGACGTGGTGGTGATCGGCGTGGTGAACGCCAACGTGGTCCCGCTGCTGCAGCCGGGCGCCTTCTTCTTCCTGGGGCGCGACGCGGCCGGCCGCTTCCAGGGCAAGCCGGTCAACGCCAACTGCTCGCCGGTCAACGCGCTGGGCCAGCCCAACCCGCTGAGCCAGAACCTGCTGTCCTTCCAGGTGGTGTCCAACACCAGCCTGCCGGAGTTCAACTGCGACCCGGCCGCGTACCCCGTGGGCGACCCCCGCCGAGGCGCGCTCCTTCTGGACGTGACGGAGCAGGCGGCCGTCGCCGCCCGGACGACGGCCTTCAACACGGCGCTCCAGCAGCGCGCGCAGGCCAACGGGTGGATCTACGTGGATCCCAACACGATCCTCGCCACGCTCTCCGCCGAGCGCGACGCGCAGGGCCGCTACCAGCGGCTGCGCAAGTGCCAGGCGCTCCCGGCGGCGCTCGCGACCGGCAGCGCGGCCACGATCCAGACCGCGGTGCTCACCTCCTGCCCGGTGACGACCACGGGCTTCGCGGCGCCCAACTTCTTCGGGTCGCTGATCTCGTTCGACGGGTTCCACCCGTCGTCCGAGGCGCACGTGGTGATCGCCAACCTGCTCGTCGACGCGATCAACGCCAAGCACCAGCTCAGCATCCCCAGGATCTGACGCGCGGCGCGGCACGCTCCAGGCGGCGGGCGGCTCCCTACCGGGGGCCGCCCGCCTTCTTTTTGCGCTCCCGGGGTGGTCGCGGCGCGGGCTCCCCCCGCCTATATTTGCTGCATACACGAGCCACCCGGAGCGACCCGCGCATGACCGACACGTCCCCGCCCTCCCAGGTCCCCGCCGGGATCCAGAAGCTGCTGAACCGCTTCTCCACCCTGAGCCGGGAGATGGCGACGCAGGCGCTGGTGCAGTACGCGCACAAGCTGCCTCCGCTCCCCGAGCGCTTCCGGGCTCTGGACCCGGAGGAGCACCGCGTGCACGAGTGCCTGACCCCGGTCGCCCTCTTTTCGGAGGTGCAGGACGGGAAGATGTACTTCTACGCCGACGTGCCGCAGGGCGCCCCCACCATCCGTGCCCTCCTCGCCATGCTCTTCGGGGCGCTCAACGGCGAGCCGCCGCAGACCACCCTCGCCATCCCTCCCGACTTCGTGCGGCAGGTGATGAGCAAGATCGGGCTGGGGACGCGCGAAGTGGGGCTCAACGCCATGGTGGAGCGGCTCAAGAGGGCCGCGCGCGAAGCCGCGGCGCAGGACTCCTGAGCGCGCGGCCTCCCCCTTGCGGGATAGGCGGGCGCACGTTCTTTTACCCCGGATTCTGACCGTACCCCCGCGCCCGCGAGCCCGGCACCGCCGGGCGGCGCCCGCGCGACGGCCGGTGCGGCTGGCGACGTGGATACCAAAGGAGAAGACGCATGCGACAGGCGGTTCGGGCCCGGGCGAGACTGGTCCCGGTGGTGTGCGCGGCCCCGGCGCTGCTCTTCGCCCTCTCGGCCTGTCTGCCGGAGGGCGGCTACGACAAGGTGACGCACCGCGAGCAGGAGGAGCTGCCGCCGCCCGACTTCCCGGCGCCCCCGCGCGTGATCGCCGGGATCGGCCAGAGCGCCGCGGTGACCAAGCTGGTGGCGACCAACCTCCCCGCGGGGGTGACGCAGGCCATGGTGGACGAGGGCCAGCAGGCGTACGGCACGGTGTGCGTGGCCTGCCACGCGGCGAACGGGACCGGGGGCGCCGCCGCGCCCGCCCTGAACGACAACCAGTGGATCAACATCGGCGGGCAGTACCCGGAGATCGTGCAGATCATCACCAGCGGCGTTCCCAACCCCAAGGAGCACCCCGGCGCGATGCCCCCCAAGGGCGGCGGCAGCTTCACGGACCCGCAGATCCGCGCGCTCGCGGCGTACGTCTACGCACTGAGCCACCAGGGGGGCGGGGCATGAAGACGAACACCGGCAGCGAGGGCACCTTCGGCACGGTCCGCGGGCGCTACAAGGACTGGTTCGGCGCGGGGGACCGGGGCTTTCTCCCCGGCCGGAGCGTCGGAAACGATGACTACGAGCGGCCGGGCGCCGGGGGAGGCGAGATGAGCAAGATGGTTCTGATGGCGGTCGGCGGCGGGCTGGGGGTCATGCTGCTGGCCCTGGCCGCGCTCTCCATCACCAATGCGAGCCGGTGGGGCGCCATCGACCAGGACGGCGCCGCCGTGGGGTACTCGCTGGTCGGCTTCTTCCTCACCATCGCCGGGCTGGGCGCCATCGTCGCGACGTTTAACCACCTTTTCCGTGTGGCGGGAAGCTCGGCGCACCACTAGGTGTTAGTCTCTGGCGGGAAAAGTATTGACACAGTGGACGGAGCTCGCTAACGTGTTGCCACACGATCTTTAATGGTGGCGCGTCCGGGCTCCTCTTTTTTCTGGGCGCCTCCCTCCCCCATCACCACACCCCTGACGGAGGCCTGAATGGCCAAGCTTCGCGTGCGTGCAGCCCTGTCGGCGATCACCGCCGGAATCCTCATCACGATCGGTGGATGCACCGAGCAGGCCCCCACGAGCAACGCGGGGCTGGATGCCGTCCTCGACTTCCAGAAGCTCGAGCTTCCGGAAGCCGTCGGATCCACCGGGATCCAGGCCAGCGCCGTGCGTGCGGACAAGGTGATCGGGCCGGAAGGGGGAACGCTGGAGATCCCCGGCGGGCACAAGCTGACCTTCCCGGCCGGAGCGCTCGGCGCCCCCACCAGGATCAGCGCCACGGTGGACACCCGCTACGTGGGCGTGGACCTGCAGCCGGAAGGCCTGCACTTCCCTGCCGGGAACGGTCCCCTGCTGACGATCGACTACGGCGACGTCCCGACCGAGCAGTACAACCGGCTCGCGGTACTCTACGTAGCGCCTTCCGGTTCGGTTCTGGAAGTTCTCCCGAGCGATTCGAACCGGAGCGGCGCCACGGTGAGCGCCCGTCTATCTCACTTTTCCGGATATCTCGTGGGTGGGCATCGCCAGTAAAGCAACACCAGTCGGTCTCCACTGGAGGGGCACCCGGATCGCGGGGGCCCCTCTGCCGCGTTTTGTTGCGAAACCGGCGGGGAGACTCGCAGCCTAATGACCCCTGAAGCATCCAACCTCATTGCCCGGGCCACGGTAGAGGAGCGTGCCGGACAATGGAGCCCCGCAATTCTTTCGTACGAGCTGGCATACCGCCAGACGATCGCTTCCCGGGACGAACAGGCCCTGCTGGAAGTGATCACGCGTCTCGGGCACTGCTACCGCAAGGCCGGCATCGCCGAGGTCGCGGAGGAATATTTCGGTCTCGCGTTCGAGATCGCCGAGCTCCGCGGGGACTGCCTGTTCGCCGGACGTGCCCTGAACGGGATCGCGATCCTGCAGCAGAACCAGGGTGAGATCAACGAGGCCAAGCAGACGTACCTGATGGCCAGGAGCTACGCGGTCCGCCAGGGAAACGAGACCGTGCTCGGCGAGATCGAGCAGAACCTGGGGATCATCGCCAACATCCAGGGCGACCTCGACGAGGCGCTTCGCCGTTATCTCGCCGGCCTCGCCCACCTGGAGCGCGCCGGAAGCGAGGGCGTCGGAAGCGAGCACCCCGGAAGCGAACTGGGCCAGGCGAGAGTCCTGAACAACCTGGGGATGCTGCACGTCGACCTGCTCCAGCTGGACGAGGCCGACGGCTACTTCCGGCGGGCCCTCGAGCTATGCTCCCGGGTCGGGGAGATCGCGACCGCGGCCATCGTCCACATCAACCGCACGGAGCTGTTTCTCGCGCTGGGAGAGCCGGAAAAGGCCCGGGCGAGCTGTGACGAAGGGTTCGAGATCTCGAGTCGTCTCAACGACGATTTCGGCAAGTCCGAAGCGCTCAAGTTCTACGGGATCATCTATCGCGAGACCGGCAAGCCTCACCTCGCCGAGATCCACCTCAGGCAGGCCATCCGGCTCGCGGCCAACCACGGCCCCCTCCTCGAGGCCGAAGTGCAGCGGGAGCTCGGTCTGGCGCTGCGTGCGCAGGGCAAGAACCGGGAGGCCCTGGTCGCCCTGAACCGCTCCCACGCGCTGTTCAAGAACCTCCAGGCGCAGCACGACCAGGCCGACGTCACGCGGCGCATCTCCACGCTGGAAGGGGATTTCCTGTCGCTGGTGCGGAGCTGGGGCGAGTCGATCGAGGCGAAGGACCGGTACACGGGCGGCCACTGCCAGAGGGTCGCCGACTACGCCTGCCGCATCGCGGAGGAGGCGGGGATCGCGGAGCACGACATCACCTGGTTCCGCATGGGGGCCTTCCTCCACGACGTGGGAAAGATGGAGGTCCCGGCCGAGATCCTGAACAAGCCGGGGCGCCTCACGGACGAGGAGCGCCTGATCATGGAGCGGCACACGGTGATCGGCGACGAGATGCTGGCGCCGGTGGAGTTCCCCTGGGACATCCGCCCCATCGTCCGCTCGCACCACGAGCGCTGGGACGGCACCGGCTACCCCGACCGCCTGGTGGGAGAGGCGATCCCCTTCACCGCCCGCATCCTCCGCATCGCCGACATCTTCGACGCGCTCACCACCGCGCGGAGCTATCGCAAGCCGCTCTCCCCGGAGCAGGCCTACGCGATCATGGAGGACGACTACGGCTCGTTCGACCCGGCCCTCTTCGAGATCTTCCGCCGGCTGTACCCGGAGCTGGCCGAGCGCGCGCGGGGCGCGCACTCGGAGACTCCGCACGATGCCGCCGAAGCGGTCGTCTAGGCGGTCGGGGCCGGAGCACGGGCGATACGAAGCGGGGCGGCACCCTTGTGAGGGTGCCGCCCCGCCGCCGTCCATGCCCGCCCGGAACGGCGCCTACACCGCCGCGGCCAGCTCCGCCTCGATCCCGCGCGTCCGCAGGATGAGCTCCACCGTCTCGCCCACCTTGTTGTTGGGGGTGGACGCGCCCGCCGTGATCCCGATGCTCACCGGGCCGGAAGGGAGCCAGTCCTCCGCCACCATCTCGGGGGTGTCGAAGGGGCTGCCGTTGGGCTTGAAGCGGATGGTCCCCGCCTCCGCGTCGATGCAGCCGGCGTCGGCGATGTGGAAGGTGGGGGTGTGGCGCGCGCAGAGAACGGCCAGGTGGTTGGTGTTGGACGAGTTGTAGCCGCCCACCACCAGCATCAGGTCGGGCGGGCCCTGCGGCCCGGCCACCAGCTTCACCACCGCGTCCTGCCGCTCCTGGGTGGCGGAGCAGATGGTGTCGAAGGAGCGGAAGCGGTCGCCGGGCGCGTACCCCGGCTCGGCGCCGTAGCGGCGCTCCAGCGACTCGGCGACCTCGGCGCCGATGGCCAGCGAGTCGCCGGCGAGCATGGTCGTCTGGTTGGCGACGCCGATGCGGGCCAGGTGCACGTCCGGGTCGAAGCCGGGCGACGCCTTGTCGCGGAAGTGCGCCAGGAACGCCTCGCGCGGGAGGGCGGCCGGCGCGCCCTCGATGTAGTCCATCACCAGCCGCGCCTCGGCCATGTCGCGGACGATGACGAACGCGCCGCCCGGGTGGCGGAACACCTGGCTGGCGGTGGCGCGTGTCTCCTCGTGGTAGTACTTGCCGTGGATCAGCGCGGTGAAGCCGTCGCGCGCGTACTGCTCCACCCGCTTCCACACGTTGAGCACGCTGCCGCAGGTGGTGTCCACCAGGATGCAGCCGGTCTCGCGGAGCCGCGCGAAGTCGCCCACCGTCACCCCGAAGGCGGGGAGGATCACCACGTCCTCGGGCGTCAGGGCGGCAAAGTCGAACTCGCCCTGCGCGTCGGCGTAGAGGAAGACGACGCCCATCTCCACCAGCCGCCGGTTGACGTGCGGGTTGTGGATGATCTCCCCCACCAGGAAGATGCGCCGGTCGGGGAACTGGGTGCGTGTCTCGTAGGCGTAGTCCACGGCACGGTCCACGCCGTAGCAGAAGCCGAACTCCTCGGCCAGGCGCACGGTGACCCGCAGGTCGCCGTCGCCGAAGCTTTCTTCGTAGCCGCGGGCGCGGATACGGTCCACGAGCCCGCTGTGATAGTCGGCCTGGATCAGCGGCTCGATGGCGCGCTTGAGCCCGAAGCCGCGGCGAAAGTACGTTTGCTCCATGAGTTCCTGCGGACGTGCCGGGTGGCTCCCGGGCGGGCCGGGGAGCCTCAACGCTAACGGCACGGCCCGCCCGCCGCAACCGCGAAGCCGGCCCCGGGGCTCGCTTTGGAGGCGTGCGGGGAATAGTTTTTGCCCCGCCCCCCGGGACGGCCGCGCCACCCGCCGCGGGCCGGCCGCCACGACTTCCACCTGGAGAGACCTGCCCGAGATGACGACCCTGCGACGCGCGGCACCCCGCGGAGACCGAACGTGAAGGCCGCGAAGGGGAAGCGCCTCGGCGGCGCGCCCAGGCCGGGGCGCTGGGCGCGCCGCCCGGCGCCGGGGTCGCCGCAGGGGGAGCGCCGCAAGGAGATCCTGTTCCTGCTGGCGCTCGGGTTCCTGCTCCTGGGCGGGGTGGTGGGGTTCGGGTGGGAGATGGACCGCCAGGTCCGCGGGGGCATCCTCCGGCAGCGCGCCGAGGCGGAGCGGCGCCCGGACTGGGTGGCGCTGGACCGGCTCCCCCCCGCCCTGCCGCGCATGGTGGTGGCGGTGGTGGACCCGGGCTTCCCCGCGCGCGAGCCGCTGGACACCGACGCGCCGGGCGTCACCCTGCCGCGCGACCTGGTGCAGCAGGTGCACCTGCTGGGCGACGACCTCCCCGGCGAAGCGCGCGGCCTGCTGATGGCGCCGCTGCTGGAGAACCGCGTTTCCCGCCGCGACCTGCTGGAATTGTACCTGAACCGCGTCTACTTCGGGAGGAGCGGGCGCTACCCGGTGTACGGGGTGTTCCACGCGGCGCGCGAGTTCTTCCAGAAGGACCCGCGGCAGCTGACGCTGGGGGAGACGGCGACGCTGGCGGGACTCCTGCTGCGCCCGCGCATCGAGGACCCGGAGCGGGCGCCGGGGGCGGTGGGGGCGCGCCGGAACGAGGTGCTCCGGAGCATGCTGGATGCGGGGGAGATCGACGCGGCGGCGTACCGCGCGGCGCTGGACGAGCCGCTGGCCTTTCAGCCGGGGGCGGACTATCCGCCCATGTCGCGGCCGTTCAGGTGGGAGGAGCCGGTTCCGGTGATGCGGCTTCCGGCGGAGCCGAGTCGGCCGGACTCGGCGCGGGCGCAGCCGGAGGAGTGAAGCGGCGGGACAGGTGGGCCTGCATCAGCAGCCATTCGCCCCGCACTCGCTGGTAGACGCCGGTGAAGCGCAGGGTGTCGGGCGCCGCGCCGGCCGCCGCGGGCCCGGTGGGCGTGACCTCCACCCCCGCGGCCACCCAGGCGGTCTGGGCGCGGGGCCCGAAGGCCACGCGCACTCCGTCCAGGCGCACCGCGGCGGGTACGGTGTCGCGCACCGAGCGGAGCACTTCGGCGAGTCCCTCGGGCCCGAGGGCGGGATTCCCGCCCCCGGGCCCGATCACGTAGGCGTCCGGCGCGGGCGACAGGGCGAACACCGCGCCCCCGGTGTCGCCGCGGTCCAGCGCGGGGCCCATGGCCGCGACCCGGTCGGTGAGCTCGGCCTCGAACAGTTCCCGCTCGGTGGCGGCGGGGTCGCGCTGCGAGTAGAACTGGCGCGGCGTCCGCTCGATCTTGCAGGCGGCGAGCAGCATCGTCGCGCAGAGCGCGATCCCCAGAGGTCGGTGCACGGCGTCTCCTGCATGGGTCCCGGGTGGCTTTCAGGGTACCAAGATGCGCCCGGAGCCCCCGGTGTCAAGCCGTGGCGGCGCTCCCGGGCGTCTTGACGATCCCGGGCGGTTTGGCCATCGTCCAGGCCACACTCCATCCGTTCATCACGAGAGGTTCGATGATCTGGTTCGGAAACCTTCCCCTCCCCGCCCCCCGGGGGCTGCCGCACGGCTCGGCGCGGGAGAACCCCCACGCCCGCATGGCCCGGGCGCTCCGGACGGTCGCCGCGCGCGAGCCGCACCTGGCGGGGAGCGCGCTGCTGGACGCGATCGAGGCCACCGGCGGGGTGGACCGGGAGACCGCGGCGCGCCTGCTCCCCTGGTTCCGCGACTTCGACGCCGACCGCCACTTCGCCGACAACGTGCGCCGCCTGGCGCTCAAGGGCGTGGCCGCGGCGGACGAGTTCCGCGGCGTGGTTCGCTACGTGGTGGAGGACCTCACGGGGAGCGGCGAGGTCGCCGAGGTGGGGCCGGAGCCGGCGATCCGCTTCCGCGGCGCCGAGCGCGAAGGGATCGTCCTGGCGTACCCGCAGGTGGCCTTCTCGCTGGGCGGCGAGGCCAGGCGGACGGTGCAGGCGGCCGTGGAGGAGATGCCGGACGCGCTGGTGATCGTGGCGAAGAACTTCACCGAGGGCGCCGCAGACCAGCTCGCCGGGATGCTGTCGGGAACGGAGGTGCCGGGGACGCTGCTCACCGTGAACCTGCTGCTGGGGATGCGGGCGGTGAAGCTGCGCTACGGCCCCTCGCCGGAGCGGGTGATGGACACGCTGGGCGCGGGGCGCCCGCTGCGCTCGGTGGACGTGGCGCTGCTCGGCAACCGCGACTGATCCCGGCCGGCGGGGACGAACGACGCCCGGGGCCGCGGCGCGGTCCCGGGCGCCGCTGCATGGAGGTGGACCTTTTGACGCAAAGGCAGCATCTTGCGTGGATGCCGCCTTTGCGGCTAACCTTTGTAGAACTCTAAATATTTGATTTCGGCCGCAGGCCCTCGCGGCGGCAGGCTCTGTTTTTTTCGCGGATCGGCTCCGCGGCAACGCGTACAGGACGCCACCAGGGATGAGCTACCGGATCAAGAGCGTGGCCGCGCTGACGGGGATCAACACCGCCACGCTGAGGGCCTGGGAGCGGCGCTACCGGCTGGTGTCGCCGCAACGCACCGCCGGCGGCTACCGTGTCTATTCCGACCAGGACGTGGACACCATCGCGCGGGTCAAGGCGCTGCTGGACCGCGGCCTCAAGGTGGGCGAGGCGGTGGCGATCCTGCAGCGCGGCGAGGAGGTCCCCGCGCTCCCCGAGGCGGCTGCCTCCACGGACGCCGTGCGGGACGCCATCCTCGCCGCCCTCCTGGACTTCGACCGCGGCGCCGCGGACCGGCTGTACGAGCGCCTGCCCACGCTCTGCTTCGCGGACCGCGTGGAGGAGGTGCTGATGCCGCTGCTGCGCCGCGTGGGCGAGATGTGGGAGCACGGCGAGGCGACGGTGACGCAGGAGCACTTCGCCTCGGTGTTCGTCCGCGAGAAGCTGGACTGGATGCTGGGCTTCCTGGGCACGGCCCCGGCGGACGGCCCGGAGGTGGTGCTCGCGGGGATCCCCGGGGAGCGCCACGAGCTGGGGCTCATGGGGGTGGCGGTGCACCTGGCGGCGCGCGGGTGGCGGGTGACCTACCTGGGGGCGGACGTCCCCTTCGAGGACCTGGAGGAGACGCTGGCGGAGCGCCGCCCGGCCATGCTCTGCACCTCGGTGATCTTTCCGCAGTCGCGCGCCGACTGCGTGGGGCTGGCGAAGCGCCTGCGCAGGCTCTCGCCGGCGAGGACGGGGGTGGTGATGGGGGGAATGGGGATCCCCGAGGCGGTCCCGGAGGTGCCCGTGCACGGCGTGACGGTGATCCGGCGCGTGCAGGACGCGAACGGCCTCTTCAGCCCCGGCGGGGCCCAGCACTGACGCGCGGCGCGCCGCCCCCGGGAGCACGCATGGCATACGCGGACGAGCACGAGCCGGACGACCCCGCGGAGGGTGGCGGGTGGGTGCCGGTGGCGACCTACGGGATGGTGTACGAGGCGGAGTTCGCCCGGGCGACGCTGGAGAGCGCCGGGATCCCCGCGCACGTCCAGGGCACGGAGCACGTGGCCATCTTCGGCCCGGGGTGGATGGGCCCCAGCAACCGGGGGATCACGGTGATGGTGCCGCGGGAGTGCCTGGAGGAGGCGAGGGAGGTGCTGGCGCCGGCCGAGGAAGAGGACGACAGGGAATAGGGAACAGGGAATAGCCTGCAACGACGATACGAACCACAACAAGGCGCCCCCATCGGGATCTCCCGGTGGGGGCGCCTTGTCGTTCGTCTGTTCCCGCAGTATCCCTCAAAATCTTTTGCGGAGGGAGACTCACGCGGCTGTTTGCGTGAGGCTCCCGCAGCCGGAGCGGAGACAGCGGGGCCGTTTCCGCTGGCTCCGCGACCCGCGCAGGAAACAGGCCGGCTGTTTGGCCTGGTTCCGGAGCGGCCCCGAAGAACTCAGCCCTGCCCCTCCCTGCCGGTGCCGTTCCCGACCTCCACCCCCTGCTCCTGGCCACCCCCGCCGCCCACCTGGATCCGCCGGCGCTGGGCCCGCTCGCTCTTGGGAATGCGCACGGTGAGCACGCCCTGGTCGAAGGCGGCCTCGATGCGGTCGGCGTCCACGTCGCGCGGGAGCACGAAGGAGCGCGCGAAGGTGCCGTAGCGACGCTCGGCCAGGTGGTACTTGCCGCCCTCGCCCTCGGAGCGCTCCTCGCGCTTCTCGCCGCGGATGGTGAGGACGTTGTTCTCCACGTCCACCTCGACGTCGTCCGGCTTCAGGCCGGGCATCTCGGTGACCACGCGGATCTCCTTTTCGGTCTCGACCACGTCGGTCTCGGGGGCACGCATGAGCGAGCCGCCGCGGCTGCCGCCGCCGGACGCCCCCCACAGGGAGTCGAAGAGGCGGTCGAAGGGGTCGCTGTTGGTGCGGTAGGGGGTCATGGACATGGCTACCTCCGTCGTTTCGCCGGTTGTGGTTCCTGGTTGGTGGTCCGCTTTGCCGGGGCCGCCCGGCCCCGGCGACGACCGGTCAGGAGCAAGCCGGGGACCACTCCGCGGGTGCCGATCCGTGCCGTTCCGGCAAGCGCGCCGGCCGGCGCGACAGACGCAACTGCAACCCTGGCAGACGGATGGGAGCAGCCGTCTAGCGGCAGGTCTCGCTGACCACCGCCCCCTCGATGATCACGCCGCACACGTGCGAGGTGTACTCGAACGGGTCGCCGTCGAAGAGCGCCAGGTCGGCGTCCTTGCCGGGCTCCAGCGACCCCACGCGCCGCTCCATGCCGATGACGCGGGCGGCGTCCAGGGTGACGGCGCGCAGGGCGGCGTCCGCGCCCAGCCCGTTGGCGGCGGCGACGGCGGCCTCGAAGAGCACCACGCGCGTCTTCGGGACGTACCCCTCGAAGCCGCTCTGCAGGGCGACGGGGATCCCGGCGTCGCGGAGGAGCTTCGCGGTTTCCAGGGAGGCGTTCTCGGTCTCGCCGCCGGTGCGCACCATGGTGGGGTGCAGGATCACCGGGACGCCGGCGGCGCGGATCTCGTCGGCGACCAGGTACGCTTCGGCGGCGCCGTCCAGCACCAGCCGGAACCCGAACTCCCTCGCCAGGCGGAGCGCGGCGAGGATCTCGGGGGCCTGCTGGACGGTGAAGAGCGCGGGACGGCGGCCGCGGAGCACCTCCAGCAGCGCCTCCATCCGGAGGTCGCGGGCGGGGGGCGTGCCGGGCGCCCTGAGCTTGCGCTCGTACTCGCGGGCCTTGAGGAACTCGGCGCGCAGCATGGACACGCCGCGGGCGCGGGTGCCGGGCGTGCGGAAGTTGCCGGCGACGCTGCGCCCCAGGGTGAAGGCGACCATGGTGGCGGAGTCCACCAGCGCCTGGCCCACGTGGTCGCCGCGGGTCTTGACCACCATGGTCTGCCCGCTGGCGAGGGCGCCGGGGCCGTGCCCTGTGTGCACGGTGGTGACGCCCAGCCCGCGAAGCCACGCCACCAGCGGGTCGGCGGCGTTGTAGGCGTCCACGGCGCGCAGCTCGGGCTGCACGGCGTCGGTCTTGTCCAGCTGGTCCTGGTCGTCGCCCTGGCCCAGCATGCCGGCGAGCCCCACCACGGAGTGCGCGTCCACCAGCCCGGGAGTGACCACCTTGGCGGTCAGGACGCGGAAGCCGGCGGGAATGGGCACCTGAGAGGCGGGGCCCACGCGCTCGATCTTGCCGTCGCGCACCAGCACCACGCCGTCTCGGATGGGAGGGCCGGACACGGTGTGCACGGTCTCACCGCGGACGGCGAGCTGGGCGTGGAGCGCGGGCGCGGCGAGGGCGGCCGCCAGCACGGCGGCGAGGGGTGCGAGCCTGCTCATTCGTGGTCCTCCTCGCCCTCGTGGACGTGCGTCAGGGCGCCGCGGTAGGCGCCGTATCCGCCCACGGCCAGCTTGCGCTGCTCGGGGTCGGCGCGGTCGAACAGCCTGGAGCCCTCCACCCAGGTCTGCTCCACGTGGGTGTAGACGCTGAAGGGGTCGCCGGACAGGACGAGGAAGTCGGCGTCCTTGCCGCGCTCCAGCGAGCCCACGCGGTCCTGCAGGTCCAGCATGCGCGCGCCGGCGAGCGTCAGCGCCTCCAGCGCCCGCTCGCGCGACATCCCGGCGCGCACGCCCATGGCGGCGGAGCGCAGGAAGAAGCGCGAGTCGGTGATGCCGTCGTCGGTGTGGAAGGCGATGAGCGGCGCGCCGGCCCGCTCCAGCGCGGCGCCGTTGACGTTGCTGAAGTTGACGGCCTCCAGCTTTCCGCCGGGGGCGTCCAGGGCGATGATGGAGGCGGGGACCCTGGCCGCGGCGATGCGGTCGGCGACGCGGTGCGCCTCGGTGACGTGGTGGAGCACGACGCGGAAGCCGAACTCCTCGGCCAGGCGCATCGCGGTGAGGATGTCGTCGGCGCGATGGGTGTGGAAGTGCACGGTGCGCCTTCCGTCCAGCACCTGCGCCAGCGCCTCCATCTCCAGGTCGCGCGGCGGCAGCTTCGTGGAGTCCCTGCCGGCGGCGTTCACCTTCGTGCGGTACTCGCGCGCCCGCACGAAGCGCTCCCGGACGATGGAGGCGGCGCGGGCGCGGGTGCCGGGGTGGGGAGCGGTTCCGCGGGGGTTGGTGCCGTTGGCCATCTTGAGCCCGCCGCACACGTCGCGGAGCGGGTCGGCGCAGAAGAGCAGGTCGTCCACGGCGTTGCCGTCGCGCAGCTTCATGTAGACGGTCTGGCCGCTCATCAGCAGCCCGGAGCCGGGCATGACGTTGACGGTGGTGACGCCGCCGGAGCGGGCACGCTTGATCCCGGGGTCCCGCGGGTCGATGGTGTCCAGGATGCGCACCGCGGGGTGCAGCGGCGCCGACTGGTCGCCGCCGTCGCCCCCGCCGATGTGCGAGTGGGTGTCCACCAGCCCCGGCATGATGGTCCTGCCGGACACGTCGTGGACCTCGGCGCCCGCGGGGACCGGGGTGTCGGGGCCGCCCACCGCCACGATCTTGCCGCCGCGCACCACCAGCACGCCGTTGGCGATGGGGGCGGAGGAGATGGGGAGGAGGGTAGCGCCCCGGAACACGTGGGCGCGCTCCTGCGCGCCCAGCGGCGCGGCGGCGGCGAGCGCCGCCAGCAGGAGGAGGCGTGAGGTCGTTCGGCTCATGCGGATGCGTGGCTCCTCGAACGGGGGCGAGGGGGACTGCGGGAGGGAGCGTCGAATATATGCGGACTCTGCGTACGACGCACGGGCGGGGTGCGCAGGGGACGGGACCACGGGAACGTTGATCTTGATCAGAATGGCGCTTAACATGCTTTCGCCTTCTCGCGCCCGCAGCGCTCGCGGGCTGTACGCCACACCCAGAGGACATCATGAACCGTCCGTTCATTCGCCTGCGGCGTGTCCTGTTCGGCACCTCCTGCGCCGTCGTGTTCGCGGTCGGGGCTTCCCAGGCGCTTGCATCTCCAGCACAGTCGTCCCTGTCCAGTGAGTGCGGATATCACTTGCAGATGACTTGCGCCAGTTTGTGCCCTGGAGGGTATTGCCTGGTTGGGCCGGATGGTCCGGGCTGCTGGTGCGACTGAAAGTACGGGACCGCTCCACAGTGGAGCGGCCCCGCTGTCGCCCGTGTGATCAGGTATCGCCCCATCGTAGGCTCGACACCCCCGGAGCAGGACTTCGCCAGGTACGTACTTCTGAAAGAAAAACGCATCCGGCGAGCAGGGTGCAGGCGGCGAGGAGCGCCGCCGCACCCGCGCGCGTGCGCACCGCCCGGCTCACGCCTTGAGGCGGATCCAGAGGACGGACACGGGCTCCCCGCCCAGCCGGATCCGGTCTCCGTTGAACACGTCCACCGCGGCGATCCGGTCCGGCGTGAACTCGTTGAGAGCCGTGTCCCCGCTCCTGCCGGTGCGGACCACCTCGCCGTCGGCGCCCACCACGAACCAGATCATCTCGGGCGTGGGCCCGCCCCGCGCGGCCGCCGACGCGTAATGGCGCTGCACCGCGCGGACGACCACCGCCTGTTCCACGGCGGGAAGCTGCGGTGCGCCCGCGGGGACCCCGGTGGTCACCATGGTGCCGCCCTCGCTGCGGGTCTGCGAGCGGAGATGGACCCGGACGCCTCCCGTGTCCGGCGCCGACCGCGCGATCACCCGGTCGCCGCGAAGCTCGACGTGCTGCCCGCGGATCTCTTCCTGGCCGTCCGGCGTCGTCCGGCGGAGCACGGCCTGGTCCCCCTCACGGAACACGACGATCTGCTCCTCACCGGCCTCGGCACCGGTGCGGGACGGCGCGGGCATGCGCATCTTCGGCTGCGAGGGCGGGGCGGCGGGATCGCGCTTGCGGATCCAGAGCACGTCCACCGCGTCCGGCCCCATGGCGCCGGCCGGGAACTTCATCACGTCCACCGACTCGATCTGCTCCGGCTCCACGCCGATCGTGCCGGCGGAGGAGACACGGAAGTGTGTGCGCTGGCCATCCGCCACGGTGACGCGGGAACCCTGCACCCTCACTTCGGCGTTGGAGGCGGCCGCCGGAGCGGCGTGGCCTTCGGTCCGGACACGCGAGGCGATGAACGTCTCGTGCTTCTCCCTGGACGTGTGCACCACGTTGCCCTGGTGATCCACCACGAAGGTGAGGACGTTGTTCCCCTCCATCCCCCGGGTGAGGACCTCGGGGAAGTGTCGGGCGACGGCTTCGCGCGGGCTGATCGCGGCGTGCTGGAGCCCCTGCGGCGCGTCCGCGGCGGAGTACACCCGCTCCACCGGCGCGGGGGCGATGGAGGTAGGCGCCGGCGTCTCGCAGGCGGCGGCGGCGAGCCCCAGGGCCAGCACGCCGAAGCCTGCGGCGCGGGTCCAGGGAGAGCGTTCACGAGGCATGGTCATGATGCGGATCCTCCTTTCCAGGAACGAGGCGGGTTCGGAAAAGGCGGCCACGGCCAGGGCGGAGCCGCTCGAGCGGCGCCCCACCTCCAGCAGCAGCGACCCGTAGGCGCGCACGTCGCCACGGCGGCGCAGCACGCGGGCGTCGCAGTCGATCTCCATGGCCAGCCGCAGGCGGCGGAGCTGCCACCACACGGCCGGGTTCCACGGGGCCAGCACCAGCGCGGCGAGCCCCACGGCGAGCAGGCGCGGGTCCCCCGCGCGCAGGTGCTCCGTCTCGTGCTCCAGCAGCAGGGCGCGCTGCTCCGGGTCGGCGTCGGCGGCCCACTCGGGGAGCACGATGCGGCTCCGCACCAGCCCCACCACCGCCGGGCCCGTGTCGCGCGAGATGAGCACGGGGACGCCGGCAAGCTCCGCCGCGCGCCACCCGGAGCGGCGGCGGCGCAGCACGGCCGCCATCGCCAGGAGCGCCAGGAGCGTCGCGCCCGACGCCGCGCCCCACGCCAGCAGGAGCGGGCGGTCCAGCGCGGCGAGGTCGATCCGCCGCGGCGAGGCCTGCCCCAGCGGCAGGTCGGCGGGGGACAGCCGCTCCCCGGCGGCGCCGGCGGGCGCGGCCACGCGGGACGAGGATGCGGGCGGGGTCTCCCGCGGCAGGGCGCGCATCGCCGCGGGGATGGCGAGCGTCAGCAGCATGGCGGCCAGCCACGCCCAGCGCGTGGGGAGCGCGGCGGCCCGCAGCGCCCGCTCCAGCGCCAGCCCGCCCAGGGCGAGCAGCATCCCGATGGCGGCGCAGTACGCGATCCAGTGCGCGATCATCCCTGTCCCTCCTCGCCTTCCAGGCGCTCGTCCAGCAGGCGGCGCATGCGGCGCAGCTCCTCGTCCGAGACGCGGCGGTCCGACACCAGGTGCGTGAGCAGCATCTCCGGCGAGTCCTTGAAGAGCTTGTGGAGCATGCGGCTGAGGGCACTCTTTCCGGCCGCCTGCCGCTCCACCCGCGGGAAGTAGCGGTGGGCGCGGCCCTCCTCCTCGTGACCCACGTGGCCCTTCTCCTCCAGGGTCCGCAGCACGGTGAGCACGGTGGTGTAGGCCAGCTCGTCCGACAGGCGCTCGCGGACCTCCGCCACGGTCGCCGTGCGGGTCTCCCAGAGCACGTCCATCACGTCCAGCTCCCGTTCCGTAAACGAGACTTCCATCGTATGGTCTCCTTTCTACTAGAGTCTTAGTAGACTGTAGCGCGGCGGTGTTCGGTTGTCAACTAAAAAACTAGTAGAAGCATTTCAGGGCGTGGCTCGGGCGTGCCCCCGGCTGCGCCGGGGTCGGGCTTCGGCTCCGTACGCCCGCAAACAACGCGGGCTAACGGAGTCGAGCCCCGGCGGAAACAGCCCCGCCGGGTCTCGCCCCTTCGGGCCGAAATCCCTCACGCGGGTCCCGGCGCGGCGTCGGGTCGCTGCGCGCTGCTGCGCGGAGGCGAGCGTGTAATACAGCGTACGGGTGAAGATCATGCGCCGTCCTACGGGGGAAAGCCGCCGGCGTCTACTAGTCTCATAGTAGAGGGTAAGCGGCGCACACGGAGTTGTCAACTATTTCGTTAGTAGTCAACGCGGGGACGGGGCTGCACGGGTCTTGCGGGTCGCGCGGGGACCGGGCCGCGTCCAGTGCCCGGCGGCAACCACCAGACGAGAGAGACAGAGAATGAAGAACCGGGTGATCGGTGCGGCGGTGATATGCCTGGTGGCGGCGGGGTGCGCGCCCGCGACGGTGTCGGGCGGGCGGAACGCCACGGCGGCCACGGTCCGCCTAGTCAACGCGCAGGGCCAGCCGGTGGGGAGCGCGGTGCTGACGGACGCGGAGGACGGGGTGCGGGTGAACCTGAACGTGCGCGGCCTGCCGGCCGGCACGCACGGGCTGCACTTTCACCAGAACGGCACGTGCGACACGCCGGACTTCACCACCGCCGGCCCGCACTACAACCCCGCGGGCAAGCAGCACGGCACGGAGAACCCCCAGGGCCCGCACGCCGGCGACCTCCCCAACCTGACGGTGGGCGCCAACGGCCAGGGCGAGATCGAGACGGTCAAGGAGGGGGTGACGCTGCGCCGCGCCAACCCGCTGCTCAAGCAGGGCGGCACCGCGCTGGTGATCCACGCGACCGCGGACGACTACCGCACGGACCCGTCCGGCAACTCCGGCGCACGCATCGCCTGCGGCGTGATCACGGAGCAGACGGAAGCTTGAACGGCAGGGAACAGGGAACAGGGAACAGCCTGCAACGGCGGCCCTCACCCGGCTCGCTTGAGGCTCGCCACCCTCTCCCAATTCTGGGAGAGGGGGCAACGGCGGTGCCATGGGCAGACGCCGAGCTGGCGCCCGCGAGCCCCCACCCGGCGGCCTGAGAGCCGTCACCCTCCCCCGATTCTGGCGGAGGACTCCCCGACCCTCGCCTTCCGGTGTGTCGCGCTCCCCCTTTCCCCCGCTTGCGGGGGAGAGGGGGTCGGGGGGGTGAGGGGGGCGGATCTCGCGGACGCCAGCGCGATCCCCGCGTGAGGGATTTCGGCCCGAAGGGGCGAGACCGCGCGGCTGTTTGCGCGGGCTCGACTCCGTTGCAGACGGTCGTTTCGTCTGCTACGGAGCCGAAGCCCGACCCCGGCGCCAGCCGGGGGCACGCCCAGACCCGCAGTTCAAAGCCTTAAAAGCGTGTGGTCAGCGAAACCCGAACGGTGCGCGACGCCCCCGGCATGATGTTGTTGTTGCCGTGGGAGGTGGCGTAGTACTTCTCGTCGAGCAGGTTCTCCACGTTGACCTGGGCGCTCAGCAGCCGCCCCAGCCGCAGGAACAGCGCGCCGTCGGCGCGGGTGAAGCCCGGGAGCGTCACCGTGTTGTCGATGGCGGCGAACATCTCGGACTGGCGCACCACGCCCAGCCCCACCCCCAGCGCCGGGACCACCTGCACGCGGTTCCACAGCGACAGCGTGTGCTCCGGCACCAGCGGGACACGCTGCCCGGCCCTGGCGGCGGAGGTGGTGCTGGTGATCTCCGCGTCCTGCGAGGCGAAGCCGGCCGCCACCTGCCAGAAGTCCGTGACGCTCCCCGTGGCGCCCAGCTCCCACCCCTCGGTGCGCTGGCTCCCCGTCTGCACCAGCCGGGTGGGGTCCGCAGGGTCCGGCGCCGAGGTGTTGGTGCGGTCCAGCCGGTACAGCGCGGCGGAAAGGGCGAGGCCGGGACGCACGTCCCACTTCGCGCCGACCTCGCGGTTGGTGAACTCCTCGGGCTCCAGCGTCTCGGTGGTCGCGGTCAGCGAGCTGAACTGGTCGCCGGAGCTGGGGAGGTACGACACCCCGATGCTGCCGTACAGCGAGAGCGGCTCGATGGGCTTCACCACCACCCCGGCGCGCGGGGAAAGCAGCTCGTCCTGCCGGCTCAGCTGCTGGTCGCTGCGCCGGTTCTCGAAGTCCACGTCGAAGCGCTCCCAGCGGAGCCCGCCTACCAGCTGGAGGAAGCGGGCGAGCTCCACCTGGTCCTGCACGTACACCCCGGCGACGGTCGCCACGGCGCGGTTGTCCGCGTCGGTCGCGCTCTGCCGGAAGGTGATGGAGGTGGCCACCGTGGGCTCGCCGAAGGGGACGGCGAAGGAGGCGGCGGTGCCGTTGTAGTAGCCGGTCTCGCGGAAGTTCTCCGTGTCCTGCCGGCCCAGCTCGGCGCCCAGCAGCAGGGTGTGCTTCACCGGGCCGGTCGCGAGGTCCAGGACCAGGTCGGTCTGGTTGAACAGGTTGCGGCGGTCGGTGGCGTTGCTGTACGCGGCGAGCGACACCTGCGTCCCGGCGGCGTTCAGCGCGCCGGGGAAGCTGTTCTGGTAGAACTTGTCGTAGCTGGCGAAGCGGGTCCGGTTGCGCAGGGTGAGCGCGCCCGCGGCGTGCTCCAGCAGCGCGGTGCCGGCGTGCACGCGCACGGTGGAGTAGCTGGAGTCCGGGTTGCCGAAGAAAGTGGTGATGCGTGCGTTGGAGGGGCCGCCCTGGAGCGAGGGGATGCCCCGGTCCACCGAGCGGTGGTCGTCGAACAGCTCGTACCCGGCCCGCACGGTGGTGCGCGCCCCGAGCGCCAGCGCCACGGTGGGGTTGACGCCGAAGCGGCGAAGCTCGTACTCGTCGCGGAAGCCGCCGGAGTTCTCGTACATCCCGTTGAGGCGCACGGCCACGCTGCCGCCCAGCCCCTGCCCCACGTCCACGGTCCCGCGCCGGTGCTCGAACGAGCCGCCCTCGGCGGTGAGGACGCGGACGGGCGCCCACTGCGCTTCCTTGGTGGCCCGGTTCAGGACCCCGCCGCCGCCGCCCCGCCCGAAGATCAGGGCGTTGGAGCCCTTGAGGGCCTCCACGCGCTCCACGTTGTACAGGTCGCGCAGGTACTGCGCGTCGTCCCGCACGCCGTCCACGAAGAAGTCGGCGGTGGTGGAGTTGCCGCGGATGGTGGGGGCGTCGCGGTGCCCCTCGCCCTGCCCCATGGTGATCCCGGGGACGTAGCGCACCACGTCGGCCATCCCCTGCATGGCCTGGTCGGAGATGACGTCGCGCGTGACCACGCTCACCGACTGCGGGGTGTCGCGGAGCGGAGTGTCTGTCCTCGTGGCGGTGGTGGAGCGCGTCGCGGCGTAGCCGCGCCGCCGCTCGCCCACCACGGTGATGGGCGTGAGCGTGTAGGCGCCGCCCGGCGCGTCCGCGCTCACCCGCGCCGTCCCGTCGTCCGGGAAGCGCGCCGCCAGCCCGGTGCCGGCCAGGAGCTGCCGCAGCGCCTCCGCCGTGGTCAGGGAGCCGGCCACCGCCTGCGAGGTCGCGCTCCCCGCGGCCGCCAGGTCCACCTCCACGCGGATCCCCGCCTGCCGGGCGAAGTCGCCCAGGGCGCGCGGGAGCGGCTGCGCCGGGATGCGGAAGCGGATCCGGGTGATGGTGTCCGCCACGGCGCGGACGGCCGCGGCGAACGGCGGCGTGGGACGGGGGGCCTGCGCGGCGGCAACGCCGCAGCACAGGGACGAGCCGAGACCGGCAAGAAGGATCAGTCGCATGACAGACAGTCGATGGGTGATGTTGAGAACGATTCTCAACCGCAGAATACGGGGCGGCCCGGCCGGGCGCAAGAGCCTCGCGAAAATTTCTCGTGGGGACGCGCGAAGAGGCGGAGCGCGCAGCCGTCGCGCGCTCCGCCTCTTCCTTCTCCGGACACTTCTCAGGGCGCCCTCCGCACCGCCGGACCCCGCCCTCCCGGTCGATGCGTCTCTCAGCCCGGGCGCGGGTCGCTCTCGCCCGACGGCGAGGGCGCGTCTGCCGGCTTCACCGCCAGCAGGTAGGCGCGGCGCGTCGGCGCCTCGACGTCGAAGTACGGCTCGCGCACGGTCGCGTCCTCCACGATGAAGCCGGCCTCGCGCAGGTAGCCGGCCATCTCGTCCACCCCGAAGAAGACGAAGTCCAGGCGCACCGGGTACCCCCACCACTCGTCCATGCGCCGCGTCTCGTCGCCCACGTGGAAGGCGACGAGCAGCGGCGCGCCCGGGCGCAGCGCGCGGGCCACCTCGCGCAGGGCGTGTGCGACGGCGGCGCGCGGCAGGTGGATCAGCGAGTAGTACGCGACCGCCCCCGCCCACGCCCCGTCGGGGGCGTCGAGCGCCGTGACGTCGCCCACGCGGAACGGCACCCCCGGCTGGAGCTCCCGCGCCTGCTCGACCATCGCCGGCGACAGGTCCAGGCCGAACGCGTCGACCCCGCGGTCCGCGAGGTAGCGGGCCACGTGGCCGGGGCCGCAGCCCAGGTCCGCGACGGGCCCGGCGCCGCGCACGCGGTCGGCGAAGCGGTCCAGGAGCTCGCGGTCGAGCGGCTTGTGCGCGAGCTCGCCGGCGATGCGCCGGGCGTACTCGCCCGCGACGCGGTCGTAGCTGGCGCGGACGTCGGCGCGGGACGGCGGGTCGTGGGGTGTGGACGTCATCGCATTCCCGCCGGAGCGCCGCCGATGTGGGAGGAGCCCGGCGCGCCCGGTTCCAGCCGCACCACCACCCCTTCCGCCCCGCGCAGCGCCAGCGTCCCCTCCACCCTCTCGCCGTCGCGCTCCGGGTGGGTGGCCACCGCCACCGTTCCCGTCGTCCCCCGCCCCACCTCCAGCGAGCGGGTCTCCCCGCCCAGGTTGAGCGCCACCAGGAAGCGTCGCCCTCCCCCCGCGCGCCGGTACGCCAGCACCCCGCCGGGCGCGTCCACGGGCTCCCAGTCGCCCGCGTGCAGCGCCGGCTCGGCGCGGCGAAGCTGGATCAGCCGGCGGTACAACGACAGCATGGAGCCGGGGTCGCCGCGCTCCGCCTGCACGTTGACCTCGCGGAAGTCGTCCGCGATGGGCAGCCACGGCTCGCCCGTGGTGAAGCCGGCGCCCGGGCCCGCGTCCCACTGCATGGGCGTGCGCTCCGGGTCGCGTCCCAGCCCCCGGCCGGGGAGGTTCCGCTCCCACGGGTCCTGCACGCGCTCCGGCGGGATCGGCACGTCGCGCATCCCGATCTCGTCGCCGTAGTACAGCGTGGGCGTCCCCCGCAGGGTCAATAGCAGCATGGCCGCCACCCGCGCCTGCGCCGCCCCCACCCGCGTGGCGATGCGGTGCCGGTCGTGGTTGCCCAGCACCCAGTTGGGCCACGCGCCGGGCGGGAGCAGCCCCTCGTAGCGGCGCACCGCGCCGCCGACGGCGCGCGCGTCCCAGGGGAGGCGGATGAGCTGGAAGTTGTACGGGAAGTGGCAGCCGGAGCCCCCCTCGCCGTAGTAGGGCATCAGCCGGTCCACCGTGTTGTAGATCTCCCCCAGCACCACCCGCCCGCCCTCGTACCCGTCCGCCAGGGCGCGCATGCGGGCGATGTGCGCGTGCACGGTCGGCCGGTCGCACGAGCTCTCCCGCAGCAGCGCGTCGTACGGGTCGTCCTCGCCCGGTCGAAAGGCGGGGTTCGGCGGGTTGTCGCGCAGCTCCGGGTCCTTGCCCAGGTTCTGCACCGCGTCCACCCGGAAGCCGTCCACGCCTCGCTCCAGCCAGAAGCGGAGCACGTCCAGCATCGCCTCCACCACCTCCGGATTGCTCCAGTCCAGGTCCGGCTGCTCGCGCAAAAAGGTGTGCAGGTAGTACTGCCCCGTGGCCGCGTCCCACTCCCAGGCGCTCCCCCCGAAGGCGCTGATCCAGTTGTTCGGCGGCCCGCCGTCCGGGGCCGCGTCGCGCCAGAGGTACCAGCCGCGCTTTGGGCTCGTCCGCGAGGCGCGCGACTCCGCGAACCACGGGTGCCGCTCGGAGGTGTGGTTGGGGACGAAGTCCACGATCACCCGCAGGCCGCGGGCGTGCGCCTCCCCCACCAGCCGGTCGAAGTCGTCCAGCGTCCCGAAGCGCGGGTCCACGCCGCAGTAGTCGGACACGTCGTAGCCGAAGTCGGCCATGGGCGACGGGTAGAACGGGGAGATCCACACCGCGTCCACGCCCAGCCACTGCAGGTGGTCCAGGCGGCGCGTGATCCCCGGCAGGTCGCCCACGCCGTCGCCGTCCGAGTCCTGGAAGGAGCGCGGGTACACCTGGTAGATGATCCCGCGCCGCCACCACGGGGGGTCTTTGTCGGACATGTCGTCGGTGGAAGGTGTTTCTGTCGTGGCGGGCCGCTACGGAGCCCGGCGGAAACAGCCCGGTCTCCTCCGCGGGCTCGGCGAGCCAGCCGAAACTGCCCGGCTGTCTCACCTCGCCGGAAGGAGCCTCGCGGTACTGCTGCGAGTCTCCCTCCGTACATCATTTTGTGGGTACTACAAAAAAACTGCCCTCACTACGGCACGCGCACGAAGCGAAGCTGGGCGAGCAGCTGCTCCAGGTGCTCGCGCCCCAGCGCCGACCACACGTTGTAAAGGCAGTCCTGGCCGGAGATGCGCAGGTAGGCGAGCTGGTTGGGGCCGGTGCCGCCCTCCGGGCCGTATTCCGCCACGCTCCCGTCCGACCAGCGGATGCGGTGTGGCCAGCCGGAATACGTCGGGCCCGCCGCGCTCACGCCGGCCCCCGCGATCCCGAAGGCGCTGCGCCGCTCCGGCAGGTCGTAGGCGACCGCCCACCCGCCGGAAAAGGTCGCCGCGCGCGGGCGTGCGGCTGCGTACGGATCGGTCGAGGCCGGGGCGACCGGGGCGCAGGTGGCGCGGTTGTCCGCCTTGCGCCACTCCGCGGCGTACACGGCCGGGACGCTCGCCGCCGGGAGCGGCGGCCCCACCCAGGGCGCCCGCGGAGGTGGCTCCACGGGCGCTGGAGGCGGCGGCGCGGGCGCGGACGGCGGCACGGGCGCGGGGACCGCCGGGGGCGGCACCGGCGAGACCCCGGCGCACGCCCCGGAAAGCAGCAGCGCGACGAGCGGCGCGGCGAGCCGGATACGATTCATGGATCTCACGGTTCGGAGTGTGGAGACGGGGCTCCGGGAGTGGCCGGGCCGCGGTCTCCCGCCCGGCGCCTCTCGCCTTCCACCACGTCGGCTCCCGCCATGGCGGGGCGCAGGCGGATCACCAGCCCCTCGTTGCCGCGCAGGTGCACGTCGCCCGAGACGGTCTCGCCCTCGCGGTCCAGGTGCGTGGACGCGGCCACGGTGCCGCGCGGGGAGCCGGCGGGGCGGCGGAGGACGTGGGGGCGGTCGCCCAGGTTGAGGGCCACCAGGAAGTCGCTCTCGCCGCGGCGGGCGCGGCGCACGTAGGCCAGCACGTCGCCCTCGGCGGCCACCGGCTCGAAGCGGCCCACCTCCAGCGCGGGCTCGCCGCGGCGCAGCTCGATCAGGCGGCGGTACAGCGTCAGCGTGGAGCGCGGGTTGTCGCGCTCCGCCTGCACGTTCACCACCCGCCAGTCGTCCGCCAGGGGGAGCCAGGGCTCGCCCGTGGTGAAGCCGGCGCCGGGGCCGCCGTCCCACTGCATGGGCGTGCGCTCCGGGTCGCGCCCCAGCCCCTTTCCCGGCACCCGCTTCTCGAACGGGTCCTGCACGCGCTCCGGCGGGATCTCCACGTCGTGCATCCCGATCTCGTCGCCGTAGTACAGCGTGGGCGTCCCGCGCAGCGTCAGCAGCAGCATCGCCGCCACCCGCGCCTGCTCCTCGCCCACCCGCGTGGCGATGCGGTGCTGGTCGTGGTTCCCCAGCACCCAGTTGGGCCAGCCGCCCTCGGGGAGCGCGGCCTCGTACTCCTCGATCAGTCGGGCGATGTGGCGCGCGTCCCACCGGGCCAGGATCAGCTGGAAGTTGAAGGGGAGGTGCGCCCCGCCCAGCCCCTCGCCGTAGTAGCGCACCAGCCGCTCCACCGGCAGGTAGATCTCGCCGATCAGCACCCGCTCGGAGTACTCGTCGAAGAGGCGGCGCATGCGGGCCACCAGCGCGTGCACCTCGTCCTGGTCGACGGTGTGCACCGGGAGCACCGCGTCCGCCGGGTTCCCGCCCGGCGTCCAGGCGGGGTTCGGCGGGTTGTCCCGGAACTCCGCGTCCTCCAGCAGGTGGTAGATCACGTCCACCCGGAAGCCGTCCACGCCGCGGTCCAGCCAGAAGCGCAGCACCCCCAGCATGGCCTCCACCACCTCCGGGTTGCGCCAGTTCAGGTCCGGCTGCTCGGCCAGGAAGGCGTGGTAGTAGTACTGCCCCGTCGCCTCGTCCAGCGTCCACCCAGGCCCGCCGAAGTTGGAAAGCCAGTTGTTGGGCGGGCCGCCGTCCGGCGCCGGGTCGCGCCACACGTACCAGTCGCGCCTGGGATGGTCGCGCGAGGCGCGGGACTCCAGGAACCAGGGATGCAGGTGGGACGTGTGGTTGGGGACGAAGTCCAGGATCACCCGCAGCCCGCGCCCGTGCGCCTCCGCCAGCAGCCGGTCGAAGTCGTCCAGCGTGCCGAAGAGCGGGTGGATCCCGCAGTAGTCCGACACGTCGTAGCCGAAGTCGGCCATCGGCGAGGGGAAGACGGGCGAGATCCACACCGCGTCCACCCCCAGCCAGCGCAGGTGGTCCAGGCGCGCGGTGATCCCCCGCAGGTCGCCCACGCCGTCCCCGTCCGAGTCCTGGAAGGAGCGCGGGTACACTTGGTACACGATCCCCCGCTGCCACCACGCGTATCCCTGCTTCATAGGGCCGCCTCCACCGGTGCGGGTCACCCCGCCTTCGCCAGCTCCGGGAGCACGCGCTCGCCGAAGATCTCGATGAACCTTTCCTGCGTGCTCCGCGGAATGCCGTGCAGGTTGATCTCCTCGAACCCCATCTCCACGTCGCCCAGCAGCCACTCCAGGTGCCGCTCCGGGTCGGCCGACACGCGCACCTTGCCGCGGATGTCCTCCCTGCGCGCGTACTCGCCGGCCGCCGCGAAGTCCTCGGGCATGCGCAGCGCCGCCAGCACCGCGCTGGGGAACTGCACCGCTCCCCACTGCTCGTGCGCCTCGTCCAGCGCGGTCGCCTCGTCCGGCGCCCAGGCGAGCTGCGCCTGCAAAAAGAGCGGCTTCCCCTCCCCGCCTCCCTCGCGGAAGGCATCCACGATCCGCTGCATGGACTCGCGCTCTCCCACCACGGTGATCAGCCCGTCGGCCCACCCGCCCATCCAGCGCGCCGTCTCGGGCGAGAGCGCGGCGCCCACGATCAGCGGGGGCTCCGGGGGGAGCGTGTACAGCTTCGCGTCCTCCGTGGGGATCAGGTCGTGCCGGGTCACGGTTTCCCCGGCCCACAGGGCGCGGATGATGTCGCACGCCTCGCGGAGCCGTGCGTTGCGCTCCCCCTTGTCCGGCCAGTGGCGCCCCACGACGTGCTCGTTGAGCGCCTCGCCGCTCCCCGGCGCGATCCAGAAGCGCCCGGGGAACATCTGCGCCAGCGTGGCGGCGGCCTGCGCGACGATGGCCGGGTGGTAGCGCCACCCGCCCGGCACCGTCACCACCCCGAACGGCAGGGAGGTGGCCTGGAGCGCCGCGCCCAGCCACGACCAGGCGAAGCCGGAGTGCCCCTGCTGCGGCGTCCACGGGTGGAAGTGGTCGGAGCACATGGCGCTCCCGAACCCCGCCTGCTCCGCCAGCCGCACGTAGCGGAGCAGGTCGCGCGGGGAGTACTGCTCGTGGGAGCAGTGGTAGCCGATGCGTGCCACGTGCGCGTCCCCCGTCAGCGCGTGCTGGTCTTGCCGGTGATCGCCAGCACCTCGCCGGAAACGTAGCGCGCGTCTGCCGAGGCGAGGTACACGTAGCCGCCGGCGAGCTCCACCGGCTGCGCGGGGCGCTTCCAGAAGGTGTCCTCGCCGAAATTCTTGACGTGCTCCGGGGGCATGGTGCTGGGGATGAGCGGCGTCCACACCGGCCCCGGCGCGACCACGTTGACGCGGATGCCGCGGTCCGAGAGGGCGTCCGCCAGCGACATGCTGAACACGTGGATGGCGCCCTTGGTGGCGGCGTAGTCCAGCAGCATGGGGTTGCCCTGGAGCGCCACCACGGAGCCGGTGTTGAGGATGACGGAGCCCTCCCTGAGGTGCGGCAGCGCGGCCCGGGCCATGTACATGTACCCGAAGATGTTGGTGCGGAAGGTCCGCTCGATCTGCTCGTCGGTGACGTCCTCCAGCCCCTCCTGCGACATCTGGTAGGCGGCGTTGTTCACCAGCACGTCCAGCTTGCCGAACTCCTTCACCACCCTTTCCACGAACGCTTTGCACTCGGCGGACTCGCGCACGTCGAAGCGGTGGACGATGCAGCGGCGGCCGGCCTTCTCCACCCACTTCCGGGTCTCCTGCGCGTCGGCGTCCTCCTCCTCCGACAGGTAGCCGATGGCGACGTCCGCCCCCTCCCGCGCGAAGGCGATGGCCACCGCGCGCCCGATGCCGCTGTCGCCCCCCGTGACGATCGCGGACAGCCCTTCCAGCCGGCCGCTCCCCTCGTAGCTGTGCTCGCCGTGGTCGGCGCGGGGCTTCATCGCAGCCTCGACGCCCGGCGTGTCCTGCTCGGGGACATCGGGATCGGGCGTGGGACCCTTGAAGGGGTTGCGGTCCAGCATGGCTGCCTCTCGTCGTGCGTGGCGTGGCGCGGTCGCGAGGGGGCGCGGCCCTGCACAAGGTGTACCGGGCGCGATGTCCGGCGACACGGTCCGGCGCCGCGCCCGGGTGCGCATAAAAGCCGCCGACACCCCGGACCAGTTGGCTTCCGCGACATGTCCACTCTGTCCACAATCGGACTCGCAACCCGACAGAAGTCCCCGGGTCGGCAGGGGCTTCCGGAGGTTAGCGTGTCGTGCAGGAATGCGCACGCAAAACCCGCCCGCAAGGACCCATGGCCGCCACACCCACCCACCCCTCCGGGCGCTCGCGGCGCACCCGCGCGACGCTGCGGCCGGGGCGCCTTTCCCCGCCCCCGCCGGCGCTGCTGCACGCCCCGGGGGAAACGCTCCCCGGCGCGGAGCTGCTGGACGACTTCCGCGGCCCGGCCGGCGCGGCGCTATGGCTGGCGCTGCACGACGTGCACCTGTGGGCGGCCACACCGCCGCGGGACCGCGCCCGCGTCTTCGCGGCGGGGGCGCTGCCGCGGCGGCTGGCGGCGCTCGGCCGCGCGGGGGTGGAGCCCGGGCCGGCGGTCGCGCTGCTGTCGCTGGCGGCGCTGCTCCTGCGCGACCCGGGTGGCGCGGACCCGGCTGCGGTGGCCGCTGCATGCCTGGGGATCTCGGCGTGGGCGACGGAGCGCGGCGCCCCGGCGACGGGGCTGGCCTTCGCGCAGGCGGCGGCGCTGGCCACGCCGGACGACCCCGCCGCGGCGCTGGAGGTGGGGACGCTGGCGCTGCGCCGCGGCGACGGAGCGCGCGCGGAAAGCTGGCTGCGGCGCGCCCTGGTGCTGGCGCGCCGGGCGGAGGCGAACCCCGCGGCCACGAGGGCGTGCCTGGGGCTGGGGCGCATCTACGCGGGGCGGCGCCAGGCGGTGCAGGCGCGACGCTTCTACCTGTCGGCGGTGGGGCGGGCGCGGCGGAGCGGGCTGGTGCGGGAGATGGCGGCGGCCATGCACGGGCTGTTCGACCTGGCGCGCACGGGCGCCACCACGGACGACGCGGACGCGCTGGCGCGCGGCGCGCTGCTGCGCTACGGGTCGGCGCACCCGCGCGCGCCGGAGCTGCTGCGCGACTGGATCCGCTTCCGCAGGACGCGCGACCTGGGCGCCTCGGTGCTCGGCGGGCCGGGGGAAGCGCTTCCCTTCCGCGGGCCGGGGCCGGAGCGGGCGCGGCTGCTGGCGGTGGTGGCGCAGGAGGCGGCGGAGGCGGGCGCGACGGAGGAGTTCGACCGGGCGTGGACGCGCGCCTGGGAGCTCCTGGGGCGGCACGCGCCTCGGACCGGCGGGCGCGCGGCGGTCCTGCTGGCGCTGGGCAGGGCGGCGGCCGCGGCGGAGCGGTGGGCGATGGCGGAGTACGCGGGGCAGCGGGCGCTGGAAGCGGCGATCGCCGTCGGCGAGGCGGACGCGCAGGCGGAGGCGGAGGCGTTCCTGGAGGACGTCTGGGGGCGAGGAGGCGGGATGCAGTGGATCGGGACGCCGCACGGGCCCCGCTGCGGCGAGTGAGCTGTGGCGAGTTTGCCCTTTGACTCCGGGGTGTGATACGGAAAGGTTCCCGTTCGGAGCGGTGCGCGCCGGTGCAAAATATGGCGTCGGAGGCGGCTTCCCGTTAATCTGTCGGCTAGGGTGCGGCCCGCCACTCCATCCGTCATGACACAATGAGTCACGCCATCTCCCTCGCTCCGCGCCCCGGGCGCCTGCGCACCATCACGCCTCCGCCGCCCATCCTCGACTGGACGCGGGAGATGGCGTCGCTGGAGGAGGCGGGCCCGGAGCTGGCGGTCGCCTTCTGGCGCGTGCTGCGCAAGGTGCGCGCGTGGGCGGAGACGCCGCCGGAGGGGCGCGCGGGGCTCTTTGCGATCAACAGGAAGGAGGCGTGCGAGCGGCTGGGGGCGGCGTGCGGGCTGGCGCCGGGATTGGTGGAGGCGTTCGGGACGTTCTCCGTTCTCGTGCGGGCGCCGGGGCGGGTGGAGGCGCGGCAGCTCGCGGAGGCGTGCCACCAGGTGCACGAGTGGGCGGAGGAGCGGTCGCTGATCGAGGTGGCGATGCTGTTCGCGGAGGCGGCGGCGTTCGCGGACCCGGACGATCCGGCGTGGGCCAACGACGCGGGGCGAATGTGCCGCAGGGCGGCGAAGGACGAGCGGGCGTCGAGCTGGTACCACCGCGGCTACGGGCTGGGGGCGCGGTTCGACACTCCGGAAGAAGTCATCCGGGCGCAGATCGGCTACGGCAACCTGATGAAAGACTTAGGGCAGCACGAGGAGGGAAGGAAATTTTTGGAGAGGGCGGCGCGGCGAGCAATCTACACCGGCAGGAAGCGACAGGCGGGAGAGGCGCACCACGACCTGCTGAGCATTGCTGCAGAAGTTGGTGAGTTCAGGATTGGCGAGAGGCACGCTCGAAAAGCACTTGATTATTATCCGATTCGCCACCCGCGGATACCCTTGCTAGCTCAAGATTGGGCCTTCCTCTTGATACGGCGCCGCTTCTACTCGCCTGCAATGCACCTCCTGGGGATGGCCTTACCATGCGTTCATTCCCCGACACTCCAAACCTTGGTGTGGGGCAACCTCGCCCGTGCAGCTGCGGGAGCGCGACAAGAAGATATTTTCAGGAATGCCGAGAACTTGGTGCTTCAATTGGTCGATCGGCACCAAGAGTTCGCTCCATCGGCATTGAACGGTCTTGCGGAGGGTTCTTGGGCTTTCTGTGAATGGGATAAAGCTGAGCAATTCGCTTCAAAGGCGCTTGAAATCGCGCGTGTGAGGAAGGATGGCGGAGAGGAGCGAGTTGCATTTCACCTTCTCAAGAGGCTTGCCGTCCGGGATACGGCTCCTGTCGAGGACCATCCGCTTAACCACGAACGGCTTCAGACGATTAACCTCCGTTTCGAAGTACGCCTGAAAAAATGGAGAGCCCCAGACAACCTCATGCCTGGGGCCGATCCTACAAAGCGAAGCACTACAACGGTGGACGTAAACTGTTAGTTCCCAGAACCAGCAGTGGAACCTCCCCGCTGCGCCGGAATGCTCATGACCGTCGTCTCTGTTGTCGAGATGGCGGTTGTTGTGTCTGAGTACCGGTTGCCAGACCCTGCGGTGGAGCCGCCGTCGAAGCGGGGACCTTGCGGCGTGAGGAGCGAGGAGTCACCGCAGGCAGCCAGGCCAAGGCACAGCATGCAAGCCGCCAACAGGGTGCACCGAATCTTCATGGTTCCATCCTTGTGAGGGGGATAAGCGGCGAAGCGAGCCGCGCTTCAACGTTATCCCATCCGCATGCAATCCGCCAGCAACTCTGTCTACTTTCGTAGGGCGGATCAGGCCAAAATCGAGTGCGGACGCCCAAAGCCCCGGGGCAGTGCGACCCGGGGCTTTTTCAGCCACCGCTGATTTCCCGCCGCGAAAACCTAGTTGCCTGACCCGAATGTGTGTCCCCCGCGCTCAGTCGTCGTGCTGGTAGTCGTCGTGGACTCAGTTCGATTGCCGGACCCGAACGTGAAGCCGCCACGCTCTGTAGTGGCGTCGGTCGCCATCGTGGCGGAAGATGTGGAGGTCATCGTCGTGACGTCGGTCCGGTTGCCTGACCCGTATGTATGTCCGCCCCGCTCGGTAACCTCCCCGCCGGTGGTCGTCTCCATGGAGGCAGTGGTGCCTTCGGTCCGGTTCCCACCACCGAAAGTGTAGCCGCCTCGACCCGTGGTACTCCCGTCGCTGGTTGTCTCCGTGGTGCTCGTGGTCTCCGTTCGGTTGCCACTACCGAAAGTGGAGCCGCCATCGAAGCGAGGACTTTCCGGTGCGAGCAATGAGGAGTCGTCGCAGGCGGTAGCACTGAGGCACAGCAGGGACGTGACGAGGACGGTGTGCAGCTTTTTCATGGGGCTGTCCCTGTACGGGTGAGTGGGCGAACCAGCCTCCGCTGATCCGCCAGTGTGGAAGCCTAGTTGCCCGATCCGAAGCCGTGCCCGCCGCGCTCAGTAGTGGTAGTGGTCGTCGTAGTCTCGGTCCTGTTGCCGGAGCCAAAGCTACCTCCGCCGCGCTCCGTCATATCCGTCGTGGCGCTCTCGGTAGCTGTTCCCGGAGCCAGCAGTGTATCCCCCGCGCTCCGCGGTGTCCGTGGTCTCCGTTCGGTTGCCCGAGCCGATGCCGAAGCCACCCCGCTCCGTCGTGGGCTCCTCCGTGGCGATTCCGACGACGCGGCTTCCCGAACCGACAGTGTGTATCCCGCGCTCCGTGGCAGCGGTTGTGTCGCTCTCCGTCCGGTGGCCGGTGCCAATCGTGGAGCCGCCATCGAAGCGGGGAGCCTGCGGCGCGAGGAGCGAGGCGTCGCCGCATGCGCTTACGCCGAGGCACAGGAGCGAGCTGGCGAGAAATATGTGCAGCCGGGTCATGAGTCGGTCCTTATCGGAGGAAGATGGATGGAAGATTGGCCGGGTCGAAACGATACACTGTTTACACTCTCCGCGCCAGCATCATCCACCCCTCCGCCCTGCCCCGCCCCACCGCGTCCTGTCCCCCGCTCCTTGCCGCGCCGCCCCCGCCCGCCGATCATACCACGCGCGCCTCGTCCCTCCACGGCACCTCCAGAACCGGACCCATGACCACCGCACGCCACCTCCCCCGCGCCGCCGCCGCGCTCCTGCTGGCCGCCTGCGCCGCACCGCCCGCTACAACCACCGCCCCCGCCCCGCAGCCCTCCACCATCGCCTCGCCCGCCGCCGCAACGGCAGCCGGCGTCGACAGCGCCGTGCTGCGCCAGGCCGCCGACGGCATCACCGCCGCCTCCGTGCGCGATCGCATCGCCTTCCTGGCGAGCGACGCCATGCGCGGCCGCGACACGCCCAGCCCCGAGCTGGAGCGCGCCGCCGAGTACCTGGCGGCCGAGCTGCGCGGCATGGGCCTCCAGCCCGCCGGCGACGCCGGGAGCTACCTCCAGCGCTACCCGCTGTGGAAGATGGCGCCCGACTCCGCCCGCGTCGGCATCACGGTGGCCGGCGCGCGCGGCGCCCCCGCCCTGGCCTACGCGCGCGACCTGTTCGTCGTCCCCTCCGCCGCCGACTCCGCCGCCGGACAGGCCGTGCTCGTGGGCCCCGTCGCGCGCCTCAGCGACAGCATCCCCGACGCGCTCGCCGGCAAGGTAGCCGTGGTGACGATGGGCCCGCAGCTGGGGATGGACCTCCTCATGGCCCCCATCGACGCCCGGCGCGCCGGCGCCGTGGGGATCGTGTTCGTGCTCGACCCGTCGCTCCCCGCCGAGGCCGTGGCCTCCATCGCCGGCCAGCTCGGCAAGGCCTCCTTCGAGATGCCCATCCCCGCCGTGGGGATCACCGCCGCCGCCGCCGGGCCGCTGCTGCGCGCCGCCGGGGCCTCCGCCGGCGCGCTCGCGGCCCCGCCCGCCGCCCCCGTCACGCTCCCCGGCACCCTGCGGCTGCGCGCCCCCATCCGCCGCGTCGAGCACCCCGTCCCCAACGTCGTCGCCGTGCTCCCCGGCAGCGACCCCGTGCTGCGCGACGAATACGTGGTCATCAGCGCCCACTTCGACCACGTGGGCGTGGGCGCCCCCAACGCCCAGGGCGACTCCATCTTCAACGGCGCCGACGACGACGCCAGCGGCACCGCCGTGATCGTGGAGGTGGCGCGCGCCCTCTCCCGGCTGGAGCGCCGGCCCGCGCGCTCCGTGGTGGTGCTGGCCGTGAGCGGCGAGGAAAAGGGGTTGGTGGGCTCCCGCTGGTTCGGCGAGCACCCCACCATTCCCATCGGGCGCGTGGCCGCCAACGTCAACATCGACATGGTGGGCCGCAACGCCCCCGACAGCGTCGTCGCCATCGGCGAGGAGTACACCACCATGGGCCCCCTCGCGCACCGCATCGTCGCCACGAACCCGTCGCTGGGCCTGGCCATCGCCCCGGACCCGCTGCCGCACGAAGAGTTCTTCTTCCGCAGCGACCACATCGCGTTCCTCAAGCGCGACGTGCCGGCCATCTTCTTCACCACCCTGATCCACCCGGACTACCACGCGCAGTCCGACGAGGTCGAGAAGATCGACGCCGACAAGACCGCCCGCATCGCGCGGCTGGTGTTCCTGCTCACCCACGCCGTCGCCGATTCGCCGCAGCGTCCGAGCTGGCAGGGGGATGGGCTGGAGCGGGTTCGCCGGAAGCTGGAGCGGTCGCCGTTCTAGAACTGCTTCTGCACGACGGGTTTGGGCGTGCCCCCGGCTGGCGCCGGGGTCGGGCTTCGGCTCCGTAACGCACGATACAACCGTGCGTAACGGAGTCGAGCCCTGGGCAAACAGCCGCCCGGGTCTCGCCCCTTCGGGCCGTAATCCCTCACGCGAAGGTCCCTTGCCGCGCCCGCGCTTCGCGCGGCTCGATGCCGCCGGGGACCGCGACGTGGCCGCGCAGGTGGCCCGGTCGGCAAACGCGGTGCGCCTCCCCACGCACGCCGTCCGCGCCGGGGCTCCCAGCCCCCCTCCGCCGAGCCGGACGCCTTCGACGCCGACAAGACGGCCCGCGTCGCGCGTCTGGCGTTCCTGCTCGCCCACGCCGTCGCGGACGCCCCCGAGCGCCCCGCCTGGCTCCCCGGTGGCCGCAAGGGCGCCCGCCGGATGGTGGAACGGCGGAAGTTCCAGGACTGATCGCGCGGGACAGACCCTCTTCAGAGACAGGGATGATCGTGCCGGGGAGACTTTCACTTCGATGCAACGACACTGGTCCATGATGAGAAGACCGGCTGGACGGGCCGTGTCTCTGCTCGTCGTCCTCGTTCTGCCCGTCGCGTTGTTCGGCTGGATCCTGTCCGCGAACGAATACGCGGACCAGGGGATCCGCGGCGCCGTCGACTGCGACGGCCCGCTGGGCGTCATGCTCTTCGCCGTCCCATCCCTGGTGGTCTATGCCGCCGGAGCCGTCTACCACGCCGTGCTCCTCCGCGGCCGAAGGCGAAGCCGGTCGGCGGCGCTGCTGCTGGTGCTGTGCGTGGGGATGGTGTTCGCCTCCGGCCGGAAAGTGCGGGCGGCGTACGGCGAGAAGACCCGGCCGGAGCACCGGGAGACCTGCGGAGGAGGCTGGTAGGAGGAGGGCGGCGGACGCCGCCGGCAGCGCGCCCACGACGACGCCCCCGCCGGGAGATCCCGGCGGGGGCGCGTTCACGTGCCGCATGGCCCGTCTTCCGTGACGCCTCCCGGCGTCGCGGCACCGCCGTCACCTCGCCGACAGCACCACCACCGCGTAGACGGCCCCGGCGACGCCGCCCAGCAGCGCCACCGCCATCACCCCAAGCGCCTGCACGGCGACCCCGCCCAGGACGCCCCGCAGCGGGCGCGCGCGGGTGAACGAGGCCAGCGCCCACACGTAGTAGCCGACGTTGACGAGCGACGCCGCCATCATCCCCCCACCCCCCAGCCCGGCCGCGTGCGTCAGCGGCAGCGCGAGCAGGGAGAGCAGGCACATCTGGGCGTACGCGAACACGTTGAACACCAGGTGCTCCGCGTAGGTGAACCCCGCGGACCGGAAGAACCGCCGCGACAGCCAGGCGATCACCGGCACCCCGCCGATCATCAGCAGGTTCATGTGCCGGCTGACCCACGCGCTCAGCTCCGCCTGCATCCGCTGCGCCTGCGCCGACTCCTGCACGGGGACCCCGGAGATCGCCTGCATCTGCGCCTCGAAGACGTCGAGCCGCACCATCACCAGCACCAGCAGCGCCGCCAGCACCAGCAGGTACTTCACCGGGTTGGTGTAGCGCACCGTCGCGCCGCCCAGGTACTCGCGCACCGCCTCGCCCGGCCGCCGGAACAGCGCCGCCGCCGTGAAGAGCAGCCCCCGGTTCAGGTCGAACGCATCCGTCACCAGGTGCGCCGCGACGGTCCGCAGCGTGAGCCGCCCCGCCTGCACACGCTGCCCGCAGCCGTGGCAGAAATCGCCCAGCAGCGCCCGGCCGCAGCTGGCGCACGCCGTCCGCGCCGGCACGGACGCGGGAGAGACGGTCAGAGGAGGGGCGGCGGACACGGAGGCCGCGGACAGCGGGAAGGACAGGTCGCTCATGGCGGGGCGGTGCTGCGGGGAGAGACGAAAGGGTCGGCGCGCTGCAACATGCGCGGGCAAAGCGGCGAAGTCAAATGTTTCTCGCGGAAGCCAGGGAACCGCCCGGCAGGCGTGGCGTCAGCCTCCGCCCGCCGCCACGAGCGCCGCGACGCCGAGCGCGGTCACCACCGCGTACGCGATCCCACCCATCGCCTGGGTGGCCAGCGCCCGGAGCACCCCGGGCACCGGGCGCTCCCCGAAGAACGAGGTCGCCGCCCACGCGTAGTACACCAGCATCGCCAGGCAGTACGCGAGCAGGAAAAGCGCCTTGAAGGCGGGGAGCCGCAGCCCCCACAGCGGGACGAAGGGCAGGAAGAGCAGGCTCTGCTGCGCGTACACGTACAGGTTGAAGATCAGGTGCTCCGCGTAGTTGAGCCCCGCGCGCCGGAACAGGAGCCGGGAAGCCCCCGCCATGAACGGCACCGCCAGCGCCATCAGCACGTTCATGTACCGGTTGAGCAGTTCAGTCACCCTCTGCGCCTTCACCGCCGACTCCGTCCCGAGCCCCTCCGCGAACCCGCCGGCCACCTCGCCCGTGGCCCCCAGCTGGATGGTCACGAAGACCACCAGCGCCACGCACACCACCAGGTACTTGACCGGGTTGGTGTAGCGCACCGTCGCGCCGGACACGTACTCCCGCACGGCCTCGCCCGGCTGCCGGAACAGCGCCGCCGCGGTGAAGAGCAGCCCCCGGTTCAGGTCGAAAGCATCGGTCACCAGATGCGCGACGATCCCCCGCACCGTGAACCGCCCCCGCACGGCCCGCTGCCCGCACGCGCTGCAGAAATCGCCGTGGTGGAGCGCCCCGCAGGTGGCGCACACCTCCGGGCGGGCGGGCGGAGCCGCGGCGGCGGCGGCAGCGGGAGCGAATACCGGAGAGAGCTCGTGCATGGCGAGATGCGGCAGGAAGGGCCGGCGGGGGAGCGTCCAAGCTAAAGCGCCGCACGGCAGGGAGCAATCGGCGCGAGCCCCCGGGTGGCACGAAGCACGAGAGGCCGCGGACGACGTCCGCGGCCTCTCGTGAATCCAGGATCGCGCGCCGCAGCCCGCGTGAGGGATTTCGGCCCGAAGGGGCGAGACCCGGCGGCAGTTTGCCGGGGCTCGACTCCGTTAGCGAGCGTTGTTTGCTCGCTTACGGAGCCGAAGCCCGACCCCGGCGCCAGCCGGGGACACGCCCGAACCCGCCGTTGAAAAACGGTTACCCCATCGGGTGCCGGAACTCCGCCGAGTAGCGACCCGTCACGTGGTGCTCCAGCTGCCGCTCGATGTCGGTGAGCAGCGACGACGCCCCGAACCGGAACAGCTCCGGCCGCAGGTACTCCGTGCCCAGCTCCTCCTTCATCATCATCATCCACTCCAGCGACTGCTTGGCCGTGCGGATCCCCCCCGCCGGCTTGAACCCCACCCGGTGCCCGGTGCGCTCCTCGTAGTCCCGGATGCAGCGCGCCATGACGAGCCCCACGGGCAGGGTGGCGTTCTCCGTTTCCTTGCCGGTGGACGTCTTGATGAAGTCCGCGCCCGCCATCATGCACACCAGCGACGCCTTCGCCACGTTGCGCAGCGTCGCCAGCTCGCCGGTGGCGAGGATGGTCTTGAGGTGGGCCGGCCCGCACGCCTCGCGGAAGGCGCGCACCTCGTCGTACAGCGCCTCCCAGCTGCCGGTGAGCACGTGGGCGCGGGTGATGACGATGTCGATCTCCGCCGCGCCGGCGTCCACCGAGGCGTGGATCTCCTCCACCCGCTGCTGGAAGGGCGAGAGCCCCGCGGGGAAGCCGGTGGACACCGCCGCCACCGGGATGCCGGTGCCGCGCAGCGCCTCCACCGCCGTCTCCACCAGGGTGTGGTAGACGCACACGGCCCCGGTGTGAATGGGCAGGTGGGCCACGCCCAGCGCTTCCAGCAGCTCCTGCCGCACCGGCTGCCGCGCCTTTGCGCAGAGGCGGCGCACCCGGCCCGGCGTGTCGTCGCCGGCAAGCGTGGTGAGGTCCATGAGCGTGACCGCGCGCAGGAGCCACGCCGCCTGCCACTCCTTCTTCACCGTGCGCCGCGTGCCGATGGTGGACGCCCGCCGCTCCACGGCGCTGCGGTTCACCCGCACGTCCGCCACCCAGTCCAGGTCCAGCGGGGTGCCGGGGTTGCGCTCCCCGTCGTGCGCCGGCTCGGGCGCCGCGTTGCCCCGGGGGACCGCCATCAGCTTCTTGTGTCGTGTGTTCGTCATGCTCGTCTCTTCCCGGCCGCCGCGCCGGGGATCGCTGAAAGGTTCGCCGCGGAACAAGATATGCTCCCCCGACGCCCGCCGCCACGTGCCGCCGCCGCACACCGCGTACCTCCGCGCGAGCCGCATGCAGACCACCGCGATCTTCTGGGACCTGGGCGGGGTGCTCCTCAGCAACGGCTGGGACCGCGAGCAGCGCGCCGCCGCCGTGGAGCGCTTCGCGCTGGACGCCGACGAGTTCGAGGACCGCCACCGCGAGACGGCCGCCGCGCTGGAGACGGGCCGCTGCACGCTGGACGACTACCTGCGCGCCACGGTCTTCCACGTCCCGCGCGACTTCCGCGCCGTGCAGTTCCGCGAGTTCATGCTGGCCCAGTCGGGCGCGTTCCCCGGCAACCTGGAGGTGGTGGACGCGCTGGCGGCGGGCGGGCGCTACCTGCTCGCCACGCTCAACAACGAGTCGCGCGAGCTCAACGAGTACCGCATCGCCCGGTTCGGCCTGCGGCGCCGCTTCACCTCGTTCTTCAGCTCGTCGTTCCTGGGATGGATGAAGCCGGACGCGCGCATCTTCCGCGCGGCGCTGGAGATCTCCCAGCGCGCCCCCGGCGAGACGGTGTTCGTGGACGACCGGGCCCAGAACCTGGAGCCCGCCCGCGCCCTGGGGATGCGGGTCCTGCACTTTCGCGGCGAGGAGGGGCCGGAGGCGCTGCGACTGGGGCTGGAGGCGCTGGGCGTGGAGATCTGATCGCTGGCGAAGCTCCGTATCCCCTGCGTGAGGGATTTCGGCCCGAAGGGGCGAGACCCGGCGGGGCACCTCAGTTCAGAGGTGCTGCCGCTGGGGCTCGACTCCGTTGCAGACGGTCGTTTCGTCTGCTACGGAGCCGAAGCCCGACACCGGCGCCAGCCGGGGGCACGCCCGAACCCGCCGTCGAAAGCAGTTCGACCACCACGCCCGGACGAATACCCATGCAGCCCAACGACGAAAACGGCCACCTTCTCATCGAAAAGCGCCCCTTCCGCGTGCTGCTGGTCTCCGGCTCCCAGCGACGCCAGTACAACTGCCCGGGCGTGGACTCCAAGTCGCGAACCCTCATGCTCCGCATGGCCGACCGCCTGCCGCCGGAATGGGAGATCGACGTGGAGGACCTGGGCAATGTCTATGGCCGCGCCCGCATCCAGAGCTGCAACGCCTGCGTCTCCACCTCCATGGCGCTGTGCGTGTGGCCGTGCAACTGCTACGAGAAGGGCGACCGCGCCGAGCCGGACCTGATGTGGGAGCTGGACCTGTACTCGCGCCTGGACCTGGCGGACGCCTGGGCGGTCATCGGGCCCATCAACTGGTACGGCCCGTCCAGCAACCTCAAGCTGATGTTCGACCGGCTGGTGTGTATGAGCGGCGGCAACCCGCGCGAAGAGCTCATCGCCCACAAGGACCCGGAGCGGGCCATGGCGCTGGAAAAGTCGCCGGAGTGGGAGGAGCTGTCCGTGAACCACCTGGAGGGGCGCACCGCGGCGTTCTGGGGCTACGGCGACGAGGGCGCGGACGAGATGGACGTCGACGGCCGCCCCCGCAAGCTGCGCCACAGGGCGTACTTTCCCGTGGACGACGAGCCCTTCGCCGAGGGCGAGCGCAGCGCCTACGCGCCGCTGGTGTGGCAGTGCCGGTACAGCGGCATCGAGGTGCCGGACGCGCTCTGGAGCTACTGCACCACCGGAAAGGGGGCGCCGTACTCCGACGACCAGGCCGAGGACATGGTGCGCGACGCGGAGTTCATGCGCGCCTTCGACGCGTGGACGGACCGGTTCGCCGCGTTCGTCGCCGCCAAGGGGAAGGTGCCGCCGGGACGGTTCCGCGCCTTCGGCCACGAGCCGCCGCGACACGGCTATGCGGACCTGCGGCTCAAGTGGCGGGACACGCGCATGCGCCTGGGGATGCCGCGCGAGGGGTCGTCGCCGGCCGCGCAGCAGGAGATGGGGCTGAACCGCGACGCCACGCTCCGGCCGGGGAAGAGCGAGCGGGAGCGGCGGCACGACTGAGCTTCGGGGGGTGTCGCGGCGGACCGCTCCGGAGCCGAACGATACTGCCGTCCGTCTCCTGCGCGGGCTCCGGGAGCCAGGCCAAACAGCCGGCCTGTCTCCCTGCGCCGGAGGGAGCCTCGCCAAACTGCCGGCGAGTCTCCCTCCGAACAGATTTCGGGGGATACTGCGGGAACTGCGAACGGCACGCGGGGCGCCGGATGGATCCGGCGCCCCGCTTCGCGTTCCTGCCCGGTCCCCGTCAGCGGCTCCAGTACCGCTGCACCGGCTCCAGCAGCCGCTCGTACGCCTCCTGCACCGCGTCCGCCCGGCGTGAGACCGCCTCCGCCCCGGCGGCGTCGCCCATCGCCCGCAGCGCGTCGGCCTCCAGGCGCATCAGCTCCACCCACGCCTCCAGCCGCTCGCGCTCGCGCAACAGCCCCACGGCGGTGTCCGGGTCCACCATCGCCATCGCCCCGAAGAGCGGCCCCAGCAGCTCCGCCTGCGCCTCCCGGGCGCCGCGCACCACCTCGTCCGCCGCGAGCGGATCGCCCGTCAGCTTCGCGCGCAGGCGCCGCAGCACGTCGAATGCCTGGCGGATGAGGCGGATCAGGTAGTCTTCCTGCTGCGGCATCCTTCCTCCTCCCACGGTTTGCAGTCCGCCCACCACGCGGAAGGCCCCTTCCCCATCCCGGGAAAGGAGCCCGTCCGCGGCCCTCCGTCACGTACCTCGTACTGCGTACTTCCGTGCCGCCTCAGCGCCCGGGCTGCGTCCCCTGCTTGGCGATGTCCACCGTCCGCCCGCACAGGGTCCCCTTCACGGTGTAGGTCAGCGCCGTGAAGTCCACGCTGGAAACCAGGTCCACCGTGCAGGAGCCGGAGCGTCCGTCGCTCGCCGACCAGGTGAAGGCGCCCTTCTGGGCGATGGTCTGCGGACCGGACGGCTGCCCGCCCACCACCTTCTGGTTGGCCTTGATCGCGACGTTGGGGTTGCCGGTGACGGTGAGCGTGCCGCCGCCCTGCCGGCGCGTCGGGATGGCGCAGGCGCTCTCCGTCCGCGTCGCGAGGGTTTCCAGCGTGAGCGAGCGCGTGGCCCGGTCCAGCTCCCCCCTGGTGGTCCCCGCCACGGCGACCGAGCCGCCCGCGGGGCAGCGCCGGGTGTTCGTGAACGAGCGGTCCACGGGGATGGGGGCGGCGTTGGCGGGCATCTCCGAGAACAGGACGGCCGAGCCGATCCCGGCGCTGAGCGCCGCGCCGGTCAGGGCGTCGAGCTCCTCGGCCAGCAGCTCCGCGTCGGCGGATTCCAGCCCGCTCGCGGAGGGGGCGGTCGCGTTCTGCTCGCACCCGGCGAGGAGCGCCGTGGCGGCGAGGACGGCGAGAAGGGACTTGCTGCGCATGGGGATCTCCGCGCGGGGAGGTGGCGGCGTGTGTAGAGGGTACCCGACAAAGATAAGGAGGGCGACGCCCCGCGTCACCCTCCCTGATGAGAACCGCCTCTTTCTGCCCGGGGTTTCACTCCCCGGCGGGGTGCCGCGCGCCCAGCGCCTCGCGCCAGCGGGCAAGCCGCGGCGCCTCCGAGCGGGACACGGGCCTGGGACGGTACAGCGACATGGAGGTGAGCGAGGGCGGCCGGGCCGAGCGCCAGCGCCGCGCCCCCACCTGGTCGCCCAGGTCGCGGGCGTGCGTGTGGAGCCGCGCGCGCGCGTGCTCCTTCTGCGGGGCGTCGCCCCACTCCAGCGCCGCCAGCAGCGCCTCGCGGGCCGCCAGCGGGTCGCCGGAGGCCACCGCCACGTCCGCCAGCTCGTGCGCCACGCGGGCGCGGTCCACGCCGTCGCCGAAGCGCACCGCCGCGAGGCACAGGTCGCGCGCCGCGCCGCGGCGGTCGCCCGCCGCGCGCCGGGTCCGCGCCCGCTCCTCCAGCCCCACCGCCGCCGCCTCCGCGTCGCCCGCCCGCAGCGCGGCCCGCACCACCCGCGTCAGCCCGCGCTCCGCGTCGTCCGAGACCACCGCCTCCCCCACCGCGGCCAGCCGCGCCATGGAGCCGTCCGCGCCGTCCAGGCCGCGCACGGCCGCGTACAGCTCCAGCGCGCGCGCGCGGTCGCCCAGCTTGCGGGCCACGCGGGCGGCGTGCAGCGCCGTCTCGGCATCGCCCGGGGCGGCGGAGCGCGCCAGCGACAGCGCCGCGTCCGCCTCGGGGAGGCGGCGGGTGCGCTCCAGCTCGCAGGCGTACCCCACCAGCGGGCCCGCCAGGCGCGCCGTTTCCACCCCGCCCGCCCCGTCCAGCAGCAGCAGGATGCGCCGCAGCACCGCGCGCTCCGGCCCCTTATCCAGCCCCGACACCTCGCCGCCGGCGCGCGACGCGACGAAGCGGAAGCCCTCGCGGCGCTCCACCGCCTGCTCCACCGCGCGCAGCACGAGCGCCCCCGCCGCGGCGCGGCGGCCGCGCTCGCCGGGGGAGCTTTCGGAGATCTGCAGCAGCGCGACCGCCGCGGCCTGCACGCTGTGGGAGATGGGAGCCATTCGCCTTTAGTTGAGAAAGATTCTCAAACGCGGCTGAATGATACTCCGTGGACCTGCTCCTGTCAAACCCTTTCCCGCCGGACGCGGCGAGGCGGCCCCGCCGCGTGGCGGGGCCGCCTCAGCCGTGCTATTCCCCTGCCGACGCGGCGCTTACGGCCGGGCGCGGCCCTTCTCGGGGGTGTAGGTGCCACAGACCGCGCCCTGGGCGCCGATCTCGACGCGGATCTCGCCCGCGTGGCACTCGTGGTTCTCGTTGAACTTGCAGTCCGTGACGGAGCAGGCACCCACCACCGAAGCCGCCTCCGCCCGCCGTTCCTGTGGATTCGCCATTCGTTCCTCCTTGAGAAGGTTCGTGCCGACCTGCCCGCTCCTGAAAGCAAGATGCGGACCACGCGGGCAGCGCGCAAGTATGGCTTTGGCATAGGGTTGCGAATCATTCTCAACCGCGCTCCACTGTGGCGGATCCGTTCACGCCACCTTGCCCGGAAGCGGCCCGCGAGTTTAGCGTCAAGGGCACCCACGTAGGGACGCCCGGCGGAGACGCGGGTCGCCCCGTGGCGCGCAGGGGCTGCCCTCCCTGCGCACTTAATTCGAGACACGAACCGGCACGCACGGCCCCGACGCCGCGCGTGTCTTCCCGGAGACCCAGCATGCAGACCCCACCCGGCACTCCCGTCCGCGCCACCCTGTCCGAGTCCAAGCGCGCCCTCCTGGAAAAACGCATGCGCGGCGAGGCCGCGGGCCGGCCCACCGCCTCCGCCATGGAGCGCCGCGCGGGAGACGGCCCGGCGCCGCTCTCGTTCGCGCAGGAGCACCTGTGGTTCATGGAGCAGATGGAGCCCGGGCACCCTCGCTACCACCTCCCCGGCGCCATCCGCCTGCTGGGGCCGGTGGACCCCGCGGCGCTGGAGCGCGCGCTCACCGAGGCCGTGCGCAGGCACGAGTCGCTGCGTACCGTGTTCCCGCTCTTCGACGGCGCTCCCATGCAGGTGGTGCTCCCCGAGCTGCGCGTTCCGGTGCCGGTGGTGGACGTCCCCGAGGTGCCGGGGGAGGACCGCGAGGCCACGGTGGACCGCATGGTCCGCGAGGAGGGCGCGCGCCCCTTCGACCTGGAGCGCGGGCCGCTGATCCGCGGCGTGCTCTTCCGCCTGTCCGAGCGGGAGCACGTCTTCCTCCAGGTGGTGCACCACATCGCCAGCGACGGCTGGTCGCAGGGGCTCTTCTCGCGCGAGATCTCCGCGCTCTACGAGCACTACGCCCTGGGCCTCCCCGCCCCGGAGCTCCCCGAGCCGGCCGTGCGCTACCGCGACTACGCGGTGTGGCAGCGCGAGTACCTGGCCGGGAGCGGCGCCTTCCGGCGCGACCTGGACTTCTGGAAGCACAGGCTCGCCGACGCGCCGCAGCTGGAGCTCCCCACCGACCGGCCGCGCCCACCGGTGCAGTCCGGGCGCGGCGCCATGTACCGCTTCGCCATCCCCGACGCGCTGGCGGACGCGGCGCGCGCCCTGGCGCGGGACTCCGGCGTCAGCCTGCACATGCTGCTGGTCGCCACCCTCAACGCCACCCTGCTGCACTACACCGGGCAGGAAGACCAGGTGGTCGGCTCGCTCCTGGGGGGCCGCGGGCGCCCGGAAACGGAGCGGGTGGTGGGCTACTTCGTAAACCTCACCGCGCTGCGGGTGGACCTGTCCGGCGACCCCTCCTTCCGGGCGCTGCTGCGCCGCGTGCGCGACGCCGTGCTCGACTCGGACGCGCACCAGGACCTGCCCTTCGCGCGCATCGTCCACGAGGTGGGCGCGCAGGGCGACCTGGGCCGCCACCCCATCTTCCAGGTGATGGTGTTCGTGCACAACTTCGTGCGCCACACCGTCCCCGTCGCCGGGGAGACGGGCGACGTCCTCCGCTCCGTCCCCATGTACGCCGACACCCAGGTGGGGCTGGTGGACACCGGCACCGCCAAGTTCGACATCAACCTGGCCTTCCACGACATCCCCGGCTCGCTGGGCGGGCTTGCGGAATACTCCACCGACCTGTTCGACCGGGACACCATCGCCCGGCTCGTGCGCCACTACCTGCGCGTGCTGGAGCAGGTCACGGCCCGCCCCGACGAGCCCGTCGCCGCCCTGCGCGTGATGGACGGCGAGGAGCGGCGCCGCGTCCTGGAGGAATGGGGCCCCACGCCCGCCCTGCCGTCGAACGGCGAGACGCTGCACGGCCCGTTCGCGGCGCAGGCGGCGCGCACCCCGGGGGCCCCGGCGGTGCTGTGGGCCGACGCCGAGGTGACCTACGCCGAGCTGGACAGGCGCGCGGAGGCCGTCGCGCGGGCGCTGCGGCGGCGCGGGGTGGGGCCGGAAAGCCGGGTGGGCGTGTGCCTGGAGCGCACGCCGGACCTGGTGGCCGTGCTGCTGGGCGTGCTCCGCGCCGGGGGCACGTACGTCGCACTGGACCCGGCGTACCCGCGCGAGCGCATCGCCGGCGCGCTCGCCGACTCCGCCGCGGCGCTGGTGGTGGCGAGCACTGCGACGGAGGAGGCGCTGGGCGGCTTCGCGGGCGGGCGGCTCCTGCTGGAGCGCGACGTGGAAGAGGTGGCCGCGACGGACGCGGAGCGCGTGGACGGCGGCGCGGCGCCGGAGAACGGGGCGTACGTCATCTACACCTCGGGCTCCACCGGCGTCCCCAAGGGCGTGCTGGTGGAGCACCGCAGCGCGGCGGCGGTGCTGCGCTGGTGCCGCGAGGTCTTTTCGGCGGAGGAGTCCGCCGGGGTGCTCGCCGGGGCGACCGTGGGCTTCGACATCTCGGTGTTCGAGATCTTCCACACGCTCGGCGTGGGCGGCGCCTTGGTGCTCGCCGACGACGCCCTCGCCCTCCCCGAGCACCCCGCGCGCGAGCGGGTGACGCTGCTCAGCACCGTCCCCTCGGCCGCGGCGGAGCTGCTGCGCATGGGCGCGATCCCGCGCTCCGTCCGGGTCCTGGACCTGGGCGGCGAGCCGCTGCGCGGCGACCTGGCGCGCGGGCTGTACGCGCTGGGGCACGTGGACAAGGTGTGGAACATGTACGGCCCCACCGAGGACACCGTGTACTCCGTGGCGTCGCGGGTGGACCCCGGGGCGGAGGGGGAGCCGCCCATCGGGCGGCCGGTGGCGGGGACGCGGGCGTACGTGCTGGACCCGCGGCTGGAGCCGGCGCCCCCCGGGGTGGCCGGCGAGCTGTACCTGGCCGGCCAGGGGCTCGCCCGCGGGTACCTGGGGCGCCCCGACGCCACCGCCGAGCGCTGGGTGCCGGACCCGTTCGCGGCGGAGCCGGGTGCGCGCGCCTACCGCACCGGAGACCGCGCCCGCTGGCGCGCCGACGGCACGCTCGAGTCCCTTGGACGCGTGGACCGCCAGGTCAAGGTGCGCGGCTTCCGCATCGAGCCCGGCGAAGTGGAAGCCGCCCTCCACCGCCACCCCGGCGTGCGCGAGGCGGCGGTGGAGGCGCGCGGCGAGAGCGCGGGGTCGCTGCGCCTGGTCGCCTACTTCGTGGCGGCGGACCCCGCGTCCGGGGCGCCCACGGCGGCGGAGCTGCGCGCCGCGCTCCGCGACTCGCTTCCCGAGCACATGGTCCCCACCGCCTGGGTGGCCATGGACGCGCTTCCCCGCACCGCCAGCGGCAAGGTGGACCGCCGGGCGCTCCCCGCCCCCGACGGAGCCCGCCCCGACACCGGCCGCGAGCCCGTGCCGCCGCGCACCGCCACCGAGACCGTGCTGGCCGAGATCTGGGCCGAGGTGCTGGAGGTGGACCGCGTGGGCGTGGACGACAGCTTCTTCGAGCTGGGGGGCCACTCCCTGCTCGCCACGCAGGTGGTCTCCCGCGTCCGCGAGCGGCTGGGCGCGCACCTGCCGCTGCGCTCCGTGTTCGAGGAATTGACGGTGGAGCGCCTCGCGCGCCGCGTGGACGGGGCCCGCGACGCCGCGCCCGCAGCCGAGCCGGCTCCCATCACCCGCCGCAGCCGCGAGGCCTTCCGCGTGTCCGACGAGCCCGCGCGCCCCTGAAGCGGCGCGGCCTTGCGGCCCGGCGGACGCCGGGGCAGATTCCCCGCGTCCGGAGCCGCAGTCCCCGAACGCCGCCGCGCATGGCCGTGCAGGTAGAGATCTTCTCGGACTTCACCTGCCCGTTCTGCTACGTCACGGAGGCCGCCCTGCGCCGGGCCGCGGCGGAGGCCGGCGCGGAGGTGCGCCACCGCGCCTTCGAGCTGTTCCCGGCGCCGGCGCCGCTCCCGCCGGACGCGGCCATGGAGTGGGAGGCGGCGCTGGCGCCGCTCGCCGCCGCGGTGGGGGTCGTGCTGCGCCGCCCCGGCTACCAGTCACGCACCCGCAAGGCGCACGAGGCCGCGCGCTTCGCCCGGGAGCGCGGGGTGGAGGCGGAGATGCGCGCCGCCGTCTTCGCCGCGTACTTCGCGGACGGGCGCGACGTCGGGCGCATCGACGTGCTGGTGGAGCTGGGCGAGGCGCTGGGGCTGGACCGCACCGAGCTCAAGGTGGTGCTGGACATCGACCGCCACACCGACGCCGTCCTCGCGGACGAGTCGCTGGCTGCGCGGAGCGGGATCCACTCGGTCCCTGTGACGGTGGTGGGCTCCGGGCCGGGCGCGGAAGTGCTGGTGGGTGCGCAGTCGTACGCGGCGCTGCGGGACGCGATGGCCGGGCGCTGAGCGAAGGCAACCAAGATCAACCGGACGCGGCGCCGCCGCGCTCCGCAGGAGATACCAGGGACATGGCAGACTACGAGCGCAGCACGGTCTTTTCCACGCGCCAGGTGCTCGAGACGGCGCACGAGGTGCTCACCGCCCGCGCCGAGCTGGAGCGCACCGGGGAGTCGCGTCACGGGGCCGCCTACGCGGGCGCCGAGGGCAGCGTGGAGCTGGAGGTCCACCGGCACGGGCCGTCCACCCTCGTCACCATCCGCACGGACCGGCTCCGCACCTCCAAGGTGGACGGCGTCGTCCGGTACCTGATGAACCAGCTTCCCTACCAGCACGGCGATCCGCCGCGTGAGTAGTGGGGTTTCCCGGTAAATGGGTTAAGGGGCCGGTCCGTCGGTGCGGGCCGGCCCTACTTTTTTGACGGCTGAACGGCGGGGTCGGGCGTGCCCCCGGCTGGCGCCGGGGTCGGGCTTCGGCTCCGTAGAGCAGCAAACAACGCTGCTCAACGGAGTCGAGCCCCGCGAAACTGCCCGCGGGTCTCGCCCCTTCGGGCCGAAATCCCTCACGCGACGGCAGGCCCCCTCTCCCAGAACTGGGAGAGGGTGGCGAGCCTCAAGCGAGCCGGGTGAGGGCCCTCACAGCCGCTCCATCGCCATCGCCCGCGCGACCACCTCGTCCTGCCGGAAGCGCGCCTCCAGGCCGGCGCGGTACTCCGCCCACCAGGCGCGGTCCAGCGCCTCCGCCATCACCTCCATCATCACCACGTCGTCGCGGTCCACCTCGCCGCCGGGGTCGCGCCAGGCGCCCTCCGCCGGGGAGCGCAGGTGCGCCGTCACCCCGCCGAAGCGGTCCGTCAGCTCCTCGCGCACCCGCGCAAAGGCTTCGCGCCCGAACGCGCGGCCCTCGTCGTCATAGACCGGGAGGAGGATCTGCACGAGGTGCATGGTTGCTCCTGGAAAATGAAGCGTGGAGCCGCCGTGCGGGCGGCTCCACGCGGGTCGGGACGGGCGCGCGGTCTATGCCCGCACCTCGAACTGCACCGGCTGCGAGAGACGCACGTCCTGGGTGCTGGTGACCCGGTTCACCACGCGCTGGAACCAGCCCGGCTCGCGGTTCTCGCCCCCGTGCTCCATCACCACCTTGGCCAGGTCGATCACGTCCTCGTTGCGCATCCGGATGCACCCGTGCGACTCCGCCTGGCCCAGGGAGTCCTCCTGGTGGGTGCCGTGCACGTAGTAGTCGGGCTCCTTGAAGAACATCTTCACCCGGCCCATGGGGTTGCTGGGGTCGCCGGGCCCGCGCGCCCGCTTGCCGCGCGCCCAGGACGCATCGGGCGGAACCCACCGCGGGTTCCATATGATCCGCTGGATGCGGAACTCGCCGCGCGGAGTGGGATGCTCCGGCTTGCCGATGGCGACCGAGTAGGTCCGCTCCACGTCGTCGCCCTGCACCACGGTCAGCTGCCGGTCGGAAAGGTCCACCACCAGCCGCACCGCGTCCGCCGCGGGAGCCGGCCCCGCGGCCGCCTCGGACCCCGGCGCAAAGGGGGTGGCCGCCGCCCCCGCGAGCGCCACCGCGCCGATCGCCAACCACTTACTGCGTATGGACATGTGCCTCGCTTCGCGATTCTCGTGAACGACGGTCTCGCCGCCACGGAAAGCGAAGATCGTGCCAAACACATGTCGCCGCCGCGCTTTCCGGAAACGGGCTCGGAACTTGCCTTTCGCGCCAGGTCAGGCCCGCCCCGCGTCTCTCGACCCCGCGCGTCCATGGCCGTCCGCGCCCCCGACTTCCGGCCCGAGCTGGAGTGGATCCACACCGGCGGCCGCCGCCTGTCGCTGGCCGACTTCCGCGGGCGCGTCCTGCTGCTCGACTTCTGGAGCTATGGCTGCATCAACTGCATCCACCTGGTCCCGGAGCTGCGCGAGGTGGAGCGCTTGTTTCCGGCGGACGAGCTGGCGGTGGTGGGGGTGCACTGCGGCAAGTTCCCCAACGAGCGGGACACAGCGAACCTGGCCCGCGCCTGCGAGCGGCTGGGCGTGCGGCACCCCGTGGTCAACGACCGGCAGTTCCGCACCTGGCGCGAGTACGCCGTGCGCGCCTGGCCCACGCTGGTGGTGGTCTCGCCCGCCGGGTACGTGCTGCACACGCGCGCCGGCGAGACCACCGCCGCCCGGCTCGCCGAGGTGCTCCGCGGCGCGGTGGAGGACGCGCGCGCGACCGGCAAGCTGGGCGCCGCCGCGCCCCTCCCGGCGGAGGCGCGGACCGCGCCGCCCGCGCCGGGGGTCCTGCGCTTTCCCGCCAAGGTGCACGCGGCGCCGGACGGCCGCCTTTTCGTGGCGGACACGGGACACCACCGCGTCCTGGAGGTGCGGCTCGCCGCGGACAGCCTGTCGGGGCGGGTGCTGCGGAGCTTCGGGAGCGGACGGGCGGGGTGGGCCGACGGAGCGGCCGGCGAGGCGGAGTTCCGGTCCCCGCACGGCCTGGCCGCCGCCGGGGGAACGCTGTACGTGGCCGACACGGAGAACCACCTGGTGCGCGCCGTGGAGCTGGCGAGCGGCGCCGTGTCGACGCTGGCGGGGACGGGCGCGCAGGCGCGGCGACGAGAGGAAGGAGGGGCGGCGCGGTCGAAGCCGCTCAACTCGCCGTGGGACCTGCTCTGGCGGGAGGGCGCGCTGTACGTGGCCATGGCCGGCCCGCACCAGCTCTGGCGAATCGACCCCGCCGCGGGCCGGGCGGAGCCGTACGCGGGCTCCGGCGCCGAGGAGCTTTTCGACGCGCCGCTCGCCATGGCGGCGCTCGCCCAGCCCAGCGGCCTGGCGACCGACGGCGGGCGCATCTTCTTCGCCGACGCGGAAGCCTCCGCCATCCGCTGGGCCGCGCCGGGCGGCGGGACGGGCACCATCGTGGGCACCGGCCTCTTCGACTTCGGCGACCGCGACGGCGCCGGCGACGACGCGCGGCTCCAGCACGCGCTGGGCGTGGCCTGGTGGCCCGCGGAGCGGGCGCTGCTGGTGGCGGACACCTACAACCACCGCGTCAAGCGGATCGACCCCGCCACCCGCGAGGCCCGCGCCTTCGCCGGGAGCGGCGCCCCCGGCCTCGCCGACGGCCCGGCCGGGCTCGCCCGCTTCTGGGAGCCCGGCGGCATCGCCGTCGCCGCGGACGGCGCCCGCGCCTACGTGGCCGACACCAACAACCACGCCCTGCGGACGGTGGAGCTGCGCACCGGCCGCGTGGACACCGTCCGCCTGCGCGAATCGCGCAGCGCGAGGGCCCTCACCCGGCTCGCTTGAAACTCGCCACCCGGGTCCTTCCTCCGGTTCACGCGAAGCGTGAAGCGCCATTCTGGGAGAGGGTGCGCCAACGACGGGGGCGTCGTGCAGTGCCCCCCCTCTCCCGCTTGCGGGGTAGGGGGCCGCCTGCGGACACCAGCGCGAGACCCGCGTGAGGGATTTCGGCCCGAAGGGGCGAGACCGCGCGGCTGTTTGCGCGGGCTCGACTCCGTTAGCCCGCGTTGTTTGCGGGCTTACGGAGCCGAAGCCCGACCCCGGCGCCAACCGGGGGCACGCCCGGACCCTGCCGTAAAGCCGTCCTACACACCCTCCCCCGAGCTCGGACTCTCCCCGCGCCGCCGCCGCATCACCATCTCCTCCACCCAGCGCTCGATCCGCTCCGCCTCCTCCTCGGGCACGGCGTCCATCTCGCTGTGCACCCCGTCCGCCGCCAGCCCCCCGCTGCGCCGCACCACCTCCTCCACCATCCCCGTCCAGGTGGCCTGCTGCGCCGCGTGCCCGCCCACCATCATCCCCACCTGGTCCACCAGGCCCGACGCCCGCGTGTACGACCGCACCTCGAACCGCGTGGCCTCGCCGCTCCCGGTCGCGGAGAAGCGGATCACCCCCGAGAGCGGGTGCCCCTCCAGGGTGACGCAGGTGACGGCGTCGTCCGAGACCTCCTGCACGCGCACCTGGATGTTCCCCCGCAGCGGGATGGCCAGCGTGAGCGTCTCGCCCACCTCCATCCGCTTCTCGGTCCCCGGCTCCGCGCCCGCCGTCACCAGCCCGTCCGGGGTCAGCCCGTCCAGGTCGGAGCGCACCAGTTCCAGGATGTCGCGGGGCTTCAGCCGGCTCCCGCGGATCTCCGCCCAGTAGCACTGGCGGTGCAGGTCGCCCGTACCGTCGGAAGGAAGTCGCTCGGGGAGTGCGTCCGCCAGCTTGCACAGACCCTCCCGCAGCGGCGTGGGCGTGATCCCGAACACCGCAGAGAGCGCGTTGGGCCGCCCCGGCGGGACGACGTTGCCCTCCAGCAGCATGGTCACCTGGCCGGCGTTGACCGGCAGGTCCAGCCCCAGCGCGTCGGCGGCGCCCGCGCCCGAACGCGCCAGCCACTCCGGGACGGGGATCCTCAGCGGGCTCTTGCCGGTCACCTCGGAGAGCAGGTCGAACAGGCCGCGCATGGTGGTCTGCTCGGGGCCGCCCATGTCCAGCGCCGCGCCGGACCCGCCCTCGCCCTCCGCCGCCATGGCGAGCGCCTCGCCCAGGTCCTCCACCCACATGGGCTGGAAGGGCTGGTCGCCCGCCCCCACCACCGGCACGGCGGGGAGGGTGCGAACCATCTTGAGGAGCAGGGAGATCACCTCGTCGCCCGGGCCGTACACGTTGCCGGGGCGCACCACCAGCCACTCGCCCGGGAACTCGCCCGCGACCACGTCCTCCGCCGCCTTCTTGGAGCGGTGGTATTCGGAGGCGCCCCGCTCCGCCCCCAGCGACGACACGTACACGAAGCGGCGCACTCCGGCGCGGCCGGCCTCCTCCACCAGGTGGCGGGTGCCCTGGACGTTGACCTTGTCGAAGGTGGCCTCCGGAGGGCTCTCCGCCACGATCCCCGCGACGTGCAGCACCGTGTCGCACCCGTCGGCGGCGCCCCGCAGCGCCGCCGGGTCGCCCACGTCGCCGGGGCGGGGCTCCACCCCCGCGGCCCACTGGCGGACGTCGTCGTCCGCGTGGCGGGAAAGGAGGCGGACGGTGTGCCCGCGCCGGAGGAGGTGGTCCACGGCGGACTTGCCCACCACCCCCGTACCGCCTGTGACGAGAACCTTCATGTCGGATGCTCCGGGTCAGGGTAGGCGGAGGTGGAACGCACGCCCGATGCCACACTTCCCGACAGCTATCCATGGACGAAACGCCCGGCCGTGACTACCTTGCGTGGAAGGTGCTCGACGGTACCGAACGCGAAATGCCCCAACCCGCTCCTTCTGCGCCGGATGTGCCCTGCCGCAGCCCCAGTTGATTGAAAATCTCCACTCCCGGCTATATCCTATGCTACAGCCCTAGAAACTCCCTCCCGGTTCCCGTGCCCAGTCCGGAGCTGATCTTATGAAGCAGCCGCGCCGCCCCGACGCCCCTCCCCGCAAGCCCCGCCGCCGCTGGCGGTGGCACGTTCCCCCGGCGATCGTGCACGGCGCGGAAGCGCTCGAGGGAACCGAGATCCTCAGCGAGTACACCGGCGAGCTGGGGCTCGTCCTGTGGCAGGCCGTCCGCGACATCTCCCTGTGGTCCAGCGTCACGCCGCCCGAGTCCCGTGCGGGCCTCTTCGGCCCGAACGCGGGCAAGCGCCGCGCGGCCTCCATCGCGGCGGCCGACCCCGACGCCGCGATCCTGCCGGCGCTGGCCACCATCGCGCGCATCCTCGAGGATCCCGCCGGGACCTCCAGCGAGCAGGTGATGCTCGCTTGTCGCGAGATCTCGCAGTGGGCCGACAACCGCGAAAGCCTCGCCACCGCGCTCTCCTTCGCCCAGGCGGCGGCCTTCGCCTGCCCGGGCAACGCGGCGGCCGGGCTGCGCGTGGGCCAGGTGGCCCGCCGCCGCGGGGAGCTCGCGCGGTCGGAGACCTGGTTCCGCCGCACCATCGGGCTGGCGCGCCAGGCGCGCGACTGGGCCTCGTACGCGGAAGCGTTCGACGCGCTGGGCAACCTGTACCTGCTGCGCGGCAACCTCCCCGTCGCCAAGCAGCTGTTCATCCGCGCCTACCGGGCTTCCAAGCGGCACAGCCTGCGCACCCTGCTGGCGCGGTCGCTGCACAGCCTGTTCGTGATCTCCGCGCACGGCGAGCATCACGACGAGACGCAGGCGCTCGCGCGCTCCGCCTACGAGGCGTACGACGCGGAGAACCCGCGCCTGCCGACGTTCGCCCACGACGTGGCGTACTACTGGTCGCTCCGGGGGCAGTTCGCCCCGGCGCTCGCGGTGTTCAAGGCAGTCCGTCCGCACTTCCACGCCTCCATCGACAGGCTCGGCCTCGACGGGAGCATCGCCCGCGCGGCCGGCGCCATGCGGGACCGGGAGGCGTTCGACCAGGCCCGGACGGAGATCTGGAGGGCGGCACGTGCCAACGAGAACCCCAGCGTGGCGCCGGGCGTGCTCGTGGACCTCGCCAGGGGGGCCACGATGCTGGGCGACCTGGCGGAGGCGGAGGAGGCCGCCCGTACGGCCGAAACATTGGCGACCCAGGGGCAGATGGCGATGGTGGCCCACGACGCGGCCGCCGTCCTCGAGTCCCTCCGCGGTGAGCGCAGGGTGGAGGAGAACCGCGCGTCCGAGATCCCCTCGGAGGTGGACGGCCTGGCCACGGACCTCGTGCGCAGCCTGGACGAGTACGCGACCGTGGGCTGAGATCCGGCCCGGGCCGCGGAAGCGCGGCCCGGCGCCGTTCAGCCGCCCAGTTTGGTCGTGTCGGCCGGAGGCTTGGGCAGGGTGTCGCTCCCGGAGCCCAGGAAGGTGCTGCTCCGGGGCGAGTCCGGGAGCGGCCCGGTGGGCGCGGCGGCGGAACATGCGGCGGCGACGCCGACGAGGACAAGGCTGCACAGCAGGCGTGCATTCTTCATGGGGTGCGTCCTTCGTGATGGGGGGTTTACACCGGAGCTTTGGCGAGCCTGGTGGTAAGCTAGCCCTCCTTCCGGGGACGCACCCAATCCTTTTATCCCAATATTCGATCTTTTGGGGACTTTCCTCATACGAAATCCGTCACGTTCCGAAATCGCCCCGTGGACAGGCCCCAAAGGCGCCACCAACGATGGGTGCAAAGGGGGCGCGAACACCGCGGGCCGCCCGCGCACATGCACCGGCGGGGCTTCGCCCGCGCCTCTTTCCGGACCGTCTATTGCCTGAACCTGGCTCACTCCTAAGTTGAGATCGCAGAGCGGCCGACGGTGCGACAGCGGCCGCGCGGCGGGTACCGATCCCACACCGAGGAGAGTGGACTGATGAGTGAGACCAACGGCCGGAACGCTCCCAGCGAGCAGGAGTCGCGCGACGTCGCCGAGGCCGCTCGCGAGACCGAGTGGACGGCGCCGAGCTTCGTGCGCGAGCTGTTCCTGGGGAACTTCCGCCTGGACCTGATCGACCCGTACCCGCAGCAGGCCGCCGAGGACAAGCGCAAGACGGACGCGTACATCGCGAAGCTGCGCCGCTTCATGGAGGAGGAGGTGGACTCGGACGCCATCGACCGGACCGGGGAGCTCCCGCCGGAGATGGTGGACGGGCTGCGCGAGCTGGGCGCCTTCGGGCTCAAGATCCCCGAGGAGTACGGCGGCATCGGGCTGTCGCAGGTGGGGTACGGCCGCACCATCGGCATGGTCACCAGCAAGGACGGCAACCTCACCGCGCTCCTGTCGGCCCACCAGTCCATCGGGGTGCCGCAGCCGCTGAAGATGTTCGGGACGCCGGAGCAGAAGAAGAAGTACCTGCCGCGCCTGGCCAAGGGCGCCATCTCGGCGTTCGCGCTGACGGAGCCGGAGGTGGGCTCGGACCCGGCGGCGATGACCACCACCGCCACCCCCACCGAGGACGGCTCGGCGTTCATCATCAACGGCGAGAAGCTGTGGTGCACCAACGGCACCATCGCCGAGCTCCTGGTGGTGATGGCGCGGACCCCTCCCAAGCTCAAGAACGGCAAGGAGATCCCCCAGATCAGCGCGTTCGTGGTGGAGGTGGACACGCCGGGGGTGGAGATCACCCACCGCTGCCGCTTCCTGGGCCTCAAGGCCATCCAGAACGCGGTGATCCGCTTCGACAACGTCCGCGTCCCCCGCGAGAACATCATCTGGGGCGAGGGCAAGGGGCTGAAGCTGGCGCTGATGACGCTGAACACCGGCCGCCTCACCCTGCCCATGAGCGCCGCGTACGGCGCCAAGGTGGCGGTGGAGATCGCGCGCAAGTGGGCGGCGGAGCGGGTGCAGTGGGGCGCCCCGGTGGGCAAGCACGACGCGGTTGCGCAGATGCTGGGCGGCATGGCGGCGGACACCTTCGCCATCGAGTCCATGGCCGAGCTGTCGTCCGCGCTGGCCGACCAGGCGCGCAACGACATCCGCCTGGAGGCGGCCATCGCCAAGCTGTGGACCACGGAGATCGGCTGGCGGATCGTGGACGACCTGCTCCAGATCCGCGGCGGCCGCGGCTACGAGACCGCGGACTCGCTGGCGGCGCGCGGCGAGCTCCCCATCGCGGTGGAGCGCATGCTGCGCGACTTCCGCATCAACCGCATCTTCGAGGGCTCCTCGGAGATCATGCGCCTGTTCATCGCCCGCGAGGCGGTGGACACGCACCTGTCGGTGGCCGGCGAGCTGATCAACCCCAAGGCCAGCGTGGGAACCAAGGTGGGCGCCATGGCGAAGGCGGGTGTCTTCTACGCCGGGTGGCTGCCCAAGCAGTTCTTCGGGCGGGGGCAGCTCCCCTCGTACGGCGAGTTCGGGCGGCTGGCGAAGCACCTGCGCTACGCCGAACGGACCTCGCGCAAGCTGGCCCGCAGCATGTTCCGCGCGATGGCGACCTACCAGGGCAAGCTGGAGCGCAAGCAGGCGCTGCTGGGCCGCTTCGTGGACATCGGCGCGGAGCTGTACGCCATCTCGGCGTCGTGCGTGCGCGCGCAGAGCATGAAGAGCCTGCCGCACGGCGCGGAGGCGATGCGGCTGGCGGACCTGGCCTGCCTGCGGGCGCGGCTCCGCATCCGCAAGCTGTTCAACGAGCTGTGGTCCAACGCGGACGATCCCACGTACCGGGTCGCGCAGGACGTGCTCAAGGGCAAGTACGCGTGGCTGGAGGAGGGGGCCATCCAGGCGATTCCCGACGGCGGGCTCAAGGTGCGCACCGGGCCGCAGGTGCCGCTGGACACGCCGGTCTCGGGCGAGCGGGTGGCGACCAAGGTGGGCGCGAGCGGCTGATCTCTCTTTCCGTCTTCGGCATCGTCGAGGGCGTCCCGGTTTTTGGGGCGCCCTTGACGTTTTACTGCACGGGGGGTAACTGCGGGGGTCGGGCGTGCCCCCGGCTGGCGCCGGGGTCGGGCTTCGGCTCCGTAGAGCAGCAAACGACGCTGCTCAACGGAGTCGAGCCCCGGCAAACTGCCGCCGGGTCTCGCCCCTTCGGGCCGGAATCCCTCACGCGGCTCCGTGGTATCCCTCGGGTTTCGCCACTCTCCTCACTGCCTTCGCTGCCATGCACTCCCACACGACCTCGGCTTTCCTACCCCTGCACGGCTTCGGCGTCGTCTCGCTGGCGGCCAACGTGCCGGGGCCGGTCGCGTGCGCGCGGCTGCGCGCGCTCGGGGCGCGCGTCGTGAAGGTGGAGCCGCCGGCGGGAGACCCGCTGGAGGCGTACTCCGCGGAGTGGTACCGCAAGCTGGCGGCGGGGCAGGAGGTGCTGCGGCTGGACCTCAAGGACCCGGCGGGGCGCGGCGCGCTGGACGGGCTGCTCGCCGCGGCGGACCTGCTGGTCACCTCGTCGCGCCTGTCGGCGCTGGAGCGGCTGGGGCTGGGATGGGAAGCGCTGCGCGCCCGGTTTCCGCGGCTCTGCCAGGTGGCGATCTTCGGGCATGCCGGCGCGGAGCGGGACCGCGCGGGGCACGACCTCACCTACCAGGCCGCGCAGGGGCTCGCCGGCCCCGGCGGCCTGCCGCGCACGCTCCTCGCCGACCTGGCGAGCGCGGAGCGCGCGGCGGGCGCGGCGCTGGCGCTGCTGCTGGCGCGCGAGCGCGGGGCGGAGGCCGGGTACACGGAGGTGACGCTGGCGGAGGTGGCGGCGGACCTCGCGGCCCCGCTGCGGCACGGCCTCACCGCTCCGGGAGGGCTGCTCGGCGGCGGGCTCCCCGCGTACGGCGTGTACGCGGCGCGCGAGGGGCACGTGGCCGTCGCGGCGCTGGAGCCCCACTTCGCGGCGCGGCTGCGCGAGGAGCTGGGCTTGGCGGAGCTGACGCGCGAGGCGCTGGAAGCGGCGCTCGGCGCGCGCACGGCGGCGGAGTGGGAGGCGTGGGCGGACGCGCGCGACCTGCCGCTGGCGGCGCTGCGGCAGCCGGGAGACTGACACCGCGCGGAGGAAGCCGACGCCGGAAGCTGTTCCTGCCGTTCCCAGAAGATGTCGCGGAGGGAGACAGCCGGGCAGTTTCGGCTGGCTCCCGCAGCCGGAGCGGAGACACCGGGGCTGTTTCCGGTGGCTCCGCGACCCGCGCAGGAGACGGACGGCCGTATCGTCCGGCTCCGGAGCGGCCCCCCCGAAACGGCTGACGAAACGGCTGAACCGGGCTCACAAACCCGTTTTCCCTTGCCCTGGACCCCTCACCGGGGCGATATTCCGGACCCGGGGGAAGAACACTCCCCGCGCCGGAACGCATCAGGCCAAGTCGTTGCATGGCTTGATGATCCGCCGCCACCTACAGAGTCCGTCTCCGCGAGGCATCCGTCCCCTTATGTGCGGCTTCTGCCACCTGCACTGCCATTCCGAGTACTCGCTCCTCGACGGCGCAAACCGCATCGGGGACCTCATCAAGCGCGCCAAGGAGTTCGAGCAGCCGGCGCTCGCGCTCACCGACCACGGCTGCATGTTCGGCGCGTGGGTGTTCCAGGAGCAGGCCAAGAAGGCGGGGATCAAGCCCATCGTGGGGATGGAGGCGTACGTCGCTCCCAACAGCCGCCACGACCGCGGCAAGGTCAAGGGGGAAAAGGGCTACTACCACCTGGTGCTCCTCGCCCGCGACCTCCAGGGCTACAAGAACCTCACCAAGCTCACCTCCATCGGCTACACGGAGGGCTTCTACTCCAAGCCGCGCATTGACCGCGAGGTGCTGCGGAAGCACTCGGAGGGGTTGATCGTGACCTCCGCCTGCCTGGCGGGCGAGATCGCGCAGCACCTGATGGAGGACCGCTGGGACCAGGCGCGCGAGGCGGTGGCCTGGCACCAGGAGGTGTTCGGCGACCGCTACTACCTGGAGGTCCAGGGGCACGACTCCGAGGGGCAGGTGGAGCTGAACCGCCGCATCTTCAAGCTCGCCGAGGAAACGAACGTCCTGGTGGTGGCCACCAACGACGCGCACTTCCTCAAGGCGGAGGACCACCAGGCGCACGACGTGCTGCTCTGCATCGGGCTGGGCAAGGACTTCGCGGACCCCAACCGGATGAAGTACGACGACCAGCTCTACTTCAAGAGCGGGCCGGAGATGGCGGAGCGCTTCCCGGACCGGCAGGACGTGCTGGAAAACACGCTGCGCATCGCCGACGAGGTGAACTGGTCGTACCCCAAGGGCTACAACGTACCGGCATTCCCGGTGCAGCAGGAGGGCTTCGCCACCGAGGACGAGATGCTGCGCGCCTGGGTGTGGAGCGGCGCGATGAAGCACTATGGGCCCAGGACGGGCGGCGCGACCGGCCCGGTGGCCGAGGTCAGGGCGTTCCCGGAAGATGAGGTGCGCGCGGCGCTGTCGGCGGAGATCGTTGAGCGGGTGGAGTACGAGATCGACGTGATCACCAAGCTGGGGTACTCCGGCTACTTCCTGATCACGGCCGACTTCATCCGCGAGGCCCGCCGGCGCGACATTCCCGTGGGGCCGGGGCGCGGCTCGGCGGCGGGGAGCATCGTGGCGTACTGCATGGGGATCACGGACTGCTGCCCCATCAAGTTCGACCTGCTCTTCGAGCGCTTCCTGAACCCCGAGCGCGTGTCGATGCCCGACATCGACGTGGACTTCTGCTTCGAGCGGCGCGGCGAGGTGATCGAGTACGTGCGCGAGAAGTACGGACGCGACGCGGTGGGGCAGATCATCACCTTCGGGACGATGAAGTCGCGGGCCGTGGTCAAGGACGTGGGCCGCACGCTGGGCTTCCTCCCCGCGGAAACGGACGCGCTCGCCAAGCTGATCCCCAACAGCCCGGCGTACTCGCTCTCGGTGGAGGAGGCGATCGACAAGATCCCCGAGATCCACGACCGGTACGAGAAGGACGAGCGCTACCGCCGGCTCCTGGACTACTCCAAGACGCTGGAGGGGCTGTCGCGGCACTCCAGCGTGCACGCGGCCGGCGTGGTGATCGCGCCGGGGCCGCTGGACGAGTACGTCCCCATCTGCACGCAGAGCACCAAGGGCGCGGGCGGGAGCGGCGAGAGCATCATCGTCACGCAGTACGACATGACCTGCCTTGAAAAGGCGGGGATGCTCAAGATGGACTTCCTGGGGCTGAAGACGCTCACGGTGATCTACGACGCCGTGACCGCCATCCGCGACCGGCACGGCGCGCTGCGCCACCCGGAGAGCGGCGACGTGTACGCGCGCCCCGAGGACATCCCGCTGGACGACCCCGAGGTGTACCGGATGCTGGCGCGCGGCGGCACCGCCGGGGTGTTCCAGTTCGAATCGGCGCTGGCGACGGAAAAGATCCGCGCCATGAAGGCGGACCGCTTCGACGACCTGGTGGCCGCCAACGCGCTGGTGCGCCCCGGCCCGCTGGACATGGGGATGGACCTGGTGTACATCCGCCGCAAGCTGGGGCAGGAAAAGGTGGCGTACCCGCACCCGAGCCTGCACGACGTGCTGGAGCCCACCTACGGCGTGATCGTGTACCAGGAGCAGGTCATGCGCATCGCGCAGATCCTGGGCGGTCTGTCGCTGGCCGAGGCGGACGTGCTCCGCAAGGCGGTGGGCAAGAAGGACGCGGAGCTGATCGCCAAGGAGCTGGGCAAGTTCGTGGAGAAGGCGGTGGAGAAGGGGCACGACCGCCGCATGATCCAGGACCTGGCGGACCAGATCGAGGCGTTCGGCCGCTACGGCTTCAACAAGTCGCACTCGGCGGCGTACGGGCTGGTGGCGTACCAGACGGGGTGGCTCAAGTGCCACTACCCGGCGGAGTTCATGGCCGCGCTGATGTCGTCGGTGGTGGACAAGATCGACGACGTAGTGGCGTACATCGCGCAGTGCCGGGAGATGGGCAAGTACCTCCCCCGGGTGGGGCGCGAGGGGATCGAGGTGCTCCCGCCGCACGTCAACGAGTCCAACTGGAAGTTCAACGTCGTCGGCGAAGGCGTGGGCAAGATCCGCTTCGGGCTGGGCGCCATCCGCGGGGTGGGCGAGGGCGCGGTGCGCTCCATCCTGGCCGCGCGCATCACCGAGGGGCCGTTCCGGAGCATGTTCGACCTGCTCTGCCGGATCGACCTGCGGCTCTGCAACAAGCGGGTGATCGAGTCGCTGATCTGCGCGGGGGCGCTGGACGGCTTCGACCAGGGCGGCGGGCGCGCGCAGCTGCTGGCCGGGCTGGACGCGGCGTTCTCGGCGGCGCAGCAGGTGCAGCGCGACCGCGAGAGCGTGCAGGAGAACATCTTCGACGCCCTGCTGGGCGGCGGCGACACCGGGCCCACGGCGGGGATGACGGAGCCGACGCTGCCGCCGGTGGAGAAGTGGCAGGAGAGCGACCGCCTGGCGCGGGAAAAGGAGATCCTGGGATTCTTCATCTCCGGCCACCCCCTGGACAAGTTCCGCGAGGACGTGGCATTGTTCGAGCGGGTGAACACCGGGAACCTGCGCGAATTCCGCGACCAGAAGATCGAGCTGGCGTGCGTGGTGACCGAGGCGGCGCGGCAGATCAGCAAGAAGGACGGCTCGGAGTGGGGGCGGATCACGGTGGAGGACTTCTACGGCACCGCCACCGTGCTGGCCTTCGGCGAGTCGTGGGCGCGGTGGAAGGACGTGCTCCAGCAGGACACGCCCATCCTGCTGCGCGGGGCGGTCTCCAGCCGCGACCGCGACGAGGAGGATCCGCCCGTCTTCCTGGACGGCGCGGTGCGCATGGCGGAGCTGCGGGAAAGCGGGAGCGTGGGGGTGTGCCTGGAGCTGGGCTCCGACGGCGCGGACCCCGACCGCATCCGGCGGGCGAAGGAGTGCTTCGCGCGCTACCCCGGGCCGGGGCCGCTGGAGGTGGTGTGGCGCAACGGGGGGAGCCTCCCCCCGGGCGACGAGCCGCGCCTGCGCTCCCGCACCGTGCGCGTGGCCCCCAGCGAGGTGCTGCTGACGGAGCTGCGCGCGGTGCTGGGCGACGAGCGTGTGAGGCTGGTGAGGGGGTAGGAACAGCAGGGAACAGGGAACAGGGAACAGGGAACAGCCTGCAACGACCGGGGCTGCCTGTCTCCTGTCACCTCGTGACCTTCCCGAACGACAGCGAGGCATTTTGGCGACGGTAGCCCATTTGGACTTCGAGCGCGCGATCGCGGACGTGGAGGAGCAGATCCTCCGGCTCCGCACCCTGGCGCGCGAGCGCGGACTGGACGTGTCCACCGAGCTCCGCTCCCTGGAGCGCAAGCTGGAGGAGCTGAAGCAGGACACCTTCCGCAACCTGTCCCCCATCGAGCGGGTGCAGGTGGCGCGGCACCCCCGCCGGCCGTATACGCTGGACTACGTCGAGATGGTGTTCGACGACTTCGTGGAGATGCACGGCGACCGCATGTTCCGCGACGACGACTCCATGGTGGGCGGGTGGGCGCGTCTGGACGGCGAGTCGGTGATGCTGATCGGCCAGCAGAAGGGCCGCGACATGAAGGAGAACCTGCGGCGCAACTTCGGGATGCCGCACCCCGAAGGCTACCGCAAGGCGCTCCGGCTGATGAAGCAGGCCGAGAAGTTCGGACGCCCGGTGGTGACGCTGATCGACACGCCGGGCGCGTACCCCGGCATCGGCGCGGAGGAGCGGGGGCAGGGCGAGGCCATCGCCCGCAACCTGCTGGAGATGGCGGCGCTCAAGGTCCCGTCCGTGGCCGTCGTGATCGGCGAGGGCGGCTCGGGCGGCGCGCTGGCCATCGGGGTGTCGGACCGGGTGCTGATGCTGGAAAACAGCATCTACTCGGTGATCTCGCCCGAGGGGTGCGCGGCGATCCTGTGGAAGAGCGGCACGGAGCGCGACAAGGCCGCCGCCGCCATGAAGATCACCGCCGGCGACCTGCTCCGGCTGGGCGTGATCGACGACATCATCGCCGAGCCCGCGGGCGGCGCCCACTCCGACTGGGAGGGCACGGCCGAGGCGCTGCGCGAGGCGCTGGGCCGCCACCTGGGCGAGCTGCGCGCCATTCCCACCGACGAGCTGCGGCGCGCCCGGTGGGACAAGTACATGTCCATGGGGGAGTGGCGCACCGTCCGCTGACCCCGTTCGAGACCCGAGGCGCCGCGCCCCCATGGGGCACGGCGCTCTGCATAGATGAGGTACCACACGTGAGCCTTCCGCTTCCCGTATTCCAGCCGCTCCCCGACCTGCGGGAGCTCCCCCGCGTGGTGGAGGTCGCGTTCAAGGGGACGCACCGTGCCTACTTCCGCACCACGGACCCGGACCTTCGCGTGGGCGACTACGTCCTGGTGGAGGTGGAGCGCGGCCGCGACGTGGGGCGCGTGCGCTCCGTGGGCGGCGTGGCCGCGAAGAAGTGCGCCAGCTGCAGGGGCGAGGGCGCGACGGAGGAGGATGCCGCCCCCACCGAGCGCATCCTGCGCCGCGCCGAGCCCGGCGAGCTGGAGGCGCTGCGCGTGCTGCGGGTGGACGAGGAGCGGGTGCGCCGCACCACGCGGGAGATGGTGGAGCAGCACGGGCTGAAGATGAAGGTGAGCGAGGTGGAGTGGCAGTGGGACCGGAACAAGCTCACCATCTACTTCACCGCGGAAAGGCGCGTGGACTTCCGCCAGCTCGTCCGCGACCTGGCGCGCAACTTCCGCACGCGCATCGAGCTGAAGCAGATCGGGGTACGCGACGAGGCGGCGCTGCTGGGCGGCGTGGGCCGCTGCGGGCGCGAGCTGTGCTGCTCCACCTGGCTGCGCGAGATCAAGCCCATCTCGCTCCAGCTGGCCAAGGACCAGAACCTGTCGCTCAACCCCACCCAGATCTCCGGCACCTGCGGCCGGCTGATGTGCTGCCTCACCTACGAGCACGACGCCTACGTGGCCGCCCGCAAGCGCTTTCCGCGCGAGGGCAAGACGGTGCGCACCTCGGTGGGGAACGAGAAGGTGGTGGGGATCGACATCTGGAAGAACCAGGTGACGCTGATGGACGAGAGCCGGCAGCGCCGCGTGGTGGAGCTGGACGCCCTGCGCGAGGAGATGGCCGCCGCCGGGCCGGCCCCGGCCCCCCGCGAGCGCGAGGCCGCCCCCGCCGAGCCGCTCCCCACTCCCACCGAGCAGCAGCGTCCCCCGCGCCGCCCCCGCCTGCGCGGCGAGCGCCGCGGCCCCGGAGCCGGCGGCCCACCCGCCCAGGCCTAGTGGGGCACCACGAGTGAGTTGATGGGGTATCCTTCGGCTTTGGGTACGCAGTTGTACAGGAGCCGAAGGATGACGAAGCGGTACAAGGTGAAGCTGACGGAGCAGGAGCGCAGCGATCTGCTTGTGCTCACGCGCAAGGGGAAGGCAAGCGCGCGGCGGATCAAACGCGCTCTGGTGGTGCTGCGCTCCGACGAGGGTGCCACGGACGAGCAGATCGTCGCGGGCGTGGGCGTCGGGGTCGCTACGGTGGAGCGCATCCGCAAGCGCTTCGTGGAAGAAGGGCTGGAGGCGGCTCTCTCAGAGAAACCCCGCCCGCCGATGCCGCCGAAGCTGACAGGCAAAGCGGAGGCCCTGCTCCTGGCGCTGGCCTGCAGCGACGTGCCTGGTGGGCGCGCCCGCTGGAGCATGCAGATGCTCGCGGACCGGCTGGTGGAACTGGGGGCGGTGGACTCGATCTCGGATGAGACGGTGCGCCGCACGCTCAAAAAAGCAAGACGAAGCCGTGGCAGCGCCAGCAGTGGCTGATCCCGGAGATCACGGCCGAATTCGTCTGGCGGATGGAGGACGTGCTCGACCTGTATGCAGAGCCGAACGACCCGAAGCGGCCGCGTGTGGCCTTTGACGAGATGCCTCTGCAACTTCTGTCCGAGGTGCGCATGCCGCTGCCGGCGCGACCGGGGCAGGCCGAGCGGTTCGACTACGAGTACCGGCGCGAAGGCACGTGCAACCTCTTCCTCTTCTTCAGCCCCGACACCGCCTGGCGAGAGGTCAAGGTCACGCAGCGGCGCACCGCGATCGACTTCGCCCACTGCATGCGGGATCTGGTGGACGTGCATTTTCCGGAGGCGGAGAAGGTCCGCGTGGTGCTGGACAACCTGAACACGCACACGCCGGCCTCGCTCTACCAGGCGTTCGCGCCCGAGGAAGCAAGCCGGATCGCAAAGCGCCTGGAGTTGCACCACACGCCCAAGCATGCAAGCTGGTTGAACATGGCCGAGGTGGAGTTCTCCGTGCTCGGCACTCAATGCTTGGACCGGCGCCTGCCCAGCATGGAAGTCGTGCAGCGTGAAACCGCCGTCTGGTGCCGCGACCGCAACGGCAGCAAGGCCACGATTCAGTGGCGTTTCACAACCGCCAAGGCTCGGGAGAAGTTCTCCTCCCGATACCCATCACCTCAGCCGGGGTGATCCACTAGCCGCCGGCGCGCCGGAGCAGACGAAGCAAAGCTGGAAGGAGCCGCCCGGTCGATCGACGGGGCGGCTCCTCGGCGTTGGGCGGCAGAGGCCCCTCACCCGGCTCGCTTGAGGCTCGCCACCCTCTCCCTTCACACGGTTCACGCGAAGCGTTAGCGCCATTCTGGGACAGGGGGCCAACTGCGGGTCCGGTGCAGTGCTCCCCCTCTCCCGCTTGCGGGGGAGGGGGCCGGGGAGAGGGGGCCTGTTGCGTGAGGGATTTCGGCCCGAAGGGGCGAGACCGCGCGGCTGTTTGCGCGGGCTCGACTCCGTTGGGCTGCGTTGTTTGCAGCCCTACGGAGCCGAAGCCCGACCCCGGCGCCAGCCGGGGACACGCCCGAACCCGCCGTTGCCGTCGCAGTCCGTAGTTGAAGACGGTCAGGGCACCTGGAAACGCGGGAACAGCGCCTCCCCCTTGGCGATGGGCGTCCCCGGCTTCAGCAGCCCCCACGCCGTCCACTCGTCGAAGCTGCCCCGCCCGCGCTCCGCCACCGCCGCCGCGTACGCCTCCCCGCCGGTGCGCCGCCACACCTCCTCCATCTTTTCCGGCAGCACGGGCCAGAGCAGCAGCGAGGCGATGCGCATGGCCTCCGCGCAGTCGTACAGGATGGCGCCGACCTCGGGCATGCGCTCCGGGTCCTTGGCGAGCTTGAACGGCGCCGTCCGCTCGATGTAGCCGTCGATGGCGCGGACCAGCTCCATGGCCGCCCCCGCCGCGTCGTCCAGCCGCAGCTCGTCCATCGCCCCGCGGTACGAGGCCACGGCGCGCCCGGCCGCCGCGCGCAGCTCGCCGCCCTCCCCCGCCCCGCCCTCCGGCGCCACCCCCCCGAAGTAGCGCCCGATCATGTTGGCGACACGGCTGAACGAGTTGCCCAGGGTGTTCGCCAGGTCGGAGTTGTACACCTCGATGAACTTGGACTCCGCAAAGTCCGCGTCGGTGGTTCCCAGCGGCCCCTGCGTGAGCAGGAACCAGCGCAGCGCGTCCAGCGAGAAGCGCCCCACGTACTCGTCGATCGTTTCCAGGTCCACGAAGTTGCCCAGCGACTTGCTCATCTTGCGTCCGTCGCGGATCCAGAACGAGTGCGCGTACACCCGCCTGGGCACCGGACGGCCCAGCGCCAGGAGGAGCGCCGGCCAGATCACCCCGTGGAACCAGAGGATGTCCTTTGCGATCAGGTGCACGTCCGCGGGCCAGTACCTGCGCCGCTCGTCCGTGTCCACCGTGGTCAGGTAGTTCATCAGCGCGTCGATCCAGACGTAGATGGTCTGGTCCGGCGTGCCGGGGACGGGGATCCCCCACCCCTGCGTCCCGGTGCGCGAGACGGGAACGTCGTTGAGCCCCTCGCGCACGCGCGCCAGCAGCTCGTTGCGGCGCGCCTCGGGCTGCACCAGCCCCGCCTCCAGCAGCTCCAGCAGCGCGTCACGGTAGGCGCTCAGCCGGAAGAAGGCGTTGTGCTCCGACTTGCGGACCAGCGGCTGCCCGTTGATGGGCGAGCGGAAGTCCGACTCCTTGGCCTTGTTCTCGGGGACGTACTCCTCCTGCCCCGCGTCGTACCACCCCTCGTACTCGCCCAGGTACACGTCTCCCGAGTCCAGGAGCCGGCGGACGTACCCGGTGACGCGCTCGCGGTGGCGCGCCTCGCTGGTGCGGATGAAGTCGTCGTTGGAGATCCCCAGCCCGGCGAACGCTGCCTGGAAGGCCGCCGCGTTGCGGTCCGCCCACTCCTGCGGCCCCAGCCCGCGCTCCGCCGCCGCCGTCACCACCTTGGCCGCGTGCTCGTCCGTGCCGGTGAGGAAGAAGGTGTCGTCCCCCCTCAGCCGGTGGTAGCGCGCGACGGCGTCGGCCACGGTGCTGGAATACACGTGGCCGATGTGGGGCCGGTCGTTGACGTAGTAGATCGGCGTGGTGATGTAGAACGTCTCGGGCTCGGTCGGCATGCGCGCTCTCTGGATCCCCGGCGGAAAGCCGCGCGCGGGGCGCGGCGGGCGTTTCTGGCGGCAAACGTGCAAGGATGGGTCCGCCCCGTCCGCTCCGCAAGTGGCGCCCCGGCACGCACGCAGACCTCCCCCGCCGGCGTCCACTCCCTTGGCGATGATCCTCGCAAGACGTGGAGTTGCTTGACACTCCCCCACGTGGGGATGTATAGTACGCGCCTCCGCGACAACCAGGTCACGCCCGGGAGCATCGTCCTTCCTACGTATTTTTCCGAAACACAACCGAGGCCATGGCACGATCCAAGTGGACGCTGATGCTCGTTCCGCACGACAACGAGCGCGTCAGATCCATCCAGATCTCCAGCCGGAGCGTCAGGGTAGCCCTTTCCGCCACGCTCGCGCTCGCCTTCGTCCTCGCGGTGTTCAGCGTGGGCTTCTTCGTCAAGCAGAGCCACCACGCGCGCGCCGCGAGCCTGGAGCGCGAGAACGAGCTGCTTGCGGCCGAGGTGGACGAGATGAGGAGCGACATGGCGACGCTCTCCGAGTCCATCGAGGAGCTGTCGGAGAAGGGGGAGAAATACCGCGTGGTCGCAGGCCTGCCCGCGATCGACCCGCAGGTGGAGCGCGTGGGGATCGGCGGGCCGGGGACGGCCACCCTCCAGTCGGCGTCGCTGTTCCGCGTGAGCCCGCAGCGCGGCAAAAAGGTCTTCGAGACCTCGTCCGACCTGGGCGCGCTGCTGCGCCGCGCCGCCCTGCTGCGCTCCAGCATGGACGAGGCGCTGGACGCCATGGAGACCAACCGCGAGCGCCTGGCCGCCACCCCTTCCATCTCCCCGTCCAGCGGCCACCTGTCCAGCCTCTTCAGCCGCGGCCGCTACCACCCGGTGCTGCGCATCACCCGCCCGCACAAGGGGATCGACATCGCCGCCCCGGTGGGCGAGCCGATCCTCGCCCCGGCCAAGGGCACGGTCCGGCACGCCGGCTTCAAGTCCGGCGGCTACGGCAACGTGGTGGAGATCGACCACGGCTTCGGCTACGTGACCCGCTTCGCGCACGCATCGAAGGTGCTGGTGCGCGAGGGGCAGGAGGTGAAACGCGGCGACGTGATCGCCGAGGTGGGCGCCACCGGGCTGGTGAGCGGCCCGCACCTGCACTACGAGGTGGAGGTGAACGGGCGGCCGGTGAATCCGCTCAACTTCATCATCGAGGACGCGATCCCCGACTGAGGCGGTTGGCGCCGCCTACTCCCGGAACCATCCGCGAGGAGCGCCCGACGGCGCTCCTTTGCGCATTCCGGAACTCCGGGGAGCACGGTGGACTATAGACGGGTGAACTGGCAGGTTCGGGCGTGTCCCCGGCTGGCGCCGGGGTCGGGCTTCGGCTCCGTAAGGCAGCAAACAACGCTGCCTAACGGAGTCGAGCCCCGGCAAACGGCCGCCGGGTCTCGCCCCTTCGGGCCGTAATCCCTCACGCAACTGCTTGCTCGTACTCTATATCCAGCAGCTGCCCCTCTCCCGGAATGGCGCTTCGCGTGAACCGTGTGAAGGGAAAAGGTGGCGAGCCTAAAGCGAGCCGGGTGAGGGCCCTTCGGCCCACACGCGACAGCTTGATGAAAACGCCGACCACGGCATCGATCCGGAATACATGCTCCTGCTCGCCCTGACGCTCGCGGCCGGGACCGCCGCGGCGGACACCGCGGCGCTCTCGTCCCTCCCCGCTCCCGCGAACGCGGTGGCGGGGATGGTGGCGGTGCACCGCCAGCCGGCCATCCCCATCGTCGCGCTCCGCCTGTCGCTGCTGGCGGACGACCCGCCCGGGTACGCCGGGGCGGGCCACCTCCTCCAGCACCTGCTCCTCCCCTCGCTGCTGGAGCAGGTACAGCGCGTGGGCGGCGAGGTGCAGATCACCCGCGGCGCCGACGCGGTGGTGTACACCGTGGTGGGGCCCGCCTCCGAGCTGGACTACCTGGCCGGGGTGCTGCGCTCCACGCTGCGGCAGCCCTCGGTCGGCGAGGCGCAGCTGGTGGCGGCGCAGCGCGAGCTGCGCGACGAGCGGGGCGCCGAGTGGGAGACCGCCGCCGGCCACGTGCGCGCCCTGCTGCGGGGGCGCCTCTTCCCCGAGGACCTGTCCCCCGCGGGGACCCCGGCCTCGGCGGAGCGCTTCACCCCGGAGGCGGTGCAGGCGCTGTGGGCGGCGATGTACCGCCCCGAGCGCGTGTCCGTGGTGGCGGTGGGGGACGTGCAGGTGGGCCGCGTGCGCGACGCCTTCGCGCGGCTCCCGGCCGCGCCGGAAGGCACAGCCGCGGAGGCGCTCGCCGACACGGTTTCCGCGGCCCCGCCCGCGCCGCCCGAGGCGACGCGCGGCTGGATCGGGCTGGGGTGGTCCGCCGCCGACGCCGACCCGGCCGCCGTGACCGTGGCCGCGCGCCTGCTCCGCGACCACCTGCGCGAGCGGCTGCCGTCCGCTTCCGTGGAGGCCGAGCACTGGTGGACGCGCCAGGGGCAGGCGCTGGCCCTGGTGGTGGCCGCGCAGCCCGCGGGGCTGCCCGCCGCCCGCCGCGCCGTGGGCGCCTCGCTCGCGTCGCTGGGCGAGTCGCTGGACGCGGGCCGGGTGCGCGAGGCCGCGGCCGGCGTGCGGCGCGACATGCTCTTCTACGCCCGCCGCCCGGAGCGCATGGCCGACGTGGTGGGGCAGTTCATCGACCGTGCCGGGCAGGCCGACGCCGCGCAGCGCTTCTACGCCGACGTGGAGCGGGTGGACGAGGACGCGGTGCGCGCCGTGCTCGCGCAGCTCGCCGGGGGCACCCCCGCCGCCGTCGACGTGCCGCCCCAGAAGATCATCACCCGGACGCCATGACCCGCGCTCTGCTTTTCCGGGCGGCGCTCGCCGCGCTCGCGACGCTCCCGCTGCCGCTGGCTCCCGGCGCGCTCCGCGCCCAGGAGCACGTGGTGGTGCGCCCGGAGCCCGGGACCCCGGTGGTGGCGGTGGAGGTGCTGGTCGCCGCCGGCCCCGCCGAAGAGACGCCGGAGCAGGCCGGGCTGGCGTACCTGACCGCCCGCGTCGCCACGGCGCCCATCCGCCCCATCCTGGACTCGCTGGGGGCGCACCTGACGGTGCAGGCGCACAAGGACGCCCTGGGCTTCACCCTCACCGCGGCGCCCGACACCTGGCAGGAGGCCACGCGCACGCTGCTGGTGGCGCTCTTCCGCGACCCCGCGGACTCGCTGGCGACCGTGCGCGAGCGGGCCGCCCTGCGCGCCGAGCTGATCGGCCGCGAGGCGAGCCCCGCCGACGCGCTGGCCCGCGAGGTGGACGCCGCCGTGTTCGGGCCGGACCACCCCTGGCGCCGCCCGGCCGCGGGGTTCTCCACCACGGTGGAGAAGCTGACGCTCGCCGACGTGGACGGCTTCATCCGCAGCTACCTGGTCCCGGAGCGCACGGTGGCCGCCGTGGTGGGACCGGTGGATGCGGCCGCCGCGCGCGAGCACCTGGCCGCCTTCCTGCGCGGCTCGCCCTGGCAGGCTCCGCGCGCGGAGCCCCCCGCCCCGGTGGAGTCGCCGGTGCGCAAGGAGTATAGCTCCATCACGGCGTGGATCGCGGCGAGCTACCCGTTTCCGCCGGAGGTGGACGAGGAGGCGGTGCGCATGCTGGGCGAGCTGGCGGTGGAGGGGCTTTCCTTCGGGCCCAGCCGGCGCTCGGTGTACAACGCCCGCGCCGAGGTGGTGCGCCGCGCCGAGGGCGGGGAGCTGCGCATCCAGATCGTGGTGCCGCCGCGCGAGGTGGACGTATGGGCCGGGCGCATCGACGAGGCGGTCGCACGCCACGCCGAAAGCAGGATGGCGCCCTCGCTGTTCGCGGACCGCGTGCGCCGCTTCCGCGGCCTGCGGCTGCGCGAGCTGGACACGCCGGAGGCGCGCGCCCAGGAGGCCGCCCGCGAGCTGTTCGTGGGGGGCCAGGGGCGCCTGGCCGACCTGGAGCGGCTGGACGCCGACCACCTGCTCGCCGCCGCCCGCGCCCTGCGCCCCGCCACGCTGGTGGTGCTGGGCCCCTTCGTGGACGGCACCCCCGCCGCCAACGACTGACCCGGCGGCGAGCCGCTTCCACTCCCCACGACGAGGGTGCTGCCTTGGGATGGATGGTGCTGGTGAACGTGCTGGAGGTCCTGAAGTGGCTGATCATCGTGCGGGCGCTGATGTCCTGGTTCGTGGACCCGCGCTCCGCCAACCCGCTGGTGGCGTGGATCCGCGGCGTCACCGACGCGGTCCTCGGCCCCATCCGCTCGCTCCTGCCCGGCATGGGGGGCATGGACCTGTCGCCCATGGTGGCGATCCTGCTGATCCATTTCGCCCAGCAGGCGATCTACAGCGGTCCGGCGAGTTACTGACCGGCATGAACGGCGGGGTTCGGGCGTGCCCCCGGCTGGCGCCGGGGTCGGGCTTCGGCTCCGTAACGCACGAAACAACCGTGCGTAACGGAGTCGAGCCCGCGCAAACAGCCGCGCGGTCTCGCCCCTTCGGGCCGTAATCCCTCACGCGACGGCAGGCCCCCTCCCCCCGGCCCCCTCCCCCGCAAGCGGGAGAGGGGGAGCCCTGCGCCGGCAGCACGGACCCCGCGAAAGGCGCCCCCACCGGAGATCCGGGTGAGGGCGCCTTTTGGTCGTTGCCGTTCCCGCAGTTTCCATCAAATCTTCTGCGGAGGGAGACCCGCCGGCTGTTTGGCGGGGCTCCCGCAGCCGGAGCGGAGACCCGGGGGCAGTTTCCCGGGGCTCCGCGACCCGCGCAGGAGACCGGCGGGGCCGTTTCCGCCGGGCTCCGGAGCGGCCCCACACGACGAACCCGCCCCTTACCTCACGGCTGGCCGAAATCGACGTTGGGCGCCTGCTCCGACCCCGCGGGCGCCTGGAACGGCTCCTTGCGCTGCGCACCGGTCACCCGCGCCGTGACCACCTGCGGAAACGAGCGGATGAATGCGTTGTACTCCCGCACCCCCGCGTTGTAGTCCCGGCGCGCCACGCTGATCCGGTTCTCGCTCTCGGTGAGCTGGTCCTGGAGCATGGTGAAGTTCTGCGTGGCCTTGAGCTGCGGGTACGCCTCCACCGCCAGGTTCAGGTAGGTGCCGATGGAGCGCGTCACCGCCTGGTCCGCCTGCGACAGCCGGTCCACGTCGCCGCTCTGCACCGCCTGCGCCACCTGCTGCTGCGACTGGGTGAGCTGCGCCTCGGCGCCGCGCAGCCCGGCGCGCGCCTCGGCCACGCCGGTGTACGTGTCCTTTTCGAACGCCGCCGCCCCCTTGACCGTCGCCACCAGGTTGGGGATGAGCTGGTTCCGGTTGGTCAGCTCCACCCCCACGTTGGACTTGAGCTCCTCGGTCCGCTCGTCCAGCTCCTGGATCCGGTTGTACCCGCACCCCGGGAGCACCGCAGCAGCCACCAGGAGCACCGCCAGTCTGACACGCCGCATCGTCGTTCCTCCGAATGTTCGAGATTGTACGGGGCACGATCGCCAGCCCGACGACCACGCGACCTGCGCCTATGGAGCCGTGTGAAGGCCGAGGCGCTTCACGCTTCGCGTGAACCGGTGAACCCTGTCCCCTGTCCCCTGTTCCCCAATCCGTCCACGAACTCCACCACCCGCCCCACCGCCTCCAGGTACCCCGTGACCACCGGGGAGTCGGGGTCGGGGCGGAATTCCCCCCCCGCGCGCCGGGCGCGGAAGATCTCCAGCAGCGGCGCGGGGTCGAACCCGGCGCGCTCGGCCGTGCGCCGGATCACCGCCTCCGGCTCGCGCACGCCCTCCTCCCCGGTGAGCCGCAGCACGGCGCGGAAGAGCACCAGGAAGGTGGAAAGCGACTTGCGCAGCACGGCCCCCAGCTCCTCCGGCGCGCCGGAGGAGAACAGGTAGCGCTCGCGGAGCTGGATGTGCTTTCCCTTGAGCTCGTGCTCGCACTGCAGCCGCAGGTCGGCGGGGTCGATGTCGATCCCCGCGAACGGGTCGCCGCCGTGCAGCACGCGGTGCGCGTCGCGGATGTCGGAAAGCTCGATGGGGAACACGTCCGTCGAGCGCCGCCACTCCTCTTCCCCCATCACCAGCGGCGGGGGGTTCCCCTCCCCCACCCAGGCGCGCGCCAGCTCGGTGGCGCGCCGGAGGGTGGCGGGCGCGGTGTCGCGCAGCAGCACCAGCACGTTGAGGTCGGAAAGCCCCTCCACGTACTCGCCGCGCGCGGCGGAGCCGTACAGCACCACCGACACCAGCTCCCCGCCGTAGGTGCGTGCCAGGTCCCGCGCGAGCTGCTCCGCCCGGCCCGTCTCTTTCCCCATCTCTCCTCTCCGTGTTCCGGTCGCCCGCCTCACCACCCCCGCCCTGCCCCGCCGCCGCCGCCGCTCCCCCCGCCGAAGCCGCCGAACCCGCCTCCCCCGCCCCCGAAGCCGCCGCCTCCGCCCCATCCCCCGCCGCCCATGGGAAAGGGGAGGATGACGGGCCCGCCGTAGCGGCGCCTGCGCCCGCCGCGCCCCCCGCCCCCGCCGCCCCGGAACATGTTGAACAGGAAGATGGCGACGATGATGTAGAAGATCAGCTTTCCCATTCCGCCGCCGGAGACGGGGCGCTGCACCGGCACCCGCGGAGTCGCCGCGCCGGGTGCTTCGCCGGTGAGCTGGAAGCCGAAGCGGCCGGCGTACTGCTGCGCGACCGCGCGCACGCCCTCCAGCGTCCCCGTGCCGTAGTCGCCCGCGCGGAACTGCGGGACCATGTACTGGTCCAGGATCCGCCCGGCCTCGGCCGCGGTGATGAAGGTGTTGGCGCCGTAGCCGGTGGCGACGTACGCCCGGCGCTCCGTGGGCGCGACCAGGACCACGGTGCCGGTGTTGGCCAGCGTGTCCCCCGGCGTGGCCCCCCGCGCCACGCCCCCCACCTTCCAGTCGCGCAGGACCTGGAGCGCCACCTGGTCCACCGGGCGCCCCTCCAGCGAGGAAAGCGTCACCACCGCGATCTCCCCGCCGGACCGGGCGCGCACCTCCTGCACCACCGCGTCGATGGCGGCCTCCTGCTCGGCCGGGATCACGCCCGCGAAGTCGTTGACGTACCCGGTGGGGCGCGGCAGCCGGAGCTGCGCGCCCGCGGGGAGCGCCCACAGGGCACCCAGGAGGAGCGCGAGGAAGGCCGCCCGCCACGGGAGCACGCTTCTCGCTTGTTGCCGGTTCCGTAGTTCCGTACGTTGCTTCACGTTTCGTTTCGTTTCCACAGCCGGAGCCGCCGATGAAATCTCGCCTCGTCCCGCTCGCCGTCCTGCTCGTGCCGCTCGCGCTCGCCGCCTGCGGCGACGGCGGCCCGCGCGTGGCCGTCCGCACCGACCTGGACGGCGCGCCGGTCGCGGACCTCCCGGTCCGCCTTCTCCCCTACGACCGCGACGAGGTCCTGGATTCACTCGCCAAGAAGGCCGACGCGCCCGAGCCGGCCATTCCCCCGGAGCTGCTTCAGCAATTGCAGGGCCTCGCCGCCGAGGAGCGTGCCGTGCGCCTGCGCGGGGACACGGCGATGGCGCGCTTCCAGGCGGTCCGGCGCGCGGTGTTCGCGCGGGCGGACTCGCTGCGCGCCGCCCGCCGCGCCTGGGCGCAGGACGCCTACGCCCCCTTCGACTCGCTGGCCGCGGGGCGGGCCGTGGCCGCGGACCGCGAGGAGCTTGCCGACACCACGGACGCCTCCGGGACCGTCACCTTCAGCGCCGAGCCGGGGCGCTGGTGGGTGTACGCCCGGTACACGCTTCCCTACAGCGAGCTGTACTGGAACTTCCCCGTGCAGGTGACGGGCGACAGCGCCGTCGTACGCCTGTCGCGTGCCAACGCCAAGGAGAAGCCGTTCCTGTAGAAGACCGAACTACGGGTTCGGGCGTGCCCCCGGCTGGCGCCGGGGTCGGGCTTCGGCTTCGTAACGCAGCAAACAACGCTGCGTAACGGAGTCGAGCCCGCGCAAACAGCCGCGCGGTCTCGCCCCTCCGGGCCGAAATCCCTCACGCGGGCATTGCGCTGGCGTCCGCGGGGGGTCCCCACCCGGCTCGCTTTAGGCTCGCCACCCTCCCCCAATTCTGGGGGAGGGCTTCCTGACCCTCGGCTTCCGACGTGTCGTTGTCGTGCTCCCCCTCTCCCCTTGTGGGAGAGGGGCCCGGGGGGTGAGGGGGCCGGGGGGAGGGGGGTCGCCGTTGCCGTTCCCCATAGTTCCCAGAAAATGTACGGGGGAAGCCTCGCCGGTAGTTTGGCGAGGCTTCCCCCGTGCGCAGGGAGACAGCCGGTAGTTTGGCTGGCTCCCGGAGCCCGCGCAGGAGACGGACGGCAGTATCGTCCGGCTCCGGAGCGGCCTGCAGAAGCTTCAGGAAACGCTACAAGACCTCACGAGCGCGGCAGCTTCGCCAGCTGGTCCCGGGCCAGCGTCGCCTCCGGGGAGCGCGCGTACGACTGCACCACGCGGTTGAACAGCGCCCGCGCCTCGGTGCGGTTGCCGCGGCCCGCCTCGATGGTGCCGGCACGGTAGAGCGCGGTGGGCGCCCGGGCGGAGGTCGGGTAGCGCTGCACCACCTGGGCGTAGGTCTGGAGGGCGTTCTGCACGTCCTTGCCCTCGTTGTACGTTTCGCCCACGTAGAAGAGCGCGTCCGGCGCCTGGCGGTGGCTGGGATAGGTGCGCAGGAACTCCTGGAAGCCGGCGCGGGCGGTCTGCAGGGAGCCGCGGCGCAGGCTGGCCATGGAGGTGGTGTACAGCTCGTCCGCGGTGGCGCCGCTCCCGGAGGACGACGCCGTGTCGGAGCCGGCCGACGCGGCGGCCTCGGCCTGGCGGGCGGCGTCCTGCTGGGCGCGGGCGTTGATCTGCTCGCGCAGCTCCTGAAGGCGCTGCTGGCCCTGGCCGGTCAGCTCCTGGATCTGCACCAGCTGCCGGTCCACCTGGAGGAAGCGGTTGGCGAGATCGCCGCGCAGGCGGGCGTTCTGGTCCGCGATGGAATCCAGCAGAGCGCGGTTCTCGCGCTGCACCTCGCGGAAAGCGCTGTCCTGGGCCGCGCGCATGGCGGCCATCTCGTCGCGCAGGTCGCGCACGTCGCGCTTGGTGGCGCACGCCCCCAGGAGCGGCACCAGCAGCAGCGCGGCCAGCCGGCGGACGCTCATCGGGTGCGGGGGGCGAAGTCGCCCCCGGTGACCACGAACTCGGCGCGGCGGTTGCGCGCGAAGGAGTCCTCCGCCTCGCCCTCGGCCAGGGGGCGCTCCTTGCCGTAGCTGAGCGTGGAGAAGCGGCCAGAGTCCAGGCCGTACCCCTCCAGGAAGGTCCTCACCGCCTCGGCGCGCCGCTGCCCCAGCGCCAGGTTGTACTCGGTGGAGCCGCGCTGGTCGGCGTGGCCCTCGATACGCAGCGTCACCGACGGGTTCTCGCGCATGGTCTCGGCCTTGGCGCGCAGCCGGTCCTGCGCCTCGGACGTCAGGTCGAAGCTGTCGTACTCGAAGAACACCATCTCCGAGAGGGCGGCGCGCACGCGCTGGGCCTCGCGCTCCACCGCGGCGGCGGAATCGGCGCGGGCGCGGTCCCGCTCGCGGCGGAGCTGCTCCGCTCGGGCGACGGAGTCGGCGACGGCGGCGGAGTCGCCGGCGACGGGGTCGTTCACGGGGCCGTCCGCGGGGCGCTTCTTCTTGCAGCCGACCAGGGTCAGGGCGGCGACGGCGAGAACGAGGGCGTGGCGGAGCTTCATCGGGCGGATCCTCTCGGCTGGCTGGCGGGTGCGGTGCGCGCCGCGGCGGGCGCGCGGTCGGCCATCTACTGGCCGGCGGACGGGGTGGACGGCGCGCGGTACAGCACGGGCGACCAGTCCGGGAGGCCGTAGCCGCGCCCCCGGAGGAGCGGGCGGGTGCGGCCGCTGATGACGTCCATGACGAACAGGCCCCCGCCGTCGCGGTCGGAGGCGAACACCAGGTGGCGGCCGTCCGGGGCCCAGCTGGGGTCCTCGTTGACGCCGCGGTTCGTGAGCACGCGCGGGCGCCCCCCGGCGGCGTCCACCACGGCGAGCTGCGGATTGCCGCCCACGCGCGTGTGGTAGGCGATGGCGCTGCCGCGCGGCGACCAGTCGGGCGAGGTGTTGTACCCCTGCGTGCCGTAGCGGTAGTCGGAAAGCAGGCGCGGCTCGCCGCCTCGCTGCATCACGTACACGTGCGGCTCGCCCAGCCGGTTGGACACGAAGGCGATGCGCGAGCCGTCGGGCGAGAAGGTGGGCGACAGCGAGTCCGAGCGGCGGCCGCGGGTGAGCGCTTCGAACCCGCCGCCGCTGACCACCGCGATCTCGGTGTTTCCGGCCACCGTGGCGGCGAAGGCCAGGGTGCGGCCGTCGGGGGAGTACGCGGGGGTGATGTTGAGCCCGTCGCGCCGGGAGATCTCCCGGTCCTGCCCCGTGGCGAGGCTGCGCTCGTACAGCGCGGGGATGCCGCTGCGGAACGAGGTGTAGGCGATGCGCGCGCCGTCGGGCGACCACGCGGGCGACAGGGCGATGGAGCCGTCGCTGGTCACCCGCTGCACGTTCTCGCCGTCCCAGTCCACCATGTAGATCTCCTTGGAGCCGCGCCCCTGGAGAACGTAGGCGACGCGGGACGCCGCCATCCCCGGCTCCCCCGTCGCCCAGCGCACCGCCTCGTCGGCGGCGGCGTGAACGGCCATGCGGAAGCCGCGGTCGGCGGCGCGGGGGAGCTGGAACGTGCGCTCGCCCTTGACGGTGCCGTACACCGCGTCCAGCAGCGCCAGCCGCAGCGCGAGGCCGCTCCCCTGCGGGCGGACGTCCCCGGCGAGCACCCAGTCGGCGCCGCGGTCGGCCCACTCGCCCACCGCCGTGGGGGCCACGGGGCGCGTGCCGGCGGGGGCGTCCGTCACCCGGAAGCGGTCGCTGAAGTCCAGGTCCTGCCGTACGACGCCGCGGACGGTGGCGGCCGCGCCCTCGGAGCCGGCGGCGGCGGCGAAGGGGAGGACCAGGAACCCCGGCTCGGAGCCCGGGCGGTAGGTGAGGCCCAGCTGCACCATCACGGTGTCCTGCGCGCGCAGGGCGCCGGGGAGCACGAGCGAGAGCGCGAGCAGGAGGATGCCGGGGAACGCCGTCCGGAAGCAGGTGCCGCGTGTCATCGGGAAGGGGTCAGCTTTCTGGCTCGAAGGTGAACGCCACCGGGAGTCGGTTGCCGCGGTAGGCGCGGGGGAGCGGGCCGAACGCCTTCGCGAGCCCCGCCTGCTCCACGGCCTCCATGGCGGCGGCGCGGAACTGGAAGCTCCCCCGGCTCCGTCCGACGGCGATGTCGGACACCGTTCCGTCCCGATTGATCCAGAAGCGCACCTCGGCCTCGTCCCGCTGCGCGCCCGGCGGCGGGCGGAAGTAGCGCTTCAGCTGGCGGATGATGTTGGCCAGGTACGCCGGGTCCGCGAACTCGGCCCCCTCGGTGCGCACCGACAATCCCTCGCCGCCGGGCGAATTCGGGTCCGGGTTGCGGCCGGTGGCGGGGACCGGGTTCCGCGAGCTGGGCCCCTCGCCCGTCTTTGGCCCCGCCTTCTGCGCGGTCTCCTGCGGGCGGTCGGAGCGCCGGGGTGACGGGTTGGTCGCGGGCGCCTTGGGCGGCTCCGCGGGCCGCTCGGTCTTGGGCGGCGTGCGCCGCGGCTCCGGCTGCTTGGGCTCCGCCTTCCGCGGAGGCGCGGGAACGGGCGAAGGCTCGGGCGTCTTTGCCGGCTCGCTCGCGGCGGGCTCGGGCTCCGGGGCGGGCGGCGGCGAGGCCGCCTCCGGCTCGGGCTCGGGCGCGGTGCTCCCGGCGGCGGGGGCCACGGCCGTGGGCTCGCCCGGCAGGTTCGGCGGCGGGGAAACGATGTCCACCTTGAACACCTGCGGGCGCGGCGGCGGCTCGGCGGAGGACACCGACAGCCACATCCCGCCCAGCGCGAGCGCGTGCAGCCCGGCGGAGGCCGCGACCGCCAGGGGAAAGCGCCCGGAGCGGCGGGGCACGCGCATCAGGGCCGCGATCCCGCGGGCTCCGGCTCCACCACCAGCCCCACCGTGGCGACGTCGGCCGCCTTCATCGCGCCGATCACCTGCATCACCCGCCCGTACGGCACGCTCTCGTCGGCGCGCAGGTACACGCTCTTCGCTCCCGCCGCGCGCACCGCCTCCGGGAAGCGCGTCTCGAACTCGCTCCAGGGGATCGGTGCCTCGCCGATGAACACGTCGCCGGCGCGGTCCACGGACACGATCACCCCCTCGGGCGAATCCAGCGGCGCGGCCTGCGCCCGCGGCACGCTCACCTCCACGCCGCCCTGCATCATGGGCGCGGTGATGATGAAGATGACCAGCAGCGTGAGCGCCACGTCCACCAGCGAGGTGACGTTGATCTCCGCCGACACCCCCATGTCGCGCCCGCTGGAGCGCCGCCTGGGCATCAGACCCGCCCTTCGCGCGCCAGCGTGCCGATGAACTCGCTGGAAAAGCCCTCCAGCTCGTTCATCAGCAGGTTGAGCCTGGCGACGAAGTAGTTGTACGCCATTGCCGCGGGGATCGCCACCACCAGCCCGGCCGCGGTGGTGATCAGCGCCTCCGCCACGCCGGGGGCCACGGCGCTGATGCTGGACGAGCCCGCCTGCGCCACGGCCACGAAGGAGTGCATCACCCCCAGCACCGTCCCCAGCAGCCCGAAGAGCGGCGACGTGGTGGAGATGATCGCCAGCCAGTAGACGCCATGCGACAGGTGGTCTCGCTCCTCGCCCTCCTCCTTTTCCAGCACCAGCCGCAGCACCTCCAGCTGCGCCGGGCTCAGCCCCCGCACCTCGCTCCCGGCGCGCGCCGCGGCGGGGCGCAGCTCGGAAAAGAAGTCCACCCCGCGGCGGAAGACGCGGCTGAAGGGCGACTCCGGGAGCGCCTGCACGTGCTGGTAGGCGTCGTCCAGCCGCTCGGCGCGCTCCAGCTCGCCGTTGAAGCGGTCGGCGTCGCGGCGCACGCGGCGGAACTGCACCAGCTTCCAGACGATCAGCGCCCACGACGCCAGCGACATGATCGCCAGCAGGCCGATGATGATCTTGGTGGAGGGCGTCCCGTGGACGATCATGTCCCAGGACGCGGCGAACTCGTTGACGGGGGCCGGGCTGGACGCGCCCTGGAGAAGCATGGCGGCTGCGGTCACGAAACGGGCTTCGGGTTGGGTGCGGAGGGAGCCTGCGACGGCGGCGGAGCGGCGGACGGCGGGGACGGCTCGTCCTCGCCGCGGTCGTGCTGCGCGGCGTCGCGGTCCAGCTGGAACAGGTAGCGGGCGGTGTCCAGCACCGCGGTGCCGCGGCCGTTGCCGGCCGCCTCGCGCAGGCGCACGGTGGGCGCGTGCAGCAGCTTGGCGAGCAGGGTGCGGCTCAGCGCCTCCACCGCCTCGCGGTCCTCGGGGGCCAGGTGCCCCAGGCGGCGGAGCGCGCGCTCCAGCTCCGCCTGCCGCACCCGCTCGCCGTGGTCGCGCAGGTCGCGGATGGTGGGGACCACCGCCAGGGCCGAGTACCACGCCCAGAACTCCTCCACCCCGGCCGCGACGATGGCGTCGGCCGCGGGGAGCTGAGTGCGCCGCCGCTCCAGGTTGTCGTCGACGATCTGCGTCAGGTCGTCGATGTTGTACAGGAAGACGTTGGGCTCGCGCGCCACCGCCGGGTCCACGTCGCGCGGGATGGCGATGTCGATGATGCAGAGCGGGTTGCGCCTCTCGCCGGGAACGGCCTGGCGGAAGCGCTCGCGGGTGAGCACCGGGTGCGGGGCCGCCGTGGAGCAGATGACGATGTCCACCCCCGCGAGCGCCCGGCCGAACTCCTCCCAGCGGATCGCCTCGCCGCCCCACCGGGCCGCCAGCTCGGCCGCGCGGTCGAAGGTGCGGTTGGCGACCAGCGCGGCCCGCACCCCCTCGCCCACCAGGCACTCCAGCGTCACCTCGCTCATCTCCCCGGCGCCCAGCACCAGGGCGCGCCGCCCGCGCAGCGAGCCGAAGATCTTTTTCGCCAGCTCCACGGCGGCGGAGGAGATGGAGGCGGCGCCCAGCCCCACCTCCGTCCCGCTGCGCACCTGGCCGCCCACGGCGAAGGCGCTCTGGAAGAGGCGGTTGAGCGCGGAGCCCACCAGCGGGCCGGCGGGGCTCACCGCTTCGCGGGCCAGGGCGTACGCCTCCTTGACCTGCCCCTGGATCTGCGGCTCCCCCAGGACCATGGAGTCCAGCCCCGCGGTCACCCGGAACAGGTGCTCGGCGGCGTAGCGGTCGCGGTGAAGGTACAGGTGCTTCGCGATGCCGGCCGGGCTCTCGCCGATGCGCTCCGCCAGCACGGCGTGCGCGGCCTCCACGCCGCGGCGCTCGTCGGCCAGGGCGAGGTACAGCTCGGTCCGGTTGCAGGTGGACAGGACGACGGCCTCGTCGGCCGCGCCCGATTCCACCAGGCCGGCCAGCACCCCGGGGATCTCTCCCCGGGCAAGGGCGAGCCGCTCCCGGACCTCGATGGACGCGGTCCGGTGGCTGGCTCCTACGACTGCGAGAGGCATCGGGAGATGCGCGCTTCCACTTCCTCGTCCCGCCCCTCGACGGCGCTGTCGAGGAAGCCGGGAGTGATCAGATCGAACCAGAACGCCCGCCGCCGCGCCTCGTCCTCCGGCCAGCGGGCGCGCACCTCCTCGCGCACGGATTCCAGCCTCGCCGCCGCGCGCCCCACCCCGGGCGTCACCACGCCCTCCAGCCGCTCGCGCAGCCGCCGCGACAGCAGCGGCGAGGCCCCGCCGGTGGCCAGCGCCACCACCACGCCGCCGCTGCGGAGGGTGGCGGGCACGTGGAAGTCGGACTCCGCGCCCGCGTCCGCGACGCTCGCCAGCGCGCCCGCCTCCGCGGCCTCGCGGGCGACCCGCGCGTTGACCCCGGGATCGTCCGTGGCGGCGAACACCAGGCGGTACCCCGCGGCGTCGCCCGCGGCGTAGGCGCGGAGCCGGCAGTCCAGCCCCTCGCGCTCCGCGAGAGCCTGGAGCGCCGGGGCGAGCTCGGGCGCCACCACGTCGGGGCGGCCGCCGGCCTCCACCAGCCCCTCCACCTTGCGGGTGGCGACGGCGCCGCCGCCCACCACCAGCGCGCGCACGCGCCGCAGGTCCAGGAGCACCGGGTACGGGGCGCTCACAGGAAGCCGCCGGTCTGCGGCTCGCCCACGCGCAGGACGATGTACGCCACCACCACGATGGCGAAGACCACCACGCTGGCCGCCGCGGCGCGCACCCCGCGCCGTCCCCCGCCCGCCCGCGCGGCGAGCGCCGCCAGGATCAGGACCCAGCTCAGTACCCCCCAGACGACTTTGGGGTTTCCGGGCCCCAGCGGGCGCCCGAAGCGCTCCGTCCACGCCCACCCCACCACCAGCGCCATGGTCAGAAAGGGAAAGCCCACGATCAGCGCCCACTTCCCCATCCGGTCCAGCGTGTCGAGCGGGGGAAAGAACCGGAAGATGGCACCGAAGTTCTTGTTTCTCAACTCCCTGAACTGAATCAGGTACATCAGCCCGCAGGCGAAGGCCACCGTCAGCCCCGCGTACCCCACCAGCGCCAGCACCACGTGCAGCACGAACCACGGGCCCTGGAAGCTGAGCACCGCCTCCGAGGGGACCACGCCCACCGCCGCGGCCACCCCCACCAGGAGCGCGGCCACCGGCACCAGCACCAGCCCCAGCGGCCCCGTGCGCCCCAGCGTGGCCACGGCGAGCGAGCCCAGCCCCACCAGGAAGGCGAGCACCGAGAGCGAGGGTCCCAGCCCCACCAGCGGCAGCTCGCCCCAGCGGGCGGTGTACGCCACCAGCCCCAGCAGGTGGGCGAGCACGCCCACCCCCGCGACCGAAGTGGCGATGCCGGTGAGGCGGAGCTCGTTGCGGGCCAGCGCCACCCCCAGCAGGGTGGCGGCGACCAGGTACAGCGCCAGCGCGACGAGGTGGAGCGCTTCGATCATTGTCCGATTCTGGAACGGCTTTCGACTGCGGGTTCGGGCGTGCCCCCGGCTGGCGCCGGGGTCGGGCTTCGGCTCCGTAAGCGAGCAAACAACGCTCGCTGACGGAGTCGAGCCCCGGCGGAAACAGCCCCGCCGGGTCTCGCCCCGCCGGGCCGAAATCCCTCACGCGGGTATCGCGCCGGGGGCACAAACGGCTGCGACGCCCCTCCTTGCGGAGAGGCGTCGCGGCCGGCGGAGAGCGGGGACCGCGCTGCCGGCCGCTTCACGGCATTTCCGACACCAGCCTCACGGGGAGGCCCGCTTCCATGGCGGGCTGCTCCAGTCCGGTGATGCGGGCCGTGGCGGTGCGGTCGGTGACGCGCACCACCTGCATGCGGGCGACGGGGATCTCCGGCCGCGTCCCCCACTGCTTCTGCTCGCGGGGAATGTACGCGGCGAACACGTCGCCCTCCTTGACCCCCGCCGCGGCGCCCACGTCCAGGAACGCCAGCTCCTCGGTGATCTGCACAGCGTGCTCGCTGCCGAAGGCGACCACCCTGCCCTCCACCGCCTGCCGCGGCGCTCGGGGCGCCACCCCGGCGCGGACCGGGAAGCGCGCGGCCGGCACGGCCAGGTCGCTCACCGCGATCACGTCGTACACCGTGCGGATCTCCACGGTCGCCACGTTCCCCTCCAGTGTCTCCACGCTGCCGATGCCGGTGGAAACGTACACCCGCCCGTACGGCCTCACCTCGCGGTCGCGCCGGAAGAAGTGCACCGCGTCGCCCACGCGCAGGCCGCCCGGCTGGCCCAGGGCGACGTACACCCGGTCGTACAGCGAGATCTGCGGGGTCATCTCGATGGGGACCACCGTGGGCGAGATCCGCTCCGCGAGCTTGCCGACCGCGGGGACCTCGGCGTCCTGCACCAGCAGCCGCGCGCGGTAGAAGTCGCCCGGAGCGATGACCGGGAACTCGCCGGTCCCGGCGGCGGGGAGTACCCGGTCCGGCGCCAAGGGGTCCTCGCCGGCGCGCGGAGTATACGCCACCTGCGGGGCCAGCCCCTCGCGGCACTCCGGGAGGGCCAGGCGCTGGTCCGGGTAGATGCGGGCCGGGTCGCGGACGACCCCGGCGTTCAGCCGGTACAGCTCGGGCCACAGGAAGGGATCGCCCAGGCAGCCGCGGGCGAGGTCCCACAGGGTGTCACCGGGGCGGACGACGTGGGTCCGCTCCTGCCCGGGGAGGGCGGTCGGTTCCTGGGCGGCCAGCGGCGAGGCGGCGGCGAGGCCGGCGAGGAGGAGGATGGAGGGTTTCACGGGTGTTCCGGCAGGGGTGAACGAGGTCCCACCCCGGGGCGCGCGATGGCCCGGGGGCATGGGACGGCCGGGACGCTCCCCGTCTCGGGACAGCGCCGGCCCCAGTTGTGTCTCGCTCCGGTCCCTCAGTATAACCGGCCGCCGCGGCCCCGACAACAGGGCCGGTGGAGGAAGGGCGGCAGCGGAGCGCACGCCGCGCCTCCCTCTAGCGGAACGAAGGACCCGTGCGAGGCGCGGCCGTCGCCCCCGATCCCGCGTCGACCACGTTGTCGTCGCGCTTGCGGTCGATCAGCTTCCCGTACGGGTCGATGCCGGCGCGCGCCGGCCTGCGCGGCACGGTGATCCGGATCGTCTGCCTGCCGCTGCGAATGCGGTGGCGCGCCAGGTGGAGCGGCGCGCCGGGGCCGTCGCCGCCGCCGGGCGCGAACACCCCGATCTCCACGAAGTCGTCCATCGGCACCTCGGTCTCCCTGCCCGCGCCGTCGGCCCTCAGCTTCCTCGCCACCACGTCCAGCGTCACCCGGTACGCGCCGGTGCCGGTCGGCTCCACGCGCGCCCGCTCCGCCTTCACGTCCCACAGGGTGACCGTCTCGAACAGGTCCGTGAGCAGGGGTCGGAGCGAGTCGGGCGTGGCCGCGCGCAGCTCGGCGTACAGGTCGCGCGACGTGGGGTAGGGCGGCACACCGGCGCGGTGCTTCTCGAAGTAGCGGCGCAGCGCGCCGTTGACCCGATCCTCGCCCACCTGCTCGCGCAGCGTGTACAGCGCGATCGCGCCCTTGCGGTACGCGATGTACGGCTGGTCCTCCACCTCCAGCAGCGGTACCTCGCGCGCAAAGCGCGCGCGCCCGGCCAGGTAGCGCTGCATCTGGAAGTCGTAGACCCGGCGGGCCGCCTCCGGGCCGTACGCCTTTTCCGTCACCATCATCGCGCTGTAGTTGGCGAGCGATTCCGAGAGCAGCCCGTGGCCCCGCACCGGCGCGCCCCTCACCTGCCCGCCCCACCACTGGTGCGCGACCTCGTGCGCGGTCCCGTACGACGCCTGGTCCACCTCGCCCTCGCGGAAGCGGGCGAGAAAGTAGTCCTCCGTGAAGCCGATGGTGTGCGGGTGCGCGATCCCGAAGTTGCCGTAGCGCGCGAACTCCACCACGCGCAGCTGGCTGGCCGGGTACGGCCCGAACTGCCGCGTGTAGTAGTCGAGCGACGCCTTCATGCTCCGGACCGTCCGGTCCAGCGTGAAGGTGTGGGACGGGTGGTGGTAGACGCGCAGCTCCACGTCCCTCCACCGGTCCTCGCGCACCGCGTACCGGGCGGAAAAGACGGTGCCGTCCCACGCGGTCGGCGCCTCGGTCTCGTAGTGGAAGTAGCGCCGCCCGTTCTCCGTCCAGCTCCGGCGCAGCAAGCCGGGAGTGACCGCGGTCTGGCCGGCGGCCGTGCCGATGACCGTGCTCACGTGGACGAAGTCCGCGTCCCGCACGGCGAAGCGATGGCGCCTCGCCCCGGCGTCGCCGGGCCCGGGCAGCGGCGGCCGGGGCGCGAGCCCGAACCGCTTGCGATCCTCGTCGTCCGACAGCTCGAGCGCCGGCTGGTAGCCGACGATCGGCAGCCAGCGCCGGTCGAAGTGCGCCCCGTTGGCGACCACGTCCGTCTGCATGCCCTCGTTGGGGAAGCCGCGTGGCCGGAACGCCACGTCGAATGCGAGCCGCAGCGAATCGCCCGGCTCCAGTGCCCGCCCGAGGGCGAGGATCCGGTACCCGACCTCCTCGTCCACCCGCACGGGCGTGGACGCGCGGTCGAACGAGATCGACCGCACCCGCATCGTCGGGTTGACGTACACGTGCACCGAGTCGATCGCGGCGCCGGTCCGGTTCACCAGGCGGTAGCTGCCGCGCACGTCCACGCCCGGCCGCTCCGGGTAGATCTCCACGCGCATCTCCACCGCGGCGACCACCGGCTGCGGCGCGTCCCGGAACCGCCCGTAGCGCTTCTCGTAGCCGGCCTGCGGCGCTCCCTGCTCGTCCGGCGCGAGGTACGTGTTCAGGACGTTGGTGTTGTAGAAGATGAACCCGCCCAGCGCGAGCACGAGCGCCGCCGCCACGCCGGCCACGCGCACGGTCGGCCCCGTGAGTCGCGCCCGGGCCGCGCGCAGCCGCCCCCCGGCCTCCCGCCCGCGCACCCAGAACAGGGCCGCGGCCACGCCCAGCAGCAGCGCCCACGCCGCCCAGTACAGCTTGAACCACACGAACGGGCCGATGAACGGGCCGAAGCCGTTCATGTCCGAGTACGTCCACCCCGGGTCCATGCCGTACAGCAGCAGGTCGTGCCGGACGATGCCGTTTTCCCGGGCGACCACCCGGAGCACGCACGCCGCCAGCACGGCGATGTGGCCGACGTACTTGTGGTTCACGACCACGTGGATCGCCAGCGCCAGCGCGGCCAGTAGCACCTGGTCGGCCAGGTTCAGCCCGAAGAGGATGCGGAGGTACAGGCCGATCTCGAAGCGGTGGTACCCCTGGAGGGCCTGGATCAGGAGGCCGCCGGCCATGAACGCGGCCTGGAACGCCGCGAGGATCGCGACCAGGGCGAGGAAGCGGCCGAGCAGCAGGGCTCCCTCCGGCACCGGCGACGCGTCCGCGATCTCGGCCACGCCCACGTCGCGGTCCCTCCACACCAGCTCGCCCGCGTACACCGCGATGAGCACGAAGACGATGGGCGTGACGCGGCCGCTCAGGACCGAAACGGCGACGAGGTGCGTGACCGGCCACGTGGACGTGTCGAAGGCGGTGTCGGCCACGTTCCAGCCCATGAGCAGGACGAGACCCGTCCCACCGGCCAGGGCCGCGGGGAACGCGCGGCTCCCCGCGACCTCCTCCAGCGCGCCGCGCGCGACGGCGAGCGTCTGCCGCACCCGGGTCCGGAGCCCGAACGTGCCCGCGACGCGCGGCACCGCCACCGGTGCGGCGCGCCCCGCCCGCGGCCCGGCGGCGGACCGGCGCCCCTCCGTCCGGCCGCCGCCGCCGCCGTGCGCGAAGCGGAAGCGGCGGTGGAGCAGGAGGAGCAGCGCCGCCGCGGCCGCGAGCCACACCACCCGGTTCAGCACCATCGCCGCGGGAAAGCCGACGAGCCGGGCGTTGCGCTCGGCCGCCGACCAGAGCGCGACCACGTCCTGCGCCGCGGCGATCCCGAACGGGTCGGCCAGCGCGGACAGCCTCGGGTCGGCGATGCGGGGCCGGCTGCCGGCGGCGAGCAGGTTGCCGACGAACAGGCCGGCCGCGCCCAGGTACACCGGCACGGTCTTCCGGGTGAGCACGGCGATCGTGAACAGCGCCGCGCCGGCGACGGCGGCGTTCGGCAGCAGGAAGAGCAGGTAGGGCTGCGCGAAGGCGCCGGCGCGGAACGGGCCGAGCTCCCGCGGGGGGACGCCCGCCAGCAGCGTCGCGGCCGCCAGGCCGAGCGGGACGGCGAGCAGGACCACCGCGTTCACCGCCAGCGCGGCGAGAAAGCGCCCGCCCAGGTACTCGGCCTTGCCGAGCGGCGAGGTGAAGAGGAGCGGATCCATCCCCACCTCCACGTCGCGGACCCCGGCATCGCCGAAGACCGCCGCCGTGACCAGCAGCCCGAACAGCCCGGCGATCACGGCGAACTCGGCGAGCCGTTCCGGCGCGTTGAGGTGGACGGGCCCGCCGCCGCCGGCGTTCGCGGCGACGAGCAGGACCGCGAAGGCGAACAGGATCGAGGCGTAGATCCAGGTGGATGCGCTGCGGAGGCGGTACTCGAGCTCGAAGCCGAAGACCTCGCGGAGCCTCACCGCGCCACCCCCGCTCCCGCTTCCGCCCTGTCCGTCCGCCGCCCGTGGTGCCCCGCCATGACGCTGAAGTACACGTCCTTGAGGTCCGGCTCCACCGGCGCGAACTCCGCACCCGGCGGCGTGTCCGCGTACACGTGCACGATCGTCCGCCCGCCCAGCAGCCGGGTGGAGATCACAGGCTGCTCCCGCTCGAGCGCCGCCAGGTCCCCCCGGCCCACGGTCGTGCGCCAGATCCGCCCCCGCAGCGCCTCCACCGCGCGCGGCGGCTCCGCGTCGAGCAGGATCTCGCCCCGGTCGATGATCGCCATGCGGCTGCACAGCTCTTCCACGTCCTCCACGATGTGCGTGGAAAGGATGACCGCGCTGTCCTCGCCGATCTCGCTCAGCAGGTTCAGGAAGCGCACGCGCTCGGCCGGGTCGAGCCCCGCCGTCGGCTCGTCCACGATGATCAGCCTGGGGCTGCCGAGCAGCGCCACGGCGACGCCCAGGCGCTGCCGCATGCCGCCGGAGAACGTTCCCACCTTCTGCCTGCGCACGTCCCACAGGTTGACCTGCCGCAGCAGCGACTCCACGACGTCGCGCCGCACGCCCGGCTCGGCGATCCCCTTCAGCACCGCGAAGTGGTCGAGCAGCCGCTCCGCCCTCACGTTGGGGTAGAAGCCGAACGACTGCGGCAGGTAGCCGAGCACCTGCCGCACCTCGCCCTTCTGGCGCAGCACGTCGAAGCCGCCGAGCCGGACCGATCCCGCGTCCGGCTCCTGAAGCGTGGCGAGGATGCGCATCAGCGTGGACTTGCCCGCGCCGTTGGGGCCGAGCAGGCCGAACATGCCCGCCGGGATCGTGAGCGACACGTCCTTTAGCGCCTGCACACCGTTGGGGTAGGTCTTGGACAGGTCGCGGATCTCTAGTTCCATGGCTGATTTCCTGGACGGCTTTGGACGGCGGGTTCGGGCGTGCCCCCGGCTGGCGCCGGGGTCGGGCTTCGGCTCCGTAGAGCAGCAAACAACGCTGCTCAACGGAGTCGAGCCCCGGCGAACTGCCGCCGGGTCTCGCCCCTTCGGGCCGTAATCCCTCACGCAAGGGGACTGAGAGGGCCCGACGGACCCGCTCGTGCGAGCAATTTCGAAAAGTACTTTAAAATGCAAAGAAAAACGGCGCAAGGGGTCCGCGTGCGCCGCGACGCTCAGACGGATTCCGTGTGAATCAGTCCCCCTGGGGCATCCGCAATGCGCCGAAGGCAGGGACGCCGTGCAGTTCTCCCCCTTTCCCCCGCTTGCGGGGGTGAGGGGGCCTATCCTCGCGGACGCCAGCGCGATGCCCGCGTGAGGGATGCGAGCGCGAAGCGGCGAGACCCGGGGGCAGTTTCCCGGGGCTCGCCTCCGTTGCAGACGGTTGTTTCGTCTGCTACGGAGCCGCAGCCCGACCCCGGCGCCAGCCGGGGGCACGCCCAAACCCTGCAGTTCACCCCGGTACGACCGGATCCGGCATCAAACGCGCGGAGTCCGCGGAGGAAAGCTCTCTCCTACCTGTACCGGCTGATGAAGCCTCGTCCCACCAGGTCCGGGTAGGCCCTTCGCCAGTAGGCGCCGAAGAACGTCTTCATCGCCTGTGCGCTGGGGAACCTCGCCGTGCCGTAGTTCGGGTCGAAGAGCCTGAACGCACCCGCGTTCGTGTCGACGGCGATCGCGTGCCCCGTGTTCGCGCCGAGCACACCCAGGAAATAATAGGCCTGCTGGGCCGACAAAAAGAACCACAGCCGGTTCCAGTCGACGGCCCCGTTGGGCCAGGAGCTCATGCCATCCTGCCTCAGGCCGTTGCCCGCGAAGAACTCGTTGTAGACCGCTGCGGCCCTGCCCTTGGAGACCTGCTCGCCGATCCAGCTCACTTCCTCCATGCACGCGTCCGCGTCGGGCGGCTGCTGTCCGAGAGCCCGCAACTTCCTGCTGCGGATCCAGATCGCGGAGAACGCGCCGCACGCTCCCTCGTCGAGATACACCCGGCGATCGACCAGGTCGCCCTGGTCGAAGGGGATGTGATGTCCCCCGAGGTTCTGAACGCCGGTCCGAAACTGCTGCGGGGTCAGCGGCATGACTTCCTTAGATCGTGAGGGAAAACAGGAGGAGCGAAGGGAGCTGCGGACCGGGTCGCCCGGGCCCGGACGACAGCCCTTCCGGGCGGGTGGCGGAGCGGTGGAGCCGGGCACCGGCACGGCGGGACGCATCCCCGGGCCGTCACTGCGACCGCAGGGCCTCGGCCGGATGGACGGCGGCCGCGCGGCGCGCGGGGATCCAGCTCGCGGCGAGCGCGACCGCGAGGAGCGCCACGGGCGTCACGCCGAGCGTCAGCAGGTCGGTGGGACCCGCGGCGTAGAGCAGCCCGCGCAGCAGCCGCGAGGCCGCGAGCGCGCACGCCGTGCCGATCATGATGCCGAGCCCGGCGAGCCGCAGGCCGTCCAGCGAGACCATGCGGCTCACCTCCTCAGGCCGGGCCCCGAGCGCCATCCGGATGCCGAGCTCGCGGCGGCGGATGCTGACACCGTACGCCAGGATGCCGTACAGGCCGACGGCGCCGAGCAGCGACGTCACGATGCCGGCGGTCGCGAGCAGCACGACCAGCGCGCGGGCGCGCGCCGACGCGGCGTGCACGAGCGCGTCCAGCGACCCCTCGTCGTAGGTCGGGATGCCGGGGTCGAGCGCGCGCACGATCCGGCGGATGGCCGACAACGCCTCGCCCTCCCGGGCACCGGTCCGGACGACCAGCGAGAGCGCGGCCGGCAGCGACGCGCCGGCATCCGGCTGCGCGGCGGTGACGATGGGGAAGTACGCGACGTCGCTCGCCGGCTCCTCCAGGCTGTCGTAGCGCACGTCGCCGACCTCGCCGACGACGGTGTACCAGCGGCCGCCGAGCGGGCGAACGCGCCTGCCGATCGGGCTCGCGCCGGGCCAGTACCGCTCGGCGAAGGCACGGCTCACGATCGCCTCGTCCGATGGGCGGGCGGGATCCTGCGGGCCGAACGTCCGGCCGCGGCGCAGCGGGATGCGCATGGTCCGGAAGTAGCGGCCGTCCACGTGCGCGACGGCGTGCTCGGCCCCGCCGGCGCTCTCCCGCGACCGGTCGTCCTCCACCTCGATCGCCGTGTCGTGTCGGTCGCCGCTGAGGGGCACCCAGTCGGTCAGCGCCACGTCGCGCGTCCCCGGGATCGCCCGCGCCTCGCGGACCAGGGCCTCGAAGAAGCCCAGGCGCGAGGCGGCGCCGCTGTACCGGGCAAAGGGCAGCAGGACGCGGGAGGTGACCACGTGGTCGGCGTCGAACCCGGGCCGCACCTCGTTCAGGCGAAGCAGGCTGCGCGTCGTCAGCCCCGAAACGGCGACCAGCACGACGGCCAGCGCGATCTGCGCGACCACCAGGGCGTCGCGCACGCGCCGGGGCGAGCGGCCGCCCGCCGGACCGGTGCCGGCGCTCCGAAAGGTCTGCGCGATGGACACCCGGCGCGCGCGGAGGAGCGGGAGCACGCTCACGGACAGCGCGCAGAACGCGGTGATTCCCACCGCGAACGCCAGGACCGTCGCGTCCAGCCCCACGTCTTCCAGGCGCGGGAGAGACAGCGCCGCGCCCGTACCCAGCACCACCCGCATGGCCGCCGCCGCCAGGAGCACGCCGGCGCCGCCGCCCAGGATGCTCAGCAGCACGGATTCGCTCAGCGTCAGCGCCACCATCCCCATGAAGCCGGAGCCGAGCGCGGCGCGCACGGCGAGCTCCGTGTGCGCGCGCTCGGCGCGCACGAGCAGCAGCCCGGCCACGTTGGTGCACGCGACGAGGAGAACGAGCAGCACGCTACCGAACACGAGCCAGAGCAGGTGCGAGACGGGGCCGACGATCGAATCCCGCAGCGACTGCACGTGTGGCGTGACGTGCGCTTCCTGCCATGCCGCCGGCGAGGCGTCGCCCTGGACGTAGTCGCCGAGGTGGGTCAGCGCGCGCGCCAGGTCGGCCTGCGCGGCCCCGGTCGACACGCCGCGCCTGAGTCGCCCGATGCCGGCGAGGTTGAGCGTGGCGGGCCGCGTGCGTGCGGGGTCGAGGGCGAGCGGCAGCCAGATCTCCACGTGGCTCGCGGGATACGCGAAGCTCGGCGGCATGATCCCCACGACGGTGCGCGGCACGTCGTTCACCACGATGTGCCGGCCGATGGCACCGGGATCGCCGTGAAGGCGTTCCCGCCAGACGCGGTGCGACACCACGACGACCCGCTCGGCGCCGGGCCGGTCCTCGCCCGCGGCGAACCCCCTGCCGAGCGCCGGGCGGACGCCCAGGACGTCGAAGAAGCTCGCCGTGACGCGCGCGCCGCGGACGCGAACGGCGGTCTGGCCCGGCTCCAGGGCGCCGAGGTCGCCGTCGTCGAACCGCCATGCGGCGATGCCGTCGAACGCGCGCGCTTCGCCCTGGTAGAGCAAGACCATGGCGTCGGACTGGTCCACCGGCTCGCGCCCGGCGCTGCTGACCGTGTGCGTCAGCCGCGCGAGACGGTCCGGCTCCGGGTACGGGAGCGGCTCCAGGAGGATGCCGTTGACGAGACTGAACACGGCCGTCGCAGTGCCCACGCCGAGCGCGAGCACGAGGACCACCGCTCCGGCGAAGCCCGGGGCGCGCCGGAGGCGGCGCGCCGCGAAGCGGAGCTCGGACCCGGCGAGCAGTCGAAGGAGGGGCACGCTCAGCGGGAGTGCGGAGGCGGCGAAGGAGCAGGCAGGCGAATGGGTACCGCGAGACAGTCGATAAGATGGTACCGGGAGCTGCGGCAAGTAAAGATCCGGTGGGCCTGGATTGCTCCAGGCCCACCGGATGCTTCGCGCCCGCCGTGACCAGGCCAGCGCGTACGACGCGGCGACCCCGCAGGCTTCTAGAACGGCAGGTCGTCGTCGTCCTCGCCGAAGGGGGGCGGCTGGAAGTCGTCGTAGTCGCCGCCGCGGCCGCCCTTGCCGGCTCCGCCGCCCGCAGCGCCACCGCCACCGCCACCGGAGGAGCGCTCGCGCGAGCCGCCCCCACCACTGCCACCACCACCGCCGCCGTACCCCCCGCCTCCGCCTCCGCCGCCACCGCCGTACCCACCCCCGCCGCCGCCGCCACCCTCACGGCCGCCGAGCATCATCAGCTCGCGGGCGTTGATCTCGGTGGTGTACTTGGTCACCCCCTCCTTGTCCTCGTATTGGCGGTACTGGATCTCGCCCTCCACGTACAGCCGGTCCCCCTTCTTCACGTACTTCTCCACCACGTCCACCAGCTTGCCCCACACCACGATGCGGTGCCACTCCGTCTTTTCCTGCTGCTCGCCGGAGTTGGTGGTCCACTTGCGGCTGGTGGCCACGGAGAACTGCGCGACGCGGCTCCCGCCGCCCGTCGTGCGGATCTCGGGGTCGGACCCGAGATTGCCGATGATGATGGCCTTGTTCAGGCTTCGGGACACGTACCCTCCAGGGGTTTGTCGTTGGCGGGGTCGCACTTCCGGTGGATGAGAGACCCCAAAGTAGACACCGTTCACACGGGTGTCAAGAAAAGCCTACACGAAAAGGCGCATAACAAGGGCGTCCTCGGTGGGGAGCGCGTAGTACGCCCGGCGGCGCCCCACCACCTCGAAGCCCATGTCGCGGTACAGCGCCTGCGCCACCGCGTTGCTCTCGCGCACCTCCAGGAAGCACTCCCGCGAGTCGCGCGCCCGCACCCGGTCCACGATCGCCTCCACCAGCGCCCGGCCGACGCCGGCGCCCCGCGCCTCCTCGGCCACCGCCACGTTGCCCAGCTCCGACTGGTCCACGACCGTCCAGCACACCGCGTAGCCCAGCAGCCGGCGCTCCTCGTCCTCCGCGCCCACCAGGTCGGTGTCGGTGCGGCGCAGCAGGCCGCGGAAGGTGTTTTCCTTCCAGGGCGTGGAGAAGCAGGCCATCTCGATCTCCATCACCCGCACCAGGTCCGCCTCGAACAGCGGGCGCAGCCGGAAGGCCGCGCCCTCCGTGCGGGGCACCTCGCCGCCCAGCTTCACGGCGCCCTCCCCGCCGCCGCCGCGATCCGCTCCGCCCCCGAGGCACGCACGTACTCCGGCTCCCAGTGCGCCGGCTCCGCCACCCGCCCCGCCTCCGGCGCCGCCCGCAGCAGCGCCAGCAGCGCCGACGCGCGGGGCGCCGCCAGGTGGGCCGGCGCCACCCGCACCCCCGGCTCCCGCCCGATCTCCTCGCGGTGGATCACGGCGGCCTCCCCGGTGAAGAGCGGGGGCGGGCCCCCGCGGAAGCGCTCCAGCAGCTCGTCCACGGTGAGGGCTTCCGGCGCCATGGTCTCCTCCACCCCCGCGCCGAAGCGGTAGCACGCGGCGTACACGTCGCGCCGGCGCGCGTCGAAGAGCGCGCACACCGGGCGGTCCGCCGCCCAGCACCCGGCCGCGGCTGCCAGCAGGCTGGAGTACGCCCAGAGCGGCACCCCGGCCGCGTGCACGATCCCCTTGGCCGTGGCCGCGGCGATGCGCACCCCCGTGAACGAGCCCGGCCCGCCGCCCACCACCACCCCGGCCAGCTCCCGCGCCTCCAGCCCCGCCGAGCGCAGCGCCCGGTCGATGGCCGGGAGCAGCGCCGACGAGTGCCCCGACCCCACGGCCAGGACGATCTCCGCCAGCAGCCGGTCGCCCTGGCCCACCGCCACCGAGCCCACGCCGGTGGAGGTGTCCAGCGCCAGCACCGGACCCTCCGGCGCCCCCGTCACGATACCCCCCCGTCCGGCAGGGGCGGGAGCGCGGGCGGATCCCCCACCGGCGCCAGCTCCACGCGGCGGCGGTCCGGGTCGCCCACGTCCTCCAGCACCACCTCCCAGCGCGGGACCGGGAGCAGAGTCTCGGCATTCTCCGCCCATTCGATGAGCACCAGGTCCGGACCCGCCCCCAGCTCCGACCACCCCAGCTCCCACACCTCGTCCTGCCGCTCCAGGCGGTACAGGTCCAGGTGGTGCACCACCCCGCGCCGCGTCTCGTAGCGGAAGAGCAGGTTGAAGGTGGGCGAGGGGACCGGCCCCTCCACCCCCGCCCCCCGCGCCACGGCGCGCGCCAGCGTGCTCTTCCCCGCCCCCAGGTCGCCGTTCAGGGCGAAGACCGCGGGCACCACCACCTCCGCCCCCACCCGCTCCCCCCAGGCCGCGAGCTCCTCCTCCGTCAGCAGCGCCACGCTCCCCATCCGTCCGTCACCCCCGCAGCGCGCCGAGAGTGCGCTGCTTCTGCACGGCCGCCGCCGTGGCCTTCTTCGCCCCGTCCAGCTGCGCCCGCAGCTCCAGGAGCTGGTCGCGCAGCAGCGCCGCCCGCTCGAAGTCCAGCTGCGCCGCCGCGTCGCGCATCTCCTGCTCCAGCTCCTTCACCAGCACCTCCGGGTCGCGGGCGCCGTACGCTGCGCGCGACTCCGCCACCTTGCGCCCCTTGGGCTCCGGCTCCGTTTTGGTGCGGGCGTCCGCCACGCGGGTGGAGCGCTCGATCTCCTGCACCGACTTGATGATGGTCTGCGGGATGATGCCGTGCTCGCGGTTGTACTCCGCCTGCATCACGCGGCGGCGCCCCGTCTCCTCCATCATCCGCTCCATGGAGCCGGTGACGCGGTCCGCGTACAGGATCGCCTTCCCCTCCGAGTTGCGGGCCGCGCGCCCCACCGTCTGGATCAGCGACGACGCCGAGCGCAGGAAGCCCTCCTTGTCCGCGTCCAGGATCGCCACCAGCGACACTTCCGGCAGGTCCAGCCCCTCGCGGAGCAGGTTGATCCCCACCAGCACGTCGAACTTGCCCAGGCGCAGGTCGCGCAGGATCTCCACCCGCTCGATGGAGTCGATGTCGCTGTGGAGGTAGCGGACCCGCACCCCCGCCTGCATGAAGAAGTCCGTCAGGTCCTCCGACATCCGCTTGGTGAGCGTGGTCACCAGCACCCGCTCGTTCTTCTTCTCGCGCTCGCGGATCTCCGCCAGCAGGTCGTCCACCTGGCCACGCACCGGGCGCACCTCCACCACCGGGTCCAGCAGCCCCGTGGGGCGGATGATCTGCTCCACCACCACGCCGCCGCTCCTGCCCAGCTCGTACGGACCTGGCGTCGCCGACACGAACACCGCCTTGGGGACCATCTTCTCCCACTCGTCGAACTTGAGCGGGCGGTTGTCCAGCGCCGAGGGAAGCCGGAAGCCGTGCTCCACGAGCGTCATCTTGCGGGCGCGGTCGCCGTTGTACATCCCGCCGATCTGCGGGACGCTCACGTGCGACTCGTCCACGAACACCAGGTAGTCCTCCGGGAAGTAGTCCAGCAGGCACGCCGGTCGGTCCCCCTCGCCGCGGCCGGCCAGGTGGCGCGAGTAGTTCTCGATCCCCGCGCACGTCCCGATCTCCAGCATCATCTCCACGTCGAAGTTGGTGCGCGACTCCAGCCGCTGCGCCTCCAGCAGCTTGTTTTCCCGCAGCAGCTCCTTGAGCCGCACGTCCAGCTCCGAGCGGATGCGCTGCACCGCGCGCTCGATGGTGGGCCGCTGGGAAACGAAGTGCTTGGCCGGGTAGATGGCCGCGCGCGGCAGCGTGGCGATGGTCTCGCCGGTGAGCGGGTCGAAGCGCGAGATGCGCTCGATCTCGTCGCCCCACAGCTCCACCCGCACCCCCTGCTCCTCGTACGCCGGGTAGATCTCCACCGTGTCGCCGCGGACGCGGAAGGTCCCCCGCTCGAAGGCCACGTCGTTGCGCGAGTACTGGATGGCGACCAGCGCCTCCAGGATCTGTTTGCGCCCGATCTTCTGCCCGCGCTCCAGGGTCAGCATCAGCTGCCGGTACGCCTGCGGGTCGCCCAGGCCGTAGATGCACGACACCGAGGTGACGATGATGACGTCCTCGCGCTCCATCAGCGACGAGGTGGAGCGCAGCCGCAGCCGCTCGATGTCCTCGTTGATGCTGGAGTCCTTTTCGATGTAGGTGTCCGTGGAGGGGACGTACGCCTCGGGCTGGTAGTAGTCGTAGTACGAGACGAAGTACTCCACCGCGTTGTGAGGGAAGAACTGCTTCAGCTCGCCGTACAGCTGCGCCGCCAGCGTCTTGTTGTGGCTCATCACCAGCGCCGGGCGCCCGTGGTTGGCGATCACGTGCGCCATGCTGAGCGTCTTGCCCGTGCCGGTGGCGCCCAGCAGCGTCTGGTAGCGGTCGCCGCGGACGAGCCCCTCGGTGAGCTCCTGGATTGCCCGGGGCTGGTCGCCCTTGGGCTCGAACGGGGAAACGAGCTTGTAGGAGGACATCTTCGGCGTCGTCGGCTCAGGCGTTTCGGGAGAGGCGCATCAACACCGTAAATACACCGAAGAAAGTGGACGGTTCACGCGAAAAACGGGTTCGGGCGTGCCCCCGGCTGCGCCGGGGTCGGGCTTCGGCTCCGTAGCAAACGATACTACCGTTTGCAACGGAGTCGAGCCCCGCGAAACTGCCCGCGGGTCTCGCCCCTTCGGGCCGAAATCCCTCACGCGGGCGCCGGCGCGTGCCCCGGCGCCGCAACGGCAAAAATCCCTCCCCCGTGACTGGGAGAGGGTGGCGAGCCTCGAGCGAGCCGGGTGAGAGCCCGCCGGCCCTCACGCCTCCAGGTCGCTGGCGTCCACCTGCTCGCGGCGCTCCACGGAGATCACGCCCTTGACCTTGCGTATCGCGCCGAGCACGCGGTTCAGGTGGGTCAGGTTCTCCACCTCCACCACGAACTGCCCCTTCATCCCCGCGTCGTCCGCCTGGATGTCCGCGCTGCGGATGTTGGTGTTGGTCTGCGAGATGGTGCTGGCGATGTCCGCGAACAGGCCGCGGCGGTCCGTTCCTTCCATGACGATGCGCACGTAGAAGCGCTCGCCGGACTCCGTTTCCCACTCGATGTCCACCCGTCGCTCCGGGTGGTCCGCCAGCTGGAGCAGGTTGGGGCAGTCGGTGCGGTGCACCGAGATCCCCCGCCCGTTGGTGATGTAGCCGGTGACGGTGTCGCCCGGGACCGGCTGGCAGCACTGGGAGTAGCGCACCATCAGGTTGTCCATCCCCTGGATCCGCACCCCCTTGGGCTTGCCGCGCACCCGGTCCACCAGCCGGTCGAACGCCGAGGGAGGCCGGGGCGGCTGGGCGGGCGTGGTCTCGCCCCACAGCTCGCGGAACACCGCCGCCGGCCCCACGTCGCCGCGCCCCAGCGCCGCGAACAGGTGCGACGCGTCCGGCAGCTCCAGCGCCTTGGCCACGGTGTCGAAGCGGTCCTCCGAGACCCGGTCCTTGCGCGCCTTCTTGACCTCCCGCTCGATGAACTCGCGCCCCAGCCGCACCGAGCTGTCGAACTCCTCCTGCTTGATCCACTGGCGGATCTTGTTGCGGGCGCGCGCCGTCTTCACGAAGGCCAGCCAGTCGCGCGAGGGGCGCTGCTTGGGGTCGGTGATGATCTCCACCGTGTCCCCGTTCTTGAGCTCGCGCGCCAGCGGGGCGATGCGGCCGTTGACCTTCGCCCCGGCGCAGTGCAGCCCCACCTGGGTGTGCACCCCGAAGGCGAAGTCGATGGGGGTGGCACCCTTGGGGAGCTGCTTCACGTCGCCCTGCGGCGTGAACACGAAGATCTCGTCCTGGAACAGGTCGATGCGCAGGAACTCCAGGAACTCGTCCGGCTCCTTGGTCTCCTGCTGCCACTCCAGCACCTGCCGGAACCAGGTCAGCGTCTCGTCCACCTCGTCGCCGCCGCGGCCCTCCTTGTACTTCCAGTGCGCCGCGATCCCCAGCTCCGCCGTGCGGTGCATCTCGCGCGTGCGGATCTGGATCTCGTACAGCCGCCCCCCCGGACCGAAGATGGTCGTGTGGAGGGAGCGGTACATGTTGCTCTTGGGCGTGGCGATGTAGTCGTGGAAGCGCTCCTGCAGCGGCGTCCAGCGGTTGTGGATCACCCCCAGCGCGTGGTAGCAGTCGGTGATGGTGTCCACGATGACGCGGATCGCCATGAGGTCGTAGATCTCGTCGTACGTCTTCTCGCGGCGCTGCATCTTGCGATAGATGGACCACAGGTGCTTGGGTCGCCCCGTCACCTCGCAGTCGATCCCGGCGCCGCGCAGGTCCTCCTCCAGCGGCTGCCGCAGGCTGTCGATCAGTCCTTCCCGCTCGGTGCGCTTGTCGGCGATCTTGCGCGCCAGCTCCTTGTACGACTCCGGCTCCAGGAACTTGAAGCAGAGGTCTTCCAGCTCCCACTTGATGTGCGCCATTCCCAGGCGGTGGGCCAGCGGCGCGTAGATCTCGCGGGTCTCCAGGGCGATGCGGCGGCGCTTCTCCTCCCGCAGGTGCTGGAGGGTGCGCATGTTGTTGAGGCGGTCCGCCAGCTTCACCAGGATGACGCGCGCGTCCTGGGCCATGGAGAGCAGGAGCTTGCGGTAGTTCTCTACCTGCTGCTCCGTGTTGGTGCGGAACTGCACGCGGGAGATCTTGGTGAGCCCGTCCACCACCGTGGCCACCTCGTCGCCGAAGGCGTCGCGCACGTCGTCCAGCGTGGCCGTGGTGTCCTCCACCACGTCGTGGATCAGCGCGCTCACCAGCGTCACGGTGTCCAGGTGGAGGTCGGCCAGGATCTCGGTGACCTCCACGCAGTGGACGATGTAGTCCTCCCCCGAGCGGCGCTTCTGCCCCGCGTGGGCGATGCGGCTGAACTCGTACGCGCGGGTGAGCATCTCGATGTCGAGACGCTCCATGTACGACTCGATCCTGGACAGCAGGCGCGGCGGCAGGACGGCGCGCGCGACGGCGAGCGCCTCCTCGGCCCTTTCGGGCGGTAGCGTGGAAAGTGCGGTGCTAGCCATTCCAGTACCCCGCTTCTACGAATGAGACGTAACGCCCCTCCCCCACGATGACGTGGTCGAGCACCTCGATCCCGATCGTCAGCCCCGCCTTCCTCAGCTCCTCGGTGACCGCCAGGTCCTCGTCGGAGGGGGTGGGGTCGCCGCTGGGGTGGTTGTGCACCAGCACCAGGCTGGCCGCGTTCTCCATCACCGCCGCGCGGAACACCTCCCGGGGGTGCACCAGCGACGCGTCCACCGTCCCCCGGGTGATCTGCAGGTCGCGGAGGATCTCGTTCTGCGTGTTGAGAAGGAGGACGTGGAACTCCTCGGCGGGCTCGTCCCGCAGCATCAGCCGCATCCGCTCGTACACGTCGCGCGGGGTGCGGATGCGGTCCCGGTCCGGGCGCGCTTCCTCCGCCGCGCGCCGGCCCAGGTCCAGCGCGGCCAGGATCTTGGCGGCCTTCGCGGGCCCGATCCCCGGCACCCCGCACAGCTCCGGGAGCGACGCCGTCATCAGGCGGCGCAGCGACTCCCGCCCCGGTCCGGGAGAGAAGCGTTGCAGCAAGTCGCCGGCCAGGTCCAGCGCCGAGCGCGCGTCCTGCCCCGCGCGCGCCGGGGTCCCCGTCTCGATGAGCAGCGCCAGCAGCTCGCGGGGCGAGAGCGCCTTGGGGCCCAGCGCCTCCAGCCGCTCGCGGGGCCGCTCCACGACCGGCCACGCCTTGATGGTGTAGTTGGATGCCATTACGCCCAATTGAATACACCGCCCCGAATCGGGGGATCGTTTCCGGGGATGCCGCGCGGCACCGGCACCCCCGTGCCACAATCTAGGTGAACAGGTGAGGGATGGAAACGACGACGGCCGCCGCTCCATTGAGCGACGGCCGTCGTGCCGTTTTTCTTGAGCCTTTCTCTTCGCGAGGATCCCAAGGCGAAGAGAAATCGCGCAGATCAAGGCGGACCCGAGGAGCGACTGAGGCGTGGTTGTTTCACGCCGCAGGGAGCCCCGCAGGCGACAACGCAGAGCTGCGCGATTTATCGAGCCGCCTAGACGTTCTTGCCGTGGCAGTTCTTGAACTTCTTGCCTGACCCGCAGGGGCAGGGGTCGTTGCGGCCCACCTCGCCCGCCGCGGCCGGCTGCGGCGCACGCGCCTCGCCGCGGTTGGTCACGCCTTCGGGCGGGCGCGGCGCGGGCGGAACGGCGGTGAACGGGTTCACCCCCACCCCGGAGCGGCGGCCGGGCCCGGCGACGCGGTTGGGAACGCCCTCGCCGGAGGGCGCCGGGGCCGGGGCCGCGGCCGCGGCGTCGTCCACCTCCGTCCGGTTGGGCGTCCCGAAGAACTCCTCCGGGGGCGGCGGGGGCGGGGTCGACGGGGTGAGCTGCGCCCGGTAGAAGAAGCGCGCGACGGAAAGCTGCAGGTCGCGCATGAGGTCCACGAACATGTCGTAGGCCTCCTTCTTGTACTCCACCAGCGGGTCCTTCTGCCCCCAGCCGCGGAAGCCGATGGACGCCTTGAGGTGGTCCAGGTCGTACAGGTGGTCCTTCCACTTCTCGTCGATCGTCGCCAGCACGATGAAGCGGAGCACCGCGTCCGTGGCCTCGCCGAACTGCTCCAGCTTGGCCTGGAAGCTTTCGCGGGCCACCTCCATCAGGTACTCCTCCATCTCGTCGCGGCTGCCGAACTCGTGGCTCCCCTCCGCGTCGCCCGGGAGACGCTCCGCAAGGACCGCGTAGTCCATCAGCAGGCGGTTGCGCAGCCCCACCAGGTCCCAGTCCTCGGCGTGGGCGCCGTCCGGGGCGTACTCCACGACCAGGGTGGGGACCGTCTTCTCGATCATGTCCCACACCTCGCCCTTGAGCTCCTCCCCGCCCTCCAGCGCGAACGAGCGCAGGTCGTAGATCACCTCGCGCTGCTGGTTCATCACGTCGTCGTAGTCCAGCAGCCGCTTGCGCGCCTCGAAGTTCTGCATCTCCACGCGCTGCTGCGCCTTGCCGATGGAACCCGTGATCCAGGCGTGGGTGATGACCTCGCCCTCCTCGGCGCCCATGCGGTCCATGATGGACGCGATGCGCTCCGAGCCGAACAGGCGCATCAGGTCGTCCTCCAGCGACAAAAAGAACTGCGACGCCCCCGGGTCGCCCTGGCGGCCGGCGCGCCCGCGGAGCTGCCGGTCGATGCGGCGCGACTCGTGGCGCTCGGAGCCGATGATGTGCAGGCCGCCCATCTCCCGCTCCGCCGCGCCGGCCTCGCCCTCGTAGGAGCGCTCCTCGGTGACCCCGGCGCCCAGCTTGATGTCGGTGCCGCGGCCGGCCATGTTCGTGGCGATGGTCACCGCGCCGGGCTGCCCCGCGTCGCGGACGATCTGCGCCTCGCGGGCGTGGTACTTGGCGTTCAGCACCTCGTGGGTGATCCCGCGGCGCTTGAGCATCCGCGACAGCGTCTCGGACACGTCCACGCTCACCGTGCCCACCAGCACCGGCAGGTCGAGCTTGTGAAGACGCTCGATCTCGTCGATGATGGCGTTGTACTTCTCGCGCTTGGTCTTGTAGACCAGGTCGTGGCGGTCCTCGCGGGTGATGGGCTTGTTGGTGGGGATCACCATCACGTCCAGCCCGTAGATGGAGTGGAACTCGCCCTCCTCCGTCTCGGCCGTGCCCGTCATCCCCGCCAGCTTGTCGTACATCCGGAAGTAGTTCTGGATGGTGATGGTCGCCAGCGTCTGAGTTTCCGCCTTGACCGCCACCCCCTCCTTGGCCTCCACCGCCTGGTGCAGACCGTCGGACCAGCGCCGGCCGGGCATCATCCGGCCGGTGAACTCGTCCACGATCATGATCTCGCCGTCCTGGATGACGTACTGCTCGTCCTTGTTGAACAGCGCGTACGCCTTGAGGAGCTGGTGCATCACCTGCATCTTCTCGCTCTTCTCGGCGTACTCCCGCTCCAGCGCCTCCCGGGCCTCGCGCTTCTCGTCGATCGAGAGGTCGGGGTCGATCTCCACCCGGTGCACCCCCTCCGAGATGTCGGGGATCACGAAGGCGTCGTGGTCGCCGGGGGCGAGCACGTCCAGCCCCTGGTCGGTCAGGTGCACGTTGTGCCCCTTCTCGTCCATGGAGAAGAGAAGCTGCTCGTCCAGCTCGTGCAGCTTCTTGTCGCGCATGTAGTCGCCCTCGACCTTGGAGGCCAGCTTCTGCAGCCCCGGGTCGTCGGAAAGCATCTTGACCAGGCGCTTGTTGCGGGGCACCCCGCGCTTCGCGGCCAGCAGCCGCTCGCCGGCGCGGTAGGCGTCGCCCTCGGCGATGGCCTTCTCGGCGTCCGCGATCAGCTCGGCGACGATGCGCGTCTGGCGGCGGTACAGGTCCGAGACCATGGGGTTGTAGCGCGCGTACGCGGCGTTGGTCTCGGAGCTGACGGGGCCGGAGATGATGAGCGGGGTCCGCGCCTCGTCGATGAGGATGGAGTCCACCTCGTCGATCATGCCGTAGTGGTGAACGCGCTGCACCCGCTGCTCCAGCGAGTGCACCATGTTGTCGCGCAGGTAGTCGAACCCGAACTCGTTGTTGGTGCCGTAGGTGATGTCGGCGTGGTACGCCTCGCGCCGCTCGGGGGTGTTGGGCTCGTGCAGGTCGATGCACCCCACCGTGAGGCCGAGGTACCGGTAAAGGTGCCCCATCCAGTCGGAGTCGCGCTGCGCCAGGTACGAGTTCACCGTCACCAGGTGCGAGCCGCGCCCGGCAAGGGCGTTGAGGTACAGCGGCAGCGTCGCGACCAGGGTCTTGCCCTCGCCGGTGGCCATCTCCGCCACCTTGCCCTGGTGCAGGACGATGCCGCCGATGAGCTGCACGTCGTACGGGACCATGTCCCAGGTCAGCGTCTGCCCGGTCACCGTCACCTCGGTGCCCACCAGGCGGCTGCACGCCTCCTTGACGGTGGCGAACGCCTCCGGGAGGATGTCGTCCAGCACGGCCTCGATGGCGGCCTTGAAGCGCGCCTCGGCGTCGCCGATCTGCTGGGCGATTCCCTCGCGGTCGGAGGCGGACTCGGCGCTCCGCTTGGCGGCGCGCAGCTCCTCCAGCTCGGCGGCCACGTCCTGGGTGGCCTGGTGGATGCGGTCGCGGAACTTGGCCGTCTGCCCGCGCAGCTCCTCCTCGGAAACGCCCTGCAGGCGCTCCCACTCCTCGTTGATCTGGTCCACCAGGGGCCAGAGGCGCTTCAGCTCGCGCTCGTGGCGCGTGCCGAAAATGGCGTTCACGACTTTCTTCAGCATGGGTTCTTCCCTGTATGTGCGGGCTCCCGATACAAACCCTCGCGCGCCACGATCTCGCGCACCGCATCGGGCACCAGATATCGAATGGATTGCCCCGCCGCCACCCTCCGGCGCACGTCCGTCGCCGAGATGCCGATCCGGGTCACCGGGACGGCAAGGAAGGGGAACGGGGTCTCCGCGTCTACGTTCTCACAACCCCGGGGAACCGCAACGAGTCGCGCGAGCCGGACGATCTCCTCCGGCTCGCGCCAGGACGCAAGCTCGCCCACGTTGTCGGCCCCGATCAGGAAGAAAAGCTCCGCGTCCGGGTAGCGGTCCCGGAGCTCGCGCAGCGTGTCCACCGTGTACGAGGGGCCGGGACGCCGCAGCTCCAGGTCGTCCACCTCGAAGCGATCGTCTCCCGCCACCGCCGCCCGGGCCATCTCCAGCCGGATCCCGGCGGGGGCCTGCACCGTGTGCCGCTTGTGCGGCGGGATCGCCGAGGGCACCAGCAGGACCCGGTCCAGCCCGAGCGCGTCGTGCACGTCGGCGGCGACGGCCAGGTGCCCGTGGTGCGGCGGGTCGAAGGTCCCGCCGAACACCCCGATGCGCACGGCGCTCAGCCGCCGGTGCCCGTCCCCGGCGTCGGCGGGCCCGTGGTGGGGGCGGCGGGCTGCATGGAGCGCGCCTCCAGGCTCTGCGGGTAGTCGCGCTGCAGCCGGGTGCGGGCCTCCGCGGCTTCCTCCTTGTAGCCGATGCGGTCGTAGCTCTCCACCACCTTCAGGAGCGCCGCCGGCGCCACCGAGGTGTCGGGGAACTGCTCGACCGCTTCGTTGAAGTAGATGACCGCCGCGTCGTACGCCCCGCGCTTGAAGTAGAACATGCCGTTGTCGTACGACTTCTGCGCGAGTTTGGTCTTCATCGCGCCCACCCACTCCGTGGCCTGCGTGGCCTCCGTCGTGCCCGGGTAGGTGGTGGCGACCGACTCGCAGTACGCCAGCGCGCCGCCGGTGTACTCCTGGTCCAGCTGCGGCCGGGGCGACAGGCTGTGGTACGCCTCGCACAGGCCGAAGCGCGCGGGGCGCTGCAGCGAGTCGGGCGGCGACTCGTTGAGGAGGCGCGTGTAGTCGCCGGCGGCGAGCACGTACTCGCGCCGCTGCATGCGGGCACGGGCCAGGCTGATGCGGGCCTCGGAGCTGCGCGGGTCGCCCGCGCTTTTCTGCAGGAACAGGTCGAGTAGCTCGGTGGCGCGCCCCCAGCTGCCGGAGCGGTAGGCGGCCATGCCGCGCTCGTACAGGGCGTCCGGACCGAGCTGCGCCGGGGTCTGGTTGGCGCCGCAGGCCGCGAAGAGGAGCGCGCAGGCGAGGGCGAGGGGGAGGCTTCTAGTGGAAACGGGTATCATGCGGGCCTGGTACCCCGGGTCGCGGGGGGAGTTTCAGGAACGGAGGGGTGGAGCGGCGCGCGCCGTCTCACCCCGTGGAACGGCCTTCTCGCTGCCGCCGCAGCATGCCGAGGTACCCGCTCACCTGGGCGCTCTCCGGCTGCTGGGCCAGGCAGCGCTCCCACTCGGCCTCGGCGCCGGCGAGGTCGCCGGCCCGGTACAGGGCAAGGCCCAGGTTGGCGCGGGCGCCGGTGAACGACGGGTTCGCGTCCAGGACGGCGCGCAGCTCGGCGACCCCCTCCGCGGTGCGCCCCAGGTCCAGGAGCGTGCGCCCCAGCCTGTTGCGGATGTCCAGGAAGCGCGGGCGGATCTCGCAGGCGCGGCGGAACTGCTCGGCCGCCTCTTCCAACGCGCTCGCCTCGGCGTACAGGTCGCCCAGCTCCGCGTGCTTGTTGGCCAGGCGCGCCGCGACCGCGCCGGGGAAGCGCCCCCCCGCGGACCCGTCGGCGTCGGCGGCGAGCTCGAAGGACTCGCGCGCTTCGTCCAGCCGCCCCAGGTCGTTCAGGGTGATGGCCCGGTTGACGTGGGCTTCCACGTAGCGCGGGTTGACGCCCGTCGCCCGCTCGAAGGCCTCCACCGCTTCCTCGGGGCGCCCCAGCAGGCTGAGGCACAGCCCGATGAGGTTGTGCACGTCCGCGAAGCGCGGCTCACGGCGCGCCACCTCCTGGAAGTCCTCGAGCGCGGCGAAGAAGGCGTTGCGGGCGTACGCCTCCCTGCCGCGTGCGATCAGCTGCTCCGTGGAAAGCTCTTGCGCCATGAGTTCTCCGTAAAAAGGCAAATCCGGGAGAAGATAGATCCTCTCCCGGATGCGGGCAAGCCGGGGCCGGGCCCCGTGCCGGGCGGCTCAGCTGCGGCCGTAGCGGTCTTCCAGCCGGATGACGTCGTCCAGCTCGGGGGTGCTCACCTCCAGGATGACCGCGTCCTCCAGCGCCTCGATGCGGTGCACGTCGCCGGGGCGCACGGTGATGCACTCGCCGGGCCCCATCTCGAAGTCCACGCCGTTGAAGTGGTACAGGAGACGGCCGGACTGCAGGTACATGGTTTCCTGCTTGCGCTCGTGCTTCTGCAGGGACAGGGCGTGGCCCCGGGTGACCTCCAGGACCTTGCCGGCGTAGCGCTCCTCGTGCGCGTACCAGATCTCGCGGCCCCAGGGCTTGGGGACGATCTTGGGGACGGAGACGGCGTCGGGGCGGGCGTCGGTTGGCATATTGGAATCTCGGGTGCCGATGAAATTGCTTTCCGGTCCGGACCGGACGAGCTACGACAAGGTAGCTTCGCGGCAGCGGTTCGCCAACCCGCGGCGGATCAGGCGGACATGGGCCGGCGCCGCTCCACCGCGGCGTAGGCCACGAGCAGCAGCGCAGCGCCGGCGGCGAAGCAGGCGGGCGCCCATGCGGGCCTGAGCCAGGCGGCTGCGCCGAGCGCGGCGAGCAGCGCGTCGACGGCGAGCACCGCGGCGGCCACGCGGGCGTGCGACCATCCCGACTGCACGGCGCGCTGGTAGGCGTGGCGGCGGTGGGCCTCGTGAAGGCGCTCGCCGCGCGCGGCGCGGCGGAACAGCGTCAGCGTGGCGTCCACCACGAACACGCCCAGGAGGAGCATCCACACCAGCGCGGGCGGGCCCTCGGCGCGCTCGGACGCGAGGGCGAGCGCGCCGAACAGGAAGCCGAGGAAGCCGCTTCCCACGTCGCCCATGAAGATCCGGGCGGGCTGCCAGTTCCAGAGCAGGAAGCCCGCGGCGGCAGCCGCCGCCGTCAGCGCCACGGCCGCGAGCCCCCGCTCCCCCGCCGCCCACAGCAGCGCGCCGCCCACCCCGCCCACGGCGACGGCCTCGCCCCCGGCGATGCCGTCGATCCCGTCCATGAAGTTGTACAGGTTGGTGAGCCACACCAGCGCCCCCACGGCGAGCAGCGCCCCCGCCGCACCCAGCCCCAGGCGGAGCGCTCCCACCTCCAGCTGCGGCATCCCCCCCAGCCAGGCCACGGCCCAGACGGAGGCCGCGATGTGCACGGCAAACCGCCACGCCGCGGGGATGGGGCGGTGGTCGTCGAGCCACCCGATGCCCGCCACCATCGCCCCGCCGCCGCCCAGGGCGAGCGCCTGCGCCGCGGAGAGCGCGCCCGCCGCGCACGCCAGAAGGGTTCCCGCGAGCACCACCGCCACGATGGCGAGCCCGCCCCCGCGCGGGGTGGGGACGGTGTGCGAGCTGCGCTGGTTGGGCACGTCCAGCACCGAGCGGGCGAGGGCGTAGCGGCGGATGGCCCGGGTGAGGAGCCAGCTCGCGAGCATCCCGCCGGCCAGCGCCGCCGGCAGCGCCGTCACCGGCCCTCCGCGCGCAGCCACTCCGCCGTCGCGGCGAGCCCCTGCGCGGTGGTGAACGGCGGGGTCCACCCGAGGAGGCGGGCCGCCGCGGTCTCGTCCACCGCGAGGTCGCCGCACAGGCGGTCCACGGCGGCGCTGCGCCCCAGCACCCGCCCCGCCAGCCGCAGCGCCGCGGGCGGTACCGGGAGCAGGCGCGCGGGGCGTCCGAGGGCGGCGGCGATGGCGCGGACCAGCTCGGGGGTGGAGAGCGGCGGGCCGTCGGCGGCGAGCAGCGTCCGCCCCGCGGCGGCGGGATGGCGGAGCGCCACGACCAGCAGCTCCGCGAGGTTGCCCACGTACACCAGGCTGCGGCGGTTGCGGACGCTCCCCAGGGGGATGGGGATCCCCCGGTCCACGGCGCGCAGGAGCTGGAGGAAGTTTGCCCGGACGCCGGGGCCGTACACCAGCGGGGGTCTCACCACCACGCCCTCCATCGCCGTGGCGCGCGCGGTCTCCCACAGCGCCTGCTCTCCCTCCCACTTGCTCACGCCGTAGGGGTCGGCCGGCGCGGGCGCGTCGTCCGGGCGGAAGGGGGTGCCGTGCGTGGCCTCGCCGTTGACCTTGACGGAGCTGACGAACACCATACGCCGCACCCCCGCGGCCGCGGCGGCGCGGGCGAGGGTGGCGGTCCCCTCCGCGTTGACGCGGCGGTACTCGGCGAGCAGCCCCGCCTCGCCGGCGCCCATCTGGTGGACCCGCGCGGCGAGGTGCACCACTCCGTCCACCCCTTCCAGCGCCCCCTCCCAGCGGGTGGCGCCGTCGATCTCCCCCACGCGCACCTCCTCGGTGTCCGCGCCGGCGGGGGACGCGCCGGGCGTGCGCACTGCCCGCCGCACGGTGCAGCCGCTTTCCGTCAGCGCCGCGCAGAGCCGGCTGCCGACGAAGCCGCCGGCACCGGTGACCAGGACCCGGCTCATCCCGCGGCCGCCCCCGGCCACAGGTCGCCGAGCAGGCCGGCGTACAGCTCCATGGTGCGGGCGACGACGATCTCCTCGGCGAACTCGCGCTCGGCCATCTCCCGCGCGGCCGCGCCCCACTCGCGGCGGAGCGCGGGGGCTTCCAGGAGCCGCCCGACCGCGTCCGCCAGCGCGGGTGCGTCGTCGGGGGGGACGAGGAGCCCGTTCACGCCGGGGCGCACCACTTCGCGGCACCCCGGCACGTCGGTGGCGACCATGGGGCGCGCGCAGGCGGCGGCCTCCAGCAGCACCTTGGGAAGCCCCTCGCGCCGGCTGGGGAGGACCACGACCGCGGCCTCGGCCAGGGTGGCCGGCATGTCGTCGCGGGCGCCCCACCACTCCACGGTGCCCTCGTCGCGCCAGGCTTCGAGCTGCGCCTGCGGGACCGCGGTGGGGTTGCCGTCGTCGGAGGCGCCCACCAGCACGAAGCGCGCGCGGGCGCCCCTCGCGCGCAGCAGCCGGGCCGCCTCGACGAAGCTCCCCACCCCCTTGTCCCACAGCATGCGCGAGGGGAGCATCACCACCGGATCGCCGGCCGGCTCGGGGGTGGGCCGGAAGACCGAGCAGTCCACCCCGGAGCCGCGGATGACCAGGGCCTGCCCGGGAGGGAGGAGCCCGCGGTCCACGAACATCGCCCGATCGTCCGAGTTCTGCAGGATGGTGCGACTGCGCGGGTTGCCCAGCGCGGCGCGGTACACCCGGTTGACGACGCGGCGCAGCAGCCGGCTCCGGTCGTCGGAGGTGAACACGTACCCCAGCCCGCTGATGGCGTTGACCACCGCGGGCACGCCGGTCGCGCGCGCGGCCAGCGATCCGTACAGCACCGGCTTGATGGTGACGTGGTGCACCAGGTCGGGGCGGAGCCGGCGGTAGTGGCGCACCAGCGCCAGCACGGCGGCCGCCTCGGCGAAGACGTTGAGCCCGCGCCGCGAGATGGGGAGCGGGACGAACGCCAGCCCCTCGGAGCGGATGCGGTCGCCGCACCCGGTGTCGGCGGCCAGGATGGTGACTTCCGCCCCCGCGTCGCGCGCCGCGCGCGCCAGCGGGAGCCGGTGGGAAAGAAAGAACCAGTCCACGTTGACCACGAAGCAGACCCGCGGCGGCCGGGCGGCGGCTCCCCCGCCCCGCCCCGCGGCCCGCCCGGCCGGACGCGGCGCGCTCGGCGCCACCGCGGCCTCAGACCCCCGCGGCGGCACGGTCCACCTCCGTCGCCTCCGGGCTGCCGGCGCCCTCGCTCCACGCCTGGAACATCAGCACGGACCAGAGCGCCCACTGCCAGTCGCGCTCACCCGAAAGGTGCTCGCGCCAGCGCCGGCGGATGGGCGCCGGGTCGAAGAACCCCTCGCCGCGCAGGCGCCGCTCGTCCAGCAGCGCCTCCGCCCAGTCGCGCAGCGGGCCGCGCAGCCAATCGCCCACCGGGATCCCGAAGCCCATCTTGGGGCGCTCGATCAGCTCGCGCGGCACGTACCGGTGGAGCACCTGGCGCAGGATCCACTTTCCCTTGCCGCCGCGCACCTTCATGCCGAGCGGGAGGCGCCACGCGAATTCCACCACCCGGTGGTCCAGGAGCGGGACGCGCGTTTCCAGGCTGACTCCCATCGCGGCACGGTCCACCTTGGCCAGGATGTCGCCCGGGAGGTAGCTGACGGCGTCCAGGTACATCATCCGCTCGGTGAAGTCGTCCAGGCGGGGCCAGGCGCCGCGGTCGGTGACGGTGGTCAGGGGCTCCACGCTCCCCGGCACCAGCGCGGTGGGGTCCATCCACTGCGACACCAGCCGCATGTAGATGGCCTCCGGGTCGGGGGCGCCGACCACCTCGGCGGCCTTGCGCAGCCGGTCGGCGAGCTGGGGCTGGCGCAGCCGCGCGGGGAGCATGCGGTTGACCCGGTCCCAGTGCGCGGGCGCCACGCGCGTCACCAGCCCCGCCGCGACGCGCCGCAGCGGCCGGGGCACGGGGCGGATGCGGTCCCACACCCGGCGGCCCAGGAAGTAGCGGTTGTAGCCGCCGAACAGCTCGTCGCCGCCGTCGCCGGAGAGCGACACCTTCACCGAGCGGCGGGCGAGCTGCGACACCAGGAAGGTGGGGACCTGGGACGAGTCGGCGAACGGCTCGTCGTAGAGCGTGGGGAGCGAGGGGATCACCTCCATCGCCTCGCGCGGGGTGACGTACAGCTCGGTGTGGTCGGTCCCCAGGTGCGCCGCGACGGCCTTGGCGTGCTCGGCCTCGTTGAACGCGTCCTCGAAGAAGCCGATGCTGAACGTCCGCACGGGGCGCGAGCTCTGCGCCTGCATCAGCGCGACGACGGTGGACGAGTCCACCCCGCCGGACAGGAAGGCGCCCAGCGGCACGTCGCCCATGAGCTGCTGGCGCACGGCGTCGCGCAGCAGCTCGTCCAGCGCCGCCTCCGCCTCCGCGTCGGAGCCGCGGAACGGGTCGCGCGCCCCCGCCTCCACCACGTCGCCCATGGACCAGTACGCCACCGGCTCGGGGCTGGCGCCGGGGGCGTCCGGGCGCACCTCGGCGTAGGTGCCGGGCATCAGCTTGGCGATGCCGCGGTAGATGGAGTACGGCGCGGGGACGTAGTTGTAGCGGAGGTACAGCGCCAGGCTGTCGCGGTCGATCTCGCCGCGCCACGCGGGGTGGCCGCGCAGCGCCTTGAGCTCGGAGCCGAAAAGGAAGACGCCGCCGCTCCAGCCGTAGTACAGCGGCTTCTCCCCCATGCGGTCGCGCGCCAGGAAGAGCGAGCGGCGCTCCCGGTCCCACAGCGCGAAGGCGAACATCCCCACGAAGCGGCGCAGCGCGGCCTCGACGCCCCACGCCTCCACCGCCGCCAGGAGCACCTCGGTGTCGGAGTGGCCGCGGAAGCGGTGGCCGCGCTGCTCCAGCTCGCGCCGGAGCGGCTGGAAGTTGTAGATCTCGCCGTTGAACGCCACCACGTAGCGCCCGCCTGCGGACTCCATGGGCTGGTGGCCGCACGAGGACAGGTCCACGATGGAAAGGCGGCGGTGCCCCAGCGCGATCCCCTCCGCCTCGTCGGCCCACGTCCCCCCGTCGTCCGGGCCGCGGTGCAGGAGCATCGCCGCCATGCGGGCGGCCGTGGACGCGAGCTCGTCCCGCGAGCCCCGCCCGGACACGTCCCAGAAGCCGGTGAGGCCGCACATCAGGAAGCGCTCCGCTGGCGGGCGGCGGGCGCGGGTGCCTTCGACATTCTCGTGATTCGCTGAAACGGGGCCGGCCGCGTGCGGCGCGGGTGCGTGTCCGGCGCGGCGCGGCCTCCGTGAAAAGGCCATAAGAGTAAATGCGGAGAGCACTTTCCGGCAAGGACGCGCCCGCGCCCCGATCCGCGGCGGAAGGCCGCGTGTGGCGCGATTCCGCGGAGTGGGATATTTTGTGTGCTTCCGTCCCGGGAGCGGCCGCCGGGCCGGCAAACTCCGCCCCGGCACCGCCTTGCGCGGAAGGCGCGGCGCGCGCGGCGCCCGGCTCGCCACGGCGGGTCGGCCTCTGCCTCCGATCGACCCCGAACCGCGGTTCATGCACCCGATGATGAAGCTGTCGACTGCCCTCTCCGCCCTGCTCCTGCTGGGGGCCGCGGCGGGGACGGCGTCCGGCCAGCAGCCGTCCGCCACGCAGCCGCGGGCGGACTCCACCCGCGCGGCCGCGCAGACGCCGACGGCCCCGCTGCTCGACGCTCCGGTCAGCCGGACCGAGTACCCGCTGGGCCCGGGAGACGTGCTCGACGTGGCGGTGTTCGGCGACGTGAGCTTCCTGCGCACCCTCACCGTCACCCCCGAGGGGTCGCTGGTGATCCCCAGCATCGGGGTGGCGCGGGTGGCGGGGATGAACCTGAACCAGGCGCAGGACCGGGTCCGCGACCTGGTGTACCGCTACTACCGCAACATCGAGGTCACGCTCACCCTGTCGCAGGTGCGCTCGTTCAAGGTGTTCGTGGTGGGCGACGTGCCGACGCCGGGGGTGCGGTCCGCCTCCGCGGCGACGCGGGTGAGCGAGGTGGTCGCCGGGACCGAACGGAACGGGATCGTGCGCCGCAACATCCTGCTGCGGCGCGCCTCGGGCGACAGCCTCCGCGTGGACCTGCTGCGCTTCGTGCAGACGGGAGACCTGGGCGCGAACCCGACCCTCCGCGAGGGCGACGCGGTGGTGGTGCCCACCGTCGAGGAGCGGGTGGACATCTTCGGGCGGGTGGGCTCCGGCAGGACCTACGAGTACCGCCGGGGCGAGTCGCTGGCGGAGCTGCTGGGGATCGTGTACGGGGCCGCCGGCTTCCCCGCCAACGCGGCCGACACGGTGCGCCTGAGCCGCTTCGTGACGGCGGAGCAGCGGGAATACCACACCTTCTCGCGCGCGGAGGCGCTGGGGGCGCGCGGGCGGGCCTTTCTGCTCCAGCCCTTCGACGCGGTGTACGTGGCCGAGCTCTCCAACTACAAGGAGCAGAAATCGGCGCTCATCCAGGGGCAGGTGCTGCGCCCCGGGGTATACCCCATCCGGCCGGACACCACGACGGTGCGCGAGCTGGTCGCCATGGCGGGCGGGTTCACGGACGAGGCGTCGCTGACCACCGCCACGCTGCGCCGGCCCAGCCGCGACACCACGCAGACCACCCGGGCGCGCCCGGCGGTGGCCACGGAAACCGCGCGGCGGGACGAGCTGGAAGGGGTGCCGGCGGAGCTGCTCCGCCAGGAGGAGAGGCAGATCGCCCAGATCCGCGCGCGGGGCGACGAGACCAACGTGGTCGTGGACTTCGTGAGCCTCTTTTCCGGGGGCGTGAGCGCGTACGACCAGACGCTCCGCTCCGGCGACGTCCTGTCGGTGCCCCGGCGCACCAGCGGGGTGATCGTGCTGGGCGCGGTGGGGCAGCCGGGAATCGTGGGGCACGCCCCGGGGCGCGGGGTGGACTACTACGTGACGCTGGCGGGAGGCTACAGCCGCCGCGCGGACCGCGACGACGCGGTGGTCCTCAAGGCCAAGCTGGGGACGCGGGTGGACGCCCGCGAGGTATCGGCCCTGGAGGCCGGTGACCAGATCATCGTCCCCTACCGCCAGCGGCGCACCTTCCTGGAGACGGTGCAGACCACCCAGGGGGTCGTCGCCTCGGTGACGGGGTTCGTCCTCACCACCATCGCCCTGTGGGAACTTGTCCACTAGCCCGCCCATGAGCCACGTCTCGCCCGATCCCTCCCGCGACGGCACCCGTCCCCGCGCCGCCCTCCTGGCGATGCGGGTGGCGCGGGACTGGAAGATCGTCCTGGCCACGGTGGCCGCCGCCGTCCTCACCGCGGGCGTGGCGGCGGCGCTGAAGCCGCCGGCGTATACCGCCCGGACGGTCCTGTTCCTGGCGCAGTCGCAGTCGGACCCGCGGGCGCAGGCGCTGGCCGCCCAGCTCCCCATGTCGCTCCCCGGGCTGGGGGGCGGGTCCAACCAGAACGCGAAGCTGGTGGGCGTGGTGCTGGAGAGCCGCACGCTGGGGGACAGCATCGCCTCGCGGGTGGGGAAGTCGGCGCGCAGGCACCACCAGAACAACCTGGACGGCTCCATCGTCATCGAGGTGACGGACCGCGACCCGCAGCAGGCGGCCCGCGTCGCCAACGCCTACGTGGGGGCGATCAACGACATGATCTCCCGCATCAGCCTGCAGTCCACGAAGCTGAAGCAGGAGTTCCTGCGCGGGCAGCTGGCGCAGGCGCGGGAGCGCATGGACGCGGCGGAGCGCAGGATGGTGGCGTTCCAGCGCAGCCGCGGCGCCGGCAACGTGGAGGAGCAGACCACGCGGACGGTGGAGGCCGTGGTGGAGCTGCAGCGCGGGATCACCGAGCAGGAGATCGTGGTGGGCCAGCTGCGCCGCACCTCCACGCCGGACAACCCGGAGCTGCGCGCGGCGGTGGCGGAGCTGAACGCGCGCCGGGAGCAGCTGCGGCGGCTGTCGTCGGGCGGCGGCGGCAGCCGCGTCTTCGTCCCGCTCGGCGAGTCCGCGGACCTGCAGGCGTCCACGCTGCGCCTCCTGCGCGAGTTCACCGAGGCGGAGCAGATCTACCGGTACCTGGCGGGGTCGTTCGCCGAGGCGCAGATCTCGGGGAGCAACAACCTGCCGGTGGTCAACGTGCTGGACCCGGCGCTGGTCCCCCAGGCGCCCTCGGGGACCAGCACGCCCGTGATCCTGGCGGTGGCGGCGCTCGCCGGCCTGGCCCTGGGACTGCTGATCGCGCTGGTCCGCGCCCTGGTCCACTACGCCCGCCTCCGCCCGGAGACCGCGGAGCTGCTGGTGGCCTGGAACGAGCTCAAGGCGGAGCGCTCCCGCAAGCCGGCGCGGCGGAGCACCGGCGTCGCCTAGCCCCGGCCGGCCGCGGCTGGCCGGCGCGGAGGAAACGAAGATCGCCCCCACCGCGACGGCCGCGGTGGGGGCGATCTTTTTGCGGGCCCTCACCCGGCTCGCTTGAGGCTCGCCACCCTCTCCCAATTCTGGGAGAGGGGGCAACAACGCCGTGCTTCGGCCGGGGTCGGGGTATGGGGTCGGCCGGGGGAGGCTCCTCCGGCAGTGCGACACCCGAAGGGACTCGCAAGAGCACTCGCCCACCGCCCGGGTGAGGGGCAGGATCACGCTGGCTTCGAACAAACGCACCGCCTGCGGACCCTCCCCCGACCTCCCGGCACAGATCGCAACGGCAACGGCCCGGCAGTTCTCCCCCTCCCCCAGAATTGGGGGAGGGGGCCGGGGGGAGGGGGCTCCCGCCGACGCCAGCGCGATGCCCGCGTGAGGGATTTCGGCCCGAAGGGGCGAGACCCGCGGGCAGTTTCGCGGGGCTCGACTCCGTTACGCAGCGTTGTTTGCTGCGTTACGGAGCCGAAGCCCGACCCCGGCGCCAGCCGGGGGCACGCCCGAACCCTGCCCTTCAAACTGCCCGTTCAACAGACTCCACGCGCCGCCTGGAAGCCAGGTGCAAAAGGAGAATCAGCATGAGCGGAAGCACCTGGAGCTTGAAGCGGACCGCCGCCCCCAGGTTGGACGACACGAACCCGTACACCCCCGCCCACACCACCACCAGCAGGATCGCCCACTGCACCAGCGGCTCCCGGAACCGCGCCAGGCGGGCGTTCACGAGCGCCAGGCCGACGAGGCCGAGCAGGAACAGGTTCTCCAGGCCGGCGAGGATCCCGAACGGGTTCATCACCTCGCCGGGAAGCGGCCGGAAGAGCGCCCGGAACGATCCCGTGGGGAGATACGCGAGCATGCTGCCGACGCTGTTGAACTCGACCTCCACCTGCGTGGAGGACCCGCCCTCCCAGCCTTCGGCCAGGGTCTCCGTGACGTTGTAGACGTCCTGCCACGCGCGGATCGCCAGCCGCTCCTTGAACCGGTCGGTGGCCACGACCATGGCGAGCGCCACGACCAGGAGGAACGCGGCTTTCCTGAACACACCCCGGACTTCGCTCGCGCCGAGCCAGACCAGCGGGACGAGCAGGATCAGCCCGAGCCACGTCCGCACCGCCGCGGCGATGAAGATTCCCGCCACGAGCGGCACCGCGTACCCGGGCCGCTTGCGCTGCATGAGCCCCACCGCCCCCAGGGCGTACAGGGAGATTCCCAGGAGGACGAGCGGGTCCTTGCCGAGCACGGACGACCAGAACAGGACCGAGGGGAAGAGCCCCACGAAGTACAGCAGGCGCGGCGTGCGGAAGGGCCGGACCAGGCCGGCGGCGCGGTAGAACAGGTACACCGCGACCAGGCCCAGCATGGAGTAGCTGACCTTGAGGGCGTGGTACGAATCCGGGAGGACGCGGTTGTGGTACCAGGACAGGACCGCGATGAGCTCCGTCCCCCCGCCCCCCAGCGCCGGGTTGACGGCCGCCGAGGGACGCACCGGGTTGGTGGACTCCTCGAAGTACAGGTACGAGTCCAGGCCGTAGGTATACTCGTAGAGGAGCATGAACCCGAGCGTCACGAAGCACTTGGCGCCCCACAGGACCAGCAGCGCGCGCCGGTCGCGGGCGGGGACCGGCCAGAGCAGGATGCCCAGCCCCAGCGCCCCCGCCCAGAGCAGCCCCGCCAGGTAGTCCGCGCCCATCGCCGGCTGGGGAATGTTCTTCCCGAGCAGGACGACGAGCGCGAGGAATCCCGGCACCGCCAGCCCGGCCAGCGCGCCCAGCGCCGGGGCCAGCCACGGAAGCGCCGCCCCGGCTCGTGCCGGGACGGCGCTCTGCTCGCTTCGCACGTCGACCCTTTGCATCCTGCCGCAGCTCCCGGGCGAATCAGACGGTATCCGAATCCGAGTAGCTGATGTACCAGCTGCGCCGCTCGGTGACCAGGGGCCGGACCGCGGGGTCCAGCGCGAGCGCCCCGAAGTGGAGCTCGATGGGGCGCGCCCACTCCGGGAACGGAAAGAACCCCGCGGCGCGGTGCGCGGCGTGGGTGGGGGAGTGCTCGAAGTTCCAGGCGAGGATCACGTCCGCCCCGCGCGCGGCGACGTCCCGAACCGCCGCGCGGGCGAGGATCTCCCCCGCCTCCGGGAAGTCCGGGTGGGGGATGAGCTCCATCAGGTAGCCCACCACCCCGCCGTGCTTGGGCTTCACGCAGTACGTGGCGAACCCCAGCAGCCGCTCTCCCTGGAAGAGCCCGTGCGTCCGGTACTCTTCCAGCGGCTTGCTCCCGTACCGCCACGCCAGGTAGCGGCGGTCGCGCCGGACGGCGATCCCCACGCCCCGCGCGAACGCTTCCCACAGGCCGTCGAAGCGGTCGTCGAACGCCTCCACGGGCCGCAGCTGCCACCCCGCCGGGAGGGCCGGGGCGCCGGGCCGGGGAAGCGGGAGGTCGGGGACGAGGCCCGCCAGAGAGCGCACCCCCGGGATGCGCTGGAGCAGGTAGCGGCTCCGCAGCGGCTTGATGAGGAACGGGACCGGGTCCAGACGGGTCCAGTCCAGCCGGGTCCAGTACCCGTTGGCCGTGTTGGCGTTGGGAAACCCGTAGATGAGCGCGAGCCCGCTCTCGCCGCAGCGGGCGTACAGCGACCTCGCGAGCCCGGTGAACAGCCCGCGGCCGCGGTACCCGGAGTCCGTCAGCACGTCCAGCGCCTGCCCGCCCACCCTCGCCTCGCCGCCGGCGTCCATCAGGAACGGGAGGGCGGCGTAGATCCCGGCGACCCGCTCGCCGTCGTCCCGCGGGTCCACGGCGAAGTCGACGAGCAATCGCTCGCCGGGGTGGTCCAGGTACTGCCAGCGCAGCTGCTCCAGGGGGCGGGGGAAGCCGTTGGCCTGGAACGCGTCCCGGAACGCGACGAGGTCGCTTTCCGTGGCCTGCATGGCCCGGAAGGGGAGGCTTCCACTCATCGCGTCGCTCTGGTCGTCGGGGAGGTCACGTGATCCGGGCGAAGTGCTTCATGGGCAGAACCTGGATCTCGCCGCGCTCCCGCATGCGATCGGCGTACGCCAGCACCCGCTCCAGGACGGCGAACTGCGAATCCGTCTGGTAGTAGAAATTAGACGGATGGAACCAGAAGTGAAAGATGCCGTGCCGTGCCGCGGCCGCGCGGAGGCCGAGCCTGGCCTTGGCCTCCACCACTTCCGTGGCCACGAGGCGGCGCAGGCCCCTGCGCTGGACGAGCAGCATGGAGCCGGGAAGCTCCACGAGCCCGTTGGCGTGCACCCGGGGATGCACCACCGGCGGGGCGAGGGGGAGCGTCATCTCCAGCAGGTGGGCCGCGCGCCCGAGCTGCCCGGGGAAGCGCTGCCGGAGCCCGACGAGGAATCCCTCGTCCGCCCCCCGGAACACCCGGATCCCGGCGTCCCGGAGGGCGTCCAGGTGCGCGACGTCGTTGCGGGGGTAGACGAACGAGGTGAACTCCAGCCCGTGCTCGGCGTGCACGCGCCGGGCGGAGGCCGCGTCGGCGGAGGCGGCGCCGCGGGGGACCTGTCCGAAGTAGATGTGCTCGAAGCTGTGGGAGCCGATCTCCTGCTCGGGGGCCGCGTCCCGGATCCGCTGGATGATCTCCGGCGCGTACCAGAGGCGCTCGTCGGGACCCGCGGCCGCCCCGCCCCGCTCCAGCAGCCGCCCGACCACGGCCCACGTCGCCGACACGCGGTAGCGGCCGAACAGGTCGAGCAGCCGGTCCACGATCTCGTGCTCCAGCCGGAGACACCGCTCCAGGTAGCCGGGATCCGGCTGGTCCCAGATCCCCCAGGCGAGCTCCAGGTCGATGGAGATGCAGAACGCGCCGTAGTCCAGGCGGCGCGTCACCGGCGCCCCCCCGGCCGACGCGGAGGGGGAGGTGCCCCGCGCCCCGGTCACGGGTGCGACGGCACGGGGAGCGCCTCCCGCACCCCGCTGCGGTCCACGGCCATCCCGGCCACCTCCTCGAACAGGCGCAGGTACACGCCGAGCACGCCCAGGGCGGAGTAGCTGCGCACCACGTGCCGGCGGGCCGCCTCCCCCATCCGCCGCCGCAGCTCCGCGCTCTCGACCAGGGCCCGGAGCGGGGGGTACCAGCCCTCGGGGCCGCCCACCAGCTCGCCCGCGCCGCTCCCCCCCAGGATCGCGGGGTTGGCGCCGACGTCGGACGCCAGCACGGGGCATCCCACGGCCATGTACTGGATCATCTTGAAGCCGCACTTGCCCCGCGCCGCCTCCGAATCGTACAGCGGCATGATCCCCACGTCGAACGACTGCAGCAGCGGGATCTCCGTCTCGGCCGACCAGGGGATCTGCTCCACCTGGGGATGCCCGTCCAGCTCGGCGTAGCGGGCGTTGGACACCAGCCGGAAGACCGTCCGCGGGTTCTCGTCCAGGATGCGGAGGATCGCCGGGACCACCTGCGGCAGGAACACGAAGTTGGTGGAGGTGCCGATCCAGCCGATGACGACGCGGTCCCCGGCGCGGCGCTCCGGGGCGGGCGTGTACACGTCGGTATCCACCACCGTGGGGATGACGGTGGTCTTTTCCGGGGCGGCGGCCTGCTCCGCGAGGTAGTGGTTGCCGGCGATGACGTGCCGGCTGGCGCGGATCGCCTGGCGGAAGGCCCGCCGCCGGACCGGGCTCTCCAGGGTGTCGGGGCCGAGGAAGATGGAGTCGTCGAAGTCGAAGACGACGCGGCCGTGGCGCAGCGCGGCGATCCGCTCCGGGAGCGCGCTCCCGGGGAGCGCGGTCCGCTGCAGGAACACCAGGTCGTAGGCGTCCGGGAAGAGCGTGTACGCGGCGCGCGACAGGCGGCAGGCCAGCTTGTACGCGGGCCCGATCCTGCGGTTGGCGAGCCGGTTGTACTGGGCCCCGTACGCGCTGCGGTTGGTGCACTCGATCCCCGCCCTCCGGAAGTGCGGGAAGAACTGCATCACCCGGAAGCGGGAAGCGGGCTCGATGAGCCCGTTGGTCAGAAAGAGGATCTTCACGTCGCTCGCGATGGAGAATCTGCCGGCCGGCGCGGCGCGGACGCCGCCGGCGCACGGGCGCCGAGCACGCTCCGGTACATCCCGGCGTACTGCTCGACCGCCAGGCGCAGGTCGTATACCCTGGAGGCGCGATCCCTGATCCCCTGCGGGTCCATGGCCAGGAGCTCGGGGACGCGGTCCACCACGCCCTGGTAGGTCGCGGCCGAGAAATCGGCGACGGCGACCCCCGCGTCCACCCGCTCGACGATCCGCTCCACGTCGCCCACGCCGGTGTTGGTGACCACCGGGAGCCCCATCGCCAGGTACTCGCCCAGCTTGGTGGGGGAGCTCGCCAGCTTGGAGTACGACGGGCGGATGAACGACAGCCCCACGTCCGCGGCGGCGAGCAGGCCGGGCACTTCGTCGCGTGTGGCGGTGCGGACGGTCACGTCGCCGGCGGCGATCCCCTGCGCCTCCAGGCGCCGCAGCAGCCCATCGGCGGAATCGGGGGTGACCACCAGGAAGCGGGCGCCCGCGTGGCGGCGGCGCAGCGCGGCGAAGAAGTCCGCCATCTCGTCCACCATGTACCACGTCCCCAGCGAGCCCAGGTACGCGAGCACCGGCCCCGCGCCCGCCAGCCCCAGCGCCGCCCTGGCGCGCTCCTTCTCGCCGGCGCCGGGGACGCGGAACAGCTCCAGGTCCACGCTGCACGGGATCACGCGGGTGGGCGGCCGCGAGGCGCGGAAGGCGTCCCACCCCCGCATCTCGTCGCGGGCGGCCTCGGTGAGCACGACGATGCCGTCGGCGGCGGACACGAAGCGCTTCTCCATCCCCTTGAAGTAGCGGTATACGGCCCGGAAGAGCGGGTTCGCCAGGTTCCAGGTGCCGCCGTCCACCCGCTCGTCGGGCCAGAAGCCCCGCATGTCGAAGACGAGCTTCACGCCGTGCCGCTCCTTGAGCGCGAGCCCCGCCAGCGCGGCGACGTAGCTGCGGCAGTGCACCAGCTCGAAGCGGTGGCGCGCGTGCAGCCGCTCGACCAGGCGGCGCATGCGGACGACGTCCCGCACGGTGGAAAGCACCGGCGGGCGGCGGGTGTAGGGGAGCGGGTGCCACTCGATCCCCGCGGCGGCCAGCAGGGCGGCGATGCGCGCCCGGCCGGCGGCGAAGCGCTCGGGCTTCTCGAAGCTCACCAGGTGGATGCGGTAGCCTTCCCGCGCCAGCCCCACCAGGTAGGGGATGACCTGCGACTGGCCGAGCGGGTCGGTCATCCCGTCGTACGACAGGTACAGCGCCGCGGGGGCGCCGGAGGGGTGCGGCGGCCTCACGCGCCTCCCTGCTCCGCCAGCCAGGCCTGGAACATCAGCACGCCCCACAGCTGGCTCTCGCGGTTGAAGCGGCCGGACAGGTGCTCGCGCCAGCGGGCGCGCACGGGGGCGGGGTCGAAGAAGCCCTCGTCCCGCAGGCGCCGCTCGTCCAGCAGCGGCTCGGCCCAGTCGCGGAGCGGCCCCCGCAGCCACTCGCCCACCGGCACCCCGAAGCCCATCTTGGGCCGCTCGATCAGCGCCCGGGGCACGTACCGGTCCAGCACCCGGCGCAGGATCCACTTCCCCTGGCCGCCGCGCACCTTGAGGCGCAGCGGCAGGCGCCAGGCGAGCTCCACCACGCGGTGGTCCAGCAGCGGCACGCGCGCCTCCAGGCTCACGGCCATGCTGGCGCGGTCCACCTTCACCAGGATGTCGTCGGGGAGGTAGCTCACCGTGTCCAGGTACATCAGCCGCTGGAGCGGGCTGCGCAGCGACGCCCAGTCGGAGCGGGTCGCCAGCACGCTGGACGATTCCGCGTGCCCGCCGCGGAGCGCCAGGGACGGGTCGTCCCAGTGCGAGATCATCCTGCGGTACAGCGTCTCGCCGTCCTCCGCGCGCAGCAGGTCCGCCAGCTTGGCCACCTTCTCCCAGGGGTTGCCGCGGCCCCACCGCCCCGGGACCACCGCGCCCACCCCGCTCCAGAGCGCGCGCCCGCCGGGGGCGGCCGCGGCCATCGCCGCCGCGGCGCCCGCGCGGAGGGGGCGGGGGACCGCGCCGATGCGCTCCGACAGCCCGGCGAGGCGGGGGTAGCGCGTGTACCCGGCGAACAGCTCGTCGCCGCCGTCGCCGGAAAGGCTCACGGTCACGTGCCGCCGCGCCAGCTCCGACACCAGGTAGGTGGGAACCTGCGAGCTGTCTGCGAACGGCTCGGAAAAGAGCGACGGGAGGCGCGGGATGACCTGCATGGCGTCCGCGGCCGACACGTACAGCTCGGTGTGGTCGGTGCCCAGGTGCCGGGCCACGGCCCGCGCGTGCGGCGCCTCGTCGAAAGCGGCCTCGCGGAAGCCGATGCTGAAGGTGCGCACCGGCCGGCTGCTCTGCGCCTGCATCATCGCCGCCACCAGCGACGAGTCCACCCCGCCCGACAGGAAGGCCCCCAGGGGGACGTCGGCGATCATCCGCAGCCCCACCGCGTCGCGGATCGCCGCGTCCAGCCGCTCGACCGCCTCCTCGTCCGTGCCGGCGAAGGGGTCGGCCTCGCCGGCCTCGGCGACGGCGCGGGCGGACCAGTAGGGGACGGGCTCGGGCCATTCGCCGTTCCGCAGCGCGTCGCCCGAAAAGGTCAGCGTGGTCCCCGGGGGGAGCTTGCGGATCCCCCGGTAGATGCTGTGCGGCGCGGGGACGTAGCCGTGGCGCAGCAGGAGCCCCAGCGCGCCGCGGTCCACCTCGCCGCGGAACGCGGGGTGGCCGCGCAGCGCCGCCAGCTCCGAGCCCCACAGCAGCGCCCCTCCGCTCCAGCCGTAGTACAGCGGCTTGATCCCCACCCGGTCGCGCACCAGGTGCAGGAGCCGCTCCCGCCGGTCCCAGAGCGCGATCGCGAACATGCCGACGAAGCGCGGGAGCGCCCCCGCCAGCCCCCACGCCTCGAAGGCGGCGAGCATCACCTCGGTGTCCGAGTGCCCGCGGAAATGGGGGGCGAGGCCGTCGCGCTCCAGCTCCCGGCGGATGTCGCCGAAGTTGTAGACCTCGCCGTTGAAAGCGACGACGTAGCGCCCCGACGCCGACTCCATGGGCTGGTGCCCCGCCGGCGACAGGTCCTGGATGGCCAGGCGGCGGAAGCCGAAGGCGACCCCCGCGCCGGCGTCCGCCCACTCCCCGCCGTCGTCCGGGCCGCGGTGCCGGATGCGGTCCGCCATGCCGCGGGCCAGGCGGCGGAGGTCGTCCTCCCCCCGGCCGCCGGACGCGTCGATGAAACCGGCGATTCCGCACATCAGGCGCTCTCCACGCGCTGGTTCCCGCGGCGTTCCCGGCCGCGCCGCTCCCGGGCCGCGGCACTCACGCGACACACGCCCGGATCCGCTCGTTCCACATCTCCAGCACTCCCTCCGCCCCGAAGCGCGCCACCACCTCCGGCGCCCGCGCGGCAAGGCGCTCCCGCTCCGCGGGGTCCGACACCAGGCGCTCGATCGCGGCGCCCAGCGCGTCCGCATCGCCCGGCGGCACCAGGACGCCGTCCACGCCGTCCCGGACGATCTCCGCCGGCCCCGAGCGGCAGTCGGCGCTCACCACCGCCACCCCGCACGCCATGGCCTCCACCAGCGCGTTGGGAAATCCCTCGAAGCGCGACGAGAGCACGAACAGCGCCGCGTGGGCGAGCACCGCGTCCGGGTCGGCGACCCGCCCCGGGAACCCCACCCGGCCGGCGATCCCCAGCTCCGCCGCCAGCCCCTCCAGCGCGGCGCGGTCGGGCCCCTCGCCCAGCACCAGCAGCGACCACTCCGGGTGCCGCTCCAGGGAGGGCGCGATGGCGCGCAGCAGCAGGTCGAAGCCCTTGTCGGAGTGCAGCCGCCCCATCGCCACCACGAACGGCCCGGCGGGGAGACCGGGACGGCGCTCCCCGGCGGCGGGCGGGGCGAGGACGGGGTTGGGGATCACGTGGACCCTTTCCGCCGCCAGGAACTCCAGCGCCCACTCGCGCACGGACTCCGTCTGCACCACCACGGCGGCGGCGCGCGGGTAGAGCCGCCGCCGCAGCCACCGCCAGATCCGGCTCGCCCCGTACTGCCGGGGGTCGGTGCGCTCGGACACGATCACCGGGACGCGCAGGCCGCGGGTGGCCACCAGCGCAAGCACGTTGGTGACCTCCATGAAGCTCACCACCACGTCCGGCCGCGACGCCCGGATCTCGCGCCGCAGCCCCGCCGCGATCCGCAGCACGTGGGGGAGGAGCTTCGCCTTCCGCGACGGGTCCGCAGGCGCGGGCAGCTCCAGCGACACCTGCCGCACCGCCGGGTGCAGGGGGAAGAAGTCCGCCGCGGCCGGCTCGCTGGTGACCAGCGTGACCTCCTCCCCGCGCGCGGCCCACATCCCGGCGAGCGTGGACATCACCCGCTCCGCCCCGCCGGAGCCGAGCGAAGGGATGACCAGCGTGATGCGCACCGCGGCCCCGCCGGGGCGGATCAACGCGACGGCCCCCGCAGGAGGGAGTCGGCGAGCGCCCGGGTGAAGCGGGTGGCCCCGCCCTCGTTGAGGTGGCGGGCGTCGCTGAAGAGCGCGGGGTCCGCGAAGCCGCCGTCGCCCGTGGCCTGCATGTCCACGAAGCGGACCCCCAGCCGCGCGAACAGGGCGCGGAGCCGGTCGCCCTCGCGGCGGTGCGCCCGCCACGCCTCCGGCGACTCCGGGTACACGGGGCTCCGCACCGCCACCACCCGCACGCCCCGGCCGCGCAGCTCGCGGAGGGTGCGCCGCAGGTAGTCCAGCTTGCGCGCGTTCACCCTGCCGGCCGCGGCGTGCTCCCCCGCGGCGGAGGCGAACCCGGCGGAGGCGCCCGGGGCGGCGAGCTCGCCCCGGAGCGGGCGGAAGCCGTTTCGCGCCACCGGCCCATTGGGCCGGATCCGCGACTTCACCAGCGTCAGCGCCAGCGAGTTGTACGGGTAGATGCGCGACCACAGCTTCAGCGGCTCCGTCGCCGAGCGCGCCCGCACCACCTCGCGCACCGCGGGGTAGCGGTCCGCGAAGGGGAGCAGGTCGGCCAGGCGCCCGGTGTCCTCCTCGCCCGCGAACACCCCCTCGTCCACCTCCAGCAGCCACAGCTCCGGCACCTCGTGGGACAGCACCATCCGCGCGACGGCGTAGTGGTACTGCGAGGAGCGCTGCCCGTCCCGCCCGAAGTTGTACGCCCGCTTCCCCAGGTACGCCCCCAGGCTGTCCACCACGTAGTGCGTCTTCGCGCGCGAGCTCCCCGACACCACCACCTGCGGGGCGTAGCGGATCCCCGGCGAGATGTCGTCCAGCTCGGTGTTCGCCGGGCTCCAGAACATGCGGGCCAGCGCCCGCCCGATCGCCTGGTCGGCCGCCACCAGGAGCAGCAGGAGCACGGCCAGCCGCCGGAGCAGGGTGCGCATCAGAACTGGAAGTAGATGAACTCGCCGCCCGTGAACACCCCGATCATCAGGATCAGGGTGACCAGGCCGACGTACGCGCCCCACCGCACCGGGCGCAGCTCGGGGGTCCAGATGCGCGGGTACAGGCCGCGCTCGGTCAGCGTCTCCCCCGCCACCAGCACCAGGATCCCGAAGACGCCGTATACGATGTTGCTCGCGTTCACGAAGAAGCGCGACGCGTCGAAGTTGAAGAAGATCTGCGCATACACGTGGCGCGCGTCCGCCAGCGAGTTGGCGCGGAACAGCACCCAGGTGAGCACGATCATGGCGAAGGTGCCGCCCACCCGCACCGGCCTCGGGAGAACGAATCCCGGGCGGACCCGCCGCACGTAGCGCCCCCCGATGTTCTGCGCCGAGACGAGCACCCCGTGGAACAGCCCCCACCAGACGAACGTCCAGTTGGCGCCGTGCCAGATCCCGCTCACCAGGAAGACCATGAACACGTTGAAGTCCCGCCGCCACTCCCCGCGCCGGTTGCCGCCCAGCGGCACGTACAGGTAGTCGCGGAACCAGGTGGACAGCGAGATGTGCCAGCGGGCCCAGAAGTCCGTGAACGAGGTGGCGAAGTACGGACGCCGGAAGTTGCGGAGGAGGTCGATCCCCAGGATGCGCGCGGTCCCGATCGCGATGTCGGAGTACCCGGAAAAGTCGCAGTAGACCTGGAAGCTGAAGAAGAGGGTCGCCAGGAGGAGCGTGCTGCCCACGTGGTGCTGCGGGTTATTATAGACCGCGTCCACGTAGATCGCCAGCCGGTCCGCGATCACCACTTTCTTGAACATTCCCCACAGGATCTGCGCCAGCCCGTCGCGCGCGCGCAGGTAGTCGAACTCCGTGCGGCGGTCGAACTGCGGGATCAGGTGCCCGGCGCGCTCGATGGGCCCCGCGATCAGCTTGGGGAAGAACATGATGAAGAGCAGCAGCCGCGGATAGCTGCGCTCCGCCGGGAAGCGGCGCCAGTACACGTCCAGGGTGTAGCTGATCGCCTCGAACGTGTAGAACGAGATGCCCAGGGGCAGGACCAGCTGCAGCAGCGGCGGGCTCCACCCCGGCCGCGTCCCCCCCGTGAACGCTCCCCAGCTGTCGACGAAGAAGTCGTAGTACTTGAACAGGAACAGCGCGCCGAAGTTGGTGACCAGGCTCACCAGCAGCAGCACGCGCCTCGTCCTCTGCTTTTCGGTCGCGTCCAATCGCAGCGCGACGAAGTAGTCGATGGTGGTGCTGTACAGGATGAGCAGGATGAACGGCGCCGACCAGCTCATGTAGAAGTACAGGCTGGCCGCCAGCAGCCACCGGTTGCGGAAGCGCTGCGGGAGCAGGAAGTAGCCGCCCACCGCGATCACGAAGAACGCGATGTACTCGAGAGAGTTGAAGATCATGCGGGCCGTCGTCGGGCCGGTCGAGGTTCTTGGCGGCGGCGGTCAGGAAGCGGCGTGCACCCGGGGGGAGGCGCCCGGAGCGGGCCGGGCGGCCGCGCTCCCGCTCACGCGCTCGGCTCCGGCACGCGCCCGCGCCGCGACCGCAGCGTGCTCAGCCGGCTCACCAGGCGTGCGCCCAGGAGCGAGCGCGCGAGGAGCTTCGCCGCCCTGGGCTGCAGCGGCCACTGGGCGAGCGACCGCAGGAGCCAGCGCCGGGCCTCGCCGAAGTCGCGGACGATGTAGAACCCCTCCGCGACGTGGCGGTACAGGTGGCCGCGGGCCTCGCGCCGCCAGCGGGCATCCTGCGCGCGGGGATACTCCCGGACGTTCTCCTCGAAGATGCGGAGCCGGTCCGGCAGCAGCCTCGCCACCTGGCGCGTCAGCTGGCCCTCGCCGTGGACCCTGTACTCGGCCACCACCTCGGCGACGTAGCGGACGGGGTGCCGGCGGGTGAGCTTGAGGAACATCTCCCAGTCGTCCAGCAGGCTGTCCTCGTTGTATCCGCCCGCCTCCGCGAACAGCGCCGCGGGGACCAGCGCCGCGATCGACGGCACCGTGGTCCTGAGCAGCAGCAGCTCCTCGTACACGGAGCCGCTGCGGAACGGGTGGTCGTCCGACAGCCTGCGGCCGGTGCGTTCCCCCGCGCCGTCGATCATGCACACGTCGCCGTGCACCACCGTCCCCGGCGCCTCCTCGCGCGCCGCCCGCACCAGCGTCGCCACGTGGTGCGGGAGGTGGCGGTCGTCGCCGGAGCCCAGCGCGATGTACTCGCCGCGGGCGAGCGCCAGCCCGCGGTTGAGCGTCCGCGTGACTCCCTCGTTGTCCTTGCAGACCACCTGCATGGGGATGGGGCTCGCCGCCTGCAGCCGCCGGAGGATCTCGGGCGTGCGGTCGCGCGAGCCGTCGTCCAGCACCACCAGCTCCAGGTTGGGATACGTCTGCGCCCACACGCCGCGCACCGCCTCCTCCACGAAGCGCTCGTGGTTGTAGGCGGGCATGACGACGCTCACCAGCGGGAGTCCGGCCTCCGCAGCACGACCATTCACGACGAAAGCACCACGTCCGGGTGTTTGAATTCCCTGTACAGGATCCAGCCGTGGCAGGCCACGGCCGCGGCGCCCAGGAGGAGCATCACCGCGAAGCCGGCCGCGCCCAGCCCCAGCCCGGAGATCAGCCGGAGCCCCACCAGCACGGCGAAGGCGCCCAACATCAACCCCCACGTCCGCGCCGCCAGGGCGATCCCGGTGCCGCGGCGCACCAGCGCCCACACCACCGCCGTGTAGAGCACCTGGGTGAGCAGGAAGCCCGCCCCCAGCCCCTCCAGCCCCAGCCAGCGCATCCCCAGGACGCTCCCGGCCAGCAGGCTCGCTCCGCCCACCAGCTCCCCCACGAAGTACGTGCGGCTCCCCAGGCGCGCCAGCACCACCAGCCCCAGCGCCCACCCCCACAGCTTCACCAGGCTGCCCAGCCACTGCCACCCCAGGATCTCGGCGGCCGGGGCGAAGCTGGGGGCGTACAGCAGGGGGAGCACGAACGGCGTCGCCACCTGGGCGACCACGATGACGGCGCCGCCCAGCAGCGTCACCAGCCGCAGCTGCTGGTTCACCAGCAGCTCCAGCTCGCCCGGCCCGGCGGCGGAGGCGCGGGGGTAGTAGTCCTGGCCCATGGCGGTCACCAGGAAGCCCAGGTAGCCGATGGCGAGCGTCCACGCCGCGCGGAAGAAGCCCACGCCGTCGGCGCCCAGCTGCGCGAGCACCAGCATGGGCAGCGCGAACTGCACCCCGGAGCCCACCAGCGACCCCGCCATGTGCGGCACCCCGAAGGCGAACAGCCCCCGCGTGGCCCGCCGCACCGAGTCCGCGGGAGCGTGGCCGGCGGGTCCCACCTCGCGCCGGGCCATCCAGGCGGCGACGGCCCAGCCCACCAGCGCCGGGCCCACCACCGCCCAGGCGATGCCGCGCTCGCGCCACGCCCACAGCACCGCGACGCTGAACGCCCCCCCGAGCGCGCTGGTCAGCACGGCCGTGCGCGCCAGGGCACCCACGCGGTGGTGCGCGTTGAGCACGCCCGTCTGCGTGTTGGCGAGCAGGGTGAAGCCCACCGCCAGCCCCATCAGCGCCGCCGCCCCGGCGTGCTGCTCGCCCGCCAGGAGCCAGCGGGAGAGCGGCACTCGGAAGAGCGCGGCGAGCACGGCCGCGCAGGCGGCGAGCGCCAGCGTCAGGCGCTGCGCCGCCACGCGCGAGGCGGCGACCGTCGCCTCGTCGCCGCGGCCCCGCGCGCTCGCGCCCATCTGCACCAGCGCACTGTTCAGCCCCACCCCGGCCACGATCCCGCCCAGCCCCACCATCCCCTGAAGCAGCGCCAGCTGGCCCATCCCCGAGGGTCCCACCAGGAGCGCCCACGCCTTCGCGGAGACGATCCCCACCACCACCGTCACGGCGGACCCGCTCGCCAGGACGGTGGTGGCGCGCAGCGCGGCCTTCATCGGAGCGCCGCCCTCACCGCGTCGGCGACGAAGCGCGCGTCCTCCACGGCCAGGTGCGGCCCGATGGGGAGGCTGAGGACCTCCCGGTGGATCTCCTCCGAGACGGGGAAGGTGCCCGGCCCCATCCCCAGCGAGCGGTACGCCCCCTGGAGGTGCGGCGGCGTGGGGTAGTGCACCAGCGTGCCGATCCCCTGCTCCGCCAGCGCGCGCTGCAGCGCGTCCCGGCGGGAGACGCGCACCACGTACAGGTGCCACACCGGCTCCGCCCACTCCGGCACGTGCGGCAGCACCACGCCGCTGTCCGCGAGCGCGGCGCCGTACACCTCCGCGACGGCGCGGCGGCGGGCGTTCCACTCGTCCAGCCGGCCCAGCTTGACCCGCAGCACGGCCGCCTGGATCTCGTCCAGGCGGCTGTTGACGCCCTCCACCTCGTGCACGTACTTGACCCGGCTCCCGTAGTTGCGCAGCACCCGGATGCGCTCAGCCAGCTCCGGGTCGTCCGTGGTCACGGCGCCCGCGTCGCCCAGCGCGCCCAGGTTCTTTCCGGGATAGAAGCTCCACGCCGCCGCGTCGCCCAGGGCGCCCGCGCGCCGGCCGCGGCAGCGGGCGCCCTGCGCCTGCGCCGCGTCCTCCACCACCCGCAGCCCGTGGCGCGCCGCCACCTGGCCGATGGCGTCCATGTCCGCCGGCTGGCCGTACAGGTGCACCGCCATGATCGCGCGCGTCCGCCCGGTCACCGCCGCCTCGATGCGCGCCGGGTCCAGGTTGTAGGTGCGCGGGTCCGGCTCCACCGGCACCGGCGTCGCCCCCGTCTGGCTCACCGCCAGCCACGAGGCGATGAAGGTGTTGGAGGGCACGATCACCTCGTCCCCCGGGCCGATGTCCATGGCGCGCAGGATCAGGTGCAGCGCGTCCAGCCCGTTTCCCACCCCGATGCACTCCCGCGCGCCGCAGAAGGCGGCGTACTCCTCCTCGAAGGCGCGCAGCTCCCCGCCCAGCAGGTACCAGCCGCCGGACAGGACGCGCTGCACCGCCTCGTCGATCCCGGAGCGAAGCTCCTCGTAGGGGGCCGCGAGGTCGAGAAAGGGGACGCTCAGGGGAGCCGTTTGCATTCCAGGAACTCGGTGTAGTCGCGGATGTAGTCGGCCTCCTCGTACGGCTGCGAGGCCAGCACCATGCAGATGCCGCCGGACGAGAAGTTGATCAGCTCGCGCCAGATCAGCCGGGGGACGTACAGTCCCTGGTAGGCGCGGTCGAGCCGCACGGTCTTCCTGGACGCGCCGTCGTCCAGCACGATGTCGAACGATCCCATCACGGAAACGATCAGCTGCTGCAGCGCGCGGTGGGCGTGCCCCCCCCGCGACTCCCCCCCCGGCACGTCGTACAGGTAGTAGACGCGCTCGATGGCGAAGGGCACCTCCCGCCCGCCCTCCACCGGGGTGATGCTCCCCGCCGCGCTCTGCATCCTGGGCAGCTCCAGGAGGCGGCAGTCGTCCACGGTGCTCACGGCCGCGCCGCCCCCCGCCACCGGGCGAACGCCTCGTGGTCGCGCAGGTAGTCGTCCACGTCGTACGGGGCGGAGGCCAGCACCAGGCACACCCCGTTGGTGGAGAAGTTCTCGATCCGCCGCCACAGCGTGTTGGGCACGTACAGCCCGAAGTACGAGCGGTTGAGCGTGAAGCGGCTGCTCTCCGTCCCGTCGTCCACCACCACGTCGAAGCTCCCGGACAGGGCGATCACGAACTCCTGCAGGCGCCGGTACGCGTGCCCGGCCCCGCGGTCCTCGCCGCCGGGAACGTCGTAGATCCAGTACGCGCGCGCGATGTCGAAGGGCACGTTCCGCCGCGACTCCGCGAAGGTCAGGTTGCCGCGCGGGTCGCTGATCTTGGGGAGCTGCACGATGCGGCACTCCCGGAGCGCCCGGAAGGCCGGATCGCCGTGCGTGCCCGGGACCGCCTGGATCGCCCTCACTCCTCGGCGGCCACCCGGCGCGCGAACCGTGCGGGGATCCCCATCACCACCGTGCCGGCCTCCACGGCCCTGCTCACCACCGCCCCGGCGCCGATGATCGCGCCGGCCCCCACCACCACGCCGGGGAGCAGGGTCGCGCCCGCCCCCACCATGGCGCCGTCCTCGATCCGCGGACCCCGGATCTCCTCGTCGCTGTAGCCCCTGGAGCCGATGGCGTTGTCGTTGGTCATCCCCACCATCACGCTCACGAACACGTCGCTGCCGATGTCGCAGTTGCCCGTCACGTGCGTGAGGTCCATGACCTTGGTGCGGTCCCCGATGCGGGTGTTGTAGTTGACGGTCACGTACCGGCTGATGATGCAGCGCGACCCGATGCTGCACCCCTCGCGGATGGAGGCGCCGTCTCCCACCAGGGTGTTCTCGCCGATCTCCACGTCGTAGTAGACCACCGCGTGCGGGCCGATGGACGAGTTCGCCCCGATGCGGATGCGGCGCTCGAAGCGCGGCTGGCGCGCCAGCGCGCCCGCGCCCTTGGGCTCCTTGCCGAGGAACGCGCCGGGGAAGATCTCCACGCCGTCGCCCACCTCGACCCCGTCGGCGATCACCACGTGGGGGTGGACGACCACGCCCCGGCCGAGGACGGCGCCCCGGCGGACGACCGCGAACTCGCCGATCGTCACGCCTTCCCCGATCTGGTCGGACTCGACCACCGCCGTGCCGTGGATCATCTGAAGCTCTTCCCTCCGGTGCCGGCGGATGCGACGGCGCCACGTTGTGCGAAACGGCCGCGGCGAGGGTCCGCGGTGACGGACCCGTCCACGGCCCGGGGAATCAGGACGGGTCGGGAACCCAGAGCAGGGCTTCCCCGTCCAGGACGGTCTCGCCGCTCTGCTTCCGGCACACGGTGGCGACGCGCACCCGCTGCTTCGCCGGGATCAGCTCCAGCACCTCCACCCGGGCGGTCACCGTGTCGCCGATCTTGACGGGGCCGGTGAAGCGCAGCGACTGGTTGAGGTAGATGGCGCCCGGCCCGGGCAGCCGCATCCCTAGCACCCCCGAGATCAGGCTCGCGGTTAGCATGCCGTGGGCGATCCGGCCGCCGAACCGCGACCGCTCCGCCGCCTGCTGGTCCATGTGGACCGGGTTGAAGTCGCCGCTGATCCCCGCGAACAGGACGATGTCCGCGTCGGTGATCGTCTTCGACAGCTCCGCGGCGTCCCCCACCTTCATCTCGTCGAACCGCATGCGCCCTCCCTGTGGTGTGCCCCCCGACCGGCGCGGCGTGCGCCGGGGCCCCTTCCCCCTCGCGCCCGGCGGCCGGCCGGCTAGACGCTTCCCGCGCGGGCATCCGCGCGGAACAACTGTTCCCCGGAGATGTCGCGCAGCCGCGGCGCGGCGGCGTCCTTGGGGGACAGCACCGGCTCCGCCACCGGCCAGCGGATCCCCACCTCCGGGTCGTCCCAGCGCAGGCTGCGCTCGTCCGCGGGCGAATACGCGCGGGTGCACTTGTAGCTGAAGAGCGCGCTGTCGCCGGTGACCACGAAGCCGTGGGCGAGCCCCTCGGGGACGTACATCTGCCGGCGGTTCTCCGAGGTCAGCGCCATCCCCACCCACTCCCCGAAGGTGGGGGAGCCCACACGCAGGTCCACCGCCACGTCGAACACGGCGCCCTGCAGCACGCCCACCAGCTTCCCCTGCGGCGAGGGATTCTGGAAGTGCAGGCCGCGCAGCACGCCGCGCCCGGAAAAGGACAGGTTGTCCTGCACGAACTCCGCGTCGATCCCGGCCTCCGCGTAGCGGTCGCGGCTCCACGTCTCCATGAAGTACCCGCGCGAGTCCGGGAACACCCGCGGCTCCAGCACCACCACGCCGGGGATGCGGGTCTGGAGGGTCTTCATCGGATCGCGCCGTGCTCCACCAGCGACAGCAGGTAGGCACCGTACGCGTTCTTGCGCAGCGGCTCCGCCAGGCGCGTCACGTCGTCCGCCGTGATCCACCCCCACCCGAAGGCGATCTCCTCCGGGCAGGCGATCTTGAGCCCCTGCCGCTCCTCCACCGTCTGGATGAAGTTCGCGGCCTGGGCGAGCGACTCGTGCGTCCCCGTGTCCAGCCACGCCATTCCCCGCCCCATGATCTCCACGCTCAGCCCGCCGTCGGCCAGGTAGCGGCGGTTCACGTCGGTGATCTCCAGCTCGCCCCGCGGCGAGGGCTTCAGAGACGCCGCGATCTCCAGCACCCGGTTGTCGTAGAAGTACAGCCCGGTGACCGCGTAGTTGGAGCGCGGGCGCTCGGGCTTTTCCTCGATGGTGACGGCGCGCCCCTCGCGGTCGAACTCCACCACGCCGTAGCGCTCCGGGTCCCGGACGTAGTACCCGAACACCGTCGCGCCCCGGGTGCGGGCGGCGGCGCGCTGCAGCGACTCGCTCAGCCCGTGCCCGTAGAAGATGTTGTCCCCCAGCACCAGGCACACCGGCCCGTCGCCCACGAACTCGCGCCCGATGACGAAGGCCTGCGCCAGCCCCTCCGGGCGGGGCTGCTCCGCGTACGACAGCTCCATCCCCCACTGCGACCCGTCGCCCAGGAGGCGGCGGAAGAGGGGGAGGTCGTACGGCGTGGAGATGACCAGCACCTCGCGGATCCCCGCCAGCATCAGCGTGCTCAGCGGGTAGTACACCATGGGCTTGTCGTACACCGGCAGCAGCTGCTTGCTGACCGCCTGCGTGATCGGGTAGAGCCGGGTCCCCGAGCCGCCGGCCAGGATGATCCCCTTCACGACGCGGCCCCCGCGGTCTCGACGGCGCGGCGCCGGTCGGCGTCGCGCACGTACCAGTCGAGCGCTTCGGCCAGCCCGTCGCGCACCGAGAAGGCGGGCGCGTAGCCCAGCCGCGAGCGGATCCGGCCGATGTCCGCCAGCGAGTGGCGCACGTCCCCCGCCCGGGGCTCGCGGTAGATGGGCTCCGCCTGCGCCAGCTCCGGGCGGTACGCCGCCAGGCCGTCGCGGATCAGCCCGAAGATCTCGTTGAGCGTGGTCCGCTCCCCGAACGCCACGTTGTAGACCTGGTCGGTGGCTTCGGGGTGGCGCGAGGTCGCCGCGAGCAGGTTCGCCTGCACCACGTTGTCCACGTAGCAGAAGTCGCGGCTGGTCTCGCCGTCGCCGTTGACGTAGCAGGGGCGGCCGGCAAGCAGGCTCCCCACCCACTTGGGGATCACGGCCGCGTAGGCGCCGTCCGGGTCCTGCCGCCGCCCGAACACGTTGAAGTAGCGCAGCCCGATGGTTTCCAGCCCGTACGAGCGCTGGAACACCCCCGCGTACAGCTCGTTGACGTACTTGGTCACCGCGTACGGCGAGAGCGGCCGCCCGATGCGGTCCTCCACCTTGGGGAGGCCGGGGTGGTCGCCGTAGGTGGAGCTGGAGGCGGCGTACACGAAGCGGCCCACCCGCGCGTCCCGCGCGGCGACGAGCATGTTGAGGAACCCGTCCACGTTGGCGCGGTTGGAGCGGATGGGATCCTCCAGCGAGCGCGGCACCGAGCCGAGCGCCGCCTGGTGGAGCACGAAGTCCGCCCCCTCGCACGCTTCGCGGCAGGCGTCCAGATCCAGGATGTCGCCCTCGATGAAGCGGAAGGCGGCGGCGCTCTCCCCCGCCCGCTGGCGGACCTCGTCCAGGTTGCGGCGGTGTCCGGTGGCGAAGCTGTCCAGCCCCACCACCTCCTGGCCCAGCCCCAGGAGCTGCTCCACCAGGTTGGAACCGATGAAGCCCGCCGCCCCGGTCACCAGCCAGCGGCGGGGGCTCCGGCGCAGCTCGTCCTGGGTCTCCCGGTACGCCGTCACGCGGCCACCGAGGTCCGGCCGCGCGGCGCGGCGACGCCCTCCGTGCCCGAGATCCCCACCACCCGCGCGCCCCCCGCCGCGCGGCGCATGACGCCACGCGAGTCCACCACCAGCCGGGCGCGCGCGGCGACCCGCGCGTAGTCCACGTCCGAGTGGTCGGTCACCACCACCACCGCGTCCGCGGCCGCCAGCTCGGCGTCCGTGAGTGCCACGCCGTGCAGCGGGAGGCCGGAGATGGAGGTGTGGCCGTCGTCCAGGATCACGGGGCAGAAGGGGTCGTGGAACGCCACCTCCGCGCCCTTGTCCTGCAGCAGCTGGATGATCTCCAGCGCCGGGCTCTCGCGCAGGTCGTCGATGTCCTTCTTGTACGCGACCCCCAGCACCAGGACCCGGCTGCCGTTGAGCGGCTTGCGGTCCTCGTTGAGGGCGTCGGCGACCTTGCGCACCACGAACGCCGGCATCTCCGCGTTGATCTCGCTGGCCAGCTCGATCATGCGCGTCTTGAAGGCCAGCGTCCTCATCTTCCACGAGAGGTAGTGCGGGTCCAGCGGGATGCAGTGCCCGCCCAGCCCCGGCCCCGGCGTGAACTTCATGAAGCCGAACGGCTTGGTGGCCGCCGCCTCGATCACCCCCCACACGTCCACGCCCAGGCGGTCGCACACCTGCGCCATCTCGTTGACGAGCGCAATGTTGATCATGCGGAAGGTGTTCTCGTACAGCTTCACCAGCTCCGCGGCCTCCGCGCTCTCCACGGGCACCACCACGTCGAAGATGCGCGAGTACAGCGCCATCCCCGCCGCGGCGCACGCCGGGGTGATCCCCCCGAGCACCTTGGGCGTGTTGCGCGTGTGCCAGACCGCGTTGCCGGGGTCCACCCGCTCCGGGCTGAAGCACAGAAAGAAGTCGCGCCCCCCCGCCAGCCCGCCCCCTTCCAGCACGGGGAGCATGGCGTCGCGCGTGGTCCCCGGGTAGGTGGTGCTTTCCAGGATGACCAGCTGGCCGGGGCGCAGCCCCTGGCGGACGGCGTGCGTGGCGGCGACCACGTACGACAGGTCCGGGTCCTTGGTCTTGGAGAGCGGCGTGGGGACACAGATGCTGATGGCGTCGCACTCCGCCAGGCGCGACAGGTCCGTGGTCGCCACGAGCAGCCCCTCGCCCACGAACGCCGCGAGCGCATCCGAGGGGACGTCCTGGATGTGGCTCGCCCCACGGTTGATGCCGTCCACCACCCGCTCGCTCACGTCGAAGCCGAGGACGCGGTACCCGCTGCGCGCCATCTCGACGGCCAGCGGGAGGCCGACGTACCCCAGGCCGATCACCCCCAGAAGGGCGGTGCCGTCCTCGAAGCGGGCCACGGTCGAGTCTGCCGGGTAGTTCATGTCTGCTTCAGCAGCGGATTGGATGATTTCGCGCACGATCCCGCCTCAGAGCCCGATCCTCGCGCCGAAGGCGAGGTTCAGGTTGAACTCGTCCGACACGAAGTAGCGGTTGCGGTTGTACACGCCGGTGACCCCGGCCGTGAGGTCCACCCCCCGGCGGAAGAAGACAGCCTCCCCCCCCAGCGAATGCATGACGTCGCGCGTCCCGGCGACGGCGGTGTCCGGGGGTGCGTACGCACGGAGCTCGCGCGCCCAGGAGACCGTCCAGCGCCCGCGCGGATGCAGGTAGTCCACCCCGAGCGTCGCCCCGCCGCCGCCGTACGCGGCGGCCGGGACCAGGAGCTGCCCGGCGTTGGTGTGACCCTGCCGGAGCGAGTGGTGCGCGTAGTACGGACCCTGGTGCCGGACGCGCGCCAGGTGGGTGGCCTGGGTGTTCGCGACCTCGCCGCGGAGCACCACCCAGCGCGGCTCCACGCGCTTCCACACCTTGCGGAAGCCGAGCGTGTAGGCGCTCATGTGGTCCGGCTCCAGGATGAAGTCCCGGAGATCGAAGTTGTGGTCCTCGCGGCCGTACTCGCCGTACACCTCGAAGCCGGACCGCGGCGCGACGTAGCGCGCGAAGAGCGAGGCGAGCTGGTTGGCCTCCGTCAGCGGCTGCAGGTCGTCCGGGTCGGCCGTCTCGATCTTGAAGATCCCTTCCACCGGGCGGAGGAACGCGCGGAGGGCGGGCCCGTCGTCCGTCCAGGGGAGGTGGTAGAAGCGCGACGCGCCCACCTCCAGGCCGGGGAGCCCCCGCGGGGTGAACGTCGCCACCAGCCCGGACATGAAGCGGATCGAGGAGTCCGCCGCGACCGGCGAGTAGTCCGACTGCGAGAGCCGCCCCCAGACGAACCGGGCGTGCAGCTTCCCCACGCCCACGCTCACCGGGCGCGAGGTCCCCGCGAAGAGGTGCGGGAAGCCGGGCGCGTTGTTCCCCAGCACCAGGGGGAAGCGCGAAGCGGGCCCCCACACCTGGTCCGCGGTGGAAAGCCCCAGCGCCACGCCGCGGGCGTCCAGCCGCAGGGTGCTCTGGCCGGGATCGAGCCGCGCGTAGGCGCCGTCGCCGAAGCGCTGCGGCAGGTCGATGGAGGTGGGCGAGCGCCCGTCCGCGAACGGCTCCGTGGAGCCGTTGGCCTGCAGGGGGAACTCGGCGTTCTGGGCCCACACCGCCGTGGGAGCCAGCACGTAGGACACCGGCCCGTAGCGACCCGCCACCCCCGCCGTGACCGCCGCCGACATCCCCCGCCCCGCCCACAGCGCCGCGTCGTTGGAGCCGTAGGGGAAGCCGGAGTTGAAGCGCAGCTCCGCCTGGGGGGGGATCACGCCCAGCCTGCGCGGAATCGCGCCCTCCCCGCCCTGCGGGAAGCGCGCGGCCCAGGGGTGCGTCAGGCTGTCGGGCAGGAGCGCGGCCACCTCGGGCGCCGAAAACCCCCGCAGGCTCCACGGGTACAGAGGCGCCGCGCCCGCCACCTGCAGGCTGCGCAGGTACTCCTCGCCCTCGCTCCCGGCGAACACCACGCCGAGATCGATCCCCGAGGGCACGCGGTTCTGGGCGCCCAGCGGCGAAACGAAGATCGCGATGCCGGTGAGGACGAAGGCTCCTCTCAGGCCTCGCGATCGATGAAAAAACGCTCTGCTCACGATCGGACCGCTGCTCGCCAAGTTCGCCCTCCCCAGCCTAGACCCGCATGGGCCATGATGTTATCATCCCCTGGAGCCGTTGTCCAGTGTGGACGCGCACTTTGTCCCTTTTCAGAACCCACGGCATGGCACGGCGGATCCTCCTCCCGACTCTGCTCTTCGCAGCGCTCTCGGCGCTCGCCGCGCCCCTCCCCGCCCAGGCCCCCGACACGGTCCCGCAGGCCGCCCTTCCCGGGGGCGCCGTGCGCGTGCTCCCCGTCGTGGGGGGCGACTACGACGACCGCCTGCGCACCGGCCAGCTGCTGGGGGAAGCGTCCACCGAGGGGTTCCTGGTGCGCTCCGCGTCCGAGCGCATCCGTCCGGGCGACGGGCCCTGGGAGTGGGCCGTTCTCGCCCCCGAGCTGGACTTCACCTGGAACTCGGCCCTCCCCAACTCGCTCAACGACGGCGCCCTGCGCGCCGGGCGGGGCGCAAACGCGCGCCTCCTCGCGGGGGCGTGGCTCCGCTGGGGGCCGCTGTCCGTTCTCCTCGCGCCGGAGCTCCAGTACGAGCAGAACCGCGACTTCGACCTCCCGGAGTTCACGGACCTGGCGCGGCACGGGAACTCGCCGCCCTGGTACTTCGGGCGGCGCTCCGCGGACCTCCCCCTGCGCTTCGGCGACGATGCCGCCACCCGGGTGACCCCCGGGCAGAGCGCGGTCGCCGTGCGGGTGGGTGGGGCGTCCTTCGGCGCCTCCACGGAAAGCCAGTGGTGGGGCCCGGGCATCCGCAACGCGCTGGTGATGAGCAACAACGCGCCCGGCTTTCCCCACCTCTTCCTGCGCACGGCCTCGCCGGTGAGGACGCGGCTGGGGACGCTGGAGGGGCGGTGGATGGTGGGGCGGCTGCGCCAGTCGGAGTACTTCGACACCGCCGCCGCGGACGTGCGCGCCCTCAGCGGGATGGCGCTCACCTTCAGCCCGGCCTTCGACCGCGGCCTCACCGTGGGGATGGCGCGGACGGTCCAGTCGCTGGTGGACGAGCCCGGCGACGTGGCCGGCCACGCGGCGGACGTCTTCACCCGCTGGCGCTTCGGCACTCCCGGCGACTCGCTGCGCGAGGCGCGCCGCGCGGACCAGCTGCTTTCGTTCTTCGGCCGCTGGGTCTTCCCGGAGAACGGCTTCGAGGTGTACGCCGAGCTGACCCGGCAGGACCTCCCCGGCTCCATGCTGAACTTCCTGGACAACCCGGCGCTCTCGCTGGGCTACACCCTGGGCGTCCAGGGCGCCCGGCCCGTCCGCGGCGGCGACGCGCTCCGGCTTCAGCTGGAGGCGACCTACCTGGAGCAGACCCCCCGCGGGCTGGAGTCGGTGAGCATGTACACCGGCCCGGCCGTGCCGCAGGGCTACACCAACGAGGGGCAGGTGATCGGGGCGAGCATCGGGCCCGGGGCGTCCAGCCAGTGGGCCGCCGTGGACTACCTGGCCTCCCGCTGGCGCGTGGGCGCCTTCGGCGGGCGCATCCGCTGGGACAACGACGCGTTCTACACCACGGCCCGGGCCCAGATCGTGGGGTGGCCGTTCCTGGCGCACGACGTTTCGCTCTTCGGCGGTCTCCGCGGCAGCCTGGACGTGGCCTCGCTCCGCGTGGACGCGGAGTGGACCGCCGGCACCCGCTACAACTACCTGTACCAGAACCGCGGCCAGAGCTGGGAAAGCTCGGACGACGCGGAGGACATCGTCAACCACACGCTCCGCCTGGGCGTGACCCCCGCGACCCCGCGGCGTCCCCTCCCGGCCCGCCGCGAGGCGGTCCCGCCGCCCCCGGCCCCCGCCCCGCCGATGCCCGACGCCGCCCCGGCGCCCGCCGACACGGCCGCCCCGCGGCAGGGCTCCGCGCGCGCGGAGCCCGCGGCGCCGCCGCGCGCCGCCGGCGCGCGGCGTCACCGCGTGCAGCCCGGCGAGACCCTGTTCGGGATCGCCCGCCGCTACGGGGTCACCGTGGCCGCGATCCGCGCCGCCAACGCGCTCCCGGGCGACACGATCCGCGCCGGACAGGAGCTGGCGATCCCGCCGCGCCCGTAGACCCTCACCCGGCGGCCTCCGAGCCGCCACCCGGGTCCTTCATACGGTTCACGCGAAGCGTGAAGCGCCATTCTGGGAGAGGGGGCAACTGCTTGTGCAGTGCCGTGCTTCCCCTCTCCCGCTTGCGGGGGAAGGGTGGCGCGTAGCGCCGGGGAGGGGGCCCCCGCGGACGCCAGCGTGAGTCCCGCGTGAGGGATTTCGGCCCGAAGGGGCGAGACCCGCGGGCAGTTTCGCGGGGCTCGACTCCGTTGGGCTGCGTTGTTTGCAGCCCTACGGAGCCGAAGCCCGACCCCGGCGCCAGCCGGGGGCACGCCCGAACCCGCCGTTCAAAGCCGTTCCAAACGTCAACGGTCCTCGATCTCCACCCGGTCGGCACCGAACTGCTCCGGGTCCCCCGTCCAGGCGGCGCGCACCATCCCCCGCCGGAAGCGCGACGAGACCTCCCCCGCCCGGTCCGGAAAGAGCCTGCCCAGCGCCCCGAACACCGCCCAGCGCCCCCCCCACCCCAGCAGCATGGCGAGACGGACCCGCCTCACCCCCCGCCGCCCGTAGTGCTTCTCGTGGTAGTCGAAGAGGTTGCGCACCAGCTCCCCCTGCAGGCGGAGGTGGCGGTTCTCGGCGCGGGTGGTGGCCTGGAGGTGGTGGACCACCTCGGCGTCGTGGACGAAGCACACCTCCCACCCCGCCTCGCGGATCCGCAGGCACCAGTCGAAGTCGTTGTAGTGGATCCGCAGCCGCTCGTCCAGCCCGCCCACCGTGGCCAGCACCTCGCGCCGCACCAGCAGCGCCGCCCCGAGCAGCGCCCCCACCGGAGCGGTGCGGTCGTGCGCGAAACCGGTGTGCTCGTTGCCGAACGCCCGGCTGCGGGGAAAGAGCCGGTCCAGCGTGAACGCGGCGGAAAGGTAGGTGCGCGGGGACGGGACGCTGTAGCACGACCGCTGCAGCCGCCCGTCCGGGTAGCGGAGGAGCGGGCCGCAGGCGCCCGCTCCCGGGTGCGTGTCCATGAATTCCACCAGGCGGGCCAGCGCGGAGGGCCCCACCTCGGTGTCGCTGTTCAGCAGGAGCACGTAGCGGCCCCGGCTGGCGGCGAGTCCCTGGTTGTTGGGGAATGCGTAGCCGGTGTTGGCCCGGTTCTCGATGAGCCGGACTTCCGGGAACTCGTCGCGCACCCGCTGCGCGCTCCCGTCGGTGGACCCGTTGTCCACCACGATCACCTCCACGCCGAGCGGCCCCGCCGCCGCCCGGACCGAGGCCAGGCACTCCGCCAGCAGCTCCCGGGTGTTCCGGTTCACCACGACCACCGACAGGTCGGGGCCGGCGGGCGGGGCGGGCACCGCCGGCTCGGGGGAGTCGCGCAGGGGCTCGGCGTCGGGGCGGGGGGAGGCGGCGAGGCGGGACATGCGGGCGCTCCGGCGCTACCGCGCCGTCTGCTCCAGCTGGGCGGCGGGGATGCCGGGCCGCACCGGGGCGGCGGCCGCGACCGGCGCGCCCCTGCCGAAGCTGAGCGCCGGGAAGAGCCCGGCGAGCGAGGCCGCCACCTCGGCGTCGCGGTGCGAGCGGAAGGCCAGGTCCCAGGTGGAGAGCGTGTCGCCGACCGCCTGCCCGGCGGCGTCCCCCGTGCGGATGAGCCGCACCTTGGGGATGGTCGTCTCGATGGTCTCCTCGTCGGGGGCGACCAGCTCCTCGTGGAGCTTTTCCCCCGGCCGCATCCCGGTGAAGACGATGCTCCTCCTGCGCGAGCGGTTCCCCGACAGGCGCAGCAGGTTGCGCGCGAGGTCCAGGATGCGGACCGGCTCGCCCATCTCCAGCATGGCGATCTGCCCGCGGATCTCGTCCAGGAGCGACGCCTGCAGGATGAGCTGCACCGCCTCCGGGATGGTCATGAAGTAGCGGGTGGCGTCCGGGTGCGTCACCGTCAGCGGCTTCCCGGACGCGAGCTGCCGCTTGAAGAGCGGGATGACGCTGCCGTTGCTCCCCAGCACGTTGCCGAAGCGCACCGCCGCGTACACGGTGTCCGGGTGCCGCTCCTGCGTTTCCAGCACCACCATCTCCGCCAGGCGCTTGGTGGCGCCCATCACGCTCACCGGCTTGACCGCCTTGTCGGTGCTCACCAGCACGAACTTGCGCGCGCCGTGCCGCCCCGCGGCCTCGGCGAGCACCCAGGTGCCGATGGCGTTGTTGCGGACGGCCTGGCGCACGTTGGTCTCCATCATGGGCACGTGCTTGTACGCGGCCGCGTGGAAGACGTGGGTGGGTCCGAACGCCTCGAACACCGCCTCCACCGCGTCGCGGTCCACGATGTCGCCGATCACCGGGACGATGCGCAGCCTGGGGTGGCGCTCGCGGATCTCCAGCTCCAGGAAGTACAGCTCGGTCTCCGCCTGGTCGAAGAGCACCAGCGTCGCCGGGGTGTGCAGGGCGATCTGCCGCGACAATTCCGAGCCGATGGAGCCCGCCGCGCCGGTGATCAGCACGCAGGCGCCCTGGAGGTCCTCGGCGAGCTCCTGGAGCTCCAGCTCCACCGGCTCCCGGCCCAGAAGGTCCTCGATGCGCACCTCGCGCACCTGGTCCAGCCGCACGTGCCCGGCCAGCACCTCGGCGATGCTGGGGAGCACGCGGAAGGGAAGCTCCGTGCTCTCGCAGCGCTCCACGATGGTGCGCATCTGCGCGGGGGTGGCGTACGGCACCGCCAGCACCAGCTCCTCCACCCGGTACGCCTCGGTGATCGCCCGCAGGTCGGAGAGCGAGCCGATCACCTCCAGCCCGGCCAGGCGCGTCCCCCACTTGTGAGGGTCGTCGTCCACGAAGCCCACCGGGCGGTACCCGGTGTTCCGGCGCGACATCTCGCGGGCCAGCATGTACCCGGACTCGCCCGCCCCGATGATCAGCACCCGCACCTCCTGCTGCCCCCGGGCGGACAGGCGGTAGCGGAGCGCCTCGAAGGCAGCCCGGTACGAGATCCAGACGGCGGAGGTGAAGAGGACGCTGAGGATGGCCTCCCCGGCCACCACCGACTTGGGCACCGGCAGCGGGAAGGGCGCGCCGCGCGTGAGCGCGAAGAACACCGCCGAGCCCACCAGGGTGGCGGCGGCCAGGCGGAGCACGTCGTCCACGCCCACGAACCGCCACCGGCCGGTGGTCAGCCGGAACAGCAGGTGGCAGACGTGCCGCACCACGACCAGCAGGGGAAGGGTGGCCAGGAAGGTGGTCGTGTAGACGCCGGGCCAGCCGAACTCGAAGCGCAGCAGGAAGGCCAGGGCGTACGAGAGGGCGGTCACCCCCGTGTACACGCAGAAGGCCACCGACCGCCGGTGCATGTAGCGAATCCGGCGCACCAGATTGAGCGGCGCGCGGATCAGGAAGCTGGTCCCCGGTTGCATTACGTACCTCGTGGATGGCGACGCGGACCCTGTCCGCTCACCGGCCATGGATGACGGTGTACTCCTGGTAGCGCTTGCCCGCCAGCGCCACCAGCGACCCCGCCCCGTTGGAGATCGTGCGCAGCGCGCTCACCAGCGGCGCGCGGCCCCGGGCCGCCGCGAACGGCAGCGCGAGCGTGCCGTACCCGATGCGGGCCAGCGCCCCCGCAACCCGGGGAATGACCCAGCGGTGCGGTGGCGACAGCGCCCGGACGCAGAACACGTAGCCGTTGCCGATGCGGAAGGCCCGTTTCACGATCCACCCCACCCGGGCGCGCGACGCGGGGATGAACTCCTCCACGCGCGCCTCGTCCGCCCACACCAGCCTGGCCCCGGACATCCTGACCCGCATGAAGAAGTGCGAGTCGTCCATCCCGCTCAGCCCGAAGGTCGGGTCGAAGGGCTCCTCCGTGCCGCGGAACAGCTGCGCGGCCACCAGCGCGTTGTTGGTGGCCGCGATGGGGATGGCTTCCCCGGTCGCGTAGCGGGGATAGGTGAAGAAGCCGCCCTCCACCACCCACGGTTCCACCCCGGGCGCGAAGCGCGGCAGCGAGGGACCGCTGACCACGTCCGCGCCGCTCTGGCGCTGCACGTACAGGAGCTCGTCCAGCCAGTCGGGGCTCGCGACCTCGTCGTCGTCGATGAAGGCCACGAACTCGGCGCCCTCGCGGAGCGCCGTGCGCACCCCGCAGTTGCGCGCGTGCGGAATGCCCCGGTTGGGCTCGACGTTGTAGACGACCGGAAACGGCAGCCGGTCACGCGCCGCCTCCACGACTTCGCGGGCGGTCTCCCCCCGGTCGTTGTCCACGACCACGATGAACGGCTCCACCGGGGCGCTCTTGCGGAACTCCAGCCCCGCGAGGCTGTCCAGCAGCGCCCCAAGGAGCAGGGGGCGCTGCAGCGTCGCCACGCACACGGCCACCCGCACCGTGGCACGGACGGCCGGCTGCGCCGCCTCCCCGCGGGGGGAGCCACGCTCGGTGGAGGCCTGGGTAGCCGGACTCCGCCCGGTCACGTTCATCGATGCCATGGAAAGGGGGGACATCCGGGCGCCGGGAGGAGAGCCGGCGCGCGGCGGTCAGCCCAGGGTGCGCGCGCCGACGCTCTCCGCCTCGACCAGCTTCTCGAAGTAGGGGATCGTGCGCCTCAGCCCCTCCTCCAGCGGGAACCGCGGCTCCCAGCCCAGCACGGCCCGCGCGACGCCGATGTCGGGGCGGCGGACCTTGGGATCGTCCTCCGGGAGCGGGAGGAACGACAGCTCGGAGCGGCTGCCGGTCATTGCCAGCACCCGCTCCGCGAGCTGGCGCACGGTGAACTCGCCCGGGTTTCCCACGTTGGTGGGCTCCACGCGCTCGGAAAAGAAGAGCCGGTGGATGCCGTCCACCAGGTCGTCCACGTAGGTGAACGAGCGGGTCTGGTCGCCCTCGCCGTAGATGGAGAGCGGGTCGCCGCGCAGCGCCTGCACGATGAAGTTGGAGACCACCCGCCCGTCGCTGGGGCGCATGCGCGGCCCGTAGGTGTTGAAGATGCGCACGATGCGCGTCTCCACGCCGTGGAAGCGGTGGTACGCCATGGTCATGGCCTCGGCGAAGCGCTTCGCCTCGTCGTACACGCCGCGCGGGCCCACCGGGTTCACGTTCCCCCAGTAGCTTTCCACCTGCGGGTGCACCTGCGGGTCGCCGTACACCTCGGAGGTGGAGGCCAGCAGGAAGCGGGCGCCCTTGGCCTTGGCCAGCCCCAGCGCGTTGTGCGTCCCCAGCGACCCCACCTTGAGCGTCTGGATGGGGAGCTCCAGGTAGTCCACCGGCGAGGCGGGGCTGGCGAAGTGCAGCACGCCGTCGAGCGGCCCGTCCACCTGGATGTACCGGGTGACGTCGTGCTCCACCAGGCGGAAGTCGCTCCGCCCGGCCAGGTGCGCGACGTTGTCCGGGGAGCCGGTGATGAAGTTGTCCATCCCCACCACCTCGTGCCCCTCCGCCAGGAAGCGGTCGCACAGGTGGGAGCCCAGGAAGCCGGCGGCGCCCGTGATCAGGATGCGCATTCCGCGGCCCTCAGCGCGCCGCCGCGTGCGGCTGCGCCTGCACCGCCGCCAGCGGGGCGACGGAGGAGCGGCCGACGGACACGTAGTGGAAGCCCTGCTCGCGCATCTTCTCCGGCTCCCACAGGTTGCGCCCGTCGAAGACCACCGGCTCGCGCAGCAGCGAGCGGATGCGACCGAAGTCGGGGCGGCGGTACGGGGCCCACTCGGTGAGCACCAGGAGCGCGTCGGCGCCGCCCAGGCAGTCGTAGTTGTGCTCGAACAGGGTGAGCGCCCCGGACTCCACCAGGTCGCCGAGGTGGCGCTCGGCCTCGTGGCGCGCCTCGGGATCGTGGGCGCACAGCCGGGCGCCGCGCGCGGCCAGTCCGCGCAGCACGGTGAGCGACGGCGCCTCGCGCATGTCGTCGGTCTCGGGCTTGAAGGACAGCCCCCAGACGGCGAAGGTGCAGCCGGAAAGGTCCTCGCCGTAGCGCTCCACGACGCGCTCCAGCAGCAGCGACTTCTGCGCGGCGTTGACGTGCTCGACCCCTTCCAGGATCACCGGGTCCACGCCCACGGTGCGGAGCGTGTGGATCAGCGCCTTGACGTCCTTGGGGAAGCAGCTCCCGCCGTAGCCGATGCCGGCGAAAAGGAAGCTGGAGCCGATGCGCTCGTCGGTCCCGATCCCGGCGCGCACCCTGGACACGTCCGCCCCGACGGCCTCGCACAGGCCGGCGATGGTGTTCATGAAGGAGATGCGGGTGGCGAGCATCGCGTTGGCGGCGTACTTGGTGATCTCCGCGGAGGCGATGTCCATGAACAGGATGGGGTTGCCGGTGCGCACGAAGGGCTCGTACAGCTCGGCCAGCCGCTCGCGGGCGTACTCGGACTCCACGCCCACCACCACGCGGTCGGGCTTCATGAAGTCCTGGACCGCCGCACCTTCCTTGAGGAACTCGGGGTTGGAGCAGACGTGGAAGGGCCGCGTGGTGTGGCGGCGGATTGCCTCGCGCACCTTGCCGGCGGTGCCCACGGGGACGGTGCTCTTCGTGATGACGATCTTCTCGGGCCCGTCGGCGGGCATGTTGCGCCCCACCGTTTCGGCCACGGCGAGCACGTGCTGCAGGTCGGCGGAGCCGTCCTCGCCCGGGGGGGTGCCCACGGCGATGAAGACGATCTCGGCGGCGCGGACGGCGTCCGCCACGTCGGTGGTGAAGCGGATGCGCCCCTCGGAAAGGTTGCGCTCCACCAGCGGCTCCAGCCCGGGCTCGTAGATGGGGATCTCGCCGGCGTTGAGCCGGTCGATCTTGCCCGCGTCGATGTCGGCGCAGACGACGTCGTTCCCCGTCTCCGCCAGGCACGCTCCCACCACCAGCCCCACGTATCCCGTGCCGACGACCGTTATCTGCATGTTCGCGCGACGATTCTCAGTTGGTGTGTAGACGGGCCATCCCCGCCTGCTCCGCCACGGCCGGCGCCGGCACCGCCGGGACCACGCCCGCGCCCCCCGCCACGTGCCGGTACGCCGGCGCGCGCGGGGGGACGAGGTTGCAGCGGAGGATGTGCCAGAAAGCGGCCACCCCGTCCCGCCAGCCGATCTTCTTCCCCTCGGCGTAGGTCCGCCCGCTGTAGCTGATGGGGACCTCGTAGATGCGGGCGCCCGCCTGGGCGAGCCTGGCCACCAGCTCGGGCTCGATGCCGAAGCGCCGCGAGCGCAGCGGCAGGCTCTTCATCAGGTCCGACCTCACCACCTTGTAGCACGTTTCCATGTCGGTGAGGTTCAGGTTGGTGAACATGTTCGAGACCAGCGTCAGGAACCCGTTCCCCACCCTGTGCCAGAAGTACAGCACGCGGTGCGGGCCGCCCAGGAACCGGCTCCCCAGCACCGCGTCGGCCCTGCCGTCCAGGATGGGCTGCAGCAGCGCCGGGAGGTCGGCCGGGTCGTACTCCAGGTCCGCGTCCTGGATCACCACCAGCTCGCCGGTGACGTGCGGGATGGCGGAGCGTACCGCGGCTCCCTTGCCCTGGTTGTGCTCGTGCAGCACCAGCCGGTCCACCAGCCCCGCCGCCCGCAGCGACTCCAGCACGGCGCGCGTCCCGTCCGTGGAGGCGTCGTCCACCACCACGACCTCGGTCCGGAGCGGGCACTCGCGCACGCGGCGCACGAGCGCGGCGATGGTGGTCTCCTCGTTGTACGCCGGCACGACCACGGAAAGCGTGACCCCGGCGGTCCGCTCGCTCATGCCGATGGGCGCCGGCGTCACGCTGCGAGCGGCGGGCCGGGGTCCGTGACGTTCCCGTACGCGACGATCAATGTCTTCCGCGGGTCACCGGAACGCGCACGCTCCCGGGACTCTTTCCCGGGAGCAGAGATCAGGAAAATACAAGCAGATACGCCCCCACACAACCGAACCGCGCCCGTCCGTGGACGGGATTGCCTCCACATGCGCGCTTCGTCACCGAGCCGAACGGCTCGCCGCTCCGGACAGCTCCGAGCACGGGGTCGGCCGGGGCAGGCTCTCCCGACCTCCCGGCGCAGATCGCAACGGCAAACGGCCTGACCTTCGGCCAGCCCTCCCCCAGAATTGGGGGAGGGTGGCGAGCCTCAAGCGAGCCGGGTGGGGGCCCCCGCGGACGCCAGCGCGAGCCCCGCGTGAGGGATTTCGGCCCGAAGGGGCGAGACCGCGCGGCTGTTTGCGCGGGCTCGACTCCGTTACGCACGGTCGTTTCGTGCGTTACGGAGCCGAAGCCCGACCCCGGCGCCAGCCGGGGGCACGCCCGAATCAAGCCCTGTTCCCGTTCCCTCCGGAAACAGCGGCCTCGTAATACCCCTTGCGCTGCACCAGCGTGGCATCCGGGTCGTTGAGCACCGTGCCGAGCACACGCGCGCCGACCGTCGCCAGCTGCTGCATCGCCTCGCGCGCGGTGTCGCGGTCCGTCTGGCCGGCGCGCACCACCAGCACCACGCCGTCGGTCTGGGTGGCCAGGATGGGCGCGTTGGCGTTGGTGAGCACCGGGGGCGTGTCCAGCACCACCAGGTCGAAGTCGCCGGCGAGCGACGCCAGCAGCGAGCGCATCACGTCGCCGCCCAGCAGGTCGGTGGGGTTGACCGGCGGGAGCGGCCCCGCGGGGATCACCGACACACGCTCCACGGCGGTGGGGCGCACCACCTGCTCCACCGCGACGGTGCCCAGCAGCAGGTCGGCGAGCCCGGGCGAGTTGGGCACCCCGAAGACCTGGTGCAGCCGCGCGCGGTAGAAGTCGCAGTCCACCAGCAGGACGCGCATTCCCTGCTGGGCGAAGGCGACGGCGACGTTGGCGGCGGTGGTGGTCTTGCCCTCGGAGCCGGAGGGGCTGGTCACCACGATGGAGCGCAGCCCCTGCCCCGCCTGCGCGAAGATCAGGTTGGTGCGCAGCGTCCGGTACGCTTCGGCGCCGCTGGAGTACACCTGCGTGGCCGCGAGCGGCTCGGGGCGCGCGGCGGCGGGGAGGGCGCGGCCGCCCACGCCGGCCATCCCGGGGAGGCGGAGCCGCCGGGCGCCGGACAGGGAGCGCACCTGCGGGATCACGGCCAGCTCGGGGACGTGGAGCACGCGCTCCAGCTCGCCGCGCTTGCGGACGGAGCGGTTCAGCCCGTCCAGCGCGACCGCGCCGCCGGCGCCCACCATGACGCCGAAGATGAGCCCGAAGACCAGCGAGCGGACGGGGCCGGAGCCGGCGGGCTCGCCGGGGAGGGCGCGGTCCAGGAAGGTGACCTTGTCCTCGCCCGCGGCCTCGGCGATCCCGGCCGTGTAGTACTTTTCGCGCAGCGTCTTCACCGCCTCGCCGAACGACTCCACCTCCAGCATGAGCCGGGTCTCCTCGGGCTCGGCGCCGGCGAGCCGGCTGATGCTGCTGTCGGAGCGCTGGGTGATGGCGTCCATGCCGCGCACGCGCGCCTCCAGCCACTCGACGTGGTTGCGCGTGGCCTCGATGAGGGCGCTGCGGTTCAGCGCGATCAGCGAGTCGGTGCGCGCCAGGTCGGGGTTGGAGGCGCTGACGCGGTACGGGCCGGTGGTGATGCTGTCGCGGAGCGACTCGTACTTGGTGAGCCGGTCGTACAGCGCGAGCACCGTGGGGTTGGCGCTCATCTCCGGGTTGGAGACGATGGTGCGGATCACGTCGGCGCTCTCGCGCCGGGTGCTCTGCGCCTGCGCCAGGAGCGACTTGTAGATCTGCAGGTCGGCGTTCAGCTCGGCGCGCTTCAGCTCCACCTCGCCGCGCTGCACCTGGCCGGTCATGGCCTCGGCGCGGGCGCTGAACAGCCCGGCGCTCCTGCGGTGCTCGGTGAGGCGGTTCTGCGCGTCCAGCAGCAGGGTCTCGCCGGTGCGCAGCTGCTCCTCCACGAACTCGCGGCGGCGCTCGGCCTGCACGCGCGACTTGCGGCTGCTGTAGTGCTGGTACAGCTCGGCGGTGACGTTGGCGATGCGCTCGGTGACCACGGGGTCGTAGCCGGTCACCACGATGTCGACGATGCTGACGTTGTCGCGCGGGTACACGACCACGTTCTCCAGCAGCCGGTCCACCGCGGACTTGTGCGGGATCACCTGGAGCGTCAGCCGGTCGGTCCCGCCGGGGCGGGAGGGGACGGTGAAGCGCACGCCGCCGATCTCCACCGGCGCCCCGTACGCGGCCGAGGCCTCGCGGCCGCCGCTGCTCACGCGGACGCCCCGGTCCCCGAAGGCCAGCTCCAGCGGCGCCGTGGTGGCGTCGGGCGCGATGCGCACCCCGTCCACGATCCCCACCGGGTGGTACTCGGTGCGCCACAGGTCGGGGACCTCGCGGGCCAGGCGGAGCCCCAGGGAGTCCACCACCTGCCCCAGGATCATGCGGCTGCGGATGATCTCCACGTCGGTGCTCACCCCGCCCGCCCCGCCGCCGCCCAGCGAGGCGGCGATCCCGGCGAGCCCGCCGGAGGGGGCGGCGGCGCCCTCGGAGCCGATCTCCACGGAGGCCTGGGAGCCGAACAGCTGCTCGGTGGTCATCACCTTGTACACGGCCAGGCCGAGGCCCACGACCGTGGTCAGGAGCACCACCCAGTAGTAGCGCCGGAGCGCGCCGGCGTACTCGCCGAAGGTGGAGCCCTCCGCCTCGGGGTCGGGGCGCAGGGCGCCGCTCCCGCCGGGGAGGTACAGGGGCTTTTCCGGGGAGGAGGACAGCTCGTGCATCTGGGTTCGCTGGGGTCGTGGGATCGTCCGGGCCGTCGTCTCAGGGCGTGTCGTCCGAGCCGATGACCTGGTCGATGAGCACGTAGGTGGTGACGATGGAGCCGATGGCCTGCAGGATCTGCAGCGCCGGCCCCACGTAGGTGCGCGTGAAGGTGGCCCGCTCCTCCACGATGATCTGGTCGCCGGAGCGGATGGGCGTCTGCAGGAGCGCGGCGATCCCGGAGCCATTCAGGTTCTCCACGTACTGCCGGCCGCCGCGCACCAGGCGCACCCGGTGCCGCCGGTCGGAGGCGGTGGAGCCGCCCACGCGGGTGATGGCCTCGCCCACGCTCAGCTGCGGCATGTAGTGCTGGTTGGGGTCGCGCACCGCGCCGCCCACGTACACCCGGAACTCGGGGAGCATGGTGAATCGGGGCTCGCCCTCGAAGCGGGTGAGGAACTGGCGCACCCGCTCGCGCGCCTCCGGGAGCGGCAGCCCGCCCACCTTGACGGCGCCGTAGATGGGGTGCACGAAGGCGCTGTCCTCGCCCACCGTGAGCGTGGTGCTCAGCTCCTGGTTGCGCCACACCTGGATGGCGGCGCGGTCCCCGGGCCGCAGCGTGGCGGGCGGGGTCTCGGGCGCGCCGTCCTGCGCGGCGAGCGCGGCCGGGACGAGGCAGAGGGCGAGCGCGATCAGCAGGCGTGCACGCGTCATTTCACCGGAGCGAACGGGTGGAGCCCCACGGCACCGGACGAGGACATCGGCCGCGGGGTCACAAACGGTTGAAAATAAGGCACTTCAGCGAGCAGGTCCACCCTGCGCGCCCCGCGCCGCGGCGACTTCGGCCGGGCGCGGGCGGGCGCGCTGCGCCTCGGGGCGCCCGGGGCGCGCCGCGCCGGCGGCGGCCGCCTCGGGCTCGCCGGCGTACAGCGCCAGGAAGCGCCGCACCATGGCCTCCTGGCTGAACTCGCGCTCCACGCGCGCCCGGGCGGCGCGGCCCAGCGTCTCGCGCAGGGCGGCGTCGTCCAGCAGGCGGTTGACGGCGGCGGCGAGCGCGGCCGGGTCGGCGGGGGGGACGGTGAGGCCGCTCTCCCCGTCGCGCGACACGAAGGGGACGCCGGAGTCCAGCTGCGTGTTCACCACCGGCCGGCCGCAGGCCATGGCCTCGATCTGCACGATGCCGAAGGCCTCGCTGCGGGCGATGGAGGCGAGGACGAAGACGCGCGCGGCGTGGTAGAAGGGGACGGTGTCGTCCACGCCCCCCACCAGCGTCACCCGGTCCTCCAGCCCCAGCGCCCGCACCCGCTCCTCCAGCGGCCGCCGCAGCGGCCCGGTCCCCACGATCACCAGGTGGCCGTCCACGCCGCGCATGGCCTCCACCAGGTGCTCGAAGCCCTTGTAGTACACCAGCCGCCCCACGCCCAGCACCATCCGCTCCCCGAAGCGCTCGCGCAGCGCGGCGACCGCGTCGCCCGGCCGCTCGAAGCCGCCGATAGGGATCCCGTACGGGATCACGTGGGTGCGGTCGCGGTAGCGCGCCAGCGTGGGCGAGCTCGCGACGTAGTTGGGGGTGGCGGCGACGATGGCGTCGGCGCGGTCCAGGAGGCGCCGCAGGATGGGCTGGAAGGCGGCGTCCAGCACCTTCTGCCGGACCACGTCGCTGTGCCAGCTCACCACCAGCCGCCCCCGGTGGCCGCTGGCGAGGTACGCCATGACGGCGGCCGGGTTGGGGAGGTGCATGTGTACCACGTCGGCCTGCGACTCGCGGATGCGCCGCGACATCCCGGGGCAGATGGGGGCGCCCGCCAGGGTGAAGCGGGTGCCCAGCCGCTCCACGGGGATCCCGTCGATCACCTCCAGCGAGTGGCTGCGGTCGTCGCTGGACACGAGCACGCGCACGTCGGCGTGGTCGCGCAGCCCGTCGCAGAGCACCTGCAGGTGGGTCTCGATCCCGCCGTAGTGTGGCGGGTAGAACTTGCCCACCTGCAGCACCCGCGGGTGCCGCCCGGCCGTCCTTTCCGTGGCGCTCACGGCGCCGCCACCTCGCGATACACCTTGACCATGCTCCGTGCGTACTCCTGCCATGTGAACCGGGCCGCCTGCGCCGCGCTCGCGGCGCGGCGCGCCTCCCACCGCTCGGGGTCGCGCGCGGGCTCGGCGAGCTGCCGCGCGACCGTGGCCCCCCACGCCGCCACGTCGCCGGTGGCGACGAAGGTGGCGGCCGCGCCGCCCACCTCGCGCAGCACCGGGAGGTCGCTGGCGACCACCGGGGTGCCGCAGGTCATCGCCTCGATCACCGGGAGCCCGAACCCCTCCTCCTCGGAGGGGAGCACCACGAGCGCCGCGCGCCGGTAGACGGCGGCGAGCACCGCCTTGTCCAGGAAGGGGAGCACGGCGACGGCGTCCGCGACCCCCAGCTCGTTCGCCAACCGCGCCTGCTCATCGGAAAAGGGGCCGCCCACCCGCACCAGCCGCGCTCCCGGCACCGTACGCCGCACCTCGGCGAAGATGCGCAGGAGCAGGTCGATGCGCTTGCGCGCGAAGGTCCCGCCCACGTGCAGCACCTCGGGGGCGCCGGCGTGCGCGGGGCCGAGGAGCGCGGCGGCGGCGCGGTCCGCGGCCGCGTCCGGGTGCGGCGAGCAGGCGGGGTCCACGCCCAGGTGCGCCACGCTCGCCCGCTCCGGCGCCACCAGCCCGCGTCCCACGGCCTCGTCGCGCACGGCTGCGGTGTCGAACACCACCCGGCCGGCGCGCCCCAGGCCGCGCAGCACGTAGCCGGTCATCGCCCGGAACATGGCCGAGCGCGGCGCGCGGCCGGGCTCCAGCAGGCACTGGAAGGTGTGCAGGTCGTGGCAGGTGACCACCGTGCGCTCCGACGGCAGCCGGTGCACGAGCTGCCCGTAGGCGTGGTCCACCACGTGGAAGACGTCGAACTCGCCCCGGCGGCGGCGCAGCAGGCGCGGGTAGTCCCAGAAGCGGTTCAGCCCGCGGTCCAGGTTGACCCGCAGCCGCCGCTCGTAGGCGTCCGCGCCGCTCCCCGGCGCCGGCTCGCTCGTGAACCTGCGGCGCATGGACGGCCGCACGCGCACCGCGGTCACGCCCGGCGCCTCCATCTCGCCCAGCGTGCGCAGGAGCATGTCGGCCACCAGGTCCATGCTGGGCCAGCGCTCCTCCAGCAGGTCGCACACCACGGCCACGCGCGGCGCGGCCGCGGGGTGGGCCGCGGCGTCGGCGGCGCCCCGCCCCGCGGAAGCCCGCGGCACGGGTGCCACCCGGAGCTCGCCGCTCCCGGCGGCGAGGGGAGGCCGCGCCTGCCCCGCGGGCACCCCGCCGGGTACGCTCATGCCGCGCCGGGCTTGCTCCCGACGATGACCTGGCTGCACGGGAACGCGTTCACCGCGAACCCGGGCAGCAGGCTCAGCGCGGCGTAGTAGAGCATGGCCCGCTCCGAGCGGCGGTACAGGAAGCCGCGGTAGTTGTGCTGCCGGAAGCCCAGCCCGGCGCTCCGGAAGAAGCGGCGGTACTCGCCCACGGAGTAGTAGTTCTCCTTGACCTCGTCGCGCCGCACGTGGAAGTCGTACAGCGGCTTGAGGTAGCCGGGGCAGGACGGCTCGAAGAGGAGGTACAGCTCGCCGCCGGGGCGCAGGATGCGCGCGCACTCGCGGACCGCGGCCTGCGGGTCCTGGGTGTGGTGGAAGCTGGCGAAGAACATGACGCGGTCGAAGCCGGCGTCCGGGAACGGCGTCGCCTCGGCGCCGGTGACCCACTTCTCGTCCAGCGACACCCCGAAGAAGTCCTCGTACTGGCCGCTCTTCTCCACCGCCTCGCGCGACACGTCGGAAAAGACCACCCGGCACTCCGGGCAGCGCTTCTTGACGTACGAGCTCAGGTAGCCGTAGCCGCCGCCCAGCTCCAGCACCGAGCCGCGGAAGCTCAGCCCGAAGCGCTTCACCATGTCGTCGAAGGTCAGCAGCGACTGCGCCTTGCCCACGTACAGCAGGGAGCGGTACAGGTCGGCGGAGGCGCGCTCGTCCTCGGACGACCGGAAGAAGTCGTCCTCCGCCTGCTGCTCCTCGTTGGGCCGGTCGAGGTGGACCCGGATCGTGTGCGACATGCTCGGGGGCGAAGGGTGACGGATGCTCAGGCCGCGCCGGCGGCGCGGTGCACGAGGAAGCGGGTGACGACGCACTCCGGCGCGAACTCCGCCTCGCCGCCGGTGTCCACGAACCCGGCCTCCAGCAGGGTGCGGTACAGCGCCTCCGGGGTGCCGCCCTGCTGCCGCAGCCAGAAGTCGTTGAACTCCACCAGCACGGCGCGGATGCGCCCGCTCCGCAGGACCCGCGACGCGCCCTCGAAGACGAAGGGCTCGTGCCCCTCCACGTCCACCTTGATGAGGTCCACCGTGTCCACGCCCCACTCGTCCAGCGCGTCGTCCAGGCGGCGGACGGGCACGGCCACGGGGTCGCCCCCGGAGCTCGCGCTCATGGTGGGGGAGTGGAAGCGGGCGGCCTCGGGCGGCAGGTACAGCGTCAGCTCGCCGGGCTCGGCGCTCAGCCCCATCTGGAAGGCGCGCACCTGCGGCATGCGGTTGGCGCGCAGCGTCGCCTCGACCCGCGCGTGGGCGTACGGGCTGGGCTCCAGCGCGAACACGCGCCCCCGCTCGCCCACCAGCGAGGCGGCGAGCAGGCTGAAGTACCCCACGTTGGCGCCCACGTCCACGAAGGTCATCCCCGGCTTCAGCCAGCCGCGCACCAGGGCGGTCTCCTGCGGCTCGAAGGCGCCCAGGTAGATCCAGCGCTGGATGGCCTCGCCCAGGTCGAGCCTGACCCGGTAGCCGAACACCTCGGCGTCCCGCTCGCCGCGGCTGGGCGCGACCCCGGCCAGGAGCCGGAGCTTGCCGCGGAAGTGGTACGGTCGCAGGACGTCGATTACGGCTTCACGGATCATGGATCGGACGCTGTGTGCTCTCTCGTCGGGACCGCGCTCGCGGATCCCCGGATGCTGTCCCGGCCGCCGCGGGCGGCTTCCTCCAGGACGGGGAGGAGCGCGGCGAGGTGCGCCTCCCGGCTGAACCTCCGCGCCAGCCGCAGCGCCCCCTCGCGGAGGCGCGCGTGCCCGGCGGGGTCGCGCAGGCAAGCGACGACGGCGTCGGCGAGCCCCGCGGCGGTGGGCGGATCGGCCGGGGCGAGGCGGCCGTTCACGCCGTCCTCCAGCCAGTCGGGGATCCCCCCCACGGCGAAGGCGGCGGCGGGAACGCCGCGCAGGCCCCCCTCGGGCCCCACCATCCCGAAGGGCTCCGGCCACACGCTGGGGACCACCAGCAGGTCGGCGGCGTCCCACAGCGCTTCCAGCTCGGCGCCGCGCCGCCACCCGACGAACTCCGTGGTCACCCCGGCGCAGCGGGCCCGCGCGTCCGCCGCGCGCCGCTCCCACTCGGCGCGGTCCGGGCCCTCGCCGGCGAGGACGGCGTGCACCGGCCTCGCCAGCCCGGCGTGGACCGCGGGGAGCGCCTCCACCAGCGTGCGCCCGCCCTTGAGCAGGTCCATCCGCCCCACGAACAGCAGCCTCGCCGCCCCGTCCGGCGACAAAGACGAGCCAGCGGCGGGGGCGTCACGCCCGGCGGGCGGCCCGGCGGCGGGGAGCGGCGCCACGTGCGTCCGCTCCGGGTCGCAGCCGTTGGCGACGTACTCGGCGCGCATGTGGCGCGAGTTGGTCACCACGGCGCGGTACGCCGTCAGCAGCTCCCTCCGGCGCAGGTTGCGGCGAAAGTCCCGCAGCATGGTCAGCGGGCTGAGCCCGCCGCAGCGGTGCGGGTAGTAGTGCGCCAGGCACCCCGGGCCCAGCGGCCGCCCGCACGGCCGGGGGACGGGCGCCTTGTGCGTCTTCTCGCCGCTCACGCAGGTGCCGAAGTAGCCGTGCGCGAAGAGCACCGCCGGCGCCACCTCCAGCAGCGCCGCCTCCGTCGCCGGCCCGGTGGTGATGTGCACGTACACCACGTCGGGGCGCCAGCGGCGCAGGGCGGCGAGCGCGCTCCCCATCCCCATCTCCGCCGCGCACCACTCCGGCGTCCCTTCCGGCAGCGGGATCCGCTCGCGGTCCAGCGGCTGGTCCAGCTCGCTCCACAGCGCCACATCGTGCCCCATCTCCGCCAGCCCCGGGAGCACCGCGCCGATGTACCCCTCCGCCCCGCCCAGCGCGCGCCGGCTCCAGCTGGCGACGGCTACGCGCATGTGCCGCGGGGCCCGCGCGGGCTACGCACCGGAGGCACCGAAGAGCCGCTGGATGCGCCCCCGCGTGGAGCGGGGGACGAAGCGCTTGGCCGGGTGCGCGAGCACCGCCCAGAAGGGGTACGTCGCCACGATGCGCGGGTGCGCCGCCGCCGCCGCCACGCAGTAGCGCACTCCGTCTCCGTAGCGGTCCAGCAGGGTGGCCGCGATCCCGGCGCGCACCAGCAGGTGCGCCTTCGCCTCCTTGAGCTCGGCCAGGAGCGTCGCCTGCTCCTCCGGGGAGACCAACCCGCTGCCGCGCACGTACTCCTCCACCACGCGGCACAGCTCGTAGCCGGGGTCCACCGACGACTTCTGCGCGGCGTACATGCGGAACTTGGCCACCGGCGCGTCCACGGGCCGGAAGACGTGCCCGCGCGACAGCAGGCGCAGCCACATCTCCAGGTCCATCACCGAGCGCAGCTCCTCGCGGAACCCGCCCGCGTCCACCACGGCGCCGGTGCGGCAGAACACCTCGGGCTGCGTCAGGAACTCGCGCCGGTTCAGGCGGTCCCAGATGCGCAGGTAGTCCAGGAAGCCGTCGAACCGGGCCTGCACCGTGAACTGCTCGGCGCCGCCCTCGTCGATGTACACGCAGCGGCCGTACACCACGTCGGCCTCGGGGTGGGCGCGGAAGCCCTGCACCACGGCCCGCAGCGCGCCCGGCGCCAGCAGGTCGTCGGAATTCAGGTAGGAAAAGATCTCGCCGGTGACGCGCTCCAGCCCCTTGTTGATGGCGTGCGTCTGCCCGCGGTCCTTTTCGCTCACCCAGTGCGCCAGCCACGGCTCGTAGCGGCGGAGCACCTCCACCGTCTCGTCCGTGCTCCCGCCGTCCATGACGATCAGCTCCAGGTTGGGATACCCCTGGAGCAGCACGGAGCGGAGCGTCTCCTCGATGAAGCGCCCCTGGTTGAACGACGGCACCACCACGCTCACCCGCGGCCAGATGGAGCGGCCGGCCTCCGCGGCGGGGGCGGGCGTCTCCTCGGTCCACGGCCAGCCGGTCCTCCCCGCAGGGGCGGGAGGAAGGGTGGCGAGCGTGGGGCGCGGGGTGCCGGTGTCGTCCATGGCAAATGCAAGTGCTCCGCGAACGCGCGACTTCGCGCTTCCGCAGAGACATCCGGAAAAGCCCGGGCCGAGCACCCGGGCGGCCCCGCGTCGCACGGGGCGGCGCACAGGCTTAGTCGAAGCGCCCCTAAGATATCGCCGCTGTCCACGCCGGTCCAGTCGCACGGGCCGCAAACCCCGCGCCGCGTCTCTTTCGGGACATCGCACATGCACCCGTCCACGAGGCGAGCCGCAGCTCCGGGTTTCGCCCGGATGGGACCTTCCCGTACTTGCGCCCGTCCTGTCCCCGCCCGACCTTTGGGCCGGTGGATCGCCAGTGGATGGCCAGCAGGAATTGCCGACAGGCACCGGTGTCGGCGACACGACCGTTCGACGGAGAGAGCCTGACTTGACCGGGGACTTGCAGAAGGCGCGGGTGGAAGCGGCGGAGGCGTCCGGCGGCACGTCGGCGGACCCCATCTACGAGGCCGTGCTCGCCCGGGTGGACGCGCTGGGCGTGGGCGGGCGGGCGCTGGACTTCGGTGCGGGCACGGGCCGGCTGGCGCGGCTCCTGGCGGAGCGGCCGCGCTTCACGCGGGTGGACGCCGCCGACCTGGTGGCCTACGAGGGCGCCAGCGCGGACCGCGTGGGCTGGATCATCGCCGACCTCAACGAGCGCCTCCCCGTCCCCGACGCGAGCTACGACCTGATCGTGGCCGCGGAGGTGATCGAGCACCTGGAGAACCCGCGCTTCCTCGCCCGCGAGTGGTTCCGGCTGCTGCGGCCGGGCGGCGCGCTGGTGGTCAGCACGCCCAACAACGAGAGCTGGCGCTCCCTCGTGTCCCTGCTTTTCCGCGGGCACTTCGCCGCGTTCACCGGCCGGAGCTACCCCGCGCACATCAGCGCGCTCCTCCGCGCCGACCTGGAGCGGGTGCTCACCGAGGCCGGCTTCCAGGGCGTCGCCTTTTCCTTCACCGAGCACGGCGCGCTCCCCAGCCTCACCCGCGTCACCTGGCAGCGGGCGTCGCTGGGCACGCTCCGGGGCGCCCGCTACTCGGACAACGTGGTCTGCACCGCGCGCCGGCCGGGCTGAGCTCCGGAGGACAGGGAGGACGGAAACGTGAAAGTATGAAGAGGCCCCGGCGCGGCGAGCGTCGGGGCCTCTCTGCATCCGGGGGATGGCGGACGGACCGTCAGGCCGGCGGGCGCGGCCGGAAGACGAAGTTCTCGCCCTCGTCCCCCGCCCCGCCCGGCGTCCACGGCACCAGCCGGCCGCCGCGCAGGCGGAAGGGCGCGTAGCCCAGCCCGTCGAAGAACCGCATCACCTCGGCGCGGTTGCGGTCCTTGACCTCGATCAGCACCGTGGGCCGGCTGTCGCGGATGGTTTCCGCCGCGCCCGCCAGCGCCGCGATCTCGTGTCCCTCCACGTCGATCTTGATGAACGACACGCCCGTGAGGCCGAAGGCGTCCAGCGGCCGCACCGGCACCTCCAGCACCTTGAAGTCGGTGGCGCCCGGCAGGTTGCCGCGGTCGAAGCTGGCCCAGCCGTGCTGCTCCACGCCGTTCACCCGCGGCACGAACAGCTCCAGCTTCCCCTCCTCCGCCGAGAGGGCCACGTTGTGTACCTCCAGGTTGGGCGCGCCGAGCTTCTCCAGGTCCGCCACGATGCGGGGGTTGGGCTCGAACGCCACCACCCGCCGGAAGCGCCGCGTGAAGGCGTAGCTGTAAAAGCCGCGGTTGGCGCCCACGTCCACCGCCAGGTCGCGGCGGTCCAGCAGGCGGTCCAGCTCCAGCAGCTCCTCTTCGGCGCGGCCCGTGAGCCGCAGCAGAAAGAAGTCGTAGCCGAGCCGGAAGCGGGCCGGCAGCAGCGTGCGCAGCGGGTCGAGCAGGGCGACCCGCGCCAGGGTTCTGATCGTCATCTATTCTTTCGTGGAACCGATGGCCCGTGTTCAGGGCACCGGGAAAGAGCTTGGGATTCGGGCGTGCCCCCGGCTGACGCCGGGGTCGGGCTTCGGCTCCGTAAGCCCGCAAACAACGCGGGCTAACGGAGTCGAGCCCCGGCAAACTGCGCCGGGTCTCGCCCCTTCGGGCCGAAATCCCTCACGCGGGGGTGGCGCTGGCGTCCGCTGGGGCCCCCACCCGGCTCGCTTTAGGCTCGCCACCCTCCCCCGTTCCGGGGGAGGGGAATCTCCACGCTGGCGCCGTTGCCGTTCCTGCGATGCTCGTCGGGAGGTCGGGGGAGGGTCCGCAGGCGGTGCGTTTGTTAGAAGCCAGCGTGATCCCTCGGACCTGCTCCACCGGCGGGCGAGTGCTCTGCGAGTCCCTTCGGGTGTCGCACCGCCGGAGGAGCCTGCCCCGGCCGACCCCGAACACCGGAGCCACCTGGAGCGCCCAGCCGTTCAGCCGTCGCGGGTCAAAGCCGCGATCGTGTGCCGCAGGTGGAAGCGCTCGTCGTACAGCCGCTTCGCCGCAGCGCCGAGCCGCGCGCGCTCCGCGTCGTCGGAGAGCAGGCGGTCCACCAGCCGCGCGGCGGCCGCAGCGTCGCCGGAGGGCGCCATCGCCACGGCGCCGGACTCGCGCCACACCGGCTCCGTGCTGGGCCCCCCGGTGGTCACCACGGGCAGGCCGTGCTCCAGCCCCGCGGCAAGGCTCGTCTGGCGGCCGTTGGCGCCGTCCGGGTACGGCTGCACCAGCAGGTCGCAGGCGGCCAGGTGGCGCGACAGGGCGCCGGTGGAGAGCGGGCCGGGCGCGTGCACGCGGCCCGTGAGGCCGGGGTGCCGCGCCACCAGCTCGTCGCGGAAGCGCTCCCCGCCGCGCCCCAGCAGCAGCGCCGCGCGCTCCGGCGCGGACTCGAGCGCCGCGGCCAGGATGGGCGCCAGCAGCTCCGTGACGTTGGCGCGGTAGGTGCCGAAGTGCCCGACCAGGCGCCCGCCTCCCGGGAGGCAGCGGGCCCGCACCGCGCGCGCTCCCGCCGCGTCGTCCACCACCGGCACGTTGCTGGGGATCGGCGTCCACTCGAAGGGGATCGCGCGGCCCGGGCGGTACTTGCGCCAGCGCTCCGCCCAGGCGGGCGTGGACACCCACACGCGCTCCGCGGCGCCCAGCAGCACCACCGTCATGGCGCGGTGCACCGCGGCCACCACCGCCTGCCGCGCCGACCCGCCGAAGGCGAGGAACGGCTCGTGGACCATGATCTCCACGCGGTCGCCGCGGGCGGCGCGCTCCCGCACCCACAGGCAGAAGCCAAGGTTCATGGCCCGCCGGCCGTACGCGTGCGGCACCCACTGCACCAGCAGGCGCCGCGGCGCGGGGAAGGCGTCGAGGAGGGCACCCACGCGCCGCAGGTCGCCGCGCGAGATCCCGCCCAGCTCGCGGTGCACCGCCACGCCCGCGTCGTCCGGCTGCGCCCCCCCGGCGGGCGGGCACCAGACGTGGACCCGCTCGCCCGCGGCGGCCAGCCCGGCGGCCACGCCGCGCACGTAGTCGCTCACGCCGCCGGGCTGCGGCGGGTACTCCGCCGTGATCAGGTGCAGGTCCGCCATGGCGGTCCGCCCGCAGCGCGGGCGCGCTACCCCGCCGCCGCGGCCACGCCCGCGCGCGCCGCCGTCGGCGTGTCCCCGCGGACGCGCCCCGCGCCCCCGGCCGGAGCCGCCCCCCGGGCGGCGTCCGTCCGCGGCGCCGCATCGCCCCGCAGCTTGCGGTAGAAGTCCATCCCCCGTCCCGCCACCTCGTCCCAGGTGAAGCAGGAGCGCACGTGCTTGCGCGCCGCCGCGCCCATGGCGAGGCTCCGCTCCGGGTCGCGCACCAGCAGCTCCACCCTGTCGCGCAGCGCCTTCGCGTCGCCCGGGGGCACGATGAAGCCGGTGACCCCGTCCCGCACCAGCTCCGGCAGGCTGGCCGTGCGCGTGACGATCACCGGCTTGCCGTGCGCCATCCCCTCCAGCGCCACCAGCCCCAGCAGCTCCGCCGTGTCGTTGAGCCCCGCGTGCACCGGGATGGACGGCTGGAGCACCACGCTGGCGCCCAGGTACTGCCGGCGAAGCTCCGCGTCGTCCGCGTCCGTGATGAACACCACGTCCCTGCCGGCCGCGGCCTCGCGCAGCCTGCGGAAGTACTCCGGGTCGTACGGGCGCCCCAGCACCCGCAGCGGCGTGTCCGGCCCCAGCGCCTCGATGAGCTGGAGCACGCCCTTGTGCGGCAGCAGCCGGCCCACGAACAGCGCGTAGCCCTGCGGCGCCGAGTCCTGCTCCGGCACCTCCGGCACCTCGGCCCCGCCGTACAGGATGGTGCGCGGGTGGCGCCAGCCGGTGAACTGCGCCGCCGAGTGGCGGGACAGCAGGGCAAGGCCGTTGGTGAGGCGGTTGAGGCTGGCGCGCGGGTGCAGCCGCTGCAGGCGCGTGCTCCAGCACGGCACGCCCCCGCCCACGTCGGTGAGCACCACCGTCTGCCCGCGCAGCCGCGCCAGCGGGATCAGCTGGTCGGTGAGCGGCGTGGGAAAGATCATGGGGTGGAGCACGTCGAACCCCGCGATCTCGCGCAGCGCCTCGCGCCGGAGCGGAAAGCCGCGCCTCTCCTCCAGGCCGGCGATGGGAAAGGTCCTCACCTCCAGCCCGTCCACCACCTCGCGTCCCGCCTCCAGGTCGAAGAGGGCGAGCGTGGTGGGCGTGAGGCGCGCGAGCGCCCGGGCGTACTCGAAGGCGTAGCGCTCGCCGCCGCCCACCGTGCGGTTGCGCGCGAAGTACGACGACGGGACCACCAGCACCCGCGGCCCGGACGCGGACGCGGACGACACGGACGCGCTCACGCCGGCCTCGCCACCAGGAAGAGCCAGCTCTGCCCGTCCGTGCGCACCTCGTTGAGGGCGCGCAGGCGGTCCTCCGGGGGGAGGAACGCGGACGCCGGGTAGTCCTCCGGCGCGCGTGGGCGGTCGTCGATCAGCGTGCACTCGTGCGTGGCGGCGAAGCGCCGCTTCAGCCGTTCCGTCACCCCGGGCGCCGCCGCCTCGTGCAGCTCGATCAGCACGTCCGCGGTGCGGAGCGCGGGGACGCGGTCCGGCACCAGCAGGGCGTCCTCGTATCCCTCGCAGTCGCTGAGGAGGAAGGAGCGCGGCCGGAGGTGCGCCGCCAGCCACTCCGGGCTGCACGCGCCGTGCACCTGCAGGTTGCCCACGCCGTTGGCGTCCGCCATCTCCCGGACGGTGCGCCGCGCCCACACGTCCGTGTCGAAGGCGTGCACCGGCACGGCAGGCATCAGGCGGGCGAGACCCACGGCGTAGTAGCCGTCGGCGCACCCCACGTCCAGCACCTCGGCGTAGCGCGAGGCGCGCACGTGGTCCCACACCGGGTCCAGCGCCGCCTCGTACGCCCCGAAGAGCTTCGGCGAGATGTGGCGGTCCAGGGTGCGCGTGGTGAACTCCAGCCCCGCGAAGGGCCCGGCGGTCACCCTGGGGCCGCACTCGCGGACCACCCGGTGCGCCAGCTCGGTGTATCCCCACTCGCGCTCCAGCCGCTGGCTGTGCGCCCTCGCCCGGCGCGAGACCAGGGCGGTGTACAGCCCGGGAGCGACCCGGGCGAGCGCGGACTTCACGATCTGCTTCATAGGTCCTCGGTCGCGGCCACGGAGGCCGCGGTTCGTTCGATTGCCGGCGCGCCGGACTCCACCATCTCCACGATCTCGCGCGCCATCTCCCGCCAGCCGTGGGCGCGGAGCCGCGCGCCCAGCGGCCGCACGCGCGACCGCCAGGCGTCCATCTCCCCCCGCCAGCGGAGCAGGCGCTCCGCCAGGCCGGCGTCGTCGTCCGGGTCCGGCAGCACCAGCCCGGCCAGCTCGGCGGGGAAGCGCTCCGCGATCCCCGCCCGCGCGCTCACCACCGCGGGCACGCCGCGGCAGAGCGCCTCCTGCACGTTCAGCCCGTACGGCTCGTAGCGCGCCGGGCTCGCCAGCAGGTCCGCCGCGGCCAGCAGCTCGGCGACCCGCCGGGTGAAGCCCAGCATCCGCACCCGCTCCCCCAGCCCTAGGCGGGCGACCTCCGCCTCCCACCGCCCCAGCCCCCGCCCCCCTCCCGCCGCCACCAGGTACCCGTCCCACTCCGGCCGCGCGCACAGGCGCCGCCACGCCGCCAGCAGCGTGTCGAAGCCCTTGCGGGCGTCGTGGCCCAGCGCGCCCACGAACACCACCAGCGGCCGCCCCTCCGGCACGCCCAGCCAGGCGCGGGCGGCGGCGCGCTCCTCCGCCGAGGGCGGGCCCCACCCCGCCTCGGCGCCCAGGTACGCCGTGCGCACCCGCGCCGGCTCCACCCCCAGGTGCTCCAGCAGGTGCCGCCGGGTCAGCTCCGAGTTGGCGAGCACCAGGCGCGCCCCGGGAATGCGCTCGCGCTCGTCGCGGCGCGCGGCCGCGGCCAGCAGGCGGCCGCGGAGCCGGAGGGGGAGCGGCGCGCCCGCGTCGGCGGGGGTCCAGGCGTGGTGGACGTAGTGCACCCAGTTGACGTCGCGCCAGCCGCAGTTGCCGCCGTTGACCACCACCCGCGCCCCGGGGTGCGCCGCCACGGCCTCGCGCGCCACGGCCCGCCCCCGCCGGTCGATGGCCCGGTCCCCCGGGAAGAGCGCCGCCCGGGGGCGCGGCACCACGTGGGCGCGGGCCCCCGGGCGCGCCGCCAGCTCCGCGTCCACCTGGTGCCCCACCAGGTGCACCGGCGTCCCGCGCTCCAGGAGGAACTCCGCCAGCGCCAGGTTGGCCTTTTCCATCCCGCCGTGGCGGTGGAACCCCGGCGACACCATCACCCAGGGAGGGCGCGCCTCCGGCCTCCCGCCGCCCGCCTCAGGCATGCCGGCCCGCCAGCACCCGGGGCGCGGGCGCCGGGGCGCGCGGCGGCACCGGCGCCTCCGCCTCGCGGCGCTGTGGCACGCCCAGCCACGCCATCCACAGGAACAGCATCACCGTGAACGGGATGGCGGTGAACAGCCCCACCCCGATGAAGCCGGTCGCCAGGTACAGCGCGCAGGCGATCCGCGCCAGCAGCCGCGGGAAGTGCCAGGCGTCGCCGCGCGGCCCCAGCGGGCGCGTCAGCACCCACACGATGAACGCCATCCACACCAGCAGCCCGGGAAGCCCCTGCTCCAGCATGATGGTGGCGTACTGGTTCTCCACCGGCATGGGGTTCCGCACCAGGTGCAGGAGGAAGTGCGGGATGCTGCTCCCCCCGCCGCCCAGGCCGTTGCCCATGGGGTACTTGGCCACGTGGTCGAACACCCCGCGGTTCATGCTCCACGAGATCCGCTCGACGATCGAGTCCGGGCTGATGGACATCAGGCGAAGGAACAGGCGCTCGTTGGTGGACACCACCCAGCCGATCCCCGCCAGCATGAAGATCCACGCCACCCGCCCGAACGCCCCCATCCGCCCGCTGATCATGGTCATCAGCAGCAGGATGAGGAGCAGCATCAGGCTGGTGCGCGACGCCGAAAGGAAGACGCCCAGCACCGTCGCGGCCAGCGCGCAGGTCAGCAGCACGCGGTCGCGGTGCGTGCGCTTCTGCAGCCACGCGCCCAGGAGCACCGGCACGCTGATCACCATCGTCGAGGCGTACACGCTCGAGTTGGCGAACGTCGCGGGGATGCGGAACGCGCCCAGGAGCGACCCCGTCGCGCGGATGTCGTTGCTGCGGTAGATGATGTCGGTGACGTCGTTGCGCGGGTAGAAGCGCGGGAGCCCGAAGAAGAACTCCGCCAGCGCGAAGCCGAACGCCACCAGGTTGAGCACCGCCAGGACGCGGGCGACGCGGTAGAAGTCCTCGCGCTGGAGCCGCGCCCCCAGCAGCAGGAAGGGGACGAAGAACACGTTGGCGCGCAGCCCCACCAGCTGCACCATGGGGTCCTGCAGCGGCAGGAGCAGCATCAGCATGGGCCAGCCGATCAGCAGCACCGTCCAGTGGCGCAGCTGCCGCGTGCGCGCCAGGTCCTCCGGCGCGAACGGCCTGGGGAGCTGCGTCACGTACAGCCCCAGCACCGCGCAGTCGAAGATGAAGTGCGACAGCGTGCTGGTGACGTTGGCCCGCGTGATCCCGTACAGGTAGCCCACCGCCAGCACGGCGCCGATCCCCGCCACCAGCGAGCGGCGGCCGGCGACGAACGCCGCCACGAAGGCGATCCCGCAGAGGAGGAGCGCGACCATGCGGCTAGCGCTCCGCGGGCGCCGGGGCCCCGGCCGGGCGCCCCGCGCCCGCCAGCGCGCGGGCCAGCCGCTCCACCTGGCGCGCGGGGTCGCAGAGCTCCGCCGCGCGGGCGGGCCCCGCCGCGCCCAGCGAGGCGCGCAGCGCGGGGTCGGCCACCAGGCGCCGCAGGGCGGCCGCCAGGGCGTCCGCGTCGCCGGGCGGGGTCAGGATCCCGCAGCCCGGGTCCACGATCTCCGCCGCGCCGCCCATCTCGGTGCTGACCACGGGGAGGCCGGCGTACAGCGCCTCCACGTAGGCGATCCCGAAGGGCTCCGGTCCCAGGTTGGGCTGGCAGTGCACGTCCGCGGCGGCCAGGATGCGGGGGACGTCGCGCCGCTGCCCCACCCAGCGCACCCGGTCCGCGATCCCCAGGCGCTCCGCCCGCGCCCGCAGCTCGCGCAGGTACGCGGCCTCGCCGTCCCGCTGCACCCCGCCCACCTGCCAGCACGTCCACCCCGGCACCTCGCGCAGCCGGCCCAGCGCCTCCAGGTGCAGCCGGTGCCCTTTCCAGGGCTCCAGCCGGCAAGACTGCACGATCACCACGTCGCCCGGCGCGGCGCCCATCTCCGCGCGGGTCGCGTCGCGCTCGCGGCCGAGCGCGGCGTCCGGCGGCTCCACCGGGTACGCCACCAGCTCGGCGCGCGCGCCGGGATACAGGTTGGGGAGGGTGCCAAGGGTGTAGCGGCTGTTGCCCACCACCAGGTCGGGGCGGACGCGGCCCGCCAGGCGCTCCGTCCAGTGGCGCCCCCGCACGTCGCCGTGCAGGTAGAAGGCCAGCGGGACGCCGGCGGCGCGCACCGCGGGGCCGAAGAGCGCCTGCGCCCACGCCGAGTGGCACACGGCGGCGTCGAAGCGCTCGCGACGCAGCAGCTCCCGCAGCGCCCCGCGCGCGCGGCGTACCGACAGCGGGTTTCGGGCGCGGACCGCTCCCAGCGGGTGCACGGGGGCCCCGGCGGCGCGCAGCTCCTCGCTGAGCCGCCCCTCTGCGGACAGGGCGTACGACGCCTCCATCGCCGCCCCGGCGCCGCCGTGGCGCGCCAGGGTGACGAGGAAGGTCTCGACCCCCCCGTACAGGTTCCCGCTGGAAAGATGAAGCACCCGCATTCGGTCTACTGCTCCGCTGCCGTCTGGTAGATGGGGACCAGCTCCGCCGCCAGCCGCGCGCGGTCGAAGCGGCGCTCCGCCGTGGCGCGGCCCTCCGCCCCGAGCCGCGCCCGCAGCCCGGCGTCCCCCGCCAGCTCCGCGATGCGCCGCGCCAGCCCCGCGGCGTCGCCGGGGGCGTGGCCCAGCGCGTCCACGCCGGGGCGGAACAGCTCCGCCGCCCCGCCCGCCTCGCTCGCGACCAAGGCCCGCCCGCACGCCATCGCCTCCGCGATCACCAGCCCGAAGGGCTCCGGCTCGGTGCTGGCGTGCACCACCACGTCCAGGGCGCGCATCGCCGCGGCCGCGTCCTCCACGTAGCCGGTGAAGCCCACCCGCTCCGCCACCCCCAGCCGCGCGGCGAGGGCGCGCAGGTCGTCCAGCGAGCGCTGGCTGTCCGCCGTCTCGTACAGCGCCCCGCCCACCACGTACGCCCGCACCGGCAGCTCCGGGGGGAGCAGCGAAACGGCGCGGAGGAAGGTCTCGTGCCCCTTCCACCACGCCAGCGTCGCCACCAGCCCCACCCGCACGGTCCCCGGCGGCGCCGGCTCCAGCCCGGCGCGCTCGTCAAGCTCCAGCCGAATCCCTCCGGGCGAGAACGCCTCCAGGTCCACCGCGTTGTGCACCGCGTGCACCCCGCCGCGCACGCGCGTCCCGGCGACGCGCCGCACGTCCTCCGCGACGGCGTGCGAGTTCGCGACCACGGCGGCGCACCCGCGGGCGTGGAGGCGCAGCAGGCGCGACATCAGCGGCCGGCGGGCCACGAAGTCGTGCACGTGCCACACCACGGGCACCCCGCGCGGCCGGGCCCACAGCCCCAGCACGTGCATCTTGAAGCCGTTGGTGTGCAGCACGTCGGGCTCCAGGGCGCGGACGGCGCGGCGCAGCCGCCGCACGTACCCCGGACCCGCGGGGAGCGCGCCAAGGAGCCGCGGCAGCGACGCGGAGCGGCTGGCGCCCCCGTCGCCCAGGCGGGCGATCCCTTCCGGCAGCGGGACCACCGCCACGCGCACCCCGAGCGCCTCCGCGGCGGGGACCAGCGGGCCGTCGGCGGTCGCCACCAGCCCCAGCGTCCAGTCGGGACGCGCGGCGCGCAGGCTCGCCATGATGTCGAGCAGGCTCCGCTCGGCGCCCCCGATCTGGCCGGACGGGTTCAGGAAGACGACGTTCACTCGGGTCCCGGGGCCGCGGCCGTGCGCCCGTGCGCGCTGCGGCTCCGCGGAGGAAGGGTCACGCCGGCCGGCGCTCTCCAGCTGCGGACGGAGCCGCCCGGAGAGCGCAAACGGGTTCCGGCAAAAGAATCAACAGTAAACCCGCCCCGCGCCGGCCGTCAATGGACCGGCGGCGCCCGGGCCCCGGCCTCAGGCCATCGCCGGCACGTCGGCGCGCGGCGCGGCGCCGGCCTCCTCGTAGCGCGGCGCGGGCGCCGGGGCCGCGATCCCCAGCAGGTCCAGCAGCCGCTCCAGAGCCGCCGGGTCCACGGTCATGTCGGCCGCGCTGTCGTGCGGGTGGACGTAGTCGGGCGGGCGCGGCCCCTCGCCCAGCAGGTAGGCGTAGTCCAGCCCCGCCTGGCTCGCCAGCGACCAGAAGCAGGGGTTCACGTACCCCGGCGCGAACATCTCCACCACCCGGGTCCCCGGCGCGCAGAAGGCCAGGTTCGCCAGCCCGCTCCCGTGCGGCCCCGCCACCACCTCCGCCGACGCGAACAGCGCCGCCTGCTCCGCCACCGGGAGCTCCCCCAGCACCACGGTGCGGAAGCCGCGCCCGCGCAGCAGGCCCTCCACCTCCGCCTCGTTCGCCACCCGGCGCTCCTCCGCGTCCGCGCGGGACACGTACAGCCGCACCGGGGCCGCGTCGCGGGCTTCGGGGAGCAGCGCGCGCCGCAGGAACTCGCACACCCAGCGCGGCGGGTGCTCCGCGCGCCCGGGGTACGACGGCACCACCAGCCGCTCGGCGACCAGGTGCGGGTACTGGGCGGCGTCCAGGACCCGCTCCGGGCCGATCCCCAGCGCCGCGAGCGTTTCCCGCTGGAAGGGGAGCAAGCCGCCGGACACCAGGAAGCGCTCCGTTCCCTCGCCCCCGAAGCCCGCCCGCCGCGCGATCTCCACGCGCGGCAGCACGTCCAGCAGCCAGTGGTAGTAGACGCGGCTCCCCGGGGCGGCGAGCACCACCACCGTCCCCTCCACTCGCCGCGCCGGCGGCAGCGGCCCGCGCAGGGCCGGGTGCGCGATCGCCGGCGTGCCGAACTCGCGCGACAGGTCGCCCAGCATGCGCCCGTCCGACGCGAACACCGCGCCCGCCGCCCCGGCCGCGCGCCCCTCCGGGACCACCGCCGCGAAGGACGAGGGGAGGTCCTGCGCCGCGTCCATCCCGAAGAACCAGTGAGGGCGCGGGTCCAGGGTGCGCGGGGGACGCCGGCACACCGTCTCGGCGAAGTGCACCGGGCGGTAGTCCCCGCCGCGGGCGCGGATCGCCGCCTCGTCCGAGGCGAACCAGCTCCAGGCGTGCGGCCAGAAGTCCCGGTCGCGGGCCTCCGCCGGACACCCGTACACGGTGAGCGGGGCGCGGCCGTGCCCGGCCAGCGCGCTGCGGATGAGGTGGCGGATACCCTGGAGCAGCGTGCGCATCGTGGTGGATCGGTGGGGTCCGCGGGGGACCGGATGGGCGGGAGGTGGAATGTCGCCTCCGGCAACAGACGAGGCAGCGGCGCCGGGGTCACGCCACGGGGCGGGACGAGCGGCCGGAACGGAGTCGCCGGAAAGGTGCGGTCGAGGTGGCGCGGGGCGAGGAATCCGGAAGCCGCCGATGTCAGGAATGCTGGCGCCCGGCGTCCGCGAGCGCAATGGCGGCGTGCGCGGCGCCGCCCGGCGCGGCGTCCAGCGCCGCACGCAGCTCCCGGGCGACCGCCGCCGGGGCGATGTCCTGCACGCAGCGCATGGTCTCGTACGGGCAGGCCCAGCCGCAGCCGTAGCACCCCATGGGGAGGTGGACGACGCGGTTCAGGGCCGGGTCGCCCCAGGGGTGGAAGCGCCCCCAGTGCCCCCCGCCCACGATGCTCGCGGTGGGCTTCCCCAGCGCGACGCCCACGTGCAGCGGCGCGGAATCGGGGCCCAGCACCGCGTCGCAGCGGCGGATCGCCTCCACCATCTCGCGGATGGTGGAGCGCCCCGCCAGGTTCGCGACCCCGGCCACGTTGGTCGTCCCGGCGAGCGCCGCCGCCACCTCCGCGCACGCCGCCGCGTCCGCGGCGCCGCCCAGCAGCACCACGCCGAAGCGGCGCTCCGGCACGCCCGCGAGCACCTCCGCGTAGCGCGCGGCCGGGTACGCCTTGCCCGCCGGCGCCGTCACCCCCGGCGCCAGCGCCAGCAGCGTGGTCCCCTCCTCGCGCCGCACGTGCGCCTCCGCCCAGCCGCGGTCCGCGGCCGTGGTCCAGAACTCCGGCCGCACGTCCTCCAGCTCCACCTGCGCGCCCAGCATGCGGAGGAAGTCGCGGTTCACCTCCAGCTCGTGCTCCCGGGTGCGCTCCGGCCCCAGCGTCAGCCGCCGCGCGTAGATCCCGTCCGCCGAGCGGTCCGCGTCCGGCGGCTGGTTCGCGTCCGACCCCGCCACCCCGAAGCGCAGCGCCCCCGGGATCGCCGCCAGCGTGGCGTGCATCTCCGGGGACGGGGAGCGCACGGGGAGGAGCGCCACGTCGGCGCGGTGCCGCAGCCGCAGCCCCATGCGGCGGGTCGCCAGCTCCAGGCGCGTCAGCCCGCGGATCCGCCGCGTCCACGCCGGCCAGTCCGCGTGCAGCTCCTCCCAGTGGACGATGCGGTCCACGTACGGGCACGCCTCCACCAGGTTGCGCACGTAGCGCTTCACGCAGAGGTCCACCTCCGCGTTGGGGTACAGCGTCCTCAGCTGGCGGAGCGCCCCCGAAAAAAGTACCACGTCGCCCAGGTTGTCCGGCCGCAGCACGAACACCCTGCGCACCGCCTCCGGGGCGGGGACCGGACCGCGCGCGGCCTCAGGCATCGAGCGCCGTCCGGTAGGCGGCCAGCGTCTCGCGGGTGCAGCGCTCCCAGCTGAACTCCCGCGCCCGCACGAGCGAGCGGCGCCCCAGCTCCGCCCGCAGCGCCGAGTCGCGGTACAGCTCGCCCAGCGCCGCCGCGAAGCCGTCCACGTCGTCCGGCGCCACCATCCGCCCCGCGCCGCCCACCACCTCCGGGAGCGCCGACGTGTCGGAGGTCACCACCGGCACCCCGCACTGCATCGCCTCCAGCGGCGGCAGCCCGAAGCCCTCGTACAGAGACGGGTACACGAAGGCGAGCGCGCCGCTGTAGAGCGCCGCCAGGTCCCGGTCCGCCACGTAGCCGGGGAAGAGGACGCGGTCCCGCAGCGCCGGCGAGCGCTCCACCGCGTCGAACACCTCCGTGAAGTCCCACCCGCGCGCGCCCACCAGCACCAGGCGCAGGTCGCCGATCCGCTCCTGCTCCACCAGCCGGGCGAAGGCGCGCACCGCCGTCCCCAGGTTCTTGCGCGGCTCCAGCGTGTTCAGGCTCAGCAGGTACGGCGCGTCGGGGATCCCGTAGCGCGCGCGCACCGCCGCAAGCGCCGCCGGGTCGTCCACCGGGTGGAACAGCTCGCGCGAGGCTGCCAGCGGCGTCACGAACACCCGCTCCGGGGCGATCCCGGTGTGCCCGCACAGGTCGCGGCGCGTCGCCTCCGAGATGCAGGCGACCCGGTCCTCCGGTCCGATGCTGTCCAGGATGGAGCGGACGTAGTCCTGCACGTGCGCCTCGAAGAGATCCGGCCGGAACACGGCGATCAGGTCGTACACGGTGATGAAGCGCCGTGTCGTAGCGCCCCGGGTCCGCGGGGGCAGCGGACCGTGCGGCGAGTGGTAGACGTCCGCCCCGCGCAGCTCCCGCGCCTCCACCGGGTGAGGGCGGTCCGCCACGGTGTTGAAGACCGAGATCGCCAGCTTGCGCATGGCGCGCCCGCCCACGCCCAGCGAGACGCCCGCCTCCGGCTCGCGGGTGTACGGCCAGAAGCCGTCCAGCAGCCGGCGCGCCGCGCGCTCCCGCGCCCCCGCCGACACGAACGGGGTTCCCGCCAGGCGCGGGTCCGCCTCCAGGTAGCGGAGCGCCCCGTACACCGGGTAGAAGCTCTCGCCCCCGGCGCAGAAGCTCAGCTCGCACTCCGGCGACGCCGCCAGCCCCGCGGCCAGGCTCGCCACGGTGCGGAACACCCCCGTCCTCGCGCGCGAGTCCAGGGCGCTCATCCCGAGCACCGACACGTCGTAGAGGACCCTCAACGCGCCCCCCCGGCCCCGCGCCGCCCTGGGCAATAGCGAAGCATGCTCACCCGCCGTGGAGGATGAGCATGCCGGGGCCCCAGAGGGCGTCCCATGGCGGAGCGCGCTTCCGCCCTGCGGATCAGCGAAGCCCTCCCGGGCCGGCGGAGACGGGGGACAGCTCCTGCCACTCCAGCGGGGTGCGGATCAGCCCGGGCCGCTTGCCACGGTCGGCGCCCAGGTGCTTGAGCTGGGTGATCGCGAAGGGGAGCAGCACCTCGGTGGGAAACAGGTACTTCACGTCCGGGACGTAGCCCCACAGCTTCACGTAGTACTGCCCGCTGTTCAGGAACATCCCCGGGATGCGGCAGCTCCAGTGGTACACCCCCGGCTCCTGCGTGCCCACGTCCTCCAGGTGGTCGCCCTGGTACGACTCCAGGACGATGGTGCCGTCCGCGGTGAGCACCTGGAAGCCCACCTGCGCGTTCCAGATCCGGTGCACCACCTCGTACTCGATCTCCACCATCAGGTCCTCGTCGTCCGCCACCTCGCCGGTGATGCGGCCGTCGACATCGCGCAGGCGCAGCGCCCTCGCCCGCAGGTCGTCCGTCCCCGGCGCGCCCTGCAGCTCCGGCCACACGAGCTCCGCCGTGTCCGACTCGCCGCGCACCGCCAGGTACTCCGCGATGATGTCGTCCGGGTTGCCGAAGGCCACCGAGGTCCCCGCCTTCAGCAGCATCACCGAGTCGCAGAGCGCCCGCACCGCCCCCATGTGGTGGCTGACGAAGAGCACCGTGCGCCCCTCCTTGGCCACCTCGCCCATCTTCCCCAGGCACTTCTTCTGGAACTCCGCGTCGCCCACCGCAAGCACCTCGTCCACGATCAGCACCTCCGGCTCCAGGTGCGCCGCGACCGCGAAGGCCAGGCGGAGGTACATCCCGCTGGAGTAGCGCTTCACCGGGGTGTCCACGAACTTCTCCACCCCCGAGAACGCCACGATCTCGTCGAACTTGCGGTCGATGTACGCCCGGTCCATCCCCAGGATGGAGCCGTTCAGGTACACGTTCTCGCGCCCGGTCAGCTCGGGGTGGAAGCCCGTCCCCACCTCCAGAAGCGAGCCCACCCGACCGTGCACGATGGCGCGGCCGGTGCTCGGCTCGGTGATGCGCGACAGGATCTTGAGCAGCGTGCTCTTCCCCGCCCCGTTGCGCCCGATGACGCCCACCGCCTCGCCGTGCTTGACCTCGAAGGACACGTCGCGCAGCGCCCACACCACGTCGTCCGCCTCCGCGTCCGCGAAGCGACCCAGGTCGCGCAGGCGTCCCAGGTTGCGGAACGGCGCCTTGGCGGCCTGCACCAACGCCTCGCGGATGGAGTCGTGGCGCCCGGCCGCCGTGCCGATGCGGTAGCGCTTGCCGAGGTGCTCGACCCGGACTGCGATGTTGGACATGCTGCGGATCCCCGGCTCAGGCCACGTCGGCGAAGACGCGCTCCGTCCGCCGGAAGTAGAGGGAGCCGGTCAAAAAGAGAACGGCGCCGACGGCGAGCGACATCCCGATGGTGGGCCAGGCCACGGCGCCCGTGCCCAGGAGCACGGCGCGGAAGCCCTCCACGATCCCCGCCATGGGATTGAGCGCGTAGTACCCGCGGTACTGCTCCGGGACCAGCGACATGGGGTAGACGATGGGCGACGCGTACATCCACACCTGCACCAGAAAGGGCGTCACGTGCTTGACGTCGCGGTACTGGATGTTGAGCGCGGCGAGCCAGCACCCCACCCCCGCCGCGGTGAGCATCATCCCCAGCAGGAGCAGCGGCACCACCACCAGCGCCAGCGGGCCGGGGACGATGCCGTAGAAGAGCATCACCGCGCCCAGCACGGCCAGCGCCACCGCGAAGTCCACCAGCCCCGCCAGCACCGGCGCGAAGGGGATCACCAGGCGCGGAAAGTACACCTTGGTGATCAGGTTGGTGCTGGACACCAGGCTGTTGCTCGCCCCGGAGAGCGCCGTGGAGAAGTACGTCCAGGGCACCAGCGCGGCCAGCGAGAACACCGCGTAGGGCACGCCGTCGGAGGGGATGGCGGCGAAGCGCCCGAAGATGACGGTGAAGACCAGCATGGTCAGCACCGGCTGCAGGATCGCCCACCCGGCGCCGAGCACGGTCTGCGCGTAGCGGACCTTGACGTCGCGCCACACCAGGAAGAAGAACAGCCCGCGGTAGGCCCACAGCTCCCGCAGGTCGATCCGGGGCCAGCGCCCGGCCGGCTCGATCACCAGCGTCGGGGCGCTCGCGCGCTCCGCCTGGCGGGGCGGGACGAGGCCGGAGACCGGCGTGATGGTGGACTCTACGCGGGAAGCCATCTGCATGCCACTGCCGTGATCCTCGGCGGGAGGGCGACCGCGCCCGCCCGTGCCGCCGGGACGGCGGCGCGAACACCCCACAAAAAATTCTGCTGCCCCGGACGGGGCAGCAGGGGAATATACCGCACGAACGAAAGCTTCTCAACCACCTGCACTTGAGTGGCCTCCACGCGCCCCCACCGGAGGGCGCGCCGGGCCGCGTCCTACGCCCGCGGGCGGACCAGCCCCAGCCGCGCCGGCTTGACCGCCTCCACCACCTCCAGGACGCGCTCCGCATCCGCCCGCTCGATCTCCAGGCCGGGTCCGAAGGCGCGCGCCGCCGCCCGCTGCGGACCGTAGCGCGCCATCCACTCCTCGATCACCGGAGCCAGGATCTGCGCCACCCGCTCGGCGCCGTAGGGGCGCGCCCCGTCGCGCGGGTTGCACCAGATGCGCAGCACGTAGTCGTCGCTTTCCACGAAGTCGTGCCAGGTCACCGGGTAGTCCAGCTTCCAGGCGCGGGCCGCGTGCCCGTCGAAGAGCACCAGCGGGCGCGATCCGGTCGCGCTCTCGCGGCACACCTCCATGTGCAGGAAGCCGAAGGTGGTGGCGTTGTCCTCCAGCACCGCGTTGACCTCCTCGAAGGTCCCCGCGCTCCACACCACCTGCCCCAGGTCCTGGGCGTAGATGCGGTCGCGGATGGTGCGCCGCACCCGCGCCAGCCCGGACGCCAGCACCGCGCCCGCCTCCACGAACTCGTGGTACTGCAGGCGGCGCAGGCCGTACACCAGCAGGAAGAGCGTCACCCCCGCGCCCGCCGCCGCCACCGACATCACCGCCGGGGGCGGCGCGAACACCAGCGACAGCCCCAGCATCGCCAGCACGCTCGCCGAAACGTACAGCACGATCACCGCGTTGCGGTGCGTGAGCCCCAGCGCCAGGAGGCGGTGGTGGATGTGCCGCCCGTCCGCCTGCGAGATGGGGATGCCGCGCAGCCAGCGCCGCAGGATGGCAAGCCCCGTGTCCAGGAGCGGCACCGCCAGCGCGAACAGCGGCACCACGGCCAGGATCGCCGTGGCCGCCTTCTGCGAGCCGTACACCGAGAGCACCGCCAGCATGAACCCCACGAACAGGCTCCCGGAATCGCCCAGGAAGATGCGCGCGGGGTTGAAATTGTAGCGCAGGAAGCCGAAGAGCGCGCCCAGCAGCGCCACGGACAGGAGGCTTACCTCCACGTTGCCGAGCGCCAGCGACACCACCAGCGTGGTGACCAGGGCCACCAGCGCGATCCCGGTGGCCAGGCCGTCCAGCCCGTCGATCAGGTTGAAGGCGTTGGTGACGCCCACGATCCACAGGATGGTCACCGGGAGCGCGAGCCACCCCAGCACCAGCTCCGTGGAGCCGACCCCCACCACCTCCACGCGGAACCCGTAGGCGTACACCACGAACGCCGCCACCAGCTGGGCGACCAGCTTGGCGCCCGGCCGCAGCCCCCGCACGTCGTCCACCAGCCCCGTGGCGAAGATGATCCCGCCGCCGAAGAGCACTCCGTAGAAGAAGCTGCGCGGCCCGGTGAGCAGCTCGAACCCCACAAGCGAGGCGAGCGCCGTCACCAGCAGCCCGGCGCCCATCGCCATGAACACCGCGACGCCGCCGATGCGCGGAAGGGGCTCCGTGTGCACCCGCCGGTCCTCGTGGGGAGGGTCGAACATCTCCCAGGCGACCGCCGTGCGGATGACCACCGGCGTCAGCACGAGCCCAGCAAAGAGTGCTACCGCGAAGATGACGGCGTGCGCAAGCATCAGGTGAATCGGAGCGTGAAAGTCAGAGTACCCGCGCCCCGGTGCGAGGCGAAGGCCATACGGCAGCACTCGGAGGTCACCGCGCCGCCCCGCAGGACGGGCCGCGGATCGAAGTCTCGGGAAGGGATGATACCGGTCTCCAGGGAGGTCGCCACGTAAATCGCCTCGAACGCCACACGTAACCCCTCAACGGCTCCCGACGAGGCCTTTCACGCGTCCCCCGGAGCCCGACCGCCTGTAGACGACGGATCGGGGCCGAGGGTCACGCATGTCCCGTTCCCGCACCGTGAAGGCGCGGGAATCGGGGTGTCCGCTACGCGACCCCGGCCGGGGCCGAGCGCGATGCGCGGAACCAGCGCACCGTCTCCTCCAGGCCGCGGCGGAAGTCCATGTGGGCACGAAACCCGAAATGCTGCAAAGCGCGGGAGGTGTCCAGGCAGCGTCGCGGCTGCCCGTCCGGCTTGGTGGGGTCCTGGACCAGCCTCCCCCGGTAGCCCACCACCTCCGCGATCAGCACGGCCAGCTCGCGGACGCGGATCTCGCTCCCGGTGCCCAGGTTGACGGGCTCCTCCCCCCCGTAGTGCTCGGCCGCCAGGAGCACCCCGCGCGCGCAGTCGTCCACGTACAGGAACTCGCGCGAGGCGGAGCCGGTTCCCCACAGCACCACCTCGTCCGCGCCCGACTCCTGCGCCTCCACCATCTTGCGCACCAGCGCCGGGATGACGTGGCTGCTCTGCGGGTCGAAGTTGTCCCGCGGGCCGTACAGGTTCACCGGGAGCAGGTAGATGCCGTCGAAGCCGTACTGGTCGCGGTACGCCTGGAGCTGCACCAGCAGCGCCTTCTTCGCGATCCCGTAGGGGGCGTTGGTCTCTTCCGGGTAGCCGTCCCAGAGGGCTTCTTCGCGGAAGGGGACGGGGGTGAACTTGGGGTAGGCGCAGATGGTTCCCAGCTGCACGAACTTGTCCACACCGGCGCGGCGGGCCTCCTCGATGAGGTGGATGCCCATGGCCGCGTTGGCGTAGAAGAAGCGCCCCGGGTTCTCACGGTTGGCGCCGATCCCCCCCACCTCCGCCGCGAGGTGCAGGACCAGGTCGGGCCTGGCCTCCCGGTACAGGCGGCGGACCTCGGCCTGCTCGGTGAGGTCGAAGTCCCGTCGCCGCGGCACGAACGGCCGCTCCACCCCCAGGGCCTCCAGGCGCTCCACGATGTGCGAGCCCAGGAACCCCGATCCTCCCGTCACCAGCACCCGCTTCCCGCGCCAGAACTGCGGCGTCAGCTCCCGCTCTTCCCCGCCGGCGCGGGAGCCACCAGTCTCATTCACCAATCAAGCTCCAGCATTTGCACGGTGGAGACCAAACTCGCCCGCGCGGCCGGCTCCGGCGCGGATGAAGCTGAAGATCATACATCGCGGGCGCGGCCCACGCAATCCTGTGCGCGGCGGCCGGAGCCGCGGCGCGCCGCGCGCGCGTCCGGGTCAAGCCGCCCCCCCGACCAGCTCCATGGGCTCCCGCGCCTCGCCGGAGAGCCCCACCACCCGCGCCGAACCCTCGATACCGCGCATGGTCCCGCGAGTGTCCACCACCAGCCGGGCGCGCTCCGCGACCAGCCGGTAGTCCACGCCGGCGTGGTCGGTGACGACCACCACCGCGTCGGTCTCCTCCAGCAGCTCGCCGGTGAGCTCCAGGCTGTGCATGGGCAGGTCGCGGAGCGGCGTGTGCCCGTCGTCGCCGATGACGGTGCAGTACGGGTCGTGGAACGACACCTCCGCCCCCTTGGCCTGCAGCAGCTCGATGATCTCCAGCGCCGGGCTCTCGCGAAGGTCGTCGATGTCCTTTTTGTAGGAAACTCCGAGCACCAGCACGCGGCTGCCGCGCACCGCTTTGCTCTCGTCGTTGAGGGCGTCGGCGACCTTGCGCACCACGAAGGCCGGCATCTCGGAGTTGATCTCGCTGGCCAGCTCGATCATGCGCGTCTTGAAGGCCAGCGTCCTCATCTTCCACGACAGGTAGTGCGGGTCCAGCGGAATGCAGTGCCCGCCCAGCCCCGGCCCCGGCGTGAACTTCATGAAGCCGAACGGCTTGGTCGCCGCCGCCTCGATCACCCCCCACACGTCCACACCCAGGCGGTCGCAGGCCTGCGCCAGCTCGTTGGCAAGGGCGATGTTGATCATGCGGAAGGTGTTCTCGTACACCTTGGTCAGCTCCGCCGCCTCCGCGCTCTCCACCGGGACCATGGTGTCGAACACGCGGGCGTAGAAAGCGAGACCCGCCTCCAGGCACGCCGGAGTGACGCCGCCGATGACCTTGGGGGTGTTGCGGGTGTGCCAGACCGGGTTGCCGGGGTCCACCCGCTCGGGCGAGAAGCACAGGAAGAACTCCTCCCCCACCCCGTGGCCCGACTCGCCCAGGAGCGGGAGCAGCACCTCGCGCGTGGTGCCGGGGTAGGTGGTGCTTTCCAGGATCACCAGCTGGCCGGGGCGCAGGGCGTGCAGCACCGCGTGCCCCGCCGCCACCACGTACGAGAGGTCGGGGTCCTTGGTCTTGTTGAGCGGGGTGGGCACGCACACCGACACCACGTCGCACTCCGCCAGGCGCGACAGGTCGGAGGTGGCGGCGAGGAGCCCCTGCGCCACCAGCTCGCGGACGGTCTCCCCGTCCACGTCCAGGATGTGGCTCTCGCCACGGTTTATCCCCTCCACCACCGCCTCGGTGATGTCGAAGCCCAGCACCCGGTATCCGCTGCGCGCGATCTCCACCGCCAGCGGGAGGCCCACGTACCCCAGGCCGACGACCCCGGCGATCGCCGTGCCGTCCTCGATCCGCGCCAGCAGAGCGCCCTGTTCGTCCATCCTGTGCCGTTCCCCTGGTTGTATGCTCAGAGCCGCGCCCGCACTCCGAGCGTGGCGCTCAGGTTGGCCACGTCGGACACGTAGTTCCGGTTGAAGTCGTACACTCCCTCCAGCCCGCCCACCAGCTCCCACCGCCCGCGGAAGAGGAGCGCCTCGGCGCCCAGGCTCTGCATCACGTCGGGCGTTTCCACCACGCCGGTGGCGAGGAACCGGCCCTGCTCCTGGCGCACCGCGCGCTTCCAGAAGCCCGTGACCCGGCCGCCCGGGTGGTAGAAGTCCGCCGCGACGGTGGACGCCGCGCCCCCGTACGCCTCGGGCGAGCCCAGCAGCTGCCCGCGGCTGGTGTGCCCCTGCCGGGTGTGCGCGTGGATGTAGAACGGGTCCTGCCGGCGGGTGCGCGCCAGGTGCGACGCCTGCCCGTTGAGCAGCTCGCCGCGCAGCGACCAGAAGTGCCGCTCGTCCCGCACCCACACCTTGCGGAAGCCCAGGCTGTAGGTGGTGGCGTGGTCGGGCTCCAGGAGCCAGTCGCGCAGGTTGTGGCGGTGGTCTTCGCTCGCCAGCTCGCCGTACAGCTCCAGCCCGCTCTCCGGGAACACCCATCGTCCGAAGGCGGCCGCCAGCTGGTTGGCGACCACGGACTCGCTGGACTCGATGGTGTCGTTCCCCTGGATGACGCTGTACAGGTTGACCTTGAAGAAGGTCTCCAGCGGCTTGAAGATCTCCGTCCCCCCCGGGCCGCCCTCCGGCCAGGGCATGTGGAAGAAGCGGCTGAAGCCGAACTCCAGCCCCGGCACCCCCCGCGGCGAGAAGGCCACCACCAGCCCCGTGCCGAAGCGCACCGCCGAGTCCGCCACCGTGGGGGAGTACGGCGATTCCTCCAGGCGGCCCCAGAACGCCCGCCCGTGCAGCTTGCCGATCCACAGGTCCACGGGCCGGGACGTGCCCAAAAAGGCGTGCACGAACCCGGGCGCGTTGTTCCCCTGCATGATGGGGTAGTCGAACGCCGGCCCCCACACCTGGTTGGCCGTGGAGATCCCCACGGCGGCGGGGCCCACGTCGGCGCGCAGGGTGCTCTGCCCCGGGTCGATCCGCGCGTACGCCCCGTCGCCGAAGCGCTGCGGCAGGTCGATCTGGTTGGGGTGCCGGGCGTCCACGAACGGGTCCGGGCCTGGCGTCTCCCCCTCCTCCAGCTCGAACTCGGCGTTCTCGGCGCGGAACGCCACCGGGGCGAGGGTCAGCGAGAGCCAGCGCCAGCGCGCCGTCACCCCCGCCTCCACCGCCGTGGTGAGCCCCTTCCCGGCCCACACCGCGCCGTCGTTGCCGCCGTACGGGAACGCCGAGTTGAACACCGCCCGGGTGCGCACCGGGTGCACGTGCACCCGCGGCTCGCCCGCCGGGGCGCCGTCCGCGAAGGTGTAGCGGCCGGCCCACGGGTGCGCCGAGTCGCGGGGCGCCAGCCGCTCCACCTCGCCGGGCGAGAAGCCCCGGACCGACCACGGGTAGGCGCGCGTCTTCCCCGCCACCTGCAGGAGGCGGAGGTAGCCTTCCAGCTCGCCGCCGGGAAGCACCTCGCCCAGCGTCGCCGCGGACTCCGCAGGCCCCGCGGTCTGCGCGGCGGCCGGAACGGCGAGGAGGAGCAGCGGGAGCACGAGCAGCGCCCGGCGCAGCGGAGCGCGACGGGACCGCGGCGAAAGGACCCATCGGAGGGGACGCCGCGGCGGAATGTGACCGGAGCCCCCGTTCGACGGTCTGAAGATCATCTTTGGACCTGCTCGAGTGGGATGCGCCGGTGAGACGGGAGAGTGGACGCCCCTCCGGCGCGGCACGTCACATCCCGGCCCCGTGTCCTTCACGGGAGCGCTGGGCGGTGCGGCAGTTGGACTTATCTCGGGGAGAATGTTATCCTAGGCCGCTTGTCTTGTCTAGCAAGTGCTCTCGATTCTTGTCCGGCAAGTGCTCTCCATGGCGCATGAACGAATGACCGTCCCACGTCGCTTCGCCCGGGCTCTGGCCCTCCTGGCGCTCCTCGTACCGCCCGCTGCGCTGCACGCGCAGGCGGGCGATTCGCTGTCCACGGAGGCCGTCTTCCGGCCGCTCCCCTCCATCGGCAGCGCGCAGGAGGACCTCGCCCGCGTTCGCCAGGTGCTGGGGCGCGAGTCCACCGACGGGTTCCTGGTGCGCTCGCCCTCGTCGCGCGACGGCGGGCCCGCGGGGCCGGGGCTGCGCTGGTCCGTGATCCCCGCGGAGGCGGGGCTGGCGTGGAACTCGGCCATCCCCTTCTCGCTCAACGACGGCGCCCTGTGGGCCGGGCGGGGGCTGAGCGCGCAGGTGACCGCCGGCGTGCGCGTGGCGGCCGGGCCGGTGGCGCTGGTGCTCGCCCCGCAGTTCACCTGGTCGCAGAACCGCGAGTTCGAGCTGGTCCCGCAGGACTCGGCGGGGCGCAGCGTGTTCTTTCCGCCCTGGTACGCGGGCGCCCTCACCGTGGACCTCCCCATCCGCTTCGGCGACCGGCCGGTCGCCATGGTGGGGCCGGGGCAGAGCTCGCTGACGGTGACGGCCGGGCCGGTGGCGGCCGGCGCGGCCACGGAAAACCAGTGGTGGGGCCCGGGGATGCACACCGCGGTGGTGATGAGCAACCACGCGGAGGGGTTCCCGCACGTCTTCCTGCGCACCGCCGCCCCGCTGCGGACGCGGGTGGGCGCGTTCGAGGGAAAGTGGGTCGTGGGGGGGCTTGCCGAGTCGCTCTTCTTCGACGCGGACGCGGCCAACGACTTCCGCTCGCTCAGCGGGCTCGCGGCCACCTTCCGCCCCGCTCCGGTCCCCGACCTCACCCTGGGCGTCGCGCGCGTGGTGTACGTGAGCCTGAACGGCCGGTCCGAGCTGCCGAAGCGCGCCTTCGACGTGTTCCGCCACTGGGAGCGCCCGCGGGTGGTGACGGAGGCCATCCCCAGCTCCGGCTCGACGGTGGCGGACAGCTTCCGGGTGAGCCTCGCCAACCCCGGCTTCGACCAGATCCTCTCGGTCTTCGGGCGCTGGGTCTTCCCGCGGAACGGGCTGGAGGTGTACGCCGAGTGGGCCCGGCTGGAGCTCCCCGCGTCGGTGACGGAGATGCTCAACCAGCCCGGCCACTCGCAGGGGTACACGCTGGGGGCGCAGTGGGCGCGGCCGCTCCGCGGGCCCGCGATCCTCCGCCTGCAGACCGAGCTCTCGTACCTGGAGGAAAGCTCCACCTTCGACAACCGCCCGGTCCCGTCGTACTACGTGGGCAACTCGGTGCCGCAGGGCTACACCCACCGCGGGCAGGTGGTGGGCGCGGCGACGGGCCCCGGCTCGTCGTCGCAGTGGCTGGCGGGCGACTACCTGGCCGGGAGATGGCGCCTGGGGGCGTTCGGCGGGAGGGTGCGCTGGGACAACGACGTGTACGGCACCTCGTTCTCCATCTTCAAGGAGGTGGGGCACGACGTTTCGGTGTTCGGCGGGCTGCGCGGCGGGCTCCGGCTCCTGGGCGCGGACTTCTTCGCCGAGGTGGCGCGCGAGGTCCGCTACAACTACCTGTTCCAGGGGCCCCTGAACAACCCGTTCGGCAACGGCGCCACGGACGTCAACAACACCATCGTCCGGATCGGTGTGGTCCCGGGGCGCTGACGCGGCCGCCGTGGATCCGGCCCGCCACACGGCGACGGCGACCCCCTCCCCCGGCCCCTCCCCGCAAGGGGGAGGGGAGAACGACGGTGTGCCGGACAGGCGGCGCCCGGCGGACGCCAGCACGATGCCCCGCGTGAGGGATTTCGGCCCGAAGGGGCGAGACCCGCGGGCAGTTTCGCGGGGCTCGACTCCGTTGCAGACGGTTGTTTCGTCTGCTACGGAGCCGAAGCCCGACCCCGGCGCAGCCGGGGGCACGCCCGAACCCGCCGTCAGGAGCCGTTCCAACCCCAGCCGGCACGACGCATATGCCTGACCGGCCGCGGGTGGCGCTGATCCAGCACCGCGACGCCCGGGACGTGCGAACGTGGTCGGGGACGGTGCACTTCGCCAAGGGCGCGGTGGAGCGCCACGTGGGCGACGTGGTGGACCTGTCGCCGGTGCCCGTGAAGATGCTCCCCTTCCGCGTGGCGCGCCGCCTGGTGCTGGAGGCCACGGGCAGGGAGTACAGCTACGACCACGAGCCCCTCCTGGCCCGCTACTACGGCCACCTGTTCTCGCGCCGCATCGCCCGCGCCCGGCCGGACCTGGTGTTCGCGCCCGCCGCCTCCTCCTCGGTGGCGTACCTGGAGACGGACGTCCCGGTGGTCTACTACGCCGATTCCACCTGGCGCGTCATCCGGGGCTACTACCCCAACTTCACCAACGTCGTGGAGCGCAGCGACCGCGCCGCGGAGGAGATGGAGCGTCGTACGCTGGCAAAGGCCGCGGCGTCGCTCTTCGCCTCGGACTGGGCGGCGGACTCCGCGGTGCGCGACTACGGCGCCGACCCCGCGCGCGTGCACACCGTCTTCATCGGCGCCAACCTCCCGGACCCGCCGCGCCGGGAGGACGTCCTCCCCCGCAGGCTGGGCGCGCGCGTGCGGCTGCTGTTCGTGGGCGTCCTGTGGGAGACCAAGGGCGGGGAGATCGCCTTCGCCGCCCTGCTCCACCTGCTGGCGCTGGGGATCGACGCGGAATTGACGGTGGTGGGGTGCACCCCGCCGGCCCACGTCCGCCACCCCCGCCTGCGCGTGGTCCCCTTCCTCAACAAGCAGGTCCCGGAGCAGCGCCGCGAGTTCGAGCGGCTGTGGACCGGGGCCGACTTCTTCATCCTCCCCTCGCGCTGCGAGTGCGCCGGGGTGGTGTACTGCGAGGCCGCCGCGTACGCCCTCCCCTCGCTCGCCACCCGCACGGGCGGCGTCCCCTCGCTGGTGCGCGAGGGAAGGAATGGCTTCACCCTCCCCCCCGAGGCCGGGGGCGAGGCGTACGCCGAGCGCATCGCCCGCGTGGTGGAGGACCCGCGCGGCTACGAAGCCCTGTGCGAGTCCAGCCGCGACGAGTTCGAAGCCCGCCTGAACTGGGACGCATGGGGCGAGCGGGTCCGCGCCATCGTCGCGGAGCTGGGGATCGGCTGAGGAGAGAGGAAGCGGAAGGCCGCCGCGGGTTGTCCCGTGCGGACGCCAGCTCGATACCCGCGTGAGGGATTTCGGCCCGAAGGGGCGAGACCCGGCGGCAGTTTGCCGGGGCTCGACTCCGTTAAGCACGGTAGTATCGTGCTTTACGGAGCCGAAGCCCGACCCCGGCGCCAGCCGGGGGCACGCCCAAACCCGCCGTTACAAAGCAGCTACACGTCCAGCGCCGGCTGCCGCCGCTGGAACAGGGCACGCTCCGCCGGCTGGAGCACACGGTACCAGCCGAACAGCACGAACACCAGCACCGTGGCGGCGAGAAAGAACAGCTTGCCCGCCAGGCTCTCCCGCAGCAGGATCCCCACCCCGAAGAGCGGGAGCGCGACGGCCACCATGCGGGCGACGCTCCACACCAGCCGCGTCCCGCCCGGGAGAAAGCGCCCCGCGGCGACGTACAGCACCGTCGTGTCCACCGCCACCCGGAGCACCCAGGCCATCGCCACCCCCTCCAGCCCGAAGGCCCGCGACAGGAAGTAGATGGCCCCGGCGTACAGCGGCAGCTCCACCAGGTGGAGCTTGCCGGTGATGTCCGGGCGGCCCGCCCCGTGGATGAGCGAGAAAGGGGCCTGGGCCAGGCAGTTGATGAACACGCCCACCGCCAGCCACTGGAGCACCCCCGAGCTCTGGCTCGCGAACGCGCTCCCCAGCCACAGGCGCATCCCCTCCTCCGCCAGCGTGACCACCACCAGCGTCACCGGGAACATCAGCAGGAACAGGGCACGCACCCCGCGGCCCAGCAGCAGCTCGGTTCGCGAGCGGTCCAGGACGAAGGTGGCCGCCAGCGCCGGGAAGAGCACCCCGAAGAGCGCGGTGGGGATCATGAGCAGCTTGGTGACCAGCTCGTACGGGGTGACGTAGTAGGCCACCGCCGCCATGGAGATCAGCCCGCCGATCAGGAACCGGTCGAAGTACGTCATCAGCGGGCTGACCACGTTGGACACCGTCATCCAGCCGCCCAGCTGCATCAGCCCGCGCGCCCGCCCCCACTCCACCCCCACCCGGCGCCTGAGCAGCGGGAGCACGTGCAGGCAGGCCGCCAGGTGCGCCGCCCACGCCACGACGCGCCCCGCCACCAGCAGGGCGATCACCGGCACCAGGCTGTGGGAAAAGGGGAGCACCGCCAGCGGGCTGAGGTAGGTGAACAGCCCCATGGGCACGCGCAGCCCGCTCACCAGCCCGAAGCTCTGGTTCGCCTCCAGGATCCCGGAGAAGCCGGTGGCGCTGATGACCCAGGGGAGGGAAAAGGCGAGGAGGTAGAGCGTCCTCAGCGCCTCGCCCTCGTACTCCGGCGAGATCTTGAGCGCGTGGCCCACCAGCCACGGGGCCAGCAGGGCGAGGACCACGGCCCCTGCCGCGCCCAGCAGGAACATCAGCAGCAGCGCCGTCCACACCAGCGGCGGGAGCTCGTCCGCGTGCTCGGTGCCCAGCCGCTCGGACACCATCTTGGTGAGCGCGCGGCCCACGCCCAGGTCGAACAGGCCGAAGTAGCCCAGCACCACCCAGCCCACCGTCAGGATCCCGAACCGCTCGGCCCCCAGCCCGCGGATCAGCAGGGGCACTGTGACCAGCGCCGCCGCCATGGGGAGCACCCACCCCACCAGGTTGAGCGCCGAGTTGCGCGCCAGGAGCCGGCCTCCCGTTCTCGCCGCGACGTCAGACATGGCGAGTCCTTACGGCTTTCGACGACCGGTTCGGGCGTGACCCCGGCTGGCGCCGGGGTCGGGCTTCGGCTCCGTAGGGCTGCAAACAACGCAGCCCAACGGAGTCGAGCCCGCGCAAACAGCCGCGCGGTCTCGCCCCTTCGGGCCGGAATCCCTCACGCGACGGCGGGCCCCCTCCCCCCGGCCCCCTCCCCCGCAAGCGGGAGAGGGGGAGCACGGCACGGCACCAGCAGTTAGCCCCCTCTCCCAGGATTGGGAGAGGGTGGCGAGCCTCGAGCGAGCCGGGTGAGGGCCTGCGGCCCTCTTCTGCGGGGAAGGTCACCGCGCGGTGCGCTTCGCCACGAACTTCCCCTCGAAGCGGAGGGAGCCCTGCTTCAGGACGAAGGTGCCGCTCATGGAGTCGCCCGCCACGAAGCCGGCGTGGCGCCAGTCCAGCGTGCCGATGTTGAAGGCGATGTCGCGGTTGAGGGCGTAGCCCTGCCCCACCGGGTACGCCTGCAGGGCGCCGCTGAGCGAGCTCAGGTCGCCGCGGCAGGCGAGCGAGCCGCCGGCCGTGCGCCCGTCGAAGTCGCCCACCAGCTCGCCCTTGTAGCGGAACTGGTTGATGGTCAGCACCACCCCGGTGATCTGGCAGGGCGCCTCGCCGGCCGTCCCGGCGAGCCGCACCTCGGGCGCGGCGTACGACCACGTCCCCGAGACCGGCGGGAAGTCCAGGTCGGCGCCGGTGCCGGGCAGCACCTCCTTGTCCGGGGAGCACGCGGCCAGCGCGAGCAGCGCGGCGCACGGCGCCGCGGCCCGGCGGGCGGCGCAGAAGCGCTCACGCATCGGGGCCTCCGGGGACGCGGAAGAAGCCCAGGAACTGCGTGGGGCGGCTGTCCTCCACCGTGCGCAGCCGCAGCCCGGGGATGACCACCACCTCGCCGCGCGGCGCCGGCAGGCGCGCCACCACGTCGCCCACCAGCTCCCCGCTTTCCAGCGGCGCGGGGTTCAGGAGCACGGTGCCGAAGGCGTCGGTGCGGGTCACGAAGCGCTCGGGGTAGGTGCGGACGCCGCCGGTCCTGCGGAACTCCACCTCCACCCCCGCCGCCGGCCGGCCGCCGACCTCCCAGGTGAGCAGCGCCGAGTACGGCAGCCCGTACCCGATGGGGAGCGGGATGAGCGAGTCGATCCGCGGGATGGTGAACGTCGAGAGCCGGATCCCGCGGACCACGTACGGCTGGTAGGGCGGGAGGAGGTGCACCGTCACGTTGCCCGTCACCTCGCCCGACACCGAGGTCTTGGGGCGCAGGTCGAACTGGCCGCGCTCGTCCGACAGCACCGTGAAGGTGTCCGGGTAGATGGGGATCCCGCCCGTGCGCCGGAACTCCACCTCGATCCCCTTGGCGGGCGGCTGACCGTCGTTGCGGTGGAAGAGGACGCCCTTGTACGCGAAGAAGGGGTACGGGATCATCCAGGTGCCCAGCCTGCGCAGCTCCCCGGGAGCGCGGGCGGTGGACATCTCCACCCCCGTGATGGTCACCGGTGCGATGGGCGTCGGCGGGTAGAAGACCAGGTCGCCCGTGACCCTGCCCTCCTCCTGCGCGCGTCCCTCCAGCAGGAACACGCCGGCGGAGTCGCTGACGGCCGTGAGCTTCGCGTCCTCGAGCCCCACCCCGCCCCTGCGGACGAACTCCACGCGCACGTCGCGCGCCGGGTAGTCCGGGAAGAGCGTGGTGACGATGCCCGTGTAGCGGAGCTGGGGCTCGGCGCACGCCCCGATCCCCGCGCACGGGTCGCAGGCCGCGGAAAGCACCAGCAGGAGCAGAAAAAGCCAGCGGAGCATCATGCCATTGCCAGGGAGCGGGCGGTCCACCCCCACGCCGCGGGGCCGGATCCGGAAGCGGACGAATCTAAGCCCAAGCCCGCGCGGTGTCGAGGCATGCGCCCCCGGCGCGGGGCCCGCTCCGGCCCGTGGAGAATCCGAAAAACAGGGCAGCACGCCGCCTCCCGTGTGTGTGGCGCCGCCCCGCGGGAACGGAGGTTGCGGCGGCGCCGTAAAGCCATACATTTCTGCGCCATGCAGAAACTCGCCACGCATTCACGCTCCCCGTACGCCGGCGGCATGAAGAGCCCCCTGGTCACGATCGTCACCCCGTCGTACAACCAGAAGCGATACATCGCCGAGTGTGTCGAGAGCGTCCTCGCGCAGACGTACCCCCACTGGGAGCAGATCGTCGTCGACGACGGCTCCACCGACGGCACCCCGGACATCGTGGACGGCTACCGCGACCCGCGGATCCGCTGCATCCGTCTCCCGCACCGGGGGCTCGCCGCGCTGGGCGAGAGCTACAACACTGCGCTGGCGGCGGCGCGCGGCGAGCTGGTCGCCATCCTGGAGGGCGACGACCTGTGGCCCGCCGACAAGCTGGCCGCCCAGGTCCCCACCTTCGACGACCCCGGCGTGCTGCTGAGCTGGGGCCGCGGCGCGCTGGTGGACGACGACGGGCGGCCGTGCGGCGAGCGCGTGTCGGTGCACACCCGCCGGAGCGCCGAGCTGTTCCCCAGCGCCGAGCTGTTCCGCCGCCTCACCCGCGTCAACCTGCTCACCCCCACGGTCACGGTCATGGTCCGCAGGTCGGTGCTGGACCGCGCCGGGGGGTTCCGGCAGGCCGGCTCCAGCCTGTACGTGGACCTCCCCACCTGGCTGTGGATCGCCGCGACCAACCCCGGCTACGGCTGCTTCCTCAACCAGGTACTGGGCCACTACCGCATCCACGGCCAGCAGACCACCCGCGGGCACAAGCACCAGATGGACGCCCAGCACCTCCAGGTGGTCATGGAGATGGAGCGCCGGCTGGATCCCTCCACGCTCGACTCGCTGGGGTGGCACGCCGGCGTGCGCTCCCGGGCCCTGGTCTCCGGCGACATCGTGCGGGGCGCCGCCCACCTGAGCGGCCGCGAGTTCCGCGCGGCGCTCTCCGCCTTCACCAGTGCGCTGGCCCGCGCCGACACCCTTTCCGACCGCGCCCGCGCCGCCCTGGGGATGGCCTCCGCGGTGTCGCGGGTAGACTTTCTGGGGGCCGCCTACTCGCTCCGGGACCGGTTCCGCGCGTCCTCTCCGGCCACCAGTCCCGCCGCCGGCCGTGGGGCCGCCAGGCCGCAGCGCAACGCGGCTTGAACGGCTTTTAACGGCCGGGTCGGGCGTGCCCCCGGCGGGCGCCGGGGTCGGGCTTCGGCTCCGTAACGCAGCAAACAACGCTGCGTAACGGAGTCGAGCCCGCGCAAACAGCCGCGCGGTCTCGCCCCTTCGGGCCGAAATCCCTCACGCAGGGCATCGCGCTGGCGTCCGCTCGCGGGTCAGGCCAGCTCGTCGTACAGACGCTCCACCCGGGCGGTGGTCACTTCCTCGCGGTTGTGCTCCATCACGTAGGCGTGCCCCGCCTCCGCCACGCGCGACGCCAGCCCCGGGTCCTCCAGCAGCGCGCGCAGCGCGGCGGCCATCTCGCGCGGCGCCGAGGGGGGCACCAGCATCCCGGTCTCGCGGTCGCGCACCAGCTCCGGCGTCCCCCCGGTCGCGGTTCCCACCACCGGCTTCCCCGCCATCATCGCCTGCACCACCGAGGTCGCGTACGGCTCCGCGGTGCGCGTGGCGAGCACGAACGCGTCGAACAGGCGGTAGTACAGCGCCTCGTCCGCCTGGTAGCCGGCGAACCGCACGAAGCCGAGCTTGCGCACGGCGACCGCCTGGCGGACCCGCGCCTCCACGTTGAAGGCCTGGCCGCTCCCCGTGCCCACCACGAGCAGCTTCACGCGCGGGTGGCGGCGGTGCGCCTCCTCCACGGCGGCGACCACGTCCTCCACCCCCTTCTCCTCCACCAGCCGCCCCATGAAGCCCACCACGAAGTCCTCCGGCCCGAAGCCCCAGCGCTCCCGCTCGACGCGGACGCGCTCGTCGGCGACCTCCGCGGCGCGGCGGTACAGGTCGTTGCCCACGTAGACCACCTCGAAGCGCGGGTCGGCGGCACCCCCGTAGAAGTCGCGGATCGCCTGCGACACGCACACGATCTTCGCCGGGGCCCCGCTCATCAGCCGGAACGCCAGGTCGCCGAAGAGGAAGTCGCGCACCCACCACACCAGCGGCACCCCCGTCCCCTTCACCGCAAGGCTCGCCACGTACGCCGCGCGCGAGGTGTTGGCCACCACGACGTCCGCGCGCTCGCGGCGGATCAGCCGGCGCAGCGCCCGCGCGGCCCCCAGCAGACGCACGACCGCCACGGGGCTGCGCACCCGCAGGCGCGGCAGCGGGGTGAAGAACACCTCCGCGCCCGCGGCCCGGTAGCGCTCCACCAGCGCGGGCACCGTCGGCGTGCAGGCCATCAGCGGGGTGAACCGCGTCCGGTCCAGGTGCCGGATGTGGTCGGCGATGACGAGCTGCGCCCCCCCGACGAAGGGCGTGTGGTCGACGAACAGGATCCGCTTCATCGCAGGTCGGTGGGCCGGGGGTCCCGGCGGAACGTCGGAAGGAGAGGGGTCACGCCGTCGCGCGGACACGGCCGCCCCCGCCCGCGGGCGGCTCCAGCGCCCGGAACGAGGGGTTGTCGGAAACGAGCAGCGACGCCACGAACCAGAAGAACACCATGACCGGGATGAAGAGCAGCGCCCCGTCCGACATCGACACCACCAGGTAGATCGCCAGCCCCGCCGCCAGGCTGCGCTTGTACTCGGTGGCGGCGAAAGGCAGGAGCCGCGCGGCGTACAGCAGGAGCGGGCCGCTCATCGCCAGCAGGTAGGCGGCCAACCCCACGATCCCGAAGTTGTGCAGGATCCCCAGGTACACGATCTCCAGGATGTCCCGGAAGCGCGTGTGAGGCAGCACGGTGGCCTCCTCCAGCGCCGCGAGCTGGCCCACGCGCCCACCCAGCCTGCGGTCGAACAGGTGCGCCGCGTCCCACCCCATCAGGTCCAGCGCGTACCACAGTCCCCCCAGCACCACCAGCAGCGAGGCGAGCAGCATGGCGACGGCGCGCGGCGAGATCCGCTTCACCCACACCCGGTGCAGGACCTCGAACAGGATCAGCCCCACCCACACCGTGCGCGACAGCGTGAGCAGCAGCGAGAACTTCACCACCAGCTGCCGGGGGACGCTCCGCTCCAGCCAGGCGTACAGCGGCAGCAGGGTCAGCATGGAGACCCCGTAGATGTTGCCGTTGTTGTAGGTGGAGATGAGCTTGAACACCCCGCCGCGGTCGATGTACTTGTCCTCCAGCCCGCCCACGTCCCCCGCGTTCACCGTCAGAAAGGGCACCTCGATGAAGGTCCCCGTCTTGAGCCGGTAGAAGAACAGAAAGATGCCGTAGACGGCCACGGCGAACACCCCCCACCGGACCAGCCGGAAGAGGAAGCGCAGGTCGATGCGGTCCAGGTGTATCCCCAGGACCAGCACGAGCATCAGGGGGATGAAGAAGAAGCTGACCACGAGCGAGATGGCGAAGCCCATCCCGTCCGTGCCGTTGGCGAGCAACCCCCACCAGACGACCAGCTGGAAGGGGACGAGCAGCGCGGGCACCAGGAGCCGCACCGTCCGCACCGGAGCCGAGCGCCCCAGCAGCAGCGCCAGCGGGAGCCAGGCGAAGGCCAGGCCGAGGACGATGTAGCCCCAGGTGAGCGGCACCCCGCCCAGCTTGATCCCGCCCTTGGGGAACACCAGCAGGAAGGCGACCAGCAGACCGATGGCCGCCTTCTCGAAGCGCGTGGGAGCGGGGACGACGCCGGGCTCGCCGCCCGGCCGCGCGGCCGCGGCCTCCATCACCCGGGCCGGCTCACGGGCGCGCCTCCGCGCCGGCCACCCGCAGGAGGACGTCGGCGGTCTCGCGCGCGGTGCGCTCCCAGGTGTACGACGCCGCGCGCTCCCGCCCGCGCCGCACCAGGCGGGCGCGCAGCTCCGGGTCGCGCCGCAGGCGGCGCACCGCCTCCGCCATGGCGGCGGGGTCCTCGGGATCCGCCAGCAGCCCCGCGTCGCCCACCACCTCCGGGAGCGAGGAGCGGTCCGAGGCCACCACGGGCGCGCCGGCGGCCATCGCCTCCAGCGCGGGAAGCCCGAAGCCCTCGTACAGCGAGGGGAAGAGCAGCGCCTCGCACCCGGCGTACAGCGAGCGCAGCTCCGCGTCCGACGCCCCCGCCACCTCCACCACGCGGTCCCGCACGCCCAGCTCCCCGGCGCGCCGCAGCACCTCTTCCCATCCCCGGTACACCTCGCCCACGATCGCCAGGCGCAGCTCCGGCGCCTCGGCGCGCAGCTGGGCCAGCGTCTCCACCGCCGCGACGAGGTTCTTGTGCGGCTTGCGGTTCCCCACGCACAGCAGGTACGGCCCGCCGATCCGCTCCGGGGAGGAGGCATCGGCCGTCGCGGCGAAGAACGGGCTGACGCCCAGGGGCACCACGCCCACCTTGGAGCCGCACCCGGGAAACCGCTCCAGCAGGTCGCGGCGCGTGGACTGCGAGGTCACCAGCACCCGGCCGGCGCCCTGCACGGCGCGGCGCAGCAGCACGCCGGCGGCGCGCCGGCGCCAGGCCGGAAAGGCGGAGGGGACCTTGAAGTGGATCAGGTCCTGGACCGTGACCACGCTGCGGCGCGGGAGCGCCAGGAGGGGGACGTCGTAGTGCGGGAAGAAGGCGACGTCCGAGTCGCAGCGGCCCGTGGCCCGCAGCCGCAGCCAGGCGGCCTGGGCGCGCGGGCTGTAGAAGCCGCTGGGATACGGGTGGATCTCCGTCTTGGCGGGCTCCGCCACCCCGGCGCAGAACTCGGCCAGCGCGGCCGGGTCGCCCAGGAGCCGGACGCGCCCGAACCGCGGGTCGGCGATCACTGCCTGGAGGACCTCGCGCAGGTAGCGCCCGATCCCCGAGACGAAGATGGCGCGCGCGTCCACCAGCACGGAGACCCCCTCCGCGCCCGGACCGGGCGCCGGCTTCCCGGCGGGGCGGACGGCCGGCGCCGACCTGTCGCGCGGCCGCGCCCGGGCCGCCCTCGCCTCAGGCGCTCCGGCCACGCTTCCCCACGGGCTGCAGCACCACTCCGGCCACCGGGACGCCCAGCCGCTCGCACGCCTCCACCGTGCGGCGCAGCGCGTCGCGATGCACCCGGCCGGCGCGCGCCACCACCACCACCGGCCGGTCCGGGGCGAGCACCGCCACCGTCTGCGGCCCCTCGATCCCCGGGAGCGCCGCCGCGACGAAGCCGTAGCGCGCCTCCAGGTCGCCCAGCGCCGAGCGCATCCCGCCGACGGAAGCGCCGTTGCCGTTGGCCTGCAGGCCCGGGCGCCCCTCCGCCAGCGTCGCCACGCCCCCCGGCTCCACGCCTGCGGCTCCCACGCGCGAAGCGGGGAGGGCGGCGGCGAGCCGGTTCGGAGCGGCCGTCACCGGCTGCGTCAGGTCCACGGCCATGGCCTCGCGGCCCCGCAGCGCCGCCGTGGCCGCCAGCTGCTCCGCCACCGCAAGGGCGTCGGCGGAGCGCCCCGCCGGCACCACCAGCGCCGAGCGCGCGTCGCCGATCCCCGCCAGCCAGAGCGGCATCCCGGGCTCCATCCCCACCGCGGGGGCGCCGGTGGCCAGCTCCGCCTCCCAGGGCTCGCGCACCTCGCCGCGGGCCAGCGACGCGCCCACCGCCGCCACCATCCCGAAGAACAGGCCGCCCAGCAGCCCGCCGAGCAGGTTGAGCGGCGGGTTGGGGAACGCCGGCTTGCGGGGCGGCACGGCCACGTCCACCTGGCGCACGTCGCCGCCCTCGCTGATCGCGCCGAGCCGCGCCTCCACCAGCTGCGTCTGCATGGCGACCAGCGTCTGGGAAAGGCGCAGCACCTCGCGCTCGCGGCGCAGGCTCTCCTCCGCCTGGCTGGGGAGCGCGGCGAGCGCCGCCTGGTAGCCCCCCAGCTCCCGCCGCAGCTCCGACTGCTGGCCGTTCAGCCCCGCCAGGTAGTCGCGCGACAGCGAGACGAGCTGCCCTTCCAGGTGCTCGATGCTGGTGGACAGCGCGATCACCTCCGGGTCCTGCTCGGTGCGCCGCTCCAGCAGCGCGATGCGGTCCGTTTCCAGCTTGAGCAGGCGCGACAGGACGTCGTTGATGGCGGCGTTGCTCAGGAAGGTGGGAAAGGCCGCCAGCTCGCGCGGCGAGAAGCCACCACCCGCGCCCCGGGACACGATCCGCTGGAGCGAGCGCGCCTCGATCTCGGCGGTCTCCAGCTGCGCCTGGATCGCCATGGCGCGCTCCAGCTCCGTCTTCCCGCTCAGCTCGGGATCCAGGACGCCGCTCGTCTCCTGGTGGCGCCGCAGGGCGTTCTCCGCCAGCGCGAGCTGCGTGGCGATGCTGTCCGTGTGCGCCGTCAGGAACTCGTAGCGGTGCTGGTTGACCCCGCGGTCGGTGGTCCGCCGGCGCGCCAGGTAGCGCGCGATCATGGCGTTGGGGACCGCCGCGGCGAGCTGCGGGTCCGCGGCGCGGAAGGAGATCCCCACCACCTCGCCGCCGGTGACCTCGGCGTTCAGCTCCTTCTCCACCCCCAGCACCGCCCCCTGCCGGTCGCTGACCGCCACCTCGAAGCGCTCCGGCAGCCCGGAGCGCCGCAGCGTCAGCACCCCGCCGGGAATGCGCAGCGAGCCGCCGGGAGCCACCGTCCCCGAGAAATCCTCGCCCTCCACGGAGTACGTCCCTTCGCGGCGCTCGAAGCGCAGCTCGCCGCCCTCCGCGTCCGGGGCGACCCGACGCGACGAGAACAGCTCGTCCGCCCGCATTCCCGCGGGCTCCGTCACCCGCACCTGGAGCCCCAGCGAGTCCACCACCTCGCCCAGGATGGCGCGGCTGGTGAGGATCTGCTGCTCGGTCTCCACCTCCGACCCGCCGAGCCCGCCCCCGCCGAGCCCGCCCAGCATCCCCGAGATGCGGGAAAGGGCCATGGCCGAGGAGCTGCCCCCCACCTGGCTGCGCAGGAGCACGGTGGCCGACGCCTCGTACTGCCGGTCGAGCGTGACCAGGGTGGCGGCGCCCGCGGCCAGCCCCAGCAGCCCGCCACCCAGGATCCAGGGGAGACCGCGGCGCAGCGCGGCCGCGATCTCCTTGAGGTCCATCACGTCCCGTCGGTTGTCCATGGCCTCAGCCTCCGTCGTCCGAGCCGACGATGTCCTCGATCAGCGGCCACACCACCACGCGGAAGGTGCCCAGCAGCCCGATGGCGCCGCCGATCCACGCCATGGGGTTGCGGGCCAGCGCGCTTCGCGGCCGGACGAAGATCTGGTCGCCGGACTGGAGCTCCGAGGCGAGGAGCGCGTCCGAAGTCTCCCGGCCGTAGCGGATCCGGCGCCCTTCGCGCACGATGACGATGTTGCGCGGGTTCCCGGCCTCGGTGAAGCCACCGGCGCGGGCGATGATCTCGGGGATGCCCATCGTCAGGTCGGCCAGGTAGATCCCCGGCTGCCGGACCTCGCCCTGCACGGCGATGCGCCGCAGCACCGCGATCTCCACCGAGGGATTCCGCAGGTACACCGCGTAGGCGCGGCGCAGCGAGTCCTGGAGCTGGACGAGCGGGAGCGAGGCGACGTGCACCGCCCCCAGCTTGGGGAGGATCGCCTCGCCGCGCTCGGAGATGTTGAACGTGTCGCTCATCTCCGGCTCGTTCCAGATCTTGAGCGCGATGCGGTCGCCGGGCCGGGGGAGCGCCCCCGAGCCGGCGGGGCGCGCCTCCACCGTGTCGCCCCCCCGCTGCGCCGCGAGCCCCGCCGGGAGAGCGGCGAGCACGGCCAGCAGGAGGAGGAGCGTACGGAGAAGCAGGGTCATGGCAGTGGTCGGGTCCGGGATCCCGCGGCTCGCCGCCGGGGCGGTCGCGGGGCGATGGACGGGAAGCCGAAAACGATCCACCGAGCGCGCGGCCCACGGGCCGCCGCTCGGTGATCCAAAAGCAACAATGATAGCGTTTTGCGCGGGCACGGTCAACGCGCGCCCGCGCCGCGGCGCCCCGCGCGCGCGGGCGGCGGCGCAGAAAAACGCGAATTTTCCCGCATCCGCATGGGGCAATGACGAGCGCCGGCGGACGGAAGTCACGCGCCGCCGCGGAGCGGAGCGACGGGGACAGATGCGCGGAGGGGCGGGGCCGAGGCCCCGCCCCATATCGTCTGCTTGCTGGATCTTCCGGCCGCGTCGGAGCTTGCGTGAGGGATTTCGGCCCGAAGGGGCGAGACCCGGCGGCTGTTTGCCGGGGCTCGACTCCGTTACGCAGCGTTGTTTGCTGCGTTACGGAGCCGAAGCCCGACCCCGGCGCCAGCCGGGGGCACGCCCAACCCGCCGTCAAAAAGCCCTTAAAACGCCCCCGTCCGGCGCATCACCGCGGGAAACGTCAGCATCAGGATCTTGAGGTCCAGCCACACCGACCACCCGTCGATGTACTCGCGGTCGAACCGCACCACCTCCTCGAAGTCCACCACCTGGCTCCGCCCGCACACCTGCCAGAGCCCGGTGATCCCCGGGAGCACCGCCAGCCGCTCGAAGTGGTGGTCCGAGTACTGTTCCAGGTCGTCCGGGAAGAACGGGCGAGGGCCGATCAGGCTCATGTCCCCGCCCAGCACGTTGAAGAGCTGGGGGAGCTCGTCCAGCGAGGTCTTGCGGAGGAGCCGCCCCACCCGCGTGACCCGGGGGTCGTTGCGGATCTTGAAGAGTCGCGGGTCGCCGGACTCGTTGAGGTGGTGGAGCTGCTCCTTCATGGCGTCCGCGTCGATGACCATCGTGCGGAACTTGTACATCAGGAAGGGGCGCCCGCCCAGCCCGGCGCGGACCTGCTTGAAGAGCACCGGCCCGCGCGAGTCCAGCTTGATCGCGATGGCGATGAAGAGGAAGAGCGGCCAGGTGAGCAGCAGCCCGAGCACGCTCAGGGTCAGGTCGATGGTCCGCTTCATCGCGAGCTGGGGAAAGCCGAGGCCGACGGGGCGGAGGCGGAGGAGCGTCCCGCCCCGGACCTGCCGCGACTCGAACTGCATCCCCATGAGGTGCAGCGTCTTGGGGGCGAGGGACACCACCACGCCCCGCTGCATGCAGCGGTGGATCAGCGTTTCCAGCGCTTCGAAGCTGAGCTTCGCGGAGGCGACGATCACCTCCTGCGCGTCCGTGGCCTGCAGCGCCACGTCGATCTCGGCGATGGCGTGGATGGCGCCCGGCTCGCGCTCGCGGGTGGGGGAAAGGCGCCCCATGACGCGCAGGTCGGCGCCGTTGCGGTCGCGCAGCATCTCCACCACGCCCTGCAGTTCCTCGCCGGAGCCCACCACCAGCGCCCGCCGCCGCCCGATGCCCAGGGAGTAGGCGAAGCTCACCCCACGGTCGATCACCAGGCGGACCGCGAAGATGGCGATGGAGGCCCAGAGCACGTAGGCGAGCAGCCCCAGCGCCTCGGCCGGGAGCGAGGCGCCCATCCCGCCGCCCAGGAACGCCTGCATCCCCGTGGCCGAGACCCCCAGCAGGAGCCCCAGGCAGATTCGGACGAAGCTGACGCGGCTCTCGCCGGAGCGGTAGGCGCCGCTGACGCTGAGCGCCAGCGGCTGCACGCACAGCGCCGTGACGAAGGTGCTCCAGCTCGCCGTGGCGCTCCCGAAGGCGTCCGGCCAGGCGTCGGTGCGCAGCGAAAGCATGGCCCACGCCGCGCCCAGCGCGGCCGCGATGTCCGTGAGCATGAGCACGAAGACGCGCGCGGCACGCCGCGCCATCTCCAGCCAGCCGCGCCGGATCGCCTCGTCGACCGCCTGCCGCACTTCCGCGCTCGTCAGGCTCTCGGCCTGCTCGGGGGCGGCGGCCCCGGGGATCACCCGACTGTTCATATCGCTCGAACCTCAAGCATCCGAATGCATCCTCCTCCTTTGCCCGCGAGGGCCGTCATCCCCCCTGCCAGGGTCCGGCGGTTCACGCCGACTCCAGGTACTCCTCGGCCATGGTCGGCACCGCCGGACGCGCGGCGCGGGCGGCCTGGAGCTGCCGCTCGATCGCCGCGCCCAGCTGCGCACGGAACACGTCGGCGCCGAACCGTTCCGCGTTGCGCCGGCACGTCGCCGCCTCGAACGCGATCCGGTCCGCCCGGAGCATCGCGTCCGCCAGCGCGTCCACCGACTGCTCCTCGAAGAGCACGCCCGTGGAGCCGTCCACCACCGTTTCCGCCGCGCCGCCCCGCCCGTAGGCGATCACCGGGCGCCCGGCGGCCTGCGCTTCCACCGGCGCGATCCCGAAGTCCTCCCAGCCCGGGAAGAGGAAGGCGCGGCAGCGGGCCAGCAGGTCCGCAACCTCGTCGTCGCCCCGCCGCCCCAGGAACTCCACCGTGGGCCCGGCGAGAGCCTCCAGCCTGCGCCGCTCGGAGCCGTCGCCCACCACCACCAGCCGCCGGCCCAGCCGGCTCGCCGCCCGCACCGCAAGGTCCACCCGCTTGTAGGGGACCAGCCGGGCGACCACCAGGTAGAAGTCCTCCGGCGGGAGCCCGTTGGGCCGGATCCGGTCCACGTCCACCGGGGGATACACCACCTCCGCGTCGCGCCGGTAGTGCCGGCGGATGCGCGACGCCACCTCGTGCGAGATCCCCACGAAGTGGTCCACGCGGTCGGCGGAGACGCGGTCCCAGACGCGCAGCCAGTGCGCCACCGGCGCGAAGAGCGCCCGCAGACGCATGCCGCGCGTGTACTCGTGGTACAGGTCCCAGATGTAGCGGCAGGGAGTGTAGCAGTAGCAGACGTTGAGCGCTCCGGGCCGGGTGATGACGCCCTTGGCGCAGGCGCTGTTGGTGGTGATCACCAGGTCGTACTCGCTCATGTCGAACTGCTCGAAAGCCATCGGCATGAACGGCAGGAACGGCTGGTGGCGCCGCTTCGCGAAGGGCACGCGCTGGAGGAACGAGGTGCGGATGTCCCAGCCGCGCATCTCGGCGGGGATGGCGGAGCGGTCGCACACCGTGGTGTACACGGGCGCATCCGGAAACATGCGGTGCAGCTGCACCAGCACGCGCTCGCCGCCCCCGGAGGTGTTCAGCCAGTCCGCGGTGATCGCGACCTTCATAACCTGGAATCCTGCCGACGAGCCGCCGGCCGGCCCGCCCGTGCGATCGTCGGGCATCCCTGAATGGTCCTTGTTCGCCATGTGCCACCGGGCGCGGCGCCTCACGCGCCGGCCCCGCTCGACTCCAGGTACCCGACCAGCGAGTCCCGCCAGTGCGGGAGCCTCGCCCCCGTCCGCTCCTCGGTCGTGGAGCAGTCCAGGACCGACCACGCGGGGCGCCGCGCGGGGCGCGGGAACTCCGCGGAAGTCACCGCCGCCACCTCCGCGCCGGGGCCGGCCAGCGCCACCACCTCGCGCGCGAATCCGCACCAGCTCACCGGCTCGCCGCCGCCGGTGGCGTGGAAGATACCCCGCGCCCCCGACTCCATCAACGCGGCCAGCGTCCCGGCGAGCGCGCCGGTCCAGGTGGGCCGCCCCCACTGGTCGTCGACCACGCGCAGCGGCCTCCCTTCGCGGGCGAGGCGGAGGATGGTGTCCACGAAGTGGCTCCCTCCCTCGCCGTACAGCCAGCTCGTCCGCACCACCAGCCCCCGCTCCGACGCCAGCGCCGCCCGCTCCCCGGCGAGCTTGGAGCGCCCGTAGGCGTTCACCGGGTCGACCGCGTCCCCGGGACGGTAAGCGACGGTCGCGTCTCCCGCAAATACGTAGTCGGTGCTCGGATAGACGAACGCGGCCCCCACGCGGTCACACGCGTCCGCCACGAAGCCCGCCGCGGCCCCGTTGATCCGGGTCGCCTCCGCTTCCTCCGCCTCCGCGCGGTCCACCGCGGTGTACGCCGCGCACTGCACCACCGCGTCCGGCCGCTCGGCGGCGATGCGCTCGTGGACGGCGGCCTCGTCGGCCACGTCCAGCGCGGCGCGGTCCAGTGCGACCGCTTCGTGCCCGCGGGCACGGAGCAGGGGGACGAGCGCGTGCGCCAGCATCCCCCCCGCCCCGGTGACCACCACCTTCATCCGGCCGCCCCGCGGGCGAACTGCCTGGCGTAGTAGGTGATGATGCGGTCCGCTCCCGCCCGGCGGATGGACGTCAGCACCTCGCGCATCGCCCGGTCGCCGTCGATCCAGCCGCGCTCGGCCGCCGCCAGCACCATGGCGTACTCCCCGGAAACGTGGTAGGCGAAGACCGGGTACTCCGTCTCCGTCCGCACCCGGTAGATCACGTCCAGGTACGGGAGCGCCGGCTTGACCATCACCATGTCGGCGCCTTCCTCGATGTCCGCCCGCACCTCGCGCAGCGCCTCGCGCGCGTTGGCCGGGTCCATCTGGTAGGCGCGCCGGTCGCCGAAGGCCGGGGTGCTCTCCGCCGCCTCGCGGAAGGGGCCGTAGAAGGCGGAAGCGAACTTGGCCGAATACGCGAGGATGGGGACACTTGCAAATCCCGATCCATCCAGCGCTTCGCGGATCGTCCCCACCCGACCGTCCATCATGTCCGAGGGGGCGACCACGTCGGCGCCAGCCTCCGCGTGCAACAGCGCCATGCGCGCCAGCAGCGGCAGGGTGGCGTCGTTGTCCACCTCGTCGCCGCGCAGCACCCCGCAGTGCCCGTGTGAGGTGTACTCGCACAGGCAGACGTCGGTGACCACCAGCAGCTCGGGGATCTCGCGCTTCAGCGCCCGCACCGCGTTCTGCACCACCCCTTGGTCGTGGTACCCAGACGATCCCGTCTCGTCCTTGCTTGCCGGGATCCCGAAGAGGAGGACCGCCGGGATCCCCAGCTTCATCGCCTCCTCGGCGTCGCGGAGCAGCTCGTCCACGGAGGTCTGGTCCACGCCGGGCATGGACCCCACCGGGTTGCGAACCCGCTCGCCCGGCGCGACGAACAGCGGGAGCACCAGGTCCGACGGCGACACCGTGGTCTCGCGGACGAAAGCGCGCAGCTCCCCGGTCCGGCGCAGGCGGCGGGGGCGGTTCTCTGGATATACGGCCATCAGAAGAATACGGATGCGTTCAGGTCCAGCTCGTGGCTCCTCCACTCGCTCCCCACCTCGCGGAGCACCCGCAGGCGAAGCTCGGTGCGGGGAGCCGCGCGCCAGTGCGCCCCCAGCGAGGCGCCCGTGCTCCACCCCGCCCGCTCGGGCGCGAAGAGGTTGCCGGCGCGGACGGCGAGGTCGTAGCCCTCGCGGCCGCGCTCCCGGCGGAAGGCGCGCCCTTCCAGGCGCAGCCGCGCGTCCGCCAGGTCGGCCTGCGAGTACAGCAGGAACTCCCGCCCCTCGCCCCCCAGCGGGTGCCCCAGGGTCGCGCCCTCGGCGGCCCAGCCGCCGGGCTGCGCCGCGTGGGTGTACCACCCCGGGTTGCCGCAGCACAGCGTGGCGAACGAGGCGTACTCCGCGCCGGCCGCCACCGCCGGCGCCCCCGGCACGGCGGGCACGTAGGCGCCGAGCACGCGGGCGGGCACGTCCCACCAGGCGCCGGCGCCGTCGTCGGCGCCCCACTCCAGGTACAGCGTCACCGGCAGCACGCGCTCGGTGGGGAGACGGTAGCGGAACTCCGCCGCCACCACCTGGTTCTCGAAGTCGTCGGAAAGCATCCCCAGCAGCATCCGCCCCACGCTCCCGGGACCCACCTCCGTGGCGACGCTGTCCCCGCCGAAGATGGAGGCGCGGTCGATCCCCACCGTGAGGCGGGGGTGCGGCCGCAGGGCGACGCGCATCCCCCACAGGTACGGGTCGCCGGGGTGCCGCCGCTCGTCCAGGCGCGTCAGGAAGGTGTGGAGCGACACGGGGCCCAGGTGGCGCAGGAACCCCGGGAGCGCCAGCGGCCGGGTGGTCTCCACCTGCACGCGCGGCAGCGCCCGGGCCCCCGACAGCACGATCCCGCCGCCCGCGGCCGGGCCGTACCCCACCGGCTCCTCGCCCACGGAAAGCGCGACCGGGCCCCACCCCGCGGTGAGGTCCCAGCGCGCGATCCGCACCCCCTCCTCCGAGAGGCGGGGCTCCGCGACCGCCGCCAGCGACGGCGCGAGCGCGCCCGCGACCATCCCGGTCAGTACCAGGGTGCTGTGCAGCGGCAGCGGGGTCGGCCCGGTCCGCCGCTCGAAGAGCCCCGCGCCCGGCTCCGCGCCGCCTCCGCGCCGCTCGTATCCCCCGCCGACCGCGCTCCCCAGCCTGGACGTGGCGCCGCGCTCCGCCGCGTCCGCCTCCGGGAACTCCTCCACGAAGCGCTCGCTCCACCCCCGCGCGAGCGCGGCCGTCCCGGGGCCGCGCGCCCCGGCCGCGAGGGCGGCCTGCCGCAGCGCCTCTCCGACCACGGCGCGCGGCACGGCGCGCTGCGCCGGCAGGTAGCCGGGCACCAGCCCGAGCGCCTCCGCGCGCTCCGCCGCGCGTACCGCCCAGTGGTCCGCCGGCAGCGGCGGCGAAGCGGCGGGAAGCGCCGCGGCCCCGCCTCCCGCGGGCAGCTGCGCGGCGGCGGGAGCGGGTGCGAGATGGAGCAGGAGGGCGGCCGCCGCCGCGGCGAGCGGCCGGGAGAGCGGGAGGACCTTGTTCACCTCCGGGCGCCCTCGAAGCGCTCGCGGATGGCGCGGACCAGCCCGGGGATGGTGTACTCCGCCGCCTCCACGTGCACCGGCAGCCCCAGCTCGCGCGCCGCCGCCGAGGTGATGGGCCCGATGGAGGCGACCTCCGCGCTCCCGGTCTCCGCCCCGACCGCGTCCACGTAGTTGCGCACCGTGGAGCTGGCGGTGAAGGTGACCATGTCGATCCCGCCCTCGCGCAGGCGGGCCCGGAGCTCCTGGGCCTCGGCGCCGTCGGGGACGGTGCGGTAGGCGGCCACCTCCACCACCTCCGCCCCCCGCTCGCGCAGCGTGTCGGGGAGGACGGAGCGCGCCGTCTCCGCGCGCGCCAGGAGGATGCGGGCGCCGCGGAGGTCCGCCTCGCGCTCCAGCGCTTCCAGCACCGACTCCGCCACGAAGCGCTCCGGCACCAGGTCCGGGCGGGCACCCTCCATCTCGATCGCCGCCGCCGTCGCCGGGCCGATGGCGCACAGCGACACCCCGGCTAGGGCGCGCGTGTCGCGCCCCGCCTCGCGCAGCGCCGACCAGAACCGCGCCACCCCGTTCACGCTGGTGAACACGATCCAGTCGAAGCGGTCCGCCTCAGATGCGGCCCGCCGCAGCGGCTCGCGGTCCGGCGGGTCCACGATGCGGATGGTGGGGAACTGGAGCACCTCGGCGCCCAGCGCCTCCAGCGCCACGGCGAAGTCGCTCGCCTGCGCGCGGGCCCGGGTCACCACGATGCGCTTGCCGAAGAGCGGGCGCGACTCGAACCAGGCCAGCTTCTCCCGCAGCCCCACCACCTCGCCCACCACCACGATGGCCGGCGCGCCGATCCCCGCCTCCGCGACCAATCCCGGCAGCGTGCCGACGGTTCCCGTCACCACCCGCTGGCGGGGGTAGGTCCCCCACTCCACCGCGGCGGCGGGAGTGTCCGGCGAGCGCCCCGCCGCCACCAGCCGCTCGAAGTTCGCCGCCATCCTGCCGACGCTCATGTAGAACACCACCGTTCCCACGCCGCGGCCCAGGTGCTCCCAGTCCAGGTCGCTCCCGGACTTGACCGGGTCCTCGTGACCCGTCGCGAAGGCGACGCTGGAGGTGATCCCGCGGTGCGTCACCGGGATCCCCGCGTACGCGGTGGCCGCGACCCCGGCGGTGACGCCAGGGACCACCTCGAAGGGGATCCCCGCCTCCACCAAGGCCAGCGCCTCCTCCCCGCCCCGCCCGAAGACGAAGGGATCGCCGCCCTTGAGCCGCACCACCGAGGCATGCCTCCGCCCCAGCTCCACCAGCAGCGCGTTGATCTCCTCCTGCGTCCGGGAGTGCTCCCCCCCGCGCTTTCCCACGTAGACGCGCTCCGCGTCCGGCGGGCAGCGGTCCACGATCTGCGGGCTCACCAGCGCGTCATACACCACCACGTCGGCGCGCGCCAGCAGTTCCGCGGCGCGCAGCGTGAGCAGCCCCGGGTCGCCGGGGCCCGCGCCCACAAGGTACACGCGGCCGGGCACGCCGGAGGCGGAATCGGAGGCGGGACCGCTCATCGCCGCTCCGCGTCCGCCAGCAGGTCGGCCAGCGTCCGCCGCAGCGGGATCCGCGGCTCCCACCCCAGGGCCCGCAGGCGGCTTCCGTCGCCCACCAGCAGCGGCAGGTCGACCGGGCGGATGCGCTCCGGGTCGACCTCGATGCGGGCTCCCGTCCCGGACAGCTCGATCATCTCCTCCACCATCGCGCGCAGCTCGTGCGCCTCGCCCGAGCACACGTTGTACACCCCGCCCGGCTCGCCCCGCTCCACCAGGCAGCCGTACGCCCGCACCACGTCGCGCACGTCCAGCACGTCGCGGCGGACGGCCAGGTTCCCCACCCGCAGCGTGGGCTCGCAGCGGCCGGCGCGCACCCCCGCCAGCTGGTGCGCGAAGCTGGGAATCGCGAAGCGGCTGTCCTGCCCCGGCCCCGTGTGCACGAAGCTGCGGGCCACCACCACCGCCGGGCCGCCGCTCCCGCTCGCCTGGCCGGCCGCCATCTCCGCCGCCGCCTTGGACGCCGCGTACGGGCTGGCCGGGTTGAGCGGGCGCGACTCGCGGATGGGCTGCTCGTCCTCGGGAACGGGGCCGTACACGTCCGCCGAGCTCGCCAGCAGCACGCGGGTGTCGCGCAGCCCCGCCTCCGCCAGCGCGCAGGTCAGGCGGAGCGTCCCCGTGGCGTTCACGTCCCAGGTGTCCACCGGGCTCGAGAACGACAGCGCCACCGAGCTCTGCCCCGCCAGGTGGTACACGTGGTCGGGCCGGGAGCGCGCCACCGCGTCCGCGACCGACCCGCCCGAGGTCACGTCCAGCGGGAGCCAGCACACCCGCCCCGCCTCCGCCGCGGGGAGCACGCCCTCCGCGGGAGGAGCCCCGTCCTGCGTCCCCCCGAACACCGAGTGGTCCGCCGCGAGCAGCTCCCGGATCAGGTGCTGACCGACGAACCCTCCGGCACCCGTGACCAGGATCCGCACGCCCTCAGCCCACGCCGGCGTACGGCCGTTGCGGCTCCTGGAGCCGTGCCACGTCGGCATCCACCATCATGTGCACCAGCGCCTCGAAGCCCACCGCCGGCTCCCAGCCCAGCGCCTCGCGCGCCCTGGACGGGTCGCCCACCAGCAGGTCCACCTCCGCCGGCCGCATGAAGCGCGGGTCCTGCACCACGTACTTCTCCCAGTCCAGCTCCAGGTAGGAGAAAGCCGTCTCCACCAGCTGCCGCACGCTCCAGGTCTCGCCCGTGGCGATCACGAAGTCGTCCGGCCGGTCCTGCTGGAGCATCATCCACATGGCGCGCACGTAGTCGCCGGCGAAGCCCCAGTCGCGGCGCGCGTCCAGGTTCCCCAGGCGCAGCTCCTTGGCCATCCCCAGCTTGATCCGTGCGGCCGCGTCCGTCACCTTGCGCGTCACGAACTCCAGCCCGCGGCGCGGCGACTCGTGGTTGAACAGGATCCCGCTCACCGCGAACATGTCGTAGCTCTCGCGGTAGTTGATCGTCGCCCAGTGGCCGTAGACCTTGGCGACGCCGTACGGCGAGCGCGGATAGAGCGGCGTGTCCTCCATCTGCGGGACCGCCTGCACCTTGCCGAACATCTCGCTGGACGACGCCTGGTAGAAGCGCGTCTTCAGGTCGAAGACCTTGATCGCCTCCAGCATGCGGGTGACGCCGATCGCCGTCACGTCGCCGGTGAGCACCGGCTGCGTCCAGGAAGTCTGCACGAACGACTGCGCGGCGAGGTTGTACACCTCGTCGGGGCGGGCCTCCTGAAGCGCGTAGAGGAGCGAGTTCTGATCGGTGAGGTCGCCCGACAGCAGCTCGACCCGATCCTGGATGTGGTGGATCCGCTCGAAGTTGAGCGTCGAGCTCCGCCGGACCAGCCCGAAGACCTTGTATCCCTTCTCCAGGAGGAACTCCGCCAGGTAGCTCCCGTCCTGGCCGGTGATCCCCGTAATCAGCGCGCGTTTCATACTTTTCTGGTTCGGTGCGGAAACCCGACTTCCCGGCCGCTGCCGGAGCAATCCGAAAACCTATCCGCCCCACCGGGGGATGTCAACGCGAATCCACGCCGGGCAAGGCTTGACCGGAGCGGAGCACGCGTCTAGATTTAAGGTCTTGTCGTACAGTCGCCCCACGATTTTCAGGAGATACCGATGAGCGGCTTCTGCGCCGTTTGTGGCAAGGGCCCGCGCAGCGGGAACAACGTCAGCCACGCGAACAACAAGACCAAGCGGCGCTGGCTGCCCAACCTGCAGAGCGCCCACGTGGTCACCGCGAACGGGACCCGCAAGCGGCTCCGCGTCTGCACCAGCTGCATCTCCGCCGGGAAGATCCGCAAGGCGGGGTGAGCGGTTCGAGGTGGTTTGAGATTCGAGGGGCCGTGTGATTCGTCACGCGGCCCCTCTTTCTTTTGGACTGCAAAGGCTGAACGGCGGGTTCGGGCATGCCCCCGGCTGGCGCCGGGGTCGGGCTTCGGCTCCGTAAAGCAGCAAAAAACGCTGCTTAACGGAGTCGAGCCCCGGCGAAAACAGCCTCGCCGGGTCTCGCCCCTTCGGGCCGTAATCCCTCATGCAACTGCGACTGCAAAAGACGACGGCCGGACCCTTGGGGGTCCGGCCGTCGTGTTGTGCCTGACCTCGGTTTCTCAGCCGCGGTCCACCAGCTCGATCAGCGCCAGCTCCGCGCCGTCGCCGCGGCGGTGGCCCAGCTTGAGCACGCGGGTGTACCCGCCCGGCCGCTCCGCGAAGCGGGGGCCGATGGCGTCGAAGAGCTGCACCAGCACGTCCCGGTCCGCGATGTCGCGGGCGGCGAGGCGGCGGGCGTGAAGGTCGCCGCGCTTCGCGAGCGTGATCAGGCGCTCGGCGAAGGGACGCAGCTCCTTGGCCTTCTCGGTCGTGGTGTTGATCCGGCCGTGCCGGAAGAGGCTGATCGCCATATTGCGAAGCAGCGCCTCACGGTGCTCCGCGGTGCGGCCGAGCTTGCGGCCCCTGTTGGCATGACGCATATGAACTACTCCCTTTCGGAATCCGTTTCGGTCTGCTCGTCTCCGCCACCCTGAATCTCTTCGGCGGAGCCGCCGGGCTGCTCGGTCGCCCACCACAGAGAGCCGTCCTCCCCCTCCTCGAACTGAATGCCGAAGCGGAGGCCCTGTCCCAGCAGGAACTCGTTGATCTCCTGCAGCGACTTCTTGCCGAAGTTGTCGATCCCCAGCATCTGCGCCTCGGTCCGCTGCACCAGGTCCCGCACCGTCTGGATGTTCTCCTTCTGGAGCGAGTTGCGGCTGCGGACGCTCAGCTCCGTCAGGTCCTCGATGGGACGGCTGAGGAGGTCGCGGATGCGCACGGGCACAGCAGCCCGTCCGTCCGCGCCGGTGGCGATCGCGCCGCTGCCGTCCGAGCCCCACTGCCGGCTCTCCGACCACTCGGGGCGGCCGCCGGCCAGGAAGCTCAGGTGCTCGATGGCCAGGCGCGCGGCGTACTGCACCGCGGCCCGCACCTCGATCGCCCCGTTGGTCTCCAGGTCCAGGACCAGGCGGTCGAAGTCGGTGCGCTGGCCCACGCGGGTCTCCTCGACCACGAAGTTGGCGCGCGTCACCGGGTTGTAGATCGCGTCCACGCGGACCAGGTCCGCCGGCATGCCGCGCGGGACCGCGTGCTGCTCCGCGAGCACGAAGCCGCGGCCCTTGTTCACGTAAAGCTCGATGCGCAGGTCACGGTCGTCCTGCAGCTCGAGGATGTGGTGGTCGGGGTTGATCACCTGGACCGAAGCGTGGCCGCGGATGTTGCGCGCCGTCACGGCGCCCGCCTCGTTGGCCCGCAGCTCCAGCACCGCCTCCTCCACGTCCTCGTCCATGCGCAGGACGAGCGACTTGAGGTTGCGGATGACCTGGTGAACGTCCTCCACCACGCCGCCGATGGTCTGGTGCTCGTGGAGCACGCCGTCCGCGCGGAACGCCCAGACGGCGGCGCCGCGCAGGCTGGACAGCAGGATGCGGCGCATGGTGTTGCCGAGCGTGTGGCCGAAGCCCCGCTCCAGCGGCCGAAGTACGATCTGCCCTGTCCGCGGCTGCTCCGGCAGTCCCGGCATCTGAAGGCCGGTAAGATCGAGTTCCACTATATCCCTCCGGGATAAGTTCGGGATGCACAAGACGGACCGAGCGGCGAGGGCCCGTTGCCCCCGCCGCCGATCCGGTCTTCAGCTTACTTGCTGTAGAGCTCGACGATCAACTGCTCCTGAACAGCGAGCGGGATGTCCGCGCGGGTCGGACGGCCCACCATCCGGCCGGTGCGCGTCCCCTCGTCCACCGCCAGCCAGCCCACCGTGCTCGGCTTGGTCTTGGCGGCAAGCGAGGCCTGCACCGGGAGGATGTCCTTGCTCTTGGGCGCGATGCGCACTTCGTCGCCGGGCTCCACCTGGAAGCTCGGAATGTCCACCAGGCGACCGTTCACCTGCACGTGGCGGTGGCGGATGATCTGCCGGGCCTCCTTGCGGGAGGAGCCGAAGCCCATCCGGTACACGATGTTGTCGAGACGGCTCTCGAGCGCCACCAGGAGGTTCTCGCCGGTGATGCCGGGCTGGTGTGCGGCCTTCTCGAAGAGCGTGCGGAACGGCTTCTCCGAGACGCCGTAGATGCGCTTCACCTTCTGCTTCTCGCGAAGCTGGTGCGCGTACTCCGACGCCTTGCGGCGGCGGGAGGCGGCCTGTCCGTGCTGCCCGGGGGCGTACGGACGGCGCTCGATCGGGCACTTCTCGGTGAAGCACTTGGTGCCCTTGAGGAACAGCTTCTGCCCCTCGCGGCGGCACAGCTTGCAGACGGGTCCGGTGTAACGGGCCATGAACCGTGTTCTCCTGGATAGGATTTTTCTCGGCTTCGTCCCCCCGACGGTCGCGGAGGTTTACGCCATCAACAGCAGGGAACAGGGAACAGGTTACAGGGAACAGCCGGCAGGCACGAGGCCGTCCGCTGGCTGTCCCCTGTTCCCTCGTCCCTGTAACCTGTCCTTCTTACACGCGGCGCTTCTTCGGAGGCCGGCAGCCGTTGTGCGGGATCGGCGTCACGTCGCGGATCGAGCGGATCTGCAGACCGGCGGCGGCCAGAGCCTGGATCGCCGACTCGCGCCCGGAGCCCGGCCCCTGCACGTACACGTGCACGCGGCGCACGCCCAGGTTCAGCGCCTCCTTGGCGGCCTGCTCGGCGGCCACGGTCGCGGCGAAGGGAGTGGACTTCTTGGAGCCCTTGAACCCCGCCTTCCCGGCGCTCCCCCACACGACGGCGTTGCCCGCCATGTCGGTGATGTTGACGATCGTGTTGTTGAAGGTCGCCTTGACGTGCGCGACCCCTTCGCTCTCTACGTGGCGCTTCGTCTTGGGACGGGCGCCCTGCTTCGGCTTCGCCATTCGCTCGTTTCCTTGTGTGTGATCCGCGGCCTACCGCGATTCCGGTGCTGCTCCCCGCCGGTTCCCGGCGGGGTGATCGCCGGACACATCGTCCGGCCCCACGCCTGCCGCAGCTTACTTCTTCCCGGGCTTCTTCTTCCCGGCGATCGCGCGGCGCGGACCCTTCTTGGTCCGGGCGTTGGTGTGCGTGCGCTGCCCGCGGACGGGGAGACCCCGGCGGTGGCGGAGCCCGCGGTACGAACCGATGTCCATCAGCCGCTTGATGTTCCGGGCGATCTCCGATCGAAGCGCGCCCTCCACCCGAATGGTGGTGTCGATGACGCGGCGCAGACGGTTGACCTCCTCGTCGCTCAGCGCGTGCACCCGGGTGTCCCGGTTCACGCCCGCCTCGGCGAGGATCTTCTGCGACGTCGGGCGGCCGATCCCGAAGATGTACGTCAGGCCGATCTCGATCCGCTTCTCGCGCGGAAGGTCGACCCCGGCGATACGAGCCATCGTGCCTCCTGAAAGTGCCGGACCTGTGGATTAACCCTGGCGCTGCTTGTGGCGCGGGTTCTTCTTGCAGATGATGCGAACAACGCCACGCCGCCGGATCACCTTGCAGTGCTCACAGATCGGCTTCACACTCGCGCGGACCTTCATCGTCGCCTCTCTGGTCGTGATTAAACTGGAGCCTTGAAATGTACCTTGACTTCCGCGATCCCGCAACCCCGTGGGGAGTTACGGGCGCGCGGAAGCGTCCTTTCCGAGCAGCTCCAGGATCTCGCCCTGCACCTGCTCGATCGGCCTGTCGCCGTCGACGGCATGGAGCGGGACCCCCGACTCGCGGTAGAACGCGACCAGCGGCTCGGTGGTGGTCCGGTACACCTGGAGGCGGTGCCGGACCGTTTCTTCACGGTCGTCGTCGCGCTGCACCAGCCGGCCCTGCACCTCCGCCGGGGCCGGGTTGTGCACCACGTGGTACACGCGCCCGGTCTCCGGGTCGGTGCGGCGGCCCGACATGCGCTGGACGATGGCGTCCTCCGCGACGTCGATCGAGACCACCGCGTCTATGCCGCGCCCCAGCTCCGCGAGCATCCGTCCCAGGCTCTCGGCCTGCGCCGCGTTGCGCGGGTAGCCGTCGAAGATGGCGCCCCCCGACGCGTCCTCCTGGGAAAGGCGCTCGCGCACCATCCCCAGGATCACCTCGTCGGGGACCAGCTCCCCGGCGTCCATGTAGCGCTTCGCCTCCAGCCCCAGGGGCGTGCCCTGGCGCACCGCGTCGCGGAGCATGTCGCCGGTGGCGATCTTGGGGATCCCCAGCTTCTCCGCCAGGAGCGCCCCCTGCGTTCCCTTCCCCGCCCCGGGGGCGCCCAACAGGATCAGGTCCATGTTGCCGCTCAGGTGAAGCGGGTGCGGCCGCGCAGCTTCACCCGGCCCTTGCGCATGAAGCCGTCGTAGCGGCGCAGGAGGAGGTGCTGCTGCATCTGCTGGACGGTGTCCAGCGCGACGCCCACCATGATCAGCACGCCGGTCCCGCCCAGCACGCGCCCCAGGAAGGGGACGCCCACCGAGTTGAGGACCAGGCCCGGGATGATCGCGATCGCCGCCAGGAAGACCGCGCCCGGGAGCGTGATCCGGGTCAGCACGCGGTCGATGTACTCCGCGGTGCGGGCGCCGGGCTTCACGCCCGGGACGAACGCACCCTGCTTCTTCAGGTTCTCCGCCAGGTCGACCGGGTTGAAGATGATCGCCGTGTAGAAGTACGTGAAGAAGATGATCAGCAGCCCGAAGGTGAGCTCGTACGGCCAGGTGCCGAACTGGAACCACCCCGAGAACGTGCGGATGTACTCGTTCTGCGAGAACTGCTGGAGCGTGCTGGGCACGATCACGATCGACTGCGCGAAGATGATCGGCATCACGCCCGCGGAGTTGATCCGCAGCGGCACGAACGACTTCTGCCCCTCGCGGATCCGCCCCTTGCCCATAACCTTGCGCGGGATCTGCACCGGGATCTTCCGGGCCGCAAGCGTGACCGCGACCGTGGCCGCGATCACCACCAGCATCACCACCACCAGCATGAGCAGCGACACCACCGAGACTTCGTCGAGCTGCACCAGCCGGAAGGTCTCGTACAGCGCGGTGGGAACGCTCTCGATGATGGAAAAGAAGATGAGCAGGCTCATCCCGTTGCCGATGCCGCGCTCGGTGATCTGCTCCCCCAGCCACATGATGAACACCGCACCCGTGCACAGGGTGAGGATCATCGTCAGCTTGAAGCCGAAGCCGGGGTCGACCACCGCCCCCGGGATCCCTTCCAGGAACAGGGCGTACCCGTACGCCTGGACGACCGAAAGGGCGACGGTGGCGTAGCGCGTGTACTGCGTGAGCTTCTTCCGCCCCTCCTCCCCCTCCTTCTGCATCTTCTCGATGGTCGGGAACACCGCGGCCAGCAGCTGAAACATGATGCTGGCCGAGATGTAGGGCATGATGCCGAGGGCGAACACCGTGGCCTTGGAGAGCCCACCCCCGACGAACATGTCGTAAATCCCGAACACCGTCCCCTGCAACTGGCCCGTAAACGCCCGGAGCGCCTCCACGTCGATGCCGGGAGCGGCGATGTGGGCGCCGATGCGGTAGATCAGCAGAGCCAGGAGGGTGAAGAGGATCTTGTCCTTCACCTCCGGGATCCGGAACAGGGTCGCGACGGGATTCGCCATGGTCAGATCTCCTGGACCTGGCCGCCCAGACCCTCGATCTTCTCGCGCGCGGTCTTGCTGAACGCGTGCGCGGAGATGGTGATCTTGCGGGTCAGGTCGCCGGTGCCCAGGACCTTGACCGGACGGCGCGCGTGCCCGATCAGCCCGCGCTCCTTGAGGAGCTCGGGGGTGAAGTCGGTCTCGCCGCTGTCCTCCAGCTGGTACAGGTTGACCACCTGGTACTCGACGCGGTCCAGCGGGCGGAAGCCGCGCTTGGGAAGCCGGCGCTGGAGCGGCATCTGGCCGCCCTCGAAAGCCGGCTTGCTGCCGCCAGGGCCGTGGTGGCCAGCGCGGGCCTTGGAGCCCTTGTGGCCGAAGCCGGACGTCTTGCCGGTGCCGGAGCCGGGGCCGCGCCCGATGCGCTTCCGGTTCCGGTGCGACCCCTCGGGCCGCGGGAGGTTGTGCAGATCAGCCATTGGTCTCCTGCCCTTCCACTTCGGTCACCTTGACGAGGTGGCGAACCTGGAAGACCATCCCGCGGATCGCGGGGTTGTCCTCCTGCACCACCGAACGCTGATGTCTGAGCCCGAGCGCCTTGAGGGTGTTCCGGTGCTTCTCCGGAGCGCCCAGGCCGCTCTTGACCTGCGTGATCTGGATCTTAGCCACGGGCACCTCCCAGCGCTTCCACCGGGATGCCGCGCTCCATCGCGATCTGCTCCCGGGTGGTGAGGTGGGTGAGCGCGTCCATGGTCGCGTGGACCATGTTGAACGGGTTGTTGGACCCGAGGCTCTTGGTGAGGATGTCGTGGATCCCCACGCACTCCAGCACCGCGCGCACCGCGCCGCCGGCGATGACGCCGGTGCCCGGGGTCGCCGGACGGAGGAGGACCTTGCCCGCGCCGGCATGGCCGACGATCTCGTGCGGGAGCGTCCCCTTGATCACCGGCACGGTGACCATGGCGCGCCGCGCCGAGTCGATCGCCTTGCGAACCGCCTCGGACACCTCGTTCGCCTTGCCAGTGCCGATCCCCACCTTGCCCTGCTGGTCGCCGACGGCGACGAGCGCGGTGAAGGAGAAGCGGCGCCCGCCCTTGACGACCTTGGCGACGCGGTTGATGTGGATCACGTTCTCCTTGAGGTCGGACTCGCGCCCGCCCTGGCCGCCGCGCCCGCCGCGGTCGCCGCCACGGCCCTCGCCGCCGCGCCCGCGTCCCTCGCCGCCCTGGCCGCTGCGACCACGGTCGCCGCCACCGAAGCCGCCCGGACCGCCGCCGGGGCCACGCCCGGCACCCGGGCCGCCCCGCCCGCCGCGACCACCACCGCCACCGCCGCCGCCCTGCCTGTTCTCAGCCATGTTGTTCCTCCTAGAACTCGAGGCCGCCCTCGCGGGCGCCCTCCGCGAAGGCCTTGACGCGGCCGTGATACAGGTAGCCGCCGCGATCGAAGACCACGCTGGTGATCCCCATCTCGCGGGCCTTCTCGGCGAGCGCCTTCCCGGCGGCCCGGCTAAGGTCGGTCTTGGTCAGCCCCTCCGCGGCCTTGCGCTCGCGGATGGCCGGGGCGAGGGTGGACAGGCCGACCAGGGTCCTGCCCTGGACGTCGTCCACCACCTGCCCCTCGAGGTGGTTGAGCGAGCGGTAGACGACCAGCCGCGGACGCTCGCCCGTGCCGTTCACCTTGCCGCGAACGCGGCGGTGCCGCCGCAGGCGGCGGTCCCGGCGCGTCTTGATCTTTGTCCTTGCCATCGATCGGTTCCGTAAGTGTGACTATACGATGACCCGCGCGCGAACCGGCGGGATTACTTCCCGCCGGCCTTGCCGGCCTTGCGGCGGATCACCTCGCCTTGGTACTTCACGCCCTTGCCCTTGTACGGCTCGGGCGGCCGGAGCGACCGGATCTCGGCCGCGACCTGTCCGACGACCTCCTTGTTTGCCCCCGTCACCTCGACCGTGGTCGGATTGACGGCGCGGAGCTCGATCCCCTCCGGGGCCTTGTAGTCGATCGGGTGCGAGTAGCCCAGCGCCAGCGTCAGCCCGAAGGGCTTGTTCTCGGCGCGGTACCCGACGCCCACGATCTCCAGCGTCTTCTTGAAGCCGGTGGTCACCCCGTCGATCATGTTGGCGACGAGGGTGCGCGTCAGGCCGTGCAGCGAGCGGTGCTCGGGGCTGTCGGACGGGCGCTCCACCAGGATCTCGTCGGCCTCGCGGCGGACCACGACCTTGTTGTTCAGGGTGCGGGCGAGCTCACCCTTGGGGCCCTTCACGCGGATGCTGCTCCCGTCGAGGACCACGTCCACGCCGGCCGGGACCGGGATGGGCCTTCTTCCGATTCGCGACATCGTAGATCTCCTTACCAGACGATGGCGAGAAGCTCGCCACCCACCTTGGCGGCACGCGCCTCGCTGTCGGTCATCACGCCGCGCGAGGTGGAAAGCACGGCCATGCCCAGGCCGTTGCGCACGCGCGGGATCTCCCCGACGCCCACGTACTTGCGGAGCCCCGGCTTGGAGACGCGGCGCAGCTCGCGGATGACCGGCTTGTCCTGGAAGTACTTCAGGTACAGGCGCAGCACCTGGCGCTTGCCGTCGTCCAGCAGCTTGTAGTCGTGGACGTAGTGGTTCTCCTTGAGAAGCCGAGCGAGCTCGATCTTCAGCCGGGAGACCGGGATGTCAACCCGGCGATGACGCGCGAGGTTGGCGTTGCGGATGCGCGTGAGCATGTCCGCAATCGGATCCGTCACCATGAAGCTCCTCTCCTATAGTATCCGGCGGGATGCCGGACTCGTAGGAAGTGAATGGAAAATTGGGGCGCGCTCGGGAAGACCGGGGGTCCTCCCGTCGCGGCGCCCTGTCGACCCGCCGGAGCGGGCTCGCTGCCTACCAGCTCGCCTTGCGCACCCCGGGGATCTCCCCGCGGAGCGCCATCTCACGGAAGCAGATGCGGCACAGCCCGAACTTGCGGATGAACGCCCGCGGGCGGCCGCACCGGTTGCAGCGGTTGTAGCCGCGCACCCCGTACTTGGGCTTGCTGTTCGCCTTCTCGATCAGGGCCTTGCGTGCCATGATGTCTCGCCGATTTGAAAGTTACGCCTGGACCAGAACCGGAGAGGCACCCCGGAACGGCATCCCCATCTCGCGAAGCAGCGCCAGGGCCTCGTCGTCCCGGCTGGTGGACGTCACGATGGTGATGTCCATGCCGTGGACCCGCTCGACCTTGTCGTACTCGATCTCCGGGAAGATGAGCTGCTCCTTGACGCCCATGGTGTAGTTCCCGCGCCCGTCGAACGAGCGCGTGGACACGCCGCGGAAGTCGCGGATGCGCGGCATCGCCACGTTGATCAGGCGGTCGAGGAACTCGTACATGCGCTCGCGGCGGAGCGTCACCGAGGCACCCACCGGCTGGTTCTCGCGCAGGCTGAAGTTGGAGATCGCCTTCTTGGCGCGGGTGACCACGGCCTTCTGCCCGGTGATCAGCCCGAGCTCGGCCGTCACGCCGTCGAGGAGCTTGGGGTTCTTGTTCGCCTCGCCCATCCCGACGTTGATCACGACCTTCTCCAGCTTCGGGACCTGCATGGGGGTCTTGAAGCCGAACTCGCTCTGCAGGCGTCCCCGGACCTGCTCCTCGTAATACCGCTGCAGGCGCGGCTTGCTTCCGTTCTCGTTGGCCATTCTGGAATCTCCTGCGTTCCGTATCCCGCGGCGGCGTCGTGCCCTGCGGGGCGGTCACGCTGTATGTCGAGCGGGCTCCGCGGCGGAGCCCGCCGTCCTGCTCAGGCGCGCGGGATCACCTTGCCCGAGTGCACGCTGACGCGGTCCTTGCTGCCGTCCGCGTTCACCTGCGCGCGCACCCGCGTGGGCTCGCCCGTGGAGGGGTCCACCAGCATCACGTTGGACGCATGGATGGGCGCCTCGAACTGGACGATGCCGCCCTCGGGGCTGGTCTGCGACGGCTTCATGTGCCGCTTGCGCAGGTTGATCCCCTGCACGACCACGCGGTTCTTGTCGGGCTCGACGCGGAGGACGGTGCCCTCCTGGCCGCGGTGGTTGCCGCTGATGACCTTGACGCGGTCGCCCTTGCGGATCTTGAGCCGGGCCATCAGATCACCTCCGGGGCAAGCGAGACGATCTTCATGAACTTGCGCTCGCGCAGCTCGCGGCCCACCGGGCCGAAGATGCGGGTGGCGCGGGGCTCACCCTCGTTGTTGATGATGACGGCCGCGTTCTCGTCGAAGCGGATGTACGAGCCGTCCTTGCGGCGCACTTCCTTGGTGGTGCGGACCACCACGGCCTTGGCCACGTCGCCCTTCTTCACGGTCCCGTCCGGGAGCGCGTCCTTGATCGCGACGACGACGATGTCGCCGATGCGGGCGTAGCGCCGCTTGCTGCCGCCGAGAACCCGGATCACCAGCGCCCGCTTCGCGCCGCTGTTGTCCGCGATCCTGACGATCGATTCTTGCTGGATCATGTCTTCCCCTCAGGATTCGGAACGCCTGGCGGGGAGAAGCGGGCACTGCCCTCCCCTCCCCCCGGCGGCTGTTATCTGGCGCGCTCGATCACCTCGGCGACCCGCCACCGCTTCAGCTTGCTGAGCGGACGCGTCTCGACGATCCGCACCACGTCGCCGACGTGGTAGTCGTTGTTCTCGTCGTGCGCGTGGAACTTCTTGCTGCGGGTCATCTGCTTCCCGTACAGCGGGTGCGAAAAGCGGCGCTCCACGCTGACCACCACCGTCTTGTCCATCTTGTCGGAGACGACGGTGCCCACCCGTGACTTGCGGCGGTTCCGCTCTTCCTGGCCCTGGGTATTCTCGTTCTCGGTCATCAGCGTGCGCCCTCGCCGGAAAGTTGCCGCTCGCGCAGGATGGTGTTGATGCGCGCGATGTCGCGCCGGATGTCCCGGACCAGCATCGGGTTCTCCAGCTGGGTCGTGGTGGCCCGGAAGCGGAGCCGGAACTGCTCCTCACGGAGCTGCTCGACCCGCGCCAGGAGATCCTCCTCCGTCATGCCGCGGAGGCTCTCCGTGTCGGTGCCGCGCTTGCGCTCGGACTTCATTCGGCACCTCCTTCGGCGTTGGCTGCGGCCACGGCGGCCGGCTTCTCCCGCTCCACAATCTTGCACTTCACCGGGAGCTTGGCGGCGGCGAGCTCCAGGGCCCGGCGCGCCATCTCGTGGTTGCTGTGCTCGAGCTCGAACATGATCCGGCCCGGCTTCACCACGGCAACCCAGAACTCCGGGTTGCCCTTGCCCTTGCCCATGCGCACCTCGAGGGGCTTCTTGGTCAGGGACTTGTCGGGGAAGATCCGGATCCAGACCTTGCCGCCACGCTTGATGTGGCGGGTCATGGCGATACGGGCCGCCTCGATGGAGCGGTTGGTCACCCAGCCGGGCTCCATCGCCTGAAGGCCGAAGTCGCCGAAGGCAACGTAGTTGCCCCGGGTCGCCTTCCCCTTCATCCGGCCCTTCATCTGCTTACGATATTTTACTCGCTTGGGGGCAAGCATCTTCTATCCTCCTCAGGCGTCGCTGGAGTAGGTGCGGCCGCGGCGGTTCTCCACCACCTCGCCCTTGAACACCCACACCTTGACGCCGATGGTCCCGTACGTGGTGCGCGCGGTGGACTGCGCGTAGTCGATGTCCGCGCGGAGCGTCTGGAGGGGGATCCGCCCCTCCTTGTAGCCCTCGGAGCGCGCGATCTCCGCGCCGTTCAGGCGGCCGCCGACCTGGATCTTGATCCCTTCGGCGCCGGCGCGCATCGCGTTCTGCACGGCGCGCTTCATGGCGCGGCGGAAGGACACGCGCTGCACCAGCTGGTGGGCGATGCTGTCGGCGACGAGCTGCGCATCCACCTCGGGACGCTTCACCTCCTCGACGTTGATCGCGACCTCGGTCACCTTGGTGAGCCGGCCCAGCTCGTCACGCAGCTTGTCGACCTCGGAGCCGCCCTTGCCGATCACCACGCCCGGACGGGCGGTGTGCACGGTGACGATGACCTTCCCGGGCTTCCGCTCGATCTCGACCTCGGAGATCGACGCGTGCCCCAGGCGCTGGTTCAGGTACTTGCGGATCGTCTCGTCCTCGGCGAGGAGCCGGGGAAAGTCGCGCTCGGCGTACCAGCGGGACTTCCACGGGGCGACGATCCCGAGCCGGAACCCTCTCGGATGGGTCTTCTGTCCCACGGGTTACTCCTTCTCGTCGACGATGATGGTGATGTGGCTGGACCGCTTCATGATCGGCGTCGCGCGGCCCATGGCGCGCGGAGAGAACCGCTTCATCGTCGGGCCCTCGTTGACGAACGCCTCACGGACGACCAGGTCGTCCACGTCGAGGAAGGTACCCTGCTTGTCCGCCTTCTGCTGCGCATTGGCGACGGCGGAGCGGAGCGCCTTCTCGATGGGGGTGGTGGCCGCCTTCTTCGAGAACTTCAGGATGGAGTAGGCCTCGTTGACGCCCCGCCCGCGGATCAGGTCGATGACCATCCGCATCTTGCGTGGCGACATCCCGACGTTCTTGGCCATGGCACGAGCTTGCATTTCTATGTCTCCTGTTCGCTCGTGTGGGCTACCGCGCCTTGGCGCGCTTGTCGGCGAGCTTGCCGCCGTGCCCGCGGAACATACGGGTAGGAGCGAACTCGCCGAGCTTGTGCCCGACCATGTTCTCCGTGAGGTACACGGGGATGAACTTGTTCCCGTTGTGCACCGCGAGGGTGTGGCCGATGAACTCGGGGGTGATGGTGGAGCTGCGCGACCAGGTCTTGATCACGCGCTTCTCGCCCCGATCGTTCATCAGCCGGACCTTCTTGAGGAGGCTCTCTTCTACGAAGGGCCCCTTCTTCAGACTTCTCGGCATGTGATCTGCTCTCGCTCTTAGCTTCGTCCCCCGCACCATGCGGGAAACAAGGTCCACATGCGGGCCCGGGACCGGGCCTGTCCAGTGGTGGACGCGACATGCCGCGAACGCGCGTTCGCGGCATAGCCAGTAAACCTAACATACAACCAGCAATCCGTCCACCCCACCGGAGCGGAGTGGACGGACCGCCGTTCGCCAGCCTCCCGAGCAGCGCCCCGAAGGGCGCGTCCCGTTACTTCGTCGCCCGGCCGCGCTTGCGCCCGCGCACGATGAACTTGTTGGAAGCCTTCTTGTTCTTGCGGGTCTTGACGCCCTCCTTCTTGCCCCACGGCGTCACCGGCGGACGCCCGCCCGAGGTCTTGCCCTCGCCGCCGCCCATCGGGTGGTCGACGGGGTTCATCGCCACGCCGCGGACCTTGGGACGCTTGCCGCGCCAGCGGTTCGCGCCCGCCTTGCCGATGGACTGCTTCTCGTGGTCCACGTTCCCCACCTGGCCGACGGTCGCGACGCACTCGCGGCGGACCTGGCGGACCTCGGTGGAGGGCATGCGAAGGGTAACGTACTCGCCCTCCTTGGCCACGATCTGCACCCCGGAGCCCGCGGAGCGGGCCATCTGGGCGCCCTTGCCCGGACGGATCTCCACGTTGTGGACGGTGGTCCCCAGGGGGATCTCCGCCAGCGGGAGCGAGTTGCCGATCTTGATGTCGGAGCCCGGCCCGGACTCGATCACGTCACCCACCGCGAGGTTGCGGGGGTGGATGATGTAGCGGCGCTCGCCGTCCTCGTACACCAGCAGGGCGAGGTTCGCCGTGCGGTTGGGATCGTACTCGATGCGCTCCACGCGGGCCTTGACGCCGTGCTTGTTGCGCTTGAAGTCCACGATCCGGTACAGGCGCTTGTGCCCGCCGCCGCGGCGGCGCGAGGTCACGTGCCCGTGGTGGTTGCGGCCGCCCGACTTGCTGATGGACTCGGTCAGCGCCTTCTCCGGCCGGCCTTTGTGCGTGACCTCGGCGAAGTCACTGATCGAGCGGAAGCGAGTCCCGGCGGTGACCGGCTTGAATTGCTTGGTCGGCATCGTCAGACTCCCTCAAAGATCTCGATGGTGTCGCCATCCTGAAGGGTGACGACAGCCTTCTTCCAGGAGGCGCGGCGGCCGACGTACTTGCCGACGCGGCGGTCCTTCCCGGCGTAGCGCATGGTGCGGACGGCCTTCACCTTGACGCCGAACTGCTTCTCGACCGCGTAGGCGATCTCGATCTTGTTCGCCGTCTTGTCGACGACGAACGTGTAGGCGTTCTGCGCGTCGAGCTGCTGCGTCGACTTCTCGGTGAGCAGCGGGCGCACGATCACGTCGTGGATGCTACGCATTGACGGTTTCCTCCTTCTCGGCGCCGGCACCCACGGACTGCAGGGCGGCGGACTCGATCACCAGCTGGCTGGCGGTCATCACGTCGTACGCCGAGGCCTCGCGAAACGGCTTCACGCGCACGTTCTGGAGGTTCCGCACCGAGAGGAACAGCGGGTTGTTGATCCCGTCGGTGAGGACGAGGACCTTCTTGTCGGCCACGCCGATCTTACCGAGCAGCTCGGCGACGACGCGGGTCTTGGGAGCGTCCAGGTCGAACCGCTCGAGGACGGTGATCTGCTCGGCCAGGGCCCGCGTGTTGAACGCGGAGCGGCGGGCGAGCGCCTTGACCTTGCGCGGGATGTCCTGGTGGTACGAGCGCGGGTGGGGTCCGAAGACGATCCCGCCGCCGCGCCAGTGCGGGGCGCGGATGGAGCCCTGGCGCGCGCGCCCGGTCCCCTTCTGCCGCCACACCTTGCTGTTCCCGCCGGACACCATCGCGCGGGTCTTGGTCGCGGCGTTCCCCTGCCGCTTGTTGGCCAGGTGCGCCTTGATCACCTGGTGCAGCACGGCGTCGTTGACGACTCCGTCGAACAGCTCCTGGGGGAGCTGCACGGCGTCGCCCTGCTCGCCGGCCGCGCTGAAGTAGCGTGCGCTTAGCATCTCTCCCCCTTACTGCTTCGTGATGTAGACGAACCCGTTCACCGGGCCGGGCACGGCGCCGCGGATGTAGATCAGGTTCCGCTCGGCGTCGACCTTGGCGACCCGGAGGTTGCGCACGGTCTGCTGCACGTTCCCCATCTGGCCGGGCATCCGCTTGCCCTTGATGACGCGCGACGGGTTGGTGCCCGCGCCGATGGAGCCCGGGGCGCGGTGGATGCGGGTGGCGCCGTGCGAGGCGCGACCGCCGCCGAAGCCGTGGCGCTTCATCACGCCCTGGAACCCCTTGCCCTTGGTGGTCCCGGTCACCTTGACCCGGGCGCCCACCTCGAACTGCTCGACGGTGATCTTGTCGCCGACGGCCGGCGCCGCGTCCCCGCCGAACTGGAACTCACGAAGCACCTGGGGAGCGCTCTCGAGCCCCGCCTTGGCGGCGTGGCCGAGCTCCGCCTTGGTGGCCCGGTTCGCCTTGCGGGCGCCGAAGCCGAGCTGCACGGCCTGGTAGCCGTTCTTCTCCTGGGTGCGGACCTGCACCACGGCGCAGGGGCCCGCCTCGACGACGGTCACCGGCACCACGGCGCCGGTCGCGTCGAACAGCTGGGTCATGCCCAGCTTCTTTCCGATGATTGCTGACATCGCGTCCTCCTCAGTCCACCTTGATCTCGACGTCCACACCGGCCGGAAGATCCAGCTTCGTGAGGGCGTCGACGGTCTGCGGGCGCGAGTCAAGGATGTCGATGACGCGCTTGTGCGTCTTCAGCTCGAACTGCTCGCGGCTCTTCTTGTCCACGTGCGGGGACCGCAGGACGGTCCAGCGCTGGACCCGCGTGGGGAGCGGGATCGGGCCGCTGACGCGGGCCCCGGTCTTCTCCGCCGTGCGGACGATGTCGGCCGTGGTCTGGTCGATCACCGCGTGATCGAAGCCCTTCAGCCGGATACGGATCTTGCCAGCCATTATGTCCTTCAAGCTCGGTTGACGGTTGTTGAAAGCCCGCGAGAAGCGGCGCGCGCCGCACCGGGAAGATGCGCGCGGCGGCCGCCAACCGGCTTCATTCGACGATCTCGGTGACGACGCCGGCGCCGACGGTACGCCCGCCCTCGCGGATGGCGAAGCGAAGCTCCTTCTCCATCGCGATCGGCGTGATCAGCTCCACCGTCATCTGCACGTTGTCCCCCGGCATCACCATCTCCACGCCCTCCGGGAGGTTCGCCGTCCCCGTCACGTCCGTCGTCCGGAAGTAGAACTGCGGGCGGTACCCGTTGAAGAACGGCGTGTGACGCCCTCCCTCCTCCTTCGTCAGCACGTACACCTCGGCCTTGAACTTCGTGTGCGGCGTGATCGTCTTCGGCTTCGCCAGCACCATCCCCCGCTCGATCTCGTCCTTGGCCACGCCACGAAGCAGAAGGCCCACGTTGTCACCGGCCTGCCCCTCGTCGAGAAGCTTGCGGAACATCTCCACGCCCGTGACCGTCGTGCTCTTCGCCGAGTTCATCCCCACCAGCTCCACCGTCTCCCCCACCTTGATGATCCCGCGCTCGATCCGGCCCGTCGCCACCGTCCCACGGCCCGTGATCGAGAACACGTCCTCCACCGGCATCAGGAACGGCTTGTCCACCTCCCGGACCGGCTGCGGGATGTAGCTGTCGATCGCGTCCATCAGCTCCGTGATCTTCTGCCCCCACTCCGAGGACGGATCCCCCGACTCCAGCGCCTTCAGCGCAGAGCCCTGCACGATCGGAAGGTCGTCGCCCGGGAAGTCGTACTCCGACAGAAGCTCGCGAACCTCCAGCTCCACCAGCTCCAGGAGCTCCGGGTCGTCGACCATGTCCACCTTGTTCATGAACACGGTGATGTACGGCACGTTCACCTGCCGCGCCAGCAGGATGTGCTCGCGCGTCTGCGGCATCGGGCCGTCCGCCGCCGACACCACCAGGATCGCCCCGTCCATCTGCGCCGCACCCGTGATCATGTTCTTCACGTAGTCGGCGTGGCCCGGGCAGTCCACGTGCGCGTAGTGACGCTTCTCCGTCTGGTACTCCACGTGCGCGGTCGCGATCGTGATGCCGCGTGCCCGCTCCTCGGGAGCCTTGTCGATGTTGTCGAACGAGACGAAGTCTGCCAGCCCCTTCGCCGCCTGGATGCGCGTGATCGCCGCCGTCAGCGTCGTCTTGCCGTGGTCCACGTGTCCGATCGTGCCCACGTTCACGTGCGGCTTCGTCCGCTCAAACTTGGCCTTGGCCATTGGTTTGGATCCCCTTTCCGGGATTGGGTGAAAAATCGGCTGTCTTGATTCCGACCGGGCGAACCCGGGCGGCTGGAGCTCCGTGGATCTCCCACCGCCCGGTGTCAGCCGTCCGCGAACCGCCTCAGCCGCGAACCTTCGCGATGATCTCCTCCGACTTGGACTTCGGCACTTCGTCGTAGTGCGCGAACTCCATGGAGTACACGGCCCGGCCCTGGCTCATGGAGCGCAGGTTGGTCGAGTACCCGAACATCTCCGACAGCGGCACCTGCGCGTTGATGACCTGCCCCTCGCCGCGCTGGTCCATCCCCTGGATCTTGCCGCGCCGGCTGGAAAGGTCGCCGATCACGTCGCCCATGTAGTCGGACGGGGTGACGACCTCCACCTTCATGACGGGCTCCAGCAGCACCGGGCCGGCCCGGCGCGCGGCCTCCTTGAAGGCCATGGAGCCCGCGATCTTGAACGCGATTTCGGACGAGTCCACGTCGTGGTAGCTGCCGAAGACCAGCTGCACCTTGACGTCGACCATGGGGTAGCCGGCGAGCACGCCCGTCTCCATCGCCTCGCGCATCCCCTCGGACGCGGGCTTGATGAACTCGCGCGGGATGACGCCGCCGACCACCTTGTCCTCGAACACGAAGCCCTGGCCCGGCTCAGCCGGCATCATGTTGATGACGACGTGCCCGTACTGGCCCGAGCCGCCGGTCTGCCGGACGAACTTGCCCTCGACGTCCTTGACCAGCTTGCGGATGGTCTCGCGGTAGGCCACCTGCGGCCGGCCCACGTTGGCGTCCACCTTGAACTCGCGGAGCATGCGGTCCACGATGATCTCCAGGTGGAGCTCGCCCATCCCCGAGATGATGGTCTGCCCGGTCTCCTGGTCGGTGTGGACCCGGAAGGTCGGGTCCTCGTCGGCCAGGCGGCGCAGCGCCTCGCCCATCTTGTCCTGGTCCACCTTGGTCTTGGGCTCCACCGCCACGTCGATCACCGGCTCAGGGAAGGTCATCGACTCGAGGACGATGGGATCCTTCTCGTCGCACAGGGTGTTGCCCGTGGTGGTGTCCTTGAGCCCGATCGCCGCGGCGATGTCGCCGGCGCGGACCTCGGGGATCTCCTCGCGCTTGTTGGCGTGCATCTGCAGGATGCGGCCGAAGCGCTCACGCTTGCCCTTGGTGCTGTTGAGCACGTGGGCGCCGGAGGCGATCACGCCCGAGTACACCCGGAAGAACGTGAGTTTTCCGACGAAGGGGTCGGTCGCGATCTTGAACGCCAGCGCGGCGAAGGGCTCGTCGTCGGTGGCGTGGCGCTCGATGACGTTCTCCTCGTTGCGCGGCTCCGTCCCCTTGATGGCCGGGATGTCCACCGGCGCGGGGAGGTAGTCGATGATCGAGTCCAGGAGCTGCTGCACGCCCTTGTTCTTGAACGCCGACCCGGTGAGGACCGGGGTCATCGCGCCGGCGATGGTGGCGTTGCGGATGGCGCGGCGCAGCTCGGCCTCGGGGATCTCCTCGCCCTCGAGGTAGCGCTCCATGAGCGCCACGTCGTGCTCCACGGCGCCCTCGACCAGCGCGAGCCGCGCGGCCTGGAGGTCGTCCTGCATCTCGGCGCGGACCGGCTGCTCCGTCCAGTTCTTGCCCAGCGTGGTGTCGTCGTAGATCAGCTCGACCTGGCGGAGCACGTCCACGATCCCCACGAACTTCTCACCGTCGCCGATGGGAAGGTGGATGGGGAGCGGGTTGGCGCCCAGGCGGTCGCTGATCATGCTGACGCAGCGCTCGAAGTTGGCGCCGGTGCGGTCCATCTTGTTGACGAAGCAGATGCGGGGCACGCCGTACTTGTCGGCCTGGCGCCACACCGTCTCGGACTGCGGCTCCACACCGGCCACCGCGTCGAACACGCAGACGGCGCCGTCGAGCACCCGCAGGGAGCGCTCCACCTCGACGGTGAAGTCCACGTGCCCCGGGGTGTCGATGATGTTGATGCGGTACATCTCGCCCAGCCGCTCCCACTGGCAGGTGGTGGCGGCCGAGGTGATGGTGATGCCGCGCTCCTGCTCCTGCTCCATCCAGTCCATGGTCGCCGCACCCTCGTGCACCTCGCCGATCTTGTGCGTGCGGCCGGTATAGTACAGGATGCGCTCGGTCGTGGTGGTCTTGCCGGCATCGATGTGCGCCATGATGCCGATGTTGCGCAGCTTGTCCAGCGGTGTGGTGCGGGCCATGATCTATTCCGGTGATGCAAGGAAGCAGGCGCGTCGGAGGGCGGCGAACCACCCTCCGGGCGCCTGCGTTCCCGGCCTGTTGTCTCGGTTGCGAGCTCTTCTTACCAGCGATAGTGGGCGAACGCCTTGTTGGCGTCGGCCATGCGGTGCGTGTCGTCCTTCTTCTTGATCGTCGCACCCTCGTTCCGGCTGGCGGCGAGCAGCTCCGCCGCGAGGCGGTCGGCCATGGTCTTCTCGCCGCGGGCGCGGGCGTAGCCCACGAGCCAGCGCATGGCGAGGGCCTGGCGACGCTCCGGACGGACCTCGACCGGGACCTGGTAGGTGGCGCCGCCGACGCGGCGGGACTTCACCTCGAGGACCGGCTTGGCGTTGTTGAGCGCCGTCTTGAAGACGGTCTCCGCCGGCTGCCCGCTGCGCTCCTCCATGATGCGCATGGCGCTGTAGAAGATCCCCTCGGCCAGGGACTTCTTGCCATCGTACATCAGGGTGTTGACGAACTTGGTGATCGTCTCGGAGCCGTAGATCGGGTCCGGGAGAGTCGGGCGCTTGACCGCGCGATTACGACGGCTCATCTCTTACTTCCTCCCCTTGGCCGGAGCGCCCTTGGCGCCCTTCCCGGCGGGCTGGCCGGGCTTGGGCCGCTTGGCTCCGTACTTGGAGCGGCTCTGACGGCGGTCGTTCACGCCCGACGCGTCCAGGGTGCCGCGGATGATGTGGTAGCGAACGCCCGGAAGGTCCTTGACGCGGCCGCCGCGGATCAGGACGATCGAGTGCTCCTGCAGGTTGTGTCCCTCGCCCGGGATGTACGCCGTGACCTCGAAGCCGTTGTTCAGCCGGACGCGGGCAACCTTCCGGAGGGCCGAGTTCGGCTTCTTCGGGGTGGTCGTGTACACGCGCGTGCAGACGCCGCGCTTCTGCGGGTTGTTCCGCAGGGCGGGCGACTTGCTCTTCTTGACGAGCGTCTCGCGCCCCTTGCGGACCAGCTGGTTGATCGTCGGCATACTCGGTAAGCGCCCTGGGATAGACGAAAAAAAGACTGGCGGAAGCGGAACCGCGCCCCCGCCGCCGCCCACAGGAGTTAGGCGACAGACCGGGAAAGGTAATGGTGAATCGGGCCGGTGTCAATCCTCCGACCCGTCGCGGAAAACAGGCCATCCCTCTGCTTCTCCGGCCGCTCTTGTCGGCTTCCGGATCCCCGACGACCTTTGTCTCTACAGGAATGGCGCGGCGGGTGCTCCGGCGTCGCCCTCACCCTTTCCCCCGACCCCGCCGAGGACCCTCATGTCCGGGTTCGCCACCCTGGCCGACGTCGAGGCCGCCGAGCGGATCGCGCTCTCCGAGCGCGACCTCCCCGCCAGCACCTACCAGATGCTCGCCCGCGCCGCGTCGGAGCACGCCGGTCGGACCGCGCTGCGCTTCTTCGCATCCGCCGCCGCGTACGACCGCCCGGTCGACTTCACCTACGGGGAGCTCCTGGAGGCGGTCCACCGCACTGCCAACCTGCTGCACGAGCTGGGGGTGCGCGACGGCGAAGTCGTTTCCCTGGTGCTCCCCAACCTCCCCGAGACCCACTTCCTGCTCTGGGGCGGCGAGGCGGCGGGGATCGTGAACCCGGTGAACCCGCTGCTGGAGCCGGCGCAGATCGCCGACATCCTGAGCGCCGCCGGAACGCGGGTCATCGCCACGCTCGCCCCCTTCCCCGGCTCCGACCTGTGGGACAGGGTCGCGTCCGTCCTGGACCGCGTCCCCACGCTGGAGACCGTCCTCCGGGTCCACCTGGCCGACTACGTCCCGGGGGCGGAACGGGAGCCCGCCCCGCGGATCCCCGGCGTGCGCGTGCTGGACCTGCAGCCCGCCATGGCGGAGCACCGCGGCGACCGGCTGGTGAGCGGACGGAGCATCGGGCCGGACGACGTGGCCGCGTACTTCCACACCGGCGGGACCACCGGCGCCCCCCGCCTGGCCCGGCACACGCACGTGAACCAGGTGTTCGACGCCTGGTCCGCCTCGCTCGCGCTGGACGCGCGGCCCGGCCAGGTCTTCTTCTGCGGGCTCCCGCTCTTCCACGTCAACGGCGTGCTGGTGACGGGCCTGATCCCCTGGAGCCGCGGGGGCACCGTGGTCCTCGCCACGCCGCAGGGCTACAGGGGTCCCGGCGTGCTCGCGGGCTTCTGGAAGATGGTGGAGCACTACCGGGTGAGCTTCTTCAGCGGCGTGCCCACCATCTACTCGGGGCTGCTGGACGTGCCCATCGACGGCGCTGACGTGAGCTCGCTCCGGTTCGCCCTGTGCGGGGCCGCGCCCATGCCGACCGAAGTGTTCGAGGAGTTCGAGCGGCGCACCGGCGTCCGCATCCTGGAAGGCTACGGCCTGACGGAGGGGACATGCGTGAGCTGCGTCAACCCGCTGCGGGGCGACAGGCGCGTCGGCTCGGTGGGGCTGCGGCTCCCCTACCAGCAGGTCGCGACGCTCGTGCTCGACGGCAGCGGCGCGTACGTTCGGGAGTGCCGCCCGGGGGAGATCGGGGTGGTGGCGATCCGCGGCCCCAACGTGTTCGCCGGCTACCGAGGCGGCGGCGGGCCGCGGGACGCCCGGATCGACGCTGGGGACGGCGGCGGGCCCTGGCTGGACACCGGCGACCTGGGCCGGATGGACGAGGACGGCTACCTGTGGCTCACCGGCCGCAGCAAGGAGCTGATCATCCGGGCCGGCCACAACATCGACCCGCAGCTGATCGAGGGCCCGCTGCACGAGCACCCCGCCGTCGCGCTCGCCGCCGCGGTGGGACGCCCCGACCCGCGCGTGGGCGAGGTCCCGGTCGCCTACGCGCAGCTCCGGCCCGGCGCGGAAGCGTCCCCCGGCGAGCTGCTGCGCTTCCTGGCCGGCCGCATCGGCGAGCGCGCGGCCGTGCCGAAGCAGGTCCGGATCGTGGAGCGGATCCCCCTGACCGCCGTGGGCAAGATCTTCAAGCCGCAGCTCCGCTGGCAGGAGATCGCCGACGCCTACCGCGAGGAGGCCGCCGCGCTGGGGGCGGGAGCGATCACGGCCGAAGCCGGCCCCGACCCGGTACACGGCACCGTGGTGCGGCTGCGGGTGGAGCCGGACGGCGCCGACCCGGAATCCCTGCGCGAGCGCATCCGCCACGTACTGGCCCGCTACACGGTGGCCTACGAGCTGGAGATCGTGCAGTAGACTACCGGACGACACGCAAAAGCGAAGCGGCCCCGGGCGTGAGCCCGGGGCCGCTTCGCTGTCCGGCAAGCTGAACCAGAGGTCCGGCTGGAACCCGCGTGAGGGATTTCGGCCCGAAGGGGCGAGACCCGGCGGGGCAGTTTCCGCCGGGTCTCGACTCCGTTAGCGAGCGTCGTTTGCTCGCTTACGGAGCCGAAGCCCGACCCCGGCGCCAGCCGGGGGCACGCCCGAACCAGCCGTTTCGAAAGCTTACGCCTCCACCGTCTCCCGCGCCGCCTCCTCCGCAGCGGCGGCGGCAGCCTGCGCCGCACCCTCTTCGCCGAACCCGACCTCCTGGTACCGGTAGATGCCGGTGCCGGCCGGGATCAGGTGGCCGATGATGATGTTCTCCTTCAGCCCCTGCAGGTTGTCCCGGGCGCCGCGGATGGCGGCGTCGGTCAGCACCCGCGTGGTCTCCTGGAAGGAGGCCGCGGAGATGAAGGACTGCGTGGTCAGCGACGCCTTGGTGATCCCGAGCAGGAGCGGCTCGGAGATCGCGGGCCGCTGCCCCCGGTCGAACGCCGCCTGGTTGGCGTCCAGGAACACCGTGCGGTCCACCGTCTCGCCCTCCAGGAACTCCGTTTCCCCCGGCTCGGTGATCCGGTTCTTCTGGAGCATCTGGCGGACGATGACGCCGATGTGCTTGTCGTTGATCTTCACGCCCTGCAGGCGGTACACCTCCTGGACCTCGTTGAGGAGGTACTCCTGCACCGCGCGCGGCCCCTTGATCCGCAGGATGTCGTGCGGGTTCACCGGGCCCTCGGACAGGCGGTCGCCGGCGCGCACGAAGTCGCCCTCGTGCACCCGGAGGTGCTTGCCGACCGGGACCTCGTAGATCCGCTCGTTCCCCGTGTCGGGGATGACGATCACCTCGCGCTTGCCGCGCTTGATGTCGCCGAAGCGGACCGTGCCGTCGATCTCCGTGATCACCGCCGGGTCCTTGGGCTTGCGCGCCTCGAACAGCTCGGCGATGCGCGGCAGGCCGCCGGTGATGTCGCGGGTCTTGTACGCCTCGCGGGCGATCTTCGCCAGCGCGGCGCCCGGCGCGATCTGCTCGCCGTCGCGCACCGTGAGCTGCGCGCCCACGGGAACGATGAACTCGCGCAGCCGCTGGTCGGTCTCCGGGTCGCGGATCTCGATCATGGGGTGGAGCTTCTTGCTCCGGTCCTCGATGATCACCATCTGCCGGCGGCCGGTGGACTCGTCCAGCTCCTCGCGCACCGTCTCCTCGTCGGCGATGTCGATGAACCGCACGACGCCGCCGAAGTCGGCCACGATGGGCTCCGAGTACGGGTCCCAGGCGAACAGCAGGTCGCCCACGGCGATCTTCTGCCCGTCCTCCACGCTGATGGTGGCGCCGTACGGCACCGCCAGGCGGGAGCGGATCGCGCCCTCGGCGGTGCGCATGATGATCTCGCCCTCGCGCGAGGTGACGATGCGCGCCGCTTCCGGCGTGTTCACCGTGGTGATGCGCTCGAACTGGGCGATCCCCTCCACCTTGCTCTTCCGCGCCGTGGTCGCCGCGATGCGGGCCGCGGTGCCGCCGATGTGGAAGGTGCGGAGCGTCAGCTGCGTGCCCGGCTCGCCGATGGACTGCGCGGCCAGGATGCCCACCGCCTCGCCCACGTCCACCATCTCCATGGTGGCCAGGTTGCGGCCGTAGCACTGCCGGCAGAGCCCGCGGCGGCTGTCGCAGGTGAGCACGCTGCGGATCTTGACCATCTGGATCCCGGCGTCCTCGATGTCGTCCGCCATCTCCTCGTCGATCAGCGTCCCGGCCTCGCAGATCATCTCGCCGTCGATGGGGTCGAACACGTCGTCGAGCGCCACGGAGCCGACGATGCGGTCCTTGAGCGGCTCCACCACGTCGTCGCCCTCCTTGAGCGCCGAGACCTCCAGGCCGAGCACCGTGCCGCAGTCCTCCTCGGCGATGGTGACGTCCTGCGCCACGTCCACCAGGCGGCGGGTCAGGTAGCCGGCGTCCGCCGTCTTCAGCGCGGTGTCGGCCAGGCCCTTGCGGGCGCCGTGCGTGGAGATGAAGTACTCCAGCACCGTCAGCCCCTCGCGGAAGTTGGACTTGATCGGCGACTCGATGATCTCGCCGATCCCGCCCGTCAGCTTCTTCTGGGGCTTGGCCATCAGGCCGCGCATCCCGGCCAGCTGCCGCATCTGGTCGCGGGAGCCGCGGGCGCCGGAGTTCATCATCATGAACACCGGGTTGAAGCCGCCGCGGTCACGGGCCAGGCGCGCCACCATGGCGTCCGCCACGTCGTTGTTGGCGTGCGTCCAGGTGTCGATGACCTTGTTGTAGCGCTCGCCGTTGGAGATGACGCCGTTGTTGTAGGCGCGCGTGAAGCGGCCCACGTCGTCCTCCGCCTCGCGGAGGATGGTGTCCTTCTCCGCCGGGATCTTCATGTCCTCGATCCCCACCGACACGCCGCCCAGCGTGGAGTAGCGGAACCCGAACGCCTTGAGGTCGTCCAGGAACACCACGGTGCGGCCCAGCCCCACCTCGCGGTAGGCGTTGAAGATGACGTCGCCCAGCTCCTTCTTCCCCATCGTCTTGTTCCAGTAGCCCATCTGGCCCGGGACGACGGAGTTGAAGATGGTCCGCCCGACGGTGGTCTGCACCCACTCCGGCTTCCGCGGGTCGCCGTACTCGTCCACCGCGCCCTCGGTGGGGATGTACCAGAAGTAGATGGCGTCGTGGAAATGGATCTGGTTGTACGCGATCGCCATCTCCACCTCGGCCACCGAGCCGAAGCGCCGCACCAGCTTCGCCGGGTCGCGCTGGTCCTGCGGCTTGGTGCGCTCCTCCGCGTCCTCCGCAAAGCGCGCCGGGGCGTCCTCGCGGTCCTTGGTCAGCCAGTAGCACCCGATGACGATGTCCTGCGAGGGCGCCGCGATGGGCCGGCCGTTGGACGGCAGGAGGATGTTGTTGCTGGACAGCATCAGCACCCGCGCCTCCAGCTGCGCCTCGAACGACAGCGGCACGTGCACCGCCATCTGGTCGCCGTCGAAGTCGGCGTTGAAGGCCGCGCACACCAGCGGGTGGATGCGGATGGCCTTGCCCTCCACCAGCACCGGCTCGAACGCCTGGATCCCCAGGCGGTGAAGCGTGGGCGCGCGGTTCAGGAGCACCGGGTGGTCGCGGATGATGTCCTCGAGCACCTCGTACACCCGCGGGTCGTCGCGCTCCACGATCTTCTTGGCGCGCTTCACCGTCTCCGCCTCGCCGCGCTTCTCCAGCTCGTGGATGATGAACGGCTTGAAGAGCTCCACCGCCATGGCCTTGGGGAGGCCGCACTGGTGAAGCTTGAGCTCCGGGCCCACCACGATGACCGAGCGGCCGGAGTAGTCCACGCGCTTGCCGAGCAGGTTCTGGCGGAAGCGCCCCTGCTTGCCCTTGAGCATGTCGGACAGCGACTTGAGCGGACGCTTGCCGCGGCCGCGGATCGCCTTGGTGCGGCGCCCGTTGTCGAACAGGGCGTCCACCGCCTCCTGGAGCATGCGCTTCTCGTTCCGGAGGATGACCTCCGGGGCGCGCATCTCCATCAGCTTCTTGAGCCGGTTGTTCCGGTTGATGACGCGCCGGTACAGGTCGTTCAGGTCCGACGTGGCGAAGCGCCCGCCGTCCAGCGGCACCAGCGGCCGCAGGTCGGGCGGGATCACCGGGACCACGTCCAGGATCATCCACTCGGGCTTGTTCCGCTCGCTCGGGGTCGCCCCGGAGTTGCGGATGGCGTCGAGGACCTTGAGCCGCTTCAGCACCAGCTTCTTGCGGTGCTGCGAGGTCTCGTTGGCCACCTGCACGCGCAGCTCCTCGCCCAGCGTGTCCACCTCGATCATGGTGAGCAGCGTGCGGATCGCCGGCGCGCCGATGTCGGCGACGAAGTCGGCGTCGCCCTCCTCGCGCGTCTTCTCGCGGAGCTGGAGGTACTCCTCCTCCTCCAGCACCTGCCCCACCTTGACGTCCTGCGCGCCCGGGTTGATGACAGCGTACGCGGCGTAGTAGATGACCTTTTCGAGGTCGCGCAGCGTCATCCCCAGCAGGTACCCCATCTGCGACGGGAGCGTCTTGAACATCCAGATGTGCGCCACGGGCACGGCCAGCTCGATGTGGCCCATGCGCTCGCGCCGCACCTTGGAGAGCGTCACCTCCACGCCGCACTTGTCGCAGATGTGGCCGCGGAAGCGGATGCGCTTGAACTTGCCGCAGTGGCACTCCCAGTCCTTCACCGGCCCGAAGATGCGCTCGCAGAAGAGACCGTCCCGCTCCGGCTTGAAGGAGCGGTAGTTGATCGTCTCCGGCTTGGTCACCTCCCCGAAGCTCCACCCTCGGATCTCCTCGGGGGAGGCGATCTTCACCTGGATATAGTTGAAGTCCTGCGACCGTGTCTCGCGCGTGCGGGGAAAGTCGATCATGCTTTGGTCCCCTTCATCTATTGTGGTGTGTACGGCTCGGTTGCTGACTGACGACGACCGTTCGGGCGAACCCCGGCTCCGCCGGGTCGGGCTCTATTCCGCTGGACACGAAACCACCGTGTCCAGCGGAACGGAGTCCCGGCAAACTGCCGCCGGGTCTCCGCCCTTCGGGTCACGATCCCTTTCGCGACCCGCGTGCTTCCTCAGCTCCCGAGCGTCACCGAGATTCCCAGCGCCTGCAGCTCCTTCACCAGCACGTTGAAGCTCTCCGGCAGGCCGGGCTCGGGGAGGTTCTCCCCCTTGACGATCGCTTCGTAGACGCGCGAGCGGCCATTCACGTCGTCCGACTTCACCGTCAGGATCTCCTGCAGGGTGTGCGCCGCGCCGTACGCCTCCAGCGCCCACACCTCCATCTCCCCGAACCGCTGGCCGCCGAACTGCGCCTTGCCGGCGAGCGGCTGCTGCGTGACCAGGGAGTACGGCCCGATGGACCGCGCGTGGATCTTGTCGTCCACCAGGTGCGACAGCTTGAGCATGTAGATCGCGCCCACCGTCACCGGCGAGCGGAACTCCTGCCCGCTGCGCCCGTCCCGCAGGCGCACCTTGCCGCCCGGGGTGAGCCCGGCGCGCAGCATGTGCTCCTCCACCGCGGCGTTCAGCCCCTCGCCGGTCGTGGACTGCGCCAGCGCCGCCGCCGCGGGGAACTGCTCCTCGAACGTCCCCTCGCCGCGCTCCGCGATCTCGCGGGCGGCCACCACCAGGTAGCGGCCCAGGTCCTTCAGCTTGTCCAGTGTGTCCTGCGACGCCCCCGGCGCGGTGAGCAGCCGGTCGATGGAGCGGCCGATCCCCGACTCGGGGCGCGGCTCGATCTCCGACGCGGCCTCGGCGGCCTTCGCGGCCTCCACCAGCGCCCGCGCGTCGTCCAGGTCGAAGACCGGCGGCTGCGCGTGGACGATCCCAAGCGCCTGGCGCGCCCAGGTCACGCCCGCCACCCGCATCATCGCCCCGATCTCGTCCTCCGAGGCGCCCTGGAACACCGGCGTCTTGGCCATGAAGCCGAGGACGCGCGCCGCCCACCCCAGGTGGGTCTCCAGGATCTGCCCCACGTTCATGCGGCTCGGCACGCCGAGCGGGTTGAGGCACACGTCCACCGGGGTGCCGTCCGGGAGGAACGGCATGTCCTCCTCGGGGACGATGCGGGCGATGATGCCCTTGTTCCCGTGGCGGCCGGCCATCTTGTCGCCCACCGAGATCTTGCGCTTCTCGGCCAGGTACACCTTCACCAGCTGGACCACCCCCGGCGGGAGCTCGTCCGGCTGGAACACCTTGTCGATCTGGTCCTCCGTCTTCTGGCGGACCCGCTCGATGCGGCGCTTGCTCTCGTCGATCAGGCGGCGCAGCTGCTCGTTGGTCGGGCGGTCGGTGACCTTGAGCGTGGTCAGGTCCACCTCGGACAGCTCCAGCGCGTCCGTGACCTCGTCGGTCAGCTCGGTCCCCTCGTTGAAGAAGGGCTCCACCGTGCCGCGCTTGAGGAAGAGCGCCACGGTCCGGCCGCGGATCAGCTCCTTGATCTCCTCGTCGCGCGCCTCGGAGATGCGCAGGATCTCGCCGCGCTCGTTGGAGCGCAGGTCGCCGATCTTCTGGCCGCGCTCCTTTTCCAGGATCGGGTCATCGATCCGCCGGGAAAAGATCTTGACGTCGATGACGGTGCCCTCGACCCCGGGCGGGACCTTGAGCGACGAGTCCTTCACGTCCTTGGCCTTCTCGCCGAAGATCGCGGTGAGCAGCTTTTCCTCGGGCGACAGCTCGGTCTCGCCCTTGGGGGTGATCTTGCCCACCAGGATGTCGCCCGCCTTGACCCGGGCGCCGATCCTCACGATGCCGCGCTCGTCGAGGTCCACCAGCGACTCCTCGGCGACGTTGGGGATCTCGCGCGTGATCTCCTCCATCCCCCGCTTGGTGTCGCGGACCTGGAGCTCCAGCTCCTGGATGTGGATGGAGGTGTAGACGTCGTCCTTGACCAGCTTCTCCGAGAGCACGATGGCGTCCTCGAAGTTGTGGCCGTACCAGGGCATGAACGCCACCAGCAGGTTCCGCCCCAGCGCCAGCTCCCCGTTCTCGGTGGAGGCGCCGTCGGCGAGCGGGTCGCCCTTCTCCACGCGCTGGCCCTTGCGGACCAGGGGGCGCTGGTTGATGGCGGTGTCCTGGTTGGTGCGCCAGTACTTCTTCATCCGGTAGCGGTCGAACTGCGCCAGGCGCCGCAGCGGCTCGTCCGAGTTGGGCGCGCCCGCCATGCCGGCGTCGACCACGATGTGGTCGGCCGTGACCTCGCGGACGATCCCCGCGCGACGGGCCACCACCACCGAGCCCGAGTCCGCAGCGACCACCGACTCCAGCCCCGTGCCCACGACCGGGGCCGCAGGGAACAGCAGGGGCACCGCCTGCCGCTGCATGTTGGAGCCCATCAGCGCGCGGTTCGCGTCGTCGTGCTCCAGGAACGGGATGAGCGCGGCGGCCACCGACACCAGCTGGTCGGGCGCCACGTCCATGTAGTCGATCTCGTCCGGGCGCAGCAGCGGGAAGTCGCCCCGCTCGCGGCACAGCACGAACTCGTTGACGAAGGTGCTCCCCGGGTCCAGCGGCGCGTTGGCCTGCGCGATCCGGGCGTTCTCCTCCTCGTTGGCCGACAGCCAGGCCACGATCCGCGTCACCACCGGGGTCACCGGGGTGAGCTCGGCGGCGGCCACCAGCGAGTGGCGGCCCACGTCCGTGTCGGCGCCGAGCGCCGGGGCACCGTTGGTGTAGTCCAGCCCCACCGCGTCGAAGTCGTCGTCCTCGTCCGCGATGGAGGCGAGCCCCTCGATCTGGTTGGCGTACAGCCGCTCGGCCACTTCCTCGGTGAGCACCGTCCCGGGGACGGCGAGCACCGCGGAGGAGCGCGGCTGGAAGACGCGCACCGGGAGCGAAACCGGGTTGCGGATCGCCTCGGGGGCGACGCCGCGGGCGGCGGCGCCGGCGCGGCGCGACACCACGCGCACCAGGTTCACCGGCTGCTCGGCGATGCGGGCGGCCAGCTCCTCGGTGATGCGCTCGCCGCGGCGGGCCAGCACCGGCAGGCGCAGCACCGCCTCGTCCCAGTCGGTCTGCGGGATCTCCGCCGTCATCATGCGCGGGAAGATGGACGTCCAGTCGAGCACGTCCTCCGCCAGCTCGGCGCCGACGATCATCTGCCGGAACACCTCGCGGCCGCGCGCGGCGTCGATCTCCTCGCCCTTCTTGGCGAACACCTTGGCGCGCTCCCCGATCACCAGGCGCGCGGCCTCGGACAGCTTGACCCGCGAGGGGTAGCGGACCACGGCGCGCACCACCTTGCGGTACGGCGTCTCGATGAAGCCGAGGTCGTTGATCCGCGAGTAGGTGGTCAGCGAGTTGATCAGCCCGATGTTGGGGCCTTCCGGCGTCTCGATCGGGCACATGCGCCCGTAGTGCGAGTAGTGCACGTCGCGCACCTCGAAGCCGGCGCGCTCACGGGTAAGACCGCCCGGCCCCAGCGCCGACAGACGCCGCTTGTGCGTCATCTCCGCCAGCGGGTTGGTCTGGTCCATGAACTGGCTGAGCTGCGACGACCCGAAGAACTGCTGGATCACCGCCGACACCGTCCGGGCGTTGACCAGGTCGTCGATGTTGATCTTGTCCGCGTCGGACACGATCGACATGCGCTCGCGCACCAGGCGCGCCATGCGCGACAGGCCCACGGAGAACTGGTTGGCGATCAGCTCGCCCACGGAGCGGACGCGCCGGTTGCCCAGGTGGTCGATGTCGTCCGTGCCGCCGCGCCCCTCGTGCAGCTCCACGAGCTGATAGAGGATGGCGAGCACGTCCTGCGCGGTGAGCGCGGTCATCCCCGCCGGCGGCGTGGGGAAGCCCAGCGCCCCGAACGCCTCCACCAGGCGCTGGTTGATCTTGTACCGGCCCACGCGGCCCAGGTCGTACCGCTTGTTGAGCGACTCCTCGGTGTACTCGCTGTAGTCCGAGCGCGCGCCGGCGCTGTCGCCGGCGAGCGCGCCCGCCACCACCAGCGAGGCGCGCGGCTGGAACAGCAGGCGCCACACCGCGGTGTACACCTGCACCACGCGGTTCAGCTCGTACACCAGCACGCGGCTGGGACGGCTGGTCTTCTCCGCGCGCTCGTCGCGCAGGCTTTCCCACACGTAGCGGATGCCGCGCTCCTGCGCGAAGCGGATCATCCGCTCCTCCGCCGAGCGCTGCGAGTCGCGGGCGACCAGGTCCGAGGGGCCGCTGTCGCGCTCCGCCCAGGCGCTGAGGAAGTCCGCGATGTGCATGATCTGGTCGCCGGACTCGAAGAACTCTTCCTCGGTCCAGGCGTCCGGCGCGGGCGCGGTGCCCGGGCGGATCAGGTTGTGGATCGCGAAGAGCGAATCCAGCGTGCCGCGCGTGGGGTCCTTGGCCAGCGTGGCGCGCAGCGTGGTGCCGCCGTGCTGCCCCGACTTGAAGACGCTGACCTCCTCCACCCCCGCGCGCAGCAGCCGCCCGACCACGTCCGCGGTCAGCTCGTCGCCGGCGCGCGCCAGCAGGTTGCCGGCGGTCACCGGGAACGACGCCGCCCCGGCGGCGCGGAGCGCGTCCACGACCTCCTGGGTCAGGCGCGTGCCGCGCTCGATGATCTCGCCGGTGCCGGCCACCACCAGCTCGCGGTACAGGCGCGGCCCCTCGGGGCCGACGACGCCCGGGTCCAGCACGTCCTCCGCCAGGAAGCCGTGGAACACCTCGCCGCGGCGACCCTCGCGGGAGCCCTCGCGCTCGAGCGTGCCCAGCGGCAGCCGCTCGCGGTCGAAGAAGAGGTCCAGGACGTCCGCGTCCCGCGAGTACCCGACGGCGCGCAGCAGCGCGGTGGCCGGGAACTTCTTCTTCTTGTCGATGTGGACGGCGATGACGTCGTGGATGTCGATGGTGAACTCGACCCACGAGCCGCGGAACGGGATGATGCGCGCGCTGAACAGCTTCGACCCGTTGGGGTGCGTGTTCTCCTCGAACACCACGCCGGGGGAGCGGTGCAGCTGCGACACGATCACGCGCTCGGCGCCGTTGATGATGAAGGTACCCAGGGGCGTCAGCACCGGCAGGTCGCCCAGGTACACCTCCTTCTCGATGATGTCCTTGGGCCGGCGCTCGTCCCCCGCGTCCTCCCACACGACCAGCCGAAGAGTGGCCTTGAGCGGAGCGGCGTACGTCATGTCGCGCTCCATGCACTCTTCCATGTCGTACTTCGGCTCACCCAGCGTGTAGCGGACGAACTCCAGCGAGAAGTTCCCATTCACGTCGGAGATGGGGAAGATCTCGTTGAAGACGCGCTCCAGGCCCACGTCCTCCCGTTCCCGGGCGGCCGCGTCCGTCTGCAGGAGTGTCTCGAAAGCGCGTAGCTGGACGTCGAGGAGGTTGGGAAGCTCCATCCCCGACTTCAGCTTGGCGAAGGAGACAGTCGTTTTATCTAGCGTTGCCAAGTGGGTCTCCCTCTTAGCGTGCGTGGAAAAGATCGGAAGCGCAAACACCCCCAACCGAACACCTCGGCGGGGTGACGTATCGTCCGGGTATGTAGAGCGGCCTGCGCGTCATGAGCCGTCCGGCTGAAGGGACTGAGCCGGGACCGCCTCCGCGGGCGAGCCCGCGCCTAGACAGGCGATCCCTCCGCGACCGACCCGAAGGGCCCCCAGGTGGAAATCCCCCCTGGAGGCCCTCCGTCCGGACGAGGATCAGTCCTACTTCAGCTCGACGGTCGCGCCCTGCTCGACGAGCTTGGCCTTCATGGCCTCGGCCTCGTCCTTGGTCGCGGCCTCCTTGACGGTCTTCGGGGCACCGTCGACCAGGTCCTTCGCCTCCTTGAGGCCCAGGCCGGTGAGCTCGCGCACCACCTTGATGACCTGGATCTTCTTCTCGCCGGCGCCCATGAGGACGACGTCGAACTCGGTCTTCTCCTCGACGACGGGCGCGGCGACGGCGGCACCGCCGGCCGGCGCGGCGGCCATCGGGGCGGCCGCGGTGACGCCGAACTTCTCCTCGAAGGCCTTCACGAACTCGGAGAGCTCGATGACGGTCATGTTGCCGATCGCGTCGAGCAGCTCGTCACGGGAAAGCGTGGTCGCCATGTTGGGCTCCTATGTGTAGTACGTACGAAAGTGAAACCAAGGTATCGGACCGTCGGGACCCTGCCCGCGAGCGGTCGGGAAAGCGCCTGCTGTCGGGGCGCGGGTTACGACTCTGCGCCCTCGCGCTGCTGGCGAAGCGCGTCCACCGCCCGCGCGAACCCCGCGAGCAGCTGGCTCATGCCGCCGGCCAGTCGCGCCATGGGCGCCTGCAGCCCGCCCGCGATCTGGGCGAGGAGGACCTCACGCGGCGGCAGGTCGGCGAGCTTCCTCACCTGGTCGGCGTCGAACGGCTTGCCGTCCACCACCCCGACCTTGATCACCGGCCGGTCGCCGAACTCCTTGGCGAAGGTCGTGAGGACCTTTGCCGCGGCCACGGCGTCGTTCCGGCCGATCACCAGCCCGGTGGGCCCGCTGAAGAAGCTGGCGATGTCCGGAATCTCCATCCCGGTCAGCGCGCGCTGGGCCAGCGTGTTCTTGACCACCACGTACTCCACGCCCTGCTTGCGCAGGCGGGAGCGGAACTCGGTGATCTGCTTCACGTTCATCCCCGTGAAGTCCGTCAGGTAGAACGCCGTGGCCCCGTCAAGCTTCTGGCTGAGGTCGTCGATGACGGCACTCTTGAGCTCCTTCTTCATGGATCAGCCCCGCCGGTAGAGGTTGGAATCGACCGCCACCCCGGGCCCCATGGTGCTGGAGACCGTCACGCTCCGGACGTACTGACCCTTGGCGGCGCTCGGCTTGGCCCGGATCACCGTGTCCATGAACGCCGACAGGTTCTCTTCCAGCTTGTTCGGCTCGAAGGAGACCCGCCCGATGGGGGCATGGACGTTCCCCGTGCGGTCCACGCGGAACTCGATCTTGCCCGCCTTGATCTCGCGGATGGCCTTGGCGACGTCGAACGTCACCGTGCCGGCCTTCGGGGTGGGCATCAGGCCGCGCGGACCCAGGATGCGCCCCAGCTGCCCGACCTGCCCCATCACGTCCGGCGTGGCGACCACGACGTCGAAGTCGAGCCACCCGTCCTTGATCTTCTGCACATAGTCGGTGCCGACGAAATCGGCGCCCGCTTCCTCCGCCTCGCGAGCCTTGTCGCCCTGGGCGATCACCAGCACGCGTGCGGTCTTCCCCGTGCCGTGGGGAAGGACGACGGCCCCCCGGACGATCTGGTCCGCGTGACGCGGATCGACGCCCAGCCGGACGGAAACCTCGACGGTCTCGTCGAACTTGGCGAAGGAAAGCTCCTTCACCATGCCGACAGCCGCGCCGGGCTCCAGCGCCGTCCCCTCGGGAACGCGGGACTGTGCCTCGCGGAACTTCTTTCCGTGCTTAGGCATGTATCCCCTCAGACGATTCCTTGAACCGGTCCTCCCACCGTGCGTCGCCCATCGCAGCCGGTGGTCCGTGGACCCGGACGCGGCACCCCGCTCGGCCCGTGGGCCTCGCGCGGGAGGGCGGGAGCGCTCCCCCGCCGCGTCCGCGAAACTCCCGCCTCAGTCCGTGATCTCGATGCCCATGGAGCGGGCGGTGCCCGCGATCTGCCGCATGGCCCCGTCGATGTCGACCGCGTTCAGGTCGGGCATCTTGGTCTCGGCGATCTGGCGCACCTGGTCGCGCGTCACCGTCCCGACCTTGGTCCGGTTGGACGTCGCGGAGCCGCTCTGCAGCCCCGCCGCCTTCTTCAGCAGGATCGCCGCGGGCGGCGTCTTGGTGATGAAGGTGAAGGAGCGGTCCGCGTACACGGTGATCTCCACCGGGATGATCATCCCGGGCTGACCCTGGGTGCGCGCGTTGAACTGCTTGCAGAACTCCATGATGTTCACGCCGTGCTGGCCCAGCGCCGGGCCGACCGGAGGCGCGGGGTTGGCGGCCCCGGCGGGAACCTGGAGCTTGATGAAACCGGTAACTTTCTTCGCCATGGCTCGGCCTCAGTAACCCTTAAGCTGCGTGTAGTCCAGCTCGATGCTGGTGGGGCGGCCGAAGAGCGAAACCTCGACCTTGACCTTCCCCTTGTCGGGGTAGACCTCCTGCACCGTCCCGCTGAAGTCGTTGAAAGGTCCTTCGATGACCTCCACGACCTGACCGGGGGTGAAGGGGATCGGATCGGCGACGTCCTCCGCCACCTCCGCCGACTCCGCCTCCTGCCCGAGGATCTTGCTCAGCTCCTCGTCCCGCAGGGGCTGAGGCTCCGAGCCGGTGCCGAGGAACTTGAGCACGCCCTGGATGCTGTTGACCAGGTGGGCGGTGCGCTGGTTGTACGTCATCTTCACCAGCACGTACCCCGGGTAGAGGCGGCGCGTGACCGTGACCCTCTTGCCGTTGCGGATCTCCACCGCTTCCTGGGTGGGGACCAGCACTTCCTGGATCTGCTTGTCCTCGGGCTCGCCCGTCTCCTCGTCGATCCGGCGCTGGATCAGCCGCTGGACCTTGTTCTCATGCCCGGAATACGTCTGGATCGCGTACCACTTCGCCTCGCCCATCCGCTAGCCTCCGAGGAGGGACGTGACCAGGTCGAGAACCAGGATCACACCCCGATCCATCAGAAAGATCAGGGCGGCGATGATCGACACGAAGGCCACGATGACGACCGTGGACTCGCGAAGCTGCTCGCGGTCCGGCCAGGTCACCTTCTTGATCTCGTCGGAGACTTGCTCGATGAAGTCCCTGGCGTTGGTGCGGGTGGTCTCAGCCATGCGCGGACGAGTGAGCGATGTACGTTTCTGGAGCAGCCGGGGACGAAAAGAAGGGCCGTGGACCAGCGCCCTTCTCGTCGTGATCGTCGGCCGCCGGAACTCCGAACTACTTGGTTTCCTTGTGCGGCTGGTGCTTGTTGCACCGCGGGCAGTACTTCGCGTACTCCACGCGCTCCGGGTGGAGCCGCTTGTTCTTCGTCTTGTGGTAGTTCCTCTCCTTGCACTCGGTGCAGGCGAGGATGACCTTGTCGCGCATGGCTTTGCCTCCTATCGGCGTACGGCAGGCGGCGGGTCGGCGTCAGCCGTCCGCCGCCTGCCGGGTAGTGATCGCTTTACTCGACGATCTCGGTGACGACGCCGGCGCCGACGGTGCGCCCGCCCTCGCGGATGGCGAAGCGAAGCTCCTTCTCCATCGCGATCGGCGTGATCAGCTCCACCGTCATCTGCACGTTGTCCCCCGGCATCACCATCTCCACGCCCTCCGGGAGGTTCGCCGTCCCCGTCACGTCCGTCGTCCGGAAGTAGAACTGCGGGCGGTACCCGTTGAAGAACGGCGTGTGACGCCCTCCCTCCTCCTTCGTCAGCACGTACACCTCGGCCTTGAACTTCGTGTGCGGCGTGATCGTCTTCGGCTTCGCCAGCACCATCCCCCGCTCGATCTCGTCCTTGGCCACGCCACGAAGCAGAAGGCCCACGTTGTCACCGGCCTGCCCCTCATCGAGAAGCTTGCGGAACATCTCCACGCCCGTGACCGTCGTGCTCTTCGCCGAGTTCATCCCCACCAGCTCCACCGTCTCCCCCACCTTGATGATCCCGCGCTCGATCCGGCCCGTCGCCACCGTCCCACGGCCCGTGATCGAGAACACGTCCTCCACCGGCATCAGGAACGGCTTGTCCACCTCCCGGACCGGCTGCGGGATGTAGCTGTCGATCGCGTCCATCAGCTCCGTGATCTTCTGCCCCCACTCCGAGGACGGATCCCCCGACTCCAGCGCCTTCAGCGCAGAGCCCTGCACGATCGGAAGGTCGTCGCCCGGGAAGTCGTACTCCGACAGAAGCTCGCGAACCTCCAGCTCCACCAGCTCCAGGAGCTCCGGGTCGTCGACCATGTCCACCTTGTTCATGAACACGGTGATGTACGGCACGTTCACCTGCCGCGCCAGCAGGATGTGCTCGCGCGTCTGCGGCATCGGGCCGTCCGCCGCCGACACCACCAGGATCGCCCCGTCCATCTGCGCCGCGCCCGTGATCATGTTCTTCACGTAGTCGGCGTGGCCCGGGCAGTCCACGTGCGCGTAGTGACGCTTCTCCGTCTGGTACTCCACGTGCGCGGTCGCGATCGTGATGCCGCGTGCCCGCTCCTCGGGAGCCTTGTCGATGTTGTCGAACGAAACGAAGTCAGCGAGCCCCTTCGCCGCCTGGATGCGCGTGATCGCCGCCGTCAGCGTCGTCTTGCCGTGGTCCACGTGTCCGATCGTGCCCACGTTCACGTGCGGCTTGGTCCGCTCAAACTTAGCCTTGGCCATGTTCCGATCTGGTCCCGGTTCAGGGAAATTAAACGAAGGGAGGCTCGCGAGAGCTCACGATGGGATTCGAACCCATGACCTCTTCCTTACCAAGGAAGTGCTCTGCCGACTGAGCTACGTGAGCCCGATCCCCCGAGTCGGGCCCACCCGGACCCGAACGACAAACGGGAAGGCTCCCGGCCTGGCGCCGCCGCGGCGCGCGGGTCCGGAGCACTTCCACCCCACCCCACGTCCCGCGCCCACGGGAATGACGCTCGCACGATCTCCCAGGCGCAGGCGGACAAGAGAGGTAAGATACCAGTGGCACCGTTTCGTGTCAACTCCCCGCGACGTCCATTTCCTAGTCGATGGTCTTGGAAAAGCGGCTCACGCTGAGCCCCACGATCACCACCGCCATGAAGAGGAGGACGGCGGCGTCGGGAAGCAGGCTGGGGAGCGCGGCGTCGCGCAGGAGCACGCCCCGCAGCACCTGGAGGTAGTGGGTCAGCGGGAGCAGCTCGCTCGCCCAGCGGATGGGGGCGGGCATGGCCTCGCGCGGGAACATGAAGCCGGAAAGGAGGATGTTGGGAAGGAGGAGCATGAACCCGAGCTGCATCGCCTGGGCCTGCGTGCGCGCCACGGTGGACACGAAGAGCCCCAGCCCCAGGCTCGCCATCATGAAGGCGAAGGTGACGGCGTACAGGGCGAGCAGGCTTCCCCGCACCGGGACGCCGAACAGGAAGCGCCCCAGCAGGAGGACGACAGTCATCTGCACGTAGCCCACCAGCACGAAGGGGATGATCTTCCCCAGCATCATGCTGGTCTTGCCGATGGGCGTGACCACCAGCTGCTCCAGCGTTCCCCGCTCGCGCTCGCGGGTGATGGACAGGCTGGTGATGAGGATCATGGTGAGCGACAGCAGAACGCCGATGAGCCCGGGGACGATGTACACCTCGCTGCGGAGCGCCGGGTTGTACCACGGGCGCACGCGCACCTCCAGCGGCGGAGGTGGGGCGGCGCGCTTTCCCGACAGCGCCGCTGAGCGCGCCTGCGCGGCCAGTGCGGCCCCGGAGATGGCGGCCGCCGACGACATGGGGTCGGCGGCGTCCACGATGACCTGCGCGGAGGCGGTTCTCCCGCGCTTGACGTCCTCGGTGTAGCCGGGCGGGATCACCAGCGCGGCCTGGGCCCGGCCGCTCTCGATGGCGGCGCGGAGGGCATCGCGCCCCTCCACGCTCCCCACCAGGCGGAAGTTGCCGGTGTTCTCCAGCACGGCGGCGAGGGCGCGGCTCTCGGAGGAGCGGGCCTCGTCCAGGAGCACGGTGGGAACGTCGCGGACCTCGGTGCGGATGGCGAAGCCGAAGAGCACGAGCTGCATGGCGGGGATGGCGAGCATCAGCGCCAGCGTCATGCGGTCGCGCCGCATCTGCACGAACTCCTTCCACAGCATGGGCCAGAGGAGGGAGTGCCGGACCCGCTCCAGGGTGCTCATGCGCGCGCGCCCTCGTCGCGGCGCTGGAGCTCGATGAACACGTCCTCGATGCTCGCCAGCCCGAACTGGCCGGTGATCTCCTCCACGGTGCCCAGCGCGATCAGGTGCCCGCGCGACAGGAAGGCGATGCGCTCGCAGCGCTCGGCCTCGTCCATGTAGTGCGTGGTGACGAGGATGGTGGTGCCGCCGCTGGCCAGCTCGTGGATGATCTCCCAGAAGCGGCGGCGCGCGGCGGGGTCGACGCCGGCGGTGGGCTCGTCCAGAAAGAGCATGCGGGGGTGATGCGAGGTGGCGCAGGCCAGGGCTACGCGCTGCTTCCACCCGCCGCTGAGCGTCCCGGTGAGCTGCCCGGCCCGCTCCTCCAGGTCGAGCTGGTGGAGGAGCTCGGCGACGCGCTGGTCGCGCGCGCGCCCCACCAGCCCGTAGATGCCGGCGTAGAAGCGGAGGTTCTCGGCCACCGTCATGTCGTCGTACAGCCCGAACTTCTGCGACATGTAGCCGATGCCGCGGCGGACGCCCTCGGGGTCGCGCGCCACGTCGTGCCCCACCACGCGGGCCTCGCCGGAGGTGGGCATCACCAGCCCGCAGAGCATGCGGATGGTGGTGGTCTTCCCGGAGCCGTTGGGCCCCAGCAGCCCGAACACCTCCCCCACCCCGATCTCCAGGTCCAGCCCGTCCACCGCGACGAACCGCCCGAAGGTCTTGCGCAGCTTCGCCGCGCGGACGGCGGGCTCGCTCGCCGGCCCGGCCGCGGCGCTCACGGGGCCTCCGGCAGGGTCACGGTGGCGGGGAGCCCGGCCTTGAGCATCCCCGTGGTGTCGCGGAACTCCACCCGGACGCCGAAGACCAGGTCGGCGCGCTCCTTCTCGGTGAGCGCCACGCGCGGGGTGAACTCGGCGCGGTCGGCGATCGCGACGATGCGCCCGGGGAAGCCGCGGTCCTCCACACCGTCCAGCCGCGCGGTGACCGTCTGCCCCACGCGCAGCCGCGGGAGCACTCGCTCGGCGACGTACACGCGGACCCAGGGGCGCCGCGGCTGCCCGATGGTGACCACCGGCGTCCCCGCGGCGACCACCTCGCCCGGCTCGGTCCAGCGCCCCAGCACCACGCCGTCCTCCGGGGCGACGAGGGTGAGGTCGCCGGAGGTGGCGCTGGCGGACTGGAGCGCGGCGCGCGCCGCGGCCACCTGACCGCGCGCAGCCTCGACGGTCCCCTGGCGCGCGCCCTGGTCCACCAGGCGCAGCGCCTCGCGTGCGGAATCGCGGCGGGCGTCGGCCTCCGTGGAGACGGCGCGGGCGGCGTCCAGCTCCCGCCGGGCGACGGCGCCGGCGTCGGCGAGGGTGCGCATGCGCGCCAGGTCGCGGCGGGCGCGCTCGGATTCGGCGGCGGCGGAGCGGAGGGCGGCCTCGGCCTGCTCATGCTCGGCGGGGCGGGCGCCGGCCAGCAGGTCGCGCAGGTTGGCCTCGGCCACCTGTACGCCCGCGGCGCGCCCGGCCACGTCGCCTGGGAGGGAGGGGTGCGTCAGCACGGCGAGGGTGTCTCCGGCGCGCACGGTGTCGCCCTCATCCACGCGCACGGCGACGACGCGCGCCGGCTGGGTGGGGGCGACGTCGAGCTCGGTCAGCTCGACGGTGCCCACGGCGGTCTCGCCGTCACCGTCGCCGCAGGCGGCGGCGAGGAGCAGGGCGGCCGCGAGCAGGGCGTGTCTCGTCATCCGCTCTCCGGGGGGTCGGTGTTGGGCGGTGCGCCGGGGCGCGCGGCCAGCGCCGCGAGCGCGAATTCGGCTGCGTGCCGGCCGTAGGCGCGCATCGCCTCCTCGTCGGGCCCCTCCGGGCCGCTGTCCAGGAGGATGCCGACGACGGGCCGCGCGATGTGGAAGTAGGGGACGAGCGAGACCACGGAAACGGCGGCGAACCGGGGGTCCATGTCGCGCCGGAAGAGGCCGGCTTCCTGGCCGCCGCGGATCAGCTCGCACAGGCGGCGGAAGAGGGTGTCGGAGAGCCGCGCGACGTACTCGCCGGCGTGCGTCATCCCCTGGTCCACCAGCTCACGGGCGAGGAGGCGCGGGAAGCTGGGGTGCTCCACCATGATGTCGGACTGGATGCCGACCAGCGCGCGAACCGCCGCGTCCGGCGCGGGCTTCGCCGCGAGCTGCTGGCCGCCCCTGGCGATGATGCTCTCGAAGAGCCTGCGCAGGAGGGCGCGGTAGAGCCCCTCCTTGTTGCCGAAATAGTAGTGGATCAGCGCCGGGTTCACGCCCGCCGCGGAGCCGATCTGCTTGGTGGTCGTCGCGGAGAAGCCCTGCCGCGCGAACAGCTCCTCGGCGGCGTCGAGGATGCTTTCTGAGGTCTCGATCTCGCTCATCACTCTTAATTAATTGTTCAATTAATAAATGTCAACAGGATCGTTCGGCTGGAGGAGTCGAAGAGACCGCGGCATCTCGCGACGCCGCGACCTCCGAACTCAGTCGCGAATGGGGTTTGCGGCTTTCCCCATCCCGACGACTGCCGCGCCTTCCAGGGTGAGCAGGGCCTGCTTGAAGTGGATGCCGCCCGCGTAGCCGGTGAGCGAGCCGTCGGTGCCGACGACGCGGTGGCAGGGGATGACGACCGGGAGAGGGTTGGTGGCGTTGGCACGACCCGCGGCCCGGGACGCTGCGGGATTGCCGACGCGCGCGGCCAGCTCGCGGTAGGTCACGGTCTCGCCGTAAGGCACGCGGCGCAGCTCCTCCCAGACGCGCTGCTGGAACGCGGTGCCGCGCGGCGCGAGCGGCAGGTCGAAGTCGCGGCGCTCGCCGCGGAAGTAGGCGTCCAGCTGCTCGACCACGGCGGCGCACGGCTCCGCCGCGGGCGTCGCCGCGCCGAGCCCGGCCAGCGGGTCCCGCGTGTACTGGCCGTCGCGGAACGACAGACGGACCAGGGCGCCATTCGCGTCCACCGCGGCGAACATGGGTCCGAGCGGGGTGGGAAACTCGTGCGTGTAGATCATGGCGATTTCGTTTTCGTGAGAGTCTGCCAGAGGTGCAAGGTGGCGAGGCTGCGGAAGGGAGCGAACGGCTCCATGAGCGCGGCGGTTTCCGCGGGGCCGGGGCGGGCGTCCAGGGCGAAGTAGCGCTGGAGCGCGGTGGCGAGCGCGGAGTCGCCCACGGGAACGCAGTCGGCGAGGCCCAGGCCGCGCATCAACACGTACTGCGCCGACCAGGGGCCGATGCCGCGCACCGCCCGCAGCCGCTGCTCGGCGGCCGCCGCGGGCGCATGCTCCAGCTCGTCCAGCGGGAGGTCGCCGGCGACGACGCGGCGCGCCGCCTCCACCAGGTACTCGGCCTTGCTGCCGGAGAAACGCCGCCGCAGCAGCTCCGCCGCGTCGAGGGCGGCCACGGCCTCGGGGGCCGGGTGCGCCAGGTGCCCATCGCCCGCGGGCTCGCCGCACAGGTCGATGAGCTCGCGGCGCAGCGCGCACGCGAAGGGCAGGTTCACCTGCTGGCCGACGACGGCCCAGACGAGCGCTTCCCACGGGTCGGCGGTCAGCGGGACGCGGAGCCCGCGCCGGCCCTCCACCAGCCGCCCGTCGCCCCGCTCGGCGGCCCGCCGCTCGAACGGGGCCGGGTCCTCGCCCAGGCCAAGGAGACGCACCGCGGCGGCGTGCGCGGCGCGTACGTCCTCCGGCACCAGGGCGCGGGCCGCGTCGACCGAGCACTCCGCGGCGCCGTCGCGGAATTCCATCCGCAGGGTCGCCGGGCCTCCCGGAAGGCGCAGGGTCTTGTACGCGGCGCTCCCGCGCGCGCCCTCGGTGCGGCTCGCCGGGTCGCGCCCCAGCATGAGGAGCGCGTACGCGGGGAGGTAGTCCGCCGGGAGCCGCAGCCGGAAGCGGGGATGCTCGCCCAGCCGGCGGTACTCGCCGGGAGCGAGGCCGGTGTGGCGGCGGAAGCGGTCGTAGAAAGTGGAGACGGATTCGAAGCCGACGGCGAAGGCCGTCTCGCTCGCGCCGGACGCGCCGACGGCGAGCAGCGCGCGGGCGGCGGACACGCGGGCGCGGGCCAGGTAGGCGGCCGGCGTGGTGTGGTAGTGGCGCCGGAAGAGGGCGTGCAGCCTGGTGGCGCCCACTCCGGAGGCGCGGACCACGTCGTCCAGCCCCGGAAGCGAGCCGGGGTCGCGCCGGATCCGCTCGGCGATGCCGGCGGCGAGGTGGAGGTCGGGGTCGTACCGCTCGTAGAAGTGGTGCGGGCGGCAGCGGCGGCAGGGCCGGAGCCCGGCGCCGCGCGCCTCGTCCTCCGTCGCGAAGAAGCGGACGTTCTCGGCGTTGGGCTTGCGGGCGCGGCACGACGGGAGGCAGTAGATGCCGGTCGTCAGCACGCCGGTGAGGAAGCGGCCGTCGGCGGCGGGGTCGCTGGCGTACATGCGCGCCAGCATGTCGTCGCGCGAGAGCGTGGGCGCGGTGGCGATGGTGTCCATGGCGCCAGTATAGCGGGCGCGGGGCGGCGGCGCCTCCGGAATGCTGCGCTCGAATTATTGATTGGACGTTGATCCCAAATGGCGGGCCAACGACTCGAGCGAGAAAGAACCGCGGCACTGCGTGAGCAATTGCCAGCACTCTATCGTAGCAACCACCCGCCCGAACCATGGCTCCGTGTCGGTATGGTCTGTTGGCGGATTGTATGCGCATTCGCCGATTCTCCCATCTCACGATGACATGAGGCAGGTGTCGTCTGTAGTTACTGCCAGATCGCGGCAATCGCACCAGCCCCCTCGATGGGACGGTTCGCGGCCCTTGACCTTGGTGGTGCTTGCTGGCGGGTGGGATGCGGGGGGAGTAACGTAGGATCGTGACACCCACCACTCACCCACGATCGAGGATAGGAACCATGAAGGACTTGCGCACCATTCTCGCGATTTCCGCGCTCGGCATCGGACTCGCCGCCTGCAACAACACGGCGCCCCTCGCATCGGAGGGTCCACTCTTCGATGGAGGAGGATACACCATCGGCTCAGGCAGCCGTTTGGTAGAACCGGACAGTACCCAGACCATGCCGGCCGGCACCTCCACCACGGAGACACCGGCCGGCGGAAGCTCTACCGAGCGCGGCGGAGGGTACACGATCGGCTCAGGGAGCTAGGACTTCGCCTCCGCAGGAAAATCGCTGAAGATATCCGGATCGGCCCTGGGCTTTCGCGGGCCCAGGGCTTTCCATGTTTGCAGACGAGCGGTGAAGCGGCGAGCCAGCATCCGAACGCGGTCAGGATTCGGCGGGTCCCCCTCGGATGGTGCTGCCTCCCGACCCGCAATTCTCCGTAGAAGCTCCAGTGCATCGCGCTCTTGGAGCGCCTGCTTCCGATTTCGAGCAATCTCTACGGCCCTCTCTGCATACTGCTCGGCCTGATCCCACTGCCCAAATGCTCGCGCGCCTTCTGCAAGGTGAATGAGGGCGGCGGACGCGTATTCCTCATATTGTGCGACGCGCAGAAGTACCTTCCGCTCTGATTCGGCAAACAGATCTCGCCTCCGCGCTCCGGCCGCTGCTCTCGCGAGACTACCCCAGACAAGGGTCTGAATCTCCGGTGCCTGAATGTGGGGCGCCGTGAGCTGAAGAACGGGAATCACCGGGGTGAAATGGCGAAAGCGGATCAGCAGGAATGCCCAATCGTGCGCGAGAGCCGGAATCTGGGGATCGTTGATGGGATAGAGGTCCAGGGCCTCCGTCGCGTAGCGCTCTCCTTCCTCGTAGGCTCCGACTTCAGCCGCAAACGTGAGGAGATCGTGCTTTGCACGGGCCGCCTGCCGCTGCCGCCCTGTGCGAACCGCCCTTCGCACGGCGCGCTCGTAGTAAGCCTTCGCCTCTTCGTACCGGCCCTGGAACTGCATCAGGATCCCATATCCGAGAAGAGCCCTGATCGACTCCACTCGGCTCCGGATCGACCGGCGCTCTCCGATCCGCACGGCCAAGCCAAAGCCGCGCTGGTACCAGATGGCCGATCGCTCGTTGAGCGCCGCGCGCCTGCAGATGTGCCCCGCGTCGTTCGCACGGGCAGGATGCTCCGGGTCTGCGGTAGCCGCCGCCTCCGCGAAGTGCACGGCCGTCATCAGGAGCGACCGTTCTTCCGCCCATTCGAAAACCTGCCGGCATGCATCGGCTACCTGTTCCTTCCGCGCCTGATGCGGTGCCCGGAGGAGCAGAGAGAAAGTGCCGAACGCTTCGATCAGCTCCGGGTCTTTCGCGCACGCCAGGCCCATTGCTTCGAGCGTGGTGCGCGTGGGAGGATGGAACAGGTTCCGCCGCCTCTGCGGCTCCGTCTCTGCCCACATGCGCACGTTGCGCAGCGCTCGCCAGAGCGACACCGCGAGCGCATCGGCCATGTCTTTGATGGCGTCGATTTCCTCTCTCCAGGTCAGCGGAGGAGGTATGGGCTCGATGGTGCGGAGACGTCCTGCTGGTGTCTGCTTCTGCGGCTTGTCCGAAGTGACTGCGGGCGTGGCGTCCATCAATGCTCGCGGCGTTGTGTAATCAGACGAGAACACCCCGCGACAGGACAACCCCGACAGTGCCGCACGCGCCATACTTTGGTCCGCCGAGCGTCATACTCGCCAACAGCGAAGCCCCGACACCGCTTTCGCGATGCCGGGGTTCTTGATTGTTACGAAGCGGGAGATGGGACTCGAACCCGCGACTCCTGGCTTGGAAGGCCCGTCCACGCGGGGGGAGCACTCCGCCCCGTTCCGCCCGGTCGCGCCGTCGACGATAGGCGGCTGCCTCGTCGAACGTCACTCCCGGCGCAGCCCCAGCGCCACCACCTGCTTGGCGGCGCGCCGGGCCGGCAGGAAGCCGCCAAGGAGCCCCATGACCACCGCGAAGACGAGTCCCTGAAGGAGGATCCCGGGCGTGACGCGGAAGGCGAAGGTCAGCTCCCCGAACGACTGCCAGTTGGTGGTGCTGGTCTGGATCCCGTTGATCGGCAGCGCCAGCAGGCACCCCAGCAGCCCGCCCACCAGCGCCAGGAACACCGCTTCCAGCAGGAAGGACGCGAGCACGCTGCCGGGCCGGAAGCCGAGCGTCTGGAGCAGCGCGATCTCCCGGCCGCGGGCGGCGACCATGGCGTCCATGGTGTTGATGGCCCCGAAGACCGCCCCGATCGCCATGATCGAGGTGACGAAGATGGCGATGAAGCGGAGCATGGAGCTGAGCAGGGCGGACTGCTCAGCGAAGAATTCGGACTCGCGCTTGACCTGGAGCTGGAGTCGCGGGTCGCCCTCGATGCGGGCCTTCGCGGCGGCGAAGGCGGCGGGGTCGGCGAGGCGGAGCGCCATCGACTGGTAAACGGGGCCGCGGAACACGGGCATCAGGGTTTCCGCGTCGCCCCAGACCTCCGACTCGAAGGCGCCGCCCTCCGCAGCGAAGTGGCCGACGACGGTGAAGTCCTGCTGCCCCAGCCGCAGCCTGTCGCCCAGTTCCACGTCGCGCATCCGTCCCACCAGCCCCCTCCCCGCCACCACCTCCGCCCTCCCCGGCTCGAACATCCGCCCGCCCACGATCCGCACCTCGTCGCGGACCGAGGTGGCCTCCGGCCCGACGCCGCGCACGGTCATGTGCGTCTCCGTCCCGTTCAGCCGTGGCTTCGAGACGACGACGAGGACGTCGGCCGTGGCCATCGGCCGCCCATCGGGGAGCTTCGCGAAGTCGGGGAAGCTGCGCAGAATCGCGGCCTGCTCCCGGCTGATCCCGCTGGAGATCTCCGCGTCGGCGCCCTTGCGGAGCAGCAGGACGTTCTCCGGCCGCCCCGTGGAGATGAGCGCGGCCCGGAACCCGTTGGAGAGCGCCAGCATTCCCACGAAGGTGACCACCACCAGCGCGATGCCGAGCGCCGTCGCCAGGCTGGTGACGGGGCGGTGCAGCACGCTGCGCACGTTGTAGATCAGGGGGATCTTCATGCGACGTACCTCAGCGCGTCGACCACGCGGAGCCGCGCCGACTGCCAGGCGGGCCCGGCGCCGCTGGCCAGCGCGATCACCAGGGCGATTGCCGCGGCCACCGCCATGATCACCGGCGTGACCGTCAGGCCGGGGACGAATCCCCCGAGGTCGAACTCCACCACGTTGAAGGCCAGGAGGGCGCCGCCGAGGCCGAGGAGGAGCCCCAGCCCGGCGATCACCAGCGCCTCCGTGAACACCATGCGCGCGACGTCGCCGTCCGTGAAGCCGAGCGACTTGAGCACCGCGATCTCACCGAAGCGCTCCCGCGCCGACATGGCCATGGTGTTCGCCGCGACCAGGAGGATGGCGAAGACCACGGCCATCCCGATGGCGTTGAGGAGGAAGCCGATGTTCCCGTACAGACCGACGAACGCCAGGTTGAACGCTTTTTCGGTCTGCGACCGGGTCGGCGCGGACGAGTTCTCGTAGAAGCCGTCGATGGTGGAGGCGATCTCCGGCGCCCGGGTCGGGTCGGCCACCCCGAGAACGTACCAGCCGGTGGAGCCCTCGCCGCCCTGGGCGCGGCCGATCTCCTCCAGGTAGCGGTGGTGGAAGACGAGCGAGCTCTCGTCGAACCCCTTCTTCCCCGCGTGGTAGACGCCCCGGATGGTGAAGCGGTGCTCCCCGGGGTAGATGGTGCCGCGGAGGGTGACCGTCTGGCCGGGCTTCCACCCGAAGCGCTCCAGCAGCCGCACGCCCACCAGGGCGCCCGTCCGGTCCGCCAGGAACGCCGTCCGGTCTGCGGGGGCGATCACCATCTCCGGGTAGAGGGCGAAGTAGCTCTCCGGCTCGATTGCGAAGTTGGCGAAGAAGTTGCTCGGGTCCTGGTAGATCCCCCCGAACCAGGAGGCGTAGCTCACGGTATGGACGCCGTCCAGGCCCCGCAGCCGGCTGCCGTAGGCGAGGGGGAGAGGAAAGATGATCCCCAGCTTGTTGCTGACGACCAGGCGGGACTCGCTCCCCACGTCTCCGACCGTCTGGAGGGTGTGGAGGAAGGTCCGCAGGGTGACGAAGAGGAAGAGGGCGACCGCGAGCCCGAGCACGGTCAGGACGGTGCGCCGCGTGCGGCGCCGCAGGTTCGCCGCCACCAGCGTCGACCGGGTCACGGCACCGCGCCGACCGGCTCGCCGGCGGCCTCCAGCAGGGCGCCCTTCTCCAGGTGCAGGGTGCGGCCGGCGCGCTTCGCCGCCTGCGGGTCGTGGGTGACCATGACGATGGTCTTGTGGAACTCGGCGTTGAGGCGCTCCAGCAGGTCGAGGATCTCCCCGGCCGAGCGCGCGTCCAGGTCGCCCGTGGGCTCGTCGGCGAGGATGAGGGTGGGATCGGTGGCGATCGCGCGGGCGATCCCCACCCGCTGCTCCTGGCCGCCGGAAAGCTGCCGCGGGTAGTGGCCCATGCGGTCCTCGAGCCCGACGACGCGGAGCGCCGTCTCGGCGTGCTCGCGCCGCTCCTTCCTCCCCAGCGGGGTCAGGAGGAGCGGGAGCTCCACGTTCTGCAGGGCGGTGAGGACGGGGATCAGGTTGTAGAGCTGGAAGATGAAGCCGACGTGGCGGGCCCTCCACCCCGCCAGCTGTTTCGGCCGGAGCGTCGTGAGGTCCTGCCCCGCGACCACGACGCTGCCGGAGCTGGGCAGGTCGAGCCCGGCCAGCAGGTTGAGGAGCGTGCTCTTGCCGCTCCCGGACGGCCCCATGAGCGCCAGGAACTCCCCCTCGGCGATGGTCAGGCTCAGCCGGTCCAGGACCGGGACCTCGACGCTGTCGCGGTGGTACACCTTGCTGACGTCCCGCACCTCTACGAGCGGCATCATGGGGCCTCCCGGTTGGCGTTGCCCGGCGCGACGCGCACCGGCGCGTCGCTCGTCAGTTCGGGCGGGGGCTCGAGCACCAGGGTCTCGCCCCCGCTCAGTCCCGAGCGGATTTCCCGCTCTCCCCCGCTCACGGGAGCTGCTTCCACGACGCGCCGCACGGCGCGGCCGGCGCGGACGACGTACACCACCGTCTCCGCTCCCTCGACCCGCACCGCCGCGGCGGGGGCGAAGACCCGCGATCGCGCCGCGGCGCCCGCCCCGTCCTTTCCGGCAGCTTCTTCCCGGAACTCCACGCGGGCGCCCATCTCCGGCAGGATCCGCGGGTCCGGGCTGTCGATGGCGACGCGGACGAGCACCGTCGCCTTCTGCCGGTCGGCGGTGGGGACCACCTGCCGCACGCGGCCGGGGAACCTCTCTCCGGGGTAGGCGTCGAGGACGACGGCCGCGGGCTGTCCGTGACGGATGGTGGCGATGTAGGCCTCGTTCACGTCCACCTCCACCTCGAGGGTGGAAAGGTCGGCCATGGTGACCACGGCGCCGCGGGTGAGGCCGCCGCCGACGGAGGGAGCCACGACCTCGCCGACCTCCGCGTCCTTGCGGAGCACGGTGCCGGTGAAGGGTGCCCGGACCCGGGTGTTCTCCAGGTTCGCGTCCGCGATGGCCACCGCCTGGCGGGCCGCGGCGAGACGGGCGGACGCGGCGCGCCGCCGGGACTCGGCCACCTGCACGCCGGTCTCCGCGTCCTCCAGCTCCTGGGGCGCGACGAGCGACGCGCCCGCCAGCGAGCGCGCTCTCGCCAGCGCGCGCCGCGCCTGCGCCATGCCGGCTTCCGCCTCGTGGCTCGCGGCCTCCACCGCCAGCCGCTCCGAGGCCGCCTGGCGCACGGCCGCCTCGTACTCGGCGGCGTCGAGCCGGGCGATCACCGCGCCGACGGGGACGCGGTCGCCCTCCTCGTAGGCGAGCGACGCGAGGCGCCCCGGGACCTTGGAGGAGACGGACGCCTTGGTCCGGGCGACGACGTAGCCGTTGGCGGTGAGCCCGCCGCCGCCCGCGCCGCCGCCGCGCAGCGCGGCGGTCGCGGTCCGCACCTCGAGCGGTCGCTCGCGGGCTCCAAAGGCGAGGGCGGCCGCCAAGAGAGCGATCGCCACGACTCCGACGGCGAGCACGAGCGTGCGACGGGTGCGGCGCGGGGCGTTGGAGGGCGGTGCGCGCGAGATGCGCAGCCGCGAGAGTTCAGCGGAATCCACCACGGTCGGGTTCTCCACCGGGAGCGGGTGTGCGGGCTGAAGCGCTGGGAGGTGCGGGGTGTGGATCCGTCGGTGCCGGGCGGGGGGTGACGCGGGTTGCCGGGCTCGATGCAGGTTAAATCGGCGGGGGCGGGGACGCAACGACGACGTGCGCGTTCGCTCCCGCATCTGCCAGCGCGGGTGGTGGGCGCTTCAGCGGGACGGGATGGGTGGCCCGCCAGGTGCAGGCTGCTCCGCTGTGGCCGAATATTGGCTCTAACCGCCGTGTGAGGATGGAAGCACGCCGGTGGCCCCATCAACGAAAGGAGCCAGAATGATCAGGACCATACGGGGTGTGCTGGAGAGTCCGACGGTACTTCGGCTGGACGAGCCGGTCGGGCTTCCGCTGCACGTTCCTGTCGAGGTGACGATCCGGGAGTCGTCTCCGGCGGAGCGCCAGGCAAGCACGTTCCTCCAACTCGCGCAATCCCTGGAGATTGACGGTCCAACCGATTTCTCGGAGCGCTGGGAGGAGTACGTGGCGGCGGACGAGCAGGAACGGGAACGGCCCTGACGAACCGTCGAGGGTAATGGACAGCTGCAACAGACCCCTGAAGCGATCTGACGGACAGAAAACCAAACCCCGGCACCGCAAAAGCGGCGCCGGGGTTCTTGTTTACAGCGAAGCGGGAGACGGGACTCGAACCCGCGACCCTTAGCTTGGAAGGCTAATGCTCTACCAACTGAGCTACTCCCGCGCGGCCTTCCGGCGTAGAAACACCTGACCGGAAGAAGGCTAAATGTACGGCCAAGCATGCCGCTTCGTCAACTCCGAGGCACAAGAGGCCAGCTAGGAAAATGGTTAAGGTCGTGGTTGTTACCCACTAATCTTGGTGTGACAATACGGAGGCGGAACAATAGGCGTCCATCATACCCTTGATTTATCCACACCATCCAAGCTCATCCTGTAACCAGACGAAGAGGTTACGAACAGCTTCAGAAATGTTCGCTGTATCTTCTTCGGTGAACCACCCAACAGTTTCTTTGCGGGACCGGAGCGGCTGTCCGTGAGCTACGAGCCCGCGAGCTGCCCACATCCGGGAAATCAGGTCGAATCCATCCTCAGAGTAATCCTTGAACGAGGCACCGGCCACAGCACGAAGCCCCTCATCTAAGTTGAAGATTAGGTTTGATTTTTTCAATAACCTCTCCAAATATCGAGGAATGTGGTCCTCTGATATTCCCTTATCCGCTGCACGCTTTTGTGCAAGCTCCCAAATGGCGGCCTCACATGCGATGCTAGCATCCATAATAAATCGACGTTCATCCCCTACCGCATGGAAGTAAAGAGAGTCGCAGAATACATCAAATGAATAGGGTATGGCCTCACCGCGGTTGAATGCTTCTCCGACGGCGAGGAAGTCCTCTGGAGTCAACAACCTTTCTATTTGATGAAGCCCGCGCAAACTAGTTGTCCCCCAGACGCTTCCCATCGGGTTCCCTTTCGCGTCCACGGATAGGGCAGTTGATCCTGGATATGTGGAGAACCTCATGTCGCGGGTGATCCACCATTGGCCTGTAAACCACCTCAGAAGTCCCAGCAAACGCACTACTGGAGCGATAGCCGCCTGATTCCAAGCCGTTGGAAAGAAATCGACACGCAGGGCATTCGCTGCTGTAGCAGGTTCAGGCCAATTGTATCGGCTCGTAATACCAACGGATGGGATGGCAGCTGAAAGCGGTCGGGAACCTGGCATATACGGCACCGCAGACCAGTTCACTCGCTCGGCCTCCAAGGGACCATTAGTGAATGGCCAGTAAACCCGAAGTGCCCTCCCATCAACAACGGCCCGGAATGGCAGACCAGCGCGAGCACTACAATAGATGTGGAACGGAAAAATTCCAAAATAGGCAATTCCCTCTGGCTTCCTACCAGACTCTTGAGGATAGATCCCGTGGGACTTGCTCATTTGAATTTATGTCTCTCCGCAATGGCTCACGTCGAATGTGGTAGTTGTGTTGTACTTCAACAGTTGAGGATGGGCAACTCACCCAATGATCCACCCCGGCTACTAGAACGAAAACGGCATCCGGTGTGAAAGGGATGCCGTTCTCAACGGTACTCTAGAGTTCCAGCTCCCAACCCAGAGCCACCTGTCGGAATCGAACCGACGACCTACGCATTACAAGTGCGTTGCTCTACCGACTGAGCTAAGGTGGCGGATCGCCCGCCCGTCCACACCGGGCCGGACGGGCGAGCAAAGCTAAGCCGGAGCCCCGTTTGGGTCAAGCCGACTTCTTCCAGCGCGGCCCCTGCGGCGTGTCCTCCACCACGATCCCGCGCGCCGCCAGCTCGTCCCGGATCGCGTCCGACCGCGCGAAGTCCCGCGCCTGCCGCGCCGCCTGCCGCGCCTCGATCCGCTCCTCCACCCACGCCGCCAGCTCCGGGTCCACCACGTCCTCCCGGTCCGCCAATGCCACGAACATGAAGACGCCGTCCACCCGCTCGAAGACGGCGAGCGCCGCGTCCCGCTCCGCCTCGCTGACGGGCCGCGTCCCCAGCGCGTCAAGCCGCGCGTTCACCTCCGGCACGAAGGTATGCAGCGCCGCCAGCGCCACGCTGGTGTTCAGGTCGTCGTCCATCGCCTCCGCGAACTTCGCGAGCGCGGTGTCCGCCGCGCGGTGCAGCACCGGCACGTCGTCCGCGCCCGGGTGCGGCACCGCCGGGTGCTCGCGCAGGCGGTTGCGCGTGTCGCGCACCCGGCGCACCGCCTCGGCGGCGGCGGCCAGCCCCTCCATGCTGAAGTTGAGCTTGCTCCGGTAGTGCGCCGTCAGGAACAGGTAGCGGATGGACGACGGCCGCACCCCCTGCCCCACCAGGTCCTGGAGGTTGGCGACGTTGCCCACCGACTTCGCCATCTTCTCGCCGTCCATCTGCAGGAACTCACCGTGCAGCCAGTAGCGCACGAACTCCCTGCCCGTAGCGCCCTCCGACTGCGCGATCTCGTCCTCGTGGTGCGGGAAGGTCAGGTCCACCCCGCCGCAGTGGATGTCGAACGTTTCCCCCAGCTCCTGCATGCTCATCACCGAGCACTCGATGTGCCACCCCGGGCGGCCGCGGCCCCAGGGCGTGTCCCACACCGCGCCCACCGCCTCGTCCTCCGGCTTCGCCGCCTTCCACAGGGCGAAGTCGCGCGCGTCGCCCTTCTCGTACTCGTCGGCCACCACGCGCTCCCCCTTCCGGCCCGCGTCCAGGTCCACCCTGGACAGCTTGCCGTATCCCGGGAACTTGGAGATGTCGTAGTAGACCGATCCCTCCACCGCGTAGGCGATCCCCCGCTCCTCCAGCCGGCGGATCAGCTCCACCATCCCGTCCACGTAGTGCGTGGCGCGCGGGTACACGTCCGCCGGGGCGATCCCCAGCGTGCGGAAGTTGTCGAAGAGGATTTCGGCGAACGGCTCCGTGTACTCCCCCAGCGCCACCCCCTTCTGGTTGGCGCCGCGGATGGTCTTGTCGTCCACGTCCGTCAGGTTCATGACGAAGCGGACCTCGTAGCCCCGGTACTCCAGGTACCGGTGCAGCACGTCCGCGAAGAAGAAGGTGCGCAGGTTGCCGATGTGCGGCGGCGCGTAGATGGTGGGGCCGCAGGTGTACATCCCCACCCTGCCCTCCGCCAGGGGGACGAACTCCTCCAGGCGCCGGGTGAGCGTGTTGTAGAATTGAAGCGGCATGGCTCCTCGCGGGTCACGATGGCGACGGCCGGGCGCGGGGTTGCGCCGGCTCCAGGTTCAGCGTTCCGCCCGGGGGCGGGGGAGCTCACCTACATCGCCGCGTGAGTGCCATGCTCATGGGGTGGGGTCCTCGTTGTCCGGGCCGTCCGCGGTGCGGCCGGCGAGCAGGTGCCGCGCCATCTCGTCCTGCAGGAGGACCGTGCGCGGGTTCGCAGTCTCGATGCCGTCCTCGTCGAAGCGGCGCTTGATGCGGCGGCGCAGCTCCCGGGCCACGTCCCACTGCTTGAGCGGGACCGTCTTGGCCATGACGCGGATGTTCACCGACGACTCGCCGAACGACTCGATCCCGGGGACCGTGACGTCCTCCACCAGGAAGTGCTTCCACTGCGGGTCCTCCTGGAGGGTGCGGCCCACCTCGCGCAGCACCTCCATCACCCGGTCCGCGTCCTCCTTGTAGGCCACGCCCACGTCCAGCACCGCCCGCGCCCAGGTGCGGGTGAGGTTGCTGACCCGCTTGATCTCGCCGTTGGGCACGATGTGGACCACCCCGTGCACGTCGCGCAGCACCACCACGCGAAGCGTCATGCGCTCCACCGCGCCGGAGACCGTGCTGTCCAGGCGGATGACGTCGCCCACGCCGTACTGGTTCTCGAAGAGGATGAAGAGGCCGCTGATGACGTCCTTGACCAGCGACTGCGCGCCGAAGGACACCGCCAGGCCGATCACGCCGGCGCCGGCGAGCAGCGGGCCCAGGTTGATCCCCAGCGCCGCCAGCACCATGAACACCATCAGCACGACGATCACCACGATGCCGATGCTGCGCACCAGGCTGAGCAGCGTCTTGGTCCGCTGCTCCTGCACCGACAGGAGCCCGCCCTCGGCCGGCTCGATGGAGCGCTCGATGCGCCGCAGCAGCAGCTTGAGCGCCCAGAACGCGAGCCACCCCACCACCAGCGCCGCGACGATGCGCAGCCCGGTGGCGGTGAGCTCCGGCCAGTTGAACACGTCGGACCACTCGGTCCGGACGCGCTCCTTGAGGATGGCGACGAGGGAGTCGGCCTGGATCATCGTGGGGGAGCCGGTCCGTGCGGTCGGCGGGGAGCCCGCCGGCGAAGGGGCAATCCTAGGCCGCGCCCTCTCCCCCTGTCAACCGGCGGCGCGCGTCAGGGGAGCACGCGCAGCTCGCGGACCCGCCACTCCCCGCCCTCCCACACCACGCCCACGTACACGGTGGAGGTGCGGGCGGCGCTCACCCCGCGGGAGCGCGACGTCCACGCCAGCTCGCCGAAGCCCTGGAGCGGCTCCCCCCCGGCCACGGTGACGCGGCCGGGGCGGATGGATACCGTCTCGCGGTCCGCGAAGAGCGAGCGCAGCGCCGCCGCGGCGTGGCGCTCCGGCACCGGCCCCGCGCCCTCGCCGGCCACCTCCAGCACCATGCGCCCGCCGGACGGGGCGAGGTGCGCAAGGGCGTCCGCGTCCTCCGCCTCCCACAGCCGGGCGACGCGCGCGACGAAGCCCTCCAGCCGGGGCTCCCCGCCCCCCTGCGCCCGCAGCGCCGTCCCCGGCGCGGCCAGCAGGAGCGCCAGCGCCAGCACCCGGAGGACGCGCACGGTCACGACGCCGCCCCGGCCGCGACGCCGCCGGCCAGCTCGTCGCGCACCGCGAGGAAGGCGGCGGCGGGGTCCGCGGCGGCGGTGACCGTGCGCCCCACCACCACGAACTCCACCCCGGCCGCCGCGGCCTGCGCGGGCGTGGCGACGCGCGCCTGGTCGCCCGCCGCGTCGCCGGCCAGGCGGATCCCCGGGGTGAGGATCCCCAGCCCGGCGCCCGCCTCGGAGCGGATCCGCGCCGCCTCGTGCACCGACGACACCACCCCGTCCATCCCCGCGTCCGCCGCCAGGCGTGCCAGCCGGCCGGCCTCCTCCGCGGCGGCCACCCCCGGCCGCCCCCACGCCTCGCCCAGCTCCGCGGCGGAGAGCGAGGTGAGCACCGTGACCGCGAACAGCCGCGGCCCGCCCCCGCCCGGCTCGCCCGCGGCGCGGCGCGCGGCGCGCAGCATGGCGCTCCCACCCGCGGCGTGCACCGTGAGCAGGTCGGCGCCCAGCCCCGCGGCGGACTCCACGGCGTGGGCCACGGTGTTGGGAATGTCGTGCAGCTTGAGGTCCAGGAAGACCCGCAGCCCGCGTTCGCGCATGCCGCGGACCACCTCCGGCCCCTCCGCCACGAAGAGCTGGAGCCCCACCTTGATCCACTCCGCGGCGGGCCCGATCCGGCCCAGCAGGGCGTGGGCGGCGGCGGCGGTGGGCACGTCCAGCGCGACGATGGGAACGGGCGGTCGGGTCATGGCGGATCGGCTCCGGGTGGGAGTGCGGTTCGCGGGTGATTACCCGACGGGCCGCCGGGGGATCCCCCGGCGGCCCGTCGTCCACGGCGCGCGGCTGCGCGCGGGCTACCGGTTGCCGGCGGCCACGCGGCGGGTGTCGCGCTCGAAGAAGGCGTCCACCGAGCGGGCCAGGCGCTCCGCGATCAGCTGCTGGTAGCGCGGGGAGCCGAGCACCTCCTCCTCCTGCGCGTTGCTGATGAAGCCGATCTCCACCAGCACCGCAGGCATGAAGGCGCCGTTGAGCACGTAGAACCCCGCCTGCTTGACGCCGCGGTCCGGGCCGGGGTGCACCGCGCCGAGCTGGTCCTGGATGATCGCCGCCCAGTCGTTGGAGGCGCGCAGGTGCTCGTTCTGGCGCAGGTCGTTGAGGATGAAGCTGAGCGGGTCTCCGCCGCCGCGGTCCTCCTCGTACTCCTGCGCCGCGTTCTCCATCTGCTCCACGCGCCGCGCGTCCTCTGTCTTGGCCTCCGACAGGAAGTACGTCTCGAAGCCCTTGGCCGCGCGGCTGGGATTTGCGTTGCAGTGGATGGAAAGGAACAGGGCCGGCTGCCCGTCCCTGCGCCAGCCGTTGGCGAAGCGCGCCCGGTCGCGCAGGGCGATCAGGGTGTCGCGGTCGCGGGTCAGGCGCACCTCGTACTCCGGGTTGTCGCGCAGGATCTCCGCGACGCGCCGGGCCACCGCCAGGGTGATGGTCTTTTCCCGCGTCCCCCCGCGCCCCGCGGCGCCGGGGTCCACCCCGCCATGCCCCGCGTCCACCACCACCAGCCGCTTGGTCGGGCCGGCGGCGCGCGAAGCCGTGCGGGCGGGCGTCCGGCCCGGCGCCGGCTCCGCCGGCGCGTCGGCACGGTCGGCGGGCGCCTCCGGGCCCGCCGGGGCGGGGGCGGGCACCTGGAGCGATGCCGCGCGGGGGCGGCGGATGGTGCGCGCGGCGGCGTCCACCTCCACCCCCAGGGCGGGGAGGTGCTCCACGAAGAACTGCGTGGGGAGAAAGGCCACCCCGTCCTCCGCGTACACCGAGTTCACCAGCTGCCGCACCTGGCCGCCGTCGGAAAAGAACGGCGAGCCCACGCGGAAGCGCAGCTCGTGCCCGCCCAGCCGCACCGCCACCTCGTCGCCGCTGGGCCCCACCTCCGCGCCCACCGACACCAGGCTGGAAAGCGGGAGCGCCGCGTACCCCCGGCCGGTGGCCGCGGCGACGGAAAGGGCGCGCGAGCCGCTCTCCACCTGCCAGGTGGAGGGCTGCTGGGCGACGGAGCGGTGGGGGAGGAGGGGTGCCAGGACGAAGGCGAGCGCGGGGAGGAGCCGCCGGAGCCGGCTACTCCTTGAACCCGCGCTGCATCTCGCGCTCTGCGTCGCGCTTCTTGAGGTCCTCACGCTTGTCATGGAGTTGCTTGCCGCGGACGAGGGCCAGGTTGACCTTGGCGATCCCCCGGGTGAAGTGGATGTCGAGGGGGACCAGGGTGAGCCCCGACTTCTCCACCTGGCCGATCATCTTGCGGATCTGCCGGTTGTGGAGCAGGAGCTTGCGGGGGCGGAGCGGGTCGTGGTTGAAGCGGTTTCCCTGCTCGTACGGGGAGATGTGCATGCCCAGCAGCCAGACCTCGCCCCGGTCGATGCGGGCGTACGCGTCCTGGAGGTTGCCCTTCCCCTCGCGGAGCGACTTGACCTCGGTCCCCTGCAGGGCCAGGCCGGCCTCCCACGTCTCGAGCACGTGGTATTCGTGGCGCGCCTTGCGGTTCTTGACCACGATCTTCTGAGCGTCGGGCTTGTCCCCGGCGGGCTTGTTCATCTATCTGCGACCGGCGCTGTGTCGTTCAGAACGGTCGGGAGGCAGGAGACCCTGCGGCACGGCACGAGGCCCGCCTTCGCGCGCCGTTCGTGCAGTTCCGCAGCTCCCCGCAGCTCCCAAAAGATGTCGCGGAGGGAGACTCGCCGGCAGTTTGGCGAGGCTCCCGCAGCCGGAGCGGAGACAGCCGGGCAGTTTCGGCTGGCTCCGCGACCCGCGCAGGAGACGGACGGCCGTTTCGTCCGGCTCCGGAGCGGCCCCAAACCCAAATGTCAGTAGATGATGACCGGCGTGCCGACTTCCACCTCGTAGTACAATCGGCGAGCGTCCTCGTTGCTCATGCGGATGCAGCCGTGCGAGACCGCCTGCCCCAGCAGCTCGGGCTTGTTGGTCCCGTGGATGGCGATCTCCTCCTCCAGGTACATGGCGGTGGTCCCCAGCATCCCCGGCTCCCGCCGCTTGGGCGAGTCCGGCGGCGGAATGGGCTCGCCGCGCTCGATGAAGGCCCAGTCGGGCACCACCCACACCGGGTCCTTTTCCTTGAGCTGCACCCGGAACATCCCGCGCGGGGTGGAGAAGTCCCACTTCTGCCCGGCGCCTTCCAGCCGCGTCCCCGTGCCCGTGCCGACGGTCGCCGACCAGATCACCCGCTCGTCCTCCATGAGGTAGAGCCGGTGCTCCGCCAGCGAGATCACCACGTAGCGGCCCTCCACGTTCACCGGCGGGTCGCGGTACCGGGCCGTCCCCTCGCGCTCCACCCCGTGCGCGATGGCGAGCGGCGACAGCGGCAGCCCCTGCGCCGCCGCCTCGCGCGCGCCGAAGGCGAGCGCCGCGACCACGCACAGCACCACCGGCAGCCCCCGCACTCCCGCACTCCCGCACCTTCGCACTTCGGTCCTCATTCCAGCAGCTCCCTTTGTCTCCGGCGCGTGCGGCCCAGGTCGTACACCTGCCCCACCTCGCCGCCCACGATGAACACCACGGCCGAGTAATAGATCCAGAACACCAGCACCACGGCCACCCCCAGGCGCCCGTACATGGTACCGTAGTTGGCGACGTACTTGACGTACCAGGTGAAGAGGCCCTTGAGCAGCTCCCACGACACCGAGGTGAACGCCGCCGCCACCAGCGAGATGCGCCACGGGATGCGGCGGGCGGGAAGGTAGCGGTACATCAGCACGAACATCGCGAAGATGAACGCGAAGGCCAGCAGCTGCGCGTACACCGTCTCCACGACGGGGAGCTCGCGGTAGCCGCGCCTCCCCAGCCACTCCTGCCCGAAGTTGCGCACCCCTTCCAGCACCAGGGTGATCCCCGTGTTCGCCAGGAAGAGCGTCCCGGCGACGATCACCATCTGGGCGTCGAAGATCTTGCCGCGCACGATGCCGCGGTCGTCCTCCAGGTCGAACACGTGGCGCAGCACCGCGCGCAGCGTGCCGAACAGGCGGGTGGCGGTCCACACGAACAGGACCACGCCGACGATCCCGAAGCGGTTGCGCCCCCCGATGATACCGCCCACCAGGCTCCGGGTGAAGTTCACCACGTCCTGGGAGGGGGGGAGGATGGAAAGCACGTAGTCCACCGCCGCCTTCTCCGGATCCGGCACGAAGCGCGGGAGGACGAAGCCGAAGATGGCGACGATGAGCAGGAGGAAGGGGATCGCCGCGACCAGGATGTTGAAGGCGATTGCCCCGGCGAGGAAGAAGACGTCGTCGTCGCCCGCGCAGCTCCAGACACGCGCGGTGAAGTCCCACGCCCCACGAAGCGTGCGGACCAGGGCCGCGCGGGCGGCGCCCGCGACGCTCACCGCCCGAATGGACCTGATCCGCACTCCCATCCCCAAAACCTAGATCGCCGAACGGCTTCCGTCAACGATCCCGTGTCCCGCCGCTTCAGAGCAGCCCGTCGTCCCCCACCTCCTCCACGATCACCTCGGTGACGATGACCTCCGCTTCCACCACGGGCGCGCCCGGATCGCGGAAGGCATCCACGCCGCTCCGGTACGCCGACTTCGCCTCGGCCACGCGGCGCTCCAGGTCGCTGCGCGCGTCCATGGCGGCGCGGCGGCCAGCCTCCACGGCGCTGCGGGCCTGGTCTGCGCGGGTCTCGATCGCGTCGCGCACCGTGGAGATGCGGTCCGTGACCTCGCCGCGGGCACGCTCCACCGCGCCGGAAACGGAGTCGCGCGCGTCGTTGACGCGCCCCTCGGCGGCGTCGCGCAGCGCGCGGGCCCGCTCGCGAAGCTCGCGCTGCGTGTCGGCGCCGGTGCGCGGCGCCAGGAGGAGGGCCGCGCCCGCACCCAGCAGCGCGCCCCACAGGAACGGCCCGAATCCACCACGATCCCGCTCGATGACGATGTGGGGATAATCGTCGTAGTCCCTCATCGAAGGCTCCCTTTGGGTGATGAGACTGCGTTCAGAGACGAGACTGCAGCTCCGTGCCGCGCGGCGCCGGCGAGGAATACTGGAGCGCCTCCCGGAAGTTGGAAAGGTCCACCGGCTTCTGCAGAAAGACGTCGGCCTCCTCGCGGAGCGCGCACTCCGTCTCCTCGCCCGCCCCGCCCGCGGTGATCACGATGATCGTCACGTCGGAGGGCAGCCCGGAGCGGATCTCCCGGATGACCTGGAGGCCGTCGATGTCCGGGAGGTAGAAGTCGCACACCACGGTGTCCGGATGGAAGTCGCGGACACGCTCCAGGGCGCTCCTCCCGGATGCCGCCGTGCAGACCGTGTAGCCGTCCTCCGCCAGCAGGCTCTCCAGTGCGTCCCGGGCGCCCGCCTCGTCCTCGATCACTAGAATTCTACGAGCCGCCATGCCGAATACCCCTTGTCCCTCCGTGAGGCGGCGTCCGGGGTGAATAGCCCGGATCGGGCACCTGGAAGAGCAAGCGCCATGCCACCCACGGATGATTCCGGCTCGAGTTGGAGCGAGGTGAACGGCAGGGTTTGGGCGTGCCCCCGCTGGCGCGGGGTCGGGCTTCGGCTCCGTAGCAGACGAAACAACCGTCTGCAACGGAGTCGAGCCCCGGCGGAAACAGCCCCGCCGGGTCTCGCCCCTTCGGGCCGGAATCCCTCACGCGGTCTCGCGCTGGCGTCCGCGGGAGGCCCCCACCCGGCTCGCTTAGGCTCGCCACCCTCCCCCAATTCTGGGGGTGGGCTCCGTGTCGGTCCGGGTCGTTGCCGTTGCGATCTGCGCCGGGAGGTCGGGGGAGGCTGCGCAGGAGAGCGTATGTTCGAAGCCAGCGTGATCCCGCCCCCGCTCGGACGGTGGGCGAGTTCGCACCGACGGAGCAGCCTCCCCCGGCCGACCCCATACCCGGAGCCCGCCGGAGCGCACCGTTGTTGTCGTGCTCCCCCTCTCCCCTCGTGGGAGAGGGGGCCGGGGGGTGAGGGCCTGCCGTTGCCATTCTCCCCTCCCCCTTGCGGGGAGGGGGAGGGGGTCGCCGGGCCGTTCCGCCCCCGAACGACAGGAGCCGCGTCCCGGGGGGGACGCGGCTCCTGGCAGGCGGCGGGGGCGTGTGCCCGGCGGTCAGACCTGGGCGATCTGCAGCCCCATCAGGCTGGAAAGCCGCGTGCGCAGGTCGTCCTCCTCCAGCCCCAGCATGGACGCGGCCTTGCCGTAGTCGCCGTCCACGAAGGAAAAGGTCTTGAGCACCAGGGTGCGCTCCGCCTGCTCCACCGAGGTCCCCACCGGGATGCGGAGCTCGCGGTCCTCGGAAGAGATCAGCTCGTGCGCCCGCAGGTCCTGCAGGGTGACCTCCGACCCGTGCGCGAAGATCACGGCGCGCTCCACCGCGTTCTTGAGCTCGCGGACGTTGCCGGGCCAGCGGTAGGCGTTGATGAACTCCAGCGCCTGCGGGGAAAAGGTCTTGACGTTCTTGCCGTTCTCCTCGGAGAAGCGGCGCAGGAACGACTCGGCCAGCAGGCGGACGTCGCCGCGGCGCTCGCGCAGCGGCGGCAGGGTCAGCGGGATCACGGCGAGGCGGTGGTACAGGTCCTCGCGCAGCTTTCCTTCCTCCACCGCCCGGTTGATGTTCTTGTTGGTGGCCGCCACCACGCGGATGTCCACCTGGATCTCCTTCTTGCCGCCCAGGCGGCGGAAGGAGCGCTGCTCCAGGGCGCGGAGGAACTTGACCTGGATGTCGGGCTCCATCTCCGCGACCTCGTCCAGGAAGAGCGTGCCGCCGTCGGCCAGCTCGAAGCACCCCGCCTTCTCGTTGATGGCCCCGGTGAAGGCGCCCTTCTCGTGGCCGAAGAGCTCGTTCTCCAGGATCTCGCGGGGGAACGCGCCGCAGTTGATGGCGACGAACGGCCCCTTGGCCCGGTTGGACTTGTCGTGCACGGCGCGGGCGACCAGCTCCTTGCCGGTGCCGCTCTCGCCCACGATGAGCACGCTGGCGCTGGCGGGGGCCACGGCCTCGATGGTGCCGTAGATCGCCTTCATCTCCTCGGACTGGCCGATGAGGTCGCCGAAGCGCGTCAGGTTGGCCAGCCGCTCCTCCAGCAGGCGGTTGGCCTGCTTGACCTGGTACGCCTCCAGCGCCTTGGGGATCAGCGCCTTGAGCCGCTCCAGGTTGAGCGGCTTCTCCAGGTAGTCGTAGGCGCCCTCGCGCATGGCGGCCACCGCCGAATCCACCGAGGCGGCGCCGGTGATGATGATGACCTCGCTGGTGATCCCCCCTTTGCGCATGCGCGCGAAGAGCTCCAGGCCGTCCACCTCCGGCATGCGGAGGTCGGCCAGGATGAGCCCGTACCCGCCCTCCTGGATCATCTCCCACGCCGTCCGGCCGTCCGTGGCGGTTTCGACCTCGTAGCCCTCCTCGCCAAGGAGCATCTGGAGCCCTTCGGCGATGTGGCGCTCGTCGTCCGCGACCAGAATCTTCGCTTGCATACCCGCGTCGATGGAGGATCTTCCGTACCTGGAACCAGGCTTTGTCGAACCGGGAAAGATAGCGGGGCGCCGCGGGTGGGGTCAACCCGCGGGGCGCATGGAACCCAACGGTTTACGCGGTTCCGGCACCCGCCACGGGGATGGAGAACACCACGCCGGGGGCTTCGCCCCCCTCGCCGGAGGGCGAGGGGAGGGCCGCGCCGAACACCACGCGCCCGCCCACCGACTCGGCGATGGCGCGCGCGGCCGGGAGCCGCGCCACGCTGACGCCGCCCGGGGCGGCGGCGTCGTCCTCGATGGGGAGCGGGGCGCCGGCGGCGTCCAGCACCGACACCGAGACGGCGGCGTGGTCGCCGTCGCGGGCCGTGCGGATCACCAGCGCGCCCCCCTGCCCCGCCCCGTCCAGCGCCTCCAGCACCAGGTCCAGGATCACCTGGCGGACCGGCTCGCGCGGCACGTTGACCGGCGCCGGGATGAAGGCCGGCTCGAAGCGCACCTCCACCTCCTGGCGGCGGGCCTCCAGCTGGATCAGCTCCATCAGCTCGTGGATCAGCTCGTCCAGCGTCACCGGCTCGGCCTTGCGCGCCGGCCGCGACAGGCGAAGCAGCAGCTCGATGCGGCGGGTGACCCGGTCCAGCTCGGTCCCCAGCACGCCGATGTAGCGCTCGGCCTCGCCCTGCTGGTCGGGGCCCCAGCGGGCGACGCGGCGCTTGAGCACCTCCAGGTTGATCACCATGGAGTGCAGGGGGTTCTTGATCTCGTGCGCCAGGTCGTCGGCCAGCCGCTCGAGGATGTCGAGCTTGTTGGCGCGGACGGCCAGGGCTTCCGGGTTCTCGGTGTCGCTGCCCACGTGTTCGGCTTCCCGGAGCATCGGTGGGGGGCTCCCGGCTCGGTCTGGATCGTCGGGGCGCTCGCGCACGGGCCGGGGCCCGGCGGCGGCAGGGGCCAGCCCTGCCGCGCGGCCGTGGGAGCGGTTCACGCCACCGGGAGAGGCAGGTTTCGTTCCCGCGGGGGACGGAAACGGCCGGAGCGCCGCCCCGGGGGGCGGCGCTCCGGCCGGAAAACACCGTGGGGACGCGGCCTGCGCCCCGGCGGCGGTCAGTCCGAAAGATCCCAGTCGTCGGCGGCGGCCTTCATGCGCAGGGCACTCGGGCCGGCGCGCCGGTGGGCCGGGGCCGCCCCGTGCTCGCGCACCACGTCCACGGTGCCGTCCACCCGCAGCTGCCGGAAGAGGAAGGCGAACTGCTCCTGCAGCGTCGCGCGGATCGGCGCGCGGCTCTCCTCGGGCAGCTCCCACAGGTCGCGCTTGAAGGCGCCCAGCGCCTTCTTGCGGGCCTTGTAGATGAACTGCTCCTCGGTGTCCGTGGGCTTGCGCTCCTCGGGGAAGCTGGTCCGGCAGTGCTCGTACATCCGCTCGCGCAGCTCGCCGGGGAGCGACGGGTGGTCGTACAGCATGTTCTGGAAGCCGGTGGCCAGGTGGATCTCCGCGGTCTCCACCTCCGGGAACTTGCCGAAGGCGCTCGCCGGCAGCGTGGAGGCGCCGTGCTGCACCGCCCCGGAAAGACCGTACTCGTCGCGGGAAATCTGCGACAGCACCCGCAGCGTCTCGAAGTCGATGGCCACGTCGGCGATGGAGCCGTCCGGGAGCACCGTGCCGCCGTGCGAGGTGCCGGACTGCACCGAGATCTTGGAAAGCCCCTCCAGCCGTCCCCCGTCCTTGCCGGAGATGCGGTCCAGCTCGCGCCGGTAGCCGTCCATGTACGCCCGCAGCTCCTCGGGGGTGGAGTTTTCCGTGCCCACCTCGCCGATCTCGCCGCCGATGGAGATGGTGACCCCCTCCGGCTGGTAGTGCCGCACGTAGGCCGTCAGCTCGGCGGACAGGCGCGAGTTGAGCGCCTGCTGCTCGTCCAGCGTGCCCCTGTCCAGCTCCACCAGCGTGGAAGTGTCGATGTCGATGTTGTAGAAGCCGGCGTGGATCGCCTCCTTGATCAGGTCCTTGACCGCGCGGGTCTCGGCCTGGGGATCGGCGCGGAACTTCTTGGCGTTGAGCTGGAAGTGGTCGCCCTGCACGAAGAGCGGGCCGCTCCACCCCTCGCGGATGGCCGCCGCGGTGAGCACCGCCACGTACTCCGCGGGGCGCTGGTCGGTGTAGCCGATCTCGGAGCGGGCGATCTCGCAGATCAGTGCGCCCACCCGGAGCTCGCGGGCGGCCGCGAACATGGCGCGCGCCGTGTCGAACGAGGCCGCGCGGATGTTCATGGCCGGCACCGTGAAGCCGGACACCTCGCCGCGGCCGCGGGCCATGTACAGGTCGTGGATGGAGGCGGGGCGGATCCCCAGCCGCTCCCCCGCCTCGCCGATGATCCAGCGGGCGGTGTCGCGCACGTCGGCGTCGTCGCCGAAGACGGCGGCGCGCGCCAGCGTCTCGATCCCGGCGCCGCGCAGCGCCTCCTCGCCCGCCACCTCCACCACGCCGTCCCGCACGCGCACGGCGTCCCGGAGCGGGTCCAGCAGGGCCCGCACGGAAGACTGCTCCAGCAGCGCGCGATCGTCGCCCTGCGCGGTGACTGTCTCGGCCATCGGTTTTCCTTTATGCCTGGTGGTCGTCGGAACGGCTCTGGACGGCGGGTTCGGGCGTGCCCCCGGCTGCGCGCCGGGGTCGGGCTTCGGCTCCGTAGCAGACGAAACTACCGTCTGCAACGGAGTCGAGCCCCCCACGATACTGCTGTTGGGGTCTCGCCCCTTCGGGCCGAAATCCTTCACGCGGGTCCGGCGCGTCAAGATGGAGCGCGGCGCGGGGGCTGGCAAGCCGGCTGGTCTGGCGCTTGCACGGCACGGCCGGCATGCCGATCTCCTCCGCCCGCAAGATCCTTTCCGCCGCCGTGCTGGGCGCGGCGGGCCTCGGCGCGTACGCCTTCCTGGTGGAGCCGCGGTGGCTGGAGGTGACCCGGCCGCGCATCCACGTGCGCGGGCTCCACCCCGCGCTGGAGGGGCTGCGCATCGCGCTGCTCACCGACATGCACGCGGGCGAGGGGACGCCGCTGTCGCTGATCCGGCGGGCGTGCCGGGCGGCCATGGCGGAGCGGCCCCACCTGGTGGCGCTCACCGGCGACTTCGCGGCGGACGGCTCGGGCGACTTCGGGCGGGTGCTGGAGGCCATGGCGTGCCTGGACGCCCCGCTGGGGGTGTACGCGGTGCCCGGCAACCACGACTACATCGTGGGGATCAACACCTGGCACCGGCAGGTGCGCGGGCACCCCCGGATCGTGGACCTGACCAACGCCGCCGTGGTGCGCGAGGTGGGGGGCGCGCGGCTCTGCGTGGCGGGGGTGGACGACTACTCCATGGGGGCCCCGCGGATGGACGTCCTGCCGCCGCCGGAGCAGCGGGATTTCACACTTCTGCTGGCCCACGACCCCGACCAGGCGGAGCGGGCGCGCCGGGTCTGCGACCGGGTGGACCTGGTCGTGAGCGGGCACACCCACGGCGGCCAGGTAAGGCTCCCGTGGGTGGGGGCGATCCGCAACTCCGCCGAGCGGGACGACCTGTACGAAGAGGGTTTGCGGCGCCGTCCCTGGACGCAGGTGTACACCTCGCGCGGGGTGGGGACGGTGCACCTCCCGGTGCGCTTCCTGTGCCGCCCGGAGGTCGCGGTGCTGGAGCTGACGGGCGCCCCCCGGCCGCCGGCAAACAGTTGATTTTTGTGGCCCACGGGATGGGCCGAGAGGTGCGGAACGTTCTTTGCTGTGACCCGCCGTGTAAGCAGACCGGGGCGCCGTTGGACGGGGCGGCGCCGCGGCATCCGTCCGGTTCCGTCACAGCGGAGGCACCATGGCTCGACAGACTGGCATCGTGGAATTCTTCAAGGACGACAAGGGCTTCGGCTTCATTCGTCCGGACGACGGGGGAAAGGATGTCTTCGTGCACCACTCCTCGATCGAGATGGAAGGTTTCAAGTCGCTGAAGCGCGGGGACCGGGTGGAGTTCGAGATCGTGGACGACCCGAAGGGCCCCCGGGCGGCTTCGGTCAAGCGCGTCGACGAGTAGCCGGACCGGGCGGAGACGGGCGGCGGCGCCGATCCCCTCCGGGAGCGGCGCCGCCAGACGTTTGGGGAGATAGGGAAAAGGGGATAGGAACAGGGAACAGCCTGCGAGAGGCCAACGGCTTCCGGGCGGTTGTCGTTGGGGGCTGTTCCCTTGGGTGGTGGAAGGGCCGGGCGGGGATTCCCTGTTCCCTATGGCACCAGGATGATCTTGCCGAACTGCCCGCCGGCCTCCAGGCGCTCGTGGGCCTCGCGGGCCTGCTCCAGCGGCATCACGCTGTCGATGACGGGCACCAGGTCGCCGCGGAAGGCGGCGCGCAGCATGGCCTGGAACTCGGGGCGCGACGCCATGGTGGTGCCGATGATCTCCACCTGCTTCCAGAAAAGCACCCGCAGGTCGATGTCGCCGCGCGGGCCGGTGGTGGCGCCGTAGCACACCAGGCGCCCGCCGCGGGCCAGCGCGCGGACGCTCCCCTTCCAGGTGGCCTCCCCCACGTTCTCCACCACCACGTCCACCCCGCGCCTGCCGGTGTCCTGGAACACCTGCCTGCTGAAGTCCGTTTCGTCGCGGTCGTAGACCACGTCCGCCCCCAGCGCGCGGACACGCGCCACGTTCTCAGCCCCGCTCGTCACCGCGAACACCCGCGCCCCCGCCAGCTTGGCCACCTGCACGGCGGCGGAAGCGGTGCCGCCGGAGGCGCCCAGCACCAGCACGTCCTCGCCGGGGCGCACCCGCCCCCGCCCCACCACCGCCCGCCACGCCGTCATGTACGACACGGGGAGCGCGGCCGCCGCCTCGAACGACAGGGCGTCGGGAATGCGGTACACGTTCGCGGCCGGCACCGCCACCAGCTCGGTGAAGCCGCCGTCGGTGTGCTCGCCCAGGATGCGGTACTCGGGACAGAGCGGCACCTCCCCCGCCGCGCACCACTCGCAGCGCCCGCAGGAGAGCGAGGGGTCCACCACCACCCGCTCCCCCGCCCCCACCCCCCGCACGCCCTCGCCCGTCTCCTCGACCACGCCCGCCACGTCCGACCCGCCGACGTGGGGCATGGTGGTCTCGATGGGGATCCCCCGGCGCACCCACAGGTCCAGGTGGTTGAGCGCCGCCGCCCGCACCCGCACCAGCACCTCGCCGGGCCCGGCCGCCGGCCGGGGAACGTCTTCGATGCGGACCACCTCGGGCCCGCCGTTCTCGTAAAAGATCGCCGCGCGCATGGGAAACGACAGGGAACAGGGAACAGGAAACAGGGAACAGCCTGCAGCTACGGCCCTCCCCCGGCTCGCTTGAGGCTCGCCGCCCTCTCCGAACTCCGGGAGAGGGGGCAGAACGGCGGGAGGGCCGCGCAGTGCTCCCCCTCCGGCGGACGCCAGTGCGAGCCCCGCGTGAGGGATTTCGGCCCGAAGGGGCGAGACCCGCGGGCAGTTTCGCGGGGCTCGACTCCGTTGGGCTGCGTTGTTTGCGGCCCTACGGAGCCGAAGCCCGACCCCGGCGCCAGCCGGGGGCACGCCCGAATCCGCGGTAGATCAGTGCCGTTCCGGACACGGCGCAACAAGCTAGACCCGTCGCGGCGCGCCTGCAATTACGAGGCTGGACCGGGCTTGTGGGGAGCGGCGGCCGGACGTACCTTGCCGCCCATGTTCTTCAGGGGATCCGAGGACCGGCTGAACCCCGTCGCCCCGGAAGGGGTGGACGACACGACGCTGGGCGGCTACTTCGCCGTGCACGGCCGCTCGGCCGCGTTCGAGGGCGCGGACGGGGAGCCGTACACGGTGGCCGTGGAGACCGACGCCGCGGACGGCGCGGAGGAGCCCGTGGCCGCGTACCTGGTGTTCGTGCGCTGGTCCCGGAACGGCACGGCGGTTATGGGCCACCTGGAGACCGGCGACCTGGAGCGGGGCCGGACCGAGGCGGAGGCGCGCGGGGCGCTGGAGGCGTGGCCGCTGGCCCGCGTCAAGCAGGTCCTGGATGGGGCGATCCGCGAAAAGGCGGCCCCGGGCTGACCTCCGGCGGCGCGCCCGCCGCTCACCCAATCAACGCGACACCGCGAGAAAGCGGAAACACCGGATGCTCAGACAGAGCCTTCTCTACCTCAGCGGGAGCCGTACCGCCCAGCGCATCGTCACCGGTGCGCCCATCGCCCGCCACATGGCGGAGCGCTTCGTGGCGGGCAAGACGGTGGACGACGCCGTCGCGGCCGCGCGCGAGCTGAACCGGGCGAACCTCAGCGTTTCCCTGGACTTCCTGGGCGAGTCGGTGGCGAGCCGCGACGAGGCCGAGGCGGCGACCGACATGGCCATCCACATCCTGGAGCGGATCTCCTCGGAGGGGATCGACGCCAACCTGTCCATCAAGCCCACGCAGCTGGGGCTGGACATCGACGAGGACTTCTGCCGCGGCAACGTGGAGCGGGTGCTGCAGCGCGGCCGCGAGCTGGGCGACGGCAAGGGGGAGATCTTCGTCCGGCTGGACATGGAGTCGTCGCAGTACACCGAGCGCACGGTGGCGCTGGTGGAGGCGCTCTGGGCGGACGGCTTCCACAACGTGGGCACGGTGCTGCAGTCGTACATGCGCCGCACCCCGGACGACCTGGAGCGGATGCTGGCGCTGGGCTCGCGGGTGCGCCTGGTGAAGGGGGCATACAAGGAGCCGGAGCCGGTGGCCTACCAGGACAAGGCGGACGTGGACCGCATGTTCGTGGAGGAGATGCAGACGCTGCTGGCGCGCGGCCACTACCCGGCCATCGCGACGCACGACGAGGCGGTCATCGATGCCACGCGGCGCTTCGCCTGGGAGCACGGGGTGGCAAAGGACGCCTTCGAGTTCCAGATGCTCTACGGCATCCGCCGCGACCTGCAGACGCGCCTGCACGAGGAGGGCTACAACGTCCGCGTGTACGTGCCCTTCGGCGACTCGTGGTACCCGTACCTGATGCGCCGCCTGGCGGAGCGCCCGGCCAACGTGCTCTTCATCGCGGGGAGCATCGCGCGCGAGTCGCCGCTGCGCCGCTTCGCAAAGCCCGGGGCCATCGGCGCCGGAGTGGTCGCCGGGGCGCTGGTGGGGCTGGCCCTGCGGGGCCGCCGCAACTCGCGCTGACGCCTCCGGGGGGTGGGCCGGGACACCCGGCCCGCCCCCCGGCTTCTTTCCCGCTCGCCGTCACCCGCACCCTTTCCGGACCTTGGCCGCCATGTCGGAGATTATTTACCGCCTGACAATGCCGGAGCCGCACTCCCACCTCTTCGGGGTGGAGATGCGGGTGGAGGGCGTGCACGGTCCCGTGGAGCTGGTGATGCCCACCTGGACGCCGGGCTCGTACATGGTCCGCGAGTTCGCGCGTCACGTGCTGTCGCTGCGCGCGGAGGACGGAGCGGGCGCGCCGCTGCGCTGGACCCGTGCGGACAAGCAGACGTGGCGCGTGGACGCCCCTGCGGACGGTACGCTGCGGGTGCGCTACCGGGTGTACGCCCACGAGCTGTCGGTGCGGAGCAGCCACCTGGACGCGTCGCACGGGTACGTGAATGGCGCGAGCACCTTTCTGTACGCCGCGGGCCGGGAGCGCGACCCGGTGCGCCTGGAGATCGAGGCGCCGGAGGGGTGGACGATCACCACCGGGCTGGGGAAGACGGAGCGGCCGGACGTGTTCCGCGCCGCGGACTACGACGAGCTGGTGGACTGCCCCGTGGAGATGGGGACGCACGAGATCGTGGAATGGGAACAGGAGGGGCGCACGCACCGCTACGCCGTGTGGGGCCGCGGCAACCAGCAGATGGACCGGCTGGTGGAGGACACCCGCAAGGTGGTGGCGGCCACCCGCGAGCTCTTCGGCGGGGAACTGCCGTACGACGAGTACACCTTCTTCCTGCACGTCGTCCCGGGTCAGTACGGGGGGCTGGAGCACCGCAACTCCACCTCCATCGTCATCGACCGCTGGGGCTTCCGCGGCATGGAGTACGAGCGGGCGATCGTGCTGGCGGCGCACGAGTTCTTCCACGTCTGGAACGGCAAGCGGATCCGCCCGGAGACGCTGGGCCCCTTCGACTACACGCGGGAGAACTACACCCGCAGCCTGTGGATCGTGGAGGGATTCACCACCTACTACACGGACGTGCTCCTGCGCCGCGCGGGGGTGATGCCGCCGCAGCGCTTCCTGGAGCGGACGGGCGGGGCCGCCGCCCTGCTCCAGACGCTCCCCGGCCGCCTGGAGCAGTCGCTGGAGGACGCGTCGTTCGACGCCTGGATCAAGTACTACCGCCAGGACGAGAACACGCCCAACGTCACCGTGTCGTACTACCACAAGGGCGCCATGGTGGCGATGCTCCTGGACCTGCGGATCCGGGAGATCACCCGCAACCGGCGCTCGCTGGACGACGTTCTGCGCATCCTGTGGCAGCGCTACGGGCTGACGGACGTGGGCTTCCCGGAGGAGGGGATCCAGGACGTGGTGGCGGAGGTGTGCGGCGACCGCCTGGACGCCTTCTTCGAGACGGCGCTCCGCAGCACCGAGGAGCTGGACTTCGACGGCCCCCTGGCCGCGGCGGGGCTGGAGCTGGCGGCACCCCCGGCCATGCCGGTGATGCCCGGCGGACCGGGGCCTACGCCCGCGCCCGCCGTGCCGGCGGCGGGGGGTCCGGCTGGCCCCGGCGGCGGGCCCGCGGGGCCGGCGCCGCCGCCCATCTCGCTGGGGATCCGCGTCAAGGAGGAGGCGGGGCGGGCGCTGGTGGGCGCCGTGGTGTCGGGGAGCCCCGCGTACGCGGCGGGGATCAACGCGGGCGACGAGCTCGTTGCGCTGGACGGGCTGCGCGTGGGCGCGCGCGACCTCCCGGCACGGGTGATGGAGCGGGAACCGGGGGACGTGGTGCAGATCACCGTGTTCCGGCGCGACGAGCTGCTGACCCTGCCCGTGCGCCTGGAGCGCGCCCCGTCGATCCGGCAGGTGCTGCGGCGCGTGCAGGAGCCCACGGCGCTCCAGACGGAGATCTTCCGGAGCTGGCTGGGGCTCCGCGAGGGTGAGGGCAGCGGGGCGCCGCAGGGCCCCGCCGGGGGTTGACGGAACGGGCGTTCCGGGCTACCTTATTTGCTCCCCGCCGCATTGGTTCGCCGGTGCGCGCGGGCCGGGAAGTCGGCTCGGGACGTGGCGCAGCCCGGTAGCGTACCTGAATGGGGTTCAGGGGGTCGCGGGTTCAAATCCCGCCGTCCCGACTTGGTAAGTGGAGGCCCTGGCAACGTTTGCGTTGCTGGGGCCTTTCGCTTTCCTGGCCGGGGTGGGATAGGTCTGGGATAACTCTCCCTCACGCGGCGTGTCCCTTCCCCAGGTGCTGCCGCATGCTCCGCCGAGCCTGCGCGGCCCGAGCCCGCACCAATTCGTTCTGGGGGTTCTGGTAAACCCGTTCGCGCGTCGAGCTGTCCAGGTGCCCGGTGAGCCGGTTCAGCACGCGGACGTCCTGCGCGAACTCCGTGGCCAGGTCGGTCGCCTGCCTCCGCAGCCCGTAGAATGAGCGGCCCGGCTGGTGCTTCACCCCCGCCGCCGCTTCCACCGTCCGGGACATGGCCCGGATCGCCGTTGAACCAAGCGGCTGCCCCTGGCACCGCTCCGGTAGGGCCTTCCCGCCTTTCAGGCGCCCGGCCGGGAACAGTTAGTAGTCCTCCACCTCGCCGCGCCGAAACGCCGCCTCCGCGTCCGACAGGTACCCGGAGTACAGCATTTCGTCTACCAGTGTGCGAAGCTCCGGGTGCAGGTCCACGACCTCGCCGTGCTTCTTCCCCCTGGCCGTGGACCACAACGCGGCCGAGGTCGAACCCGCCGACAGGCGCCAACACCAGATCGGAGCGCTTCGCCCGGACCGCCTGCCCGGCCCGCAGCTCCGCCGCAAGCTCGATCAGCAGCCACAGATGCGGATCGGCTTCCGGGAGAGCGGCGAAGATCGCCGCCACCTCTGCCACCGTGTGACGGGGCCGCTGCGATTCGACGTTGCGGCCCGTCAACGTCTGCCACTCCAGTTTGAGCCGCACCTTCCAGTTGCGCTTCGGCTGCGCGGCCGTCTCCGGGATCAACGCTTCCTGCCGAAGCCAGTTCGCGATCCCGTATAGCACCCTGCTGCCGGTCACGGTCGCACCTCCTTTGCCGCGGGCGCATTGGTCTTCTCCACGAGCTGGAGGAGAATCAGAACTGAGACTGCGAGCTGCCGCGTGGCCTCGTTCACCAGGCGGGTGACGCGGGTCAGGAAGTCGACGCCAAGCGCCGACAAGTCGCTGAGCGCGATCTCTGAGCGTATCGCCACGCAGAGGGCGCCTCTGGCGATCCGTTCTCCCGGGCACGGGATCGCACACCGAGTTCGTTCATCGGCTCGCGGATCACGTGAGCATTGACACCAAGTACTCCCATTGCGAAACTGCCTGAGTACCGACGAACGCTGCGGTCAGCGAAGATTCGGTAAAGTTTACCGAATCACCCCTACGGTCCGCGACTGACACTCAGTCGCCGGAGCGCCGATCATGAGGCCCAGGAACACAGACTCAGGCCGTCCTTGAGGTGAAACCCTTCGGAAGCGGGGTTAGCGTGCGCAGCGAGGGCGCTCCCCCACCCCGTGTCGGGCGACAGCCTCGGCTGATAGGCGGCTATCTAGGTGGGAAGGGGAGTCATAGTGTCGCCAGCAAGAGAAGGAACGGGGAACGGTGGGGCTGCGAGACAGCAATGAGTTGGCGGCGAACGACGGTGCGGCAGGAAGTGGGACGCGCGATGTGGCAGGAGGCGGCGGCGCGGGCGACTACACACTAGACACTCGATAGCGGTACCTCAGTGCCCGGCCAGGCGCTCTGGCACACGGCCATCGTGTGCAGATGTTGATGCAACTAGGATCTGGACGTTGATCAACCATCACTTCGCATGCTTAGGATGTGAATCACGGTGACGTACCCGCCGCTCACCGAGTGTAACCTTAAAATCTGCGCGCAAGGATCAGCAAAATCATGAACTCACTCGTATCTGGGCGTTGGATGGTCGTCCTGGCTGTTGTCGTCAGCGCATGCGCCGAATCGCCTACCCGCCAATCGCCGCCGATCCTTGTTTCGGTTGCCGTGAGTCCGAGTACGGCAGAACTGCACGCGGTTCAGGACAGCATCCGTTTAACGGCCACGGCACAGGACCAGAACGGACGTCCCCTTCAGGGCCAAACGTTCCAGTGGACCTCTAGCGACACCACGCGCGCCACAGTGGATTCCGGCGGGATAGTCCGCGCGCTAGCAGCGGGGAACGTCACCATCATGGCAACCACAGAGGGAAAATCCGGTAGCGCCAATTTAGCCCTCACGCTGCGCCAGACCGTGACCGTTCAGACGGCCGGCGGTGAAGTGCGGGTGAGGGGCGCGGGAGGCGTAGTGGTGCCCAAAGGCGCATTTGCCTCCCCGCAGCCGGTGACGGTGGAGGTGACCCGTGCGCCGGAAGTCGAGGTGGACTACTCCGTCACCGGCGAGCAGTACCGAGCCGGGCCCCGGGTCGCCCACGAACTGCGCGTGCGAATCGGTACCACGGCACCGCTGGAAAGCATTACCCTTGAATTGGAGGTGCCAATCGCTTTCACTGCCGCCCTTGCCGCTACTCACCGACCCGAGTTGTTCGTTGAGATGCTGCAAAACGAGGGCGAGGAGATCTTGGACGACTTCGTTCCCGTAGCGGCTACTTACGACGCCGCCACGCGGCGGTTCCACTCTGCACTACCGCCAGAGGCGTTCACCCACTGGCGGCGGATGGACGACACCCTTGAGGCCATCGTGTTGGTGGGCTCTGTTCCCGTCGCTCCGCAGCTTCAAACCCTACTCGGACAAAACCCCGCCGCAATAGCGAATGGCTGGGCTCGGCGAGTCGGGAGCACGGACGTCACACCTTGCCCTTACAACGTGCTGTCCGCACCGCTGGACAAAGTCCAAGTGAGCAGCAAGTACGACGGTTCTAAGCATAAAGGCTTGGACCTGCGCGCACAGACCCCGCTACCCGTTTACGCTAGCCGCAGGGGCGTGGTCGAGAAGATCGGATTTGACGAGCGCCCCCTCCCCAAGCCGGACCCCAGGTCTGGCAAGATGATTAAGGGATGGGGCCTCTACGTAAAACTTCTCCACGGTGACGGATCGAGGACGATCTACGGGCACCTGACCAAGGGATCTACGGGCAACCTTGCGATGGGCCACTCCGTAGCGGCTGGGGAGCAGATTGCGCTCTCCGGAAATACAGGCGGCTCGCAAAGCTCGCACCTGCACGTGGAGTACAGAACCCCTGGCAGCAAACCTAATGGCGACAACCCTTTCGACCCGTCGCCTTGCCTCGCGACCGGGATCGAGATCGACCCGGCCAGTAGTAAGTTAGAGATTGGTCAAGCCGCTCCCTTTACGGTGCGAGTGATCACGGTCGCTGGCTCTAAGCTCTCTGCCCAAGCGGAAGCGAAGTGGAACTCGATCACCCCGCAGGTCGCCACCGTGGACGCGTCGGGTGTGGTCCGCGCCATCGCAGTTGGCACAACGCAAATTGAGGCGGCGCTGGGACGGATGCAGGCCACTGCTGCTGTAACGGTCTCTCTTCCTTTACCCAGATTCTACACGCAGATATCGGCCTTTCAGTCAGCTGTCAACGTGATGGGTACGCTGACCTTCGACGGGATCCAAAATGGTGTCGTGTCGCCGATTCCGCACAACCAGGGAGTGACTTTCTATTCCGAGGCCCGGTACGGCACCATCACCGTAACTAGCCCCTGGGGTAATTCAAACGTGCCTGGTTTCATGACAATATCCGGATGGGCCAGCAATAAGACAGTTTACAATTACTTTAATAGTGAAGCGCCTTTCGGCGATGCGCTCATTCCGGGTTTGAGCGGTACCTATGGCCAAGGTGTCCTCTTCTCCCTTCCCAATGGGACGGTGACTGCCGCGGGAGCACACTTCGGAAGCATCCACGGCGTCACAGAGTGTTGCGTATCGCAATCGGTCGTTGTCACATTCTGGGACGGTGGATCACTCAATGTTAGCTTGAATGAGATTCGTGGAGGTGAGCGCCCCGCCAACGCATTCTTTGGCATCAGTTCACCTGGGCGGCCAATCAAGACGATTGCCTTTGACCAAGTCGGGCACCGTCCTTTGCTGGATAACTTTACATACGGACAGGCGCGGTAGCATGCTGACCAATCTTCGCGCTTGCCTAGGAGCGTATAGTGCAGCTCAAACTTTCTGGGCGATCCGTCGCGCCTCGCGGGCGGGAACGCCAGATCGAACACAGCCAGCGTGTGCACGTTCAAGTTGTCCCAGACTAGGCGGATCCTCGGCCTAAGGGGGAAGTACACGTCGGCTATCGCACGCCAGTTTGTAGGCGACGCCGAGGGCGGTCCTTCGCTGCGCGACCTATGTTTCACCTCCCTCATGTGGGGCGAAGTAGAGGAAGCGTGTCGTCAAGCTTTTTCTCGTAGCCGTGCCGAGCAGCTCGCCCGAGCGCAAAGGCTTCAGGAGGTCGGACGTCGCTGAGCATCTGGTAGAGCATCTCATCGAAGCACACCAGCGGTCGCTTCGGATCGGCAGGCTCAGCGCAGAGGTCGAGCACGTCCTCCATGCGCGCGACAAAGGCGCATCTACGGCCGGGATGCACGACCGCGCCTTCTGCCACGGCCTAAGGTTTTTTTCGGTCGTGCGACGCACCATCTCATCCTAGAACGCCTCAACGACGCCCAACTCCTCTAGCCGGTTCGCCAGCAACTGTATCGTCCAGTGTTCGCGCTCCTGGGGTGGATTGCTGCACGCCAGCGTGACTAGGAAGACCTCTGCGTGCGTGCCAAGCTTCGGATCAGCACCGCGGGTCAACAGGGCTAGGCGGCTCGCAGGAGAATGTGGGCACGCTGGAGGGCACGAGCAGGCGCCTTCCCCTAGCGAACCAGCAGGAGAAGTTGAACGCGCGCCGCATCCGGCAACTCAACCCGATACATCTTCGGACGCATGGCTCACCTCCTCCAAGGGGAGCCGCGCCGCCGCCTCTTTTCTGATGCCACGCCGTGGCGTTCTACTAGGAGGGAATTAGATGGTGATCCTAGAGGATGACATGCTGAGCAACCTAATCGCTGTCTGTGCACTTGTATTCAGTGCCTACACACTCGTTCATCAACGCGCCACCGAAAGAAAGCTAAGCTGCCTCACGTTATATCAGCTTTGGTTTTCTTCACAGATGATGGACGCTCGGCACTATGCGGCGCCTATTCTCGACAGGATTGGGGATAATCAGGAACAGCTTGAGAAATATATAGATGATGATAGACTACTTTTAAGTGTGTCTTTAGTAGAGCATTTCATCGCAGATTTACAGCGTTTGCTTACGACCAATACCATTGAATCTCAGTTGACGAAAGCACTCTTCGCCGATGCGATCACCGTATGGGTAGATCGGTTGGCGAAAAGTATATATTCAGAGCGTTGCGAAATATCCTTCCACGTTGGGAAACCACTGAAAATCGCACGTGATGATTTTATACAAAAGATCTTGCCGATAAAGTGCAGTTTGCAGGCGGGTGGTCCTGGATTTTGGACTGCATTGCACGCCTTCCTCAATCCGCAGCCCTGGCACAGAACGGAAATTGACTCCCCCGATGAACCCAGCACGAATGGGATAACCGCCGTCGTTGCTCAGGCTCCGTCAACGGATCAACCCTGCTAGACCCACCTGGGCCTTTCTCGTTCCCCTTGCAGAACGGCCTGAACGGTCTGCTTGCGCCAGTAAGGGCAGGCGGCCACCTTCCGCGCTCCTTCCCAGCAGCCCCATCCCGACCCGGGAGCGCGACCATGTACAACCTCACCGTCAGCAACTCGTACGCGTACGCCATCACCGTCTACGACGTAGCCGTCGGCCCGCACCAGGTGGCCCCCCGCGATCCCCCCTACGTCGTCCCGAAGGCGCTGGGAAACGTCGTTGTCACCGTCCCGGGGCTTGGTGAGATCAACTTCCTCGACATCGGCGACCAGCAGATCGGCGGATTCAGCAAGGCCACATGGGGCGTCCTCATCAGCTACCAGGGCGAGGAGGTGGTCTTCCGCTACGAAGGCGGAGGGCAGGTGACTCTGGCCGTCAACGGGTTGGGCCAGGCGAAGCTCAGCGGCAACGGGGGCTTCTCGCAGATCGAACTCGGCTCCTTCGTCCTCCCCGGCCAGCAGCCGGGTTCTCCAGAGAGCTGATGACGCGAAGATCTCCGGCCGGTGCCGCACCGGCCGGGAACCCGCCGCATCGCGTCCGGGCTGTTCCTGCGTCATGGTAGACCCGGAATCGTGACTCTGCCCCAGAGATGACACCGCGGCACCGATGGATGGGGTCCAGGGTGTCGCGGGTTCAAATCCCGCGGGCCCGGCTCGGCGAAGCAGAAGCCCGACAGTCACCTGGCTGTCGGGCTTCTGGTATTCCCACCCTGTCGGAGCGGCCGACGCCGCGCTCAGCGCTCGCCCGGCGTGCCGGCGTGGTACTGCTCGTCGGCGACGTGCTCCAGCCAGTCCACCGCCCTGCCGTCCAGCGCCTCCTGGATGGCGATGTGGGTCAGCGCCGTGGTGGGCGACGCGCCGTGCCAGTGCTTCTCGCCGGGCTCGAACCAGACCACGTCGCCCGGGCGGATCTCCTCGACGGGGCCTCCCTCGCGCTGGACCCGGCCGAAGCCCGCCGTGACGATGAGCACCTGGCCCAGGGGATGGGTGTGCCATGCCGTGCGGGCGCCGGGCTCGAACGTCACCGCGTTGCCGGCCGCCCGCGCCGGCGCGTTCGCGCCGAACAGCGGATCGATCCGGACCGTGCCGGTGAACCACTCGGCCGGTCCCCGCCCCGAGGGCTGCGATCCGCTACGCCTGATCTCCATCGTCTTTCTCCTTTGCTGTGTCGATTTCCGGGATCCCCGTTCGACGCCCATGTGAAGCGGTGACCGACGACCCCCACCAGAGAGGCCCCGTGAGAAAGCTGATCGTTTCCGAGTTCGTGACCCTGGACGGCGTGATGCAGGCGCCCGGCGGCAAGGACGAGGACCGGGACGGAGGGTTCGAGCACGGCGGCTGGACGCTGCCCTACTGGCACGACGACATCGGCAAGGCCTTCGTCGAGATGATGCAGGGCTGCGACGCGTTCCTCCTGGGGCGGCGTACGTACGTCACCCACGCGGAGGCGTTCGAGCCCATGCCGGAAGGCGACTTCTTCGGCGACCTGATGAACGCCCCGAAGAAGTACGTCGTTTCCGCGACGCTCCAGGATCCCATCTGGCGCAACACGACCATCATCCGCGACAACGTGGTCGAGTCGGTGCGCGCGCTCAAGGAGCAGTCCGGCGGCGACATCCTGACGGACGGCAGCAGCCAGCTCGTGCACGCCCTGGTCGAGCACGGCCTGGTGGACGAGCTGCACCTGCTGGTGTACCCGATCACGCTCGGGAGCGGCAAGCGGGTGCTGCCGGACGGCGTGCACGCGGCATTCGAGCTGCTGTCCGCGACGCCGTATCCCACCGGCGTGGTCGGCCTGCACTACGCGCTGCGCCGGTAGCGCCGGCGACGGGGGCGCGCGCGGGCGCCCCCGTCCCGCTTTCAGCCCTGCCGCGGCGCCCTCCCGTCCGGCGGCTCGCCGGGCCGCGGCTGCCGTCCGGCGTGCGGGCCGCGCCACCGCGCCGCCCTGCGGTCCATCTCCCGGATGAAGCCGTCCTTGCCGTCCATGTACCCGTCCATGCTCCACGGGTGCTCGGCCGCCAGCTTCCTCTTCAGCTCGCCGTACGCCCGTGCTTCCGCGGGATGAGCGATCATGTAGTCGCGGAACGCCAGGTGGCGCTCCACCTCTCCCGAGCCGGCCCGGAACGCGTGGAGGTTGTGCGTCCTTGCTCCCTCCGGGTCGTCCCTGCGGAAGTACCGGCGGCCGGGGATGCCGTACTCGCCCATCGCTTCGTAGCCGAGCGACGCCATCGCCGGAGCACGCCCGTCCACCCCGGCGAGGTCCGCGACCTCCACCAGGAGGTCGATCACGGGCTTGGCGTGGATCCCCGGAATGGCCGTGCTGCCGATGTGGTGGATGGCCACGGCGTTGGCGCCGAGCGCGGCGGCGACCCGCTTCGCCTCCGCGTCGAACGCGTCCCGCCACCGCGGGTCGTGGGGAACGACTTCTACTTTCTTCATCAGGGTCATCTCGCGAGCTGCCTGCGAACCCACACTCCGGCGGACGATCCGGGCCGCCGGGCCGGCTACGCCGCCCCGTCTCCCGGCTGGCCCGCGTGGACCAGCCGGGCCCAGTCCAGCTCCGCCCAGTCGAGCTCTTCCTCCACGCGCTGGAACGCGGCGTCGCCGATGGTGCCGTCGGATCGGAGCGCCATGAGGCGCCGCCGCTGGGCCACGGTCGCGGCGCGCACGACCGCCTCGTCCGCGTCCTGGCCGTCGACCCCGGCGAAGGCCGCGGGCGCGGCCGCGGCCTCCTCGGCGCGGCTCAGCTGCAGCGCGTAGCGGTGCCGCACCAGCGCCGCGGTCTCGGCGCCGGGGCACTCCGCGATCTCCGCGACCGCAGCCTGAAGCGTCTGGACGCGGGCGAGGCGCACCTCGCGCTCCACGGAGCCGTCGTCCTCCAGCCGGAGGTGAAGGAGAAGCGGACGCAGCGTGAGCCCCTGGAGCACCAGGGTGCCGAGCACGACGCCGAACGCGGTGACGACGATCAGGTCCCGGTACGGGAAGGGGGCGCCGCCGTGGGCGCCGGTGGGGAGCGCGAGAGCGGCCGCGAGCGTCACGGTGCCGCGCATGCCGCACCACCCCACCACCGCCGCGGCGCGCGCGGACAGCGCCACCGCGTCGCGCGGGCCGGGGACGCCGTCCGCGCGGGGGCGGCAGCGCCACCGGCTGAACGCCGCCGCGCCCGTCACCCACGCGATGCGCGCGACGATGACCGCGGCGCACACCGCCGCCGCCACCGCGGCGTACCGGGATCCCTCCGGGGCCGTGACCCGCGCGGCGATGGACTTGAGCTGGAAGCCCACCAGGATGAACGCGAGCACGTTCAGCACGAAGACCGCCACCTCCCACACCGCCCACGAGGGGATGCGGATGCGGGCCGGCATGACCTCGGGCGCGCGGCGCGAGGCCGCCATCGCGAAGACCACCGTCGTGATGATCCCCGACAGGTGCAGCCGCTCGGCCAGGATCCACACGCCGAACGTGGTGCAGAACTGCACGACGATGCCGGTCGACACGTCGCGGACGCGGGCCGTCACGGCGAGCGTGAGCCGCGACAGCACGAGCGCGAGGGCGACGCTGCCCAGCGTGACCACGAGCAGCGTGGGCAGCACGCTCCAGCCGGACAGGGAGCCGGCGAGCGCGGCCCCCACGGCGAGGCGGTAGACGAGCAGCGCGCTGGCGTCGTTGAAGAGGCTTTCCCCCTCCAGGATCACCAGCAGCCGGTGCGGCGGCCGGAGCTGCTTGAGCACCGTGGTGGCGGCCGCGGCGTCGGGCGGCGCCACGATGGCCCCCAGCGCGATCGCCGCCGCCCACGGCATTCCGGGAACGAGCAGCCGCGCGACGACGGCGACCACGGCGACCGTGAGCGCGACCGCGCCGAGGGCGAGGCTCGTGACCGCGCGCCAGTTCGCGCGCAGGTCGCGCGGCGAGGCGTCGAAGGCGGCGTCCACCAGGACGGGGGCGACGAACAGCGCGAGCGCCAGCTCGGGATCGAGCACGATCGTGGGCACGCCGGGGACGAGGGCGAGCGCCGCCCCGGCGAGCGCCACCAGCGCGGGGTAGGGCGCGCCGAACCGCCGCGCCACCGCTGCGAGCGCCGCGCCGCCCAGGAGCATCGCCACGACGATCTCGAAGACTTTCATTTCCGCCTCAGGGGGCACCGGGAGGGCGCGCCGCGCGGGCGCCGTGCGCTGGGAGTCGCTGCAGCGCGATCGAGCCGCGCGGGGAGGGCGGCCGTCGCGCCCGCCAGGACGGAAAAGGTACCGCGCCGCCCCGGCCGGACAAGCCCGGCGGCGCTTCACGGGCCGACGAGCCCGGCTTCACGGCGCGCATGGAACAGGACACGAACTTGCCAGTCCCGTGAGGCTTGGTTAACGTCCGTACTCCGGCTCCGGGGAGGTCCCGCGCATCGCGGCCCGGATCCGCCAGTGCCCCTGCCTGCGCGTGCGCACGCGCGGGGGCCGCGCCGCCGCACTTCCCGGGCGGCCCCCGTCCTCTCACCGGCACGACGCTTTCCCTGCGCTGCTGCCTGCCCGCGACGTGCGGGCGGCATCGGCGCGTGGTCGCTCATGCCGCATCCGGCTGACGACCGGCTCCGGGCGGCGCGAGAGGGTTCGCGGCGCCGCCTCCTGAATACACCCGCGCTTCCTCCGAGCATGGCCCAGCCGACCGAGCACAACGACCAGACCCTCGCCGCGGTCGAGGACGTCTACCCGCTCACGCCCGTCCAGGCGGGGATGCTCTTCCACGCGCTGTACTCCCCGGGCTCGCAGGTCTACCTCAACCAGTACGTCTTCTCGCTGCGGGGCTCCCCGGACGCGGCGGCGCTGCGGCGGGCGTGGCAGGGGGCGGTGGACCGCCACCCGGTGCTGCGGACGTCGTTCGCCTGGGAGGAGCTGGACCGTCCGCTCCAGGTGGTGCACCGCGGCGTGGAGATGCCGTGGGAGGAGCACGACTGGCGGGATCTGCCGCGGGACGCGAGGGAGGAGCGGCGGCGGCGGTTCCTGGAGGCCGACCGGGAGCGGGGCTTCGACCTCGCCCGGCCGCATCTCACGCGGGTGTCGCTGCTCCGGCTGGGCGAGGACGAGTTCGACCTCGTGTGGAGCTACCACCACCTGATCGTCGACGGGTGGTCGATGGGCCCGGTCCTGCGCGACGTGTTCGCCCTCTACGAGGCGGAGGTGCGGGGGACCACCGCGCACCTCCCCCGCAGCCGGCCCTTCCGGGAATACGTCGCCTGGCTGCAGCAGCAGGACCTGTCCGCGGCGGAAACGTTCTGGCGCCGGACGCTGGAGGGCTTCACGGCCCCCACGCCGCTGGGGATCGACCGGTCCGCGGCGGGCGCGCCGGACGGGGCCGCCGACTTCGGCTCCGTGGAGCGGCGGCTGTCCGCGGCGGCCACGGCCCGACTCCTCGCCTTCACGCGGGGGCATAGGCTGACGTCCAGCACGCTGTGGCAGGCGGCCTGGGGGGTGCTGCTGTCGCGCTACTCGGGCGAGGAGGACGTGGTCTTCGGGGCCACCATGTCGGGGCGGGAGGCGGGGATCGAGGGGATGGACGGGATGGTCGGGCTCTTCATCAACACCCTCCCCGTGCGGCTGGAGGCGAAGGCAGGGGCGCGGGTCGGCGAGCTCATGGCGCGGCTGCAGGCCCGGCAGGCGGAGGCGTGGAAGCACGACCACGCCCCGCTCCCGCAGGTGAAGCAGTGGAGCGGCATCCCGGCCGGACAGCCGCTCTTCGAGAGCATCCTGGTCTTCGAGAACCACCCCGTGTGGAACGAGGTGAGCAAGGGGGAGAAAGGCTTCCGGCTGGAGGGATGGGAGCTCCTGGGCCGGAGCCACTACGCCCTGACGCTGAGCGTGCTCCCTGGGGAGCGGACGAGCTTTCTCCTGGATTTCGACCGCCGCAGGATCGGGCCGGAGGCGGCGGAGCGGATGGCGGGGCACCTGGAGGCGGTTCTGGAGGGGCTGGCCGCGGACACCGAGCGGCACCTGTCGGAGCTGCCGCTGCTGAGCGGCGCGGAGCGCGCCCGGGTGCTGGAAGGCGGGAAGGCCCCGTCGGCCGGACTCCCCACCGCGTGCGTCCACGAGGTGTTCGCGGAGCAGGCGGCGCGCACCCCGGGTGCGGTGGCGCTCGTTTCCGGCGGGCGGACGCTCACCTTCGCGGGGCTGGAGCGTGAGAGCGGGCGGATCGCGCGCCGGCTCCGCGCCCGCGGGGTGGGGCCCGAGTCGGTGGTCGCGGTGCTGATGGAGCACTCCCCGGTGGTGGCGGCCGTCCTGCTGGGCGTCCTCCGGGCCGGCGGCGTCTACCTCCCGCTCGACTCCGGCGCGCCGGCCGAGCGCCTGGGCTTCGTGCTGGGGGACGCCGGCGCGGTGCTGGTGCTGGCGCAGCCGGGGCTGGAGGCGCGCCTCCCCGCCGGGGGCCCGCCCGTGCTCGCGCTCGACGCGCTCGGGGCCGATCCGGACGCCGGGGAGGAGGACGCGCCGCCGCTCCCGGCCGTCCCGCCGGAGGCCGCGGCGTACCTGATCTACACCTCCGGCTCCACCGGGCTCCCCAAGGGGGTGGTGGTCCCGCACGAGGCGGCGGCCGCCCACCTCCGCGGGGTGGCGCGCGCGTACGGGTACACGCCCGCGGACCGGGCGCTGGCGTTCGCCTCGCTCACCTTCGACCAGTCCATGGAGGACCTGCTGGCGCCGCTGCTCGCGGGCGCCTCGCTGGTGGTGCGCGACCCCGAGATGTGGACGCCGGCCGAGATGGCGGAGCGCGTCCACGCGCTGGAAATCACGGTGCTGAGCCTGCCCACCGCGTACCTGGTCCAGCTCGTCGGCGACCGCGAGGCCGCGGGCGCGCTCCGGGAGAAGCTGCGGCTGGTGAGCACCGGGGGCGAGGCCCTGACGCCCGCGACGACGCGGGCGTGGGACGAGGTCCCGGGGCCGCACGTGCGGCTGATCAACGGCTACGGCCCCACGGAAACGACCGTGACGGCGACGTACTTCGAGGTCCCCCCCGGCGGCTCCGGCGCCTGGGGCGCGGGAGTGCCCATCGGGCGGCCGATGGGCGGACGGTCCGCGTACGTGCTGGACGCCGTCGGCGAGCCCGCGCCGGTGGGAGTGCCCGGGGAGCTGTGCATCGGCGGGGTGGAGGTGGGGCGGGGGTACCTCGGCCGGCCGGAGCTGACGGCGGACCGGTTCGTCCCCGACGCGCTGGGGGAGGTGCCGGGCGGGCGGCTGTACCGGACCGGCGACCGGGTGCGGTGGATGGAGTCGGGCGAGCTGGAGTTCCTGGGCCGCATCGACCAGCAGGTCAAGGTCCGCGGCTTCCGCATCGAGCCCGGCGAGGTGGAGGCGGCGCTGCGGCACCTGCCCGGCGTGGAGGACTGCGCCGTCGTGGCGCGCGACGACGCGCGCGGGGACAAGCGGCTGGTGGCGTACCTGGTGGGCGAGGCGGAGGCGGACGCGCTCCGAGAGCACCTGCGGCGGAGCCTGCCGGAATACATGGTGCCGGGCGCGTACGTGTTCCTGGACCGGCTGCCGCTGACCCCCAACGGGAAGCTGGACCGGCGGGCGCTCCCCGCGCCGGAGGTGGGCTCCGGGCGCGTGCACGTGGAACCGCGCACGGAAACGGAGCGGGTGCTGTGCGGGATCTGGGCGGAGGTGCTGGGCGCGGAGCGGGTGGGGGTGGAGGACGGCTTCTTCGAGCTGGGCGGGCACTCCCTGCTGGCGACGCAGGTGGTCTCGCGGGTGCGGCGGGTGCTCGGGGTGGAGGTGCCGCTGAAGGCGCTGTTCGAGGCGCCCACCGTCGCTGCGCTGGCGGAGCGCGTCGAGCTCCTCCGGGGCGCGGGCGCCGCGGCCGCCGCCCCCATCGAGCGCCTTGCCGCGGAGGCGCCCGCGGGCGCCGCGCCGGCGGAGAGTGCCGAGCCCGTCCCGGGTGCGGACGACTCCGCAGCCGCCGCGCCGCAGGCCGAGTCGGTCTCCGTGGAGGCGCCGCTGTCGTTCGCGCAGCAGCGGCTCTGGCTGGTGGACCGGCTGGAGCCGGGGAGCGCCGCCTACAACATGCCCAACGCGCTGCGCCTGCGCGGGGAGCTGGACCTGGCCGCCCTGCAGGCCAGCCTGGACGCGCTGGTGGCGCGCCACGAGACGCTGCGCACCACCTTCGAGGAGCAGGACGGCGGGCCCGTGCAGGTCATCGACCCGCCGTCCCCCACGCCGCTGCGCGTGCTGGACCTGCGGGACATGCCGGCCGAGGAGCGCGAGCCCGAGGCGGAGCGGCTGGCCGAGGAGGAGGCGCTGCAGCCCTTCGACCTGGCGCGCGGCCCCCTGCTGCGGGGCACCCTGCTGCGCCTGGACAGCGACTTCCACGTGCTCCTCTTCACGCTGCACCACATCGTCACCGACGGGTGGAGCATGGACGTGATGGTGCGCGAGGTGTCGGAGCTGTACGCGGCCTTCGTCCGCGGCGAGGAGCCGGCGCTGCCGGAGCTCGAGGTGCAGTACGCCGACTACGCCGTCTGGCAGCGCGAGCAGCTTTCCGGCGAGGTGCTGGAGGAGATGCTGGCCTTCTGGCGCGGCCAGCTGCGGGACGCACCGCCGCTGCTGGAGATCCCCACGGACCGGCCGCGGACGGCGGGGCAGAGCCCGCTCGCGGGCAGACACCTCTTCGACCTGGCCCCCGCGACCTCGCACGGGCTGCGGGCGCTCTCCCGGAAGCAGGGGGCGACGCTGTTCATGACGGCGCTGGCCGGGTGGCAGGCGCTGCTGGGGCGCTACGCGGGACAGGACGAGGTCGTCGTGGGCACGCCCATCGCGGGGCGCACGCAGCGCGAGACGGAGGGGCTGATCGGCTTCTTCGTCAACATGCTCGCCCTCCGCGGCGACCTGGCGGGCGACCCCACCGGATCCCAGCTGGTGGGGCGGGTGCGGGAAACGGCGCTGGCGGCGTACGCGCACCAGGACCTCCCCTTCGAGCGGCTGGTGGAGGCGCTGGGGCTGGAGCGCAGCCTCACCCACGCGCCGGTCTTCCAGGCGTCGTTCGCCCTGAACCGCGACGCCCCCGACCGGAAGCTGCGCCTGGGCGACGTGGAGATGGAATCGTTCGGGGAAGGCGACGCCGTGGCCAAGTTCGACCTGTACCTCGTCTTCACCGACAAGGGCGAGGAGCTGGAAGGGTCGCTGGTCTACCGCGCGTCGCTCTTCGACGCGGACACCGCCGCGCGCATGGAGGGGCACCTCACGACGCTGCTGGAGGGGCTGGCGGCGCACCCGGAGCGGCGCCTGTCGGAGCTTTCGCTGATGCGCGCGGGCGAGCGGGCCCAGCTGCTGGCCGCGTCCCGCGCCGTCGCCGTGGACCACCTCCCGGCGTGCGTGCACGAGCTGTTCTCGGCGCAGGCCGCGGCCACCCCGCACCTGCCGGCGGTCGCCGGCCGCGGCGGCGCCCTGACGTACGGGGAGCTGGAGCGCGAGTCGAACCGGCTCGCCAACCACCTGCGGCGGCGCGGCGTGGGGCCGGAGACGCGCGTGGGCGTGTGCCTGGAGCCCGGCGTGGATCTGGCCGCCGCCGTGCTGGCGGTGCTCAAGGCGGGCGGCGCCTACGTGCCTCTGGACCCCGCCTACCCGGCCGAGCGGCTGGCCTACACGCTCGCCGACTCCGGCGCGTCGCTGCTCGTCGCCCGCTCGGAACTGCTGGATGCGCTCCCCGCCTTCGCGGGCGAGGTCGTCCGCCTGGACGCGGACGCCGCGGCGGTCGCGGGCGAGCCGGACACGGCGCCGCGCAGCGGCGTGGACCCCCGCAACGCGGCATACGTCGTCTACACCTCCGGCTCCACCGGCCGGCCCAAGGGCGTGGTGGTGGAGCACGCCGGCCTGGCGAACACGCTGCTGGCCACGCGCGGCCGCTTCGGGCTCGCCGCGGGCGAGGCGACGCCGTCGCTCGCCAGCCACGCCTTCGACATCTGGGGCTTCGAGGTCCTGGCGCCGCTGCTGGCGGGGGGACAGGTGCGCCTGCTGCCGCGCGACACCGTGCGCGACGTGGAGCGCCTGGTGGAGGTGCTGGCCGACGCGGACGCGGTGCACGCGGTGCCGGCGCTGATGCGCGAGATCGTGGCGCGGGTGCAGGCCGGCCCGGGGACGCTGCCGCGGATGCGGCGGGTGTACGTGGGCGGCGACGCGGTGCCGCCCGACCTGATCGGGCAGATGCGGGCTGCCTTCCCCGCCGCCGAGGCGTGGGTGCTGTACGGGCCCACGGAGGCCACCGTCCTCGCCGCGGTCTCGCGGCTGCGCGCGGAGGGCGCCTACGCGTGGCAGGTGATGGGGCGCGCGCTCCCCGGGACGGGGCTGTACGTGTGCGACGCCGCCGGGAGCCTGCTCCCGGACGGGGTGCCGGGCGAGCTGTGGATCGGGGGCGGCGGGGTGGCGCGCGGCTACCTGGGCCGCCCGGAGCTGACGGCCGCCCAGTTCGTCCCGGATGCTTTCGGGGGCGAGCCCGGCGCGCGGGCGTACCGCACCGGCGACCGGGTGCGGCGCCGCGCGGACGGCGAGCTGGAGTTCCTGGGGCGGGTCGACGCGCAGGTCAAGATCCGCGGCTTCCGCATCGAGCCCGGCGAGATCGAGGCGGCGCTGCTGGCGCACGGGGGCGTGCACGAGGCGGTGGTCACGGTGCGCGAGGACACGCCGGGGCAGAAGCGGCTGGCCGCCTACGTGGTCCCGCGGGAGGGCGTGGAGCTCGCCGCGCCGGAGCTGCGCGCGCACCTCGCCGGGCGCCTGCCGGAGCACATGGTGCCGGCCGCCTTCGTGGTGCTGGACCGCCTGCCGCGGAACGCCAACGACAAGATCGACCGGCGGGCGCTCCCGGCGCCCGAGACCGCGGCGGCGTACGTGGCGCCGCGCACGGCCGCGGAGGAGGTGCTGGCGGGAATCTGGGCGCAGGTGCTGGGGCGGGAGCGGGTGGGGGTGGAGGAAAGCTTCTTCGAGCTGGGGGGCCACTCGCTGCTGGCGACGCAGGTGGTGTCGCGGGCGCGGCAGGCGTTCGGGGTGGAGGTGCCGCTGCGGGCGATCTTCGAGGCGGCGACCGTGGCCGGCCTGGCCGCGCGCCTGGAGGCGCTGCGCCGCGCCGGGGAGGGGGCGGCCCCGCCGATCGCGCGCATCCCCCGCGACGCGCCGCCGCCGCTGTCGTTCGCGCAGCAGCGGCTGTGGCTAGTGGACCGGCTGGAGCCGGGGAGCGCAGCCTACAACATGCCCTTCGCGCTGCGCCTGCGCGGCGCGCTCGACTCGGCGGCGCTGCGGGCGAGCCTGGACGCGCTGGTGCGGCGCCACGAGGCGCTGCGCACGGTCTTCGAGGAGCGGGACGGCGCGCCCGTGCAGGTGATCCACCCGCCCGCTCCCGTCGCGCTCGCCGCGCGCGACCTGCGGGCGCTCCCGGAGGAGGAGCGCGAGGCGGAGGCGGAGCGGCTGGCGGAGGCGGAGGCGCTGCGGCCCTTCGACCTGGAGCGCGGCCCGCTGCTGCGGAGCACGCTGCTGCGCCTGGGCGACGAGGACCACGTGCTGCTCTTCACGCTGCACCACGTGGTCGGCGACGCCTGGAGCATCGGGGTGCTGGTGCGCGAGGTGTCCGCCCTGTACGGCGCCCTCGCCCGCGGCGAGGCGCCCGCCCTTCCCGGGCTGCCGGTGCAGTACGCCGACTTCGCCGTGTGGCAGCGCGAATGGCTCGCCGGCGACGTGCTGGAGGCGCAGCTCGCCTTCTGGCGGGAAAAGCTGCGAGGCGCCCCCCCGCTGCTGGAGATCCCGGTCGACCGTCCGCGCGCCCCCGGGCAGGACCCGCGGGCGGCGACCCACGCCTTCGTCCTCCCGCCCCGGCTGACGGGCGAGCTGCGGGAGGTCGCGCGGCGCGAGGGCGCGACGCTGTTCATGACGGTGCTCGCCGCCTGGCAGGCGCTCCTGGGCCGCTACGCGGGACAGGACGACGTCGTCGTCGGCACGCCGATCGCCGGGCGGACGCAGCGCGAGGCCGAGGGGCTGATCGGCTTCTTCGTCAACCTGCTCGCGCTGCGCACGCAGCTGGACGGGGACCCCGCCTGGATCGAGCTGCTGGCGCGCGTCCGGGAAACGGCGCTGGGCGCGTACGACCACCAGGACCTGCCCTTCGAGCGCCTGGTGGAGGAGCTGGGCGTGGAGCGCTCGCTGACGCACGCGCCGCTGGTGCAGACCACGTTCGCGCTGCACCGCGCCGCCGCGGAGGACGAGCGGCTGCGCCTGGGCGACGTCGAGATGGCGCCGTTCGGCGGGGGCGAGCGCGTCGCCAAGTTCGACCTGGACCTGGTGTTCCAGGAGGCGGGCGAGACGCTGGCCGGCGCGCTCGTCTTCCGGACCGCGCTCTTCGATGCCGCCACCATGGCCCGCCTCGCCGGGCACCTGGAGGCCGTGCTGGAGGCCATGGCCGCCGACCTGGCGCAGCGCCTCTCCGGGCTCTCGCTGCTTCGCGGGACCGAGCGCGCGCAGGTGCTGGACGAGTGGAACGACACCGCGCGCCCGGTGCCCGCGGGGCCGGGCGTGCACGCCCTGTTCGCCGCGCAGGCCGCCCGCACGCCGGACGCCGTCGCCCTCGCCTGGCGCGGCGAGCGGGTGACGTACGCCGGGCTGGACCGCCGCTCGGCGGAGCTGGCCGGCGTGCTGCGGCGGCGCGGGGTGGGCCCCGAGACGCGCGTGGGCGTGTGCATGGCCCGCACGCCGGAGCTGGTGGCGTCGCTGCTGGCCGTGCTGCGCGCCGGGGGCGCGTACGTCCCCATGGACCCCGGCTACCCCGCCGAGCGCCTGCGCTACATGCTGGCCGACTCCGGCGCGGCGCTCCTCCTGGCCGACGCCGCCGCGGCGGAGCGGCTGGGCGAGTGCGGGGTGGAGGTCGTGCGGGTGGACGGCGGCGCGGAGGCACCCGCCGCGGAGGCTGGAACCGTTGCGGACTCCGCGGTGGAATCGCAGAGCCTGGCCTACGTCGTCTACACCTCGGGCTCCACGGGCACGCCCAAGGGAGTGCTGGGGACGCACGGGGGGATCGTCAACCGCTTCGCCTGGATGTGGAGCGAGCACCCCTTCGCGGCCGACGAGGTGTGCATCCAGAAGACCTCGCTGGCCTTCGTGGACTCGGTGTGGGAGGTCTTCGGGCCGCTCCTGGCCGGGGTGCCCTCGGTGCTCGTCCCGGACGAGGAGGCCCGCGACCCGGAGTCGCTGGTCGACCAGCTGTCGCGGCACGGGGTGACGCGCATCGTGCTGGTGCCCTCGCTGCTGCGCGCGCTCCTGGACGCGCACCCGGAGCTGGGCGCGCTGTGCCCGCGGCTGCGCCTGGTGGTGACCAGCGGCGAGGAGCTCCCGGCCGAGCTGGCGCGCCGCTGCGCGGAGGCGCTCCCCGGGACGACGCTGCTGAACCTGTACGGCTCGTCGGAGGTGGCGGCGGACAGCACCGGGCACGTGCTCGGCGGCGCCGGGGCGGAGGCGGGGGAGCGGGTGCCCATCGGGCGGCCTATCTGGAACACGCGCGTGTACGTGGCGGACGCGGCGATGCAGCCGCTGCCGCCGGGCGCGGCGGGCGAGCTGTACGTGGCGGGCGCCGGGGTGGCGCGGGGGTACATGGGGAACCCCGCGGCCACGGCCGAAAGGTTCGTCCCGGACCCGTTCGCGGCCGCGCCGGGCGAGCGGATGTACCGCACGGGCGACCGGGCGCGCTGGACGGCGGACGGGGAGCTGGACTACCTGGGGCGCGCGGACCAGCAGGTCAAGGTGCGCGGCTTCCGCATCGAGCTGGGTGAGCTGGAGGCCGCGCTGCGCTCGCACCCGGCGGTGCGCGGCGCGGCGGCCGTGGTGCGGGCGGACGCCCGCGGCGAGCGGCGGATCGTGGGCTACGTGGCGGCGGGGGAGAGCGGAGCGCCCTCCGCGGCGGAGCTGCGCGCGCACCTGGCGGAGCGGCTGCCGGAGCACATGGTGCCTGCCGCCTTCGTCGTGCTGGAGCGCCTGCCGCTGAACCCCAGCGGCAAGACCGACCGCGGCGCGCTCCCGGCCCCGGAGTGGGGCGCGGAGGGCGAGTTCGTGGCGCCGCGCACCGCCGCGGAGGAGGTGCTGGCAGCGATCTGGGGCGAGGTGCTGGGCGCCGAGCGGGTGGGGGTGGAGGACAACTTCTTCGAGCGGGGAGGGCACTCCCTGATGGCGACGCAGGTGGTCTCGCGGGTGCGGCAGGCGCTGGGGGTGGAGATGCCGCTGAAATCGGTCTTCGAGGCGCCCACGGTCGCCGCGCTCGCGGAGCGCGTGGAGGCGCTGCGGAGCGCCGGGGCCTCCCCCGCCCCGCCGGTCGTCCCGGTCCCGCGCGACGCTCCGCTGCCGCTGTCGTTCGCGCAGCAGCGGCTGTGGGTGGTGGACCGGATCGAGCCGGGGAGCGCCGCCTACAACATGCCCTTCGCGCTGCGCCTGCGCGGCGCGCTGGACGCGGCGGCGCTGCGGGGGAGCGTGGACGCGCTGGCGGCGCGGCACGAGGCGCTGCGCACCACGTTCGCCGCGCGGGACGGCAAGCCGGTGCAGGTGGTCCATCCGCCCGCTCCCGTTCCGCTGCCGGTGGTGGAGCTGCGGGCGCTCCCCGCCGGAGCGCGCGAGCGGGAGGCGGAGCGGCTGGCGGGCGAGGAGGCGCTGCGGCCCTTCGACCTGGCGCGTGGCCCGCTGCTGCGCAGCACGCTGCTGCGCCTCGCCGACGACGACCACGTGCTGTGCTTCACCCTCCACCACGTGGTCACCGACGGCTGGAGCATGCAGCTGCTGGTGCGCGAGGTGTCCGCCCTGTACGGCGCCCTCGCCCGCGGCGATGAGCCGCCGCTGGCGGAGCTGCCGGTGCAGTACGCCGACTACGCGGTGTGGCAGCGCGCGTGGCTCCAGGGCGACGTGCTGGAGGCACAGATCGCTTTCTGGAGGGAGCGGCTGGCGGGCGCGCCCCCGCTGCTGGAGATCCCGGTCGACCGTCCGCGCGCCGCCGGGCAGAGCCCGCGCGCGGCGACCCACGCCGTCCTCCTCCCGCCCGCGGTGTCCGCCGGGCTGCGGGAGCTGTCGCGCCGCGAGGGGACGACGCTGTTCATGACCGTGCTCGCCGCCTGGCAGGCGCTGCTGGGGCGCTGGTCGGGGCAGGACGACGTGGTCGTGGGCACCCCGGTCGCGGGACGGAACCGGCGCGAGACCGAGGGGCTGATCGGCTTCTTCGTCAACATGCTGGCCCTGCGCGCGGACCTGTCGGGCGACCCCGCCTGGAGCGAGCTGCTGGGGCGCGTCCGCGGGACGGCGCTCGCCGCCTTCGACCACCAGGAGCTGCCCTTCGAGCGCCTGGTGGAGGAGCTGTCGGTGGAGCGCAGCCTGGCGCACGCGCCGGTCTTCCAGGCGACGTTCGCGCTGCACCGCGCGGTCGCGGGGGACGCCGGGCTGAGCCTGGGGGACGTGGCGCTGTCGCCGTTCGGCGAGAGCGAGCGCGTGGCCCGCTTCGACCTGGACCTCGCCCTCGCGGACGACGGGGACTCGCTGGGCGGCTCGCTCGTCTTCCGCGCGGCGCTCTTCGAGGCCGCGACCATGGAGCGGCTGGCGGGGCACCTGGAGGCCATGCTGGAGGCGATGGTGGCGGAGCCGCGGCGGCGCCTGTCGGACGTGTCGCTGCTGCGCGGCGGCGAGCGCGCCCGGGTGCTGGAGGCGTGGAACGACACGGGCGACGGCTACGCGGGGGAGGAGCTCGTCCACGAGCGCTTCGCCCGGCAGGCGGGGCTCACCCCGGACGCCCCGGCGGTGCGCTCCGGCGGGAGGACGCTCACCTACGCCGAGCTGGAGCGCGACTCCGGCCGGCTGGCCCGGCACCTCCGCGCCCTGGGCGCGGGGCCGGAATCGCGCGTGGGCCTCTGCCTGGAGCGCGGCCCGGAGATGGTGGCCGCGGTGCTGGGCGTGCTCCGGGCCGGCGCCGCGTACGTGCCGCTGGACCCGGCGCAGCCCGCGGAGCGGCTGGCGCTGATGCTGGAGGACGCCGCCCCCGCGGTGCTGCTGACGCGCGAGGCGCTGCTGGAGCGCCTGCCGTCTTTCGGCGGCGCCGTGGTCTGCGTGGACCGCGACGCGGCGGAGATCGCGCGCCACGACGAGGCGGCGCCCGGGAGCGGCGCCGCGCCCGACAACCTGGCGTACGTCATCTTCACCTCCGGCTCCACCGGGCGCCCCAAGGGCGTGGCGGTGACGCACCGCGGCCTGGGCAACTACCTGGCGTGGGCGGCCGGCGCCTACGCGGGGCCGGGCCACGGGGCGCCGGTGCACTCCTCGCTGTCCTTCGACCTGACGGTGACCTCGCTGCTGGTGCCGCTGCTCCAGGGTGGGCGGGTGGTGCTCGCCGGCGAGGGCGAGGGCGTGGAGGGGCTGGCGAGCGCGCTCCGCGAGGAGCCGGGGTTCACGCTGGTCAAGCTCACGCCGGCGCACCTCGCGCTCCTGGCCGGGCAGCTGACGGAGCAGGAGGCCGCGGCGGCGGCGCACACCCTGGTGGTGGGCGGCGAGGCGCTGCCGGCCGAGGTGGCCGCGTACTGGCGGCGGGTGGCGCCGGGAACCGAGGTGGTCAACGAGTACGGCCCCACCGAGACGGTGGTGGGGTGCGTCGTGCACCGCGTCGGGGACGCGGGCGCGGGCGGGAGCGTGCCCATCGGCAGGCCGATCGCGGGGACGCAGGCGTACGTGCTGGACGGCGGGATGCAGCCGGTGCCGGTGGGTGTGCCGGGTGAGCTGTACCTGGGCGGCGCCGGGGTGGCCCGCGGCTACCTGGGGCAGCCGGGGCTGACGGCCGGGCGCTTCGTCCCCGACCCCTTCGGGCGGGAGCCCGGCGCGCGGCTGTACCGCACCGGGGACCGGGCCCGCTGGCTCCCCGGGGGCGAGCTGGACTACCTGGGCCGCACGGACCACCAGGTCAAGGTGCGCGGCTACCGCATCGAGCCCGGCGAGATCGAATCCGTGCTGGCGGCGCTGCCGCAGGTGCGTGAGGCCGTGGTCGTGGTGCGGGAGGACGCGCCGGGCGACCGGCGCCTGGTGGCCTACGTGGTCCCGGCGGAGGGCGCGGGCGACACGCCGGCCGGGCTGCGGGCGCGTCTGCGCTCCCGCCTGCCGGAGTACATGGTGCCCGCCGCCGTGGTCCTCCTGGACGCCCTCCCCCTCGCCCCCGGCGGCAAGGTGGACCGGCGGGCGCTCCCCGCGCCCTCGTGGACCGGCGGGGCCCACGACGGCGGCGCCCCGCTCACCGCGACCGAGCGCGCGGTGGCCGCGATCTGGGAGGAGGTCCTGGGCGTGCAGCGCGTCGGCATCGCCGACAACTTCTTCGACCTGGGCGGGCACTCGCTTCTGCTGGTGCAGGTGCACTCCCGCCTGCAGGAGCGCTTCCCCGACCGGGTCGCGCTGATCGACCTGTTCGAGCACCACACGCTGGGGGATCTCGCCGCCCACCTGGACCGGCGCGGGCCGGCGGACGCGGCGGAGGCCGCGGCCGGGGCGGAGCGCGCGGCCCCGCGGGCCGCGGGGGCGGCGGCGCGCACGCGCGACGTGGCGGTGATCGGGATGGCGGGGCGCTTCCCCGGGGCGCGCGACCTGGACGAGTTCTGGCGCAACCTCCGCGCGGGCGTACGCTCCATCCACCGCTTCAGCGACGAGGAGCTGAAGGCCGCCGGGGTCCCGCGCCGCGAGCGCGAGGCCCCCGGCTACGTGCCCGCCGGCGGGGTGCTGGAGGACGCGGAGATGTTCGACGCCGCCTTCTTCGGCATCTCCCCGCGCGAGGCGCTGGCGATGAACCCGCAGCAGCGCGTGTTCCTGGAGTGCGCCTGGGAGGCGCTGGAGCGGGCGGGCTACGCGTCCGGGACGTACGGCGGCCGCATCGGCGTGTACGCCTCCGAGGGGCAGAACGCGTACCTGCTGCACGTCCTCGACCGGCCCGAGCTGGTGGAGGCGCTGGGGACGACGCAGGTGATGCTGTCCAACTCCTCGTCGGTGGCCACGCTGGTGTCGTACAAGCTGGACCTGGAGGGCCCCAGCATGAACGTGCAGACGGCGTGCTCCTCGTCGCTGGTCGCCGTGCATCAGGCGTGCAGGAGCCTGCTGGAGGGCGAGTCGGACGTGGCGATCGCCGGCGGCGTGCGCATCGAGGTGCCCCAGATCCGGGGCTACCGCTACCAGCCCGGCGGGATCATGTCGCCTACCGGCGAGTGCAGCCCCTTCGACGCGGAGGCGCGCGGCACCGTGGGCGGGAGCGGCGCGGGGGTGGTGGTGCTGAAGCGGCTGGACGACGCGCTCGCCGACGGCGACACCGTGCTCGCGGTGGTCCGCGGCACCGCCGTGAACAACGACGGCGGGCGCAAGGTGGGGTTCACCTCGCCGCGGCGGGAGGGGCAGGCGGGGGCGATCACGGCGGCGCTGGCGGCCGCCGGGGTGGAGCCGGCGGAGATCTCGTACGTGGAGACGCACGGCTCCGGGACCGAGGTGGGCGACCCCATCGAGCTGGCGGCGCTCGCCGCCGCCTTCGGCGCGGGAGAAAAGCGGACGGTGGCGCTGGGGGCGGTCAAGTCCAGCGTCGGCCACCTGGACGCGGCCGCCGGGGTGGTGGGGCTGATCAAGACGGTGCTCGCGCTGCAGCACGGGGAGATTCCCCCCGCGCCGTACTTCCGCGCGCCGAACCCCCGGATCGACTTCGACCGCTCCCCCTTCTACGTGTCCCCGGAGCTGCGCCCCTGGACCCGGGACGGCGCGCCGCGGCGGGCCGGGGTGAGCGCCTTCGGGCTGGGCGGCACCAACGCGCACGTGGTGCTGGAGGAGGCGCCGGAGCGGGCGCCGTCCGGCCCCTCGCGCCCCTGGCAGCTTCTGGTGCTGAGCGGGCGCACCCCCGCCGCGCTGGAGGCCGCCACCGACCGCCTGGCGGAGCACCTGGCGGCGCACCCGGAGCAGCCGCTCGCCGACGCGGCCCACACGCTGCGCGTGGGGCGGCGCCGCTTCGAGCGGCGGCGCGTGCTGGTGTGCCGCGGCCGCGAGGACGCCGTGGCGGCCCTGGAGTCGCGCGACCCGCGGCGGGTCCTGGAAACGGCGCAGGAGCGCGACGAGCGCCCGGTCGCCTTCCTCTTCCCCGGCGTGGGCGACCACTACGGGCAGATGGCGCGCGGGCTGTACGAGACCGAGCCGGTCTTCCGCCGCGAGGTGGACCGCTGCGCGGAGATCCTGCGCTCCCACACCGGCGCGGACGTGCGCGACGCGCTCTTCCCGGGCGAGCCCGCCCCCGAGCAGCGCGCCCAGCCCGAGGCCGGGGGCGCCGCCACCGTGGACCTGCGCGGGATGCTGGGCCGCGGCGCGCCCGCGCCCGCCGACCCGCTGGCGCGCACGCAGCTGGCGCACCCGGCCGTGTTCGTGGTGGAGTACGCGCTGGCGCGGACGTGGATGAGCTGGGGGGTGAAGCCGGACGCCATGATCGGCCACTCGCTGGGCGAGTACGCGGCGGCCACGGTGGCCGGGGTCTTCCCCCTGGAGGACGCGCTGGCGCTGCTCGCCGAGCGCGCCCGGCTGATCTCGGAGCTCCCGGGCGGGGCGATGCTGGCGGTGCCCCTGGAGCCCGCGGCGCTCCGTCCGCGGCTGCGCGGCGCCCTCGCGCTCGCCGCGCACAACGCGCCGGGGCTGTGCACCGTCTCCGGTCCGGAGGACGACGTCGCCGCGCTGGAGGCGGAGCTGCGGGCGGAGGGCGTCGTGTGCCGGCGGCTGAACGCCGAGCACGCCTTCCACTCCCCGGCGATGGAGCCGGTCGCCGGCCGCCTGGCCGAGCGGCTGCGCTCCATGCGGCTGGCCCCGCCCGAGGTGCCGTTCGTCTCCGGCGCCACGGGGACCTGGATCCGGCCGGAGGAGGCCACGGACCCCGCGTACTGGGCGCGGCACCTGTGCCTCCCGGTGCTCTTCGCGGAGGGGATGGCCGAGCTGCTGGGCGACCGGCGGCGCGTGCTGCTGGAGGTGGGGCCGGGGCGCACGCTGGGGACCTTCGCGGTGCACGCGGGCGCGGCGGAGTCCGCCGTGTTCGCCTCGCTGCGGCACGCCTACACGCGCCAGGCGGACCAGGCCTTCCTGCTGGAAACGCTGGGGCGCCTGTGGATGGCGGGGGTGCGGGTGGACTGGGACGGCTTCGTGGCGGAGGAGCGGCGGCTGCGCGCCGAGCTCCCCACCTATCCCTTCGAGCGGCAGAAGTACCTGGTGGAACCCCGGCGCCGCCGGCGGAAGCGGCCGGGCGCCGGGACCGCCCGCCGGACGGGGGCGGCGGGCCCCGCGGCGGAGGGAGCGGCGGTGCGCCCCGCCGCGCCGGCGAGGGACGGCGCAGGCGACCTTCCCGGGCTGCTGGCCCGCCCGGAGACCGGCACCCGGTACGTGGCGCCGGCGGGCGAGGTCGAGGAGCGGCTGGCGGCGCTCTGGCAGGACCTGCTCGGGTACGAGAGCATCGGCACGCACGACGACTTCTTCTCGCTCGGCGGCCACTCGCTCACCGCCACGACGCTGGTCGCGCGCATCCAGTCCGAGCTGCACGCCGACGTCACCCTGGACGCCGTGTTCGAGTCGCCCACCATCTCGGGGCTGGCCGCCCGCGTGGCGGAGCTGCGCGCGGGGAACGCCCGGATCGCGCCCATCCGGCTGGTCCCGCGGAACGGGCCGCTCCCCCTGTCCTTCGCGCAGCAGCGGCTGTGGGTGGTGGACCGGCTCGATCCCGGGAACCCCGCCTACAACATGCCCTACGTCCTGCGCATGCGCGGCGAGCCCGACGTGCGGGTGCTGCGGGGAAGCCTGCACGCGCTGGTGCGGCGGCACGAGTCGCTGCGGACCACCTTCGTGGAGCAGGACGGCGAGCCCATGCAGGTGGTGAACGCTCCCGCGCCGGTGGCGCTCCCGGCCGTGGACCTCAGCGGCCTGCGCGACCCCCGGCAGGAAGCCCTCCGCCTGGTGGCCGAGGAGGCGATGCGCCCCTTCGACCTGGTGCGGGGGCCGCTGCTGCGCACGGCGCTGCTGCGCCTGGCCGCGGACGACCACGTCATGTGCTACACCATGCACCACATCGTCAGCGACGGCTGGAGCAAGGGCGTGCTGGTGCGCGAGGTCTCGGTGATCTACGGCGCCCTGACCCGGGGCGAGGCGCCCGTGCTGCCGGAGCTGCCGGTGCAGTACCCGGACTACGCCGTGTGGCAGCGCGAGTGGCTGAGCGGCCCCGAGCTGGAGGCGCAGCTGGCCTGGTGGCGCGAGCGCCTGGCCGGTGCCCCGCCGCTGCTGGAGATCCCCACCGACCACCCGCGCGCGATCGGGCAGAGCGTCCGCGCGCGCATGCACACGCTGAACATCCCGGACTCGACGTCGCACGGTCTCCAGGCGCTCTCGCGCCGCGAGGGGACCACCCTGTTCATGACGCTGCTGGCCGCGTGGGAGGTGCTGCTCGGCCGCTGGTCCGGGCAGGAGGACCTGGTCGTCGGCGGGCCCATCTCGGGCCGGACCCGGTGGGAGACGGAGGGGCTGATCGGCTTCTTCGTCAACATGCTCCCCCACCGCGCTGACCTGCGCGGCGACCCCACCTGGAGCGAGTTGCTGGCCCGGGTGCGGGAAGCGTCGCGCGGCGCGTACGCGCACCAGGAGCTCCCCTTCGAGCGCCTGGTGGAGGACGTGGTCACGGAGCGCAGCCTCACCCACAACCCGCTGTTCCAGGTGGCCTTCACGCTGGAGCGCTCCGACGGCAAGAGCGTCCTTTCGCTGGGGGAGCTGGAGGTGGAGGGGTTCGGCGGCGAGGAGAGCGCGTCCAAGTTCGACCTGGACGTGGCCTTCGTGGAGCTGGGAGAGCGGGTGGTGGGGGCGCTCACCTACCGGACCGGGCTGTTCGAGGCGGCGACCGTCGCGCGGATGGCCGGGCACCTGGAAACGCTGCTGGAAGCGATGACGACCGACCCGGGGGCGCGCCTCTCGGAGGTGTCGCTGCTGCGCGGCGCCGAGCGCGCCCGGGTGCTGGAAAGCTGGAACGACACCGCGGCCGAGCTCCCGGGGGACCTTGTCCACGAGCGGTTCGCCGCGCGTGCGGCGCTCGCCCCCGGCGCGCCCGCGGTGCACGCCGGCGGCGACGCCGTGGGCTACGGCGAGCTGGAGCGGCGCGCCAACCGCCTCGCCCGCCACCTCCGCGGCCTGGGCGTGGGCCCGGAGACCCGCGTGGGGCTCCTGGCGGAGCGCGGACCCGAGTGGGTGGCCGCCATGCTGGCCATCTTCAAGGCGGGCGGCGTCTACGTCCCCATGGACCCCGCGTACCCCGCCGACCGGCTCGCCTTCATGTTGTCCGACTCCGGCGCCGCCGTGCTGCTGGCGCCGCCGTCGCTGCAGGACGCCGTCCCCGGCTTCGCGGGGGCGCGCGCCGGGCTGGACGCGGGCCGGGAGGGCGAGGACGCCCCGCCCGAGAGCGGCCTGTCGCCCGAGAACGCCGCGTGGGTGATCTACACCTCCGGCTCCACCGGGAAGCCCAAGGGCGTCGTGGCGACCCACGCCGGCGCCGCCAACCTGCTGGCGCACGGGATGGCCACGCTCGGCGCCGGACCGGGGAGCCAGGTGCTCCAGACCGCCTCCGCCACCTTCGACGCCTCGCTGCTGGACACGTTCACCACGCTGCTCTCCGGGGCGGCGCTGCACGTGGCCGACCGCGAAACGGTGCTCGCGCCGGAGCGGCTGGCGGCGCTCCTCCGCGAGCGGGAGATCGACACCTGGGTGACCCCCCCGGCGCTGCTGGACACGCTCCCGGAAACGGACTTCCCCGCCCTGCGCACCCTGGCCGTGGGCGGCGACCGCTGCTCCGCCGAGACGGCGTCCCGCTGGTCGCGCGGCCGCCGCATGTTCAACATGTACGGCCCCACGGAGATCACCATCTACACCACCGAGCACGCGGTCGCGCCGGGGGCGGCGGGGGCGCCGCCCATCGGCCGGCCCGTGGCGAACACGCGCGCCTACGTGCTCGACGCGTCCGGCGGGCCGGTCCCGCCGGGCGTGCCGGGAGAGCTGCACATCGGCGGGGCCGGGGTGGCGCGCGGCTACCTGGGGCTCCCCGGGCTGACGGCCGAGAAGTTCGTCCCCGATCCGTTCGGCGCGGAGCCGGGAGCGCGGCTGTACCGCACGGGGGACCAGGTGCGCTGGGGCGCCGACGGGGAGCTGGAGTTCCTGGGCCGGGTGGACGGGCAGGTCAAGGTCCGCGGCTTCCGCATCGAGCCCGGCGAGATCGAGGCCGCACTGCGCGACCAGGACGGGGTGCGCGAGGCGGTGGTGACGGTGTGGGAGGACGCGCCGGGGCGGAAGCGCCTGGTGGCCTACGTGGTGGCCGGCGAGGGGGAGGAGCTCGCCCCGGCGGAGCTGCGCAGGGCGGTGGCGGGGCGGCTCCCCGAGTACATGGTGCCGGCGGCCTTCGTGGCGCTGGAGCGCCTGCCGCTGAACTCCAGCGGCAAGGTGGACCGGGGGGCGCTGCCGGCGCCGCGCTGGGGCGACGAGACGGTGTACGTTGCCCCGCGCACGCCCACGGAGGAGCTGCTGTGCAGCATCCTCGCCGAGGTGCTGAAGGTGGAGCGGGTGGGCGTGGACGACGGCTTCTTCACCCTGGGCGGCCACTCGCTGATGGCGACGCAGGTGGTCTCGCGGGTGCGGCAGGCCGTGGGCGTGGAGGTGCCGCTGCGGGCGCTCTTCGAGTCGCCCACGGTGGCCGGGCTGGCGGAGCGCATCGAGGAGCTGCGGAGCTCGGGCGCAATGGTCCTCAAGCCGATCGAGCGGGTCGCGCGCGGCAGGGCGAGGAACCGCCGGTGAACGGGGTGATGGTCGGATCTGGTTGAAACGGCCGGGTACGAACGGTCTGGGCGTGCCCCCGGCGGGCGCCGGGGTCGGGCTTCGGCTCCGTAAAGCAGCAAACAACGCTGCTTAACGGAGTCGAGCCCCCGCAAACTGCCGCGGGGTCTCGCCCCTTCGGGCCGAAAGCCCTCACGCGGGGATCGCGCTGGCGTCCGCGAGGGTGGGCCCCCTCACCCCCCGGCCCCCTCTCCCCCGCAAGCGGGGGAAAGGGGGAGAACGGCGGGGTGGAGGTCGGGTATCCTGCCGGACCTCGGCCCCCCCTCCCCCCGACCCCCTCCCCCGCAAGGGGGAGGGGGAGAATGACATGACGGAGGTCGAGGGTCAGGAAGCCCTCCCCCAGAATTGGGGGAGGGTGGCGAGCCTCAAGCGAGCCGGGTGGGGGCGCCCCCGCGGACGCCAGCTCACCATCTGCTCCACGCACGAGAAAAGCCCCTCCCCTGCTTGCGGGGGAGGGGTTGGGGAGGGGGCCCACCGGCGCGGACGCCAGCGCGAACCCCGCGTGAGGGATTTCGGCCCGAAGGGGCGAGACCCGGCGGCCGTTTGCCGGGGCTCGACTCCGTTGGCGAGCGTTGTTTGCTCGCCTACGGAGCCGAAGCCCGACCCCGGCGCCAGCCGGGGGCACGCCCGACCAATCAGTTCAATCCGTTACAACTTACCGCTTGTCGCGGAGCCGCCGCATCGCGGCGCGGCGCCGGTCCACCTCGCCCTCGTCCGGCGGGGTGGGGCCGGCCTGCGGCTCGCCCCCCGCCAGGTGCTCCGCCAGCGACCGCACCGTGGGATAGCGGAAGAGGACGACGATGGACACGTCGGACGGGAACCTACCGCGCAGCCGGCTGCGCAGGCGCGCCAGCAGGAGCGAGTGTCCGCCCAGGTCGAAGAAGTTGTCGTCCAGCCCCACCTCGTCCACCCCGAGCACCTCGCGCCACGCCTCGGCGACCACGCGCTCGGCGTCGGTGCGCGGGACGGCCCCCGCCGCCTGCCCCTCCGGGGCGGCGCCGCGGGCCTCCGGCGCGGGCAGCGCCCGCCGGTCGGTCTTGCCGCCCGGGGTGAGCGGCAGGGCGTCCAGCACCACCCACGCGGCGGGCACCATGTAGGGCGGCAGCTCCGCCTTCAGCGCGGTCCGCAGCGCGGACACCGGCGGCGCCGGCTCCGCCAGCACCACGTACGCCACCAGACGCGGCTGCCCCGGCGCGTCCTCCCGCGCCACCACCGCGGCGTCCTCCACACCCGGCTGACGCGACAGCACCGCCTCCACCTCCCCCGGCTCCACCCGGAACCCCCGGATCTTCACCTGCTGGTCCACCCGCCCGATGAACTCCAGCGTCCCCTCCGCGCGCCACCGCACCCGGTCGCCGCTGCGGTACAGCCGCGCCCCCGCCACCCCCGTGAACGGGTCGGGCACGAACGCCCCGGCCGTCCGCGACGGGTCGCCCAGGTAGCCGCGCGCCACGCCCCCGCCCCCCAGGTACAGCTCCCCCGGCACCCCCACCGGGGCGGGCTCGCCCCGCGGGTCCAGCACGTAGGCCCGAGCGTGCCCCAGAGCCCTCCCGATCGCCACGTGCCGCGGGGCCGACGACGGGTCGTCCTCCGCCTCCTGCAGGTCGCACAGCGTGGCCACCACCGTCGCCTCCGTGGGGCCGTACGTGTTCACCAGCCGCACCCGCGCCCCGAACCGCTCCCGCCACGCGCGCAGACGCTCCGGAAGCGCCCGCTCCCCGCCGATGATCACCAGCCGCAGCGCCGCCGGAAGATCCGCCCCCGCCTCCTCGCTCAGCTCGGCCACCAGCTCGTGCCAGTACGCGGTGGGCAGGTCCAGCACCGTGATCCCCCACTCCCGGCAGGCCTCCAGGAACAGCCGCGCCGAGCCCAGCATCTCCTCGGTGCGAAGCACCAGGCGGGCCCCGGAGGCCAGCGTCGGCCAGATCTCCTCCGCGCTCGCGTCGAAGGCCACCGAGGCGAACTGGAGCACCCGGTCCGCCGGCCCGATCCCGTACGCCCCCCGCGCCGCCGCCGTGAACCCGGCCAGCGCGCCGTGCGGGACCACGACCCCCTTGGGCTTCCCGGTGGAGCCGGAGGTGTAGATCACGTACGCGGAGCTTTCCGGGAAGACCGGCGTTTCCGGCGCGGCGCCCGGCTCCGCCTCGATCCGCGCCCGGTCCGCGTCCAGGAAGACCACCTCGGCCGCGGCGCTCCCCGGCAGCTCCGCGAACAGGCGCTCGCGGGTGAGGAGCACCGCGATCCCCGAGTCGCGGACCAGGTACGCCAGGCGGTCGCGCGGGTACTGCGGGTCGAGCGGGACGTACGCGCCGCCCGCCTCCAGCACCCCCAGCAGCGCCACCAGCAGCTCCGGCGAGCGGTCCAGGTACACGCCCACCCGCGTCTCCGGGCCCACGCCGCGCCCGCGGAGATAGTGCGCCAGGGCGCGGCCGCGCCGCCCCAGCTCGCCGTAGGTGAGCGTCTCGCCCGCCAGGGCGACGGCCACGGCGTCCGGCGTCCGCTCCGCCTGCTCCCGGACGAGGAGGTGGACCGGGCGCGGGTCCGTCCCGGCGAGGGCGCCGATGCTCCAGGTGCGGAGCAGGCGCGTGCGCTCCTCCGGCCGCACCAGCGGGAGGTCGGCGAGGGGCCGGTCCGGCTCCGCCACCGCCGCGGCGAGCAGGACCACGAAGTGGTCGGTGAGGCGGACGATGGTGTCCCGGTCGAACAGCTCGGTGCTGTACTCCCAGCCGCCGCGGATGGCGCCCCCGTCCTCCATCATCGACAGCGCCAGGTCCAGCTTGGACTTGCGGTGCGCCATCTCCAGCGGGTGGATCTCCAGCCCGCCGAAGCCGCCGTGCACGCGCGGGAAGTTGTGAAGCACGAAGAGGACCTGGTACACCGGGTTGTAGCTGAGGCTGCGCTCCCCGCGCAGCTCCTCCACGATCTTCTCGAAGGGGAGGTCCTGGTTGGCGTAGTCCTCGAACACCGCGTCGCGCACGCGGCGCAGCAGCGCGCGGAAACTCGGCTCCCCCGCCAGCTCCGCGCGGATGGCCAGCGTGTTCGCGAACAGGCCGACGACGCCCTCCAGCTCCGGCCGGGTCCGGCTGGCGATGGGCGACCCGATCACCACGTCGTCCTCGCCCGAGTAGCGGCCCAGGAGCGAGGCGAGCACGGCGAGCAGCGCCATGAACAGCGTGGCGCCCTCCCGCTGCGCGAGCGCGGCCACGCGGGCGGAGATCTCCTCCGGGACCGTGAAGTCGAAGGAGTCGCCGCGGTAGGTCTGCTCGGCGGGGCGCGGCCGGTCGGTGGGGAGGCCGATCAGCGTGGGCGCGCCGCGGAGTCGCTCCTTCCAGTACTCCGTCTGCCGCTCCAGGGCGCCCCCGGCCAGGTGCTCCTGCTGCCACACCGCGAAGTCGCCGTACTGGAGCGCGACCGGGGGGAGCGGGGACGGCCGCCCCTCGCGCGTGGCGTTGTACAGCGCCAGGAGGTCGCGCCAGAAGATTCCCCAGGACCACCCGTCGAAGATGATGTGGTGAAGGGCCAGGAGGAGCGCGTGATCGCGCTCCCCCAGGCGGAGCAGGACGGGGCGCAGCAGCGGGCCGCGCACCAGGTCGAAGGGGACCAGGGTGACCTCGTCGGCGACGCGGCGCACCTCCGCCAGCCGGTCGTCCTCGGGGAGGTGCGACAGGTCGCGGAGCTCCAGCCGCACGGGGTGGTCTTCGAGCACCACCTGCACCGGCTCGCCGGCCTCCTCCACGAACACGGTGCGCAGCGACTCGTGCCGCTCCACCACGCCCCGCACGGCCGCGTCCATCGCCGCGCCGTCCAGCTCGCCCACCAGCCGCAGGCCGGACACGTCGTTGTAGATGCGCGTCTCCGGCTCCAGCTGCTCCAGGAACCAGATCCGCTTCTGCGAAAAGGAGAGCGGGACGCGCGCGCCGGGGTCGCGGGGCCGCACGCCCTCCGGCCGGGCCGACTCGATCCCGGCCTCCTCCAGCAGGAGGGCCATGAGCTCCAGGTCTTCCGCGGAAAGTCCCGCGTCGGGTCCCCCGCTCACGTGCCCACCGGGGTCTGCTTCGCCCGGAGCGCGGCGGCGCGCTCCCCGGCCGACATGGTCTTCAGCTTCAGCAGGACTCTGGCGATCATCTCGGCCGCTCCCGGGGTCGTTTCGTTGCGGGTGACGGACTCGGCGAGCCCGGCCACCGTGGGCGTCTGGAACACCTGGCGCACGGGGACCTCCACCCGGAGCACCCCGATGCGCGCGACGAGCTGGGTGGCGAGCAGCGAGTGCCCGCCCAGGTCGAAGAAGCTGTCGTGGATGCCTACGCGCTCCACCCCCAGCACCTCCTGCCAGATCCCCACCAGCGCCTCCTCCAGCGCGCTCCGCGGCGCCGCGTACGCCTGGTCGCGCGAGCCGGCGGTGTCGGGGGCCGGGAGCGCCTGCCGGTCCACCTTGCCGTTGGGGGTGACGGGCAGGGACTCCAGGACCACCAGGGCCGACGGGAGCATGTACTCGGGGAGGCGCGCGCGCAGGGCGGAGCGCAACGCCGGCGCCAGCGCGCGGATGCGGCGTCCCCACTGGGGGTCGTTGGCGTACGACTCCCACGGCCGCTCCTCCGCCGGCTCCTCCGCCGGCAGGGCCGCGGCGCCCCCCGCGGGGTGCAGGAGCACGTCCAGCGTGCCCGGCGCGCCGGGGCGGACCTCCACGATCCGCCCGGACGCGTCGCCCAGCGCGAAGAGCGCTTCGCGCGGGACCCCGGCCGCGCCGCCGGCCGCGCCCGCCCGCACCTCGTCCACGGTGGCGGCGGGGCCGGCGAGCAATGCCGCGGCGCGGGCGTGCTCCCGCGTCCCCGGGTCGGGGACGCCGCGGAGCAGGAGCGCCGCCGCGCTCGTCCCCAAGAGCGCGCGCACCCCGGCCTCGTCCTCCCCGCTCCAGCTCCGCACCGCGGGCGGCGCGCCGGCCGGCGCGGCGTCCAGGTGGAGGACCACGTCGTAGCGGAAGCGCGACACCTCGTTGTCGTACCCGCCCCGCTTCACCTGCACCTCCACCCGCCCCAGCCGCGGGAGCCTGGCCCGGAGCGCGCCGAAGAAGGCGGGATCCACCACAAGCTCCTGCTCCTCCGCCACGGCGCGCCGCACCCGCTCGCGCAGCTGCGCGAGCGGCAGCTCCTCCGGGGCCCGCGCCAGCTCCACCGAGGCGTGGAAGGCGGCGAGCAGCGGGAGGCTGCGCACGTCGCCCACGAAGATCCGCCCCCCGGGGGCCAGCGCCGCGGCCGCGCCCTCCAGCACCCGCAGCAGGTAGTCCACCCCGGGGAAGTACTGCGCCACGGAGTTGACCACGACGGTGTCGTAGCCCCCGCCCGCGTACGCGGCCAGGTCGTCGGCCTCGTGCTCGGCGAGCGTCACCCGCGGCAGGGCGCCCAAGTGGCGCCGCACCCGCCCCAGCGCCACGGCGGAAAAGTCGGTCCCGTGGTACTCCCGCACGTGCGGGGCGAGGCGGAGGAGGAGCAGCCCGGTCCCGCAGCCGATCTCCAGCACCCGCCGCGGCCCGAGCGCCAGGATGCGCTCCACGGTGCGCTCCACCCACTCGCGCATCTCCTCGCGCGGGATGGGCTCGCCGGTGTAGCTGCTGTTCCAGCCGGTCAGGTCGAGCGTGGGATCCCCCTCCGCTTCGCCCTGCCCGTACGTCTCGTCGAACACGGTCGTCCACCCCGACACCTGCTCGGCGGCGCCGGCGCCGCGGGCCGCGCGGTCGGCGCTTTCCGGGACGACGTACGCCACCAGGCGCTTCTCGCCCGGCCGGTCCTCCCGCGCGAGGACCACGGCCTCGCGGACGCCGGGCTCCCCGAGCAGCGCCGCCTCCACCTCGCCGGGCTCGATGCGGAAGCCGCGCACCTTGACCTGCTCGTCGGTGCGGCCCAGGAACTCCAGCACGCCGTCCATCCGCCAGCGCGCCCGGTCTCCCGCGCGGTAGGCGCGCTCCCCGCCCATCGCGACGAACTTCTCCGCCGTCAGCTCCGGACGGTCCAGGTAGCCGCGGGCGACGCCCCCGCCGGAGATCCACAATTCCCCGGGGACGCCCAGCGGAAGCAGCTCCCCCCGCGCCCCGCGGACCTGGAGGCGCACCCCCGGGAGCGGGCGTCCCAGCGGGTGCCCCGCGATCCCGCCCCGCTCCGGCACCCCGTACGTCGCGCAGATGATGGTGGCCTCGGTGGGGCCGTACAGGACGCGCGCCGCCGCCCCCGGGAAGGCCTCCCGCAGCTCCTCCAGCAGGTCGGGCGGGACGGTGTCGCCGCCCACCAGGAGGAGCCGCATGGCCGGGAGCCCGCCGCCGCCGCGCGCGGCCTCCACCACCTGCCGCATCAGCGCCGGGACGGCGTGCAGCACCGTCGCGTTGGCGCACACCCGCACCAGCTCCGCGGGGTCGCGCGCGACCTCACGGGGGACGATCCGCACCGCCGCCCCCCCGAGCAGCGGCGCGAGCTGCTCCAGGAGCGAGATGTCGAAGGCCACGGAGGCGAGCGCCGCCACCACGTCGCCCGGCGCGAAGCCGAGAAGGCCCAGGCTGCCCCGCAGGGTGTGCGCGAGCCGCGCGTGCTCCACCGCCACCGCCTTGGGGGCGCCGGTGGAGCCGGAGGTGTAGATCAGGTAGGCGAGGTCGTCCGGGGACGGCGAGTCGGGGAGCGCGTCCCCGTCCTCCCCGCCGTCGCGCCCGGAAGCCGCGTCCACCCGCACGATCTCGCCCCCGAACTCGGGAAGCGCCAGGTGCGGCTCGGACACGGCGAGCCGCGCGCCGGAGTCGCGCAGGAGGAAGGCGAGGCGCTCGGGCGGGTGCCCCGGGTCCAGCGGGAGGTAGACGCCGCCCGCCTTCCACACCGCCAGGAGCGCGACCAGGAGCCCGGGGCCGCGCTCCACGCACACCGCCACCGGGGCGCCCGCCCGGACGCCGCGCCCGCGCAGCCGGCGGGCGAGGCGCGCCGCGCGCCGGTCGAGCCGCGCGTACGAGAGCGCTTCGCCGCCGGACAGCACCGCGACCGCGTCCGGGGTGCGGGCGGCCTGCTCCGCCAGCAGGCGCGGCACCGTTTCGCCGGGGGCCGTTTCGTGCGCGGGGCCGCTCCCGTACGACCGGAGGACGCGGACTTCCTCCTCGGGGAGCAGGTGGAGCCGGGAGACGCTCTCCTCCGGCGAGGCGCCCGCGGAAGCGAGCAGCACGCGGAGCTGGGCCACGAAGCGCTCCACGGTGGACGGGTCGAAGAGGTCGGTGCGGAAGCGCACGCCGCCGGCCAGCTCCTCGCCCTTCTCGAACAGGTCCAGCTCCAGGTCGAAGCGCGAGGTGTGCGGCGCGGAGTGGAAGCGCTCCACGCGCAGCCCGGGCGGGGCCGGCACCGCGTCGTCCTGGTTGTTCTGCAGGGCGAACATGAACTGGAAGAGGGGCGTGTGCGACAGGCTCCGCTCCGGCGAGATCTCCTCCACCAGCCGCTCGAAGGGGAGGTCCTGGTGGGCGTACGCCCCCAGCGCCGTGTCGCGGACCCGGCCCACCAGCTCGCGGAAGGCGGGGTCGCCGGACACGTCCGTCCGCAGCGCCAGCGTGTTGACGAAGAAGCCGATCAGCCCCTCCACCTCCACGCGCGTCCGGTTGGCGATGGGCGAGCCCACCACCAGGTCCTCCTGCCCCGACCACCGGGCGAGCAGCACGTCCGTCGCCGCGCGGAGCACCATGTAGAGCGTGGCTCCCTCCCGCCGCGCCACGGCCCGCAGCGCCCGCACCTCGTCCGCGCCGACGCGGAGGAGCACCGACGCGCCCCGGTCGGTCGCGACCGCGGAGCGGGGACGGTCGACGGGGAGCTCCAGGGCGGGAGGGGCCCCCGCCAGGCGCTCGCGCCACCAGTCCAGCTGTCGCCGGAGCACGTCGCCGGCCAGCCAGCCGCGCTGCCACACCGCGAAGTCGCCGTACTGCACGCCGAGCGCGGGGAGCCGGGGGGCCTCCCCCCGCGCGGACGCCGCGTACAGGGCGTACAGCTCGCGGTAGAGCACCCCCATGCTCCACCCGTCCGAGACGATGTGGTGCATGCAGAGCAGCATCACGTGCTCCTCGCCGCCGAGCCGGAGCAGCGCGAGGCGGAGCAGGGGGCCGTGCCGCAGGTCGAACGGACGCCCGGCGTCCTCCTCCGCCAGCCGGCGCGCCTCGCGGTCCCGCGCCTCCGGGGCGAGCCCCGACAGGTCCGCGAGGGGGACGCGGGCGCGGGCCGGCGGGCCCACCACCTGCACCGCGCCGCCGTCCACGGGGCGGAACGTGGTGCGCAGCGACTCGTGCCGGAGCACCAGGGCGCCGAGCGCCCGCTCCAGCGCCCGCGGGTCCAGGGGGCCGAGCACCCGGTTGGGGAACGGCATGTTGTAGCCGGAGCCCTGCGGGTCCATCTGGTGCAGGAACCAGAGCCGCTCCTGGGCGAACGACAGCGGGAGCGGCCCGCTCCTGTCCACGGCCGCGATGGGCGGCGGCGCGGCATCCTCCCCCGCGCGCCGCGCCGCGTCGATGCGGGCCGCCAGCTCCGCGACCGTCTGCGCCTCGAAGACCGTGCGGAGCGGGAGCTCCGCGCCGAGCGACGAGGCCACGCGCGAGACCACCCGCGTGGCGAGCAGCGAGTGTCCGCCCCGCTCGAAGAAGTTGTCGTGCGCCCCCACCCGCTCCAGCTCCAGCACCTCCTCCCAGATCCCCGCCAGCACCTCCTCGGTCGCCGTCCGGGGCGCCACGTGCTCGCCCTCGGCGCCCCAGTCCGGGGCGGGCAGCGCCCGCCGGTCGGTCTTGCCGCCCGGGGTGAGCGGCAGGGCGTCCAGCACCACCCACGCCGCGGGCACCATGTACGGCGGCAGCTCCGCCTTCAGCGCCGCCCGCAGCACGGACACCGGCGGCGCCGGCTCCGCCAGCACCACGTACGCCACCAGACGCGGCTGCCCCGGCGCGTCCTCCCGCGCCACCACCGCGGCGTCCTCCACACCCGGCTGACGCGACAGCACCGCCTCCACCTCCCCCGGCTCCACCCGGAATCCCCGGATCTTCACCTGCTGGTCCACCCGCCCGATGAACTCCAGCGTCCCCTCCGCGCGCCACCGCACCCGGTCGCCGCTGCGGTACAGCCGCGCCCCCGCCACCCCCGTGAACGGGTCGGGCACGAACGCCCCAGCGGTCCGCGACGGGTCGCCCAGGTAGCCGCGCGCCACGCCCCCGCCCCCCAGGTACAGCTCGCCCGGCACCCCCACCGGGGCGGGCTCGCCCCGCGGGTCCAGCACGTAGGCCCGAGCGTGCCCCAGAGCCCTCCCGATCGCCACGTGCCGCGGGGCCGACGACGGGTCGTCCTCCGCCTCCTGCAGGTCGCACAGCGTGGCCACCACCGTCGCCTCCGTGGGGCCGTACGTGTTCACCAGCCGCACCCGCGCCCCGAACCGCTCCCGCCACGCGCGCAGACGCTCCGGAAGCGCCCGCTCCCCGCCGATGATCACCAGCCGCAGCGCCGCCGGAAGATCCGCCCCCGCCTCCTCGCTCAGCTCGGCCACCAGCTCGTGCCAGTACGCGGTGGGCAGGTCCAGCACCGTGATCCCCCACTCCCGGCAGGCCTCCAAAAAGAGCCGCGCCGAGCCCAGCATCTCCTCGGTCCGAAGCACCAGGCGGGCCCCGGAGGCCAGCGTCGGCCAGATCTCCTCCGCGCTCGCGTCGAAGGCCACCGAGGCGAACTGGAGCACCCGGTCCGCCGGACCGATCCCGTACGCCCCCCGAGCCGCCGCCGTGAACCCGGCGAGCGCGCCGTGCGGGACCACGACCCCCTTGGGCTTCCCTGTGGAGCCCGAGGTGTAGATCACGTACGCGGCGCTTTCCGGGAAGACCGGGGCTTCCGGCGCGGCGGCAGGCTCCGCCTCGATCCGCTCCCGGTCCGCGTCCAGGAAGACCGCCTCGGCCGCGACGCTGCCGGGCAGCTCCGCGAACAGGCGCTCCCGGGTGAGGAGCACCGCGATCCCCGCGTCTTCCGCCAGCTGCGCCAGGCGGTCGCGCGGGGACTGCGGGTCCAGCGGGACGTACGCGCCGCCCGCCCCCAGCACACCCAGCAGCGCCACCAGCAGTTCCGGCGAGCGGTCGAGGTACACGCCCACCCGCGTCTCCGGGCCCACGCCGCGCCCGCGGAGGTGGTGCGCCAGCGCGCGGCCGCGGCGCCCCAGCTCGCCGTAGGTGAGCGTTTCGCCCGCCAGGGCGACGGCCACGGCGTGCGGCGTCCGCTCCGCCTGCTCGTCGACGAGGAGGTGGACGGGGCGCGGGTCCTCCCCCGCGGGACCCCCGGCGCTCCAGGTGCGCAGCAGGCGCGTGCGCTCCTCCGGGCGGACCAGCGGGAGGTCGGCGAGGGGCCGGTCCGGCTCCGCCACCGCCGCGGCGAGGAGGACGAGGAAGTGGTCGGACAGGCGGACGATGGTGTCCCGGTCGAACAGCTCGGTGCTGTACTCCCAGACGCCGCGCATGCCGCGCTCCCGTTCCACCAGCGTCAGCGCCAGGTCCAGCTTGGACCTGCGGTGCGACGCCTCCAGCGGGTGGAAATCCAGCCCGTCGAGCCCGCCGTCCGCGCGCGCCACGTTCTGCAGGGAAAAGAGGACCTGGTAGACGGGGTTGTAGCTCAGGCTGCGCTCGGTCCGCAGCTCCTCCACGATCTTCTCGAAAGGGAGGTCCTGGTTGGCGAAGTCGTCGAACACGGCGTCGCGCACCCGTCCCAGCAATTCGCGGAAGGTGGGGTCTCCCAACAGGTCCGTGCGCACGGCCAGGGTGTTTGCGAACAGGCCGACGACGCCCTCCAGCTCCGGCCGGGTCCGGTTGGCGATGGGCGACCCGATCACCACGTCGTCCTCCCCGGCGTAGCGGCCCAGGAGCGCGGCGAGCACGGCGACGAGCGCCATGAACAGCGTGGCGCCCTCCCCCTGCGCGATCGCGGACAGCCGGGCGGCAGGCTCTTCCGGGACGACGAACTCGGAGGAGTCGCCGCGGTAGGTCTGCTCCGCGGGACGCGGCCGGTCGGTGGGAAGGCCGATCAGCGTGGGCGCGCCGCGGAGGCGCGCCTTCCAGTACTCCGTCTGCCGCTCCAGGGCGCCCCCGGCCAGGTGCTCCTGCTGCCACACGGCGAAGTCGCCGTACTGGAGCGCGACCGGCGGGAGCGCGGGCGGCCGCCCCTGGCGCGCGGCGTTGTACAGCGCGACGAGCTCGCGCCAGAGGACGCCCCACGACCACCCGTCGAAGACGGCGTGGTGCAGGGACAGGAGGAGCACGTGGTCGCGCGCTCCCAGGCGGAGCAGGGTGGGGCGCAGCAGCGGGCCGCGCACCAGGTCGAAGGGGAGGTAGGTGACCTCGTCGGCGGCGCGGCGCACCTCGGCCGGCCGGTCCTCCTCCGGGAGGTGCGACAGGTCGCGGAGCTCCAGCCGCACGGGGTGGCCGCCCTGCACCACCTGCTCCGGCTCGCCCGCTTCCTCCACGAACACCGTGCGCAGCGACTCGTGCCGCTCCACCACGCCGCGCACGGCCGCGTCCATCGCCGCGCCGTCCAGCTCGCCCACCAGCCGCATCCCCGCCAGCTCGTTGTAGATGTGCGCGCCCGGCTCCAGCTGCTCCAGGAACCAGATCCTCTTCTGCGAGAAGGTGAGCGGGATGCGCGTCCCCGGGGCGCGGGGGCGGATGGCTTCCGGGCCGGACGATTCGATCCCCGCCTTCCCCAGCAGGAAGGCCATCAGCTCCAGGTCTTCCGCGGACAGGTCCGTGGCGCCTCCCCCGCTCATGCGCGGGCTCCGGCATGCATCTCCCGGAGCGCCGCGGCGCGCTCTTCGGCCGACATGTTCTTCATCCTCAGCATGACTCTGGCGATCATCTCGGTCGCTCCGGGTGTGGTCTCCGCGCGGGTGACGGCCCCCGCGAGCCCGGCCACCGTGGGTGTCTGGAAGATCTGGCGCACCGGGACCTCCACGCGCAGGACCCGGATCCGCGCGACGACCCGGGTGGCGAGCAGCGAGTGCCCGCCCAGGTCGAAGAAGCTGTCGTGGACGCCCACGCGCTCCACTCCCAGCACGTCCTGCCAGATCCCCACCAGCGCCTCCTCCACTGAATTGCGCGGCGCCTCGTACCGGCCCTCCCGCACGCCGTCGCCGCCGGGGGCGGGGAGCGCCCGCCGGTCCAGCTTTCCCGAAGGGGTGAGCGGGAGCGCGTCGAGCGGCACGATGGACGACGGGACCATGTACTCCGGCAGGCGCTCCCTCAGGTGCTCCCGCAGCACCGCGGGGGAGGCGTCCCCGCCCTCCGCCGGGACCACGTAGGCCACCAGGCGGCGGTCGTCCGGGAGGGCGGAGGGCCCGTCGCGCACCACGGCCACGGCTTCGCGCACCGCGGGGTGCGCCAGCAGCGCCGCCTCGACCTCGCCCGGCTCCACGCGGAAGCCGCGCACCTTGACCTGCTGGTCGGTCCGCCCCAGGAACTGCAGGTCGCCCGCCTCGCTCCACCGGGCCCGGTCCCCGGTGCGGTACAGCCGCGCCCCCGCCTCGCCGGAGGAGGCGTCGGGGACGAAGCGCTCCGCCGTCAGCTCCGGGCGTCCCAGGTAGCCGCGCGCCACCCCCTGGCCGCCCACGCACAGCTCCCCCGGGAAGCCGGCCGGGACCGGCTCGCCCCGCGGGTCCAGCACGTACGCGCGCGTCCCCGCCACCGGCCGCCCGATCGGCGGCGCCTCCGCGGCGCCCTCCCGGCACGGGTGCCAGGTGGTGAAGATGGTGGTTTCCGTGGGGCCGTACAGGTTCAGCAGCCGGCGCCCGCGCGACCACCGCGCCGCCAGCTCGGCGGAGCACCGGTCGGCGCCCGTGCTCACGGCGCGCAGGGCGGGAAAGTCGCCCTCCCCCAGCATCTCCAGGACCGGCGGGGTGCTCACCCACAGGCCGATCTCGTGCTCGCGGAGCAGCGCGCCCAGCGCCTCCGCGGAAAGCACGGTGTCGCGGTCCGCGACGTGGAGGGCCGCCCCGGAAAGGAGGGCCAGAAAGATCTCCAGGATGGAGGCGTCGAAGCTGAGCGAGGTGGTCTGCGCCACGCGGTCGCCCGGCCGGGCGCCGAAGGTTGCCACGGCCGCCCCGAGCAGGCCGGCGGCGGCGCCGTGGCTGACCATCACCCCCTTGGGCCTCCCGGTGGAGCCGGAGGTGTAGACGACGTACGCCAGGTTGTCGGGGAACGGCGAGTGCGAAGGCGCGGGAGTGCGGGAGTGCGGAAAGGCCTGGTCCACCCGCACGACCTCGCCCGCGAAGTCCGGCAGGCGCCCGGCGAGGGAGGTGGAGGTGAGGACGAGGCGCGCGCCGGAGTCGGCCAGCATGAAGGCCAGGCGGTCGGCGGGGTAGTCGGGGTCCAGGGGGAGGTAGGCGCCGCCGGCCCGGAGCACGGCCAGCAGCGCGGCGACCGCGTCGGCGCCGCGCTCCAGGCACACGCCCACCGCCACCTCGGGACCGACGCCGCGGGCGCGCAGCTCCCCGGCGAGCGCTCCGGCGCGGGCGTCCAGCCCGGCGCAGGTGAGCGCCGCGCCGCCGTGGACCACGGCCGGGGCGTCGGGCGTGCGCGCGGCCTGCTCGGCGACGAGCTCGTGCAGCAGGCGGGTGGGCGCGGGGGCGGCCGGGCCGGCGCTCCACTCGCGCAGGACGCGCCGGGCCTCCGCCTCCGCGACGAGCGGGAGGTCGAGGACGCGCGGCACGGGACCGGCCGCGACGCTCGCCAGCAGCAGCAGGTACGCGTCCAGCACCCGCTCCGCGGTGGCGGCGTCCCACAGCTCCTCGCGGAAGGCGGCCGTCACGTGGAGCCCGTCGCCGCGGTCGGCGACGGCGAAGCCCAGGTCGAACTTGACCGACTCCGCGCCGACCTCGAAGTGCTCGGCCTGCACCCCCCCGAAGGGGCGGGGCGCCACGGCGCCGTCGTCGAGCGTGAACATCACCTGGAAGAGCGGCGTGTGGCTGAGGCTGCGCTCCACGCCCAGCTCCTCCACCAGCTTTTCGAACGGCACGTCCTGGTGCTGGTACGCCCCCAGCGTGGTCTCGCGGACCCGGCCCAGCAGCTCCGGGAACGAGGGGTTCCCCGACACGTCGGTCCGCAGCGCCAGCGTGTTGACGAAGAACCCGATCAGCCCCTCGACCTCCCGCCGCGTGCGGGCGGCGATGGGCGTGCCCACCACCACGTCCTCCTGTCCGGACCAGCGCGCCAGCAGCACGTCGAGCGCGGCCAGCAGCACCATGAAGAGCGTCGCGCCCTCGCTCCGGGCGAGCGCCCGCAGCCGCTCCGCGGCCTCGCGCGGCAGCGTCCGCGCGACGCGCGCCCCGCGCTCGCCGGGCAGGGGACGCCGCGGACGGTCCGTGGGGATCTCCAGCACGGGCGGCGCCCCTGCCAGCCGCTCGCGCCACCAGGCGAGCTGCCTCTCCAGCACGTCGCCGGCGAGCCACGCCCGCTGCCACGCGGCGAAGTCCGCGTACTGCACGGTCGGCTCGGGGAGCGGCGACGCTTCGCCCGCGAGGTACGCCGGGTACAGCGCGGACAGCTCGCGGAAGAGCACCCCCACGCTCCACCCGTCGCCGGCGACGTGGTGCATGGCGAGCACCAGGACGTGCTCCCCGGGGGCAAGGCGGACGAGCCGGGCGCGCAGCAGCGGACCCCGCGCGAGGTCGAAGGGGCGGCGCGCTTCCGCCAGCGCCAGGCGCCGCGCCTCCGCTTCCCGCGCCCCCTCCGGCAGCCCGGACAGGTCCGGCGCCGGGAGCGCGGGCGCGCCGTCGGGCGCCGCGCGGATCACCTGCACCGGCTCCCCGCCCGCCTCGTCGAAGACCGTTCGCAGCGTCTCGTGGCGGCGCACGATCTCCCCCAGCGCGCGCTCCAGCGCCCGCGCGTCCAGCGGCCCGCGCAGCCGCAGCGCCACGGGGAGGTTGTAGGCGCTGCTCTCCGGGTCCAGGCGGCCGAGGAACCAGAGTCGCTGCTGCGCGAACGACAGCGGCAGGGCACCGTCGCGCGGCGCCGGCACCAGCGGGAGGAGGTCGGCGGCGGGCCCCGGCTCGGCGCGGAGCGATTCCAGGCGCAGCGACAGCTCCGCCACCGTGGGCGCCTCGAAGAGCGCCCGCAGCGGCAGGTCGACCCCGAACGCCTCCCGCACCCGCGCCGCCACCTGCGTCGCCAGCAGCGAGTGGCCGCCCAGGTCGAAGAAGCTCGCCTCCACCCCCACCCGCTCCAGCCCCAGCACCTCCGCCCAGATCCCCGCCGTCCGCTCCTCGGTGGGGGTGCGCGGCGCCACGTACGCCCCGTCCCGGGCGCCGGCGGTGTCGGGCGCGGGGAGCGCGGCCCGGTCCAGCTTCCCGTTGGAGGTGAGGGGAAGCGTCTCCAGCACCACGAACGCCGAGGGCACCATGTGCTCCGGCAGCCGCGCCCGCGCCGCGGCGCGCAGCTCGGGCACCAGCGCGCGCATGCGCCGGCCCCACTGCGGATCGTTGGCGTACGCCTCCCACGGCCGCTCCTCCCCGGCCTCCGCCGGGAACGAGCAGAACCCGCCGGCCGGGTGGACGAGCACGTCCAGCGACCCCGGGGCGCCCGGCCGCACCTCCACGGCACGCCCCGTCCCGTCCGCCAGCGCGAGCAGCGCCTCCGGGGCGATCCCGCCGGCCGACTCCGCGGCCGCGAGGGCACGGACCCGGCCCGCGGTGGGCGGGGCGTCCGCGCCGGTGATCCGCTCCAGCGCGCGGACGTGCGCCCCCACCCGCGCGTCCGGCACTCCGCGGACCAGGAGCCCGGCCGGGGCGCGCCCGGCGAGCCCGCGCAGCGCCGCGGCGTCCTCGCCGCTCCAGGAGCGCGCGTCGGGCTCGCAGGCGCCGGCGGGGTCCACGTCCAGGTGGAGGACCACGTCGTAGCGGAAGCGCGCGACCTCGTTGTCGTGCCCCTCCCGCTTCACCTGCACTTCCACGCGCCCCACGCGGGGGATGCGCGTCCGGAGCGCCTCGAAGAGCGCGGGCTCCACCACCAGCTCCTGCTCCTCCGCCACGGCGCGGCGCACCCGGTCCCGCAGCCGCTCCACCGGCAGCCCGTCCGGCGCGCGGGCGAGCTCCACCGAGGCGTGGAAGGCCCCCAGCAGGGGCAGGCTGCGCAGGTCCCCCAGGAAGATCCGCCCGCCGGGGCGCGCCGCCGCGACGGCGCCTTCCACGACCCGCAGCAGGTAGTCCACGCCGGGGAAGTACTGCGCGACGGAGTTGAGGACCACCGTGTCGTAGCCGGCGCCCGCGTACGCGGCCAGGTCGTCCGCCTCGTGCCGCGCGAGCGTCACCTGCGGCAGCCCCGCCAGGTGGCGCCGCACCTGCTCAAGGGCGACCCCGGAAAAGTCGGTCGCGTGGTACGCCCGCGCGTGCGGCGCCACCCGGAAGAGCAGCAGCCCGGTCCCGCACCCGATCTCCAGCACCCGGCCGGGCCCGAGCGCCAGGACGCGCTCCACGGCGCGCTCCACCCACTCCCGCATCTCCTCCGGCGGGATCGGCTCGCCCGTGTAGCTGCTGTTCCACCCCGTCAGGTTCAGCGTCGGGTCGCCCGCCGCGGCATCCTCGCCGTAGGTCTCGTCGAAGACCGCCTCCCACCCCGCCACCTGCTCCGTGGCGCTCCCCGCGTCCGCCGGGTGCTCCGCGGCGGACCGCGGCACCACGTAGGCCACCAGCCGCCGCTCCCCCGCCTGGTCCTCCCGCACCAGCACGACCGCTTCCCGCACCCCCGGCTGCTCCCGCAGCGCGGCCTCCACCTCCCCCGGCTCGATGCGGAAGCCGCGCACCTTGACCTGGTCGTCCATGCGCCCCACGAACTCCAGCACGCCGTCGGGGCGCCAGCGGGCCCGGTCCCCCGACCGGTAGGCGCGCTCGCCGCCCTCCACGACGAACTTCTCCGCCGTCAGCTCCGCCCTCCCCAGGTAGCCCCGCGCCACCCCCCCGCCGGAGATCCGGAGCTCGCCCGGCACGCCCACGGGAAGGATCTCCCCGCGCGGTCCGCACACGCGCAGGCGCACGCCGGGGAGCGGCCCGCCCAGCGGGTGGCCGGCGATCTCGCCCTCCGCGGGCAACGCGTACGCCGCGCACACGATCGTCGCCTCGGTGGGTCCGTACAGCGCCCAGGTGCGCGCGCCCGGGAGGGCCGCGCGCGCGTCCTCCAGCAGGTCGGGCGGGATGGCGTCGCCGCCCACCAGGAGGAGCCGCAGCGCCGGGAGCGGGCGGCCGCCGCGCACCGCGTCCACCACCTGGCGCGCGAGGGCGGGAACCGCGTGCAGCACGGTGACGTCGTTCGAGGCGTCCACCAGCGCCTCCGGGTCGCGCGCCAGCGCGCGCGGGAAGATGCGGACCGCGGCCCCGGCGAGCAGCGGCGCGGCCAGCTCCAGCAGCGAGATGTCGAAGGCCACGGAGGCGAGCGCGGCCATCACGTCGCCCGGACCCAGGCCGAGAAGGCCGAGGCTCCCCCGCAGGGTGTGCGCGAGCTGCGCGTGCTCCACGACGACCGCCTTCGGCGTGCCGGTGGAGCCGGAGGTGTAGACGAGGTACGCCGCGTCGCCGGGGGACGGCGAGTGCGAAACGGCACCCGCATCCTCCGCGCCGCCCGGCTCCCCCTCTCCCTGGGGAGTGTCGACGCTCACGATCTGCCCCGCGAGCTCCGGCAGCGACGCGGCCGCCGCGGAATCCGCGACCACCAGCTCCGCCCCCGAGTCGCGCAGCAGGAAGGCCAGCCGCTCCGCGGGGTAGGTGGGATCCAGCGGGAGGTACACGCCGCCCGCCTTCCACACGGCGAGCAGGGCGACCGGCAGCCGGGGCCCGCGCTCCACGCACACGGCGACCGTCGTGCCGGCCGCGACGCCGCGGCCGCGAAGGCGGCGCGCGAGGCGCGAGGCGCGCGCGTCCAGCTCCGCGTAGGTCAGCGACTCGCCCGCGAACCGCACCGCCGGCGCGTCCGGCGTGCGGGCCGCCTGCGCCGCGAACAGGTGGTGCGCCGGGGCGTCGCCCGCGGTGTCCCGCGCCGGGCCGCTCCCGTGCGCGAGGATGGCCCGCACCTCCTCGGCCGGCAGGATCGGCAGACGCGAAAGGGGCTCCCCGGGCGCCGCGCAGACCGCCGCCAGGAGGGTGCGGAAATGCGCGCACAGGCGGTCGATGGTGGCCGGGTCGAACAGGTCGGTGCGGAAGCGCGCCCGGCCGGGCAGCTCATCGCCCTCGTCCCACAGCTCCAGCTCCAGGTCGAAGAGCGCTGCCCGGGTCCCCAGCGCCAGCGGCTCCGTCCGCAGTCCCGCGGGCGGGCGGGCGGCGACGCCCCGCGCGTTCTGCAGGACGAACATCACCTGCAGCAGGGGCGAGTGCGACAGGCTCCGCTCCGGGGCGATCTCCTCCACCAGCCGCTCGAAGGGGAGGTCCTGGTGCGCGTACGCGCCCAGCGCCGTTTCCCGCACGCGGCCCACCAGCCCGGCGAAGGTGGGGTCGCCCGACACGTCCGTACGCAGCGCCAGGGTGTTGACGAAGAAGCCGATGAGCCCGTCGAGCTCCACGCGCGTGCGGTTGGCGATGGGCGAGCCGACGACCAGGTCCTCCTGTCCCGACCAGCGCGAGAGAAGCACGTCGGCGGCCGCGCGGGCCACCATGTACAGCGTGGCGCCCTCCCGCCGGGCGAGGGAGCGCAGCCCCCGTGAAACGTCCGCGGGCAGGCGGAAGCGGACCGACGCCCCGCCGCTGCCGACCACCGCCGGCCGCGGCCGGTCGGCCGGGAGCTCCAGCACGGGAGGCGCCCCCGCCAGGCGCTCGCGCCACCAGTCGAGCTGCCGGCGGAGCACGTCGCCCGCGAGCCAGCCGCGCTGCCACACGGCGAAGTCGGCGTACTGCACCGGCAGCGGCGGCAGCGGCGACGGCGCGCCGCTCGCGAAGGCGCCGTACAGCGCGTACAGGTCGCGGAACAGCACGCCCCAGCTCCAGCCGTCGCTCACGACGTGGTGCATGTTCAGGAGCAGGACGTGCTCCTCGCCCGAAAGGCGCACCAGCGCGGCGCGCACCACCGGCCCGCGCTCCAGGTCGAAGGGGCGCCGGGCGTCCGCCTCGCCCAGGCGCAGGGCCAGGGGGAGGCGGGCCGCCGGCGCCAGGCCGGCGAGGTCGACCAGGGGAAGGCGCACGCCCCCGGCGGGGCGGACGACCTGCACCGCGCCCCCGGCGGCGGGGAGGAAGACCGTCCGCAGAGACTCGTGCCGCTCCACCAGCGCGCCGAGCGCCCGCTCCAGCACGGCGGGGTCCAGCCGGCCCACCAGCCGCGTGGGGAACGCCATGTTGTAGCCCACCTCGTCCGGGTCCATCTGGTGGATGAACCAGAGCCGCTGCTGCGCGAAGGAGAGCGGCAGCGGCCCCTCCCGGGAGACGGGCGCAAGCGGGGGCTGCGCGCCCGCCTCGCCCCCGCCCCGCTCCGCCTCGATGCGCGCCGCCAGCCGGGCGACGGTCGGCGCCTCGAAGAGCGCGCGCAGCGGGACCTCCACCCCGAAGGCGGGCTGGAGCCGCGCGACCACGCGGGTGGCCATCAGGGAGTGCCCGCCCAGCTCGAAGAAGTCGTCGTGGGCGCCGACGCGCTCCCGCCCCAGCACCTCCTCGAAGATCCCCGCCACCACCTCCTCCACGGGCGTGCGCGGGGCGGCATGGCTCTCCTCCGCCGCCTCGGGGGGCGCGGGGAGCGCCCGCCGGTCCACCTTGCCCGCGGGCGTCAGCGGCAGCGCGTCCAGCAGCACCACGGCGCCCGGCACCATGTACTCCGGGAGCCGGCGGCGCGCCGCTTCCCGCAGCTGCGCCCCCGTGACCCCCGCCTCCGCCACCGCGTACGCCACCAGGACCCGCCGTCCCGGCACGTCCTCCCGCACCGCCGCCGCGGCGGCGCGCACCCCCGGCTCCGCCAGGAGCGCCGCCTCGATCTCCCCCGGCTCGATGCGGAAGCCGCGCACCTTGACCTGCTCGTCCATCCGCCCCAGGAACTCCAGCTCGCCCCCGGGAAGCCAGCGCACCCGGTCGCCGGTGCGGTACATCCGCGCGCCCGGCTCGTCCGCGAGCGCGTCCGGAACGAACCGCTCCGCCGTCAGCTCCGGCCGCCCCTGGTAGCCGCGGGACACCCCGGCGCCCCCCACGTACAGCTCCCCCGGCATCCCCGCCGGCACCGGCTGCCGCGCCGCGTCCAGCACGTACGCCCGCGTCCCCGCCTCCGGCCGCCCGATCGGCGGCGCCTCCGCCGCACCCTCCCGGCACAGGTGCCAGGTGGCGTACACGGTCGTTTCCGTGGGCCCGTACAGGTTCGCCATCCGCCGCCCGCGCGACCACCGCGCCGCCAGCTCCCCGGGACAGCGCTCGCCCCCCGTGCCCAGCGAGCGCAGCGCCGGTAACTCCTCCCCGGCCAGCAGCTCCAGCAGCGGCGGCGAGCTCATCCACACGTCGATCTCCCGCTCGCGCAGCAGCGCGCCCAGGGCGTCCGCGGAAAGCACCGTGTCGCGGTCCGCGACGTGGAGCGTGGACCCGGAAAGGAGGGCCAGGAAGATCTCCAGGATGGAGGCGTCGAAGCTGAGCGAGGCGGTCTGCGCCACGCGGCCGCCCGGGCGCGCGCCGAAGACCCGCACCAGCGCGGGGAGCATGCGCGCGGCGGTGCCGTGGGGAACCATGACCCCCTTGGGCGCGCCGGTGGAGCCCGAGGTGTAGATGACGTACGCCAGGTTGTCGGGAGACGGCGAGTGCGAAGACGGCGAGTGCGGAAGCGCGGGAGAGCGGGAGCGCGAAAAATCCCCGTCCACCCGGACGACCTCGCCGCCGAACGCGGGGAGGAGCGCGGCGAAGGGGGCGGCGGTGAGGACCAGGCGCGCGCCGGAGTCGGCCAGCATGAAGGCCAGGCGGTCGGACGGGTAGGCGGGGTCCAGGGGGACGTAGACGCCGCCGGCCCGGAGCACGCCGAGGAGCGCGACCAGCGCGTCGATGCCGCGCTCCAGGCACACGCCCACGCGAGTCTCCGGGCCCACGCCGCGGGCGCGCAGCTCGCCGGCGAGCGCGCCGGCGCGGGCGTCCAGCTCGCCGTAGGTGAGCGAAGCGGCGCCGTGGACCACGGCGGGGACGTCCGGCGTGAGCCGCGCCTGGCGGGCGAACCGCTCGTGCACCGGCTCGTCCCCCGCCTCGCCCGCGTCTCCCCTGCCCCACTCCAGCAGCTGCCGCCGCTCCGCCTCCTCCAGCAGGGGCACCTCGCGGAAGCCCGCCTCCGGGTCCGCCAGCACCGCCTCCAGGAGCGCGTGGTAGTGGCGGATCATCCGCTCCACGGTGCCCGCCTCGAACAGGTCGGTGCTGTACTCCCACACCGCCTCGATCTCGTCGTCCGGCGCCCCGGGGCGCATCTCCGCCCGGGGCATGACGATCGCCGACAGCTCGAACTTGGCCGACCCGTTGCTCAGCGCCTCCTCCACCTCCAGGGTGACGCCGGGAAGGTCGAAGCCGGGATACGGGGAGTCGTGGGAGCCGAACGCCACCTGGTAGACGGGGAGCCGGCTCAGGCTCCGCTCCGGGTGCAGCGCCTCCACCACCTGCCCGAAGTGCACGTCCTTGTGGGCGTACCCCTCCCGCGTGGTGTCGCGCACCCGCGCCACCAGCTCGTGGAAGCTGCGGATGCCGCCCAGCTGCGCCCGGAACGCCACGGTGTTGACGATCATCCCGATGAGCGGCTCCGTTTCCTTCCAGCTCCGGTTCGCCACGGCGCCGCCGACGCAGAAGTCCTCCTGCCCCGAGTAGCGCTGGAGCAGCGCCTCGAAGCCCGCGAGGAGCGTCATGTACAGCGTCGCCCCGCTCCGGCGGGTATGGGCGCGCGCCGCCAGCGCCACCCGCGGCGGGACCCGGGTCCGCAGCGCGTTCCCGCGAAAGCTCATCGCCGGGGGGCGGGGGTGGTCCGTGGGGAGGTCGAGCGTCGGGTCCGCCCCCGTGAGCTTCGCCTTCCAGTACGCGAGGTCCGCCTGCGCCCGTTCCCCCTGCATCACCTCCCGGTGCCACACCGCGAAGTCCGCGAACTGGATGGGCAGCTCCGGCAGCGGCGAGGGCTCGCCCCGGGCGTACGCCGGGTAGATCGCCGCCAGCTCCCGCAGGAACACGCCGAACGACCAGCCGTCGTGGACGAAGTGGTGCTCCACCTGCAGGAGCAGATGCTCGTCGTCGGCCAGGCGCAGCAGCCGCCAGCGGACCAGCGGGAGCCGCGTGAGGTCGAAGGCCTCGCCGAACTCCTCGCGCATCTGCCGCGCGACCTCCCCGTCCCGCTCGTCCGGGGCGAGGCCGTGGAGGTCCAGGCGCGGGAGCGGCACCGGGGCCGGCGGGTGGACCACCTGCGCGGGCCGGCCGTCCACCTCCGGGAAGGTGGTGCGGAAGACCTCGTGGCGGCGCACGATCTCCGTGAGGGTGCGCCCCAGCGCCTCCGCGTCCAGGGCGCCGCGGAAGCGGATCGCCGCCTGGAAGTTGTACGACTGCATCCCCGGGGCGAGCTTCTGGAAGAACCAGATCGCCTCCTGGGAGAGCGACAGCGGCAGGTGGCGGTCGCGGGAGACCGGCACCAGCGGCGGAAGCTCCGGCGACCCCGCCCCGGCCGCCACCCGCTCCGCGAGCCCGGCGATGGTGGGCGCGTCGAACAGGGCCGTCATCGGCAGCTCCACGCCGAAGGCGGCGCGCACCCGCGTGATCACCTGCGAGGCCCGCAGCGAGTGCCCGCCCATCTCGAAGAAGCCGTCGTGCACCCCCGCGCGCTCCACGCCCAGCACCTCCGTCCAGATCGCCGCCAGCCGCTCCTCGGTCGCCGTGCGCGGCGCCACGTAGTCCGTGGCGGGGGCGAGGTCCGGCTCCGGCAGGGCGCCCCGGTCCAGCTTGCCGTTGGGGAGGAGCGGGAGCCTGTCCAGGACCACCCAGGCCGCCGGCACCATGTACCCGGGGAGGCGCTCCTCCAGCCGCTCCCGCAGCGCCGCGGGGGCGGGCGGGAACTCCCCCTCCCCGCCCGTCACGTACGCCACCAGCCGCCGGTCGCCGCTCCCGTCCTCCCGCGCCACCACGACGGCCTCGCCCACCCCGGGACGCGTCCGGAGCACGCTCTCGATCTCCCCCAGCTCCACGCGGAAGCCGCGGATCTTCACCTGGTGGTCCACCCTGCCCAGGTACTCCAGCTCACCGTCCGGGCGGAAGCGGCCCCGGTCGCCCACCCGGTACATGCGCGCCCCCGGCACCGAGCCCACGTCCGGGAGGAACCTTTCCGCCGTCAGATCGGGACGGTCCAGGTACCCGCGGGTGAGCCCGTCCCCGGCCAGGTACACCTCGCCCGCCTCGCCCGCCGCGACCGGGTCCAGTGCCGCGTCCAGGAGGCGGATGCGCGTCCCCGGGACGGCGCGACCCACCGGGGGCTCCGTCCGCGCCCCGCGCTCCACCCGGTGGGCGGTGGAGTAGGTGGTGTCCTCGGTGGGGCCGTACAGGTTCCACACCTCGTCCACGTGGCCCAGCGCGTACAGCCCCTGGACCAGCGCGCCCGGAAGCGGCTCGCCGCCCAGGTTCACCACCCGCACCGAGGCGGGGATCCCCCCGCTCCGCAGCAGCTCCGCCGCGGCGGAGGGAACGGTGTTGAGCAGCGTCACGCGCTCCCGCGCGGGGAGGCCGGCGAGCGCGAGGGCGTTCTCCGCCAGGACCAGCGTCCCGCCCACGCCCAGGGTGTGGAAGACCTCGAAGACCGACATGTCGAACGACACCGAGGTGGAGCCCAGCACCCCGCGGCACGCCTCGGCCGGCCACGCCTCCCGGCACCACTCCAGCAGCGCCGTCGCGCTGCGGTGCTCGATCACCACGCCCTTCGGCCTCCCCGTGGAGCCGGAGGTGTAGATCAGGTAGGCGGCGTTCGCGGAGCCGGCGCGGCACGCGGGGCGCGCCTCGCTCGCGCGCGCGACCTCGTCCCGGTCCGCGTCCAGCCAGATTCCCGTGCCGGCGTACCCGTCCAGGAGCGGGCGGAAGCGGTCCCGCGCCACCAGCAGCGGCGCGCGGGCGTCGCGCAGCGTCGCGGTGATCCGCTCCCGCGGGTAGGCGGGGTCCAGGGGGACGTAGGCGGCGCCGGCCTTGAGGATCCCCAGCAGGCCCACGACCAGCTCCGCCGAGCGGTCCACGCAGATCCCCACCCGCACCTCGGGGCCCGCTCCGCGCAGCAGCAGGGCGTGGGCGAGCCGGTTGGCGCGCTCCTCCAGCTCCCGGTAGGTGAGCTCCACCGCGCCGGCGACGACCGCGACGGCGTCCGGCGTACGCTCTGCCTGCCGCTCGAAGGGGTGGTGCACGCACTCGCCAGAGGCGCTCGGCGCGCCCGTGGTCGGCTCACTCCGACGGTCCATGGAGATTCCTGTCTGTTGATGCGTGGATGGAGCCCCGCGGCCGCGGCGCCCCGCTCTCTTCAGCGTGGCCGCGGCAGGCGCGTAAGGGGCGGAGTGGAACGGTAGACGAGCGCAGATTTTCTGTCAAGAAAGGGTACCCGCCCGCCTGCCCGTCACCCAGATCCCCTTCCCCGGGGCACGGTTGGAGGGGATGGATTCCGCGCCCCGGACAGGTCAATTCCCGGTGCACGGAGGCCCTGCGCCGGCTCGCGGTGCAGGGCCTCCGCCGCTTCCTCCGCCGCCGCCCGCTTCAGGCGGGAGACGCCACCCACGCCAGCGCGCCGTCCAGGTCGGAAAAGATCCGCATGGTGACCTTCGGGTGGTCGTTGAGCGTCTGGAGCATCCGCGCGAAGCCGACCTGCACGGGAGTGGCGGCGACGACGGCGGACCGGATGGGGTTGGCCGGCGGCTGCCGGCGCCGCCGCCGCGCCAGCCGGAACATGTCGTCGAACCCCACCTCGAAGCGGGTGACGCGCGCCAGGTCGGTGACGCGGGGCGGACACACGTCGGCGGCGCTCTCGGCCTCGCCCATCGCGTCCGCCGCCTCGACCAGGTCCTCGGACGTCAGCGTGCCGGACAGGACGATGCGCATGATTCCGTCGTCGGTCGAGATCGAGAACGGCATGTCGATGGAGGGCGCGGGCGGGACGGGGGCCTGCGGCGGGGGCCGGACCGCCAAAGATACGCGGTGAATGTAACGGAGGGCGATGCCCCGGACGCCTTCGGCGCCGGCACCCGCCGGAGTGGACGCGGATTCCCACGCTCCGCCTCCCCGTGCGGCCCGCCGCGGCGCCGCATCCGTTTGTGGCTGGCACGCGAATCGCGGCTTCCGCCGCGAAGGATGTCGCTTCCATCGAACCCGTGCGCCTCCGCTCGCTGCGCGGTGCCGGGTATCCGTCTGCCGAAAACCCAGCGGGAGATCGCTCATGAAGTGCGATTGCGCCGCCGCCTGATGCCGCGTCCGCGAACCCTGTCGCTCCGCCTCGTGTGCGCGGCCCTGGCCCTGCTGGGGGCCGGGCCGCTCGCCGCGCAGTCCATCACCGGCACCGACGACACCCCGCGCGTGCAGCGCGTGGAGATCCGCGGCGTGCGCGGCGTGGACATGGCCGAGCTGCGCGGGGGGATCGTCACGCAGGCGACCCGCTGCCGCAGCATCTTCCTCAAGCCCTTCTGCTGGGTCAGCCGCGCCGGCGCCTTCGTGGAAAAGCACGACCTGGAGCCGGCGGAGCTCCCGCAGGACGAGCTGCGCATCCGCGTGTTCCTGTGGCGCCGGGGATGGCGGCACTCCACGGTGGCCACCACCGTGACCCCGCGGGGGAGCGGAGTGGCCGTGACCTTCAACGTGGACCAGGGCCCCGCCACCCGCATCCGCTCCCTCGCCGTGAGGCAGGCCGCGCCGGTGCTGGGCGAGCGGCAGGTCCGCGCCGCCGCCCTCCCGGACACCGGCGCCCCGCTCAACGTCCTCCAGCTCGACTCCGCGACGACGCGGCTCCTCGTCGCGCTCCAGGAGCGCGGCTACGGCGACGCCACCGCGCGCGACACGGCGGTGCTGGTGGACTCGCTGGACGCGGCGGTGGAGGTGGCGCTGGAGCCGGGGCGCCGCACCACCATCGAGCGCATCGACGTGGAGGGCAACGAGCGGGTGACGGACGCCACCATCCGCGACGCCCTCACCATCCGGGAGGGGCAGCTCTTCCGCCCGGCCCGCGTGGAGGAGGCGCAGCGCGCGCTCTACCTCACGGGGATGTTCCAGACCGCGCTCATCGCCGTTCCCCCCGCGCAGGACAGCGCCAAGACCGTGGCGGTGACGGTGCAGGAGGCGCCGTTCCGGATGCTGCGCACCCAGGTGGGCTTCACCACCGTCGACTACGTCCAGGCGCAGGCGCAGTTCACCCGGTTCAACTGGCTGGGCGGCGGGCGCCGGCTGGACCTCACCGGGGTGGTGGGGCGGCTGCTGGCCTCGCAGCTGAACGGCGCCTTCATCTTCCGCGAGGAGGAGCCGTCCGTGCTCTCGGGCGTGGACGACGAGGCCTTCCTGCGGCCCACCTGGCAGGCGAGCGCCCAGGTGGCACAGCCGGCGTTCCCCGCCGCGGGGAGCTCGCTGGCGCTCGGGGTGTTCGCGCGGCGCAGGGTGGAGCCGGCGGTGGTGGTGGACCGCGGCTTCGGCGCAAACCTCACCTTCACCCGCAGCCTTGCGGACCGGGCGCCGCTCAGCCTGGTGTACCGCTACGAGCTGAACACGGTGCTGGCGGGCGACGTGTACTTCTGCGTCAACTACGGCGTGTGCGACCGCCCCACCGTGAAGGCGCTTCAGGGCCGCCAGAGCCTTTCCCCCCTCGCGGTCAGCGGCTTCGTGGAGCGGGTGGACGACGCGCTCCGGCGCACCTCCGGGTACACGGCGCGGCTGGGGCTGGAGCACGCCTCGCAGCTCACCGCCTCCGACTTCAGGTACAACCGCGCCGAGGCCGAGGTCACCCGCGACCTCCCGCTGGGGCGGGGGACGCTGGCGGGGCGCCTTCGCGCCGGGTGGGTGCAGGGGCTGTCCGGGACGGCCGAGGCGGTGGGGGCCGGGGAGGAGGCGGGGACGATCCTGCACCCCACCACGCGCTTCTACGCCGGCGGCGCGCGCTCGGTGCGCGGCTTCGCGGAAAACCAGCTGGGCCCACGCATCCTCACGGTGGACCCGGAGCTCCTGCTGAGCCCCGCGGACGACGGGACGGCGCCCTGCACCACGGCCACCCTGCTGAGCGGCGACTGCGATCCCAACGCGGTGCCCTCGTCCGAGTTCCAGCCGCGCCCGCTGGGCGGCACGCAGGTAGTGGAGGCGGGGATCGAGTACCGGCGCCCGGTGTGGGGCAACTTCGTGGGGGCGGTGTTCGTGGACGCCGCCCGCGTCGGCGGGCCCGAGCTGAGCGGCTTGGCCGACGCCCGGTCCGCGGTGACGCCGGGCTTCGGCGTCCGCTACCGCTCCCCCATCGGCCCCGTGCGGGTGGACCTGGGGATCCACCCCTCCATCCGCGAGGAGCTGGCCGTGGTCACGCAGGTCACCGAGAACGGCGTCAACCGGCTGGTCCGGCTGAACGTCCGCAAGCGCTACGACCCGCTGGAGGAGGGCGGCGGGTTCCTGGGCCAGGTCGGCAGCCGGCTGGCGCTCCACCTCTCCATCGGGGAGGCGTTCTGATGCCGCGCTGGGCGAAGGTGGTGCTCGGCGCCCTGGCCACCCTGGTGGTGGTGGTCGCCGCCATCCTGGTGTTCGTGACGCAGACCGACAGCGGGCGCGAGCGGGTGCGCCGCTTCGTGACCGCCAAGCTGCAGGCGAGCGCGCACGGCATCGTCCAGGTGGGCCCGGTGCAGGGCAACCTGCTTTCCGGCGCGCGCATCGCCGGGCTGGTCATCACCGACAGCACGGGGGCTCCCTTCTTCCGCGCGGACACCGTGGCGGTGGGCTACTCGCTCCTCCCGCTGCTGAGCCGGCGAATCGAGCTGGCGGACGTGCGGCTGGTGCGCCCGGTGGTGGTGCTGGACCGTCAGCCGGGGCTGGCCTGGAACTTCGCCCGCATCTTCCCCAGCGACACCACCAAGCCGCCCACGCGGCAGGGGTTCGGCGCCTGGATCTCCGTGCGCGGCCTGGAGGTGGCGGACGGGCGCGTGCTGGTGCGCAACGAGTGGCTCCCGGCCGACTCGCTCCGCGGCGCCGCGCGCGACAGCGCCATCGCCGCCGCGCTCTCCACGGCCAACCGGCAGCTCGTCGTCCGCGTGCCCCGCGGCTTCCAGAGCATCCAGGACTACCGGCGGCTCGACGGCCGCTTCGACCGGCTGCGGCTGGCGCACCCAGACAGCGCCGCCATGGTGTTCGACGTGGGGCGGCTGAGCATGCTCGCCCTCCCCTTCCGCCCCCCCGCCGCCGACGTGCGCGACCTCGCCGGGCGCATCGTCAAGAGCGGCGACACGGTCACCGTGCAGCGGCTGCGGGTGGCGCTCCCCGGCTCGCAGGCGACGCTGGACGGCACGTACGACGTGGGCAACGGCGACCTCGTGGCGTCCGCCGTGGTGCCGCGGCTGGCGCTGGCGGACCTGCGCTGGGCCTACCTCCCGCTCCCGGAGCGCGGCGGGGGGAGCCTGCGGCTGGGCCTCACCCGGCGGGGCGAGCGCACCCGCGTGGTGGCGCGGCAGGTGGCGCTGTCGGTGGAGCGCGCGCGGCTGGCCGGGTACCTGGACGTCACCTTCGGCGACTCGCTGCGCCTGGGCCCCAGCGACGTGCGCTTCGCGTCGCTGGACACCCGGCTGATCCGCCGCCTCGCGCCCGCGGTGGACTCGCCGCGCGAGGGGACGCTGGACGGGCGGGTGGCGCTCGCCGGGCGCCCCGAGGCGCTGCGCGTGGACGGCGACGTGGCCTTCACCGAGCGCGCCTCGGGGACCAGCCGGGTCCTGGCGGACGGCGTGGTGGGCACCGGGGACGGCTTCCGCGCCGAGCGGCTGCGGCTCCGCTTCGCCCCGGTGCAGCTGGCGCTGGCGAGCGCCGCGGGGACCGACATCCCGGTGGGCGGGGCCATCACCGGCAGCGCCGTCCTCACCGGGAGCACGCGCACGGGGTTCGACTTCCGCGCCGACCTGGCGCACCGGGACGCGTCCGTCGGCCGCTCCCGCGTGCTCGCCGACGGGGAGGTCGTCCGCCGCCCCGGCGGCTTCGCGGCCCGCGACCTGGAGGTGCGCCTGGACCCGCTCCAGGTCGCCCTCGCCCGCGCCTTCAAGCCCGACCTCCCGCTGGGCGGGACGCTGGAAGGGACGGCGACGCTGAACGGGAGGCCGGAAGACCTGCGCCTGGCCGCGGACCTGGTGCACAGGAGCGCGCCTACCGGCCGCTCCCGCCTGGTCGCCAGCGGCGGCGTGGCCTTCGGCGAGACGTTCCGCGCGCGGGACCTGCGGCTGCGCTTCGACCCGGTGCAGGTGGCGCTGGCCCGGGCCTTCAAGCCGGACCTGGCGCTGGAGGGGACGGTGGAGGGAACGGCCACCCTCAACGGCACGCCGGAGAACCTGCGCCTCGCCGCGGACCTGGTGCACCGCAGCGCGCCCACGGGCCGCTCCCGCCTGGTGGCGAGCGGCGGCGTCGCCTTCGGCGACGTGTTCCGGGCCAACGACCTGCGGCTGCGCTTCGACCCGCTGCAGGTGGCGCTGGCCCGGGCCTTCAAGCCGGACCTGGCGCTGGGCGGCACGGTGGAGGGGACGGCGAGGCTGAGCGGCACCCCCGCCGACATGCGCGTCGCCGCGGACCTGGTGCACGCCGGCGCGGAGACCGGGCGCTCCCACCTGGTGGCCGCGGGCGGCGTCGGCTTCGGGGAAGCGTTCCGCGCCCGCGACCTGCGGCTGCGCTTCGACCCGCTGCAGACGGCGCTGGTGCGCGCCTTCAACCCCGACCTCCCCCTGGCCGGCTTCCTGTCCGGCCGCGCGACGGTGAACGGCTCCACCGCGACGCGGCTGGCGGTGAGCGGCGACGTGACGCACGAGGCGCCCACGGGGCGCTCGCGGCTGGTGGGGGACGCGGGCATCCCGTTCGGGGAGGGCGGGCGCTTCGCTGTGGACGTGCGGGCGCTCCCCCTCGCCTTAGCGACGGTGGGGCGCTTCGCCCCCGCCGCCCAGCTGCACGGGAGCGCCACCGGGAGCCTGCGCGCCACCGGGACCCTGCGCGACCTGGCCTTTTCGGCCGGGCTGGCGGTGGAGCAGGGCGGCCGGGTGGACGCGGACGGCCGCCTGGACCTGGCGAGCCCCGCCCGGTCGTACGACGTGCGGGCGCGCTTCGCGGAGTTCGACGCGAACGCGGTGACGCTCCGCGCCCCGGCCACGCGGCTCAACGGAACCGCCTCCGCCGTGGGGCGCGGCACCGACCCCGCCACCCTGAGCGCGACGCTCGCGGCCGACCTCGCGGGCGCGCGGGTGGGAACCACCGACGTGGACGAGGTGCGCCTCCTCGCGCGCCTGGCGGGCGGGCTCGCCAGCGTGGAGCGCGGCACGGTGCGGCTGGGCTCGGCGCTGGCCGAGGCGCAGGGGAGCTTCGGGCTGGTGGCGGGGCGCAGCGGGACGCTTGCCTACCGCGTGCGGGTGGACACCCTCGCCCGCTTCGCAGGCCTGGTCCCCGCCGACACCGCCCGGGTCCGCCCCCGCCCCGCCGGCATCGCGCGCGCCGTCGAGCAGGCGCGCGCGGACTCGCTGCGCGTGGCCCGTGCGACCGAGGTGGAGCGCGCCGCCACCGGCCTGCCGGCGGAGCCCCGCCTGCAGGTGGACACCGCGCAGGCCATCGCCCGCGACTCGCTGTCGGGGAGCCTGGAGGCGTCCGGGACGCTGGCCGGCAACGTCGAGCGCTTCGACCTGCGCGGCACGGCGGCCATGCGCGAGCTGGTCGCCTTCGGGAGCTCCGTGGGCAGCGGGCGGGTGGCGTACACCTGGCTGAACGCGCCCACCCCGCGCTCCGACCTGTCGCTGGACGCGCAGCTGGACCGGGTGCGGGCGGCCGGCTTCGACCTGGACAGCGTGGGCGCGCGGGTGCGCTACGCCGGGAGCCGCGCGGCGGGGAACGGCACCGTCGACCTGCGGGTGCGGCAGGACCCGCGGCGCGACTACCGCGCCACCGCCGCCTTCGCGCTGTCGCCGGAGCGCAGCGAGGTGCGCTACTCCGAGCTCGCCCTGCGCTTCGACACCACCACCTGGCGCGCGCCCCACCCCGGCGCCGTGAGCTGGGCCGGGAGCGGGGTTGAGGTGCGGGACGTGGAGCTGCTGAGCGGCGACGGCGGGCGCATCTACGCCGACGGCCGCCTCCCCACCGAGGGGCCGGCGGACCTGCGCCTGGCGGTGGACCGCCTCCAGGTGGGCGACGTGCTCGCGCTGGTGCAGGACTCGCTCCGGGTGCGCGGCCTCCTTTCCCTGGACGCGCAGCTCCGCGGCACCGGCCGGAACCCGGTGATCTCCGGGACCGCCGGTCTGGTGGAGGCGGTGGTGGACACGGTCCGCGTCCCCGACGCCCGGGCGCGCTTCGCCTACGCCGACCGCGTGCTGCGCGGCGACGCCGAGCTCGCGCAGGGCGGGCGCGTCCTCCTCACCGCCGACGGCCGCCTTCCCGTGAACCTGGCGCTCTCCGGGGTGGAAGGGCCCCGCTTCGCCGCCGACGCCCCGCTGGTTCTGGACGTCCGCGCCGACAGCCTGCCGCTGGAAGCGCTCCCCAGCTTCACCACCGCCGTGTCGGACGTGCGCGGGCGCCTGGTGGGCTCGCTCGCCGTGCGCGGGACCCGGGCGGACCCCGACGTCCGCGGCGTGGTGAACCTGGACCTGGGGTCGCTGCGGCTGGTGCAGCCGGGGGTGGACCTGCGCGACGTCGCCGGCACGGTGCGGGTGGCCGGCGACACCGCCGTGGTGGACTCGCTCACCGCCCGCAGCCGCCGCGGCACCATCCGCGTCGCGGGCGGGCTGGACCTCGCCACGCTCACGCAGCCCGGCTTCGACCTGGAGCTCAGCGCCCGCGACGCGCGGGTGCTGGACAACGAGATGGGCAAGGTGGAGGCGGACGCGGACCTGGCGCTGGACGGCCCCTGGACCGCCGCCCGCGTCACCGGGGCGCTGCGGGTGCGGCGCGGCGTGATATACGCCCCCGAGACCGGCGTGCCGGAGCGCATCGACATCGACGCGCCCTCCGTGACCGCGCTGGGCGACACCGCGGCGCTGCGGGTGCTTCCCGTGCAGAACCCGCTCCTGGCCAACCTGCGCGTGGACGTGGACGTGTCCATCGCCCCCGACACCTGGGTGCGCAACACGCAGGCGAACGTGCAGATCTACACCCCGGCGGAGACCGGGGCCCTCACCGTCAGCATGGACCGCGCGACGCAGGCGCTCGCGCTGCGGGGGACCGTCAACACCGAGCGCGGCGAGTACACCTTCGCCGGGCGACGCATCCGCCTGACGCAGGGCTCCGTGCTCTTCCTGGGCCAGTCCCCCATCAACCCCGTCCTCCAGCTCAAGGCCGAGCAGGAGGTCAGGCTCGCCAACCGCCCCGCCTTCGCCATCCAGCTCCTGGTGGGCGGCACCCTGCAGACGCCCCGCCTCACGCTGCAGAGCAACGCGCAGCCGCCAATCTCCGAATCGGACCTGCTCAGCTACTTCGCCTTCGGCGAGTCCACCACCTCGCTCCTGCAGCCCCAGGCGGGCGGGAGCCTGAGCGGGGGCTCCGGCGGCGGCGGCGCCCTGCTGGGCTCCGTGGGGGCGCTCGCCACGCAGCAGCTGGGCGCCACGGCGGTGGGCACCGTGGTGGACCAGATCGAGCAGCAGGCGCGCCGCTCGCTCAACCTGGACGTGTTCAACGTCACCCCCGCCCCGCTCCCGCCGGAGCTGGCCCTGCAGGGCTACTTCAACGTGTTCCGCGGGGCGCAGTTCGAGGCGGGGCGCTACCTGAGCAGCCGCTGGTTCGTCGCCGGGCAGGGGCGCACGGCGGCCGTCTTCCCGGGCGTGCGCGTCGAGTACCGGACGCTCACCGGGTTCCAGTGGGTGACGAGCTGGGAGCCCCGCTACCTGTCGCAGCAGCCCTCGCTGACCGTGGACCAGTCGCCGGCCACCGCCAACGTGTTCGGGGCGTTCCTCCAGTGGCAGCGGCGGTTCTGAAGCATTGAACTGCAGGGTTGGGCGTGCCCCCGGCTGGCGCCGGGGTCGGGCTTCGGCTCCGTAAGCCCGCAAACGACGCGGGCTAACGGAGTCGAGCCCCGGCAAACAGCCGCCGGGTCTCGCCCCTTCGGGCCGGAATCCCTCACGCGGGTTTCGCGCTGGCGTCCGCGAGGGTGGGCCCCCTCACCCCCCGGCCCCCTCTCCCCCGCAAGCGGGGGAAAGGGGGAGAACTACACGGCATGAACGTCGAGCCCCGGCCGGGTCGGACCCGCCGGGGCTCGTTTTCGTCCAGCACCTGCTCCGGCGACCTCGCCGGCGGCGGCTCACACGGCGAGGCCGGAGCGCTCCTGCCGGAGGTGGGTCAGGTACTCGTACTGGCTGGGAAGCGAGCTCACCAGGAACTCCGCCTTCCTGCGGATCTGCGCGAACATCTCCTTCGCCTGGCCCTCGTCCAGGTAGTCCAGGGCGGCGAGGTAGGTGTCGGGCTCGTAGTTGAGCCCCAGCAGCATCACCGACCACGAGTACGCCTCGAAGCCGTGGAACGACGGGTAGATGTTCCGGATGCCGGGGAGCCGGGCCTTCCAGATCCGCATGCGCTCCGCGAGCTCCTCCGGCAACGGGACGTTCCTCGCGGCGACCCAGTACGGCGTGTCGTCACGATCGCCCGCGCAGTAGTGGATCGTGAGGAACTGCCGCACACCGTCGATGCACTGGTTGATCGTCTGGTTGTAGCTGCGGGCCATGTTCGGGTCGACCTGCGCTTCCCGCGGGAAGTGGTTCACCAGCTCCTCGATCCCGTGCTGGATGAAGAAGATCCCCGTGGACTCCAGCGGCTCCACGAACCCGCTGGAAAGGCCGATGGCCACGCAGTTCTTCACCCACGAGTCGCGGCTGCGGCCGATGCGCATCTTGATGTGGTTGGCCGCGCAGTCCTTTGCGTCGGGCCCCAGGAACTCCCGGAACTCGCGCTCGGCCTCGTCCGGGCTGGCGAACTGGCTGCAGTAGACGTAGCCGGTGCCGTCGCGCCCGTAGAGCGGGATGTTCCACGACCACCCCGCGTTCAGCGCGTGCGCGGTGGTGTACGGCTTCATCCCCACCTTCTCGACGTCCTTGGGCACCTGGATGGCGATCGCGCTGTCGTTGAGCAGCGTGTCGTTGAAGCTGATGAACGGCTCGTTCAGCGTCTTGTTGATGAGCAGCCCGCGGAAACCGGTGCAGTCGACGTACAGGTCCGCCGAGAGGAAGCCGCTCTCCTTCGTGTGCACGCCCGCGATGTTGCCCTGCTCGTCCAGGGCGACCTCCGTCACGTCGTCGACGATCCGCTTCACGCCGCGGTCGGTCGCGTAGCCCTGCAGGTACAGCGCGAGCTCCGCGGCGTTGAAGTGGTAGGCGTAGGGGTACTGGACCTTGTGGCCGACGATGATCGCGTTGGGGACGGGCTTTCCGTCGTCGAAGTATTCCTGGACGTCCTCGTCGTAGACGGTCCCGTCCAGGAAGCGGGGCGAGCGCATCGCGTCGCAGATGTGCGGGGTCACGAAGCAGGAATAGTCGAACGGCTCCCCGTTCCGCAGCTTCAGCCACCACTCCGCCGCCGTCATTCCGCCGGCCGTCTCGTAGCGCTGGAACGGGTGGTAGAAGTGGGTCTTCGCCTTGGTCCAGTTCTGGAAGCGGATCGCCAGCTTGTAGCCCGCGCTGCAGTGCGGCATCCAGTCGCTCTCGCGCAGGTCGAGGAAGTCGAAGAAGAGCTTCAGCGTGCTGAACGTGGCCTCGCCCACGCCGACGGTCTTCACCACCCCCGACTCGACGAGCGTGATGTCCACGTCCGTGAACGCCTTGGAAAGGTACGACGCGGTCATCCAGCCGGCGGTTCCGCCACCGACGATCAGCAGTTTCATGTTTCTCCGGGAGGGTTGGGGGCTGAGACCGGATCTTCACTCGTCGCGCACGCGACACGGAATTCCCGGTTGGTTCTCGCGCCGGTCGGCGTCGGACATCGGCGACGTGCGGCCGATCGAGGACCGTCCTGCGGTTGCCTGGTGCGACAGGACAGGCAGGATGCGGCGCCGGCTGACGCTCTGGTGGCGGAAGACCTGTTGGACCGGGGTCGGCGGGCGGCGTTCGGGATGATGAGGCCGGCGGGATATCCCCCGCGGCCCCGGGCAGACGAGGTTTGGGTCCGGGCGTGGCGGGTGTGGTCCGTCCGCTTCAGGACACGATGGGCAATGATCTAGCGTAACCGGACCCGTCGATCCGTGTCAAGTATCGGAGCGCGGCATCCCCTGGGTCCCGCGAGTCCGGCGGGGTCGCGATCCGGACATCGTCCGGCCGGCGCATCGCCGCCTCCCGGACCGCGCCACGGATCCCGTCACTCGCCATTCCCCTCCACGGCCCGCACGCGCGGCAGGGTGAGCGTGAAGGTGGAGCCCACCCCGGGCGTGCTCTCGACGGTCAGTTCTCCGTCCATGGCGCGGGCGAGCTCGCGGCTGATCGCCAGCCCCAGGCCCACCCCCTGCTGGCTGTCCTCGACGAGGCCCGCACGGCGGTCCACCTGCACGAACGGGTCGAAGATGGTTTCCAGCTTCTCGGCCGGGATGCCGCGGCCGGTGTCCGTCACGTGCACGTGCACCACGCCGTCCTGGTCGACGGCGCCGAGGGTCACCCGTCCCCCGGGCCGGGTGAACTTCACCGCGTTGGCGAGCAGGTTGATCAGGACCTGCTGGATCCGCTCCGGGTCGCCGAGGGCCGCCAGTCCCGGCGCGCACGGCTCGCACCGGTACACGAGCTCCCTGGCGTGTACCTGCGGGGCGATCAGCGGCTCCATCGCTTCCAGGAGCCGTCCCACGGGGACCTCGGTGCATTCGATCTCCAGCCGCCCCGCTTCCAGCTTGGCGAAGTTGATCACGTCGTTGATCAGCGAGAGCAGGACCTCCTGGTTGCGCTTGATCCGCCCCAGCGCCGCGTGCTGGGCATCCGTCACGGGACCGTGGATCCCCAGGCTCACCAGGTCCAGGTAGCCGGCGATCGCGTTGAGCGGCGTACGGAGCTCGTGGCTCATGCTGGCCAGGAACTCGCTCTTTGCCTGGTTCGCCTCCTCCGCCTCCCGCGTCTTCTCGCTCAGCTCCTCGTTCGCCTGCTGGAGCTCCTCGTTGATCGCTTCCGTTTCCGCCTGGAGCTCCTCCAGCTCCACCGCCTGCTGCTCCACCTGCTGGCGCGCCCGGACCTGCTCGGTCACGTCCACCCCGTGGACGAGGGTGCCGGAGACGGAGCCGTCCGGATCGAAGAGGGGCTGGTAGACGAAGGTCATGAACACCTCGTCCATCGTCCCGTCCCCGCGGCGGTCGAGGAGGATGGACATCTCGTCGGCGACGAAAGCCTCGCCCGTGCGGTAGACCCTGTCCAGCAGCTCGGCGAAGCCCTGCTCCACCACCTCGGGGAGCACCTCGGCGAGCGGCTTGCCCAGGATCTCGGTCCTGCCGACGAACTGGAGGTAGAGGGGATTGGCACTCTCGAAGACGTATGCCGGGCCGCGGAGCGTGGCGATGATCGCCGGCGCCCTCGTGAAGATCTCGCGGAGCCGCGCCTCCGCGCCTTCGGCTTCGACGCGCGCCCGCTCGGCTGTCTCGCGCAGCGTCCGCTCCCGCTCCGCCGCCTCCCCGCGCACTCGCGCCAGCTCGAGCTGGGCGCCGACCTTGGCGACCACCTCCCGGGCGGAGAAGGGCTTGACCAGGTAGTCGTCCGCGCCGGCCTCGATCCCCTCGATCCGCGACTCCTCCCCCGCGCGCGCCGAGAGGAGGAGGACGGGGATCTCGCGGGTGCGGGGATCCGCGCGGAGCTCCCGGAGAAGCCCGAACCCGTCGAGTCCCGGCATCATCACGTCGGAAAGCACCAGGTCCGGCACGCGCTGCCGGACGGCTTCCAGCGCGGCAGCCCCGTCCGCCACGGCCTGGACGCCCCACTGCCGGCCGAGCAGCCGGCTCAGGTAGTCGCGCATGTCCGCGTTGTCGTCGGCGACCAGGATCGTGGCACGCCGGCCCCGTGGGATGCCGGAGGTGGTGGAATTCCCGTCCAGGACGGCGTCGTCCGAGGGGAGCTCGCCTGCGAGTGGGGAGGGGGGTGCGCCATCCTGCGGAATCCAGCGCAGCGCCTCCTCCACGAACGCCGAGGCGTTGCGGCTTCCCGTGGCCCCCGACGGGGCCGCCGCGATCGTCTCGGCGGAAAGGTGCCGGGACCCGGAGGGCAGCCGCACCGTCGCCGTGGTGCCCACGCTCGGCGCGCTCTCCAGGGTGATCGCGCCCCCGTGCAGCGCCACCAGCTCCTTCACCAGCGCGAGCCCGATCCCGGTCCCCTCGTGGGTGCGCGAGAGCGCGCCCTTGACGCGGTGGAAGCGGTCGAAGACGTGCGGGAGCTCCTCTTCCGGGATCCCGGTGCCGGTGTCCCTCACCTTCAGCTCCACGTGGTCGCCGGCCGCGTGCAGGGATACGGCGACCTGTCCCTCGAAGGTGTGCTTGAACGCGTTGGAGAGCAGGTTCAGGACGATCTTCTCCCACATGTCGCGGTCCACGTACACCGGCTCCGGCAGCGGCTCAACGTCCACCGCCAGGCCCAGCCCGGCGCGCTCCATCGCCGAGCGGAAGAGACTGGCCAGGTCGCGCGTGTAGGCGGCGAGGTCCACCGGCTCGAAGGACGCCTGGACGCGCCCGGCCTCGATGCGGGAAAACTCGAGCAGGGAGTTGACCAGCTTCTGGAGCCGCAGGCCGCTCCGCCGCACCGTCTCCCAGCGGGCGTGCTCCGCCTCGGAGAGAGCAGGGTCGGAGACGGCCTCCTCCGCGGGCGCCGCGATCAGGGTGAGCGGGGTGCGGAACTCGTGGGAGATGTTGGTGAAGAAGGCGGTCTTTGCCCGGTCCAGCTCCGCCAGCGCCTCGGCGCGCCGCCTCTCGTCTTCGTAGGCGCGGGCGTTGCCGATGGCCGCGGCGATGTGGTCGGCGGCGCGTTCGGCGAACGCGCGGTACTCGTCGTCGAGGGCGCGGCGCGGGCTGATCCCGGCCACGAGGACGCCGGCGGGGCTGCCCGGCCGGGTCGCGAGGGTGATCGGCACGACGAGCGCGCGTTCGCCCGGCTCGGGCCAGGGGCCGCCCGGCGGAGCGGCCGCGAACTGCTCCGCGATGTTCTCGACAGCCACGCCCCGGCCGGTCTCCAGGACGAGCCCGAAGGGCCAGGGCGCGTCCGCCACGCTCACCGTGATGGGGCTGGCAGGCCCACCGGGCGCGATGCCGGCGGCGCCCGCGAGCCGCGCACAGGGGTCGCCGCTCTCCTCGTCGAGCAGGTAGAGGAGGCAGAACGGCAGGTCCGCGGATGCCTCCCCGAGCGCCCTGGCGGCGAGCCGGCAGACTTCCTCCGCGGACTGCGCCCCCGCCGTGCGCTCGGCGAGCTCGCGCAGCACGCGCGTCCTCCGCTCGCCGACCACGCGGAAGGTGGTCTCCACCACCGCGTTGAAGATGCCCTCGATGCGCCCGCCCTCGCCGGGGATCGGGCTGAAGGTGAAGTTGAAGTAGCACTCCTCGGTGTAGCCGTGCCGGCGCATGGGCAGCAGCTCGTCCTCCTGCCAGATCCCCTCGCCGGTCGCGAGGACGCGCTCGAAGAGCGGACCGATCGAGTCCCAGATCTCGGGCCAGACCTCGCGGCCGGGGCGGCCCAGCGCCCAGGGATGCTTGACGCCCGGAATCGGGCTCCACGCGTCGTTGTAGAGCAGGGCGAGCTCGGGACCCCAGTAGAGCGCGATGGGATAGCGCGAGTGGAGGCAGATGCCGAGCGCCGAGCGCAGGCTCTGCGGCCACCCCTCCGCGGGGCCGAGCGGCGTGGACGACCAGTCGTGCGCGCGCATGAGCGCGCCCATCTCACCGCCACCCGGGAGCCCCGCATCGGACGGCGAGGCCGGTCGCCTGGTGTTTTCGTTCATGATCGGCAGTTCTCGGATTCGATTGCTCCGGTCGGTCCCGGCGTACCTCTGGCTACATCCGTGCCTGCCCCGTCATGCGACGAAACAGCGGACCGCCCGGACCCGCGATCTGCGAATCCGCGATGCCGTCCGGTCGCGGGGTGGGAGGATAGCGACGAACGGCAAGCCGCGCGAGGTCACGCCACGCGAGGGGATGGAAGTCATCGGCCGGCTCCTCGGTGCACCGCCGCGAAGCCCCGGACCAGCGGAAGCAGGGACGCGACGACCGCTAGCCGCCCGCCGGGGACGGGGTCGCCCATGCCGCCGTGACCACGTATCCCTCCGCGACCAGGAACTTCCCCTCGATCGGGGCTCCCATGCGGCCGCTCACGTCCGGCGGCAGCGTGGTCGGCCGCCATGCGCCCGTGTCCGCGTCGATCCCGATCTCCACCTCCAGGAAGTCGATGTAGCGCCGCGCGTGCGGGAAGAGCACCTTGTAGAGCGCCTCCTTGGCCGAAAAGACCAGCTTGTGCGGATCCACCCCTGCGCCCGCCCAGGCGGGCGCGCTGCGAAGCTCGTCCGGCGTGCAGATCAGCCCGCGCACCTCCGGGTCCAGCGGGTCCCCCACCTCCAGGTCGATGCCCAGGCCGAACACGTGGTCCTTTCTGGCCACCGCGGCCAGGCACAGATCGCCGCCATGGCTGATCGTGCCGACGAGCCCGTCCGGCCACACGGGTTCCCGCTGCGGCCCCACCGGGACGGGGTGCGGCGGCACCCCGAGGGCCGCCATCGCCGCGCGGGCGCACAGGCGGCCGGTCGAGAACTCTCGCGTCCTCTTCGCGACGGCCCGCGCCACGGCTTCGCGCTCGACCGGGAACAGGGAGCCGGCGGCGTCGCCGATCTCGCGCACGTCCAGCGCCACGCCCGCCGGGAGGAGGGCCGCGATCCGGCCGGCCATCCGGCGGGCGCTCGTGTCATTTTCGGGAAAGGTATCCACGGTCGATCTCATCACCCAGGTTCGGTTTGCCGCGCGGCATCTGTGTCCTGTCCTGCCGGGGCCGCAATTCGGAGACCGTCCAGCCGGCGCATCGCCGCGATCCCGGCCACCGGCCCCAGCGCCAGGATGCCGAACGCGAGCGGCCACCCCCCGGCGTCCCGCAGGGGGGGGCACCGCCGTGAGGGTGACCGAGGTCAGCAGGAAGCCGAGCGCCGTCTGGAACGTCAGCGCCGTCACGGCGTGCGCCGGCGCTGCCTCGGTGACCGCCGCGCTGCACTGCGCGGAGTCCGCCACCACGGCAAAACCCCAGACCAGGGCTATCGAAGTATCCCCTGCGTCTCCAGCTGGCCTCGTCCGCGTTCCCGTTCCTGAAGGCCTTGTGAGGGCGTCGAAGGGCACGGGGCCAGGCCTTTTGCTGGACTGTCCTCTGGAGACCGATTATCATATGACTGATATCGCAGGGGGATCGGAGCGCGCCCCCCCGATCCGCCACCCCTGGAGCACATATGGAAAATATCGCGGCCGTGAACCTTTCCTCGTCAGCGGTGCTGGCCGCGTTCGATGTCCACCCGGGGTACGGGTTTCTCCCCCAGACAGATCCGACGACGCGCCTGCCGGACGCCTTCGCTCCGTGGGAGGCGCTCGCCGGGGAACTCGACAAGCAGTTGATCGCAGGAACGGTGCGCCGCACCGTCCGCGACCTGCCACAGCTCGATCCCGCTCCGCTGACGGATCCCGGCGATGTCGCGAGGGCGATGTTGCTCCTGTCCTACTTCGGCCACGCCTACGTCTGGGGCGACCGTGAGCCCGTGGACCGGCTGCCCGCCACCATTGCCGTGCCCTGGCATGCCGTGGCCGAGCGGCTCGGGCGGCCGCCCGTCCTCTCCTACGCCTCGCACGCGCTGAACAACTGGCGCCGGTTCGATGCGGAGGGCGATGTTGCCATCGGCAACATCGCCCGCCTGGAGAACTTCCTGGGGGGGGCCGACGAGGACTGGTTCGTCCTGGTGCACATCGACATCGAGGGTCGGGCGGGTCCGGCGATGCAGGCGATCGTCGCGGCGCAGGAGGCTGTCACGCGAGACGACGCCGAGACGGTGGAGCGCTGCCTGGGCACCATCGCGGACGTGCTCTCGCAGATGCTGGCGACCCTGTCGCGCATGCCCGAGCAGTGCGACCCCTACATCTACTATACGCGGGTCCGTCCTTTCATCTTCGGCTGGAAGGACAACCCGGCTCTGCCCCAGGGAATGTGGTACGACGGCGTCGCGGCGTACGGGGGCCGGCCGCAAACGTTCCGGGGCGAAACCGGCGCGCAGAGCTCAATCATCCCGTCGATCCACGCCGCGCTGGGGATCAGCTATACGTCCGACCCCCTGCGCCAGCACGTGATCGAACTGCGCGACTACATGCCGCCCAGACACCGGGCGTTCATCGCCCATGTGGAACAGAGCCCGTCGATCCGTACCTACCTGCAGCGGCAGGAGCGGACAAGCCCGCTGGTCACGGTCTACAACGCGTGCGTCAACGGGGTGTACGAGTTTCAGGCGAAGCACCTGGAGTACGCGGGGCTCTATATCCACGCGCAGGCGCAGCGCAGCGCCGGGAACCCGGTGGAAGTCGGCACCGGCGGTACGCCGTTCATGCGCTACCTGAAAAAGCACCGCGACAACCTCACCAGCTATTTGCTCTAGACCAGCGGCAAAGGGAACAGGTGGCGATTTTGGGCGTGGTGACGATAGGGCAGACGCCCCGACCGGATCTGGAGGCGGCCTTCCAGCGGCACGCGCCCGCAGCCGCGATCCGCGTGGCGGGTGCGCTGGACGGCCTGTCACCCGCGGACATCTCCAGGCTCGCCACCCCCGGCAGCTACCCGCTGCTAGTGCGCAAGTCCGATGGCGGAACGGCTCGGATCCCGCTCACGACGCTCGCACCTCTCGTTGAGGAGCGGGCTCTCCGCCTGGCGGAGGAAGGTGCGGCCGTGATCGTGGTCGCGTGCGCTGGCGCTTTTCCCGAGATCCGCTGCGGTGTCCCGGTGCTTCTCCCTGGCAAACTGCTGCCCGGCGTCGTGCGCGCGATCACGACATCGGGGAGGATCGGCGTGGTCACCCCCCTGGCCGACCAGGTTCCGGCCGCACGAGAGAAGTGGACGGGTGACGGGTTCGACGTGGAGGTCGCCTGGGCCTCACCCTACGTTCACGAGGAGATGGTTGCCGCCGCAGATGCGATGCGTAATCCCGCACTGGAGGTGGTGGTGCTGGATTGCATGGGCCATGGCGACGAATACCGCAGGTCCTTCGCGCTGCGTTGTGGCCGGCCGGTCCTGCTGGCACAGTCGGTCGTGGCGCGGGTCGCAGGGGAGCTGATTTCGTAACCGCTCCGCGAAGTCTCGCATCGCGCTGCGGGAGCACGTGAGGCACCACGTTCGCCAAGGTAATCAGCGGATACCATCCTAGATGGACGTGCGGGAGATCGGCCACCTGCACGAATGCTTCCGCGCCAGGTGGCTTTGCGGGGACCCCCTCCAGTGAGCCTGATCGGTGCGTGCCTGCGCGACGAACGGCTGGGAGATGAGGAGGCGTCTGCCCGTGGGGTGGTCCCGGGCCGCGCTGCTGTCCGGGTTCGGTGGTCCCGCGTGTCGAGGTCCAGACCGCGCTGCAGGCACTGCTGGAATTCGAACGGAGGTTCGTCCGCACCCTTCGCTCCCTCCCGCTTGGTAGCCGAGCCTGAACCTCGGGGGCTACGCTTTCTTTCGCTGTCCCTGTGGCTAGATCTGAGCGTCCGACGTCTGGTCTCGTCCGGCGAGCGCCACGCTCTCTCACTGCCCGCCGTGAGGAAGCTTATTGTCGGAGCAGCTCCCTCGACAACCGTGGGTCCCACGGCCCCTGTCGTCCGTCACTCACTTTGACGAAGCCGAACGTGCGCCAGGCCGCCGCCATCCTACGCCGGCGAGGGCGGCTCGGCGGCTTCGTCTCCGGCACGCAGCCGCGCGGACTCGAGCGACTCGCGCACGAGCTCTGCCAGGACGCGCACGTGCGGCTCCGTGGTGATGGTGATGTGGTTGCCGGGGACCCGGTGCACCTCGATCGGGCTCGAGGAGAGCGCCGACCAGCCCAGCGTCCGCCACTCCTCCTGCTCGGCCGGCGACCCGCCGGCCATTTCCGGGGAATCGTCCGCCCGGAACAGGGTGACGGCGCCGCGCAGCGTCCCGGGTATGTAGGTCGAAATGCTCGTGAAGCGGTCGCGCATCGCCTCGCCGCTGGGCACCCCCTCGCGCTGCGCGAGGATCGGCGAAACGGAGTCGATCAGCCCGAGGAACGCCACCGTTTCTCCCTGGCGCTCCAGCTGGAGCGCCATCTCGAACGCCACGGGCCCGCCGAACGACCATCCGGCCAGGTAGTACGGGCCTTCCGGCTGGATCGACCGGATCTCCTCGACGTGCTCGGCGGCGAGACGGGTCAGCGGACGCGAAAGGTCCTCGCCCAGATCCCGCACTCCGTACACCGGCTGCTCCGCGCCCAGGTGGCGCACCAGGCTGACGTAGCAGAGCACCTCCCGGCCCATGGCATGGACGCAGAACAGGGGCGGCAGCGATCCGTCCGGCTGCAGCGCGACCACGGGTGCGCAGGCGGCCGGCGCCGACGCGTCCTGCGCGAGGATCGCGACCGCCATCTGCCGGACCGACGCGCCGGCGAAGAGCGTCGCCACGGGGAGGTCGCAGCCGAACCTCCGGTTCACCCGCGATAAGAGGCGCAGCGCCAGCAGGGAGTTGCCCCCGAGTTGGAAGAAGCTCTGCGTCGGCCCGATCGGACGGACGCCCAGCAGTTCCTCCCAGATGTGGATGAGCTGCACCTCCACGTAGTTTCTCGGCTCCACGAGCGCCCCCTCCGCGACGCCGTACTCCGGCGCCGGGAGCGCCCGCCGGTCCACCTTCCCGTTCGGCGCCAGCGGGAGCGCCTCCAGCACCACGAACGCCGCCGGCACCATGTACTCCGGGAGCTTCCGGCGCAGGTGCTCGCCCAGGCTCCCCGCCTCCGCGTCACCCACCACGTACGCCACCAGGCGCCGGTTCCCCGCCTCGTCTTCGTGCGCGACCACCACCGCCTCGCTCACCCCCTCGCAGTCCAGCAGCCGAGCCTCGATCTCTCCCGGTTCGATCCGGTAGCCCCGCACCTTCACCTGCGTGTCCACACGCCCCAGGAACTCGATGGTCTCATCCGCCAGCCACCGCCCCAGGTCCCCCGTTCGGTACAGCCGCGCTCCAGGCTCGGCGCTGAACGAGTCGGGAACGAACCTCTCCGCCGTCAGCGCCGGCCGGCCCAGGTACCCCCGCGCCACCCCCGCGCCGGCCACGTACAGCTCGCCGGCGACCCCGACCGGCACCGGCTCCCCTCGCGCATCCAGCAGGTAGACACGCGTGTTGGAGATCGGTCCCCCGATCGAAGCTCCCGGCGCCTCCCCCTCCGCGCCGCAGGTCCGCACCGTCGCGGTCACGGTCGTCTCCGTGGGGCCGTACTCGTGGTACAGCCGCGCTCCCGGCAGCCGGGCCCGGAGTTCCGCCACCATCCCCACGGGGAGGGACTCCCCCCCCAGTACAATCCGCCGCAGGCTGGAGCAGCCCTCCAGCCCCGGGTGGTCCAGGAAAGCCTGCATCTGCGAGGGGGTGAGGACCATGGTGCTGACCTCCCGGCAGCGGACGAGACCCACCATGTAGTCCACATCCCGCTGTCCACCGGGCCGCATGATGACCAGGCGGGCGCCCACCAGCAGCGGCTGGAACAGCTCGCGTACCGAGACGTCGAAGCTGAGCGACGTCCTCTGCAGCAGCGCGTCCCCGGCTCCGAACTCCCAGTGCCCTTCTCCCCAGGCCAGCAGGTTGATGACGCCACGGTGCCGGTTCATCACCCCCTTCGGCTGCCCCGTGGAGCCAGAGGTATAGATGACGTACGCCAGGTTCTCCGGGGTCAGCGCCCCGCGCCCTGGATTCGAGTCCGGCTGGCCGGTCCAGGCGGAAGCATCTCCATCGAGCACCTCGATGGGAACGCCCGATCCGTCGAAACGTCCCGAGAGCGAGCGCTGCGTCAGCAGCACTGCGGGCGCGCTGTCCCGGAGCATGTAGCCCAGCCGCTCCTCGGGGTACTCCGGATCCAGCGGCACGTAAGCCCCGCCGGCCTTGAGCACCCCCAACACGGCGACCACCATCTCGATGCTGCGCTCCACGCACAGCCCCACCCGCGCCTCCGGCCCCACGCCAAGCGCGCGGAGGTGGTGCGCCAGCCGGTTCGCCCTCGCGTTCAGCTCCGCGTACGTCACCTCTTCGTTCTCGTAGACCAGCGCCACCGCGTGGGGAGTGCGCTCCACCTGCGCCTCGAAGAGTTCGTGCACGCAGACATCCCGCCGATACTCCGCGTTCGTGCGGTTCCACTCCTCCACCACCAGCACGCGCTCCGCCTCGCCAAGAAGCTCCAGTTGCGAAAGCCGCACGTCCGCGTCGGCGGCGACCTGCTCCAGCACCCGCGCCAGGTGGCCGAGCATCCGCTCGGCCGTGCCGCGCTCGAACAGGTCGGTGCTGTAGTTAAGTGCGCCGCGCAGGCCCTGGGGGGTCGCCCCGAGCGTCAGGGAGAGATCGAAGTTGGCGCTCGCGAGATCCGCACCGACTCCGCTCACCTTCAGCCCCGGAAGAGCGCCTCCCTGGCCATCGGCGTCCTGCAGCACGAACATCACCTGGAAGAGCGGCGAGTGGCTCAAGCTGCGCTCCGGCTGCAGCTCGGCGACCAGCTTCTCGAAGGGAAGCTCCTGGTGCTCGTACGCGCCCAGCGTCGCCTCCCGCACCCGCCCCAGCACCTCGCGGAAGCTCGGGTCTCCCGAGAGGTCGGTGCGCAGCACCAGCGTGTTGACGAAGAAGCCGATCAGCCCCTCCACCTCGCCGCGCGTGCGCCCGGCGATCGGGCTCCCCACCACGATGTCCTCGCTGCCGCTGTACCTGGACAGCAGCACCTGGAAGGCAGACAGCACCGTCATGTACAGCGTCGCGCCCTCGCTCCGCCCCAGCGCCTGCAGCCGCTCCAGCAGCTCGAGGGAGAGCTCCACCGGAACCGTCGCGCCCCGGTACGTCTGCACCGACGGGCGGGGATGGTCGGTGGGCAGCTCCAGCAGCCCCGGTGCGCCCGCGAGGCGCTCCCACCAGTACGCGAGCTGCCTCTCCAGCACTTCGCCTTCCAGCTGCTCGCGCTGCCACACCGCGTAGTCGGCGTACTGCACCGCCAGCTCGGGGAGCGGAGACTCACCGCCCTCGCGGTACGCCGCGTACAGCGCCGAGAGCTCGCGGAAGAGCACCCCCATGCTCCACCCGTCGCTGACGACGTGGTGCATCGAGAGCAGCAGCACGTGGTCCTCGGCACCCAGCCGCAGCAGCGCCACGCGGAAGAGCGGGCCCGCCGAGAGGTCGAACGCCCGCCGCGCCTCCTCGCCGGTGCGCCGCCCGGCCGCCGTGACGCGATCGGCCTCGGTCAGCTCCGACAGGTCCTCTACCGGCAGGGCGAACCCGCCGAAGGGCACGAGCACCTGCACCGGCGAGCCGTCCACCTCCGCGAACGTGGTGCGCAGCGCCTCGTGACGCCGGACGATCTCGCCCAGGCTCCGCTCCAGCGCCGCTTCGTCCAGCGCACCTCCCAGGCGCCATGCCATGGGGATGTTGTAGGTGGTGCTTCCCGGGTCTAGCCGGTCCAGGAACCAGAGCCGCTCCTGCGCGAACGACAGCGGCAGCGCACCCGTGCGCTCCACCGGCACCACGGGCGGCAGCACCGGCAGCCCGGCGCGGCGCATCTCCTCCACGCGCCCGGCCAGTTCCGCCACCGTGGGTTCCTCGAAGAGCGCACGGAGTGGCAGCTCCACGGCGAACACCTCGCGGATACGCGAGACCACCCGCGTGGCCAGCAGCGAGTGCCCGCCCAGCTCGAAGAAGCTTTCTTCCACACCCACGCGCTGCAGGCGCAGCACCTCCGCCCAGATCCCCGCCACCACCTCCTCCACCGACGTCCGCGGCGCCACGTACCGGGCCGCATCGGCCGCGTACTCCGGCGCCGGCAGCGCCTTGCGGTCCAGCTTCCCGTTCGGAGTCAGCGGCAGCGCGTCCAGGAAGACGAATGCGGACGGGAGCATGTACTCCGGCAGGCTCCGCCGCAGGTGTTCCCGCAGCTCATCCACCTCGACGCCACCGACTACGTACGCCACCAGCCGCTTCTCGCCCGGCGCATCCTCCCACACGATCGCCCGCGCATCGCGCACCTCCGCGTGCGCCGACAGCACCGCCTCGATCTCCCCCGGCTCGATCCGGAAGCCCCGGACCTTCACCTGCTCGTCCAGGCGGCCCAGGAACTCCATGACGCCGTTTGTCCGCCACCGCGCTCGGTCGCCCGTGCGGTAGAGCCGCGCGCCCGGCGCGCCACCGAACGGGTCGGGGACGAAGCGCTCCGCCGTGAGGGCGGGGCGTCCCAGGTAGCCCCGCGCCACTCCCGCCCCGCCCAGCCACGCCTCGCCGGGGACGCCCACCGGCACCGGCTCGCCCCGGGCGTCGCGCACGTACATGCGCGCATTGGGGAGGGGGCGCCCCATCAGGCGGCTCTCGACCTTCTCCTCCTCCAGCGCCCGCACGCTGGAGGTGATGATGGTCGCCTCGGTGGGTCCGTACATCACGTGCACCACCGCCGCCGGGAAGGCCTCCCGCATCTCCGCCACTAGGTCCGGCGGCACCACGTCGCCGCCGACGAAGACGGCTCGCATCCCGGGGCGCGTCCGCCCGCGGCCGCGCAGCGCGGCGCACACCTGCCGCATCAGCGTGGGGAGCGTGTGCAGCAGTGTGGCGTCGGCGATCTCCTCGACCAGTGCGGGCACGTCCAGCACCCGGTCGTGCTCCACCGGGCGCACCGCGGCCCCGGAGGTGAGCGGCAGCAGCGCCTCGAAGAGCCAGATGTCGAAGGCGTACGAGGCCAGCACCGGCATCACGTCGCCTTCGGCGACGCCGAACGCCTCGCGCGTGGCGGCCAGCAGGTTCGCCAGCGAGCCGTGCTGCACCAGCACCCCCTTGGGGCGGCCGGTGCTCCCCGAGGTGTAGATGACGTAGGCCAGGTTCTCGGGCAGCACGCCGACGGCGGGGGCCTGCGCGCTCTCGGCCTCGATGCGCTCGCGGTCGGCGTCGAGGCAGACGACCTCGGCGGCGTCGGGCGTGAGCCCCTCCGGCAGCGGCAGACGGGTGAGCAGGAGCGGGGCGCCCGAGTCGGCGAGCATGAAGGCCAGCCGCTCGGCAGGGTACGCCGGGTCCAGCGGCACATAGGCGCCGCCGGCCTTGAGCACGGCCAGGATGGCGACGACCAGCTCCGTGCCGCGCTCCAGGCAGATACCGACGCGGGTCTCCGGGCGGACCCCGCTGCGCCGCAGGTGGTTCGCCAGCCGGTTGGCGGCGTGGTCCAGCGCGGCATAGGTGAGCGCCGCGCCGGCGAAGCTGACCGCGGTCGCGTCCGGCAGGCGCCTCGCCTGTTCCTCGAAGAGCCGGTGGATGGGGAAACCCACGGGATACTCTGCGTCCGTGCGGTTCCACTCCTCCACCACCATGCGGCGCTCCGCCTCCGGCAGCACGTCGATGCTCCCGATCGCCCGCCTGGGAGTGGCCTCAAGCGCCTCGACCAGCCGCTCCAGCGCCGTGTGCATCATCCGGCACACCCGCTCCGCCTCCGCCGGGGCCGCCACCTGCGCGGTCAGCGAGAACGCCTCCCCCAGGTCGTCCACCGAGAGCGTCACGGGGTAGTTCGTCCGCTCCTGTCCGCGAATGCCCCGCACGCCTTCCGTCGCCTGCCCCGCCCCGGAGGAACGCCCGCTCCCGCCCACGTAGCGATAGTTCAGCAGCGAGGTGAACAGCGGCGCGGGTGCCGCCACGCCGCTGCTGCGCTGCGCCAGCGCCAGGGTGGCGTGCTCGTGCCGCAGCAGGTCCGCCAGCAGCGCGTGCGTGCGCCGCGTCGCCGCCTCGACCCCCTCCTCCCCCACCCCGATCCGCACCGGCAGCGTGTTGATGAAGGGGCCCATCACCCGGTCCGCCCCCTCCCCGCCCTGCATGCGGCCGAAGAGCAGCGTCCCGAAGACCACGTCCCGCCGGCCGCTCAGCCGCGCCAGCACCTGCGCCCACGCCAGGTGGTACAGGCTCGCCGCGCTCACCCCCAGCGCCCGCGCCCGGCGGCGCAGCCGCGCGCCCAGGTCGCCCGCCACCGCAAGCCGCGCCTCCCCGATCCCACGTCCCTCCCCCCACACGTCCAGCAGCCCGTACGGCGCCGTCGGCTCCTCCACGTCCCCCAGCATCCCGCGGAAGAACCGCTCGTGCTCTTCCCGGCTCACCCCCAGCCGCGCCTGCGCCACGTAGTTGCGGAACGGCAGCGGCGCCGGCAGCTCCGACTCCACGCCCCGCAGGTGCGCAGAGATCTCCTCCCGCTGCACCTCCAGCGACTCGTGGTCGCCCGTCAGGTGGTGCGTGAGCATCAGCAGCAGCCACCGGCCACGCGCGCGGTCCTCGGCGATGCACGCCCGCAGCAGCGGCGCCCGCCCCACGTCCATCCGGTATCGCCGAGGGTCGTAGCGCCCCCACAGCTGCTCGGCCGCCCCGGCCCCCGCATCCAGCTCCACCTCCTCCACCGGCAGCGGCGCGTGCCGCACGACGACCTGCACCGGCTCGCTCAACCCCTCCCAGGCCACCGCCGTGCGCAGGATGTCGTGCCGGTCGATCACCGCCTGCAGGGCGGCCAGGTACTGCTCCACGCGCGCACGGGTGTCGAACTCGGTCACGCTCGACAGCAGGTACGGGTCCCCTTCCTGCGACATCTGGTGGTGGAAGAGGATCCCCTCCTGCAGCGGGGCCAGCGGGTAGATGTCCTGCACGTTCGCGGCTCCGCTCGGCACCCCCGCCACGATCCGGTCGATCTCCGCCTGCGTGAGCTCCACCAGCGGGAGCATCTCCGGCGTGATGGACTCGCACCCCTCCGGGATCCCGTTCGCGGGGACCTCCACCTCCGATGACGCCCGGCCCACTTCCAGGGCCAGCTCGGCCAGCACCGGCGTGGTGAACAGGGCCCGCACTTCCATGTACAGCCCCACCCGCCGCATCCGCTCGATCAGCTTGATCGCCAGGAGCGAGTGCCCTCCCAGCTCGAAGAAGTGATCCCACCGCCCCACCCGGTCCAACCCGAGCACCTCCGCCCAGATCTCGGCCAGCGCCGCCTCCACCTCCCCCAGCGGTGCCTCGTAGCTCCCCCGCGCGTACGCATCCCCCTCCGGCGCCGGCAGCGCCTTGCGGTCCACCTTCCCATTCGAAGTCAGCGGCAGCGCGTCCAGCACCACGAACGCCGCCGGCACCATGTACTCCGGCAGGCTCCCCCGCAGGTGCGCGCGCAGCTCGTCCGCCTCCACACCACCGGCCACGTACGCCACCAGCCGCTGGTCGCCCGGAACGTCCGCGCGCGCCACGACCACGCAGTCGGTGACGCTCTCGTGCTGGCGCAGCACCGCCTCGATCTCGCCGAGCTCGATGCGGAAGCCGCGCACCTTCACCTGGAAGTCCAGCCGCCCCAGGAACTCCAGCGTCCCGTCGGCCCGCCACCGTGCCCGGTCGCCCGTCCGGTACAGCCGCGCGCCCGGCTGGGCCGCGAACGGATCGGGGACGAACTTCTCCGCCGAGAGCCCCGGCCGCCCCTGGTAGCCGCGCGCCACCCCCGCCCCGCCGATCAGGAGCTCGCCCGGGACGCCCGCCGGCTGCGGCCTCCCGAGGCCGTCGCAGACGTACTGGCGCACGTTCCCCAGGGGACGGCCGATCGGGTGCCCCGCCACGATCCCGTCCGCCGGCACCGGGTGCGTGGAGGCCAGGATGGTCCCTTCCGTGGGACCGTACAGGACGTGCGACTCCGCCCCGGAGAGCACCTCACGCATCTCCGCCAGCAGGTCGGCCGCGACCCGGTCGCCGCCCACGAAGGCGCGCCGCAGCCGGGCGAGCCGGGGCGTCTCGCGCTCCACCTGGACCAGCTGCCGCATCAGCGCGGGAACTGCGTGCACGAGCGTGGCGTCCGCGATCTCCTCCACCAGCGCGGGCACGTCCAGCACCCGCTCGCGCTCCACCAGGCGCACCGCGCCCCCCGAGGTGAGCGGGAGCAGCGCCTCGAACAGCCAGATGTCGAAGGCGTACGAGGCCATCGCCGGCATCACGTCGCCCTCCCCGACCCCGAACGCCTCGCGCGTGGCGGCCAGCAGGTTGGCCAGGGAGCCGTGCTGCACCAGCACCCCTTTGGGCGTCCCCGTGGAGCCGGAGGTGTAGATCACGTACGCCAGCTGCGCGGGTGAGATGCCGCGTTCCGGGTTCCCGGCAGACTGCGCCGCGATCGAGTCCCCGTCCACGCTCACGACCGCGACGCCGTCACCGGCGAAGAGCGCCGCACGAAGTGATTCCTGCGTCACCAGCACGGGCACGGCGGCGTTGGCCAGCATGAACGCAAGCCGCTCCGCGGGAGAGGCGGGATCCAGCGGGACGTACGCACCGCCGGCCTTCAGCACGGCCAGGACTGAAACGACCATCTCCGGGCCCCGCTCCAGGCAGAGTGCGACCCGCGTCTCCGGCCGGACACCCAGGCCGGCGAGGTGGTGCGCCAGCCGGTTGGCACGCTCGTTCAGCTCGCCGTAGGTGAGCGATTCCTCCTCGAAGCGCACGGCCACCGCCCCCGGCGTGCGCGCCGCCTGCTCCTCGAACAGCTCGTGGATGCACCGGTCCGCCGGATACTCCGCTTCGGTCCGGTTCCACTCCTCCAGCACGAGCGCGAGCTCCGACTCGTGGAGCAGTTCCAGCCGCGAGAGCCGCACGTCCGCGTCTGCGGCGACCTGCTCCAGCACCCGCTCCAGGTGGCCGAGCATCCGCTGCATCGTGCCGCGCTCGAAGAGGTCCGTGCTGTAGCCTAGTCCACCACGCAGGCCCTGGGCGGTCGCCGTGAGCGTCAGGGAGAGATCGAACTTGGCGACCTCCATGGCCGGACCGGCCCCGCTCATCTTCAGCCCCGCGAGCGCGCCTCCCCCGACCCCGGCGTCCTGCAGCGTGAACATCACCTGGAACAGGGGCGAGTGGCTCAAAGACCGCTCCGGCTGCAGCTCGACCACCAGCTTCTCGAAGGGAAGCTCCTGGTGCTCGTACGCGCCCAGCGTCGCCTCCCGCACCCGCCGCAGGGTCTCGCGGAAGCTCGGGTCTCCACCGAGGTCGGTGCGCAGCACCAGCGTGTTGACGAAGAAGCCGATCAGCCCCTCCACCTCCCCGCGCGTGCGCCCGGCGATCGGGCTCCCCACCACGATGTCCTCGCTGCCGCTGTACCTGGACAGCAGCACCTGGAAGGCAGACAGCACCGTCATGTACAGCGTCGCGCCCTCGCTCCGCCCCAGAGCCTGCAGCCGCTCCAGCAGCTCGAGGGAGAGCTCCACCGGAACCGTCTCGCCCCGGTACGTCTGCACCGACGGGCGGGGATGGTCGGTGGGCAGCTCCAGCAGCTCCGGCGCGCCCACCAGGTGCTCCCGCCAGTACGCCAGCTGCCGGTCCAGGACCTCGCCCGCCAGCTGCTCCCGCTGCCACACCGCGTAGTCGGCATACTGCACCGGCAGCTCGGGGAGCGGAGACTCACCGCCCTCGCGGTACGCCGCGTACAGCGCCGACAGCTCGCGGAAGAGCACCCCCATGCTCCACCCGTCGCTGACGATGTGGTGCATCGAGAGCAGCAGCACGTGATCCTCGGTGCCCAGCCGCAGCAGCGCCGCACGGACGAGCGGTCCCGCGGCGAGGTCGAACGGCTGCCTCGCCTCCTCCCCGGCGCGCCGCCTGACCACCGCCCCGCGATCCGCCTCGCTCAGGTCCGATAGGTCCTCCACCGGCAGGGCGAATCCCTCGAAGGACGCGATCACCTGCACCGGCGAGCCGTCCACCTCCGCGAACGTGGTCCGCAGCGCCTCGTGCCTGCGAACGATCTCGCCCAGCGCGCGCTCCAGCGCCGCCTCGTCCAGCGCACCCTCCAGGCGCCACGCCACGGGGACGTTGTAGAAGGGGCTATCCGGCGCCAGGCGGTCCAGGAACCAGAGCCGCTCCTGCGCGAAGGACAGCGGCAGCGCCCCCGTGCGCTCCACCGGCACCACCTGCGGCAGCACCGGCAGCCTCCGGCGGCGCTCGTCCTCCACCGCCTTCGCAAGCTCCGCGACCGTGGGTCCCTCGAAGAGCGCCCGAAGCGGCACCTCCACGGCGAACACCTCGCGGATGCGCGAGACCACCCGCGTGGCCAGCAGCGAGTGCCCGCCCAGCTCGAAGAAGCTCTCCGTCACCCCCACCTGCTCCAGGCGCAGCACCCCCGCCCAGATCCCCGCCAGCACCTCCTCCGCCGGCGTCCGCGGCGCCACGTACCGGTCCGCCTCGGCCGCGTACTGCGGCGCCGGCAGCGCCCTGCGGTCCAGCTTTCCGTTCGGCGTCAGCGACAGCGCGTCCAAGAAGACGAACGCGGACGGGACCATGTACTCCGGCAGGTGTTTCCGCAGGTGCTCCCGCAGTTCTTCCGCTTCGACACCGCCCACCACGTACGCCACCAGCCGCTTCTCGCCCGCGTCCTCGCGCGCCAGGACCGCACACTCGCGCACGCCCTCGTGCTCCAGCAGCGCCGCCTCGATCTCGCCCAGCTCGATGCGGAAGCCGCGCACCTTCACCTGGAAGTCGGTGCGCCCCAGGAACTCCAGCGTCCCGTCCGCCCTCCAGCGGCCCAGGTCGCCGGTCCGGTACATCCGCACGCCGGCCCCGGGCGAGAACGGATCGGCGACGAAGCGCTCCGCCGTCAGCCCGGCACGGCCCAGGTAGCCGCGCGCCACCCCCGTCCCGCCCACGTACAGCTCGCCCGCCACCCCCACGGGCGCCGGCTCGCCGCGCACGTCCAGGACGTAGATCCGCGCGTTGGCGATCGGCCGGCCGATCGCGGGCGCACGCCCGTCCGCCTCGCAGACGTGGAACGCCACCTGGATGGTGGTCTCGGTGGGGCCGTAAAGGTTGACCACCTCGCCCACGCCCGCCGCCCGCGCCTCGTCGACCAGCGCGGCGGAAAGAGGCTCGCCGCCGCAGAAGGCGATGCGGCAGGGGAGAGACGCGCCCGCCGGGAGCGCGCCGAGCACCGCCTGTAGGAGCGTGGGAACGAACTGCGCGATGGTGACGCCGCCATGGGTAATCACGCGGCCGATGGCGCCCGGATCCTTCGCCGCGGCGGAGGAGAGGACGAGGAGACAGGCACCGGCGGCCAGCGGCGTCCACAGCTCCCACACGGACGCGTCGAACGAGATTGATGTGCGCTGCAGCACCGTGTCGTCCGCTCCGATCCCGAACGCCCCGATCTGCCACACGGTGTGGTTGACCAGGCCGCGGTGCTCGACCAGCACGCCCTTCGGACGCCCCGTGGAGCCGGAGGTGTAGATGACGTAGGCGAGGTGATCGGGCCGCAGTTCCGCGCGCTCGGGATTGGTTTCCGGCTCGCCCCCCCACGCCGGGGCCGAGGCGTCGAGCTCGACCACCGGGACGTCCAGCCCCGCGAACGTGCCGGCCAGCGGCGACTGCGTGACGAGCGCCGCCGGCGCGCTGTCCTCCAGCATGGTGCGCAGCCGGTCGGCGGGATACGCCGGGTCCAGCGGCACGTAGGCGCCGCCCGCCTTGAGGATGGCCAGCAGGCCGGCGACCATCTCCGGGCCGCGCTCCACGCAGATCCCCACCCGTGCGTCCGGCCCCACGCCCAGCGCACGGAGGTGGTGCGCCAGCCGGTTCGCACGCGCGTTCAGCTCGCGGTAGGTGAGCGACTCCTCCTCGAAGCGCACGGCCACCGCCCCCGGCGTGCGCGCCACCTGCGCCTCGAAGAGCTGGTGGATGCACTGGTCCGCCGGAACCTTGGCCGCCGTCCCGTTCCACGCCTCCAGCACCCGCGCGCGCTCCGCCTCGCCGAGCAGCTCCAGCCGCGAAAGCCGCACGTCCGCGTCGGCGGCGACCTGCTCCAGCACCCGCGCCAGGTGGCCGAGCATCCGCTCGACGGTACCACGCTCGAAGAGGTCGGTGCTGTAGTTCAGTCCGCCGCGCAGGCCCTGGGGGGTCGCCGCGAGCGTCAGGGAAAGATCGAACTTGGCGATCTCCGTGGCCGCTCCGGCGCCGCCGACCTCCAGCCCCGGAAGCGCGCCTCCCCCACCCTCCACGTCCTGCAAGGTGAACATCACCTGGAAGAGCGGCGCGTGGGTCAGGCTGCGCTCCGGCTGCAGCTCGGCCACCAGCTTTTCGAAGGGCACCTCTTGGTGCTCGTACGCGCCCAGCGTCGCCTCACGCACCCGCCGCAGGGCTTCGCGGAAGCCTGGGTCTCCCGAGAGGTCGGTGCGCAGCACCAGCGTGTTGACGAAGAAGCCGATCAGCCCCTCCACCTCCCCGCGCGTCCGCCCCGCGATCGGGCTCCCCACGACGATGTCCTCGCTGCCGCCGTACCTGGACAGCAGCACCTGGAAGGCAGACAGAACCGTCATGTACAGGGTCGCGCCCTCGCTCCGCCCCAGCGCCTGCAGCCGCTCCAGCAGCTCGGGGGAGAGCTCCGCCGGAACCGTCGCGCCCCGGTACCTCTGCACCGCCGGGCGCGGATGGTCCGTCGGCAGCTCCAGCAGCGCGGGTGCGTCCGCCAGCCGCTCCCGCCAGTACGCCAGCTGCCGGTCCAGCACCGCCCCCGCCAGCTGCTCGCGCTGCCACACCGCGTAGTCGGCGTACTGCACCGCCAGCTCCGGCAGCGGCGACTCACGACCCTCACGGTACGCCTCGTACAGCGCCGACAGCTCGCGGAAGAGCACGCCCATGCTCCACCCGTCGCTGACGATGTGGTGCATCGAGAGCAGCAGCACGCGATCCTCGGCGCCCAGCCGCAGCAGCGCGGTGCGGAAGAGCGGCCCCGCCGAGAGGTCGAACGCCCGCCGCGCCTCCTCGCCGGCGCGCAGCCTGAGCGCCGTCTCGCGATCCGCCTCATCCAGCCCCGACAGGTCCTCCACCGGCAGGAAAAACCCGGCGAAGGGCGCGATCACCTGCACCGGCGCGTCGTGCGCCTCGGCGAACGTCGTCCGCAGCGCCTCGTGACGCCGGATGATCTCGCCCAGCGCGCGCTCCAGCGCCGCCTCGTCCAGCGCACCCGTCAACCGCAGCGCGGCGGGGATGTTGTAGACGGCGCTCCCCGGGTCCAGACGGTCGATGAACCAGAGCCGCTCCTGCGCAAAGGACAGCGGCAGCGCTCCCGTGCGCTCGGCCGGCACCACCGGCGGCAGCACCGGCAGCCCCGCGCGCCGCATCTCCTCCACGCGCCCGGCCATCTCCGCCACCGTGGGTCCCTCGAAGAGCGCCCGCAGCGGCAGCTCCACGCCGAACAGCCCGCGGACCCGCGACACCACCCGCGTGCCCAGGAGCGAGTGCCCGCCCAGGTCGAAGAAGCTTTCCTCCACGCCCACCTGCTCCAGGTGCAGCACCTCCGCCCAGATCCCCGCCAGCACCTCCTCGGTCGGCGTCCGCGGCGCCACGTACCGGTCCGCGCCGGCCGCGTACTCCGGCACCGGCAGCGCCCTGCGGTCCACCTTTCCGTTCGCGTTCAGCGGCAGCCGGTCCAGGGCGACGATCGCCCGCGGCATCATGTACTCCGGCAGGCCCTGGCGCAGGTGCGCGCGCAGCCCCTCCATCTCCATGTCGCCCACCACGTACGCCACCAGCCGCTTCTCGCCCGGCTGGTCCTCGCGCATCATCACCCGGGCCCCCCGCACGCCCGGGTACTCGACAATCGCCGCTTCCACCTCGCCCGGCTCGATGCGGAACCCGCGGATCTTCACCTGGTCGTCCAGGCGGCCCATGAACTCCAGCTTCCCCTCCGCCCGCCACCGCGCCCGGTCACCCGTGCGGTACATGCGAGCACCGGGCTCCGCCGCGAACGGGTCCGGGACGAAGCGCTCGGCCGTCTGCCCCGGCCGGCCCAGGTAGCCGCGCACCACACCGCCCCCCCCGATGCACAGCTCGCCGGGGACGCCCGCCGGGAGCGGCTCGCCCGCGAGGTCGAGCACGTAGGCACGCGCGTTCGGGATCGGCCCGCCGATCAGCACCGTGGGCGCGTCCTCCGCCACTTCCTCCACCACCTCGAGCGTGCACCACACGGTGGCCTCGGTGGGGCCGTACTCGTGCAGCACGCGCGCAGGCTTCCCGGAGCGCAGCATCCGGCGCACGCTCTCCGTCCCCACCGCCTCGGCCCCGAACACCAGCTGGGCAAGGCTCGCGTAGACGTCCACCTGCTCCCGCACGTGCTGGTTGAAGAGCGCGGCCGTCTGGTAGAGGTGCGTGATTCCCTGCGCGCGCAGCTCCCGCCCCAGCAGCGGTGCGGAAAGGAGCACGTCGCGGTCGATGCCCACCAGCGTGGCCCCGTTCAGCAGCGCGCCCCAGATCTCGAACACCGCCGCGTCGAAGCTCGCGTTCGACGCCTGCGCCACGCGGTCGCCGGGGCCGATCGGCATCGTCTCGGGGAGGCAGGCGGCGTACTGCACCACCTCTCGATGCCCCATCATCACGCCCTTGGGCCGCCCCGTGCTTCCGCTGGTGTAGAAGACGTAGGCCAGGTTCCCCGCCGACACGTTCGTGGACGGAACGTGGTCCGGCTGGCCGGCGAGCACCTCCGCCACCTGGTCCAGACGGATGACGTGGAGACCCGATCCGGCGAGCGGGGCGGCGAGCTCACCCCCGCTCAGCAGCACGGGGACGGCGGAGTCGGCGAGCATCAGCGCCATCCGCTCGGCCGGGTAGCTGGTGTCCACGGGGAGGCAGCAGCCGCCGGACTTCAGCACCGCCAGCGTGGCGACCACCGTCTCCAGGCTCCGCTCCAGGCAGATCCCCACCCGCACCTCGGGGCCGACGCCCAGGCGGACGAGGTAGTGCGCCAGCCGGTTGGCGCGCGCGTCCAGTTCGCGGTAGGTGAGCGACTCCTCCCCGAAGCGCACGGCCGCCGCCCCCGGCGTGCGCGCCGCCTGCGCCTCGAACAGCTCGTGGATGGGGGAATCCGCGGGGTACTCCGCGTCCGTGCGGTTCCACTCCTCCACCACCATGCAGCGCTCCGCTTCCGGCAGCACGTCGATGCTCCCGATCGCCCGTCCGGGAGTGGCCTCCAGCGCCTGGACCAGCCGCTCCAGCGCCGTGTGCATCATCCGGCACACCCGCTCCGCGTCCGCCGGGGCCGCCACCTGCGCCACCAGCGAGAACTCCTCCCCCAGGTCGTCCACCGAGAGCACCACCGGGTAGTTCGTCCGCTCCTGTGCGCGAATGCCCCGCCCGCCCTCCTCCGGCTGTCCCGCCTCCTGCGAACGCCCCCTCGCGCCGCTGTAGCGATAGTTCAGCAGCGAGGTGAACAGCGGCGCGGGCGCCGCCACGCCGCTGCAGCGCTGCGCCAGCGCCAGGGAGGCGTGCTCGTGCCGCAGCAGGTCCGCCAGCAGCGCGTGCGTGCGCCGCACCGCCGCCTCGACCCCCTCCTCCCCCACCCCGATCCGCACCGGCAGCGTGTTGATGAACGGACCCATCACCCGGTCCGCCCCCTCCCCGCCCTGCATGCGGCCGAAGAGCAGCGTCCCGAAGACCACGTCCTGCCGGCCGCTCAGCCGCGCCAGCACCTGCGCCCACGCCAGGTGGCACAGGCTCGCCGCGCTCACCCCCAGCGCCCGCGCCCGGCGGCGCAGCCGCGCGCCCAGGTCGCCCGCCACCGGAAGCCACGCCTCCCCGATCCCACGTCCCTCCCCCCACACGTCCAGCAGCCCGTACGGCGCCGTCGGCTCCTCCACGTCCCCCAGCATCCCGCGGAAGAACCGCTCGTGCTCTTCCCGGCTCACCCCCAGCCGCGCCTGCGCCACGTAGTTGCGGAACGGCAGCGGCGCCGGCAGCTCCGACTCCACGCCCCGCAGGTGCGCAGAGATTTCCTCCCGCTGCACCTCCAGCGACTCGTGGTCGCTCACCAGGTGGTGCCTGAGCATCAGCAGCAGCCAGCGGCCACGCGCGCGGTCCTCGGCGATCGACACCCGCAGCAGCGGCGCCCGCCCCAGGTCCATCCGGTACCGCCGGCGGTCATGGCTCCGCCACAGCTGCTCGACCACATCCCCTGCCCCCGCATCCAGTTCCACCTCCTCCACCGGCAGCGGCGCGTGCCGCCAGACGACCTGCACCGGCTCGCGCAGCCCCTCCCAGGCCAGTGCCGTGCGCAGGATGTCGTGGCGATCGATCACCGCCTGCAGTGCCGCCATGTACTGCTCCAGGCGCGCACGGGTGTCGAACTCCGTCACTCTCGGCGTCAGGTACGGGTCCCCCTCCTGCGACAGCAGGTGGTGGAAGAGGATACCCTCCTGCAGAGGGGCAAGCGGATAGATGTCCTGCACGTTCGCGGCTCCGCCCGGCACCTCCGCCACGATCCGGTCGATCTCCGCCTGGCTCAGCTCCACCAGCGGCAGCATCTCCGGCGTGATGGACCCGCACCCCTGCGGGATCCCGTTCGCGGGGACCTCCACCTCCGAAGACGCCCGACCCACCGCGAATGCCAGCTCGGCCAGCACCGGCGTAGTGAACAGTGCCCGCACGTCCGTGTACAGCCCCGCGCGCCGCATCCGCCCGATCAGCTTGACCGCCAGGAGCGAGTGCCCGCCCAGCTCGAAGAAGTGGTCCCACCGCCCCACCCGGTCCAACCCGAGCACCTCCGCCCAGATCTTCGCCAGCGCCTCCTCCACCTCCCCCAGCGGTGCCTCGTAGCTCCCCCGCGCGTACGCATCCCCCTCCGGCGCCGGCAGCGCCTTGCGGTCCACCTTGCCGCTGGGCGTGAGTGGCAGTGCCTCCAGGCGCACGTACGCCGCCGGCACCATGTACTCCGGCAGCCGCTCGCCCAGGTGGCTCCGCAGCGCCTGCGCTTCCACCTCCGCCTCTCCCACCCAGTACGCCACCAGCCGCTGATCGCCAGGGCTGTCCGCGCGCACGGCCACCACCGCCTCGCGAATCAGCTCGTGCTCGCGCAGCCGTGCCTCGATCTCCCCCGGCTCAATGCGGAAGCCGCGCACCTTCACCTGGAGGTCGGTGCGGCCCAGGAACTCGAGGGTCCCGCTGGGAAGCCAGCGCACCCGGTCGCCGGTGCGATACAGGCGTGCGCCTGCTTCCGCCGAGAACGGATCCGGGACGAACCGCTCCGCTGTCAGCCCAGGGCGGCCGAGATACCCCCGCGTCACCCCCGCCCCACCCACCCGCAGCTCACCCGCCACTCCGATCGGCACTGGACGCCCGTGGCCATCCACGACGTACGCGCGCGCGTTCGGGATCGGCCCGCCGATCGGGATGACGGCCGCCCCTGCCGCCGCGGACGCTCCAGGGGGACACCGGTATGCGGTGCTCCACACCGTCGCCTCGGTCGGGCCGTACTCGTTCACCAGCCCGGTGTGCGGGAGCAGCGCTCCGTGTCGCGCCGCCAGCTCCCAGGTTGCCGTCTCGCCCGCGACGATCGCCCGCGCCAGCGACGGCAGCGGTTCCTGCACGAAGCGCAGGAGCGCGGCGTAATACGACGGGACGCAGAGGAGATCGGTGATCCCGCGCTCCCCCATCTGCCGGACCACCTCAGCAGGCTCGGTCTGCGCCTGCCCGCGCATCAGGTGGAGCGCGCCACCTCCGCACAGCGTCCAGAACACCCCCGCCACCGAACTGTCGAACGCGATGGAGGAGAGGAGGAGGAAGTGCTCCGGGTCGGCCCCGTACCAGGCGGTGCGCGCACGCGTGGAGCTGACCAGGCTGCGGTGCGGCACACCGGTGCCCTTCGGCCGGCCCGTCGAGCCGGAGGTGTGGATCACGTACGCGAGGTTCTGCGGACGCACCCCGCTCGTGGGAGGCGTCTCCGGCTCGCCGGCGATCGCGTCCGCTTCCGCGTCCAGGTCCACCGCGGCGAAGCCGCCCACCTCCTCGCCGGCCAGCGCCGCCTCGGCACCGCCGCCGGTCACCAGCACCAGCGCGCCGCTGTCCTCCAGCACGTAGCGCAGCCGCTCCGCCGGGTACGTCGGATCCAGCGGCACGTACGCGCCGCCGGCCTTCAGCACGCCCAGCACGGCGGTGATCAGGGCCGGCGAGCGCTCCACCAGCACCCCCACCCGCACCTCCGGGCCCACCCCGCGCCGCCGGAGATGGTGCGCCAGCCGGTTCGCACCCTCGTTCAGCTCGCGGTAGGTGAGCGACTCCTCCTCGAAGCGCACGGCCACCGCCCCCGGCGTCCGCGCCGCCTGCGCCTCGAACAGCTCGTGGATGCACCGGTCCGGCAGAACCTCGGCCGCCGTCTGGTTCCACTCCTCCAGCACCAGCGCGCGCTCCGCCTGACCGAGCAGCTCCAGTTGCGAGAGCCGCACGTCCGCGTCCGCGGCGACCTGCTCCAGCACCCGCGCCAGGTGACCGACCATCCGCTCGACCGTGCCGCGCTCGAAGAGGTCGGTGCTGTAGTTCAGTCCGCCGCGCAGACCCTGGGGGGTCGCCGTGAGCTCCAGGTAGAGATCGAACTTGGCGATCTCCATCGCCGCACCGACGCCGCCGGCCTTCAGCCCTGGAAGCGCGCCTCCCCCGCTCTCGGCGTTCTGCAGCGCGAACATCACCTGAAAGAGCGGCGAGTGGCTCAGGCTGCGCTCCGGCTGCAACTCGGCCACCAGCTTCTCGAACGGCACCTCCTGGTGCTCGTACGCGCCCAGCGTCGCCTCCCGCACCCGCCGCAGGGTTTCGCGGAAGCTCGGGTCTCCCGAGTGGTCGGTACGCAGCACCAGCGTGTTGACGAAGAAGCCGATCAGCCCCTCCACCTCGCCGCGCGTGCGCCCGGCGATGGGACTTCCCACCACCACGTCCTCGCTGCCGGCGTACATGCCCAGCAGCACCTGGAAGGCGCCCAGCAGCGTCATGTACAGCGTTGCGTCCTCGCTTCGCCCCAGCGCCTGCAGCCGCTCCTGCAGCTCGGGGGAGAGCTCCATCGGGACCGACGCGCCCCGGTACGTCTGCACCACCGGTCGGGGGCGGTCCGTCGGCAGCTCCAGCAGCTCCGGCGCTCCCCCCAGGCGCTCCCGCCAGTACGCGAGCTGCCGGTCCAGCACCTCGCCCGCCAGCTGCTCGCGCTGCCACACCGCGTAGTCGGCGTACTGCACCGCCAGCTCCGGCAGCGGCGACTCACGACCCTCACGGTACGCCTCGTACAGCGCCGACAGCTCCCGGAAGAGCACTCCCATGCTCCACCCGTCGCTGACGATGTGGTGCATCGAGAGCAGCAGCACGCGATCCTCGGCGCCCAGCCGCAGCAGCGCGGTGCGGAAGAGCGGCCCCGCCGAGAGGTCGAACGCCCGCCGCGCCTCCTCGCCGGCGCGCAGCCTGAGCGCCGTCTCGCGATCCGCCTCATCCAGCCCCGACAGGTCCTCCACCGGCAGCGTGAAGCCGCCGAACGGCGCAATCACCTGCACCGGTGAGCCATCCACCTCCCGGACGGTGGTGCGCAGCGCCTCGTGCCGCCGGACGATCTCGCCCAGCGCCCGCTCCAGCGCCGCTTCGTCCAGCGGGCCCCCCAGCCGCCGTGCCACGGGGATGTTGTAGACGGCGCTCCCCGGCTCCAGCTGGTCGATGAACCAGAGCCGCTCCTGCGCGAAGGAGAGCGGAGCGCCGTCGCGATGAGCGCGGGGGACGATGCCCGACGAGCGGACCTGCCCCCTGAGCATGGCCTCGATGAGCGCGCGCTTGGCGGCAGAAAGCTCCGGGCGCGGACGCTCGACCGTCTGTTCCGAGGCCATCTCAGACTCCTGCAACGGGGTTGGACTGGGCCAGGTGCTCGGCCTCGGATTCGGACATTGCAGCTACGGCTTCATAGATCCTGCGCTCGATCTCTCCCGCCATGGCTTCCAGCGTAGGCATCGAGAACACGGTGCGAATCGAGATTTCCTGGTTGAACGTGGCCCGGATCCGCGACACCACCCGCATGGCCAGGAGCGAGTGCCCGCCCAGGTCGAAGAAGTTGTCGTGCACGCCCACGCGCTCCAGGCGCAGCACCTCCGCCCAGATCCCCGCCAGCACCTCCTCGGTCGGCGTGCGCGGCGCCACGTACGCCTCTTCCGGCGACGCGAGCTCCGGCGCGGGAAGCGCCTTGCGGTCCAGCTTCCCGTTCGGAGCCAGTGGCAGCGCCGCCAGCACCACGAACGCCGCCGGCACCATGTACTCCGGCAGGCTCCGGCGCAGGTGCTCCCGCAGCGCGTCAGCCTCCACGCCACCGGCCACGTACGCCACCAGCCGCTTCTCCCCGGACACGTCCTCGCGGACCACGACCACGCAGTCGACGACTCCCTCGCTCCGCCGCAGCGCGCCCTCGATCTCGCCGAGCTCGATCCGGAAGCCCCGGATCTTCACCTGGTGGTCGATCCGTCCGATGAACTCCAGCGTGCCGTCGCCGCGCCACCGCATCCGGTCGCCCGAGCGGTAGAGCCGCGCCCCCGGCTCGGCCGAGAACGGGTCGGGGACGAAGCGCTCGGCGGTCAGTGCCGGGCGCGCCAGGTACCCGCGCGTCACCTGCACCCCGCCGATGCACACCTCGCCGGGGGCGCCCACGGGGAGCGGCTCCCCCGCGGCGTCCAGCACGTAGACGCGGACGTTGGCCGTCCCCGCGCCCAGCAGAGGTGGGCGGGTGCCGTCCGCCGCCTCGAACACCGACATGCGGACGCTGGTCTCCGTGGGCCCGTAGCCGTTGAAGAAGCGCCGCCCCGGCGCCCAGCGGGCCACCAGCTCCGCGCCGCACACCTCGCCGCCCACCATCACCGCCCGCATCGCGGGAAGCGGCGCGTACGGCAGGGCCGCCAGCGCGCTGGGGGTGAACTTGGCGTGCGTCACCCGCTCGCGCTCCAGCAGCGACACCAGCTCGTCACCGGGGATCAGCGCCTCGCGCGGCGCCACCACCAGGGCGGCGCCCGTGGTCAGCGCGGTGAAGATGTCCATCACCGACGCGTCGAAGTGCAGCGGCGCGAACAGGAGCACGCGGTGCCCGGGGGCGATCTCGTAGATGCGGGAGAAGGCCACCACCGCGTTGCACACCCCGCCGTGCTCCACCAGCACTCCTTTGGGCAACCCCGTGGAGCCGGAGGTATAGACGACGTACGCCAGGTTGCGCGGCGTCACCCCGACCGCCGGCGGCGTGGCGGGGAAGCGCGCCAGGTCCTCGCCCGCCTCCACCACCGTGCGCCCCGCCGTCCAGGGGCGTGTGGCCTCCGCGCCGCCGGCGACCACGATCTGCACGGACGCCTCGTCGAGCATGAAGGCGATGCGCTCGTCGGGCGCGGCCAGGTCCGTTGCCACGTAGGCGGCGCCCGCCTTCAGTATCCCCAGCAGCGCGGCGACCGCGTCCAGCGACGGCTCCACGCAGAGCGCCACCCGGTCCTCCGCGCGCACCCCCAGCGCGATCAGCTGGTGCGCCAGGCGATTGGCGCGGCGGTCCAGCTCGTCGTACGTCAGGGCGGCATCCTCGAAGACCACCGCCACCGCGCCGGGAGTGCGCTCCACCTGCGCCTCGAACAGCTCGTGGATGCACCGGTCCGCCGGATACTCGGCCGCCGTCCGGTTCCACGCCTCCAGAACGAGCGTGCGCTCCGCCCCGTCGAGCAGCTTCAGCTGCGAAAGTCGCACGTCCGCGTCCGCGGAGACCCGCTCCAGCACCCGTGCGAGGTGGCTGAGCATCCGGTCGACCGTGCCGCGCTCGAAAAGGTCCGTGCTGTAGTTCAGTCCGCCGCGCAGCCCCTGGGGGGTCGCCGCGAGCGTCAGGGAGAGATCGAACTTGGCGGTCGCGAGCTCCGCATCGACTCCGCTCACCTTCAGCCCCGGAAGAGCACCTCCCCGGCCCTCGGCGTTCTGAAGCGTGAACAGCACCTGGAAGAGCGGCGCGTGGCTCATGGAGCGCTCGGGCTGCAGCTCGGACACCAGCTTCTCGAACGGCACCTCCTGGTTCTCGTACGCTCCGAGCGTCGCCTCACGCACGCGCCGCAGCACCTCGCGGAAGCTCGGATCTCCCGAGAGGTCGGTGCGCAGCACCAGCGTGTTGACGAAGAAGCCGATCAGCTCCTCCACCTCCGCGCGCGTGCGCCCCGCGATTGGGCTCCCCACCACCACGTCTTCGCTGCCGGCGTACTTGCCAAGCAGCACCTGCAAGGCACCCAGCAGCGTCATGTACAGTGTCGCGCCCTCGCTCCGTCCCAGCGCCTGCAAGCGCTCCAGCAACTCCGGGGAGAGCTCCACCGGGACCGTCGAACCCCGGTGTGTCCGCACCGGCGGGCGCGGATGGTCCGTCGGCAACTCCAGCAGCGCGGGTGCGTCCGCCAGCCGCTCCCGCCAGTACGAGAGCTGCCGGTCCAGCACCTCACCCTCCAGCTGCTCGCGCTGCCACACCGCGTAGTCTGCGTACTGCGCCGCCAGCTCCGCCAGCGGCGACTCCCCGCCCTCGCGATACGCCGCGTACAGCGACGACAGCTCCTGGAAGAGCACCCCCATGCTCCACCCATCGCTGACGACGTGGTGCATCGAGAGCAGCAGCACGAAGTCTTCCTCGCCCTGCCGCAGGAGCGCCGCACGGAAGAGCGGCCCCGCCGCAAGGTCGAACGCCCGCCGCGCGTCTTCTCCTGCCCGCCGCCTGACCGCCGCCTCGCGATCCGCGTCGCTGAGCGCCGACAGGTCCTCCACCGGCAGGGTGAAAGCGCTGAAGGGCGCGATCACCTGCACCGGCGAGCCGTCCACTTCGCGGAAGACGGTGCGCAGCGTTTCGTGACGCCGGACGATCTCGCTCAAGCTCCGCTCCAGCGCCGCCTCGTCCAGCGCACCCTCCAGGCGCAGTGCCACGGGGATGTTATAGGCGGAGCTTCCCGGCTCCAGCTGGTCGATGAACCAGAGCCGCTCCTGCGCGTAGGACAGCGGCAGAGCACCCGTGCGCTCGGTCGGCACCACCGGCGGCAGCACCGGCAGCTCCGCGCGGCGCAGCGCCTCCACGCGACCGGCCAGCTCCGCCACCGTGGGTCCCTCGAAGAGCGCCCGCAGCGGCACCTCCACCCCGAACACCTGACGCACCCGCGAAATCACGCGCGTAACCAGCAGCGAGTGCCCGCCCAGGTCGAAGAAGCTGTCGCGCACCCCCACCCGCTCCAGGCGCAGCACCTCCGTCCAGATCCCCGCCAGCACCTCCTCCACGGGGGTGCGCGGCGCCACGTACTTCTCCTCCGCCGACGCGAGTTCCGGCGCCGGCAGCGCCTTGCGGTCCAGCTTCCCGTTGGCCGTCAGCGGGAGCGCGTCCAGGAAGACGAAGGCGGGCGGCACCATGTACTCCGGCAGGCTCCGCCGCAGGCGGTCGCGCAGCGCCTCCGCGTCCGCGTCACCGACCACGTACGCCACCAGCCGCTGCTCGCCCGCCTGCTCGTGCGCCGTCACCACGCAGTCGGCGACGCTCCCGTGGCCCCGCAGCACCGCCTCGATCTCGCCCAGCTCGATGCGGAAGCCGCGCACCTTCACCTGGAAGTCGAGCCGGCCCAGATATTCGATGGCGCCGTCCGCCCGCCACCGCGCCCGGTCGCCCGTCCGGTACAGCCGTGCCCCACCTTCCGCCGAGAACGGATCTGGGACGAAGCGCTCCGCCGTCATCGCCGCGCGGCCCTGATAGCCGCGCGCCACCTGCACCCCACCGATGTACAGCTCGCCGGGGGTGCCCACCGGCACCGGCCGCAGCCCGGCGTCCAGCACGTAGAGCGCGGTGTTCCACACCGGCCGCCCGATCGGCACCACGCCGGCTGCTCCGTCGCGCGGGCAGGTCCAGCAGCTCACGTCCACGGCCGCCTCGGTGGGGCCGTACAGGTTGGTGAGCACCACCGGGCCGGCGAACCGGTCGTGGAAGCGTTCCACCAGCGCCGGCGGCAGCGCCTCGCCGCTGCAGACCACGTGGTGCAGCGAGGCGCAGCGGCCGGCCTCCACCGCCTCCACGAACGGCTGCAGCATGGAGGGGACGAAGTGCAGCGTGGTCACACCGCGTGCGTCGATCACCTCCTGCAGGTACAGCGGGTCGCGGTGCCCGTCCGGGCGCGCCATCACCAGGCAGGCGCCCTGCTGCAGCGGCCAGAAGAACTCCCACACCGACACGTCGAAGCCGAACGGCGCCTTCTGCAGCACCACGTCGTCCGCGCCGATCCCGAACTGAGCCTGCATCCACACCAGGCGGTTGACCACGCCCCGGTGCTGGTTCATCACCCCCTTGGGGCGGCCGGTACTGCCGGAGGTGTAGATGACGTACGCGAGCGAATCCGGCCCCGCGCCGCCCGCCGGGTTCTCCGCTGGCTCCGCCGCCAGCCGCTCCGCCAGCGCGTCCACCGCCAGCACGTCGATCCCGTCCCGCGCGGGGACGGCCCCGCGCAGGGCAGCCTGCACCAGCACCAGCGGCACGGTGCTGTCGTCGAGCATGTACGCCAGCCGCTCGGCGGGCAGGCCCGGATCGAGCGGCACGTACGCGCCGCCGGCCTTCAGCACCGCCAGGAGCGAGACCACCATCTCCAGGCTGCGCTCCATCAGCACGCCCACGCGCACCTCGGGCCCGACGCCCAAGTGGACGAGGTGGTGCGCCAGCCGGTTCGCGCGCTCGTTCAGCTCGCGGTAGGTGAGCGACTCCTCCTCGAAGCGCACGGCCATCGCCCCCGGCGTGCGCGCCGCCTGCTCCTCGAACAGCTCGTGGATGCAGCGGGCCGCCGGAACCTCGGCCGCCGTGCGGTTCCACGCCTCCAGCACCAGCGCGCGCTCCGCCTCGTCGAGCAGTTCCAGTCGCGAGAGCCGCACGTCCGCGTCCGCGGCGACCTGCTCCAGCACCCGTGCCAGGTGGCCGAGCATCCGCTGGACCGTGCCGCGCTCGAAGAGGTCCGTGCTGTAGTTCAACGCGCCGCGCAGGCCCTGGGCGGTCACCGCGAGCGTCAGGGAAAGATCGAACTGGGCGATCTCCATGGCCGCTGCGGCTCCGCTCACCTCCAGCCCCGCGAGCGCGCCTCCCCCGACCCCGGCGTCCTGGAGGGTGAACATCACCTGGAACAGGGGCGAGTGGCTCAAAGACCGCTCCGGCTGCAGCTCGGCCACCAGCTTCTCGAAGGGAAGCTCCTGGTGCTCGTACGCGCCCAGCGTCGCCTCCCGCACCCGCCGCAGGGTCTCGCGGAAGCTCGGGTCTCCACCGAGGTCGGTGCGCAGCACCAGCGTGTTGACGAAGAAGCCGATCAACCCCTCCACCTCGCCGCGCGTGCGCCCGGCGATCGGGCTCCCCACGACGATGTCCTCGCTGCCGCTGTACCTGGACAGCAGCACCTGGAAGGCAGACAGCACCGTCATGTACAGCGTCGCGCCCTCGCTCCGCCCCAGCGCCTGCAGCCGCTCCAGCAGCTCGAGGGAGAGCTCCACCGGAACCGTCGCGCCCCGGTACGTCTGCACCGACGGGCGGGGATGGTCGGTGGGCAGCTCCAGCAGCTCCGGCGCGCCCACCAGGTGCTCCCGCCAGTACGCCAGCTGCCGATCCAGGACCTCGCCCGCCAGCTGCTCCCGCTGCCACACCGCGTAGTCGGCATACTGCACCGGCAGCTCGGGGAGCGGAGACTCACCGCCCTCGCGGTACGCCGCGTACAGCGCCGACAGCTCGCGGAAGAGGATTGCCGTGCTCCACCCGTCGCTGACGATGTGGTGCATCGAGAGCAGCAGCACGTGATCCTCGGCACCCGGCCGCAGCAGCGCCGCACGGACGAGCGGTCCCGCGGCGAGGTCGAAGGGCCGCGCCGCCTCCTCCCCGGCCCGGCGCCTGACCGCCGCCTCGCGGTCCGCCTCGCCGAGCCCCGACAGGTCCTCCGCCGGCAGGGCGAACCCGCCGAAGGGCGCGATCACCTGCACCGGCGAGCCGTTCACCTCCCGGAAGGTGGTGCGCAGCGCCTCGTGACGCCGGACGATCTCACCCAGGCTCCGCTCCAGCGCCGCCTCGTCCAGCGCACCCTCCAGGCGCAGTGCCATGGGGACGTTGTAAACAGCGCTCCCCGGCTCCATCCGGTCGATGAACCAGAGCCGCTCCTGCGCGAAGGACAGCGGCAGCGCCCCCGTGCGCTCCACCGGCACCACCGGCGGCAGCACCGGAAGCCCCCGGCGGCGCTCGTCCTCCACCGCCTTCGCCAGCTCCGCGACCGTGGGTCCCTCGAAGAACGCCCGAAGCGGCACCTCCACTCCGAACACCTCCCGGATGCGCGAGACCACCCGCGTGGCCAGCAGCGAGTGCCCGCCCAGCTCGAAGAAGCTCTCCGTCACCCCCACCTGCTCCAGGCGCAGCACCCCCGCCCAGATCCCCGCCAGCACCTCCTCCGCCGGCGTCCGCGGCGCCACGTACCGGTCCGCCTCGGCCGCGTACTGCGGCGCCGGCAGCGCCTTGCGATCCAGCTTTCCGTTCGGCGTCAGCGGCAGCGCCTCCAGGAAGACGAACGCGGACGGGACCATGTACTCCGGCAGGTGTTTCCGCAGGTGCTCCCGCAGTTCTTCCACTTCGACACCGCCCACCACGTACGCCACCAGCCGCTTCTCCCCGGGCACGTCCTCGCGCACCACCACCCGTGCCTCCCGCACCGCGAAGTGCGCCAGGAGCGCGCTCTCCACCTCCCCAGGCTCCACGCGGACGCCGCGGATCTTCACCTGCTGGTCCAGGCGGCCCAGGTACTCCAGCCGGCCGTCCGCCCGCCACCGCACCCGGTCTCCCGTGCGGTACAGCCGCGCACCCGCCTCCCCGCCGAACGGATCGGGGACGAAGCGGTCCGCCGTCAGCTCGGGCCGCCCCAGGTACCCGCGCGCCACCTGCACCCCGCCGACGCACAGCTCGCCGGGGATCCCCTCCGGGAGCAGCCTCATCGCCGCGTCCAGCACGTACGAGCGGGTGTTCGGCACGGGGCGCCCGATGGTCACGGACGCGCTCCGCTCGTCCCCCGCCTCGCAGACGTGGATGGCGGCGTTCATGCAGCACTCGGCCGGCCCATAGAGGTTGATCAGCCGGGTGCCGGGGAGGAGCCGCGAGAGGCGGCGGTACAGCTCGCCAGGCAGCGCCTCTCCGCCGCAGAGCACCTTGCGGAGCGACGTGCACTCCGCGAACTCCGGCTCGTCGGTGAGCACCCGGAAGAGCGCGGGAAGCACCTGCAGGGCGGTGATCTCCCGGCTCCGGACCGTGCGGAGGAGGTACGCCGGGTCGCGCTCCCCGTCCTGCTGCGCGACCACGATCTCGCCGCCCACGATCAGGGGCGCGAAGAACTCCCAGAGCGAGCCGTCGAAGACGATCGAGGTCTTCTCCAGCACCCGGTCCTCCGCGGTGAACCCGAGCTCGCGGACGAACCAGGTCATGTGGTTCACCAGCGCCTCGTGGTCGACCCCCGCGCCCTTCGGCGTCCCGGTGCTGCCGGAGGTGTAGATCATGTACGCCAGGTTGCGCGGCGTCGCGCCGCTCTCCGGGTTCCCGGGCGAGCCGGCCTCGATCTCCCGCCACTCCGCGTCCACGCTCACCGTCGCCACGCGGGGCGCGGCCGGAAGCGATGCGCGCAGCCTCGTCTGCGTCAGCAGCACCTCCGCCCCCGAGTCGGCGAGCATGCGCTGCAGCCGCGTGGCGGGGTACGAGGGATCCAGGGGGACGTACACCCCGCCCGCCTTGAGGACGGCGAAGACGGAGACGACCAGCTCCAGGCTCCGCTCCAGGCAGACCCCCACCCGGACCTCCGGCCCCACTCCGCGCCCCCTGAGGTAGTGCGCGAGACGGTTGGCCCGCTCGTTCAGCTGGGCGTAGGTGAGCCTTTCCTCCTCGTGGCTGACCGCCACGGCGCCGGGCGTGCGCTCCACCTGCGCCTCGAAGAGCTGGTAGATGCAGCGGTCCGCGGGGTACTCCGCCTCCGTCCGGTTCAACTCCTCCAGGAGCCGCGCGCGCTCCTCCGCGCGCAGGAGGTCCAGGTCGGAGAGGCGCCGGTCCGGGTCCTCCGCCACCTGCTCCAGCACCCGCTCCAGGTGCCCCAGCATCCGCAGGATCGTGCCGCGCTCGAACAGGTCCGTGCTGTACGACAGGCTCCCCCACCCGCCGCGAGGGCCTTCCACGAGCCCCAGGCTCAGGTCGAACTTGGCGGTTTCCCTTTCCGCGCCTACGGACTTCATCACCAGCCCCGGGAGGACGCTGTCCGCGCCCGAGGCGTGGTCGAAGGAGAACATTACCTGGAACAGCGGCGAGTGGCCCAGGCTGCGCTCCGGCTGCAGCTCGGCCACCAGCTTCTCGAAGGGCACCTCCTGGTGCTCGTACGCGCCCAGCGTCGCCTCCCGCACCCGCCGCAGGGTCTCGCGGAAGCCCGGGTCTCCACCGAGGTCGGTGCGCAGCACCAGCGTGTTGACGAAGAAGCCGATCAGCTCCTCGACCTCCTTCCTCGTCCGCCCGGCGATCGGGCTGCCCACGACCACATCCTCGTTCCCGCTGTACTTCGACAACAGCACCTGGAAGGCGCCCAGCCCCACCATGTACAGCGTCGCGCCCTCGCTCCGCGCCAGCGCCCGGAGCCGCTCCACCAGCTCGCCGGGAAGCTCGATCCGCTCGTGCGCCCCCCGGTACGTCTGCTTCGCCGGGCGCGGACGGTCGGTGGGCAGCTCCAGCAGCTCCGGGGCGCCCGCCAGGCGCTCCCGCCAGTACGCCAGCTGCCGGTCCAGCACCTCGCCCTCCAGCTGCTCGCGCTGCCACACCGCGTAGTCGGCGTACTGCACCGCCAGCTCGGTGAGCGGCGACACACCACCCTCGTGGTACACCGCGTACAGCGCCGACAGCTCGCGGAAGAGCACCCCCATGCTCCACCCGTCGCTGACGATGTGGTGCATCGAGAGCAGCAGCACGTGATCCTCGGAACCCGGCCGCAGCAGCCCGGCACGGACGAGCGGTCCCGCGGCGAGGTCGAAGGGCCGCGCCGCCTCCTCCCTGGCCCGGCGCCTGACCGCCGCCTCGCGGTCCGCCTCGCCGAGCCCCGACAGGTCCTCCACCGGCAGGGCGAACCCGCCGAAGGGCGCCACCACCTGCACCGGCAAGCCTTCCACCTCCTTGAAGGTGGTCCGCAGCGCCTCGTGCCGCCGGACGATCTCGCCCAGCGCGCGCTCCAGCGCCGCCTCGTCCAGCGCACCCGTCAGACGCAACGCGGCGGGGATGTTGTAGACGGCGCTTCCCGGCTCCAGCCGGTCGATGAACCAGAGCCGCTCCTGCGCGAAGGACAGCGGCAGCGCCCCCGTGCGTTCGACCGGCACCACCGGCGGCAGTGCCGACAGCTCCGCGCGGCGCATCTCCTCCACGCGCACCACCAGATCCGCCAGCGTCGGCGCCCTGAACACCGCCCGCAGCGGCAGCTCGGTCCGGAACGCCTCCCGCACCCGCGAGACCAGCTGCGTGGCGAGCAGCGAGTGCCCGCCCAGGTCGAAGAAGTTGTCCTCCGCCCCCACCCGCTCCACGCCCAGCACCTCCGCCCAGATCCCCGCCATCCGCGCCTCGGCGGGCGTGCGCGGGGCCACGTACGTCCCCTCGCGCGAGCCGAGTGTGTCGGGCGCGGGCAGGGCCCCGCGGTCCACCTTGCCGTTGGGGGTGACGGGGAACGCATCCAGCACCACGAAGGCGCCCGGCACCATGTACTCCGGCAGCCGGGCGCGGGCGGCTTCGCGAAGCGCGGGTACGAGCGCGCGCATGCGGCGCCCCCACTGCGGGTCGTTCGCATAGCTCACCCACGGCCGCTCCGCATCCACCGCCGCGGGGAAGTGCGCGACACCGGCGGCAGGGTGGAAGAGCACGTCCAGCGTGCCGTGCGCGCCGGGGCGCACCTCCACGGCACGGCCCATCTCCTCGCCGAGCGCGAACAGCGCCTCGGGGACGATCCCGCCCGCGTCCTCGGCCGCGAGCGCGCGCACGGCCGCCGCGCCGGCCGCTTCACCGTCGGCCGCTACCAGCTCGTACGCGCGGACGTGCTCGCGGACCCGCGCGTCCGGCACGCCACGCACGAGCAGCGCCGGCGCGCTCCCCTCCGCCAGCGCCCGCAGGCCGTCCGCGTCCTCTCCACCCCACTCACGCACGACGGGCGTCGTAGCGGCGTCGGCGTCGAGGTGGAGGACGACATCGTAGCGGAAGCGTGAGACCTCGTTGTCGTACTCACCCCGCTTCACCTGCACTTCGGCGCGGCCGAGGCGGGGGATGCGCGCCCGGAGTGCCTCGAAGAGCGCCGGATCCAGCAGCAGCTCCTGCTCCTCTGCCATCCCCCGCCGCACCCGCGCCTGCAGCTGCCCGGTCGACAGCCCCTCCGGTGCGCGTGCAAGCTCCACCGAAGCGTGGAACGCCCCCAGCAGCGGCAGGCTGCGCACGTCCCCCACGAAGATCCGCCCACCCGGCCGCAGCGCCGCGGCCGCGCCCTCCAGCACGCGCAGCACGTAGTCCAGGTCCGGGAAGTACTGCGCGACCGAGTTGACGACCACCAGGTCGAACCCCGCTCCCGCGTAGTCGTCCAGCCGGTCGGCCTCGCGCTCGGAGAGGGAGACCTGCGGCAGCCCCGCGGCATGCCGGCGCACGTGCTCCAGCGCCACCCCCGAGAAATCGGTCCCGTGGTAGGCCCGCGTGTGCGGCGCCACGCGGAAGAGCAGCAGCCCCGTCCCGCACCCGACCTCCAGCACCCGCTCCGGACGCAGCGCCAGGATGCGCTCCGCCGTGTGCTCGACCCACGTGCGCATCTCCTCGCGCGGGATCGGCTCGCCCGTGTAGCTGCTGTTCCACCCCTTAAGCTGCAGGGTCGGGTCTTCTTCCCCTTCGTCCTGCGCGTAGGTGTCGTCGAAGACTGTTTCCCACTCGGACACCTGCTCCTTGCCGCCGCCGGCGGTTTCGATGCCGTCCGCCCTCGGGACGACGTAGGCGACCAGGCGCCTGTCCCCGGGAGCCTCCTCCCTCGCCAGCACGACGGCCTCCCGGATGCCGGGCCAGGCGCGCAGCACGGCCTCCACCTCGCCGAGCTCGACGCGGAAGCCGCGCACCTTGACCTGCTCGTCGGTGCGCCCCAGGTACTCCAGCGTGCCGTCCACCTTCCACCGCGCCAGGTCGCCGGAGCGGTACAGCCGCGCGCCGGCTTCACCCGAGAACGGATCGGGGACGAAGCGCTGCGCCGTCAGCCCCGGCCGGCCCAGGTACCCGCGCCCCAGTCCCGCCCCGCCCACGTACAGCTCGCCGGCGACGCCCAGGGGAGATGGATTCCCGGCCGGGTCGAGCACGTACGCGCGCAGGTCGGGGATCGCCTTCCCGACGCCGCTCGCCGCACCCGCCTCCTTCAGCTCGCGCCCGGTGACGGTGTGCCAGGTGACGTGGACCGTCGTCTCGGTGATGCCGTACATGTTGACCAATCGCGGACGCTTCGGCCCGTAGCGCTCCAGCCAGCCGCGCAGGCTTTCGTACTGCAGCGCCTCGCCGCCGAAGACGACCGTCCGCAGCGCCTGCAGCGGCTCGGCCTTGCCTTCGTCCACCTCCGCCAGCGCGCGGAACGCCGACGGGGTCTGGCTCAGCACGGTGACGCGCTCGCGCGCCAGGAGCTTGCGGAAGGCGGCCGGGTCGCGCGTCACCGACCAGGGGACGACGATCAGCCGTCCGCCGTACAGGAGCGCGCCCCAGATCTCCCAGACCGAGAAGTCGAAGGCGTAGGAGTGGAAGAGCGTCCACACGTCGCTCTCGCCGAAGCCGAACCCGGCCTCGGTGGCCGCGAAGAGCCGCGCCACGTTGCGGTGCTCGATCAGCGCTCCCTTGGGCGCGCCGGTGGAGCCGGAGGTGTAGATGACGTACGCCAGCGAATCCGGCCCCGCGCCGCTCTCCGGGTTCTCCGCGCTCTCGGCCCCGATCTCCTCCGCCGCGCCGGCCAGGCTGATGATCTCGACGCCATCGACCGCGGGGAGCGTGGCGCGCACCGACTCCTGGACGAGCACCAGGGGCACGCCGGCATCGGCCAGGGCGAAGGCCAGCCGCTCGGCCGGGGAGCTGGGGTCCAGGGGCACGTACGCCCCCCCGGCCTTCAGCACCGCCAGGATGGCGACCACCATCTCCAGGCTCCGCTCCAGGCAGAGCCCCACACGCACCTCGGGGCCGACGCCGCGGCGGCGCAGGTGGTGCGCCAGCCGGTTCGCGCGCTCGTTCAGCTCCGCGTACGTCAGCTGCTGGTCTTCGAAGCGCACGGCCACCGCCCCCGGCGTGCGCGCCGCCTGCGCCTCGAACAGCTCGTGGATGCACCGGTCCGCCGGATACTCGGCTTCGGCCCGGTTCCACTCCTCCACCACGATGCGGCGCTCCGCCTCCGGCAGCACGTCGATGCTCCCGATCGCCCGCACGGGAGCAAGCTCCAGCGCCTCGACCAGCCGCTCCAGCGCCGTGTGCATCATCCGGCACACCTGCTCCGCCTCCGCCGGGGCCGCCACCTGCGCGGTCAGCGAGAACTCCTCCCCCAGGTCGTCCACCGAGAGCGTCACGGGGTAGTTCGTCCGGGCCTGTGCGCCAATGCCCCGCACGCCCTCCGTCGCCTGCCCCGCCTCCTGCGAACGCCCCCTCCCGCCGCTGTAGCGATAGTTCAGCAGCGAGGTGAACAGCGGCGCGGGTGCCGCCACGCCGCTGCTGCGCTGCGCCAGCGCCAGCGAGGCGTGCTCGTGCCGCAGCAGGTCCGCCAGCAGCGCGTGCGTGCGCCGCGTCGCCGCCTCGACCCCTTCCTCTCCCACCCCGATCCGCACCGGCAGCGTGTTGATGAAGGGGCCCATCACCCGGTCCGTCCCCTCCCCGCCCTGCATCCGGCCGAAGAGCACCGTCCCGAAGACCACGTCCTGCCGGCCGCTCAGCCGCGCCAGCACCTGCGCCCACGCCAGGTGGCACAGACTCGCCGCGCTCACCCCCAGCGCCCGCGCCCGGCGGCGCAGCCGCGCGCCCAGGTCGCCCGCCACCGCAAGCCGCGCCTCCCCGATCCCACGTCCCTCCCCCCACACGTCCAGCAGCCCGTACGGCGCCGTCGGCTCCTCCACGTCCCCCAGCATCCCGCGGAAGAACCGCTCGTGCTCCTCGCGGCTCACCCCCAGCCGCGCCTGCGCCACGTAGTTGCGGAACGGCAGCGGCGCCGGCAGCTCCGACTCCCGGCCCAGCAGGTGCGCCGAGATCTCTTCCTGCAGCACCTCCAGCGACTCGTGGTCGCTCATCAGGTGGTGCGCGAGCATCAGCAGCAGCCACCGGCCACGCGCGCGGTCCTCGGCGATGCACGCCCGCAGCAGCGGCGCCCGCCCCACGTCCATCCGGTATCGCCGAGGGTCGTAGCGCCCCCACAGCTGCTCGGCCGCCCCGGCCCCCGCATCCAGCTCCACCTCCTCCATCGGCAGCGGCGCGTGCCGCACGACGACCTGCACCGGCTCGCTCAGCCCCTCCCAGGCCACCGCCGTGCGCAGGATGTCGTGCCGGTCGATCACCGCCTGCAGGGCGGCCAGGTACTGCTCCACGCGCGCACGGGTGTCGAACTCGGTCACGCTCGACAGCAGGTACGGGTCCCCTTCCTGCGACATCTGGTGGTGGAAGAGGATCCCCTCCTGCAGCGGAGCCAGCGGGTAGATGTCCTGCACGTTCGCGGCTCCGCTCGGCACCCCCGCCACGATCCGGTCGATCTCCGCCTGCGTGAGCTCCACCAGCGGGAGCATCTCCGGCGTGATGGACTCGCACCCCTCCGGGATCCCGTTCGCGGGGACCTCCACCTCCGATGACGCCCGGCCCACTTCCAGGGCCAGCTCGGCCAGCACCGGCGTGGTGAACAGGGCCCGCACTTCCATGTACAGCCCTACCCGCCGCATCCGCTCGATCAGCTTGATCGCCAGGAGCGAGTGCCCGCCCAGCTCGAAGAAGTGGTCCCACCGCCCCACCCGGTCCAACCCGAGCACCTCCGCCCAGATCTCGGCCAGCGCCGCCTCCACCTCCCCCAGCGGTGCCTCGTAGCGCCCCCGCGCGTACGCATCCCCCTCCGGCGCCGGCAGCGCCTTGCGGTCCACCTTCCCATTCGAAGTCAGCGGCAGCGCGTCCAGCGCCACGAACGCCGCCGGCACCATGTACTCCGGCAGGCTCCGCCGCAGGTGCTCGCGCAGCTCGTCCGCCTCCACACCACCGGCCACGTACGCCACCAGCCGCTGGTCGCCCGTCTCGTCCTCGCGAGCGACGACGGCGCAGTCGGTGACGCTCTCGTGCTGGCGCAGCGCGGCCTCGATCTCGCCCAGCTCGATGCGGAAGCCGCGCACCTTCACCTGTTGGTCGTTCCGGCCCAGGAACTCCAGCGTCCCGTCGGCCCGCCACCGCGCCCGGTCGCCCGTGCGGTACAGGCGCGCGCCCGGCTCCGCGGAGAACGGGTCGGGGACGAACTTCTCCGCCGAGAGCCCCGGCCGCCCCAGATAGCCGCGCGCCACGCCCGCCCCGCCGATGTACAGCTCCCCCGGGACCCCCGCCGGCTCCGGGGACAGGTACCTGTCCACCACGTACACCCGCGTGTTCGCCACCGGCGCGCCGATGGAGACGTGCCCGCGGCCCACGTCCGTCCCCGCGCCGAGGGGCTGCGCCGTCGACCAGATGGTGGTCTCCGTCGGCCCGTACACGTTCCAGAGCGCGCCCACGCGCTCGCGCAGCCGCGCGGCGAGCTCGGCGGGGAGCGCCTCGCCGCCGCTCAGGGCGCGCAGGCTCTCCGCGCCCTCCCACCCGGCGTCGAGGAGGAGCCGCCAGGTCGCGGGCGTGGCCTGCAGCACGGTCCCGACGCCCGCGCCGACCGCCTCCCGCAGCAGGACGGGGTCGGACGCCGCGAAGCGGTCCAGGATCTCCACCCGCGCGCCCGAGAGCAGCGGGAGGAAGAGTTCGAGCACCGAGATGTCGAAGGCGAAGGTGGTAACGGCGAGCAACCGGTCCGCGGGCGCCATCGCCACGGTCCCGCGCATCGACCAGAGCAGGTTCACCACGCCCCGGTGCACGTTCATCACCCCCTTGGGACGGCCGGTGGAGCCGGAGGTGTAGATGACGTACGCCAGCGAATCCGGCCCCGCGCCGCCCGCCGGGTTCTCCGCCGGCTCCGCCGCCAGCCGCTCCGCCAGCGCGTCCACCGCCAGCACCCCCACGCCTTCGCGCGCGGGAACGGTCTCGCGCAGGGCAGCCTGCACCAGCACCAGCGGCACGGCGCTGTCGTCCAGCATGTACGCCAGCCGCTCGGCGGGCAGGCCCGGGTCCAGCGGCACGTAGGCACCCCCGGCCTTCAGCACGGCCAGGAGGGAGACCACCATCTCCTCGCTGCGCTCCATCAGCACGCCCACGCGCACCTCGGGGCCCACGTGGTGGCCGCGCAGGTGGTGGGCGAGACGGTTGGCACGCTCGTTCAGCTCGCGGTAGGTGAGCGACTCCTCCTCGAAGCGCAGGGCCACTGCCCCCGGCGTGCGCGCCGCCTGCGCCTCGAACAGCTCGTGGATGCACCGGTCTGCCGGATAGTCGGCCGCCGTGTCGTTCCACTCCTCAAGCAAGAGCGGGCGCTCCGCCTCGCCGAGCAGGTCCAGCTCCGAGAGCCGCGCCTCCGGCCGGGCCGCGGCCTGCTCCAGCACTCGTTCCAGGTGGCCGAGCATCCGAAGAGCCGTGCCGCGCTCGAAGAGGTCGGTGCTGTAGTTCAGTCCACCGCACAGGCCCTGAGGGGTCGCCGCGAGCGTCAGGGAGAGATCGAACTTGGCGATTTCCATCGCCGCACCGACGCTGCCGACCTTCAGGCCCGGAAGCGCGCCTCCTCCGCCCCCGGCGTCCTGGAGCGCGAACGACACCTGGAAGAGCGGCGAGTGGCTCAGGCTGCGCTCCGGCTGCAACTCGGCCACCAGCTTCTCGAACGGCACCTCCTGGTGCTCATACGCGCCCAGCGTCACCTCCCGCACCCGCCGCAGCAACTCGCGAAAGCTCGGATCTCCCGAGAGGTCGGCGCGCAGCACCAGCGTGTTGACGAAGAAGCCGATCAGCTCCTCCACCTCCCCGCGCGTGCGTCCGGCGATCGGGCTTCCCACCACCACGTCCTCGCTGCCGGCGTACTTGCCCAGCAGCACCTGGAAGGCGCCCAGCAGCACCATGTACAGCGTCGCTCCCTCGCTCCGCCCCAGCGCCTGCAAGCGCTCGAGCAGCTCCAGGGAGAGCTCCACCGGGACCGTCGCGCCCCGGTACGTCTGCACCGGCGGACGCGGATGGTCGGTGGGCAGCTCCAGCAGCTCCGGCGCGCCCACCAGGCGCTCCCGCCAGTACGAGAGCTGCCGGTCCAGCACCTCGCCCTCCAGCTGATCGCGCTGCCACACGGCGTAGTCGGCGTACTGCACCGCCGGCTCCGCCAGCGGCGACTCCCCTGCCTCGCGATACGCCGCGTAGAGCGCCGACAACTCCCGGTAGAGCACCCCCATGCTCCACCCGTCGCTGACGATGTGGTGCATCGAGAGCAGCAGCACGTGATCCTCGGGGCCCAGACGCAGCAGCAGCGCTCGGAACAGCGGCCCCGCGGCCAGGTCGAACGGCCGCAGCGCCTCTTCGCCGACGCGCCGCCCGAGCGCCGCATCGCCGAGCCCCGACAGGTCCTCCACCGGCACGACGAAGCCGCCGAACGGGGCGATCACCTGCACCGGCGTGCCGTCCACCTCGGCGAAGACCGTCCGCAGCGCCTCGTGACGGCGGACGATCTCGCCAAGCGCGCGCTCCAGCACCGCCACGTCCAGCGCACCCCCCAGGCGCCATGCCACGGGGAGGTTGTAGACGGCGCTCCCCGGCTCCATCCGGTCGATGAACCAGAGCCGCTCCTGCGCGAAGGACAGCGGCAGCGCACCCGTGCGCTCCATCGGCACCACAGCGGGGAGTGCGGGCGCCCCCGCGCGGCGCATCTCCTCCACCCGCCCGGCCAGCTCCGCCACCGTGGGTCCCTCGAAGAGCGCCCGCAGCGGCAGTTCCACACCGAACACCTCGCGGATGCGCGAGACCGCCCGGGTAGCGAGCAGCGAGTGCCCGCCCAGCTCGAAGAAGTTCTCCGTCACCCCCACCCGCTCCAGGCGCAGCACCTCCGCCCAGATCCCCGCCAGCACCTCTTCTGCCGGCGTCCGCGGCGCCACGCAGTGGTCCGCCTCAGCCGCGTACTCCGGCGCCGGCAGCGCCTTGCGGTCCAGCTTGCCGTTCGGGGTGAGCGGAAGCCTCTCCAGCACCACGAACGCCGCCGGCACCATGTACTCCGGCAGGCTCCGCCGTACGTGCTCGCGCAGCGAGGCCGGCAGCGTCTCCCTCTGCTCGCCGAGGGGCGGAACCTCTCCATCCGTGAAGAGCCGCCGGTAGAAGGAGCTCGCCCGGAAGACCGGCCTGTGGTGGTAGGAGACGAACTCGAACGGCACCTCTTCGCCGTCCCGCCCGCGCACCAGCACCCCCCGAGCTCCGTAGTCCGGGGCCACACCGTCCGGGATCTCCGCCCAGCACTCCAGGCGCACCTGGTCCCCCACCGCGACCTCGATCCCCGGATCGAAGAGGGGGAAGTAGACCGGGAACCAGGCGGTCTCCTCCTCCAGGATGTCCAGCTCCTCGCCCTCGGCCAGCTCCATCCGCAGCCAGAGCAGCAGCCCGTCCATCCTTCCCTCGCGTTCGACCACCAGCTCCTCGCGCCGAGTGTACTCGGCGTGGACCGGGCCGGCGCCGAAGTCCAGCTCCTCGTACATCCCCTCGGTCGAGAGGACGTGATTGGCTGGGAAGTTCCGGATGCAGAGCCGCAGGTCGAAGGGGTACCCCACCTCCTCGAAGATCCCCTTCACGTAGTGCGCGGCAGTCGGCGAGAAGGCCGGCGCGTGACGGAGCTCTTCAGGCAGGGTCACCGCGGCCACCCGGGTGCGCGCCGACCCCGGGATCATGACCGCGCCGGGCGCCAGCAACCGCCGCGCCTGGTTGAGGATGACGGCGGCGCCCTCGCCCCCGGCGATGGCCTCCACGATTTCCGAGACGCACACCTCCGCCGGCTCGGGAAGCTCCACGGCGCGGGCATCGCCGTGGATCACCGTGATACGGTCCTCCAGACCCAGCTCACGGACGCGCTCGCGGGCCGCGAGGTACGACTTCTCCAGCAGTTCGACCGCGTAGACGTGACGCGCGCCCGCTTCCACCGCGAGCCGCGCCAGGATTGCGTCCGGTCCGGTGCCGACGTCCAGCACCGCCTTTCCCGGCGCATGCCGCTGTAGCGCGCGCAGGTAGCGCGCGTTGCGCAGGGTGTCGTGTGTGAGCCCGTGGTAGATCAGGTCGTCGTAGACGAAGTACTCCCCGATCGAGGGCCACAGCTCGACGTCCTTCCGCGGAGCGGGAACGACGTAGGCGGCCAAACGCCGGTCCCCTGCTTCGTCTTCGCGCACCACGACGACACACTCCGCGACTCTCTCGTGCCGCCGCAGAACGGCCTCGATCTCCCCCGGCTCGATGCGGAAGCCCCGGATCTTCACCTGCCCGTCCAGTCGGCCCAGGAACTCCAGCGTCCCGTCCGCCCGCCAGCGCGCCCGGTCACCCGTCCGGTACAGCCGTGCGCCGCCTTCCAGGGAGAACGGGTCGGGAACGAAGCGCTCCGCCGTCATCGCGGAGCGGCCCAGGTAGCCGCGCGCCACCCCCGCCCCGCCGATCAGGAGCTCGCCCGGGACGCCCGCCGGCTGCGGGCTCCCGAACCCGTCGCAGGCGTACAGGCGCACGTTCCCCAGGGGACGGCCGATCGGGTGCCCCGCCACGATCCCGTCCTCCGGGACGGGGTACGTGGAGGCCAGGATGGTCCCTTCTGTGGGACCGTAGAGGACGTGCGTCCCCGCCCCGGAAAACGTCTCACGCATCTCCGCCAGCAGGTCGGCCGCGACCCGGTCGCCGCCCACGAAGGCGTGCCGCAGCCGGGAGAGCCGGGGCGTCTCGCGCTCCGCCTGCACCAGCTGCCGCATCAGCGCGGGGACCGCGTGCACCAGCGTGGCGTCCGCGATCTCCTCCACCAGCGCGGGCGCGTCCAGCACGCGCTCGCGCTCCACCAGGCGCACCGCGCCCCCCGAGGTGAGCGGGAGCAGCGCCTCGAACAGCCAGATGTCGAAGGCGTACGAAGCCAGCGCCGGCATCACGTCGCCCTCGCCAACCCCGAACGCCTCGCGCGTGGCGGACAGCAGGTTGGCCAGGGAGCCGTGCTGCACCAGCACCCCCTTGGGGCGACCGGTCGAGCCGGAGGTGTAGATGACGTATGCCAGGCTCGCGTCGGACGCGGGCACCTCCGGCGCCGCCTCCGCCGCCGTCTCCGGAAGCCCGTCCACCCGCACGAGGGTGGCTCCGTGCTCCGGCAGCACCCCGGCCGTGCTCCCCGTGGCGACCACCACCGGAAGCGCCGCGTCGGCGATGATCCACCCCAGCCGCTCCGCCGGGTAGCCCGGATCGAGGGGGACGTATGCGCCACCCGCCTTCCAGATCCCGAACACGCCCACCAGCAGCTCGGGCGTGCGCTCCATGCACAGGCCCACCGGGGTCTCGGGCCCGACCCCCAGCTCGCGCAGGTGCCGGGCGAGGACCGCCGCGCGCCGGTCCAGCGCGCCATAGGTCACGGCTTCCCCACCATACAGGAGGGCGGTGGCCTCCGGAGCACGGCGCGCCAACTCGGCGAAGAGCACGTGGGCCGGCGGTGCGGAATATTCGCGCTCCGTGTGGTTCCACGTCCCGAGCACCAGCGCGCGCTCCGCCCCGCCGAGCAGTTCCAGCCGCGAAAGCCACACGTTCGCGTCGGCGGCGACCTGCTCCAGCACCCGCTCCAGGTGGCCGAGCATCCTCTCGACCGTGCCGCGCTCGAAGAGGTCGGTGCTGAAGGACAGCTCGCCGCGCAGGCCTTGCCGCGTTGCTACGAAGGCGAGCGACAGGTCGAACTTGGCCTGGGCGAAATCCGCGTCGACCCCTTCGGTGCTCGACTCTGCCCCGCCACCTCCCGATTCGTCCACGTCGTCCAGAGAGAACGACACCTGGAAGAGCGGAGAGTGGCTCAGGGAGCGCTCCGGCTGCAGCTCGGCAACCAGCTTCTCGAAGGGAAGCTCCTGGTGCTCGTACGCCCCCAGCGTCACCTCCCGCACCCGCCCCAGCACCTCCTGGAAGCTCGGGTCTCCGCCCAGATCGGTGCGCAGCACCAGCGTGTTCACGAAGAAGCCGATCAGCCCCGCGACCTCATCCCTCGTCCGCCCTGCGACGGGGCTCCCCACGACGATGTCCTCGCTCCCGCTGTACTTCGACAGCAGCACCTGGAAGGCGGAGAGCACCACCATGTAAAGCGTCGCCCCCTCCCTCCGCCCCAGCGCCCGGAGTCGCTCCAGCAGCTCGCCGGGAAGCTCGATCCGCTCGATCGCCCCCCGGAACGTCTGCACCGCCGGGCGCGGATGGTCGGTGGGCAGCTCCACCAGCTCCGGGGCTCCCGCCAGGCGCTCCCGCCAGTACGAGAACTGCCGCCCCAGCATCTCGCCTCGCAGGTGCTCGCGCTGCCAGACAGCGTAGTCGGCGTACTGCACCGCCAGCTCCGGCAACGGCGATTCCCGCCCCTCGCGATACGCCGCGTACAGCGACGACAGCTCGCGGAAGAACACCCCCAGGCTCCAGCCGTCGCTGATGATGTGGTGCATCGAGAGCAGCAGCACGTGGCTCTCCTCGTCCAGCCGCAGCAGCACCGCACGGAAGAGCGGCCCCGCCGTGAGGTCGAACGGCCGCATCGCCTCCTCGGTGGCGCGGCGCCTCACCTCCGTCTCGCGATCTGCGTCGCTCAACCCCGACAGGTCCTCTACCGTCAGCGTGAAGCCCCCGAACGGCGCAATCACCTGCACCGGTGAGCCATCCATCTCCCGGAAGGTGGTGCGGAGCGCCTCGTGCCGCCGGACGACCTCGCCCAGCGCACGCTCCAGCGCCCGCCCGTCCAGCGCACTCCCCAGGCGCCAGGCCACGGGGATGTTGTAGACGGCGCTCCCCGGCTCCAGCCGGTCGATGAACCAGAGCCGCTCCTGTGCGAACGAGAGCGGAGCGCCGTCGCGATGAGCGCGGGGGACGATCCCCGACGAGCGGACCTGCCCCCTGAGCCTGGCCTCGATGAACGCGCGCTTGGCTGCAGAAAACTCCGGACGCGGAAGCTCGACCGTCTTTTCCGAAGCCATCTCAGACTCCTGCAACGGGGTTGGACCGGGCCAGCTGCTCGGCCTCGAATTCGGACATGGTCACTGCGTCTTCATAGATCCTGCGCTCGATCTCTCCCGCCATGGCTTCCAGCGTGGGCATCGAGAAAACGGTGCGAATCGAGATGTCCAGGTCGAACGTGGCCTGGATCTTGGCGAGCAGACGCATGATCAGCAGCGAGTGTCCGCCCAGGTCGAAGAAGCTGTCGTGCACCCCCACCCGCTCCAGGCGCAGCACCTCCGTCCAGATCCCCGCCAGCACCTCCTCCACGGGGGTGCGCGGCGCCACGTACTTCTCCTCCGCCGACGCGAGTTCCGGCGCCGGCAGCGCCTTGCGGTCCAGCTTCCCGTTCGCGTTCAGCGGCAGCCGGTCGAGCGCGACGATCGCCTGCGGGACCATGTACTCCGGCAGGCTCCCCCGCAGGTGCGCGCGCAGCGCCGCCGTCTCCGCTTCACCCACCACGTACGCCACCAGCCGCCGGTCGCCCGTCTCGTCCTCGCGCGCGACGACGGCGCAGTCCGCAACACCGGGCGCCTGGCGCAGCGCGGCCTCGATCTCGCCCAGCTCGATGCGGAAGCCGCGCACCTTCACCTGGTGATCTTTCCGGCCCAGGAACTCCAGCGTCCCGTCGGCCCGCCACCGCGCCCGGTCGCCCGTGCGGTACAGGCGCGCGCCCGGCTCCGCGGCGAACGGGTCGGGGACGAACTTCTCCGCCGAGAGCCCCGGCCGCCCCAGGTAGCCGCGCGCCACCCCCGCCCCGCCGATGTACAGCTCCCCCGGGACCCCCGCCGGCTCCGGGGACAGGTACCTGTCCACCACGTACACCCGCGTGTTCGCCACCGGCGCGCCGATGGAGACGTGCCCGCGGCCCACGTCCGTCCCCGCGCCGAGGGGCTGCGCCGTCGACCAGATGGTGGTCTCCGTCGGCCCGTACACGTTCCAGAGCGCGCCCACGCGCTCGCGCAGCCGCGCGGCGAGCTCGGCGGGGAGCGCCTCGCCGCCGCTCAGGGCGCGCAGGCTCTCCGCGCCCTCCCACCCGGCGTCGAGGAGGAGCCGCCAGGTCGCGGGCGTGGCCTGCAGCACGGTCCCGACGCCCGCGCCGACCGCCTCCCGCAGCAGGACGGGGTCGGACGCCGCGAAGCGGTCCAGGATCTCCACCCGCGCGCCCGAGAGCAGCGGGAAGAAGAGTTCGAGCACCGAGATGTTGAAGGCGAAGGTGGTAACGGCGAGCAACCGGTCCGCGGGCGCCATCGCCACGGTCCCGCGCATCGACCAGAGCAGGTTCACCACGCCCCGGTGCACGTTCATCACCCCCTTGGGACGGCCGGTGGAGCCGGAGGTGTAGATGACGTACGCCAGCGAATCCGGCCCCGCGCCGCCCGCCGGGTTCTCCGCCGGCTCCGCCGCCAGCCGCTCCGCCAGCGCGTCCACCGCCAGCACCCCCACGCCTTCGCGCGCGGGAACGGTCTCGCGCAGGGCAGCCTGCACCAGCACCAGCGGCACGGCGCTGTCGTCCAGCATGTACGCCAGCCGCTCGGCGGGCAGGCCCGGGTCCAGCGGCACGTAGGCGCCCCCGGCCTTCAGCACGGCCAGGAGGGAGACCACCATCTCCAGGCTCCGCTCCACGCAGACCCCTACCCGTACGTCGGGCCCGACGCCGAGCCCGCGAATGCAGTGCGCCAGCCGGTTGGCACGCTCGTTCAGCTCAGCGTAGGTGAGCGACTCCTCCTCGAAGCGCAGGGCCACCGCCCCCGGCGTGCGCGCCGCCTGCGCCTCGAACAGCTCGTGGATGCACCGGTCCGCCGGATACTCCGCTCCGGTCCGATTCCACTCCTCCAGCACCAGCGCGCGCTCCGCCCCGCCGAGCAGGTCCAGCTGCGAAAGACGCACGTCCGCGTCCGCGGCGACCTGCTCCAGCACCCGCTCCAGGTGGCCGAGCATCCGTTCGACCGTGCCACGCTCGAAGAGGTCGGTGCTGTAGTTCAGCCCGCCACGCAGGCCCTGGGCGGTCGCCCCAAGCGTCAGGGAAAGGTCGTACTTGGCGATCCCCATGGCCGCACCGACTCCGCCGACCTTCAGCCCCAGAAGCTCGCCTCCCAGGTCCCCGGCGTTCTGCAGCGCGAATATCGCCTGGAAGAGCGGCGAATGGCTCAAGGACCGCTCCGGCTGCAGCTCGGCGACCAGCTTTTCGAAGGGCACATCCTGGTGCTCGTACGCGCCCAGCGTCACCTCCCGCACCCGCCGCAGCACCTCCCGAAAGCTCGGATCTCCGGAGAGGTCGGTGCGCAGCACCAGCGTGTTGATGAAGAAGCCGATCAGCTCCTCCACCTCCTCGCGCGTGCGTCCGGCGATGGGGCTCCCCACCACCACGTCCTCACAACCGCCGTACCGGCTCAGCAGCACCTGGAAGGCGCCCAGCAGCACCATGTACAGCGTCGCTCCCTCGCTCCGCCCCAGCGCCTGCAGCCGCTCCAGCAGCTCGGGGGAGAAGTTCACCCCGACCGATTCGCCCCGGTACGTCTGCACCGGCGGTCGGGGGTGGTCCGTCGGCAGCTCCAGCAGCTCCGGCGCTCCCCCCAGGCGTTCCCGCCAGTACGAGAGCTGCCGATCCAGGGCCTCGCCCGCCAGCTGCTCGCGCTGCCACACCGCGTAGTCGGCGTACTGCACCGCCAGCTCCGGCAGCGGCGATTCCCGTCCCGCGCGGTACGCCGCGTAGAGCGCCGACAGCTCGCGGAAGAACACTTCCATGCTCCACCCGTCGCTGACGATGTGGTGCATCGCGAGCAGCAACACGTGATCTTCCTCGTCCACCCGCAGCAGCACCGCGCGGAAGAGCGGTTCCGCGGCGAGATCGAACGCCCGCCTCGCCTCCCCGCCCACGCGGCGCCGTACCGCCTCCTCGCGATCCGCCCCGCTCAGCCCCGACAGGTCCTCCACCGGCAGGGCGAACCCGCCGAAGGGCGCCACCACCTGCACCGGCGAGCCTTCCACCTCCTTGAAGGTGGTCCGCAGCGCCTCGTGCCGCCGGACGATCTCGCCCAGCGCGCGCTCCAGCGCCGCCCGGTCCAGCGCGCCGCCCAGGCGCCATGCCATGGGAATGTTGTAGACGGCGCTTCCGGGTTCCAGCTGGTCGATGAACCAGAGCCGCTCCTGCGCGAAGGAGAGCGGCAACGCGCCCGTGCGCTCCACCGGCACCACCGGCGGAAGCACCGGCAGATCCGCGCGGCGTATTTCCTCCACGCGCACGGCCATCTCCGCGATCGTCGGCCCCTCGAAGAGCGCCCGCAGCGGCAGCTCCACGCCGAAAACGGCCCGGATGCGCGAGATCACCCGCGTGGCGAGCAGCGAGTGCCCGCCCAGCTCGAAGAAGTTGTCCGTCACCCCCACCCGCTCCAGCCGCAGCACTTCGGTCCAGATCCCCGCCAGCACCTCCTCCACGGGGGTGCGCGGCGCCACGTACCGTTCCTCCGCCGACGCGAGCTCCGGCGCCGGCAATGCCTTGCGGTCCAGCTTGCCGTTGGACGTCAGCGGGCGCGCGTCCAGCGCCACGAATGCGGACGGGACCATGTACTCCGGCAGGCTCTGGCGCAGGCGGTCGCGCAGCGCCTCGGCCTCCGCTTCACCCACCACGTACGCCACCAGCCGCCGGTCGCCGGTCTCGTCATCGCGCACGATGACGGTGCAGTCCGCAACGCCTGGCGCCTGGCGCAGCGCGGCCTCGATCTCGCCCAGCTCAATGCGGAACCCGCGGATCTTCACCTGCTCGTCCAGACGGCCCAGGTACTCCAGCGTCCCGTCCGCCATCCAGCGCACCCGGTCGCCGGTCCGGTACAGCCGGCCGGGGGTGAACGGATCGTCCACGAAGCGCTCGGCGGTCAGCTCCGGGCGGTTCAGGTACCCGCGCGCCACCCCGGCCCCTCCCACGTACAACTCGCCCGGCACGCCGACCGGCATCGGCCGCCGCGCCGGGTCCAGCACGTACAGCCGCAGGTCGGGGATCGCCCGCCCGATGGGGCTCCCTGATCCGCCAAAGACGTCCTCACGGCTCAGCGGCCGGTAGGTCACGTGCACGGTGGTCTCGGTGATCCCGTACATGTTCACCAGCCGTGGGGTGTCCGCGCCGCGGCGCTCCACCCACTCGCGCAGCGAGGCGGGCTCCAGCGCCTCGCCGCCGAAGATCACGTTGCGCAGCGCCAGGTCGCCGCCCCGCTCGCCGTCCACGCGGATGAACTGCCGGAACGCCGACGGGGTCTGGCTGAGCACGGTGACGCCCTCGCGCTGCACCAGCGCGTGGAAGGCTTCCGGATCACGGCTTACATCGAAGGGGACGACGACCACGCGGCCGCCGTAGAGCAGCGCGCCCCACAGTTCCCAGACGGAGAAGTCGAACGCGTAGGAGTGGAAGAGCGTCCACACGTCGTCCGGACCGAAACCGAACCAGGCGTCGGTGGCGCTGAACAGCCGCGCCACGTTGCGGTGCTCGATCAGCGCCCCCTTGGGCGTGCCGGTGGAGCCGGAGGTGTAGATGACGTACGCCAGCGAATCCGGTCCCGCGCCGCTCTGCGGGTTCTCCAGGCTTTCCGCCGCGATCTCCTTTGCCGCGCCGTCCAGGCTCACCACCTCCACGCCCTCACGCGCCGGGATCGCGCCGCGCAGCGTCTCCCGCGTGAGCAGCACCGGGGTGGCGGAGTCGGCCAGGATGAACGCCAGCCGCTCCGCCGGGTAGCCGGGGTCCAGCGGCACGTAGGCGCCCCCGGCCTTGAGAATGGCCAGGATGGCGACCACCATCTCCAGGCTGCGCTCCAGGCAGATCCCCACCCGCACCTCCGGGCCCACCCCGCGCCGACGCAGGTGGTGGGCGAGCTGGTTGGCGTGGGCGTTCAGCTCGCGGAGGGTGAGCGACTCCTCCTCGAAGCGCACGGCCACCGCCCCCGGCGTGCGCGCCGCCTGGGCTTCGAACCGCTCGTGGATGCACCGGTCCGCCGGGTACTCGGCTTCGGTCCGGTTCCACTCCTCCAGCACCAGCGCGCGCTCCGCCTCGCCGAGCAGCTCCAGCTGCGAAAGCCGCACGTCCGCGTTGGCGGCGACCTGCTCCAGCACCCGCTCCAGGTGGCCGAGCATCCGCTCCACCGTGCCGCGCTCGAAGAGGTCCGTGCTGTAGTTCAGTCCGCCGCGCAAGCCCTCGGGGGTCTCCGCGAACTCCACGGAGAGATCGAACTTGGCGCTCGCGAGCTCCGCACCGGCTCCGCTGACCTTCAGCCCCGGCAGAGCGCTTTCCCGGCCCCCGGCGTTCTGCAGGGTGAACATCACCTGGAACAGCGGCGAGTGGCTCAGGCTGCGCTCCGGCTGCAGCTCGGCCACCAGCTTCTCAAAGGGCACGTCCTGGTGCGCGTACGCGCCCAGCGTCGCCTCCCGCACCCGCCGCAGGGTTTCGCGGAAGCTCGGGTCTCCCGAGAGGTCGGTGCGCAGCACCAGCGTGTTGACGAAGAAGCCGATCAGCTCCTCTATCTCCCCGCGCGTGCGCCCGGCGATCGGGCTGCCCACCACCACGTCCTCGCTGCCGGCGTACTTGCCCAGCAGCACCTGGAAGGCGCCCAGCAGCACCATGTACAGCGTCGCCCCCTCGCTCCGCCCCAGCCGCTGGAGGCGCTCCAGCAGCTCCGGGGAGAACTCCACCGGGACCGTCGCGCCCCGGTACGTCTGCACCGCGGGACGGGGATGGTCCGTCGGCAGCTCCAGCACCGCGGGTGCGTCCGCCAGGCGCTCCCGCCAGTACGCCAGCTGCCGATCCAGCACCTCGCCCGCCAGCTGCTCCCGCTGCCACACGGCGTAGTCGGCGTACTGCACCGCCAGCTCGGCGAGCGGCGACTCACGCCCCTCGCGGTACGCCTCGTACAGCGCCGACAGCTCACGGAAGAGCACCCCCATGCTCCACCCGTCGGTGACGATGTGGTGGATGCACAGCAGCAGGACGTGATCCTCGTCCGCCACCCGCAGCAGCGCCGCGCGGAAGAGCGGTCCCGCCGCGAGGTCGAACGGCCGCCGCGCCTCCTTGCCAGCGCGGCGCCGGACCTCGGCCTCGCGATCCGCCTCGCTCAGGTCCGACAGATCCTCCACCGGCAGGGCGAACCCGCCGAAGCGCGCGATGACCTGCACCGGCGAGCCGTCCCGGTCGGCGAACGTGGTCCTCAGCGCCTCGTGACGCCGGACGATCTCGCCCAGCGCGCGCTCCAGCGCCGGTTCGTCCAGGGCACCGCCCAGGCGCCATGCCACGGGGATGTTGTAGGTGCTGCTCCCCGGCTCCAGCCGGTCCAGGAACCAGAGCTGCTGCTGGGCGAAGGACAGCGGCAGCGGCGCCGCCCGGTCCACCGGCTCGATCCGCGGCAGATCCGCCCGGGTCGCCCCCTCCACGGCGCGCGCGAACTCCGCCAGCGTCGGCAGACGGAAGACCTCCCCCAGGGCGACTTCCACGCCCAACCTCTGCCTCACGCGCGAGGCCACCTGGACCGCCAGGAGCGAGTGGCCTCCCAGGTCGAAGAAGTGGTCCCGCCGACCCACCCGCTCCATCTTGAGCACCTCCGCCCAGATCTGCGCCAGCACCGCCTCTATCTCCCCCACGGGCGCCTCGTAGCCCCGCCGCGCGTACGCATCGCCCTCGGGCGCAGGCAGCGCCCGGCGGTCCAATTTTCCGTTGGGGTTGAGCGGAAGCCTCTCGAGCCGCACGTACGCCGCAGGCACCATGTACTCCGGCAACCGCTCCAGCAGGTGCGCGCGCAGGCGCTCCACTCCTACCTCGTCCGAGCCCACCCAGTACGCCACTACACGCCTGTTCCCGGGAGTGTCCTCCCGTGCCGCAAGCGCCGCCTCACGTACGCCTGGGTGCTGCACCAGCAACGCCTCGATCTCCCCCAGCTCGATCCTGTAGCCCCGCAGCTTCACCTGATGGTCGTTGCGACCCAGGAACGCGATCGTCCCCCCAGGCGACCACAGGCCCAGATCCCCCGTCCGGTACAGCCGCCCACCGTCTTCCTTCCCGAAGGGATCGGGGACGAACCGCTCCGCCGTGAGCTCCGCGCGCCCCAGGTAGCCGCGTGCCACACCCGCCCCCCCGATGTACAGCTCTCCCGCGACGTTCACCGGGACCGGTTCGCCCGCTCCGTCGAGGATGTAGATCTGCGCGTTGGAGAGGGGCCGCCCGATGGAGGGTTTCCCCGCCTCGTCCGCTCCGCACACATGGACGCTCGCGCAGACCGTCGCCTCGGTCGGCCCGTACGCGTTGACGAGTCGGCGCCCCTTTGCCCACCGTCTCGCGGCCGTTTCCGGCATTACGTCCCCCGCGACCACCATCGTGCGGACCGGCCGCAGTTCCGAGTCGCCCGGGAGGGTAGCGAGCACGGCCGGCGGGAGCGTCAGGTGCGTGATGCCGTGCGCAGCCACGATCTCGACCAGCGCCTCACCGGCCGGCGTAACCCCTCGGGGCGTGAGGTGAAGCGACGCGCCCCGGCACAGCGCCATGGCCACCTCGGAGACACAGGCATCGAAGCTGAACGAACCGAACTGCAGGACACGGCTGCCCGGCTCGACCGCGAAGCAGTGGATCTGCGCCAGCGCAAGGTTGCACACCCCGCGATGCTCCACCATCACTCCCTTGGGCCTTCCCGTGGAGCCGGAGGTGTAGATCACGTACGCCAGGTGCTCGGGCGTGAGCCCCACCCGCTCGCGCGCCGGGTTCGTCTCCGGAGCGCTCGCCCATGCGGGCTCCTGCCCGCAAAGGTCGAGCGCGGGCAGGTCCATCTCGACGAAGCGGCTCGCCAGCGAGGGTTGTCGCAGCAGCACCGCCGGTGCGCTGTCCCGGAGCATATAGCCCAGCCGCTCCTCAGGATAAGACGGGTCCAGCGGCACGTAGGCACCGCCGGCTTTGAGCACACCGAGCACGCCCACCATCATTTCCAGGCTGGGCTCCGCGCAGATGGCCACCCGTGTGTCCGGTCCCACGCCCAGGTCTCTCAGGTGGTGCGCCAGCCGGTTCGCCCGCCGGTTCAGCTCTGCGTAGCTCAGCACCTCGCTCTCGTAGACCACCGCCACCGCGTCGGGGCTGCGCTCCACCTCGCGCTCGAACAGCTCGTGCACGCACACGTCCCGTGGATACGCCGCTTCTGTCGCGTTCCACTCCACCACCACCAGCCGACGCTCCGCCTCTGTCAGCATCTCGATCTCGGTGATCCGCCGCTGCGGCCCGGCTGCCATCGCCTCCAGCACCCGCCGCAGGTAGCCGAGGTAGCGATCCACCGTTCCGCGCTCGTACAGCGACGTCGCGTACTGCACCCCCCCCACGATCCGCCCGCCCGATTCCCCCAGCGAGAGCGACAGGTCGAACTGCGTGCTCGCCTGCTCCGCGCCCTCCCCCATCGCCGCCACCTCTACGCCCGGCAGCACCAGCTCGCCCCCGGGTGCGTTCTGCCAGGCGAACATCACCTGGAAGAGCGGACTGTGCGACAGGCTGCGCATCGGCTGAGCCAGCTCCACCACCTGCTCGAAGGGAATGTCCTGATGGTGCTGTGCCTCCAGCGCACGCTCCCGCACCCGCTCCATCAACTCCCCCGCCCGCGGCGCGCCCGAGAGGTCCAGCCGCAGCGCCAGCGTGTTGACGAAGAACCCGATCAGCCCCTCGATCTCCGCCCGGCCCCGGTTCGCCGTGGGCGTGCCGACGACCAGGTCCTCCTGCCCTGAGAGCCGGCTCAGCACCACGGCCCAGCCCGTCAGCAGCGTCATGAACAGCGTCGTCCCCTGCCGGCGGCTCAGCTCCTTCAGCCTTCCCGTCAGCTCCTCTCCCAGCTCCACGTCCAACGAGGCTCCGGCGTGGCCCATCCGCGCCGGTCTCGGATGGTCGGTGGGCAGCTCCAGGAGCTCCGTCGCTCCCGCCAGCCGCCGCCGCCAGTACTCCGCCTGCTCCCGCAGCACCTCGCCCGTCAGCCAGCGCCTCTGCCACACCGCGTAGTCCCCGTACTGCACCGCGGGAGCCGGCAGCGGATCCGCCTCCCCGCGGAGGCAGGCGGCGTAGAGCGTGCTCAGCTCGCCGGTGAGCACTCCCATGCTCCAGCCGTCGGAGACGATGTGGTGCATCGTCATCTGCAGCACGTGATCGTCTTCCCCCAGCCGGATCAGACACCCCCGGATCAGCGGCCCCCGCTCCAGGTCGAAGGGTGTGCTCCACTCCTGCGCGAGCAGACGGCCGACCTCCTCTTCTGCTCCGGCCTCCCCCCTCAGGTCGTGCTCCGCCAGGTGGAACCGGCTCTCCTCCACCAGGGCGATCCGCTGCACCGGCTCGCCGTCGACCAGGGTGAAGGTCGTGCGCAGCACTTCGTGGCGCGCCACGATCCGCTCCAGCGCCCGCCCCAGCGCTCCTCCGTCCAGCCGACCCTGCAGGCGCAAGCGCCACAGGATGTGAAAGGCGTTCCCCATCCCCCCCAGCTGCTCCAGGAACCAGAGCCGCTGCTGCGCGAAGGACAGCGGCAGCGGCGCCGCCCGGTCCACAGGCTCGATCCGCGGCAGATCCGCCCGGGCCGCCCCCGCCACGGCGCGCGCGAACTCCGCCAGCACAGGCAGACGGAAGACCTCTCCCAGGGCGACTTCCACGCCGAGCCTCTGCCTGACGCGCGAGACCACCTGGACCGCCAGGAGGGAGTGACCTCCCAGCTCGAAGAAGTGGTCCCACCGACCCACCCGCTCCATCCTGAGCACCTCCGCCCAGATCTGCGCCAGCGCCGCCTCCGCCTCCCCCACTGGCGCCTCGTACGTTGCGTCCGCGTAGGCATCCCTCGCCGGTGCGGGAAGACCGCGTCGATCCACCTTCCCGTTCGGCGTCAGCGGCAGCGCCTCGAGACGAACGTAAGCGGCCGGCAGCATGTACGCGGGCAGCCGCGCCTCCAGGAACGAACGCAGGTGGGACGGAAGCACCCCGGCCGGCTTGCTTCTCATCGGAGCCGTCGCGCAGGCGGTCAGGCTCTCACGCGTCCAGCCCCGGAGCGCCGGGAACCTGTATCGGCCGCTGGTGCCGTGCCGCCGTGAGAACATCGCGTCGACACGTCCGGCGTTGTCGGAATCGGCGACACTCACTTCCACCGACCATCCCAGGCTCTCACCCAGGGTCCACAGTTCCTCGGGATTCACTCCGTCCGGGAATGCGAGGCGGCGTACATCCTCCACGGTCTCAGCGCTCCCGGAGTCCCGACGCATCGCGAGCAGCTTCAGCGGGCCGCTCACCCGGGCATTGGGCACGTCGGCGACGATCAGGAGCTCGTCGGTGGTCTCCTGGAGTCGAGCTCGCAGAGAATCGAGAGTCAGACGGTCGATCTCCCAGCTTGCATCGGCCTCCGCCTCGGGATCCGCCTGGTCACCTGCACCGACGTACAGCACCACGTCGTATCGGAACTCCGTCATCTCGTTGAGGAACCGCCCGCGCTTGTGCAGGACCTCCACGTGATCGACCGAGGCGAGCCTCTGTCGAAGCGATCGGAAGAAAGCCGGGGCGATCACCAGCTCGTCCTCGCTCCGCTGCGCCCGCTCCGCGCGAGCCCTCCACTCGGCGACCGGGGTTGTCGGTGCGGACCGATACGTCTCCACCGCGGTGTGAAAGGCGCCCAGCAGGTCCAGGTTCCGAACGTCCCCGACGAAGACGTGCCCCCCCGGTGCCACGGCGCGAACGGCTCGTTCGATGACCGTCTCGAGGTAGTGGATGCTTGGCAGGTACTGCACGACCGAGTTGATGACCACGAGGTCGAACGACCCCGGTGCGAACCCGCTGAAGTCGTCGGCCAGCCGCTCGTACAGCTCCACCCGGTCCCCCTCGGGCCGCCCGTCGAGCACCGCACGAACCTTCCGCAGTCCATCGGCGGAGAAGTCCGTACCGACGTATCGCTCGCAACCGGCTGCCAGCCGGAACAGGATCAAGCCGGATCCGCATCCGATTTCGAGCACTCGCTTCGGCTTCAGTGCGACCGTGCGAGCCACGGTGGCGTCCAGCCATTCTCGCATTTCTTCGGGCGGAATGGGCTGGCCGGTATAGCTGCTGTTCCAGCCGCCGATGTTGAACGTCGGATCTGAATCTCCACCGTTCTCGCCGTAGACGCTGTCGTAAAGGTCTTTCCAGGCCGCCACGTGGTCGGACTCGCTCTCGTCCGACGCTTCCGTGACCCTGCTGTCGAGCTTTTCGACCCAGTACGCCACCAGCCGCTTGTCCCCCGCGTCGTCCTCCCGCGCCACCACCACGGCCTCGCGCACCGCCCCGTGCTCCAGCAACCGTGCCTCGATCTCGCCGAGCTCGATCCGGTAGCCTCGCACCTTCACCTGCTCGTCCAGGCGGCCCACGTACTCCAGCGTCCCGTCCGGCCGCCACCGCACCTCGTCGCCCGTCCGGTAGAGCCGGGCTCCCCCTTCACTCGCGTACGGATCCGGCACGAACCTCCCCGCCGTCAGCTCGGGCCTGCCCAGGTACCCGCGTGCGACGGCCGGTCCGCCGACGCACAGTTCGCCAGCGACCCCGACCGGCGCCAGCTCCAGCATCGAGTCCAGCACGTAGCACCGCCGGTCCCCCACCGGCCGCCCCAACGGAATCGTCCCCGCCGGGAGCTCCTCCGGCTCGCCCGGAATCACGTGGCACGCAATGAATACCGTGCATTCGCTGGGGCCGTAGCCGTTCACCAGCCGCGTCCCGGGTAGCAGCGCCCGGGCCCGGCGTACATGCGGCCCCGAGAGCTGCTCGCCCCCGACCAGCAGCACCCGCAACGGCTGGAGGGCTTCGGGAGCCACGTCGAGCATGGTGTTGAACAGGGTGGACGTCATCCACAACGTGGTCACCCCCTGCTCGGCGATCGCACGCGCCAGCCCCTGGGGCGTGACCCCCGCCTCCGCCGCGCTGGCATAGAGTACGCACCGCGAGCCGCGCAGGAGGGGCGTCCACAGCTCCAGCGTCAGCGCATCCCACGAGAGGGACGAGTATTGAAGCCAGGTCTCGGGCGGACTTCCCTGGGGCAGCTCCAGGTACACATCCGCGTAGCCGGGGATGCTCCGGTGGGGAACCAGACTTCCCTTGGGCTGCCCCGTCGAGCCGGAGGTGTAGATCACGTACGCCAGGTGCTCCGGGGTGACTCCGCTCGCCGGGTTCTCCATGGGTTGGACCGTGATTGCCCGTTCCGCGGCCTCGAGGATCACGACCCGGGCCCCGGCGGAGGTCGGCAGCGTCGCCCGAAATTTCTCTCGGGTCAGAAGCAGCTCCATCCCGGAATCCGCGACCATGTGGCGGAGCCGCTCGGAGGGATACGAGGGATCCAGTGGCACGTACGCGCCCCCGGCCTTCAAGACCCCCAGAAGGGAAACCACCAGCTCCAGGCTCCGGTCGAGACAGAGCCCCACGAGCACCTCCGGTCTAACGCCCAGCTCTCGAAGGTGATGCGCCAGCCGGTTCGCCCGCCGGTTCAGCTCCGCATATGTTACGTGCTCGCCCTCGAAGACCACCGCCACCGCGTCAGGAGTTCGCTTCACCTGCCGCTCGAAGAGTTCGTGCACGCAGGCGTCCCGCGGATGCGCCACTTCCATCGCGTTCCCCTCCTCCGCCGCGTGAAGCTCCACCTCAGGCAGCATCTCCGGTTCGGTGATCCGCCGCTCCGGTTCGGCCGCCATCCCTCTCCGCAGTGTCTCCGGCTTGGGCTCGATCATCAAACGATGGAGTAGGAAGAAAGGAGGCCCGCGTGTCTGAGCGGTGCCGACAGCATTCTGACGCGAGCGCGTCGGAAGCGGAACGTGCTGGAACTCTCCAACGGGAGGGTTCTGGTCTAGATCTGAAAAGCCGATGGCATCAGCGAACCTGCAAACGTGCTCGGGACCGCAACACTCCTCCGCGTGACCGGATGCGACCATGGTCCGCGTTTAGCCGTACTACCGCACACCCATATAGTTTACGCCACGAAGCTGTAAGTCAAGGGGCAATTGTAAATTATGCGCGTTCTATTTGCGCGATCCTTGATAACGCTCCTCTCCTGCAGCGCATCATCCCACTGCGACGAATGCTGATGGCAAACCTGACGCCAGGAGCGCAAAATCAACAGTTTGCGCACCTGCTGGCGTGTTCTAGGTGTTGCGCCGGCACGCCGACAGACGGACCGTTGGGAAACGGGTCCCGTTCGCCGGGGGAGCACGATAGGTCCGCGCCGTCCTTCCGCATTTTCAGCAACTCGACTAGCCGCTCCGTAAGTCGCTCGTCGGTCCAGTTGGGTACGTCTTCCGTCGCCCCGCAGGGGTCCGGATCGGTACGTGCATGATCCAATTGGGGGTGCAGGCTGTCGGCGTCAAAGGGCTCTAACCGGAGTTGCTTCCAGGGATCGCCTCCGAACGGGTCCAGTCCTCGTCCGAACGGCATGGGGTGGCGCAACTCTGTTGTGACGGACCAGCGAACGCCGTCCACCATGATCGTCTTGGGGCATGTAGCTCTCCGGCTGGAAGGGCGGCTCTTGTTCCATCGTGCGTCCCTGCGTCGTTATTGAGCTAGGCGAAAGAGCCACTTCGGGACCGCCGTGCCTGCCGCCCGATAGCCGCGCTCCATCCCGTCCACCATCTCCCGGAGCGCATCGGCCCGCTTCTCCGGCGGGACGGCTCCACCAGCAAGGCAAGCGCCGCACGCGCCGTCTCCTCCGTCAGGACCAAAATCACCCGAAGTGGAAGAACAAGCGAGACAAGCCGCATTTCACCGATGCGGACATCCAGGCGAGTCTCGATACGCTCGTCCACCTGGAACTCCTGCCTGCAGGCCGGGTCGACCTGATCGACGACTCGTAGCGGTCACTCTGCTCCACGTTCTTATCCCAAGTACCGAGCGGCCCGTCTTCCCGACGGGCCGCTCGGCGTTTGTAGACCGATATATCGGTTCCTCGCCGGCCAGCGCTTCACTCCTCACAAAAAATCGGTATCTCTAGATAGTCACGCGGGGCTTTGACTGGCGCTCTGGACCGCTCTCCCGAACGCCGAGCCACCGTGTGACGTCGGCCCTGACGCTTACATGAATCGTACGATGGACCTTCACCCTCAGCTTCATCCTCCGCGGCTCGTGAGCGGCCAGGATCATTCGGCGCAACAAACGTCACCGCATAAGGTTCGCACGTCTGGACCGTGGCTATGAGGGTGCGAAGGACGCCTACCCCACAGCGGCCGTCGACAGCCCTTCAAGACCCACCGCACTCAGCGACTGACCTGGCTCGGGCGCGCCTACAACCGGATGCAGGCACGATTGCGCATCGCCGTCGAGCATACCCTCGCCGCCCTGGAGCGATACCGCATCCTGGCGGAGGTCTACCGCGGGCAGATGGAGCGCTACGACGTCTGCTTCGGCATCATCCGCGGCTTGCAGAACTTCCGTGTCATGGGCCGCCTCTCCTGGTGAGCTTCGTCTCTCCACTCCTCGCCCATGCCGCTTCACCCCTGATCGCTCTCCCACTATCGTGCAAACCGTCTACTGATGCCCGGTTCCGGTCCAGACTAAAAACAAGCGCCCGGGCGAGGTACCCAACGCAGCGGAAACAGTCACCCCAGATCAGGCGTGCATAGGGGAAAAGCCGCCGGAGATCACTCGCATACTCTACTTGTCCCCCCTGACCGGCATGACCCGATTCACCAATCGTGCGGGAGAGCCCAGAACTCTCCGTAGCTCCCGGTTGCGAAGCAGGCGCGCGGACTGTCACGCGATTCGCCTTGGACGGGAGCCCCGCGAGACTAGTGGGGCACCACGAGTGAGTTGATGGGGTATCCTTCGGCTTTGGGTACGCAGTTGTACAGGAGCCGAAGGATGACGAAGCGGTACAAGGTGAAGCTGACGGAGCAGGAGCGCAGCGATCTGCTTGTGCTCACGCGCAAGGGGAAGGCAAGCGCGCGGCGGATCAAACGCGCTCTGGTGGTGCTGCGCTCCGACGAGGGTGCCACGGACGAGCAGATCGTCGCGGGCGTGGGCGTCGGGGTCGCTACGGTGGAGCGCATCCGCAAGCGCTTCGTGGAAGAAGGGCTGGAGGCGGCTCTCTCAGAGAAACCCCGCCCGCCGATGCCGCCGAAGCTGACAGGCAAAGCGGAGGCCCTGCTCCTGGCGCTGGCCTGCAGCGACGTGCCTGGTGGGCGCGCCCGCTGGAGCATGCAGATGCTCGCGGACCGGCTGGTGGAACTGGGGGCGGTGGACTCGATCTCGGATGAGACGGTGCGCCGCACGCTCAAAAAAGCAAGACGAAGCCGTGGCAGCGCCAGCAGTGGCTGATCCCGGAGATCACGGCCGAATTCGTCTGGCGGATGGAGGACGTGCTCGACCTGTATGCAGAGCCGAACGACCCGAAGCGGCCGCGTGTGGCCTTTGACGAGATGCCTCTGCAACTTCTGTCCGAGGTGCGCATGCCGCTGCCGGCGCGACCGGGGCAGGCCGAGCGGTTCGACTACGAGTACCGGCGCGAAGGCACGTGCAACCTCTTCCTCTTCTTCAGCCCCGACACCGCCTGGCGAGAGGTCAAGGTCACGCAGCGGCGCACCGCGATCGACTTCGCCCACTGCATGCGGGATCTGGTGGACGTGCATTTTCCGGAGGCGGAGAAGGTCCGCGTGGTGCTGGACAACCTGAACACGCACACGCCGGCCTCGCTCTACCAGGCGTTCGCGCCCGAGGAAGCAAGCCGGATCGCAAAGCGCCTGGAGTTGCACCACACGCCCAAGCATGCAAGCTGGTTGAACATGGCCGAGGTGGAGTTCTCCGTGCTCGGCACTCAATGCTTGGACCGGCGCCTGCCCAGCATGGAAGTCGTGCAGCGTGAAACCGCCGTCTGGTGCCGCGACCGCAACGGCAGCAAGGCCACGATTCAGTGGCGTTTCACAACCGCCAAGGCTCGGGAGAAGTTCTCCTCCCGATACCCATCACCTCAGCCGGGGTGATCCACTAGGTGCGGCATGCGGTTCTACAGCACCTCACCGAGGATCTCCGGAACTCAGCCGCTTTCGCGACAGCAGGGACCCGTCACCCGGTAGATCCTGCAGAAAAGCGTCGGCAGTATTCTTGCGATTTGAGTAAGCCGTTGCGCATAAAAAACGACACGTATAGTATGGCAGTGCGGTTTTGCCCAGCTTACCTCCGGCGCCTCCATGCCGCGGGTCCAGCCGGGTGATCTGCACCGCAGGCCGTCTCAACCCATACGTCACGAGCAGATATGATTGAGCACACCGGACAAGCGGCCGACGTATCCTCGCTCATGGAAGATGTATATCCCCTCTCCCCGATCCAGCTCGGAATCGTCTTTCACGTCCTTTTTTCGCCGGATTCGGGAGCCTATCTAAGCCAGTACGTCTTTTCCCTGCGCGGAAACCCCGATCCCGTGGTGCTGCGGGAGGCGTGGCAGCACGTCCTCGACCAGCGCCCGGTGCTGCGCACCGCCTTCGTGTGGGAAGAGGTAGAGCACGCTGTCCAGGTGGTGTTCAGGCGCGCGGTCCTGCCCTGGGAATCGTGCGACTGGCGTGGGCATCCGGCCGAGGAGCAACAGGAGAGGCTGAACCTCCACCTGGAGTCGCAGAGGCGGCCGTTCGATCTGCTCCGGCCGCCCCTCATGCGAGTCTCTCTCATCCGGAGGGCGGAGGAGGAGTTCGATCTCGTCTGGAGCTTTCACCACCTCGTGCTGGACGGCTGGTCCCTATCGCTGGTCTTGCAAGACGTACTCACCTCGTACGACGCCCTCCTGCGACGGACCGTACCCGTCCTCCCCCGCCGCCGCCCGTACCAAGACTATATCGCCTGGCTGCTGCGGCAGGAACTCCCCGCGGCCGAAGCATACTGGCGAGGAGTGCTGGAAGGCTTTACGACCCCCACTCCACTCGGGGTGGACCGGAAGCCGGGCACCGCCTCCGACGGTCGACGCGCCCACGGCAATGCCCTTCGGCAGCTATCCCCCGTCGCGACGGGTGCGCTTCAGGTGGTGGCGAAGCAGCACCGACTGACTGCCAACACGATGGTACAGGGCGCGTGGGCATTGCTGCTGTCGCGCTACTCGGGGGAGGACGACGTCGTTTTCGGGGCAGTAGTGACGGGGCGGCCGCCGCAGTTGACGGGAATGGAGGCCATGATCGGGCTGTTCATCAACACGCTTCCGGTGCGGGTGCGCGTCGATGGCGGCGCGCGGCTCGACGGGTGGCTGCGGGAGCTGCAGGAGCAGCAGATGGAGGCGCGCTCCTACGACCATAGCCCACTCTCCGAGGTGCAGCGCTGGAGCGGGGTGGCGGCAGGGCAGCCGCTCTTCGAGAGCATCGTGGCCTTCGAGAACCACCCGGTGGAAGCGGTGGCCGAAACGGGTGAGCGCAGCTTCGTGGTGGAGCACTGGGAGCGGGTGGGGCGGAGCCATTATCCGCTGGAGCTAATGGTGCTGCCTGGGGAGCGGCTCGGTCTTCAGGTGGAGTACGACGAGGTGCGCATCGAGGCGGCGGCGGCGGCGCACATGGTGGGGCACCTCGAGGTACTGCTTGAGGCAATGGCCGCCGATCCCATGCGGCGCCTCGGGCAAGTGTCGCTGCTGCGCGGGGCGGAGCGCATCCAGGTGCTGGAGGCCTGGAATGCCACCGCGGCCCCCCTCCCGCAGGCGTGCATCCATGAGCTGTTCACCGGGCAAGCGGCCCGCACCCCGGGTGCGGTGGCGGTCGTCTCTCAAGGGGAGGTGCTCAGCTATGCGGAACTGGAGCACCAGTCCAGCCGGCTGGCGCACCTGCTGCGCCGGCGCGGGATCGGGCCCGAGACCCGGGTGGGCGTGTGCATGGAGCGCGGGGTGGAGGTGGTCGTCGCGCTGCTGGGCGTCCTCAAGGCCGGTGGCGCCTACGTGCCGCTGGACCCTTCCAACCCCGTCGAGCGCCTGCGCGAGGTCTTCGCCGACGCGGGCGTCGCAGTCGTGCTCACGCACGCCGCCGCGGGGGCGCAGCTCCCCGGGGAGGTCGAGGCGCTGTGGCTGGACGAGCCGGAGACCGCCGCCGCGCTGGATGCGATGCCGCAGACCCCGCCGTCCGTGGCGTCCCACCCGGGCCAGCTGGCGTACGTCATCTACACCTCGGGATCGACGGGGCGGCCCAAGGGCGTGGCGGTGGCGCACGCTTCCGTGGTGCGCCTGGTGCACAACACCCGCTACGTGCCCTTCGGGCCGCAGGAGCGTATCGCGCAGGTCTCCAACCTGGCCTTCGACGCGGCCACGTTCGAGATCTGGGGCGCGCTGCTGGGCGGCGGCTCGCTGGTGGTGATTGAGCGCGAGGCCACGCTCTCGCCGTCCGTCTTCGCGGCGGAGCTGCGCGGGCGCGGCGTGAGCGCTGTGTTCGTGACCACGGCGCTGTTCAACCGCGTCGCGCACGACGAGCCGGGCGCCTTCGGCTCGCTGCGGCACGTGCTCTTCGGCGGGGAGCTGGTGGACCCGCAGAGCGTGCGGCGGGTGCTGGAGCGGGGCGCTCCGGAGCGGCTGCTGCACGTGTACGGGCCCACGGAGACGACGACGTACGCGAGCTGGCAGCTGGTGCGGGGGGTGGAGCCCGGGGCGTCGACGGTGCCCATCGGAGTGCCGCTGGGGAACACGGCGCTCTACGTGCTCGACGCGTCCGGGGAGGCGGTGCCCCCGGGAATGCCGGGCGAGCTGTACGTGGGGGGAGTGGGCGTGGCGCGCGGCTACCTGGGGCAGCCGGCGCAGACCGCCGAAAGGTTCGTCCCGGACGCGTTCGTCGCGCTGGGGTCGCGGCTGTACCGCACGGGAGACCGGGTACGGTGGAATGGGCGTGGGGAGGTGGAGTACCTGGGGCGGCTGGACGCGCAGGTGAAGATCCGTGGCTTCCGGATCGAGCCCGGGGAGGTGGAGGCGGTGCTGCTGGAGCAGGAGGGTGTGCGGGAGGCGGTAGTGGCGGTGCGGGAGGACGTGCCGGGAAACCGGCGTCTGGTCGCCTACGTGGTCCCGGAGGAAGATGCTCGCCTTGCGCCGGGCGAGCTGCGGGCGAAGCTGGGAATGCGCCTGCCGGAGTACATGGTCCCGGGGGCGTACGTGGTGCTGGAGCGGCTGCCGCTCAACGCCAACGGCAAGGTGGACCGGCGCGCGCTGCCGGCGCCGGAGCAGGGCTCGGCAGCGGCGTACGTGGCGCCGCGCACGGCAGCCGAGGAGGTGCTGGCGGGGATCTGGGCGGAGGTGCTGGGCGTGGAGCGTGTGGGGGTGGAGGCCAACTTCTTCGAGCTGGGAGGCTACTCGCTGCTGGCCATGCAGGTGGTCACGCGGGCGCGGCAGGCCTTCGGGGTGGAGGTGCCGCTGCGGGCGCTGTTCGAGGCGCCGAGCCTGGCCGCGCTGGCCGGGCGGATCGAGGCGCTGCGCTGCGCCGGCACGTCGTCGGCGCCGCCGATCGAGCAGGTCTCGCGGGAAGGTCCGCTGCCGCTGTCCTTTGCGCAGCAGCGGCTGTGGGTGGTGGACCGGCTGGAGCCGGGCAGCCCCGCCTACAACATGCCGTACGCGCTGCGGCTGCGCGGCGCGCTGGACGTGCGGGCGCTGCGGGGGAGCATCGGCGGGCTGGTGGGTCGGCACGAGGCGCTGCGCACCACGTTCGCCGAGCACGACGGCGTGCCCGTGCAGGTGATCCACCCGGCCGCTCCCGTGCCGCTGCCGGTGCTGGACCTGGGCGGTCTGCCCGGCGAAGCGCGCCAACACCTGGCGCAGCGGCTGGCTGGCCTGGAGGCGATGCGCCCGTTCGACCTGTCGCGGGGGCCGCTGCTGCGGAGCACGCTGCTGCGCCTGTCGGGGGAGGACCACGTGCTGTGCTTCACGCTGCACCACGTCGTCAGCGACGGGTGGAGCATGGACGTGCTGGTGCGCGAGGTCTCCCAGCTCTACGCCGCCCTCAGCCGGGGCGAGACGCCGCGGCTGCCGGAGCTGCCGGTGCAGTACGCCGACTACGCAGCCTGGCAGCGCAGATGGCTGAGCGAGGAGGTCCTGGAAACGCAGCTGGCGTACTGGCGCGACCGCATGGCGGGGGCGCCGCCGCTGCTGGAGATCCCCACCGACCGCCCGCGTGCCGCCGGACAGAGGGCGGAGGCGGGAAGCCAGCGATTCGCGCTCCCGGCCGGGCTGTCGGACGAGCTGCGAGCGCTCTCGCGGGCCGAGGGGGCAACGCTTTTCATGACGGTGCTCGCGGGGTGGCAGGCGCTGCTGGGCCGCTGGGCGGGGCAGGAGGACGTGGTCGTGGGCAGCCCCATCGCGGGGCGGAACCGGCGGGAGACCGAGGGGCTGATCGGCTTCTTCGTCAACATGCTGGCCCTGCGCGGCGACCTGGCGGGAGACCCCACCTGGACCGAGCTGCTGGGGCGGGTGCGCGAGGAGGCGCTCGGGGCCTACGAGCACCAGGAGCTGCCCTTCGAGCGCCTGGTGGAAGAGCTGGCGACCGAGCGCAGTCTCACGCACACCCCGCTTTTCCAGGCGATCTTCGCGATGAACAGGTCCAGCGGGCCTGACGAACTGCTGGAGCTGGGCGGGCTGTCGGTGGAGCTGTTCGGGCGGGAAGGCGAAGGTGTCGCCCGGTTCGACCTGGATCTGGTGGTCGCCGATTCCGGTGGGGCGCTGAGCGGCGCGCTGGTCTACCGGAAGGCTCTCTTCGAGGTGGAGAGCATCGAGCGCATGGTGGGGCACCTGGAGGTGGTGCTCGGGGCCATGGCGGCAGATCCGCGGCGGAGTCTCTCGGAAGTATCGCTGCTTCGCGGGGCGGAGCGGGCGCAGGTGCTGGAGGCCTGGAACACAACCGCGGCGGAGTTCCCGCGGGGGTGCATCCACGAACTCTTCGCGGAGCAGGCGGCGCGTACCCCCGACGCGGCGGCGGTGCTCTTCGGCGACGAGGTGCTCACCTACGCGGAGCTGGAGCACAGGTCCAACCAGCTCGGGCACCTCCTGCGGCGTCACGGCGTCGTGCCGGAGGTGCGGGTGGGCCTGTGCGTGGAGCGCTCGCCGGAGATGGTCGTCGGCGTGCTGGGTATCCTCAAGGCCGGTGGTGCCTATCTGCCTCTCGATCCTTCCTACCCGGCGGGACGGCTGGGCTACATGCTTTCCGACGCCGGTGCCGGCGTGCTGCTCGCGGGAGATGTCTTCCCCGACGGGCTCCCCGACTTCGCGGGCGAGGTTCTCCGCCTCGACGCGCAGTGCCGGACGATCTCGGGCGAGCCGGTCGATGCGCTCCCGGTGGAGGTCGGAGCCCGGAACGCTGCGTACGTGATCTACACCTCGGGCTCCACCGGCGCGCCCAAGGGCGTCGTGGTCGAGCACGGAAACCTCGCCAATTACCTCCGGTACTTCGACGGAGCGATACTCGGGGATGCCGGCTTCGCGCTGCCGCTGGTGAGCCGGCTGAGCTTCGACGCGCACGTGCGGCAGCTCTTCCCGCCCCTGCTCCGGGGTGGCGCGGTCTGGGTGCTGCCGGAGACTGCCGCAACCGACACGGGCGCGCTGCTGGAGGCGCTGGGTGCGAGGGAGCGGGTCGGCTTCGGGGGGGTGCCCTCCTTGTGGAGCGCGGTGCTGGAGCGGATGGAGCGCGGCGAGGGGGCCGTTCCGCGCGGGCTCGTCGCGGTGCTCCTGGGTGGGGAGGCGATCCCGGGCGAGCTGGTGCGGCGGACGCGCCGGCTCTTCCCGGACGTGGCGATCTGGAACCACTACGGGCCAACGGAAGCGACGGTCAACACCACGGCTGGCCGGGTAAGCGAGGCGGAGGGGATCACCCTGGGCCGGCCCATCGCCAACGTCCGGGTATACGTTCTGGACGGATGGGGAGAGCCGGTTCCGGTCGGGGTGCCTGGCGAGCTGTACGCGGGGGGTGCCGGCGTGTCGCGCGGGTACCTGGGGCGGCCGGAGCGGACAGCCGAAACGTACCTTCCGGATCCGTTCTCGCGCGAGGCCGGGGCACGGCTGTACCGCTCCGGAGACCGGGTGCGGTGGCGGGGGGATGGCGAGCTGGAATACCTCGGGCGGGTGGACCAGCAGGTCAAGATCCGGGGCTTCCGGATCGAGCTCGGAGAGATCGAGACCGCGCTGGCCGGGCACCCGGAAGTGAGCAGGGCGGTCGTGACCGTGCGGGAGGACGTGCCGGGAAACCGGCGCCTGGTGGCCTACGTGGTCGGAGAAGCGGGAGTGGAGGTGCCGGCTGCGGAGCTGCGTGCACACCTTGCGGCGCGGTTGCCGGAGTACATGGTACCGGGCGCGTACGTAGCGCTGGAGCGGCTGCCGCTCAACGCCAACGGCAAGGTGGACCGGCGCGCGCTGCCGGCGCCAGAGCAGGGCTCGGCAGCGGCGTACGTGGCGCCGCGCACGGCAGCCGAGGAGGTGCTGGCGGGGATCTGGGCGGAGGTGCTGGGCGTGGACCGTGTGGGGGTGGAGGCCAACTTCTTCGAGCTGGGAGGCCACTCGCTGCTGGCCACGCAGGTGGTCTCGCGGGCGCGGCAGGCCTTCGGGGTGGAGGTGCCGCTGCGGGCGCTGTTCGAGGCGCCGAGCGTGGCCGCGCTGGCCGGGCGGATCGAGGCGCTGCGCAGCGCCGGCACGTCGTCGGCGCCGCCGATCGAGCGGGTCTCGCGGGAAGGTCCGCTGCCGCTGTCCTTTGCGCAGCAGCGGCTGTGGGTGGTGGACCGGCTGGAGCCGGGCAGCGCCGCCTACAACATGCCGTACGCGCTGCGGCTGCGCGGCGTGCTGGACCTGCGTGCGCTGCGGGGGAGCATCGGCGGGCTGGTGGGTCGGCACGAGGCGCTGCGCACCACGTTCGCCGAGCACGACGGCGTGCCCGTGCAGGTGATCCACCCGGCCACGGCGGTGCCGCTGCCCGTGCTGGACCTGGGAGCGCTGCGCGAGGCGGAGCGGGAGAGGCGGGCACAGCGGCTGGCCGGGGCGGAAGCGATGCGCCCGTTCGACCTGACCCGCGGCCCGCTGCTGCGGAGCACGCTGCTGCGCCTGTCGGGGGAGGACCACGTGCTGTGCTTCACGCTGCACCACGTCGTCAGCGACGGGTGGAGCATGGACGTGCTGGTGCGCGAGGTTTCCCTGCTCTACGCCGCCCTCAGCCGGGGCGAGGCGCCGCGCCTGCCGGAGCTGCCGGAGCTGCCGGTGCAGTACGCCGACTACGCAGCCTGGCAGCGCGCCTGGCTGAGCGGGGAGGTCCTGGAGGAGCAGCTGGGGTACTGGCGCGAACGCCTGGCAGGGGCGCCGCCGCTGCTGGAGGTCCCCACCGACCGGCCGCGGACCCCGAGGCAGAGCCCGCGCGCGGGAAGCCGGCGCTTCGCGCTCCCGGCCGAGGTGTCGCAGGGGCTGCATGCGCTGTCGCGGGCCGAAGGGGCGACGCTGTTCATGACGGTGCTGGCCGCCTGGCAGGCGCTGCTCTCGAAGTACTCGGGGCAGGAGGACGTGGTCGTGGGCAGCCCCATCGCGGGGCGCAACCGGCGGGAAGCGGAGGGGCTGATCGGCTTCTTCGTCAACATGCTGGTGCTGCGCGGCGACCTGGCGGGAGACCCCACTTGGACCGAGCTGGTAGGGCGAGTGCGGGAGACGGCGCTGGGGGCGTACGAGCACCAGGAGCTGCCCTTCGAGAAGCTGGTGGAGGAGGTCGCGGTGGAGCGCAGCTTCACGCACACTCCGCTGTTCCAGGTGACCTTCTCGCTGAACCAGTCCGGCGGGCGCGACGGGCGGCTGGAGCTGGGAGAGCTGGCGGTGGAGCCGTTCGAAGGGGGCAGGGACGGGGTGGCCAGGTTCGACCTGGAGTTGGTGATCGCCGACTCCGGTGAGGCGCTGGGCGGGGTGCTGACCTACCGGGCGTCGCTCTTCGAGGCGGAGACGATGGCGCGCATGGCGGGGCACCTGGAGGTCCTGCTGGAGGCGATGGCCGCCGACCCCGTACAGCGCATCTCGGAGGTGTCCCTGCTGCGCGGCGCCGAGCGCGCCCGTGTGCTGGAAGCCTGGAAAGAGGTCGCGGCAGACTACCCGCCCCTGGGCGTCGACGAGCTCTTCGCGGGGCAGGCGGCCCGCACCCGGGACGCCCCGGCGGTTCGCTCCGGCGGGCGGACGCTCACCTACGCCGAGCTGGAGCGCGACTCGGCCCGGCTCGCGCTTCACCTCCGCGCCCTCGGCGCGGGGCCGGAAACGCGCGTGGGGCTGTGCCTGGAGCGCGGCCCGGAGATGGTGGCCGCGGTGCTGGGCGTGCTCCGGGCCGGCGCCGCGTACGTGCCGCTGGACCCGGCGCAGCCCGCGGAGCGGCTGGCGCTGATGCTGGAGGACGCCGCCCCCGCGGTGCTGCTGACCCGCGAGGCGCTGCTGGAGCGCCTGCCCGCGCACGGCGCCCGCGTGGTCTGCGTGGACCGCGATGCGGCGGAGATCGCCGGGCACGGCGAGGCGGCGCCCGCGAGCGGCGCCGCGCCCGACAACCTGGCGTACGTCATCTTCACCTCCGGCTCCACCGGGCGCCCCAAGGGCGTGGCGGTGACGCACCGCGGCCTGGGCAACTACCTGGCGTGGGCGGCCGGCGCGTACGCGGGGCCGGGCCACGGCGCGCCGGTGCACTCCTCCCTGTCCTTCGACCTGACGGTGACCTCGCTGCTGGTGCCGCTGCTCCAGGGCGGGCGGGTGGTGCTCGCCGGCGAGGGCGAGGGCGTGGAGGGGCTGGCGAGCGCGCTGCGCGAGGAGCCGGGGTTCACGCTGGTCAAGCTCACGCCCGCGCACCTGGCGCTCCTGGCCGGGCAGCTCACGGAGCAGGAGGCCGCGGCCGCGGCGCGCACGCTGGTGGTGGGCGGCGAGGCGCTTCCGGCCGAGGTGGCCGCGTACTGGCGGCGGGTGGCGCCGGGGACGGAGCTGGTCAACGAGTACGGCCCCACCGAAACGGTGGTGGGGTGCGTCGTCCACCGCGTGCGGGACGCCGGCGGGGGCGGGAGCGTGCCCATCGGCAGGCCGATCGCGGGGATGCGGGCGTACGTGCTGGACGGCGGGATGCAGCCGGTGCCCGTGGGGGTGCCGGGCGAGCTATACCTGGGCGGCGCCGGGGTGGCCCGCGGCTACCTGGGGCAGCCGGGGCTGACGGCCGGGCGCTTCGTCCCCGACCCCTTCGGGCGGGAGCCCGGCGCGCGGCTGTACCGCACCGGGGACCGGGCCCGCTGGCTCTCCGGCGGCGAGCTGGACTACCTGGGCCGCACGGACCACCAGGTCAAGGTGCGGGGCTACCGCATCGAGCCCGGCGAGATCGAATCCGTGCTGGCGGCGCTGCCGCAGGTGCGGGAGGCAATCGTCGTCGTGCGGGAGGACGCCCCGGGCGACCGGCGCCTGGTCGCCTACGTGGTCCCCGCGGAGGGCGCGGCCGACACGCCGGCCGGGCTGCGGGCGCGGCTGCGCTCCCGCCTGCCGGAGTACATGGTGCCCTCGGCCGTCGTCCTCCTGGACGCACTCCCCCTCGCCCCTGGCGGCAAGGTGGACCGGAGGGCGCTTCCCGCGCCGGACTTCGTGGCAGCGGGGGCGTACGTGGCGCCGCGAACTCCCACGGAGGAAGTGCTGAGCGGGATCTGGGCGGAAGTGCTCGGGACCGGGCGCGTCGGAATGGAAGACGACTTCTTCGCGCTGGGCGGGCACTCGCTGCTGGCCATGCAGGTGGTCTCCCGAGCGCGGCAGGTGCTCGGCGCGGACGTGCCGCTGCGGGCGCTCTTCGAGGCCCCTACCGTCGCGATGCTGGCCGGGCGCATCGAGGGGCTGCGCGGCACGGGCGCTTCGCCGGCGCCGCGGATCGAGCGGGTTTCTCGAGAGGAGCCGCTGCCGCTGTCGTTCGCGCAGCAGCGACTCTGGCTGGTCGACCGGCTGGAGCCGGGGAGCGCCGCCTACAACATGCCGGGGGCGCTGCGTCTGCGCGGCGCGCTGGACACGGCGGCGCTGCGGGCGAGCCTGGACGGGCTGGTGCGGCGCCACGAGACGCTGCGCACCACGTTCGTGGAGCAGGGCGGCGTGCCCGTGCAGGTCATCCACCCTGCAGCGCCGGTGGAGCTGCCCGATCTCGACCTGCGGAGCCTGCCGGTCGAGGCGCGCACGCACGAGGTGGAGCGGCTGGCCTCCCAGGAGGCGCTCAGGCCCTTCGACCTGGCGCGCGGTCCGCTGCTGCGGAGCACGCTGCTGCGCGTGGACGAGGAGGAGCACGTGCTGCTCTTCACGCTGCACCACGTGGTCAGCGACGGGTGGAGCATGCAGGTGCTGGTGCGCGAGGTCTCCGCCCTCTACACCGCCCTCTGCCGGGGCGAGGAGCCGCGGCTGCAGGAGCTGCCGGTGCAGTACGCCGACTTCGCGGTGTGGCAGCGCGCCTGGCTCAGCGGCCAGACCCTGGACGCGCAGATCGGCTACTGGAAGCAGCGCCTCGCGGGGGCGCCGCCCCTGCTGGAGATCTCCACCGACCGCCCGCGCAGGACCGGGCAAAGTGCGCTGGCGGCGAGCCGCCACTTCGCCGTCTCCCCCGAGCTGTCACGGGAGCTGCGGGCGCTCTCACGGCGCGAGGGCGCGACGCTGTTCATGACGACGCTGGCCGCCTGGCAGGTGCTGCTGGCTCGTTACGCGGGGCAGGAGGACGTGGTCGTCGGCAGCCCCATCTCCGGGCGCAACCGCCAGGAGGTGGAGGGGCTGATCGGCTTCTTCGTCAACATGCTTGCCCTGCGGGCCGACCTGGCGGGCGATCCCACCTGGACCGAGCTGCTGGGGCGGACACGCGCCACGGCGCTGGCCGCCTTCGACCACCAGGAGTTGCCCTTCGAGCGCCTGGTGGAGGAGCTGGGCGCCGAGCGCAGCCTGACGCACACCCCCGTCTTCCAGGTCACCTTCGCTCTCCAGAGGTCCGGCGCGGAAGGCCAGCTGTCGCTGGGCGACCTGGAGCTGGCGCCCTTCGGGAGCGGCGCGGGCGTGGCGAAGTTCGACCTGGGGCTGGCGCTCGCGGACGAGCCGGAGTCGCTCGCGGGGACGCTGGCCTACAAGGGAGCGCTGTTCGAGGCGGAGACGATCGCGCGGATGGCGGGGCACCTGGAGGTGCTGCTGGAGGCCATGGCGGCAGAGCCGCGGCGGCGTCTCTGGGAGGTGTCGCTGCTGCGCGACGGCGAGCGGGCGCAGCTCCTGGCCGGGTCCCGGGCGGAAGCCGTCGGGCGCCCGTCGGCGTGCGTGCACGAGCTGTTCTCGGCACAGGCCGCGGCCACGCCCGACCTGACGGCGGTCGCGGGCCGCGGCGGGGCGCTCACGTACACGGAGCTGGAGCGCGGCGCCAACCGGCTCGCGCGCCACCTGCAGCGGCGCGGCGTCGGGCCGGAGAGCCGTGTGGGGGTCTGCCTGGAGCCCGGCGCGGAGCTGGTGGTCGGCGTCCTGGCGATCCTCAAGGCCGGCGGCGCCTACGTGCCGCTGGACCCGGCGTACCCCGCCGAGCGGCTGGCCTACACCCTCTCCGACTCCGGAGCCTCGGTCCTCCTCACGCGCTCGGCGCTCCTGGACGCGCTCCCCGCCTTCGCGGGGGAGGTCGTCCGCCTGGACGCGGACGGGGAAGCGGTCGTGCGCGAGCCGGACGGGGCGCCGCGGAGCGGGGTGGACGCGCGCAACGCCGCGTACGTCGTCTACACCTCCGGCTCCACCGGCCGTCCCAAGGGGGTGGTCGTGGAGCACGCCGGCCTGGCGAACACGCTGCTCGGCACCCTCGAGGCCTTCGGACCCGGCGCCGGCGAGGTGTTCCCGGCCACGGCGAGCTACGCCTTCGACATCTGGGCCTTCGAGGTCTTCGCGCCTCTCCTCTCGGGCGGGACGGTGCGGCTCCTGGCGCGCGCGACCGTGCGGGACGTGGAGCGCCTGGTCGGGGAGCTTGCGGAGGTGGACGCGGTGCACGCGGTGCCGGCGCTGATGCGCGAGGTGGTGCAGCGGGTGCAGGCCGGGCCGGGAACGCTGCCGCGGATGCGCAGGGTGTACGTGGGCGGCGACGCCGTCCCGGCCGACCTGATCGGGGAGATGCGGCGGGCGTTCCCATCCGCCGAGCTGCGGGTGCTGTACGGGCCCACGGAGACCACCATCCTCGGCGCGGCCTCGCGGCTGCGGGCGGAGGGCGGCTACGCCTGGCAGGTGGTCGGGCGCGCCCTCCCCGGGGCGGGGCTGTACGTGTGCGACGCCGGGGGGAGCCTCCTTCCGGCCGGCGTCCCCGGGGAGCTGTGGATCGGCGGGGCGGGGGTGGCGCGCGGCTACCTGGACCGCCCGGAGCTGACGGCCGAGAAGTTCGTCCCCCACGCGTTCGCGATCGAGCCGGGGGCGAGACTGTACCGCACCGGCGACCGGGTGCGCCGTCGCGCGGACGGGGAGCTGGAGTTCCTGGGCCGCGTGGACGAGCAGGTCAAGGTCCGCGGCTTCCGCATCGAGCCAGGTGAGGTCGAGGCGGCGCTCCTGGCGCACGAGACGATCCGCGAGGCAGCCGTCGTGGTGCGCGAGGACGTCCCCGGGCAGAAGCGCCTGGTCGCCTACGTGGCGCCGGCCGAAGACGCGCAGGTCGCCGTGGCCGGGCTGCGGGAGCACCTGTCGGCGCGGCTCCCGGAGCACATGGTGCCGGGCGCCTTCGTGGTGCTGGACCGCCTCCCGCTGAGCGCCAACGGCAAGGTCGACCGGCGGGCGCTCCCCGCGCCGGAGCGGGAGGCCGCGGCGGCGTACGTGGCACCCCGTACGGCGACGGAGGAGGTGCTGAGCGGGATCTGGGCGGAGGTGCTGGGGACGGCGCGGGTGGGAGTGGAGGACGGCTTCTTCGATCTGGGGGGCCACTCGCTGCTCGCGACGCAGGTGGTCTCCCGCGCTCGGCAGGCGTTCGGGGCGGAGGTGCCGCTGCGGGCGCTCTTCGAGGCGCCCACCGTCGCCGCGCTGGCGGAGCGCATCGAGATCCTCCGGGGCTCGGGCGCCGCGGCAGGTCCGCCGCTGGAGCGCGTCCCGCGGGAGGGTCCGCTCCCGCTGTCGTTCGCGCAGCAGCGGCTCTGGGTGGTGGACCGGCTGGAGCCGGGGAGCGCCGCCTACAACATGCCGTACGCGCTGCGGCTGCGCGGCGGACTCGATGCCGCGGCGCTGCGGGCCGCCCTGGACGAGCTGGTGCGGCGGCACGAGGCGCTGCGCACGGTCTTCGCCGAGCGCGACGGCGTTCCCGTGCAGGTGATCGGTCCGCCCGCTCCGGTGCCGCTCCAGGTCGTCGACCTGCGGGATGCGGCGGACGCGCTCCGGGAGGCGGGGCGTCTGGCGGCGGAGGAAGCGCTGCGTCCCTTCGACCTGGAGCGCGGTCCGCTGCTGCGGAGCACGCTGCTGCGCCTGGACGAGGACGACCACGTCCTCTGCTTCACCCTCCACCACGTCGTCAGCGACGGGTGGAGCATCGAGGTTCTGGTGCGCGAGGTCTCGGCGCTCTACGCCGGCGAGCCGCTCCCCGAGCTCCCGGTGCAGTACGCCGACTACGCCGTGTGGCAGCGCGCGTGGCTGAGCGGCGGGCCGCTGGAGGCGCAGCTGGCCTTTTGGCGCGAACAGCTGCGAAGCGCCCCCCCGCTGCTGGAGATCCCGGTCGACCGTCCGCGCGCCCAGGGGCAGAGCCCGCGCGCGGCGGGTCACCGGTTCGTCCTCCCGCCCGCGCTGTCGCAGGGGCTGCGGGAGCTTTCCCGTCGCGAGGGGACCACGCTCTTCATGACCGTGCTGGCGGGGTGGCAGGCGCTGCTGGGACGCTACGCGGGGCAGGAGGACGTGGTGGTGGGGAGCCCCGTCGCCGGGCGGAACCGGCGCGAGGTGGAAGGGCTGATCGGCTTCTTCGTCAACCTGCTGGTGCTGCGCGTCGACCTTTCGGGAGACCCTGCCTGGGCCGAGCTGTTGGGGCGGGTGCGGGAGACGGCGCTGGGGGCATACGACCACCAGGAGCTCCCCTTTGAGCGCCTGGTGGAGGAAGTGGGCGTGGAGCGCAGCCTGACGCACTCGCCTCTCGTCCAGACGACCTTCGCGCTGCAGCGCACGGGCGGGCTGGGCGACGCGCTGCGCCTGGGCGACGTGGCGCTGGAGCCGTTCGGCGGAGGCGAGCGCGTCGCCCGGTTCGACCTGGACCTGGTGCTCGACGAGTCGGGAGAAGCGCTGGCCGGGGAGCTCGTCTACCGCGCGGCGCTCTTCGAGCCCGCGACCATGGCGCGGCTGGCCGGGCACCTGGAAACCGTGCTGGAGGCGATGGCGGCCGACCCGCGGCGGCGGCTCTCCGAGGTGTCGCTGCTGCGTGGGGCGGAGCGCGCCCGGGTGCTGGAAGCGTGGAACGACACCGCGCGGCCGGTCCCCGCCGGGCCGGGCCTGCACGACCTCTTCGCCGCACGGGCCCGCCGTACGCCCGACGCCCCGGCCCTCACCTGGCGCGGCGAGCCGGTGACGTACGCCGAGCTGGATCGCCGCTCCCGCCGGCTCGCCGGCACCCTGCGGCGGCGCGGCGTGGGGCCGGAGACCCGGGTGGGCGTGTGCATGAGCCGCACCCCCGAGCTGGTGGCGGCGCTCCTGGCCGTCGTGCGCGCCGGGGGCGCGTACGTCCCCATGGACCCCGGGTACCCCGTGGAGCGGCTGCGCTACATGCTCGCCGACTCGGGCGCGGCGCTCCTCCTGGCCGATTCCGCAGCGGCCGGGCGGCTGGGCGAGTGCGGCGTGGAGGTGCTGCGCTCCGATGCCGCCGCGGACGCCGGAGAGGCGGCCGACGCCGAGGTGGAGCCGGAGAGCCTGGCATACGTGGTCTACACGTCCGGTTCCACCGGTACTCCCAAGGGGGTGCTCGGCACGCACGGCGCGGCCGTCAACCGCTTCGCCTGGATGTGGAGCGAGCACCCGTTCGCGGCGGACGAGGTGTGCTGCCAGAAGACCTCGCTGGCCTTCGTGGACTCGGTGTGGGAGGTCTTCGGCCCGCTCCTGGCTGGCGTCCCCTCCGTGCTCGTTCCCGACGAGGACGCCCGCGACCCGGAGGCGCTCGTCGCCCACCTGTCGCTGCGCGGGGTGACCCGGATCGTCCTGGTTCCCTCCCTCCTGGACCCGCTCCTGGACGCCTACCCGGAGATCGGCAGGCGCTGCCCGCGCCTGCGCCTGGTGGTCACCAGCGGAGAGGCGCTCCCCCCCGAGCTGGCCCGGCGCTTCGCGGAGGCGCTCCCCGGGGCGAGGCTCCTGAACCTGTACGGGTCTTCGGAGGCGGCAGCCGACAGCACCCACCACCCGGTCGGCCCGACCGTTGGTGAGCGGGTGCCGATCGGCCGGCCGATCTGGAACACGCGCGTCTACGTGGTGGACGCGGCGATGGAGCCAGCCCCCGCGGGCGCCGCGGGCGAGCTGTACGTGGCGGGGAAGGGGGTGGCGCGAGGGTACATGGGGAACCCGGCCGCGACGGCGGAGCGCTTCGTCCCCGACCCGTTCGGGCGCGTCCCCGGCGAGCGGATGTACCGGACCGGGGACCGGGCGCGGTGGACGGCGGGCGGGGAGCTGGAGTACCTGGGGCGGGCGGACCAGCAGGTCAAGGTGCGGGGCTTCCGCATCGAGCTGGGTGAGGTCGAGGCCGTGCTGCGCGCGCACCTGGCGGTGCGCGAGGCGGCGGTGGTCGCGCGGACCGACGCCCGGGGCGACCTGCGGATCGCGGCGTACGTGGCCGCGGAGGAGGGGGAAGCTCCCTCCCGGGCGGAGCTGCGGGCCCACCTGGGGGCGCGGCTCCCGGAGCACATGGTGCCGGGCGCCTTCGTGGTGCTGGACCGGCTGCCGCACACGCCCAGCGGCAAGCTGGACCGGCGGGCGCTCCCGGCGCCCGCGTGGGGAGAGGAGGGGGTGTACGTGGCGCCGCGCACGGCCACGGAGGAGGTTCTGGCGGGGATCTGGGCGGAGGTGCTCGGCGCCGAGCGGGTGGGGGTGGAGGACAACTTCTTCGAGCGCGGGGGGCACTCCCTGCTCGCGACGCAGGTAGTCTCGCGGGTGCGGCAGGCGCTGGGGGTGGAGATGCCGCTGAAGGCGCTCTTCGAGGCGCCCACGGTGGCCGCGCTCGCCGGGTGCGCGGAGGAGCTGCGGAGCGCGGGCGCCTCGCCGGCGCCGCCGGTGGAGCGGGTCTCGCGGTCGGAGCCGCTGCCGCTGTCGTTCGCGCAGCAGAGGCTCTGGGTGGTGGACCGGATCGAGCCGGGGAGCGCCGCCTACAACATGCCGGGGGCGCTGCGTCTGCGCGGCGCGCTGGACACGGCGGCGCTGCGGGCGAGCCTGGACGGGCTGGTGCGGCGCCACGAGACGCTGCGCACCACGTTCGTGGAGCAGGGCGGCGTGCCCGTGCAGGTCATCCACCCTGCAGCGCCGGTGGAGCTGCCCGATCTCGACCTGCGGAGCCTGCCGGTCGAGGCGCGCACGCACGAGGTGGAGCGGCTGGCCTCCCAGGAGGCGCTCAGGCCCTTCGACCTGGCGCGCGGTCCGCTGCTGCGGAGCACGCTGCTGCGCGTGGACGAGGAGGAGCACGTGCTGCTCTTCACGCTGCACCACGTGGTCAGCGACGGGTGGAGCATGCAGGTGCTGGTGCGCGAGGTCTCCGCCCTCTACACCGCCCTCTGCCGGGGCGAGGAGCCGCGGCTGCAGGAGCTGCCGGTGCAGTACGCCGACTTTGCGGTGTGGCAGCGCGCCTGGCTCAGCGGCCAGACCCTGGACGCGCAGATCGGCTACTGGAAGCAGCGCCTCGCGGGGGCGCCGCCCCTGCTGGAGATCCCCACCGACCGCCCGCGCAGGACCGGGCAAAGTGCGCTGGCGGCGAGCCGCCACTTCGCCGTCTCCCCCGAGCTGTCACGGGAGCTGCGGGCGCTCTCACGGCGCGAGGGCGCGACGCTGTTCATGACGACGCTGGCCGCCTGGCAGGTGCTGCTGGCTCGTTACGCGGGGCAGGAGGACGTGGTCGTCGGCAGCCCCATCTCCGGGCGCAACCGCCAGGAGGTGGAGGGGCTGATCGGCTTCTTCGTCAACATGCTTGCCCTGCGGGCCGACCTGGCGGGCGATCCCACCTGGACCGAGCTGCTGGGGCGGACACGCGCCACGGCGCTGGCCGCCTTCGACCACCAGGAGTTGCCCTTCGAGCGCCTGGTGGAGGAGCTGGGCGCCGAGCGCAGCCTGACGCACACCCCCGTCTTCCAGGTCACCTTCGCTCTCCAGAGGTCCGGCGCGGAAGGCCAGCTGTCGCTGGGCGACCTGGAGCTGACGCCCTTCGGGAGCGGCGCGGGCGTGGCGAAGTTCGACCTGGGGCTGGCGCTCGCGGACGAGCCGGAGTCGCTCGCGGGGACGCTGGCCTACAAGGGAGCGCTGTTCGAGGCGGAGACGATCGCGCGGATGGCGGGGCACCTGGAGGTGCTGCTGGAGGCCATGGCGGCAGAGCCGCGGCGGCGTCTCTGGGAGGTGTCGCTGCTGCGCAGGGTGGAACGCGCGCAGGTGGTGGAGGCTTGGAACGCTACGCCCGCCGCTTTCCCGCAGGCCTGCGTCCACGAGCTCTTCGCCGAGCAGGCTGCCTGTACGCCCAACGCGGTGGCGATCGTCTCCGGGAATGCCTCGCTCACCTACGCGGAGCTGGAACGGCGCGCCAACCGCCTCGCGCACCATCTGCGGCGCCGCGGCGTAGGCCCCGAGGCGCGTGTGGCGGTCTGCGCCGAGCGCTCGGGGGAGCTGATCGTCGCGCTGCTGGCCGTGCTCAAGTCCGGCGGCGCGTACGTGCCCGTCGACCCCGCCTACCCGGCGGAGCGCCTCGCCTACCTGCTGGAAGACTCGGGCTGCGCGGCCGTCCTGGTGCAGGAGCACCTGCGCGGGCTGCTGGGCGACGCCACGGTGGAGGTGCTGGGGCTTGAGAGTGCGCTGGCGGAGACCGGGGGCGGGGATGCCGCGCCGGGGGTGGAGGTGGATCCGCAGAACGCGGCGTACGTGATCTACACCTCGGGTTCCACGGGACGGCCCAAGGGCGTCGTGGTCACACACGGCAACGTCACGCGCCTGTTCGCGGCCACGCAGCCGTGGTTCGGCTTCGGCGCTGAAGACGTGTGGACGCTCTTCCACTCGTACGCCTTCGACTTCTCGGTGTGGGAGATCTGGGGCGCGCTCCTCCATGGGGGGCGCCTGGTGGTAGTGCCCTGGCAGACGAGCCGCGACCCGGAGGCGTTCCACGACCTGCTGGCTCGCGAGCGCGTGACGGTGCTGAACCAGACGCCGTCCGCTTTCCGCCAGCTGAACGCGGCGGACGAGCAGATTGGAGACGCTGCGGAGCTGGCGCTGCGGTGGGTGGTCTTCGGGGGCGAGGCGCTGGAGCCGGGGAGTCTGCGGGGTTGGATGGGGCGGCACGGGGAGGAGTCACCGCGCCTGGTGAACATGTACGGAATCACGGAGACGACGGTCCACGTGACGTACCGGTTGCTGGGGTGGGCGGACGTGGAGGCGGGGGATGGGAGCCCGGTCGGGGAGCCGATCCCGGACCTGGGGGTGCGGGTGCTGGACCGGCGGGGGGAGCCGGCGCCCGTGGGTGTGCCGGGCGAGCTGTACGTGGCAGGCGCGGGGGTGTCGCGCGGCTACCTGGGGCGTCCGGAGCTGACGGCGGAGCGCTTCGTCCCGGACGCGTTCGGGGGCGAGGCGGGAGCGCGGCTGTACCGGAGCGGAGACCGTGCGCGGTGGCTGGCCGCAGGGGAGCTGGAGTACCTGGGGCGGCTCGACCACCAGGTCAAGATCCGCGGCTTCCGCATCGAGCCTGGAGAGATCGAAGCGGCGCTGCTGGGCGTGGAGGGGGTGCGGGAAGCGGTGGTGCTGGTGCGGGAGGATCCTGCCTTCGGCATGCCGGGCTCCGCAGGGCCGCGGCTGGTGGCGTACATGGCGCCGGAGGCGGGCGCGGAGGTCACGGCGGCGGAGCTGCGGGCGCGGCTGCACGAGCGCCTGCCGGAGTACATGGTGCCGGAGGCGTTCGTGGTGCTGGAGAGCATTCCGCTCACCGCCAACGGAAAGGTGGACCGCCGGGCTCTCCCCGCGCCCGAGCGGAGCGGCGGAGGCCGCGAGGGCGGCGCCCCGCTCACCGCGGCCGAGCGCGCGGTGGCGGCCATCTGGGAGGAAGTCCTGGGCGTGCCGCACATCGGCGTCGGCGACAACTTCTTCGACCTGGGCGGGCACTCCCTCCTCCTGGTCCAGGTCCACTCCCGCCTGCAGGATCGCTTCCCCGACCGGGTCGCGCTGGTGGACCTGTTCACCCACCGCACGCTGGGCGCGCTCGCCGCGCAGCTGGGCAGCAGTGCGGCGCCCGGGGTGCCGAAGCCGCCCAGGGTGGCCAGTGCGCCGGACGCCCCGCCGGTGCATGAGGCGAAAGGGCCGGAGGCGGCGCGGGCCGCGGAAGCTCCGGAAGCGCCGCGAGCGGAAGTGCCGGAGCCGCGGGAAGCGCCGGCCGGGCGGAGCCACGAGCACGCCGAAGAGCGCCGCGCCCGCACCCGGCAGCACAGAGCCGCCCGGTCCGGGCGCGAAGCCGGAACCCACCCGATCGAGCCAGGAATGAACAGCCAAACCGGATCCCCCGGCGGACAGGACGTGGCCATCATCGGGATGGCGGGACGCTTCCCGGGGGCGCGCGACATCGACGAGCTCTGGCAAAACCTCCGCTCCGGCACCCGCTCCCTCCGCCGCCTCGGCGACGAAGAGCTCAGGGCCGCCGGGGTCTCGCGCCGCGAGCGCACCGCTCCAGGCTACGTCCCCGTCTCGGGGGTGGTGGAGGGCGCGGAGCTGTTCGACGCCGCCTTCTTCGGCTTCACACCGCGCGAGGCCCTGGTGATGAACCCGCAGCAGCGCCTCTTCCTGGAGTGCGCCTGGGAGGCGCTGGAGCGGGCGGGCTACGCGTCGCGGGACTACGCCGGCCGCATCGGGGTGTACGCCTCCGAGGGCCAGAACCGCTACATGCTCGACGTGCTCTCGCAGCGTGCGCTGGTGCGGGCGGTGGGCGGGCTCCAGGTGATCCTGTCGAACTCCGCCTCGGTGGCGACGCTCACCTCGTTCAAGCTGGGGCTGGAGGGCCCCAGCCTGAACGTGCAGACGGCGTGCTCCTCGTCCCTGGTCGCCGTCCACCTGGCGTGCCAGGGCCTGCTCTGCGGGGAAACGGACGTGGCGCTGGCGGGCGGGGTGCGGATCAGCGTGCCGCAGCATCGCGGCTACCGCTACCAGCCGGGCGGCATCACCTCGCCCACGGGGGAGTGCGTCCCCTTCGACGCGGATGCGCGCGGCCTGGTGGCGGGGAGCGGGGTGGGAGCGGTGGTGCTGAAGCGGCTGGAGGACGCGCTGGCCGACGGGGACCTCGTCCACGCCGTGATCCGCGGCTCGGCGGTGAACAACGACGGGGACCGCAAGGTGGGCTTCACGGCGCCGCGCTGGGAAGGGCAGGCGGCGGTGATCTCGGAGGCCCTGGCGATGGCAAGGGTCGAGCCGGGAGACGTCTCGTACGTGGAGGCGCACGGCTCCGGCACCGAGGTGGGCGACCCCATCGAGGTGGCGGCGCTGGTCGCCGCCTTCGGGGAGGGGAAGAAGGGGACGTGCGCGCTCGGGGCGGTGAAGTCCAGCATCGGGCACCTGGACGCAGCGGCCGGAGTGGTGGGGCTCATCAAGACGGTGCTGGCGCTGCAGAACGAGGAGATCCCTCCGTCGCCGTACTTCCGCAGGCCCAACCCGCGGATCGACTTCGACCGCTCGCCCTTCTACGTCAACCCCGACCTGCGCCCCTGGGCGCCCGGCGGGAGGCCCCGCATCGCGGGGGTCAGCTCGTTCGGCATCGGCGGAACCAACGCGCACGTGGTGCTGGAGGAGGCGCCGCAGGCCGCTCCGTCCGGTCCGTCGCGGCCGTGGCAGCTCCTGGTGCTGAGCGCCCGCACCCCCGCCGCGCTGGAAGCGGCCACCGACCGCCTCGCCGCGCACCTCCGCGAGCGCCCGGAGCAGAAGCTGGCCGACGTGGCGCACACGCTGCGCGTGGGACGGCGGCGCTTCAAGCAGCGGCGCGTGCTGGTGTGCCGCGGCCGGGAGGACGCCGCCGCGGCGCTGGAGGCGCGCGACCCGCGGCGCGTGCTGGAAGGAGCCCAGGAGCGCGAAGAGCGCCCGGTGGCGTTCCTCTTCCCCGGCGTGGGCGACCACTACGTGCAGATGGCGCGCGGGCTGTACGAGGCGGAGCCGGTCTTCCACGACGAGGTGGATCGCTGCGCCCGGATCCTCGGCGCGCACACCCGGAGCGACGTGCGCGAATGGCTCTTCCCCGGAGACCCCGCCCCGGAGCAGGCCGCCGGCGGCGCGCCGGTGGAGGCGGGCGGGTCCACCGACCTCCGCGGCATGCTCGGCCGGGCGGCGGCCGGCGACCCGCTCGGGCGCACGGAGCGGGCGCACCCGGCGGTCTTCGTGGTGGAGTACGCGCTGGCGCGGCTGTGGATGAGCTGGGGCGTGCAGCCGGAGTCGATGATCGGGCACTCGCTGGGCGAGTACGTCGCCGCCACGGTGGCGGGCGTCTTCCGGCTGGAGGACGCGCTGGCGCTGCTCGCCGAGCGGGCGCGGCTGATCTCCGGGCTTCCGGCCGGCGCCATGCTCGCCGTGCCCATGGATCCGGCCGCCCTCGGGCCGCGGCTGCGCGACGGGCTGGCGCTTGCCGCGCACAACGCGTCGGGCCTGTGCACGGTGTCGGGCCCGGCGGAGTCCGTCGCCGCCCTGGAGGCGGAGCTGGTGGAGGAGGGGGTGGCGTGCCGGCGGCTGGTCGCGGAGCACGCCTTCCACTCCGCGGAGATGGAGCCGGTGGCCGAGCGCCTGGCCGAGCGGCTGCGCGCCATGCGGCTGGCGGAGCCGGAGATCCCGTTCGTCTCCAACGTGACGGGGACGTGGATCCGCCCGGAGGAAGCCACGGACCCGGAGTACTGGACGCGGCACCTGTGCGGCACGGTTCGCTTCGCGGAGGGGATGAGCGAGCTGCTGCTGGACGGGAGCAGGGTGCTGCTGGAGGTGGGGCCGGGGCGCACGCTGGGGACGTTCGCGCTGCACGGCGGAGCGGCGGAGGCGGCGGTGTTCGCCTCGCTGCGGCACGCCTACACGCGGCAGTCGGACCAGGCGTACCTGCTGGAGACGCTGGGGAGGCTGTGGATCGCGGGGGTGCGGATGGACTGGGACGGGTTCACGGCCGGAGAGCGCCGGCGTCGCGCGCTGCTGCCGACGTACCCGTTCGAGCGGCAGCCGTACTGGGTGGAGCGCCGGCCCCGCCGGCGCGGCGCGCCACGGCCCGCCGCGTCGGCGGCCGGCAACGATTCGCCCGGCGCGGACCCGGTCCCGCGGGACCCCGCCGTCACGGCCCCGCCCGCCGCCGCCCCCGGGAAGCTGCCGGGGCTGCAGCCGCGGCCGGAGACGGGCACCCGCTACGTCGCGCCCGCCGGGGAGCTGGAGGAGCGGATGGCGGAGCTGTGGCAGGACCTGCTCGGCTTCGAGCGCATCGGGGCGCACGACGACTTCTTCTCGCTCGGCGGCCACTCGCTGATGGCCACACAGCTGGTCATGCGCGTGCAGGGCGAGTTCCGCGCGGACGTGTCGCTGGACGCCGTGTTCGAGGTCCCGACCGTGGCCGGGATGGCGCAGCGGGTGGCCGCGCTCCGCGACGACGTGGACGCGGCGGGGCCCGCCGCGATCCGTCCGGTACCGCGCACCGGGCCCCTGCCGCTCTCCTACGGCCAGGAGCGCATCTGGATGCTGGACCGTCTGGAGCCCGGCAACCCGATGTACAACGTGCCGATGGCGGGCTGGCTGCGGGGACCGCTGGACATGGGCGCCGCAAGGCGGGCGCTCGCGGAGATCGTCCGCAGGCACGAGGTCTACCGCACCGTCTACGCCGAGGTCGACGGTGTAGCCGTGCAGATCGTGCGTCCGCACATCGACGTCCCCCTCCCGGTCGACGACTTCTCCGGCATACCGGAAGCGGACCGCATGGCCACCGTCCGCAGGAGGCACGACGAGGAGGCGCGGTGTCCCACGGACCTGACCACCGGCCCCGTCATGCGGGCCCGGCTCCTCCGCTTCGAGCCCGGACTGCACGCTCTCCTGATCACGGCCCACCACATCGTCACGGACGGCTGGTCCGAGGGGCTGTTCCTCTACGAGCTGAGGGTGCTGTACCAGGCATTCACCTCCGGCAGGCCCTCGCCGCTCCCGGAGCTCCCCATCCAGTACGCGGACTACGCGGTCTGGCAGCGGGAGCAGCTTTCCGGCGAGCGCCTGCAGCAGCACCTGGCCTTCTGGCGGGAGAGCCTGCGCGGAGTGCCCCCGGTACTGGAGCTCCCCACCGACCGGCCCCGCCCGCCGGTGCAGAGCTACCGGGGCGGGAAGCGCGGCATCGAGCTGAGCGCCGAGCTGGTGGAGCGCGTCCGTGCCCTGGCGCGGCGCGAGCGCACGACCTTCCACCTGGTGCTGGTGGCCGCCTTCCAGGCGCTCTGCTTCCGCTACACGGGGCAGGAGGACTTCGCCATGGGCTCCCTGGCCGCCAGCCGCCCGCGGCCGGAGACGCAGCTCCTGCTCGGCTACTTCCTCAACACCATTCCCGTCCGCGCCCGCCCCTCCGCCCGGCTCCGCTTCGACGAGGTGCTGGGGCAGGTGAGGACGTTCATGGCCGGGGCCTACCCGCACGCGGAGCTGCCGCTGCAGATGATCCTGGACGAGGTGCGGCCGGAGCGCGATCCCAGCCGCAACCCGCTGATCCAGGTGATGCTGGGGATCCAGGCTCCCGGCGACTACGGTCCGCCACCGGAAGAATCCTCGGGCCTCTCCATGCACCCGCTGGGGGGCGGCGCCGTCCCCACGGGCGACAGCGGCACCGCCAAGTTCGACATGTTGCTGCAGGTCACGGAGGGGGGTGCCCTCGCCATCCCGGCCGTGGCCGAGTACAACAGCGACCTGTTCGACCTCGCCACCGTGGACCGCTTCCTGGACCACTTCCGCGTGCTCCTGGAAGCCGCCGTGGACGCGCCGGATACGCCGCTCGCGCAGATCCCGCTGCTGCTCGAGGGGGAGAGCCGTCAGCTCCTGGAGGAGTGGAACCGGACGGAGGCCGAGTATCCATCCGACCTCTGCCTCCACCATCTCTTCGAGGCGCAGGCGGCGCGCACGCCCGACGCCGCGGCGGTGGTCTTCGAGGAGGAGTCGCTGAGCTACGGGGCGCTGAACGCGCGGGCCAACCGCCTCGCGCACCACCTGCGGCGCCTCGGGGTGGGGCGGGAGGTCCGGGTGGGGCTCTGCCTGGAGCGGAGCCTGGAGATGGTCGTGGGGCTGCTGGGCATCCTCAAGGCCGGCGGGGCGTACGTGCCGCTGGACCCCGGCTACCCGGCCGAGCGGCTGGCGTACATGCTGTCCGACTCCGGGGCGCCGGTGCTGCTGACGCAGGAGGAGCTGCGGGGCGCGCTGGCGGTGCCGGAGGGAACGGAGGTGGTGGACGTCTCGGGGGCGGAGCGGGCGGGCGAGTCCGTGGAGAACCCCGACGGCGGGGCCACGCCCGACGGCCTGGCATACGTGATCTACACCTCGGGGTCCACAGGACGGCCCAAGGGCGTGATGAGCGCGCACCGGGGCATCGTCAACCGCCTGGCGTGGATGCAGGCGGAGTACAGGCTGGGAGCGGAGGACGTGGTGCTGCAGAAGACGCCCTTCAGCTTCGACGTGTCGGTATGGGAGTTCTTCTGGCCTCTGCAGCAGGGCGCCTGTCTGGTAATGGCGCGCCCGGAGGGGCACCGCGACCCGGCGTACCTGCAGGAGGTGATCGAGAGGCGGGGAGTGACGACACTGCACTTCGTGCCCTCGATGCTGCAGGCGTTCGTGGAGGCGGCCGATGCGGAGCGGTGCGCGACGCTGAAGCGGGTCATCTGCAGCGGAGAGGCGCTGCCGGTGGCGCTGGTGGAGCGCTTCCACGAGCGGTTCGCGGCGCCGATGGGGCTGCACAACCTGTACGGGCCGACGGAAGCGGCGGTGGACGTGAGCTTCTGGGCGTGCGAGCGGGAGGGGGGCAGGACGGCGGTGCCGATCGGGCGGCCGGTGTGGAACACGCAGCTGTACGTGCTGGATCGTGGGCTGGGGCCGGTGCCGGTGGGAGTGGCGGGGGAGCTGTACATCGGGGGAGTGCAGGTGGCGCGGGGATACCTGGGGCGTGCGGAGCTGACGGGGGATCGCTTCGTACCGAACCCGTTCGGAGGGGAAGCCGGAGGGCGGCTGTACCGGACGGGGGACAAGGTGCGGTGGCGCTCCGATGGTGCGCTGGAGTACCTGGGGCGCCTGGACGAGCAGGTGAAGGTGCGGGGGTTCCGGATTGAGCTGGGGGAGGTCGAGGCGGTGCTGCTGGCGCAGCCGGGGGTGCGGGAGTGCGCGGTGGTGGTGCGCGAGGACGCGCCGGGCGAGCGGCGGCTGGTGGCCTACCTTGCCGGCGCCGCGGAGGGGCTGCCCCCCGTGGAGGAGCTGAGGGCGCGGCTGCGCGAGTTGCTGCCGGAGTACATGGTGCCCACCGCCTTCGTGACGCTGGACGCGCTCCCCCTCACGCCCAACGGCAAGGTGGACCGGGCCGCGCTCCCCACGCCCGCGGCGGAGCGCGCCTCCGGGCGCGAGCCGGCGGCGCCGCGGAACGCCGAGGAGCGGGCGCTGGTGGAGATCTGGAGCGCCGTGCTGGGGGTGGAGCGCGTGGGGATCCACGAGCGCTTCTTCGAGCTGGGCGGCGACTCCATCCTTGCCATCCGGGTGGCCACGGCGGCGCGCCGCGCAGGGATGCAGCTGCTGCCGCGGCAGCTCTTCGAGCACGCCACGATCGCCGAGCTGGCGCGGGTGGCCGGGACCGGGGCATCGGTCGTGGCGGAGCAGGGGCGGGTGGCCGGGGCGGCGCCGCTGACGCCGATCCAGCGCTGGTTCTTCGCGCAGGAGCCGCCGGCGCCGCACCACTACAACCAGGCGCTGCTGCTGGTGCCGCCGCGCGCTCTCGAGCCGCGGCTGCTGGAGCGGGCGCTCGCGGTGCTGGTGGAGCACCACGACGCGCTGCGCCTGCGCTTCCGCCGCGGCGGGGGCGGCTGGACGCAGGAGCACGCGCCCGCCGGCGAGCGCGCGCCGCTGGTGACGATCGACCTGGCGCGGCTGGACGGCGCGGCCCGGGACCGGGCAATGGCGGAGGCGGTGGACCGGGTGCAGGCCGGCCTCGACCTGGAGCGCGGCCCCGTGCTGCGGGTCGCCCACTTCCGCACCCGCGACGAGGGGCGGTTGCTGCTGGCGCTCCACCACCTGGTGGTGGACGGGGTCAGCTGGCGCATCCTGCTGGAGGACCTGGAGACCGCGTACGTGCAGGCGGAGCGAGGCGAGCCGGTGCGGCTCCCGGCCAAGACGACCTCGTGGAAGGCGTGGGCGGAGCGGCTGGCGGAGCACGCCGGCGCGCCGGAGACCCTGGCGGAGGCCGCGTACTGGACCGAGCGGGCACGGGGCGCCGCGGCTGCGCTGCCGCTGGACGCCCCCCGCGCGGAGGACACCGCGGGGCTCGGCCGGACGGTGGCCGTGCAGCTGGGCGCGGATGAGACGGAGGCGCTGCTGCGCGAGGTCCCCGCGGCGTACCGCACGCACGTCGACGAGGTGCTGCTCTGCGCGCTGGTCCGCGCCCTGGCCCGCTGGACCGGGGAGCGGCGGGTGCGGGTGGAGCTGGAGGGGCACGGCCGCAAGGAGGAGCGCCTGGAGGGCGTGGACCTGTCCCGCACCGTGGGGTGGTTCACCAGCCTGTATCCCGTGCTGCTGGAGCTCCCGGCGGCCGGCGGCCCGGGCGAGGCGCTCCGGGCCGTCAAGGAGCAGCTGCGCGCGGTGCCGGGGCGCGGCCTCGGCTACGGGCTGCTGCGCTGGATGGGCGGCGGCGGCGCCGCGGAGCTGGCCGCGGCGCCGCGGGCCGAGGTGGCGTTCAACTACCTGGGCCAGGTGGACCGGACGGTGTCGCAGGACACCTTCCTCCGGTTGGCGCCCGAGTCCGGCGGCGCGCACCAGGACCCGCGGCGCGTCCGGCCACACCGCCTGGAGGTGAACGGGGTCGTGAGCGGCGGGTGCCTGAGGATCACCCTTGGCTACGGCGCGGCGACCCTGCGGGAAGAAACGGCACGGCGGCTGGCCGCGTGGTACCTGGAGGAGCTGCGGGAGCTGGTCGCCCACTGCCGCCGCACGGACGCGGCCGGCTACACGCCGAGCGACTTCCCCCGGGCGGGGCTGGACCAGGCGGCGCTCGACCGGCTGCTGGGCGGGGAGCGGGGGATCGAGGACGTGTACCCCGCCACCCCCATGCACGAGGGGATGCTCTTCCACTCCCAGTACGCCCCTGAGTCGGGGGTGTACGTGGGTCAGCTCGCCTTCGCGCTGGAGGGACCGCTGGACGCCGGGGCGGTGGAGCGGGCGTGGCGCGGCGCCGTGGCGCGGCACGCCGCGCTGCGCACCGGGTTCGCCTGGCGGGGGCTGCCGCGGCCGCTGCAGGTGGTGAGGGAGACGGTGGAGCTGGAGTTCCGGCGGGAGGACCGGCCGGGTCTGGTCGCGGCGGAGCTGGCGGAGCTCGCGGCGGCAGAGCGGGCACGCGGCTTCGACCTGGAGCGCCCCCCGCTGATGCGCGTGGCGCTGCTCCGCGTCGGCGACCGGGAGCACCAGCTGGTGTGGACGCACCACCACCTGGTGCTGGACGGGTGGAGCCTGTCCGTGCTCTTCCGCGACGTACTCGCGCTCTACCGGGCGCACGCCCGGAGCGAGGAGCCGCAGCTACCCCCTGCGCCCCGATACCGGGAGTACGTGGCCTGGCTGGAGGCGCGGGACGCGAGCGCGGCGGAGCGCCACTGGCGCGAGGAGCTGCGCGGGTTCGCCGCGACCACCCCGCTGCCGCTCCCCCGCGCCGGCTCCGGCGAAGCGCGGCACGAGATCCACGTCGCCGAGCTGCCGGAGGCGCTGTCTCAGCGGCTGCAGGAGCGGTCGCGGGAGCGGGGGCTGACCGTGAACACGCTGGTGCAGGGCGCGTGGGCGCTCCTCCTGGCCCGCTACGCGGGCGAGGACGACGTGGTCTTCGGGGCCACCGTCTCCGGCCGCCCCGCCGACCTGCCTGGCGCGGAGGAGATGGTGGGGCTGTTCATCAACACCCTGCCGGTGCGGGTGCCCGTGCCGCCGCAGGCGGAGGCCGGCGCCTGGCTGGCACAGCTGCAGGACCGCCAGGCGCGGGCGCGCGAGCACGAGCACGCCTCGCTGGTGCAGGTGCGGCGGTGGAGCGAGATGCCCCCGGGCGAAGCGCTCTTCGAGAGCCTGGTGGTTTTCGAGAACTTCCCGGTGGAGCGGGCCGCGGCCGACGGCGCCGAGGCGCTGCGGGTGAGGCTCAGCCTGAGCGTGGAGCAGACGAACTACCCGCTCACGCTGGTCGTGACGCCGGGGTCGCGATTCCACGTCGCGCTGCACTACGACCGGACCCGCAGCGGTCCGGACGACGCAGAGCGGCTGGTGGAGCAGCTGGGGACGCTGCTCGAAGGGTTGTCGGGCGACCCGGGGCGGCGCCTCTCCGAGGTGTCGCTGCTGCGTGACGCCGAGCGGGCGCGGATGCTCGCGGCGTGGAGCGCCGCCGCGGCAGGGGGTACACCCCTCCTCCACGACCTGTTCACGGCACAGGCCGCACGGACGCCCGACTCCCCCGCGGTGGTCGCGGACGGCCGGGTGCTCACCTACGCCGAGCTGGAGCGCGGGGCCGACCAGCTCGCCCGCCGCCTGCAGCGCCGCGGGGTGGGGCCGGAGGTGGCGGTGGGCGTGTGCATGGAGCGCTCCCCCGAGCTGGTCCTCGCCCTCCTGGGGATTCTCAAGGCGGGCGGCGTCTACCTGCCGCTGGACCCCGCCTACCCGGCCGAGAGGCTGGCGTTCATGCTCGCGGACGCCGGCGCACCGGCGCTGCTCACCGGCGCGCGCTCCGGGGACCCCGTCCCGACGTTCTCCGGCGAGCGCATTGCGCTGGACCGGGACCGGACGCCGGACGCCCCCCCGGCCGGCGAGCCGCCCGCGTGCGCGGGGTCGCGGGACAACGCCGCGTACGTGATCTACACCTCCGGCTCCACGGGGACGCCCAAGGGAGTGGTGGTCACGCACGCCTCCGCCGTCAACCTGCTGCAGCGCAGCGTGGAGACGCTGGACGTCCGCCAGGGCGGGCGCGTCCTGATGACCTCCTCCGTCAGCTTCGATGTCTCGGTGCTGGACGTGTTCGCCGCCCTGCTCTCCGGCTCCGCGCTGTACTTCGCCGACCGCGAAGCGCTGCTGTCCCCGGAGCGGCTGGCGGCGCGGCTGCGGGAGCTGGAGATCAGCACCTGGATGGTCACCCCGGCGCTGCTGGACTCGCTGCCGGACGTCGAACTCCCGGCGCTGCGGACGCTCGCCTCGGGAGGTGACCGCTGCTCCGCCCGGGCTGCGGGGCGCTGGTCGGCCGGGCGGCGGATGGTGAACATCTACGGCCCCACGGAGGCCACCATCTTCGCCACTTCGTACACGTGCCCGCCCGGCGTCGCCGAGGCGCCGCCGGTCGGGTGGCCGGCCGCGGACGCGCGCGTCTACGTGCTGGACGCCTGGGGCGGACCGGTCGCGACCGGCGTGCCCGGCGAGCTGTACATCGGCGGGCCGGGTGTGGCGCGCGGCTACCTGGGGCGGCCGGCGCTGACGGCGGAGCGCTTCCTCCCGGACCCGTTCTCCGCGGAGCCGGGAGCGCGCATGTACCGGACCGGGGACAGGCTCAGGAGGCTCGCGTCGGGGGCGCTGGAGTTCATGGGGCGGCTGGACGCCCAGGTGAAGATCCGCGGGCAGCGGGTCGAGCCGGGGGAGGTCGAGGCGGTTCTCCTGGGGGCCGGGGGCGTGCGGGAGGCGGTCGTGGTCGCGCGGGAGGATGCCGTCTTCGACGTGCCCGGGGAGAAGCGCCTGGTGGCGTACGTGGTCGGCGACGGGGGGGGGAATCTCCAGGCGGGCGAGCTGCGGGTGCACCTGCGGGAGCTGCTGCCGGAGCACATGATCCCCGCGGCGTTCGTCGTCCTGGACCGTCTGCCGGTGACGGCCAACGGCAAGGTGGACCGCCGTGCCCTGCCGGAGCCCGGCTTCGCGGCGTCGGGGGAGTACGTAGCGCCGCGCAGCGCCACGGAGGAGCTGCTCTGCGGGATCTGGGCGGACGTGCTGCAGGTGGAGCGGGTCGGCGTGCACGATGGCTTCTTCGAGCTGGGCGGGCACTCACTCGTGGCGAACCGGCTCGTTTCGCGGGTCGCGGAGGCGCTCGGGGCCGAGCTGCCCATCCGCGTTGTGTTCGAGGCGCCCACGGTGGCCGCTATGGCCGAGCACGTGGAGGAGATCCGGCGCGCGGGAGCGCCCGCGCTGCCGCCGGCGGCGCCAGCCGGGCGCATGGAGGTGCTGCCGCTCTCCTTCGCGCAGGAGCGGCTCTGGCTGGTGGACCAGATGGAGGGGGTGGGAGCGCTCTACAACATCCCGGTGGCACGGAGGCTGGCCGGGGCACTGGACGAGGCGGCGCTGGAGCGCGCCCTGGGCGAGATCGTCCGGCGCCACGAGGCGCTGCGGACGACGTTCGCCGAGGTGAACGGATCTCCGGTGCAGGTGATCGCGCCCTTCGGCGGGTTCGCCCTGCCGGTGGAGGACCTGTCGGCGCTCGGCGAGGCCGATCGCGAGGCGGCGCTCAGTCAGCGCGCGAGCGAGGAGGCCTCGCGCCCCTTCGACCTGTCTGCCGGACCGCTGTTCCGGGCGGTGCTGCTGCGGCTGGGGACGGAAGAGCACGCGCTGCTGCTGTGCATGCACCACATCGTCAGCGACGGCTGGAGCATGGGCGTGCTCTTCCGCGAGCTGTCGGCGCTGTACGCGGCGTACCACGAGGGCGAAGAGTCGCCGCTCGCGGAGCTGCTGGTCCAGTACGCCGACTATGCCTTGTGGCAGCGCGAGCAGCTGGCGGGCGAGGTGCTGGATCGGCAGCTGGCGTACTGGAAGGAGCGCCTGGCGGACGCACCCGCGGTGCTGGAGCTGCCGGTCGACCATCCCCGCCCCGCGGTGCAGACGTACCGGGGCGCCTCGGTTCCCATGGAGCTCTCCCGGGAGCTGCTGGAGCGGCTGCAGGGCCTGGGGCGCAGCGAGGGGGCGACGCTGTACATGGTGCTGCTGGGCGCATTCCAGGTGCTGCTGGGCAGGTACAGCGGCAGCGAGGACGTGGTGGTGGGCAGCCCCATCGCGGGACGCACGCTCGGCGAGGTGATGGGGCTGATCGGCTTCTTCGTCAACACGCTGGTGCTGCGCACCGACCTCTCGGGCGATCCGAGCTTCCGCGAGCTGCTGGGGCGGGTGCGGGAGGCGACGCTGGGCGCGTACGAGCACCAGGAGGTGCCCTTCGAAAGGCTGGTGGCGGAGCTGAGCCCGGAGCGCTCCCTGAGCCACTCGCCGCTCTTCCAGGTGATGTTCACTCTGGACAACGTCCGGGACTCCGGCGGCGGGCTCGCGGGGCTCGGCGTGCAGGAAGTCGGAACGCAGCTCGAGGTCGCCAAGTTCGACCTGTCGCTGGGCCTGACGGCGACCGTCCAGGGCCTGCGCGGCGAGCTGAACTACAGCACCGACCTGTTCGAGCCGGGCACCACCCGGCACATGGCGCGGCACCTGGAGCGGGTGCTGGAGCAGGTCGCCTGGGACGCGGACCTGCGCCTTTCCGAGCTGAGGCTCGCGGGCGAGGAGGAGCGGGCGCTGCTGGCGGCGGGCCACGCCACCCGGTCGTTCCCCGTCGCGGAGCGGCTCGACCAGCGCTTCGAGGCGCTGGCGCTGGAGCGGCCGGACGCGCACGCGCTCACCTTCGCGGGCACAACGACGACGTACGGGGAGCTGAACCAGCGCGCCAACCGCCTGGCGCACCGGCTGCGCGCGCTGGGCGTGGGCCCGGAGGTGCGGGTGGGGATCGTGCTGGAGCGCTCGGCCGAACTGGTCGCCACCATCCTCGCCGTGCTCAAGGCGGGCGGCGCGTACGTCCCGCTCGACCCCGCCTACCCGGCGGAGCGCATCGCCTTCGTCCTGGAGGACGCGCAGATCCCGGTGCTGGTGACCGCCAGCGGCCTCCTCGCGCGTCTCCCGGCCTTCACGGGCGCGGCGCTCTGCGTCGACACCGACGCGGACGCCATCGCCCAGGAGAGCAACGAGAACCCGGGCGTGCAGGCGGGGCCGGACACCCTGGCGTACGTCATCTACACATCGGGATCGACGGGAAAGCCGAAGGGGGTGGAGATCACGCACGCCAACGTGGTCCGACTCTTCGACGCCACCGAGGCGTGGTTCGGCTTCGCACCGGACGACGTGTGGACGCTCTTCCACTCGTCGGCCTTCGACTTCTCGGTCTGGGAGATCTGGGGCGCGCTACTGCACGGCGGCCGCCTCGTCGTCGTCCCCTTCCTCACCACCCGCTCGCCGGAGGACTTCCACCGGCTGCTGGCGGACGAAGGGGTGACCATGCTGAGCCAGACGCCCAGCGCCTTCAAGCAGCTGGTGCAGGCGGACCTCGCCTCGGGCGTCGACCCGTCCGCCCTGCGCCTGCGCCACGTCGTCTTCGGCGGGGAGGCGCTGGACCCGCAGTCGCTGCGGCCGTGGATGGAGCGGCACGGCGACGGGCGGCCGCGGCTGGTGAACATGTACGGGATCACCGAGACCACGGTCCACGTCACCTACCGCGCGATCACCCGCGCGGACCTGGACCGCGCCGGGAGCCCGATCGGCGTGCCGATCCCCGACCTCTCCCTGTACGTCCTGGATTCCCGCCTGGAGCCCGTTCCCCCCGGCGTCCCCGGCGAGCTCTTCGTCGGGGGCGCGGGGGTGGCGCGCGGCTACCTGAACCGGCCCGAGCTCACGGCCGAGCGCTTCCTCCGCGATCCCTTCTCCGCCGACCCGGCGGCGCGGCTCTACCGCTCGGGCGACCTGGCCCGGCAGCGCGCCGACGGCGAGCTGGAGTACCTGGGGCGCGCCGACCAGCAGGTGAAGATCCGCGGCTTCCGCATCGAGCCGGGAGAGATCGAGGCCGCGCTGCTGGAGCTGCCCGGGATCCGCGACGCGGCCGTGCTCGTGCGTGACGAAGCCGGTCGCGAAAAGCAGCTCGTGGCGTACGTGGTCCTTGATCCCGGCGAGGCGGAAGACCCGCCCGCCCTGCGGGCCGCTCTCTCCGCGCGGCTTCCCGACCACATGGTCCCGGCGGTGTTCGTCACGCTGCCCGAGATGCCGCTGACCGGCAACGGCAAGCTGGACCGGCGCGCCCTCCCGGCGCCCGAGGCCGGACGGACGCTCCGCCCGGCGTACGCCTCGCCCGCCTCGGCGGCGGAGCGCCTGCTCCAAGAGGTGTGGCAGGAGGTGCTCGGCGCGGAGCGGGTGGGCGTCCTGGAGAACTTCTTCGCCGCGGGCGGGGATTCGATGCGCGCGGTGCAGTTGGTGGCCGCGCTGCGCAAGCGTGGGATGGCGCTCGCCGTCCGCGACCTCTTCGAGGCGCCGACCATCCGCGGGCTGGCGGAGCGTACGGACGCGGCCGCCCGGGTGGGCGGGGCGCCGGAGGCCGGAGTTCCTCACCACCTGGCCGACCTGCCCGAGGAAGAGTGGTCCCACGTGCGGGCCGTGTTTCCGGCCCCGTTCCAGGACGTGTATCCGGCAAGCCGGATGCAGGCGGTGATGCTCGCCGAGTACGCCAGGGACACCGCTCGCGCCGGCGTCTATCACCCGCAGCAGTGCCACCGGCTCACTGATGCCTCCCTCTCGACCGATGCGCTCCGCCACGCGATCGAGCAGGTGGTCCGCAGGCACGCGATCCTCCGCACCGTCTTCACGACCGGGAGCGACGGCACCCTGCTGCAGGTGGTCCGCGAGACCCCTCGTGTGCCCATCGGCTACCAGGACCTGCGCGGTCTCTCTCCGGACGAGCAGGACCGCGCCGTCCGGGCCGGCGTGGCGGAGGATCTCGACATGCCGTTCGACCCGTTCGACCCCACCGGTTCGCTCATGCGCTTCGTGATCTTCCACCGCGAGGACCACGTGGCCGACCTCCTGATCTCGGCGCACCACGCCATCGAGGACGGGTGGGGGAACGTGCACTTCCTCAACACCCTGTTCGAGGCGTACGCCGACGCCCGGGACGGCCGGCCGGTCTCCGCCGCGCCCCTGCCCGACACGTACCGCGAGTTCGTCGCGCTCGAGGCGGAGATCCTGGCCTCGGACGAAGCGCGGACATTCTGGCGGGACCGCATGCGGCACGTGTCCTCCCCCTGGCCCACTCCACGCGTCGGCACGGGCGGATCCCCGCGCGACCGTCCGGTCGTTCGCGAAGCCGCGCCGGAGCTCACCGCGGCGCTGCGTGAAACGGCTTCGCGGCAGGGGCTCGCCCTCAAGGCGCTCTACCTGAGCTCCTTCCTGGACGTCGTGGCTGCGCTCACGGGAGGGGAGGACGCGTGCGCCGGCGTGGTCTGGAACGGCAGGTCGGAGCGGCTCTCCGATCCGCTCACCGCGCTGGGTCTGTTCTGGAACCTCGTGCCGGTGGCACGGCCCGCCACCGCCTCCGGCGGCGCCGCGGGGCGGGCCCTGGCGGTCCACCAGGACCTCCTCCACGCAGATCGCTTCGGGCGCTATCCGCTGGCGGAGATCATGGCGGAACACGGTGGGCGGGAACCGTTCTTCTCCACCTTCAACTTCCTCCACTTCCGGAACCGGTCTGATCGAGATGCGGTACGGGGGAGCCGCGTGGAGCCGGTGTACGGGCTCGACCGGCTCCATCTCCCGTTCAACCTGGCCGTCAGCCTCTCGCCGCGTGGCGAGGGCGTGAGAATGGGCGTGGAATACGACGACCGGTTCTTCAGCCGGAGCGATGCGGCCGCCGCGCTGGAGAGCTACCTCCTTCGACTCGCGGAGCTGACATCCACCACCGCCGGCAGTCAGCCACAGGGGTCGTGAGGCAAGCGCAGCTGGACGAACATGCATGGCATGGGAGCCCCTCCCGGAGGGGCTTCCATGCCGAAGAAGCCTTACATCGTCGATCTCACGTCCGAGCAGCGCGCGCGGAACCCTCCCGGCGACTGGAGAGCCGGACGTCGAGGGCTGAACGAAGAGCGGATCGGCGCGCCACGGATCGACAATCCTCTGGACTCGTCCAGCGCCGCGGCGATCTCCTCCCGCACCCAGGTGTCCTCCTCCACCCCTTCCCTGCCCCGCAGCGACTGCCGCGCCGCCTCCGTGCCCATGCGGCCCAGCGCCCACGCCGCCCTCGCCGCCACCGACGCGCGCCACGGCCACGCCCGTGTCTGCGCGCGCTTGCGGCAGCGTGCGGAAAGGCAAGCGTGGAAGGCTACTGGTGGCGTGACACACGTAATCGAAGAGGCGCCGAGCAGGTGATCGCAACAGAACAGATCCTCGGGACGGCACGAGCAAATGCCGGGGAGTAGACGGATCCGGAGGGGGTACGGGGTCTCGACTTGGTGGTTGCACGCGGTCCCTGAGGGTGTCGCCGCGACCGTGGTCTTTCTCTACCTCCTTCCGGTTGGCGTCCACGCCGCCTTCGAGACCTGGCGCCCTTGCGTCGACGATTTTGCGGATACCAAGGGTCTTACGGATCCGAGGTGACCGCGGTCCGGAGACCTTCCAGCCTCCGCATCGCCGTGATCCCGGCCGCCGGTCCCAGCGCCAGGATGCCGAACGCGAGCGACCACCCGCCGGCATCCCGCAGGTACGGCACCGCCGTGAGGGTGACCGAAGTGAGCAGGAACCCGACCGCCGTCTGGAACGTCAGCGCCGTCCCCACCGCGTGCGCCGGTGCCACCTCGGTGACCACCGCGCTGAACTGCGCCGAGTCCGCCACCACCGCGAAGCCCCAGACCAGGGCCACGGCCAGCACGAGCGGAGCCGGCGCGTGCAGCAGCCAGCCCATGAGCAGCGCGCACGCCCCGCTCACGGCCATCGCCCAGATGGTGACGCGCTCCCGTCCCAGCCGGTCCGCCCACGCACCCGCCACCACGCACCCCAGCGCGCCCGCCCCGATCACCGCGAAGGCCACACCCCCCGAGAGCACCCCGGCGCGCGCATCGGATGATTCGCGTGCCAGAAAGAAATCGACAAAAAACACGTAGACGAAAGCCCACATAGCATACGACTCCCCCATGTGGAGCATCGTTTCCGTGGAATCAGACCAGCGAGCCCTGAAGCCAGCTAAGACGCACCCTGGCAGGTGGTTGCTCCCTGCTGGGCCAACCACCATGACACGATGGCTACCCCATCGGCGACGACGGGGCAGCCATCATTTGTCGAGGATCTTGTCGACGGTGGATCGGCAATGCCGGCCCGACCCGCACCGCCTTCACGTACCGCCGGCAGTCTCCATCGCGGCCCAGTCCCGCGGCTCCAGCATCGCCGTCAGCTCCGCCTCGAACCCCCCGGGCTCCCACTCCGGGGCGTACTCCCACGAGGCGAGCGGCGGCAGGCTCATCAGCACGCTCTCTATGCGGGCGGCGGTGCGGAGCCCGAAGAGCGTGCCGCGGTCGTGCACCAAGTTGAACTCGGCGTAGCGGCCGCGGCGGAAGAGCTGGAAGGCGCGCTCCCGCTCGCCGAAGGGCAGCCCGCGCCGCCGCTCCACGAGCGGCCCGTAGGCGGCGGGGAGGGCGCGCGCCACGTCGCCCGCGAAGCGGCGCAGCACTTCGGCGGTGGTCCCCTCCTCCTCCGGGCGGAGATGGTCGAAGAAGATCCCGCCCACGCCACGCCGCTCCCCGCCCCGGTGCGGGCTGGCGAAGTAGCGGTCGCACCAGTCCTTGAAGCGGGGGTGGAAGTCCGGCGCGTGGCCGGCGCACACATCGCGCAGCACCCGGTGGAAGTGAGCGGCGTCCTCCGGGAAGGGGTAGGTGGGGGTGAGGTCCGTCCCCCCGCCGAACCAGGCGTCCAGCACCCCGCCGTCCTCGGCGGCCAGCTCGAAGTAGCGGACGTTGAGGTGCACCGTGGGCACCAGGGGCGAGCGCGGGTGCGCCACCACGCTCACCCCCGTGGCGAAGAAGTTCACCCCGTCCAACCCATCCACACGCCCTCCCAGCTGGCGGGCCGCGTCCGCGGAGAGCGGGCCGCCCCCCAGGAAGCGGTTCACCCCCAGCTTCTCGAAGACCGCCCCCTCCGCCATCACCCGGGTCACCCCGCCCCCGCCGCCGGGGCGCTCCCAGCGATCCTCGCGGAACGCGCCCCCGCCGTCCAGCTCCGCGAAGAAAGCGGTCAGCTCGTCGTGCGCGTGCCCGATCCAGCGGGCCGCCCGGTCGCGCATGGGGGCGGCCCGCGGGGCGGTCCTCACCCCGCCTCCACCCGCACCCCCGTCGAGCGCAGCGGCAGGGCGGCGGGGCGGCGGCGCATCACCGCGCCGTCCTCCAGGCGCAGCGACGGCACCCCCTGCCACTCCTGCACCGTCTCCACGAAGGCGCGCACGCACTCCACCGGGGTCCCGGGGAGGATGCCGTGGCCCAGGTTGGCGATGTAGCCGTCACCCGAGAATTCTTCCAGCATGCGGAGAGTGCGCTGCCGCACCAGTTCCGGCGTGCCGAACAGCCAGCACGGCTCCAGGTTTCCCTGGAGCGCCACCCCGTGCGGGGCCAGGCGGCGCCGGGCCTCCGCCGCGGGAGTCTGCCAGTCGATGCCCACGACGTCCGCCCCCGTCTCCTCCGCGATCTCCTCCAGCGCCCACGGCGCGCCCAGCGCGTACACGATCACCGGAGCGCCCGCCTGCTGCGCGATGCGGACCGACTGCGCCAGGTAGGGGAGCGCGAAGGCGCGGTAGTCCTCCGGCCCGAGCGCGCCCGCCCAGCTCTCGAAGACCTGCACCGCCTGCGCGCCCGCCCCCACCTGCGCGTGGAGGAAGTAGCCGACCGCGTTCGCCAGCCGCGCCAGCAGCGCGTGGGCGCGGTAGGGGTCCTCCACCAGGAGCCGCTTGGCGTGCGCGAAGCTCTTGGAGCTGCCGCCCTCGATCATGTACGAGGCCAGCGTCCACGGCGCCCCGGCGAAGCCCAGCAGCGGCACACGCCCGTCCAGCTCGCGGCGCAGCAGGCGGATGGAGTCCAGCACGTAGGCGAGCCCCTCCTCCGGCGACACGTCGCGCAGCCGGTCGAAGTCCTCGCGGGTGCGCAGCGGGTCGGGGAACACGGGCCCCACGCCCTCGTTCATCAGCAGCTCCATCCCCATGGCCTGCGGCAGGGTGAGGATGTCGCTGAACAGGATGGCCGCGTCCACGCCCAGGATGTCCACGGGCTGTAGCGTCACCTCCGCCACCAGCTCCGGGGAGCGCACCATGGTGAGGAAGTCGGCCTTCTTGCGGACGGCGCGGTACTCGGGAAGGTAGCGCCCCGCCTGGCGCATCATCCACACGGGCGGACGCTCCACCGGCTCGCGGCGGCAGGCGCGCAGGAACAGGTCGTTCATGGGGGTCATCCTCCGTGTGGGTGTCCGGCTCTACGGCTGGTTGAACTGCCTGGTTCGGGCGTGCCCCCGGCTGCGCCGGGGTCGGGCTTCGGCTCCGTAGCAGACGAAACGACCGTCTGCATCGGAGTCGAGCCCCCGCCAGCACCTCTGAACGGAGGTGCCGCGGGGTCTCGCCCCTCCGGGCCGAAATCCCTCACGCGGGTCCGGCACGAGAGGCAATCGGCCGTCGCGTACTTCACACTGCACATCACCATACTGCCCATCACCTTCGCACTCATGCACTTCGTACCTTCGCACTTCCGTCTCCCGTCCCGAACAGGCCGCGCAGCACGCCCGCGGCGGCGTCCAGCGGGTCGCCGCGCCCCGCGGCCGTGCGCAGGGCGGACATGGGGCGGGCGAGCACCTTGGCGACGATGCGCTCGGCGGCGCGGCCGGCCGCGTCCGGGCCCGCAGCGTAGGACAGCTCGCGCCGGCAGATCTCCTCCAGCGCGGCGCGCAGCGGCTCCACCGCGTCGCGGGCGGCGGCCTCGCTGCGCCACCCCAGGAAGCGGGCGAGCTCCTCCTCCACCACGGCCTCCGCGGCGGGGACGGCGCCGTGGCGGGCGTGCTCCGCCGCGGCCAGGGGGAGGCGGAGCGCGTCCAGGTCCAGCAGGGCGACCCCGGGGAGGGTGCCTGCCTCCGGCTCCACGTTGCGCGGCATGGACAGGTCCAGCAGAAGCAGCGGCGGCGCGTCCGCGGCGCGCAGCGCGGCGAGCGGGCCGGCCAGCAGGACGGCGCCGCCGGCGGCGGTGGCGACCAGCGCCGCGTCGGCGCGGGCGGCCTCGGCGTGGAGGTCGCTCCAGGGCGCGGCCCGGCCGCCGATCTCGCGGGCCAGCTCTCCGGCGCGGCCGGGGGTGCGGTTCACCAGCACCACTTCACCCGCCTCCAGCTTGGCCAGGCGCCGGGCCGCCTGCTCCCCCGTCTTGCCGCAGCCCACCATCACCACCCGCTTGCCGGCGAGCCCGCCCAGGCGGCGCGCGGCCAGCGTCGCGGCCTCGGCCCCCACGGTGCTGCGCGCGGCCGTCAGCGAGGTCTCGGCGGCGACGCGCTTGCCGGTGCGCAGCGCGGTCTCGAACAGGCGGTGGAGCACGGGGCCGGCCGCGCCCGCGGCGGCGGCGGCGCGGTAGGAGCGGCGCACCTGCCCCAGCACCTGCGCGTCCCCCAGCACCTGCGACTCCAGGCCGGCGGCCACCCGCAGAAGGTGGCGCACGGCCTCCGGTCCGGAGCGCACCGTCCCCAGCCGAAGCAGCTCGGCCGCGCGGGCGTTGTCGCCCGCCCAGCGCGCAGCCAGGTCGGCGGCGGCGCCCCGCGCGGCCACCGGGGTGCAGGCGTCCCCCGCGCCGTACAGCTCCACCCGGTTGCAGGTGGTCAGCAGCACCAGCTCGCTCACCGGGCCGGCCGGCGGCGCGGCGTAGATGCGCGCCGGGTGGTCGCCGCCGGGGTGGAGACGCTCCCGGGTCCGCAGGTCCGCCGCGTGGAAGTCCAGCACGAGGGAGATGGGCATGCTCAGCGCTCGGAGAGGGGGCGGTTGAGCCGGACGATCGCGCGGTTCAGGATCGCCGCGAAGGTCACCCAGGCGAGGTACGGTACCAGCAGCAGCGACCAGCCGGGAGCGGTGCGGGCGACGACCAGCATCATCGCCGCCACCGACAGCCAGAGCGGGAAGATCTCCACCAGCGCGGCGTCCGGCCGCTTCCGCCCGAAGAACAGCAGGCTCCACAGGAAGTTGAGTCCGCCGTTGACCACGTACACGGCGGCGAGCGCCGCCTGCTCCGCCCCGCTCCCCGCCCCGCGCCACGCGGCCACGAGCGCCGCAGACGCGCACACGAAGATCAGCGTCCAGGCGGGGGCGAAGGCCCGGTCCGGGGGCTGCCACGCGGGCTTGTGGAGCAGCCGGTACCAGCTCCCGTCGGGGCGGGTCACCATCCCGCCGGCGCCGAGCACGGCGAGGGTCCAGGCGGTCGCGAACAGGAGCGGCGCGTCGGGGAGCATGGCGGCTACCCCGCCGCGGGGACGACCGCGCGCGCCAGCGACGCCAGCAGCTCCGTCCCCTCCGGCGCCAGCCCCGGCGCACCGCGCAGCCGCGCCTCCGACAGGCGCATCAGCCGCGCGGCCTGGCGCAGCGGCGCCCGTCCGGCCGCCGCCCGCCCCGCGGCGGCGTCCGCGCGCGCGTCCTCGGCGTCGTCGGCGAGCTGGTACGCCCACCCCACCCCCCGCCCGAAGGCCGCCAGCGACGCCCGCGTCTCCGCGTCCGCCCCGGCGATGCGCGCCCCCGCCGCCGGCGCGAAGCCCGAGAGCGCCGTCGTCTTCTCGCGCAGGAGCCGCCGCGCCGCCCCCCGCCGCAGCCCCGCCAGGTCCGCCGCCTGACCGCCGGACATCCCCCGCAGCCCGAAGCAGCGCCCCCACTCCGCGCACAGGCCGGCGGCGCCGCGCGGCGCCGCCGCCAGCAGCTCCGCCGAGCGCCCCAGCAGCCCCACCGCCACCAGGATCGCCCCCGCCGAGCCCACCAGCCGGTGGGTGCTGGGGAGGCCGCGGCGCGTGGCGTCGTCGTCCATGCAGGGGAGGTCGTCCAGCGCCAGCGAGGCCGCGTGCGTCAGCTCGGCCGCGGCGGCGGCGCCCGCCGCCTCCGCCGGGTCGCCGCCGCAGGCGCCCGCCGCCGCGAGCACCAGCAGCGGACGCCAGCGCCGCCCTCCGGTGCCGCGGGTCCCCACCGCCCGGTCCACCGCCGCCTGCAGGCCGCCCAGCTCGTCGCCCAGCCCGGCCGTGGCGCGCTCCAGCTCCGCCTCCAGGCGGGGGAGCCAGCGCTCGGCGAAGGCGGCCACCCGCTCCCCGCCCCGGCGGCGGCGTACCGCCTCCATGAGCCGCAGCTCGTCCCGCATCTCGGTGATGGGCATCATGCGCGCACCAGTCCGGTGAGGTGGCCGACGTTCTTGAAGAAGATGCGGGCGTGGGCCAGCGGCCGGGCTCGCACCAGCCGCTTGCGGAGGTATCCCTCGAAGGTCAGGTACTGCACGTCGGGGTCGCGGCAGATGGCGACGAAGCGCTCGCGCCGCCCGTCCGTGGCGTACCAGAAGCGCTGCATCACGTCCAGCGCGAAGAACACCTGCCCGTGCGCCCGCATGAAGCGCCTCCGCGCCGCCCCCAGCTCCCGGCCGCGCCCCGTGCTCAGCGCCGCGTCCGCGGCTTCCGCCGCCAGCCGCCCGCCGGTCATGGCGTAGAAGATCCCCTCGCCCGACGCCGGGGCCACCACCCCGGCCGCGTCCCCCGCCAGCACCACGTCGCGCCCGTTGTCCCAGCGCCGCAGCGGGCGAAGCGGGATGGGCGCCCCCTCGCGGCGCACCGTCTCCACCGCGTCCAGCCCGGTGGCCCGCCGCAGCTCGCCCACCGCCTGGCGCAGCGCGAACCCCTTTTGCATGCTCCCCGTGCCCACGCTGGTGGTGTCGCCGTGCGGGAAGACCCAGGCGTAGAAGTCCGGCGAGAGCGCCCCCTGGTAGTACACGTCGCAGCGCGCCGGCCCGAAGCCCGCCCCGCCCCCGGCCGGCGAGCGCACCACCTCGTGGTAGGCGAACACGTGCCGCGCCCGGTCCGCGCCCGGCACCTCCTGGCGTGCCACCGCCGAGAGGGCCCCGTCCGCCCCCACCACCATGCGCGCCCGCACCCGGGCCTCCTCCCCGCTCCGCGACCGGCCGCGCGTGTACACCACCACCGCCGTGCCGTCCGCGTCCCGCTCCAGGCGCACGAAGGCCCCTGCCTCCCGCTCCGCCCCGGCCCCGGCCGCCCGCGCCCGCAGCCACTCGTCGAACCCGTCGCGGTCCACCATCCCCACGAAGCCGCTCCCCACCGGGATGTCCACCGTCCTCCCCCGCGGCGAAACGATGCGCGCCGTGTCCACCCGGTTCACCAGCAGCGATTCCGGCACGTCGAAGTCCTCCAGCAGCTGCGGCGGCACGGCGCCCCCGCAGGGCTTGATGCGCCCGTCGCGGTCCAGCAGCAGGACGGAGCGTCCGGCGCGCGCCAGCTCGTGGGCCGCGGTCGCTCCCGCCGGCCCTCCGCCCACCACCACCACATCGAACGTCTGGCGCATCTTCGGGTGCCTCCGTTCTGGCTTTTGAACGGCCTGGAACTGCTGGGAACTGCGGTCTTGGGCGTGCCCCCGGCCGTCGTCGGGGTCGGGCTTCGCGCGGAGGGAGGCGGCAGACTACGCAGGCGTTCTCGGGGACCCCACCTGGCGGCCCGAGAGCCACCCCGGCTCCGTCATGTCTTTCTCCTCGTCCCCCCTCGCGGGGGAGGGGGCCGGGGGGATGGGGGCCCCGTCCGCCTCCCCCGCCCCGGGCACGATCCCGTACTCCGCCGCCACCGCCCAGGCGAACGGGGGCACCACCCGCAGCAGGCGGCGGGGGCGAAAGCGGCGCAGGGTGAGGATCCCCTCCACGTGCTTCATCTCCACCCGCGTCCGCGCGAACTCCAGCCCCTTCGGCCCGAAGCGCCTCATCGCCCAGCCGATCAGCGGGCGCAGGAAGCCCGGCGCGCGGCGCAGGGGGAGGCCGCCGGCGGCGCGCTCCGTGGCGCGGGCGAAGGCGCGGACGGCGCCGCGGCGGCTGCCGGACGACTCCAGGGGCCGGGTCTCGATCTCGCCGCGGACCAGGTCGAGCAGCTCCGCGCCGCGCGCGTTGCGGACCAGAAGCCACTGGTCGCCGCCGGCGGCCATGTAGCCCACGGTCAGGTCCGCGAGGGAGTTGGCGTAGTCGAAGCAGGAGCGGCAGGTCAGCGGGATGAAGTCGGGCGGGAGCTGGGCGATGGGGAGCTGGAGGAAGGGAATGTGCCGGGTCTCCCCGTCCGCGAAGCGCAGCTCCACCCGAAAGTCGGACAGGAACTCCAGGTACGTCACCTCGCCGGGGCGGTCGGTGAGCAGGGCCAGGAAGCGGTGGAAGTTGGCGGTGCCGGTGTTGTCGCTGCACGGCGTCCCCAGCACGTACAGGCACTCCAGCCCCAGCTCCGCCTCCAGCGCCCGCAGCGCGTGCACCTGGCAGGCGACCCCCACCACCGCCAGCCGGCGCAGGCCGCGCGCGGCGGCCTCGTCCAGCAGCGCCAGCACCGGCGAGAAGCCCATCTTCATCCCTCGGCACTCCCGCATCCCCGCCGCCTGCGTCACGATCACCGGACGCGGCTTCCAGCGGTCCTCCGGGTCGGAGGCGGTGGCGAGCACCGCGTCCACCCGCCCGGTCTCCAGCAGCCGCTCGGCGACGCGGGTGGTGATCCCCGTCCACTGCGCGCCGGGAAGCGGGCTGCGCATGCGGGCGCGCAGCATCCGCAGGTACGGCCCGAAGTGCAGCTCGTCGCCGCGGGCGGGGTCGCGCTCGCGGCCGTGCGCCCGCCGCTCCAGCTCGGCGTGGCGCGGGTGCACGAACTGGCAGGCGCGCCCGCAGCGCCCCGGGTCCGACGAGCGCGAAATGCCGCAGTCGGTGCAGAGGTCGCGCGGGCGCGGCTCCGCCAGCGCGGGCGGCGCCAGGACCGGCAGCGGCAGGGCGGCGGAGGGCACGGGCTACCTCGCCGCCGCCAGGGCGGCGGCGCCGTCGCGCCCCCAGTGGACGTCGGCGGCGCGGGCCCGCGCGCCGGTGCGCACCGCCATCGCCGCGGCGGCCAGGAAGAGCGCCGCCTCCACCCCGAACACCGTGGCGTACCCGGCCGCCGGCGAGCCGAGCGCCCAGCGCGCCAGGTCGCTCCCCGCCGCCCCCGCGAAGCCGCCCAGCCCGTAGGCCAGCGCCTGCGCCGCGCCCCAGAAGCCCATCCGCAGCCCCTCGCGGCCCCTGGCGCCCGCGTGCATCAGCCCCATCATCGCGCCGATGGCGCCGACCGCGAAGGCGCCGTTGGCTGCGCCCAGCACGAACACGGCGCCGCGCATCGCGGCGGCGGACCCGGCGAACGCCGTGGCCGCCAGGACGACGAAGGCCGCAGCGGAAGCCGCGCACCCCCACGCCGCCCACCCGGCCAGCGTCCCCAAGCGGCGCGCGCCCAGGGCGCCTGCGACCATCCCCAGGAGCACGCCGCCGTGCTGCATCCCCGCCACCTGCGTGGACTCCCCCGGCGTCAGCCCGAACACGGCCCCGGCGAAGGGCTCCAGGATCAGGTCCTGGGCGCTGTACGCCAGCATGGACACGAAGATGAACAGCGCGAAGCGGCGCGCCTCGTCCTCGCCCCACACCTCGCGGAACGCCTCGCGGAAGGACGCCCGCGGGCGCTCTTCCGCCGCCGCGACGACGGTCCGCCGCGTCGGCTCGTTCCCGACAAGCCCCACCGCGGTGAGCAGCAGCGCCGCAGCGCCGACCCCGGCGGTGACCGCCACCAGCCGCGGATAAGAGAAGGGGTCCAGCAGCGCCCCGCCCACCCCGGCCGTGGCGATGATCCCCACGATCATCAGGATCCAGGTCATCGCCGCGGCGCCCGAGCGCCGCTCCGGCCCCACCCGCTCGGCCAGCAGCGCCAGGAAGGGAGTGCTCGACGCCGCGATCCCCACCCCGATCAGCGCGAAGGCGACGATCGAGAGGAGCAGCCCGGCGGCGCGGTCCGTCGCCAGGAGCGCCGTCGCGGCCGAGGCGCCCAGGGAGGCGAGGACCAGCAGCAGCATCCCGCCCACGATCCAGGGGGTGCGCCGGCCGCTCGCGTCCGAGCCGTGGCCCATCCGCGGGCGGAGGGCTTGCACCGCGAAGTGGAGCCCCACCAGCAGCCCCGGCACCGTGGCCGCGAGCCCCACCTCCACCACCATCACCCGGTTCAGCGTGGAGGTCATCAGCACCACCACCATGCCGATGGCCGCCTGCACCAGCCCCAGCCGGGCGATCCCCGGCCAGGAGAGCGTGGTCCCGTTCATGGCTGCACCCCCCGGAGCGCGAAGGCGGACACCATCATCCCCGCCACGAAGAGCGGGACCCCGAAGGCGCTGTACCAGAGCGCCCGGTCCACGGGCGCCGCGGCGAAGCGTCTCATCATCCCCAGCTGCACGAGCACCAGTGCCCCCACGGCGGCGGCGTGCAGGGGGCGGCCGTACGAGGCGAGGAGCGCGACGGCGATGAGCTGCGGCACCGTCATCACCGCGCAGGCCACGAGGGAGGCAGCCTCCGGACCCAGGCGCGCCGGGAGCGAGCCGATCCCCGTGCGGCGGTCGCCCGCGATGGACTTGAAGTCGTTGAGGGTCATGATGCCGTGCGCCCCCAGGGAGTAGAGCGTGGCGAAGAGGAGGATCCCTCCGCCGGGGGCCCGCCCGCCGAGCGCGACCGCCGCGCCGGTGGCCCAGGCGAGCCCCTCGTAGGTGAAGCCGACCGCCGCGTTTCCCACCCAGCCGTTGCGCTTGAGCCGCGCGGGAGGCGCGCTGTACGCCCAGGCCAGGAGGAGGGCGGCGACGGTCGCCGCGAAGCCCCAGGCGCCCAGCGCCGCGCCGGCCGCCAGCGAGAGCACCGTCCAGCCCGTCGCCACGCCCAGCCCCCAGCGGCCGGGGAGACGCCCGGAGGGGATGGGACGGCCGGGCTCGTTGATGGCGTCCACCTCGCGGTCGTACCAGTCGTTGACCGCCTGGCTGGCCGCGCACACCAGCGGCCCCGTGAGCGCCACCCCCAGCGCCAGCGTCCCCGCCCGCGGCCCCAGCTCCGCCCCGGACGACACCGCTCCGCAGGCGAACGCCCACATGGGCGGGAACCATGTCACCGGCTTCAGCACCTCCAGCACCGCCGAGGGCGGGGGGAGCCGGCGAGGGCTCGACTGTGTAAGGATCGTGACACCCATGATTGTCAATCTAAGTTTACATTCGCGGGTGTCAAGAAGCCGGGTGAGCGGGGTGCCCACCCGGCCGGGAAAACGCTAGCTGCGGTCTTCCTTTATCTCGTGCCCGTAGCGGCGCAGCTTGACGTAGAGGCTCTGGCGGCTGACCCGCAGCACCTCGGCGGCCAGGGTGCGGTTGTCGCCGGTGAGCTCCAGCGCCGCCTCGATGAAGTGGCGCTCCACCAGGTCCACGGTGTCGCGCACCAGGTCGAGCAGCGACACCTTGCCGACCAGCTTGGTGAGGTCCTCCACCGCGCGCGTCAGGTCGCGGGCACCGGTGGGGCCGTGCGCCAGCCGCCGCCCCACGTCGCGGAAGGAGATTCCCACGTACGGCTCCTCCCCGTCGGCGCGCGCCGCGGACACCTCCACCTCCGCCACCGAGCCGTACTCCCCCCGCAGCGCGGTGGAGAACAGGCGCACCGCGCCGTGCTCCCCGACCATCCTGAGCAGGATGTCCAGGTCGGCGCCCGGCCGCCCGATCCAGCGGTCCAGCCGCTCCCCGCGCACCTGCTCCTCGGAGGCCGCTTCCGTCATCTCCAGGAAGGCGCGGTTGACGGCCATCACCCGCCCGGCCGCGTCGATCACGGCGAAGCCGTCCGGCGAGGCCTGCAGCGCCTTCACCTTGCGCGACGAGGCGCCGTCCGCGGAGCCGCCCTCGCGCGCGCCCTCCGGCACCAGGCGGACCAGGAAAAGACCGGCCGCGTCCTGCCTCACCATCGCGGCGGACAGGGAGAACGCCTCGCCGTCGGCGCCGTGCACCGGCACCGGCTCCGCGCGCCCCTGGTCCTTGATCCCGTCCAGGTGCCGCCCCGCCGCCGCCCGCTCGGCGTCGTCGGCGCCCACGGCGAACGGCTGGCCCACCAGCAGGCGCGCCTCGGCGCCCAGCGCCCGCGCGCCCGCAGGGTTGACGTCGGTGACGCGGCGGGTGGCCGCGTCCACCAGCAGCACCGGCTCGGAGGAGAGCTGGAAGAGGAGGCGGTACCGCGTCTCCATGTGGCGCAGCCGCCAGTAGTCGCGCTCCATGGCTTGCTGCGCCTCCACCAGGCGCTGCTGCAGCGCGGCGGCGCCGCGCAGGTCGCGGCCCAGCGCCAGCACGCTCCCCCCGTCCCCCATCCGCACGGCGGTGTACGCCACCGGGAGGTCCGCCCCGCTGGGAAAGCCGTGCGTCACCTGCCGGCGCCGCGACGACGGGCGCTCCCGCGCCTCGCGGAGCATCTCCTCCACCTTGCGGCGCGACTCGGGCGTGACCGTGTCCAGCCAGGGGCGGCCCAGCCACTCGCGGGCCTCCTCCAGTGGCGGCTCCGAGCCCAGGTGAAGGTCGCGGATCACCCCGCCCTCGTCCACCAGCAGCGCCACGTCGGCAGCCGCCCGGACCACCTCGGAAAGGGTCCGGCCGTCGTCCCCGGCCCCCGGGCCACCCGCGCGCGCGTCAAAGGTCTTCATGGTTTCCATGCAGGTCAAAGTAGACCTGCAGCGCCCCATCGTCAACCTCCGGTTCACTCCCCACCGTAAACCAGGCGTTACACCCAGGGGCGCGCGATTTCGAGGTCCGCATGGGGGCGTTCTACAGCAGCGACGCGGCCACTGCGGGCGCTTCGCGGGCGTCCACGGCGGTGGCGTCCGCGCCGGTGCGGCGCACCAGGTCGGGGCGCTCCACGAACGGCCGTCCGCCCACCATCACCCTCACGTCGGTGTTTCGCGAGGCCTGCCGGACGGAGCGCACCTCGCGGCGGAGCCGCGGCAGGCTGCTGTCGCAGGCCAGCGAGAAGCCCACCACGTCGAACCAGTTCTCGCGCACGGCGGCGCGCAGATCCGCCGCGTCCAGCGGGTGTCCCAGGTCCACCGCCCAGCCGTCGCGGAGGAAGAACTCGGCGACCATCAGGATCCCCAGCGTGTGCTGCTCGCCGGGGATGCAGGTGAGGTACAGGCGGCCCGTGGGGGAGATGGAGTCGGTGGGGCTGCCGGCGAACAGGCTCCCCAGCGAGTGGAGCACCCGCTGCATGCGTCCCACGGCGATGGTCACGTCCACGAAGTCGCACTCGTCCTCCTCCCACAGCGTCCCCAGCCGGCGCGCGGCAGGGCCGAGGAGGTCCATGCACACCACGTCCATGGTGACCCCGCGGTCCAGCAGCTCGCGCAGGTACGCCTCGGCCGCGTGCTCGCTGGGGCCGCGCAGGAGTCGCAGCAGGTCCTCGATGCGCGTGGCGTCCAGCGTGTGGCCGGCGAAGGCCAGCAGGCCGGGCGAGAAGGGGCCGGCGCGGGTGGCGACCAGCAGGCGCGGAACGATCTCGCGCTCCAGCGCCGCGGCCAGGCGCTCCAGGCCAGAGGGAATGCCCGGATCCCGGGCGGTTGCGGTGATCGGTACGTCGTCCATGACGCACCTCCCGGCTGGAGAAGCGAAGGGACTACGGGAGAGCGCAAACCCCTGGAGCAAACATCCTGTACAAGGTTTGGCCAGGGTTGCCCGGTATACATGCGGAGCGGCGGAACCGCTGTCAACCTTTTCGTATTCCGCCATCCTTGATTGTAAATTTGTGTTGACACATTAATGTGTCAAGCATAGCTTGCGATGCAGCTCCGGGCGCGCGTTCCACCTCCGATCGAGGCCCATGGCAGTGATGCCGCCCCCCCCGCCGACCCCCGCTCCGGGCGACCGTCGTCCGCTGTACACGCCGGAGCAGCGCCTGCGCCGCGACGCCTCGCGCTGGACCGTGGTGCAGGGGGTGCTCGCGCCGCTCCAGCTGCTGGCGATGCTCCTGAGCGCCGCACTCCTCCTCCGCTACCTGACCACGGGCGCGGGGTGGGCCTCGGCGGCGCTGTCCGTGGTGGCCAAGACGGCGCTGCTGTACGCCATCATGGTCACCGGCTCGCTGTGGGAGCGGGACGTGTACGGCCGCTGGCTCTTCGCGCCGGCCTTCTTCTGGGAGGACGTGGTGAGCATGGCGGTGCTGGCGCTTCACACGGCCTACCTGGCGGGGCTCGTCTGGCCGGTGCTGGACCCTCCGGGGCTCGCCCGGCTGGCGCTCGCCGCCTACGCAGCCTATGCGGTGAACGCCACGCAGTTCCTGCTCAAGCTGCGGGCGGCGCGGCTCCAGGAGCGCGCCGGGCGCGGCGCATCGGCGCCGGCGCTGGAGGCAGTCGCGTGAGCGGCGCGGCGCTCCCGGTGCTGGACGCCGCCACGGGCGGCTGCGCCAACGCGCCGGTGCTCCGCGAGCGCGGGCAGCGCGAGGTGTTCTGCGGGCTCACGGGGATCGTCTGGCTGCACCGCAAGATGCAGGACGCCTTCTTCCTGGTGGTGGGCTCGCGCACCTGCGCGCACCTGATGCAGTCGGCGGCGGGGGTGATGGTGTTCGCCGAGCCGCGCTTCGCGACGGCGGTGCTGGAGGAAAAGGACCTGGCGGGCATGGCGGAGGCGGACGCGGAGCTGGACGGGGTGGTGGCGCGCGTGCTGGAGCGCCGACCCGACGTCCGCACCCTCTTCCTGGTGGGCTCCTGCCCCTCGGAGGTGATCAAGCTGGACCTGGCCCGCGCGGCCTGGCGGCTGGACCGCCTGTTCGCGCCGCAGGTGAGGGTGCTCGCCTACTCGGGGAGCGGGATCGAGACCACCTTCACGGAGGGCGAGGACGCCTGCCTGCGCGCGATGGTACCGCTGATGCCCGGGCTGCCGGCGGGCGAGCGGAGCCTGCTGGTGGTGGGCACGCTGGCGGACGTGGTGGAGGACCAGCTGGCGCGCATCCTGGGCGAGCTGGGCGTGGGCCCGGTGCACTTCCTCCCCGCGCGGCGCTCCGCGGACCCGCCGCCGGTGGGCTCCGGGACGCGGATGCTGCTGGCGCAGCCCTGGGTGAACACGACCGCGGACGCGTTGAGGGAGCGCGGTGCCCGGCTCCTTCCCGCCCCGTTCCCGCTGGGCGCGGAGGGGACCACCGCCTGGCTGGCCGCCGCGGCCGCCGCATGGGGCGTCCCCGCGGAGCACTTCCGCCGCGTGGTCGAGGGGCCGGAGCGGCGCGCCCACGTGGGGATGGCGCGCCACCGCCGCCGGCTGGAGGGGAAGCGCGTCTTCTTCTTCCCGGACTCGCAGCTGGAGGTGCCGCTCGCGCGCTTCCTCCACCGGGAGATGGGGATGGTCCCGGTGGAGGTGGGGACGCCCTGGCTGCACCGCGCCCACCTGGCCGCCGAGCTGCCGCTCCTCCCCCCCGGCGCGACGCTTTCCGAGGGGCAGCACCTGGAGCGGCAGCTGGACCGCTGCCGCGCGGCGCGCCCGGACCTGGCCGTGTGCGGGCTGGGGCTGGCGAACCCGCTGGAGGCGGAGGGGATCGCGACCAAGTGGTCCATCGAGCTGGTCTTCTCCCCCATCCACGGCTACGAGCAGGCGGGCGACCTGGCCGAGCTGTTCTCCCGGCCGCTGGCCCGCCGCGTCCTGCTGGAGGTGTGACGTGCAGCTCACCGTGTGGACGTACGAGGGCCCGCCGCACGTCGGCGCGATGCGCGTGGCCACGGCGATGCGCGGCGTGCACTACGTGCTCCACGCGCCGCAGGGCGACACCTACGCGGACCTGCTCTTCACCATGATCGAGCGGCGCGCCGAGCGCCCCCCGGTCACCTACACCACCTTCCAGGCCAGCGACCTGGGCGGCGACACCGCGGAATTGTTCAAGGCCGCCGCGGCGGAGGCGTACGAACGCTTCCGCCCCGAGGCGATGCTGGTGGGCGCCTCCTGCACGGCGGAGCTGATCCAGGACGACCCCGGCGGCCTGGCGGCGGCGCTGGGCCTCCCGGTTCCCGTGATCCCCCTGGAGCTCCCCTCCTACCAGAAGAAGGAGAACTGGGGGGCGAGCGAGACCTTCTACCGCCTGGTGCGCGCCCTGTGCGGGCCGCACGCCCCGCCGCCGGAGACGCCGCGCCCCCCGTGCGGCCCCGCGCGCCGCCCCGCCTGCAACCTGCTGGGCCCCACCGCACTCGGCTTCCGCCACCGCGACGACGTGGCCGAGGTGACGCGGCTGCTGGACGCGCTGGGCGTGGACGTGGCCGTGGTCGCGCCGCTGGGCGCCTCCCCCGGCGACCTGGAGCGGCTCCCGGACGCGGACTTCAACGTGGTCCTCTACCCGGAGACGGGGCTCGCCGCGGCGGAGTGGCTCCGGCGCGCCTTCGGGCAGCCGCTGGTGCGCACGGTCCCCATCGGCGTGGGCGCCACGCGCGACTTCGCGGCGGAGGTCGCCGCGCTCGCGGGGCTGGACCCGGCGGCGGCGCGCGGCGTCGTACAGTCGCGGCTCCCCTGGTACTCGCGCTCGGTGGACTCCGGCTACCTGACCGGCAAGCGCGTCTTCGTCTTCGGCGACGCCACGCACGCGCTGGCCGCGGCGCGCATCGCCACGGAGGAGCTGGGCTTCGCGGTGTGCGGGCTGGGGACGTACTCCCGCGAGTTCGCGCGGGAGGTGCGGGCCAGGGCGGCGGAGCTGGGGGTGGAGGCCACCATCACGGACGACTACCTGGACGTGGAGGCGGCCATCGCCGCGGCGGCCCCGGAACTGGTGCTGGGGACGCAGATGGAGCGGCACGTGGCCAAGCGGCTGGGGATCCCCTGCGCGGTGATCTCGGCCCCGGTGCACGTGCAGGACTTCCCCGCCCGCTACTCGCCGCAGATGGGCCCCGAGGGAGCCAACGTCATCTTCGACAGCTGGGTGCACCCGCTGATGATGGGGCTGGAGGAGCACCTCCTCCAGATGTTCCGCGGCGATTTCGAGTTCGCGGACGGCGCGCTCCCCTCGCACCTGGCGGCGATCCACCCGGCGGAAACGCTGTCGCCGTCCGCGCGCGGTTCGGGTGGTGGACGGGCGGTGCAGGAGGTGTCGGCGGCTTCCGCCGCAACGGCGGACGACTCGACGCCGGCCGATACGATGCCCGACGCGGTGATGTCGGGAGTGCCCGTGTCGGCCGGCGGGACGGCGGGCGGCGCGGTGCGCTGGGCGGCGGACGCGGAAAGGGAGCTGGGAAAGATCCCGTTCTTCGTGCGCGGCAAGGCGCGCCGGAACACGGAGCGCTTCGCGGCGGAGCGCGGGATCGAGCTGGTGTCGGTGGAAACGCTGTACGACGCCAAGGCGCACTTCGGGAGGTGACGACGGGTGGGGCCCGGCGGACGCCAGCTCGAACCCGCGTGAGGGATTTCGGCCCGGAGGGGCGAGACCCCGCGGGCAGTTTCGCGGGGGCTCGACTCCGTTGAGCAGCGTCGTTTGCTGCTCTACGGAGCCGAAGCCCGACCCCGGCGCCAGCCGGGGGCACGCCCAAACCATGCAGTCCGGCAAACGGAGACCGATGCGCTTCGTCCTCGTCACCCTGGACCACCACCTCTCCGGCGCCTTCGAACGCGCGCGCACCACGCTGCGGCGCGAGGTGCCGTCGCTGGAGATGCGCATGCACGTGGCGGCGGACTGGGCGGGCCGCCCGGAGGCCGCGGAGCGCTGCCGCGAGGACCTGCGCGCGGCGGACCTGGTGCTGGTGACGCAGCTGTTCCTGGAGGACCAGGCGGCGGAGGTCGTCCCCACGCTGGCGGAGCACCGCGAGCGCTACGACGCGCTCGTGTGCGCGATGTCGTGCCCGGAGGTGATGCGGCTGACGCGCATGGGCCGCTTCTCCATGGGCGGCCCGCGCGCGGACGCGGACGAGGAGGGCGGGAGCGCCTGGTCGCCGGCGGCCATCTTCAGGCGGCTGCGCGGCTCGCGCACCGACCGCACGACGGGCGAGGCCCAGCTGCGGCAGCTCCGGCGCGTGCCCCAGCTGCTGCGCTTCGTCCCCGGCACCGCGCAGGACGTGCGCGCCTACTACCTGGTTCTCCGGTACTGGCTGGCCGGGAGCGAGGGCAACCTCGCCGACCTGGTGAGGCACCTGGTGCATCGTTACGCGGCCAGCGAGGCGGTGCGGAAGCGGGTGAAGCCCGGGCCGCCGGCGGAATACCCCGAGGTGGGCGTCTACCACCCGGACCTGCCCGGGAACCGCATGGCGGAGGACCCGGACGCGCTGCCGCGTCCAGGCGGCGCGGACCGGCCCGTGGTGGGGCTGCTGCTGATGCGCTCCTACCTGCTCGCCGGCAACACGGCGCACTACGACGCCGTGATCCGCGCGCTGGAGGCGCGGGGGCTGCGGACGCTGCCCGCCTTCGCGTACGGGCTCGACTCGCGGCCGGCGCTGGAGCGCGTGTTCCGCGACCCGCGCACGGGGCGGCCGCGCGTGGACGCGCTGGTGTCGCTGACGGGCTTCTCGCTGGTGGGCGGGCCGGCGTACAACGACGCCGCGGCGGCGCGGGAGCACCTGGCGGCGCTGGACGTCCCCTACCTGGCCGCGCAGCCGCTGGAGTTCCAGACCGTGGAGGCGTGGCGGGAGGATCCGCGCGGCCTTGCCCCGCTCCAGGCGACGCTGATGGTGGCGATCCCGGAGCTGGACGGCGCCACGGGACCCGCGGTCTTCGCCGGCAAGTCCGAGAGCGGCGGGCCCGACGCGCAGCCGGTGGCCGAGCGGGTGGAGCGGCTGGCGGACTGCGTGGCGAAGTGGACCGCGCTGCGCCGGACTCCCAGGGCGGAAAGGAAGGTGGGCGTGGTGCTCTTCTGCTTCCCGCCCAACGCGGGCAACGCCGGGACCGCCGCCTTCCTGGCCGTGTGGGAGTCGCTGCACAACGTCCTGCGGGCGATGCGGGACGACGGCTACACGGTGGAGGTGCCGGCGAGCCCGGACGAGCTGCGGCGGCGCGTCCTGGAGGGGAACGCGGAGCGCACGGGCGCCCTCGCCAACGTGCACGCCCGCATCCCCGCCGACCAGCACGTCCGCCGCGAGACCTGGCTGCGCGAGATCGAGGCTGCGTGGGGCCCCGCCCCCGGCCGCCAGCAGAGCGACGGCGCGGCCATCCAGGTGCTGGGCGAGCGCTTCGGCAACGTGTTCGTGGGGCTCCAGCCCGCCTTCGGCTACGAGGGCGACCCCATGCGCCTCCTCTTCGAGCGCGGCTTCGCCCCCACGCACGCCTTTTCCGCCTTCTACCGCTGGCTGCGCGAGGACTTCGGCGCGCACGCCCTGCTCCACTTCGGCACGCACGGGGCGCTGGAGTTCATGCCCGGCAAGCAGGTCGGCCTCGCCGCGGAGTGCTGGCCGGACCGCCTGGTCGCCGACGTCCCCAGCGTCTACCTGTACGCGTCCAACAACCCGTCCGAGGGGACGCTCGCCAAGCGCCGTGCGGCCGCGACGCTGGTGAGCTACCTGACGCCCTCCGTGTCGCACGCCGGCCTGTACCGCGGCCTGCTGGACCTCAAAGCGTCGCTCGACCGCTGGCGCTCCCTGCCCCCCGACGCCGACGCCGAGCGCGCCGCCCTCGCCCCGCTGGTGCAGGCCCAGGCCGCCGCCGTGGACCTGGCGGACGCGGAGCCGGCGTGGGAGGACGACGCGCAGCGCAGGGTCGACGGGCTCGCGGAGCAGGTGCTGGAGCTGGAGTACTCGCTGATCCCGCACGGACTGCACGTGGTCGGCGCGGCGATGTCGGAGGATGAGCGCGTGGACACGCTGGCGGCGATGGCGGCCCCGTTTCCACCCGCGGCAAGGGGGCCTCTCCAGACCCTCGTCCGCACCGGCTCGGTGGACGCCGCGCTGGCCGCCGCGCGCGGGGCCGGGCTGGACGCGGACGGGCTGCGGCCGGAGCTGGAGCGGCTGGCGGGCATCGACCGGCTGCTGGCGGAGGACCACGAGGTCCCCGCGCTGCTGCGGGCGCTGGACGGGCGATACATCGCCCCGGCGCCCGGCGGCGACCTGCTGCGCAGCCCGGAGGTGCTCCCCACGGGGCGCAACGTCTACGGCTTCGACCCGTTCCGGGTGCCCAGCGCCTTCGCGGTGCGGGAGGGGCGGCGGCAGGCGGAGCGGCTGCTGGAGCGGCACCGGGCCGATCATGGCCGCTTGCCGGAGACGGTGGCGATGGTGCTCTGGGGGACGGACAACATGAAGAGCGAGGGCGCCCCCATCGCCCAGGCGATGGCGCTGCTGGGGGCCGCGCCGCGCTTCGATTCGTACGGGCGGCTGGCGGGCGCGGAGCTGGTCCCGCTGGGGGAGCTTGGGCGGGCGCGGGTGGACGTGGTGCTGACGCTTTCCGGGGTGTTCCGCGACCTGCTCCCGCTGCAGACGCGCATGCTGGCCGAGGCCGCCGCGCTGGCCGCCGCCGCGGACGAGCCGGACGCGCTGAACCCGGTGCGGCGCCACGCCCGCGAGACCGCGGAGGCGCTGGGGTGCACGCCGGAGGAGGCGGCGCTGCGGGTGTTCGGCAACGCCGAGGGCGCGTACGGCGCCAACGTCAACAACCTGGTGGAGAGCGGGCGCTGGAGCGACGAGGACGAGCTGGCCGAGACCTTCGTGCGCCGCAAGGCGTTCGCGTACGGCCCCGGCGCCTCTGCGCAGGCCGCCCCCGCCCTGTTCCGCCGCGCCCTGGCCGGCGCCGAGCTGGCCTACCAGAACCTGGACTCCGTGGAGCTGGGTGTCCAGGACGTGGACCAGTACTTCGACGGGCTGGGCGGGATGAGCCGCGCCGTCCGCCGCGAGCGAGGCGAGGCGGTCCCCACCTACGTGGGCGACGCCACCCGCGGCGAGGCCCGGGTGAGGACCCTGGCCGAGCAGGTAGCGCTGGAGACCCGCACCCGCACCCTCAACCCCAAGTGGTACGAGGCGCTGCTGAAGCACGGCTACGAGGGCGTGCGCCAGGTGGAGAGCCGCGTCACCGCCGCCCTGGGGTGGAGCGCCACCACCGGCGAGGTGCCGCAGTGGGTCTACACCCGGACTACCCAGGTCTTCCTGCTGGACGCCGAGATGCGCGAGCGGCTGGCCGGCCTCAACCCCGCCGCGGCCTCCCGCATGGCCGGCCGCCTCCTGGAGGCCAACGAGCGCGGCTACTGGACGCCGGACGACGACACGCTGGACGCACTTCGCCGGGCGGCGGACGAGCTGGAGGACCGCCTGGAGGGAATCACACCGGAGGCCGCCGCATGACCGCCACGATGCTGCCCGTGATGGAGAACCCCGCCGCCCGCCTCCGCGCCGCCATGGCCGCCCGCACGGACGGCCCGCCCGACGGCGAGGGGAGCCTGCAGGTGCACCTGGACCCCGCCCAGAAGATCGATGGGGCGCTGGTGCTGGCCGTCTACGGCAAGGGGGGGATCGGCAAGAGCACTACCTCGTCCAACCTGTCGGCCGCCTTCGCCACGCTGGGGAAGCGCGTCCTCCAGATCGGCTGCGACCCCAAGCATGACAGCACCTTCACGCTCACCCGGCGGATGGTGCCCACGGTGATCGACACCCTGGCTGCGGTGGACTTCCACACCGAGGAGCTTCGCCCGGAGGACTACGTCTACGAGGGCTACGCCGGGGTGATGTGCGTGGAGGCGGGCGGGCCCCCGGCCGGCACCGGGTGCGGTGGGTACGTGGTGGGGCAGACGGTGAAGCTGCTCAAGGAGCACCACCTGCTGGAGGACACCGACGTGGTGGTGTTCGACGTCCTGGGCGACGTGGTGTGCGGCGGCTTCGCGGCGCCGCTCCAGCACGCGGACCGGGCGCTGATCGTCACGGCCAACGACTTCGACTCCATCTTCGCCATGAACCGCATCGTCGCGGCCATCGGCGCCAAGGCGAAGAACTACCGGGTGCGGCTGGGCGGCGTGATCGCCAACCGCAGCGCTGCCACCGACCAGATCGACCGCTTCAACGGCGCGGTGGGGCTGAGCCTCATGGCGCGCTTCCCGGACCTGGACGCCATCCGCCGCTCGCGTCTCAAGAAGTGCACGCTCTTCGAGATGGAGGACACGCCGGAGGTGAGGGCGGTGCAGGAGGAGTACCTGTCGCTCGCGCGCAGGCTCCTGGCGGGGACGGAGCCGCTGGCGCCGCAGGCGCTGGAGGACCGGGCGATCTTCGACCTGCTGGGATACGACTGAACCGGCGGCGAAAGGCAGTACGAAGTACGCAATACGAAACTTCAACGGTGACGGGGGCCATGCCTGAAGCACCTGCCCTGCCCACGGCGGCCGCGTACCTGGCGCGGCGGGCGCAGATCCGGGAGTACTTCGACCGCACCGCGGCGGACGCGTGGGTGGTGCTCACGTCGGACGCGCCGCTGGGGCGGATCCGGGCGCGGGTGCGGGCGGGGCGGGCGCGTATGCGGGGGGTGGTGGCTTCGTGGCTGCCGCAGGTGCTCCAGGAGCGGCGGGTGCTGGACGCGGGGTGCGGGACGGGGCTGCTGGCGGTGGAACTGGCGCGACGGGGGGCCCGGGTGACGGCGGTGGACCTGTCGCCAACGCTGGTGGAGATCGCGCGTGTGCGGCTCCCGGCCGACGTGGAAGCGTACCGGGTGGACTGGGTCGCGGGGGACATGCTGGACCCGTCGCTGGGCGCGTTCGAGCACGTGGTGGCGATGGACTCGCTGATCCACTACGGGGCGCGGGAGGCGGTGGACGCGCTGGCGGAGCTGGCGCCGCGGGTGTCCGGGTCCATGGTCTTCACCTTCGTGCCGCGGACGCCGCTGCTGGCGGCGGCGCACGCGGCGGGGCGCCTCTTCCCGCGGGGGAGCCGCGCGCCGGCGGTGGAGCCGGTGGCGGAGCGGGCGCTGCGCCGCGCCGTGGCGGAGCACCCGGGGCTCGCGGGGTGGCGCTGGGAGCGCAGCGAGCGGGTTTCGGCGGCGTTCTACACCTCGCAGGCCGTGGAGCTGGTGCGCGCATGAGCCGCGCGGGCGACCTGGCGGCGCGCGGGTGGATGCGCCTGGGGACGGCCTGGCTCCCCTTCGCGGACGCCGCCACGCCGGAGCTCCCCCTCCCCCGTCTGCTGCGCCTGGGATTGTTCCAGGTGACGGTGGGGATGGCGGCGGCGCTGCTGGCCGGGACGCTGAACCGGGTGATGATCGTGGAGCTGCGCGTCTCCGCCGGGCTGGTGGCGGCCATGCTGGCGCTGCCGCTGGTGTTCGCGCCGCTCCGGGCGCTGATCGGCTTCCGCTCGGACATACACCGCTCCGTGCTGGGGTGGCGCCGGGTCCCCTTCCTGTGGACCGGGACGATGCTCCAGTTCGGCGGGCTGGCGATCCTCCCCTTCTCGCTGATCCTGCTCACCGGCGAGCGCCCGGACCAGCGCCTGGCCGGGGTCCTGGGCGGGGCGGCGGCCTTTCTCCTGGTGGGTGCCGGCTCGCACACCGTGCAGACCGCCGGCCTCGCCCTGGCGACCGACCTGGCGCCGGAGCGCTCCCGCCCGCGCGTGGTCGCCCTGCTCTACCTGATGCTGCTGGCGGGGATGCTCCTGGGCTCGCTGGCCTTCGGGCGGCTGCTGGCGGACTTCTCCCACACGCGGCTCGTGCAGGTGGTGCAGGGCTCGGCCATGGTGACGGTGGCGCTCAACCTCCTGGCGCTCTGGAAGCAGGAGCCGCGCGGGGCCGCCCTCCCGCTCGCGCCGGACGCGCCCCGGCCGGGGTTCCTGGCCGCCTGGCGCGCCTTCGCGGGGGACCGCCGGGCGAAGCGCCTGCTGGTGGGTGTGGGGCTGGGCACCGCCGGCTTCAGCATGCAGGACGCGCTGCTGGAGCCCTACGGCGGCCAGGTGCTCCACCTGGGGGTCGCCGCCACCACCCTGCTCACCGCGCTGATGGCCGCCGGGGCGATCGCCGCCTTCGCGCTTTCCGCCCGCGCCCTGTCGCGCGGCGGCGACCCGGCGCGCCTGGCCGCCTGCGGGATGCTTGCCGGGGTGGCCGGCTTCACCGCGGTGATCTTCGCCTCGCCGCTGGGCTCCGCCACCGTGTTCCGCGCGGGGACGGCGTGCATCGGCTTCGGCGGCGGTATGTTCTCCGTGGGGACGCTGACGCTGGCGATGGGGATGGACCGCCGCGCCGGCTCCGGGCTGGCGGTGGGGGCCTGGGGCTCGGTGCAGGCCACCTGCGCCGGCCTCGCCCTCGCCCTGGGCGGCCTGCTCCGCGACGCCGTCGCCCACGTGGGTGCCACGGGCGCGCTCGGCCCCGGCCTGTCGTCCCCGGCCGACGCCTACGGCATCGTCTACCAGCTGGAGCTGGGCCTCCTCTTCACCGCGCTGGCGGTGGTGGGCCCGCTGGCCGCGCCGCGCGGGGAGCGCGCCGCGTCCGGATCGTTCGGGATGGCGGAGATGCCGGGGTGAGGAACGGCAGGGGACAGGTTACGGGGGACAGCCTGCGACGGCGGCCCCCTCCCCCGACCCCGGCGCAGCCGGGAACACGCCCGAACCCGCAGTTAGGAACCGTTGCAGGAAGCAGTCGGCAGGAACGATGTCCCACCCACGCCGCGGAGGTGGCCGTGATCACCAGCAACATCGACTTCGCGCAGGTCCTGCTGTACGCGTTCTGGCTGTTCTTCGCGGGGCTCGTCTACTACCTGCGCCGGGAGGACAAGCGCGAGGGCTACCCCCTGGACCCGGACGGGCGCCGCATCCGCGTGCAGGGGTGGCCCCCCATGCCGGGCCAGAAGCTCTTTTTCAGCGACCGCTACCCGCAGCGCGACCGTGACGAGGAGGACGCATCATGAGCGGCACCGTCGTCCCCGGGTCCTTCCCCGGCGCCCCCGCCGAGCCGGCCGCCGCCATCCCGATGCTTTCCGACGCGGGCCCCGCCTCGTGGGCGCGCCGCGCGCCGCTCCCCGACTACACCGTACACGGCACCCCCAAGATCCGCCCGCTGCGCGCCGCGCCGGGGTTCTCGCTGGACCCGCGCGGCCCCGACCCGCGCGGCATGACGGTGCTGGGCGGCGACGGCGTGGTGGCGGGCATCGTCGCGGAGGTGTGGGTGGACACGGCCGAGCCCCAGGTGCGCTACTACGAGGTGGAGCTCGCGGCCGGCGGGCGGCGCGTGCTCCTCCCCCACGGGTTCGCGAAGGTGCGGGCGCGGGAGCGTCAGGTGCGCGTCAAGGCCATCCACGCCGCGCACTTCGCCGACGTGCCCGGGATCGCGAGCCCGGACGTGGTCACCCTGCGGGAGGAAGACCAGGTGATGGCCTACTACGCGGGCGGCTACCTGTGGGCCGATCCCTCGCGCGCGGAGCCCCTCCTGTGAGCGCCGCGCCGGGCGAGCGCATCCGCGGCATCGAGGCCCCGCTCCCACCCGGGGAGCGGGTGCGCTGGCAGGGCGCGCCGGACGCGCGCTCGCTGGCCGTGCACGTGTTCCACGTGCGCAAGCTGGCCGTGTACTTCGGGCTGCTGCTGGGCTGGCGCGCCGCGCTGGCGGCGGACGAGCCGCGCCCGCTGGCCTTCTTCGCGGTGGGCGCGGCGACGCTGGGCGCCGCCTTCCTGGCCGCGGCGGGGATCGCGGCGCTGATGGCCGTGCTCACGGCGCGCACCACCGTGTACGCGCTCACCGACCGGCGGCTGGTGATGCGCGTGGGGATCGTGGTCCCCGCCGTCGTCAACGTCCCGCTGGCCGGGGTGGCCTCCGCGGCGCTGCGGCCGCGGCGAGGCGGCACGGGCGACCTCGCGCTGGCGCTGGAGGGCGACGACCGGCTCGCCTGGTTCCTCCTCTGGCCGCACGCCCGCCCCTGGCGCTTCGACCCCGCCGAGCCGGCGCTGCGCTGCATTCGCGAGCCGGAGCGCGTGGGCGCGCTGCTGCGCGAGGCCGTGGCCGCGTGCACGGACCGCGCGGTGGTCCCCGCGCCCGCGCCCGCACGCGAAGCGGCGGCGAGCCCGGCGCTGGCGCGCACCTCGTGAGCGCACCGGCGGACCGGGAGAACGAGCCACACGGGAGGTGGAGATGATCGAGTTCGAGGAAGAGCCCCAGGCCATGCGGGTGCCCAGGCCCATGCTGCTGTCCGCGGCGGCGCTGATCGCGCTGGCGGTGGCGCTGGCGCTCACGGCGCGGGTGAGCGACACGGGTGCGACGCGCATCGCCGCGCCCGCCCCGGCGCAGACAGAAGCCGCGCGCGAGCTACGCTTCGCCGACCGCGCAGACGGCGGCATCGTGGTGACCGACGCCACGACGGGCGCCGTGGCGGGCGTGGTGGAGCCTGGGTCCAACACCTTCGTCCGCGGGGCCATGCGGGGGCTGGCGTTCGAGCGGCGCAAGCGTGGGGTGGGTCCGGACGTGCCCGTGCGGCTGGCGCGCTGGCGGGACGGGCGGCTCACCCTGGAGGACCCGGCCACGGGGGTGGTGCTGGACCTGGCGGCCTACGGTCCCGACAACCGGGCGGCGTTCGCGAAACTCTTGCTCGTGGGGACCTGACACATTAAAGTGTAAATCAATCCTGACAATTGCTGTCGTCGGGGGTTTACACCGGGACAGGGCTCCCCTTCCACGCCGAGGCACCCCGATGCTTCCAGCACTCCTCGCCGCCGCGGCCGCCGCGGTCCTCCTCGCCGCCTGGTTCGTCCGCCGCCGGACGGTGCACGTCCCCTGCGACATCGACCTGGAGCGCACGCATGAACACCTGCACGCCCACGTGGAGCTGCACGGCGTAGCGCCGGAGCCCGGCGACGCCGTGCGGGTGGAGGGCGCCCCCGCGCGTATCGATTTCGGCGAGCGGCGTACGCTGCGCGCGCGCGCGACGGTGCGGCGGGCCAGCTCGCTGCGGCGCTGGTGGACGCGCGTGTGGGGCGTGCGCGAGTTCTACGAGCTGTACGACGTGGGCTTCGAGGGCTGAGGAGGAATCGCCATGTATCCCGTGCAGACATCCGCGCCCCTGGGCGGCGCCGCCGTGCTGGACCGCCCGGTCAACGAGGCCACGCGCCAGGCGCAGCAGGACGCCATGCTGGCGCCGCGCTTCTACACCACCGACTTCGCCGCGCTGGAGAAGATCGACGTTTCTCCCCTGCGCACGGAGTGGGACGCGCTGATTGCCGAGTTCCGCGCCGACCCCAACCGCACCCACTTCCGCCGCACGCCCGAGTTCGAGAGCGACTTCCCCGACATGCCGGCGCGGCAGGCGTTCATCGACTTCCTGGTGTCCTCCATCACCGCCGAGTTTTCCGGCTGCATCCTGTACGCCGAGATCCAGAAGCGGGTGAAGAACCCGGACGTAAAGGAGCTCTTCCTGGCCATGAGCCGCGACGAGGGGCGCCACGCCGGGTTCATCAACGGAACGCTCAAGGAGATGAACGTGGGCGTGGACCTGTCGTTCCTCCAGAAGGTGAAGAAGTACACCTTCTTCAGGCCCAAGTACATCTACTACGCCACCTACCTGTCGGAGAAGATCGGCTACGCGCGCTACATCACCATCTTCCGGCGCATCCAGGAGAGCCCGGAGTACCGCGTGCACCCCATCTTCGACTGGTTCGAGAACTGGTGCAACGACGAGTTCCGCCACGGCGAGGCGTTCGCCGTCCTCATGCGGGTGCAGCCGGAGGTGCTGCGCGGGGTCAACAAGCTGTGGATCCGGTTCTTTCTGCTCGCCGTGTTCAGCACCATGTACGTGCGCGACCACCTGCGCGAGGAGTTCTACCGGGCCATCGGCTGGGAACCCACGGAGTACGACTTCGAGGTGTTCCGAAAGACGACGCACATCGCGAGGCAGGTGTTCCCGCTGGCCCTGGACGTGGACAACCCGCGCTTCCGGGAGCGGCTGGACCGCATGGCCGGGAACACGCGCGCGATGCACGCGTCGGCGGGGGACTCCGGCCTGGGCGCGAAGCTGCGGCGTGCGCGGCTGATGCTGGGCAACGTGGCGGCATTCGCGGGGCTGTTCCTGATGCGGACGCTCCCCAACACGCCCCCGGCGGACGTGCGCATGGAGCCCATGTACTGATTTCCGAACGGCTTTGAGGCGGGTTCGGGCGTGCCCCCGGCTGCGCCGGGGTCGGGCTTCGGCTCCGTAGCACACGAAACAACCGTGTGCAACGGAGTCGAGCCCCGGCAAACCGCCGCCGGGTCTCGCCCCTTCGGGCCGGAATCCCTCACGCGGGCACCACGCTGGGGCCCACGGGAGAGAGGACCGTCGTCGTCGCTGGCTGTTCCCTAGCTGTTCCACCTACACCATCGTGACCCATGCACCGCACACGCACCGTCGTCTGCCCGGCGCTCGCCACCTTCTCGCTCCTCCTGCTCGCGGCCTGCGGCGGCGGCGGCGATTCCGGCTCGGCAGGGTCCGCCTCGTCCGAGCCGTCCGGGTCGGCGCCGGCGGCGCCCGCCGCGCCGGCAGCCCCGGCGGGCACGGCCGCAGCCACCGGAGACACCATCACCATCCGCATGGTCACCCTGCAGGCGGGCGCCTCGGGGCAGTTCGAGCCCGCGCAGGTCGCCGCGAAGCCCGGCGACGTGCTGCACTTCGTGGCGGACGGAGGCGCGGCGCACAACGTGTCGTGGCCGGCGGCGGACAACCCCGGCATCGCAGGGCTCCCCGCGCCCACCCAGTACCTCACCGGCGCCGGCCAGGTGGTGGACGAGGTGGTGGGCATGGCGCCCGGCACCTACAAGTTCCAGTGCGACCCGCACGCGCCCATGGGGATGAAGGGGACGCTCACCGTGAGCTGACCCCGCGCCCGCCCCGCGCGGCACACGAGGCCCGGTCTCACGCGGGGGACCGGGCCTCGCCTCGTGGGTACGGGGGTTGCGTTCGGCAAAGCCTCCACAGAACTCCGGGGGGCGACGATGCGGCAACCACATAGACGGAAGGCGGCGGCGGAGCGGAGGAACTCCGGTTGGGCGCTGCTGGGGTTCGCCGCGGCGGTCACCGCGGCGGCGGCGATGAGCGCGGTGGGCAACCCGCGCGCGGGCGAGACCATGCGCTGGTACGACCGGCTGGACAAGCCGCGTTGGACGCCGCCCAAGCGGGTCTTCCCCGTCGCATGGACGGCGCTCTACACCATGATCGCCCTGTCCGGGTGGCGCGTGTGGAAGCGGCCGGACGGCCCGGACCGCTCGCGCGCCCTGGCGCTGTGGGGCGCGCAGCTCGCGATCAACGCCGCGTGGACGCCGATCTTCTTTTCCGCGCGCCGCCCGCGGGCCGCGCTGGTGGACGTTGCGTCGCTCGTGCCGGCTGTCGCCGCGTACGGGCTCGCGGCGGCGCGGGTGGACCGCGCCGCGGGCTGGATGATGGCGCCGTACCTGGCGTGGACCAGCTTCGCCGCGGCCCTCAACGCCGACATCGTCCGCCGCAACCCGGATGACGGGCGGGCCGCGCTGGCCGCCGCGCGGGCGGAGGAGTCGGAGTAGCGCCACCTCGAAGTCGGGCGAGTCGGTTGCGCTAGCGAGGTAGTAGAGCGCATGCCCTTGTCGCTTTGTTGACCTCGGTGGTCTATCGAATTGTTTCCTGGTACGATGCAGGCAATGAAGTCATGCAAGCCACATTCTGGCCCGGGTCCACACTCGGTAGACTCATCTGCCACCTCTGACAAAGCCATGAAAAGCACCCAAGAAGGCGCACAGATGTTCACTTGATTACACTTGACGTATTGGCTTGAAAGGATAATTTGTAAAACATTGGCTTGTTGCTGGAGCCGATAGTTGTTGCGCGCAAATCGAGACTTTGAATCCGAGGGTCTTATGGGAAAGCGGAAGAAAGCTGGATGGCAGATGGGTTTTGGAGCTGCCAAGAAAGAAAGTTCCTCGGACGCCGCGCCACCCCCAAAGGCATCCGAGGAACAACAGTCACACGGCTATTTCGCCAAGATACTTTTTAAGCGTTCAGATGACTCGGTACCCGAAACCCTTGGAGGTCACACAATTCTTCACCGCATGGCTGGATCATCGCGGGTAACGAAGGTGATGGGGAGATCCGTTGGGCGCCTCCGCTTTAAGGAAAACTCTACTGGCGGTGAAGGTGAAACACTGAATGCCCAACAACATCTATCTAAGGAAGGTTTTGTTCCAGCTGAATTCGGGCGGTCGGTATTCGTATCGTCTCCTTATGGTGACGTCAACTACGTTCTCGTGAAGGATAGTGATCATCAACTGGTTGATGGAATCGAATTGGTTGGCAAGGTTGAGGCTTGTGCCTACCTCATAACGCAGGTTGGCAGCAGTTCACCTGTCTCTTCATGGGCAATACATGCCGACAGTGCGAATGAGCAGTTACTTGTACCACTTATTGACTCTGCAATTCTTGCCCAGAAGAACTTAGGGAAAGCGATTGAGGAAACGACAGCCAAACTGCAATCGCTTCGCAATTGGGCTGCATCATGTCAAACTGAGGCGACGACCTCTCAGCAAGGAGGCCACGCTTGAGTCTGCTATTAGGTGTTGGAAAGAAGATTGCTGAACTCACAAACGAGGTTGTGACAAACAGTGTTCGCTTTGAGAACCTGCAGACTGTCACGACCGAGACTCTGGTGGAGTTCAAAGCCCTTCTACAGCGATTTGAGGATAAGTTGCATCATGTGCAACTTGAGCACACTCGGGAACGAGCTGAGCTGAATGCAAGAATCCAGGTACTGGAAGGCCGGCTGGATTCGCTAAGTGAGCAGGCACTACATGCCGTCGCAGAGAAAGCTGCGCGAGAAATGATGCGTACCAACGGCGACGGATTTGCGCGTAATCTGCCCACCGACCTTCAGGTGTCGCCGGTGTGTCCGCCAGCTCAACTGCTGACGGGTGACTCCTCGCCTCACCTGTAATACCCTCAACGGCTGCTACCTTTGAACGCAGGCCCGCGCCGGAGATGGCGCGGGCCTGCGTTCTTCCGGCTCCTCCCGATCAGGTCCGTTACGGCCCCGGCTCCCGGTGCGCCACGTGCGGCGACGCGATGATCCCCAGCGACGTCCGCCCCCCGGTCGCCGACACCGTGTCGCCCGAGGCGCGGCGCGCCGAGTCCGCGGGGACGGTGGGCACGCCGTCCGGACCCGCGCCCGTGCCCTGCACCACGGCCGGCGCGGGCGGCGCCGCCTGCGCGTACAGCGCCGGGTACCCCGGGGCCATCGCCCGCCCGTAGAGCGGCTTGTACGCCCCGTTGTGGCAGGTGGCGCACTGGATCTTGGGCACGTCGCCGTGGGGCCCCAGGCGCTGCGCCGGGAACACCGGCTGCAGCGGGAGCAGGTAGCCGTTGTTCAGCTCGCGCACCATGCGGATGCCGCGCAGCGCGGTGAGCCGCTGCGGCGTGCTCTCCTCCCACGACCCCCAGCGCGGCGAGTTGTGGCAGAACGTGCAGTTCACCCCCAGCGCCCGCGACATGGAGAGCATCAGCGCGTACGTGTACTCCGTCTGCTTGATGGAGCTGCGGTTCGCGTTGGAGGGCGTGAAGCTCGCCGACTGCACCCGTACGTCCTGGCGATCCAGGTAGTGGCGCAGCGGCTGGTTGCGGTCCGTGAAGTACCAGACGTTGCGCGGCACCGGGTTGCCCCCGTGGCAGGTGTAGCAGGTCACGCCCGTGTTCGCCACGTGGTTGCGCCACTGCCCGTTGATCTCGCGCGTCATCCGCAGCATCTGCCGGGCGACCACCTTGGTGTAGATCGAGTCCGAGGCGAAGTCCGTCACCCCGCCCCTCACCACGTGGCAGTAGTTGCACCCCTGCTTGGGCGACACCCAGTTGGTCATCGCCACCATGGTGCGCGTCAGTTCCCCGGGGGAGACGTCGGTGAGCACCTGCACGTTCTTCCAGGGCGACGGCCCCGCGGGCTGCTGCGACGCCGCCACCTGGCCCGGCGCCGGCTGCGGGATGGGCGGGAGGTCCTGCGGGATCGCCGCGGCCGTGGAATCGAACTTGTCCTTGAGGACCCGCGGGTTGTACACCTGCGCCATACCCGTCCCGCGGAAGCCCAGCTGCACCGCCTCCACCGGCGGGTGCTCGCCGCAGGCCGCCAGGGCGAGCGCGAGCACGGCGGGCGCCGCGCGTGTGCGGAAGCTCATGCCTCACCTCCCGCGTCGCTGGGTGGGGCCGCCGGCTCCGGCGACGGCGGCGAGGGTGCCGTGGGCTGCGGCGACGGCCGCCCGCCCGTGGGCCCGGCCGCGCCGGGCTGGCCGCGGGGCGCGGTACCGCCGGGGAGGATCCCCTCCGCCTGCTGCGGCTGCTGCACCGGCGTGGGCGCCGCCGGATTCAGGCCTGCCGGGGCCGCGGGCTGCGCGAAGCGGTTGGGGCGCGGCGCCGTCATGGCCGGGAAGGTGTCCGGCGGCGCCTGCTGCAGGTAGCCGCGCGTCTCTCCCACCTGGGCGGGGACGGTCGGCTGCTCGTACACCTCCGGGTACTGCGGCACGATCCCGTGCTTCTGCCCCCACAGGTACCAGTTGTCCACCACCGTCCCGGTGATCAGGATGCCGATCCCGCCCGTGAGCGTGGTGAGCACCGCGAACCACCAGCACCAGCGGTGGATGGACTCCATCGTGGCGTTCCACCCCATGGTCCAGCGCCAGAAGAGCATGGAGCGCTCCGAGGCCGTCCCCCGGTCGGTGATCTGCTCGATCTCGCGGTCCGAGCCCAGCTTGCTGGTCGCCAGGATGGTGGCCCCGTGCATGGCGAACAGCAGCGTGGAGCCGTACAGAAAGGCGATGGACAGCATGTGGAACGGGTTGTAGAACAGGTTCCCGTACCGGATGGAGAAGGCCGCCGTCCAGTCCAGGTGCGGAAAGATCCCGAAGGGCACCGCCTCCCCCCAGCTCCCCATCAGCAGCGGGCGGATGAAGCCCAGCACCAGGTACAGGAAGATGGCCGAGGCGAAGGCCCACGGGAGGTGCGTCCCCAGCCCCAGCGCGCGGGAGCGGCGGTACAGCCGCACCCACCAGAGCAGGATGGAGACGGTGAGGAAGAACCCCGCCAGCAGCCACCACCCGCCCTGCTGCATGGGCGGGATGCGCAGGCCGTAGGAAGGGGGCGGCGGCTCCAGCGCCAGCCAGGGGAGCCGGCGCACGAACTCCACCGGGTCCCACCCCACCGACGCCCACATGTTGAGGCCGATGATCTCGAAGGCCGCGAAGCCGAAGATCAGCGAGGCCACGCCCGTGGCGCCCAGGTAGATGGGCCCCACCTGGGCGTCGCCGATCCTCCCCAGCCAGCGGCTGGAGCGCGGCGGGAGCTGCCGGGTCCAGCTGTGCTCCTCGATCGGCACGCCCCAGTCGGGCTCCGACGTCCGCACCTGGACGGTCGTGAACAGGTTCTGGTAATCCGCCATTGCGCCCCCCGTGAGGTGGCGGCGGGGAGTTTCCCCGCCGAGGCCGGGCTTAACTCCAGATGGGCAGGTTGAGCCACCAGCTCCACCACTCGGGCCATCCGCGGGTCCAGAACGGGCCGCTGATGACGATGCAGACGGCGCTCCAGATCCCGGCGTTGAGCGCCAGGAAGAGCCCCAGGCGGTGGACGCCGACCGCGCCGATGGAGTAGCCGAGCACGTCGCGGAAGAAGGTGTTCTCGTGCTCGCTGGTCTTCACCGGTTCCCCCTTGCGGGGGTTGGTCACGGACAGGATCAGCGAGCCGTGCATCGCCAGCGCCAGGCAGGTGGTGAAGAAGAACGTCACCGCCACCATGTGCGCCGGGTTGTAGTGGAAGTGCAGGTACTGGTATCCCACGTTGGACACCCAGTCCAGGTGCGAGATGATGCCGTAGGGGAAGCCGTGCCCCCACGCCCCCAGCAGGACCGGGCGCACCACCACCAGCGTCACGTACGCGGCGATCGCCACCCCGTATGCCACGGGCACGTGGAAGCCGATGCCCAGCTTGCGGCAGATCTCCGCCTGGCGCAGCGCCCACGACACGAACGCGCCGATGGCGCACACGGTGATGATCTGCCAGAGCCCGCCCTGGCGCAGCGGGGCCAGCCCCAGCCCGTACTCCAGCGGTGGCGGGGCGATGTTGATCTGCCAGAGGTTCCACGTCTGCTCGCGGTTGCCGTCGCCCAGAGCGGCAGCCCAGACGCAGAGAAGCGTCCCCAGCAGGGCAAAGAACATTGTGGTCACGCCGAAGAAGCCCACGTAGAAGGGTCCGACCCAGAAGTCGAACAGGTCGCCCCCCACGAGGGTTCCCCCGCGGACCCGGTACTTTCGTTCGAAGCTGAGCATGCTCATGACACGGCTCCGCGCGGCTGCGAGTGCGGGCTGGCCCGCCGGATGCAGCGCGAGCCGCACCCGGCGGGAGGTGACACGCTACCGTCCCGGTGGGAGCGGCGACATGTCGGACGTCAGCGCGACGTTGTCCATCCCCTGCTCCAGCCAGTCGTACCGCGAGGTGCTGAGCAGGATGAAGTGGATCGTGAGCGCCAGGACCAGCAGGAACGTGAAGAGCCCGACCAGGGCCCGGCGCGGGTCGAAGACCATCCAGATCCGGTGGAACACGAAGGTATCCTCCGCTCGAAGGGTGAGAGGCTACTGCACCGGGGCGGAGGTCGTCGGCGACGAGCCCGCGACCGGGTAGCCGGGCGTGCCCGGGATCCATGGCCTCCACTGCCACACCAGCACGTGGGCGACGATGGCGATGGCGAGGAACCCCAGGAAGCTGGTCACGAACATCCGGTGGAACGAGCGGGCCTCGTCCTCGGTGAGGCCGCTCAGGCCCCTGGCCGCGGTCGACGACGGCCCCGGGGGCGGCTGGACTGCGATGTCCGCCATGTGGCACCTCCTTCGAGTGGAAGGGGCCGCGCGGGAATCGCGCGGCCGGTTCGGTCGTGGCGCGGCGGACGCGCACGGCCGGGAACGATGCGGGCGCCCGCCGCCCGGACGAGGATGAGCGAATGAGCGCGGGGGACGAGCCGGACCGGGAGGGCGGGGCCGCCCGGCGCCGGGTTGAGGCGGCGGGGATCCGCTGGCGCGTGCGCGTGGCCGGGCGCGGCCCCGCCGTGCTGCTGCTGCACGGCTCCGGCGCCTCGGCGCACTCCTGGGATGGCCTGGCGCCGCTGCTGGAGCCGCGCTTCACCGTGGTCGCGCCGGACCTGCCGGGCCACGGCGGCACGGGGTCCCTGCCGGATGTGCGGATGTCGCTCCACGGCTTCGCCGCGGCGGTCGCGGAGCTGCTGCGGGCGCTGGGCATCCGCCCGGAGCTGGTGGTGGGGCACTCGGCGGGGGCGGCGGTGGGCGCGCGCCTGGCGCTGGACGGCGCTCTCCCCGCGCGGGGGATCGTGGCGCTCGCCCCCGCGCTGGCCGCCTTGGACGCCGGCGGCCCGCTGCGCCCGCTGCTGAACGCGCTCTTCACCAGCCGCCCCACCGCGCGCCTCCTGGCCGCGCTCGCCTCCGGCCCGCTGCTGGAGCGCACCCTGGGCGCGACCGGCTCCGCGCTGGACCCCGAGGCCATCGCGATGTACCGCCGCCTGGCCACCGACCCGCGCCACGTCCGCGCGGTGATGACCATGTTCTCCAACTGGGACGTGGAACCCCTGGCGGCCGACTACCCCCGCCTGCGCGTCCCCGTGGTGCTCGCCTTCGGCGCGGGGGACCGCTGGATCGACCGCGCCGCCGTGGAGCGCGCGGTCGCCCGCATCCCCGACGCCCGCCCCGTGGAGGTCCCCGGCGGGCACCTGGCCCACGAGGAGCACCCCGCCGAAGTCGAGCGGCTGGTTCTCGCCCTGGCGCGGGAAACGGGGGTGATCGCGGCAGCATAGGCCCTCGCCCGACGGCCTCGGAGCCGCCCCCCTCTCCCGATTCCGGGAGAGGGGAGCAACTGCTGGATATCCAGGTGCGGCAGGCAGCTGCGTGAGGGATTTCGGCCCGTAGGGGCGAGACCCGGCGGCACCGCAGTTCAAAGGTGCTGGCCGGGGCTCGACTCCGTTACGCACGGTCGTATCGTGCGTTACGGAGCCGAAGCCCGACCCCGGCGCAGCCGGAGGCACGCCCGAACCCGCGGTGATCCGTTCAGCCACGGCCGGACAGCGCCGCACGGGCGCCCCTCACCCGGTCCACGGAAACCGCCGTCTCGCCGCCGCCCAGGGCGTCGCGCTCGGCACGGTCCCGCAGCCGCTTCGCCATGGAGATGCGCACCAGCGGCGGGTGCTCCTCCACCAGCTCGTCCAGCAGCCGCCGCGCGGCGTCCTCCCACTCCACGGGGGCGCCCCGGGCGGGCGTCGCCTCCGCCGCGCGGTCCATCTCGGTCCCCAGCGGCAGGATGTGGAAGAGCGCGTCGAAGAGCGCGTTGCACACCTCCTGCACCAGGTACACGCACCCCGCGTAGCCCATGAACGGCGTCCCCGTGTGCCTCCGGACGATGGCGCCGGGGAAGGAGGCGGGGATCCACACGGCCCGCCCCCCGGTCTCCGCCAGGTACATCCGCTCGTTGAAGCTCCCGAACACGACCAGGGGAGGCGATTCCGCGAGCGCGCGGCGGGTCGCCTCGTTGTCCGGCTTGACCCCCGGCCTCCTCGCGACGGCGAACGAGCACGGCATCCCCAGGTCGTCCTCCAGGAAGCGGCGCACCCCGCGCGCGTAGGTCTCCGTCGCCACGATCCCGAAGCTGGTGGTGGCGAAGAAGTCCTGCGTGACGCTGCGCCACAGGTCCCACACCGGCTTGAGCGTGGTGTGCTTCTCCCGCTCGATGAACGACTGCGGGTCCACACCGGCCAGCTCGCCCAGCTTCTCCAGGAAGAGCGTGGTGGAGGTGAGCCCCACCGGCGCCTGCAGGTAGGGGGCGTCCAGCTCCTCGCACAGCTTGCGGCCGAACTCGCGGTACATGCACACGTTGACGGCGGCGTCGGCCAGGCGGGGCGTGTCCTCCAGGTGCGCGCCCAGCGGGTACACCAGGTTGACCTCGCAGCCGATCCCCTCCACCAGCCGGCGCACCTCCGCCAGGTCGGAAGGCATGTTGAAGGTGCCGTAGATGGGCCCGACGATGTTGACCAGCGGCTTCGCTCCCTCGGCGCGCACGGGGCGCCTGCGGGCGCGGGCCTTCTTCTCGCCGAACTCCTTCCACAGCCAGCGCAGGGCGCGGTCGGCGCTCTGCCACTGGTCCTCGTCGATGGTGCGCGGGAGGAAGCGGAGCAGGTTGGAGCCCTCGGGCGTCACCCCGCCGCCGATCATCTCGGCGATGGAGCCGGTGACCACCACCGCGGGACGGTCCGGGTCCAGGGTGGCGCCGGCGCGGCGCAGCGCGCCCTCGGTGCCGCTCATGGACAGCTCCTCCTCGCCCATCCCCGTGACCACGATGGGGAGCTCGTGCGGCGGGAGCGCGTCGGTGTAGTGCAGCACCGAGGTGACCGGCAGGTTCTCGCAGCCCACCGGCCCGTCGATCACCACCTGGAGCCCCTTGAGCGCGGCGAAGGCGTAGACGGAGCCCCAGTAGCCCCCGGCGCGGTCGTGGTCCAGCACGAGCATCAGCCCACCTCCTCGCCGGTGGAGCCCACACCGCGCCGCTTTCCGGCCCCGGTGACCGCGGTGCCCCCGCGCGCCGCAGCGTTGCGCTCGGCGGCCCTGGGACGCGGCCGGGGCACGCCCTCGTGCCCATAGCCGGCGGAGTCGCCGGAGCCCACTCCCGCGAAGAAGGCCCGCATGCGGCCCAGCCGCTCGCGCCCGCCCACGGCCCTGGCCACCGTCTGCGCGAAGCCGCCGGCGCCCGCCGGGCCGAAGAGGGGGCGCGCGGAGATCAGGTTGGTGAAGTAGAGCGCGGGAATCCCCTCCTCCTTCGCCTTCTGCACCACGGGCGTGGTGCCGATGGCCAGGTCCGGGCGCGCCCCGCGCACGGCGGCCAGGTCCTGCTCCAGCGAGGCGCGGTACTGCACGTGGCAGCCGCGCGCCTCCAGCCACTCGCGGTCCGGGTCGCTCCACTCCGTGCGCGGGCAGGCGGTGCCCACGTAGGGCACCTCGGCGCCCGCCTCCACCAGCAGCCGCGCCACCAGCAGCTCGGAGCCCTCGTAGCCGGACACGGTGATGCGCCCGCGGACCGGGTTGCGCTCCAGCGCGGCGGCCACGGCGGGGAGCGCCGCCGCCCTGGCGGCGTCGATCGCGCTCTCCGGCACGCCCGCCGCGCGTCCGACCGCCTCCAGCCAGGCCGCGGTGCCCTCCACCCCCACCGGCGCGGAGCCCACCACCGGCCGCCCGGCCGCGCGCATCTCGCGCACCGAGGCCACGTAGAACGGGTGCACCGCCGCAGCGACGGCACAGTCCAGCGCAGCGTACAGCTCGCGCCACTCGCGGCAGGGCGTCGTGGGGCCCGCCGCCAGCCCCATGGGCGCCAGCAGGGCGCCCACGCCCATCGGGTCGGCCGGGAACAGCTCGCCGATCAGCGTCACCGTGGGGCGGTCGGTCACGGCGCTCCGGGCCCGCGCCACCGGGCCCTGCGCGGCCTCCTCGCGGGCGCGGCGCAGCATGGCGCCGCCCAGGACGTCCTTCGCCTCGGCGTGGGTCGGCACCCCGAAGCCGGGGACGTCGATGCCGATGATGCGCACCCCCCGGATCTCGCGCGGGAGCAGGTCCAGCGGCACCCCGGACGCGGTGGGGATGCACAGGTTGGTCATGACGATGGCGTCCAGCCGCTCCGGGTCCGCCAGGTCGAACATTGCCCGGCGGATGTCTTCGAAGAGCTGCCCGGTCACCAGCGTCTCGGAGCTGAAAGGGACGTAGCCCACCGTGCGCCGCGCCCCGTAGAAGTGCGAGGTGAAGGTGAGACCGTACACGCAGCACGCCGAGCCGGAGAGCACCGTGGCCGTGCGGCGCATGCGCAGCCCCACGCGCAGCGAGCCGAAGGCGGGGCACATGGACTGCGGCCGGTCGTGGGGCCCGCGCGGGTAGTCCGCCAGCAGGCGCGACAGGGCACCGCCCTCCCCCGCCACCGCGGCGGCGGCCTCCAGCGTGGCCCCGCCGCCGTGGCACCCGCACGCGCCGGAGCCGCACTCTCCGCCGCCGGCCTGCCGGGCGAGGACGGGGAGGGCAAGGAGCGGGTCGCGGGTCGGGAGGGGCGCGCTCATCGCCTCACACCGCCTCGTAGACGACTTCCAGCGAGGGACGCTCCACGTGCGCCCCGCCGCGCATGTCCGCCTGGGTGGCGGGGACCAGCACCACGCCGCGCCCCACCGCGTCGCCCGCGAACAGCCCCAGCAGCGCCTCGTGCGCAAGCGGCGTGGGGCGCACCGGCGGTGCCTCCGCCACCTGCGTCGCCAGCTCCTCGAACATGGAGGCCCAGCGCCCGCCGGGGACGCCGACGATCTCGTAGTTGGCGCTCTTGCGGCGGATGTCCTCGTGCGCGGGGATGGCGGCCAGCACCGGGATCCCGGCCGCAGCGGCGAAGGCGTGCGCCTCGCCGGTGCCGTCGTCCTTGTTGATCACCATCCCCGCCACGCCCACGCTGCCGCCCATCCTGCGGAAGTACTCCACCGCGGAGCACACGTTGTTGGCGACGTACAGCGACTGGAGGTCGTTGGAGCCCACCACGATCACCTTCTGGCACATGTCCCGGGCGATGGGAAGCCCGAAGCCGCCGCACACCACGTCGCCCAGGAAGTCCAGGAGCACGTAGTCGAAGCCCCACTCGTGGAAGCCCAGCTTCTCCAGCAGCTCGAAGCCGTGGATGATCCCCCGCCCTCCACAGCCTCGCCCCACCTCGGGGCCGCCCAGCTCCATGGCGAACACCCCGTCGCGCACGAAGCACACGTCGCCGATCTCCGTCTCGTCGCCCGCGAGCTTCTTGCGCGAGGAGGTCTCGATGATGGTGGGGCAGCTCCGCCCGCCGAAGAGGAGCGAGGTGGTATCGCTCTTGGGATCGCAGCCGATGAGCAGCACCCGCTTCCCCTGCTGGGCCATCATGTACGACAGGTTGGCGAGCGTGAAGCTCTTGCCGATCCCCCCCTTGCCGTAGATGGCGATGACCTGGGTCCCGCGCGTGGGCTCCGCGGTGTGGACGGGCTCGGGCTCGTGGGCGGCCTCCTCGCGCAGGAGGCGGCGGGCCTCGTCCACGGCCAGCGTGGGCGGGTGGTCGGCGGCGAGGGGCAGGATCATGCGGCGTCGCTCCAGTCGAGGATCATCTTGACGCAGGCGGGATCGCCGAAGGCGGTGCGGTAGGCCCGCGCGGCTTCCGCCGGGCGCTCGCGGTGGGTGATGACGCCGTCCAGCGGCAGGCGCCCCTCGCCCGCCAGCCGCGCCACGGCGGCCAGGTCGGCGGGCTGCCACTCCGCGGCCACGCGCAGGCGGGTTTCGCGCAGGAAAGCGGGAACGAACGAAAAGGCGACGGCGCCGGTGTAGAAGCCGGCCAGCACCACCTCCCCCCCGCGGGCGGTGCGCCCCACCAGCTCGTCCAGCAGCGACGCGTCGCCGGAGCAGTCCACCACCTCGCGGTAGTCGCGGCGCGGGTCGGCGGCCGGATCCACCACATCATAGCCCTCGGCCCCCCCGCGGCGGGCGGGATCCGTCTCCCACACCGTCGGCGGAGGGTCGCCGAGCGCCGCCGCCAGCCGGGCCAGGAGCCGTCCCAGCGCCCCGTGCCCGACGACCAGGTCCGGTGCCGCGCCCCCGCTCCCCCAGGCCGCGTGGTGGGCGGTGGCGGCCAGCGCCAGCAGCGTGGCGCGCTCGGCCAGCCCCGGCTCCACCGGCGTCGTCCGCGCGCCAGGCGCCACCAGCACGGCGGCCGCCCCGCCGAAGAGCCCCCGCGTGTCGCCGAAGCAGCGCGCCCCCGGGACGAACACCCGCTCGCCCACCCGCCGTCCCGACGCGCGCCCCGCCGCCTCCACCGTGCCCACCGTTTCGTAGCCCGGCACCAGCGGGTAGCCCATCCCGGGGAAGTGGGGCATCCGCCCGGACCAGAGCAGGCGCTCCGTCCCCGTGCTGATCCCGCTCCACTCGGTGCGCACCACCACGTCCGCCTCCCCTGGAGGATCCAGGCGGAGGGATCGCAGCGACAGCTGCTCCGGTCGGTCCAGCACGACGGCCAGTGTGTCCAAAAGGGTCAGTCCACGAGAGGTGAGGAGCGGTCCCGGTGTATGATGCGCGTTACGATTTCATCTGTCAATGTTAATTTACACTCTTATGTGTACTTCTCCGTGTACACAGTCCCATGGAGGCTACTTGCGTGCCATCACCAGCGCCGTCTGCACGGGCAGCCGCGGCCGGACCGGGCGCGCCTCGCGGAACCCGGCCGCGAGGAGGAGGCCGCGGTACTCATCGGGAGTACGCGCCCGCCCGCTCCCCATCGCGAGCAGGTAGAACGCGAAGTACGCTGCGCCCACCCTTTCGGCGCCGCGCACCCCCGCCATCGGCTCGGCGACCAGCAGCATCCCCCCCGGCTCCAGCGCCCGGTGCACCGCCCGCAGCACGGCCAGGACGACGTCGTCCGGGTGGTCGTGGAGCACGCGCACCAGCGTCGCCAGGTCCGCGCCGCCGGGGAGCGGGTCGCGGCGGAAGTCGCCCGCGTGCACCTCGGCGCGCGCCGCGAGCCCCACGGCGCGCAGCGAGTCCCGCGCACGCTCCGCCACCGACGGCAGCTCGAAGAGCGCCAGCCGCAGCTCCGGCGCGCGCGCCGCGGCCGCCTTGAGGAAGGCGCCCTCGCCGCCGCCCACGTCCAGGAGCCGCCGGTGCCGTGACACGTCGTACGCGTCCAGCACCTCCGCCGCCACCAGCGGCTGCGACGCCGCCATCAGCGCGCTGTACGCCGCGGCTCCTCCCGCATCGCCCGGCGCCGGGGCCGACTCACCGGTCGCTGCGGCGTACGGCCAGAAGCGCGCGAGCCGCGTGTCCGCCCCGCCGCGGAGCAGCGCGACGGGGTCGCGCAGGTCGTCGTAGAGGAGCGCGTTGTGCTCCAGCATGGCCCCCACCGCGCCGTTTCCCACCAGCGGCGCGCCCAGCGGCCCGAGCCCGATCCGCCCGCCCGGCCTGCGCTCCACCAGATCCAGCGCCAGCGCCGCGCCGAGCAGCCGGTCCAGCGCGTCCGCCTTCAGCCCCAGCCGCTCCGCAAGCCCCGCGGGCGTGCACGGCCCCTCCGCCAGCACGTCCAGCAGCCCCAGGCGGTGGCAGGCGAGCAGCGCCTGCGAGTACACGAAGCCCGCGCACAGGTCGAAGAGGCGCCGCGAGCGGCGCAGCGCCACCGGGCGCGTCAGCGGGAACGACGCCGCCCAGCGCTGGAAGCGCGGCGAGGCGAGCAGCCCGTCTCGCCAGGCGAGCACCCGGTCCGCCAGCGAGGCGCGCGCCTCCCCGGCGGCGCGGGCGATCCCCGGGCCGGCGCCCGTCCCGAAGGCGCCGGCGGCCTGCGGTGGGACGGGAGGCGGGGCCAGGGCGGGCGCGGCAGCGGCCTTCATCGCGCGCTCACGGCTGCCGCGCCAGCGACGCCACGCGCCGGGGAAGCGCCCCGCGCAGCGCGGGCGCCGCCCCGAAGGCCAGCATCGCCGCCCCGCCGATCAGCGCCGCGCCGTACATCCCGCTCTCCAGCGCCAGCGCCAGCGGGAACAGCCCGTTCAGCCCGTACAGCACCAGCGGCAATCGCTCCGCCTCCACGTCCCGCAGCCCGGGGCCCGCCGTCGCCACGGCCGCGGTGGCGAGCACCAGCCCGGTGAGCATCCACCCGGCCCAGTTCACCAGCGGCATCCCGTAGTACTCGCCGCCCTGGTGCCACGACCAGAAGGGGAAGGCCGCGCTCATCGCCGGGTCCATCAGCACGTCCCAGGCGACCAGCCCCAGCGCCGCGGTCGCGCACGTCCCCGCCGCGCCCAGCCCGCAGCGCGCCGCCACCGCGAACGAAGCGAAGAGCATCAGGAACCAGCTCAGCGGAATCACCACCGGCACCATCCCCGCCACCCGCGGCCCGAGCGTGGTCCCGTAGCCGTAGCTCCCGAAGGGGAATCCGGTCCCCACGCCCAGCACCTCCGCCCCCAGCGCCAGCCCCACCACCACGCCCGCCGACACGAGGCCGCGCCGCACGCCGACGACCGCCACCCACCCCGCGAGCGCCGCCAGGAAGCCGGTGACGATGTACATCGGCCCGGTCCACGCCATGCCCGTGCGGTACGCCCAGGCCCAGAGATCCGGCTCCGCCCACGCCGGCACCGGCCGGTTCACGATGAAGCGGAACGCGGCGATGCTCCCGGCAATCAGCGCGGCGTGCAGCGCCGTGAACGCCCATGCGGCTCTTCTCCAGCGATCCATGAGGTCTCCGGGATTGGCTGTACGACGAACTGCACCTGCTGCTGATGGGTTCGGGCGTGCCCCCGGCTGCGCCGGGGTCCGGCTTCGCGCTGGCGTCTTCGGGTCCCCCGATGCCGTCACCCCCGCAGCCGCAGGAACACGTCCCAGAGCGGCGAGTCCCAGCGAACCGCCAGGAAGGCGTGCTCCACCGCGCCCAGCGCCAGCAGGCACGCCGGCGCGGCGCCGGCCCAGCGGGCGAACGGGTCGTCCGCGCGGGCGGCGCGGCGGGTCAGCCACGCGGCGGCGCAGGCGAGCGCCGCCACCGTGAGCGGCAGCAGCAGCGAGCTCCGCGGCGGGCCGAAGTACCACTCCACGAACCGCAGCCACTCCGGGAGGAAGCGCTCGCCCGGGTTCGCGACACCGGCGAAGACGTTGAGCTTGGCCAGCTGCGTGGTCCCCCAGAACGCGAGGAGCGCGTGGAAGCCCGTGCGGTTGGGCCCGGCGCGGGTGAGCATCCATGCCAGCCCCAGCACGAGCAGCGACCCCGCCTCGTGCCAGAGGAGCGCGTGGACGGCGTCCCACGCCGCGGCGAGGTTGGGGGGCGGCGCGGCGGGGGCGCGCGGGACCGGGCCCACCAGCCACCCCGCGTACAGCGACACCGCCACCCAGGCCCAGAGCAGCCCCGCCCCCGCCAGCCCCCGCCGCGCCCCCGCGGGCGTGGCGTCCGTCCGCGACCGGGCCAGCAGCGCGAGCCCCAGCAGCGCCAGCGCGCCGCTCGCCACCCCGGCCAGCACGCGCGTCGGCAGGTCGCGCTGCGCGGCGATCACCAGCCCCGTCGCCAGCCACCAGAAGGCCAGCGTCATCCCGAACGCCTGCGCCAGGTCCAGCGCCACCGCCGCCCGCGGCGAGCCGCGCACCCCGGCGGGCGCGGCGGCGGCCGGGAGCCGGGCGGCGGGGGCGGCGTCGCTCACGTCACACCGCCGCGAGCGCGGCCGCGGCGCCCCGCACGGCCGCGCCCACTTCGCGGGCGCCCGCGGCGGGGAGCGGCAGGTAGCGCGCGCCCATCTCCGCGGCGAAGCGCGCGGCGAACGGGCCCGGCCGCGGCGCCGTGTCCACGAGCAGCGCGGCGACGCCGGCCGCGCGGACGGCGCGCGCCGCGGACAGCGCGTCCGCCTCGGCGCGGGCCCTGCCTCCCGAGCCGTCGCGGGCCACGTTCGCGCGGGCGTCCGTGAGGAACAACAGGGTCGGCGCCGATCCGCCGCGCCGCACGGTCTCCGCCAGCGCGAGTGCGGTGTCCGCGGCGCTCGCCAGCGGCGTCCCGCCGCCTCCGGGCAGGCCGGCCAGCAGCCGCCGCGCGCGGGCCAGCGACCGCGTGGGCGGGAGCACCAGCTCCGCCGCCGCGCGCCGGAAGGCGACGAGCGCCACGCGGTCGCGACGCACGTAGCTCTCGGCCAGCAGCAGCTCCACCGCGCCCTTCGCCTCCGCAAGCCTCCCCGCCGCCGCCGAGCCGGATGCGTCCACCACGAACACCACGACCGTCCCGGCCTTCCGCTCCAGCACCCGGACGCGAAAGTCGGACGGCAGCACGCACAGGCGCCCGGTTTCCGCCACCGCGCCGCGCCCGCGGGCGCGCTGCCAGGGCGCGGCCGCGCGCACGGTGGCCAGCACGTCCAGCCTGCGGCGCCGCGGGTCCCCGGGCCGTGTGCCGATGCGCCGCCCGTGCGTGGGCGAGCGCGCCCGGTCCCCCGCCCTGCCGCCTCCACGCGCCGCGCGCCCAGCCCGCAGCCGCTCCAGCACGCCCGGCGGGAGCGCCGCGCGCACGGCCCGGAGCACCCTCTCCTCCAGCTCCTCCCGGGTCGGCTCCCGGTCGTCCTCGCCCTCCGGAGTGGGGCGGTCGGGGGTGTCGGCTGGAGGCGGAGCGGCGGGCGGCTCCTCCGCCGCCTCCGGGAGGGTCGTCGCGCGCGGGGCGAGCACCAGCGCCGCGGCGACCGCCAGGTGCTCCGGGCCCGCCTCCGCGTCCCCGCGAAGGGCGGCCAGCGCGCGGGCGGCGCGGAGCGCGAAGAGCGGCGCCCGCAGCGAGCCGATGCCCAGCGCGGCGGCCACGGCGCACACGGCCTCGACAGCGGCGGGCTCGGCGTGGATGGAGGCGAGCCGCCGGCGCGCGTCCTCGATCTCCCCCGCCGGCGAGAATGCGTCCGGAGGGAAGGAGCGGCCGGCGTCGGGGAGCGAGACGTGCAGCGCCAGGCGCTCCAGCAGCGCGGCGGGCGGCCCGGCCTCGTCCGTCCCGCTCTCGTCGAGCGCCACCACCGCGAGCCGCGCCGGCACGCGCAGGGAGATCCCCTCGCGCTCCACGGCGCACTCACCACGGTCCAGCACGGCACCCAGCAGCCCGGCCGCGCCCGCCTCCAGCCGCTCCGCCGAGGGGACCACCACCACCCCGCCGTGCGCCGCCGCGAGCACCCCGCGCTCCGCCACCAGGCGCCCCGCGGCCAGCGTGGCCGCCAGGTCCAGCCCGCCCGCCAGCCGTTCCTCCGCCGTCCCCGGCGGCACCCTGCGCACGGGCGTCCCCGCCGGCAGCATCGCGAGCAGCCCCCGCGTCCACCCGTCGCGCTCCGCTCCCGCCCGCGCGCGCAGGGCGACGCCGCCCAGCCCCGCCGGGTCGACGGCGAGCAGCGCGGCGGCCAGGGCCGCGAGGGCGGCCGGGTCCGGGAGGGGAGGCAGCGGAATCACGGGGCGGGAGGGCCGAGCACTTCCAGGACGGCGCGCTCCACCCGGGCGGTGGAGCCGGTCTCGTCCAGCGGGTCGCGGCGCAGGCGGTGGCGGAGCGCGGAGGGGGCCACGCGGCGCAGGTGCCCGGCGCCCACCGCGGCGTCCCCGTCCAGCGCCGCGGCGGCGCGGGCGGCGCGCAGCAGCGTCAGCTCGCCGCGCAGGCCGTCCGTCCCCAGGGCGATGCACAGCTCCGCGGCCCGCGTCAGCACCTCGTCCCGCACCTCCACGCGCGGCAGCGCCTCGCGCGCCCGGGTGATCCGCCGCCGCACCCCGGTGTCCGCGCGCTTCCAGCGGTCCATGAAGGCGTCCGGCTCGCGGTCGAAGGCGTCGCGGCGGCGGACCACCTCCACCCGCTCGCGCACGTCCGTGGGGGTCCTCACCTCCACCGACAGCCCGAAGCGGTCCAGCAGCTGCGGGCGCAGCTCCCCCTCCTCCGGGTTGCCGCTCCCCACCAGCACGAAGCGCGCGGGGTGGCGCGCGCTGATCCCCTCGCGCTCCACCACGTTCTCCCCCGAGGCCGCCACGTCCAGCAGCAGGTCCACCAGGTGGTCCTCCAGCAGGTTGACCTCGTCCACGTACAGGAAACCGCGGTGGGCGCGGGCCAGCAGCCCCGGCTCGAACGCCTTCTCGCCGCGGGTCAGTGCCCGCTCCAGGTCCAGCGCGCCCAGCAGCCGGTCTTCCGTCGCGCCCAGCGGCAGGTCCACCACCGGCACGGCCACGGCACGGGCGCTCATCCGCTCCCCGCCGGCTTCGCGGCCGTGGCACTCGTCGCAGCGGGCGCCGTTGGCCAGCGGATCGCAGCCGTAGCGGCAGCCCTCCACCACCCGCATCGGCGGGAGCAGCGCGGGCATGGCGCGCACCGCCGTCGACTTTCCCGTCCCCCGGTCGCCGAACACCAGCACGCCGCCGACGCCCGGATCTACGGCGGCGATCAGCAGCGCCTGCTTCATCTCGTCCTGCCCGACGATGGCGGAGAAGGGATAGAGGGGTCGCACTGTCAACTCCTGCTTACGTAAACTTTGATTTACGATTTCGAATGTAATTCCTGGTCGGGCGGGATGCAACGGTCTCGACGCACGGCGGGTTCGGGCGTGCCCCCGGCCGGCGCCAGGGTCGGGCTGCACTTTCGAACCGAGGCGCCCCCGCCGGATCTCGCCCCTCGGGCCGGACCTTCCTCACACAGCTTCGGCCCGGCCCCGGCGTCTCCGTGTCGTGTCCGGCGCGTCGTGGTTCCTACCCCGGCGCCAGCGCGCCGACGCGCGCCAGCACGGCGTCGGCCGCCGCGAGCCCGGAGGCAAGGGTGTCGCCCACGGACACGCCGGCCCGGTAGCTGCCGGCCAGGTGGAGCCCCGACGCGGCCCGCTCCAGAGCATCCATCCTCGCCTTGACGTCGCCGTAGCCGAGCCCGTACTGCGGGATCGCCCGCGGCCAGGCCGCGTGGTGCCGGAACACCGGCTCGCCGCGGACGCCGAGCAGCGCCGCCAGCTCCTCGCGGATGATCGCTTCGCGCTCGTCCGCAGGGAGCAAAGTCAGTTCCGGGCTCCGGTCGCCGCCCAGGAACACGGTGAGCAGGACGTGGCCCTCCGGCGCGCGCCCCGGGAAGAGCGTCGAGGTGAAGAGCACGCCCAGGACTCGGCGCCGCTCCACCTTCGGCACCAGCACCCCGAACCCGTCGAGCGGGTGCGCCACGTCGTCCCGCCGGAAGCCCAGCGCCGCGACAGCGATGGGGGCATGGTGGATCTCGCCCAGCGCGCGGAGCGCAGCCGCCTCCGCGCCTTCGAGCTCCAGCTCGGGAAGCTGGTGCGCCGCCACGGCGAGCACCACCGCGTCGAACACCTCCGCCCCGCCCGCCCCCTCCGCCGACACCTCCCACCCCGCGCCCGTGCGGCGCACCGCGCGCACCGGCGAGCCGGTGCGCGGCGCGTCCTCCAGCCCCGCCGCGAGCGCGCGCGGAAGCTCCTCCATCCCCTCCGCGAAGGAGAAGCTCGCCGGGCCGGGCGCCGCCCCCGCAGCCCGGCGCTCCCGTGCCGCCGCCACGGCGGCGCGCAGCAGCGAGCCGTGACGCTCCTCCATCGCCACCAGGCGCGGAAAGGCGTGCCGCGCGGAGAGCCGCTCCGCGTCGCCCGCGAAAATCCCGCCCACGAAGGGCTCCACCGCGTAGTCCAGCACCTCCTGCCCGAAGCGGCGGCGCGCCAGCGCAGCCACGCTCTCCTCCGCGCCGCCGCCGGGCGCGGCCCACGGCTCCCGCAGCACCCGCAGCCGCCCCGACAGCGAGAAGAGCGGCGAGAACAGGAGCTGCAGCGGCGAGAGGGGCACGGGGAGCGGGCGGCCGCCGCGGACCACGTAGCGGCGCCGGGCCGCCGGGCCGGTAGGGACGAGGCGCGCCTCCAGCCCTGCCTCGCGCAGGAGCCCGCGGACGGCGGGCGGCGGATCGGCCATGGAGTTGGGGCCCTCCTCCGCCAGCCACCCGTCGGCGCGCGCGGTGCGCACCACACCCCCGGCGCGCTCGCTCGCCTCGAACACCCGCACCCTCGCCCCCGCCCGCGACAGCCGCCACGCCGCGGCCAGCCCGGCGAGCCCCGCTCCGACCACCGCCACCGCCGGGACCTCCGGCATTCGCACCTCCGCGTGACGCGGGCGGACGACCCACCCTGTCCCGCAAGGTTGCACAAAGCCCGTGCATGGCGCAAGCGCGACGTGTATCTTGCGATCTGCCCTCCCGCGGCTTCGCCCGACCCCATCCGCATGGAGCACCTGCATGGACCACGTCCTGGCGGCGCCCGCGACCGGTCGGACCCTGCGCGCCGCGGCGGCGCTCTTCGACCGGCTGGAGGCGGCGTGGGAGGGACACGCGACGCAGCGTCGCATCGGCACGCTGCTGGTGGCCGCCTTCCTGGCCTCCGTCGCCGTGATCGAGCTGAACCGGCGCGGCTGGCTCCCCTCGGGCACGCTCCCCGGGCTGACCACCAGCCACCTGGGCGCCATCTACGTCGCCTTCACCCTCCTGCTCTTCGCCGAGGTGGTGGGGTTGGTGTTCGCGCTCGCCCGCTCGGTCGCCGACTCCTTGGGGAAGCAGTTCGAGCTGCTTTCGCTGATCCTCCTCCGCAAGGCGTTCCTCGAGTTCGCGGAGTTCCCGGAGCCCATCCGTTGGGAGGACGTGTCGCCCGCCATCCCGCACATCGCGGCGGACATCGGCGGAGCGCTCCTCATCTTCGTGGTGCTGGGCCTCTACTACCGCGTGCAGCGCCACCTCCCCATCACCGCCGACCCGGACGACCGGGCGAGCTTTGTCGCGGCAAAGAAGCTGGTCGCGGTCGTTCTGCTCGCCGCCTTCCTCGCCCTGGTCCTGCGCGACGCGTGGAACATCCTGGAGGGCCGCGGCACCGGCGCCGTGTTCGAGACCTTCTACACGGTGCTGATCTTCTGCGACGTGCTGGTCGTGCTGGTGTCGCTCCGCTTCAGCTCGCGCTTCGCGGTGGTCTTCCGCAACTCGGGCTTCGCCGCGGCCACGGTGCTGATCCGTCTGGCGCTCACCGCGCCCGCCTACTTCAACGCGCTCCTCGGGCTGGGCGCAGCCCTGTTCGCGCTGGGGCTATCTCTCGCGTACAACTCCTTCGCCCCCTTGCTGGACGGTCGGGGCGACCGGGAGGACTGAGGACCCCGGGCGAGGCACGCGCGACCGGCCCGGTCGGCCCGTCATAACGGACCGTTCGCTCCATCGACGACCCGCCGCCCGGCCCCCGTTCGTCGAGAATTCGTCGACGGCAGGGTGCCTACGAGTTCGACGCGGCCGCGATCCGGAGATTATCCAGCCTCCGCATCGCCACGATCCCGGCCGCCGGACCCAGCGCCAGGACGCCGAACGCCAGGGGCCACCCCCCGGCATCCCGCAGGTAGGGGACGGCGGTGAGCGTCACCGAGGTCAGCAGGAAGCCGAGCGCCGTCTGGAAGGTCAGCGCCGTGCCCACCGCGTGCGCCGGAGCCACCTCGGTGACCACGGCGCTGAACTGCGCGGAGTCCGCCACCACGGCAAAACCCCAGACCAGGGCTACCGACAGCACCAGCGCGAGCGGGGCGTGCAGCAGCCAGCCCATGAGCAGCGCGCACGCCCCGCTCAAGGCCATCGCCCAGATGGCGACGCGCTCCCGCCCCAGCCGGTCCGCCCACGCCCCCGCCACCACGCACCCCAGCGCGCCCGTCCCGATGGTCGCGAAGGCCACCGCTCCCGAGAGCACCCCCGCACGCACGTCGGACGCTCCCCGCGCTAGGAGGAAATCCGCAAATAACAGGGCGATGAAGCCCCACATGGCGAAGAGCTTCCACATGTGGAGCACTGCCTTTTCCGGGTTCATCCAACCAGGCCCCAGATTGGCCAAGATGTACCATGGAAGGTAGTTGCACCCTGTTGGGCCTGTCGCTTTGCGATGGTGTAGCCACTATCGGTATCGATAGGATAGCCACCATTTGTCGAGGATTTTGTCGACGGTGATCGATAGGGCTGCGGGCTCCCACAAGCGGGTGCTGGCGGTCCAGGCGGCGCGGCATCCCGTGTCCTGGAGAACTCCCGATCTGAGAGTCACCCGTGTTCTATCACGACATCTCCGCTGCGTTTTCGCTTACGGTTCCGCTCGCGATCCATCGAAGTCGGGATCCGTTATTGCGGCCCCAGGACCAGCGCGGCGTCAACGTGTTCGAGGAGCCCAAGACCGACGCCGTCCCCTTCACCGGCTTCAAGCTCGACTGGAGCGCTGCCTTCACCCAGCAGTTCCAGGCCCTCGACCACAGCAACTCCGCCGTGGCCGTCACCAGGAAGGACGCCGCCGGCAAGGACTACAACGCCAACCAGCTCCTCGACCTCGGCGCCGGCTTCAACCTGGCCACCGCGAACCTGGGCCTCAACGCCCAGCTCGCCCCCGGCATCCGCGTCAGCCTGGAGACCTACCTCTCCTCGCGCCACCACCAGGAGGCCTGGGTCAAGGGCGGATACCTGCTCATCGACGAGTCGCCCATCGACCACCCGCTCCTCAACGCGGTGATGGACGTGGCGACGATCAAGGTGGGCATGTTCCCCCTCAACTACGGCGACGCCCACTTCCGCCGCACCGACAACGGCAACGCCATGTACAACCCGTTCGTCGGCAACCTGATCATGAACTCCTGGACCTTCGAGCCCGGGACCGAGATCTACCTGCGCAGGAACGGCTTCCTGGCCATGGCCGGGGTGACCTCGGGCGTCAACAAGGGCGACGTGACCAACCCCGACGCGCGCGGCTCGCCTACCTGGGCAAGCTGGGCTACGACCGCCAGGTGAGCCCCGACCTGCGCGTGCGGCTGACCGGCTCGTACTACACGCTGGACAGGTCGCCGAGCGCGACGCTGTTCTGGGGAGACCGCACGGGCTCGCGCTACTACCTGGTGCTGGAGAACGCGGTGGCGACCACCAGCGCGCAGGCGTGGTCGGGGGAGTTCAACCCGCTGTTCAACAACCAGATCAGCGCTTTCCAGGTGAACCCGTTCGTGAAGTTCCGCGGGCTGGAGCTGTTCGGGGTGATCGAGCAGGGGGAGGGGCGGATCAAGACGGAGGCGAGCACGCGCACGGTGAGCCAGTACGCGGCCGAGATCGGGGCTCCTCCAGAGAAGGTGCGGCCCTGGCTGGCGCAGCTCAGGCACGACCGTGGCAGCTTCGACAGCTACTCCTGGATGGAGAACAGCTTCGGGCTACACGTCCGAAACGCGGACCAGGTCCACCGCGAGTGCAGCACCTCGCCGCGGCGAGGATGTCGACCACCTGCTCGCGCGTGTAGACGTTCGGCTCCATCAGCTCCTCGATTCTCCCCTCCCGCGCGGCGTTCCGCCGCTGCTTCGCGACCCCCCGGTCCGCGAGCCGGACGCCGGCGAACGGCGGATCCTCGTCGGGGCAGGCGTGGCGCCACCCGGCGGTGAGCGTGTCCCGCGCGTTGGTCCGGGTCCGGAACTTCGCCGGCCGTCGAGCCGTCCGTCCTCCCTCCCTCTGGATCACCTGCAGGTTCTCCAGGAAGTCCCGCACGACCTCGCGAGTCAGCGCTGCCAGCAGCCGCGAGCCGAGAATGGGCACTACGTGGACCCGGCACACGCTCCGGCGGTTGGCCACGGTGTTGTGGTCCGCGCCGAGCTCCGCCTCCAGGTGGTCGAGGTACCGGTCCACGGCCTCGCTGACCCGCAGCGTGGCGAGACCGCCCGCGCGGGCGAGGGCATTCCCCTGCTGCAGGAACGGCACGTAGTGGCTCCGCACCCAGGCTTCAGCGACCGCGAACTCGTCCGTGGTCCGCCCGGAGTCCGGCCACCCCGGGTCGGACGGGCAGAAGACCGTCATCGTTCGTGGGGTCGCGGCCCCACTCCCTGTTCCGCAGGTCCAGCTCGTACACAACTCCGCCCGCGTTCTTGCGTGTGCGGAGCTGCGCGACGAGCCGGTCGGCGAAGGTCGTCGGCCGGTGTCCCCGCTTCCGGCGGCCTCTGCGCCGCTGCTTGTCCGCCAAGGAATCCCCCCGTGCTGCGCTGGACGGGGACACCGCCGCGGCTCTCGCGGGCTGGACACGTTCCCCGTTCATGGGACGGGGAGGCGGCACCTTTTCGGCACCTGGCGGGGCGCCCGCGGGCAGGGGGGGAGGAGATGGCACAGTCCAGCCGGGGGCGTAGCCGAGTGGGCTCGTGCCCGGCGCGAAGGACACGGACGGAGTCACCGGGACTCGCCCCGCAGCGCTGGAGACCTCATCCGGGTCCCTGGCCTGCAGTGCAGGTAGTCGCACATGGCGTCCGGGCCGATCAGGGAAGCTCCATGGTCGCGCCCTTCGGTCTTACGGTGGTGCCGGATGCTCCCGGCCTGGACTGCCAGCCTGAGCTCGCGGACGGAGATGCCCTGGAGCAGGGCCGACCATTCGTGGGGCTTCAGACCGGCATCGCCGTATTCCCGGCGGACCCACTCCACCACCTGATAGGCGGTCCAGGTTGTTTCCCCTCCTCCGTCGACATCGCCGCCGATCTCCAGAGTCTGGTGGGCGTCCGCGGGGACCTGTATGGAAACGATCTGGATCGACGTCCCGGGACGGGCCCCCATCACCCAGCGCTGGATGTAGTCAAGGGTTATCACTCCTCCATCTCTCGTCATCCCCATGTATCGTCCTTTCCGGATCTATGAGGGGAATCGACCCGTTGCCGCGCGGAGTCGGTCCTGGCTCTGGATGCGTGCTACCGGAGGGCAGGCTGCCGGCTGTTCCTCCGGTTATGGGGAGCCGGGGTGCCGGCCCTGTGCTTGTCGGGGTGGAGCCAGGCGCGCACAGCTGCGTCCGACGGTGCGCTGCGGATGTGAGGCGGTACGTAGACGTACGGAAGTGTGTACTTGGCGAAAGCGAGGTTCTGATAGGGAGGGATCGTGGCCCGTATCCGATCGACCCGTTGCTGGAATGAGCGACCCCGTCGCCCTCTCCTTCCGAATTTGGGTTCGCCACCGACGTCGGTTTCGTGCAGTACACACTTCCGTCGAATCTTGTGTCAGAAGGCCGCCGCTCCGCAGGCGATGCGGGCGGCGAGCTGCTGGAGAATGCGGCGCGGGTCCTCCCAGCCGGTATGGCCGTGCAGGACCTCGCCCATCCGGAGCACGATGCCGCGCAGGTTGGGAAGAACCTGGCCCGTCACCGCCGTCACGGAGTAGAGGCCGACGAGCGCGCCCACCTGCACCACCGTGTTGTAGAGCAGCGCGCCGCCCAGCGCTTCGCCCCACACGGCGTCGTCCACGTCGGGGCCGCCGGCGCGGGCCAGCTCGCAGCGGTACAGATCGGCGAGACCCGGCTCCATCTCCGGGCAGACGCGGATCATCTCGCCCGTGTCGAGGCTGCGCTCGAACTTGCCGACGAGCACCTTCGCCAGGTCGCGCAGGGCGTGGGCGTGCTTGGCGTTCTCCCAGTCGAGCAGCAGCAGGCGCCCGTCGCGCACCACGCACTGCCGGGCGGACGCCAGGTCGTCGTGGATCAGCGCGTGGAACGGACCCGGCCGCGTCACCGCCGCCTCCACCGCCGCCAGCAGCGCCGCCGTCTCCTCGGCGGAAGCCACGGCGAGCGCCTCGCACCACCCCGCCAGCGTCTCGGCGCCGCGGGCGAACCGGCGCGCGGCGGCCACGTCGCCGTCGTAGCGGAGGTCGGGGGTGTCCACGTCGATCCCGTGCGCGCGGCGGGCGGCGCGGTGGAAGTCGGCGCGGCGCATCGTGGCCGCGTGCAGGCGCGCGAAGGTGGCGGCCAGCAGATCTCCCGCGCGGGCGGGCGGGAGCGAGCGGTCGCCCACGCCCAGGTCCTCCAGCACCAGCGCGCCGTCGTCCAGCCACGCCAGTCGCGCCGCGTGGTCTCGGAAGCCGGAGCAGCCCTCCTCCAGGAACTCGTAGACGGCCGCCTCCTCCAGGAACTCCCGGGGCACGTCGGCCGCCGCCGGCGTCCCGTACCACTGCGCGGCGAGGTGCTTCACCACGACGGACGCGGGCGAGCCGTCGGGACCGTCCAGCCGCACCCGCCACACGGGCGAGATGCGCGCCGACAAGCTCTCCCACGTGGTCGCCCGCACCGCGCCGCCCGCCCGCGCCGAGAGCGCCGCCTCCAGCGCCCCGTCCAGGCCGGACGGGCGCGCCGGCATCTCCGGAACCGCCATTCTCACATGTACTTGATGATGAAGGCCAGCGCGTACCACGGCGGCATCGATTTGGCCCTGTTCACCGTGACCGAGGCGCTCGCCGAGTGCGTGTGGTCGCCGGCCGACTGCGTGCGCGCGTCGGTGATGCTCTTCGCGTCGCGGTCCACCACGGTCACGCCGCTGCCGCTGCTGGCCGAGTTGCTCCACCAGTCCGACGGCATCCCGTGCGAGTGCTGGCCCGCGCTGGCCACCGTCACCACCGCCGAACCCGTGTGCTTGTGGGATGCCGAGCCCCCCGAGGTCCCGGTCATGGTCTCCGTCTTCCCCGCGCCCAGGATGAACCGGGTGACGAGGTCGGGCGTGCCGTTCGTCCCGTCGCAGAGGCGCCATCCCGGCGGCGGGGAATCGACCGGGCCGGACCACATCACGATGGTTCCGATGGGGAGGAGGCCGAACGAGTCGGGCGTCACCGTGACGGTGGCGGTGGTGGCCACCGTCTGCCCCGTGTAGTGGTTGCTGGCGATCAGCGTGAACACCGTGGTGGCCGCCACGCTCACGTCGATCACCCCCGACCCCTCCTCCAGCGGCACCGCCTGCGCGAACGAGGTGTTCGTGACGGTGGCGTAGGTGGCGTTCGACACCCTCCACGTGAGCTGGGTCTGCTGCGCGGAGGCGACGTTCGCGAACGACGCCGGCGACGCGTCGAGGGACACGCTCACGGGCGGCACCTTCACGATCTCCACCGCGAAGTAGCCGTCGTCGTAGCCCGGCACGTTCGCGTACGACACGTACAGGTAGGTGGCGCCCTTCGGCTGCGTGGTCGTCAGCCCGGAGATGCGGAACGAGACGGAGGCGTTGGCGCCCGTGCCCAGCACGGTGCCGCCGCCGTTCGGGTCCGGCCGCGCAACCCACACGGGCGTGGTGCCATCGGTCACCTTGGCCACCGGCTGCCACGCGTTGCCGTAGTCGCCCGTCAGCGTCACCGACAGCCCGGCGGCGCGGCCCAGGTCCGTGAGCGCGCCGGCCTCGTTCTGCCCCTCGGCGGCGAAGACGAACGAGAAGGTGAAGGTGGGCGGGTCGCCGCCCCAGTCCGGCGCGCCCCCGGGCACCAGCGGCTGCGACGAAGGGTTGGTGAGCACCAGCAGCAGCTCGTTCACCGTGTCGTCGTTGAAGACGAAGTCCTGCCCCACGAACTCCGTCAGCAATTCCAGCCGCCGGTTCCCGCCCTGCGGCGTGGCGGCCACGTTCACGAAGATCGACCGGATGGACGAGTACGCGGGCGCGCCGGTGAGCCCGTCCAGCGCCAGCGTGAGGTTGCCCACGCGCGGCGAGCCCGTGGCCGTGACGCCGGACAGCCGGAGCGACAGCGTGCCCCCGTTCGCGACCATCGTCACCGCCTGCGACGGCGCCATCGCCAGGTACGCGAGCTCCGTCGCCGCGTCCGTGAACACGGCCGACGACCACCCCGGCGCGTCCACCGAGACGGCGCGCACATGGTCGTTCGTCAGCAGCCCGTTGAAGTACAGGTACAGCACGCCGGCGCCCGCGGGCGCGCTCCCGTACGCCACGGGGCTCCCGGCGGGGACGGCCACGGGGCCGGTGGTGTGGTTGGCCAGCAGCAGCGTGCCCCCGTTGTCGGCGGGGTCGCTGGAGAGGTAGAGGGTCGCGGTGCCGTCGTCGTTCAGCCAGCCGGCGGCCAGCGTCTGCACCTCGGTGCCCATGTAGAGGCGGCGGTTGGGCATGGTCGGGGCTCGCGTCGCGTCAGGAGGAGGAAGAGGTGCCGGGCCCGGTGAGGACCATCCAGCCGTCGGAGACGCGCTGCGGCGAGTACGAGAGGGTGCCGGCGGCGCTCGGGGCGTCGTCCAGCGGCACGGAGGCCCACGCGCCGCGGTCCACCGTCACCCACGTCCACGCGCCCGACGCCACCCGCGGGCGCACGAGCGTCATGGGCGGCGGGCCGTCGCCCTCGGCCGGCGCGTTGCTGCCGGAGAGGACGGGTCCCGCCGCGAACGCCACGGCCAGCTGCCGCATCGCGTCCGCGTACTGCGACGGGGGAAGGGAGACGGCGTCCACGGGGAGGAGGCCCGTGGTGGCGTGCACGGCGCCGCGCGGATCCAGCAGCATCGTCACCACGGCGTCGGCGGCGGAGTCGGCGCGCGGCGCGAGGGTGACGGTGTCGAGCGACGGCGGGCCCACGGGTCCGTCCCAGGACGAGGCGGCGGGGGCGTAGAACGAGGCCCAGTCGGTGCTTCCGCCGGGCGCCGTCCAGTATCCCACGAGCGTGTCGCCCAGGCGGCCGGGCGCGCCCAGGCGCACGGGAACGCGCAGCTGCGTGAGCCCGCCGTCCGGCGCGGTGGGGAGCGATTCGCTGCCCAGCACGGCCGCCGTGAACGACGCCCACGAGGCATCGGCGGGCGGCGGTCCGTCCAGCGACAGCGTGAGGGAGGCGCGGGCCAGCGCCAGCGGCTGCCCCAGGAGCACGGCCGTCCCCACGCCCTCGCGGAAACGCTCGGGGAGGGAGAAGGCGAGGGCGTCGCGCACGGCCTGGAAGAACGGGGCGAAGTAGGCCGCGCCGCCCTCCTGCAGCGCCCGCGCGAACGCGGCCAGCTCCGCGTCCTGCCCCGCCATCACGGTGGACAGCGGCGTGCCCAGCGGCCAGCCGCCGCCCGGCGCGGCGACCCAAAGCACCGTCGCGCCGTCCGCCGAGAGGCCGAGCGTGCCCAGCGGCGCGCCTTCCGACGAGTACAGGGCCAGCGAGCGGTCCAGGTAGTCGGGGATGACCCACCCCAGAACGGGCGACGTGGCGGGTACCGCCGTGCTCTCCGCGGCGCCGGCGGCCGACATCCAGCGGAAGAGCAGGCGCGACGGCTGCACCACGCGCGGCGGCAGGAACGCCGTGCCGGAGGGAAGGCCGAGCTCCGGCTCCGGCACCAGGCCGCGCGCCACGACCACGCGGGGCGCGGTGTACTCCATCGTCCGCCCGAAGGTGTCCAGCAGCCGCAGCCGCACGACGGAGAGCGTGCCCGCGCGCACGGGGTTGAAGCTCACCTCCGGCAGCGGGGAGAACGCCGTCTCGTCGCCCACGGCGTCGCGGACACGGGCGACGAAGGCCTGCACGGGCTCGGGCGCCAGCGGGTCGGACACCGTCATCTGAAGGGCCTGGCGGCGCATCGTCATCTCCGCGCCCATGCCGGCCATCCCCTGCGCCAGCAACGGCATCCGCGTCACCGCGTCCAGCGCCTCCGCCACGCGCGGGTCATCGCTCCCCGTGCCGGCGATCCACCGCCGCAGCGCGCCCGCCAGGTCCGTGGCCGCGCCCGCCGAGAGCACGGCGCTCCCCACGTACCGCTGTCCCGCCGTGGGCGCCGCGCCCTGGTAGACGAGGTCGATGGAATCCTCGTCGAACGCGAAGTCCTGCAGCAGGTAGTCGGGCGGATACTGGAACGTGCCGCCCGACGGCAGCACCTCCTGCACGGGGCCGAACGACACGTCGTACTCGAGGAGGAGGGGCTCCCACGGCGTGCCCGTCCACCCGCTCACGGCGCGGGGCGCGGACGGGTCGCCGTCGTAGGCCACGCCCTGCGGCGTCTTGCCCGCCACGAAGGCGGCGGCGGCGGCGCGCAGGGCAGCCTCCGTAGCCGCGAAGTCCATGTGCGCCGGGTTGGTGGAGCCGCCCGGGTAGTCCACGAGCTTGGCGACGCGCGCCTGGAGCCCCGGGTTCAGGAAGAACGCATCCGCGAACGCCCCCTGGAACGCGTCGGACGGCACGGTGGACGGCTGGACGGGCACGGCCGGCATCTGCGAGGCGGACACCGACTCCGCCGCGCTCCCCGGCAGCAGCCCGTCGGCGACCGTGAGACGCGTCACGAGCTGGCTCGCGGTGCGGCAGCGGAGGAAGCCGCCGCTCTCTCCCAGCGTCCGGGGATGGCCGCGCGGCGCCACGTCGGCGCCGGAGAGGACGAGGACGGGGTCGGCCGGACGATGGAAACGCGGCGCCAGCGCGGTCCGCGCCAGCCGCAGCGACGGATCCAGGACGGCGGCCAGCGTGGCGCTCGCCGCATCGACCTGCGCCTGGAGCGTGTCCATCGCGCCGCCGAGCCCCGCGATGGCCGTGATCGCGGCGACCTCGTCCTCCACGTACGCCATGACGTCGGTGAGGCGCACGCGGAGGGTGGGCGGCGCGCGCAGGGGCTCGTACGCCGTCACGAGGTACTTCTGCCAGTCGACGAACAGCTGCTGCCGCCGCCCGGCCAGCTCGCGTCCCAGGTCGGACAGCCGGTACTCGAGGTCGTTGAGACTGTCCAGCATCGCGCCCTGGCCGGCGGGGAGCGTGGCCTCGGAGCCCTCGCCGGCGTCCCCGCTGGAATCGGCGGGGACGACGGACCACACGACGCCGCCGTCCAGCGCGCCGAAACCGGCGGCGTGCACGGCCTCCTCGAACGCCTCCAGCGAATCCGGCGTGACGGGGCGCGCCAGCAGGCCGAACTGGAGCGCGTTCAGCAGCGGCTCGGCGCTGGAGAAGTCCTGGTCCGGATACGCGGCGGCCAGTGCGTCCGCCATCAGCGCGGAGAGGGCCTCCTGCGGCGACGCGGCCACGGCGGCCGTCAGCGCGGACGGCGCCCGGCTCAGGTACGCCGTCCCCGACGACCAGGCGAAATCGCCCACGGCTCCCGTGCAGAGGGTGCGCGTGGGGGTCTCGCCGCCCGTCCACGTCCAGCCGTACGGGTTGTCGCCGGGCGCCACGCCGCCGGCCGAGAGCGGATCGTCGCCGACGTCGCCGTACCACCCCGCGACGTAGTAGGTGAGGGTCGTGCCGGCGGTGTATCCCGACATGGGATCATGGAACCCGAAGACGCTGCTGCAATTGGGATAGTATGACGCGAACGTCGGCTCGCCGTAGCCCACGGCGGTGAGCGGCGACAGGCGATCCACCGACGTGCTCGACTCCGCCCAGGTGGCCGCGTCGAACGCCTGGCCGAGGTAGCGGAAGCCCTGGCCCGGCTGCGCGCCCCACGGAACGGTGGGCTGCGCCATCCCCGGCGGAACCGTGGCGGAGACGGAGAGCCGGTCGCTCTCCACCACCCACGACGCCGTCGTGTAGCCGCCCTGCGCGTCCACGGCCACGCGCACCACCATCCAGCGCGAGGGCACGGCGGGGAAGCGCGACCCCTCCCCCGGCCCGGAGGCGACGGCGTGCGACAGCCCCTCGGGGAGCGACCAGTGGAGGTGCACGCCCGCCGGCAGCTCGGCCGCGCCCTTGAACGGGGCGGCGGCGGCGGTGGCGCGGCCGGCCGTGTAGGGGCCGCGGTTGTGCACCGTGCCGCCCGTCGCGTACGGCAGGTGCGCGAAGTCCGCCATCGGCGGCTGGCCGAGGGCCTGCTGGGCGTCGGGCGCTCCCACGCACAGGGCGGAGACGCGGATGGGGACGAGGAGCGTGGGATCGGGCATTCGGGGCCGGGACGTCCCGGTTCGGGTTCTCGGGAGGGCGCGGAGGGCGGCCTCTCTCCGGTCGGTCACTCGCGCGTCAGCCGTCCGCCTGGAAGCGAACCACCTGCACGCCCTCCACCATCTCCAGCCCGAACTCGGCGGCCGTGAACACGGCATTCTCCGGCGGCGACCCGCCGAATGCCGCGCCCCCCAGCACCGTGGCGAGGGTGGACACGTCCACCACCCCCGTCTCCGCCGAGCGCAGGGGCACGGCCACCGTCACGCCGGTGAAGTCGCCCGCCGCGTGGCCGTCCACGGGGGCGGCGTAGCGCGTGGCCTTCTGCCAGCCGCCCTCCGCCGCCTCCACGCCGAAGTGCAGCGCCTCGGCCGGCTCGCGCAGCTCCACCGCCGCCGCCACGCCGTCGAACAGACAGAGGAGGAGCGAGGGAGCGACCGCCTCCAGCCGCAGCAGGGCCAGCGGCTGCGTGCCCGCGGCGTCGGCCCAGCCGCGCACCTCCACGCCCGGCCATCCCGCCACCACGGCGGAGCGGAGGAGGAAGCCGCTCACCGGGCCGCCTCCGCCGGTCGGCTCGTCCCGCGCGACGATGGACGATGTCGCCGCCATCGTCCGCGGCGCCGCGAGGAGGTCCTGACGGACGCGGGGGGTGGCGACGCGCGCGGCGGCCATCACCTGCGGGCGCGCGGCCCGGGAGGTGGGCTCGGCGGCGCCCGCGAAGCCGATGGAGTAGGCGCCGTCCAGCAGGGCGCCCATCCAGTTCTCGTCCAGCCGGAAGAAGCGGAGCGACTCCGCCGGGAGCATCCGCTCGTCGGGCACCAGGTAGTTGAACGGGACGCCGTGCAGCAGGTGCAGCCGCGTCATCCAGGCAACCACGAGCGGCAGGTCGCTCCCCTGGGCGGCGTCCACGGCGACCGGGGGCGCCGGGTCCAGGCGCAGCGCGCGCGAGCGGAGGTCGATGCGGGGAAGCTGTCGGGCCACGGCGTCCTCAGGGTGCGGAGTCGGCGGCAAGGCGGGCGGCGGCCGGCGCGGCCACCCTGGCCGCCGCGGCGGCGAAGCGGGCCCGGCGCGCCTCGCCCGCGGTGCCGGCGGCGAGCGGCAGGAGATCGCCCAGCGTCTCGTCCAGCAGCGCCGTCTCCAGCGCGGCCACGGCCGAGCGCGCCTGCGTGAGCTTCCAGCGGTATAGCGCCGTGGCGAACGCGTTGTCGCGCAGCGCCAGCAGCCGGCCCAGCGACCAGGCGGCGGCGTACGTGACGTCGAACATCCCCGTCGTGGGGTCGTACCGCAGCAGCGGCGAGGCGGCGGCGTACGGCGGCGCCACGAACCGCGGCGTGCCCAGCGGCAGCAGCGGCCCGCGGTACCAGGAGACGGTGGAATCGCCGTTCAGCAGCGCGTGGTCCATCGCCGTGTAGCCCATCGCGCCGGCGTCGGCCACGAGCGCGTCCGCCGAGGCATCGCCCGCCGCCGGGCCGTTCATCGGGAGCTGGATGCCGGAGGGCGACGTGCTCACCGCCGTCAGCAGCCCCTCGAACGTCTGCTGCTGATCGACCGCGCTGTACGTCCAGTGATGGAGGACGACGAGCCGCACCGTCTCCGCCGGCTCGGGGAGATGGGGAGACGGCGTCCCGTCCTTCGCGGGGAGGTACGGCGCCCATCCCTCGAGCGACACGAGAACCGCCGTCGTCGCCTGCCCCGGCAGCCCCAGCCGGTTCCCCATCACCACCCCGAAGTCGGAGCGCGGCGGCCCGTCGCCGGCCGGGCGTGCGCGGACGTCCACGCGGCGCACGTGCGCGAGCCAGTCCAGGTCCGCCGCCGTGGGTGCCACCGCCGCGAACAGCGCCACGGGCACGTCGATCACCGTCACCGGGTCGGCGTCGTTCTCGCCCGGCTCGGTGGATCGCGGGGGGAAGAAGACGGTGCCCGACGGCGTCAGCTCGCCCAGCGTGACGGCCTGCGGCACGGGCGGCGGGTCCAGCGCACGGAAGGGGAGCACCGCCATCCACGTGGCCACCGGCGCGCCCGCCGCGGGCGGGGTGGCCGCCGGGTCCGCCGCGCGCTGCCACGGCAGCGTGGGCGACGCGAGGACGACGTGCGGCAGGACGTCGGCGAACTCGCCCTGGCTCCCCGGCGGGGGGAAGACGCCGGCCACGTCGTCGGTGCCCAGCCGGTACCGCGCGCCGGCCACGGACATCCGCTGCGAGGTCACGAAGGTCTGCGCCGCGCCCGCCGCCTCCACGATCTGCGCGGCGGAAACGGTCACCTCGCCGCTGCGCAGCGGGGGCAGCAGGTACTGGACGAAGGTGACGTCCGCCCCGGCGGGGAGGGTGCCGTCCGGGTCGCTCATGGCCGGGTCACGCGGAAGGGGCGGGCGTCTCGCCCAGCAGCCGCAGGTGCGGGGGCGACGTCATCAGGTCGGGCGCCATCGCGGCGAATCCGGAGACATCCACCGATTCGGCCGTGGTCAGCCCCTGGAGCCGGAGCGCGCGCAGGACGCCGGAACGGACGGCGCTCACGGAGGGGTTCACGAGGGTGCGCTGCATCTCGCCCATCGCGGCGCCCTGGTCGAACGAGTCGCTCGCAGGGGGCGCGACGGATGACCAGCCGAGCGTCCGCACCGGCGCGTTGTCGCCCAGCAGCGCGGAGGTCGCGACGGGAACGGTCGCGTCCGGCGGCGGGACGACGGGGACGAGTTCGATCCCCGTCAGCACGCCGTTCACGGTGGCCGGCGCGTCCATTTTGGCCGCGGTGGAGAGCCACACGCCCGCCGGCACGTTCCCCGTTACCGCCGCCGCGCTCCAGCCGTCGGCGTCGGGCCGGCCGCCGCGCAGCAGGGCGATCGCGAGCCTGACGGCGACGGCGTCGGGGGCGGCGCCCATCGGCCCCACGCCGAACGCCGTGTTCCACGCGCCCTCCACCGCCGGGGACGACGCCGTCCACACGGAGGCGGTCTTCGAGGGGACCTGCGTGGTCACCGTCAGCCGGAGCGCCGCCGGGTCCACCCGCCACACGGAGTCGCCGCCGTCGGTGAACGTGCCCAGGAGGCCGGACGACGCGTGGATGGCCACCAGCGAGTCGGTCGCGGTGGGCGACGGGGCGCCCTCCGAGGCAGCCATCTGCACGGCGGCCGTGGTGGCCGGCGCCGTCACCGGCGAGGCGACGGGCGGCAGGAATGCGTGGAGGAAGGCGCTCCAGGAGAGGTCGGGCGCAGGGCCGGGCCGCGGCGTCCCGAAGTCGAACGAGAAGGAGACGACACCCGCGTCCACCCACGCCCGCCCCCCGAACGGCTGCCCCCACAGGTCCACCTCGCCGGAGACCTGCACGGCGAGGGTCTTCGAGGTGAAGCCCAGGTTCAGCGTGTAGGAGACACCCACCGACACCGCCACCCGCGCGTCGTACGCGAAGGGGCGCAGGCGCACGAGGAAGTCCGCCTCGGCCGTGAACCACGCGGTCAGCCCCCCGCCCTTCCACGCGGCCTTCAGCGAGCCGCCGGCCATCACCAGTCCCGGCGTGAGCGCGCAGTACAGCCCCCCCGTGAGCGACAATTCGGAGGAGAGCGACCACGTGAACCCCAGGCGGGGCACGGCGGGATAGTGCGCGGGCGCGTCGAAGTACGGGTTGTAGCCGCCCAGCGCCACCACGAAGTCGCCCGCGTGGGGCGACGGCGGGAACCACAGGTAGAACGCGAAGCCGCCGGTGAGGTGCGCCTGCTTCGACAGCACGTACGACGCGGGCGACAACTGCGCCGCCACCGCCAGCACGCCCGACGACGGCACCACGTCCACCAGCAGCACCAGGTCCGCCTCGGCGATGGGGGCCAGCGCGCCCTCCTCCTCCTCGCCGCCCGCGGGCGGGAGCGCGAGGGTGGACTCGCCCATCAGCCCCACCTCGACCGACGTGCCGAACGACACCGTGGCCAGCACGTACGAGCGCAGCAGCCCGTACGAGGTGAAGCGCACCCCCGCCGCGAACCAGTACTGGCTGGGCGCGGGCTGGATGTACTCGTCCAGCGCGGCCACGGTGGCGCGGGCGTCGAGCGTGCCCATCGCCCCCTGCACCAGCGGGTAGCTCTGGACGGTGTCGATGGTGGGGAGGCGCAGCGTACGGTTGAAGCCGAAGCCGCCCGCCACGCCCGTCACGAAGAAGAAGCCCGGGCCGCCCAGCGCCACGTCGAGGAACAGGAACCCGAACAGCGACGGCGAGCCGCCCACCGTCGTGTACGAGCCGAAGGCCATCGCCCCGAAGCGCTCCACCTCCACCACAAGGTCGCCCGAGTACTCGGCGGGGTCGCGGCCGGGCACCTTCACCAGCGCGCCGCCGATCTCCAGCCCGGCCGCCGCGTACTCCACGGCCAGCCCCGTCAGCCCGAAGCTGGGGATATAGGGGGCTTCGAGGGGAATCTCGGCGCTGAGGCCCGTGAGCGCGATCGTGAGCCCTGCCAGCGACACGGAGCTGTCCAGCGCCACCGCCAGCCGTTCCTCTGGGGTGATGCTGAAGCCGATCCGCTGGAATTGCACGGGCCCGAAGGCGCGCTGCACCTCCACCCAGTTGTACTGCGGACCCGGCGCGGCCGTGGGCGGCGCCGAAGTCGGGGGAGGGAGCGGCGGCGGCTTCGTCGCCACCGGCGGCGGCTCGCCCTCAGGAAGCTCCGGCGGCGGCGGGGGCGTGTCGTATGCGGCGCCGTCGTCCGCGCCGCCGAAGCGCACGGAGAACTGCCGCCGGTACTCCGTCCCCAGGCGCATCTCCACCGACACAGCCACGCCGCTGCTCACCTCGCCGCCCAACACCTCGGCCAGCTCGGGCGACTCCGTGTAGATGGGGATCGCTTTGGTGGCTGCCACGATGCGCAGGTCGTCGAGCGCGATCACGTCCAGCCCCGCCGGCACCAGGTCGCCCACCACGGGGATGTTGGTGAGTTTCAGGGCCAGGTCCAGCGCCGCCTCCATCCCGAAGAGGAAGCCCCACGCGCCCGCCGCGTTGCGCCCCGCCACCAGCGCGGCGGAGCCGTACTTCGCCGTCTCGGCGGTGACGGACACCGAGGGGCCGGCCGTCTCCAGCTGGAAAGTGGCGCCGGTGAAGGCCAGGTCCAGCACCTGGGGCGGGTTCGCCAGGCCGTACATCCCCAGGACGATGGCCAGCTGGAGGTAGTCGAGAGGCTCGCCGTCGTCCGTCCACGCGCCGCGGAGACGGAGGTTGTCGCGCGCTACGTCGAGCTCCACCGTGAACTCGTGGACGTCCACGCGGAACACACCCGTGATGGTGCCCGACGGCCCGCCCTCCTTCGAGTAGCCCACGCCCAGCTGCAGGTCCTCGAACTCCAGCACGTTGTCGTCGCCGAAGACGAACAGCCACGAGCCTTCGATCTCCACGTCGGCCGAGTAGATGCCCTGGTCCGCGTCCAGCGAGAAGTCCAGCGCCGCCACCCGCAGCGACTCGGGGACTCCGGCCGTGAAGCCGAACACGTCCTGGAGGAAGCCCGCGACGGAGGGGGGCTCGCCCGTCCCGTCCAGCGCGCCCGTCAGCCTCCGCTCGGGGAGCCGGCCCTGCACGCGCACGGGCACGTTCCCCACCCGCACCAGGCCGCGGAACGTGTACGAGTACCGTGGCGCGTCGCCCATCGGCCCGAACACGCCGCACAGGAACGACAGGTCGCCCACCGCCAGCACGCCCGGCCAGATCTCCCACGTCTTGTCCGGCTGGGCGCTCACGGAGAGGTAGGCGTACTCCAGCGTGCGGCTCACCAGGCCCACGCCCAGGGAGAGCGCGTCCACCCGCGCCAGCGCACCGTCGCCCAGGCCGGGCGGGAGCGAGCCGGAGACGTCCAGGTGCGGCCCGAACCAGCGCGCCAGCTCCCCGGGCGAGAACGAGAGGGCGCTCGCCGCCGCCGTGAGGGTGAGGACGCCCTGCGCCGGCGTGGCGAGCAGGGCGAAGAAGTCCACCGTCGCCGCCGTCCCGCCCGCCTGCTCCATCTCCAGCACGGTGTCGAAGCGCACCCCGCAGACGTACTGCCGGAGCCCCACGTCCAACCCACTGTAGAGCGACAGCTTCAGGTCCAGCGCGGGCCCCGTGCTCCCCACCAGGTGCGCGACGCGCCCCACGGCCAGGGGGAGCGTCATCTCCACCGCGCCCGTCTCCGCCACGTAGCCGACGGGGCCCGTGACGGCGCCCGGATGGCCGTCCGCCGCGATCCACGCGATGGCCGACCACGCGCTGGAGCTCACGTCGAACGTCCCCGTGAAGCTCAGCCCCGCGTCCACCGAGAGCCCGCCGCGGAGCGGATCCACTGCGGGTCCCGAGGCCACGATCAGGGCGGCGTCCGCGGGCGCGGCCAGCCGCAGCTCGGAGAACACGCCGCCCGCCAGCGTCGGAAACGACCGCGGGAACGTCCAGTCCGCCGAGAGCGCCACGTCCAGAAGGAGGACGAAGTCGTCGCCGTCGGGGGTGAAGCGGAAAAAGACGGCGGGCGCCTCCACGCCGAGGACGGGGACGGTGGCCGCGCCGCTCAGGGTGACCACGCTGCCGTCCGTCTGCCACCCCTGCGCCGAGGTCAGCGGCAGTGCGGGGGGGATGCCCAGCCCGGAGAGCAGGGGCGCGTATTCGCCCCCGGCCACCCGGGTGGCGTCGAAGGTGCCCGACGTGGCCCCGGCGGGAAAGGTCGCCTGGAGCTGGGCGAGGAGGTCGGCGGCGGTCACGGGCTGCTCACGCGGTGAGCTGGACGACGATGGGCACGTGGTCGCTCACTGCGTCGCGGAGGATGGCGGCCGCGGACCCCGTCCCCGTGGCGAACACGGTGGCCGCGTTCTGGAGGGAGGTCCGGATCAGCCGCGCGTTGGCGACCTGGGCCTGGGCGGCGTTCAGCCTCGCCTGCTCGGCGGCCACGTTCCGCGCCAGCATGTCCCGGCGCAACGTCAGCGTGCTCCTGGACGGAAGGCGCCGTCCGTGCGCGGCATTCTGTTGGGCGATCTCGTCGTCGATCCTCCGCAGCCTTCCCTGGACGGCGTAGAGAGCCAGGCGCGCCCGGCTCTCCTTGCGCGTCAGCGCGTCGATCGCCTTGTCCAGGGACGCATCGCCGCAGAAGACGCGGAAGAACGTCAGCGCCGAGCGCGCCAGGTCCGCATCGAAGTAGACGCTGCGGTCCGTCAGGAACAGGGCGAGATTGATCACCTCCACCTCGTTCGTCTGCGTCATCGGCTGCCCGCCGGGGGGTGCGCCGCCGTGGAAAAAGAACTTGTCGTACGCATTGAGGAGCACGTCGTCGGGCGCCGTGGCGTCGTCCTGGTAGAGGCCGACGTACGTGGTGCGCAGTTCCTGGCCGCCCGCGTTCATCAGGTTCGCGGCGTTCAGCGTCCCCCCGACGATGGGCGCGAACACCTGCTGCCGCTGGACGGGCGTCACCTTGGAGAACTGGGGCTGGCCGTTCTTCTCGCGGCCCCACACCTCGACCTGCTCGCTCATCTGGCGCGCGGTCACGTTGAAGTCGCCCATCACGAGCACGTTGCCCGCCGCGGCCGCCCGGGCGAGGGACAGGCTCATCCCGATCGTGTTGATGGCGGGCCCGATGGTGAACATCTGCTCCTGCGGCCCCGGCGCGTGGTAGATGGCCGTGGCGAGCGGCTTCCCGGGGTTGCCCACGAGGAAGTTCGCGAGATACGGCGAGCGGGCCCCGTAGGTGAGGAAGCGCAGGATGTCGGCGTCCACCAGCATCTGGGCGAGATGCTGCCGCGCCACCGCGCCGCCCGGTCCCAGGAGCGCGGCCGGCGGCTGGGCGAGCGCCGGGTCGAACTCCACCTCCGGCACCGCCATCGCGGCGAGGGCCTTCCACTGGACGGGCACCATCCGGTACTCGGCGGTGTGCTTCTGCTTGCCGCGCTCCATGAACCACGGGTGGTTGATGTACCCGCTGGCCGCCAGGGCGTCGAGGAGCTGGTCCACCTGGGCCGGCGACCACGCCAGATGCTGTGCGAACTCCGCGAGGAGGTTGCGGTCCACCACGCCGATCAGCGACGTGGCGCTGGGGAACGAGGCCGGGTCCAGCACGAGCCGGCCGGGCTGCTCCTTCCAGAGGTAGAGGTACTCCTCCTGGGTGCCGCCGTCCTGCCGGGTGCTCAGGCGCCCCTGCCACGGCGCGCCCACGGTGCCAGGCACATTGTTGAGGAGCCGGACCAGCCAGTCCCGGATGCGGGGGCCCATCCCGCCGTTGATCTCCATGATCCCCACCAGCTCGGCGCCCGTGCGGGCGATCACGAGGGCGATGAACGGGACGATCTCCGACAGGTTGGGGTCCGTCGCCAGCCTGGTCGTCTTGCCTTCGCCGAGCTTCTCGACGTTCCAGCTGAGGACGGTTATGGTCGGCACGGGAACGCGGGAGGCGGGGAGGCGCACACCGGCTTCCGCCACGAGAGCGCGGCCGGCGACGGCAGGAACGGGCCGTGGCGCTCGGGGGCGAGCGGGCACGGGATGTCTCTCGGGATGCTGCGGGCGACGTCCGTCCGTACCACGGGCGGGGAGGCCCCGGAAGAAGCCGCTATGGCCTGCAAGAACGCTTCGCAGAATCGCGGTCGTCCAACACGATGTCAAGGAACGCGACACCCATTCCGCGCTATTGCTCGTAGCTTCGATTCGACCTCGCTCTCCACCCACACCCTTCCGCCATGCGCTTCCACGATCTCCCTTCGCGATGGCGAGTCCGAGGCCCACCCCCCGGCGGTCCGCGTGGTCGGCCTGCCAGAACTGGTCGAAGACGTGCTCGAGCTGCTCCGCGAGCATCCCCGGCCCCGTGTCGGCGACCGAGAGGCGAGCCTGCCCCTCGCAGGGTTCGGCCCGCAGGCGCACGCGGCCGCCCTTCGGGGTGAACTTGATCGCATTGGTGCCTAGGTTGCACAGCACCTGGGGGATGCCGTCATGGTCCGCCTGGACCACCGGGATTCCGTCTGCGACCCCGTCCGAATCGCCTTCTCATCCGCCGACAGGCGGAGCATCTCGTGCGCCTCCGCCAGCAGGGCCCCGGCGTCGTGCGTGCTCGGCTCGATCGAGAGGCGGCCCGCCTCGATGCGCGTGACGTCCAGCAGGTCCTCAATCAGCTGGTTCGCCCGCTGGGTGGATCGCTGGATCCCTCGTAGCTGCTTCTCCAGCACCTGCTCCGGCTCGTTCGGCGTCCAGATGCGCACGAACGCCGCGTCCAGGTGCTCGACGACGGCCCTGGTGCATCGGCCGAGCACCTCCCGGAGCGGACCGCCCCGAATCAGAGCCCGGCCAATACCCGCCTGCCGCGCGGCCGCTCCCGCCCGCCGGGAGGCCTCCTCCGCCCTCCGCTCGGCCTCTAACCCCGCGCGCGCGAGGCTTCGTCTGCCAGCTCTGCCAGCCCATGGTTGGCTCGCTGGAGTTCGTCGTTGGACAGCTCCAGCTCGGCCTGCGCCTCCTCGAGGGGCCCCAGTTTCGTCATTTACACCCCCCTTCCTCGTTCTGCCTTCCCCCAGCTCCCTCCGCGCTCCCCGAAAGAAAACCAGGGGTGTCCATGTTTTCCTGCTTCCCCCCTCCCCCATCCCTTATCGAATGAGCACCGCCACCACCACCGTCACCCAGGAGCACCTGCAGGACGGCATCGACCGCGTGGTCGCCGTCGTGCCCCGCACGTCCGCCCTCCCGGTCACGGACAACGTGCTCGTGGAGCCGAACGCCGCCGGGTACGTGGACCTCACCACCACGGACCTGTCGGTGTGGGCCCGCACCCGCATCCCCGCGCGGTTCAACGGCACCCCGGTCACCACCATCCCGGCCAAGAAGCTGAAGGAGCTCACCGCGCGTCTCGACGCGGGCGACGTGGAGCTGGCGCTGCGCGGCGAGCGCATGCGCATCGCCTCGGGGCGGAGCCGGTTCAACCTCAACACGGGCGAGGCCGATGCGTTCCCGCGGCCCCCGAAGCTGCCGTGGGATACCGGGTTCGACCTCCCCGGCAGCGTGCTCGCCACCATGGCCGGGCCGGTCACCGCCACGGTGAGCACCGACGGCTCGCGCTCCCCCGCCCTGCACAACGTCCTGTGGGAGACGTCGGGGGGCGTCCTCACGCTCGTCTCCACCGACGGGCACCGCATGACCATGATCAAGCGGAAGCTCGACGCCAAGCTGGGCGACCGCCGCCGCGTCGTGCCCGTACGGGCCCTCAGCACCGCGGTCGCCCAGCTGGTCAAGGCCGAGAAGGTGCGGGTCACCTTCGACGACACGCGTGTCGGCTTCCGCTCGGACCTGGTCGAGATCGTCGCGTCCCTGGTGGGGGACGACTACCCGGACTACACGATCCTCCTCAAGCCCGCGGTTCCCTACACCCGCTTCATGGAGGTGTCCCGCGAGGCATTCCACGCCGCGGTCAACCGCATGGCCGTCCTCGCCAGCGACCAGACGCACCGCCTGATCCTGAACCTCTCCGGCAACGAAGTCGCCATGAGCGTCCAGACCCCCGACCTCGGGACCGCCGAGGAGTCGGTCCCGGCGGCGCTGACGCTCCCGGGGGGGGCCTTCCGCATCGCGTTCAACGCGGAGTACCTCCTCGGCCTGCTCGACAACCTCACCTGCGACGATGTGCGGTTCTCGTTCGGGGAGCCGGAGAACGCCGCCTTCCTCTTCCCCGCGGGGGACCAGTCCAAGGCACCCGAGGATGTGAAGATGCTGTGCATGCCGCTTCGCATCCTCGACGCCTGACCGGCCTGAAGGGGGCGGTCAGGGTGGGCCGGCGCTCCTGGGGGGTCGCGGGCGGGCGGTGAGGGGGTGCGCCTCTGTGCGGACCGGAAGCCCGCCTCTCCAGCTTGCCTCGATCCGGGAACACCCGCCGCTGCGGCGGCGTGCTCCCGGATGCAGACGTCGCCGGGCGATCCGGGACCGGGCAGATTCGCGAGCCGGCGGGCTCGCCCGGAGAGTCTCGGCCGCCGTCTTCCCTAGGAACGATCCGGCTTGCGGTGAACCCGCACGCGCACCGCGCCGATTCGGATCCCCTGGCCCACGGGTCCCGCCGTCTCCCCATCGCACGCCCAGCCGGACCAGCCGAAGGCGGCGGCATGCCTGCTGTGCACCTGGTAGCAGATCGTCCACGGCGATGCACCGTCGAAGTACATCTGCACGCCCTCCATCTGGTATCCCGCGGACCCGACGGCGCCTCCGTCGCAGCGTGCCCCGCTCCAGCCGATCCCCGTACTGTGAGCCCTCACGCAGAGCGGCGGCACCCCCGGCAAGTTGTCGAACTTCTGAACGCGCAGCATCTCCATGGTCCGTGTTTCCGTCGCGTACCCCGCCACCTGGTTGTTGTAGACCGTGTACATCCACCCGACGTCACGGACGTAGGGTGTGACCTGGACAGGCGTGAAGAACTTCACCTCCGTTGGGTGCAGCGTACGCACGTTGATCGGCCCGATGGAGAGAAGGGTGGGATCGGACCCGAGGTAGCGGAACGGGACGTCGTTGGGGATCGTGGCGAAGGTGTTGATGCGGTACGGAGCCTCCACTCCCCCGTCCGCGTCCCGGTTCCGTGGGAAGCTGTTCGCTCCGGCCCGGTCGATCAGCAGCTGCCCGGCGGGCCGGGGATCGGCGAAGTTGGCGTGCGAGTTGCCGCTGCCGAAGACCCGGAACAGGCCGAGCCCGTAGTTGAGCGTGTCGGGACCGGGCTGGGGATAGCTGGTCAGGAAGCTGTGCGCCGCGTCGGCGCCGTCGACACCCCCGCTGAAGGACGAAGCCACCGCGTAGCCGATGATCTTCTGCGCTAGCCCGCTCTGCGCCTGGAAGGCGAGCGCCTGCTCGTAGTAGGCTCGCTGGTCCTGGTCGAACTGCCACGGCCACCCAGCCCGCTGGTTGGGGTCGAGCAGCCTCCCGGCGTCCGAGGTGGTGTACGCGGATGCCCCGAACTCGGTCACCCAAATGGGACGGTTGGCATCGTTCGCCTGGTTGATCTCCGCGACGAGCTGGTTCACCTTCCCCGCGATCCCTCCGGCCGCGTAGGCGTTCTGGCCGTACGCATGGAGCGCGAAGATGTCGAAGAAGTCCCGCCCGTCGTTCTCGTACATCCCCCGGACGAACTCCCAGGCGGGCTCCACGAGGTAGTGGTCCGTGCACCAGGGCGCTCCGCTGTTCACGCCGTTCTTGTCAAGGGTGGGCCCCGTCCCGGCCGTCATCCCAGCCGTGAGGACCCACATGCGGCGTGCGGCCCCGGCGTTCTGGATCGCCGGGTAGGCCACCTTCAGCATGTCCGCGTAGCGCCGCCCCTGCAGGCGCCGCTGCCCGCTGCACGCCTCGCTCGCCGTACCGAAGAACGGCATCCCGGCGTAGCCTCCGTCCGGTTCGTTCCACAGCTGCCAGAATCGCACCTGGTGCTCGTAGCGCTTCGCGAGCTTCGCCACGAACGCCGCGTACTGCTGGTTCCACCCCGCGTACCCGCCCATGGTACTCGGCTGGAACTTGGTGCAGCTCGCCGCCTCCCAATTCTGGTACTGGTTGCAGTTGCCGATCGTCACGTCCACGACGAGCTCCATGCCGCGCTGGCTCGCCCAGTAGGCCGCGTGCGCCAGCCCCGCCGAAGGGCAGGCCGCGTTGTTGTTGTCGCTCGGGTAGTAGACGCGGCACCCCTGCGCCTCGGCCGCCACGTACTCGTTCCAGTAGATCCCGTAGCGCACCAGCCGCATCCCCATGCGCTCGTCCATCAGCTGGAAGTCTTCCCACGCGGCGGGATGGGTGTTCAGGCCGATTTCCGGAGAAATGTCGTAGACCCACAGCGTGTTCCCGTTTCGCCAGTATCCCCGCCACTCAGAGGGTTGGTCCGCCAGACTGAGGATGCGTTGGGGTCGGTCGGGGCCGGCCGGAATGTCAGGCTCCACGAGGTCGTCTCGGCATGCGGTGAGCCCGCAGAGCAGGCTACCCAACAGCAGGGTACGGAAGTACATGGATAATCCGAAAAGCGGAGGGTGGATTGCACGCGCTGAGAATGAGTGTGACGGGGCTGTCACCGGCTGCAGAGCAGTTCACCCGGCAGCGAGCTGGACGCGACGAGTTCACCATGCACGCATGGCGGAATGCACGCAGCCATCCCGCGGGAATGGGCACCGTCAAAGGTAGTCGAATTCCACTCTTTCTACAATATCTGGCGCAACATACGCTTCGCCCTGCGGGCTGCTGCCATGTTACGTGGCCGTGTCGATGTGTTCTCCGGTCACGTGAATGGCGGCTCTCAAACCCCGCCTGGAGCCCTGCACCGGGGCCCCAGTGACCGGGACGGCGGGGGGGGTGTCGGTCGCTCCCACCGAGCGCGGCCCCGCGAGTTCGATCCGGCTCCGCGTTGCGCTGCTATGCCGCGCTGCTGCATGGCCTCCCCCGACGGGGCCCGCGTGTATGTCACCGACGGGGGACCAGCACCATGTCGGTGGTGGACGCGTGCACCTGCGGGTGGTGGGCGCGGTCAGAGTGGGGCGGTGCCCCCCGGGTGGCACTGTCGTGCGGTGAGGGGCCCGGGGTCCGCCGGCCCTGGTACGACCCCTTCCCGCAGCCGGGAGTCATTGTTCGGAAGTACAACTTCAGATACACGGGCAGGACTCGAGCCCGCCCGGCTCTCACCAGGGGTTTTTAAGCCCCGAGCCTCCACCCCGACCGGCTCCCCGATGCCACCACCCGCTACCCATGGCTCCGACGGGCCGAGCCTGTTCGATCTCCTCCTCCCCTGGCCGGATCCTCCGCCACCACCTGCGGCACCCACGCGAGGCGACGACAGGGACCCCGCGCCACCGCAGGACGCCGCTCCACCCCCCCAGGCGGCCGTGCCCGCCTCCGCTGCGGTAGCTCGTGCGGCGCCCCCCGCCCCACCCCCCGCTCTCCCGGTACGGCGAACGCCGCGTCCGCCCCCTCGTCCAGAACCCGAAGGGCTCGGCCGCAGCTACTTCGGACCGGACCCCGTGCCCGGCGTGCCGTCGTACGGCCGCGTCGATCGCCTCGACGGGCGCCGCTCCCTGCTCGCGGCGCGGGAGCCCTGGCACGTCCAGGAGACCACGGCCCGCTGTGTCTTCATCGACACCTGGACCGGGCGGGACGTCGCGGCTCGCTGGTCCGACGCCGCCGGCATGTGGATCGAGACTCCCCCGACGCTCGCCACGGCGATGCCGTGATCCACCGAGGTGGGGTAAAGCCGAGCAGATGTGCGGACCGAGCCGCCCGGCCGCGGTCGTTCCCCGCACTCCGCACCGGCCGGTCTCACCTCCATGAGCAGAAACAGCGGAGAAGAGCGCGCAGGCCGCGGGTCGGCCCCGCGCCGGTCTTCTTCTCCCTTCTGGAGAAATACATCCGTGCGTACCGCAACCCAGCCTGGCGGCGCCCGCCGCGCCGAGCAGCCCGACCTCCTTTTCGCAGTACCTCAGCCGCCGGGCCTCTCCGCCGCCCGGCCCGGGCACGGCGAGGCACCCACGATGGCGCACGCTCGCGCCGCTCTCGCCGCGGTCTGGGGCTACGACGACTTCCGCCCCCCGCAGGTGCGCGGGCTGGACGTCGTGCTCTCCCGTCGCGACCACCTGGCGATCATCCCGACCTCCGGCGGCAAATCCCTGATCTACCAGGTGCCCGCCCTCCTCTTCGAGGGGGTGACGCTGGTCGTCTCCCCGCTGATCTCGCTGATGGAGGACCAAGTCGACCAGCTGCGGCGCCGCGGCATCCCCGCGGTCTTCCTGAACAGCACCCTCGGGCCAGCCCAGATGGACCAGCGGCTGCGGGCGATCGAGCGCGGCGAGATCCGCCTGGCGTACGTCGCGCCGGAGCGCTTCGACAGCCCCGACTTCGCCCGGCGCATCCGGGAGGTCAAGGTGGCGCTCCTCGCGATCGACGAGGCACACTGCGTCTCCGAGTGGGGCCACGACTTCCGCCCGGCGTACCGCCGGCTCGGTGCGCACCGCGCGCTCTTCCCGGGCGTGCCCGTGGTGGCCGTGACCGCGACCGCCACGGCGGCGGTGCGGCGCGACATCGTCTCCCAGCTGGCGCTCCGGAACCCGGCTGTCCAGGTCGAAGGCTTCGACCGGCCCAACCTCCGCTGGGAGGTGGCAGAGACCCCGGCCGACGAGGACAAGATGGCCGCGATCCTCGCCGCGCTCGGGGACCTCGCCGGGTCCGCCATCATATACACGTCGACGCAGAAGACGGCCACCGCGGTCGCGCTGGCGCTGCAGGACCAGGGGTACGCCGCGGTGGCCTACCACGCCGGCCTCTCCGACAGGAAGCGGAGCGCCGCCCAGGAGGCGTTCATGCACGGCGCCGCGCAGGTCGTGGTGGCCACCTGCGCTTTCGGGATGGGCGTGGACAAAGGGAACGTGAGGGTCGTGATCCACCACTCGATCCCCGGCACGATGGAGGCATACTACCAGGAGGCCGGGCGCGGCGGCCGGGACGGCGAGGGCGCCCGCTGCCTCCTGCTCTACTCGCCTGCCGACCGCTTCACGCACGAGGCGCTGATCGAGAACACCCACCCTGCCCGCGTGACCGTCGAGGCGGTCTACCGGCGGCTGCTGGAGCACGCCGATCCCAAGGGAGTGGTGGACCGGCCCCCCGCCGCCCTGTCCAGGGAGCTCGGCTTCCGGAAGGGAGGCCCAGTGTACTCCGCGCTCCGCGTCCTCGCGGACGCCGGCGTGATCCGGTACACGACGGCCGAGCGCCAGGCCCTGTACGTGACGCTTCACGCCACGCCGGCCCAGGTCACCGACGTGCTGGGGACTCCCGGGCGCGAGGACGACCGGCTCACCCTCCGCGGGCTCTGGCTCGCCATGGGCGGCACGCAACTCTACAAGGGCGCCACGCTACGTCGCCGCCAGCTCGACGCATTCCCCGGGGGAGCGGCGGAGGTCCAGGAGGCGCTCCACCGGATGAAGGACGACGGGCTGCTGGAGTGGAGCATCGAGCCGGTGGGGATCACCCTTTCGGGCAGGCGCTACGTCCCCGAGAGGATACCGGTGCCGTGGGACGCCCTGGAGGCTCGACGCGCCCTGCAGTTCGCGAAGCTCGACGCCGTCGAAGCCTACGCGACTTCGGAGGGCTGTCGCCGGGGGGCGATCCTGGCCTACTTCGACGACCAGTCGCGCCCCGCCTGCAGCGGCTGCGACGCCTGTGACGTCCAGTAGCACGGAGCGAGAAACACTCCATGGGATCCGGAGGACCAACGGCAGTGACCCTCCCGTGGCGCGAGGTCAACGCGCTGCCCGGGATGTCGGTGGCGGAAGCCCTCGTGCGCGACGGCTGCGCGCTCACCCCGGCACGGGAGCGGTGCAAGTGGGCCTGCCCCGGGCCGTCGTGCGAGAGCTCGGACGCGTTCCACACCTTCACCCAGCCCGGGAGACGGAGCCGCTGCTACTCGTGCGGGATCACCCTCACGAACGTGGACCTCGCCGCCCTGCTGCGCGGCCAGGAGCCCCGTGACGCTCTCCGCTGGCTCGCCGGGCAGTTCAACATCTACGTCCCCCCCTGGGACGGACGGACCGGTCCACCCCCCTCCCCGTCGGCGCCTGTCCGGCCGGCACCCCGGGATCCCGCGATCCGGCCGCAGGTCGCGAGAACGAGCGACGCGATGGCCGCGCTGCTCGCCCTGCCGAACCCGATCCTTCCCGAGGTGCTTTACGCGGACGTCCTCGCCCGGCTGGAGCTGACCCCGCTGGGGGCCCGCTACCTCCACGGCCGGGGGATACCTCCGGCGTTCGCGTCCGGGCTCGGCTTCCGCTCCGTCGACGGCCCCTCCGGCTGGGCCCGGGTCCGGCGGCACCTGAAGGAGAGCTACCCCCCCGAGACGCTCCGCGCCGCCGGCTTCCCCATCCAGGACAACGGCCGCGTCTGGACTCCGTTCGGGGGCATCCTTCCGATGCTGGTGATCCCCTTCCTCCACCGCGGGACGCCGATCTACCTGCGGATGCGCACGATCGGCCCGCCGCCCCAGCGCCTGCGGGAGTCCTTCCCGGATTGGGACGCGCACCGGAACCGCTACCGGTCTCCCAAGGACGTGGTCCCTCGCCTCCCCTACGGCGCCGACGCCCTCGGCCGCGGGGTCGTGCACGTGATCGAAGGCGAGATCAACGCCGCGACGCTGTCGCTGCCGGAGTACGGCCAGCACGCGGTCGGCCTCCCGGGCGCCTGGATCTGGGACGTCTCCTGGGCCGGCCTCCTCGCCGAAGCGTTCCGGGTCGTGCTCTGGTACGACCCGGACGACGCCGGCACGAAGGCGCGGGCCCAGGCAAAGGACTCCCTTCGGACGGCTCACGGCAGCCTCTGGCTCCGCACCCGGGTGCGGGACATGATCCTGCCGGGGGACATGGACATCAACGACCTGCATCTCGGCGGAGCCCTCGCCCCCCTCGTCAACGACGCCCCCTGGATGAACCTCGCCGCCTGAGCCTCGAAGCAGGAGCATGCAACCCGATGATCGCGCGGCGCCGATGCCGGTCTACACGCCCGGCCGGACCGTCTTCCGCGAGCTGCTGGAGGAAGGCCCGGGGCCCGGGCACCCGCGCCAGTTCCGGCCCGTCCGCGCCGGCCGCTACCTGGTCTCCGTCCAGGCGTCCGAGTGCCACGCCTCGATTCCCCGCGCGTCCGTGCCGGCCGAGGACGTGGACGCCTGGGACGTCGCCGTCTTCACCGACGGGAGCGACGGCACCCCGCCCCGGCCGGTGTCACCCCGCAGCCACCCCCACCTCTTCCGCGACCGCCGCTGGGCGGACCGCTGGCACTTCAGGGAGCCCGAGGACCCGGACGCGCCGCCCTACTGGAGCGGGAACGAGGTACCCACGCGCATCGTCGCCGACCTCTTCGACTGCCTGGTCGATCCGGACGGCTACACCGGGCTCCTGGTGCGCACCTCGATTTCCAACCTCCAGAGACCTCCTCCGGCTCCACCCGGAGCAAGGGGAGACAGGGGCGCCCCGCAGTAGCTTTCGTGTACAGCATCGTACGCCGCTCAGAAGCCGGTGCCGATGTACCCGGATCCCCGGCTCGTCGTGGAGTCCGAGGTGGCGGCCGGGCTGGCGCCAGTGACGACCGACAACCCGCTTCCCATGTAGACCCCTGCACCGCGCCAGGTACTCCCGGCAGTGGTCCGGGCTTCGGGTTCAAGAGGCTCGCCCGCACACGCGGAGAGAGCGGACAGGGCCACAGTGACGGGGAGCAGGCGGAGGGACGTACGCATGTGAACGGCTCCGGATGAAAGTGGATGGCCTGGGAAGCGGATACGCTCCCCAGGCCATCAACCTATTCCGGCGCGAGCTTCACGGACACTCGGGTCCCGCCCTTCCGGCGACGTATCTGCAGGGCGCTCTCCGAAGTCTCATCCCACGAAAATGCAGCGGTCTGCACTCTTGCACCGGACCATTGCGACACCTGATGCGACGTGAGACGCGCATTCCCATACACGTTCTACCACAAACCGCATGCGTCCCGACAAATGTTGGGGCTTTTCGCAGCCAATGAGTGCCGACACCTACCGTGCCTTTGAGATGCACCCGCGTACCTGGTGCTCGCATCACTTTTTCTCTGGCGTACAAAGGTCCAGATGCTTCGTCCCACAGGCAGCCCGGCCCCGTCCCGGCGTGAGCTCGTGGTGAGGGCGACAACGGCGGGGGAGCCGCGCGTGACTCTCTACACCGACCTGTGGAAGGAGGCGAGAGCGCGCGCGGCGGAGCTGCGGGGAACGAAGTCCGGCGCCGTGTGGAGTCGCTTGCTCGACCACCAGGAGAGGGGATGGGAGTACGTTCGTCCGCTGGCGTGCGCCGTGGAGGAAGCGAAGTGTTGGCCGACAGGACCGCAACCCGCGACGGCACTGTACCAGTTCACGGACGTGGAGATCGTGGACCTGTACCGCTACAACGCCTTCCGGTGCGCGGACATGGTGCTCGGCCCGGGCCGCTCGGACTGGATTCCTTCGACGGAAGACATCGACGCGGAGACGGACGCCTTCTACCGGAACGTGTCCCTGCTGCGACTCGCTTCCGCCCACAGCCTCGTGCCCCCGGAATTCCGCCTGTTGACGGATCAAATGGCGGGACTGGATGGCTGGTACGCGGAGTTCGGCGGAGTCTTCGCCCCGGCCGCGGAGGCGTTCAATCGCGCCCTCTCGCGGGCAGGCCCTCGGAGTGCATAGGGCGACGTTTTCGGCGGCGCCTTCGTTCTGCGCAACGCCAGACGTGATCTCTGTGAGCGGTAACGGGCGGTAGCGCGCCGCGTACGCCCGGCGAGCGTCGCCGCGGCCACCTGCCGCGGGGGCCCGGCCGGTCGGCCCCCCACAGCCCCCCATCTCCGTGGCCGGCGCTGGACCGGCCGCTGGGACTTCCCGGAGCCACCGACCCTGGCGGGGCCCTTTGTGGAGCGGCCACGAGGGGCGGACCCGCGTCGTCGCTCGCCTCCTCGACTGCCTGGTCTTTCCCGGCGGCTTCACCGAGCTCTTGGTGCGCAGCCTGGATCCTGGCCCCTCGCGATCCCCCCGTCTTCCTCCGGCAGAAAACGAAGGAAGATGCCCGCCCCGACCACGTACGGGGCGGGCTTTTTCTTTTCACCCCGCGCTCTCCGCGCACACCCCTTCGCCCCCGTCCCCACTTCCGGGTCCGGCGGGCGGATCCACCCAGGAGGTCACGCCCTTGTTCCAGGAACTGTTCCCCCTGCTGGCCGACGGCCGCGTGCTGATGCTGACGCTGACCCAGCCCGACCCGCAGCGCGTCACCGTGGTCGTCCAGCCGATGTCCCTGAGCGGAACCGAGAACGCCGGGCTCTCGGTCCCGCTCAAGGTCACGGCCACACCCGAGCAGCTCGACGCGGAGTTCCCGGCCGCGCTGAGCGGGTTCGCCACCCAGCACCGGTCGATCACCGCGGCGCTGGCCGACACGACCAGGCGGATGCAGGAAGCCACCGCCCCTGCAGGCGGCGGGAAGGGTGCCGCCGCTCCCGCGGACGGCGGGAAGAGCGGTGCCGCCCCCGCTCGCCAAGCTACCCCGGCGCGCGCGGCCGCGGCCGCGCCGACACCGCCCGCGGTCCCGACCCTCTGGGACGACGCGCTTCCGCCGCCACCCGCGGAGCCGGTGACTGTAGCTGAGGAGCCGGACGCCGCAGCCGAGGAGGTGGATGCCGACCTGGACGAGGCGGCGCAGCAAGAGGACGCGGACGACGCCCTGCGGGAGGTGGCCTGATGGTCGCCGTCGCCGCGGCTGCGGTGCAGGGCGCCCTGGGCATCGAGCCGATGCTGGTCCAAGAGCTGGAGCGCGAGTTCCGCTTCGGGGGACGGATCCTCGCCGACCCGGGCGCCCACATGGAGCCGGACGACGTGCGCCGCCTCTTCGCCCGCCAACCCAACCTGAAGATGCTGACCACCGCCACGATCAAGGGGCCCGAGATGATCGGCGACAAGCTGGTCTTCACCTTCGAGCAGTCCGTCGGCGCGAAGAGCTGACCATGCCGCGCCGTGCGCCACGGGAGAGGAGCCCTGAGCTCCTCGATGCTCTGAAGCACTTCGACCGGGCCGGGCACCAGCCCGACCCGGTCACCCAGCAGCTCATGGCTACCTTCGACCGGATCGACGAATGCCCCGAGTTAAGGAAGGCGTCGCACCTTCTCGCAAAGGCGCTCAGAGCCAACGAAACTGGCGTTCCGCTCCCCGCGCCGCCCGCCTGGCTGCCTCCTCTCCTCTGATCCACCCGCGCCCGCGCGGGCTCCCCCTCCTCGTCCCGGGCACCCCATCGCCTTCCGACGAAGCTCCGGACTCGGACGCGGCTCCCGGCCACGACCCGGACTCGATCACCCTGGACCTGGCGCGGGCCCTGGCCACGACCGGGATCGCGACCATCGCCGACTGGCGAAGGGCCGGCCAGCAACCCTGGACCTTGCTCCAGCAGGTGCTGGCCAGCTGGGTCGAGTCGCACGGGGCCGCGGAGATCGCGCAGCAGTTCTCTCTGGAGACGAAGCTCGTCGCCTCCCTCCAAGACCACTACGGATACTACTGGGGGAACTCGCCCAAACCCCTCGACCGCACCGTCTACCTGATCGTCGAGGCCGAGCAAACAGGCTATGCGGAGCTCGGTCCGGCGATCCGGCGGCTGCACGCCGCCCAGCCAGCGCTACCCGCGACCTTCTACAGGTACTTCGCCGATTCCGTCAGCCGGTGGGTGAGAGTCTTCGACTACCGGGATGCGGAGGAGCGGGTGGAGCGTGACCGCGAGTACGACGAGTCGACGATGGGCGAGGAGGAGCTCGCAGAAGTCGAGTATCCCGACCTGTCGAGCTGCATTCCGCCCTGGTTGAAGGGCGAGCCGCTCGACGAGCGCAAGCTGACCCGGGTGCTGCGCAGCGTTTCCGATCCGACCGTGACCTCGCTGATGCAGGCTGCCCGCAAGGTCCGCCGGTGCTCCGACCAGGCAGAGCCCCGGAGCTTCTGGTGCGAGGAGCTGCGCGGCTTCGACCTCGCATTCCCGCTCCCCGCGCTGCTGCTGGTCACCGACAAGAGCGACGAGATCGAAGGCCTCTACGAGCGGGAGACCGACGAGCTCTACAACTGGGGGATCCCCATGGCTCCCAGCGCGATCTTCAGGATGGATCCTTCGGACGCGAACTCCGTCGCGGACGCGTTCCGCTCCCTCGGCATCCTCTGCACGACCCTCACCGAGGCATCTCGCCTGATCACGATGCTCGACACCATCGCCGCGACCGGGACACACGCATGACCACCGACGTCAGCATCGACCAGGGCGGTTCCCGCCGCCCATGGAGGGGCCTCACCGTCTACCTGAGCGGCGATGGGGCCCACGTCTACGCCACGACGCACGACCTGGTCCCGGGCCCGCGCGGGGAAGTCGAGTTCGGGCCCGCCGAGCCCGTGACGGACTCCTTCCTCCGCACCCTCGCGGGCGGGCTGGGGACGGAGATCCCGGTGGAGTTCCTCCCCGACACCATCCTCTACCGGACCAACGAGCTCCTGGCCTGGTGGGTTCCGGCACAACGCAGATCCATGTTCTTCGCCGAGCACCTGACCGGGTTCCAGCCCGCCTCCGGCAGGCCCGCACCCCACCCACCTCTCGTCTTCGTCGCCAGCCGCACCCACCTGTGGGTCCGCGCCCTGAAGCGGAACCAGCGCCCGACCCGGGACACCCCGCTCTGCGTCGCGCCCTACCTGAACACCTTCGCAGGCGGTGGCGTGTGTCTCGGGACGACGCCGACCCCCGGCTCGGTCGGAGTGGCGGCGACGGGCCGGTGGGTCGACGGCTTCTTCAACAGCGCCTTCACCCACCTGGTCGGCACTTCGCGCCTGACCAGGCACCCCGGGGGCGTCGAGGGGCTGTGGGTCGAGCTGGCGGGCTCGAGGCGGCAATTCCCGGTCAAGCACCTGACCGAGGCTCACCAGACCCTCCACACCTTCGTGAGGTCATGCCTGCGCACGAATTGACGACGGAGCTCCTGACGCGCGTGGTCCGCGTGCGCGTGATCGGCGCCGGGGGCACCGGCAGCTCCGTGATGTACGACCTCGTGAGGCAGCACAAGGCGATGATCGCCTGGGGCCACCCCGCGGGCCTGGAGGTGACCCTGCAGGACGGCGACACCATCTCCAGCTCCAACCTGGTCCGCACCCCCTTCACCGAGGCCGAGGTCGGACTCAGGAAGGCGACCGTGCTCGTCAGCCGGATCAACGCCTTCGCCGGCCTCCGCTGGAAAGCCGTAACGCGGCATTTCGGTCCGCGGGACACGCTCCGCGGGGACGACATCGTGATCGGATGCGTCGACACCCGCGGCGCCCGCAAGACCATCGAGGCCGCCGCGCGACGAGCCGGCACCGTCGCCTACCTCCTCGACTTCGGCAACACCGCCGACTCCGGCCAGTTCGTCCTGGGGCAGCCCGCCAACGCCCTCAACGCCGGCGCCGACCCGCGCCTGCCCACGGCAGCGGAGCTGTTCCCGGAGATCACCGACCGCACGCTCGACAAGGACGACCAGCCGAGCTGCAGCGCAGCCGAAGCGCTCGACAAGCAGCACCCGTTCATCAACGAGACGCTCGCGACTCTCGGCCTGGCCATGCTCTGCCGCCTCTTCCGCTACGGCAGCATCAAGCACCACGGCGGCCTGGTCAACCTCGCGGACGGGATCTGCTCCGAGATCCCGGTGGACCCCGCCGTGTGGGCCGAGATCCGGGGCGCCCCCGCGGATTCCCTCCCTCTCGCCGCCTGACCCTCCCCCGCCAGAAAACGGCCGGACAAGCCGTCCTCCTCCGCCCGCCTTCGACGGAGATCCCCTCCCGCCCCGCCCCCAGCGCACCGCGGGGCGGGACGGACACGCGCGTCCCTTAGCGACTCCACCCACGTTGCCCATGAGCCAGCGTCGACGGCCGCCCCGAGTGGCCGAGCAACTCGGGATGATGCACCTGCTGCTGGGCTTCCCGGCGCCCCCGCCGATCGGCGCGCCGGTGCCTCCCCCCGCCCCGCCGGACGCCGGCCCCCGGGAGCTCGCCTCCCCTGGGCAGGCTCTCCAGGTGGCCGGTCCGCGGGACGATGCTCCCCGGGTGGTGCTCGGGACCTTCACCGACCAGCGCACCCCCGCCACTCCGGAGGAGATCGCCCGCCTGGTGGAGGAGGCGCTGCAAGCCCTTCTCGCCGACGCGTGGCCGCGGACGCCGGTCGCATTCACGGAGTGGGGCGGACGCATCCTGGGACGGCCGTACGACAGCGGCACTTTCACCCTGGACGACGTGTGCGACGCGTTCGAGGGCGCCGTCCACCTCCTGGTGCCCCGCCGCCTCGGGGTTTTGGGCCTCGGGGCGGATGCGCCGATCCGGCCCCGGCTCGAAGCGCTCCGCGAGATGGAGGAGCGCTACTTCCGCGGCCGGAACAGCTCCGGCGACATGGTGGCATGGGCCCAGTACTCCACTCCTCTGCCGCTCGCCGCGGCGGTCGCGTACATGGCCGGCCCGCTGCCGACGGACCAGCTCCTCGAGCCGCAGGGCGGGACCGGCAGCCTGGTCGCCAGCCTGATCGGCGCCGTTCCCGGCCTGCACGTCAACGAGGTCGATCCCCGCAGGCGCGCCGTGCTTGCCGCGCTGGGGCTCTCCCCCACCTCCGAGGACTCGCTCCGGCTGCAGCTCGACCCGCGGCGCTACGACACGATCCTGACGAACCCGCCGTTCGGCGGCATCGGCCGCGGCCGCTACCACGGTTTCGGCGCGACGCAGTTCGCGGCCACCGACATCAGCCAGCGCTTCGTCGCCGCGTCGCTCGCGAGCCTCGCGGAAGCCGGACGGCTGGTGGCGGTGATGCCCCAGGCCACCCTCGCCGACTCCGGGATCGCCTTCCGGATGTGGCTGAAGGGCGCGTTCACCCCGGTCGCGTACATCGAGTCCCCGGAGGATTCCTACCGCTCGCGGGGGGTCCGCATCGGCACGGTCACCGTCGTCCTGGACCACCGCGGGCCGGCCGGATCCGCCTCGCCCCTGATCGTGCGCAGCCCCTCCTGGGAGCAGTGGTACCAGGCGGTCGAAAGCTTCGCCCCCGGCGCCGAGCACTTCCGCCGCCGCGAGCCCGCCGTCCCGGAGGCTGCGCCCGTCCCGCACCGGCAGAGGCTCGCGCCGCCCCTGGACCTCCTCGATTCGGTGCGGGAGCCGATCGTGGTCCCGGACACGATCCCTCCTGTCGAGATCGAGCCGTTCGAGACGCGGGAGCTGCTCCCCGTCGCGTGGCGCGAGGGCGAGCCGGAGAGCCGGCGCGAGGAGATCGCGGCGGCCGGGGAGAGCCCGGTCTTCACGCCGTACCGGATCGGATTCCGGAGGTGGCGGGGCTCCCACCCGCGCCTGGTGGTCGAGACGCGCAGCATGGCGGGGATGCCCGCCCCCCCGATCACCGCGACCTTCCGCGCCCCCCGGGTGGACGCCGCCTGGGGCCGGGACGGCGACCTCGGCGGGTTCTCCGACGAGCAGGCCGACGCCGCGCTGCGCTGCCTCTCCGCCTGGGACCGCGGCCACGGGATGCTGATCTCCGACGCGGTGGGCCTCGGCAAGGCGCGCGAGGCCGCGGCGCTGATCCTGGAGGCCATCCACCGGGGGCGCCGCAGGATCGTCTACACCACCAAGAACGAGACCAACGTCAGGGACGCGATCGCCGAGTTCCGGCGCGTCGCCTCCGGCTCGGAGCACGGGCCCTTTCCCGCGGAGATCATCTGCGTGGGGGACTACCACGAGGTGAAGAAGGGCCTGCGACCGCTCCCGCAGCCCGACGGCCCCTGCCTCTACATCACCCACGCGTACAACCTCGCCGCCTACGGCGCCGCGCTGGTCGACGTCGAGCCGGACTGCCTCGTCGCGGACGAGGCGCACGAGTTCTCCAACATCGGCGACTCCCATCGGGGGCTCGCGTGGACCGACCTCCACCGCGCGCTGCTCCGGGCCGACGCCGACTGCGTCTACTTCACCGCCACGGCGGGCGTCACGGTCGAGAACCTGGCCTACCTCTACGGACTCCGGCTCTGGCCGATCGGCGGGTTCCGGACGTGGATCGACCGCAAGATGGGCCGGGCCTCCGCGAAGGAGGGGAAGGAGGAGCAGGCCGTCGCGGACGTCCAGGCTGCCGAGCGAGCCGCGAACGTCGCGATCGGCGAGGCCAGCGGCGACCCGGAGAAGGACGCGGACAAGGACGGCTGGGGATCGGCCAGGAACGATGCGTTCTCCCTCCGCATCACGCCCGCGGAGACCGAGCAGATCATGAGGGAGCTGCGGGGGAGCGGCCACTACCTGGCGCGCGACCTCTTCCGCGCGGGCGTCGAGTTCTCGGTCGAGGAGGTGGACCTCCTCGGCGACAGCCCCGCCGCCCGGGCCGCGCGGGACCGGTACGACACCGCCGCCGAGCTGTGCCGCGACGTCTCGCTGGCGATCCGGCACTTCGCCCGCATGAACAAGCGGGACAAGACGGCCGGGCTCGACCGCAGCCTGATCCAGTCCTACCTCAAGCAGCTCCTGTTCGAGCTGCGGCTCGACACGGTGATCCGCCTCGCCGAGGAGGGGCTGCGGCAGGGCCGCCAGGTGGTGATCTCCCTCCACAACGTGGCCGGCGACGCTCCCCTCGAGGAGGGGGTCTCCGCGGCGGACACGGTACGGCAGCTCAACACTCGCCTGGAAGCGGCGATCAACCGCCTCAACACGCGCCACGTCGAGAAGGGCGGCGAGGGGGACGACGTCGAGTACGTGGACCTGGGAGAGATCCCCGAGGCCCTGCTCGCGCGGGACGAGTTCTTCGAGCGCCTGGCCGCCCTGCCGCCCCTCCAGGACCCGGTGCGCCGCCTGGAGGACCACTTCGGGGCCCGGCGCGTCGCGGCGATCACCGGCCGCACTCCCGCGAAGCATCGCAGCGCCCTCAAGGCGGAGTTCCAGGCGGGCATCCGCGACATCGCGATCATCTCGCAGGCGTCCAAGGTCGGCATCTCCCTGCACGACACCAACGGCCGCAGGCGCCTGATGGTGGTCGCCGACTACGAATGGAGCGCGACCCTCTTCCTCCAGGAGCTCGGACGGGTGGACCGCACGGGCCAGCTGTCCCCGCCCGAGATCGCCCTCGTGGCGAGCAACTCCGCCGGCGAGCGCAAGTTCAGCGCGACCATCGCCGGCCGCATGGCGTCGCTGGGCGCCACCTGCAAGGGGAGCGCGGAGTCCACCGGCACCGACGCGCTCGATGCCTTCGAGATCTCCGGCGACATCCCGGTCGCCGCCATGAAGAACGCGGTCGAGCACCTGCCGGACGACCTCCGCCGCTACTTCACCGGGCGCAAGTTCCTGGAGCACATGCAGTCCGGCGACGGCGGCGGGATGCTCGTCCCGGTTCGCCGCCCCCACGACGCGGACATGCGGGTCTTCCTCCTGGAGCTGCTGATGTTCCCGATCCTCGCGGGGCACGAGGTGATGGGTGCCTGGGAGCGGGAGCGCGAGAGGCTCATGACCGGGGAGGTGGCCGAGATGCTGTCCGCCCGCCGCACGGGACGGAGCCGCGGCGAGGTCCTGCGCACCACGCAGCTGCGCGCCCACCCGGTCCTCACGCTCTACGAGATCCTGAACGAGGCCGGCGAGCGCGCCGCGATCGTCCAGGGGTACGTCACGGAGTACATCGGGGACATCCAGCGGCTCCGCGGCGTGGACACGGCCACCGAGCAGCCGAAGACCCGCCGGTACGTGCAGTTCACCCTGTCCGACGGCAGCGGCATGATCTCCGGGCTGGAGCTGACCCGCTGGGAGGCGCTGATCGTCCGCGACTTCTTCAGCGAGCACGGCTCCGAGCCGCTGTCGCCGGAGGATGCCTGGGAAGCACTCCGCACCGGCGCGAACGTGTCGGTGAAGGGACCGCCGGGCGCGAGCTGGGTGCTGCACCCGCGCCGGAACGGCCTGGTCGAGATCCGCGGCGCGTCGGCGAGCAAGCACAAGCCAGCTCTGGGCCCCCTGGGGAAGACCGTCGGCTACGAGCCCACCACCCGGTACCTGTTCATCCGCCCGGAGCGGGAGCCCATCCTGGCGTTCCTGAAGCTGTTCCCTCCGCGGGCTCCGGGTACCGGCGAGTCCATGGAGGACGCCGCTTGACCGCCCGGCGGTGCCCGGCCCTCCGGAAACCGTCACGCTCGACCGTGGGGTATTCACCACCAGCCGCGGGCAGGGCCCGCCACCCGCGCCTTCCCCTCCCACCCGCACCCGCCACGTGACCACCCACCCCGCCACCGGCTCCGCAGAGGAATACGGCAAGGGCGACTGCATAGCCTGGCACGCGTCGCGCATGCACGGCGCGGGCACCGGGATGATCGTACGAGTCCTGTCGCCTGTGAACCGCGGTCGGACGCGGTACGAGGCCCTGAAGATGATCTGCGGCCTGAGCACGAGCGAATACGTGCTCCTCGAGGAAGGCGAGTTCTATCCCACGCGTTCTCTTCGGGACAACCGGCCCCGGGGGCACGGATCTGTCAGCCGGCGTCCTGCGGCTCCCCGTGCGGCTCTCACCGTCTGAGCCGCGCTCGAATCCACACCGCCGCCGCCATGACCCGAGCCGCGCCGGACCTGGTGTCGCCTGAGCACCCCGCTCCTTCCCTGGCGGAGCCCACGGCGGGCGCCCAACTGCTCGGCGCCCGAGGCCGCGCGGCCATGCTGGAGCTGCACCCCCTGAGGGAACTGCGCGCCGTCGTAGCCCCCAGGTAGACGCAGCCCACATGCATACGAGCGTGAACCGCAGCGGGAGGGTGTGCCGCCTCCGCGCCTCTCGCATGCCGCCACGCGGTCCAGGCCGACCCGCCCGGCTGCGCCGAGCGCACCCCCCTCACGCACACCCACCCGGGCCTCGCTGATGAGCGAGGCCACCCGCCCGGTGCTCACCCTGCACGCGGACCCGGAGGTTCGCGCGCGCGTGCGGGCGGCCACCCGCGGCGGGTACATCGTGCAGGAAGTCGCCGACTGGACCGCCCTGCGCACCGCCCTGCGCGAAGCGCCTCCTTCGACCCTGGTGGTGGTGGATCCCTACTTCGGTTCAGGCGCGCAGCTCGCGCCCGACCTGCTGCACCTGCTGGTGGACTTCCCCTCCACGCCCATCGTGGCCACCGTCAGACTCGACCTGGGCGCGGCCGAAGACCTGTCCACCCTCAGCGACTGGGGCGTGACCGAGATCATCACTCTCCGCCACGACGACACCCCGAACGCCTTCCGCGAGCGCCTCCGCGGCGCCCACGGGCTCCCCCTGAAGGTCCTCCTCGACTCCCTCCTTCCCCATGATCTCCCGGCGCGGGCCCGGACGATCATCGACACCGCCGCGGACGTCGTCGCCACCGGCGGGGCCATGCAGGACTTGGCCGCGCGCCTCAGCATCTCCGAGCGAACCCTTCGCCGCTGGTGCGAAGCCGGCGGTCTCCCCCCGGCTCGGAAGCTCCTGACCTGGATGCGGCTCCTCCTCGCCGCCGAGCTGCTGGACGACCCCGGCCGTACCGCCGTCGGAGTCGCGCATGCGTTCGGATACTCGACCGGCACCAACTTCTGGAAGGCGATGCACGCCTTCGCCGGCGCAGGCCCCACTGCGCTCCGGGAGCAGGGAGCCTTCGCCGCGGCGTCGCGGGCGTTCCTGGTCCGCCTCGCCAAGTACCGCCGCTACGCCGGCTCCTGACACCGGGACCGGCGACACCGCCCACGTGGTGCATCAGGTCTCCGGCGCAACAGCGCTACGGGTCAAGGGGCTCTTGTGCCTGAAGTAATATGGTACCATATTTTGCACGCCAACCCCCACCCGCTCGAAGCCGTACAATCCACGCCACTGCAACCTATGATTCTGACCCTCCACACCGCCAAGGGAGGCGAGGGGAAAACCACCGCCGCCTCCAACCTGGCCGCCGTGTTCGCCCGCGCGGGACACCTCGGCATCGCCGACCGCAACCTGAAGACGCTGGTCGTGGGCCTGGATCCCCAGGGCTGCCTCGCGCGCACCTTCGGGATCGCGCGCGACGAGATCGAGCCCTCCCTGGCTCCGGTGTTCGAGGGGACGATCGCCGTGGAGGACGTGATCCGCGACACGTACCTGGCGCCGGACCTGTCGATCATCACGTGCGGCCGGGCCATGAAGCAGATCCTGAAGCGCATGCACCACGATCCCGGCGCGAGCCAGCGGCTGAAGCAGGCGCTGGACGGCGTCCGCGAGGACTTCGACATCATCGTCGTGGACTGCGCCCCCTCCCTGGGCCTCCCGTTCGAGATGTCGATGGCTGCGGCCGACGCCTACGTGGTCCCGCTCAGCCTCGACTTCCTGGGCGTCGAGGGCGTGCAGACCATGTTCGAGGAGCTCCAGGAGGAGTGGGAGGAGCACAACTTCACCTGCCAGATGCTCGGGATCGCGGTACAGAAGGCGGACTACCGCCTCGGCCGCCAGGTGCGGCTGGAGGCCGAGATCCGCGACTTCTACGGGACGGCCATCTTCAACACGGTGATCCGGACCAACACCCACGTGGAGGAGGCGCAGGCCCGGGGCATTTCCGTGGTGGACTACGCCGCCGAGGTCGGCCGGCCCTCCCGGGCAGCGCAGGGGTTCGTCGCGCTCGGCGAGGAGATCCTGGTCCGCGCGATCAAGCGTGGCCTCCTCCCCGCGTCACTCAAGTCCACCCTGCAGGCCGGTGCGGCTGATGCCGCCGCTGCTCAGCTCGCGGTGACCGCATGAACACTCCCACTGGCGGGGACGCTCCCACCGGGGCACAGCGCCCGCGCAAGACCCTGCTGGCTCCCCTCCCGCAATTCGGCGGGGCGGCCGCGGGAGGAACCCCCGCTGCGCCGGCGGGCCCCCCGGCCGCGGCAGCGCCGCCCCCCGTAGCCGAAGACGCAGGGGAGCGTCCGGTGACCGCCGTAGCCGCGGACGCCGCCGAGGGGCGGACCGGCCTTCCTGCGGTGATCGAGGACGTCGGCCCTCCCGCTCCCGCTCCGGGTGGCCGCAGGCGCGTCGCCCGCACCGGCGACGACACGGTCCCGAGGATCACCCGCGGCCGCCCCCGTAGAGATGCCCCTGCACCCGGCGAGAAGCCCGAACGGCGCCTCCCGGTCTACGTCTGGTTCCACAACGTGCGCTTCCTGCGCGAGCTCAAGCTGGAGATGGAGGCCCGCGGCGCACGCCCCGGCGACACGAACGACAGCCTGTTCGTCCGCGCGGCGCTGACCGCCCTGGAGCGCGCCGGCATGGACCGGATCCTCCGCGTCTGCCGGAACGAGGACCAGATGGTCCGGGCCATGGTCGCACGCCTCGAGGGCGACTCCGAGGCGGAGGTGCTTCGCATGATCGCCAGGATGATCGCCGGCGGGGAGGGTGAGGCCGAGGCGTAGTCCGGAATCCGTCCTGACGGGGTATCTCCCCCGGTATGCCGCCGAAAACGCGGCAGGCGGCGCGGTCTCCCGGATCGCGCCGCCACCGGAGGCCACCCCACCCTTTCAGGGCGTTCATGGTAGAGCCCTCGACGTCTCAGGACACCACCCTGGACGCGCTCCTCGACCGGGCCGTACGTCAGGAGACCCGGCGTTTCGTCCGCCTGCTGGACCGCATCTACGCCGACCCGGACCAGGCCCGCACCGCCCTCCGCGACCGCGTCACCGAGCTGGGCCCCCGGGCCGCCGGACGGGAGATGGGCTCCGATCCTGCCCGCTTCGGCTCCCTCCGGTCGGGCCATACTCCCGAGACGCTCCGCCCCCTCGCTCGCGAGGCCGGCTACATCGGCGGCCTCGCGCACGAGATGCAGGCGTCCCGCGGCAACCCCCTCCTGGCGGCGAAGCTGCTCAACGAGCGCTTTCAGACCGCGGTGAAGAGCTGGTTCGCCAACCCGGAGCGGTTCCACCCTGCATGGGCGCGCGCGGTCGCGACGGCCGGCCCCGAGGAGGCGGCCCGGCGGCTCGCGGTCCGTCCCGATGCCTTCGGCTCGCCCCGTCCCGGGATCGAGACGTACATCTCCGCCATCGCCGCCCGCGGGAGGGACGCCGCGACCGCGGCCGAGCACTCCGCCGCGTTCGAGCGCACGTACTACGCGACCCTGGGCGACCGGCTGGACAGGCTGCCGCGCACCACCGGCGAGCTCACCAGCCGCCCCACCGGACGCCTCCCCGCCCAGCTGGAGATGAAGCTGGAGGCGTTCACGGCGGACTTCCGCGGGAAGCTCGGCGCTGCGTACCGCGACCCCGCCGAGGCGGAGCGCCGTTTCCACGACCTGGTCGCCCGCGAGGGTACCGGCGGCGCCGCCGCGGTGGTCCGCAGGGAGCCGGCCGCCCTCGGCGACCTCGCCGCGCGCGACGACGCAGCCGCCCTTGCGGACCAGGCCGCCCGCCGCGGCGCCCGGGCCTACGACCTCAACGGGATCCGCAATCCGGCGCACGCCGCGGACGTGCTCCTGCAAGAGACCGAGCGAGCCTTCGCCCGCCAGTGTGCGAACCCGGGCGAAGCGCTCCTGCAGATCCAGCGCGCGATCCGCGAGCATGGCGTGCGCGAGACCGTCCAGCGGGTCCGCGACGAGCCCGAGGCCTTCTTCAGACCGCGCGAGGGCGAACCGCTCAACCCTGCGAGCCTCTCGGGAGACGTCCTGGCCCTGGCGCATGCCGACCAGGTCGCGGCACTGTACCTGGCCACCGAAGCCACCCGGCAGCAGCGCCCCGCCCCGGCCGCCGACCTCCCGGTGGACGAGCCCGCGCACCGCGCCGCCTCCGAATTCGTGGAGGCCGAGCGCCTGTCCAGTCACAAGCAGGGCCTCCACGCCCGGCTCAACGACGCGAGCACGGCTCTCCACCACGTGGAGCGGACCGAACGGTGGACGGGCATCAACGACCGTCAGTTCACGTCGGCGCTGCGCGACGTCTACCAGGACCCGGCGGCCGCGAAGAAGAGGTTCGTCGCCATCGCCGATCGCCACGGGGACGCCGCCGCCCTCCGGGCCCTCCGCAAGAGCCCCCAGCGCCTGGGCGCGCTGAAGACGGCCCCCAGCGCGTATCTCGGGTGGGCCGGGCTGCAGAGCACGGCCGGGGCGAGGAGGGCCGCGCCGGACGCCGCCAGCTATGGGGCCAGCTATCTCAACTCCCGGAGAGCGGTCCGCGACACGGCATGGACCGATCCGTCGGGGGCGACGCACCGCGGCGCCGACCGGGTCCGGGGGGCCGCGACCCGTGAGATCGCAGGCTCCGGCGCCGAGCTGAATGCTACCCGGGACTCGCTCCGCGCGCTCGGTGGACCCGCCGCGGCTAAGGAGCGTGCGATGTCCACGCTCGGCCGCCTCCCCGAAGACCAGGCGGAGGGTGTCCTTTCCAAGGTCGCCGCCCAGAAGCCCGGGGCCGGAGAGAGCGTCGGACGCCTGCGCGACTCCCTCAGGAACGGCCGTCCGAGCGCCACCGGCCCGGGTGTCCAGCAGACGCTCGGAGCCGTGGTCCAGGCGATCCAGATCACCCGAACCCTTGCGGAGGGCCCAGGTGGGCTCTGAGCTACCTACCCTGTTCTCCCTGATGCGGTGGACTCCATGACCCCTCCTGCTGCGCGGTTCAGCGACTACCTCGCCGGGCTCCCCAGCGACCGCCCGGTCGTGATCGACCTGGACGACGGCGACGTGGACGCGATCGTCGTCCCCGGCGACGTGGTCGCCCGTGTCGAGCACGCCTACGAGCCCGCCGAGCACGATGCCATCTACCGGGTGATCGCGCTCCTGATCGCGCGGCTCGGAAGCGACACGGCCGTTCCCGTCGTCCGCCGGTGGATCGACGCGGAGCCCGCGCTCCTCCGAGACTTCCCGCCGGAGACCCTGCGCCAGCTCGCCACCGATCCCGAAGCCATCGGGCCGCTCCTCGGCCGCTTGAACACGTGACCGCGGCATCCTGGTCCGGACCAGGCCGTTCGTAACTCCGCCGCCGCGGGTTCCTTTCGCTGCGGCCGCCGGCTACTTTCCCTCTCCGGTATGACCTTGACGGGCAAGGCTGCGTGCTCGGGACCGAGGCCCTGCCCCGCCAGTTCCGCCGACCCTTCGAAACGCCCTGGCATCCGCATCCACAGGTACCGACGAGGAAGATTGAGCACCATCCCCCTGCCCGGTACCGAGCAGCTTCCAGGGGAAGCCGAGTTCACGGACGAGGAAGCGGACCTCGCGACCACGCTCCCCGAGTGGGCCGCCGTCGAGCGGCACCGCGGGGCGATGCGCGCCACGTACGAGGTGTACGAGCTGATCCGCGCACGAATCCACAAGCCGACCCCACTCCCGGAGGATGCTCCGAGCCTGGACCCGGCGTCCGAGCGCGCCGGTTACGCCGATCGCCTTCAGGAGCTGCAACAGCTCGGCGCCGAGTTCCGCACCGGTGCAGCCAACGAGGAGGTGCGCCTCATCGTTCTCGCCCGCCTCGCCGCACGCCGGCGCCTGGAGCAGGACCCGGACTACATCACCTACGCTGAGCGCGCCGTTGCCACGACGCTCCCTGCCTGGGACGTGGTGACCCGAAACTTCACCAGGCTCGACCGTCTGTACCCCAGCTCGCCCTGGCCCCCCGAGGAAGTGGACGCTCACGAGGCACTCGTGCGCGCGGCCTGGCTCGCCGGCCGCGAGCGCCTGCGCAGTGAGCGCGCAGTGTGGTCAGCCGGCCGCGAGGCCCCGCGCAGCGACTGAGTCCAGCGCTCAGGCGCATGCTCGATTCCCAAGTGGACATAGTTGGCGCCATCGGCTCCTACTATCCCGAGCTCGATACGGGCTGTCTCCCCGCCCTCCAGCTCCTCAGCAGCTCCGACTCGACAGACCACCACCAAAAGGCCCCTGGGGAGACCCGTGGGCCTTTCGCGTACACTTGCGCTGGGGAAAGAAGGGCCACGACCAGAAGACGCCCGCGCGGGGCGAGGTCCGCCACCTCCCGCCGCCGCCGCGGAGTAACGGTGGCGACTCCAGCCCAGTCACTGATCGAACCTCGCGCAGGGTTTCGTCGAGCCCGCGCTCGATTCCCGGAGGAGTTGGTGGACGTAGTGTAGACTTTTGTCAGGAAAGTTTCGGATTCGTGGACGGCTCCGGGGCGGCAGTCATCTGCACTTGGCAACGGGCTCGGGATGAGCCCAGCGTGAATTCCAGATGTAGAGGCCCTACGAGAAGCTATACGCCATTGTGCGCAGCACACTGTTAGTCTGCGTGTGGACCGATTTGAATCGGCCGCATGGAACGGCTCGATGAGTAGCGGCTGAAACTCTTTTGGTGAGATGTGTGACGGTGGCGAAGGTATGCGCCCGGAATGCAGAGAGGCCTACATGCCGGCTAAACCAGATCGACTTTTGCTCGAAGTGTGTCGATTTTGACTCGGTATTTTCAAACACTGTCCACGATTCGCTCTGCCCCCTACTTTGGGACAAATTGTTTTTGCCTGTCGTACACCTTTCCTGATCATGCGCCGCTGCATGAGGCGGACAGCTCTCAACGCTACGACATGACCGACTTCCCACCGGAGCGACCGCCTCGGCGAAGCAGGCCGAACCATCTGGCCGCGCCTCCGCTCACCCAGCCGCAGGCGGCATTCGAAGGCCTGGACGTCCTCGCCGAGATCGACGGACCCGCCGGGGTGCTTCTCGCCGGCGCCCTGCGGGACGTGATGCTGTGGGTGGAAACGGCTCCGGCCGACCGGGCCGCTGCATTCGGAGTCGATGCGGCCGAGCATCGGCTGGACCTGGTGCGTGCGGCAGAGATCGACGGCCCGGTTCGAGTACCCTTGTCGACGCTCGCCGGAATGACGGGTGAACTGGAGCGTGGCGGCGACAACCAGTCTCTCCTTCGTGCCTGTCAGGAAATCGAGTCCTGGGCAGACCTCCAGGGAACGCCCGCGACACGGCTTGCCTTCGCGCAGGCATGTGCCCTCCTCCAGCCGCATGATGCCAAGGCGGCCCTGGTCGTGGCTCGTCTTGCCCGTGACCTCGGCGAGACCGCCCGGGCCGAGAGCTGGTTCCGTCACGTAGTGCGGCTGTCGCGGCACCCGGATCCAGCGTCGTACGGCTGGGCCTTCATCGGTCTGGGTGTCATGTTCCTCCGGTCCGGCAATTATCCTGCTGCCCACGCCGCGATGGTGCGGGCGCTACGCCATTCGGAGCGGAATCGGCTGCGGGAGATCGCGGCTGCCTCACACCATCATCTTTTCCATGTCGCCACGGAACTGGGACGCCTGCGCGAAGCGTACGCGCACGTGCGCAGCGCGCTGGGGTTGTATGGAAAGAACCAGGCTCGCCTTCGGGATCTCGCATTCGACGTGGGAAGGTTCTGGGTTCATCAAAAGGAGTTCAGGCGGGCTCTACCCGTCCTTGAGGCGGCGATGGTCGGGGACATCGATCCCACCGTCCGGCCGATGATGACTGCAACCATTGCGTATGCGGCAGCGAAAACCGGTAACACGGTGACCTACGAGGCCGCTCGACAGGTCACCGAGGACTGCTGCCGCCAGGCCCAGGGTCGAATCCGGCTCGCCGAGACGTACTTGATCCTCGCCTGGGCACATCTCGCCGCCCGTGACTGGGATCGAGCAATGGAGGCCGCCGACAGATCGGCGGCCTTGGCTGCGGCGAACGGCGAGGCGGAAAACCGCCTCCTCGCCGAAAGAGCATTGGAGAATGCAAAGGCTCACGACGCACAGGGCGGGTCGGCAGCCTCGGATGCCGAAACCCCCGATCTTGCACGGCAGGCGGAGAGGTTGGCGCAGGAGGTGGTGCAAGCGCTTTCGGCGGAAGCCGACTGACTCCTGCACCTGGCCGTCCGGCTCGTAGCCGGGCGGCCAGGCGGCGAACCTACCGGTTCACCGGCGTGGAATCGGGCGGGGGGGCGTTACTCGTTGACGTGGTGTCGCCCGGCATCCGGCCACCGCCGCCGATCCATCCAGGACCGTCGAGCAGCGGAGGCCCGGGAGTACGGTCGTCGGAGGTCGGCGAATCGGAGGCGCAGCCGGAAATGAGCAGACAGAGGCTGAAGACGAGGGCGCCGACAAACGGCAATCTGCGTGGGTGCATGTGAGGCTCCTGGCGCGGGAAGTGGAGGTGAGACCTGCTTGTGCGCCGAAGGTATTCCCCGCGTCGACAGTCCGTCAAGGAAAGTGTCGTAAAAAACTCCACCCGTAGGCACCATGATGCAGCCCCTGACCCGGACACTGTGGTTGCTCCACGGCAACGAGCAGCTCGCGAGGTCGTTCGCCCTCCTTCCCGGCCAGCCGTATCGGCTGAACCACCTGACGACCTGGGATGATCTCCACGACGCGCTGCGCCGCTCGCCTCCCGCAGCCATCACGATCGTCGATCCCTATCGCCGCAGTGATGGCGGAGCGGGCCTGGCGACGGAGCTGCAAGCTCTCCTGCGGGAATTTCCCTCGGCAACGGTAGTGGCCGCGCTCCAGGTCACCCCCGGAGACTCCGTGGTGCTGCGGACACTCGGTGAATGGGGTGTCGCGGACTGCATCGACCTGGCGCGGGAGAACACGCCGCCGGCGGTCGCGAGGCGCCTGCGCGTCGTGCAGAGCAGGCCGGTCCAGCGCCTGATCAACCGCGCTCTGCCCCGGGGACTCCCGAGTCGTCCGGCGGGGCTGCTCCTGCGAGCAGCCGAGATCGTGGCCGTGGGCGGACAAGCCCCGGACCTTGCGCGCGCGCTGGGCGTGGGGATGCGGACCGTCCCGCGCTGGTGCCACCGCGCCGACCTTCCTCCGCCACAGCGGCTCCTGGCCTGGCTCCGTCTCCTCCTGGCGGCCGACCTGCTCGACGACCCCTCCAGGTCGTTGGAGTCCGTCGCCAGAGCAACGGGCTATGCCTCAGGGCCAAGCCTGAAGACCGCGATCCGGAACTTGATGAGAACGACGCCGGGGGAGCTGCGGGAGAAAGGTGCATTCGCGACCGCCGCGAGCGCTTTCGAGCGGGAGCTATTCGACCTGCGGGCGCGCCATTCCGGCAAGCCGCCGAAAGTCTGGCTCTCCTGAGCAGCCGACTGCCGCCAGCTCGCCGGCAGACTCGCGGAAGGGGACGTGCCGCGGTGGGGGCTTCCGTTCTCGCGACTCCTACGACCGGCGGACGGTCTCGTGCATCAGGAGAATTGCAACGATGTCGGGAGGGGCGCGGTGCTGCGGGTGTGGTGGACTGCGTGGGATCGGCGTTCCATGGACCTGCGGGCGGCACATCGCCGATGAAGCGAGCTGTCCGGCGTCAACGGCCGCGGCGGGGCTCAGCCCGCCGTGATTACCTCCCGGGCAGCACGCATCCCCGACTCCAGGGCGCCCTGCATCCAGCCCGGCCACGACGACGTGTGATCCCCCGCGAAGTGGATTCTCCCCTCCGGGGGTGCGATGTGGGGGGGAAGCGTGGACATCTCGCCCGGACGGAACCAGGCGTAGTCTCCACGTGCCCACGGATCCTCGTCCCAGCATTTCGACACCCCGGATTCAACCTGGCCCAATACCTCGGGCGCAATCTTCCCGATCTGCGCGGTCACCCATTCTACCCGGGAGCGCGGCGGAACCGCCGTGATGCGTCGCGCGGCCGGGCCAGCTGAAAACGACTCGAGGATCCCCCGAGTACCAGGCTGACCCGGAGCAGCGTCCCGCACGTTCATGATGGGCAGGTCCGTGGCGACGTCATCGCCCAGGCCGGATTTCGGCCAGAAGCGAGACCTGCACTGGAGAAAAACCCTCGCGATGGATGTGTGGGAAAGCGTGTGGATCGCGAGTCGCTTCCCCTCGGAGAGATCCGGGGCGACCGGGATGCGCCGTAGCACCGAGAACGGAATCGCGCACACGAGGCGGTCGGCTTGCTCGGTCCTGGGCTGTCCGTTGTCCTGGAACGTCACCTCCACGTGCCGGGATGTCTGCCGGATCTGAACCACCGGGGAGTTGTAGCGGATGCGGCCTTCCAGCGCACGCGCGAACGCGTGCGGAAGCGCATCGCTTCCGCCGCGAATGCGGTAGCTCGTCCCCCAGCTCGGCTTGAGCGCCAGATCGCGCAGCATGAACAGAGCGGAGTAGCTGTCGACGCCGTCCCCCCACACGTCGAAGTACCCGAGGCGGAGCAGGGACAGCGCAGCGTCGGAGGCGCCTCGTTGCCTGAGCAGCTCGGCGAACGTGATGCGGTCCAGGCGCCCGGCCTCCGGGCCTGGCCAGCCGGGAGCGAGGGGGTCACCGACCCCTTCGACGAGTGGCCGCACGTACCGGTGGTGGAGCTCCGCCACGCTGAGGCTCCGCTCGTCGGACCGGAGCGGAAGCTGCCAGTCGCCACCGTCCCAGGGCGCGACCCTCACCAGACGCCCGCCCACGAAGACGTTGCGGTGTGTGGCCGGAGCCCGTGCCCTGCCCTCGTCCAGTTGGATGTTGAAAGCGTCGATGTAGCGGAGGGTCGCGTCGTGGTGGTCGGGCACGTGCAACGGGCCGGCCTCGGCGAAGAGGCCGTCCGCGAATGGTGCGCGGAGCGTCAGGACCCGCCCGCCCGGCCGCGACGCGGCCTCCAGCACCAGCACGTCCACACCGGCCTGGACCAGCTCGTACGCCGCGGCGAGACCTGCCAGTCCCGCTCCCACGACGATCACGCGTTCCTTCCGGCCCCCCGCCATGGCACCGCAGCCCCCGAGCGACGCTACGCCGGCGGCGGCCGACAGCGACGCAAGGAATCTTCGTCGCGAGATCGAGCGCTCCATCGACGTCCTGTTCCTACCGCTGGCCCAGGCGCCGGGGAACCGCCGCACCGGGAAGCTGGATGCGGAGCATTGCGACGGTGACGTTCCCCTCCTCGTCCGTCCGGGTGGCGTACCCGACGCCATTCTCGACCAGGTGCAGGTCCCATGAAGTCGGATCGCAAACAGCCACCGTCGTACCGTCGCTCCTCGCGACGGCATAGTGGTACAACGGCTTGCCCCCGGGGTAGGTGACGAATTTCACCGCGTAGTGGCTGGAGTCGACCGCGACGATCCCCTTCGTCCACATCTGCCTCGTGGCCCACTCGTCCAGGGCGCTGAGGTCGGGGAAGCGCCCCTTCGGCCAGGCCGGTGGCACGTAGATCTTCGACCCCACAGGCGCCACCCATTCGCGTCCGGACTGCAGGTCCACGTGGCGCACGGTGTTGCGGCTCATCGGCACCGAGACCCCCGTGGCTCCCACGGCCGTGCCCATCAGGGTGAAGAAGCTGCCTTCTCCCTGCCTTTGCGTGGGGACAGCGGAGTACGACTGGACCAGCGTCCCGTCCAGGTCGAATACGTGCAAAGCCTTCCGGCCCGGATGTCTGGCCGTGCGCTCGCCGCGTGTCTCGGTCCGCTCCGCGGGGATCAGCAGCCGCCTCCCACCTTCCATCGGGGTGATCTGCCCGGGGGAGGCCACGGGGACGAGCCACCCGCGCTCGTACGCACCGTCGGGCCGGAAGATGGACATCGTCATGCTGGCGACGTCGAGGACCGCCAGCCTGCCGTCCGCCAGGGCAGCCGCGGCGTAGGGGTAGCGGAACTCCCCGGGGCCGGATCCCGCCTGGCCGATGGTCTGGCGCAGCTGGCCCTGGTCGTCGAACACCTTCACGTTGGTCTGCAGCGGGTCCAGGACGACCAGCCCGCCCCGCCACCTGACCAGGCTCCAGACCTCGCCGATCGGGTCGGAGGAGGAGGGGTGGAGCGCCACCTGGCGTATCTCCGCGAAAACCGAGTTGAACGGGACGGGCTTGTCGGTGTCGCTGCGGGGTGCGACATCGCCGGCGCAGGCTGTCGTCGAAAGCGCCGCGAACACCCCTACGACTCCCGCGACGAGAAGGCGGATGCAAGTGGTCAGGCGGGAAGGGATCATCAAGGGTGAGCTCGGGACTGGTGTAAGTTGAGTTGACCTGATCGGGCGCACGCCCCTCCCACCGGATTCACCGGCGACCGCTGGAAGGGGCATGCGCCCGACCGTTCTGATCGTGCGTGCGACGACGTCACTCGGAAGCGGCCGGGACCCGACCGCCGTACGTCACGCGTTGCCGATCATGCAGCACGACTGGTTGGGCGCACAGCTCAGCGAGGTGCACATCCCCTTGCGTGGACCGTACCAGTCGAACCCCTTGGGGCCCGGGCCCTGCTCGTCCCCGCCGGTCCCCACGGGGCTCTCGTCGATCGTCGGGGGCGGGTCGTACGTCGCGGAGGCGTGACCCGCGCTCAGCCCGAAGGCGAGGACCGAGAGGGCGGTGAGGACGGTGCGGCGGAAGTTCGTGCGTCTCATGGTCGTCTCCGTCAGCATGGAAGTCGCTTCGTGAAGTTCGAGCTAACGCGTGAAAGCCGGGCATGGGAAAGCCGATCTGGTCCGTCAGTTCGCCGTGTCGTTGCCGCTGGAGGCCTCCTCGTCGCCGGTGCTGTTCGCGCGGATGTAGCAGCACTTCACTCCCTGCTGGTCCTTGGGGCAGCTGGTCTCACACCACCAGTTCTGGGTCGTGCCGGTCGTGCTCGGCATCGCGCTCGCCTTCAGCGAGTACCCGGTCTCCTCCGCGGAGAGGGTCCCGAGGCCGCTCCCCGCGGCCAGCGCGAGGACGAACGCGAAGAGGGCCCAGCGAGTGCGTGAGGTCGTGCGGGAATGGTTCATGGAGCCGTTCCTCTCGTGGAGATGGTGGGTGCGCCCGGCTCGGGCATGGGCACGCTCGTACGAGCGGCCCTCTCGCCGCCAGGTGCGACGCGCGGCGCACCTGCGGCGTTGAGAACTCGGAGCACCGCGAGCAGCTGCTCGGTAACCGGGAAGCCGGAGAACGCCGGTCCCGATCGGTGCTCGAAGAGAAGGACATTCCGCTCCGCGTCCAGCAGGAGGACGGCAGGGGTGCGCCCCGCCGCCCCGACGCTCTTCAGGAACTCCCCGCCAGGATCGAGGACCATCTCGGAAGAGATCCTCTTCTCCCTCCCATACTCGCGGAAGAAGGCAGTGTCCTTTCCCGTTCCCAGCATGATGCGCTTCAGGCCGGGAAACTTGTTCCGGACGACTCGCATCTCCACCGGGAAGTTCGCGCAGCTGAGGCAGTCTTCGGCGCTCACCACCAGGACCAGCGTGGGGCGGCCTTCCGTCAGGCCCGAGAGGCGGAGTCGCTGTCCCCGGTGGTCCTCCAGAACCACATCGGAGATCCGGCCACCTGCCGCGCTCGCCGTGCTGGAGTTGATCGCCGACTCGTCCTCCGCCCGCCCGAAATCCGCCAGGAAGTTGCGGCGGGCGCCGGCGAATCCCGCCACGAACAGCGCAACGCAAGCGGCAGCAGCCAGGGCGGGTCTAAGTCGCATGTTCAATTGTCGTTATCGGTGGACGGAGGCGGATCCGAGTGGTCATGCCTGCGCGGCACAGCGCTGGGGCACGGCCTTTTTTCGGGGATTGAGGTCGACCTCGCGGAACTCGATCTCGGTCGTCGCATCCTCTCGCCGATTGACGAACACCCCACACCCGCGATGGACGAACATGAGGACGCGGTTCGTCAGAGACGTGGCGAACAGTGCCTGGCCGGCCACGGTAGCCACCTCGTAACGAAACACCCGCTCCTTTGGCTTGCGAGCATCCGGCATCGTGAACCCGACCGCGAAGGTCGTGGAATCCAGGGCTACAATGCGGGACGTCCACATCTGCTGGTTCGCCCACTCGCTCAGAACGGTGAGCCCCCCTGGCAACTCGCGCTTCGGCCACTGCGGCTCCCGATAGGACTCAGCGCCGAGTGCGACGACCGTCTCGCTCCTTGCGGCGCGGTCGGAGATGTGGATTCGGTTCGACCCGAAGGAAGCGGACACCACCTTGCCGCCGACCGGGGCAGCGACCACCAGCGAGAAGTTCGCCTCGTACATGCGGGAGGGTGGCTCGACCTGGTGGAAGGAGCGAAGCACCGTCCCCTGAGGGTCGAGGATGTGCACCGACTTCGAACCCTCCTGGGATTGGACCCGGGCTTCCGCCGTGGTGCTTGCTCGGAGCGTGCCCGTGTAGAGCACATGGGCGGAGTCGATCCCCTGGAAGGAGGTGATCGAGTGCAAGGGCACTCCGACCTGGTCCTGGGGCCGGCCGTCTGCGGTGAAGAACGAGAGGCGATGCAACCTCGGGTCGAAGACGCCCAGGACACCGCCGGCCAGCACCGCGGCTCCAACCGGTGCCCGGAACTCGCCCGGGCCGTCCCCGGGCTGCCCGATGGTCGCCACGTGTCGCCCGCTACGGTCGAACATCTTCACGTCCGCCTGGAGCAGGTCCGTGACGACGAGCCGGTCCCCCCAGATGATGATCGAAGAAGGTTCTCCGATCGGATTTCCCGGGGGATCCTGCAGCACGATGGTCTCCTGGAGCGGGAAGACCTCGTCGAAGGGGACCACGTGTGCACCCGAGCTCCCCTGATCGGCGTTCTCGGGCGAGCACCCCATCACGGCCAGCAGCAGAAAAGCTGCAGCGATTCTGGCTTCGTTTCGCATCGGCAAGCGCATGATCCGAGGGTTGTAGCATGTGGGCACCCCCCACCGCGTTGAAACGAGGATTGCCGCACTAGTACCGGCTGTTGCTTGGTCAGCCACAATTACCGGGCTGCGATCCAGATGTCAATGCAGACTTGAACCGTTCGTTCCGAACATGACCATGGTGTCGGACAGGCGATCCCTCCCAACCCGTATAGGCCAAATGTGCGCGGGGCGGCACCGTGACCGCGGCGCCGGGGTGCCAGCCTGCTCACGGAGGCGTGGGCGCACATCCCGGGATACAGGTCAAGGCCAGACGCGCGCGCGCGACTCCCACGGCGGTGGAAACGGCACCGCGAGCGCGAAGCTGAGTCGGCGTAAGTCCCGCGACCTCGAGCGTGGCACGACGCAACGCGGGTTCAGATCCGTATCCCAGGCCGGACGCGATGCTGTGGATGGTTCGGTCGGGATCATCGAGGAACTCCGCGGCAATCAACACGTGGAGAGTCGCGAGGATCTCGTTCGGTGGTGGAAGCGAGGCCTGAGCGCACCACCGGAGGAGGGTCCGGGAGGAGACACCCACGTGCGATGCGACATCGTCGACGGTAGCTCTGTCACCAGCGCACCGTGCTGTCGCGAACAGAATCGCACGTGCGCGTTCCGGAAGGTCCCGCGAAACGACACGGTGTAGAAGTGCGTGAAGCGAACGCGTACGTGCCTGCCGCGAGCGGCACAGCAGAGCGGTAACCGTATCGTCGTGGCCGATCACGACCACGTCGGCAACTCCCCATCTCGCGAGCGTCTGAATCTCGACAGGGGTTGCCTTCGGGATCTCCAATGCTGCGAGAACGGTGAGAGACGGGAACGACACCAGCAGGGAGCGGAGCTCGGGCGCCAGTCGAGTCCCGCACCGGCTGTACGGATCGACGACAGCCACGGCCATAGGCGGCGAACGGCGGACGGCCATGGTCAGGGCGGGCCAATCCGAAGCGATCGCGCACGTACAGGTTGGGCTGGCGGTCTCTGGAATGGCCGCGCGAACCCGCTCGTCGCCATGCAGGATCAGCAGTTGCGTGGGTTGTTCGCTCATTCCTGTTCTATTGGGTCGATCGGGCTTGGCCGCGGGCACGGGCTTCGGCCCACTCCGCAACTCTTCGGAGTCGGTCGGCTGTCGCCACGTCGCCATCCGCGTCTACATGGTCGGCGAGCGTCGCCACCGCGAGCGCTGCGACGTCCCAGCGTGCCGTGCGGCGTCCTTCGAGCGCTGCCCAGGTAAGCCACTCGCGCCCCAGCACCGCCAGCTCGGGGATCACTACCGCGAGGCGGGCCATCTCGTAGGCGTAGATGGGGGACGGGTCGCATCGCGCGCCCGCATCGCGCGCCAGCCTGGCGAACAGGAACGCCGTCAGGCGGGCGCCAGCTGCTTCTGCGGAGCGAGCCAAGGCTTGACAGCCGGACGGGAGGTGAAGGATGCCGGCTTCAATGGCGTAGCCAAGCGAAGCCAGTGACTCCGACAGGGTGGCTGGCGCGCTGACGTCACCCGGAGCGGCGACATCACGACGTGGCTGCGGATCCACAACCACTGCCGGTGCGGCCGCAGCAGCGGCACACAGCCAGGCCCTCACCGCGCTCATGGTCTCGACCACCGCGTACGCACCCGCGCCGAGGATCGGCTCCAGCTCCCGCCTGATCCGCCGCCTCCATGCGGGTGAGCCTTCCCCTCTCAGCCTGAGCATGGGCGGCTCCTGCCAGCGTCGAGGGGTCACGCGGGGACCCTGCCGCTCCAGGCGTCCTCGATCCTGCGAAGGACCGCCTCCGCGGCGGCCGCTGTAGCCTCGTCACCGCGGCGGCGCGCCTCGCCGGCTGCCTGGTCGGCGACCATGGCTACGCGGCTTCGCTCGATGTGGCCCGCGGCGGCCTCTGCAAGGGCGAGTAGCTGGCGGGCAGTCGCATTGGTCTCACCCTGTGCGCGAATCAGCACGGTGGCAGTGTCCCACGCGGTGTCCATGGCGACTCGGTCCTGTGCGGCGACAGCGGCCCGAAACAGCAGGATCGTGCACGCGATCTGGTCCGCTTCGGGGTGGCGCGCGACGGCAGCCCCTTGCAGGAGGCGGACGGCGCGGCACGGCTCACCGGTCTCGATCCAGAACTCGGCAACTTCCTGTCTCAGCTCACGCACCGCCGCCCCCCCCGGGTGCAGAAAGCGCTGCGCCACTCGCGAGTAGCGTACGGCCCCGCGGTGATCGGCGTTCATCCTGCACACTCGAAACAGCTCCAGGGCGATCCGGCCCCGCAGCCGATCCAGCCGATACCTGCGCGCCACGCGCAGGCCCGCCAGCAGGGAGTCCCGGCTGGCTCTGAGATCGCCCCGCAAGGCGTAGAGCCGCCCCAGGTTCAGACGCGCCGCTCCATGGATGCTCCACCCACGGCTGCGTCGACTCAGGCCCGCCGCCAACCGCAGCCATACATGCGCCCGCTGGTGGCGGCCGAGCTGAAGCGCCAGCTCGCCGGCTTCCGCGGCCGCTGCCGGCGAGCGCGGGCACACCAGCGCTGCCGCCTCGGCGAAGTGGAGTGCGGTGCGCGTCCGCTGGGTGGCCGCGGCCCACTTTGCGATCGCGAGGCAGGCAATCTCCAGGAGTCCGGGGTCGGCGTTGGCAGGGCTGGCAACCAGGTCGCACAGACAGGCGAGTGGCAGCCCGAGGGCCGAATCCACCTCGGCTGAAGCCCGGATCTCCACGAACGACGCGTGCGCGCATGGGCCGAACAGGCTACCTCGGTCCGCGGGCGCCGTCGTTCCCCATAGGACCACATCGCGGAGCCCCTGCCAGAGCAGGAGCGAAGCGGCATCGTCGCACTCCTGCAGGACGTCCAGTCCAGCGAAACTCTCTCGTTCCTCTGCGACGTTGACCAGCCAGGCCGCTCTTGCGTCGCCAGGCCGCGCTCGGCAGATCGTGCGGTCGCCGGCCTTCAGTGGATTGCTTCGCAAGGAGCTTCGTGGCATCTAGGCGAGGCCGGCGGCCGTGTACGAGTATGTCGCCGGGCCAGGAGCAGGACGCTCACACCACGGCTCAGGCGATTTGTCTTCGGGAAAGCTCGGTCGGGACCCGTTGCGGCGCGGCCATCTCTGAACGGCTCAGGGCCCGTCACAACGTAAGATCAGCAACGGTGCAATAAAAGATGAGAAAAATACCGAACATGGATCGACACATCATTTACATGGTTGGACAGAACGAAACCAACTGAACGAGGATGTTTTCTCTGGAAGGGACAGCAACCCCGTCTTTTTTCAGCGAGTGTGCCTCGACGATGTCATCCTGGACGATTTCTGGCTGGGAGGCCACACGCGATTTCTCCCGTACCTGTGGTTGGAGGCCTTTCGCTTCAGAAGGGCGGCGAGCAGCGCCGGGTGATGGGGCAAAATGACGCCCCCAGCGAGGTTCGCGGTGGGGGCGCCGTTCGTGCCCCTGTACTTCGTAGCGATGCCAGGCCGGCGGGTGACAACGCCTTCGCCGCAGCTCGGCGTCGGGGCTCCCGTCGGTTTTTCCCGCCCGCATCAATTCCGCCAGGAACACACACCCCGAGAACCGGGACTACCATCACGATGGCGCACATTGCTTGAAGGGTACGCGATCATTTGTATGTGGCTCGATTCTTTTCTCGGGCGTAATGCCACTCCGCGCGTAGAGTCCGCCAACCGTCCACCCATGCCGGCTTCCCGCCAGTGGCTCACGTCCTCCGGGAACACCGCTCGCCCGCTTACCTCCCGCCACTACCGCTCACTAGCATCCTGCCCGCCTCCCCAGCCCCGCCGTGTCGCCTCCCTACGTTCCAGGTGCCCCGATGCTGTTGTCGGAGATCACGGGGTAATGCCTCCAGGGAGCCGGCACCGTCCGCGCCCGCCGTCACAGCAGCACTGTCACCCCGGCGCCCAGGGGCCGAATGGATGAAACGACACCCCGGCGAGCCGTGGCTGCTGGCCCGCCTAGCAACGGCGAGCTGATCGCCGCCGCGCTCCGCTCCATCCCGGCGGAGCGCGAGATCGAGGCAGCCGTCGCCAGGCAGGTCCGGGACATCGCCCTCGGCCTCTCCCGGGCCATCGACCGCCGCCTGGGCATGCTGGTGCCCCCGGAGCCCCCCGCGCCCGGTCCCACCCTGCGCGAGCAGCAGATCCTGACCGCCCGGGAGACCCGCGAGCTCCGCGCCCTCAACGCCGTCGTCAGCGCCGGGATCCAGGCCGTCCGGGAGGGTCGCCCGAACCCCATCGTCGAGCGTGACACGAGGGGGTGGGGCCTCTTTCCCGAGCTCCCGCCGCCGCAGGAGCGCGGCATCCAGCTCCCATTCGCGTCGCCCGCCCGGACCCTGCCGTTCGAGGGCGAGTACGGAATCTGGGGCCGCGCCATCCCGATACGCCGCAGGGACGGCCGCCCGCAATCCGAGCGCTTCCACGTCTGCGTCGCGTGCAACTACGGCAAGCACGACGCCCGGGAGCGTGACTACAGGCTCTGCAAGGACACCCACCGCACCGTGGGCCAGATCCCGACCGCGATCTACCACACCCTGGTCGACGACCTCGAGCGCCGCGGCCTCAAGGAGCGGCCGGCGCGAAGCCTGTCCGCCGCGCCGCGGTTCCGCGCGATCGCCCGCGAGCTGACCCTGCTGTGGAAGGACCGCCACCTGCAGTTCGGACGGGACGCAGGCGAACCGCTGCTCGTGAACCCGCAGTCCGACCTCCTCACCCGCCGGACCCTCTCGGCGGGTCCCGACGGGCGGCCCTGGAGCCGCCCGGCCTCCGAGGTGGGCGAGGACGAGGTCCTCCACCCCATCCGTGGCCGCTACCCGCGCGTTCCGCGGCTGGTGCCGGAGGACCTCGCCGCGGCGCTCGGCGCCGGCCTGAAGCTCACCGAGGACGAGCTGATGCTGCGCGGTGACCGGAGCGCCCGCTCCGACGAATCACGGTTCGAGAATCCACAGGAGAGCGACTGGAGCGGCACGGCCTCCCTCCCCGACTTCACCGACGCGGCCGCGCCGGCAAGGGGTGGCTTCGCGATCTACCCCCAGTCCGACGTCGCCACCCGGCGCACGCTGTCCGCCACCGAGGATGGACGGCCGCGGATCCGGGCTGCGTCGACGGTTCGCCCCGACGAGGAGCTGATCCCGCTGCGCGGCGAGTACCCGGACGTCCCCCGCATCAGCGGCTTCGCGGTCGGAGTCACCCAGAGCCGGCGCCACACGCGCGGCATCGGGGACCCGCTCTTCACCCGCGGCCCGGACGGGCAGGTCCTGACCAGGCACGCCATGCACATGGTGCCGGCCCGGGAGACCGGCGACGAGGCCAGGGCCCGTCTCGACGCCCTGGTGGATCCGGTCGCCTCCGGGGAGCTGTCCACGCTCCGCGCGTCGCTCGGCGACGGCACCCCCGGCGAGCAGGCGGCGCAGCGGATCGCAGCCCTCGAGGCGCACCTCGCCGGCGCGCGGCTGCGCGCCCTCATGGATCCCGGCGTCCGGGACGAGCTCCGTGCCCTCGTGACTCCGGACCTGTACGACGCTGCCCGGGCCGCCGCTATCTCGCGGGACTGGACTGAAGCACTGCACGAGGATCGTCAGTGGGAGGCACGCCGCGCGTTCACCCGGGAACGGCAGATCGGGAAGGTCCTGCAGAATCCCAGGCTCGGTGAGGAAGAACGGCGTGCCCGGGTCGCGGCGATCGAGGAGCGCTGGGAGCCCCGGCACCTCCGGGCGGGTCCCCTGGCGGAGGTCACCGCTCCCACGCGGGTCCCGGTCCCCGGCTACACCGGGCACACCGGGGTCGACGAAGCGGTCGGACCCTTCGAAGCGCACCCGTTCCTGGACAGGCACACCGCCCGCGTCAACCAGTGGCTCGCCACCCAGCACACCGCCCGCGTGTCCGAGTGGCTGAACGGTCTGGGAGTGCCGGGCCTGGCGGCGGACGCGGAACGCGTGGCCTGGGGGCTTCGCAACGGTGAGCAGGACAGGGTGCTCCAGTGGCTCGACCGTGTCGGCGTCGCGAGGTCGGCGTTCGAGCGTGTCGCTTCCCGCCTGGCGGAAGTGGACCCGCGCACCTTCAATGCGCGGTTCCCCCCCAACCCCGGCCGCGAGATCGGCGACATCACGCCGGAGACCCCGATCCACCTCCGCCTGGACGCGCAGGCGGCACTCCGCGCGGCGGAGCGCTCCAACTGGCGCGACTTCGGCGGCCCCCTGCCCCCCGCGGCTGCAACCCGGGCGATCGAGACCTACCGCCTGGAGTCCGCCACCCTGCAGGGTCCGCTGCTCCCGCCCACCCCGGGCAGCGTCGCCACCGCCCGGCGCCGGCAGGAGGCGGTCGAGGAGATCGCCGACACGCGCGCCGCCTTCCGGGTCGCCAGGACCGAGTTCAGGGACCGGCTGCGCTCCGTCGTCGCGGACCCCGGCCGGTTCGTGCGCGCCTTCCACCAGCTCCCCGAGAGGACCCCTCCCGGGCGCGCCAAGTCGGACTCCCCGGCGAGCAAGCGGGAAGCCCTGGACACCCTCGCCACGCAGCCCGGCAAGCTGGAGGCATGGCTCGGCAGCGCCGGCCGCCTGGTCGCACGGCAGGTCGACGGGCCTCGCGGCGCGATCCCCGGCGCCGACACGGCCGCCGCCCACGCGGAAGCTCGCGAGGCGGCGCGCGCAGGCCGGGACTACCTGCGCGCCGGGAGAGACTTCCGGCGCCACCTCCGCGCGGCGGGCACCCTGATGCGCTCGCCCGGCGACCGCGGCGCGCCGGCCCCGATCGCCCGCGTGTACCGGGCCTCGCCGGACGCCCGCCCGCGGGTCGCCGACGACCTCATCCCCTCCTCGTACGACGCCGACGCAGCCCGTACAGCCTTCCGGGGCGCCGTCTCCGCCATCGTCGCGGACCCCGATGCGTTCGTCCGCGCCTTCGGGCGCCTCCCCCTGCGGGAGAAGCGGGAGGTGCTCCGCGCGCTGGAGGTCGATCCGTCCACCCTCCCGGACAGGATCGGCGCCGCCGGCCGGCTCGCTCCCAGCTCCGTCGACCCGCGGTGGGCGGGCCTCCCCGGCGCCGAGGCCGCCGCGGCGCTGCGGCACGGCCCGGAGGCCGCCCGCCTGGGCAACCTCTACGTCGCGGAGCAGGCGGCGTTCCGGCTCCAGAGACGCGCCGCGATCCGGGACGCGGGCCTCCCTGGCGACGTGACCCCCTCGCAGTTTCGCTGGGCGCTCCAGGCGATCACGGAGAACCGGGTCCATGCCCTCCTCCCGGGCAGCGCGGAGCTGGAGTCTCAGCTCCGCCTCACCGCGCAGCGTGATGCCCTGTCGACGGATCGCCGGGCCCGCGGCGAGGTCCTGGCGTCCCTCGACCGCGCGTATGACCGCCTCCTCGCCACCGCCGCGGAGTTCCGGCAACAGCTCCCCGTGGTGCTCGCCGATCCGAAGGCCTTCCAGGACGCGTTCCGGGCTCTCGGCGCAGGCGAAAAGCACCAGGTCCTCGACGTCCTGGCAACCCGCCCGGACGATCTCCGCGGGCACCCCAAGGTCGGCGACGCCGGACGCCTCGCCCCGGATCCGGCGCAGGCGCGCGCCCACGCGCGCGCCGTCGCGAACCACGGACGGCACTACGTCGAAGCCGCTCTCGCTTTCCAGGACCGGATCCGCACGACCGCGGCCGAGCTCGGGCTTCCAGAGCCCGCGACGCGCTCCATGGTCCGCAACGCCCTCGGCGCGGAGATCCGCGGGATCGAGCAGCGACTCGCCAGGATCGAGCCCCGTCTCTCCAACTGGGATCACGACCCGGCGCTGAAACGCACCCACGCCTCGTGGTCGACCCTTTCGCCTGCCGAGCAGACCCGGGTACGGAGCGTCCGTCCCCAGCTTGCCCGCGCGATGGACCGTCTCTCCGGGGGGCAGGCGCTCGGCGTCTCCGCCGTGGGTCGCCAGCCCCGCGCGAGCCTGGTCGAACACAGCGGCCAGCATCGTGCCCAGAAGCGGGCCACCCCGGGCCTGGACCTCTGAGCGGCAGGGGCGCGGAGCCCGGCTCCGCGCCCCTCGTCACCTCGCCCCTGTCGCACGCGCGGGGCACAGCCCCGGCACGACGTCCACATCTTCGACCCAGCTACGATGTCCCCGACCCACGCCCAGCTCGACCATCCCGTGCGCCAGGCGCGGCACTTCCTCCTCGCGCTCGGTGGGCGCCTGGACGCGTTCGCGCGCGTCGTCTGCCCCTGCACCGATCCCGAGTGCATCTACCACGCACCGGAGCGCTTCCCGCTCCACCTGCTCCTCCAGGAGGTGGCGGAGGCCGCCCGCAAGCTCCGGACGCCGGCTGCCGACGAGCCCGAGGACCACCGGGACCTCCGCGCCGCCCTGCTCGCGCTGGGGGAGCCGCTCGGGCTCTTCCGCTGCAGCTGCGACGAGCCCGCCTGTCCCACCACCACCGCTCCGTCCGCCCCGCTGGCCGACCTCCTCTACGCGACCTACGTGCAGTGGTACGGCCTCTCCGGGTGCGCCGGGCGTGACGGCGCGGACCAGGCCGCACGCGCCGCCGAGATCGCCATCCGCAACCTCCACGCGGTCCAGGCCTGGACGCGTCGCCTCGCGTCGGCCCCCCGCGTCTTCCTGGAGGAGGCGGTCCGCTTCTACGAGGAGCGGGCCCCCGCGCCCTGGCCGTACGAGGCGCGCGCGCTCGCAGCCGAGTGCCTGGACCGCTGGATCCCTCACTTCGCGTCGCTGCCGGAAGTGGTGGAAGCGATGGACCTGGTGCTCCTGATCGCGGAGCACGCCGAGTTCCCGGACGCCGCCGCCGCGCTCTGGATGCAGTTCGCCAACGACGGGCTGATCGCACTGATGATCCGCGATCTCGCGGACCCCGCGGTGTGCAGCGCCATGTACGAGGGGATGGAGCCCCTCGCTCCGGTCCGGGGGATCCAGGTCGACGTGATCACAGGGCGGACCGGCGCCTCCCCCGGCTTCTTCCGCTTCGCCGCCTGACGGTGCAGCCGGGCTCGCCTGCAGCGGGCCCGGTGCCGCGCGCAGGACGGGCTGCCGAAGGTGAGCACCTACACCATCCTCGACCTGATCGACGATGGGAGGGCTGCGGCAGAGGAACTCGGCCTGAGCTGAAAAACTGTTTTCGGGATCGTCTGAGAGCGCCACTTACCGGTACAGGCGGATCAACTGATTTCTCGCGCTGCTATAGGTTAGTCGTCAGGGCGCGCCGGGGGTCCGCCCGGTGTACGGCCCCTGGACAGGGTCAGCGTGAACGTCGAGCCCACGCCCTCGCCAGCCTCGACCGTCCAGCCCCCCTCCCCCTCCCCCTCCGCCTGCCGCTCCTGACCTCCCCCGCCACAGAAAACGAAGGGAAGCGGCTCGGGTTCTGTCGACCCGGGCCGCTTTCTCGTCCCTCTCCCCGAACCGGCACCGATGCACCCGGCTTCCAGCTCCCCCCCTCCCGGTACGCGCTGCGCGTTCTGCGGGGCGGAAGCGACGCCCGGCACGCCCGGTCACGCGGATCCCGCGAGCGGTCGGTGGCACTGCTCGCGGTCGTGCCTGGACGCGGCTCTGCCGGGCGCGCTGCCCCACCCTTTCCGCTACAGCAGCACCGCCGCGCTGCGCCGCGCGCTCGACCTGCTCGGTGCGCCCCTCCCGGACGGGTCGCCTCGGCGCGAGGCCCCGATCCACCGGGCCATCGGCTGCATCGAGGCCGTGGGGATCGACCTCGCTTTCGGCACCGACCCGGACGCGCGGCCCGGCCGGATCGCCTTCCGCCTTCGCGCGCTCGCCACCGCCCTCGCGGAGGATGCCGAGCACGGCGGCGAGACACGACTTCATGCACGGGCGGAGGAGATGCTGACCCTCGCCCGTGCTCACCTGGAACTATCCGCCATCGACGCATGATCGCACGCCGCGACCCACCGTCCCCGCCCGCCCCCGCGCCGGCGCCCACCCCTACGGCGGCGCCCTCCGCGCCCCTCGACCGGATCACGGCCCGGCTCGACGAGCTCCTGGTGGCGTCCCGAGCCACCGAGCGCGTCCGGGCCACCCGGGGAGATGCAGGCATCGAGAACACCGGGGAGTGGGCCACGGAAGCACGTCTCAGGGCCGCGCTCCTGGCGCTCCTCGACGTCCACGTCAACCAGCTCGGATTCGGGCCGCTCCTCTCCGCGCCGCCGCACGCCCCGGAGTCGTGACACCGGCCTGCTCGCCTTTCGGGGGACGACCCGGGGTGCACGCTCGTACCCCGGCTCGCTCCTCCCGCTCCTGGAGCTGCTTCCGGTCGATCCGGCCACCGGCGTTGACCGCGGCACCGTGCGGATCGCGTCCATGCGGATGGAGGACCGCCGGCAGGAGGGGCCCGTCCGGGAGGACGCCCCGACTGCCTCAGCTCCGCGCCGCACGACCTGCGCGCCGCCCACGGGGCCGCGTGATCCCCTGGCCGGGCGCTCCGCCCGGCCCTCTCAACCTGAGCGGGAGAACACCGCCATGGGCCAGTCCGCCATGCTGACCGCCGCCGCCCCGGAGACGCCCGCCGCCTCCCCCACGCCCGCCCCGGCCCGCCACCGCCACCCGCTCACCCGCCTCTGGTTCGAGGAGACGGGGGAAGTGCGCAGCCCGCGCGCGGGGGAGTGGTTCCTCGCCGACTTCGGCGGCGCGTCCCAGGAGAAGAAGCCGGTCCGGCTCGCGGCGAACGTCACGCGCGAGGTCCCGCCGCACCCGATCCTCCGGCCGGTGCCGGTCCGCCGGGACTTCTCGGCCATGCCCGAGGAGGGATACACGGGCGACGAGTGGGAGGACCTGATGGACGCCATCGGCTCGGGCCTGGAGATCGAGGTCCCGCGGTGGGTACACGACTACTTCCTGGAGGCGCTGCCGCCCCGCTGGATGGGGCGCGGCGGGTTCATCTTCGCGGAGGGCGCGGACTTCCCCACCTGGCACTGGAGCTTCGGGGCGGGACCGGGGCGGCGCTACTTCGCGCAGCGCTTCTTCGGCGAGGCCTTGACCCCGGAGAGCGGCGCGGAGGAGATGGCCGCCCGGCTCGGCTTCACGGGCGAGGAAGCCGCCCGGTTCGTCGAGATCGCCACCTGCACCGGCTGACCGCCGCGGCTCGTCCCCGCCACCCCTACACCACGAGAGAGCCAGCCTTGCCAGAGGACATCGTCCGCCATGCCATCCAGGTCCTCCTGAACGACACCGAAGCCAACCGCCCCCGCTACGTCACCCGGGCCGTCGGCATCCACATGGAGGGCGAGCTGAGCACCCACGTGGAGGACGCAAAGACCTGGGCGACTCGGCGTGGCGCCGAGGAGTGGATGCGCCGCCTCGGAGCCGGGGAACACGGCTGGCGCGGAGACCGCGAAGCCGCCGGACAGACCGTCGCCGTCGTCCCTGTCCGGATGCACCCCAGGATGAAGACCGTCCCCTCGCGGCTCGCCGACCCCGCCGCGGGCTCCCCCGAGGCGCTCCCCCACCCCGGCCGAGCTCCCCGGGCGCGCGCCTGACCCGCGCCCCTCCCGTTCGCCACGAGCCTGCCCTCCTCCCCGGAGCGCGGCCCCCCGCACGCGCTCCGGTGCTTTGCACTACCGGGCCACCGCCACGCGCCGGCGCCCGAGCCGAGCACGTCGACCACCGACCCATGCCGAATCGAGTCTTCCGCGGCGTCCGCGTGGACGGCGTCGACCTCGCCCGCCTGCAGCGGGCCCTGGAGCTTCGTGTCGAACCCCTCGGCGGCGGCCGGTTCCGTGTCTCCGGGCACGCCGAGCCGCACTACGTCAACCTGCGCGACCCGGACCACACCTGCGACTGCGGCGACTTGGCTTGGCGCCACGACCCGCCCCGGACCGTGATCCGCTGCAAGCACGAGCTCGCCTGCCGCCTGTCGAAGGGCGAGCCCACGCTCCTCCGCCTGGTCGGGTTCCTCACCGGGATGCTCGTCGCCCGCATCCTTGAGCTGGAGCGCGCCGCCCGGCCGGCGCCCATCCGCCTCACCGCGCGGATCCGCCGGCTCGCCAGCGAGAGGACGGGCGTTCCCCTGGACGAGCTCGCGTTCGAGCGCCGCTCGGACCCGTCCGATCCGACCGTGGAGGTGCGGCTGGTCCGCTCCACCCGCGTGCTCGGAACCATCGCCCGGGGAGAGAGCGGGGTCGACTTCACGCCCCAGCTCGCTGCCGCCTGACCACCGATGCTTCTCCGCCTCGACTCAGCCGCGGCGCCCGGCACCGCCCCGCCGGCCGCGCACCCCGCTCCGGCGGAGGCCACCCTCCTCGACGAGATCCTCGTCGCAGGGTACGACCCAGCGCACTCCTCGGCGTGGGCAGGGGCTGCGCCGGCGCTCTGGACCGCACCTGCCGCTCAGCTCGATCTCTGGGCGGACGCCGCCCGGGCGATCACGGCCACCGACGAGCGCGAGGGAAGCCCGTTCCGCTCGCGCGGCTTCATCGTGCGGCCCGTCGCCGGCCCAGGGGCGGCGCGGGTCCTCGACGATTTCTTCACCAGGACGCACCGGACCCTGAGGGGGCGAGGGATGAACGGCCGGGCCTACGGCCTCTACGACCCCGAGGGTCACCTCGTCGGCGCCGCCAACTTCGCCCCCCCGTCGAACCTCAGGACCGCCGAGGGAATGCAGGTCCAGGCACCCGGAGACCACGGCCTTGCGGCCCAGGCCCGGGCGCAGGTCACCTACACGTTCCGGGAGCTGCTCGACTGTGTGCGCCTCTGCATCGCCGAGGAGACTCCCTCCGGGATCCCGCTGGGCACCGGGGCGGAGTCGTTCCTGTACGCCGCGTGCCTGCGAACCTTCCTGGACGAGAACCGCGCCCTCTGGCGGGCGATCCGCATGGCGGAGCTGGGCCTGCCCCTCCCCGCAGGCGAGGCGCGCCTTCTCGCGCGCGGAGCGTCGTTCGTCCGCGTCGTACGCAGCTTCGCGGAGACGGCCGGGGGCGGTGTCGGTTCGCCCTACGCCGCCACGGGCGCCTGGTACCTCGGCACGACGCGCGCGGAGACCGTCTGGGTCGGCCGCCGCTCCGGAGAGTCCATCACCCGCCGCTCCCTCGCGAAGCTGCAGGGCGCCGGCGGGGGCCACGTCCACCAGGTGCTGCGCGCCGCGTGGGAAGGCGGCGTCGGCGTGGCTGTCGCTCGGCACGCGGACACGGCGGCGACGCTCGCCGCGATCCCACTCGACGCGATCCGTCTCGGCGTCCCCGACGGCCTGTCCCCTGCCGCCCGCGAGCGCGCGCTGGCGGACGCCTGGCGCCGCCTCGCGGCCGCGTGGTCGCGCCAGCTGCCCGGGTCCGTCCACTGGGATCTCCAGGCCGACACATCGGGATACGTGGCCCGGCCGATGCCCCCGAAGCACCGCTTCGCCACCTTCCTCGCCAACCGTCCCTACTACGTCCTGGAGCTGGCGCGCCGCTGCCGCTACCTTCGCTCGGAGATCCTTCAGGCAGAGGCTGCGTGGTACTCCGAAGCCACCCGCTGGCCGCGCGGGATCGGCTACAACTGGCCTCGCCCGCCCCAGGCGCTGCGCCGTCCCGAGTACCCGCGCCGCGGGTCGCTCGACCTTGGGCAGCCGGGGGGGCGGGACGTGGACCCCGCGCGCCCATGCTAGAGCGGGGCACCCCAACCACCCGCTCGCCAGAGCCAGGACACGTCGAAGAGACTCCTCGATCTCGGGGGCGGCCGCGATGTGCTGTGGCTGGCCAGCCGATCCCGGTGATCCGGAGCCGTTGGCAGTCCTGCCATGTCCCTCTCGCCCACGCCTCCTCCGGCTGCATCGTCGTCCGTATCTCCTCCGGTCCTCCTCCCGCCCGCTCCTCCTTGCCCAAGAAAACGACGCGCGCGTGACTCTCCCCGCCGGTACTCCGTGCGGGTCTCCACCGTGTCCCCCCTGCCCTTCCCCCCATGGCACCGTCGAGGCAGACCCGCGGGGGCTCTGCGGCCACGCCTCCGCTCGCGCAGGCCACCCCCTTCTCGCCCGGGTCTTTCACCGGCACGCGGTTCCACGACCCTGCCTCGAAGGCTCGCTTCGCTTCCCACTTCACCCGGTTCGTAGCCGCCGGCTTTGCTGAGTCGCAGTTCCCGTCGTGGTTCTACGAGCGCCTGAGCGGCAACGCCTTCGGGCTGACCCGCCAGTACGACCGCGCCGGGTTCTACGCCCACTGGTTCTCCACGCCCGCGGACCGGCTCGCCTTCGTGGACCGGGTCCTCGGCCACGAGCCCGTGGGCAAGCCCGACCACACCTTCGTCGACGTCGAGGTCGTCCTCCAGGATTGGCTCCGCACCCAGGGGGTCCGCGCCCGGCTGGCGGCCGCCCTGTCCGAGAAGACCGAGGCCGCGGAGCGCGCCCTGCTGCGCAGCCTCCTGCAGCGCTACCCCGACGAGGCCGGCCACTCCCACGCCGTCGCCGGCCCCGTGCAGACCGAGCTGTTCCCCGCCGCCTGAGCACTCACCCCGCTCCACGACATCGCAGATGAAACGCACGGACGCACCCTCCGCGGGGCGCGCCTCCCCTCCGCGCGCGCCCGCTCTCCGCCCGTCCCGCCGGCGGGGTATCGCGTCCGGGGAGCTCAGGGCCGCCATGGAGGCCCTGGGCCTGGAAGTCAGCGAGATCGGCAGCTCGATGCTGGTCGGCCGGGCCCCCGGCGTCTACGTGGCCGCCCGCGTCCACGCCCGCGGCGGCTGGAACCTCGCCAACGCCGCCGAGCGAAACCAGGTCACGCGTGGGCGGATCGCCCGGACGATCGAAGACGTCCAGGAATACCTGCAGGCGGAAGTCGCCTCCCGGGATCCCGCCGCCGCCGCTGGCGAACCGCCTCCGCAGCTCCGTGCCCCCCGCTCGTAGGCTCCCGACCCGGCAGCACCGCCATCCCTGCACCTCCAAGCTACGGGCATGATCAGACTGACGACCGAGCGCAGGAACGCGATCGCCGGCGCGGCCCGCGTCGCCGGGCTCCCTGAGCACGTCTTCGGCCGCTTCATCGACACCGTGCATGCCTTCGACCTCGACGAGCAGCGGCTGGCGGCAGCGCTCGCCGCGGCGATGCGCACGCACGTGCCCGCGAAGGAGCGCCTGACCGACGTCGACCTCTACGGCATCAGCCGCATCGACCAGAAACGCCGCTCCGGCGAGCACGGGAGGACCCGCGCGTGGACCGTGCGGCTTTTCACCCACGACCCGGCGCACCGCGTCTCGGCGAGCATCAGCGACGGGGAGGCCGGCCCCGAGCACTCGCTCGTCGCCGCGATGCTCTTTCGGGACCGGCGGGAGAAGGCCGTCACCCCCATCGTCACCCGCAAGCCGCGTGGGCCCTTCCACACGAAGCGCCCGCGCCCCGACGGCTCCGCGCCGTAGCCCGTACCCGGCCGCCGCCCGTCCGGGCAGGCGGCGTCCGGCGCCGGCACCCGCCACCGGCGGGCATCCGCCCCGTGCCGCCCCGGGGATCGTCTCCCCCGCCCCTTCCCGTTCGCGACTCGCCCCCGGTGCCGCGCCCTCCCGCGCTGCGCAGATCGACCTGCCGCACTCCGCGATGCGGCGGGGGCTCGTGACGGTCCTCGCCACCCGGCGGCGGCCCAGGACTCCTACGATCCGTTGCGACCATGAGCATCGCTTCCAGCGCTGCGCGCTTCAGCCCGCAGCTCGCGCTCGATCTCCCCGCCTCGCCTCCCCCGCCCTCCCCTCCTGCCATGGTTCTGGAGCACCCGAGCCGCACCGTGTTTGCGGCTGCCGCCTTCCAGAACGAGCTCGTTCAGGCGTTCATCGCCGAGGCGCTCGCGACGTGGAGTCCCGAGCGCGTCGAGCGGGATCCGCCGTTCTACCTCGTCTACGAGCTCGGGGAGGTCGTCGGAAACCTCAGCGACCTCCCGATCATGGAGCGCCACGCGGCGAAACATGGAGGCCTCGGGGAACGCCTGGGCTTCCGCGCGCTGCGCCCCCACGACGAGGTACTGGCCTACACATCGGTGTCAGCCGGGTCCCTTCACACCCGCGCCGGCTGCGGTACGAGCAGCGCATGGCCCTCAAGCGGCTCCTCGGCCGCGACGGCCGCGCCGTCGGCGCGGCCAAGCGGCGTACCCAGCGCGACTTCGTCGCCTGGGCGCGAGACCAGCGGGGCCTCGCCGCACGCGTGGCCGACGCGACCGGGCTGACGCTCGAAGCGTTCTGGCGCGCGGTTCACGGCGAGGGCGCAGTTCCCAGGTAGCCGAGTTCCGGCTTCGGCCCACCTGTGGCCATCCGGCCACGTCACGCGCGGCAGGGGGATCATCCCTCCTGCCGCGCATCCTTTTCAGCGCTGATCCCGCACCTCGATCGGAGAGCCCGCCATGGCCGACATCCACTGCTCCAACTGCCGCGAGCCCTGGGATTTCCTCTACCTCATGGACGACGTGAAGAGGGCGCCCGCCGGGAGCCCCGACGCGGAGGGGTTCGTCTTCGACCCGCCGACCTCGGTGAACCTGGTCGAGTGCTCCGCGTGCCCCAAGGACGCGGAGGGGAAGGTGATCCGCCGTCCGCTCTCCGAGGACAGCCTCGCGCGGTTCTACCTCGCCGAGATGCTTGGCGGCGACCTCGACGGCTTCGCCGCCGAGTGCGAGGACTTCGGCATCTGAGCCGAGCAGGGCATGGATCCCACCAGCGCGGCGCCCTCCCCTTCCCCGGGAGGCCCGTCGTTCATCGGCCCGGTGTCCTTCGCGGCATCCTACTACGGGACGCCCGGCGCGAGGACGCTGGCCCACGCGGCGAAGCGAGGAGTCGCCGCGGCGATCCGGCAGATGGCGGGGGAGCTGGCAGCGCTGGTGCCCGCGGGTGCCGTCCTCGTTCCGATGCCGGGTCGAACCGGCCGTGCGACCGTCGCCTGGCGTCTCGCGAGGGCGCTCTGCGCCATGACCGGGAACCCGGTCGCCGACGTGCTCCGGGGCCCCAGCCGTCCCTCGCTGTACGACCTCAAGCTGGAGGGCCGCCCGATCACCCCGGACCTCCTCGGCCTGCGGCTGGAGGGACGCCTCCCCCCCGGCGTCCCCGTCCTGCTCGACAACGTGTTCGACACGGGTACCACGGCCCTTGCTGCACTGCGGCTGATCCCGACCGCGACGGTCCTGGTCTACGCCGTCGTCGACACCGGCCGCGCGGCCTCGCTCCCGCTGCCGCCCCACCCCTGTTCCACCCTGCCCGACCTGGCGGACGGTTCGTCCCCCGCCAGGCGTGCCGTCGCCTAACACGCTGGCGCGCCGCTCCCACCTGCCGGGCGGCACGCGCTCTACCCCTCATCCCGCCGCTCCCGCGCGGCTGACGGACATACATGGACCCCGCGGGCCCGGGCCCGCCCATCCGCTTCCATCCCAGGAGACACCTCTTGACCGGCCACGCCCAGCCCGACCGCCACGACGACGTCCTCGCCTCCATCGCCTCGGACGACGGGATGCGCGAGCCCCCGGGCGAGGACTCCCCCGGCGCCGGGCGCGAGCCGCCGCTCGACCGCTCGGAACCGCGGTGCACCTGATGCCCGGCACGGCCGGGGGCGGCGCGCTGCGCCGCCCCCGGCTTTTTTGCTTTGCCTGTAACGCTTCCTCCGCCCGTGGGGTATTCCTGCCGGATGCAGCACCGTCGGCGGCTTCCAGCCCTGTGCTCCTGAACCGGACCTTCCTTCGTCCGGGCCGCCTCGCCGTACCCCGCCCCACCCCCGCAGGCCGTGCAGGTACGAATCGACAGCGGCGCCACCCCCTTCTGAGCAAACGCACCGATGAACAAATCGAGATGGATCCAGCTGCCGGACGGACCCCGGATCCTCTACTGCGACTTCAGCGGCTTCGGACGCGACGTGGCCGCCCTGCGGGCCGAGGTGGAAGCGGTGGACCGCGAGATGTGCAGCCAGCCCCTGGACTCGGTGCTCGCCGTTGCCGACCTGACCGGCACGGTCACCTCCATCGAGGTGGTGTGGCTGTTCCGGCACAGCGCCGCCGCCACCAGGGGATACGTACGCAAACAGGCCGTGGTCGGCCTCACGGGGGTCCAGTGGGTCCTCGCCCAGGGGGTCGCCAGGTTCGCGGGGGAGACCTTCCACCTGTTCGACACGCTGGAGCTCGCGACGGCCTGGCTCGCCAGCGACACCGCCGATGCCGGCGTCGCCCTCGCCGGGGAGAGGCGCAAAGCATCCGCCTGATCCCCAGCCTCCACCAGGTCAAGGGCCTCCTACCCGATTGCCGGCGAAGTCGCCGGCCCGGGGCGTGTCGTCCCTGGAGGGGTAGTACGCGCAGTCGTGACACCAGGGGTAATAGCTGTATTCCGCGGGGAGAACAGCGGTAGAACAGGCGTGGCGATCGACGCAAAAACGGTGGGAGGTGGCGGGGGTCCCGCCACCCGCATGGCTTGTGTGCTGGGGTAGCGGGACACACATTGCGGCAGGATTCGTAATCTCGAGGTTCGGATGCGAAAATGCTTCGCATAATGGTAATCTGGCTACTTAACACATAGTTCGGCTGTTTCTCATGAGCGAACTGAAAGAGAAGCTCCTACGACTGACGGAGCTACGATATCAGACACTACCTCTGCTGCTCGAAAGCATGAGGTCCAATGAGCAACTCGAGAGCTCTCCGCCTGGAGTGCGCCCTTCACTTCGGATTGGCGACCCGGTGAGCTGGATTCTGAAGTGTCATCTTTTGTCGGAGGTCGTGCTCGATAGACTGCTTGCGTATGCGCTGGAGCCGAATGGGGAGGCAGTTCTGAAAGCTGGGCTTAGCTACTCCAAAAAGCTGGAAATTGCGTCACGCTGCGTTCTAGCTGAGGATTGGGAACTCCTGCCAGACTTCGTCGTTGGCTCTCTTCGGAAGCTAAGCCGCATCCGCAATCGGTTAGCTCACGAACTTGGGTCCACGGTGACCCGCGAGGAGGTGCATGAGCTATTTATGGGAATCGAGCACCCAATGCCGATTGATCCCGAGACCGCAGATGTCTCGATGCTCATCTAGGGGTCCGCTCACGAAACGGAAGAAATCGTACGCTAAGGTTGAGCGAAGGGCCGGAGCGGCCGGAATTGCCCTCTCTCGACAGATCGGTTCTGCTTCCAGGTGTACTCTCCCGTCAAATTGATGTGATCCCAACCGAGGGGCGAGAGATGCTGAAGTAGGTCCTCATCCACCGAATGTCCATGCCCGGTGAGTGCCTGCACCGCGCGCTCAAGGTATACGGTATTCCAGAGCACGATGGCGGCGACCACCAGGTTCAGGCCGGAGGCGCGGTGCCGCTGGTTCTCGAAGCTGCGGTCCCGCAGCTCACCGAGCCGGTTGAAGAACACCGCGCGGGCCAGAGCGTTCTTCGCCTCGCCCTTGTTCAGCCCCACGTGAACACGGCGGCGTAGCTCCACGTTCTGCAGCCAGTCGAGCGTAAACAGCGTCCTCTCGATCCGGCCGAGCTCGCGGAGTGCCAGGGCGAGCCCGTTCTGTCGCGGATAACTACCCAGCTTGCGCAGCATGAGGGACGCGGTGACCGTCCCTTGCCGAATCGAAGTCGCCAGACGCAACACCTCGTCCCAGTGCGCCCGGATGTGCTTGACGTTGAGGGTCCCGCCGATCAGACTGGCGAGGGTGGGATAGCGCTTCGCCGAACCGTCGATGTAGAGACGCCGATCCGCCAGGTCTCGGATCCGGGGCGCGAAGCGGAAGCCCAAGAGGTGCATCAGGGCGAACACGTGGTCGGTGAAGCCGGCCGTGTCCGTGTAGTGCTCCTCGATCTTGAGGTCCGCCTCGTGGTAGAGGAGCCCGTCCAGCACATACGTCGCATCGCGGACGGTGGCATTGATGACCTGCGTGTGGAACGGGGCGTACTGGTCGGAGATGTGTGTGTAGAAGAGCACGCCCGCATCATTCCCGTAGCGGGCGTTGACCTGGCCCGCAGCCTCTCCTCTGCCGCCCGCCCGGAAGCGCTGCCCGTCCGAGGAGGAGGCCGTCCCATCCCCCCACCAGGAGGCGAAGGGGTGCCGCGCCTGCGCGTTGACCAGCTCGGCCAGCGCGCTCCGGTACGTCTCGTCCCTCACATGCCATGCCTGCAGCCAGGAGAGCTTCGCGTAGGTGACGCCGGGGCAGGACTCGGCCATCTTGGACAGTCCAAGGTTCACCGCGTCGGCGAGGATCGCGGTGAGCAGCAGCTTCCGGTCGCCCGCGGTCTCACTGCTCTTCAGATGGGTGACGTGCCGGGTGAAGCCGGTCCAGTTGTCCACCTCCAGCAGCAGGTCCGTGATCTTGAGGTGCGGTACCAGAGAGTACGCCTTCCGCATGAGCTCGTCGGCCTCCTCCGGCACGCTGTTGGTGAGCGGCGTGAGGCGAAGGCGTTCATCCCGGATCATCGCATCGGGCAGCTCGTCCCGCGCGGCAAGCTGCTCCACCCGCACCATCGCGCTCTCCAGCACGGCGAGCCGGCTCTCCAGGTAGCGTTCGCAGTCGGTGTCGACGGCGAGGTGGAGCGCCTGCTGGTCCCGCTGCAGGGCGAATTGCTCCGGAGGAAGCAGGTATCCCTCGAAGTCCTTGAACTGGCGGGAGCCCGGGATCCAGATGTCGCCGGAGCGCAGCGCGTTCTTCAGCTCGGAGAGCACACACAGCTCATAGAATCGGCGATCGAGCCCATCCTCTGTGAAGACGACCTCCGCCCACCGCTTGCGGACGAAGCTGACCGGCGCGTCCTTGGGCACCTTGCGCGCCTGCCGCTCGTTCATTGCCCGGAGCACCTCCACGCCTGCCAGGACGTCCCTGGCCGCAGGCGCGGCCCGGAAGTCGAGCGCGGTCAGCAGTGCAGGCGTGTACCTGCGCATCTGCGTGTAGCCGTCGCCGATCAGCGGCAGGTAGTCGAAGTCCTCGGGCTGGGCGAGCCGCTCCGCCTCGGCGATGCTTTCCGTAAAGCGCTCCCAGGGAAGGATCGCTTCGATGGCCGCGAACGGGTCGCCGCCCTGCCGGCGCGCCTCGACCAGTGCACGGCCGATCCGCGAGTACAGGCGCACCTTGTCGTTGATCGAGCGGCCCGCCTGCTGGAATTGTTCGGCATGGCGCCGTTTGGCGCGGGAGAACAACCCTCCCAGCATGCGCTCGTGCAATTCGATCGTCTCGTCGATCAGCGTGGCGCGTGTGTCCAGCACGACCGCGACCAGGGTCGCGTGCCGCCGCTTGAGCTCCAGGTTCCGCAGGTGCTGACCCGTCATCTGGGCGCCCTCGCGGGCGAGCTTCATCCAGCGGTTCTGATGAACCATGCCGGCCAGGCCCTCGGGGAGCGCCAGATCGCGCACCGCCTGCAGCCGTTCCAGGTGGGCCAGGACGTTCCGGGCCGAGGCTGCTCCCGGGGGCTGCCGCAGCCAGACCAGCGAGGTGATCCGGGCGCCCTCCCGCGGATCCAGCAGCGCGCCGAGCCTGCTCCGGCCGTCTCCCGACAGAGGCGCGGTCAGTGCCGCGTACACACGCCGGGTGCCGCGCGTGAGCGCTTCGGCACAGACCCGCTCGACCACGTCGATCGCGGGAACGATGACGCGCTGGTGCCGGAGCATCTCCAGCATCGCAGTCGCCAGGAGGATTCCCCGGTCTGTCTGCTCGGCAAGCTCCGTCAGAGCGTGGACCACGGCACGATGATGCTCCAGGCCGAACGACGTGAGGCGGAGCCAGGCCTGAAGCTCCAGCATATGCTCGCGGCGAGTCTCCTCGCGCTCCGCGTACCTGGTCCAGAGTGCCGGGTCCAGCCGGAGCTGACGTGCCACCAGAGAGAGCAGGATCTCGGGCGGGGGCTCTCCGGCCGGGATCGCGCAGCCCGGATAGCGGAGCGAGCAGAGCTGAACCGCGAACCCGAGGCGGTTGTGCGCGCCGCGTCGCTGGCGGATGACCGAGAGATCGGGCTCGCTCAGGCTGTAGTGACGGATCCGGTCGTCTGCGGCGGGAGGGACCGCGAGGAGCAAGGCACGCTCGACCGAGGTGAGGATGCTGCGGCGCGGCACGTCAGCCGGTCCGGAGATACTGGTAGAGGGTTTCACGGCTGATGCCGAGCTCCCGGGCGAGCTGCGCCTTCGGCTCCCCGGCCGCCACACGCTCTCGCAACCGGAGCACCTGATCCGGAGAGAGTGACTTCTTCCGGCCTCGGTACACGCCTCGTCGCTTCGCCAACGCGATCCCTTCCCGCTGGCGTTCGCGGATCAATGCGCGCTCGAACTCCGCGAAGGCGCCCATCACCGAGAGCAGCAGAGTAGCCATCGGAGAGTCCTCTCCAGTGAAGGTGAGCTTCTCCTTGATGAACTCGATGCGCACGCCGCGGCGGGTCAGGCCCTGGACGAGGCGCCGGAGGTCGTCCAGGTTGCGCGCCAGGCGATCCATGCTGTGGACCACCACCGTGTCGCCCTCGCGCACGAAGGAGAGCAGCGCCTCCAGCTGCGGCCGCTCGATATCCTTCCCGGAGGCATGGTCGGTGAAGACGCGATCCGTCGGCACCTGCTCGAGCTGGCGCTCCGGGTTCTGATCGAGGCTGCTGACCCGGACATAGCCGATCCGCTGGCCGTGCATGCGCCCCAAGTGTCAGGGTGAACTCTATGAGCCTGGCGGGAGGGTGTCAGGAAACTACGGAGGAGGTGCTATTCTGACAACGGTGATGAAGCGGGCCTGACGTCAGGATGGGGTACACCCTGACCGGCATTGAGAGACCTGGTCAGTCGGGAGGTACGGCGCACGGCTCCGCGAGAGCGGCACCCGCCATCAGGTCCCCTCCTCGTCGATTTCGAAGCCGTCTTCCAGGTCGTCCGGGGTCGGCGGCTGATCACCTTTCTCGTCGAAAGATGGTGAGCTGCACCCGCGCCACCTTCTCCGCCTCTAGTGTAGTGACTCCGAAGTTTTGTGTCGCTTCGTTTAGTCGTGATTCGCAAGCAGGCTCGCGGTTCCGGCATCTGAATCAGCACGGAACTTGAGCGGCACTACACTAGCGTGCCAGGCTATTCCGGCAGATCCGTGACGGCCGATCGCTTCGACACGCCAGGCCCCCGCCCGGTGGTGGGGAAACGGATCTCGAGGGCTCCGTCCGCCAGCGTGGTGATCCCAGCATCCTGCAGGCGGAGCAGCCGCTGCGCGAGCGGCAACCGCTCCTCCACCCGGAGGGACCCATCCTCGAAGCGCAGGCGCACGAATCCCTCGCCGGCCTCGGCTGACAGGCGCACTCCCGATCCTGGCCCGGAGCGGCCGGCGAGCCTGTCCAGGATCAGAAACAGGGCCTCGCGCGAGTGATGCGGATCGACTTGCACGTGCGGGAGCATCGGAGGCAGATCCGACTCCAGAGTGCCGCCTGCCTGGCGGATGCGCGACGCGGCCGCAGCGAGCACCGGGGCCAGCAGGTCGCGCAGGCGAATCGCTTGCGGGTGCGATTCCACCCGCCCCGCGTCCAGCTCCACGATGCGGACGACGAAGCGGAGCTCCTCGTCGGCGGGCGTCCGCCGCGGCCTGCGCGGCCGAGATCATCTCCTCCTGGTTTCTCGTTCAGCGCCCCGAACGGGCTGGTGAGAAGGATGTGCAGCGGGAGCCGGACCTCGTCCAGCTTGTGGCCCACGGCACCCGCGGTGTCTGCCAGCAGGCCGGCGTACTCGCGTACCAGGGCTTCCGCCGCCTGCTCGCGCGTCTCGCCGCGCCGCTCGGCCTCGGTGATGGTCCGCTCGATGGTGTCCAGCTCGTCCGCGCGGCCGTCCTCCGGCGAAGACGTACCTCGTCGGAGGGACAGGGCGTCGATGCGCCGCGCCGTCGGTCTCGGAAAGGGAGCGTTTCGGACCCGCGCGAATGAGACTCGGAGTCCAATTGGCGGAAATGGACACGCCCGCTGCTATGCCCCGCTTACCTGCGCCGCATGGTGGTATGCCTGGACGCTCGCCACCCGGGCCTGCTCGATCAGGTGCCGGACCACCCCGAGCGCCACCGTGACATCGCCCGTGCCGTCCGGGACGTGCCGGCGAATCAGCGCTTCGATCTCTTCGGCCACGATCGCGGACTCCTGATCCAGCTGCGCCGCGGTCCACCCCTGCTTGTATCGCATGCGCCCGTGGAGACCCGACACGACGCGCTGGATCTCGCTTCCGGCCCGGTAGAGATCCGAATCGACCCCCCCGGTTTCTTCAATGACGACCAGCGATTGGACGACGTCGGTGAGGAAGGCGAGCTGGTGGTCCTCCAGTTCCGAGCGGCGGAGCGCGGCCACCTGCGTGAACGCCGGGTCGGCGCGGAGCCGCGTGGCGACCGACTCCAGCACGTCTTCGACGTGGCGGCGCACGTGCGTTCCGATCTCCGCCAGGCCATATGCGCGGTAGCCGGGGCGCGCCGCGAGCGAGCGTGCGATCCGTGCCTCCGCGCTCTCCACCCAGTCACCGTCCACACCGTCCGGGGTTTCTGTGGCGGACGGCAGCCAGAGCGTGAAGGTTGCGCCCTCGCCCGGCACGCTTTCGAGCGTCAGGTCCCCGCCCATCAGGCGGGCGAGGCGGCGGCTGATGGTCAGACCGAGCCCCGTCCCTCCCTCCGTCCGCGTGAGCCCTCCAGCCTCCTGCACGAACGGCTCGAACACCGCGGCCTGCTGGGCGTGCGGGATGCCGCGGCCGGTGTCGGCGACGCGGATGAACGCCCACGGCCCACCGCCGGCCAGCGTCGCCGTGGAAGGAGCCTGCTCGGTGGACCCGCACGACACGGTCACGGAGCCCCCGGGAGCGGTGAACCGGACGGCATTCGCGAGGAGGTTGACCAGCACCTGCCCCACGCGCTGCTCGTCGCCCACGTAGGCGACACCCGACGATCCGGCCGGCGGGTCCGCTTCGGCCTCGAACACGCCGACGCCTTTGGCCTGGGCTGCGGGGAAGATCAGCGAGAGGGCGGTCACGACGGCCGACGAGGTCATCGCGGGCGCGCGGGCCACGGGGAGCTGCCCTGCCTCTATCTTGGCCAGCTCGAGCACCTCCGTGACAAGCCCGGCGAGGTGACTGCCGCTCAGGCGGACGCGGACGAGGAAGTCGCGCTGGGCCGGGGTGATGGGTCCCGCGAGCCCCATCTCGAGGAGTTGGGCGTACCCGAGGATTGCGTTGATCGGCGTCCGGATCTCGTGGCTCATCGTGGCCAGGAAATCGGACTTGGCCCGGTTCGCCGCCTCGGCCGCGGCGAGACCGAGTGCGGCGTGGTGCAGACGGGCGTTGTCCATCGCGAGCGCGGCAAGCGCGGCGATGTGCTCGGCGAGCGCGACGTCGGCCGGATCGTACTCGCGTCCCGCCGTCGCACTCACGAAGGTGATCGCACCCAGCACTTCGTCGCGCGCGATCAGCGGGACGGTGATCAGGGATCCGATCCCGAGCCCACGGAGGGCGCCGAGCACCGCCGGTGTCGGCGCAACCCCGACCAGGAGCGCGTCATCGACCCGATGGATCACCACCAACTTCCGGGTGCGCATCACGGCCGGCGCACCGAGCGGGGCGTCCCTTTCCGGGGGCCACCCGCTCTCGAGACCGCGCGCGATCTCCTGCAGAGACGGGTCCGGGTGGACGACCGCGACACGGCGCATGTTCCCGTTCTCTTCGCAGACATCGAGCACGCACCAGCTCCCGAGCTCCGGCAGGGCGAGCCGGGACACGGCGGCGAGAGTGGTCTCGTAGTCCAGCGAACCAGCCAGGACGCGGATCACATCCGTGATCACACCGAGGGGGTCGATCCTTTGCTTGGTCGTCACGCTCGTCGCGGTGTCCGAAAAGACACTCGCGCTCCCTATGAAGAGGACGGAACGGCGCAGGGTCGCCGTTCCGCGGCGACTCGTTGACGGTCCTCACCTTGCCGTAAAGTTCACGCAGATGACTTTGAGGCGGCACGGGCGCGGTTCCCCATGCAAGACCCGCGCACGGAATCCGCTTGGAAGAACGATTCTCGTAGCGGAGTTCGGATCCATCCCAATGTGCGTTCTTCTCGGGCTTCGACACGCCGGGTCAGGCGGCCTGCTACACGGGACAGTAGCGGGGACTATGACTTCTGTAGCGTCGGGTGTGACTTTGTAGCGGCGCCTTCGACTTCTCACACCCGCCTCGCCGTGGGCTAGAACGCGCGTAGTCCCGTCCAGCAGCTCCACGATCCCGGCCCCCCGGTCGACGGACCTTGCCGCCGCCTGCGTGCCGTCGTCGTCGCCCGCGGAGGTGGCGCTCCACACGCGCGCCCCCAGCCTCACACTGCGGTCGCCGTCCGGCAGATCTCGCACGCGTCCATCCCCAGAGTGCTCCGGATCACCTCGGCTACGGCGTGGATCGCGTCTTCCGCCCGGGCCGCGTTCAGCGTTTCCGCCCCGAGCGTGGATAGCCGCTCGATCTCGCCCGCGCGCCGCCTCGCCTCCTCGGCCTCGCTGCGGGTGCGGTAGAGGAGATGGGTGGCGACGCCGGCCACCACCAGGAAGGTGAAGAGGACCAGCCAGTCGAGCGGGTCGTGGACGACGAAGGTGCCGTACGGCGGGAGGAAGAAGAAGTTGAAGCAGAGGAAGGAAAGGAAGGGGAGCAGTCCACGCATCTCCCCACCTCCATCCTCGTGCTCCATGCCCATCCGCCCCGTCTTCCTGCTCGCCCTCGCCGCCGCCCTGTTCGGAGCCGGCCGGCTTACCGGCCAGGCGCCCGCCGGCGCCAGCGTCGTCGTGGTCGCCGACGGAACCAGCCGGGTCTTCACGCTCGCGGAGGTGGCCCGCCTCCCGCGCGCCGCCGTCACGGCTACGCAGCACGGCACGGTGCATCTCTTCGAGGGAGTGGCGCTCGCGGAGCTGCTCAGGAGCGCGGGGGCGTTGCCCGCCGGAAGCGCGGCGGACGGCACGGCGGGGGCGTGGGGGAACCTGCGCGGGCCCGCGCTCGCCCGGTACGTCGTGGTGACCGCGGGCGACGGCTACCGTGCCGTTATGTCGCTCGCGGAGCTGGACCCAGCCACCGTGCCCGCCGCGACGGGCGGGCCCGTCGTGCTCGCGGACCGCGCCGACGGCTCGCCGCTCGCCGCGGCCGACGGTCCCCTCCGCCCGGTGCGCTCGGTGCGCGGCGTAGTGAGGATCGAGGTCCGCGCCGCGCCGTAGCCGCCCAGGGTCAGGCCGCCCGCCTCCGCGTCCGCCAGGTACTCAGCACCTCGGGATCAGGTCCAAGCGCCCGCTCCGGTGGAGGACCCGGCCGCACCCGTCGAAGCGCTCTCCAAGTACTACCTTCCGTCTCCCGCGACAGCGGCTTCGCCCCGCTCAGGGAGCGGTTCTTCGCACCCGCGGCCGCCGCCATGAGCACCAGGCCGCCGGCCGACTCGGTCCGGATGAAGGCGGAGACCGGAGCCAGGATCCTCTGGATCGCGGTGGCGGGGAGCAGGGGTGCGGCGCTGTCGGCTTGCATCGTATCGCTCGGGGTTCCGAAAGTGGGTGACGGCATAGCAGGTTGCTGAAAAAGTCGCCGCTACGAAATGAGCCATCTGTTTCCGAGTGAGGCGGTTTAGAATCTTCAGCTTTTTGTGTCGAAGGTGGCGGGAGTGGCGTACGACCGTCCTGGGCAACTGAAGATTTCAACCCACTGTTTGTCCTCCGGACCGGTGGCCGGGAACACTAGACTTTTTCAGCAACCTGATAGGGGGAGGCGACGTCCGGCGTGCGTCGCCTCCCGCGAGGGAACGGGGACGGCGTGCGCTCGCACGTCACCGCACGAGATTCCAGCGGTACGCGCCGTACACGGCATGCACCCCGGGACCTGCATCTACACCCGGCCCGGGGGGACGTGGCGGCACTCTGGTGAACCCCCCGGCACCACGGGGGGTAGCCCTCGACGCAACGCCCGCACCGCTGGAGCAGCCAGGCGCGTCAGGGAGTGGTGGGCCTCGACACGGGAACGGAATGGGTGGAGCCTGGATCGGGCGGCAGTGCAGGTTCCGCCCCCCCGGCAGGCGGCTCCGGCACCCGCTCCGGTCATCGGTCCCTCTCGTCGTGGAGGCGGAGCGGCGGGAGGCGCACGACCTCGAGCGTCGCCGAGGCGACGCCGATCCCGGCTTCGTCCAGCCCCTGGAGGATCTCCCGGGTCATGGCGTCCTTGACCTCGCGGATCCCGTGGTCGGGGACGACGAACCGCACCGTCATCTCCAGCCAGTTGTCGGTCAGGCGGCAGTACACCCGCGGCTTCGTGTCCGCGGGGCTCATGGCGTAGCGGCGCTGCATCTCCTGGAGGGCTTCCCGGCTCACCTCGCCGATCGGCACGGTGTGGCGCTCCGCGGCCTCCAGCAGGACGCGCTCGGCCCGCGCGCGGTCGGCGGCGTAGGGGACCGGCAGCGCCATCTCCTCCCACAGGTACGGGAGCTCCCGGCTGTAGTTGTAGACCGGCTCGTCGAAGATGCGGGCGTTGCTCACGGTGACGACGCGGCCGGTGTACTGGCGGCTCCGGACCCACATCGCCGGGTCCGCCTCCTGCACGGCGGGGGGCTGGCCCATCTCCATGATGGTGGTTTGGAGGAAGCCCAGCGCGATCACGTCGCCGCGGACCCCGCCCATGGAGATGCGGTCGCCGACATTGAACGTCTGCCCGCGCAGGATGACGAAGTAGCCTGCGAGCGCGGTGATGACCGTCCGGAGCGCGAAGGCGAGGCCGGCCGTCACCAGGCCGAGCGCCGTCGCCAGCCGGGTGGGGTCGTCGAACCAGATCGACACGAAGCCGAGCACCAGCACCACCGCGGTGCCCAGGTTGACCGCCTGCCGGAACCAGAAGGCGGCCCGCCGGTCCCGGCGCCCGCCCAGGACCCAGCTCCCCAGCCCGCGCACCGTGCGCGCGAGCAGGATGGTGGCTGCGATGAAGACCAGGGTGAGCAGGAGCTTCGTGCCGTTCTCCGCGTTCACCCCGACGAGCCGGACCCCGAAGATCTCCACGGCCCGGCTCGGTCCGACCAGCCTGACGAATTCCTCCAAGCGGCCACCTCCAGTGTCCTCGGGTCTCCGTCCGCGCGAGCTTCCTAGCTCTCGCGTGCGGGATCGCCGCTCCGACGCAGCGCTTTCTCCACCGTCCGGTGCCTCTCCGCCACCGCCGCGCGGTCGGCGGCGTGCTCCAGGTGCCGCCCGGCCGTGGCGAGCACGCGAGCCGCGTGGTCGCGGACGGACTCGCGCCGGTCCTCGCCGCGGACGTGCCGGGCGATGCGCGCCAGCGCGTCCAGCAGACGGAGGAGGACCACCTCGCTCCCTCCCGCGTACTGCCGGATGGGGGAGAACGCGGCCTCCGCCAGACCCTCGAAGCCCACGGGATCCGCCAGCACCCGCACCGTGTCCCGGCCGTCCCGGTGAACGCCGCGCGCGTCCGGCCGCTCCGCCACCCGCGCGAGCGCCGCGCCCAGGCGGTCCACGCACGCCGCCGCGGTGAACGGGTCGTTGATGCCGGGGGAGAGGGCGCGCACCGCCACGTCGACGAGCTGCTGCACGGAGAATTCCACGTCCTGCGACGGCGTGCGGCGCGATCCAAGCACGAACGCGCCGCGGACATCGTCCCCCAGCTCCGAGGCGGCGCCGGGCGGGTGGACCCACGCCAGCGTGTCGCCGCGGGCGACGAAACTTCCGATGCGCGGCTCCAGGCGCAGGGTCGCGGAGCAGCCTCCGGCCAGCTCCACGAGGCGGCTGAAGTCGATCGCCTGCACGTAGCCGTCGCGCCGCGCGTCGACGCTGGCAGACGGTGCGGGCATGGCCCCCGCAGGAGCGACGGCCTCCGCTTCCCCCGGGAAGAGCCGCTCCACCCCGGCGTCCAGGTCCTCGGCGAGGGCGGCGATCACGGACGTGACCTGGATGGAGACCGCGGCGTGATGGACGAAGTAGATCAGCACGCCCACCCCCAGCACGGCCATCGCCACCCCGAGGGTGACGGCCAGGTGCGGCACGAAGCGGCCCGCCTCCTCGCCCCCGCGCACGGTGCGCAGGACCAGCAGGCAGTACAGGAAAGTGCCGACGAACGCCCCCAGGACGAACTGGTTCCCGGCGTCTCGCATGAAGCTCCCCAGCACCCGCGGCCCGAACTGCGACGCCGCGAGCGAGAGCGCCACCACCAGCACCGAGAAGGTGACGCCCGCCACGGTGATCATGGAGCCCGCGATGGTGGAGAGCACCCCGCGCGCGCCCTCCGGCCCGCCCGTGTAGATCCACCCCAGGCTCTCCACCGCCTCCGACCCGACCCTGCCGTCCAGCGCCACCATCCCGAACGCCAGCGCCCCCGCGCCGAGCGCCATCAGCGCGGGAACGAACCAGTAGCTCGACCGCAGCGCCTCCCACCCATGGGTCAGTCGTGCCTTCAACGCCCATCCTCCTGGCATCGGTTTCGCGGCCCTACTGCCGCGCTCGCGATCCTGCTCGTCCCCGAAGGTCGGGAGCGGGCCACCTCCACACCGTGGCCCCCGCAGCCCGTCCCCCTTCGCCCCGAACCGGCACCTCCGCTATGATCCCCCAGCATCTGCGCACCCTCGTCGCGGGGGTCGCCGACCCCGGCTCCGCGGCCGACCCAGCCCTCGTGCGCGCCTCCCGCGTCGCGGACCGGACCGGTGCCGACCTCCACGTCGTCCATGTCTTCGAGGAGGAACCCCTGATCGGGTACGCCGCCATGCCGTCGCTCGACCCCACGGGCACCGCTCCAATCCCGGACCCCGAGGGCCAGGAGGAGCTCCGCGAGCGGCTGCTGGAGCGGCTGCGGTCCACGGTCGCGCGGGTGCGGCCGGCGGGGTCCACCACCTGCCGCGTGGTGGCGGGGTCCCCGGCCGAATCGCTCTGCTGGGTGGGCGAGGAGGTCGGCGCCGACCTGCTGGTGGTGGGCGCCTCCCACCATGGCTCGCTGGGCCAGCGGTTCCTCGGCACCACGGCCGGACGTGTCCTGCGGCAGGCCGTGGTCCCCGTGCTGGTGGTGCCGGACGCGCGCCGGCCGCTCCCCGGCGCCCGCATGCTCCTCGCCGCCGACCTGTCGGAGGCCAGCGCCCGGGCGTACGAGGCCGGGCTGCGGGTCGCCATGGACCTTTGCGCGGGCGACACGGCGGCCCTGCGCTGCGTGCTGGTGGTGCGTCCGGGCCCCGCGATGGTCCCACCGCTCCCCGTCGGGGTCCCGCACCACGTGCCCGAGGCCGGCGCGTCGCTCGCGGAGTCGGCCGCGCCCCGGCTGCGGGAATTCGTCGCCGCGCACACGCCGCCGGGGCTGGCAGTGGAGGACGCGGTCCGCGTGGGCGACCCGGCCGGGGAGATCGTCGCGGAGGCCGCCGCATGGGGGGCCGACCTGGTGGTGCTCGGGACCCACGGGCGCTCGGGACTGCACCGGCTGCTGCTGGGGAGCGTCGCGGAGGCGGTGCTGCGCGGATCGCCGTGCGACGCCCTGGTGGTCCCCAGCGCAGCGACGGACGACGTCCCCTCGTCCGCCGTCCCGGCGTAGCCCCGCCGGGGTCCTCCGGCGCCGCGCGTCACGGGCCCTCGCCGCCGACGGGGGCGGGCTGCCCGGCGTCCGGCCTGCGGGCGGGGAGCCAGAGACTGAAGGCTGCCCCCCCGGTTTCCGCGTCTGCCACCGTGATGTCGCCGCCGAGCGCGAGCGCGATCCGACGGCTGGTGGCCAGCCCCAAACCGTGGCCCTCCGTCTGGGCGTTGTGGAGCCGGTGGAACTCGTCGAAGATCCGCTCTCGCTCGGCCTCGGGGATCCCGGGACCGGTGTCGCAGACGCGGAACTCGATCCAGCGCCCCTCCCGCGAGGCGGGCGAGCCCTCCACAGCCTGCGCTTCCAGCACCACGCGCCCCGGCGGGGGCGTGTACTTGATGGCGTTGGAGACCAGGTTGCCGACGATGCGCAGCACCCGCGCGTGGTCGGTGAGCGCGGGGAGGGGACCGTCGGGAAGGCGGAGCTCGATCTCGTGGCCCGCGGCGCGGGCGGAGCCCCTGTACTGCTCGTCGGCCTCCCGGACGATCGCCTTGCAGTCCGTGAACTCGTGCACCACCTCCAGCATCCCGGCCTCGGCGCGCGTGAAGTCGAGGAGGTCGGCGATCAGCCCGAGCGCGGTGCCGATGCAGCGGCGCATCCCCTCCACCATCCGGAGCTGCCCGGGCCGCAGCTCCCCCTCCTGCCCCATCTCCAGCAGCTGCCCGTAGCCGTCGGCCGCGCCGAGCGGGTTCTTGAGGTCGTGCGTGACGCCGCGCATCAGCCGCTCCCGGGCGTCGGAGGCGCGCTGCGCCTCCTCCAGCGCCCGCTCCGCCTCCTCGCCGCGCGCCGCCGCCTCGCGGGCGAGCATCCGCATGCGGTGCCCGACCCATCCCACCGCGAGCGCGGCGACCAGGGCCGCCAGCCCCAGGGCGCGCGTGACCAGGTCCTCCCGCGCCTCTGCCCGGCGGATCTCGGCCCTCCGCTCGCGCGCGACGAAGGTGACGGCACGATCCAGGTCGCGCGCGGCGCGCAGCGCGCTCTCGTAGAGCTCCAGGTCGCGGCCGAGCAGCTCGCCGCGCGCCGCCGGCTCGCGGCGAAGGACCAGCTGCTCGTCGAGCCGGCCGTGCCACTGGTCGGAGGCCGCCCGCAGGCGGCCCAGCGCGGACCGGACCGGTTCCGGGAGCGGGCCGGCCAGGGAGTCCAGCGGCGCGTATGCCGAGCGCTCCAGCGCCAGTCCCTCGGCGTACAGGCCGGGGTAGCGCGGGTCCGGGGTGAGCAGGGCGCCGCGGAGGGCGGACATCTGCTGCGCAAGCGCGAACTGCACCCGCGCCACCAGCGTGCGCGCCTGGTCGGCCCGCTCCGCGTCCTCGCGCAGCGGCGCGATGCGGTTCTGCACGGCCAGCGGCGCGACGAAGAGCGCGGCGAGCGCGATCATGACGAAGCCCAGCGCCAGCCGGCCGACCCACACCGGCCCGTCGAACCGAAGCAGGCGAGGACGCGTGCGCTCCACGATGGGTTCGCTCAACTGGAGGAAGCCGCGCTCATCGTTCCGCGTCGGCGCGCAGGGCGGTCCCTCCGCACGCGGTGCAGGGCGACGCCGCCGCTTCCGGCACCGCCTCCGCGAAGTGCCGCTCGGTCCCGCAGGCGCGGCACCTCCAGGTGGACGACCGCTCCGCGGCATGCAGCATACGCTTCTGCCCCGGCGCGGCGGCTGCCCGGATACCGGCGTGACGGAGGATCCAGATCCGGGCGTTCCGGGCGTCGTGGTCCGGATCGGCGGGCGGCAGCTCGGTCTCATACATGAAAGCCAACTCCGTTTGAATGGACCTGGAAGCCGTGCAAATCGCGTTCCGTGATACACGTTCTGTATCAGCATCTAAGCTCCACGATTCGGCTGAATTTCCGGGCAGAGAGCCGGCGATCACGACTCACTGGTCTGCAACTCACCCTTTCTGCCCGTGGGGAAGTCTCCCTGAGCATTGCTCTGTACGGTCCAGACTGATACATATCCAGTATCACGCCCCTGCGAGACCGCCGGTCCGCCTGGGTGGACCCGTGCGGGCTCCAGCTCCACGCCTTTCCCCCTGCTGAGATGCCGATCAACGCAGCGCTCGTAGACCGCATCCGGAGCCGCATCATCGGCGAGCTCCACCTGGGCCACCTGCGCGCGGGCGACCGGCTCCCGCCGGTCCGCGAGCTCGCGCGCGAGCTGAACACGGACCACCGGGCCGTCGCCCGCGCGTACCACGCGCTGGAAGCCGAGCGGCTACTGGAGGTGCGGGGCCGCGCCGGCGTGTACCTGGCGCGGCAGGACCGCATCGGCGGGGGCGTGGTGGAGGAGACAGCGGCGTGGCTGGCGGGAGTGCTGGCGGAGGGGTACAAGCGGCGGATCGCCATTCCGCACCTGCCCGAGTTCATCTGCCGCTGCACGGCGAGCGTGCGGCCGCGCTGCGCGTGCCTGGAATCGAACCTGGACTCCGGCGACGCGCTCTGCCGGGAGCTGGACGACGAGTGCGGGATGGACACCTTTCCGGTGTGGGTCGACGACCTCCCGGGGCTCGGCGTGGGACAGAAGCTGGACCCGGCGGCACTCCCGGGGGAGCTGCGCGACGCGGACCTGGTGGTGACCACGCCGTTCCACGCGCGCGAGGCGGCGTTGCTGGCGGAAGCGCTGGGGAAGCCGTCGGTGGTCGTCACCGTCCACCCGGAGATGGCGGGGATCATCGAGCGGCGGGCGAGGGCGGGGGGACTCACCGCAATCGTGGCGGACCCGCGCTACGGGGAGCGCTTCCGCGCGCTCTATGGGCGGGCCGGCGGGGCGGGCGGCATCCGCGTGGTGCCGGCCGACGATGCTGCCGCCATCGCCATGCTGGACCGGTTCGAGCCGGTGCTGGCGACCCGGTCGGCGCGCCGGCTGCTCCCCGACCTCGAACTCCCGCTCCTGCTCCCGCGCTACCCCTCCATCTCCCCCGAGTCTACCCGTGCGCTGGCGGAGCACCTCATTCGTCTGAACCTGGAGCGCGCGGCCTTCTGACCAGCCGAGGGACAGCAGAGCGATGAGTGGATTTCACCTGTGGCCGGGCTTACAAGCCACGGTTACCCAGAGTGCCGCCCCGTTCTCCCGGGCCAGGAGTAGACGGGCTTCGAGGTCCGAGTAGGACGACTCGGAACCACCCACGCGGTAAGCCGCCGGCGGGTGGACCTCACTTCCGTTGCTTGCCGGCAAGTGCCACTTTCACCTTGCCCCTGGACGGCGCTCCACACCAGGGGAGCGCCGCCTCGATCTTCTGCGACCGATCCGCATTCATGGCCGGACCCCGACCCACGCGCAGGCGCCACGTAATGGAGCGCCGCATCCACGCCGTCGCCCTCCGCGCGCTGGACCTGACCGCGGCGGACCGGCGGGGCGTGGTGGAGGCGATGTTCAACCGCCGCCGGCGGGACGCGGTGAGCTACTGGCTCCAGCTCCTCCTGTCCATGGCCATCGCCACCGTCGGGCTGGTGCTCGGCAGCACGGCCGTGGTGATCGGGGCGATGCTCATCGCTCCGCTGATGGGCCCCATCGTGGAGCTCGGCATGGGGCTGGTGGTGGGCTCCGCCGTGCTCACCCTCCGCTCCTTCGCGCGCATGGTCGGGAGCGTGCTGGCGGTGGTGGGCGGGGCGGCGCTGCTCACGGTCCTGCTGCCGTTCCAGGAGGTCACGGCGGAGATCGCGTCCCGGACCTCGCCCACCGCCCTGGACCTGCTGCTGGCGGTCTTCGTCGCGGTCGCCGCGGCGTTCACCACGGCGCGGCCGGGCTCGGAGTCGACCAGCGCGGCGGCCGGCACCGCCATCGGGATCGCGCTCGTTCCCCCCATCTGCGTGGCGGGCTTCGGACTGGGCGTGCGGGACGCCGCGATCGCCGGGGGCGCCACGCTCCTGTTCCTGACCAACCTCACCGCGATCCTCCTGGTCTCGGTCGTGTTCTTCTGGACCCTCGGCTTCGATCGGGTGGACCAGCGGGACTGGGAGGAGACGGCCCTGGGAAGGGCGAGGCCGGACGGGTTCGTCCGCCGCGCGGTGCAGGGCCTGCGCGCCGTGTTCGGCACGCGGTACGGACGGGTGCTCCGGGTGGGGCTGCCGCTCGTGCTGGTGGTGGCGGTGTTCGTCCCCCTGCGGCGCGCCCTGGAGCAGGTGGCGTGGGAGGTCCGCGCCCGCACCGCGGTGGCGAGGATCCTGGACGGGGCGCTGGAGTCGCGCAGCGCGGTGCAGTCGCAGGTGACGGTGTCGCCGGGCGCGGTCTCCGCCCGCCTCTACCTGGTGGGCTCGGCCGACGAGGCCTCCGCGCTGGAGGAAGAGCTGGCTACCCGGATCACGGTGCGCACCGGGGTGGCTCCCACCGTCCGGGTGATCGCGGTGCCGGACGTGGGCGCCCTGCGCCAGGCCGCTTCGGCGGCGGAGACGGCCGCGCCGGAGCCGGTGGGGATCGACGTGGGCGACCTCCGGCAGCGGGTCGGCGCGGCGGTCCGGGGCGCCTGGCCGGAGGGGCAGATGGGCCCGCTCCTGGGGTGGAGGCTGGAGGTGCCGGACTCCGCCGCGCCGCGGGTCTTGGTCGAGTACCTGGGCGAGCCCGGCGGAGCGGCCGCGGACGCGCTGCTCGGCCGCGCGGTGTCGGAGCGGATCGGGACCGGTGTGGACGTGCGGACGCGCGCGTATCCCCGCGAGCCCGCCGGCGCGCCGGCGGGACGCGGGGCGGAGTGGCTTCCGGCGTTCCTGGGCGCGGTGGACGCGGTGCGGACCACGGACCGCCTGTACGCCTGCGTGGCCGTCCCCGGCCGGCCCGCGATCGCGGGCGACACGGCGCTGGCGCGCGTGGCGGAGCGCACACGGGCGGATGCGCTGTCCGTGCCGGGAGGGCGCGTCGCCGTGGACTCCGCGGGCGCGCGGTGGAGCGTGCGCTACTCCGCGGCTCCGTGCGTCCGCCCGGACAGCGCGGCCGCTCCGGCCGCCGTGGCCGCACCGGCGGCGCGCGCGTCGGGCGGCGCCGGCGAGCGATGAGGCTCAGCTCGCGGCTGCTCATCCCGCTCCTCCTGGCCGTCGCCGGGGTCATGGCGGCGTACGGGGCGTGGGCCCTGTACCAGCGCCAGACGGTGCTGGCGGAGGAGGCCCGGCGGGAGACCCGTGCCTACGCCACGGCGCTCGGCATCAGCCTGGAGCAGGCATTCCGGGACCCCGACCTCCGCGACGTACAGGCCATCATCGACCGGATCAGCCGGGAGCGGCAGATCTACGGCGTCCTGGTCTACGGCGCGGACGGGCGGACGCTGTTCGCCTCCGATCCCCTGCAGGCCGGGACGACCGCCCCGCCTGCACTGCTGGGGAAGGTTCTCGCCACCGGGCAGGTCACGGAGTTCGAGCGGCGCATCGGCGACGAGCACGTGTACTCCGTGCTCCACCCCATCCCGGGCCCGTCGGGCAGGGTCGCCGCCGCCTTCGAGGTGGCCCAGCCGCTGGCCTCGCTGCGCGCGGAAACGGCCCGCGTCCGCCAGCGGTTCGCCCTGAACACCCTCACCCTCCTCGTCGCCGTCACCGTCCTCATCCTCTGGCTGGTGCGCCGCCTGATCGGCCGGCCGCTGGAGCGGCTGGTGGCCGCCGTCCGGGCGCTGGGACGCGGAGAGATGTCCCACCGGCTCACCCCCGATCCCGGGGGCGGGGAGCTGGCGGAGCTGGCCCGCGAGTTCAACCGCATGGTGGAGCACCTGCAGGCGGCCCGCGCCGGGCTGATCCGGGAAGGGGAGGAGCGGGTGCTCCTGGAGCGGCGGCTCCGGCAAACCGAGAAGCTCGCCGCGGTGGGCAGCCTGGCCGCCGGGCTCGCGCACGAGATCGCGGCCCCGCTGCACGTCATCCGCGGGCGCGCGGAGATGCTGCTCCGGCGGGGGCCCCAGCCGGAGGCGAGCGAGCGCAACCTCCGCATCATCGTGGAGCAGATCGGCAGGATCACGCTGGTCGTGCAGAACCTCCTCGACTTCGCGCGGAGGCGGGAGCCCCGGATCGAGCGCACCGACCAGGCCCGTGTGATCGACGGCGTCACGGAGTTCCTGGAGGGGGAGTTCGCCCGGACGGGGGTCGTGGTGGTGCGGGAGGGGGCGCCCGCGGCGGAGATCGACGGCGATCCCCACCTCCTGCACCAGGTCTTCACCAACCTGTTCATGAACGCCATGCAGGCGATGGAAGCGGCCGACGGAGCGCGCAGGATCACGGTGCGCCTGGGGGTGGCCGGGCCGGGCGAGGAGAGTGCCGGGAGCGCGCCGGGGGAGGTCCGGGTGGAGGTGGAAGACGCCGGCCCGGGGATCCCGGCCGAGGCGCTTCCCCGGGTCTTCGAGCCCTTCTTCACCACCAAGACCGGCGGGCAGGGGACGGGCCTGGGGCTGGCGGTGGTGCGCGGGATCGTCGAGGAGCACGGGGGGCAGATCGACGCCGGGGCGTCCCCCGCGGGCGGGGCCCGGTTCCGGATCGTATTCCCGGCGGCGGAGGCCACGCGTGCCTGAGCGGATCGTCGTGGTCGAGGACCACCGGGACCTCCGCGAGTTCCTGGCGGAAGCGCTCGGCGAGGCCGGGTACTCCGTGGAGGCGTTCCCCACCGCGGACGCCGCCCTCCGGCACCTCATGACGGGGGAGCCCGCCGACCTGGTCGTCACCGACCTCGTCCTGCCGGGGATGCGGGGGCACGCGCTCCTGCAGGAGATCCGCGCGCGCCGCCCGGAGCTGAACGTCGTCGTCATCACCGCGTTCGGCTCCATCGACTCGGCGATCGAGATGATGAAGGCCGGCGCGTACGACTACCTGACCAAGCCCTTCGGGACGGACGAGCTCCTCCTGACCGTCGAGCGCGCGCTCCAGGAGAGCCGCCTGCGCCGCGAGGTGGCGCGGCTCTCCCGGGCTGCGGCGGCCCCCCCGCCGGGGTTCGTCGGCGCCAGCCGCCCCATGCAGGAGCTCTTCCGGATGCTGAGCCGGATCGCGGACTCCGGCCACCCCGTGCTGATAACCGGCGAGAGCGGGACCGGCAAGGAGCTCGTCGCCCACTCCCTCCACCAATATTCCAGCCGGAGCGCCTTCGTGGCGGTCAACTGCGCCGCCCTCCCCGAGCACCTCCTCGAGTCCGAGCTCTTCGGCCACGTCAGGGGCGCGTTCACCGGCGCCGACCGCGACAAGGTCGGGTTGTTCCACGCGGCCGACGGCGGCACCCTCTTCCTGGACGAGGTCGGGGAGCTTCCCCCGGCGCTCCAGCCCAAGCTGCTCCGGGTCCTCGAATCGGGCGAGGTCCGCCGGGTGGGCGCCACGGAGGCGCACCGCGTGGACGTGCGCGTGGTCGCCGCGACCAACCGCGACCTGGAGGAGGAGGTCCGGGAGGGCCGCTTCCGCGAGGACCTCTTCTGGCGGCTCAACGTCCTGCACGTCGCCGTGCCCCCGCTGCGCGAGCGGACCGCGGACATCCCCCTGCTCGCCGAGCACTTCCTGACGGTTTCCGGCCCCGCGGCAGGGTCCTCCCGGCCGGGTGCGCGGCAGATCTCCCGCGAGGCGCTGGCCATGCTCACCTCGTACCCCTGGCCGGGCAACGTGAGGGAGCTGCGGAACGCCATCGCGCGGGCCGCCACCCTCGCCGCCACCGACGTGGTCCACCCCGAGGACCTTCCTCCCCGGGTGCGCGAGGTGGGCCGGACCGCCACGCTGGTGGCCGACGCTTCCCAGCGCCAGCTCCCGCTGCGCGAGCTGGAGCGGGAGTACATCCTCGAGGTCCTCCGGCAGACCGGAGGCAACAAGTCGCGCGCGGCCGAGATCCTGGGCCTCGACCGCAAGACGCTCTACCGCAAGCTCGCCGAGTTCGGGCAGGACACCCCCTCCGACGTGTAGCGATCCGGGACAGTGGTGTGGCATCCTGCCACACCCCCGGAACCCCGCGCCCTTCCTGCAATCCCGGCCGCACGGGGCAGACCGCCCCACTTCCGCGGCTTCCCGCTTGAATCGTATCTCCAACTAGAAACGCAACTTACGGGATATTTCCCCGTGGTCCGGGCCTTGCTTTTCCGGGGCCCGTTCACCCCTGACGATCCTGCCCGTGCTCTGCGCGTAAGGCTCCCCTCGAGACGGACGAGAGCGCTTGAACCAGCCAGCCGGGCCGATCCTGGTCGCGACCGACTTCTCGGACGGCTCCGCCGGGGCGGTGCGGGAGGCAAGGGACCTCGCTGCGGCCCTGGGCACGGAGGTGATGATCGTGCACGTCGCCGGCGCCGCCCTGTGGCAGCCCGATCGCGCCGTGAGGGCGTGGATGTCCGAGGCAGGCGTCGATCCCGGCGGGCTCACCCTCCGCTTCGGCGTCCCCTGGGCGCAGATCGTCCGCTGCGCACTGGAGGTCGGCGCCTCCCTGGTGGCCGTGGGAAGCCACGGGCGGACCGGCTTCCACCCGCTCGGGCCCGGCTCCACGGCCGCGCAGCTGCTCACGCGCTGTCCGGTCCCGGTCCTGGTGGTCGCCGGGCGCGTGCGCCCGGGAGCGCCGGAGGGGGGCGAGCCCCATCCCTCGTAGTCGGTCCGATCCGCGGACCGCGAAACCCGGCTCCCCAAGGGAGCATTCCAGCCTGACCCAAGGAGATCACATGCGGAGCACGTTCGTCGTCGGTGCACTGTGCGCGGCCCTGGCCCTGACCGGGTGCGCCAAGAAGCCGCGCGGGACTACCACCACCCCGGGCGGGGGGCCCGCCACCGAAGCCGAAGCGGACCGCCGCGCGGCGGAGCGCGAGGCCGAGGAGCGGTCGCGCCGCGAGGCGGACGAGGCACGGCGGAGGGAGGAGGCGGCGCGCCGGGACGCGGCGCTCTCGGAGATGATCTTCTTCGGCTTCGACTCGTTCGACCTGGACGGGCGGGCCCGGAGCATCCTCGACCAGAAGGCGGTCCTCCTCCGCACCGACCCGTCGGTCCGCGTCCGGGTGGAGGGACACGCCGACGAGCAGGGCTCCACCGAGTACAACCTCGCCCTGGGGATGCGGAGGGCCAGCGCGGCCAGGGAGTACCTGGTCGGCTTCGGCGTCGAGCCCCGGCGGATCGGCGTGACGAGCCACGGGGAGGAGCGCCCGCTGGAGCTCGGCTCCGGCGAGGAGGCGCACGCCCGGAACCGCCGGGCGGAGTTCGTGGTGCTCGGCCGCCGCCCCGGAACCGGAAACCCCTGACCCATGAAGTTCAGCGTTCGTCGGAGTGCAGGAGGTCTCCCGGGAAGGCGCTCGTCCCGCACGGCCCTCGGGCGAGGCGCCGTGCTCGGGCTCCTCGGCATGGCGGCGCCGGGGGCGGGGTGTGCTCCCGGGCCGACGACGAGCACGGGCGGCGCGGATACGCCCGCGACGCCGGTGGAGGCCGCGGTGGAGGCGCCGCGGCCGGCTCCCCTCCTGCCGTACCTCCGCGGAGCCGCTGCGGCCGGGGCGGTCGCCCCGGCCGCAGCCGGGCTGCGCGCGGCGAGCGCCCTCCAGCGTGCCGGTGACGCGGCCGGCGCCCGGGCGTCGTTCCGCGCGGCCGCGCGAGCGCACCCGGGGATCGCGGACTGGGCCAGGGTCCTCGAAGCGGAGGCCGCGGCCGCGGCGGGGGACACGGCCGGGGTGCGCGCGGCTTTCGCGGAGGGTGAGCCCGGGCTGGTGCGCGAGCGGGGGTGGCAGGCGCGGGTCGAGGGGTTCCGGAAAGCCGGTGATCCCGTCCGCGCGGCGGAGGCGGCCGCCTCCGCCGCGCCGCACCTCGGCACACCAGCGCGTCGGGCCGAGGCCTGGGTCCGCGCCGCGGAGCTGCGTCTGGCCCGCGGCGACACCGCCACGGCGCGGGCCGACCTCGCACGCGCCCTCGAGGCCGCCCCGCGCTCCGGCGCCGCTCTCCGGGGCGCCCGTGCCCTCCGCGCGCTCCGCGGCGCCACACCGGACGAGAGGAGGCAGACGGGGCGGGTCCTGCTCGCGCACGCGCAGACCGACTCCGGCATCGCCGACCTCGAAGCCTACCTGGCCGGAGTGCCCGGCGGGCCCGCCGACGGGGCCGAGGTTCGCCTGGAGATCGGGCGGGCGAGGCAGCGCGCCGGCCGGCACGCGGAGGCGGAGCGGACGCTCCTGGCGCTGGCGCGCTCGGCCCCTCCGGCGGTCGCCGCGGAGGCGCTGCTCCTCGCGGGCCGGTCGCAGTACCGGCAGGGGGCACAGGAGCGCGCGGTCGCGACGTTCCGGCAGGCGGCCGACCGCTTCCCGGAGGAGTCCGCCGCGGTCGAGGCCCTGTTCGCGGTCGCGGACCTGGACCACGACGCGGGCCGCCACCGCGAGGCCCGCGCCGGGTACGCGCGCGTGCTCGCCGCTCCCGGCAGCTCCCCCAGGAAAGCGGCCGCCGCGATGCGGCTGGCTGGCCTCGACTACCTGGACGGACGTCCGGAGCGGGCCGCGGCGACGTTCGAGCGCAGCCGCGACGCGCATCCCCGGGGCGAGCCCTTCCAGGCTGCGACCTACTGGATGGCCCGGATGCACCACGCGGCGGGGGACGGGGACCGGGCGCGGGAGCTGTTCCGGGAGACGGTCCGGGCCGATCCCGTGTCCTACTACGGGCTGCGCGCCCTGGAGAGCACGGGGGGAGAGCTGTCCGCGGCCTCCCTGCCCGCCGGCCCGCGGGTCGATCCGCGGGTGGAGGAAGAGGCACGGGGTGCGCTGGTGCGCCTGGCCGCCCTCCGGGAGGCGGGGATCGCCGGAGCCGTGGAGCTGGAGATGGAGCGCGTCCGGCTGCACTTCGACGGCGCGCCGGAGGGGCTGTACCCCGTGGCCGAGGGGCTCCAGCAGGCGGGGCAGCTGGCCGCCGGGATCCGCCTGGGGTGGGAGGTGTTCCGAGCCGAAGGGGCGTGGAACCGCCGGCTGCTCCGCATCGTCTACCCATTCCCGTACCGGGAGCGGATCGTCGCCGAGGCGGGGCGGTGGGGGATCGACCCGTTCCTGGTCGCGGGGCTGATCCGGCAGGAGTCCATGTTCGACTCCGCCGCGGTGAGCGGTGCGGGCGCGGTGGGGCTGATGCAGGTGATGCCGGCGACGGGACGGTCCCTCGCCCGCTCCGAGGGAATCCCCGGCTTCCACCCGGAGCAGCTGAAGCGTCCCGACCTCAACCTGCGGCTGGGGGTCCGCCACTTGGCCGGACTGCTCCGCGCTCCCGGAGCGCGGCTCACCGACGTGCTCGCGGGCTACAACGCGGGGTCGGGCCGGGTCGCCCGGTGGCGGGCATTCCCCGAGTTCCGCGACGAGGAGCTGTTCGCCGAGCGGATCCCGTACGCGGAGACCCGGGAGTACGTGCAGGTGGTGCAGCGCAACGCCCGCCTCTACGCCTGGCTGTACGGAGCGGAGCCGGCCGGCGCACGTGCCGGAGGGGAACGATGAGGGTACGGCCCGCGCGGGGGGCCGTGCTCTTCCTCGCGATGTCGCTGCTGGGGGCGTGCGCGGACCGGAGCACCACGGACCCGGGAACCTCCTTCGGGAAGCAGATGACCTCGGCGGCGGAGCGCGTCGCGCGGATGGAGGCGCGGCAGCACGCCGCCCCCGGATCGCTCTCCGGCGAGGAGGTGGTCACGCTGGGCTACCAGGAGCGCCTACGTCTGGGGCTGGGGAGCCCGTTCCGGCTGATGGACCAGGCGCTGCAGGATCCGCGGCTCTCCCGGGGAGCCAAGGCGGCCACTGTATGGGCGCTTCTCCGCGCCACCGCGGAGGGCGAGGGGTACGCCGTCGATCCCGGGGTGCTGGCGGCGGCCGGGACCGATTCCCTCACCCGGACCCCGGTGGCGGCGGAGATGCACCTCCGGCTCATCCGGCGCGCCGTCCGGAGCTCCGGGGACCCACGCGTCGGCGAGACGGCGGTGCGCCTGGCCTACCAGTTGGCCGCGGCTGAGCACGCCGTCGCTCCGGGCGCCCCTTTCTTCGCCGCGTCCGCGGCGGCCCTCGCGCGGGACGGCGAGCTGGCGAGCCGCGACGCGCTGCGTCTCCTGTCGCACGCCGGGGAGACGGGGCGGCATCCCTTCCCGCTGATCGCCGGGTGGAGAGCGGCCCGGCGCCTGGAGGTCGAGGCTCCCACGGCGGCGCCCCGCTCCGCGGCCGTGGAGACCGCCGCCGCGGAGCTGGCCGGCCCGCTCCTGGACGAGGTCCGGCACGTCGCGGCTGGCCTGCGCGCGGGGGACCCGGGTCCCGAGCCGGGTCCCGCCCGCTCCGGGCTCGCCCCGGCCGTCGCCCGCCGCCTGAGCGAGATCACCCGGTCCCGGAATCCCGCACCGCACGCGCCGGTCCGCATCACGCTCGACCGGTACCGCCCAGAGCTCCTCCGGGACGCCGAGCGGACCGGGAGCCGCGAGGAGATGGATCGGTTCCTCCGGTACGCCTGGACGGAGGAAAGCTTCGCCGCCGAGCACGCGCTCCTCGCGGCCACGGCGGGACCGGACCGGGCCCTCCTCGCCCGCGTGGCGGTGGAAGCCGCCGTGGCGCTCCGGCCGTTCGCCCAGGAGCGCGTCTGGTACCCCGGGTTCCCGGCGCCCACGGCCGCGGAGCTCACGCAGCGCTTCGGGATCGCCGCGGTCGAGTTCGACCCGGAGGTCCCGCCGGGCTGGCACCCCTTCTACCGGCACGTGCTGGGCGACGCGCTGGCGGACCTCCGGCAGGTCCTGCCGGGCCTGGACCTGCACGGGGCCCGCTTCAAATTCGGGCGCACCGGCAAGGAGGGCGCGGCGGTCGCGATCCACGACCCCTTCGGGCGGGTCATCGTCCTGCCTCCGGAGACCGGCCCCGGCGCGATCGCGCACGAAGTGGCCCACGACCTCGACTGGCAGGCGGCGCTGCGCCGCTACGGGCGCCGGTCCGCGTACGCGACGGAGCTGGCCGTGCACCACGGCCTCGCGGACCGGTTCGCCGCCGCGGCCCGCAGGCTCCCCGAGTCGCCCGTGCCGAGCCTGCGCGCCGACACGGCCGCGCAGCGGCGGTACGCCCGGCGCCCGGCGGAGACCTTTGCCCGCAGCGTCGACGGGTTCGTGGTCTCCACGCTGGCCCAGCGAGGCCGGAGCAGCGGCTTCCTCTCTTCCGCCCAGGACGACTTCCTGGGCGGCTACGGGCTCTCTCTGCTGCACGACTCCAGCGGCGCGTCGGCCGAAGCGCTCCTCCCCCTCCTGGAAGTGGCTTCTCCGGTCCCCGCGTCCGCCCGGCAGGAGCATCTCCGGATCCGCGGCCCGGAGCGCTTCCCGACCGTCCACGACCTCCTCGTCGCGGCCGTGGGCGGGGAGAGCCGGCGGGCGCTCCCGCGCCCCGGCGCGACGATGCCGCCGTCCATGGCGGAGGTGGCGGAGCACGGAGCGGCGGTCCGGGGCGAGATCGAGCGCGCCGTCCAGGAGCGCGACGAGGTGCTCCGCTCCTGGACGGGGGCCCGCTGCGCGCGTCCGCTCGCGGCCCACGGTGCGGCCGAAAATCGGACGGTGCGCCGGCTGATCGCGGCCGCGGCCGACGCCCGGGTCCGGGGAATCGTCCTCCGCCACGCGCGCGCCCTGGGCTTCGCCGAGGCCCCGGACTGGCTCCGGGAGGAGTGGACGCGGGCAGACAGGCTGTCCCCGGCCGACGAAGGCGGCCGGCGGGAGTGGTGGGAGGGGACGGAGAATGCGGATCTCGCGGGAGCGCCGTGCGCCGCATTCCGGACGGAGGGCTGAGGTGCCGGCGGAGCGTGGGCTCGACGCGGTTCCGGAGGAGCCACGCCGCGCGCGTCCGGCGTGGATCGGCTCGCTGGCGCTGGGGCTGGTCCTTGTCTCGCTCACCCTGTCGGTGCTCGCTCCGGTCCTGCTGCAGCGGCGCATCGACGCGGTGCGCACGGAGATCGACGAGCGCGCCGACCCGGGGCGCACGCTGGTGACCGGGATCCAGTTCGCCCTGGCCCGGGAGATGTCCGCGCTGCGCGGCTTCCTGCTCACCAGCCGGGCGGAGTTCCTGGACGTCTACTCGCAGGCCCGCGCCCGGGAGCAGGACACCTACCGGCAGCTCCATCCCCTCGCACACGGCCTGGGCCCGGAGGTCGCCCACGAGTTCGCCGAGCTCCACACGCTCTCCGCCGAATGGCACCGGCGGGTCGACGAGTCCGAGGTCGTCCGCCGCCGCGAGGCATCCCCCGCGTTCCTCGCCGGAATCGCCAACGAGCAGGAGCTCTACGAGCAGGCGCTGGGCGCGGCCCGCGATCTGGACGCGGCCATCATGCGGGCCGCGCAGACACGCGGCGAGCGCATCCGGGAGCTGGAGCGCCTGGGCCTGGTCGTCACAGCGGGCCTGGTCCTCCTCGCCTTCACTTCCTCGCTGGTCGTCGCCCGGCTCGCGGGCCGGCTGAGACGGCTGGCCCACGAGGCCGAGGGGCGCAGGATCCAGGCGGAGCAGGCGCTCCGCGAGACCCGGCGCAACATGGAATCCCGCCAGCGGCTGGTCCGGGGGATCACCCACGACATCAAGAATCCGCTGGGCGCGGCGGACGGGTACTCCGAGCTCCTGCAGATGGGGCTCCGCGGGCCGCTGGCACCGGCGCAGGAGGAGATGGTGGACGCGGTGCGCCGGTGCATCAGGAACGCGCTGGGGATTATCCGCGACCTGCTTGAGGTCTCGCGCGCCGAGGGGGGAGACCTCCCGATCGAGTGGGGCCGCGTGGACCTCGTCCCGCTCGTTCGCTCCGCCGCCGGGGAGTACCTCGGCACCGCGACGGCCTCGGGGAAGCGCATCGACCTGGAGCTTCCCCTCCTCCCGGTCCTGGTCCACACGGATCCCGCGCGGGTCCGGCAGATCGTCGGGAACCTGATCTCCAACGCGGTCAAGTACGCGCACGGGAGCGACCGGATCGTCCTGTCGGTCGCCCGCGAGCCGGACGCCGGGGGCGCCGTCCAGGGGTGGGGCGTGGTGCGGGTGGCCGACTTCGGGCCGGGGATCGCCGGGTCCGAGCTGGACAGGATCTTCCTGGAGTTTTACCGGATCCCCGACAGCGGCGGTGAAGGGAGCGGCCTCGGCCTTGCCATCAGCCGACGGATCGCCCGGCTGCTGAGCGGCGACCTCACCGTGGCCAGCGAGGTCGGCCGGGAGACTATCTTCACGCTGCGGCTCCCGGCGACGAACCGGCGCGAAGCCACCTCCGGCCCGCAGCCGGCCGCCACGTCAGGAGCATGAGAGGGGTGTACTCACGAAACGGAAAAAGTCGTACGCCAAGACTGATTGTCGGGTCCCTGGAACGAAGGAAAACACTCCACCCGGGCGTGCCCCTCGGGGGCGACTCGGTCCCCCGGGGCTCCACCGCGAAGACGAAGGCGTGCATCAGCAGCAGGGAGGCGCCCATCCGTCGGCACGACGTTGAACGCGAGAAAGGTCGCTCCCGCGACCATGAAGAAGACCTCGGCGCCGTAGCCGGCGTTGCTCTTCCTCGCTTCCTCCGCCTTCCCGTCCCCGGCTCCCGTCCCGAGCTGGCTGGTGGCGAGGGTCGCCCCGAATCTCGCCAGAATGGCCTGATGGGATCATTCCGACGAGTTCCTGTGCCGGCATCGTGGTGTCGATCACGGCCAGGAGCGCGAGCACGGCGGCCGAGGCGCAGAACCCGACGCCGCACGCGATGACGCCGACCACGGCATCTTCACGATAGGTGGAGTTCTCGCGGAACCCGGAATAGTGGTCCAGCCCGATCAGCATGGGGACTATCATCACTATGAAGAGCACGAGGCGGTACCGGTCCGTGAAGAACCCCAGGTACCAGATCTCCATGGTCATGAGCAGCGGAAGCGGGAAGAAGATCGCCCCGCCGAAGGCCCGCGCGAGCCCCACTAGGAACCCGCGGTTCCCACGTTCCCGCCGTCCGGCTCTTTGCGTCCGTACCCACCTGTTTCCAGTACCGGGTGTCAGCCGGACAGTGCCCCGAGGTCCTGGAGGCTCCCCCGCTCCCCATCCCCGCCTCACACCACGCCGAAGGTGCCGTCCGTCTACAGCACGACCGCCGTCACGTCGTCCAGCGAAGCCACTCCCGCCGCCCGGACCGCGGCCCGGACCTCCCCGCGGGCCACGCGCTCGCGGCGGAGCGCGCCGTCCAGGTAGCGTCCATCGAAGAAGAGGGGTGCCGGCTCGCTCTTCACCAGCTCCTGCTCCCTCGCCGACCTCACGGACAGCCAATCGACGCCGATCTGCAGCGCGATCAGTGTGGCGAGCAGGCCCTCGGCCAGGGCCACGTCCCTGGACAGAAGCACGGTAGCCAGCGTGGAGCCCAGGGCGACCGTCACCACCAGTTCGAACGCGTTCATCTTGGCCAGCATCCGCTTCCCCGAGACGCGGAGCATGACCACCAGCGCCGGTAGGCGAGCGTGCCGACCACGGCGACGCGCAGGAGACCCTGCCAGGAGCTGAAAAACATCGCGGTCATACGTCGGCGTTGGCTGTTCAGGACGGCTACCAGCCCGAGCGCCGTCGCCAGCCGGGTGGGGTCGTCGAACCAGATCGGGACGAAGCCGAGCACCAGCACGACCGCGGTGCCCAGGTTCACCGCCTGCCGGAACCAGAAGGCGACCCGCCGGTCCCGGCGCCCGCGCAGAACCCAGCTCCCCAGCCCGTGCACCAGGCGCGCGAGCAGGACGGTCGCGGCGATGAAGACCAGCGTGAGCAGGAGCTTCGTGCCGTTCTCCACGTTCACCCCGACGAGCCGTACCCCGAAGACCTCCACGACCCCGTTCGGTCCGACCAGCCTGACGAAGTCCTCCAAGCGGCCACCTCCACTCTCCTCGGGTCTCCATCCGTACCGGGCTTCCTATCTCCCGTGTGCGGGATCGGCGCTCCCACGCAGCGCTTCCTCCACGGCCCGGTGCCGCTCCGCCACCGCCGCGCGGTCGGCTGAGTGCTCCAGGTGCCGCTCGGCCGTGGCGAGCACGCGCGCGCCATGGTCGCGGACGGTGTCGCGGCGGTCCTCTCCACGCACATGCCGGGCGATGCGCGCCAGCGCGTCCAGCAGGCGGAGGAGCACCACCTGGCTCCCGCCCGCGTACTGCCGGATGGGGAAGAACGCGGCCTCGGCCAGGCGCTCGAAGCTCACGGGGTCCGCCAGCACCCGCGCCGCGCCCTCCCCGTCCCGGTGCACGCCGGGCGCGCCCGGCCGCTCCGCCACCCGCGCGAGCGCCGCGCCGAGGCTGTCCACGCATGCTGCCGCGGTGAACGGGTCGTTGCGCTACCGCCGACCACGCTGGTGGACTTGAAGAGCAGGGCCTGCGAATCCTCCCCAGCGGGTGCGGAACGCACCGTGAGGCGTGAGACGGTCAGGACTGCGCGGGAGAGATGACGGAGGGTCGTAACTCCGTTTCGCCAATCTTGCCGCCGTGCCCGCCCCCGGTATCTTACGGGAAGGGGGAGGGGTGTACTCGCTCACCTCCCCTCGGCGCGGCCTGCGGCGGCTCACTTCCACGGTCGCGCTTCGCTCCACGCCGACACCCCTTCCCATCGGATGGTGTACCGATCCAGGCGGCTGGCCGGCCTTGTCGCCCTGTGGCTCTGTACGCTGGGGGGCGCTTGTGATCGCGCCGACGACACCTCGCTGGCGCCGTCTTCCAGGCAGTCGCTGCGAGAGGGCCGGACATACGCGCGGGCGCTCATCGAGAACGGCCGCAGCGTTCACGCGATGACCTCCGCGGAGGTCATCGCGCTCGGCTATCTGGAGCGTCTGCGCCTGGGCCTGGGGAGTCCCTTCCGGCTGATCGACCTCGCGCTCCACGACCCGCGGCTCGACCCGTCGGCGCGGGAGCGGCTCTCCCGGTCGCTTCTCGCACGCACCCTCGATGGCGAGGCCTACCGGATCGACGCGGCGGCGCTGAGCGGATTCTCCCCGACCTTCGGTCAGGCCGGGAGGAGCGTGGGCGCCGACCACCTGGCCATCATCGAGGAGGCGGTCACGGGTGCCGACGACCCACGCATCGGGGAGCTGGCGATCCGCCTCGCGTACCTGATCGCGGCGGCGGAGGGGAGCGTCACGGCGGATGCGCCCCGAAAGGCCGCAGGCGTGGCCGCCCTGCTGTGCGACCGCGAGCTCGCCCGACAGGACGTCCGACGCCTGTTCGCCGCGGCGGAAGCAGCCGGCGTGGCTGTGGACCGACTCGTACCTGCCTGGCGTGCCGGACGCCGCTTCGCGGTCGAGGCCCCCCGCGTGACTTCCCTCGGGCCGCCAGCGGAGCAGGCCGCCCTGCAGCAGGTGCCGATCCTCATCCGGGCGATCCGCGCGGTCGGACTGCTGCGTGCCGGGGAAGGCCGCGCCTCCGTGGATCGCGCCGGGCCCACCCTGACTCCCGCACTCGCCCGGCGGCTCGGCGTCCTTGCGGACTCCCTGAATCCTCCGCCTCAGACCGCGACCGTGGTCGCCGCCCAGATCTACCGGAACCACATCCTGGCGATGCGGGAGGTCTCCGAAGCCGAACGGCGAGCCCGGCTCGATTTCCTGAGCCGGGCCCTCGACGAGGAACGCTTCGCAAGCGAGCACGCGGTCTGGTGGCGGACCGCCGCTACGAAGCTGCTTCCCGCCACCGTGGCGTTGCGAGCGGCGGTCGCGCTGCGGTCCTTCGCGCAGGAGGAAGTCTGGTTCCCTGGAATGCCGGGTCCGCCGCTCTCCGAGCTCGAGATCCGAAACGGGGTGAGCGTCACCTTCGATCCCGGGATCCCGGGGGAGTGGCGCCCGTACATGCGACGCATGCTGCTGAGCGCGATCCTGGACTTCCGCCGGGTCGTTCCGCTGGCGGACTTCCACGGACTGCGCGTCCGGGTGACGGAGGAGGGTCGGCCATCGCCCAAAACGCTGGCGTTCCACCAGCCCGGACCGCGGATCCTGTACCTCCCGCCGACCACCGCTGCGGGCTCCCTGGCCCACGAGCTGGCCCACGACCTTGACCTGCAGCTGGCGCGGCGCCGCTTCGGCGTAGGCGGCACCTATGCGACGGACTACGCGACCCGGCACGGGAAGCCCTTCGCCCGGGTGGTGCAGCGTCTCACCCTCGGGCCGCCGGGGCATCCCGCACCCGCGTCGGGAGGAGTGCGCCCGGATGCGGCGGAACGGCCCGCCGAGGTGTTCGCACGCCGCGTGGACTGGCTCGTGATGGTCGCGCTCGCCCGTGAGCGGCGGTCGAACGGGTACATCTCCTCGATGCAGAACCACGTCCTGACGGGGTACGGGACCGCGGCGGCTCCAGAGGTCGGCGGGGCGACGGCCGCCGCCCTGCTGGAGATCCTCGATGAGGCGGCACCGCTGCCAGCCGAGCTGCACCGCTGGGTGGGATCGCACCTCGGCCGCGGGCGAATCCTGGCCCCGTACGACCTGGTCGGCCTGGTGCTCGGCCCGCAGGACGAGCCCGAGCCGCAGATCGAGATCGATGCCGCCGGAGAGGCCGCGTCGGGCGCCGTCGCCGAGAACACCCGCCTTCCCGTGTACGACTTCGCGGACGTAGAGCGGCGTCGGGCGGCGGCCCTGGGGGTTGTCGATGAATGGAGCTGCCGGGCGGGCTCGGCGCTTCTCGCCCCGTACCTCGACACGGCGCGGCGCCGCCTGGTCGGCCTCGCCGCCGGGGCGAACGCGCGCGGGATCGCCCTCTCCCAGGTCGAGAGGCACCTCGGTGCCCGCGCGCGCCGGGAGGCGGCCATGCGCCTTTACTTCGGTCCCTCCCTCCGGCTTTTCGCGGACTCGGCTGTCGCGGCACACTACGGAGCGCTCTTCCGGGAGGTGCAGACCCTGGAAGAAGTCGAGATCGGCGACGATGGGCCGGCGACTCGGCCGGGTGTCGCGGCTGCTGGGTGTGCACTGCTTGAACCAGCCGTGGGTGTGCTGCGGACTCCGCCGCGCCCCTTTCGGCCATGGCGCGCGTGGCCGGCGGAGTGACCGGGGCTCTCGGGGGGCGTCCGAAAGCCCGGGCCGGGCGGGCCGCGAATCAGACCCTTCCCCACAGGGAATCAAGGAATCTCCAGTCCACGCGCCCCTGGCGGCTCGCCATCCTGCAAGAGAGGGATCCGTCGACCACCGGACCACTGCTCGACTCCGACACCCGTAGCCGCGGCGGCCTCTCGCCCGCCGGGTCACCCATGTCTCCGGACGATACAGAGACCCCGGCGCGTACGCTCGCGCGAGTCTAATCGGACGATCGGCGAGCTGACGGCGCGCGAGGTGGAGCTGTCCGGCCGGCTGCCCGCGCGCCTGGCGACCGGCGAAGCGTACGGAGTGGTCGCCCCCCTGCGGGCGGAGCGGCGAGCGGTCCGGGGGGAGCTCTCCCGGCTGCGGGAACGGCTGCCGGACCCGAACCTGGCCAAGTTCCAGCAGCTCGTCGGCAGGGAAACGACCTCCGAGCAGGAGATAGACGAGGTGGGGCGCGGCTTCAACGGGCAGGGGTGCTGCAGTGTCCTCCTGGTCTCGCTCGGCGTGGGTGGCGCCCTGCTTCACGGCAGAGGGACCGAGCACCTCCGCACCCCCACGGTGCCAATCCACAGAAAGGTGGGGCGGGCGACAGCACGGTGGCCGGGATCGTGCTGAGGCTCGCGCGGGGACTGGAGGTGAGCGAAGCCGCGCGCTTCGGGGGTGGCGGCGGGTGCCGCTGCGGTGATGACGGAGGTGACCGAGCTCTGCCACCGCGGGGACACGGAACTCCTCAACCAGCAGATGCGAACTACCTGACGGGGTAACCGAAGCCCCACACTACTTCCCGGACGCGCTCCGCTATGATCCTCGCTCCCCGAATGTACCGACTCAGCAGATTCCTCGTCGTGGCCGGCGGCCTCTTCACCGCGCTCCTCCGGGCCTCCACCACGACCGGCCTCGCGCAGGCGCTTCCGGAGTCGTGGATCTCCTACCACGTGGAGCCGGCCCCGGCAGACCTGGCGGGAAGGTTCACGGCGTCGCAGGTCGCGCTCCTGGAGAAGCTCAACCGGGCGGACCGGGGTCACCTCCCGCGACTCGACCGTCTGATCGTTCCCGACCGCTGGGAGGCCGACGAGCTGGAGTACAGCCCCTTCCCGCGAGAGGTCGGTGAGCTGGCCGGGTACCCGAAGGCGCTGATCGTGCACCAGCCCCTGCAGGTGTTCGGCGCCTACGAGAACGGGCGCCTGGTGCGCTGGGGACCAGTGAGTAGCGGACGCGAGGCGCACCCGACCCCGGGTGGCGCCTTCCACCTCAACTGGAGGTCCCGCGGCCGGCACAGCACCATCGATCCCGACTGGTACATGAAGTGGTACTTCAACTTCCACAACACGCGCGGGCTCGCGCTGCACCAGTACGCCCTGCCTGGGCACCCGGCGAGCCATGCCTGCGTGCGGCTGCTGGAGCGGGATGCCCGGTGGATCTACGGCTGGGGCGAGGGGTGGCGGGTGGACGAGCGGGGCTGGGAGCTGAGGGAGCCTGGCACCCCGCTCTGGATTCTCGGCCGGTACGACTTCGGCGCGCCGCCGCCGTGGCTGAAGGAAGGGGAGACCCATCCACCGGTGGAGGTCCGGCTGCCGCCATCGGGCTCGCCCAACTCCCCGTGAAGCAGCCGATCCGCTAGTTGGCGTGCAGGGTGAGCCGCGAGATCCCGCCGTCCGCGAGCGGCGACTACGCTCTCCACCGAACCACGAAGTCCGCGCGCGCCAAGCGCAGGTGGCGCAGCACCGCCTGCATCCACACGCGGGCTTTGTGGCTCAGGCGTCCTCGGCTTGCGCCCGAGCCCGCTCCACCGCTGCGCCGCTCGAAGGCAGCCCGCTTCGCGAAGGTCCGCAGGAGCGTACCGTCCAGCTCCGCGAGCACATCGCTGCGGCGTCGATCCGCCGTCCGAGCCAGCGCGGTGAGCGCTTCTGCGGCGGGAACACTCTCGGTCTTCTCCGTCCGCAAGCGCTCCCTCTTCAGCTTGAAGAGGCACGCGCCGGCCTCCGCGGCGCGCCCCAGCGGCTCCGGACGCGCTGGAAGAGGAGCGCTCACTCGGCGATCCCACCGAGCTCGCCCTGGTCGCCGCCGCCACCAAGGGCAGGGTTTCCGTCGCGGACGCCCGGGAGAGCTGCCCGGAGCAAGATCTCCTCCCCCTCGAGCCGGAGCGGCGCTTGATGGCATGCCTCGTCGGGGTTGTGCTGGCGCTGGGGACTCTCGGGATTTTCTGGGGGACTTGGTGCGCCACCGGCGACTTGGACCTCGCGCGGACCACGGCGCTGACGCAGATGGTGGTTTTCCAGTTCTTCAACGCCTTCAACTGCCGCTCGGTGCGCGACATCCCGCTCCTGTTGAACCCGTTCCTCTTCGCCAGCGTGGCCGCCGCGGCTCTGGCCCGCTGGACGGTGCTGCACCTACGCTGGCGGCAGGGCGCCATCAAGACGCAGCCTCTCTCCCCGCGCCACTGGGGGCTGATCCTGCCTAGTGGGGACGCTGGTGGTCCTGGGAGGGAGCTGGACAAGGAGTGGAACCGCCGGCGGGCCCGCCCGATCGGATGATCCGGGGCCGCCACACCGCCCCCGCTCTCCTGTGGGAGACGGCCCGGGAGTTCCTCGACGACGATTGCCCGAGGATGGCCGCCGCACTATCGTTCTACGTGGTGCTCTCCCTGCCTCCGCTGCTCAGCGTCAGCAGCACCCTGCTCGCCCCGACGGACGCCTAGCGCGGCAAATCCGAGGGCCTTCCCGCGCTGCGGCGTCTTCTTCGGTCGGGGAGCGCCGACGCGGGCCACGTGGACCGGGTCCCCGTCACGACCACGGGTGGGCGCCTCGGGCCGCGGGCGGAGTAGCTGATCCAGTCCGGTCGAGAACTCGACGTTTCGCGGCCTCGCGTCCCCAGCCATCCGGCCCCGCCGGCAAGCGTCTATAGAACTTCCTGACACCGCCTCGTCTCACACGCCGCACATTGAGTCAGGGTGAGTCGGCAAGCGGCGAGGGAAATCCCCTCGCCTGGCCGGCTCCCAACCGAACCCGGAGGCAACCGTGAGCACTAACAGCTCCAAGGCCGCTCGACTGCCGCAGGAGATCCTGGCTGCCGGCGCGCGGCATCCGCTGGTCCGCAGGCTCCTCCTGCTGCTCCTGGCGCTGGCGGTGGGTGGCGGGCTGTACCTCGCCGGCCGCTGGCAGGCGGGCGAGCGGGCTGCCGCCGAGCGCGTGCCGCTAGAGGAGCGGATCGTCTCACTACAGGAAGCGCGCGAGCAGGACCGCGAGAAGCTGGCGGCGGCGCAGGCTCGCGCTCGGCTCCTCGAAGCACGCGGGTCGCTCTTCCGCGCGGCCATGGAGCTGGACCGCCGCAACTTTGGTACGGCCAACCAGCACGTCGACGCGGCCGGGGCGGAGCTGGCATCGATCTCCGCCCCGGCCCCCGGGATCGACGTGCCGGCGCTGCGGGCCGTGGAGCAGCGGATCCGCGCCACCGACCTCACAGTCGCGGCCGACCTCCAGACCCAGCGCCAGCAGCTGCTCGACCTCGCACTGCGGATGGGCGCGCTGATCCCCGCCGCGCCGGGCTCCCCGCCCCGCGCCCCCAGGTGACGCCACGCGAAATGGAGAGCGCATACCGGGTGGGCGGTCGGTCGTTCTCGGCGCGGGGCTGAGGCTGGGGATCTCCAAGCGCCTCCTGACGCCGGCCGCGCGACTACGCCGCCGGTACGATACCGTCGACGCGCCGGGGACGCCGGGGACGCTCCCGCCCACTGGCGCACAACTTCTTCTTCAGCGCCGGACTGCGGGTGCAGCTCGGCCGTCGCCGCCCGGCGTGGTGACTGCCTCTCCGCCCCTCCCCGCTCCGGTCGCCGTGCGGGGCGGCGTCCCATCCGCGGCGGACTCCACCGGCGGCGGGCGGGATACCGTGCTCCTGCTCCCCGTCCCCCTCTCGGCGGACCGGGAGCTGGTGATCCGGTACGGCCCCGCCACCGTCGCCACTAGGCCGCCCCCGCCCGGGAGGAGGCCGTCGACCGCTTCCATCGCCTGCATGGCGTTCATGAACAGGTTGGTGAAGACCTGGTGGAGGAGGTGGGGATCGCCGTCGATCTCCGCCGCGGGCGCCCCCTCCCGCGCCACCTCCACCCCGTTCCGGGCGAACTCTCCCTCCAGGACCTCCGCGACGCCGTCGATCACCCGGGCCAGGTCGATGAGCTCGATCCGGGGCTCCCGGCGCCGCGCGAAGTCGAGCAGGTTCTGCACGACCAGCGTGATCCGGCCGATCTGCTCCACGATGATCCGGAGGCTCCGCCCGCGCGTCTCCGGCGGGGGCTCCCGCTTCAGCAGCAGCAGCGTCAGCGTGTTGAGGACGAACTGCTGGCGGATGCGGGCCGTCTCCCGCGCGGAGCGAGGCCAGTGGCTGGGCCACCTCGAAGACGGCGGCGACCCGCCCCGACGAGCTCGGGATGGGGTGGAGCACGGAGTACAGGTGCTCGTCCCCGATGCGCCGTTCGAACTCCGTGACCTGCCCGGTGGCGAGCACCCTACCCAGCAGCGCGGGCGGGGCGGTCGTCCCCACCGACAGGGGATCGGAGGCGAACAGGGTCCTGCCGTCCGCTCCGTAGACCAGGACTCCGTAGATCTGCCGCTCCCGGCTGATCCGGTTGACGATGGCCTGCGCGTCGCGGAGGTCCGGGTCCCGGAACGCCTGCTCCAGGCGGATCCCGACGGCCGTGTCGTAGGCCCGGGTCTCGCGGCGCGCTTCCTCCGCCAGCACCGTCTGCCGCTGGCGCAGCGCCCACCTCCCGTAGACCGCCATGACTCCCGCGGCCACCAGGAGGAGCGGGACGAGCAGGCGCGAGCTGAGCCTCATCGGCGGGCCGACCGTCATCCCGCCGCGGTGGACTGCGCGGCGGCCGGCGCGGGCACGCTGTCGGGGCGGACGCACGGGCGTTGGGAGTAGCGGACGCTCCAGAGCGCGCCCGTGGAGTCCACCGCGACGCGTCCCCCCGCGACAGACTGCGCCGCCGCGCCCGCCCGGTCGGAGACCCGCGCCAGCGACGAGTCGGCGGCGAGCGAGGGCCGGTCCGGCACCCCCGCGCAGACGTACAGGCGGTCCGTGCCGCGCGCCGCCTCCACCGCGCCCAGGTACGCGGAAAGCCACTCCTCCCCTTGTTCGAGCGCCGCCGTGACGGGTGCGCGCGGATACGCGCGCGTGCCGACGCTCACGCCCGCCCCGATGCGCTCGGAGACGCCGCGGCCCAGCAGCGCCTCGGCGGCGGCCCCCACCGGCTCGCCGAGGTGCTCGATCCGCACCCGCGGCGCCCCGGAATCCGGCACCTCCAGACTCCAGCCGACGAGCGGACCGAGCCGCTCTTCCGGCCACGTGCCCCGCACCGCCGTCCCCAGCTGCTGGCGGAGCTCGTCGGGGTCGAACCCCCGCGGCGCGGGCGCGGCCTCCGGCGTCCCGGCCGCCTGCCGGAGCGCATCCGCGTCCGGCACCGCCACCACCCGGACGGTGGGAACCACCCCGGTCGCCGCGGCGACGCGGGTCACAAGCTCGCGCTCCAGCGTGGCGGCCTCTTCCGCCGAGCCCACCAGGTAGAGCTGAGTCGAGATCGCCCCCGGCGCGACGGAGACCTGGGACTGCACGGCCCGCCGGGACTCCAGCGCCCGGTCCATGATCCGCGCCACCGCGGAGCGGGTGCGGACCTCCCAGGCGACCTGCTCGAGCGCCCGGCTCAGCGGCACGAACACCGCGGCCGCCAGCAGCAGCGGCATCCCCACCCGGACCGCCCTCCCGTAGCGCGAGCCGAAGACGGCCCGCACGGCCTCCACCGCGCGGCGCAGGAAGCCTCCCGGACGCGACTGCGCCAGCGCCGCCGCCTCCCAGCCCTTCTCGTCCACCCGCTCGAAGCCCAGGACCCAGAAGAACAGCACCGAGACCAGCAGGATCGCCGTCAGGTTGGTGAGGAACAGCAGGGTGGCGCCCCACGCGATCCCCGCGTCGCGTACGCCCAGACCGAAGCCGATCACGCAGACGGGCGGCACCAGCGCGATTCCGATGGCCGTGCCCGCCGCCGCGCTGGTGGTCTCCGAGCCGGGACGCGCCGTGGTGAACGCCGCCGCCACCGCCACGAACACGGCCAGGAGCAGGTCCAGGGCGGTCGGCGCCGTGCGGGAGGCGACCTCGGAGGTGACCTCGTGGAAGGGGAGGAGCACGGTGAGCAGCGCCGCCCCGCCGACCACGGCCAGCACGCTCCCCGCCATGCGGCCGAAGGAGCGGAGGGTGAGCACGGGCGAGCCCACCACCAGCCCCATCCCCAGCTCCACGATGGGACCCATGAGCGGTGCGATCAGCATGGCGCCGATCACCACCGCGGTGCTGCCGAGCACCAGCCCCACGGTGGCGATGGCCATGGAGAGGAGGAGCTGCAGCCAGTAGCTCACCGCGTCGCGCCGGCGGCGATGGAACATCGCCTCCACGACCCCGCGCCGATCTGCCGCGGTGAGGTCGAGCGCGCGCAGGGCGGCGGCGTGGACGCGCCGCTCGTACGCGCGCCGGTTGTGCCTGTGTCGGGATCTCGGCATGGAAGGAGAGGTGCGGGTGGGCTCTTCCGGGCCAAGCTAGCCGCGGCCGGCCTCCGGCGGAACACCCCGCACCCCTTGGAGGCTCCCGCCCTCCGCCGGCAGGTCCCGGAGCACGCTGAAGGAGCCGTCCGTCTCCAGCACCACCGCGTCCGCTTCGTCCGGCGACTCCACCCCGGCGGCCCGCAGCGCCGCGCGAACCTCGTCGCGGGTGACGCGCTCGCGGCGCAGCGCCTCGTCCAGATAGCGCCCCCGGAAGAGGAGGAGCGCCGGCTCGCTCTTCACCACCCTCCGGACCTTCTCCGAGCGCACGGACAGCCAGGCGACGCCGAACTGCAGCCCGACCAGCGTGGCGAAGGCGAGCACGCCCTCGGCCAGGGCCACGTCCTTGGACAGCAGCACGGTGGCGAGCGTGGAGCCCAGGGCGACGGTCACCACTAGGTCGAAGGCGTTCATCTTGGCGAGCGTCCGCTTCCCCGACGCGCGGAGCATGAGCACCAGCGCCGCGTACGCGGCCGTGCCGACCACGAGGACCCGGAGGAGAGCGTACCACGAGCTGAAGAACATGGCGGTGCTTCCGTCGCCGGGTCTTCTCAGGAGGGCTTCCACCCCGAGCGCAGGTGCAGGTCGCGCTGGGGGAAGGGAATCTCGATGCCGTGCCCGCGGAGCGCACGCTCCAACGCGAAGCGCAGCTCGCTGGCGGCCGGCTGCTCGTCGCGCGGGTCCGCCAGCCATACCAGGAGCTGGAAGTCCAGCGACGACTCGCCGAAGGCGCGGAACACCACCTGCGGCGGCGGGTCGCGCAGCACGGAGGGGCTCGCCTCCGCCACCTCCAGCAGCGTTCGGCGCACGAGGTCGGTGTCGGAGCCGTAGGCCACGCCCACCTCCACCCGGACCCGCACGCGCCGGTCGCCGAACGTCGCGTTGGTGACCGGCTCGGTGATGAAGCGCCCGTTGGGGACGATGATGTCCACGTTGTCCAGCGTGGTGACCACCGTCGCCCGCGCGCGGATGTCGCGGACGGTCCCGCGGACGTCGCCCACCTCCACGAAGTCGCCCTTCTTCACCGGACGCTCCAGCAGCAGGATGAGGCCGCTGACGAAGTTCTGGGCGATGTTCTGCAGCCCGAACCCGATGCCGACCGCCAGCACCGCGCCCAGCCCGGCCAGCGCGGTGACGGAGACGCCCAGGTTGTCCAGCGCCAGGAACGAGCCCAGCGCCACCACGGCGTAGTGCAGCAGGCGGTCGAGGGCGTGCTGCACTCCCTCGTCCACCCCGCGCCGCCGGTACACGCGGTGCAGCGAGCGGCGCAGCAGCCACGAGACGCCGAACGCCGCCAGGACGAAGACCGCGAAGCTCACCACCGACGCCACCGTGACCGTCGTCCCTCCCAGCACGAAGAGAGGCTCGTCGAAGCGGGCGCGGATGGGGTCCAGGTCCAGGCGGCTCTGCATCGGGGGGCTAGGGTCCGGAGTTGCCGGGCGGACGCGAGGGCGGCGGTGCAAGTTCCGGCCCGCCGCGGACCGGTCCGTGCACGGAGCACGGGCGATGGGGCGCGGGCGTGCGGCCCCGCGTCCGGTCCCTTCACGGCCTTCGGCGCGGAAGCGAGGAGGAGTCTCATGCGGATTCCCGGACTCCGGGGGCTGCCGCTGCGGGTGCTCGCGAGGCGCTCCGTCGAGCGGTTCCTCGACGACGACATGACGACGTTCGCGTCGGCGCTCGCGTTCGACGGCATCCTCGCGCTCTTCCCGTTCCTCCTCTTCCTGGTCGCGCTGCTGGGCTTCCTGCGGGCCCCGGGCCTCTTCGAAGTCCTGCTCGCGGGCGCGTCCGCCCTCCTCCCGCGGCAGGTCGTGGAGCCCGTCGTGGAGGCTCTCACCGACGCGCGGCGGCAGCCGGAGGGCGGTTTGCTCTCCTTCGGCATCCTGTTCGGGATCTGGATCGCCTCCGCGGGGGTGCGCTCCACCATGCACGCGCTCAACGTGGCGTACGACGTCGGCGAGGACCGCCCGCCCCGGGTGCGCTATCCCCTCTCGATCGTGTTCACGGTCGTTCTCGCCGTGGTGGCTATGCTAGCCGCGGTCCTGATGCTGGTCGGGCCGCGGGTGGTGGGATGGCTCGCCGGGCGGATCGGCCTGCACGAGGCCTTCGTCACCGTATGGACGTGGCTCAGGCTGCCCGCCGCCGCCCTGCTGCTCATGGTGGCGGTGGCGCTGGTCTACCACTTCGCCCCGAACCTGAAGCGGCGGTTCCGGCTGGTCACCCCCGGCGCCGTCCTGGCCGTGCCGGCCTGGATGGCCGCCTCGCTGGGGTTCGCGTACTGGCTGCGGACGTTCGCCCGCTACGAGGCGAGCTACGGCAGCGTCAGCGCCGCCGTCGTACTCCTGCTGTACCTCTTCCTCTCCGCCGCGGTCCTGCTGCTGGGCGCGGAGGTGAACGCGGTGGTCGAGCGGCACGCGGCCGATCCAGGACCGGGAGACCCGGAGCCGGGCCGGCGCTCCGGACGCCCGCGGATGGCGACCGTTGCGGGGGGCCGGAGCGCCGCTAGTTTGGAAGCGCAGGCAGCCGGGCCGCGCTCATGGGCCTGGCCGGACCCCTCCCGACCCCGACGTCCCGTGGCTCCTTCTTCCAGCGCCGCCCCGGAGGGGACCTCCCCCGGAGGATGGCACCTGCCCCTCCTGGACGCCCTCGCCCGCGCGCCTTTCCCCGCGCTGGTGCACGCCGAGGACGGCGAGGTGCTCCGGCTCAGCGAGGCCTGGACCGAGCTGAGCGGCTACACCCTCGCCGACCTCCCCACCATCGCCGCCTGGACCGACGCCGCCTACGGGGGCCGCAGCCATGCGGCCCGGGACCGGATCCGCTCCCTCTACGGGCTGCGGGCGCGCGTCGAGGAGGGCGAGCACCGCATCCGGACCCGGGACGGCGGGTGGCGCGTCTGGTCCTTCTGCTCCGCGCCTCTCGGCGTCCTTCCGGACGGGCGGCGCGTGGTCCTCAGCATGGCGGCCGACGTGACCGGCCGGGTCCGCGCCGAGCGGAAGCGCCGGAGGGAGGAGCGGCGCTGGCGCTTCCTCGCGCGCGCGGGGGGCGTCTTGAGCTCGACGCTGGGCTCCGCCACCGCGCTCCGGCGGATGGCCCGGGTGGCGGTGCCGGCGCTCGCCGACGCCTGCACGGTGGACGTGCTCGGGCCGGACGGGTCGCTGGCGAGGATGGCCGCCGCGCACCGGCAGCCGGAGGACGCATACCTGCTCGAGCGCGCGGCCCGCGTCCCTCTCGACCCGGACGGTCCGCTCGTCCGGGTGCTGCGGACCGGACGGCCGGAGGTGGTTTCCCGGGCCGACCGGGAGTGGGTGGCCGCCGACCAGGAGCACGCGCGCGTCCTCCGGCGCCTGCGGCCGCGCTCGGTCATGCTGGTGCCCCTCGTCGCGCGCGGACGCACGCTCGGGCTCGTCACCTTCGTGGCCGCGTGCGGGCGGCGCCGGTACACGGGCGCCGACCTGGCGGTGGCGCACGCGGTGGTGCGCCGGGCCGCCCTGGCCGTGGACAACGCGCACCTCTACGAGGCGAGCGAGGTGGGCAGCCGCGCCAAAACGGATTTCCTCGCGGTGGTCTCGCACGAGCTGAAGACGCCGCTCAACGCGATCACCGGCTATGCCGCCCTGCTGCAGGAGATGGCGGCCGGGCTCACCGAGGACCAGAGGGGATACCTCGGCCGGATCCGCGAGCGGGCGGCGGACCTGCTGGAGATCGTGGAGCAGATGATCACGGTGGCGCAGCTGGAGACCGGGCGCGAGAGGCCGGAGCTGGCCGAGACGGACCTGGCGGCCCTGGTGGAACGGGTGGCTGCCGCGGCCGCCGCGGCGGCCCGGGACAAGGGGCTGGAGTTCCGGCTCGCCGCCGTGGAGGCGCCGCTGCGCGTGCGCACCGACCCGGCCGGAGTGGAGCGCATCGTCGCCTCCCTGCTCTCCAACGCGGTCAAGTTCACGGAGTCGGGAGGGGTCGAGGTCCGGGTGTACCGGGTTCCGGGGGGCGCCGCCGTCGAGGTGCGGGACACCGGGATCGGGATCGCCCCCGAGCACCTGGAGGCGGTGTTCGAGCCGTTCTGGCAGGTGGACCGGGGCCTCACGCGCGCCTGGGAGGGCGTCGGCCTCGGGCTCACGGTGGCGCGGCGGCTCGCCCAGCTCCTGGGAGGCGGGATCGAGGCGCGGAGCGCGCCCGCCGAGGGGAGCGCCTTCGTCCTCCGGCTCCCCGAGGGTCCGCCTCCCCGCTGAGGCCCGGGGCGCCGCCCTCGCCGTCCCGGCGCGGACACGAACGACCGCGGGGGTCCGCGACCGGCGCCGCGCTCGGCCCCGGGTCACTCCGCCGGCTCCCCCGTCGCCGGCTCCCCCGTCGCCGGCTCCCCCGTCGCCGGCTCCCCTCGTCCCGAGGCGCAGCGGCGGCAGGCCCACGACCTCGAGCGTCGCCGCGCGACCCTGGTCCCTGCCTCGTCCAGCGCCCGCAGGATCTCCCGCGTCATGGCGTCCTGACTTCGCGGATCCCGTGGTCGCGGACGACCAACCGCACCGTCAGCTCCAGCCAGGTGCGGTCAGGCGGCAGTACACCCTCGGCTCCGCGTCCGCCGGGTGCATGGCGTAGCGGCGCTGCATCTCCTCGATCATCCCCTGCCCCAGCTGGCCGGAGGGGACGGGCAGCGCCATCTCCTCACACGGGTACAAGAGCTCCGGGCGTAGTTGTAGACCGGCCCCACATCCAACTGGCCGGGTCGGCTTCATGAGCGTTGAAGTACGGCGGGCACCGACACGGGAACTCGCGGCGATGAAAGGCTTGCGCGACGAATCGCTCCGCGTGAAGATCTCCCGGGGGATCGCGACGCTCGCCGGCACCGTCTCGTTCCGCGAAAGCTCACTGCCGGGGCCCTCGCGCGAGGTGCGCCGGGGACCCGGGCGGTGGTGAACCTGCTCGTAGTCCAGCCATCTCACGCCCCGCGTTGCGACGACCCGCGGCTCGCGCGAGAGGCGGAGCGACGCCTGCGCCGGTGCTTCCTCGTCTCGGGTGAGGCTCTGCGGGTCACCGCCGTGCACAATCACCTCGAAGCGGCCCCGCCGGTCCTCCCCGATCACCCCAGGGACAACGGCCCACTATGAAGAACGATCCCCCGCCCCGTCCCCTCCCGTACGCCGGACCACCCCACTCTGTGTCCACCCCTCCGCTCCGGGAGACGATTCACCGGGTCATTTTCGAGCACGACACGAGGGCGGGCAAGGCGTTCGACATCGTCCTGATCGCCGCGATCCTGCTCAGCGTGCTCGTGGTGATGCTGGACAGCGTGCCGTCCGTGGGCTCGCGGTATGGCACCGCCCTGGGAGTCGCGGAGTGGGGCTTCACCATCCTCTTCAGCGTCGAGTACGGCCTTCGCCTCTGGTCCTCGCGCGAGCCGCGTGGGTACGCGCTGAGCTTCTATGGTCTGATCGACCTTCTCTCCATCCTTCCCACGTATCTCAGCGTCGTTTTCCCGGCGGGCCGGTTCCTCGCGGTCGTGCGGATCCTGCGGGTGCTTCGCATCTTCCGCGTGCTCAAGCTCACCCGGTACGTCCGCGAGGCCGCCGTGCTGTCGCAGGCGTTACGCGCCAGCCGCTACAAGATCACCGTCTTCCTCTTCTCCGTATTGGCCATCGTCGTGGTGGCTGGCTCCCTCATGTACCTGGTGGAGGGAGCCGAGGCGGGCTTCACCAGCATTCCGCAGGGGGTGTACTGGGCCATCGTGACGCTTACCACCGTCGGCTACGGCGATATCGCACCGGAAACGACCCTCGGCCGGTTCATCGCCGCGTCGTTGATGATCATTGGGTACGGGATCATCGCGGTCCCCACCGGGATCGTGACCCTGGAGCTGGAGCGCGCATCCCGTCCCGCCGCCACCCCACGGGTTTGTCACACCTGCGGGGTCGGGAGCCACGACGAGGACGCGGCCTACTGCAAGCGGTGCGGCACCGGTCTGCCGAGCCGTCCAGGTCCGGTCGCGGACCACGCGCCCGCCTGAGCCTGCAATCCGGTCCGGCGCCCTGCGCTCCACGGACATCCCCGGCGGTCCCGTTTCGGTCGCACCTCTCCGTACCCAGCTCTCACGTTCCTACGCGCAGCCGCTCTCGCCTGGGCGTCATCGCCGGGATCCACCTCTCGTTAGCCACCAGCGCGAGCGGAGAAATCCCCGGGCCCGCGCCCGCCTCCGCCGACTCGTCGGCTGCTCCCGCCGGCTCCTCCGTCGTCCTCGGCAGCGACACCGTCCTTTGAGTCCGGACGGGCCTGGGCTCCTTCACGGCAGAGGAGCGCGCCGAGGCGACCGCGAGGCGACTGAGGGAGCTCGCGGAGGATCCGTGCCTGAGCCTCGACCCGCTCCGGCCGAACTTCCAGTTCCGCGGGCGCTACGATGGGGGAGAGGACGGCGCCCCTCCGATCACCGGCTACTGGGCAAGCCGCGCGTAGCACTCCGTCGCCTGAGCGGCAAGATCGCGGGCCTCCCTCACCGAATTGGTCTGAATGGCTTGGGCAGCAAGCCTGTCACACTCAGACTTTGGATCGCCCCCGCGGACAAAGGGGACGGAGCAGCCGGTGAGAAGAAGTGCGGCGGCAAGGACAGACACGCGAAGGAAGGTCATGATTCACCCTGATCCTGGACACGGGTTGTAGCGGCTTGATCGGCCGATCCTCCTCCGGTGGCCGGCCGTCACGATCAATAGTAATCATGAAGGGGGCGAACGCCAGTCTGGCAACGCGAATCAAGACACTGCGGCACCGGCCTCGCGCCGTCCCGTGTTGGTTCTTGCACGATATGCAAACTCAACCCACGAACAAGGGATCCGCCGCCTACTCACCGGTCGCCTCACCCGGTGGAAGCCGTCCACGCTACCTCCTCTCGCGCGGGTCTTCGGCTCCTCCGCGCAGCGCGTCCTCCACCGCCCGGTGCCTCTCCGCCACCGCCGCGCGGTCGGCGGTGTGCTCCAGGTGCCGCTCGGCCGTGGCGAGCACGCGCGCGGCATGGTCGCGGACCGTGTTGCGGCGGTCCTCTCCACGCACGTGCCGGGCGATGCGCGCCAGCGCGTCCAGCAGGCGGAGGAGCGCCACCTGGCTCCCGCCCGCGTACTGCCGGATCGGGGAGAACGCGGCCTCGGCCAGGCGCTCGAAACTCACGGGGTCCGCCAGCACCCGCGCCACGCCCTCCCCGTCCCGGTGCACGCCGAGCGCGCCCGGCCGCTCCGCCACCCGCGCGAGCGCCGCGCCGAGGCGGTCCACGCACGCCGCCGCGGTGAACGGGTCGTTGATCCCGGGGGAGAGGGCGCGCACCGCCATGTCCACGAGCTGCTGCACGGAGAACTCCACGTCCTGCGACGGCATGCGGCGCGACCCCAACACGAACGCGCCGCGGACGGGGCCGCCCAGTTCCGCGGCGGCGGCGGGGGGGTGAACCCACGCCAGCGCGTCGCCGCGGGCGACGAAAGCCCCGATGCTCGGATTCAGGCGCAGGGTGGCGGAGCGGTCACCGGCGAGCTCCACCAAGCGCTCAAAGTCGATCGCCTGCACGTAGCCGTCGCGCCGCGCGGCGAGGCTGCCCCATGGTCCCGGTACGGCCCCCGCGGGAGCGGCGTCTTTCACCTCCTCAGGAAAGAGCCGGTCCACCCCGGCATCGAGGTCCTCGGCGAGGGCGGCGATCACGGACGTGACCTGGATCGAGACCGCGGCGTGGTGGACGAAGTAGATCAGCACGCCCACCCCCAGCACGGCCATCGCCACCCCGAGGGTGACGGCCAGGTGCGGCACGAAGCGGCCCGCCTCCTCGCCCCCGCGCACGGTGCGCAGCACCAGCAGGCAGTAGAGGAAGGTGCCGACGAACGCCCCCAGGACGAACTGGTTCCCGGCGTCGCGCATGAAGCTCCCCAGCACCCGCGGCCCGAACTGCGACGCCGCAAGCGAGAGCGCCACCACCAGCACCGAGAAGGTGACGCCCGCCACGGTGATCATGGAGCCCGCGATGGTGGAGAGCACCCCGCGCGCGCCCTCCGGCCCGCCCGTGTAGATCCACCCCAGGCTCTCCACCGCCTCCGACCCGACCCTGCCGTCCAGCGCCACCATCCCGAACGCCAGCCCCGCCGCGCCGAGCGCCATCACCCCCGGCACGAACCAGTAGCTCGACCGCAGCGCCTCCCACCACCCGGCCAGCCGCACCCTCAATGCGCCACCTCCCGGACTCCGCTCCAGGGTTCGGCCGGAGCGCCATGGCCGACGAAGGGATCCGCCCCGGTCCGCACTTGCTGGCATGGAGCTTGTTGCGTCATGACCTCGTGTCCTCAACCCGGTTCACTGCCATGATACCCGAGCGCCTCCGCACCCTCCTCGCAGGGATAGCCGACCCCGACTCCGCGGCCGACCCGGCGCTCGTGCGCGCCGCCCGCATCGCGGACCGGACCGGGGCCGACCTGCACGTCGTCCACGTCTTCGAGCCGGTGGACCCGCTGGTCGGATACGCCTCCCTGCCTCCGTTCGAACCCGGCGGCATCGCCGTCTTCCCCGACCCGGAGGGCCGGGAGGCCGTGCGCAAGGGGCTGCTGGAGCGGCTGCGGGCATCGGTCGCCCGCGTCCGGCCCGCGGGGTCCACCACCTGCCACGTAGTGGAGGGGTCCCCGGCCGAAGCACTTCGGCGCAGCGGCGAGGAGGTTGGCGCCGACCTGCTGGTGGTGGGCGCCTCGCACCACGGCCAGCTGGGCCAGCTGTTCCTCGGCTCCACGGCCGGGCGCCTCCTGCGGCAGGCGGAGGTGCCCGTGCTGGTGGTGCGCGACGGGAGCCGCCCGCTGCCGGGCGCCCGGGTGCTCCTCGCCACCGACCTGTCGGAAGCGAGCGGGCGGGCGTACGAGGGAGGGCTGGGGACCGCCCTGAAGCTGTGCGCCGGCGACACCGCCGCCCTGTGCTGCCTGCTGGTGGTGCGGCCCGCGCCCTCGCTGGTTCCCCCGATCGGCGTGGGGGTCCCGAGCCCCGTCGCGGACGTCGTCGGCTCGCTCGCGGAGTCGGTGGCGCCGCGGCTGCGGGCGTTCGTCGCCGCGCACACCCCACGGGGACTGATGGTGGGGGAAAGCGTCCGCGTGGGCGACCCGGCCGGGGAGATCGTCAACGAGGCCATCACGTGGGGGGCGGACCTGGTGGTGCTCGGCACCCACGGACGCTCGGGGCTCCCCCGGCTGCTGCTGGGCAGCGTCGCCGAGGCGGTGCTGCGCGGGTCGCCTTGCGACGCCCTGGTGGTCCCCAGCGCGGCGACGGACGCCGCCCCTTCGTCCGTCGCCCGGGCGTAGCCCCACCGCGCTCCTCCGACGCGGCTTGTCACGGCCGGTCGCCGCCGCCCGCGGTGGGCCGCTCCGCGTCCGGCTTACGGGCCGGGAGCCAGAGGCTGAAGGCCGCCCCCCCGATCTCCGCGTCGCCGACGGTGATGTCGCCGCCGAGCGTGAGCGCGATCCGCCGGCTGGTCGCCAGCCCCAGCCCGTGGCCCTGCTGCGCCTGGCCGTCGTGGAGCCGGTGGAACTCGTCGAAGATCCGCTCGCGCTCGGCTTCGGGGATCCCCGGGCCGGTGTCGCAGACCCGGAACTCGATCCAGCGCCCCTCCCGCGAGACGTGCGAGCCCTCCGCGGCCTGCGCTTCCAGCACCACGCGCCCCGGCGGGGGCGTGTACTTGATGGCGTTGGAGACCAGGTTGCCGACGATGCGCAGCACCCGCGCGTGGTCGGTGATCGCGGGGAGCGGACCGTCGGGGAGGCGGAGCTCGATCTCGTGGCCCGCGGCGCGGGCGGAGCCCCTGTACTGCTCCTCGGTCTCGCGGGCGATCGCCTTGCAGTCCGTGAACTCGTGCACTACCTCCAGCATCCCGGCTTCGGCACGCGTGAAGTCGAGGAGGTCGGCGATCAGCCCGAGCGCGGTGCCGATGCAGCGGCGCATCCCCTCCACCATCCGGAGCTGTCCGGGCCGCAGCTCCCCCTCCTGTTCCATCTCCAGCAGCTGCCCGTAGCCGTCGGCCGCGCCGAGCGGGTTCTTGAGGTCGTGCGTGACGCCGCGCATCAGCCGCTCCCGGGCGTCGGAGGCGCGCTGCGCCTCCTCCAGCGCCCGCTCCGCCGCCTCGCCGTGCGCCGCCGCCTCATGGGCGAGCGTCCGCATGCGGTGCCCGAACCACCCCACCGCCAGCGCGGCGGCCAGGGCCGCCAGCCCCAGGGCGCGCGTGACCAGGTCCTCCCGCGCCTCGGCGCGGCGGATCTCGGCCCTCCGCTGGCGCGCGACGGAGGTGACGGCACGATCCAGGTCGCGCGCCGCGCGCAGCGCGCTCTCGTACAGCTCCAGGTCGTGGCCGAGCAGCTCGCCACGCGCCGCCGGCTCGCGGCGGAGGACCAGCTGCTCGTCTAGCCGGCCGTGCCACTGGTCGGAAGCCGTCCGCAGGCGGCCCAGCGCGGACCGGACCGGCTCCGGCAGAGGCCCAGCCAGGGAGTCCAGGGGAGCGTAGGCCGAGCGCTCGAGCGCCAGCCCCTCGGCGTACAGGCCCGGGTAGCGCGGGTCCGGCGTGAGCAGGGCGCCGCGAAGGGCGGACATCTGCTGTGCCAGCGCGAACTGCACCCGCGTCACCAGCGTGCGCGCCTCGTCGGCGCGCTCGGCATCCTCGCGCAGCGGCGCGATGCGGTTCTGCACGGCCAGCGGGGCGACGAAGAGCGCGGCGAGCGCGAGCATGACGAAGCCCAGCGCCAGCCGGCCGACCCAAATCGGGCCGTCGAACCGAAGCAGGCGGGAGCGCGCGCGCTCCTCCATGGGGTCGCTCAACGGACGGAGGATGCCGCGCTCATCGTTCCGCGGCGACGTGCAGGGCGGTCCCTCCGCAGGCGGCGCAGGGCGCCGCCGCCGCTGCCGCCACGGCCTCCGCGAAGTGCCGCTCGGTGCCGCAGGCTCGGCACCTCCAGGTGGGCGACAGCTCCGCGGCGTCCCGCCCATCGCTCCGCCCCGGCGCGGCGGCCACCCGGAAGCCGGCCTGCCGGAGCGTCCGGATCCGGTCGTTCCGGTCGTCGTGGTCCGGATCGGCGGGGGGCAGCTCGGTCTGGTACATGAAAGCCAGCTCCGTTTGAAGGGACCCGCAAGAAGTGCAAATCGCGTTCCATGATACGCAATACGTATCAACTACCGTTCTCAACAATTTCGAATAGTATCCTGTGCGATTATACAAACGGCAAACATATAATCTGTATATCACTTTTCCTCGACCGTAGGGAAGTACCGGCGAGCATTGCATCGGGCGACTCAGATTGCTACATTTTTGGTATCACCATCTACGTGTCCGTTGGGGCGGAACCACATGGGCTTCCGACGCACGCCTTCCCCTGCCGAAATGCCGATCGACGCATCGCTCGTAGACCGCATTCGGAGCCGCATTGTCGGCGAGCTCCACCTGGGCCACCTGCGAGCGGGCGACCGACTCCCGCCGATCCGCGAGCTCGCGCGCGAGCTGAACACGGACCACCGGGCCGTTGCCCGCGCGTACCACGCGCTGGAGGCCGAGCGGCTGCTGGAGGTGCGGGGACGAGCCGGCGTGTACCTGGCGCGGCAGGAGCGGATCGGCGGTGGAGTGGTGGAGGAAACGGCGTTGTGGCTGGCGGGAGTGCTGGCGGAGGCGTACAAGCGGCGGATCGCCATTCCCCACCTGCCCGAGTTCATCCGGCGCTGCACGGCCAGCGTCCGGCCGCGCTGCGCGTGCCTGGAATCGAACCTGGACTCCGGCGACGCGCTCTGCCGGGAGCTGGACGACGAGTGCGGGATGGAGTCCTTGCCGGTGTGGGTGGACGACCTCCCGGGCGCCGGTACGGGGAAGAAGCTGGACCCGGCGGCACTTCCTGGGGAGCTGCGCGACTCGGACCTGGTGGTGACCACGCCGTTCCACGCGCGCGAGGCGGCGCTGGTGGCGGAGGCGCTGGGGAAGCCGTCGGTAGTCGTCACCGTCCACCCGGAGATGGCGGGGATCATCGAGCGGCGGGCGAGGGCGGGGGGACTCACCGCCATCGTGGCGGACCCGCGCTACGGAGAGCGCTTCCGCGCGCTCTACGGGCGGGCCGGCGGGGCGGGCGGCATCCGTGTGGTGCTGGCCGACGACGCCCCGGCCATCGCCATGCTGGACCGGTTCGAGCCGGTGCTGACGACCCGGGCGGCGCGCCGGCTGCTCCCCGACCTCGAACTCCCGCTCCTGCTGCCGCGCTACCCCTCCATCTCCCCCATGTCCACCCGTGCGCTGGCCCAGCACCTCATCCGGCTGAACCTGGAGCGCGCGGCCCCCTGAACCCGCGGACAGGGGGTGTCACGATTCGGGAATTCCAAACGCACGCGCGGCGCCTCCCCGGGAGTTCACCAGCGTAGCGCCACGTTCTCCCGAACCGGTTGTAGATGCGGCCTCGGGGTCGGAACCGTGGAATCGGGAGGTAACGCCGAAGGGGGAACTCATCTCCCACGGCATGAACCGGAGCGGATGACGGCGGGCATCCTGTTCCTGGGGGGGCTCACCCTGCTCGTCGCGGGCGGCGAGCTGCTGGTTCGTGGTTCAACGCTGCTCGCGCGCCTGGCAGGTCCGACCGTGGCGGTGATTGAACCTGACGTGGTGGCATCTTGGACTAGATCGGCGCCGTGCTGGTGATCGCCCTTTTCCACACTTCCTGATCGCCTGGGGCGCCCTGTTCGCGGGGCTCGGTCTTCTCGCACTCGCGGCGCTCGCCAGCCTCCCGGGCGCGCCGCCCGCCGGTCTACCTCCTCCTCGGTCTGGGGATCGGTGGCTACTTCATGATCTCGGAGGTCTACGCCACGGCGGTTGGGGTCTTCCTCGCGATGACGATTCCGGCCCGGACCCGGATCGACGCCGACGAGTTCCTGGCGCACATGCGCGAGGCCCTGGTGCGCTTCGAGGCCGCGACCGCCGAGGCCGCGCAGGCCCCGCTCCAGCGTATCGGGCACGGTCTGGACACGCCCGCGGCGTCGGCGGCACCCCCCGGGCCGGCACGCCGGCGGCCAGACCGATCAGGATCCTGCTGCGAAGCTGCACGGATCCACGCTCCCCGTCGGGTGGTGGTGAGGAGGCCGACAGCCGGGCCGGCGCCGGCCCGCACCGGGACGGGGCGGGCCCGGGCTCCGATCCTGCATCCGGTCCGGGCCGGCTCGGCGGGTCGTCGAAGCCGTGGCCGTCGAGACGGACGGCACCTTCAGCGTGGTGCAAGGCGGGGAGGGAGAGCGGGGCAGCCTCCGCGACCTGGCGCCGCCGTCCGACTGATCCCCCTCGCGACCGAATTTCCTTTGCAGCGAGCGAGCCCGTGAGTGACGGCACACTGGATGGACGCCGCCTGGAACGGGAGCGGTGGCGCCTGCTCCTCCGTGTTGAGCGGTGGCTGGAGATGCCGATGGTGCTGCTCGGCTTCGCCTGGCTGGCGCTGCTGGTCGTGGAGCTCACCCGCGGGCTCGACGTTCGGCTGGAGCGGCTCAGCGCCGCGATCTGGGGGATCTTCGTCTTCGACTTCGTCCTGCGGCTCGTGCTCGCGCCGCGGCGGCTCGCCTACCTGCGGCGGAACTGGCTGACGGTGGTCGCCCTGTTCCTCCCGGCGCTCCGGATCGTCCGGGTCGTGCGCCTGGTCCGGCTCTTCCGCGTGGCCCGCGCCGCGCGCGGGCTCCGGCTCGTGAAGGTGGTCGCATCCCTGAACCGGGGGATGCGCGCGCTCGGCAGGAGCATGGGGCGGCGCGGGCTCGGGTACGTCGTGGTGCTCACCGCGTTGGTCACCCTGGTGGGCGCGGCCGGGATGCACGCGTTCGAGCGGAACCTGCCGGCCGGCGGGGGGCTCGACGACTACTGGAGCGCGCTCTGGTGGACCGCGATGCTGATGACGTCCCTGGGATCGGAATACTGGCCCCGGACGGTCGAGGGGCGCATCCTGGCTTTCCTGCTGGCCGTCTACGCGCTGGCTGTCCTCGGCTACATCACCGCCGCGCTGGCGTCGTTCTTCGTGGGGCGCGACGCGGAAAGCGGGCAGGGAGAGGTCGCGAGCGCCGAGGCGATCGAGGCGCTGCGCAGGGAGATCGCGTCGCTCCGGGCGGAGATCCGCAGGCTCGGAGAGCCCCGGTGACGACCGGCCGTCCTGCCACGGGACCCGCGCCATGCCTTTCCACCGCTTTCCGACCCGAGTTACCTTCCCTGCCTCATGGCGGCGCCTCCCGGGAGGGCTGCCCGCCCGTTCATTGACCGCTCCGAGTTAATGGCCGCACCTCGACCCGCGAAGCGGCGCCACGTAATGGAGCGCCGCATCCACGTCGTCGCCCTCCGCGCGCTCGACCTGACCGCCGCGGACCGGCGGGGCGTGGTGGAGGCGATGTTCAACCGCCGCCGGCGAGACGCGGTGAGCTACTGGCTCCAGCTCCTCCTGTCCATGGCCATCGCCACCGTCGGGCTGGTGCTCGGCAGCACGGCCGTGGTGATCGGGGCGATGCTCATCGCACCCCTGATGGGTCCCATCGTGGAGCTGGGGATGGGGCTGGTGGTGGGCTCCGCCGTGCTCACCCTCCGCTCCTTCGCGCGCATGGTCGGGAGCGTGCTGGCCGTGGTGGGCGGGGCGGCGCTGCTCACGGTCCTGCTGCCGTTCCAGGAGGTCACGGCGGAGATCGCGTCGCGGACCTCGCCCACCGCCCTGGACCTGCTCCTGGCGGTCTTCGTCGCGGTGGCTGCGGCGTTCACCACGGCGCGGCCGGGCTCGGAGTCGGCCAGCGCGGCGGCCGGCACCGCCATCGGGATCGCGCTCGTGCCGCCCATCTGCGTGGCGGGCTTCGGACTGGGCGTGCGGGACGCCGGGATCGCCGGGGGCGCCACGCTCCTGTTCCTGACCAACCTCACCGCGATCCTCCTGGTCTCGGTCGTGTTCTTCTGGGTGCTCGGCTTCGAGCGGGTGGACCAGCGGGACTGGGAGGATGCGGCCCTGGGAAGGGCGCGGCCGGATGGGTTCGTCCGCCGTGCGGTGGAGGGCCTGCGCGCCGTGTTCGGCATGCGGTACGGGCGGGTGCTCCGGGTGGGGTTGCCTCTCCTGCTGGTGGTGGCGGTGTTCGTCCCCCTGCGGCGCGCGCTGGAGCAGGTGGCGTGGGAGGTCCGCGCCCGCACCGCGGTGGGGCGGATCCTGGACGGGGCGCTGGAGTCGCGCAGCGCGATGCAGTCGCAGGTGACGGTGTCGCCGGGCGCGGTCTCTGCCCGCATGTACGTGGTGGGCTCGGCCGCCGAGGCCGCCGCGCTGGAGGACGAGTTGGGTACCCGGATCGCGGCGCGCACCGGGGTGGTTCCCACGGTCCGGGTGATCGCGGTACCGGACGTGAACGCCCTGCGCCAGGCCGCTTCGGCGCCGGAGCCGGCCGCGCCGGAGCCGGTGGGGATCGACGTGGGCGACCTCCGGCAGCGGGTCGGCGCGGCCGTTCGGGGCGCCTGGCCGGAGGGGCAGATGGGCCCGCTCCTGGGGTGGAGGCTGGAGGTGCCGGACTCCGCCGCGCCGCGAGTCCTCGTCGAGTACCTGGGCGAGCCCGGCGGCCCCGCCGCGGACGCGCTGCTCGGCCGCGCGGTGTCGGAGCGGATCGGGACGAGCGTGGACGTGCGGACGCGCGCGTTTCCCCTCGAGCCCGCCGGCGCGCCGGCGGGACGAGGGGCGGAGTGGCTCCCGGGGCTCCTGGGCGCCGTGGACGCGGTGCGGAGCATGGACCGCCTGTTCGCCTGCGTGGCTCTCCCCGGCCGGCCCGCGCTCGCGGGCGACACGGCGCTGGCGCGAGTGGCGGCGCGCGCTCGGGCGGAAGCCCTGTCGGTGCCGGGCGGACGGGTCGGGGTGGACTCGGCGGGTGCAGCCTGGAGCGTACGCTACTCGGCGGCGCCGTGCGTCCGCCCGGACAGCGCGGCCGCTCCGGGCACCGTTGCCGCACCCGCTGCTCGTGCGTCGGCCGGCGCAGGCGCAGGCGAACGATGAGACTCGGCTCACGGCTGCTCATCCCGCTCCTCCTTGCCGTCCCGGGGTCATGGCGTATGGAGCATGGGCCCTGTACCAGCGCCAGACGGTGCTGGCGGAGGAGGCGCGGCGGGAGACCCGTGCCTACGCCACGGCGCTCGGCATCAGTCTGGAGCAGGCGTTCCGGGATCCCCGACCTCCGCGACGTGCAGGCCATCATCGGCCGCATCAGCCGGGAGCGGCAGATCTACGGCGTCCTGGTCTACGGAGCGGACGGGCGGACGCTCTTCGCCTCGGATCCCTTGCAGGCCGGGGCGACCGCCCCGCCGGCACTTCTATGGAAGCGACCGATCGTCCTGTCGGTCGCCCGCGAGCCCGGCGCCGGGGGCGCCGGCCAGGGGTGGGGCGAGGTGCAGGTGACCGACTTCGGGCCGGGGATCGCCGGGTCTGAGCTGGAGAGGATCTTCCTGGAGTTCTACCGCATCCCCGAAAGCGGCGGTGAGGGGAGCGGCCTCGGCCTTGCCATCAGCCGACGGATCGCCCGGCTGCTGAGCGGCGACTTCACCGTGGCCAGCGGGGTCGGCCGGGAGACTATCTTCACGCTGCGGCTCCCGGCGACAAACTGGCGCGAAGCCACCTCCGGGCCGCAGCCGGCCGCCACGTCAAGAGCATGAGACCACCATTCCCGGGCAGGGCCTCGCGCGCGCGCCGCGCTGCGGCTTCGCTACGCGTCGACGTCTGGTTCCCCGGGCTCCGCGGCGCGGACCAGCTTCCACTCGCGGACGGCCCAGAACACCGCCCCAGCCAGCGCGAACCCGAGCAGGATTCGTCCCTCGTATCCCCGCAGACGCCCGAGGATCTCCTCCAGCGTCTCGCCGAACAGGTAGCCGAGGGACAGGTACGTGGCGGCGAAGGCTACCGACCCGAGCAGGTTGAAGAGGAGGAACACGGGCCAGGCGAGCCGTGCGGCGCCGATGCTGAGCGGGAGCACGATCCGCAGCCCGTACGCGAATCGGGTGACGAACGCGGTGGCCCTCCCCCACCGGCGCAGCAGCAGCACCGCGCGGGCGCGAAGGCGCCGGAGGAAGGGGACGGCCCGAATCAGCCGGGCGCCGTAGACCCGGCCCAGGGTGTAGTACGCGACGTCTCCCAGGGTCCCTCCCAGCACCGCGGCAAGGAAGGTGGGGAGCGGCCTCAGGTACTCCTGGCTGAGGCCGTATCCCGCGGCGACGAACACCGTCTCCCCCTCCAGGATACCCCCGACGAGCACCGCCCAGTACCCGTACTGCTCGATCCAGGCTCCGCCCATTCCGTTCTCGTGTCGAGGCCCACCACTCCCTGACGCGCCTGGCTGCTCCAGCGGTGCGGGCGTTGCGTGGAGGGCTACCCCCCGTGGTGCCGGGGGGTTCACCAGAGTACCGCCACGTTCCCCGGAGCCGGGTGTAGACGCAGGTGCCGCGGAGCCGGGCCGTACCCTACTTGCATGGTCTGAGCGAATGACCGCAGTCCTTCTCTTCCTGGGCGGGCTCGCCCTGCTCGTCGCGGGCGGCGAGCTGCTCGTGCGTGGTGCCACGCTGCTCGCGCGCCTGGCCGGACTCACCCCCGCCGTGATCGGCCTGACGGTGGTGGCGATGGGGACCTCCATGCCGGAGCTGGCGGTCGGCCTGATGGCCGCGGCGCGGGGGCAGCCCGACATCGCGGTGGGGAACGTGGTCGGCTCCAACATCTTCAACGTGACCGCCGCGCTCGGCATCGCGGCCCTGGTCCACGCGCTGCCGGTGCGCGGGGCGGCCGTGCGCCTGGAGTGGCCGGTGATGTTCGGGGCGAGCGCCCTCTGCGCGGTGCTCCTGCGCGACCTGCGCCTGGAGCGGGTGGAGGGCGCGTTCCTGGTGCTCTGCCTGGTCCTGTTCACCGCCTACTCGGTGCACTTGGGGAAGCGCGAGGTCCGGGGGGCGGAGCGGGCGGAGTTCGCCGAGTCCGCCGACGACCGGTCCCTGCACCCGGGGCGCCGGGAGCGCCTCACGGCCGCCGCCGCGGTGGTGGGCGGCGTCGGGCTGCTCGTGGTGGGAGGGCGGCTGCTGGTGAGCGGCGCGGTCGACCTCGCGCGCCTGGCCGGGATGACGGAGCGGGTCATCGGGCTCACCGTGGTGGCGGCCGGCACCGGGATGCCGGAGGTGGTGACCTCGGCCGTCGCCGCCGCGCGGCGCCAGACCGATGTGGCCGTGGCCAACATGATCGGCTCCAACGTCTTCAACCTGCTCGGCATCCTGGGCGTCACCGCCCTCGTCCATCCGATTCCGGTTGCCCCGGCACTGGCCGGTGCAGACCTGTGGTGGATGATGGGCACGGCGCTCCTCCTCCTGCCCGTGCTCTGGCGGGGGATGCGCATCGACCGCTGGGAAGGATGCGTCCTGCTCGGCGCGTACGCCGTGTACCTTTGGACACTGGTGGGGTGACGCGCGTGCGCGCCGACCGCTCCTTCACGATTCACCACCTCGAAGCCTCCAAGAGACTGAAGCGATGACACCCGCGAACGCCGGGCCCCGGCTGCCCACCTCCCCGATCCAGCGGCTCCTGGCGCCGGTCTCCGCCTTCATCCGCACCGAGTCGGCCGGGGGGCTGGTGCTGATGGCGGCCGCCGCGGTCGCGCTCGTCCTGGCGAATTCGCCCTGGGCCGGAGCCTTCCACCACCTGTGGGAGACGGAGCTGGCGCTGCGGGTGGGGCCGTGGGAGACCTCCCACTCGTTCCACTACTGGATCAACGACGGCCTGATGGCCGTGTTCTTCTTCCTGGTGGGGCTGGAGATCAAGCGCGAAGCGCTGGTGGGGGAGCTCGCCTCGCCGCGGCGCGCCGCGCTCCCGGCCGCGGCGGCGCTGGGGGGAATGGTGGTCCCTGCCGTGCTCTACGCGCTCTTCAACGCCGGCGGGGAGGGGGCTCCCGGGTGGGGGATCCCCATGGCGACGGACATCGCCTTCGCCCTGGGCGTGCTCGCGCTCCTGGGGCCCCGCGTGCCGGTCTCGCTCAAGGTGTTCCTGACCGCCCTCGCCATCGTGGACGACATCGGCGCCGTGCTGGTGATCGCCCTCTTCTACACCTCCGGGATCGCCTGGGGCGCCCTGTTCGCGGGGCTCGGCCTCCTCGCGCTCGCGGCGTTCGCCAACCGCCTGGGAGCGCGGCGCCCCCCGGTCTACGTCCTTCTCGGAGTGGGGGTCTGGGCCTGCTTCCTGGCCTCGGGCGTCCACGCCACGGTGGCCGGCGTCCTCCTCGCCATGGCGATTCCGGCCCGGACGCGGATCGACGCCGACGAGTTCCTGGCGCACACGAGCGAGGCCCTGGTGCGCTTCGAGGACGCGGGCGAGGAAGGGCGCTCGGTGCTCACCAACCACGCCCAGCAGGCGGCCATCCACGTGGTGGAGGAGGTGGCGGAGGCCGCGCAGGCCCCGCTCCAGCGCATCGAGCACGAGCTGCACACGCCCGTGGCGTTCCTCGTCATCCCGCTCTTCGCGCTGGCCAACGCGGGCGTGGCGCTCCCGGCCGACGCCGGGGCGGCGCTGTCCCACCCGGTGACGCTGGGGATTGTCGTGGGGCTCCTCCTGGGGAAGCCGGTGGGAATTACGCTCTTCGCCTGGGTGGCGGTGCGGCTGGGCCTGGCGGAGATGCCGGCGGGGCTGCGCTGGGGGCAGCTGCACGCGGTGAGCTGGCTGGGGGGGATCGGCTTCACCATGTCGCTCTTCGTCGGCGGGCTCGCCTTCGCCGACGCGGCCATGGTGGACCGGGCCAAGATCGGCATCTTCGCCGCCTCCATCGCCGCCGGCCTGGTCGGGTGGCTCCTGGTCCGGCGCAGCAAGACGCCGATCACGATCAAGCCGGCACCCCGATCGCCGGAGGCAACTGCTCCGGCACTGTGACGCTTCCTGTGACTGATCGGGAATCCGTGTGAACTCGGTGGTGGAGGTCGTCGCGGGGCAGCGCAGGCGGCGAGGCGACCAGACCCTGGCCATGCGTCGGGATACCTCCCACACCGGATGCGGAGACTGTCCGCTTGTGCGTCGCGTCCGGCGGTTTAAATTTGCCTCCGTGCACCCCTCAGCTCCCCTCCATTGAGGCGCTCCGTCGCCCTCCGCGTGGCCGCCGTGTGGGCGGCGATGCTCCTCACCCTCACCTGGGCCGGGGACGCGGGCGGGCTGCACCCGTGCCCCCACCACTCCCCGGCCGCCGCGCCCGCGGCCGTGGAGGCCCGTGCGGACCACGGCGCATCGCACGGCGCGCACGCGCCGCCGCCCGGGCACGACACGCAGGAGCACGGCGCCTGTACCTGCGTCGGCTCCTGCATCGCCTGCGCGGTCGACCTTCCCCCCACCGCCCGGGAGGTCCGGGTGCGGGTGGCATCGGAGTTCAGCGCCTCCGCACCCCTCCCGACCGACACGCCCGCTCTCCCCGAGCGCGTTCCCTACCTCCTCCCCTACGCGACCGCTCCTCCCACCGTCGCCTGACCGAAAGCTCCCGCTCCGCCCGAGACCCGCTGCCCGCGTAGGCCAGCGGCGCCTCGGCTCGCCCGTCTGCGCGCCGGCCGTGCACGAGCGGTCCGTTCACCCGCTTTCGGTCCACCCGGACAACTTCGCGCGCCGCCACGGCTCCCGCCGCGGCGGCCCATGGAAACGCGTGGCCCGTGCCCGCCCGCCGGACTCCCCCTCGCGATCACGCGGGGCGGACCGGACTGTGGACGCGCGCCAGGCATCCGACCATCCACGTCCGAGGCGACGATGAACCTTTTTCTCCGCTTTCGCTCCTCCGCGGCCCTCCTGGTCGCGGCCCTCCCCCTGCTCGCCGCCTGTGAGGGCGACGCGTCCGGACCCTCGGGGCCGCAGCCGGTGACGGTGCGCTTCGCCGCCCAGGTGGGCGACGCCGCGTTCGCGTGCGGGCAAAGCTACTCCGGGATCGGCACCACCGGGAGCGCCGTCCAGGTGAAGGACTTCCGCTTCTTCGTCAGCGACCTGCGCATGCTCAGGGCCGACGGCAGCGAGGTCCCGGTGGCGCTCACGCAGGACGGCGCCACCCAGGTGGACAGGATCGCCCTGCTCGACTTCGAGAACGGGACCGGCGGGTGCGTGGGCACCCCGGCCCTCAACTCCGACGTGGAGGGCACCGTCGAGGGCGGCGGCTTCACCGGGCTGCGCTTCACGCTCGGCATCCCGCCCGTCCGGAACCACGGCGACGCGTCGGCCGCCCCAGCGCCGCTCAACACCACGGGCCTCTTCTGGAGCTGGAACCTCGGATACATGTTCTTCAAGGCGGACCTGGCGAGCGCCGGACGTCCCGGCGGCTGGTTCGCGCACCTGGGGAGCACCGGCTGCACCAGCAGCACGCCCGGCACCGCCACCTGCACCAGCCCCAACCGGGTGGAGGTCACGCTTTCTGGGTTCGATCCCACGCGCGACGTGGCGGTGGCCGACCTGAAGACCCTGCTCTCGGCCAGCAACGTGGACGCGGAGAGCGGCGGCGCGCCGGGATGCATGTCCTCGCCCACGGACGGCGACTGCACGCCGCTCCTGCCGCGCTTCGGCGTGGGCGGGGCGCAGCAGCTCTTCCGCGCGGCCCGCAGGTAGGATGGGGACCGCCGCATGGAACCCTCCTGCGGCCGCCCTCCGCGGAACCGGCGCGCGGGCATCACGGCAGCCGCCGTGGTGCTCGCCGCCTGCCTCGCGGGCTGCGGCGGCGACGAAATGCTCTCCCCCGGCGCCCAGGCGGACTGGGACTGGAACGTCCCGGCGGGCTTCCCCGTGCCGCGGGTGCCCGCCGACAACCCGATGTCGGAAGCCAAGGTCTCGCTGGGGCGCCACCTCTTCTACGACAAGCGCCTGTCCGGCAACCAGACCCAGAGCTGCGCCTCCTGCCACCGGCAGGAGGCGGCGTTCAGCGACGGCCGCCCGGTGGGGGTGGGCTCCACGGGCGAGCCGCACCCCCGCAACAGCATGAGCCTGGCGAACGTCGGCTACCAGCCCGTGCTGAACTGGTCCAACCCCGGCATCCTGCGGCTGGAGCAGCAGGCGCTCATCCCCCTTTTCGGCCAGCACCCGGTGGAGCTGGGAATGGAGGGGCGCGAGGGCGAGCTGATCCGGCGCCTGCGCGCGGAATCGCGCTATGAGGAGCTCTTCCCGGCCGCGTTTCCCGGCCAGGAGGACGCCATTACCCTCCAGAACCTCGCGCGCGCGCTGGCCGCCTTCCAGCGGACCCTGATCAGCGCGAACTCCCCGTACGACCGGTACAACCGCGGCGACCGGAACGCGATCTCAGCGGAGGCGAAGCGGGGCGAGGAGCTGTTCTTCAGCGAGGCGACCGAGTGCTTCCACTGCCACACGGGGACGCTGCTGACCAGCGCCTCCGACTGGGTGGGCAAGGCGTCCCCCGAGGTGGAGTACTTCAACACCGGGCTGTACAACGTGGGGGGGCGCGGCGGCTACCCGGAGCCCAACGTGGGGATCGTCGAGTTCACCAACCGGCCGGAGGACATGGGGAAGTTCAAGGCTCCCTCGCTGCGCAACGCGGAGCTGACCGCCCCCTACTTCCACGACGGGAGCGCGGCCACTCTGGACGACGTGCTGGACCACTACGCGGCGGGGGGACGCACCATCGCCTCCGGCCCGAAGGCGGGCGTCGGGCGCGACAACCCCAACAAGAACAACTTCGTGCAGGGCTTCACCCTCACCCCGGAGGAGCGGGCCGCCCTGCTGGCGTACATCCGGAGCTTGACCGACCGCGACTTCGTGAACAACGCGGCGCACTCCAACCCCTGGCCGGCCTCCTCGGCCAACGGAACGCCATGAAACGGAACCCTCTCCGCGATGCGGCACGCGTGGTCGCGGCGGGTGCTGCTCTCGCTGCCGTCACCCCATTTGCGGCACACGGGCAGTCCCTTCCCGCGGGCAATCCGGCGGACACCACGCGGGTCCTCCTGGAGCCGGTGGTCGTGACCGCCGCGCGCGAACGGTCCGCTCCGCCCCCGGTCGCCACCCGGCGCGTGGACCCGGACGCCGTCCACCGTGCCCAGGCCGCGAACCCGTACGACCTGGCGCGCCGGGTGGCGGGGCTGGAGATCCACGAGCAGGGCCAGGGTCCCGGCTTCGCCTCCAACGCCGTGATCCGCGGCTTCACCTCCGACCACTCCGGCGACGTGCTGCTGGTGGTGGACGGCGTTCCGGTCAACCTCCCCATCAACGGACACGGGGAGGGGTACGCCGACTGGAACTCGCTCCTCCCCGCGGGCGTCAGCTCGTTCCGCGTGATCCACGGGGCGGCGAGCCCCCTGTACGGCGACTTCGCCCTGGGCGGCGTGGCCGAGGTGTTCACCGCGGCGGATGCCCGCGGCACGGCCGGCTCGTTCTCCGGGAGCAGCTATGGCGACGCGAGCGGGTGGCTCCTCACCGGGCGCCGGAGGGAGCGCGGCGGCACGCTCGCCGCCGGCGAGCTGCAGCGGTCGGAGGGGTGGCGCCGGAACAGCGACTACCGGCTCGGGAACGGCCTGCTCCGCGGGTGGCGCGCGGTGGGCGCGGGGCGGCTGGAGGGCGGGCTGGCGCTGTACGGCACGGACTGGAGCTCGCCGGGCTTCGTCGCGGTCGCGGACTACAACGAAGAGCAGGTGAGGGAGGCGGCGGACCGGACCGACGGAGGCGAGGCGCGGCGCGCCGTTCTCCACGGCCGCTACGCCCTTCCCGTCACGCCCGGCTCCTTCCTCCAGGCGACGGCGTGGGGGATGCTCTCGCGGTGGCAGCTGTTCCTGAACACGCCCGAGGCGGGCGAGGCGGTCCACCAGTCGGGGGAGTCGGACGACCGCTGGGGTGCGGGGGGACAGGCGGAGGTGGTCTGGACCCCCGCCGCGGGCGAGGTCACGCTGGGCGTGTCCGGGCGCGCCGACGCGGCGTCGTTCACGCTGGGCCGCACCGAGGCCCGCCGAACGGTCGAGCCGGAGGTGGAGCTGGACGCCCGCCACCAGGCCGGGGCGGCGTACCTGCGCTGGCGCGGCACCCTGGGAGAGCGCATCGGCCTGGACCTGGGGGGGCGCGTGGACGTGGTCCGGCACGCAAGCCGTGACCTGCTCGCCGCCGGGGCGGGGTGGGAGGACCACACCCGCGTGGTGGCGAGCCCCAAGCTCGGCGCGCGCTACCTCCTCTCGGACGCGCTCTCGCTCCGCGCCTCCTCCAGCCGTGGCTTCCGCAGCGCGGTGGGCGTGATCGGCGACCCGGCCCGGGTCCCGATCCTGGCCTGGGCCCACGAGGTGGGCGCCGACTTCGACCACGGCGTGCTGGAGGGCTCGCTCGCCCTGTTCCGGATGGACGTGTCCAACGAGCGCGTGCTGGACCCCGTGACCCGCGAGGTGTCCAGCGCCGGGACCAGCGTGCGTCAGGGGGTGGACCTGGACCTGGGAGTCCGGCTCCGCCCGTGGCTGCGCGGGGTGGCGGCGGCGACCTGGAACGACGCGCGCCTGACCGGAAGCTACGCCGACGCGCACGGCGACCACGAAGGCGCGGGCGCGTCGCTCGCCTCGGTTGAGCCGGCCGCCTCGCGGGTGGTGGCGCCCTCGCGCCCGCTCTTCCACGCCGGGCATCCCGAGGACGAGCACGACGAGGCGCAGGGGGAGCGCGTGCCCGGGGTGGCGCGCTATACCGGCCGGCTCGGGCTGGAGGCGGGGTGGGCCAGCGGCACGGAGGCGCGCGCCGCCTGGCGGTTCACCGGCCCGTACGTGCCGATCGGCGAGCCCGACGTCCGCTCGCGCAGCTTCTCCGTCCTCGACGTCGGCGCTTCCATCCCCCTGGGGCGCGGCCTGGTGTTCGACGCCGAGCTCCAGAACGCGCTCGGCATCCGCTACGCGGAGCTGCGGGCGTCGGCATACGTGACGCCGGGCGCCCCACGCGCGCTCCGGGCCGCGATCCGCTTCAACCCCGACGTGTTCTGAGGTGGTGAGCTGGCCATAGCCCGTAGCAAAGCGCGAGGAGATTCGATTTGGAAACGCCATGGGCCGGTGCGCTGTGCGGCACCGGCCCTTCTCGCTTCCGCGCTCCATCGGCGAAGCCGTAGACGTGCTCCGCGGCGGACGCTCCGTCGATCGGCACTCGGTACATGTCGAGTTCCTGATGGCGGCCGGCCACGAGGCCACCGTCAACCTGATCGGGAGCGGGGTGCTCGCGCTCCTGGGCCACCCGGAGCAGCTCGACCGGCTGCGCCGCGCCCCGGAACTGTTGAAGCCGGCGGTCGAGGAGCTGGCCCGCTTCACGAGCCCGGTGGAGGTCGCCACGGAGCGGTACGCGCGAGGGCGTGGAGATCGAACCGGCACCTGGCGTTCGGGCTGGGAGCCCACTACTGCCTGGGCACGCCGCTCGCCCGGCTGGAGGCGCAGATCGCCATCGGAACGCTGCTGGAGCGCGCGCCGGAGCTGCGGCTCGCCGTCGACCCTGCGCGGTGCGCTGGCGGCGGCATGCCTTCCTGCGTGGCCCCCGGGCGCTCCCGCTGGCGTTCTAGGGAGTCCGTGTCACCGCGACTCTGCGGCGGCACCACGCCAGTCCAGGGGGCGCGGCCATTCTCCTCACAAAGTGGGACTTGTCGGCCCCCCTTCACCCCGACTCGGATCCAACGGAACCACCTGGAAGCGTCCCTTTGCGACGGCGCAATCGCACCGGGGGCCGACCAGGGTACCCGGTTGGAGGAAACGTACCGGACGGCGGAGTTGTACCGTACGCTCCGGGACGGAGCCCCGCGGGCGGGCGGAAGACCATCGAGGGCCACGCCGAGCGCGTAGCACGCCCCGAGCCCACGACTTCCAGCTTGATGTCGTCAAATCATCCTGTGGCGAGGCATGGCCAGCATCCCGATCTCCAGGTGCTGGTTGTGAGGTGACAAAGGACAATGGCATCCGAGATGCGCTCTCGGAGCCGTTGATGAACAACTGATGGGCAAAGGACCGCCCGCTACACGTCCGGAGCTCCTACGAGCGGGAGGCGGAGCGTGAAGGTGCTCCCCTTCCCCTCGCGGCTCTCCGCGACGAGGGAGCCGCCCATCGTCTCGGCGATCGAGCGGCTGATCGCCAGCCCCAGGCCCGTGCCGTCGTGCTCGCGCGTCAGGTCCGAGCGCACCTGCACGAAAGGCTCGAAGATCGATTCCAGCTTGTCGGACGGGATCCCGATCCCGGTGTCACGGACCACGAAGCACGCCGAGCCGTCCCGCGCCTCGCAGCGCAGGGTCACGCGGCAGCCCCTCTCCGTGAACTTGACCGCGTTGGAGAGCAGGTTCACCAGCACCTGCCGCAGCTTCTCCGCGTCCGCCCGGACCTCCAGCTCCGGCTCGCAGGGTTCCACGTTGAACCGGAGGCGCCGGGCCCTCGCCAGCGGTGCGACGAGACCTTCCGCGGAGCTCAGCGCCTCGCGGACGGGGACGCTCGCCAGGTCGTACTCGACGGTGCCGGTCTCCAGCTTGGCGTAGTTGAGCACCTCATTCACGAGCCCCAGCAGATGCCGCTGGTTGAGCTGGATGCGGCGGAGATCGTGCAGCTGGGCATCGGTGACGGGACCCGGGATCCCCACCTCCAGGAGCTCCACGTACCCGCCGATGGCGTTTAGCGGAGTGCGGAGCTCGTGGCTCATCACCGCCAGGAACTCGCTCTTCGCCTGATTCGCTGCCGCCGCCTCGGCCGCGGCCTCCCTCAGCCGCTTCTCCAGACCGCGCCGGTCCTCGACCTCACGCTGGAGCGCCTGCGCGCGCTGCTCCAGATGCGTGATCCGCCGCAGGCGCTCATCCTCGCTCAGCAGGGTGTAGCTCTCCGTGGGCACCACGTGGTCGTGCTGGGTACAGACCCGCAGGAACGTCTCCGCGTCCTCGGCGCGATCGAAGTTGCCGACCGCGTAGCCGCAGAGGAGCGCGAACGCATGGGTATGGGCCAGGTCGTTCCAGAGCGATTCGAGCTGGGATGGCCCCCTCGGGGTTGCCGTCCTTCCAGAGCAGGTCGACCATCTCGCCGAAGGCGCACACCGTGGCACCCGGGCAGGTGCGCACCGCAAGCTCAAGTGCCGCACCCAGGCTTGCACGGAAGCGGTCCTCGTCCGGAACGTCACCGGCGATGAACTCGCTCAGCACTTCGCGGGCGTCCAGGAGCGCGAGCTGGCCGCCCACCCGCATGCGCGCGACCTCGACTCCCCTGGCGGCGAGGCGTTCGATGAGCGTCTCCCGATGCACATCCGTGGCGATGACGAGTGCCGGCCGACCCGCGGCGAGTCCTCGAAACACGAAGTCCGCGACCGCGCCGCACAGGAAATCGTCGTCCTCGTAGAACTGGCCAGCGTGCTTGTGGTCCGGAGGGCCGACGGAAGGTGCGGGCGCACCCGCATTCAGGGCGAGGTCGTGCATGGTACCACCTACCGGCTCGACACGAGGCGCGCTTCGGCGGCACGGTCGAGCGGAACGGGATCCCAGCGTTCGTCGGAGGGACGGCACTGTACTGAATTCTACTCAACCAGGCAAGATACGCACCGGCGGAGCGCCCGTGAAGCTGCGGCCCTCTGAACACCAGGCTGCGGCGCGGAGGCGCTGAAAGCAGGCCGGAGCATTTCGGACGCGGGCATCACGGAGCGGCGGCGGCGGGTACGGGCGCCTGCATCGGCAGGCGTACCTCGAACGTGGTGCCCTTGCCGACCTGGCTGTCCACGCTCACGTCGCCCCCAAGCAGGCGCGCCAGGCGCCGCGTGACGCTCAGCCCCAGCCCCGTGCCGCCGACGGTCCGCGTCGCCCCGCCCTGCACCTGCCAGAACGGGTCGAAGATCCGCTCCAGGTGCTCCGGGGCGATCCCGGGACCCGTGTCGGCGACCCTGAAGACTGCTTCGTCTCCGACCTCCTCCAGCGACAGCCGGACCCCGCCCTGGTCCGTGAACTTGATCGCGTTGCCCACCAGGTTGATGAGGATCTGGCGGATCTTCCGGGAGTCGCTCTCCATCTGCCGGGACTCCGCGGGGACGTGGCACTCGAGGCGGATCGCCTTGCGGAGCGCCAGCGGCTCCATGAGCGCCTGCACCTCTCCGACGAGCGCGTCCGGGGCGACCGCGTCGACCTCCACCCTTTCCTCCCCCGCCTCCAGCCGCGAGAAGGTGAGGATCTCCTCGATCAGCTCCAGGAGGTGGCGGGCGCTGACGCCGATCCGCTCCACCTTCCCGTGGGCGATCTCGGGAATGGGCCCGAACACCTCCGCGAGCAGGAGGTCCGTGTAGCCGATCATGGCGTTCAGGGGCGTGCGGAGCTCGTGGCTCATCGTCGCCAGGAACTCGCTCTTGACCCGGTTCGCGCGCTCGGCCTCCGCCCGCGCGGTGCGCTCCGCGTGGTACAGGCGCGCGTTGTCCATCGCCACCGCCGCCCACCCCGCGATTCCCTCCGCGAGCCGCTCGTGGCGCTCCTGGAAGCGCGCCGGCTCGGCGTGCCCGAAGAAGAGGCCGCCCAGCACCTCGCCGGTGCGGGAGACCACCGGGACGGCCAGGTAGCTGGTCACCGGCAGGTGACCCTCGGGCATCCCGTGGTACGGCGCCACCCTGCCGTAGCGGGGATCCCGGGTGATGTCGTCGCTCCGGACGACCCCCTCGCCGTGGAAGGTGGGCCGGAACACCGGCGTCGCGCGGGGCATGGGAAACCGCGCGAACTCCTCCCGGTCCACGCCCGAGATGGTGTAGAGGGTGTAGGCTTCGCCCTGCTCGTTCAGCACGTTGTAGAAGAAGGCGCCGAACTGCGCCCCCGTCACCGTGGTGGCCGCGTCCGTGACCTGCTGTACGATGTCCTCCAGGTCCAGCTCGGAGGCGACGGACCGGCCGACCTGCTGGAGCGTTTCCACGAGGGCGGCCTGCTCGGCGTGTGCCTGCTCGACGCGGTGGCGGTCCGTCACGTCCAGGCCGATGAACCCGACTCCGGTGACCGCCCCGCTGCTGTCCCGCACGGGGAAGTAGTTGAGGAGCACGGCGCGCGGGTCCGCGGGATCGGCCCGGCCGGGCACCACCATCTCCACGTTCCGGATGGGCTCGCCGGTCTCGAACACCTGGCGGTAGAGCGGCTCCACGCGATCGGCGTATCGCGGGATGACCTCGCGGATCGTCCTGCCGACCAGCTCCTCCGGCCGCAGGCCGTAGAACGCCGCCAGGGCGTCGTTGGCGCGCACGTACCGGAGGTCCCGGTCGACGAGCGCCGTGGGCAGCGGCGCCACGTCGTGGAACGCGCCGAGGGCGAGCTTCGCCTCCTCCGCCTCCCGCAGCGCCTGTTCCGCCTGGTCGGCGCGTCCCTCGAGGTCGAGGTTGGCCTGGGCGAGGTCGGCGTTGGCGACCTCCAGCTCGGCCTGCATCTCCTCGAGCTCGGCCGCCTGGTCGCGAAGCTCCTCCGCCTGGGCCTCGAGCTCCACCGCCTGCTCCTGAGCCTTCCTGCGGGCCTCCACCAGCTCCGTCACGTCCACGCCGTGGGCGAGGATCCCCGACACCGCGCCCGATGCGTCCGGGAGCGGCTGGTAGACGAAGTTGACGAACCGCTCCTCCAGCTCGCCTCCGGGCTCGCGCTGGAGGAGGATCCGCATCTCGTTCCCCACGAACGGCTCGCCGGAGCGGTAGACGGCGTCCAGCAGCTCGATGAATCCCTGCCCCTCCACCTCCGGCAGGGCTTCCCGCACGGTCCGGCCGATCAGCTCCCGGTGCCCGACGAGCTGGTAGTAGGGGGGGTTCGCCATCTCCACGACGTGCTCCGGCCCACGCACGGTGGCGATGAAGGCGGGGGCCACCTGGAACACCGTCGCCAGCCGGCCGCGCTCGGTCTCCAGCTCGCGGTACAGCCGTTCGCGCTCGGCCTGCAGCGCCCGCAGCGCCACGTCCCGGGTGGTCTCCACCATTGCGGCCAGCATGCCCACGATGCTCCCGCCCGGGTCGCGGACCGGGCTGTAGGAGATGGTGAGGTAGACGTCCTCGACCACCTCGTCGCGGTCCAGCGGGTAGAGCGCGTCCTCGAAGGTCACCGTCTCCCCGCGGAAGACCCGGTCGTAGATCGGGGCGTTGACGTGCGTGAGCTCCGGCCAGGTCTCCAGGTTGCCCTGCGCGAGCGCCGCCGGGTGCTTGGCCCGGATCAGCTCCGCGTAGGCGTCGTTGTAGACCTGGACGAGCCCCCTGCCCCATAGCACGACCTGCGGAAGACCGCTGCCGAGGACCATCTGCACGGCCACGCGCAGCGTCGGGGACCAGCCCTCCACGGGCCCCAGGAGCGTCGCCGCCCAGTCGAAACCGCGGCAGAGGACGCGCATCTCGCCCGGTCCCGCGAAGAGATCCGCCGCGGCGGAGGCCGTCTCAGTCGACATGGTGTGTCTGCTGGGGTACATCCGTGGGGAGCGGCCGGAGCTCTGCCCGGCCGGGGTCCACGGGGGCGCCGGCCGCGGCGGCACCATGGCTCCCCAGGCTCGTGCGCTGCGAAGCCTGGACCAGCCGGTCCAGCACGCGGATCACTCCTTCCGGGTCCAGGTCGGACGATCCTTTCATGGAGGCCCGCACCGTCCTGACCAGCTCCTCCCTCAGGATCTCCAACTCCCGCTGGACCGCTTCGGCGGGCCATCCCTGGCGCCCACGCGCGGCGCCGAGCTTGTCGGCGAGCAGCCGCTGCACGTCGCTGCCTTCCCGCAGGAGCGAGGGATCCCCTCCGGACCGGCCCAGCTTCACCAGGATGGCGGCGACCTCCGCGACGAACACGGGGGCGTGGTCTAGGAGCTCGCCCTCGTTCCGGCGGCCAGCCGGGATCTCGGTCCGGACACGATGCGCGACCGCCGCCGTGATCGACGGGAGCTCCGCCTGCAGGATCGCCCCCACCCTGGCGAGCCCGGCCGGCCATGGCTCCACCCCGGCCGCGGCTCCGACCCGGAGGACCGGGTCGAGCGATCCGGTCTCCGGCGACGCGGCGGGGAGCCACAGCGTGAAGGTGGAACCCCGGCCCTCCACGCTCCGCACGGCGAGGTCTCCCCCCATCAGGCGGGCGAGCTGCCGGCTGATGGTGAGCCCCAGCCCCGTGCCGCCCCGCGTGCGGGTGTGGCCCGACTCCGCCTGCACGAAGGGCTGGAAGATCCGCGCGAGCTGGTCGGCGGCCATCCCGATCCCGGTGTCCTCCACCTCGACGAACGTCCACGGCCCTTCCCCGGCGACCTGGGTGGTCGCCTCCGCGTGCTCCGTCGTGCCCACCCGGACCGTCACCCTGCCGCCGGGCTCCGTGAACTTCACCGCGTTGGAAAGGAGGTTCACCAGGACCTGGCGCACCCGGTCCCGGTCGCCCACGTAGGTCGCCCCGGGATCCCTGCACTCGTTCGCCAGCGTGAGCCGCCCCGCCTCCGCCTGCACCTCGACGAGGGCCACCGCCTCGGCCACGACCTCCCTCACGGACCCGGGCTCGTGCGCGACCGTCATCTGGCCCGCCTCCACCTTTGACAGGTCGAGAATGTCGTTGATCAGGCCGAGCAGGTGCGCGCTGCTGGCCCGGATCCGCTCCAGCTGGGCCTGCTGCTCCCCCGTCACCGGACCGGTGATGCCCATGCTGAGCAGCTCCGCGTAGCCCATGACGGCGTTGATGGGTGTGCGGAGCTCATGGCTCATGTTGGCGAGGAACTGCGACTTCGCCCGGTTCGCCTCGTCCGCGGCGGCGCGCGCCCGCTCCGCCTCCTCGGTGCGAGTGGCGAGCTCGTCGTTCAGCAGCTCCAGCTCGACCGTCTGCTCCTGGAGCTGGTCCGCCTGCGCCTGGAGCTCCACGGCGAGGAGCTCGGCCTCTTCGGCCCGCCGCTTCGCTTCCGCCCGAGCGTCTTCGGCTTCCACCAGGGCGCCCTCCAGCCGCTGCCGCATCTCCTGGAGAGCCCGGGTCAGCACGCGCGCCCGCTCGACGACCTCCGCCGCCGAGCGGGCGCGGACCTCGTCCGCGGCGACCTGCCGCTCCGCGCGGAAGAGCGCGCCCAGGAGCGGGAGGAGGGGCCGGAGCGGCCCCGGTCCGGTGGCGCCGGGACCGGGCCGGACCAGGACCGCGGCGGTCCCGTCCGGCAGGGCGCATCCGCGCACGGGGGCAGGCGCTCCATCCGGTCCGGGAACGGTCCCCGAGAGGTCGCCCTGGCGGGCGCACACCCCCAGGAACGCGCGCCACTCCCCCGCTCCGCGCAGGACCTGGGAGAGGCCCGGCGCCGGGAGCGGCACGCCCATCTCGGGGTCGGGCGCGAAGAGCAGCAGGCCCTCCGCGCCCAGCAGGCGCGCCAGCGCGGCGGCAGCTTCCTGCCGGCGCCCCGGCTCCGCGAGCTCCCCCACCCGCTCCAGGAGCTCGGCGGTCCCGGCGTCCAGGCCTACCGGGGGATGGTGCACACCACCGCCGTGCAGTTGTGGAAGCCGCTGAACTGGCCCTCCGCCTGCGCGACCTGGCCGTAGGTGTTGAAGCCGGCCAGCGGAACGCCGCCCAGCTCCCGCTGGACCGCGGCGAGCTCGACTCCGAACTCCTGCCCCAGCCGCAGCCGGGTGGCGACGCAGTCGAAGACCAGCGCCACCGCGGCTTCGTTCCCCTCCATCTGCCCGAGCGCCATGCGCGTGGCTTCGGCCGCGGCCTCCGCGGCCGAGGCCGGGGTGGTGGTCATGATGCAGGCGGCACCGCCGGCGGGGACGTCCGCGGCGCAGGCGATGGAGCCGTCCTCCCCGACGGCCAGCGGCACCCGCAGCCGGTAGCCCTCCGCCGACTCCACCCCGAGCACGTTGTGCAGGAAGAAGGGGACGGGCTCCCCGTGGTCGAAGCTCTGCCCCGTGGCGGAGGCGTGCGCGTCGAAGACCTCCACGGCCGACACGGCGTTCAGGCTCCCCAGCCTCATCCCCTCCGCCGCGGTGACGCGCATCGGCTCCCCGCCCGGCGCCCAGCCGTGGCGCACGCCCACCCCGATCGGCTTGTTCGAGAGGATCTCGAGCGCGACCGCGGCGTCGCTCACCACCTCGGTGCCGAAGAACACCACCGTGTGCTCGAAGCGGGCGTCGTCGCCCGCGCCCCCGCCGAAGAAGCGGTAGACGCCGCCGGTGAGCAGGCTCAGCCGGTCCACGAGGTCGTCCGCGAACCCCGCCAGCGCGTCCGTGAGCACCAGGGCTGCGTGGTGGCGGTAGCCCGGGGTCTGCAGCCCCCGGAAGCCGGCGACCAGCTGCTCCGCCGCGGCGGCGCGGTCCGCCCGCAGCCCTCTTCCCAGGGCCGCGGCGAAGCGCATCTCGGGAGCCGCCAGCGCCACCGCGCAGGTCATCCCCACGCCGGCGTCCTCGCTGGTGAACTCGCCCGCCGAGGAGCAGCCCACCAGCACTCCGGGCCGGCACGCGGACGTGAGCGCCTGCAGGAGCGCCGCGTGGTCCTGGTCGGGCGAGGCGAAGACGATGAGCGCGTCGGGTGACGCGCCCCCGAGCTGCTCCAGGATGCCGGCCCCCAGCTCCTCGCCCGCGTCGGAGCCCGACCGGCGGGAGAGCGCGATCGCTGCGTTGGTCATCTCGATCCTGGTCTGTTCGTTCATCCGGCATGCGGCCCGGCTGGCCGCAGCGCGCGTCTCACTCCGCTGGGGAAATCCGTCCTACGTCACCAGGCCGCGCGCCGGGCCCAGGAAGCGCTCGACTTCCTGCATCACCCGCCGGGGCTCGACGGGCTTCGCCAGGTAGCCGTCGCACCCCACCTCCTCTGCCCGCCTCCGGTCCTCCGCGAGGGCGTGCGCCGTCAGCGCGATCACGGGGATCCCCGACGTGAGCGGATCCGCCTTGAGGGTCCGGGTAACCTCCCAGCCGTCCACGAGCGGGATCGAGATGTCCATCAGGATCAGGTCCGGACGGCCCTCCCGGGCCTGCCGGAGCGCGGCCTCGCCGTCCACCGCCTCGATGAGGGTATAGCCCCCGAACTCCAGGATCGTACGGTAGATCGTCCGGTTGTCCACGTTGTCTTCGACCAGCAGGACCGTCTTCGGCATCGGGCTGCACGTAATGGGAGGGCGGCGGCGCCGGAGCGGCGCTGCACCGATCGTCCGTGCGCGCCCGGTGGAAACACCACCCGAGAGGGTGCCTCCGGCCCGGCGGGCACGACGGTACGCTCTCCACAATCGAACCCGGCGGGAGGGCGTGCGTTACGAGTATGTTGTCTTCTACTGCAACATCTGTTCTTCGCGGTGGCGGGTGCGTGGGAGGCCGCCGGCGCGCGAGGCTAGTGTAGTGACTCCGAAGTCTCGTGTCGCTTCGTTTAGTCGTGATTCGCACGCAGGACCGCGGTTCTGGCATCTGAATCAGCACGGAACTTGAGCGGCACTACACTAGTGGAGTGCAAACGGATGGTGCGGCGGCCGGCATGGGGGAGCGATTGTTGCACACCCGCGGGCCGCGCCGCAGGCCGATGCCGTACACGTGACTTCCAGCGAATGATGCAAGCAGACCTCGAGCCGCCGGCCCACCCCGCGCCGACGGACGCCGACCGCTACCGCCGTCAGCTGGAGACGGTGGCGGAAAACGCGACGCTGGCGCTCTTCATCATGGATGAGCGCCAGCGGTGCACCTACATGAACCGGGCGGCGGAGCGGCTGACCGGGTTCACGCTGGAGGAGCTGCAGGGCGAGCCGCTCCACCGGTACGTGCACCACACCCGCCCTGACGGCACGCCCTATCCGCTGGAGGAATGCCCTATTGACCAGGCCTTCCCCCGGAACATGCGGGAGCAGGGCGAGGAGGTCTTCGTCCACAAGGACGGGCACTTCTACCCGGTGGCGTTCACCGCCAGCCCCGTCCTGGAAGGCGACAGGGCCGTCGGCACCATCATCGAGGTGCGCGACGTCACCGAGGAGAAGCGGGAGCGCGAGGAAGCGCGCTTCCGCGACCGTGAGGCGGCGCTCTCGGTGGAGGTGGGTACCGCGCTCACCCAGGGCGGCTCTCTCCGGGCGATCCTGCACCGGTGCGCCGAGGCGATGGTCGAGCACTTGGACGCCGCGTTCGCGCGGGTGTGGACGCTGATCGACGCCGAGCAGGTGCTGGAGCTGCGGGCCAGCGCGGGGATGTACACGCACCTGGACGGCCCCCACGGACGGGTGCCGGTGGGCGCGTACAAGATCGGCAGGATCGCGGAGGAGCAGCGGCCGCACCTGACCAACGACGTGCCCGACGATCCGCGGGTCAGCGACAAGGAGTGGGCGCGCCGGGAGGGGATGGTGGCCTTCGCCGGGTACCCGCTGGTGGTGGAGGGCCGCACCCTGGGGGTGATGGCCATGTTCGCGCGGCAGCCGCTGCACGAGCGCACGCTCGGCGTGCTGGGTGCCGTCGCCGACGGGATCGCCGTCGCCATCGACCGCGACCACGCAGAGCGGGAGCGGGACCAGCTCCTGGCCGAGCTGGAGCTGGAGCGCTCCCGCCTGGCGACGGTGTTCCAGGAGTCGCCGGCGTTCATCGCCACGCTGCGCGGGCCGGAGCACGTCTTCGAGATGGCGAACCCGCCGTACTACCAGCTGGTGGGCCACCGGGAGATCCTCGGCAGGCCCGTGAGGGAGGCGCTTCCCGAAGTGGTCGAGCAGGGCTTCACCGGGCTGCTGGACGGCGTCTACCGCTCCGGCGAGCCCTTCGTCGGCACCGAGATGCCCATCCTCCTCCAGTGCGAGCCGGGGGGAGAGCCGGTGGAGAGGTTCCTCAACTTCGTGTACCGGCCGCTCGCCGGCGCCGGTGGAGCCGTCTCCGGGATCCTCGCCCACGGCGTGGACGTGACCGACCAGGTCGAGGCGCGGCGGCTGGTCGAGGAGCAGGCCGGCGAGCTGGAAGCGCAGAAGGAGGAGCTGGTGCTGCAGGCGCTGCGCCTGGAGGAGGTGCAGGTCGAGCTGGAGCTCTCCAACGAGGAGCTCCAGACCGCCAACGAGGACCTCCGGCAGGCGAGCGATGACGCGGCGCGGGAGCGGGCGCACCTGGCGGCGGTGATCGACCATGCGCCCGTCGGGATCGTCATCGCCGAGGCGCCCACCGGCCGCATCGTGACGGGGAACCGGCGGGTGGAGGAGATCTTCCGGCACCCGGTGCTCCAGTCCGACAGCGTGGACCGGTACCGCGACTGGGTCGCGTTCCACCCGGACGGGCGTCAGGTCGATGCGCACGAATACCCGCTGGCGCGCGTCTTCGCCACCGGCGACGTCGCCGGCCCAGACGAGTACCTCTACCAGCGTGGGGACGGGACCCGCGCCTGGGTGCGGATCACCGGCGCGCCCGTCAAGGACGCGCGCGGCGGGCTCACCGGCGGCCTGGTCGTCATCGACGACATCGACGACGAGAAGCTCGCCCAGCAGGAGCGCGAGGAGCTGATCCGGGAGCTGAAGGTCGGGCGCGCGCGCCTGGAGCAGATCTTCTCGGAGTCGCCCGCGGTGATGGCGCTCTACACGGGTCCGGAGCACGTCGTCACGATGGTCAACCCCACCTGGGAGCGGACCGTGGGCAAGCCGGGCGCGCTCGGGCGGCCCTTCCGGGACGTGTTCCCGGAGTTCGGGGAATCGGGACTCTTCGAGCTGCTGGACCGGGTGTACGAGACGGGCGAGCCGTACTGGGACCCGGAGGTGAACGTGCCCCTCGACCGGTGGGGAACGGGCGTCCTCGAGGACAGCTACTGGAACCTGGTCTGGCGGCCCCTGGCGGGCGAGGGGCCCCGCGGGCGCGACGTCCTGGTGCACGCGGTGGACGTCACCGACCAGGTGTGGGCGCGCAAGGAGGTGGAGCGGAAGGCGGAGGAGCTGGCCCGCCTGGCGGGGGCGCTGGAGGCGAGCAACCGCGAGCTGGACCAGTTCGCCTACGTCGCCAGCCACGACCTCAAGGCGCCGCTCCGGGGGATCTCCAACATCTCCAGCTGGATCGAGGAGGACTTGGGCGACGCCGCCGGGCCGGAGGTGAAGGAGCACCTCGAGCTCCTGCGCGGCCGCGTGTTGCGGATGGAGGGGCTGATCGACGGGATCCTGGAGTACTCGCGGGCCGGGCGGGTGCGGGAGGGCGCGGAGCGCGTGGACACGGGAGCGCTGGCCCGCGAAGTGGTCGATCTGCTCGCGCTTCCCGGGGGCGCCGAGGTGGCGGTGCAGGAGGGGATGCCGGTCCTCACCACCGAGCGGCTGCCGCTTCAGCAGGTGCTGATGAACCTGATCGGGAACGCCGTCAAGTACGGCGGCGAGGCCGAGGCCCGGGTGGAGGTTTCGGCTCGGCGAACGGCGGAGCGGGAGTGGGAGTTCGCCGTGCGCGACCACGGCCCGGGGATCGCGCCCGAGTTCCACGAGCGGATCTTCGCGGTGTTCCAGACGCTGGAGCCGCGAGACCGGGTGGAGAGCACCGGCATCGGGCTTTCCATCGTGAAGAAGCTGGTGGAGAGCCGCGGCGGCAGGGTGTGGGTCGAATCGGCACCGGGCGAGGGATCCGTGTTCCGGTTCGTGTGGCCGGCCGCTCGCGACCACGGGGGAGCCTGACCCATGACCGGGAAGACGCTCAACGTCCTCCTGGTCGAGGACGACGAGGTGGACGTGATGAACGTCCGGCGTGCGTTCCGCAAGTGCAACATCGCCAATCCGCTCTTCGTGGCGGCGAACGGCATGGAAGCGCTGGAGATGCTCCGGACCGGGCAGGTGCCCGAAGAGCGGCGCCTGATCCTGCTGGACCTCAACATACCGAAGATGAACGGCATCGAGTTCCTCCGGGAGCTGCGCGCGGACGAGCAGCTGAAGCACACCCCGGTGGTGGTGCTCACCACGTCCAACGACGAGCGGGACCGCGTCGGGACCTTCAACCTGCACGTGGCCGGGTACATCCTGAAGCCGGTGACGTTCCAGAGCTTCTGCGAGGTGGTGGCGACGCTCAACCAGTACTGGACGCGGGTGGAGATGCCCTGAGCGGCCCGGTGCCGCCAGGATACCCGGAACGGGGCGCGGGGAGCGAGGAGAGTGTTTTCGATTTCGTTGCGTAAGGGAGTCCCGATGGTGGTGAAGGCAGAACAAGAAGGCGCGGAGAAGCGTCGGCCAGGCGACGTCGGCACTGGGGCGGCGACAACGCACGTGCTCGTGGTGGACGACGACCAGGTCGACCGCCTCGCGGTCCGCAGGCACATTGCCGCGATGGGCGGCGAGGTCGAGGTGGCCGAGGCGGAGGGGGTCCTCGACGCGATCGGCAAGCTGACCGCCGGCCGGTTCGACTGCGTCCTGCTGGACTTCAACCTGCCGGACGGGGATGGGCTCACCTTCCTGCGCGGAATGCGCAACGCCGGCTTCTCCGTACCGGTGATCATGCTCACCGGTCAGGACGATCCCGAAGTGGCGGTCGACCTGATGCTGGCGGGCGCGGCGGACTACATCCCCAAGGAATCGCTCTCCCCGGAGCGCCTGGCCCGGAGCTTCCGCGCCGCGCTCCACCCGACCGCAGGATGACGGCACGTCGCCCTCCTACGCTTGGGCTGCCGACGAACGGCAGGGCAGGGATCCGCGGGGCCAAGCAGCATGTGGCGTGCCCCCGCGACGAGGTGCGGCCCTGGGGAGGCGAGCCCTTTCGCGCCCCGCCAGCCGTCTGCATTCTTCCACCAAGGTTGCTGGAACGAGCCGGCACCCTTGTTGCGGCTCGGGACGCGGCCTGAGAATGCCGATCTGACCCCTGGGGCTCACATGAAGTCCTCCGCCCCGGGCACGGCTGAGGGTCGCGCCATCCAGGGAGGGGGAGCAGCACCTCGGCGCTGCTCCCCCTCCCTGTCGCCGCTGCGCCGTCCCCCTTGGATACCGAACCTGGCTCAACCGGGCTTCACGGCTTACGATCATCGCCGTACACGAAAGCCGACTGCGCAGCCGGGTCTTGCGCGGTCTGGCACGTGATCCGCCGGCGCACCGCACGAACATGGGCGCGGCGCGGGCGAGTCGTATGCAGGGCTCCCGTCGGAAGACGGTGGTGCGCCCGATCGTGCATTCTGGATGGCGAGGAGGAAGGATGTCGAACAGTCCGGATCTGGCCGCACCGCACCTGGAGAGGACGCGGCTGCATGCCGCCATCGAGCAGTCGCCGGCGGCGACCGCCATCCTGGAGGGGCCGCAGCACCGGTTCGTGGCCGCGAGCAAGGCGTACCGCAGGATCGTTGGCGGACGGGCGGTCCTGGGCCTTCCGTTCGGGGCGGCGATCCCGGAGCTGGTCGACCAGGGTTTCCTGGGCCTCCTCGACCGGGTGTTCGCGACGGGTGAGCCGCAGCGGGGAACGAGCGTGCCGGCCGCGTGGGACGTCGACGGGGACGGACGACTGGAGGAGCGCTGGGTCGACTACGAGTACCATCCGCTCGCCGACCCCGACGGAGCCGTCTGGGGGATCTCCATCCTCGTGACGGACGTGACCGAGCGCCACCTGGCCGAAGTCGCGCTCCGGGCCAGCGAGGAGGGCTTCCGCGCCATGTTCGAGGCGGCGGCGATCGGTGTGGCGGTCGTCGGCCTGGACGGCGTCCTGGTGCGCGTGAACCCTGCCTTCGCGCGCATGCTGGGCTACGCGCCGGAGGAGGTACGGTCCCGGACGATCCCGGAGATCACGCATCCCGGCGAGGCGGACCGGGACGTCGCGCTCGCGGCGGAGCTCCTCGCGGGGGAGCGGGACTCGTACCAGGTGGAGAAACGATACCTGCACCGCGAGGGCGCCGTGGTGTGGGGCCGGGTCACGGCCTCACTGGTGCGCGGGCCCGAGGGCGACCCACTGTACGCGCTCAAGATGGTGGAGGACGTCACCGAGCGCCGGCGGCACGAACAGGAGCGCGACTTCCTCGCCCGGGCGAGCGAGGTGCTCGCCTCCTCCCTGGACTACGAAGCCACGCTCGGCAGCGTCACGCGCCTGGCCGTACAGGAGCTGGCGGACTGGTGCGCCGTGGACGAGGGAACGCCGGGCGGGGGCATCCACCGGATCGCGGTCGCCCACCCCGACCCGGCCATGGTCGAGTTCGCGGCCCGGATGTACGAGAAGTATCCGATGGACCCGGATGCGCCGAGCGGCATCGCCCGGGTGCTACGCACGGGCGAGCCCGAGCTCGTCCCGTTCATCCCGGACGAGGTGCTGGTGGAGTCGGCGGCCGACGCGGAGCACCTGCGGATGATCCGGGAGCTGGACATCGGCTCGTACATCTGCGTCCCGCTGATCGCCCGCGACCGGGTCCTCGGCGCGCTGACGTTGGTGTCCGGCCGGGCGGGGCGCCACTTCGGCGAGCACGACCTCTGGCTGGCGGAGGAGCTCGCGCGGCGGGCCGCCGTGGCCATCGACAATGCGCGCCTGTACTCCGAGTCCGAGGCAGCCCGGCTCCGGCTGGAGGAGCAGGCCACGGAGCTGGAGGCGCAGGCGGAGGAGCTGCAGGTGCAGGCGCTCCAGCTGGAGGAAGCCCAGGTGGAGCTGGAGCTGAGCAACGACGAGCTCCGGCGTGCCCACGACGAGACCGCGGAGCGTGCCGCGGAGGCGGAGCGCGCCCGGGCGGCCGCCGAGGAGGCCAACCTGGCCAAGAGCCAGTTCCTCGCGACCATGAGCCACGAGCTCCGCACCCCGCTCAACGCGATAGGCGGGTACGTGGAGCTCATGGAGATGGGGATCCACGGGCCGGTCTCCGATGCCCAGCGGGACAGCCTGGGCAGGATCCGGCGGGGCCAGCAGCGCCTGCTGGGGCTGATCAACGACGTGCTGAACTTCGCCCGGATCGAGGCCGGCCAGGTCCAGTACCGGTTCGAGGATGTCGACCTGGACGAGACGCTTCAGGGGATGCGGGCCCTCGTCGAGCCGTTGATCACGGGCAAGGACCTCCACTACGAATACCTCCCGGGAAGGCCGGTCCTGGTGCGCGCGGACCGCGAGCGCCTGGAGCAGATCGTGCTCAACCTGCTCTCCAACGCGGTCAAGTTCACGTCCCCGGGCGGCCGGATCGAAGTAGGCTGGCACGTGACCGGCGCGCACGTGGAGGTCCGGGTCCGCGACACGGGGCGCGGCATCCCCGTGGAGGATCTGGAGGCGATCTTCGAGCCCTTCGTGCAGGTGGATCCCTCGCTGACCCGCGAGAGCCAGGGGACCGGGCTCGGCCTGGCGATCAGCCGGGACCTGGCGCGGGCGATGGGCGGGGAGATCACCGCAGAGAGCACGCCCGGTGAGGGGAGCACTTTCACGCTGCGGCTTCCCCTCGCTGAATACGCGAATGGCGTGGACTGACGCCACGCACGGGGGTACGCACTGCGCCCGCTTTGCACCAACCCACATTCGTGCGCTCCCCCGAGACGGAGACGGCTCCACGCTGGTGCCGGGACTCTGCGGATCGGCTTGCGCTTCGCGGGAGCACCCGCCATTCTCCCCGCGCATTCATCCGGGTCCCGAGCTCCGGTGACGTTTGGCGAACGAGACCGACCTGAGGGAAGCGCAGAGGTTCATCGCCGAGTTCATCCACTCGGCCGAACAGCTCGACGTGCTCCTGCTGCTGCACTCGCACCCCAACCGCGACTTCACGGCGGCCGAGGTCAGCCAGCGCGTGTACACGGTTCCCGCGTCGGCCACGCTCCGCCTGGAGGAGCTGGTCGCGGCGGGGCTGCTGGCGAGCGACCGCGCCCCGGATCCACGCTACCGCTACGCGCCGGCCTCCCCGCGTGTGGCGGAGCGCGTGGACACCCTCGCCGCGGCGTACCGTGCGGACCGGGTGGCGGTCATCCGCCTGATCTTCCAGGCGCCGGCGGACCCGGTGCGCAGCTTCGCGGACGCCTTCCGGCTGAAGCGCCCAGGAGAGTGAATGGGGACCCTCATCTACGCGCTCTGCGCGCTGACCAGCCTGCTCTGCGCTCTGCTGCTCGCCCGCGGCTACCGGCAGAGCCGCGCGCGGCTGCTCCTCTGGTCGTCGCTCTGCTTCGCGGGGCTGGCGCTCAACAACGTGCTGCTGTTCATCGACCTGCGCGTCGTCCCCGACGTGGACCTCTCCGTGTGGCGCTCCCTCCCGGCGCTGGCCGGGCTGCTGGTGCTGATCTACGGCCTGGTGTGGGACGCGCGATGAGCGTGCACCCGTCCGCCTGCCCGCGAAGCCCCTGGAGGCCGCGATGACCGCGAGCCTGGTCGCCGGGGCCATCGCAATGGGCTACTTTGTGGCCGGCCTCTTCTTCCTGAGGTTCTGGCGCGACACCCGCGACCGGCTCTTCCTGGCCTTCTGCGTGGCGTTCGGCATGCTGGCCGTGCAGCGCGTCGCGCTGGCGGTCGTGGCGGACGCGCGCGATGCGGCCGTCCCGCTCTACGGGCTGCGCCTGCTCGCGTTCCTGGTGATCATCGCCGCGATCCTGGACAAGAACCGGCCGCCGCGCGCCTGACGCCGCTCACTCGCGCACGCGCAGCCAGTCCCGCGGCAGCTCCGGCGCGAAGCGCTCCACCACCTGCTCGACCCCCGCGGGCCCGGAGAGCAGCCGGGCGAGCGCGGCGATCGAGCGCAGGTGCTCGTCCGGCCGGCCGGCGGGACTGACGAGCAGGAAGACGAGGCGGGCCGGCGCGGAGCCGCGCGGGAGCGCCACGCCCGCACGGCTCACGCCCAGGAGGAGCACCGTCCGGTCCAGCCCCTCGCGACGCACGTGGGGGAGCGCCACCCCGGGGCACACCTCCGAGGAGAAGCGCTCCTCGTTCCGCAGCACCGCCCGCACGATCTCCCGCCGCTCCGCCGCCCCGAACACCCCCTCCGTCAGCCTCTCCACCGCGGCCCCCAGCTCCGCCTCCTCCAGCACCACCACGCGCTCGGGCGTGACCCCGGGCGCCAGCTCCACGGGTCCCTCAGCCGGGGACCCCGGGTCCGCGGCGTAGGCGACCACCAGGTTTCCAGGGAGGGCGTCGGCGAGGGTCTGCGGGAGCCGCTCCACGGCCGGTGACCACACCGCCGTGCCTCGGCGCGCGGCCAGGAGCACCACCAGGTCGTCCCTCGACAGCGTCCCCAGCAGCGCGTCCAGCCCGTCCCAGCCCCGGGCGGCATCGACGGTGGCAGGCACCTGCGGACGCGCCGCGGCGTGGAGCTCGCGGATCCGCTCGCCGTCCCCGGTCACCGGGACGAGCAGCACCGGCGCGCCCAGCCCCGAGGCGAGCGTGTTGACCGTGCCGAGCACCTGCAGGAACGCCGGGTGGCGGTCCAGCCCGGGCGGGACCACCGCCACCACCCGCCGGGTCGTCCGGGGCGCCTGCGTGAGCCGGGCCACCAGCAGGGTGGCGCGCGTGCTCGCCGTGAGCTGGTCCAGCACGCTGCCGAAGACGGCCCGCGTGCCGCTGCGCCGCCCGTCCCAGCCGATCACCACGATGCTGGTGCGCGACTCGGCCACCCCCCGCGCGATCCCCGCGGCGATGCTGGTGTCCACCCGCGTCATGGGGACCACCTGCACGCCGGCCCCCGCCGCGTGCAGCACGGCGTGGCCCAGCACCGCTTCCGCCTCCGCGACCTCGGCCTCGCTCGCGGCTCCCTCCCCGGGGGCCACCATCAGCACCCGCAGCGGCTCCTCGTCCTCGTGCCCGCGCACCACCAGCGCCAGGTCCAGCAGCGCGTCCGCCGTGGCGGGGTTGGCGAGCGGGACGAGCACCCGCCGGGGCGCGTGCCCCGGGTCGTAGGGCCGGTCCGCCTCCCGCAGCGCCACCCGGCGCCCGTAGCGCTGCACGGCCCACGGCCCCACGATGCAGGTGGCGAGGATCATCACCACCACCCCGTTCACCTCGGCCTGGTCGAGCAGCTTCGCGTCGAACCCCACCAGCACGATCGCCAGGGTGCCCGCCGCGTGCGGGACCGACAGCCCAAAGACGACCCACCCCTCGTCCGGCGTGTAGCCGAACAGCTTCTCCGCGGCCTTCGCGGCCAGCCACTTCGCCAGGATCACCAGCAGCGCCGCGGCCCCGGCCACCGCCCAGGCGAGGGCGCTGTCCAGCGCCCGCACGTCCACCACCATCCCCACGGACAGCAAAAAGAACGGGATGAACACCGCGTTGCCCACGAAGCGGGTGCGGTTCATCAGCGCGCTCTGCTCCGGGATCAGGCGGTTGAGCGCGAGCCCGGTGAGCAGGGCCCCGATCAGCGGCTCCACCCGCCCGAAATGGGCCAGGTACGCCACCGAGAAGAGCGCCGTCATCACGAAGACGAACTCCGTCTCCCCCTCGCTGGCGTTGCGGAAGAACCAGCGCCCCAGCCGCGGGAGGACCAGGAGGACCGCCGCCCCGTAGACCGCGAACGGCACGCCGATCCCCACCCAGAACACCCAGTCCATGCTGCGGCCGCGGGCCTCGACCACGACCGCGAGGAGCAGCAGGGCCAGGATCTCGACCAGGATCGTGCCGCCCAGCGTGGTCGTCACCGCGGGGTTGCGCACGATGCCCAGGCGCGCCGCGATGGGGTAGGCGAGCAGGGTGTGGGACGCGAACGCGGACGCCACCAGCAGGGCGGATGGAGTCCCGTAGCCGAGCGCGAGCGCGGCGCCCGCGCCCACCACACCCGGGAGGACCGAGGAGACCAGGCCGAAGACGATGCTGCGGCGGCGGTAGCGGGCGAAGTCGTTCAGGTCCAGCTCCAGCCCCACCATCAGCATCAGGTAGAGGAGCCCGACGGTACCCAGGAGCACGATGGTGCGGTCGCGCTCCAGCACGCCGAAGCCGTGCGGACCCAGCGCCGCCCCGGCCACGATCAGGCCGATGATCCCCGGAACGTTCAGGCGTTCGAAGAGGAGCGGCGCCAGCAGGAAGGTCGCCATCGCCACCGCGACGATGAGGACGGGGTCGGTGAGCGGGAGCGACGGCAGGACAAGGGCCAGCAGAGTCATCCGCGGAGGTCGCTGGTTCGGCGGGCAGGAGGCCACTTCGCCGGGGGGTGAGCACCGGGCGCGCGGCGGGGCACGCGGGAAGGATGCAGGATCGGAGCCCCCTTCGTCAGACAGTATGGGCGAGCTCGCGCTCGTAGGCCAGGAGCACGTCGGCGCGGCTCAGCAGGCCCACGAACACGGGTCCCCCGGGACGCGGCTCCACGACGGGTAGCGCGTCGACGGAGCGGGCGTTCATGGCCGTGAGCGCGGTGCGGAGCGACTGCGCGGGGCTGAGCGGGTCGCTCGGGTCGGCCAGGTCCTCCGCGACCAGTAGGTCCGCCGCGCTGCCGCCCGCGAGGATCGCCTCGCGGAGCGCGTGGTGGGTGATGACGCCCGCCAGCGCGCCGTCCGCGTCGACCACGGGGATCACCCCGGGCCCCGAGCGCCCCGCGAGGTCGATCAGCTCCGGCAGCGTCGCCCCGGGAAGGACCCGCACCCCGTCCTGCGTCAGCGCGTCGCTCACCCGGATGCGCTCCATGAGCGCGCGGTCGGCGCCGTGCAGGAGGGGCTCTCCCCTCGCCTCCAGCCAGCCGTCGTACAGGCCGTGCAGCGCGTAGCGTCGGGCGGTCGCGTACGCGATCACCGCCACCGCCATCAGGGGGACGACGTAGCTGGGGTCGTCCGTCATCTCGAAGACCATGAAGATGGCGGTGAGCGGGGCCCGAGTGGCGCCCGCCACCATGCCCGCCATCCCCACGAGCGCCCAGGCGTGCGGGTGGACCAGGTGACCGGGAACCAGAGTGTCCGCCAGCCGGCCCAGCCCCCCGCCGAGCGCCGCCCCGATGAAGAGCGTGGGGGTGAAGACGCCGCCGGAGCCGCCCGACCCGAGCGTGAGCGCCGTCGCCAGGATCTTGGCGAAGGCGAGAGCCAGCAGCAGGTGCCACGCGAGCCCGCCGAACACCTCGCGCGGAATGGCGAGGTGCCCGTTTCCGCTCAGCATCCCCCCGGAGTACGCCACGATCACGCCCGTCAGCCCTCCTCCCACGAGAGGCCGGAGCCATCGCGGCCCGGGGAGCCGCTCGAACGCCGCGGGCGTGGACAGGTACACGCGCGTGTAGAGCGCCGAGACCAGGCCGCAGGCGACGCCGAGGACGGGGTAGAGGAGCGCGCTCGAGAGCACGTTGGCGTCCCCCGCGCCCGGGACGTGGAAGGCGGGGTGCGACCCCAGGAAGGGGCGGACGGTGAGCGCGCCGACCACGCTGGCGATGACCACGGGGCTGAACGCGCCCGCGGAAAAGGAGCCCAGCACTTCCTCCAGGGCGAAGAAGGCACCCGCGAACGGCGCGTTGAACGCCGCGGAGATCCCCGCCGCGGCGCCGCAGCCGAGCAGGATCTTCACCTGCCTGGGCTGGAAGCGGAGCAGCCGGCCCACCTTCGACCCCAGCGCGGCGCCCAGCACGGCGACGGGGCCCTCGCTCCCCGCCGAACCGCCGGATCCCAGCGTCATGGCGGCGGCAACAGTCCGGATCCCGATCGCCCGGCCGTCGAGCATGCCGCCGCGCTTTGCCACCGCGAGCTGTAGGTCGGGGACGTTCTGCCCCTCGGAGGTACGGGTGCGCCGCACCAGGTACCAGGCCGCCCATACCCCCGCCGCCGTGAGCGCCGGGAAGTAGACGGGGCTCCTCAGCGCCGGAAAGCGGGTCTCGGGCCAGGTGACGAACACCAGGAAGCTCAGGTCGATCAGCCGGTAGAAGACGACGACGCCCAGGCCGCTGGCGACTCCGATGAGGGCGCCGAACAGCATGAGCACGGCACCCTCGTCCCAGTCCAGCCGCTCCAGCGCGGCCCGCACCGCGCCAGGCGCGGCGGGCCAGGAACGCCGTCCGGAAGCGGCGGGCGGAGGCCCTCACGCGGGCTCCTCCGGCTGCTCGTAGACCGCCCGCACCACCTGGACCGGGAACCGTGCCTAGCACCCGGCGACCCTTTCGGCGGCGTGCCGCAGCGCGGGCGTGGCCGGGGCGAAGCGGAAGGTCCCGCCGCCGTTGGGGTGCAGCGCCACCAGGAGCCCCGCGGCGGCCAGGTCGCGCAGCGCGGCGGCCGAGGTCTCCGGATCGACCGGGGTCTCGGCCGCGACGTCGAAGGGGGAATACTCCGGGGCCGGCATGCGGGCGAGCAGGACCAGGGCTTCCAGGTGCCCATGGACGCGACGTGGTCCCGGAGCGGGCTGTGCACGTCGTCGGGAAACCGGTCGTCAGCGGTAGAACTCACAGGCCCACTCGTCGCTCATCCCTCTCACTCCCGAAGCATCAGGGTGCCCCACCGGCGACGTGGACCCGCCCCGCACCCGGTGCGGCGCACGCACGGCATTTGCAGAATATGGGGGATACCCCATATTGGTTCAACCCGCGGCGAGAACGGCCGCGCGAACAGCCGGGGCGGCCAGCGGGCTCCTGCCTCACCACCCGACGGCGAACAAGGCCACGTGCAGCTTCACAACAAGATCCTGATCGGCCTGGGCGCCGGCGTGCTGGCCGGCGCGGCGGCGAACGCAGCGGGCTTCTCCGACGCCGCGTGGTGGGGAGAGCGCGTGCTCCCGCTCCTGGAGTTCATGGGCGCCGTGTTCGTCCGCCTCATCACCATGATCGTGGTCCCGCTGGTGGTCGCCTCCCTCCTCACCGGGGTGGCGTCGCTGGGGGACATCCGCAGGCTGGGCCGGATCGGCGGCAAGACGCTGGCCTACTACCTGTTCACCACCGCGGTGGCGGTCTGCATCGGGCTCACCCTGGCGCTGGCGGTGCGGCCGGGCAGCCGGATCAGCGCCGCCTCGCGCGACGCGCTCGCGGCGGAGTTCGGCGCGGACGCGGCCGGCAAGGTGGCGCTGGCAGCGGAGAAGCCCGGCACGCTGGACCTGCTGCTGGAGATGGTCCCCAGCAACCCCGTGGGCGCCGCGGCGGAAGGCAACCTGCTCCCGCTCATCGTCTTCGTGCTGGTCTTCGGCGCGGCGGTGTCGCTGCTGCGGCCGGAGCGCCGCGACGCGATCCTGACGTTCTTCGCCGGCGTCAACGACGCCGCCCTGATCATCGTCGACTGGATCATGAAGCTGGCGCCGCTGGCCGTCTTCGCGCTGATCACCGGGGTGGTCAGCCGGTTCGGCATGGACGTGCTGGGCTCCCTGGCCGTGTATGCCGGGGTGGTCGTGGCGGGGCTCGCGCTGCACGCGTTCGGCACCTATGGGACTCTGGTGGCGCTCCTGGCGAGGCTGAGTCCCCTGGACTTCTTCCGGCGGATCCGGGAGGTGCCGCTGATCGCGTTCTCCACCTCGTCGTCCAGCGCGACGCTCCCCGTGACCATGGAGACCGCAGAGGAGAAGCTGGGCGTCTCCCGGCCGGTCGCGTCGTTCGTCCTCCCGCTGGGAGCCACCGTCAACATGGACGGGACCGCGCTCTACCAGGGCGTGGCGACGGTGTTCATCGCGCAGGTGTACGGGATCGAGCTGGGGGTGGGTGAGATCCTGACCGTGGTGCTCACCGCGACGCTGGCCTCCATCGGGGCCGCGGGCGTGCCGAGCGCCGGGATCGTCACGCTCATCCTGGTCCTCCAGTCGGTGGGGCTCGCGGGTCAGGCGGCGGCCGGGATCGCGCTGATCCTGGGGGTGGACCGGCTCCTGGACATGCTCCGGACGGCCGTCAATGTGACGGGCGACCTGTCCTGCGCGGCCTTCGTCGCCCGCTCCGAGGGCGAGCTGCTGATCCCGCGCCCGGTGGACCACGCGGTCGACCTGGGCCCCCCGGCGCCACGGGTCGGAGCGTCGTAGGGCAGGAAGAACCCCTCAACCACGGAGGACCGATGAGGCACGCCGAGCAGATGCTGGAGACCCACCCGCGTCCGGTGCGGGGGGACCGCAGGGCACTGGCCGAGTGCATCCGGTCGTGCTTCGACTGTGCGCAGGCCTGTACGGCGTGCGCGGACGCGTGCCTGGGGGAGCCCCAGGTCGAGGAGCTCGTCCGCTGCATCCGGCTCAACCTGGACTGCGCCGACGTCTGCGAAGCCACCGGGCGCGTGGCGTCCCGCCAGACGGAGCCCGATGCAGCGCTCCTCCGGGCGCAGCTTCAGGCGTGCGCGCAGGCGTGCTTGTCGTGTGGAGAGGAGTGCGAGCGCCACGCGGAGCACCACGAGCACTGCCGCGTGTGCGCCGAGTCATGCCGCCGCTGCGAGCTGATGTGCAACCAGCTGCTCCGGGCGGTGGCGGCCTGATCCCAGGGGACGGTCCCGGCCCGGCAGACCGGCGGCAGGGTGGGCGCGCCGCCGGCCGGGCCGACGTGGGCGCCTCACCGGATGCGGAAGGCGTCGCTGAAGCTGCGGATGGGGTCGGGCGGGCGGCGGAAGACAAGGTTCAGTACCCCGACGCGGTTCGCGCGGTACGCGTCCGCCAGCGCCTGCACGCCCGTGCCCTGCTCCTCCGAGCGCGGCTGGTACCGGTACTCCGGGTCGGCGGCACCGTCCGAGCGCAGGAATCCCAGCTCCACCAGGCTCTCCAGCCGCAGGGTGGCCGCCGCGGGGACGGTGAAGATCTCGCGGCTCACGTCGTGGGCGCGCCACCCCCGGTCGGGGTGGCGGTGCAGCAGCAGGAGCACCTCGAGCTGCTCCGCCGAGTCGATGTTCGCCGCGATGAAGCGCTGGACGGCCTCGGGTACGGTGCTCACGGCCGGCCCGCCGGTTCCGGTGGACGGGGATCCTGCAGTGCCGCGAGGAACGTGTCCGCCCAGCGGTGCACGTCGAAGCCGAACACGTGCTCGCGCAGGCTCCGCATGCGCGCTCCGCGCTCCGACGCCGCCATCACGAGCGCCTGGTGGTAGCGCTCCGCGCTCTGCTCCAGGTCGTAGGGGTTCACCAGCACGGCGCTCCGCATTTCCGCGGCGGCGCCGGCGAACTCGCTCAGCACCAGCACCCCGTCCTCGTCCGAGCGGGCGACGACGAACTCCTTCGCCACCAGGTTCATCCCGTCCCGCACCGGGGTGACGAGCATGACGTCGGCGGCGCGGTAGAGCGCCAGCAGCTGGTGCTCGGGGACGCTCTGGTACAGGTACTGGACGGGCGTCCAGTGCGGCGTGCCGAACTCGCCGTTGATCCTGCCCACGAGCGCGTCGACCTCGCGCCGGATCGCGCGGTAGGCGCGGACCTGGGCGCGCGACGGCACAGCGACCTGGATCAGCCGCACCCGGCCCCGCCACTCCGGCCTGCGGGCGAGCAGCAGCTCGAACGCCAGCAGCCGCCGGGGAATCCCCATGGTGTAGTCGAGACGGTCGACCGCCAGCAGCAGCCTGCACGAGCCGTCGTCCCGCAGCGCGCGCAGCTCTTCCTCCACGGGCTCGGCACGGGCACGCGCGTCGAGCGCCGCCGCGTCCACCCCCATGGGGAAGGCGCCCAGGCGCACCGGCCGGCTCTCGTGCCTCACCTCCTCCATCTCCCCGGTGATCCCCAGCACCCGCTGGATCGACGAGAGGAAGTGGCGCGCGTAGGCTTCGGTGTGGAAGCCGATGAGGTCCGCGCCCAGGAGGCCGCGGAGCATCTGCTCGCGGTGGGGCAGCGCGGCGAACACCTCGGAGCTGGGAAAGGGGATGTGCAGGAAGAAGCCGATCCGCGCGCGCGGCAGACGCTGACGGAGGAGCCCCGGAAGGAGCAGGAGCTGGAAGTCGTGAACCCAGATCGAGTCCCCCACCCGGTAGAGATCGACCACCGTGTCGGCGAACCGCTCGTTGACGGCCCGGTACTCCTCCCACCCCTCCACCCGCAGCGGGACCTGCCCGATCAGGTAGTGGAACACCGGCCAGAGCACGCCGTTGGCGAACCCCTCGTAGAAGCGGCTCACCTCCTGCTCGCTCATGTGCACCGGGACGGTGCCCAGCTCCGCAAGGGCCGCCTCGAGCGCCGCCGGGTCCTGTTCGTCGGGACCGGCGTACGGCCCGGGCCAGCCCACCCAGGGTCCGCCGAAGCGGCGGTGCGGCTCGCGGAGGCCGGTCGCCATCCCCCCGGCGCTCGGCTCGATCCGGAGACCATCCTCGCCCGCGGCGACCGTCACCGGGAGCCGGTTGGACACCAGGATCAGCCGGCCCGCAGGGATCTCTGCTGAAGGCGCCATCATTGCATCCGGCGACGTGAGTAGCTGCTCCTCCCGGGCTGCCCGCCCCGGACGCCGGCCTTGTCTCCGTTCACCACCGCGGCGGCCGCTGCTCTTCCGCGGCCATGCCCGGCACCGGAGGCGCGGCGGGGCCGATCCCGTCCGGGTCGAAGTGGCGGCGCCCCCGGAGGATCTTCGCGTACGACCAGGTGAGGAGGCCAAGCAGGGCCGTCCAGATCACCACCATGAAGATGATCGCAGTGGTCGTCATTTATTCCTTCTCGAGGTCTGGAACTCCGCGGAGCCACGGTAATCTCTGGTCCGTGTCATCCGAATATGGGGGATCCCCCATGTTAGAACAACCCACCGGCTGGAGGTGGAGATGAAGGGTGAGTTGAAGGACACGGGAACGGATGCAGGGCAAGCCGGAGGAGGTGGGGAGAGGGATGCGGATACCGCGGCCGCGGTCGACGCGCTGCGCCGCATCCTGCGCGTGATGCGGACCGCGGCGACGGAGACGCAGGCCACGCTCGGGATCAGCGCCGCGCAGCTGTTCGTCCTTTCCCAGCTGACGGATGCGGACGGGCTCTCCATCAACGAGCTGGCCGAGCGGACGCTGACGGACCGCAGCTCGGTGGCCGCCGTGGTGGACCGGCTCGTGGGACGCGAGCTCGCGGAGCGGTCGCCGTCGCCGCGCGACCGGCGCCGGGCGGAGGTGCGGATCACCGAGGCCGGCAGGAGCCTGCTGGTGCAGGCGCCGACCGCGCCCACGGCGCTGCTGGTGGCTGGCCTGGCGCGGCTGTCGGCCCCGGAGGTCCACACCCTCGCGGCGGCGCTCGACCGGCTGGTGGGGGCCATGCACCTGGAAGCCACGCCCGCGGCGATGTTCTTCGAGGAGGACGATCGGCCACGGTGAGCCGCCGCCCGCCCGCGCTGAGACTCGGCCTGCGGGGGCGGCCCGATCGCTCCTCCGCCGCGGAAGCCGGGCGCGCGTCCTATCGGTGCCGGGCCGAACGCCCCCCGTTGGCATATCGCTCCATGAAGCGGCGCTCGCTCGCCGTGGTGCCGATCAGGATCAGCTCGGCACCGGGGCCGCCCGGGATCGGCATGTCCGCGGGGGGATTCACCACCCTGCGCCCATCCTCCTCGATCGCGATGACGCTGCACCCGGTCTCGTCTCGGATGGAGGTCCCGCCCAGCGAGCGCCCGACCAGGTCGGCCGGAACGGGCGTCCGGAAGATGTCCAGGCCCTCCGCCAGCATGACCACGTCGCCCTTCTCCAGCACGTTGTAGATCGCGTTCGCCCCCATCGAGGCGTACGACAGCACGAAGTCAGCGCCCGCCAGGTGAAGGGTCGAGACGTTCCGCTCCAGGGTGGAGCGGCTGATGATTTGGATGTCCGGACGCAGACGGCGGCAGTACACCGTCAGGTACATGTTCGTGGCGTCGTCGTTGGTGGTGACGATGACGGTCCCGGCCTCCCCGATCCCCGCCCGCTCCAGGCACTCCCGGTCCGCGGCCGACCCGTGGACGTACGTGGCCGGGTTGCGGATCAGCTCCTGCCTCTGTTCCAGGATCCGGTACGGGATCTCCCGCTCGGCGAGGCCGCGGGCCGCCGCGCGGCCGACCCGCCCGCCCCCGATCACGAGCGCCGGGACCTCGGAGGCGCTGTAGATCACCATCAGCTCGGCGAAGCGCCCCAGCTGCTCTTCCGTCCCGGCGAGCACGAGCACGGTGTTCGCCCGGATCGGCGTTTCCGGCAGGGGAACCTCGAAGCTGCCGCGCTCCCAGACTCCGACCACCGTCATCCCGGTGACCTCGCGGAGCCGGCTCTGCGCGATCGTCCTGCCGATCAGCGGGGTGCCGGTCGCCGGGGCCTCCGCGATCACCAGGTCCCCAAAGCGGCCGATGACGTTCGCGCGCACGTCCCCGCCCAGGGTACGCCGGGCGAGCGCCCGGCCCAGCATCTCCGGGAGGTGGAGCACCTGCGTGGCCCCCGCGAGCTCCAGGATGTCCACGGAGTCCTTCGCGCGCGCGATGGCGACGACCGGCACGCGCGCATTCAGCTCGCGGACCGTGAACGCGATGTTCGTGTTCAGGTAGTCGTCGCCGGTCAGGACGACCAGGGCGGCGTCCTCGACGTGCAGGTCTCGATAGCTCTCGATCTTGTCCCGGTCTCCCACCACAACGGAGACGCCCTCGTCGTGCATCTCGAGCGCGCGGGTCAGGTCCGGCTCCAGGACGAAGTGGCGGCGCCCGTGGTAGCGGAGCCGCTGCACCAGGGAGAGCGCGACGGGATCGAAGTGGGTGAGGATGACGTGTCCCCGGGTCCCTTCGGGGACCTGCCGCGGCGCCCGCATGCGCGACTGCGCCTCCAGCCAGGGGGCGTAGAAGAACTGGATGAAGGTGAAGGGGAGGACGACGAGCAGGAAGACCACGCCCGACACCAGGACCAGCATGGAGAAGGCGCGCCCCGCGTCGCTCTGGAAGGTGATGTCCCCGAAACCCAGGGTGGACATCACAGTGAGCGTCCAGTACAGGCCGGTGATCCACGAGTGCCGCTGCCCCTCGGCCGCCATCAGGAAGTGGAAGGCGACGCTGTAGGCCAGCATCATCACGCCCAGGAACATCAGGAAACGCCCCAGCGAGTGCAGGTTGCGCCGGGTGGGGCGGCTCTGGAGAAGGTAGGCGAGCTGCGCGGGGATGAACTTCATCGCCTCACCGCCCGCCCTGCGCCACGGAGGCGGGCGCGGCTGACCCGGTCGCGGGGCAGGGGAACGGTCCCCGCCCAGGCTTTCCCTGGGGACCCGATGGGGAAACGAGCCCTGCCGGGACGCGTTCGGCGCCCCCCACTTGGATCCCTACTACGCCGCATCATCGCGTGCAGGTGTGCAGGCACGATTCACAGGGGAGAGCGCGACGGAGGGCGGCGGATGTCCAGCCCCCCACGCCGGACGGACTGCAATGCCCGCACCGGTGGCGTGCACACTCGGCGGTAAAATCGTGCTCACCCACGGACCAGCTCCTCTTCTGCGGGCGGAAGCAGTGCACGCAAGACCCCACTGCATGCTTCCGACGACCGGCTTCCCCCATCCTGCGACGCCTGCCGAAGCGCCGGCAGTGCGGCGACAGCCGACCGTGCAGCCGTGGCGACGCTCGCCGCATGCTCGTGGTGGGCGAGCCAGGCGGAGTGGAAGCCGAGCTGCGCCAGGTGGTAGACCGCGTAGAACCCGAGGACCACCAGGTCCACCGGCTCTTCGTAGCCTGCCCGGACCCATTCGACCCAGGGTCCCCCGGCGGGCATTCCGAACAGGTCCGTGTGCATCACGGCCAGCCTCGCCAGGTCGCTTTCCCTCGGCCCCACGTGGGCGCACTCCAGGTCCAGCAGGCCCGTGCAGGTCACCGTGTCGCCGGTGCGCTCGCAGAGGACGTTTCCCATGTGGAGATCGCCGTGCAGCAGCACGCCGGAGTTGGGTGCGCGGCGAGCGACCTCGAGGATCATCCCTAGAAGCCAGTCCACCAGCGGCACGCCGTCCGGCCACCCCGCTCGTACCGCGGGCATGAGGCGGCCGCCCAGGTCTTCCGCGAGCGCCTGCGAGAGGGGCCGGGGATGCTCGGAAGCCGCCCGCAGCTCGCCATGGCCAGGGAGTCGGGTCCTATGGGCCGTCCGCATCAGCCGACCAAGGCTTCGCATCGCGCCCCGCCGCTCGCCGGGGCCGAGCTCAGGCCAGAGCTCCGCCAGCGTGGGCAGCTCGATCCGCCAGTACGCGTCGAACGCGGTCCCGTCCAGCTCCGCCGGGAGATCCACCGGGCGCGGGGTGGTGATGCCCGCCGCTCCGAACAGCTCGGCCGCCCGCCGCGCCGTCGCGAACCGCTCCCCGGACCAGGCGTGCCGGCCGCGCTTGACGACCATCCGGCGCCCGTCTGCAAGGGTCGCCACGGCGAGGTCGTTCAAGAACTGGCCATGGTTCACCAGCGTGAAGGAGGGTGGCTCCGCTTCCGAGCCCGCAGCGCTGCGCAGGGCGGCGGACACGAGCTCCGCCGGGATCCAGGCGCCGTCGGGCTGGACGAAGTCTGGCTGCATCGGCCTCCTCCACTCGGTTCGGTGATCGGTCGCGTTCGTCCGCGGACCATACACCCACACGGTTGGCGAGGTGGCGCAGGAACTTGGAATCGCTGTGGGCCGTGGGCGCGGCCTCGGCGGCCGGGCGCTCGTGACCAGCCGCCGGCGAGGCCGGGCGGATCAGGGCTGCCGAAGAAGCAGCTGAACCAGAGGGGCGAAATGGAGCTGTGAGGGGCGCGTGCCGAGCGCACGGCGCACCAGGGTCCGGACCTCGGCACTTCGCATCCCGGGACGTGCGACCACCAGCGGGATCCGGCTGTCCTGCGCGCTGGGGCTGCCATGCCAGGAGGTGTAGCCCTCCTCCCCGAAGTAGTAGCGCTCCTCAATGGGCAGGTGCGAGCCCGCGCGGGTCAGGAGCAGCACATCCCCAGCGCGCTGTCCGTACGGCCACGCAGAAAGCGCCTCCATCCGCTCGCCCAGCCGGAGGAGGTCCGGCCGGGGATGGCGGCGCAGGTAGTCTGCGACCGGGACCAGGCGCTCTCCGTCCCAGACTTGGAAAGGCTGGGGGCCTCGATTCCACCAGCGTGCAGCGGGCCGCGCGAAGATCAGGTCGAGGGTGCCTTTCAGCTCCGGCTGGCCCTCGCCGGTGCGGTTGGCGCGGTGAAACGCACGCACTACGGGGAGGACATCCCGCTCCGTCCGGGGGCTCCGCCGCCAGTCGCAGCGCGTGCCCTCCTGCGGACAGGAGGATCGGTCAGCGAGGTAGAGGAACGCCATGCTCCCCTGGTACGCGATCACCGCCTGGAAGTCGTCGTCCGGGGCGTCGAGGGAGAATGGCCGTACCCGGAAGCCGGCGCTTTCCAGGAGCGTCGCGGGCTCGTCGGACAGGGCGTGGCGGTCGTCGCCGAGCACGGGCGTGTGCCCGTGGTCCGACACCAGGACCACGAAGGTGCGGTCCAGCACCCCCTGGCGGGTGTACTCGTTGAGCACATCGCCGACGAGCGGGTCCAGGACCTCGGCCAGGTAGCTCTGCTGGGCCTCCAGGGGCGGGTCCGCATGGTGTGTGTACAGGTCGACGCCAGGAAGGTAGACCACCTGCAGGTCGGGCGCCCCGTACTCCTTCAGCCCTGCCAGGAGGCTGCGAACCGAGTTCCGGTCCATCTCACTGTAGCTCCTGGACGACGGCCGTCCTCGGACCGCGCCCTGCACCGTCTCCGCGAATAGGTCCCCGAACGTGTTCAGCTTGGGCAGGTGCAGCAGGTCCGCACCCCTGTGAATCGGGAGCAGCGACACGTTCGACCTCACCCCGACCTCCTCGAACAGGGTCGGTCCACGCACCGCATCTCCCAACAATCCCTGGGTGTACATGCGGATCGCGTGGTCGTTCGAGCGGAAGGAGCCGGGTACGGGGGCGTGGAAGCGCATCTCCTCGCGCGCGAACCACTCGTTCCCCGGCACCCCGGTCTCCCCCGGTGGATGGCCGGTGAAGAGGGACACCCACGTCGCCACGGTGTTCGAAGGCAGGATGGACAGGACGTCCGCCGCGGCGTAGCCGTGCGCGAAGACCCCTGGCTCGCCCGTGGGGGGGCCGAGCAGGCGTGAGACGTTGCGGAGTCGGCCCCCGGAGATCGCCCGCCGGAGGTCGTCGTTGCCCACCCCATCGAGCGCGAACACCAGCACCCGAGTGGTACCTCGCAACGGACGCATGGGATCGCGGAGGTGGCGCTCGCCCCCGCCCACGATGAGCGTGGCGACCTCCTCGATTGGTGCGCCTCCGATGGAAGCGCATCCCGCCGGCAGCAGTGCGAGCAGCCCAGCCAGGAGCGGCAGGCTTCTGATCATCTCCCTCCTCGCGCGCGGTCCCCCGCTTGCAGGTGTGGCGCCGCCCAGTGCACATCGGGTGCCGGTTCCCGTGCGGGTCCAGGGCACAGCATTTCATCCCCCGGGCCGGGTGACATGCGAACCGCTGGACGTGGCGAAGGTGGCTGTCGCTGTCGGCTTCCGCGGGCTCGGTGGGGTGAGTGCTGTTGCGGCGCGCGACGCGTGCGGGGGCAGCGGTCGCAGTAGGAGGTACCGCTCTGGAGACGGGAGAGGAGCTGCTCCGCCGCTACCTGGCCGAACTCGACCGAATCAAGAGTTCCGCGGTCCTTCCCTGAGCCCGGGGGGCGGGGAGTATCAGGTGCTCCTAGTCGCGGTCTTTGAACCTGCACCCGATCTTCGTCCGGGCAGGTCCGGGGTTCTTCGAGATTCCGATGGTGGACCTTTGGTTACCGCCCCCTTGCCTGTGAAGACCGACCTGGAGATCGCGTGAAATCGCTGCGTGAAATGGTTTGGGAGGCTGTCGCCTTCGAAATGGAGGTGGACACCCCGATGGCTGGACCGACATTCACGGCCGACGACATCATGGCAGCCGTCGTGGAGCGGAACCTCGACGAGCTGGAAACGGCCCGGGTCAGCAAACAGGACGTGCGACGCGAAGCGCTCGCCGTGCTGGATCACATCGAGGAACATGGTTGGGGCAACGTGCGGGACGAGTTCCAGAGGGCCGCACAGGTACGGAAACCGGATCAAGATCCAGAGCCTCTACAGCAGCCGGCCGAGGCGGTCGATCCGAACGACCCTCCGTTCTGATGCGCGCTATGATCGCCCATGGCCAGGGGCCTCGATCCCTCCCGGCGCTGCACCGCCTCGTGGCCCCAACGGCCTGCGGGCGGCCGGTTTCCGAACGCCGGGGCGCGCCATCTGCGGGACCTCCTCCGGGAGCTCGGGAACTGGTCCGATGGCCTTCCATTGCCATTCCGCCCCAGGACATCGCTTGGCTCGCGATGTCGGTCGGACACCTCTAGATTGCAGGCCCGGAGCCAGGAACGTCGGGTGGTGAAGTCTGTGGGCTCCAGGGTTCTTCCGCCCGCTCGGCGGATCGTACATACTCGCCTTTCCTGTTCGATGCGACTTGTCAGGAACAGCGGCACCGGCCGTGGTGCCGCCGATGTAATAGGCGCCGCGCTCCCCGCAGATTGCTTCCCGGGGATCGCCTCGGCGGACCTGCCTCGCTTCGGATCCGCCGAGCGTAGATCGGTTCCCGGGAAGTGGGGAAGCTGCCGACCAGGCCATCCAGCCATGGAACAGGATGGCCTGGTCCTGCTGAATGCGGATGGGATCGTGGTGTGGCACCGGAAGTCGGCGCCGGCCGACGGCGCCAGGACCGACTTCGCGGTGATCCCCGATCAGCAGGGGCAGCAGAACGGGTGCAGTCTGTGAGCGGGATGCACGAGGATGAGCCGGAGACCGTGCGCGGCGAGCTGATCCTCTACGAGACGGAGGACGGCCGCACGCGCGTGGAATGCCGCTTCGCCGACGAGACGCTCTGGCTGAGCCAGGCGCTCATGGCCGAGCTGTTCCAGGTAAAGGTGCCCACCATCAACGAGCACCTGAAGGGCATCTTCGCCGAAGGTGAGGCAGACCCCGGGGCAACTATTAGGAGTTTCCGAATCGTTCGCCGGGAGGGTGAGCGGCAGGTCACCCGCTCCATCGAGCACTACAACCTCGACGTCATCCTCGCGGTGGGATATCGGGTGCGCTCGGTGCGCGGCACGCAGTTCCGCCGCTGGGCCACGGAGCGGCTGCGCGAGTACCTGGTGAAGGGCTTCACCCTGGACGACGAGCGGCTGCGCAACCCGCCCATCGACGGCGAGGGCGTGCCCGACTACTTCGGCGAGCTGCTGGAGCGGATCCGGGACATCCGCGCCAGCGAGCGCCGCATGTACCTGCGCGTGCGCGAGATCTTCGCCATGGCCGCCGACTACGTCCCCAACCACGAGCAGACCGCGCGCTTCTTCCAGACGATCCAGAACAAGCTGCACTACGCTGCCACCGGCCGCACCGCCGCGGAGCTGATCCGCGAGCGGGCGGACCACGGCCAGCCCCACATGGGTCTGACCACGTGGAAGGGCACAGGCGTGCGCAAGAGCGACGTGAAGGTGGCCAAGAACTACCTGCGCGACGGCGAGATCGACGAGCTGAACCGCATCGTGGTCATGTGGCTGGACTACGCGGAGGACCAGGCCCGCCGACGCCGGCAAATCTTCCTGCGCGACTGGGAGGAGCGGCTGGACGCGTTCCTCCGCTTCAACGAGCGCGACGTGCTGCCCGACGCCGGGCACGTGCGCAAAGCCGACGCCGACAGCCACGCCGAGGCCGAGTACGAGAAGTTCGCCGCACGCCGCCGCGAGCTGCTGGAAGCGGAGGGCGAGCGCGCCAACCTGGACGCGCTCCGGGCCCGCGCGCGTCGCCTCCCTCCCGGCGCGCCGGACAGCTGATCCCTTTGCCGATGGCAGCCTGACGCTCTGCTCCGAGCCGAATATCGGGCTTTTGCATGCCATTCGACACTCTGCTGCCGAAGGCGGCCATGACTCCGGAAGGCACACCCCTCACCCGGGGAGAGCTTTCCGGGGAGGCCCGGCCGGAACCGACGCGCAGGCTCGCGCAGAACTACCGCGATTCCGCATCGGGTCGTTGCAGAGGGGGGATTGGGGTCCGGTCACGAAACGGAAATAATCGGATGTGTGGACTTGGCGAAAGTGAGGTTCTCATAGGGAGGGATAGTGGCCCGTATCCGTTCGACCAGTTGCCGGAATCAGCGACCCCGTCGCCCTCCCCTTCCGAATTTGGGTTCGCCACCGACGTCGGTTTCGTGTAGTACACACTTCCGTCGAATCTTGTGTCAGAAGGCCGCCGCTCCGCAGGCGATGCGGGCGGCGAGCTGCTGGAGAATGCGGCGCGGGCCCTCCCAGCCGGTATGGCCGTGCAGGACCTCGCCCATCCGGAGCACGATGCCGCGCAGGTTGGGAAGAACCTGGCCCGTCACCGCCGTCACGGAGTAGAGGCCGACGAGCGCGCCCACCTGCACCACCGTGTTGTAGAGCAGCGCGCCGCCCAGCGCTTCGCCCCACACGGCGTCGTCCACGTCGGGGCCGCCGGCGCGGGCCAGCTCGCAGCGGTACAGATCGGCGAGACCCGGCTCCATCTCCGGGCAGACGCGGATCATCTCGCCCGTGTCGAGGCTGCGCTCGAACTTGCCGACGAGCACCTTCGCCAGGTCGCGCAGGGCGTGGGCGTGCTTGGCGTTCTCCCAGTCGAGCAGCAGCAGGCGCCCGTCGCGCACCACGCACTGCCGGGCGGACGCCAGGTCGTCGTGGATCAGCGCGTGGAACGGACCCGGCCGCGTCACCGCCGCCTCCACCGCCGCCAGCAGCGCCGCCGTCTCCTCGGCGGAAGCCACGGCGAGCGCCTCGCACCACCCCGCCAGCGTCTCGGCGCCGCGGGCGAACCGGCGCGCGGCGGCCACGTCGCCGTCGTAGCGGAGGTCGGGGGTGTCCACGTCGATCCCGTGCGCGCGGCGGGCGGCGCGGTGGAAGTCGGCGCGGCGCATCGTGGCCGCGTGCAGGCGCGCGAAGGTGGCGGCCAGCAGATCTCCCGCGCGGGCGGGCGGGAGCGAGCGGTCGCCCACGCCCAGGTCCTCCAGCACCAGCGCGCCGTCGTCCAGCCACGCCAGTCGCGCCGCGTGGTCTCGGAAGCCGGAGCAGCCCTCCTCCAGGAACTCGTAGACGGCCGCCTCCTCCAGGAACTCCCGGGGCACGTCGGCCGCCGCCGGCGTCCCGTACCACTGCGCGGCGAGGTGCTTCACCACGACGGACGCGGGCGAGCCGTCGGGACCGTCCAGCCGCACCCGCCACACGGGCGAGATGCGCGCCGACAAGCTCTCCCACGTGGTCGCCCGCACCGCGCCGCCCGCCCGCGCCGAGAGCGCCGCCTCCAGCGCCCCGTCCAGGCCGGACGGGCGCGCCGGCATCTCCGGAACCGCCATTCTCACATGTACTTGATGATGAAGGCCAGCGCGTACCACGGCGGCATCGATTTGGCCCTGTTCACCGTGACCGAGGCGCTCGCCGAGTGCGTGTGGTCGCCGGCCGACTGCGTGCGCGCGTCGGTGATGCTCTTCGCGTCGCGGTCCACCACGGTCACGCCGCTGCCGCTGCTGGCCGAGTTGCTCCACCAGTCCGACGGCATCCCGTGCGAGTGCTGGCCCGCGCTGGCCACCGTCACCACCGCCGAACCCGTGTGCTTGTGGGATGCCGAGCCCCCCGAGGTCCCGGTCATGGTCTCCGTCTTCCCCGCGCCCAGGATGAACCGGGTGACGAGGTCGGGCGTGCCGTTCGTCCCGTCGCAGAGGCGCCATCCCGGCGGCGGGGAATCGACCGGGCCGGACCACATCACGATGGTTCCGATGGGGAGGAGGCCGAACGAGTCGGGCGTCACCGTGACGGTGGCGGTGGTGGCCACCGTCTGCCCCGTGTAGTGGTTGCTGGCGATCAGCGTGAACACCGTGGTGGCCGCCACGCTCACGTCGATCACCCCCGACCCCTCCTCCAGCGGCACCGCCTGCGCGAACGAGGTGTTCGTGACGGTGGCGTAGGTGGCGTTCGACACCCTCCACGTGAGCTGGGTCTGCTGCGCGGAGGCGACGTTCGCGAACGACGCCGGCGACGCGTCGAGGGACACGCTCACGGGCGGCACCTTCACGATCTCCACCGCGAAGTAGCCGTCGTCGTAGCCCGGCACGTTCGCGTACGACACGTACAGGTAGGTGGCGCCCTTCGGCTGCGTGGTCGTCAGCCCGGAGATGCGGAACGAGACGGAGGCGTTGGCGCCCGTGCCCAGCACGGTGCCGCCGCCGTTCGGGTCCGGCCGCGCAACCCACACGGGCGTGGTGCCATCGGTCACCTTGGCCACCGGCTGCCACGCGTTGCCGTAGTCGCCCGTCAGCGTCACCGACAGCCCGGCGGCGCGGCCCAGGTCCGTGAGCGCGCCGGCCTCGTTCTGCCCCTCGGCGGCGAAGACGAACGAGAAGGTGAAGGTGGGCGGGTCGCCGCCCCAGTCCGGCGCGCCCCCGGGCACCAGCGGCTGCGACGAAGGGTTGGTGAGCACCAGCAGCAGCTCGTTCACCGTGTCGTCGTTGAAGACGAAGTCCTGCCCCACGAACTCCGTCAGCAATTCCAGCCGCCGGTTCCCGCCCTGCGGCGTGGCGGCCACGTTCACGAAGATCGACCGGATGGACGAGTACGCGGGCGCGCCGGTGAGCCCGTCCAGCGCCAGCGTGAGGTTGCCCACGCGCGGCGAGCCCGTGGCCGTGACGCCGGACAGCCGGAGCGACAGCGTGCCCCCGTTCGCGACCATCGTCACCGCCTGCGACGGCGCCATCGCCAGGTACGCGAGCTCCGTCGCCGCGTCCGTGAACACGGCCGACGACCACCCCGGCGCGTCCACCGAGACGGCGCGCACATGGTCGTTCGTCAGCAGCCCGTTGAAGTACAGGTACAGCACGCCGGCGCCCGCGGGCGCGCTCCCGTACGCCACGGGGCTCCCGGCGGGGACGGCCACGGGGCCGGTGGTGTGGTTGGCCAGCAGCAGCGTGCCCCCGTTGTCGGCGGGGTCGCTGGAGAGGTAGAGGGTCGCGGTGCCGTCGTCGTTCAGCCAGCCGGCGGCCAGCGTCTGCACCTCGGTGCCCATGTAGAGGCGGCGGTTGGGCATGGTCGGGGCTCGCGTCGCGTCAGGAGGAGGAAGAGGTGCCGGGCCCGGTGAGGACCATCCAGCCGTCGGAGACGCGCTGCGGCGAGTACGAGAGGGTGCCGGCGGCGCTCGGGGCGTCGTCCAGCGGCACGGAGGCCCACGCGCCGCGGTCCACCGTCACCCACGTCCACGCGCCCGACGCCACCCGCGGGCGCACGAGCGTCATGGGCGGCGGGCCGTCGCCCTCGGCCGGCGCGTTGCTGCCGGAGAGGACGGGTCCCGCCGCGAACGCCACGGCCAGCTGCCGCATCGCGTCCGCGTACTGCGACGGGGGAAGGGAGACGGCGTCCACGGGGAGGAGGCCCGTGGTGGCGTGCACGGCGCCGCGCGGATCCAGCAGCATCGTCACCACGGCGTCGGCGGCGGAGTCGGCGCGCGGCGCGAGGGTGACGGTGTCGAGCGACGGCGGGCCCACGGGTCCGTCCCAGGACGAGGCGGCGGGGGCGTAGAACGAGGCCCAGTCGGTGCTTCCGCCGGGCGCCGTCCAGTATCCCACGAGCGTGTCGCCCAGGCGGCCGGGCGCGCCCAGGCGCACGGGAACGCGCAGCTGCGTGAGCCCGCCGTCCGGCGCGGTGGGGAGCGATTCGCTGCCCAGCACGGCCGCCGTGAACGACGCCCACGAGGCATCGGCGGGCGGCGGTCCGTCCAGCGACAGCGTGAGGGAGGCGCGGGCCAGCGCCAGCGGCTGCCCCAGGAGCACGGCCGTCCCCACGCCCTCGCGGAAACGCTCGGGGAGGGAGAAGGCGAGGGCGTCGCGCACGGCCTGGAAGAACGGGGCGAAGTAGGCCGCGCCGCCCTCCTGCAGCGCCCGCGCGAACGCGGCCAGCTCCGCGTCCTGCCCCGCCATCACGGTGGACAGCGGCGTGCCCAGCGGCCAGCCGCCGCCCGGCGCGGCGACCCAAAGCACCGTCGCGCCGTCCGCCGAGAGGCCGAGCGTGCCCAGCGGCGCGCCTTCCGACGAGTACAGGGCCAGCGAGCGGTCCAGGTAGTCGGGGATGACCCACCCCAGAACGGGCGACGTGGCGGGTACCGCCGTGCTCTCCGCGGCGCCGGCGGCCGACATCCAGCGGAAGAGCAGGCGCGACGGCTGCACCACGCGCGGCGGCAGGAACGCCGTGCCGGAGGGAAGGCCGAGCTCCGGCTCCGGCACCAGGCCGCGCGCCACGACCACGCGGGGCGCGGTGTACTCCATCGTCCGCCCGAAGGTGTCCAGCAGCCGCAGCCGCACGACGGAGAGCGTGCCCGCGCGCACGGGGTTGAAGCTCACCTCCGGCAGCGGGGAGAACGCCGTCTCGTCGCCCACGGCGTCGCGGACACGGGCGACGAAGGCCTGCACGGGCTCGGGCGCCAGCGGGTCGGACACCGTCATCTGAAGGGCCTGGCGGCGCATCGTCATCTCCGCGCCCATGCCGGCCATCCCCTGCGCCAGCAACGGCATCCGCGTCACCGCGTCCAGCGCCTCCGCCACGCGCGGGTCATCGCTCCCCGTGCCGGCGATCCACCGCCGCAGCGCGCCCGCCAGGTCCGTGGCCGCGCCCGCCGAGAGCACGGCGCTCCCCACGTACCGCTGTCCCGCCGTGGGCGCCGCGCCCTGGTAGACGAGGTCGATGGAATCCTCGTCGAACGCGAAGTCCTGCAGCAGGTAGTCGGGCGGATACTGGAACGTGCCGCCCGACGGCAGCACCTCCTGCACGGGGCCGAACGACACGTCGTACTCGAGGAGGAGGGGCTCCCACGGCGTGCCCGTCCACCCGCTCACGGCGCGGGGCGCGGACGGGTCGCCGTCGTAGGCCACGCCCTGCGGCGTCTTGCCCGCCACGAAGGCGGCGGCGGCGGCGCGCAGGGCAGCCTCCGTAGCCGCGAAGTCCATGTGCGCCGGGTTGGTGGAGCCGCCCGGGTAGTCCACGAGCTTGGCGACGCGCGCCTGGAGCCCCGGGTTCAGGAAGAACGCATCCGCGAACGCCCCCTGGAACGCGTCGGACGGCACGGTGGACGGCTGGACGGGCACGGCCGGCATCTGCGAGGCGGACACCGACTCCGCCGCGCTCCCCGGCAGCAGCCCGTCGGCGACCGTGAGACGCGTCACGAGCTGGCTCGCGGTGCGGCAGCGGAGGAAGCCGCCGCTCTCTCCCAGCGTCCGGGGATGGCCGCGCGGCGCCACGTCGGCGCCGGAGAGGACGAGGACGGGGTCGGCCGGACGATGGAAACGCGGCGCCAGCGCGGTCCGCGCCAGCCGCAGCGACGGATCCAGGACGGCGGCCAGCGTGGCGCTCGCCGCATCGACCTGCGCCTGGAGCGTGTCCATCGCGCCGCCGAGCCCCGCGATGGCCGTGATCGCGGCGACCTCGTCCTCCACGTACGCCATGACGTCGGTGAGGCGCACGCGGAGGGTGGGCGGCGCGCGCAGGGGCTCGTACGCCGTCACGAGGTACTTCTGCCAGTCGACGAACAGCTGCTGCCGCCGCCCGGCCAGCTCGCGTCCCAGGTCGGACAGCCGGTACTCGAGGTCGTTGAGACTGTCCAGCATCGCGCCCTGGCCGGCGGGGAGCGTGGCCTCGGAGCCCTCGCCGGCGTCCCCGCTGGAATCGGCGGGGACGACGGACCACACGACGCCGCCGTCCAGCGCGCCGAAACCGGCGGCGTGCACGGCCTCCTCGAACGCCTCCAGCGAATCCGGCGTGACGGGGCGCGCCAGCAGGCCGAACTGGAGCGCGTTCAGCAGCGGCTCGGCGCTGGAGAAGTCCTGGTCCGGATACGCGGCGGCCAGTGCGTCCGCCATCAGCGCGGAGAGGGCCTCCTGCGGCGACGCGGCCACGGCGGCCGTCAGCGCGGACGGCGCCCGGCTCAGGTACGCCGTCCCCGACGACCAGGCGAAATCGCCCACGGCTCCCGTGCAGAGGGTGCGCGTGGGGGTCTCGCCGCCCGTCCACGTCCAGCCGTACGGGTTGTCGCCGGGCGCCACGCCGCCGGCCGAGAGCGGATCGTCGCCGACGTCGCCGTACCACCCCGCGACGTAGTAGGTGAGGGTCGTGCCGGCGGTGTATCCCGACATGGGATCATGGAACCCGAAGACGCTGCTGCAATTGGGATAGTATGACGCGAACGTCGGCTCGCCGTAGCCCACGGCGGTGAGCGGCGACAGGCGATCCACCGACGTGCTCGACTCCGCCCAGGTGGCCGCGTCGAACGCCTGGCCGAGGTAGCGGAAGCCCTGGCCCGGCTGCGCGCCCCACGGAACGGTGGGCTGCGCCATCCCCGGCGGAACCGTGGCGGAGACGGAGAGCCGGTCGCTCTCCACCACCCACGACGCCGTCGTGTAGCCGCCCTGCGCGTCCACGGCCACGCGCACCACCATCCAGCGCGAGGGCACGGCGGGGAAGCGCGACCCCTCCCCCGGCCCGGAGGCGACGGCGTGCGACAGCCCCTCGGGGAGCGACCAGTGGAGGTGCACGCCCGCCGGCAGCTCGGCCGCGCCCTTGAACGGGGCGGCGGCGGCGGTGGCGCGGCCGGCCGTGTAGGGGCCGCGGTTGTGCACCGTGCCGCCCGTCGCGTACGGCAGGTGCGCGAAGTCCGCCATCGGCGGCTGGCCGAGGGCCTGCTGGGCGTCGGGCGCTCCCACGCACAGGGCGGAGACGCGGATGGGGACGAGGAGCGTGGGATCGGGCATTCGGGGCCGGGACGTCCCGGTTCGGGTTCTCGGGAGGGCGCGGAGGGCGGCCTCTCTCCGGTCGGTCACTCGCGCGTCAGCCGTCCGCCTGGAAGCGAACCACCTGCACGCCCTCCACCATCTCCAGCCCGAACTCGGCGGCCGTGAACACGGCATTCTCCGGCGGCGACCCGCCGAATGCCGCGCCCCCCAGCACCGTGGCGAGGGTGGACACGTCCACCACCCCCGTCTCCGCCGAGCGCAGGGGCACGGCCACCGTCACGCCGGTGAAGTCGCCCGCCGCGTGGCCGTCCACGGGGGCGGCGTAGCGCGTGGCCTTCTGCCAGCCGCCCTCCGCCGCCTCCACGCCGAAGTGCAGCGCCTCGGCCGGCTCGCGCAGCTCCACCGCCGCCGCCACGCCGTCGAACAGACAGAGGAGGAGCGAGGGAGCGACCGCCTCCAGCCGCAGCAGGGCCAGCGGCTGCGTGCCCGCGGCGTCGGCCCAGCCGCGCACCTCCACGCCCGGCCATCCCGCCACCACGGCGGAGCGGAGGAGGAAGCCGCTCACCGGGCCGCCTCCGCCGGTCGGCTCGTCCCGCGCGACGATGGACGATGTCGCCGCCATCGTCCGCGGCGCCGCGAGGAGGTCCTGACGGACGCGGGGGGTGGCGACGCGCGCGGCGGCCATCACCTGCGGGCGCGCGGCCCGGGAGGTGGGCTCGGCGGCGCCCGCGAAGCCGATGGAGTAGGCGCCGTCCAGCAGGGCGCCCATCCAGTTCTCGTCCAGCCGGAAGAAGCGGAGCGACTCCGCCGGGAGCATCCGCTCGTCGGGCACCAGGTAGTTGAACGGGACGCCGTGCAGCAGGTGCAGCCGCGTCATCCAGGCAACCACGAGCGGCAGGTCGCTCCCCTGGGCGGCGTCCACGGCGACCGGGGGCGCCGGGTCCAGGCGCAGCGCGCGCGAGCGGAGGTCGATGCGGGGAAGCTGTCGGGCCACGGCGTCCTCAGGGTGCGGAGTCGGCGGCAAGGCGGGCGGCGGCCGGCGCGGCCACCCTGGCCGCCGCGGCGGCGAAGCGGGCCCGGCGCGCCTCGCCCGCGGTGCCGGCGGCGAGCGGCAGGAGATCGCCCAGCGTCTCGTCCAGCAGCGCCGTCTCCAGCGCGGCCACGGCCGAGCGCGCCTGCGTGAGCTTCCAGCGGTATAGCGCCGTGGCGAACGCGTTGTCGCGCAGCGCCAGCAGCCGGCCCAGCGACCAGGCGGCGGCGTACGTGACGTCGAACATCCCCGTCGTGGGGTCGTACCGCAGCAGCGGCGAGGCGGCGGCGTACGGCGGCGCCACGAACCGCGGCGTGCCCAGCGGCAGCAGCGGCCCGCGGTACCAGGAGACGGTGGAATCGCCGTTCAGCAGCGCGTGGTCCATCGCCGTGTAGCCCATCGCGCCGGCGTCGGCCACGAGCGCGTCCGCCGAGGCATCGCCCGCCGCCGGGCCGTTCATCGGGAGCTGGATGCCGGAGGGCGACGTGCTCACCGCCGTCAGCAGCCCCTCGAACGTCTGCTGCTGATCGACCGCGCTGTACGTCCAGTGATGGAGGACGACGAGCCGCACCGTCTCCGCCGGCTCGGGGAGATGGGGAGACGGCGTCCCGTCCTTCGCGGGGAGGTACGGCGCCCATCCCTCGAGCGACACGAGAACCGCCGTCGTCGCCTGCCCCGGCAGCCCCAGCCGGTTCCCCATCACCACCCCGAAGTCGGAGCGCGGCGGCCCGTCGCCGGCCGGGCGTGCGCGGACGTCCACGCGGCGCACGTGCGCGAGCCAGTCCAGGTCCGCCGCCGTGGGTGCCACCGCCGCGAACAGCGCCACGGGCACGTCGATCACCGTCACCGGGTCGGCGTCGTTCTCGCCCGGCTCGGTGGATCGCGGGGGGAAGAAGACGGTGCCCGACGGCGTCAGCTCGCCCAGCGTGACGGCCTGCGGCACGGGCGGCGGGTCCAGCGCACGGAAGGGGAGCACCGCCATCCACGTGGCCACCGGCGCGCCCGCCGCGGGCGGGGTGGCCGCCGGGTCCGCCGCGCGCTGCCACGGCAGCGTGGGCGACGCGAGGACGACGTGCGGCAGGACGTCGGCGAACTCGCCCTGGCTCCCCGGCGGGGGGAAGACGCCGGCCACGTCGTCGGTGCCCAGCCGGTACCGCGCGCCGGCCACGGACATCCGCTGCGAGGTCACGAAGGTCTGCGCCGCGCCCGCCGCCTCCACGATCTGCGCGGCGGAAACGGTCACCTCGCCGCTGCGCAGCGGGGGCAGCAGGTACTGGACGAAGGTGACGTCCGCCCCGGCGGGGAGGGTGCCGTCCGGGTCGCTCATGGCCGGGTCACGCGGAAGGGGCGGGCGTCTCGCCCAGCAGCCGCAGGTGCGGGGGCGACGTCATCAGGTCGGGCGCCATCGCGGCGAATCCGGAGACATCCACCGATTCGGCCGTGGTCAGCCCCTGGAGCCGGAGCGCGCGCAGGACGCCGGAACGGACGGCGCTCACGGAGGGGTTCACGAGGGTGCGCTGCATCTCGCCCATCGCGGCGCCCTGGTCGAACGAGTCGCTCGCAGGGGGCGCGACGGATGACCAGCCGAGCGTCCGCACCGGCGCGTCGTCGCCCAGCAGCGCGGAGGTCGCGACGGGAACGGTCGCGTCCGGCGGCGGGACGACGGGGACGAGTTCGATCCCCGTCAGCACGCCGTTCACGGTGGCCGGCGCGTCCATTTTGGCCGCGGTGGAGAGCCACACGCCCGCCGGCACGTTCCCCGTTACCGCCGCCGCGCTCCAGCCGTCGGCGTCGGGCCGGCCGCCGCGCAGCAGGGCGATCGCGAGCCTGACGGCGACGGCGTCGGGGGCGGCGCCCATCGGCCCCACGCCGAACGCCGTGTTCCACGCGCCCTCCACCGCCGGGGACGACGCCGTCCACACGGAGGCGGTCTTCGAGGGGACCTGCGTGGTCACCGTCAGCCGGAGCGCCGCCGGGTCCACCCGCCACACGGAGTCGCCGCCGTCGGTGAACGTGCCCAGGAGGCCGGACGACGCGTGGATGGCCACCAGCGAGTCGGTCGCGGTGGGCGACGGGGCGCCCTCCGAGGCAGCCATCTGCACGGCGGCCGTGGTGGCCGGCGCCGTCACCGGCGAGGCGACGGGCGGCAGGAATGCGTGGAGGAAGGCGCTCCAGGAGAGGTCGGGCGCAGGGCCGGGCCGCGGCGTCCCGAAGTCGAACGAGAAGGAGACGACACCCGCGTCCACCCACGCCCGCCCCCCGAACGGCTGCCCCCACAGGTCCACCTCGCCGGAGACCTGCACGGCGAGGGTCTTCGAGGTGAAGCCCAGGTTCAGCGTGTAGGAGACACCCACCGACACCGCCACCCGCGCGTCGTACGCGAAGGGGCGCAGGCGCACGAGGAAGTCCGCCTCGGCCGTGAACCACGCGGTCAGCCCCCCGCCCTTCCACGCGGCCTTCAGCGAGCCGCCGGCCATCACCAGTCCCGGCGTGAGCGCGCAGTACAGCCCCCCCGTGAGCGACAATTCGGAGGAGAGCGACCACGTGAACCCCAGGCGGGGCACGGCGGGATAGTGCGCGGGCGCGTCGAAGTACGGGTTGTAGCCGCCCAGCGCCACCACGAAGTCGCCCGCGTGGGGCGACGGCGGGAACCACAGGTAGAACGCGAAGCCGCCGGTGAGGTGCGCCTGCTTCGACAGCACGTACGACGCGGGCGACAACTGCGCCGCCGCCGCCAGCACGCCGGACGACGGCACCACGTCCACCAGCAGCACCAGGTCCGCCTCGGCGATGGGGGCCAGCGCGCCCTCCTCCTCCTCGCCGCCCGCGGACGGGAGCGCGAGGGTGGACTCGCCCATCAGCCCCACCTCGACCGACGTGCCGAACGACACCGTGGCAAGCACGTACGAGCGCAGCAGCCCGAACGAGGTGAAGCGCACCCCCACCGCGAACCAGTACTGGTTGGGCGCGGGCTGGATGTACTCGTCCAGCGCGGCCCCGGTGGCGCGGGCGTCGAGCGTGCCCATCGCCCCCTGCACCAGCGGGTAGCTCTGGACGGTGTCGATGGTGGGGAGGCGCAGCGTGCGGTTGAAGCCGAACCCGCCCGCCACGCCCGTCACGAAGAAGCCGGGCCCGCCCAGCGGCACGTCGAGGAACAGGAACCCGAACAGCGACGGCGAGCCGCCCACCGTCGTGTACGAGCCGAAGGCCATCGCCCCGAAGCGCTCCACCTCCAGCACCAGGTCGCCCGAGTACTCGGCGGGGTCGCGGCCGGGCACCTTCACCAGCGCGCCGCCGATCTCCAGCCCGGCCGCCGCGTACTCCACGGCCAGCCCCGTCAGGCCGAAGCTGGGGATATAGGGGGCTTCGAGGGGAATCTCGGCGCTGAGGCCCGTGAGCGCGATCGTGAGCCCTGCCAGCGACACGGAGCCGTCCAGCGCCACCGCCAGCCGTTCCTCGGGGGTGATGCTGAAGCCGATCCGCTGGAATTGCACGGGCCCGAACGCGCGCTGTACCTCCACCCAGTTGTACTGCGGTCCCGGCGCGGCCGTAGGCGGCGCCGATGTCGGCGTAGGGAGCGGCGGCGGCTTCGTCGCCACCGGCGGCGGCTCGCCCCCGGGAAGCTCCTGCGGCGGCGGGGGCGTGTCGTACGCGGCGCCGTCGTCCGCGCCGCCGAAGCGCACGGAGAACTGCCGCCGGTACTTCGTCCCCAGGCGCATTTCCACCGACAGCGCCACGCCGCTGCTCACCTCGCCGCCCAGCACCTCGGCCAGTTCGGGCGACTCCGTGTAGATGGGGATCGCTTTGGTGGCGGCCACGATGCGCAGGTCGTCGAGCGCGATCACGTCCAGCCCCGCCGGCACCAGGTCGCCCACCACGGGGATGTCGGTGAGGTTCAGCGCCAGGTCCAGCGCCGCCTCCATCCCGAAGAGGAAGCCCCACGCGCCCGCCGCGTCGCGCCCCGCCACCAGCGCGGCGCAGCCGTATTTCGCCGTCTCGGCGGTGACGGACACCGAGGGGCCGGCCGTCTCCAGCTGGAAAGTGGCGCCGGTGAAGGCCAGGTCCAGCACCTGGGGCGGGTTCGCCAGGCCGTACATCCCCAGCGCGATGGCCAGCTGGAGGTAGTCGAGGGGCTCGCCGTCGTCCGTCCACGCGCCGCGGAGACGGAGGTTGTCGCGCGCTACGTCCAGCTCCACCGTGAACTCGTGGACGTCCACGCGGAACACGCCCGTGATGGTGCCCGACGGCCCGCCCTCCTTCGAGTAGCCCACGCCCAGCCGCAGGTCCTCGAACTCCAGCACGTTCTCGTCGCCGAAGACGAACAGCCACGAGCCCGCGATCTCCACGTCGGCCGTGTAGATGCCCTGGTCAGCGTCCAGCGAGAAGTCCAGCGCCGCCACCAGCAGCGACTCGGGGACGCCGGCCGTGAAGCCGAACACGTCCTGGAGGAAGCCCGCGACGGTGGGGGGCTCGCCCGTCACGTCCAGCGCGCCCGTCAGCATCCGCTCGGGGAGCCGGCCCTGCACGCGCACGGGCACGTTCCCCACCCGCACCAGCCCGCGGAGGATGTACGAGTACTGTGGCGCGTCGCCCCCCGGCCCGAACACGCTGAACAGGAACGACAGGTCGCCCACCGCCAGCACGCCCGGCCAGATCTCCCACACTTTGCCGGGGAGGGCGCTCAACGACACGTAGGCGTACTCCAGCGTACGGCTCACCAGGCCGATGCCCAGGGAGAGCGCGTCCACCCGCGCCAGCGCGCCGTCGTCCAGGCCGTGGGGGAGCCAGACGCTCACGTCCGCCCCCGGTCCGAACCAGTGTGCCAGGTCCGCCGGCGAGAACGAGAGGGCGCTCCCCGCCGCCGTGAGGGTCAGGACGCCCTGGGCCGGCGTGGCGAGCAGGGCGGAGAAGTCCAGCGTCTCCGTCGTGCCGCTCTCCCCCCCGATCTCCAGCACGCTGTCGAAGCGCACCCCGCAGACGTACTGCTGGAGCCCCGCGTCCAACCCGCTGTAGAGCGACAGTTCCAGGTCCAGCGCCGGTCCCGTGCTCCCCAGCAGGTGCGCGACACGCCCCACGGCCAGGGGGAGCCTCATGTCCACCGCCCCCGTTTCCGCCACGTAGCCGACGGGGCCCGTGACGACGCCCGGATGGCCGTCCGCCGCGATCCACGCGATGGCCGCCCACGCGCTGGAGTTCACGTCGAACGTCCCCGTGAAGCTCAGCCCCGCGTCCACGGAGAGCCCGCCGCGGAGCGGGTCCGCCGCGCGTCCCGAGGCCACGATCAGGGCGGCGTCCGCGGGCGTGGCCAGCCGCAGCAAGGAGAACACGCCGCCCGCCAGCGTCGGAAACGATTGCGGGAACGTCCAGGCCGCCGGGAGCGTCACGTCCAGCAGGAGGACGAAGTGGTCGCCGCCGGGGGTGAAGCGGAAGTGGACGGCGGGCGCCTCCACGCCGAGGACGGCGATGGTCGCAGCACCGCTCAGGGTAACGACGCTGCCGTCCGTCTGCCACCCCTGCGCCGAGGTCAGCGGCAGGGCGAGGGGGATGCCCAGCCCGGAGAGCAGGGGCGCGTACTCGCCCCCGGCCACCCGGGTGGCGTCGAAGGTGCCCGACGTGGCCCGGGCGGGGAAGGTCGCCTGGAGCTGGGCGAGGAGGTCGGCGGTGGTCACGGGCGCCTGCTCACGCGGTGAGCTGGACGGCGATGGGCACGTGGTCGCTCACGGCGTCGCGGAGGATGGCGGCCGCGGACCCCATCCCCGTGGCGAACACGGTGGCCGCGTTCTGGAGGGAGATCTGGATCAGCCGCGCGTTGGCGACCTGGGCCTGGGCGGCGTTCAGCCTCGCCTGCTCGGCGGCCACGTTTCGCACCAGCAGGTTCCGGCGCGACGTCAGCGTGCTCTTGGGCGGAAGGCGCCGTCCGTGCGCGGCGATCTGCCCGTCGATCGTCCGCAGCTTCCCCTCGGCGAGGGCGAGCGCCCGGCGCGCCCTGTTCGCCTTGAGCATCAGCGCGGCGATCCCCTTGTCCAGGGACGCGTCGCCGCAGAAGACGCGGAAGAAGGTCAGCGCCGAGCGTGCCAGGTCCGCATCGAAGTAGACGCTGCGGTCCGTCAGGAACGGGGCGAGATTGATCACCTCCACCTCGTTCGTCTGCGTCATCGGCCGCCCGCCGGCGGGGGCGCCACCGTGGAAGAAGAACTTGTCGTACGCATTGAGGAGCACGTCGTCGGCCGCCGTGGCGTCGTCCTGGTAGAGGCCGACGTACGTGGTGCGCAGTTCCTGGCCGCCCGCGTTCATCAGGTTCGCGGCGTTCAGCGTACCCCCGACGATGGGCGCGAACACCTGCTGCCGCTGGACGGGCGTCACCTTGGAGAACTGGGGCTGGCCGTTCTTCTCGCGGCCCCAAACCTCGACCTGCTCGCTCATCTGGCGCGCGGTCACGTTGAAGTCGCCCATCACGAGCACGTTGCCCGCCGCGGCCGCCCGGGCGAGGGGCAGGCTCATCCCGATCGTGTTGATGGCCGGCCCGATGGTGAACATCTGCTCCTGCGGCCCCGGCGCGTGGTAGATGGCCGTGGCGAGCGGCTTCCCGGGGTTGCCCACGAGGAAGTTCGCGAGGTACGGTGAGCGGGCCCCGTAGGTGAGGAACCGCAGGATGTCGGCGTCCACCAGCATCCGGGCGAGATGCTGCCGCGCCACCGCGCCGCCCGGTCCCAGGAGCGCGGCCGGCGGCTGGGCGAGCGTCGGGTCGAACGCCACCTCCGGCACCGCCATCGTGGCGAGGGCGTTCCACTGGACGGGCACCATCCGGTACTGCGCGGTGTGCTTCTGCCTGCCGCGCTCCATGAACCACGGGTGGTTGATGTACCCGTTGGCCGCCAGGGCGTCGAGGAGCTGGTCCACCTGGGCCGGCGTCCACGCCAGCAGCCGTGCGAACTCCGCGAGGAGGTTGCGGTCCACCACGCCGATCAGCGACGTGGCGCTGGGGAACGCGGCCGTGTCCAGCACGAGCCGGCCGGGCTGCTCCTTCCAGAGGTAGAGGTATTCTTCCTGGGTGCCGCCGTCCTGCCGGGTGCTCAGGCGCCCCTGCCACGGCGCGCCCACGGTGCCAGGCACGTTGTTGAGGAGCCGGACCAGCCAGTCGCGGATGCGGGGGCCCATCCCGCCGTTGATCTCCATGATCCCCACCAGCTCGGCGCCCGTGCGGGCGATCACGAGGGCGATGAACGGGACGATCTCCGACAGGTTGGGGTCCGTCGCCAGCCTGGTCGTCTTGCCTTCGCCCAGCTTCTCGACGTTCCAGCTGAGGACGGTGATGGTCGGCACGGGAACGCGGGACGCGGGGAGGCGGACGCCGGCTTCCGGCCGCGCGAGCGCGGCCGGCGACGGCAGGAACGGACCGCTGCGCTCGGGGGCGAGCGGGCACGGATGTCGTCGTCTCGGGATGCTGCGGGCGACGTCCGTCCGTACCACGGGCGGGGAGGCCCCGGAAGAAGCCGCCATGGCCTGCAAGAACGCGTCGCAGGATCGCGGTCGTCCAACACGATGTCAAGGAACGCGACACCCGTTCCGGCATTGCTCGTAGCTTCGATTCGAGTGATCCAAGGAAGAGGCTTGTGGGCCCCTCAGCAACCCAGCATCTTCATTTGATTTATGATTTTCAGCAACAAGATTGGCCCATTTCTGCTCCTTCCCCACTCGCTTGCGATGCAATTTCAGCAGATCTGCCGGATGCGTCTCCGGTTCCAAATGCCGTCGGCATCTCGTCACGACACACTCTTCCGCAGTCCTCCGTACCGATATCCCGTCCGCACGCGCAGTTTGCGGTTGGGGGTGTAGCCGCGACACTTCTGCAACTCGCACGGGGTTGCGTGTCCGGGCCTGACGGACCGTCTCCCGGCGTGCGCGCTGCCGACAGCCTTCCAGGCAGCCGGCCTGGTTTCTTGCAGTCCACGATCCGGGTCCGTATGGGCATACGCCCTTGCACGGCCTGGTGACACAATGCCACGTTCCATCCGTACATCGCCCTCGACGGAGGTCCAGGCGTGCCCGACCCGAGCATCCTCGTCATCGACGACGAACCGCAGATCCGCCGCGTGGTGCGCAACGCACTCGAGGGCCTGGCCGGGAGAGTGCTGGAGGCGGGTACCGGGCAGGCGGGCATCGACCTGGCTGCCGCCGAGCGCCCGGACCTGATCGTGCTCGACCTCGGGCTGCCCGACATGGCCGGCGCGAGCGTCTGCCACGAGGTGCGGAAGTGGTCCAGCGCGCCCATCCTCGTTCTCTCCGCCCGGCACTCGGAGCACGAGAAGGTGTCGCTGCTGGACGCCGGAGCGGACGACTACGTGACCAAGCCGTTCAGCACGGCCGAGCTCCAGGCGCGCGTGCGCGCCCAACTCCGCCGCGCCCGCAGCACACCGCTTCCCACGGAGGCGGGCGGGGTGGAGATGGACGGACTCGCCATCGACCTGGCGCGCCGCGTGGTCGCGCGCGACGGCGAGGAAATCCACCTGACTCCCACCGAGTGGGACCTGCTGCGCGCGTTCGTGGCGCAGGCGGGCCGCACGCTCACCCATGAGCAGATCTTCCGCTCCGTCTGGGGGCGCTCCGGAGGGGACCCGCAGGCGTACCTCCGGGTGCACGTGGCCAACCTCCGACGCAAGATCGAGCGTGACCCGGTGCGCCCGACGCTGCTCGTGACCGAGCCGGGCGTGGGGTACCGGTTCCGCGCCCTGGACTGACGCTATGGCGCCACTTCGAGATCGGGCTCGGGAGGCGCTCGGGTGGGCCGCGTGGCTGGCCGCCCTCGGAGTGCTCACGGCCGGAATGGTGGCCGTGCGCCCCGGCCTCGACCGGGCGCACGTGGCCCTCGCCTACCTGCTCCTGGTGCTGGCCGGGAGCACGCGCGGGAGCCGGGTCCGCGGCATCGTGCTCGCCTTCCTGTCCTTCCTCTGCTTCAACTTCTTCTTCCTCCCGCCGTTCGGCACCTTCGTCGTCCACGACCCGCTCGACTGGCTGGTCCTGTTCACCTTCCTGGTGGTGGCCGGCGTCGCCACCCATCTCCTCTTCCGCGCCCGCAGCGAGGCCGAGGACGCGAGGCGGCGCGCGGGCGAGATCGAGCGCCTCTCCACGCTCGGGGCGGAGACGCTGAACGCCGCCCGGGCCGAGGACGCGCTGTACGCCGTCGCCGAGGTGATCCGGAGCACGCTGGGGATTGATGGGTGCGAGATCTGGCTTCCGGACGGCGACCGGAGCGTGAAGCTGGGGGCGCGCGCATGGAGCACCGCCTCGCCGGGCGACGAGGACGGCGCGCAGGCGGCCGCGATGGCCGTGGACCGGGGGACCGGGATCGTGGAGCGGCTGGACGGGACGACGCGGGTGCTCCCCCCCGCCGGGACGGGCGCTCCGATTCCGGACGTGGAGAAGGCACGCGGGCTGTCGTTGCCGCTCCGCGAGCGGGAGCGGACGGTGGGGGTGCTGCGCGTGGTGTGCCGCGGCGGCATCTCGCTCACCGCCGCGCAGCGCCGCTTCTTCGCGGCGCTCTCCCCCTATGCGGCGCTGGGGGCCGAGCGCGTCCGCCTGGCCGCCGAGGCGGAGCACGCGCAGGCGCTGCGGGAGACGGACCGGCTCAAGGACGCGCTGATCGCCTCGGTGTCGCACGACCTGCGCACTCCGCTCACCACCATCAAGGCGCTGGCGCACGACATCGCGGGGGAAGGGGACGAGCGGGCGGCGGACATCGAGGAGGAGGCCGACCGGCTCAACCGGTTCGTGGCGGACCTGCTCGACCTGTCGCAACTGAACGCGGGGGAGCTGCGGCTCAGCCCGGAGCTCACCGCGGCGGAGGACCTGCTCGGGGCGGCCCTGCAGCGCGTCTCCGGATCGCTCGCCGGGCGGGAGGTCCGGGCCTCGCTCGGCCCGGGAGAACCGCTCCTGCTGGGGCGTTTCGACTTCGTCCACTCGCTGCGCGTCCTGGTCAACCTGCTGGAGAACGCCCACAAGTACGCCCCTCCCGGCACAGCCGTCGACCTTGCCGCGCGCCGGGAGGGCGACCGGCTGGTGTTCGAGGTCGCGGACCGGGGCCCGGGGATCCCAGCTCCGGAGGCCGAGCAGGTCTTCTCGCCCTTCTACCGGGCCAGCCGCGCCCAGCCCGACGTGGGCGGGGCGGGGCTCGGCCTGTCCATCTCCCGCAGGCTGGCGGAGGCGCAGGGCGGATCGCTCGCCTACGAGCCGCGCCCGGGCGGCGGGAGCGTGTTCCGGTTCACCCTGCCTGCGGCGGACCTCGTGGACGGCGGCATTTCTTTGTGACTTCTTAACACCACCCTCCCCGATCTTTGTGCTTCCTTAACATGGCTCTGTGCATCTTCCGCCGGCACTGCCGCCCGGGCGGGATGCACACTCAAGCCAGGACGAGGAGCACGGATGCAGGCGAGCGAGGGGAAAGGGAGCGGGATCCACGGCGACGGCTCCGTCACGCACGGCCATCCCGGGGGCGAGCGCGGGGGACGATACCTGGCCTTTCTCGCCCTCGCCGCGCTCGGGGTGGTGTACGGCGACATCGGCACCAGCCCCCTCTACGCCGTCCGCGAGTCCTTCCACTACTACCACCTGGCGGTCACCGAGACCAACGTCTTCGGGGTCCTCTCGCTGGTCTTCTGGTCGCTGGTGCTGGTCATCTCGGTGAAGTACGCGGCGTTCGTGCTGCGTGCCGACAACCGCGGCGAGGGCGGGATCCTGGCGCTCACCGCGCTGGTGACCCCGGTGGGGGCCATGCGCAAGGGAGGGCGCTGGGCGCTCATCATGCTCGGCCTGTTCGGCACGGCGCTGCTCTACGGCGACGGCATCATCACCCCGGCCATCACGGTGCTGAGCGCGGTGGAGGGGCTCAAGGTGGCCACGCCGCTCTTCGAGCCGTACATCATCCCCATCACCATCGCCGTCCTGGTGGGAGTCTTCGCCGTGCAGAGCCGCGGCACCGCGACCATCGGCAGGGTCTTCGGTCCCGTCACCCTGGTCTGGTTCGCGGCGCTGGCGGCGCTGGGCATCTCGTGGATCGTCCGCGAGCCGCGGGTCTTCCTGGCGGTGAGCCCGCACCACGCGGTGCGCTTCTTCGCGGTGAACGGCTGGCACGGGTTCCTGGTGCTGGGGTCCGTGTTCCTGGTGGTCACCGGCGGCGAGGCGCTCTACGCCGACATGGGGCACTTCGGGCGGCGGCCCATCCGCCTCGCCTGGTTCGCGATCGTGCTGCCGGCGCTGCTCCTGAACTACTTCGGCCAGGGGGCGCTGCTCCTGCTCCGGCCCGAGGCGGTGGAGAACCCCTTCTTCGAGATGGTGCCGTCCTGGGCCCTGTACCCGACCGTGGTGATCGCGACGATGGCGGCGATCATCGCGTCGCAGGCGTTGATCTCGGGGGCGTTCTCGCTCACCATGCAGGCGGTGCAGCTCGGCTACCTGCCCCGCGTGGCGATCGAGCACACCTCCGCGCGGGTGCGGGGGCAGATCTACATCCCCGGGGTCAACTGGCTGCTGATGGTCTCGTGCATCGGCCTGGTGCTGGGCTTCCGCTCCTCCAGTAACCTGGCGGCGGCCTACGGGGTAGCGGTGACGACCACCATGGTGGTGACCACCATCCTGCTCGCGGTGGTGCAGCGGGAGCGCTGGAAGTGGGGAACGGGCGCCGTGGCGGCCTTCAGCGCCGTGTTCCTCTTCATCGACCTGGCGTTCTTCGGCGCGAACATCGTCAAGATCCCGCACGGCGGCTGGTTCCCGCTGGTGGTCGGCGCGCTGATCTTCGCGCTGATGACCACCTGGAAGACGGGGCGCCTGATCCTGGCGAAGCGGCTGGCGGACTCGTCCCTCCCCTGGGAGCTCTTCCTCAAGGACGTGGCGGGCAGCCCGCCGCACCGCGTGCCCGGGACGGCGGTGTTCATGTACGGGAACCCCATGGGGACGCCTCCCGCGCTCCTGCACAGCCTGAAGCACTACCGGGTGCTGCACGAGCAGGTGGTGCTCCTGGCCATCGAGACGGCCGAAGTCCCGCACGTGGACCCGGCGGAGCGCGCCACGGTGGAGGCGCTGGGGCACGGCTTTTTCCGGATCGCCGTCCGCTACGGCTTCATGGAGGAGCCCGACGTCCCGGAGGCGCTCGAGGGCGTCCGCGCCAACGGGCTGGACCTCGCGCCGATGCGGACCTCGTTCTTCCTCGGGCGGGAAACGCTGATCCCGTCCCGCCAGCCGGGGATGGCGATGTGGCGGGAGCACCTGTTCGCGGTGATGTCGCGGAACGCGCGCCCGGCTACCTCGTTCTTCTGTCTGCCTCCGAACCGGGTGGTGGAGCTGGGAGCGCAGATCGAGCTCTGACCCCCGCTCCATCCTACGTGGACACGGCGGCGGCCCTCACGGGTCGCCGCCGTTTCTCTTTGTGACTTCTTAACGCCGACCCCGCCCGTCTTTGTGCGCCCTTAACGGGGCTCCCCCGAGATTCCCTGCACGCGACGACGGGGTGGTCCAGCACAGGAGGCGACGATGCGAGGATGGAGGCTGATGCGAGCCGGGCGGGCGACAGGACTGCTGCTTACGGCCGCGCTCGCGGCGTGCGGCGCGCCCGACCGCCCCCCGGCGGGCGGGGGTCCGGACCCGCTCACCGGGGTCTGGAGCGCGGAGCTGGTGCTCACCCGGCCCATGCTGGGGCGAGCGGACTCGGCCACCGCGGGGACGGCGCGGGGCCGAGTCGCGCTGCTCCGCGAGGACCGGCCCGGCAAGGCACCCGGCCTGACCGGCGCGCCGACCCACGTGGGCACCCACACGCTCTCCCTGAGCCGCTTCGGGTTCGAGCCGCGGCGCCGGGGCGACGCGCCGGGGGTGGTGGCGCGCTGGGTCCGGCCGGACTCGGTGGAGCTCGCCTGGGAGTCTCCGGACGGGGACGAGGACTTCACCATCCGCGGCCACCTGGCGGGGGACTCCATCACCGGGCGCTGGCACTACGGCACGCGGGTGACCGGCGCGGCGGGCCGCGTGCGGATGCGCAGGAGCCGCTGACCACTCCGATCCGGAGTGACCGAACGATCCATGAACGGAGGAGGACCGGATGCTCGACCTGATCTACCCGCTGGCCACGGTCGGCTTCTTCGCCCTGATGCTCGCGTACGTGCGCGGCTGCGAGGCGCTGGGCCGGGAGGCGGGCGAAGCGGAGGGGCCGAAATGACCCTCGAACACTGGGGCGGGCTCGCGGTCGCCGCGGCGCTGCTCGCCTACCTGGTCTACACGCTCCTGCGACCGGAGAAGTTCTGAGATGACCGCCAACGGCTGGCTCCAGATCCTCTTCTTCTGCGCCGCGCTCCTCGTCGTGACCCGACCGATGGGGGTGTACATCCACGCCGTCTACGAAGGGCGACGGAGGTGGCTGGGCCCCGTGGAAACGGGGATTTACCGCGTGCTCGGCGTGAACCCCGACGAGGACCAGCACTGGACGCGCTACGCCGCGGCCATGCTGCTGTTCAGCCTCGTGACCATGCTCGCCACCTATGCCGTGCTGCGCCTTCAGGGCGTCCTGCCGCTCAACCCACAGGAGTTCGCCGGGGTGGTGGACCGGCAGGCGTTCGAGACGGCGGCGAGCTTCACCACCAACACCAACTGGCAGAGTTACTCCGGCGAGTCGACGATGTCGTACTTCTCGCAGACGACGCAGCTCGCCTTCCACAACTTCGCCTCGGCGGCCGTGGGGATGGCGGTGGCCTTCGCCCTGGCGCGCGGGATCGTGCGGCGTTCCGGCGGCCGGCTGGGGAACTTCTGGGCCGACCTGGTGCGCGGCACCCTCTACCTGTTCGTCCCTCTCTCCGTCGGCCTGGCGCTGGTCCTCGTCTCGCGCGGCGTGATCCAGAACTTCAGCGCCTACGAGGTGGTGACCACGGTTGAGGGCGCACAGCAGACGCTGCCGATGGGGCCGGTGGCGAGCCAGGAGGCCATCAAGCAGCTGGGCACCAACGGCGGCGGCTTCTTCAACGCGAACTCCGCGCACCCGTTCGAGAACCCCACGCCGCTCACCAACTTCCTTTCCATGCTGGCGATCTTCCTGATCCCGGCGGGACTGGTGCACGCCTTCGGGCGCCTGGCGGGCAGGCCGCGCCACGGCTGGGCGATCTGGACCGCCATGTTCGTCCTGTTCTTCGCCGGCACGGCCGTCACCTACTGGGCGGAGTCTGCGGGAAATCCCGTGCACGCCGCGCGCGGCATCGACGTGGCCGGTGTGATGGAGGGCCACTCCGCGGGAAACATGGAGGGCAAGGAGACGCGCTTCGGCATCGTGGGCAGCGCGCTGTACGCGGTGGTCACCACGGCGGCTTCGTGCGGGGCCGTGAACGCCATGCACGACTCGTTCACCCCGCTGGGCGGGCTGGTGCCGATGGTGAACATGCAGCTGGGCGAGGTGGTCTTCGGCGGGGTGGGCGCCGGGCTCTACGGGATGCTGGTCTTCGTGGTGCTCACCGTCTTCATCGCCGGGCTGATGGTGGGGCGCACCCCCGAGTACCTGGGGAAGAAGATCGGCAGCCGGGAGGTGCGCATGGCCATGCTGTACGTGCTGGCCTTCCCCGCCGTGGTGCTGATCATGACCGCCGCGGCCTCGGTGATGGAGCCGGGGCTCGTGGGCCGCAGCAACCAGGGCCCGCACGGCCTTGCCGAGATCCTCTACGCCTTCACGTCCGGCGCCGCCAACAACGGCAGCGCCTTCGCCGGCCTGACGGCCGGCACCCCCTTCTACAACACGCTGCTGGGCTTCGCGATGCTGCTGGGCCGCTTCGCGCTGATCGTCCCGGCGCTGGCGCTGGGGGGCTTCCTGGCCGAGCGCAAGGTGGCGCCCGAGACGGCGGGCACCTTCCCGGTCGACACCCCGCTCTTCGTGGGGCTCCTGGTCTCGGTGATCCTGATCGTGGGCGCGCTGACGTATTTCCCGGTGCTCTCGCTCGGTCCGATCGTCGAGCACTTCCTGATGAACGCGGGGAGGCTGTTCTGATATGGACACGCAGCTGAAGGACCTCAGGGTGGCGCGCTCCAGTGTGCCGTCCGGGCCGCCTGCGGGAGGCCCGGGGCGGGCGCCGAAGGCGAGGCCGCTTTTCGAGCCGTCGATCGTGAAGCGGGCGGCGGGCGACGCCCTCGCCAAGCTCGCCCCGCGCCACATGGTGCGGAACCCGGTGATGTTCGTGGTGCTGGTCGGGAGCGTGCTCACCACCCTCGTCCTGGCCCGCGACCTGGCCGCGGGCAGCGACGGGATCGGCTTCACCGTGCAGATCGTCGCGTGGCTCTGGTTCACCGTGCTCTTCGCCAACTTCGCGGAGGCCATGGCGGAGGGGCGCGGCAAGGCGCAGGCCGACACGCTGCGCCGCAGCCGGACCGAGACGCAGGCGAAGCGGCTGGCCGACGCCGCGCACCGCGAGCGGTTCGAGGAGGTGCCGGCCACCGCGCTGCGCAGGGGCGACCTGATCCTGTGCACGCCCGGCGACGTGATCGCCTCGGACGGCGAGGTGGTCGAGGGGGTCGCGTCGGTGGACGAGAGCGCCATCACCGGAGAGAGCGCCCCGGTGGTGCGCGAGTCGGGCGGCGACCGCTCGGCCGTGACCGGTGGAACCAAGGTGCTCTCCGACTGGCTGGTGATCCGCATCACCTCCAACCCCGGCGAAACCTTCATCGACCGGATGATCGCGCTCGTCGAGGGCGCGACCCGGCAGAAGACGCCGAACGAGATCGCCCTCACCATCCTGCTCTCCGGGCTGACGATCATCTTTCTGCTGGCCGTCGCCACACTGCAGCCGTTCGCGGTCTACAGCGGAGGGCCGCAGGCGACGGTGGTGCTGGTGGCGCTCCTGGTCTGCCTCATCCCCACCACCATCGGCGGGCTCCTCTCCGCGATCGGGATCGCGGGGATGGACCGGATGATCCAGCACAACGTGATCGCCACCAGCGGCCGGGCGGTGGAGGCGGCGGGCGACATCAACACGCTGCTCCTCGACAAGACGGGGACCATCACCCTGGGGAACCGGCAGGCGGCCGAGTTCGTCCCGGTCCCCGGCGTGACCGCCGAGCGCCTGGCCGACCGGGCGCAGCTCGCCTCGCTCGCCGACGAGACCCCGGAAGGGCGCAGCATCGTCGTCCTCGCCAAGGAGAAGTATGGGATCCGGGGACGCACGCTGGCTGAGGGAACCCACGAACTGGTGCCGTTCACCGCGCAGACCCGGATGAGCGGGATCGACCTGGGAGCCTGCCAGCTCCGCAAGGGCGCCGGCGACGCGGTGGTGCGCTGGGTCCGAGAGAACGGGGGCGAGATCCCCGCCGAGCTCGACCGGGCGGTGGAGCGGATCTCCGGCGAGGGCGGCACGCCGCTGGTGGTCGCCGAGCGGGACAGCGGCGTGGCGCGGGCGCTGGGTGTGGTCTACCTCAAGGACGTGGTCAAGGGCGGCATCCGCGAGCGCTTCGAGCGGCTCCGCGCCATGGGCATCCGCACCATCATGATCACCGGCGACAACCCGCTCACCGCGGCGGCCATCGCCCAGGAGGCCGGCGTGGACGACTTCCTCGCCGAGGCGAGGCCCGAGGACAAGATGGAGGTGATCCGCCGCGAGCAGCAGGGCGGGCGGCTGGTGGCCATGACCGGCGACGGGACCAACGACGCCCCCGCGCTGGCGCAGGCGGACGTGGGCGTGGCCATGAACAGCGGGACGCAGGCGGCAAAGGAAGCCGGCAACATGGTGGACCTGGACTCCAACCCCACCAAGCTGATCGAGGTGGTGGAGATCGGAAAGCAGCTCCTGATGACGCGCGGCTCGCTCACCACGTTCAGCATCGCCAACGACGTGGCCAAGTACTTCGCCATCATCCCGGCGATGTTCGCGGCGACGTACCCGGAGCTGAACGCGCTCAACGTGATGGGGCTGGCGAGCCCGCAGTCGGCCATCCTGTCCAGCGTGATCTTCAACGCGCTCATCATCGTCGCGCTGATCCCGCTGGCGCTCCGCGGGGTGAAGTACCGCCCGGCACCGGCCAGCGTCATTCTGCGGCGCAACCTGCTGGTCTACGGCCTGGGCGGGCTGGTGGTCCCCTTCGCGGGGATCAAGCTGATCGACGTGATCCTGTCCGCACTGGGCCTGGCGTAGGAACCGAAACCGGAACCGATGATGATCAAGAACCAGATTCGCCCCGCACTCCTCGCCACGCTCGTGCTGATGGTGCTCACGGGCGCACTGTACCCGGCCGCCGTGACGGGGCTGGCGCAGGTGATCTTCCCGCGGCAGGCGAACGGCTCGCTGGTCGAGGCCGGAGGCCGCGTGGTCGGCAGCGAGCTGATCGCACAGGGCTTCGCCGGGCCCGCGTACTTCCACCCGCGCCCCTCGGCCGCGGGGACCGGATACGACGGCACCGCGTCGGCGGGCACCAACAAGGGACCCACCGACCTCAAGCTGGCCGACACGCTGATCGCCCGGGAGGTGGCCCGCGCGGCGAGCGAGGATGGGGCGCAGAAGGGGCGTGTGCCCGCCGACATGGTCACGCGCAGCGGAAGCGGGCTGGATCCGCACATCTCCCCCGCGAACGCGGGACTGCAGGTGGCACGCGTCGCCGCGGCGCGCGGCGTGGACGCCGCCCGCGTGCGCGCCCTGGTGCAGGAGCACACCGAAGAACGAACCCTCGGGCTGCTGGGCGAGCTGCGGGTGAACGTGCTGATGCTGAACCTGGCGCTGGACCGCGAGACGGGCCGCGCGCCCGCGGCGCCGGCGGCCACGGACAGCGCAGCCCGGGCGGGAACCTGAACGCAGGTCCCCGCTCCGTACCGCCGGCTTCACGAGGAAGCCGGCCAACCCCGAACGACCAGGACCGATGAGACATAAAGTTTTCACGGCGGCGCTCGCGCTTGCCGTCCCCGCCGCGCTGCCGGCGCAGGAGAGAGCGCCCGTCACCCCGCTGCCCCTGGGCGCCACCGTGGCCGCCGACGTGGTGAGCTCCTACGTTTTCCGCGGCGTGGACGTGACCGACGCACCCGCGGTGCAGCCCTGGGCGACGCTGTCGCTCGGCAACACCGGGCTGTCCGTCACCGCGTGGGCCTCGTTCGCGGCAACCGGCCGTGACGAGACCGTCCCCTACAGCACCACGCTCACCCGCGGCGGGACCGACGAGGTGGACCTGAGCGCCGCCTTCAGCCGCGCGGTGGGCCCGGTGGCGGCCGGCGCGGGGTACATCGTCTACATCTACCCCGCCGAGCAGCAGGACTACGTCACGCAGGAGGTGTACGGCTCGCTGGGGTTGGCGTCGGTCCCGTTCGCTCCCACGCTGAGCGTGTTCTACGACTTCGACGGGGGGGGAGCGGGCGACGTGGACACGATCGAAGGGCTGTACGCCTCGCTGGGCGCCGCTCGCTCCATCCCCTTGGGGACGCCGCTGGACCTCGGCGCCAGCATCGGCTACACCGACCAGGAGGCCCTGCGCGCCGACGCCGGCTTCAATGACGTGAACGTGTCGGCTGGGATCGCCATCCCCTTCCGGGGACTCACCATCACCCCCAGCCTGGCCTACACGCACCTGTTCGACGGCTCGGCGTACGCGCCGGACGGCGACGATACCGTCTGGGGCAAGCTGCAGTTCAAGCTCACGATCTGACGACCCCGCCCGCTGCGTACCGGCTGCACGTGGTACGCAGCGGCCTCGACCGGCCCCCGCCGGGTAGCCGCCCGACCGTACAAGGCAGGATCATCGATGACTGAGGCGGCGAGCACCGCACCCTTCGTGGAACGGGTCCGGGAGGGAGACCAGGGGAGCTTCAAGCTCTACATGGGCTCCTTCGCCGGCGTGGGAAAGACCTACCGGATGCTCCAGGAGGCGCACGACCTGCGCCGCCGCGGCGTGGACGTGGTGGCCGGCTACGTGGAGACGCACGGCCGGAGCGAGACTGCGGCGCTGCTCGAGGGGCTGGATGTGGTCCCCCGGAAGCGGATCGAGTACCGCGGGGTGGTGCTGGAGGAGATGGACGTGGACGCCGTGCTCGCGCGCCGGCCGCGCGTGGCGCTGGTGGACGAGCTGGCGCACTCCAACGTCCCCGGCTCGCGCAACGCCAAGCGCTGGCAGGACGTGCTGGAACTGCTCGACGCCGGGATCGACGTGGTCTCCACCCTGAACGTGCAGCACCTGGAGTCGCTGGGCCCCATTGTCGCCGAGACGCTGGGCGTGAACGTGCGCGAGACCGTTCCCGACTGGGTGGCGGCGCGCGCGGACCAGGTAGTGAACATCGACATCCCCGCCGAGGAGCTCCGGCAACGGCTGATCGACGGCAAGGTCTATGCGGCCGACAAGGTCACTGCCGCGCTGCAGAACTTCTTCACCCCCGAAAACCTCACGGTCCTGCGCGAGCTGGCGCTGCGCGAAGTGGCGAGCTCGGTGGACCGGCTCCGCGCCGGGATCGTCGGCCGTGAGGACGGGGTCCCCCGGTCCGCCGACCGCGTGCTGGTGGCGATGAGCAGCATGCCCCCGCGCACCGACGTCCTCCTCCAGAAGGCCAGCCGCCTGGCCGGCCGGCTCAACACGGACTGGTACTGCGTCTACGTGCAGACGCCGGAGGAGAGCGCCGCGCGCATCGACGCCGCGATCCAGCGACGGCTGGTGGACAACATCCAGCTTGCGCAGCGGATGGGCGCCGAGATCGTGAAGCTGGAAGCGGACGACGTGGCGCAGGCGCTCCTTCGCTTCGCCCGGGAAAAAGGCGTGTCGATGATCGTCGTCGGGAGAACCCACCGCTCACGCCTGCACCGCGTCCTGAAGGGCTCGGTGATCGACCGGCTCGTCGAGCGCGCTGCGGGCGTGGACGTGCTGGTCGTCTCGTTCACCGAAACGGAGGACGCGCGATGAGGGTGGGGCAGCGTCTATTCCTAGCCGTCGTCCCTGCGGTGCTGGGCGTGCTGGCGATGGCCGCGCTGGCGTACTGGGGACAGCGGGGGCGCCAGGTCCCGGAGTGGCTGGTCCTGGCCGGGCTCGCCGCAGCCGTCGTTTCGCTCGGGTTGACCTGGCGCAACACGAGGTACGTGGCCCGGCGCATCGACGCACTTGTCCGGCGCGACGGCACCGTGGAAAGCGGGGGCGCGGACGAGCTGGACTTCATCGAGCGGACGATGGCGGAGGCGCAGCGGAGCGGCGAGTCGCGCGGACAGGCCGCCGAAGCCCTGGTGCGGGAGTACGCCGGGCTGCTGGCGGACACCGCCGCCGCCGTGGGCCGCAGGCTGGACGAGGTACGGCTCCCGCTGCACATCCTCCTTGCCAGCCCGTTCGGAGCGCTGAACGAGAACCAAGAGGAGATGATCTCGGCTGCGCAGGCGGCGGCGGACGCCGCCGGCGAGGAGCTCCGCTTCGTCGCCCGCATCGTGGAGCTGGACGCGGGCCAAGTGGAGTTCCGCCCGCAGGCGATCCGCCCGCGCGACCTGCTGGCTCCGGTGCTCGCCGCGGCCTCGCCGCGCATCCGGCAGGCGGGCGGCACGCTGGAAACGGACCTGTCTCCGGCGCTCCCCCACGTGCACGTCGATCCACGGCACACGCGCGAGGCGCTGTCGCTGCTCCTGGACCGTCTCGCTGCCCGCGTCGGGCCGGGCTCACACGTGCGCCTGGGGGCCGAGGCCGGCGAGGGCGCCGTGCGCCTTTTCATCGAGGACGGCTCCGTGCGGGCGGACGAGCAGTTCCCGCTCGCGGAGCGGCTTCTGCGCCTGCAGAATGCCCCGATCACCATGCTGGCGGACGGCGCTCTCGAGATCCGTCTTCCCGCCGTCGTCAAGGTGTCTGGGGGCTGGCCGCCGCCGACCGTGACGGACCTTCCGGATTAGAGCGGTTCCCAGGTGGACCAATAGGACGCCGCAAGGGTAACGGGTGCAGTTTTAAGTCTCAGGACTGCACAGGAGTACGATGGCAGCACCTTACTCAGCAGATTTGCGTCAACGTGCTGTTTCCGCGGCACTGAAGGGAGAGATGACGCGCGCCGAGGTGGCCCGGCAATTCGAGATCGGAGAGGCCACGCTCTACATTTGGCTTCGGCGCTGGAAGGAGGACGCCACCTTGGCGCCTCTCCCGCACGCAGGCGGACCGCAGCCGAGGCTGGATGAAGAGCGGATGAAGCAATTGGCGGACATGGTCGAGCAAGCGAATGACCGCACCATCAAGGAGTATCGCGCCTTGGTGGAAGAACGCATGGGGGTGAGTGTGAGCCGTTCGGCACTCCACCGTGCGCTACAGAAGCTGAAGCTACCGCGGAAAAAAAACGCTGCGAGCCGCTGAACAGGACCGATCCGACGTTCAGCAGAAGCGGGCCGAGTTCCGCGAAACGATTGCCGGAGTCGACGTGCGGGCTCTGGTCTTCGTGGACGAGAGCGGCATCGACACCCACATGGTGCGCCGCTACGCCCGTGCCGCTCCCGGAGCGCGGGCGCGAGGCAGCGTGCCGTTCGGCAACTACAAGCGGCTGACGATCCTGGGCGGGCTCGCCCTGGAGGGGCTGCTCGGCGTCATGAGCATTCCAGCGGCCACCGATACGCCGGTCTTCCTCGCTTACCTCGATCAGGTTCTGATCCCCGACCTGGTGGAGAAGAAGCCCGGTGCGATCGTGGTCCTGGACAACCTGAAGCCGCATCTGGTGCCGAAGGTGCGCGAGAAGCTCCACGCGGCAGGCTTGCGTCTGCTCTACCTGCCGCCCTACTCGCCCGATTTCGCGCCGATCGAGCAGGCCTGGAGCAAGCTCAAGACCCTCCTGCGTACGGCGGCAGCCCGCTCGATGGAGGCGCTGGAGAGCGCACTGGCCGAACTCCTCGACCGCATCACGGCTGAGGATGCCCACGGCTGGTTCCAGCACTGCGGCTACTTGCTCTAATCTCTTTCGGGAACGGCTCTAGGATGGCACGCGGGCGGCGGAGAGGAACGCGGCGGGGTTGATGCGTGCGAAGAAGGCCCAGTGGTAGACCACGCCCATCCACGCCCAGAAGAGCGCCAGCACCGCGCTGATCCACCGCCCCCCCGCGCTTCCCGGGGCGCGTGACGAGCACCATCACTCCCGCGGCGGCCGCGTAGAAGACCGGCTGCGCCGGCCAGACCGCCAGGTTGTAGCGCTCGAACACGCGCATGAACTGCTCGGCCGAGAATGGAAGCCACATGGACCCCTCCTCCCGTGAAACGGTGGAGCACACCCGTGGCGAAGTGGTACAGCCCGGACGGGTAGCGGCCCGTGACCAGGATGGAGAACCAGGCCGCGGCCCTCGCACCTGGCGCGGTCGGCGGCGGTGAAGAGCGCCAGGTCGCCACCGGGGAGCTCACCCGCCACGCAGGCGACACCCACAGAGGCCGTGATCCCGACCCGCTCCCCGTCGCGGACCGGCACCTCCAGCGCGGCGATTTCCGTCCGCACCCGCTCCGCCACCGCCGCTGCGTCCTCCAGCCCCGTGCCGGGAAGGAGCACGGCGAACTCCTCGCCGCCCACACGAGCGGCCATGTCCTCCACGCGGGCGGCGGTGTCGGCCCGCCGGATCGCGGCGGCGATCGCCTCCGCCGTCCCGCGGAGCACCCGGTCGCCCGCCACGTGGCCGTGCCGGTCGTTGACGTCCTTGAAGTGGTCCAGGTCGACCACCAGCACCGAGGCCGGCTCGCCGGTGCGCAGGACCCGGGCGTACTCCTCACCCAGGCGCTCCCAGAAGTAGCGCGTGTTGCGCAGCCCCGTGAGCGGGTCGGAGATGGACAGGTCGCGAAGGAGGGCGTTCGCCGCCAGCAGCCGGTCCTTCCTGCCGCCGAGGAGCCCGCCGAAGGCCGCGAACACCAGCAGCGGGAGGGCGAACAGGTAGAGGTAGAGGACGGGGTCGGCCGCAAGCTCCGCCGCGGGCGGGCTCCCCTGCGCGTACCGCGGGCGGGCACGTAGTCGAGGGTGACCTGGCTCCTCTCCACCCTGCCGGAATCGCACCGGACCTCCCCCACCACGGTGAGTCCGGCTGCCGTCGTCTGACCCTCGTTGCGGGCGCGGAACTCCACCAGGTACCCCTGTCCGGCGCGGATGACTGAATCTACCTCCACGGTGATCCGCGCCGGCGTGGGGGACGTTTCCACCGCGTCCCGGAGGAGGAAGCCGGCGGCCCCCAGCACCAGCACCCGTCCAGTGCCATCGTCCGCCAGTTCTTAGGCTCGTCGATGTTCGAGCGAGTCGAGTCCCGATCATTGCCCGGCTGGACCGGCAGGCACGGGTGGGGTCCTGCGACTTCCCGCGGGCGTGCCCAGGTCGCTGAAATCGGGAAAGTAGGCCACCATACCACCGCGCTCGGTGGTGACGTGGTAGCCCGCGACAAGCTGCGAGTTGTAGTAATCGAGGTAGAAGTCGAACGGGTCGGATGCATCCGTGTCGATGGCCTCCATGTCGGCATCCACCATGAACAGCTTGCCGAAGCGGAGCGTGCCGCCCCGAAAGTACAGCCAGGCCGCCGCCGTTTTCGGCGGCGGGGACGGTTCCGCATCCTCGCGGCCGAAGACCTGGATCATCTCTCCGCCCTGGATGCGGACAGCGGTCATATGCCCTGAGATCCGTGGCGGCGGGAGGATCCGAAAGGGGTCCAGCAGCAGGTCATCGCCCTCGGCGCGCACGCCCTTGGCCCCGCGCAGGTCCAGCATGTCGGACAGGTCCAGGCCCAGTGCGCGCAGCAGCGCCATGCCGTCGGCGCCGCACAGCCGCACCGAAGTGGGGTGCACGCGTATCTGGCCCTCCGGCGTAAGGCTGACCCCCGCCGTCATCTCGAAGGGCAGAACGGCGCCCTTGTGCAGCGAACCGCTCAACACCAGCTCCGTGCCGCGGATCTGGGCGCGGAGGTCGCTGAGGGGGGCGCCAGGATACCCGAACACGTAGCGGTTCAGCAGCCGCGTCAGGTCGTCCGCCCCCATCCCCAGCACGCCGTCGGTGATCTCCAGCAGCAGCGTGTTCTTGTCGTCGAGAAGGATGATGCCCGTGTGACGGAGATCGTGCATGCGGCCCTGCAGCTTGTAGACGTGCAGGAACGTGTCGTCGTCCAGGTGGAAGAGGATGTTGCGCATGCTGGCATGCGTCACCGTATCCGGCGCGCCCGTCCCCGCCGGCGCGTCCAGCACCAGAACCTCGGCGGGCGGAAAGCGGTGCGCGGGCGCCAGCACGATCGGCTGGCGCCCGCAGCATCCCGCCGCCACCAGCAGCAGGAACGCGACGATCCCCGGGGCCGCACCCCAGCGGATCCACCGGCGTAACCTGGAGGTCATGAAGATCCGGAGGCTCGGGTTGGGCTTTCCTGTTGCGTCATCTCTCCTGATCTCCGTCGTTCCAGTATCCGTTCACGAACGACGAGCCGACATGCAACGCCTCGGTCCCGTCGATCACGGTCAGACCGGCGTGCATGACCCCCGGAAAGCGATCCACACCGTTTGCTCCGCACGCATGCATGCCGCGGCGATCCGCCCCGGCGCCGCTCCGGTGTCGGTGAGCCCGTCTACGTCGTTTCCGCGCGTGACACGCGGAGGCGGGGGCGGGGGGTCAGGCACGGGGGGCGAAAAAGGGAGCGCGCCCGAATTCCTTCCCCGATTCTTCCCCGCCGGAAGCACGATGTCTCTTGGTGACAGGAGCGGGAGAGCGAAGGCACGAACCAAGCCACGTCCGTCGAACGGAGGCAGAGGTGTGGCGCAGGGGAGTCCTGGGGTGCAGATTCGGCTGTGGGGCCTGTACCCGCCCGGCCGTTGTCATTTCTACGCATGGAGGACCGTTGCGCCACCGTGAATCGCATCGGATCGCGCACGTCGGCTGGCTGCGCGCCGCCGTCCTGGGCGCGAACGACGGCCTCATCTCGACGGCGAGCCTCGTGGTCGGCGTGGCCGCCTCGGGCACCTCGCGGCCGGCGATCCTGGTCGCGGGGGTGGCCGGGCTGGTGGCCGGCGCGATGTCCATGGCGGCAGGCGAATACGTGTCCGTGAGCTCGCAGTCCGACACGGAGTCCGCGGACCTCGCCCGGGAGCGCCGCGAGCTCGCGGCGGACGAGCCCGCCGAAAGGGCCGAGCTGGCCGCCATCTACGTCGAGCGCGGCCTGACACCCGCGCTCGCGGCGCAGGTCGCCGAGCAGCTCATGGAGGGCGACGCGCTGGCGGCCCACGCGCGCGACGAGCTGGGGATCTCGGACACGACGGCGGCGCGCCCCCTCCAGGCGGCGCTCACCTCGGCGATCACCTTCGCGGTGGGCGCGCTGCTCCCCGTGCTCGTCGCGGCCGCCACGCCGCGGGAGCGGACGGCGCCGCTGGTCACGGGGAGCGCCCTCGTCCTCCTGGCCGTGCTGGGGGCCGTGGCGGCGCGCGTGGGCGGCGCGGTCCTGTGGAAGGGCGCGCTGCGGGTCGCGTTCTGGGGCGCGCTGGCGATGGGCGCCTCGGCGCTGGTGGGACGGCTGTTCGGCGCCGCCGTCTAGGCCGCTCCCCACCGGCGACCCCGCCGATGGCATGCCGGTTGCCCCGGCGCGGCTCCATGGAGATCTCCTACGTCCTGCCGCTCCGCGCGCCCACCCCCGTCCTGGACGGCGACCTGACGGCGTACCTGCGGCGCATCTCGGGCCTCGCGGAGGTGCTGGTGGTGGACGGTTCGGAGCCGGCCGTCTTCGCGGCGCACGCGGCGGCGTGGGGGAGCTTCGTGCGGCACCTCCCGGTGGACGCGGGCCGGGCGACACCCAACGGCAAGGTGGGCGGGGTGCTCACCGGCGTGCGGCACGCGTCGCACGAGCGGGTGGTGGTGGCGGACGACGACGTGCGCTACGACGCCGGCTCGCTGGCGGCGGTCGCGGCGGCGCTGGACGGGGCGGAGGTGGTGCGTCCGCAGAACCACTTCGATCCGCTCCCCTGGCACGCGCGCTGGGACACGGGGCGCATCCTGCTGAACCGCGCCACCGGGGGCGACTGGCCCGGGACGCTGGCGGTGCGCCGCTCGGCGCTGCTCGCCACGGGCGGGTACGACGGGGCGGTGCTCTTCGAGAACCTGGAGCTGGTGCGCACCGTGGCCGCCGCGGGGGGGCGGGAGCGGCTGGCCCAGGGGGTGATGGTGCCGCGGCGGCCGTGCAGCTTCGCGCACTTCCGCTCGCAGCGGGTCCGCCAGGCGTACGACGAGTGGGCGCGGCCGGGGCGGCTCGCCCTGCAGCTGGGCGTGCTGCCCGCCGTGGCCGCCCTGGCGGGCGAGCGGCACTGGGGGGCGCTCGCGGCGGGGGCGGCGGGGGTCGCCGCGCTGGCGGAGTACGGACGCAGGCGGGACGGCGGAGCGAGGGTCTTCCCCGCCTCCGCCTCGCTGCTCGCGCCGGCCTGGCTCCTGGAGCGGGGGGTGTGCGCCTGGCTCGCGGTGGGGGCGCGGCTGCTGGGCGGCGGCGTGCGCTACGGCGGCGCGACGCTGGCGCGCGCGGCGACGCCCGTGCGCGAGCTGCGCCGGCGTCACGCGGGCGCGCTCTCCGGCGCGTCCTCCAGCACCTCCACGTCGATCGGCTTGAACGAGCCGTTGTTGGAAAGCTCCGCGGAGCACGCCGTCACCCCCACCACCATGTCCATCTCCGCGCGCAGCAGGAGGTAGTCGCCGGGGCGCGAGCGCGGCGGGCGGATCGCCAGCTCCCCGTCCGCGTCCACCGTCACGTTCATGAACACGTTGAAGGTGGTGGGGATGGCGTCCGGCGCGATCCCGAAGGGCGCCAGGTGGCGCGCCAGGTTGCCGAAGCAGCTGGGGTGCGGATCGGTGTTCCCGTAGATGATGCGGAAGGTGTCCGGCGAGCACGGCGTCAGCAGGAAGTCGTGCCGCCCCACCGTGTCCTCCACCAGCGTCCACATGGGGCGGCTGCGGTTCGAGTAGAGCGTGTGCCCGGCCGTCAGGTAGATGGTGTTCGCGTAGTCGATCGTCCGCCCGGAGGAGAGCCACTCCGCCCGGTCCTCCCGCGCGAAGCTGACCAGGTCGGAGACCTGCTCCCCCAGCGGGTCCGTGATGCGGACGAGCTGGCCGGCGCGCACCTCGAAGGCGGTCCCGGTCTGCGGCTCCAGGTGTACGGCGTGCACGGTCCTCAATCGGTCCTCCGGTGAAAGGGGCAGCGCCACGACGGCTCCACGGCGCGGCCGGAGTACTGCCGCGCGGCGGACGACTCGCCGAAGTCGCCCAGGTTGGGGTTGAGGCTTCCCTGCAGCGCCAGGTCGCGCCGCCGGATGGCCTCCCGTAGCCGTCCGAAGCGGCCGTCGGCGCGCAGCTGCTCGAACTGCGCGTGCGGGTTGAAGACCAGCGCCGGCCACCCGAAGCGCCGCGCCAGCCGCGAGCTGGCCGGGTGCAGCCCCACCACGAAGAAGGGCGTCGCCGCGAAGCTGAAGGCGAAGTCCGCCGCCTCCGCGTCCACGCCCACGCCGGGAGCCCAGCGGGGGGACGGGTCCGCGTCGCTCAGCCGCTGCAGCTGCGCCCAGAGCCGCGCCTCGAACGCCGTCTCGTCCTCGGGGCCGGGCTCCAGGAACGCCGCCACGAAGGCCGCGAACTCCACCTCGCCCGAAGCGGCGGCGAAGCGGGCGAGGTCGCGGGCGAGCCCCGCGGTCGCCGCCGGGGATCCCATCTCCCCGTAGACGCGGAACAGGTAGCGGCCGCGGTGCACGGCGGCGCGAGCGCCCAGGCAGGGGAAGTCCTGCGCCTGCACGAAGGCCCGGAAGTCCGTGTGCATCCGCCCGGCGAGGGATCGCCGGCTCATCCGGGGCGCTGGCGGCGGAAGCGGCGCCGCACCGGCTCCGGCACCACCTTGGCCAGCCACCCCGGGCTCCACAGCACTTCGACCCACCCCGGGTCGAAGCGCAGCTCCAGCCCGGCGCGCACCGGGTCGATCCCCAGCGCCCGGAGCTGCGCGCCGGGGCGCGCGGCGGTGGTGTACGGGAGCACGCGGCCCACCATCCCCTCGCCGCGGGCGAGGCGGCGCGCGTTCTCCGCCGCGGCGGCCCGCCACACGGGAAGCCATCCGCCCGGCGGGCGCGCCGCCAGCTCCGCCTCCGGGAGCCCCAGGTGCCGGCTCCACAGCGCCCGGCGCACGCCCGCGGCGACGCCGTCCCCCGCCCCGCCGTCCACCGCCAGGTTCAGGTCGAAGTTGCGCACCCCGGCGAACACCCGCCGCCCCGGCCACCCCGAGAAGTCGTCGCCGTAGGAGTGAAGGGAGACGCCGTCCAGGTTCGCCGTCCCGGTCGTGGCCCAGCGGTCGTCCACCACCCCCACCTTGCTGTGGACGAAGAGCTGCGTCACCTCCGTCCTTCCCGGCGCGCTGGGGGAGGGCGCCGCGGCCCACAGCGCGAACACGCCCACCCGCGGGTGCTCCAGGAGCCCGCCCTCCGCGAGGCGCCGGTTCTGCCAGGCCCGGTAGGCGGTGATGTCGGGGTTCTGGTTGAGGACGAGCACCACCTCCAATTCCGGGTTGTCCGCGAGCGCCGCCGAGAGCGCCTCCCGCACCGGGCGGGCGCTGAAGTACTGGTTCTCCAGGTAGACCAGCGAGCGCGCCCCGGCGAGCGCCTCCAGGTACCCCTCCAGGATCTCCTCGGCGCCGTCCGGCCGGCCCGGGAGGACGCCCGCCGGAAAGGTGCGGAGGACGCGGACGCCGCCGCCGGGACGGGCGGGCGCGGGAACGGGGGCCGGCGCGGCGAGGTCGGGCCCCGGTCCGGACACCGCCGCGTTCCACACCTCCGCGAACCACGCCGCCAGCTCCCCCACCACCGGCCCTTCGACGCGCGCGCTCACGTCGTGGATCGGCCTGCCCGCCAGGTCGTCCCCGGTGCGGTTGGGGTCGGCGGCGCGGTGGCGCCCGTCGTCCCAGTAGCCGTTGACGAAGGGGGAGCCCACCAGGAACGCCTCCGTCCCGTCCACCACCACCAGCTTGGCGTGCATGATCCGCGGAAAGTCGTCCAGCCCCCGCACGACGATGCGCTCCGGGTCCGCCCCCGCCTCCGCGAAGTACCTGCGGAGCGCGGGCGCGGTGTTCATCAGGATGCTCCCGTTGAGGAGGACCCGGACCTCGACCCCGCGCGGTTCGCGCGCGGCCTCCACCAGCACGTCCGCCAGCAGCTCCCCGCCCCGGCCGTCCGCCGCCGCCTCGCAGAGGCAGTCCGCGTCGAAGGCGAGCTGCGCGATCCACACGGAGTGCCGTGCGCGCCGGCACGCCGCCGCCACCCGGCCCAGCGCCGTGGCGCTGTCGGGGAGGAGCTCCACCCCGTCCCCGGCGGTGCCGCCGGGCCGCGGCGGCGAGGGCGCCGAACACGGGGAGGCCGCCAGGCGCGAGGACGCCGTCGGGCGCGGGGCGGGGACCGCGCCGCCGCCCGGGAGCGCGTAGGCCAGGGCGCCCCCGGCAACCTCCGTCCCCACCAGCCAGAGGCGCGAGGTGGCGGCGATCAGCGCCCGCACGCTGAACGGCAGGACGGGCGGGAGCGCGAGGGCGAGCGCCGCCTCCCGGACCCCCACCCCGCCCGGGGCGAACACCGCGACGAAGCCGGCCACGAACGCGAGGGCATTCACCCCGGCCAGCCCCGCCCACCCCCCGGGCGAGACCGGGGCCAGCGCCCCCACGAACAGGGAGAACGCCGCCCCGTACCCCACCCAGGTGGCCGCGTACAGCGCCAGGAACAGCGCCCCGTGGCGCCAGCGCCCCTCCCAGCGGGGCGCCTCCCGGCGGGCGAGCCGCGCCGCGGCGCCCACCAGGCGGTTCAGGACGGCCGGGTGCACCAGGAGGGCCGCGGCGGGGAGGGCCGCGAGCGCCGCGGCGGCCGGCACCCCGCTGCGCGCCAGCTGGCCCGGGGCGGCGAGCGCCGCGGCCACCACCCCGGCGCCGAGCACCGTGAAGGCGGCGTGCAGCACGAACGAGGCGGGGAGCGCCACCGGGCACGCCCCGGCCCGCGACGCCATCGCCGCCGTGGTCACCAGCGGCCAGATGCTCCCCGGGAGGTACTTGGCGAGCGTGGAGCGGAACCACACCCGCAGCAGGGCGCGGAAGCGGGGCGCGGGGCCCGCGAAGCAGGCGAGCACCCGCGACCAGAGGTGAACGCCCCAGAGCAGGAGCGCCACTTCCAGCGCGGACCCGGCCAGGAGCCATCCCGGCCGCACGCTCCAGGCGAACGCACGGACGCGCCCAGCGTCGCGCGCGACGAGCAGGAGGAGCCCGCCCACGGCGGCTCCCGTGAAGATCACTTCCGCGACTTTTCGGACCTCTGCGCGAGTCAGTCTCATGCCGCCCCCTGGGCCAGAAACGGGCCACGCGGCCTCGACCGTAGAAGTCTTCTCACGTGGTGCTCCGGCGGGGTCGTGGACGCCGGCAATCCCGGATCCCGCTCCGCACCCGGCCCGCCACGAGATCCGCCTGCGGAGCGTGCAATCGCTTGCACACCACGCAGGAGACTGCACGCATGCCCCCGCTCGCCCGTCCGGCTCCCACCCGCGGAAAACCTGGGTTTTTGATCGGTTCGGCATGGTGGGGCGGACCGGCCCGGCCATTGCCCTGGGGGTGGGTGCGACACCGACACTCGCGTCCACCCGTGGACAGGATCCGACCGATGCTCTGCGCGTCCGCCTGCCTCGCCATCGCCCTGCTCGCCGCCGACACCGGGACCGCCCCGGCGGCGGTTCCGCTCGCGTTCGCGGCGCCCCCCGCGCGGTGGGAAAGCGCCCCCGCCCCGGCCTTCCCGCCGCCGGCCGGCGCCGCGTGGCTTCCGGCGGCCGACACCACGCAGGAGCCGCGGGCCGTGGAGTACTCGGACGCGTACTTCACGCGCCTCACCATCCACCGCTACGCCAGCTACGCCATCGTCCCCATGTTCGTGGCCCAGTACGTGGCCGGCGAGCAGCTGATGGACAAGGGCGACGATGCGCCCGGGTGGGCACGCGACGCACACGGGGCGCTGGCGGGAGGGGTGGCCGGGCTCTTCGCCGTGAACACGGTGACCGGCGCGTGGAACCTGTGGGAGGGACGCAGGGACCCGGAGGGGCGCACCCGCCGCACCCTGCACGGCGGACTGATGCTCCTGGCCGACGCCGGGTTCGCCGCCACGGGAGCGCTCGCCAACGGCGGCGACCGCGACCTGCACCGCGCGGTGGCGCTGTCGTCCATGGGGGTGTCGCTGCTCAGCTACGCCATCATGCTCCCCATCTTCGGCAACAGGTGAGGCGAACGGTGAGCGGAGGAAACCGCCCGTGAGCACGCTGATCCAGGCCGCCGCCGGCCTGGCCGCGCCCTGGGCCGACCTGTACGGCGGGTCCACCGCGGCGCAGAGCGCCGTCACCTTCCTGCACTTCGCCGGGCTGCTCACGGCGGGCGGATTCGCGCTGGCCGCCGACCGCGGGGTGCTGCGCCACGCCCGCCGCCCGCTCCCCGAGCGGACCGCCTTCCTCCGCGAGCTGGCCGCCACCCACCGGGTGGTGATCGCCGGCCTCGCGGTGGTGGTGGCGAGCGGCCTCCTCATGCTGGCCGCCGACGTGGAGGCGCTCCTCCCCTCCCCCGTGTTCTGGGCGAAGATGGGCGCCTTCGCGCTGCTGCTGCTCAACGGCCTGTGGCTGCGCAGGGCCGAGCAGGCCGCCGCCACCGCCGAAGCCGGACCGACGCCGGATGATGCTCCGCCCGACGCGCCCTCCGCCGCGGAGCCGCGGCCGGACGAGGACGAGCGGCGATGGAGGGCGCTGCGGTCCGCGTCGCTGAGGAGCGCGGGGCTCTGGTTCGCCGTGCTCTTCCTGGGGACGCTGCTCACCGCGGTGGCCTGACCCCGTACGAAACTCCAGCACCATGAACGACCGAGCGATGAGCGACACCGACGACGAGACCCACGACCCCTGCGCCGGCTGCACCGGCAGGCGCGACTTCCTCCGCGAGGCCGCCGGCATCGCCGCGGCACTGCTGGTGGGGCTGGGCGCCGGGCGCGAGCAGGCCGCGGCGCAGGCGTTGGGCGTGGCGCCAATGAGCGCCCTGGCGTTCGGGGAGCAGAAGGCCACCTACCCGGTCCCGGCCGACGACGGGGTTGCCATCGACCGCGAGCGGGAAGTGATCGTGGTGCGCTGGCAGGGCAAGGCGTACGCCTTCGCGCTGTCGTGCCCGCACCAGCGCACCATGCTGCGCTGGCAGGAGGGGGACGGGCGCTTCCAGTGCCCCAAGCACCACTCGCGGTACCGTCCCGACGGCACCTTCATCTCGGGGCGCGCCACGCGCGGGATGGACCGCTACCCGGTGCTGCTGGAGGGCGGGAAGCTGGTGGTGGACCTCGCCCGGCCCATCCGCCAGGACCGGGACCGGGCGGCGTGGACCGCGGCGTTCGCGGCGGTCTGAGCAGGAACCAGGGAGGGACCGATGGAAGACGTGATCGGGGCCGGGACGGCAGCCGGGATCCGCGTCTGCCCGGGGACGGAGTGCGGGGTGAGCCGCCGCGCGTTCGTGAGCGCCGCGCTGGCGGCGGCCGCCGCCGCGCTGCTCTCGGGGTGCGGGGACGGACAGATCGGCCCGGCGGAAAACCCGTTCGGGCCGGACGCGCCGGGCGCGGGCACGGTGATCCGGGTGGCGGACTACCCGGCGCTGGCGCAGGTGGGCGGGATCGCGCGCGTGGATACGCCGGGCGGCTCCGTGGCCGTGGTGCACGCCGCGCAGGGGACGTACGCCGTGCTCTCCATGCGCTGCCCCCACCAGGGGACCCGGGTGAACATCAGCGGGGGCGCCTTCGTCTGCCCCAACCACAACGCGCGCTTCAACGCCGCCGGCCAGTGGACGGGGGGACAGCGGACCGGCAGCCTGGTGTCCGCCCCGTTCACCTATTCCGCCGCCGCCGGGACGATCACGCTCGGCGCCGGGACGGGCTGAGGGAATACCGGCGGGAACGGCGACGACGACTGGGCCGGTCCGCCCTCAGTCCAGCCCCAGGCGCTCCAGCTTGTACCACAGGGTGCGGACGCTGACGCCCAGCAGCTCCGCCGCCCTCGCCTTGTTGTCGCCGGTGTGGTGCAGCGCCGCCCGGATCGCCTCGCGCTCGGCCCGCTCGGTCGCCGCGCGCAGCGACTCGGGCCTCCCGGAGGGGGCGGAGGGCGGGCCGGAGGACGGCCCGGCGCCGGGGCGCGGCGCGGGCAGGTCCAGCGACTCGATCAGCTCGCCCCGCGCCAGGAGGACGGCGCGCTCCAGCACGTTCTGCAGCTCGCGGACGTTGCCGGGCCAGTCGTACGCCTCCAGCGCCGCGGCCGCCGGCGCCGAGAGCCGCACCCGCCGCCCCATCCGCCGCGCGAAGCGCTCCACCGCGCGCACGGCGATCGGCGCCACGTCCTCCCTGCGCTCGCGCAGCGGCGGGAGGTGGATGGGGAAGACGTTGAGGCGGTAGAAGAGGTCCGCGCGGAACGTCCCCTCGTGCACCAGCCGGGCGAGGTCGCGGTGGGTGGCGGCCACGATGCGCACGTCCACCCGCCGCACCGCGTTGGAGCCCAGCCGCTCGATGGAGCCCTCCTGCACGGCGCGCAGCAGCTTGGCCTGCATCGCCAGCGGCATGTCGCCGATCTCGTCCAGGAAGAGCGTACCGCCGTCCGCCAGCTCGAACTTCCCCGGGCGGTCGGCCGCCGCGCCGGTGTAGGCTCCCTTGGTGACGCCGAACAGCTCGGCCTCCAGGAGCTCCGCGGGGATCGCCGCGCAGTTGAGCGCCACGAAGAGCCGCGCCGCGCGCGGCGAGCGGGCGTGGACGGCGCGGGCCACCAGCTCCTTGCCCGAGCCCGTCTCCCCCGTCACCAGCACGGTCGTGGGGGCGGGGGCCACGCGCTCCACCGCCTCCACCACGGCGCGCATGGCGGGGCTCTCTGCCACCATCCCCTCGAACTCGGGGGCCGAGACCTCGCGAAGGTACGCGTTCTCGCGCTCGGCGCGGGTGAGGCCCAGGGCGCGCTCCACCAGCGCCTCGATCTCCTCCACGCGGAACGGCTTCATCACGTAGTCGAAGGCGCCCGCGCGGATCGCCTGCACGGCGCTCTCCACCGTGCCGTACGCGGTGATCAGGATCACCGGGAGGTCCGCCCGCGCGGCGCGCACCTCGGCCAGCAGCTCCAGCCCGGAGCGGTCCGGGAGCTGGAGGTCGGTGAGGAGGACGTCCACCCGCTCGGAGGCGAGGAGGCGCGACGCCTCGGCGGCGGTGGCGGCGGTGAGGACGCGGTAGCCGCCGTCGCCCAGCGACAGCTCCAGCAGGCGCCGGATGTTCGGCTCGTCGTCCACCACCAGCAGGGTCGGCTCGCTCACGGCGCCTCGTCGGGGTGTCTCAGGGGGAGGCGGACCACGGCCCGCGCGCCCTCGCCGGGGCGGCTCAGGAGCTCCACGGTGCCGCCGTGCGCCTCCACGATCCGGCGGACGATGGGGAGCCCCAGCCCGGTGCCGCCGGAGCGCCGGCTGAAGAACGGCGTCCACACCATCGGCAGGTCGTCGGGCAGGATCCCCGGTCCGGCGTCGGCCACCTCCAGCACGGCGTCCTCCCCCTCCGCCCCCGTGCGCACGGTGACCGGGGCACCGGGGGGCGAGGCCTGCACGGCGTTGGCCACCAGGTTGAGGGCCACCTGGTACAGCTGCCCGGGGTCGCCGGACACGGGCGCCGGCTCCAGCCGCGCCTCCACGGGGACGGCGCCGCCGCCGATCCCCGGCGCGCCCGCCACGCGGCGCGCCACGGCGGCCAGGTCGGCGGGCTCGCGGCCGGGATCGCGGGGGCGTGCGAAGGCCAGGAGGTCGTCCACCAGGCGGCTCAGCCGGTCCGCCTCGTCCGTCATGAACGCCGCCAGCTCGGCCTCGCGCGAGCCCGGGGTGGCGCGCCGGGCCAGCATCTCGGCCGAGCCGCGGATCACGGAGAGCGGGGTGCGCACCTCGTGCGCCAGCCCGGCGGCCATGGTCCCCATGGCTGCAAGGCTCTCCTGGCGAGCCAGCTCCCGCCGTGACGCTTCCAGCCGATCCGCCATGGACTGGAGCGCCCCGGCCAGCACCCGCACCTCCGCCGGGGCGCCCGGCTCCGGCGCGCCGAAGTCGGCCCGCCCCGTCCGCTCCGCCTCGCGGGCGCGCCCGGTGAGACGCCGCAGCTCGGCGGTGGTGGAGCGCGCCAGGAGGACCGCCGCGGGGAGGGTAACGGCCAGCACCACGGCGGCGAACAGGAGGAGGCTGCGCGTGGTCCTGCGCAGCGGGAGGAGCGCCTCCGCCGCGGGCATGGCCACCGCAACCTGCACCGGCGGCGCGTCCGGCCCGTCCGCCATGGCGCGGGCGACCAGGAGCCCCGCGGAGTCGGCACGGAGGAAAAGGCGGCCGCGGAAGAGAGGCCGGCCGGCGGCGTCGCTCACGGCGAGCGCGTCCGCGTCGCCGCCCGCGGCTTCGGCCACCAGCGAGCGCCAGGGGACGAGGAGGACGATGCGCCCCAGCAGCGCGCCGTCGCTCGCGGCCAGCACGGACGAGGTGACGGCCAGGAGCGGGACGGCCCCGGGGACGGACTCCACGGTCGCGCGCCCGGGAGCGGCGGCGCCGGGGCGGTACCAGGGCGCCCCGCCCACCCGCCGGCCGATCCACTCCGGCGACGAGGCGGCCACGACGCGCCCCGCGGGATCGAGCGCCAGCGCCACGGCGCCCCCGCCCACGTGCGACGCCAGCTCCTCCAGGGACAGCGCGACGCGCTTGTCCACGTCGTCCACCGCCAGGTCCTGCGAGGTGGACAGGTCCGGCCAGAGGGCGGCGAGCCGCGCCCGCTCGCGCACGGCGCGCTCCAGGCGGTCGGCGGACAGGCGCGCGCGCGAGGCCAGCGCCCCGCGCGCGTCGGCCAGCACCCCGGCGCGTCCGCGGGCGTAGGCCCAGCCGGTGGCCGCGGCGGTGGCCAGGAGCACGAAGAGCGCGAGCACGGCGGCCAGGCGCGCCGCGAGCGTCGCAGGCCGCCACCTCGCGCGGAGCGGGAGGGAAGACGTAGCTTTCAGGACGGACCCCCTGGGGGCAGACCACCGACGATGAACCCCGACCTCCGCCGCCTTCCGGCGGCCCTCGCCCTCGCGGCCGCGCTCCTGGCCGCGCCCGTGGCCGCGCAGCTCCCCGCGCCGCCCGCCAGCGCCCCCGGCCCCGTCTCGGCCGGAGGCTACGCGGCCGTGACCCTGCGCGTCTCGCCCGGCGACTCGGCGGATTCCGACCCGGAGCTGAACGAGGCGGCGGTGGCCCTCCTCCTCTCGGGGACGCCCTGGCGGAGACTAAGCTATTTCGCCGAGATCGAGGCGGCCAGTGTGAGCCGAGAGACCTTCACCGGCCGCGAGGACGAGCGCTGGCTGGAGGTGGAGCGCGCCTACCTGGAGCTGGCCGCGTCGGACGCCCTGCGGCTGCGGGTGGGACGCTTCCTGACCCCGGTGGGACAGTGGAACGAGCTCCACGCCGCGCCGCTCACCTGGACGGCCGGGCGGCCACTGACCACCTACCGCGCCTTCGCCAAGAGCACCACGGGCGCCATGGTGGCCGGGCAGTTCGCCCTGGGGCCTCGCGACGCGGGGTACGCGGTGTGGGTCGCCCCCGGGATCGGGCTGGAGGGCGAGGGGGAGGAGAGCACCTTCCTCCGCGCGGCCGGGACCCGGGCGGTCTTCGAGCTCGTACCTGGCCTGCACGTGGGGTTCAGCAGCGCAGGCATCCGCGCCTCGCGTCGCGCGGGCGGGCCGGAGCCGGACGAGGACGACGAGAGCCCGGACGCCACCCGGCTCCCGGCGGACCGCGCGCGGGATCCGGAGGACGACGACCGCCTGGAGGACCGGGAGACGCGCGCGCTCATGGGGGCGGACCTGTCGTGGACGATCGGCGGCTTCCACCTCCTTTCCGAGGCGACCTGGCTGAGCGCATCCGGAGACGCCCCGGCCGAGCGGGGAGGCTACGTCCAGGCGGCCGTCCCGCTGGCGCGCGGGCTCCACCTGGTGGGGCGCGCCGAGGCGTACGACCCCGTGGTCAGCGGCCCGCTGCGCATCTACACCGCGGGGCTCAACTGGCGCCCCACCTCGCGCCTGGCGCTCAAGGTGGAGCGCCAGGCCACCAGCCGCCCCTCCCGCCGCGTCGCCGACGGATGGCTCGTCTCGCTCTCGGGGCTCTTCTAGCGCTCGCGGTGGCGCTGGCTCCCGCGGCGGCGTGGGCGGGCGCCGGGGGGGAGGACGCCGCGGCTCCGCTGGCGGTGGTCGCCCACGCGCGCGTCCCCGAGTCGCGGCTGGACGCGGGCGAGGTGCGGCGCATCTTTTTGCTGCGCCGCCGCTTCTGGCGCGGCGGGACGCGCATCCTCCCGGTCAACCTCCCCGCCGGCTCGCCGACGCGGCTCGCCTTCTCCCGCGCGGTGCTGGGCCGCACCCCCCGCGACCTGGCCGACTACTTCAACGACCTCTACTTCCACGGCACCCGCCCGCCCCCGGTGCTGGAGAGCGAGCGCGCCGTCCTCCTGTACGTGGCCCGCACGCCCGGCGCCGTGGGCTACGTCCCGGCCGCCGCGCTCGCCGCGCCCGAGGCCGCCGAGGTGAAGGTGCTGCTCACGCTGGAAGCCCCGTGACCCCGGGAAGTCGCGCGCGCCGCCCCGGATGGCCGCTCGGCCGGCCGCGGAGCACCCGCGCAGACTCCCGGGCGCACGCCTCCGCCTCCGGGACGACGGCCAGGACCAGGTGCAGCACCACGCAGTTGAAGCTCCCGCCGGGGAGGTCCAGCCGCTGCGCGTCCATCACCTCCGCCGTCACCTGCCTGCCGAGCGACCGGGCCCGCGCCCGGGTCCGCTCCACCATCGCCGGCGTGTAGTCGATCGCCGTGACTTCGGCGTCCGCCGGCAGGTGGTCCAGGTCGAGCCCGGTGCCGCAGCCGACGAGGAGCACCCGCTCCCTCGGCCGCACGTCGAGGAGCTGCAGCGCGCGACGGCGGCCCCGGTCCAGGTAGCGGACGACAAGGTCGTAGAACGGGGCGTAGAGGGTGTAGCGGACCCGGTTCCACGCCGCGGTGTTGGTGCGGACCATGTCACCCCTCCGGCTGCAGGCGGGCCTCCGCGACACGCCCCTGAGCCGCGCGCGCTGCCACCCGCCGCTCCGCCCGGCCCTCGGACCAGGCGTAGAGCGTGGGGAGGACCAGCAGGGTGAGCAGGGTGGACGTGACCAGCCCCCCGATCACCACCGTGGCGAGCGGCCGCTGCACCTCGGCGCCCGTCCCGTGCGAAAGCGCCACCGGGATGAAGCCGATGCTCGCCACCAGCGCGGTCATCAGCACCGGCCGCAGCCGCTCCCGCGACCCCTCCACCGCGGCCTCCGCGGCGCTCGCCCCCTCCGTCCGCCGGCGCTGCACGGTGGAGAGCAGCACCAGCCCGTTGAGCACCGCCACCCCGAAGAGCGCGATGAAGCCGATGGAGGCCGAAACGGAGAGGTGCAGCCCGCGGAGATACAGCGCCAGGATCCCGCCCACCGCCGCGAAGGGGAGGTTGGCGAGCACCAGCCCGGCCAACTTCCACGAGCGCAGCGACAGGTAGAGGAGCATCGCGATCAGGGCGATGGAGAGCGGCACCACGATCCGCAGCCGGGCCATGGCGCGCTCCTGGTTCTCGAACTGCCCGCCGTAGTCCAGGAACACCCCCGGCGGGAGCGCCACCCGCTCCCGGACCGCCGCCCGCACCTCCTCCGCGAAGCCGCCCAGGTCGCGCCCGGCGACGTTCGCGGACGCCACCACCAGCCGCTGCGCGCGCTCCCGGCTCACCTGCACCGGGCCGGACTCCAGCCGGATGTCGGCGAGCTGCGCCAGCGCCACCCGCGCCCCGCCCGGCGAGGGGACGGTGATCGCGCCGATCGCCTCCACCGAGGTGCGCAGCTCCGCCGGGTACTGCACCACCACGTCCATGGCGTAGCTGCCGTCCACCACCTGGGAGACGGGACGCCCGCCCACCGCGGTCTCCAGCGCCTCCTGCATCTCCTCCATGGGGATCCCGAAGCGGGCCATCGCGCCGCGGTCCATGCGGACGTTGAGGTAGCCCTGCCCCTCCGTCGCCTCCGCCTGCACCTCGCTCGCGCCCGGTACCGAGCGGATCACGCCGGCCACCTGCTCCGCGACGCGCCGGTTCTGCTCCGGGTCCTCGCCGAAGACCTTGACCGCCAGGTCGCCGCGGACCCCGCTGATCAGCTCGTCCAGGCGCATCGCCATGGGCTGGGTGAAGATGAAGCCCATCCCCGGCACCCGTTCCGCGAGCCGCTCCTCCATCTCCTCCTGCAGCTCCGCCTTGCTGAGGCCCGGCCTCCACTCGGAGCGGGGCTTCAGCATCACGAACACGTCCGCCTGGTGCAGCCCCATGGGGTCGCTGCCGATCTCCGGCCGCCCCACCCGGCTCACCACCGTGGTCACCTCGGGCGACAATCGCAGCGTGCGCTCCAGCTCGCGCTGCATCTCCACCGAGCGGGTCAGCGAGACGCTGGGGTCGCGGAGCGCCTGGACCACGATGGAGCCCTCGTCCAGCTCCGGCAGGAACTCCGTCCCCAGCCGCGGCACCAGCAGCATCGTCCCCGCGAAGAGCGCCACCGCCACCCCCAGCGTCGCTTTCGGGTGCGCCAGGGTACGCCCCAGCAGCGGCCGGTAGCGCCGGTCCAGCCACCCGGCCAGGCGGACGGCGTACCGCGCCTCGCGCACCCCGCCCCGGAAGGCGAAGTAGGTCGCCGCGGGGACCCACATCAGCGCCAGCAGCAGGCTGCCGAAGAGCGCGATCGCCACCGTGATCGCCATCGGCCGGAACATGCGCCCCTCCAGCCCCTGGAGCGTGGCGATGGGGACGTACACCAGCATGATGATCAGCACCCCGAATGCGATGGGGCGGCCCACCTCCCGGCCGGCGGCGACCAGGCGCGCCGCGAAGCCGGCCCGGTCCCTGGGCGCCGTGCCCCGCTCCTCGTCCTCGTGCAGCGTCTTCACGAAGTGCTCTGCCATCACCACCGAGCCGTCCACGATCATCCCGAAGTCGATGGCGCCCAGGCTCATCAGGTTGGCGGAGAGCCCCAGCCAGCGCATCCCCACGAAGGCGAAGAGGAGCGAGAAGGGGATGGTGAGCGCCACGATCAGCGCCGCCCGCACGTTGCCCAGGAAGAGGAGCAGCACGGCGATCACCAGGAAGCCGCCCTCCAGCAGGTTGGTGCGCACCGTGGAGAGCGTCCCGGCCACCAGGTCCGTCTGGTCGTAGTACGGCTGCACCCGCACTCCCTGCGGGAGCGAGCGGTTGATCTCCTCCACCCGCTCGCGCACCCGGGCTACCACCTCGCGGCTGTTCCCGCCGCGCAGCATCAGCACGATCCCGCTCACCACCTCCCCGCGGCCGTCGCGGGAGACGGCGCCCTGCCGCACCTCCGAGCCGTACCCCACCTCGGCCACGTCGCCCACCAGCACCGGGACGCCGGCCTGGTTGGAGCGGATCACGGTGCGGCGCAGGTCGTCGGGCCCGGCCGCCTGCCCCAGCCCGCGCAGGATGTACTGCTCGTCCTGGTGCTCCAGGTAGCCGCCGGCGGCGACGGCGTTGTTGGCCTCCACCGCCTCCACGACATCGTGCAGGGTGAGCCCGTAGCTCGCCAGCTGGTCCGGGCGAATGATCACCTGCACCTGGCGCACGTACCCGCCGAAGGGGTTCACTTCGGCCACGCCGGGGACGGTGCGGAGCTGCGGCTTGACGATCCGGTCGTGGATGGTGCGCAGCTCCGTCAGGTCCTTGCCCCCGCCCTCCAGCGTGTAGTGGTAGATCTCGCTGTTGGCTGCGGACATCGGGCCCATCGCAGCCGCTGCGCCGGGCGGCAGCGATTCCCGCACCCCCTGGAGGCGCTCGGCTACCAGCGTGCGGGCGAAGTACAGGTCCACGTCGTCCTCGAAGACGACGGTGATGGCGGCGAAGGCGTACTTGCTGAGCGAGCGCACCTGGGTGACTCGCGGCAGGCCGTTCAGCGCCACCTCGATCGGGGTGGTCGCCAGCCGCTCCACCTCCACCGGAGAGAGCCCCGGCGCCTCCACCAGCACCTGCACCTGCACGTCCGTGAGGTCGGGGAAGGCGTCCACGCGCATGGTGCGCATCGCCCACAGCCCCACGGCGACGAGGGCGAGGACGCCGAACAGCACAGCGGCGCGGCTGCGCACCGCCCACTCGATGATCCGGTTGATCACGGCGGCCTCCTCAGTGGTCGTGGGAGAAGCCGGCCTTGGCCATCTCCGACTTGAGGGTGAAGGCGCCGCTCACCGCGATCCGCTCTCCCGCTGTCAGGCCGGAGCGCACCGCCACCCGGCTCCCCGCGGGCAGGGTGGAGCCCGGCGGGCTCAACGACTCCACCACTACCTCGCGCCGCTCGAAGCTGCGCGGCCCCACCTCCACGAACACGTAGCGCTCGTCGCCGTCGGTCACCACGGCGGACTCCGGGATGGTGAGCACCGCAGCCGGTGCGGACCCGGTCGCACCCGCGGCCGCGTCCAGCGTGACGTTCGCGAACATCCCCGGTCGGAGCGCCCGCTCCGGGTTGGGGACGTGGATGATGGTCTTGACCGTGCGCGTGGTGGGATCGAGCTGGTCGCGCAGCCGCTCCACCCGCCCCTCGAAGCGCAGCGCCGGGTAGGCGGGGATGGCGATCGCGGCGCGCTGCCCGATCCGCAGCAGCGGCATCGAGCGCTCCGGCACCTCCGCCACCACGTCCACCGCCGACAGGTCGGCGATCTTGAAGAGCGGGGTCCCGGGCTCCACCGCGGTGCCGGCGAGCGCATACTTTTCCACGATGCTCCCCGCGAAGGGCGCGGGCACCGGGAGCAGGGGGCTGATCTCCCCGCTGGAGGTGATCCGGGAGATGGCGGCGTCGCCCACCCCCAGCAGCCGGAGCCGCCGGCGTGCGGCCTCGGCCAGCGCGCGGGCGCCCTGCTCGTCCTGCGTGCCGGCGAGCAGCTCCGCCCGGCGGACCGCCTGGACCAGGTCGTTCTGCGCGGTCAGGTAGGTGGGGCTGGTGAGCAGGGCCACGGTCTGCCCGGCGCGGACGCGGTCGCCCTCCACCACGGTCAGCCGCTCGACGCGGCCCGCTACCCGGGGAGAGACCATCGCGACCCGCTCGGGCTCGAACTCCACCTGCCCGGGGACCTGGAGGCCGCCGCTCGCCGCGGCGACCGCCTCGGTCCCGACGGGCTCCACCCGGATCTGCGCGGTGCGGTAGGCGGCCTCGGCGAGCGTAACGCGCGCGTCTTCTGCGTGCTCCTCACCCTCTGCGTGCCCGTCGCCGGCGTGCTCCCCGGCCTCGGCGTGGGTCTCCTCGGCCTGCTCCTCTCCTCCGGAGTTGCAGGCGGAGGGGACCAGCATCAGGGCCGCGAGCAGCGCGGCCAGCGCGTCCCCGCGGACGGTCGGAAATCGGTCTCTATTCATGGCTCGCCCCGGAGCGGCGGTCGGTGTCGTGGGGCTCGGACCCGCCGGCGTCGGTCCCGGCGGCGAGCAGGTCGGCGAGCGCATCGGCGGCGTCCAGGACGCTGCGCAGGCGCTCGGTCTCGGCGCGGGCCAGCGCCCGCTCGAAGTCCAGCAGCTCGATCAGCGAGAGTTCCCCCGTGCGGAAGCTCGCCAGGGCGGCCTCCCGCTCCTCCCGCGCGCCGCGCAGCAGCGCAGCGTCGTACACGGCCAGCCGGGTGCGCGCGGCCTCGTAGCGCTCCCGCGCCGCGACCAGTTCCGCGCGCACCGCGGCGACCATGGCGCTGCGCTCCGCCTCCGCGGCGGCCACGTCCGCCCCGGCCGCCTGCGCGGCGGTCGCGTTGGCGCGGCGGGCGGTGAACGGCAGCGACACGGAGGCGCCGAGCGTCGGTCCGAGCGAGCTTCCCCCCTCGTCGGAGGGAAAGCGCTGGACTCCGACCGCCCCGGCCAGGCGGGGACGCTGTTCCGCGAGGAGGAGCTGCCGCCCGGCCCGAGCGCGCTCCACCGCGACTTCGGCGAGGCGGACGGCCCCGGACTGCGCCAGGAGGGAGTCGACGTCGGGGGGAGGCGAGAGCGCCGTGGGCGTGCGGTCCACCGCCTCCGCCAGCGCCCCCTCCAGCAGCGTGGTCCGCTCCGGCCCGGATGCGGGGCCGAGGAGCGCGTCCAGGGCGACGCGGCCGGCGCGCGCCTCCGCGGCCGCCTCGGCCCGCTCGGACTGCACGCGCAGCCGCTCAGTGCGGAGGCGCAGCACGTCCACGTAGCGCGCGTCCCCCACGGAGAAGCGGGCGCGGAGCGCGGCCTCCGCGGACACCAGGAGCGAGTCCTCCGCGCCCAGCCGGCGGGCGATTGCGGACCACCCCGCCGCCCGAGTCAGCGCGCGTGCGGCCAGCGCCGCGACCCGGCGCTCGGCGGACGCGAGCTGCGCGGAGGCGGCCCGCGTCTCGGCCGCGGCGAGCGCGCGCGCGGCGTCGCGCCGCCCTCGGGACAGGAACTCCTTCTCGACCTCCAGGCGCACGGAGGCGTTGCGGAGGTTGATGCCGGGGATCTCCTCCGCCTCTCCGGAGAGTACGGCAGGCGCGGCGAAGCCGGCGGAGCGGGCCCGCGCCTCGGCCGCCTGTACGGCGGCCCGCCGGGCGGCGAGCTCGGGGTTGGAGCGGAGGACGGCGTCCCGGAGCGCACCGGCTCCGCGAGCCTCCTGCGCAGGCGCGTAAACCGGGAACAGGAGCGCGAGCGCGAGCACCCCGGATCCCACGAGGGGATGCGGCAGGCGCCACCGTCCGCGCGGACGGAGTGCACGAAGTACGGAGATCACGTAGGACCCTCTCTCGAATGTGCCCGGGCGCTCCCCACGGGCAGGTGCCTGTGGGGAATCGCGACCGGTGGTCTGGAGCTACGGATGGTTCGAGATGCGTCCTGAGCGGACGCTGGCGGTCCCGGGCGGAGCGGAGGCTCGCCGGACGACTCGCCGTAGGGTTACGCGCGCGGAGGGTGGAAGAGCCGGACTGGGGTTCGGTCGGGGAAGAACGCGGCTACGGCGACCGTTGGCTCGCGGGTGAGGCAGGTGAAAAGGGGCTCCTCGGCAGCAGTCAGCATGGCAGGACCGTGCTGGTGCGTGCAGTGGTCGGAGTTCGTACCGTGCTCGTGTCCGCGCGAGTGGCGGTGGCTCCCGGGGAGGGAGCCGTCCTCGTGGCCGTGGTCCCCCTGCGCGTCGAGCGCGTGGAAGGCAGCCGTGGCAGCGCTTTCGTGGTGTACCGCGCCGTCGCGCAGCTCGCCCCGCACCGACTCCAGAGCGGAGGCAGCGGTCACGAGCAGCAGGACGAGGGCGAGCAGTCTACGCACGAGCGAGGTTTGCGGGTGGTGCCACGGGCCTGGACAGGTGTCCCGGGCCCGAATATGATTCGTCGGCCTCAATATATGAAAGGGTGTTCATGCGTGCAAGCAAACAGGTAGGAGTAGTTCCCCAGGCGGGGAGCGACCTTTGCGAAGTCCAGTGCGTGGACGAGGTCAAGGTCCGGCGCGCCCGGAACGAGATGAAGCCCGCACCGACCTTGGCCGCGCTCGCGGAGACGTTCAAGGTGCTGGGCGACCCCACCCGCCTTTCGATCGTGTGGGCGCTCTCGCGCGAGGAGCTGTGCGTCTGCGACCTCGCCAACGTCCTCGGGATGTCGCAGTCCGCCGTATCCCACTCCCTGCGCGCGCTCCGGCAGCTCCGCCTGGTGCGCTACCGCAAGGAAGGCAAGATCGCCTACTACGCCCTCGACGACGAGCACATCGACCGCCTCCTGGAGGAGGGGGTCCGGCACGTGGAGGAGGCGCCGTGACCTGGCCCGCCGCAACGGTACGTTCCGCTACGTCACCCGGGGTTCCTGGGCTTCCGGACGCCTGAACCGATCCCCGGGGTCTCGCAGTAGGGACGCAGCGCGCGCGGGCGCCTGGCCTTTGTCCAGCTGAAGCCTCGTTGCGCCCCGAACGAGAAGCACCGTCGTGCGGCTCCGGACCTCCGGGACTTCCATCATGTTCAGGGTGCCCTCCCCGAGCCGAGGTGTGCCCGTTCGCGGGTCTGTTCCAGGATCCGCCTACTCGACGTGCGGACGCCGGGCGAGTACGAGACGGTGCACATCCCCGGCGCCTACAATGTGCCGCTGGACACCCTGGGAGAGCACGCCGCGGAGATCGGCGCCCACGTGGATGAGCCCGTGGTGCCTCGCCGGGCGGGTGGGACGCAGGCGGATCCTCCTCGCTCGGGGTCCGGGACACGGGGGCCCACGTGGAGCTGGAGCAGCTCCGCGGACAGGTGGTGCTGGTGAACTTCTGGGCCACCTGGTGCCCGCCCTGCCGCATCGAGATGCCGGGCTTCCAGCGCGTCTACGAGGAACGGCGCGGCGACGGCTTCGTCGTCCTCGGGATCTCCACGGACCAGGCGGGGGAGGAGGTGTGCGCTCGTTCCTCCAGGAGCGGGGCATCACCTTCCCGGTGGCGATGGCCACCGGAGCGGTCGTCCGCGACTTCGGCGGGGTCTCCGCGCTCCCCACCTCCTTCCTGATCGACCGCGAGGGACGCATCCGGCAGGAGGTGCGGGGGATGTTCGCGGAGCCGGCGCTGCGGATGGCGGTGGGCCGCCTGCTGGATGAGCCGCTCCCCGGCTCCCCGAGGCAGGGAGGTGGTCGATGACGGAGTTTGCCTCGTTCCCGCTCGGGCTCGCCTTCCTGGCCGGGCTGGTCTCGTTCCTGTCGCCCTGCGTCTTCCCGATCGTGCCCAGCTACGTGGGGTTCGTGACGGGGCTCACCCTGGACGAGCTGAGGGACGGCAGCCGCTTTGCCACCTGCTACCACGAAGATCGCGGAGGCGCCCGGACCGCCCTCAACAACCGCGCCGCCGACGCCCTGCGGGTGCGTGCCACGCCCTCCTTCTTCATCAACGGCCGCCTGGTGGAGGGCGCGCTTCCCGCCGAGCAGTTCCGGCAGGTCCTCTCGAAGCTGGCAGGTGCGCAATGAGACGGGGCAGCAGGCCGGCCTCGCCTGCGCGGCAGCTGCGCCTCGCCCTCACGCTGGCGATGCCGCTCGCCCTGCTGGTGGTGCGGCCGCGGAACTGTGCCGCGGCCCAGCAGCCCGCACCGCCATCGGGGTCCCTCCCCACCTGGGACGCGGGCCTGCTCGGCGTCGCGCGGGTGCCCGCGTCCGCGGAACGCCGGCAGGTCCGGATCTCCCTGGAGGAGCACCGCCTCTACGTGCTGGAAGGAGAGCGCGTCGTCTGGTCGGCCAGGATCAGCACTGGGACCGGAGCCCGGCTGGAGGGGGCAGGCCAGGTGTGGAGCGGCCCCGCCACCTCGCAGGAGGCGACGGGGCCGCGTTCTTCTGCCGCCCGGGGCAGGGCCAAGCAAGCCGCGGGGAGAGCCTGAGCCGACCCTCCTTGCCTCCTTCGTCCTCAGAAGACCGCCAGCTCCATGGCACCGAGGGTGATGTGGCTTTCCACCTCCTTCACACCCGGCGCGGCCCAGGCTGCCCGCTCGGCGTCCTCGCGCTCCAACCAGGTGCGCACCATCCCCCGCAGGATCATCTTGCCGCCGAGGGTGGCCTCCGCGCGGCCGCACCGACGCGGCGGGCGCCTGTCCGATCATTCAAGGTGGTTCGGCCGCGCCACTCCGGGCGTAGGGCTTCCCTCGATTCCGCGTAGGAGCAAACCGGAGAGTCGTGGGGGGCCAGGGATCTCTGCCCGGGGCGGCGCTCGCACCGGACGAACCTGGGCGGGGCCTGCCGGTCCGGCTCCTCGGACCGGATCATCAGCGTGTCTCAACGCCGCTCCAGCAGGCGCGACGCTTGCGCGGGGATCGCCGGCTCGGGTGGGAGATCGAACGCGGCCGACTCCTCGGACGGTGATTCGCGGCTGCTCAGATCTCATGGAACCCCGCCGCAGAGCGAGAGAGCGTGACGCCTGACCCTGTCGTCTCCGAAGCAGTCCGCAAGCTGCGCGATGCCGTCCGGGCTCGTTTCGTGGCGCTCCGCCGGGATCCCGCATGGGGGCCCATGGCACGTCCCCACGTGCGCTTCGAGTTCCCCCGCTTCGCCTATGGTGAAGCGGGGATCGACAACCACGACCTCCGGCGGTCCGTCGTGATGAAGGACCTCTGGATCGGCGACCCGCTGCAACGGGCCATGGCCGGGATGCGGCCGGAGATCGAGACGGCCGCGGCCTCCCTGTCCGGACTCAACCCTGACCCGTCCACGGTCCTCCGGGCCGCTGAACACATGTGCGGGTGGCTGATGCTGGACGAGCTGGAAGGGACCGGGGTTCCCGACGACGAGGTGGAGCGGCGCTCCGAGCGGCTGTTCCGCTCGCTGCGCGCGCTGCCGGTGCGCGCCTGGATCGACGCCGACCTGGTGGGCGTGGCGGTGCTCTGCCCGCCGCTGGAGTTCGATGCTCCGGACGGCGTGCGGGTGTCCCTCCGCAAAGTCGAGCCCGCTGACCTTGGCGGCGACATCTACCTGGAATGGTCGGAAGCGGCAGAGCGGCGCGTGCGATCGCGCCCCTCCGCCCTCCTCCGACTGGAATACGAGGCGACCGACGGGGCCGGGTGGCAGCCTCTCCTGGAGCGCGCGGTGGCGATCCTCCGGCTCTTCGGCGTCGGCGGAGTCGCCTGGAGCCGGGCCGAGACGGGTACGGAGTCGTTGGTGGACGTGCACGGAGGCTTCGTCCTGCTGGACCAGGACGGTGGCTCCCGGCGCACCTACTCCATCCTCGCCGCCGGCGCGGCGCGGCTGCCGCGGTTCTGGGAGGCCGTCGGCTCCGCCCTCCCCCGGGAGTTCTACTCGAACCGGCCGGAAGACCCGGTGGGACTCGACGCGGCGTGGTTCAACTACAAGGCGGAAGCAGGCCGCTTCGGTTACGTGAACGAGCGTATCGCGAACGTGGTCCGTTCGCTCGAGTCGCTCTTCCTCCAGGACACCGAGAAACAGCGGGTCTCCTCGAACCTCGCCGAGCGCGCGGCGGCGCTGCTGGAGGCGTGCGGCTTCGATCCGGGCGAGGTCCAGCGGACGATCCGCCGGGCATACGACGTGAGGAGCCGCTACGTCCACGGGGGAGTTCTGAGCCCCCAGGCGCTTCGCCGGATCGAGACGGAAACGGGCGGCCTCATTCCGCTCCTCCACTGCTGCCTGGAATACAACCGCGCGGCGTTGACGGCCGCCTTGCTGGCGGGCGTCGACAAGCCAGGGCTTCTCCGGCTCCTCAGCGACGACGGCGGGCTTCGGCGCGCCGGGGTAGCATACCGGGAAGCGCACGGCGGCTGACGCGCAACAGGGACGGGGTGGGCGGCACGATCCCGCAGGGGCAGCCCGAGCACGGAAGCCGGTGCCGGCAGGCAGATGGCGTGCTGACGATTCTCCTCACCTGCCCCTCCCGTGTCCAGAGGTCCGTTCAGTCCCGCGGCCCTTCGACGCGCTCCCCGCCGCCCGGACGCGCCGGGATGGCCACCGTCCCCACGGGGGAGGCAGCGCTTCCGTACGCGCTCGCTGCGCCGTGCTCGTAGACCAGCTCGCCCCCGCTCGACCCCACCTGTACGCCCGCGAGCGCCACCCCGACCGAGCCCACGACCGTGAGCCACCGGCCGGCCGCCCCAACCCTCCCCCCCGCCATCCCCGTGGCGGCCACGAGCAGCAGGACGCCAGCTAGGATCTGGAAACGCTCGGCCGCCTCCTCGTGCACGTGGAGCGCGCGCTCGCCCACCACGTCCTCCACCTTTGCCTCCTGCGCCTCCCCGGTACGCACGGCGGCCAGCGCGCTGGCGGCGAGGGCCGCCGACACGGCCAACGGCAGCCCCCCCGCCAGGCGGGGCCGGCTCCCTCGCCGGATCGCCAACAGAGCGCCCAGCGCAAAGAGCGGGAGCAGGATCATCAGTACGATGGGGAAGTGGACGACGGCAGGATGAAGCGGCTCGGGCAGCATGGCGGGTATCCTCCTCTGGAGTCCAGCCGAAAGATGCGCCTGCGGAGGGGTTTGGACATCGGGGATTCCACGCACCTGCGCAGCGGGAACGCCTACGCGTCCCCCGGGGGCTCCCCACAACACCTTACACGGCGAGGGCGGGCATCGCGTCCGGACGGGGGATGTCGTACGTGGTCAGGGTGCGTGGAGTGCGGATCGAGAATGTGAGCTGGCCACAGGAGAGGACCGCGAGCTCCATCGGCTCTGTGAGGCTGCAAGCGACTGGACTTGTCGAGGATTTTGTCGACGACCGAGGTTCTACGAGTCTGATGTGATCGCAATTCGGAGATTTTTCAGCCTCCGCATCGCCGCGATCCCGGCCGCCGGACCCAGCGCCAGGACGCCGAACGCCAGGGGCCACCCCCCGGCATCCCGCAGGTAGGGGACGGCGGTGAGCGTCACCGAGGTCAGCAGGAACCCGAGCGCCGTCTGGAACGTCAGCGCCGTCCCCACCGCGTGCGCCGGCGCCACCTCGGTGACCACGGCGCTGAACTGCGCGGAGTCCGCCACCACCGCGAAACCCCAGACCAGGGCTACACCCAGCACCAGCGCAACCGGCGCGTGCAGCAGCCAGCCCATGAGCAGCGCGCACGCCCCGCTCGCGGCCATCGCCCAGATGGTGACGCGCTCCCGCCCCAGCCGGTCCGCCCACGCCCCCGCCACCACGCACCCCAGCGCGCCCGTCCCGATCACGGCGAAGGCGACCGCCCCCGAGAGCACCCCGGCGCGCACCTCACCCGTTCCCCGCGCCAGGAAAAAATCCACAAAAAAGACGTAGACGAAAGCCCACATGGCGTACAGCTCCCACATGTGGAGCACTGCCTCTTCCGGGTTCATCCAACCAGGCCCCAGATCGGCCAAGATGTACCATGAAAGGTAGTTACACCCTGTTGGACCTGTCGCTTTGCGGTGGTGGCTACACCATCAACAACGATAGCATAGCCACCATTTGTCGAGGATTTTGTCGACGGTGATCGATAGGGCTGCGGGCTCCCACAAGCGGTTGCTGGCGGTCCAGGCGGCGCGGCATCCCGTGTCTTATTAGAGAACTCCCGATCTGCGAGTCACCCGTGTTCTATCACGACATCTCCGCTGCGTTTTCGCCTACGGGTCCGCTCGATCCATCGAAGTCGGGATCCGTCATTGCGGGCCCACGGCGTGCACCCGGCTGAATCGGGCGACTCCATTCACCGGTTTCCGGGGATGGACGGATCTCCTCGGTCACGCTGGCGAAGGCGCACTGTTCCCGAGGTGTGGAAGTGCTCCACCACCTCCGGATCGGCCTCGAAGTGGCGCAGGAAGCTCAGCTTCGCCCAACGGCGCGCCGGGTCCACGTGGTCTGATCGCCCGGCCAACAGCCGCTCGGCTTGAAGGGCGGCGGCATCGTCGTGCACCCCTCGGGCAACAGAGGTCGCCTGCGACAGCGCGAACTCGGCGCGCTGCCACTGACGGAGCAGGGCCGCGCCATGGGCGAGATGGACGAGTGCCGCAGCGTCAGCTCTCTCCTGACCTGTTCGGCGGACGGAAGCAAACACCTCGTTCCACGACAGCTCGAAGTCGTCCGTGAGCCGCGCGCCCGCGGCCGCCCGCCCGCGCTGGCCGTGCAGGAGGAGCCGGTCCTGAGGTCGCCAGACGTGGTCGAGCAACGCGTCGAAGATGAAGAACATCTGCTCGTAGACCCCATACCGGTCCATCAGAAGCCCGGCGGCATTCTGGACGAGCAGGTGCATCCGCGGGTCTCCCGTCTCGTACAGGCCAAGTGCCCAGTCCCAGTGGCGGGTAGCCGCCGCTGAATCGCCCAGCTCCAGCTCGACGAGACAAAGGTTTGCGAGCAGGTCTCCCGCGAGTGAAACGAGGTCGTGACGGCGAGCGCACTCGAACGCGTGGCGGAAGTAGCTCCTCGCCCGAACGAGCCTGCCTCCCTGCCGGTGCACGTGGCCGATCCCCTCCAGCGCAACCGCCTGGACGAATGCATCCCCGCTGCCACGGGCCGCATGCCCGGCGCGGCGGAGCCAGACCACCGCATGCTCCGATGCGTCCGCCTTTCGGGAAAGGCGGCCCACGTGGTAGGGGTTCCAAGGAATCGACGGCTCCACGGCTGCGGCGATCTGCGCATAGGCGAGCGCCGTAGCGTAAGCCGCCCGCTCCTCCAGCCACTCCGCGATGAAGGAGGCGGTGTTGGCGGTCATCTCCCGTCGCTCCTGCTCGGATTCTATCTCCGCGACGCTGGCATCCCGAACCAGCTGGTCGAGCAGACCGAGCCATGCGGCGATGGGGCGCAGATGGCGATATCGCTCATCCCGCGTGGGCGGCGGCGGCAGCACGACACCGTTCGAAGTACCCCCAGCCAGAAAGAAGCCGGCCCGCACACTCTGCAGGACCTGCCACAGGATCTCTCCGGCCTCCGCCCCGTTTTCTCGCACGATGGCCGTGCGATCCACCTCCGGCTCCAGCCACCATCCGGGATCAGCCACCGTCCCTCCCCCGTTCGTATAAGCCCGGGCAACCCATCGGCTGCCGATCAGCGGACCTGCGAAGCACGCATGCTGTGAGCGCCCGAGTCCGCGCTCAGCGGCAGGCGAGCTCAACCGGCACCGCTACTCCTTTTCCGACTCTGCCAGCTCGTCCCGGAAGCCGTCGTGCTCCGCGGCGGCAAGCAGAGTCGCGAACGCCGAGGCGAGATTCCAGGTTTCGATACGGATGACCGGAGCACCGCGGCGGTGAGCCAGCTCGACGATCCACACGCCCGGTTCGTCGCCGGGGGAGCAAACCGTCAGCTTGTGTCGGTACTTCCGCGTGAGATCGGTGATCAGCCGCATCCCCCTCAGATCCTCCCGCAGCATCGCTAGGTCTTCGTCGAAGATACCCGTAGGTGCCGGCGCGGCCACCCAAGAAACCGCTGGTCCGGCGGTAGGCGTCCGAAGGGGGACGCAGTCCCGGCACCGTCCGAGGCCACTTCGGCCGGCCGAACGAGTTCGCTCCCTGGCGCAAGGCACCAAGGAGCGAACGAGAGTACGCGCAGGAAACGGCATCCGGCCGCTTCGAACAGTTCCCGCACCTTATCGGCTTTGTGCGGAGAGATAGTCCAGGATCACCACCTGTCCAGCTCGCCAGGCCGCGATCGAGCGATCTGGAAGAGGACGGACCGGCCGTCCATGGCCACGATGTCCTGGCCCTGGTCGCTCCGATCCTGACCGGCTGATCCCGGACAGGTCTCCTCGCCGGTGCCCCCCTCCGTCTACAGGGCAGAGGAGGGGAAAATGGACACATCCGGGAACTCCGACGGTCCCGCCTGGTCGTTCACTCGGGACCGGATGCTGCGATCCTGTCCGCGGCTCTACTACTACCACTACCACCTGGCGCCCGTCGGATGCCGGCCTGGTGCCACGCCCCGGGCAAGGCAAGCGTACGTCCTCAAGCACATCACGAGCCTCGACCTGGTACTCGGCATCGCGATTCACCAGGTCGCCCGGGAACTGGCAGCCGCGACTCGCGACGGCCGGTCCTTCCCGTCGCCGGACAGGTCGTGGCACGCCGTGCGGAAGGCGCTGAACGGGGCCTACCTCTCATCGCTCGGGGACCGGGCCACGTTTCTCCGGGCGCCGAACCGGGCCACCATGCTCCACGAAGTCTACTACGGTGGTGGGCTTGCAGACCCGGCCGTCGAGCGCACCCGGGACAAGGCGGCCCGCTGCCTGGACAGCCTTCACCAGGCCCCCGTCTGGGGCATCCTGCGCGACTGTCGCCGTAACGACATACGTGCCATCTACGCACCGGCCCGCTTCAAGGCCCGCGAAACGACCGTCTGGGCAGCTCCAGACCTCGTATACCGGACCCGTGGCGGGACATGCGTCGTCGTGGATTGGAAGACCGGGAAGAAGAGCCCTTCCACGGAACGGGAACAGGTCAGCGTATACGGGCTCTTTCTCCAATCTACAGCCCCTTTCAATCGTTCGACCGGTCTTGAAGCGAGGGTGATTCACCTTCTGGCCGGAGAGGAAACGAGTTACACCCTGACTTGCGAGCAGCTCGCCGAGGCAGAGGCCACGATCCTGGCCAGTGCTGGGGAGATGCGACGGTACGAGGGGCTGGTCGACGAGTTGGGCGAGCGTGCGGCCGGCGAATTTCCGCTGACTTCGCGCCGCGGTCAGTGCCCCCGCTGCAACTTCTTCGCGCTGTGCGCCGCGGAGCTCCGGGGAGATCCCGGAGTTCCCCCGTGCTCGTCGCACTACCCCAACGTGGCGCCGCAGGCGACAGAACCGAGCACCACGGCAACCTCCCAGGGAGACTCGCCATGCGTGCGACCAGCGATGGGTACCTGAGCAGGAGCCTGTTCCGCGCGCGCGAGGGCGACAAGGAGGCCCTCGAGAGCCTGCTCCGCCTGCTTCGCCCGGTGCTTTTCCGGTACGCGCGGGCGCAGCTTTTCCTCGACCCGGAGGCCGAAGAAACGGCCCGGGACCTCACGCAGGAAGCCATGGTCCGGATCGTCCTCGGCCTGGGGCAGTGCCGCGCGCTGGCCGACACCCAGGTCATCGCCTGGGCACTCGCGATCATCCGCAACCTCTGCGTCGACCACTTTCGCACCGTCCACGCGCCTACCTTCCGTTTTTCCCAGATGCTCGAGGAAAACTCCTGCGTGCGGGAAGACTTCCTTCTCGCGAGCAGCGAACGAGCACCTACTCCACCTGGCCGGGGCCGGCGGGTGCTGCACCGGGTGTTGGATGAAGTGGTCGAGACGCTTCCCGCCCCCGCACTCCGCCTGCTGCAGCTGCGGGTGGAGGAGAGCATGACCTGGAGCCAGATCGCACGCGAGCTCGGTCTCACGCGCTCGGCGGCGAAGCGTCGCTTCCAGCGCATGCAGACCAGCGTACGGAATGACGCGCTCCGGCGGATCAAGAATATGTGCGCCCGCGACCGCGCTGCCGCACTCCTCTACCTGCGGCGTCTGGACCGGTGAAATGGAGAAATGAATCATATCCATAGCTATGGATAGCTATTGCTATGTATAGCTAAAGTCTGTAGCACACCAGCTTCCTGGCCGCTATTGACATCGGCATGCGTCCGCTCGCCGATCCGCCGAACGTCGGGGCCCTGCTCCGCCAGTTCCGCCAGGAAGCCGGCCTCTCGCAGGAGGGGCTCGCCGCACGCGCGGGGTTCCACCGGACCTACGTCGGCCAGCTGGAGCGCGGCGAGCGCCAGCCGACGATTCTCTCGCTCACTCCCCTGCTGGACACGCTGGGCGTGAAATGGGCCGACTTCGGTCGCGCTCTGGACCAGTCGCGAGGGCGGGCTCCCTGAGACGGAGGCCGCCCTCGCTCGTTCAACCGCCGTTCCCGGCTTGCGCGGGTAGGATTAGGATTTCAGCGCAGGTGAATCCCGGCACCCGCGGCGCCCTCGCATGCTCACATGGATCAACACCCTGGTAGCCCGCCTTCGGTGGGCAGCCCGCAGGTGGCTGCCCGGCCTCTTCGTCCGCGTCACCCGAAAGGACGTCGCTGGCGCACAGTCGGCGCTGGCGAGGCTCACGGAGGAGGAGATCGAGGAAGGCCGCGACTCGGTGAAGCAGGCTATCCAGGTAGCACGCGAGCGCGAGGGATCGCCCCCGCCCGGCAGCGAGCCCTCGTAATCGAGCGCTTTCCTGCGGTGTCACTGCTGTACGGGGACGAGCAGCAGCGTCATTTGGCGTTTTCTTCGAGTCGGCGCTGATGCGGATGGCGAGTGCCCAGGATCTTGAGGTGTGGAGGCAGATGATCTCCCCTAGCTTTCTCAAGTCGGAAGAACAGGTCTTGTATCTCCCGCAGTTCACCTCTAGAAGGCTCTCCCACATCGGGTAGCAGCATCGGCAGCACCCCGCACATCGCGGTGACATACTGCTCCAGCCTCTCCTTGGAGACCCACATCGGGTCCAGTGAAAGGCCGTTCACTAGCGCCCCCATAATCCAGCCGAGATTCGTCGCCAAGTCGAGGTCGTGCGCTGCTTCGTTCGTGGGGATATGGCAGTAGCGGTACGACCAGTTGAACGACTCAATTTGCACGAACAGGTCGTAGACGCTGTCTCTCACCCGGGGGCTCATGCTGCGGAACCACGGTATATGTTCCGCGATTGCCCCCTCCACCTGCCGGCGTTCTGACGCCTCAAACTCCTCCATCATCTTCCAGTAATCCAAGCGTAAAGGCGGCAGGATATTGGGCATGCCGAGCGGTGCTTGCTGTCCGAGCACGAGCCAATCTGGATGAGCCTGAAGAACTTCTGCGGCGGCATTAAGAAAGCTCAACGGCGGTACCACCCTTCCGTTTAGATAATCGTACACGCTCTTCCGGGTCCTCCCCCGAACTCGCCGTTCACAGAGGGCCCGGATGAACGCGTTCACAGACATACCGGATAATGCAATCGCAATGCGGAGCCGCCCCTGTATGGTTTGCTCGACACGGGAAGGCGTTCGGGCACACTTCTCCCGCCCAGTTGTGTATGCATCTAAACCATTGTACTGCTTTTGGATACCTCTTATCGTGGAATCCGGAGGATGACTCGCGTCAGGTCGCGCCTCGCACGTATCTGAACCATCCAGGTGGGGTAGCCACGGGCTACCCTGTCGACTCGGATTCGGGGGCGGCTTGGGCATTGGTCACCAAGGTGTCAGGTGAGTGATGTCCTGCCAGGCGGACGCCTGGCGGAAGTTTACTGCCGTGACACTTCAATGGATGCTGACCACCACCGGAATTGTACATGATCTCCACCGGCCATGAAGTCCCGCCTCTCAGGTCGAGGCACCGCGAGGGCGATTATGTCCCGCTTCAGGCAGGACAAGGCGTTGCAAAGGACGTGGGCAGCTGCGCTGACCCGTTCGCATGCTACGGTTTTGCCGACTTCGTTCGGATCCTCAAGTGCGTGGAGGAGCTTCGAGCTGAGTTCCCCTGTGCTGTCGGCGGCACCCCCGGTGCCTCTGCTTCGTCCCCACCTGTGGAGGGCGAACCGGTGCATCAACAGGAGGGGACGAATGCCGCGACACTCCAGAGCCCGCTCTGGGATCCTGAGCCGGACGACTGAACGGGCCGGAGACATCGCTGACGAGGATGTGGTGCAGTCCCTCGTAGCCCTGCTCCGGATTGCAGCAGAGTTGCTGCAACTGGACGGTGAGCTCGAGCACGTCGACCCGGCGTGGGTCGATGCCAACGTCAACCTGAGGGGAAGGAGCCGGGAGCATGCGCGACGGAGCTGAGCGGTCATATCCTTCAAACCAGTTCGGCAGACTGATGGACCAGATCTCCAAGGGAGTGGCGGGCTTCTTCCGCCAGTCGAGCATGCTGCAGGCGCGCGAGAACACAGGGAGCCAAGCAGTTCAGGAGGATTCCCTCCGCTGGCTCACGCCCTTCGGAGTCAGGGAAGAGGACGTGAAAGTGGTGCTCGCGTACGGGGAGTCGGGGCGTCCGGGCGTCGTGAGAGAAAAATTCCGGGAGCTGGAGCGGATGATCGAGCGCGATCAGGTCGGACTCGTCGTCCTCGCTCGGCACGACCGGCTCGGCCGCAGCGAGGAGGACGCGATCCGCGTCTTCAACCTCATGGCAGAGCGCGGCACACTGATGATGGTCGACGGCCGGATCTACGATCCGGCGGACGAGGGTGATGCTTTCATCCTGAAGATCTACGCCCAGTTCGCCGAGTTTGAGAACCGAGCCCGCGTGCGCTGGATGATGATGAGCCGCTTCGCCAAGGCGCAGAGGCTTTCGGAGCGTATCAAGCTCCCGAGCGGCCTGGTCTGGGCCTCGCCGGAGGATCCGGAATATGTCGGCCGGCTCCACGCTGCCGGGCTGACCCACTGGCTCGACGACCTGGACCGCCACCGCGCCGTTTCCCACCGAAATGGCAAGCCGTACTACATCCTTCCCTATCCCGACGCGGATGTCTCGCGGAGCGTGGAACTGCGCCTGCGGTGGCTCCTGGAGACGCGGAGCCTGTCCGGTGTGCTGTACCGCATTCACCATGATCCTGCATGGCCCCGGCCGGGCAGGGTCCCGGTGTTCACCCATAGCTTCCGCTTCGACCCGCATGTAAAGCCCGTCTGGAGGTCCGCAGACCGCAAATACCTCCACAACTGGTTCCTGGTGCCTGCACTGTACGGAACCTACACGTTCAGCGCTCCCGCCCTGGCTCCGGCGTACACCCGGCTGCGCCGGAGGAGCGCATGAGGACCCCTGCTGACGGCTCTTTCTCGTTCCGAGTAGAGGAGCCGGACGCCTTTCCCAGCTTCGCGGCGCCAGCCGACGCGTTGCGCGTCCGCGAGATCCTTTCGCACCCGGCGAGCGGATCCGACGGGCGTTCAAGGCGGCGCTTCCCCTGCCACCACGCCATCTCGCTCGCTCGCTGCTCCTACGAGATCGCTCCGGGAAAGCGATGCGGTCACATTCTTCGTGCGTCCTACCCCGCCGTGCTCCTTGGACAGTACCGATATGTGTCCTCCTGCCATGGCGACCCCGTGCCGCACTCACGCTCGGTCCCAGCCATCCTCGACGAAGTCGTCTTGGACATATTGCTGGAGGTCTTTCGGCCGGAACGCCTCCGTGCAGGGCTGGAGAGGATAAGGGTGGAGGAGGGCGCGTTGAAAGGGCGTCGTGCGGCCCTTGAGAACCAAGTGGTGCACCTCGAAGCGCATCATGAAGCCGCTTCCAGTCTGGTCCTGTCGGCACAGCGCGATAGGAAGGCGGCCGAAGTGAGCCACTGGCGCGGGAAGATGGAGAAGTTGAGGCGGGACTTGGTGCGGGCCGAATCCGAGCTGCGCCAGCTCCGCGAGGACGAGCGGCATTTCCAGGAAGCCCGCGCAGTGGACATGAAACGGATCCTCGGGCTCGGCAGCGACCTGCCCGAACTCGTCCGCCGCGCGAGGAAGGTTGAAGGCATGCTTCGGCAGATCGTGGACACGCTCACGGAGTCGATCCACGTCATGTGTGTCGGACGCTCGGTGTACGAAGTCGAGGTGTGCTTTCCAGCGGGAGCCTCGGTGCGGCGTGTATTCTTCGGTGGCCACTTCCGCTGCAGCCACGCCGCACGGGTCCGGGCGTATCACCAGCTGCGGCAGGGCATCCTGCCAGCCGATGTGGCCGCTGAGATCAGCGCTGCCACGAGTGGAGAGCGAAGATCGTTCCCATGGACTCCCAGCCGGGTGCTCGGAGCCGCCGCTCTGCACGAGCACCTCGAAACGGTGAGACCCCGCGGTGGCCTCCATCGAACTGTGGGCGAGCTTGCGCTGGACCTGGAATTGGAGACGAAGGAGGTTCTCAGGGCGGCCCTGAAGGGCCGGCTGGGCCCGGCTCGCTGGGGGGAGGACGGTTTGCTTCTCCAGCCTACAATGCGCGAGCTGCACATCGCTTTTCCCACATACGCTCGCCGGGACGTTTGCCGTCGCACCGGGTGGGACGAGGCAGAGGTGATCGTCCTCCGCAGGCACTCCCGGCTGCCCAGGTCGATGCTTCGGCTTGCGATGGTAGAGCGGGATGAGGCTGGACGCGTCTATGCCCGAACGGCGTCACTTCCGGCCGACTGGGAGCTCAGGCGAAAAAAGTATGTCCCATCTCGCGGGCGCCCCCTGGAGGAGGTGGTCGCGGAGCTCGGAAGGCCTGAGTATCAGGCCGGTGATTTCGTTCCGCTCAGGGAGGTCCGGGGAATGCTTGGCCTCCCATCCGGTTATCCCTCGCCTGGGGCTCTGTACCACGGGATCCGGTCGGGGGCGGTGACACGCGTCTACGCTATCGCACCGAACGGGTGGCGCACCTACAAGCAGCGAACGGCATACGTCTACGTACCGCCTCACATCCGCAGCGCACCGTCGGACGCAGCTGTGCGCGCCTGGCTCCATCCGGGCAAGCCACAGGGCCGGCATCCTGGCTCCCCATAACCAGAGGAACAGCCGGCAGCCTGCCCTTCCGGTAGCACGCATCCGGAGCCAGGACCGACTCCGCGCGGCAACGGGTCGATTCCTCTCATAGATCCGGAAAGGACGATACATGGGGATGACGATAGCGGGAGGAGCGATGACCCTCGACGACATCCAGCGCTTGGTGATGGAGGCCCGTCCCGGGACGTCGATCCAGATCGTTTCCATACAGGTCCCCGCGGACGCCCACCGGGCGGTGGAGGTCCGCGGCGACATCGACAGAGGGGAGACGCCCTGGACCGCCGATCAGGTGGTGGAGTGGGTCCGCCGGGAATACGGCGATGCCGGTCTGAAGCCCCGCGAATGGTCGGCCCTGCTCCAGGGCATCTCCGTCCGCGAGCTCAGGCTGGCAGTCCAGGCCGGAGGCATGCGGCACCACCGTAAAGTGGAAGGGCGCGACCATGGGGCTTACCTGATCGGCCCGGACGCGATGTGCGACTACCTGCAAAGCAGGCCAGCGGCCGAGGTGGGGCCTCCAGCGCCGCGGAGTGAGTCCCGATGACTCCGTCCGCGTCCTTCGCGCCGGGCGCGAGCCCGCCCGGCTACGCCCCTGGCTGGACCGTGCGATCTCCTCCCCCCTGCCCCCGGGCACTCCGCCAGGCGCCGAGAAGGTGCCGCCTCCCCGTCCCATGAACGGGGAAAGGGTCCAGCCCGCGAGAGCCGCGGCGGTGTCCCCGTCCAGCGCAGCACGGGGGGATTCTTTGGCGGAAAAGCAGCGGCGCAGAGGCCGCCGGAAAAGGGGACACCGGCCGACGACCTTCGCCGACCGGCTCGTCGCGCAGCTCCGCACGCGCGCGAACGCGGGCGGAGTCGTGTACGAGCTGGACCTGCGGAACAAGGAGTGGGGCCGGGACCCCGCGAAGGGGCAGAAGAGGACGATGACGGTCTTCTGCCCGGCCGACCCGCGGTGGCCGGACTATGGGCGGACCACGGGCGAGTTCGCGGTCGCCGAAGCCTGGGTCCGGAGCCACTACGTGCCGTTTCTGCAGCAGGGGAACGCCCTCGCCCGCGTCGGCGGTATCGCCACGCTGCGGGTCAGCGAGGCCGTGGACCGGTACCTCGACCACCTGGAGGCGGAGCTCGGCGCGGACCACAACACCGTGGCTAACCGCCGGAGCGTGTGCCGGGTCCACGTCGTGCCCATGCTCGGTTCGCGGCCGCTGGCGGCGCTGACCCGCGAGGTCGTGCGGGACTTCTTGGAGAACCTGCAGGTGGTCCAGAGGGAGGGAGGAAGGACGGCTCGACGGCCGGCGAAGCTCCGGACCCGGACCAATGCGCGGGACACGCTCACCGCCGTGTGGCGCTACGCCTGCCCCGACGAGGAACCGCCGTTCGCCGGGGTCCGGCTCGCGGACCGGGAGATCGCCAAGCAGCGGCGGAATGCCGCGCGGGAGGGGAGGATCGAGGAACTGATGGAGCCGAACGTCTACACGCGCGAGCAGGTGGTCGACATCCTCGCCGCGGCGATGTGGTACGACCGCGAGCTGATCGCGGGGAGGCCCAACGTCGCCGTCCGGGTCCTGCCGAACACGACCGAGGTGATCGCCCTCCAACTCGGCACCGCCGCCCGGATCGAGGAGGAGACGGCGCTCCGGTGGCTGTGCTTCCGCCGGGAGTTGGAGGCGGCGTTCATCCCCGGGACCAAGTCGTACAATGCCGCGCGCTGGATCCCGCTCCAGCGCTCGCTCGTCCCCTGGCTGGAGCGCCTGCGCGCGCTCCAGGGCGGCTCACCCGCCCCGGGCTCCTTCGCCGTCCAGACGCACCCGGCGCGCCCGTTCACGCAGGGAAGCAAGAAGACGTACCAGGGCCGCATCGCCCGGGTGCTCCTCCTCGCCGGACTGAAGCTGCCCCGCAGGTGCACGCACATCTTCCGCGCGACCCACCTGTCTTGGGGGTCGACGCGGATCCCCGCCCCGGCGCTCCGGGCCTACGCGGGACACAGCAACCCGCACGGGGGGGCGATGGACGCGTACGTCACCCTGCTGCCGCCGTTCATGCCGGACGAGCACCGCACATACATTGACCTACCCAGCCCCGAAGAGATCGAGGAGAGGCTCACCGCCTTCCGTCCTGCAATCGTCGTCCGCTCGTAGTCGGCCTCCATTCCTCGACCGTCGCAGCCGATCGCCGCGGCAAGTGTGCTGCTTTTCAGGGCGCCAGAACGCGTGCAGGAACCCGGGGTGATGGGGCCCATCTCCCTGGCGAGCGTCTGTTTGTGGCCATACGTTCACCGCCGGCGACGGAGCCTTCGCTGGAAGCGCCGTCGGAACCCCACCCGACCGCGGTCCTCGACCGACGGTGGCTGCAGAACGTGCGGAGCCTGTGAGCGGAATGCGCGAAGACGAGTCCGATACCGCGCGCGGCGAGCTGGTCCTCTACGAGACGGAGGACGGCCGCACGCGCGTGGAATGCCGCTTCGCCGACGAGACGCTCTGGCTGAGCCAGGCGCTCATGGCCGAGCTGTTCCAGACCACGCCGCAGAACGTCACGCAGCACCTGAAGCAGCTGTACCAGGAGGGCGAGATCGATGAGGAGGCAACCTGTAAGGAATACTTACAGGTTCGCCGGGAGGGCGCTCGGGAGGTCCGCCGCTTGGTGAAGCACTACAGCCTGGACGCCATCCTGGCGGTGGGATACCGGGTGCGCTCGGTGCGCGGCACGCAGTTCCGCCGCTGGGCCACGGAGCGGCTGCGCGAGTACCTGGTGAAGGGCTTCACCCTGGACGACGAGCGGCTGCGCAATCCGCCCATCGACGGCCAGGGCGTGCCCGACTACTTCGGCGAGCTGCTGGAGCGGATCCGGGACATCCGCGCCAGCGAACGACGCATGTACCTGCGCGTGCGCGAGATCTTCGCCATGGCCGCCGACTACGTCCCCAACCACGAGCAGACCGCGCGCTTCTTCCAGACGATCCAGAACAAGCTGCACTTCGCCGCCACCGGCAGGACAGCCGCCGAGCTGATCCGCGAGCGGGCGAACCATGGACGGCCCCACATGGGGCTGACCACCTGGAAGGGCGCGGACGTTCGCAAGGGCGACGTGACGGTGGCCAAGAACTACCTGCGCGACGGCGAGATCGACGAGCTGAACCGCATCGTCGTCATGTGGCTGGACTACGCCGAAGACCAGGCCCGCCGGCGCCGACAGGTGTTCCTACGTGACTGGGAGGAGCGGCTGGACGCGTTCCTCCGCTTCAACGAGCGCGACGTGCTCCCCGACGCCGGCCACGTACGCAAAGCCGACGCCGACAGCCACGCCGAGGCCGAGTACGAGAAGTTCGCCGCACGCCGCCGCGAGCTGCTGGAAGCGGAGGGCGAGCGCGCCAACCTGGACGCGCTCCGGGCTCGCGCGCGTCGCCTCCCGCCCCGCGCGCCGGACAGCTGATCGCGAATACCCATCCCAACGCGGCGTGCGGCAGAGAGCGCAACTACCCCATGAAGAAGATCCGGGCCACGGGAATAACCGGCCAGCAAGGCGTAGCGCTGATCGAGACCACGGTGCTGAAGATGGGCTCCATCTGGCACCCGACGGGTGGTCTCGAGGCCGGCACCGATGGGTACATCGAGTTCAGAGATCCTACGACCGGGGAGATGCTGAACCTGCATCTACCCGTGCAGTCGAAGGCCACCACCACCCAGCTCAGCTCGGAAACGGATACCCGGGCGGCCTACGTCTGCGCGCAGGAGGATCTCGACTACTGGATGAAGGGCAACAAGCCGATCGTCCTGGTCGTGTCTCGGCCCACCACGGACGAAGCCTACTGGGTCTCGGTCAAGGACTATTTCAAGGATCCGGCCCATCGAAAGAGCCGGAAGGTTTGGTTCGACAAGGCGAGCGACAGGTTCGACGAGTCCGCGCTTCAGCGCCTCCTCGCGGTTGCCGCTTCGAACGCGGGCGGAACGTACCTCGCGCCGCCCCTGAAGCCGGAGAGGATCCTCTCCAACCTTCTCCGGGTCACTCGCCTGCCGACCCGAGTCTTCCACGCGTACACGGAATGTACCAGCGGGAAAGCCGTCCGGGAGCGCCTCAACGAGGCCGGCGCCCCGGACGCGCAGGAGTGGTCCTATCGTGGCAAGGGGATCGTCAGCGTGCATGATCTCTCGACACGAGAATGGAGGAGGATCTGTGATCCGGGCACGGTGGAGGAGTTCGACGTGGACGACTGGACCAACTCGCTCGACGAGGACCGCCAGAACGACTTCGTCGCTCTGCTGAACCAGTGCCTCCGCACGCGGCTTCAGCGCCTCCACGTCCGGTTCGATGCCGAGGAGAAATACTACCACTTCACCGCGACGAAGGACCTGAAGCCGCGCGTCGTCCGCTACCGGAGCCTGGCAAAAGACGCGAGCCGCAAGGTCTTCCTGGATTACACGAAGAAGGTCGACGATGCGATCTGGACATACTACCGACACCACGCCTTCTACGGCCGGTTCCGCCAGTTCGGTGAGGAGTGGTTCCTCCAGATCGACCCGACCTACCGCTTCACCTCCGACGGCCGGCAGGTCCACCACAACGCCTCGAAGCTCCTGAGCGGTATCCGGAAGCTGGAGAAGAACCCCGCGGTTCTCGGTCAGGCGGTCATGTGGGCGTTCCTCCTGAAGGACCCGGAGACGCCGGACCTGTTCGCGGATGCACCCTATCCGCACCTCGGCTTCGGGGACTTCCTTGCCTTCGAGAGCCCGGTGGGGATCAGCGACGATGAGTGGCTGTCGTCGGACGACGACCCGGAAGCTCAGAAGGCGATGGAGCAGATCGAGGGGGATGATGAGGGCCTTTTCGCTGCACACGCCTCCCCCGACACGGCGGTGTCGTGATGACCTTCGACTTCATCGACGAGCCCGAACTCGAGTTCGGCGGCGGCGGTCGCCACATCGATATCCGGTTCGGGATCATGGACTACGGCCCGGCCGACGTCGAGGCCGGCCGGGCACCCAAGCGCATCCACGTGGGGGTGATCGGAACGCCGGCGAACGCCGAGGGCCTCCAACTCTGGCTCGAGCGGTGCCGGGCTGAGATCCCGGCGAAACAGAGCCGTCAGCCGAACCTCTTCCCTCGTTTCCCGGGATTCAATCCAGAGGAGGCGTTTCGCTCAACGCTTGTCCTCGACACCGCCTTCAACCGGGAGGTTGCGGCCCGGGACGTGGAGCGCATCGCTCGCTCTGGAGATCACAACGTGGTCGTTGCCGCTGCCGTCGACCGGTTCGCCGCGGAGATGCAGTTCGTGAAGGAGAAAGGTGGACCTGACGTCTTCCTCTGCGCAGTCCCCCCGGAGATCGAGGCCCTGATGGACCCCGACCTTCGCCCCGGCGGGGGCAAGCGGGGGGCGGGAGACGGGTTGCTGGACTTCCATGACCTCCTGAAGTCGCGCGCCATGCAGATCGGGATCCCCACGCAGCTCGTGCTGCCGGGCACATACGATCCTGGGCAGCGCCGACGGCAGAAGAAAAAGCCTCAGCAGACCCGTGCCCTGCAAGACGCGGCGACGAGCGCGTGGAACTTCCACACGGCGCTCTACTACAAGGCCGGCGGCTTGCCCTGGCGACTTATCCGCGACCGGAGTGAGTTCCAGACGTGCTTCGTGGGGGTCAGCTTCTACTACGCTGTGGACCGATCGAACCTCCTGACGAGCATGGCGCAGATCTTCGACGAGCGTGGCGATGGCATCGTCGTCCGGGGCGCCCCCATCAGGCTCTCGAAGAGCGACCGAACGCCGCACCTGGAGGAACAGGATGCACAGAACCTCCTCGTCCAGGCGTTGAAGCATTATCGGCTGGAGCATGAAACCGCGCCGGCGCGAGTCGTACTTCACAAGACCTCGCGGTTCAACGCTGCCGAGCGAGAAGGGTTCAGCGCTGCCCTCGAGGAGGAGAGGATCGGACGTGTGGACTTCGTGAGCATGACCGACCGCGCCGCACCCCGGTTGTTCCGGGCGGGTGCGTACCCGGTGCTGCGAGGGAGCACGGTAGCCCTGTCGGCGCGGGAGCACCTGCTGTACACACGTGGAAGCGTGGACTTCTTCCGGACCTATCCGGGGATGTACGTGCCCCGACCGCTCCACTTCCACTGTGACGAGACGATGAGTACTCCGCGGTCTCTCTCCCGGGAGATCCTGTCGCTCACGAAGATGAACTGGAACAAGACCCAGTTCGACCAGTCAGAGCCCATCACCGTTCACGCCGCACGGAGCGTCGGCCAGATCCTGAAGTACGTCGAGGCCGACGGACGGATCGAGAGCAGGTACAGCTATTACATGTAGGGACGCACTCGCCGATCCGGGGCATGCACCCGGCAGGATTCACCGGGGACGTGGTGCCGAGCCACAGGGCATGCCCCAGCCACGATATCAAGTGAGACCGAAAGCTTTATTGTGAAGCACGGGCTGCCGCCAGGGAATACGCGGCCCCGGAGCTTTGACCGGATCAAACGTTCCTGCTATGATTCTTTCCCCCTGGTTGGTCCCAGCTCCGCCTGGACTCCCTCCGCATGACTTCAATTCTTCTCTTGCTGCTGGTGGTTGGTGTCGTCTGGTTCGTGGTTCGCCAGTCCGCGTCTGCCACTAAACCCGGCAACGCGCCCCCGGCCCCCGAGCGAGACTCGCTGAGCCAGGCGCCGACGAGCGCGGGGTCCGCACCGTCCATAGAGCCGGCCCCCCGTGGAACGGTCGAGCGGTCCGTTGCGCCTGCATCGGTTCATCCCGGTGGAGCGTCCACCCGACGACCCGCTCCGCCCACCGACCCCAATCCCCCGGCGCTGCAACAACCGATCAGAGTTCCAGAGGCGGGCGCGAGCCCGGTAGCCGGGCCAGGCACCGTGCGCCAGGCTCCGTCCTCGCCGGCTTCGAAGCGAGCACGGTGGATCGCACCCGGCGAGCGAGTCGAAGTGGCAGGACATGACATTCCAGGCGGCATGGTGTACGTCGGCACGGGGCTGCGGGCCGTCGCCGAATGGGGTGGAGCCGAGCCCGCCCTCATCGATCCGCATCTGAAGACTTCGCTCGACCCCCATGACATCGCCCAGTCGGCGGCCTCGTACTGGCCGTCCTATTCGGGCGTGTCCCCCGGCTTCCGCGGGAAGTACCTGCACTGGCTGGCGGGCGGACGGCGCGACCCACGGGTGGACATCGGGTGCGTGTTCCTGTTCTTCTACGGGATCGAGCGCCGTGTGCTCGTGGACGCCGAAGCGGGAGGAGACGCGGCGGCGGAGATCCCGGCGCTCGTGGCCGAGGTCGAACGGCTCCTCGGGATCTACCGGGAGAACGGCTCCTTCCGCGCCTACGCGTCCCGCCTCCTGGACTTCGCGCGTGCCCGTCACGGCCTTCTAGACCTGGAGAAGCCGTCCATTCCTGCAGGTCGCGGCGGCTACGAGCTTCCCATCGGAGTCCGCATCGCGCTCGGTCGGTTCGCCGTGTCGAGGATGCCGGTGCCGGCCGACTGGGCGCTCGCCTGGCTCCGGCTCTCGCCGCAGTGCTCTCTGCGGACGGCCGCGACGCGCTGCCCGGAGGAGTTCGAGGCGGCCTTCAAGCAGCGCTACCGCGAGCGCTTCGGCGAGGGCATGGCGCTGAAGCCGAACCGGACGCCGCTGGCGGTCACGTACCAGCCCGCCAGCGCCTCTTTCTCGGGGCGGGCGTTCCGCGCCACGATCGACGACCTGCCGGACGTGGGGGTCCTGCAGGCGCCCCTGGACCGCCTCCGCCAGGTCGCCGACGCGGCGACGGACACGCTGGACCGCTACAGCCGCTGGGTGGGCCGCACCGGTGAAGGCGACAGCCTGGCCGCTCTCGCGCTTCTCCCGCCCGAGGTGCTGCGCAAGCGGGTCCGCCGCAAGGCTCCGCCGCTGCTGGCCGACCTGATGAGCACGCTCGGCGCGGACGGCCACGGCACGGTGTCCGCCTCCCTCCTGACCCACCACTGGCCGGGCCAGCGGGGGGACCGCCTGTCCAAGAAAGAGGCCGAAGGCGTGACGGAGCTGCTGGAGAAATGCGGGCTGGGGATCGCTCCCGACGTACGGCACACGGGGATCAACCCGTCGCAGGGGGAGTTCGCGACGGTGTTCCTCCTCCCCGAGGAGGCGCCCGTTCCCGGACCGGACCTCGTCCAGGCGACGCTGCTGCTGAACCTCGCGGCCGCGGTGGCCGGCTCGGACGAGCTCGCCCGGGCGGAGGAGGAGGAGATCGAGCGGCACCTGGAGGCGTCGTACCGCCTGAACCCGGCGGACCGCGCGCGCCTGCGGGCGCACCTGGCATGGCTCCGCGCCTGTCCGCCGAGCGCGGCCGGGCTGAAGAAGCAGGTGGAGCAGCTCCCGGCGGAGCGGCGCGCCACGGTGGCGCGCGCGCTGGTGGCCATCGCGGGAGCGGACGGACACGTCAGCCCCGCGGAGGTGCGGATGCTCGCGCGGGTCTACCCCCTGCTTGGGCTGGACGAGAAGCAGGTGTACGCGGACGTGCACGCGCTCGCCGCCGGCGGCACGGCTCCCGTGACGGTGCTCCCGGCCGAGCCGGCGACCGAGTACGCCATCCCCCGCCCGGAGCCGGAGCGGGCCCCCGCGCGCGTGGGGTTCACGCTGGACACCGCCAGGATCGCGGCCATCCAGCACGACACGCGGGAGGTCACCCGGGTCCTTGCCTCGGTGTTCGCCGCGGACGAGCCCGAGGAGGCTGCCGCACCCGCACCACTCGCGTCCTCCCCGCTGCCCGCCGAGGACGAGCCCGCCCCCCCGTCGGAGCCGGACGGCCGCCTCCCGGGGCTGGACGCGGCGCATTCCGCCTTCGTGCGCGCCCTCGGCGAGCGGACGGAATGGCCGGCCGCCGAGCTGGCCGCGCTCGCCGAGCGGCACGGGCTGATGGCCGCGGGCGCCATGGAGACCATCAACGACGCCGCCTTCCAGCTCTGCGACGAGCCGCTCCTGGAGGGCACCGACCCCATCGAAGTGAACGCCTACGCGCGAGAGGAGATGTTCGCATGAGCCAGGCCGCCGAGCGCATCCGTCCCCGGGACCGCGACGCCATCCTCCAGTCCCTCGCGGCCGGCGTGGTGCCGCGCCGCGGGCAGCAGCACATCCAGGTCGGGCGCGCGGACGAGATCCGGGCCCTGCTGCGCGACGTGGAGCGCGTCGCCGACGGCGGCTCCGCCGTGCGCCTGGTGATCGGGGAGTACGGGGCCGGAAAGACCTTCTTCCTGAACCTGGTGCGCTCCGTCGCGCTGGAGAAGGGACTGGTCACCGTGCATGCGGACCTGAACCCGGATCGGCGGCTGCACGCCACGGGCGGCCAGGCGCGCAACCTCTACGCCGAGCTGGCCCACAACATGGCGACCCGCACCCACCCGGAAGGCGGAGCCCTTGCCGGGGTGGTGGAGCGCTTCGTCACCCGCGCCCGCCAGGAGGCGGACCAGCAGGGGGCGGAGCCTGACACGGTGATCCGCGCCCGGCTCGCGGAGCTGGCGGAGATGGTGGGCGGCTACGACTTCGCGGCGGTGGTCGCCGCCTACTGGCGCGGCCACTCCGAGGGGAACGAGGCGCTCAAGTCCGCCGCGGTCCGCTGGCTGCGCGGGGAGTACACCACCCGGACGGACGCGCGGGCGGAGCTGGGCGTGCGCACCATCGTGGACGACGCCGGCGTCTACGACCAGCTCAAGCTCTTCGCGCTGTTCACGGTGCAGGCGGGGTACGGCGGGCTGGTAGTGGTGCTGGACGAGATGGTGAACCTCTACAAGCTCTCGCACACGCAGGCGCGCAAGGCCAACTACGAGCAGGTGCTGCGCATCGTGAACGACTGCCTGCAGGGGAGCGCGCGCCACCTCGGCTTCCTGATGGGCGGCACCCCGGAGTTCCTGATGGACACGCGGCGCGGCCTCTACAGCTACGAGGCGCTGCAGTCCCGCCTGGCGGAGAACGCCTTCGCGGCGGGCGGGCTCAAGGACCTCACCGGGCCCGTCGTCCGCCTGGCGAGCCTCACCCCCGAGGAGCTGTTCGTGCTTCTCACCAAGCTCCGGCACGTGCAGGCCGCGGGCGACCCGGCTGCGCACGTGCTCCCGGACGAGGCGCTGCACGCCTTCATGGAGCACTGCCACACCCGCATCGGGGCGGCGTACTTCCAGACGCCGCGAACCAGCATCCGCGCCTTCGTCCAGCTCCTGGCGGTGCTGGAGCAGAACCCCGACGCGAGCTGGCGCGAGCTCCTGGGGGCGGTCGAGGTGCGCCCCGAGCAGAACCCCGACCTGGAGCCGCTCCCGGGAGACGAGGATGCGGCGCCCGCCGGAGAGGACGCGCTGACCACGTTCCAGCTGTAGGCGGAGCGCACGCGTGACGCAGACCGCCGCCTCCGGCGCCTTCGCCCTCCTCGCCCCGCCCGTCCAGCGCTGGCTCTGGAAACAGGGCTGGAGCGCGCTGCGCGACATCCAGGAGCAGGCGGTGGCGCCGGTGCTCGCGGGGGAGGCGGACGTCCTGATCTCCTCCGGCACGGCGAGCGGCAAGACGGAGGCGGCGTTCCTCCCCGTGGCGAGCGCGCTGTCCGTGCACCCGCCGGACGGGATCGGCGCGCTCTGCGTCAGCCCGCTCAAGGCCCTCATCAACGACCAGCACCGCCGGCTGGAGTCGCTGTTCGAGGCGGTGGACCTCCCCGTCCACCGCTGGCACGGCGACGTGGCCCAGGCCCGCAAGCGCGAGGTGCTGCAGGGGCGAGCCGGCGTGCTGCTCATCACCCCGGAGTCGCTTGAGGCGCTCTTCGTCCGGCGCGGGCACCAGGTGCCTCACCTCTTCGCGGGGTTGCGCCACGTGGTGGTGGACGAGTTCCACGCCTTCATCGGCACCGAGCGCGGGATGCAGCTCCAGTCGCTCCTGCACCGGCTGGAGACGGCGGTGCGGCGGCGGGTCCCGCGGATCGCCCTCTCGGCCACGATAGGCGACCTGGATGCCGCGTGCGCGCTGCTGCGGCCCGGCGGGGGCGAGCGGGTGCACCGCGTGGTCTCCGACCGCAACCGCTCGGAGGTGCAGCTGCAGGTGCGCGGATACCGGGTGGGGCGGGCCGAGGAGGAGAAGGACGACGCGCCGGACCCCGGAGCGGACCGCCTGGAAGGGGACCTGTTCCGGGTGCTGCGCGGCGGCCGGCACCTGGCGTTCGCCAACCGCCGCGCCGACGTGGAGCACTTCGCCGACCGTCTGCGCCGCCGCTGCGAGGCGCTGCGGGTGCCGAACGAGTTCTGGCCGCACCACGGGAGCCTGGAGCGGGGGCTCCGCGAGGAGGCGGAGGACGCGCTGCGCGCGGAGGGGCGACCGGCGACGGTGATCGCCACCACCACGCTGGAGCTGGGGATCGACGTGGGCGCGGTGGAGAGCATCGCGCAGATCGGCCCGCCGCCCTCGGTGGCGAGCATGCGGCAGCGGCTGGGGCGCTCGGGGCGGCGCGGCGAGCCGGCGGTGCTGCGCGTCTACCTGCGCGAGCCGGAGATCCGCGCGGACACGCCGCCGCACGGTCGGCTGCGCGCCGGGCTGGTGCAGACCGTGGCGATGGTGCGCCTGCTGGCGCGGCGATGGTACGAGCCGCCGGCAGCCGGGGCGCTGCACCTCTCCACGCTGGTGCAGCAGGTGCTCTCGGTGGTCGCCCAGCACGGGGAGGTCACCGCTCAGCAGGCGTGGCGGCTGCTCTGCGGGACGGGCCCGTTCCGCGAGGTGGACACGGGCACCTTCGCCGAGCTGCTGCGCGACCTGGGCCGGGCGGGGCTGGTGTCGCAGGTGCACACGGGAGCGCTGGTGCTGGGCGGCGCGGGCGAGCGGGTGGTGAACGCGTACGACTTCTACGCGGCGTTCACCACGCCGGAGGAGTACCGGCTGGAGGCGGGGTCGCGCACGCTGGGGACGCTCCCGATCGTGTACCCGGTGACGGCACGGATGACGCTGATCTTCGCGGGGCGGCGCTGGATGGTGATGGAGGTGGACGAGGAGCGGAAGGTCATCCACCTGGCCCCGGCGGGCGGTGGGCAGCCGCCGCGGTTCGGCGGGGGCGGGGCCGCGGTGCACGACCGGGTGCGCGGGGAGATGCGGGCCGTCTACCTCGCGGACGACGCACCGCCGTTCCTGGACGGTGAGGCGCAGGGGCTGCTGGCGGAGGCCCGCGCCGAGTTCCGAAGGCTGGGGCTCGTCGAGAGCGCGCTCCTGGGGTGGGACCACGGCACGCTCTGGTTCCCCTGGGTGGGCGACCGCGTGCTCGGCACGCTGCTGCTCCAGCTGCAGGCCGCAGGGCTCTCCGCCAGCGCGGAGGCGGGCGCCGTCCACGTCCGCGGCCCGGATCCACATGACTTCACCGAGGTGGTCCGGGGTCTCGCGGCGGCGGGACTGGCGGACGGGCGGGCGCTGGCGGAGCAGGTGGCAAACAAACACGTCGAGAAGCACCACGGGTACCTCGCCGACGCGCTGCTGGCGGCGGACTACGCATCCTCCCGGCTGGATACGCCGGGAGCGCTGCGCGCGTTGGAATCCGCACTGCGCGCTCCCACGGCCGAATCGTGACCGGCACGGAAAATCGGCATACCAGGGACGGTTGATCGGTCGTTGTTCACCGGCATGGTGCATTGCATAGCCCGGCTTCCTTCCCCTACCCCGGCAGCATCCCGGACGAGCATGTCGGCAGGAGCACCGCAGCCCTTTTCACGGGTGCAGAAAGTGTTAACTTTCATGTGAATGGCGTGGTGCATGCACCTTCCTGCGTCAACTTCCCCGAGACGACCTCCTCGCGGTTTCCCTCCTCTTTTACCCTCCCGAAGCCCTGATGAAGATCCTTTGCAGCGGCGACCTGCACCTGGGCCGGCGCTCGTCGCGCCTCCCGGACGGCGTAGACGCGCGCGCCCACTCGGCCACGGCCGCGTGGGGTGCCCTGGTGGAGCTGGCCATCGACGAGCGCGTGGACCTGGTGGCGCTCAGCGGCGACGTCGTGGACCGGGAGAATCGCTACTTCGAGGCATTCGGACCGCTGGAGCGCGGCGTCCGCAGGCTCGCGGCGGCGGGGATCCACGTGGTCGCGGTGGCGGGGAACCACGACTTCGACGTCCTGCCCACGCTGGCGCCGAGCCTGGGGAAGAGCTTCCGGCTCCTGGGTGCCGGCGGGTGCTGGGAAGGGCTGACGATCCCCCGTGACGGCAAGGCCGCGCTGCACGTGCTGGGATGGTCGTTTCCGGCGGAGCACGTCCACGCATCGCCCCTGGCCGGTGGCTTCCCGGCGCTGCCCGGTGACGGTGTACCCGTGCTCGGGCTGCTTCACGCGGACCTGGATCAGCCGGGGAGTCCCTACGCCCCGGTGGGGAGCGGCGAGCTGCGCGCGGCAGCGGTGTCGTGCTGGCTGCTGGGGCACGTGCACGTCCCGCGGCTGCACGAGCAGCCCGGTGCCGCGCCGCTGCTGTACCCGGGCTCCCCGCAGGCGCTGGACCCGGGGGAGACCGGGACGCACGGCGCGTGGCTGCTGGAGCTGGCGCAGGACCGGGCACCCGCGGCACGCTACCTCCCGCTCTCCACCGTCCGCTACGACGCAGTGGAGGTGGACGTCACCGGCGTGGCGGAGTGGGACGAGTTGGACCGGCGCGTGGCCGAAGGGGTGCGCGCGCACGTGCAGAGCGTCGCGGAGGCGGGATGCGGGCCACTTCGCCACCTGAGCGCCCGGGTGCGGGTGACCGGGCGCACCCCGCTGCACCGCGGCGTGGAGGAACGGCTGCGCGAGCGGCTGCCTGAGCTGGACCCGGAGCACGGCGCCGTCAGGGCACACGTGGAGCGGGTGGAGGTCGCCACCCGCCCCGCGGTGGAGCTGGACGAGCTGGCGCGCGGAGCGGACGCGCCGGGGGTGCTGGCCCGCTTCGTCCTCGCGCTGGAGGGCGGGCGGCTCGACGCCGGGCAGGAGCGGCTCCTGAACGACCTCGCCGCGCGCTCCGCCCAGGTGCGGCGGGCGCGGCCGTACCAGTCGCTGGCCAGCCCGGCGGACGGGCCGCCGATCCCGGATGATCTGCGGGAGCTGGCGCGGCGCCAGGCGCTGCTGCTGATCGACGCACTGCTCGCGCAGAAGGAGGCCGCGTGAGCCGCGCGGCGCTCGTGTTCCGGTCCCTCGGCGTCCGCCGCATGCCGGGGATCGCGGACGGGGGCTGGGAGCTGCAGGACCCGTCGCCGGGGGTGAACGTGGTGTGGGGCCCCAACGGCTCCGGGAAGACGACCACGGCCGGCGCGCTGGAGCGCCTGCTCTGGCCGGCGGCCTCGCGGGACGGGCGCCCGGTGCTGGACGCGAGATTCGAGCTCGGCGGCGAGGAGTGGCGGGTGGAGCTGGACGGCGGCGCCGCGCGCTTCCAGCGCAGCGGGGAGGATTCGCCCGCTCCGGCAGGACTGCCGCCGGCCACCGAGCGGGACCGGTATCGGATCTCCCTCCACGAGCTGCTGAACGGGACGGACGGGTCCCTGGCCGAGCGGATCCTGCACGAATCGGCGGGTGGATTCGACGTGGCCCGCGCGGCCGACGAGCTGGGCTTCCGGAAGGGCACCGGCACCGCCCAGAAGCAGCAGGTCGCGCTGAGGGCGGCCCGCGCCCGCCTGGACGAGGTGCGCGCGGAGGAACGGCGGCTGCGCGACGACGAGGCGACCCTGGTCGGACTGCGGCGCGAGGCGGCGGAGCACCAGGCCCGCGCGAAGCGCGCGGAGCTGCTGTCGCGCGCCCTGGAGCGAATGGACGCCACGGTCCTGGAGCACGCCGCGCGTGAAGCGCTCGATGCCTTCCCTCCCGAGCTTGCGGGTCTGCAGGGCGACGAGGCCGAGCGCCTTCGGGCGCTCCGCCAGGCGTTGGACACCGCGCATGCCCGCGCACGCGCCTCGGAGCAGGAAGCGACGGCCGCGCGGCGGACGCTCGACGGCACGGCCCTCCCGGCGGAGGGGCTCCCCGACGACGCGCTGTCGCGCCTGTCGGCAGCGATGGACCGGCTGCGGCAGCTGGAGGAAACGCGGCTGCGGCTCCAGCGCGAGCTGGAGCGCGCCCGCGAGGAGTGCCGCGTCGAGCAGACCGCCGTGGCGGGCGCGGTGGGCGACGACCATGTGGCGGCGCTCGCGCTCCCCGCGGTGGAGGAGCTGCTTCGCTTCGCCCGCGAGGCGGAGCGTCACCGGGCCGCGATGCGCGCCGTGCACGCCGAGCTAGAGCTGCTGGCGGGTGACGGCCCGGCCGCCGACGCCGATGCGCTCCGGCGCGGCCGCGACTCCCTGTCCGCGTGGCTACGGCAGCCCGACGCCGCGAGCGGCGGGGGCCGGGTGCGCGTGCTGGCCGTCGCCGCGGCGGCCCTGGCCGCGCTGGCGGGCGCCGCGCTCGGGCTGCTGGTGCACCCGGCGGGATGGGCCCTGCTGCTCGCCGCGCTGGTGCTGCTGGGGCTGACGCTGGCGGCGCGGGGCGAGCGCGGCCGGCGCGCGGAGCTCCAGGCGGAGTACGAGCGGACGAAGCTGCGGCAGCCGGCGCGGTGGGATCCCGACCCCGTCGCGGAGCTGGTCGGGCGGCTGGAAGCGGAGATCGCCGAGGCGCGCCACCTCGCGCACCGGGCGGAGCGCCGCGCGGTGGCGGAGGGGCGGCGCGCCGCGCAGGAGATGCGGGCGGGCGAGATCGACCGCGAGCGGGAGGAGCTCGCGCTGCGCGTGGGGCTGGCGCCGGACGCGGACGAGGCGGCGGTAGCCTGGCTCTGCCAGCGCGTGCACCGGTGGCAGGCGGCGCAGGTCGCCGTCAGCCGGGCGGAGGCGGCGCTGCGCACCGCGGCCGAGCAGCACGCGCAGGCTTCCGCGGAGCTGGGCGGGTGGATCGCGCCCTTCGCGGCGGCAGAGGTCGGGAGCGCGGCTGAGGTGGCGGGGACGCTGGAGGCGCTGCGCGCGCGGCAGCAGGCGCACGGCGAGGCGCGCCTGACCCTCCAGGCGGCGCAGACACGCCAGGGCGAGGCGCTGGAGGAGGCAGAGCGCTGCGCGGCTGAGCGGGCGATGCTGCTGGCGCGAGCCGGTCTGGCGGACGACGACGACCGGCGGATGGAAGAGCTGTGCAGGATGCTGCCGGCGTTCGAGGCGGCGCGGGACCAGCACCTCGCCGCGCAGCAGGACGCCCGCACCGCGGCCCGCCGCCTGGCCGAGACCGCCGAGTACGACGACACGATCCTCGCGCAGCCGCGCCCGGCCTTGGAGGCTGCCCTGGCCGAGAGCCGCGAAGCGGCGGAGCGGGCGGAGACCGCGCGGCAGCAGGTGACCCGGCTGGAGGAGCGGCTGCGCGCCGCGCGGGAGCGCACCGACGTGGAGGAGGCGCTGGTGCGGCTGCGCGACGCGGAGGCCACGCTGCGCGAGCAGCGCGAGCGCGACGAAGCGGCGGCGGCGGGATGGGTGCTCCGGGAATACGTGGAGCGGGAGACGCGGGACCGCGACCGGCCGGCGGTGTTCCATCGCGCCCGCGCCCTGTTCGCGGCGATCACCCGCGGACGCTACCGCCTGGAGCTGTCGGACGCGGCGCCACCGGAGTTCCGGGCGGTGGACACGACGTCCGGCACGGGGTGCACCCTGGACGAGCTGTCGCGCGGGACGCGGGTGCAGCTCCTGCTCTCGGTGCGCATCGCCTTCATCGAGACGATGGAGACGGGCGTGCAGCTCCCCCTGGTCCTGGACGAGGCGCTGGCGAACAGCGACGACCTGCGCGCCGAGGCGGTGATGGACGCGGTGATCGAGCTGGCCCGCGGCGGGCGCCAGGTGTTCTTTTTGACCGCGCGGCTGGACGAGGCAGAGCGGTGGATGGCGCGGCTGGGCACCTCGGGGCTGGAGCACCGGCTCCTGGACCTGGCCGAGGCCCGCAGGCTCGGGCGGTTCGTGGACCTTCCACGCCCTGCGGCGGGGATGCTGCGCATGGGTGCGGTGCCGGCGCCGGGTGAGATGGACCACGCGACGTACGGCGCGGTCCTCCGGGTGCCTCCCGTCGACCTGGATCACGGCGGCCCGGACGGGGTGCACCTGTGGTACCTGGTGGACGACCCGGCGCTGCTGCACCGCCTGCTCTCGCTTGGAGCGGAAACGTGGGGCGGGCTGCGGACGATGGTGGAGCACGTGGGAGTGTCGCTGCTCGGACCGGACGGGAGCGGGTACGCCCGCCTGGAGGCGCTCGGCCGGGCGATGGACCGGCTGCTGGAGTCGCGCCGTGTCGGGCGGGGGCGGCGGGTGGACCGGGAGGCGCTGGAGCGCTCGGGAGCGATCAGCGCAACGTTCATGGACCGGGTGGCTGCACTTCTGCCGGAGTACGGCGGACGGCCGGACCGGCTTGTGGAGGAGGTGTACGAGCTGCCACGCTTCCGGGCGGACGCGATTGCGGCGTTCCGGGAGTTCCTGGAACGGGAGGGCTACCTGGACGCCCGCGAGCCGCTGGACGAGACCGTGGTGCGGGTGGAGTTGCTGGCGGCGCTCGGGCCGGACCTGCGCGCCGGGCACTGCACACCCGTGGACGTGGAGCGGCTGCTGGCCCTGGTGCCTGCCGGGAGCTGACCCTTCTGCCGCACAGGAGTGGGATGGAGGAGCCCGACGCCCCCGAGCCTCTGCCCGGGATCGACAGCGAGGAACCCGGGCTGCCGGGGCGTGGCAGGAGCCTGCTCGGGGATCTCGCCGGCCGAGCGTCCGTGGTCGGCCGGCGCGTCACGGAGGATGCGGCGCGCGCCGCCAGCCGCAGTCGCGAGGCGCTCGAAGGCGCCGGAGCACGGGCGCAGGCGCTGCTGGCAGCGGAGATCCCCGGGCTCATCCTCGTTTCCCCCTCGTTCGCGCCGTTCCCGGGGGATGCCCCGCCGCGCGAGATGCTCAGCGTGGCCTGGCGTGCCGATGCGCTCCTGGGGCTCTCCGCACTGGGCGTGACCGTCTGGGAGAGGGAGATCGTGGGTGTAACCCGCGCCGTCTTCCATGACGGCCTCCCCCACCAGGAGCTGAGCCGGCGCCTGTTCGGCAGCGACTGCGACGCGATCCACCGCTGGATCGACACCGTGCCGGGGAGCGGAGTCCGCGGGGGTGGGATCGTCCACCGGCTCCAGCACGGCCACGACCTGGACGCCGCGCAGCAGCTGTACGAGGCGCACGGTCTCCCCGGGCTTCTGGTGTGGATGCAGCACGTGGCGCAGGACGTGACCACGCCCACCGGCGTGCCGATCCCCGTGGGCGGAGCGCGCTTGGGCGCCTGGCTGGTGGAGTCGGGGTACGCGACGTCCGGCAAGGCGGCGCTGATGCTGTCCTTCAACGCGGCCGAGCTCGCGGCTTCGGTGCTCGGTGGCGCCTTCGCGCTGCGGCTGGCGACGCTCGTTGCGGAGCTGCGCCGGCAGCGGCGGGTCGCCCGCCGGTGCGCTGCCGCCCGTGATGCGTGGGCGCGGGGCGACCTGGACGCGGTGGTGGCGCACTACGGCGAGGCCCGTGCGCTGTCCGCCGGCGAGCCGAGCATCGTGATGGCGCTGGGGTGGGCGTACGCGCAGATGGGGAGACCGGCCGCGGAGGCATTCCTCGCCTTCCGGGAGGCGGCGGTGGGGCTTGCCAGGGAGGACCGTGTGGCGGAGGTGGACGGGGCGGCGCTGAGCCTTCGCGGCCTGGCGTACCTGCTCGCCCTCTCGCACGCGGTGCAGGTGCTGGAGGAGAGCGACCTGAAGGGCGCCTGGCGCGCGGAGCTGGACCGCATGCTCCGCGGAGCGGTCACCGCGTTCGAGCGGATGGCGCTGACGCAGGCGGACGGACCGGCGGTGCGGTTGGGCGGTCGCGAGGTGGCGCTGTACCGGCAGCGGCCCTTCTCCGCCGCCGCCAACTACTACCTGGCCGCGCGCCTCGCCTGGTCCGCCCCGTTCCTGCCTGCTTCGTCCGAGGCGCCGCGTCTGTCCGCGCGTGCCATCGAGATGCTGGAGCGCGCGGCACGCGTGTACCCCGAAGCCGCGGCAGGCGTGCAGCGTAGTCGCGAACGCTGGCAGGTGGAGCTTCGCTGATGAGCCGTCGCGGTCTTCTGGAAAAGAAGCGGGCCGGTACCCGAAGGCTCCGGCCCGATCGACTTACGCGTCCACGAACAGCGGACGCACCTTCCCGTTCGATCCAGCGGAAGATGAGGATCTTCCCCGGCGGCGGGGGCGGGTAGGAACTTTCTGCCATACCGCACTCCTTGGTTCTGGGGAGCCACTTGCTTCCCGCGAACGGGTCGGCGCTCACGTCCACGAGTCCTGCACCCCGCCACAGCCTCTCCCGGACGGCACCCGTTTGTCCCTGAGAGGAATCGATCCCGCTACCACGACGGGACCGGCATCTCTTCCTTTTAACGGAGCCGACGAAGTGGATGTGCGCGCCGAGCGTCCCCCGGCGGCATCGCTGCTCCGCGGCTGGGGAGGCTGCCCTCACCCCGCCACCGACGGCGTGGCTTCCCGCTGGCGGGTCCGCGCCCCTTCGGCCGAGTGGTCGTGGCCGTGCAGCGTGAAGTGCCGGTCCCCCTGGCCGACCAGCGACGCCATGTCGCACTCCGCCGTGCAGGGAGCCGCGTCCACGTGGTCGAGCACGCCGGGCATCGTCCTGAACCGCTGGACGCCCGCCTCGATCCCGCGGGTGCCGGTGGCCAGCGCGGCGAGGTGCAGCACCTCCAGCGAAGCCAGGTTGGCGCTGAACGGAAAGACGTTCTCGTTGCGCTTGAAGCGGTGGTCGGCCGAAAGCCCCGCCAGGTACGACGGGTCGTCCAGCTTCCCCTCCCGCTCCGTGGCGGCGTCGCCCCGGTCGTACGCCCCCAGGCACTCCAGGCAGGCCCGCCCCGGCCCCACCGTCTGCACCTGCCAGTCCGCCCCGGTGAACTTCCCGCGCCTGAAGCGCACCTGGATTCCCCCGTCGACCACGGGGACGAGGTGTGCGTAGGCCAGGTGGTCGAGCACCTGGCGCGGCCACGGCCGGTCCACGCAGGAGAACACGACGTCGCAGTCCAGGGCCGCCCGGTAGCCTTCCTCCTCGGTGACGGCGGCGGCCACGCGGCGGACGCTCACCCGCTCGGCGGTCGCCGCCCGCCGGATCTGCCGGGCGGCCACGTCCACCTTGAGCCGCCCCAGGTCGCGCCGGGTCACCCCGAGCAGCCGGTCCAGGTTGTGGCGCTGGACCTCGTCGAAGTCGATCAGCACGAACCGCTCGATCCCCATCCGGGCGAGCGCCTCGGCGACGATGCTTCCCACGCTGCCGAGCCCCACGATCCCCACCCGCAGCCGGGCGAGCGTGGCGTGCGCCTCCTCCCCCCAGACGGTGACCGTGCGCTTGAACTCCTCCCGCCACCGGGGAGGGTGAACCAGGCGGTCTGCGAAGCTCACCCGCAGCACCTCGCCCGCGACGCGCACCGAGCGGCACCAGCGACGCTCGTACTGCTTCCGCCCCGTGCGCTCCCACATGCGGGCGCTCCAAGTCCCGTCGCTCCCCACTGTCATCCCCACCAGGGGCAGGTCGGTGAGCGCCAGGGCGGCCCTGGCCATCCGGAGCTCCGCGCGGATATCGTCCGGGCTCATCCCCTGCCAGCCGGGCCCAGGGTGGCTGTGGAGGAAGGCAATGCCGCAGCCCTCGGCCACGGCCTCGCTCGCGACGCGCTCGAAGTACTGCGGGTTGAAGCTGGCGTTGCCGTGGCGCCGGCGCTCCCCCTCGCGGGGGAAGAGCGGCGTGTGCAACAGGGCGGTGAGCCGCGAGGCTCCCTCGGAAGGGGTCCACAGCGCGAAGAGGAGGTCCTCCTCCCGGTCGTCGCGGATCAGGTGCGCGGCCATGGCCGCGTCCACGTCGCCCGCGAGGGCGACGCTCAGGTGCCGCGGAAGCGTTTTCTCAGGCACGGGCGAAGATGCTGTTGACCTGCGAAAGAAGGCGGCGGGTGGACCGTTCGCCGGTCCCCCACCCGAAGTTGTGGCTCCAGTAGCGCCACTCCGGGCCCAGGCCGCTCACGATGATGTTGCGGACGTTTGGGACGTGGCCGTACTCGAGGAGCTGCGGGGTGGCGCGGACGTGGATGGAGGAGCCGACGTTCCGGGGATAGTCCGGGAGGGCCAGCAGCCCCAGGTCGATCACCCGGTCCGCGAACCGTCCCACCGGGACGACAAAACCGCGGATGACCGCGTAGACGTTGCCGTCCACGCCGGTCACCCGCTCCACCTCGTGGCCCATCTCCCCCAGGTCCCGCAGGAGACGCTCGGGCCCGTACATCAGGACACCGTCGTCGGGGTGTTGTGGTAAACGACGAAGTGCATCCCGTTGCGCAGGGGCACCACCTCGTTGAGGCTCGCGTACTTCTGCTGCTCGTTGCCGTGCCGGAGCACGAGACTCGTCTCCGACGGCTCCTCGCCTGCGAGCTCCAGGAGCTCGCGGACCGTCATCTCGGAGCGCGTCACCTTGTACGGCTCCTTGTCGATGTGGACGACGGTCTCCTCGTTGCCGCGCCCCGAGCGCTCCGGCTGTCCTTCCGCTGCCTTGCTGGTCATAAGCTTTCCCGAAAAAAGGTGAGGGTGTGAGGCCGGTCGGCCTCACACCCTCTCTTAACGGAACCCCACCTTCCGATGTGCGCTTCGTCTACGAAGGCGCCTCCGCAGCGCCGACCCAGTGGGGGCAGTGCACCAGGTGGCGGCACGTCCCGCACGTGTACGGCTTGACCTTGGCCTCCACCTGTCCCGCGATCCCGCGCCGCACCTGCTCCTCCGCGGCGGTGCGGCCGTTCGACATGCTCGCCTTCTGCCTGCTCCAGCGTGCCGGGTAGAGGCGACCGTCCGCGTCCGAGTATACGAAGATCTCCAGGTCGCCCGAGGCCGCGGTGTGCAAGAGCGAGAACGGCACCTGCAGGCGGTCCAGTTCCTTCCAGTTCAGCGTTCCATCTTCGAGCGCCACGCTGGCGAGCGAATCGTCCTCCAGCCCGATGGCGCGTCGGCGGCCGTCGGGCAGCCGGAAGTACCCCAGCAGGTCGGTGCGCACCATGCGCGCGCCGCCTTCCACCGCCAACTCCACCTCGGAGGCCAGGTCCTCCGCGCCCGCCGCCGGCATGTACGCCGCGGCGAGGCGCTTCACCCGCCGCTCCGCGTACCGCCGGTACAGCGAAAGGAGCGGGTGCTCGCGCCCCTCCATGTCCGCCCACTGCTCATCGAGCAGCGCGAGGGCCTCCGCGGGGGACAGCGGCCGCCCCGCGGCGTTCGCCGCCCGCACGATGCCCTGCATGGTCCGGCGGGTGATGCCGACGTACGCCGGCCAGAGCGACGTGCTGGCGGTCGGGAACTCCGCACCCAGGCTCTCCTGCAGGTAGGTGCGGATGGCACACCCGGCCCCGGACACCACGTACGCGGAGACCAGCCGGGGGTACACGCCCCCCCACAGCCCAGTGGCGCTGAAAGACTCCTTCTCCGCCCGCTCCGCTGTCCAGTCGAGCCGGCGCACCCCGGACCGCTCGGCCCACCGCTCCAGGAGCAGCGGACGGTTCCGCTGGTGACGGGCCTGGGTGGTGCCGCTCGCGCTGCTCGCGTAGGAGACGACCACCGCCCGCTCCGCGCGGGTGAGCCCCACGAAGAGCAGCGAATCCGCCTGGTGGGCGTCGTCCTCCGGGTCCCGGCACATGCCGGGGGGCAGCCAGGTGTCGTCTCCCCGCATCGCCGAGAGCGTCTGCCCGGCGACCACGACGTAGGGGAACTCGAGTCCCTTGGACGCGTGGCAGGTCATCACCCGCACCGCGTCCCGCTTCGGCGGCGGGGGCGTGACCGCGGGCGTGGCCTGCGCCAGCATGGAGCGCAGGCGCTGGCCGAAGCCGATGCGCGAGGTGCGGGGCTGGACCCTGGGATGGGTGTACCGGTGGGCCGCGGCCGCGGCCAGCACGGTCACGATCTCCTCGATGGCGAGCGCCGCCTCAGGGTCGTCCGCCCGCCGCACCAGGTCGCGCAGGTATCGCTCGTGCCCGAAGAGGAAGGCGCACAGCACTTCCCACCCGTCGTGCTCGAAGGTAAGAGGCTCCAGCACCGCCTGCAGGCGGGCCATCTCCTCCACCACGCCGTCGGCGCCGGGCACCGCACGCACCTCGAAGCGGCCGCGCGCGTCCATCCCGTCGATCATGTGCCGGATGGCCGCGTTCAGCGCTGCAGGCGGCACGGACCCGCGGAACAGCGCGTAGGCCAGCCGCGGCAGGGCCGCGCGCGGGGCATCCGGGAGAGCGATCACCGCGGCGAGGTCGCCGGCGGCGCCTTCCGCGGTGACCACCCCGCTGGTGACGGCGCGTACCCCCATCCGGTTCAGGGCGAGCGCGACCTGGCGCACGTCGATGTTGCGGCGCGCGAGGACGGCGATGTCGGACTTCGGCACCCCCGCGTCCACCCAGGCCTTCACCTGCCCCGCGATCCCCTGCCGCTCGGCGGTGTCGGAGTTCGCGGCGGCGATGGCCACCGCCGGCGCGGCCACCGGCGGCAGGTCGCGGCTGGCCCGCCAGAGCGCCGGCGCCTCCCCTTCGAACTCCGGGTCGTCCAGCAGCGCCGCCAGGTGGTTGGCGGCGCTCACCACCGCCTCCCCCGAGCGGAAGTTGACGTCCAGCTCGTGCGTGAACGCCTTCGGGAAGTCGTCGGTTCCGAACTGGTCCACGTTCTCCGGGTTCGCGCCCCTGAACCGGTAGATGGCCTGGCGCTTGTCGCCCACGACCCAGGGAAGGTTGTCGGGTCCGCAGATCTGGATCAGCAGCTCCGCCACGGCGCGGCTCACGTCCTGGTACTCGTCCACCAGCACCCACCGGTGCTTCGCCGCCACCCTGTCCCGCAGGTCCTGGCTCCCTCTCAGGATCTGCACCGGGAGCAGGATGAGGTCGCCGAAGTCCACGGCGCCCCGGCGCTTCCGCTCCCCCTCGTAGGCGCGGTACACGGACAGGAGGGCCCGCGCCTCCGCGCGCGTGTCCGCCTCCCCCTCCGCGGGGGTCCACTCGTCCAGCCGCGCCGCCAGGTCGTCGGGCGTCCAGAGCCGGTCCTTCAGGTACCCGATGTAGTCCGCGGCCTTCGCGGCCGTCTTGTCCGGATCCTTGAGGTCGAGGATGGCGTCGGCGTCCGCGGCCGAGAGCACGTGCCCGACCAGCTCCGCGCGGGCCGCGTCGTCCAGGAGGACGAGCTCGCCCTCGCCGTCGAGTCCCGCTTCCTTGCGGAAGTGGTGCAGGAAGACGTACCCCCACGTGTGGAAGGTGCAGATCTCGATCTTGTCCGCGATCTCCGGCGTGAACCGCGCCGAGACCCGCGCCCGCAGCTCCTCGGCGGCCTCGTTGCTGAACGTGAGCACCAGGATGTCGCTCGGACGGACGTCCCCGCGCTCCAGCAGCAGCTCGATCCGGAGCACCAGCGTGCGGCTCTTCCCGGTGCCCGGACCCGCGGTGACCAGCACCGCCCTGCCGAAGTCCCGGGCCGCGGCCTTCTGCGCCTCGGTGGGCTCCCGCTCGGGCCCGCGCGCCGGCGGCGCGCCGGCAGCCGCTCCGAGGCCGAAGAGCGCCTCGGCGAGCTGCGCCTGCACCAGCCGGAGCGGGATCCCGCGTCGCTCCGCGATCCCGGCCGGAGCCTCGCCCTCCAGCCATTCCGCCAGCACCTCCGCGGTGGGGCAGAGGAACTCCGTTGCGAAGGAGTTCGCCTCGGCCTCTTCCTTTGCCTTCTCGCTGTAGCGGGCAACGCCCGGGGCGCCGGAACCCATGTACGCCGACGCGAGCAGCGGGTCCGGCGGAATGGACGGGTCCGAGAGACGGTCGTGCAGCTCGAGGTGGCCAAGCTCGTGGGCCACCACGAACAGCTTCTCTTCGGGCGTGGTGTCCAGCTCCTTGTCGTACCGGAGGAGCGGACTGCCGAGCTTCACTTCCGCCCGGCTCCGCTGCATCGTGGTCGGCGCAAGCGGAGCGAGGATCTTGCGGTGCTTCTGGCGGATGTACGCCGTGGTCCGCTCCAGGAGCCCAGGGGACTCGGTGCCCACCTCCGTCCGGACCGCGCGCGCCCGCGCGCGGGCATGCTCAAGGCTCCTCACGCGATTTCCTCCGCCTCGGCGCCGTTCTGGAGCCAGAGACTGCGCAGCTCCGGTGGAAGGTCCGCGAGGTCCAGCAGGTCCTCGTAGCTCTCAGGAGGAGGACCGTAGCCGCCCTGACGCGAGGCGGCACGGGCGAAGTCCGCCGACTCGTCGAACTTGCGCAGGACGCGGTATGGGGCGATGTCCAGCCCCCGGTAGGCGCGGGCCGCCAGCGCGCGGCGGGCACCGGGCCTGACGAGCTGCGGGTACCGGGTGAACACGTCGAGCAGCTCCAGCGGGGCGTCCTCCATGGCCTCGACGATCTCCAGGGGATCCTTCCCCGACGCTTCGACCAGCAGCCCCATCAGGTCGAGGGGCGGCGACAGCCCGCCCCCGCCGGCGGCGCCCAGCTCCGCGAGCCCCGCCTCGTGCTCCTCCTTCAGCCAGGCCAGGGTGTTCCGGACGGCGGCCTCGCCCGCTCCGGGCGGAAGCTCTTCGTTCCCGGCGGTGATCGCATCGAAAAACGAGTACAGCTCCTCGGCGTGCTCCGGGTGCTCGGCGGCCAGCCGGTCGACGAGCCGGGCGTCCCCGCGCTCCTCCCACGCGGTCTCGATCTGCGCGAACAGCGCGTGCAGGGAGCGGTCGTGTGCAGACGGCATGATGCTTCTCCTTGGTGTGTGGCTCGTGAGGGTTTTCCGGCGGCTCACGGCCGGGGGGGCATGTCCGTCCACTCGTCGAAGGCGTCCCGCAGCACCTTCTTGGCTTTCTTCTTCAGGCGGAAGACCTGGAAGCGGTCCAGGCCGTAGCGCTCCGTGAGCGGCACCCGTGGATCCGAGGGGTCCTTCCTCTCGTCGACCGGCGACGGGTCTCCGAAGAACTGGTCCAGGCCGATCTCACGAACCCGGGAGTCCTCCACGGCTTCCATCCTGGCGCGCATGTGCGCCATCAGCCCTTCCTCCAGATCCGACTCCGTGGACCCGGACCAGGGGAAATCCTCCACCGTGTCGGCCAGGTTGAGGCTGTCACCGGTGACGGGATCCTGCGCTTCCAGCCCGACCTGCGGCGGGTCCTTTTTCCGGCTGCGCTCCCGCAGCGCGTCGACCAGGCGGTCTCCGCAGAACGCCTTCCACGCCGTGTGTGCGTTCGCACCGCCGGGGCGGCGCAGCTTGCGGAGGATCTGGAGAAGGGTGCTCTGGTAAAGGTCCGCCGGATCCCGCCAGCGGGACCACCGGGCGGGCAGCCGGTACTGGCACTCCACCAGCAGCCAGCGCATGTACTCCGGCCCGTCCGTGCCGCCGAGCGGGTCGCCCGGCCCGCTCCCGAACAGGCGGGTGATGGCCGCCTCCGCCAGGTCTCCGGCTCCGTCCCGGATGAGGACGTGGTACGCTCGCGCGAGGACTTCGGCCGGCAGCTCCTCCCTGGGCGCGGTGCGCATCCGGGCGACCATCGCCGCGGCGTCCAGCTGCATGAGCTCGCGGAAGATCGCGTCGTGCCGCGCCAGGCGCTCGGGATCCGGATGCCCGGGTCCGGAGACGCCGCGGGCGGGCGAGTGAACGGTACTGCTATGAACGGACATCGGGGAGCTCATGTGCGGAGGGAATCTACTGCGGGTGCCCGGAACGGAAGTGCGGGGCGAGGAGGCTCAATGCTTAACCAAACATCTCAAAGCGGTCAAGTTTCTACCCGGCTCAGTGCGGCGCCCCGACCGCCTGGAGCGGTCGAGCATATTCTCCGGGGAGACAGGAACTTGTGCGAATCCCCACCGACAGGTGCCTCCGGGTGATGAACGAGCACATGACGAATTTTTCTAAAAACAGCTCTCACATTGCATCAAGGATGGACGAATCACCAGGCAATCATTCAGGATCGCACGCGCCCCCCTGACGTGGATGACCCGGGGAAAATCTCGTGGGAGGGTCATCTAACTGTGGTCCGCACGCGTTAGCCCTTGCCGTATGACCTCACTCCATGAGCCCACATGCGCCTCGCCTCTACTCCTGTGTCCTGGATATCCTGTCTCCTCCTGCTGATCGTGGGAGCCGCTCGGCCGACAAATGCGGCCGCGCAGGAGGAGGCGCACCGCGAGCTGTGGAAGTCGGCGTTCGTCGATGCCGTTCGCGAAGACCGAGATCTGCTGCAAAAGGCGCTGGAGAACGCGGTGAGCCCCAACCGTGACTGGGTTCGGTCGATCGGCCGCATCCGAACGGAGCGGGCACGGCCGTACTATCCCGTCCTGTCCCTGTACGAGACATACCACGACTTCCTGCGTAATCCGCGGAGTTGGGACGAGGAAGGCGAGCGGGTCACCCGCTTCGTCGACGCACCCGCAGTGGTGGACGACCTCGCCCAGCGCGCATACCTGCTGTTGCGCGAGGATCCGGCGACGCAGAGCCTCGCGAACCGCGAGTGGCGGAAGACGCTCGACCGCGCCATCCGTCGCGGAAAGCTCCCCAGCCTCGACGAGCCGGTCACGAGGCTGGCGGCATTCCTCCCCCGCACTCCGGTCGCCGGGCCGCTCCTCGCACAGCTCGCCGCCAGCGAGGTGAGCAACGGCGCCGTCGTGCGCGCCGACCTGTCGCACCGCGTGGGCGACGCCGGCGCGGCAGTGGACCGAGTGCTGACCGAGGTGGCAGCGCAGCAGGAGAAGATCGACGTCCGCAGCGCGTCTCTCCCCGCCATGGCAGAGGGGAAGCCCCGGGACGATTCGGCGAAGGAGCGCGACCGATGGCTGCTCGCCAGCCGCAATGACGTCCACCGCGCCGCCACCGTGCTGAAGCTGCTGGACCCCGAGCTAGGGAGGGTGGTGAAAGACGTAGGCGACGCCGCGCTGGACGGCAGCAAGGCGATCCGCGACCTGATGGCGGCCGGAAACCTGTTCAGCCAGGCAAGCCTACTGGCTACGGGTGACCTGATCGGGGCGGGGTTCAAGATCGCCCAGGCGTTCATGGACAAAAAACCCGACATCGGCACGCTGCGGCACCAGCAGATCATGAAGATGCTGGCGCAGATCTCCCGGCAGCTGCGCGAAATCCAGGTGGCGGTCAACCGAATCGACCGCAACGTCACCGAGTTGCTGGCACGGGTGGAGGAGATCCGCGACTACCAGGCCGCCTCGACGCACGCGCTGCTTCGCGAGATGAACGCCATGGAGGCGCGGCTGACCGGCGCCTTCACCACCATCCGCGACACCCAGCAGGACCTCGTCCGCCGCGAGCATCAGGCGCGGGTGGCGGAGTGCGACCGCCTCTTCCCCACGCAGCAGCCGGCGCCCGCCACCCGCGCCGGCCGCGCGAGGCTCACCTCGTGCCTGTCGGATTTCATCAGCTACGGGTTGATCCACGGGAAGGGGCGGGTATTCGTCCACGAGAACCACCCGTGGACGGTCCAGAGCCTCCCCTCCATCGACATCAGATCGGCGGTCCACTTCGTGGGGATGATCCCGGTGATGGTGCAGGAGCTGCGCACCGCGTCGGGGGCGGAGTTCCCCGACGTATCCGGCGCCGCGTTCGGGCGGGCGTCGCACCCGTTGGCGGTGGCCGACGCGGTCAGACCGCTGATCGCGCTCCGGCTGCGCCATCCCCGGCACCCCATGCCCACCGAGAAGACCGACCTCCTCGCGCTTCGGGCGCAGCTGGCCAGCTACCGCGACTGGTCCGACGCCGCCCTCCAGCGCTCCACGCAGTCCGACGGCGGGGGGCTGCTGGCGTTCGAGCAGGCCAAGGCGCGGGTGCAGGAGCAGGTCCGCCAGATCGAGCAGGAATACCTGGCGCTGGCGGACTCCGCCGGGGCGGGGTCGCCGCTGGCGTGGTTCTGCGCCATGGAGCTGCGCACCGACGACGTGGCCGCCGTCCGCGCCTGCCGGCGCAACCTCCCCAGTCTAACCGACACGCTGCGTGGCAGGACGCCCCTCCAGATCGCCCGCTACGCGGTGTATCACGGGAAGTACAACGCGGCTCACTACGACTTCGATTGGGGCCCGAAGACCGGCGGCATCAGCATGTCAGGGCGCGCATGCGGGCACGACGGGGACTATACCTGCTACACCGCCTACGTGGTCGGCAACTACACCGCCTACCGATTCCCCACGTTCAGCCGGCAAACGCCTAACGGGCTGGAACTGCTGGTGAGGTTCGAGCCGTTCTCAAGGAGCGGCGGAATCAACAACGGCCCTCATGAAAGCAGGAACGACGGCGGCCGGGGCGCGCGGAGAGCGGCGGAGAACGCCCGCTTGACCCAGTTAGGAGGATGGGCGGCGGCACTGCGACCCGCGCCGCATACGTGGAGGCCTCTCCCAGACCAGGGAGGGATCGCGAACCCGGACTCATTGCGGGAGCGCACGGACCGCATCCTCCGGCCACTGCGGATGAGCTTTGCCCGATGGCTGTCGGAGCAGTTGAACCTGGGCAGGCTGAACGGGCTACAGGCTGCGCTCGACCGCCTGGACCGGGTGGCGTTCGCGTGGATGGCGTACGAGCGCCTTGCGCTCGGCGACTGCTCGGATGCGGCAGGCAACTATGCCTTCTTGCGAGCCCGCGGGAAGGTGGAGACTGCGGAATTGCGCGGGCGTCTGCAAGCCGGCGACCTCGTGGGGTTCGTCGCGGCCACCGACCCGCTCAGCGACGACGTTCGCCGCGAGCTTCCACTCGCCCGTGAGATCCTCCCCGACTTGGGATGCAGCCGCATCCCACGCGAGGTGGAGGCCGCAATCAACGGGATTGATCGCTACCTGGATCTGCGCGCCGCCGCGAACTGATCCCGATCCGGCCGAATGCCCTTGCCCCACGGCCTGCCCGCAACGCCTGGCGGATGCGGGGAACGAGTGAGCAATCGTCGATTTCAACCGTGAGATCTCGATGCCCAAGCGCCGATCTGACTGCATTCGCCAAGCGAGCCTGAATCGCCTGGCGAATGTCTGGGCAGAGAATTCCCTGGACTCCAGGCCACCATCGGTCCTTTTGCTCGATAGATCGGAAGATCGTGCCGACCTCCGCAGAGGCCGGTAGCGCATCCGGCCGCCGAGGCCGCGCCCACGGCCCACAGCGATTCCAAGCTCCTGCGCCACCTCACCAACCGTGTGGGTGTATGGTCCGCGGACGAACGCGACCGATCACCGAGCCGAGTGGAGGAGGCCGATGCAGCCAGATTTCGTACAGCCCGACGGCGCCCGGATCCCGGCGGAACTCGTGTCCGCCGCCCTGTGCAGCGCTGTGGGCCCGGAAGCGGAGCCACCCTCCTTCACGCTGGTGAACCACGGCCAGTTCTCGAACGACCTCGCCGTGGCGACCCTTGCAGACGGGCGCCGGATGATCGTCAAGCGCGGCCGGTACGCCTGGTCCGGGGAGCGGTTCGCGACCGCGCGGCGGGCGGCCGGGCTGTTCGGCGCGGCGGGCATTACCATCCCACGCCCGGTGGATCTCCCGGCGGAGCTGGACGGGGCCGCGATCGACGCGTACTGGCGGATCGAGCTGCCCACGCTGGCGGATCTCTGGCCTGAGCTCGGCCCCGGCGAGCGGCGGGGCGCGATGCGAAGCTTTGGCCGGCTGATGCGGACGGCGCACACGACCCGGCTCCCCGGCCATGGCGAGCTGCGGGCGGCTTCCGAGCATCCCCGGCCCCTCTCGCAGGCGCTTGCGGAGGACCTGGGCGGCCGCCTCATGCCCGCGGTACAGGCGGGGTGGCCGGACGGCGTGCCGCTGGTGGACTGTCTGCTGGGTATGATCCCCGAGGTCGCTCGCCGTGCCGACGAGGCGGGCGTGCTGCTGCACGGCGACCTCCACATGGGAAACGTCCTCTGCGAGCGCACCGGCGACGCGGTGGCCTGCACGGGCCTGCTGGACCTGGAGTGCGCCCACGCGGGGCCGAGGGAAAGCGACCTGGCGAGGCTGGCTGTGATGCACACGGACCTGTTCGGAATGCCTGCCGGGGGACCCTGGCTCGAATGGGTCCGGGAAGGCTACGAGGAGGCGGTGGACCCGGTGGTCTACGGGTTCTACGCGGTCTACCACCTGGCGCAGCTCGGTTTCCACTCCGCCTGGCTCGGCCACCACGAGCATGCCGCGAGCGTCGCCACGGCTGCACGGTCGGCTGTCGCCGCACTGCCGGCGCTTCGGCTGGCATCGCAGGACGTGGGGAGCCGGTCGTCAGAAGTTTGCAGTGGGGTCCTGCGTGCGCTGCTTCCGCCCGCAGAAGGGGAGCTGGTCCGTGGGTGAGCACGAACCTCCCGCCGAGTGTGCACGCTATCGGTGCGGGCATTGCAGTCCGTCCGGCGTGGGAGCCGGACATCCTCCGCCCTCCGTCGCGCTCTCCCCTGCGAATCGTGCCTGCACACCTGCACCCGATGATGCGGCGTAGAAGAAATCCTCGTGGGAGGCACCGAATGGACCCCGGCAGGGTTCGTTTCCACACCGGGTTCCCGGGAAAACCGGGGCCGGGACCGTTCCTCCGCCCCGCGACCGGGACCGCTGTGCCCGCCTCCGGGACGCAGGGCGGGAGGTGAGCCGATGAAGTTCATCCCCGCGCAGCTCGCCTACCTTCTCCAGAGCCGCCCCACCCGGCGCAACCTGCACTCGCTCGGGCGCTTCCTGGTGTTCCTCGGCGTGATGATGCTGGTCTACAGCATCACCTTCCACTTCCTGATGGCGGCGGAGGGGCAGCAGCACTCGTGGATCACCGGCCTGTACTGGACGCTCACCGTGATGTCCACCCTGGGTTTCGGGGACATCACCTTCCAGAGCGACGCGGGGCGCGCCTTCTCCATGCTGGTCCTGGTGTCGGGCGTCGTCTTCCTGCTCGTGGTCCTCCCCTTCACCTTCATCCAGTTCTTCTACGCTCCCTGGCTGGAGGCGCAGTCGCGCATGCGGGCGCCGCGGCAGGTCCCCGAAGGGACTCGGGGACACGTCATTCTCACCCACTTCGATCCCGTCGCGCTCTCCCTGGTCCAGCGGCTCCGCTACCATGGGCGCCGCCACTTCGTCCTGGAGCCGGACCTGACCCGCGCGCTCGAGATGCACGACGAGGGTGTTTCCGTGGTCGTGGGGGACCGGGACAAGATCGAGAGCTATCGGGACCTGCACGTCGAGGACGCCGCCCTGGTCGTCCTGACCGGCGACGACTACCTGAACACGAACATCGCGTTCACGGTCCGCGAGCTGAATGCGCGCGTGCCGGTCGTCGCCATCGCGCGCGCCAAGGACTCCGTGGACATCCTGGCGCTCGCGGGGGCCACGCAGGTGCTTCACCTCCCGGAGATGCTGGGCCGGGCGCTCGCCCGGCGTACCCTGGGCGGGGACGTGCGCGCGAACGTCATCGGCCGCTTCGGGGACCTGGTGATCGCGGAGGCCCCCGCGACCGGCACCCCGCTGATCGGCCGGACGATCGCGCAGAGCCGGCTCCGCGAGGTCACGGGCATGACGGTGGTCGGAGTCTGGGAGCGCGGCAGCTTCGAGGTTCCCCTGCCGGAGACGCCGATCCGGGCGAACACGGTGCTCGTGCTCGCCGGAACGGAAGAGCAGCTGGGACGCTTCGCCGAGTTGATGGTGATCTACAGCGCCTCCGACGCCCCGGCACTCGTGATCGGGGGCGGGCGGGTCGGCCGTGCGGCGGCCCGTGGCCTTGCCGAGCGGGAGATCCCGTACCGGATCCTGGAACAGAGGAAGGAACTGATCCGGGATCCGGCCACCTACGTCCACGGGTCCGCCGCGGATCGGGACTGCCTGGAGCGGGCGGGGATCGAGGAGGCGGGGACCGTCATCGTCACCACCAACGACGACGCCACGAACATGTACCTGACGGTGTACTGCCGCCGTCTGCGTCCGGACATCCAGATCATCAGCCGTTCCACCCTGGAGCGGAACGTCTCGACCCTTCACCTGGCCGGCGCGGACTTCGTGCTGTCGTACGCCTCGATGGGGGCGAACGCGATCTACAACGTGCTGGAGAAGGGCGACGTGGTGATGCTGGCGGAGGGCCTGGACATCTTCCGGACGCCGGTTCCGGCCGACCTGGTCGGGCGCTCGCTGGGCGGGACCTCCATCCGCGACGAGACCGGGTGCAGCGTCATCGCGATCGAGGAGGACGGGCGCAGAGTGGTGAATCCCCCCGCGGACATGCCCATCCCGGGCGGCCCCGGTGCCGAGCTGATCCTGATCGGTACGACGGCGAGCGAGCGCCGCTTCATGGAGCGCTACGCCAACGGCGGGCGTTCGACCCGGCACCAGTAGGTCGCGCTCGCCTTCCGCGCCTCGCGGGACGCAACCTCACAGCCCTGCCGCTTTCGAACAAGCGGATCACTCACCGCGATCTGCAGGTTGCGCTTGGACTTGCGGTGACCCCACTGCCGGGCTCCTGCTGGCCGGGAGAAGCACATGGCCAGGCAATCCACCGGGGATGGGAGACTTTGCCGTGACCAAGTCGAGGTGTAGTATGACGGGAATCGCCGCCCCCACCAGACCCCCCGCACATAAGACTCCCAAGTCTACTTTTTCAAGAAGAAGCTTACGATTGACGCGCTCCTGCGCCTTTTGGCAGGCGTGGCTATCTACAGAATAAATCTCGAACTGAATCTGTTAGGGATCACCGGTTCGGGGATTCTTCACGAAGACGATCTCCGCCGGGTGAGAGAAGAGCACCCAGCGTCCAATGCGGCTGTTTTTTACATGCTCCTCCTGAAGAGGTTCGCGGGCAGGATCAGAGTTGAGGAGATGATGCGGAGGTACACGGTCGCGCTCGGCCTAGCGTTCCGCGACAGTGGGCTGGGGGCGGATGAGGAGATGGCTCAGATGGAACCGTTTGTCGAACGCGTGATCGTCTACATGGAACATTTGGCCACGGTACCTCAGAAGAATATTGGTACAGACAGCCATTACGTGGTCTACAGCAGCCGGTTTGTGCCGCTGGTGCTTCCATCAATGGTGCCGCGAAACAACGCTGATGCCGACCATTCAACCAAGTGTTCTCGATCACGAAGTACAGTTACCAGGTGGCTTAGGCGGCCGTCAACGACTTAGTGAATCGCCACAAAACCGTAATCGAATAGCTGCCTCCGGGGATCCCCCGTCTTTAACGGTAACGCCTTCCCGGCCGCTAGTACTTCACTTATTGAACCGCCCTCAAGATTGCCGGAACCTTCATCGCCTGTTTACTGAGAGTCATCCCAGGCCGGACTTGCGAAACACACTGCGACAAATTGCGTGTCGCAGGATTGCGAAAGTGCGACATCTTCCGTGTCGCACGAGCGATAGAACTCATGCCGTCCAACACGATCTTGTTGGACGACACGTATCTTGGGTTCTTCCGCACTTCTGGTGAAGGCGTGTCCAGAACTCTGCATGGGCGGTCTGCAGGGCACGAATAGGCTGAACATGGGGGGGGGCGCAGGGCTAGAGCGCCTACCGCCTCGGCTTCGTCCTCGGACATCAGGACTGGGAGGATCGAATAATGCCCCTCACCGATTTCCTGGCAACCGCAGAAGCTGAACGAGCGGTTCAGCTTGACAGCCGGCACATGTATTAGAGCGTGTTATGAACCTATCTCCAGCAAGGAGTAGGCGCGGCTGAGCATCACGCAGACGAAGGCGATGAAGTGGATCGCCTCCAGCGTCTCGGGCAATCGCTCGTAGTCCCGGGCCAGCCTGCGAAAGCGGCTCATCCAGGCGAAGCTGCGTTCGACCACCCAACGCCGGGGCAGAAGAACGAAGCCTCGCTGCCCCTCTGGGAGCGTGACGACTTCCAGACGGATCCCTCTTCGGCCTGAGCTGCATCATGGGCCACCGGGCCCTTGTAGACGCCGTCGACGAAGGCGACTTCGACCGTCTCCTGCGTGGCTTCCTGCACAGCGTGCGCGAGTCGCGCCACGGCATCGCGGTCCTGCGTACTGGCTGGGGTGACGACCGCGGCGAGCAGATGGCCCAGCGTATCGACGGCCATGTGCACTTTGGAGCCGCGCATCTTCTTGTACGGGTCCAGACCGGCTCGGGCCCCGCTCTCGGGCGTAGAGCGCAAGGTGCGACTGTCGAAGACCGCGGCCGAGGGCTGCTCTGTGCGGCCCTCTAGCAAGCGCAGGAGGCTGCACAGGTCGTGCGTGATCGCCGCGAAGGCGCCGCTCTGGATCCAGCGTTGCGTCTGCTGGAAGACGGCCGCATGCGGCGGCAGATCGTGGGGCATGTAGCGCCAGGGCGAACCCGTCTTGACGATCCAGCGCAGGCCGTTGAAGACCTCGCGCAGACTGTGCTTGCGCTGCTTGGCGGTGACGGGCAGCAGGGTCAGATAAGGGGCGACGAAGGCCCACTCCTCGTCGCGCACATCACTCGGATATGGTTTGCGTTGGCTCATTTAGGCCAATACAACCCGGACCCCGATCAGGTTCATAACACGCTCTTTTAGGCCCGGCACAACTAGGAGCTCGACTTTTTTGGTCATCAACTGTACTATTTGCATAGTCCGTCCCCATAGGGCATTGTGGCATTGCCCTTCACGCAATCATCTCAGCAAGAGAGGATATCAATGGATCTCAATAGCGCCGACATTGAGGAGTTTCAAGAGGCCGGTGAGTCGAGAAAGCGATATAAGGCAAACCTGTCGCTCAAGGCTGGTAAGGCCTTCAATTTCGGCAAAGTCAAAAAATGCCGGAAAATATACACCCACGTGACGCACGGTACGATCCGATTTGAGATCCGTGGAGATTATCATTCAGACATGTCATGCCAGGCCGGCTTTAAGGGAGGTCCGCTTTCCGGAGGCGGCGGTGATTTCTCACCAGGCACTTTGACAATTAGAGTGCTCGCACCTGTCGATGCGAATTTCTACATTCACATCGAATGGCTCGAAGGAAATCCTATCACAATCAATGGATAGATGGTGCAGACTGAAGTTTCCTGTGCAGCCCCACGCGGCTAAACTTGGTATTCGCCGGCTAAGGACTTCAGCGATTCTGTACTAGAGGGGTTGGTCCCGAGTGTACTTGTTCGTGGGCTCGTTGCGTTGATCGAAGCCGCCGTGCCTAGGTACAACCTGAAAGCGTACAACGTCGGTCTGCTGCCACTGGTAGCGGCGGATGTAAATCGGTTCTGCCGCACTTCTGGTGAAGAACCGGTCCTCCGTTTCTAGCCACCATCTGGGTGGCGTCAAGGAGCGAGCGCGTAGCAGCCCGAAGCCGGCGCGGCCGTACATCTGCCGCTTCAGGGTCTTCAGCCGATTGATGTGCCCCTCGGTGGGTCCGTTGTCCCGAGGCAACTCGATGGGGGCGCGGATTGCCCGCAGGTCGGGCAACACCCCCCGCGGACATGCCGATGCTGGGCGGCCTCGGTGCCGAGTTGATCCTGATCGGGACCACGGCGAGCGAGCGCCGCTTCATGGAGCGCTACGCCAAAGGAGCACGCTCGGCCCGGCACCGGTAGGTTGCGCTCGACTTCCGCGATGGTGAGCGTATGGGGCCGTCCCCACGCGGCCGAGTTCTCGGTGCGGACGGGCGGCTCACCGTGGCCGATCCTCCTCTTCGAAGAACATCGCCGCGGGCGTCGCTTGCAGCTGCATGGCACCCACCAGCCGGTCCAGCGCGGTCGCGAGGGTGTGGACCTCCGGGTCCGACAGCCGCGCCAGGCCGGCCACCAGCAGCGCCGTGGGCGCGGTCGGCGCCTGCACCAGCAGGCTCCTGCCGGCCTCGGTGATCCGCACCTCCGCCCGGCGCCGGTCGCGCGGCGATGGCGACCGCTCCGCGAGCCCCCGCCCCACCAGCCGGTCCACCACCGCAGCCACCGAGCTGCGGTCCGTCAGCGTCCGCTCGGCCAGCTCGTTGATGGAGAGCCCGTCCGCGTGCGTCAGCTGGGAAAGGACGAACAGCTGCGCCGCGCTGATCCCGAGCGTGGCCTGTGTTTCCGTCGCCGCGGTGCGCATCACGCGCAGGATGCGGCGCAGCGCGTCGACGGCGGCCGCGGTGTGCGCATCCCTCCCCCCGCCTCCTCCGGCCTCCGCGGCACCCGTTCCCGCGTCCTTCAACTCACCCTTCATCTCGCCCCCAGCTGGTGGGTTGTTCGAATATGGGGGATCCCCCATATTCGGATGGTACAGGGCGGAGCCGGCCGTCGCTGTGTGGGATCCAGAACCTCGGGAAGGAAGATATGACGACCACTCCGATCATCTTCATGGCGGTGATCTGGACAGCCCTGTTGAGCCTCATCACCTGGCCGTATGCAAAGATCCTCCGGGGCCGCCGCCACTTCGATCCGGACGGGATCGACCCCGCCGCGCCTCCGGTACCGGGCATGGCCGCGGAAGAGCAGCGGCCGCCGCACCGGTGAACGGAGGCGACGCCGGCGCCCGGAGCGGGCGGCCCGGAAGGAGCAGCTACTCACGATGCCGCATGCAATGATGGCGCCTTCAGCAGAGATCCCGGCGAGCCGGCCATGAGCGGGGTGCCCGAGCCCGTTCAGCGCTTCATCGCGGCGAACATCGAATCGGCGGAGCAACTCGAAGTGCTCCTGCTGCTGCATCGGCACCCCGACCGGGGGTGGCGCGCCCACGATGTGAGCCGCGAGATCTTCACGGTTCCCGCGGCGGCCACCCTGCGGCTGGAGAGCCTGGTGGAGCTGGGATTCCTGCGCTCGGACGGAGCCGCCGACCCGGAGTACCGGTACCAACCCCGCTCGCCGGAGCTGGACGCGGAGGTGCAGGCGCTGGCGGACGCGTACCGGGCGGACCGCGTCGGGGTGCTGAACCTCGTCTTCCGCCGGCCGCCCGACCCAGTTCGCAGCTTCAGCGACGCCTTCCGCATTCGCTGAGGCAGCCGACAACTCCGTCGGCGCGCCGTTCGTCCGGCAGGAGCCCTACGCCGCTCCTACCGGCGGTGCCGATGAGCCCAGCTCGATCGCGTGGTCCACCGGGCGCGGGACCAGGAGTTCGCCCTCGGTGCGCGCGACGAACGCCGCGCAGGACAGGTCGCCCGTCACGTTCACCGCCGTCCGGAGCATGTCCAGGAGCCGGTCCACCCCCAGGATCAGCGCGATTCCCGCCGCCGCCTGACCCGCGAGCCCCACCGACTGGAGGACCAGGATCAGCGTGACGATCCCGGCGCTCGGCACGCCCGCGGCCCCGATGGAGGCCAGCGTCGCGGTGAGCACCACGGTGAGGATTTCACCCACCCCCAGCTCGATCCCGTACACCTGCGCGATGAACACCGTCGCCACGCCCTGGTAGAGCGCCGTCCCGTCCATGTTGACGGTGGCTCCCAGCGGGAGGACGAACGACGCGACCGGCCGGGAGACGCCCAGCTTCTCCTCCGCGGTCTCCATGGTCACGGGGAGCGTCGCGCTGGACGACGAGGTGGAGAACGCGATCAGCGGCACCTCCCGGATCCGCCGGAAGAAGTCCAGGGGATTCAGCCTCGCCAGGAGCGCCACCAGCACCCCGTAGGTGCCGAACGCGTGCAGGGCGAGCCCCGCCACCACCACCCCGGCATACACGGCCAGGGAGCCCAGCACGTCCATGCCGAACCGGCTGACCACCCCGGTGATCAGGGCGAAGACGGCCAGCGGCGCCAGCTTCATGATCCAGTCGACGATGATCAGGGCGGCGTCGTTGACGCCGGCGAAGAACGTCAGGATCGCGTCGCGGCGCTCCGGCCGCAGCAGCGACACCGCCGCGCCGAAGACCAGCACGAAGACGATGAGCGGGAGCAGGTTGCCCTCCGCCGCGGCGCCCACGGGGTTGCTGGGGACCATCTCCAGCAGCAGGTCCAGCGTGCCGGGCTTCTCCGCCGCCAGCGCCACCTTGCCGGCCGCGTCCGCGCCGAACTCCGCCGCCAGCGCGTCGCGCGAGGCGGCGCTGATCCGGCTGCCCGGCCGCACCGCCAGGGCCAGGGTGAGCCCGATGCAGACCGCCACCGCGGTGGTGAACAGGTAGTAGGCCAGCGTCTTGCCTCCGATCCGGCCCAGCTTGCGGATGTCCCCCAGCGACGCCACCCCGGTGAGGAGGGACGCGACCACCAGCGGGACCACGATCATGGTGATGAGGCGGACGAACACGGCGCCCATGAACTCCAGGAGCGGGAGCACGCGCTCTCCCCACCACGCGGCGTCGGACACGCCCGCTGCGTTCGCCGCCGCGCCGGCCAGCACGCCGGCGCCCAGGCCGATCAGGATCTTGTTGTGGAGCTGCACGCGTGGGTGCTCCCCGTCGGGTGGTGCAGGAGGCCGCAGGCCGCCCCGGCTGTTCCCGCGGCCGTTCGCGCCCCGGGTCGAACCAATATGGGGTGTCCCCCATATCCTGCAAATGCCATGCGTGCGCCTCGTACTCGTGCTCTGTGGCGTTTGTCGTCGAAGTCAGTCCCGGTGACAGTCATCCCTGCTACGTGCCGACAGACTGAGCCCCGGCCGGGTTGATCCTGGCCGGGGCTCTCGTTCCCAGAACGACATGCGAGGCCGCGCGATGAGGGGAGCTTTTTGTTCGTGGATGCTCAGGTCTACCGAGGTCGAGCTTACGGAGCAGGAGCCGCGGCAGCCATTCGATTCAGCATCTGCTCGGCTGCCGTGACTTCGTCGCGCTTCTCCCGATGTAAAAAGCGAAGAAAGATCCCGGCCAAGCCGCATACGATGCCGTAACCGAGCGCGTCGGGCATCTCCCCGATGATCGCGGCCCCGATACAGGCGACACCGATCACCCGGAGAAGAATGCTGACCACCTGCATCCACGCAGGAACCCGCTTCACGTTCCGCTCTCCCGTCGAATCGTTCTTCATCGCGATGGCGTGCAGGGTTCCTCCTTTGTCGATTCCCACCACCGACACATGATCGCCATTTCCCATGTTCAGAGCCTTTCCCCATTTCACCGGGCGTCCGGCAACTCGAAACATCGTTTTATGTGAAGTGGAAACGCTCGATTCGTGGGCGACGTGCGTTACCACTCCTGCGTAGTTGATGTAATCCATGGAAGAGACTCCGTGATTATTGAGATTCGAGGGGCAAGAGTTCAGGAGGGCTGTTACACTCGGAGGGTGGGCGTCCGCTTGCCGGTACGACTCCGCGACGATTTCCAGCAGTCGCCGTTCCGCTTCCGCTCGCCTCTTCTCCGGAATCCCGCCCAGCAGTCCAGCCACGAACGCACGCGCCAGTTCCGGCTACAGGCGCTCCCACGGGACAGCATAGGCGGAGCCATGGCGGGAGACAAGGTTCGCGCGGGAGCAGGTTGCCACGCGCGGCTCCTACGGGGTTGCCGGGGACCTCGCCAGCGCCCAGGCCCGATCTGGATCTTGTCGTGAAACTACGCACGCGGCCCTGCTTCCCGTGGGGTGGTGAGGCAGGCCCCCGCCGGCCGTCCCCGTTCGTTCCGGTGGCCTTCGCGCCGTGGGTTGAACCAATATGGGGCATCCCCCATATTCTGCATTCTGCAAATGCCGTACGTGCGCCGCACCGGGTCAGTGCGGGGCGGGTCCACGTCGCCGGTAGAGTGCGGTGATGCTTCAGGAATGAGAAGGATGAACGATGCATACCTCCGGGACCGGGTAGTGGACGTGATCGGCCAGCAGATCCGTGAGTCCCATGGCTGACGACCGGTTTCCTGACGACGTACACGGCCTGCTCCGGGACCACGTCGCGTCCGTCGCGCACCTGGAAGCCCTGATCCTGCTCGCCGGCGCACCGGCGCGGGCGTACTCCCCGGCGGACGTCGCCGCGGAGACCCCGGTCGACCCGGCGACCGCGGCCGGGGTGCTGCGCGACCTCGCCGCCGCGGGGCTGGTGGCGGGGACACGCCGCGACGGCGACGGTACGTTCCGCTTCGCCCCGTCGACGCCCGCGCTGCGGCACGCCGCCGAAAGGGTCGCCGGGTGCTACGCACGGTTCCCGGTCCAGGTGGTACGGGCAGTCTACGAGCAGCCGGAGGAGCTCCGGTGAGGGCGTCCGCCCGGCGCTTCCGGCCGGCGTTCCTGGCCCGCCGGGCCTGGCGCGCGCTGCGGGCCGCGCTGGAATGGCTGGACTGGGACGAGGGCGCCGTGCTCATGCTGTTCGGCGCCCTCATCGGGGTCGCCAGCGGCCTGGGTGTCGTCGTCTTCTACCGGCTGATCGACCTGAGCTTCATGGTGTTCGTCACCTGGCCCGAGGCCCGCTTTCCCGCGCTGAGGAGCCCCGTGTACTTCCCGGTGCTCACGGCGGCGGGGGTGTGGGCGGCCTGGTACCTGGTGCGGCGGACCGGCACCTCCGAGGGGCAGAACGTCCCCGACCTCCAGCTCGCGGTGGCCAAGCGCGGCGGCGTCCTCGACGGCCGGGCGATCGCGATCCGGACCGTGGCCGCCGCCATGACGCTGGGATCCGGCGGTTCGGCGGGGAGCGAGGGTCCCGTCGCCGTGCTGGGTGCCGCGCTGGGGTCCAAGGCGGGCCGGCTGCTCCACTGCCAGCCCAGGCAGGTGAAGATCCTGCTCGGCTGCGGGGCAGCGGCGGGGATCTCCGCGGCATTCAACGCGCCGTTCGCGGGTGCCTTCTTCGCCCTGGAGGAGGTTCTGGGCTCCTTTTCCGCGGGCGCGTTCAGCCCCGTGGTCATCGCCAGCGTGGTCGGCGCGCTCACCGTCCGCCCCTTCCTGGGGTCGCACCCCGCCTTCCACGTCCCGGGCGCGGGGGACGCCAACGTGCTCTCGAGCGCGCTGCTCTACCCCGTCCTCGGCGTCGCCTGCGGGCTGGTCTCGGCGCTCTACACGCGCGTGTACCTGTCCGCGCCCGCGGCGTTCGGCCGGCTCCCCGGCCCGCCATGGCTTCGGCCCATCGTGGGAGGAGGCCTGACGGGCGTGATCGTGGCGTACTCCGGGGGGCTGCTGAGCGGAAACGGGCACCTCGCCATTCCGCGCGAGGTGTTCGGCGGGCTCGCGTGGCACCTGCTACTGGCGCTCGCCTTCGCCAAGATCCTGGCGACCGTGCTCACGCTCGGGTCGGGCGGCTCCGGCGGCGTCTTCACCCCCACGCTCTTCATCGGGGCGGCGCTCGGCGGCGGGCTGGGCCGGCTGGCGGACACGCTGGTCCCCGGGCACATGGTCCACCCGCACGCCTGGGCGCTGGTGGGGATGGCGGGGATGGTGGCGGGCGCGACCCGGGCCCCGCTCACCGCCATCTTCATGGTCTTCGAGATGACGGACGACCCCAGCTACGTCGTCCCCCTGATGGCGGTGGCGGTGATCGCGTACGCGACCGCCCGGCGCTACGCGCCGCACGGCCTATACGACGGCTGGCTGGAGGCGCGGGGTGAGCCCCTCCTGCACGGCGCCGACCGCGCGCTCATGGAGCGCATCCGGGTGAGCGACGCGCTGGCGCAGGACGGGGTGCGGGTCCTTCCCGGGGCGACGCTGCCGGAGCTGATCGACCTCGCGGGGCGCTCGGGGCCCGGGGTGATCCCCGTGGTCGACGCGGACGGCGCGCTGGCAGGCGTGATCACGCACCACGCCCTCCGCGAGGCGATCCTCGCGGGCGGCAGCGCGGCGGGCCTCCTGCTCGCGGCGGACCTGGCCGACCCCAGCGACCCGCTCAACCCTGCGCAGTCGCTCCGCACCGCGCTCACGGCCATGAACGCCCGGTCCGTCGACGCGCTGCCCGTCGTGGAGCCGCGTCCCGGGGGACCCGTGTTCGTAGGTCTGCTGAGCCGCGCCGACGTGCTGCTGGCGTATGAGCACGAGCTCGCCCACACCGTCTGACGGAGGGGGCTCCGATCCTGCATCCGCCGCACACCTGCCCCGCCACGCGCCCGCCGGCTTCTCTCTCCGGGCGTGCGTGGCCCCGTGCCCGGCGCACCAGCGACCTCCGCGGATGACTCTACCGGCTCTCGTCCTCCCGTCGCTCCCGCTCACCGACCCCGTCCTCATCGTCGCGGTCGCGATGGCGACCTTCCTGCTGGCGCCGCTCCTCTTCGAGCGCCTCAACCTCCCCGGGATCATCGGCCTGATCGTCGCCGGCGCTGCGCTGGGCCCGCACGGCTTCGGCGTGCTGGAGCGCGACCGCACCATCGTGCTCCTGGGCACCGTCGGGCTCCTCTACCTGATGCTGATGGTGGGGCTGGAGCTGGACCTGAACGACTTCGCGCGCTACCGCCGCCGCAGCATCGTCTTCGGCCTGGTCTCCTCGGTGGTCCCGGGCGCGGTGGGCGCGGGCGCCGCGCTCGCGCTCGGCTACGGGACTTCCTCCGCCCTGCTGGTGGCGTCCGCGTTCGCGTCCCACACCCTCCTGGCCTACCCCATCGCGGCCCGCCTAGGCATCGTGCGCAACCCCGCCGTCACGACCACGCTGGGTGGAACGATCCTGGTCGAGATCCTCGCCCTGCTGCTCCTCGCGGTCGTGGTCGAGGCCCGCGGCCGCAGCATGGACTGGGTGTTCTGGGTGGGGATCGGCGTGCCGTTCGCGGTCTACGGGGCCGCGGTCCTGCTGGTGCTCCCGCGCCTGGGACGCTGGTTCTTCCGCAACGCCAGCGAGGGGGAGACGGAGTTCGTCTTCGTGATGACGGCGCTCTTCTCGGTGGCGTACCTGGCCCACTTCGGGCGGGTGGAGCCGCTGATCGGCGCCCTGCTCACCGGGCTCGCGCTCAACCGCCTGATCCCGGAGCAGAGCGCGCTGATGAACCGCACCCGCTTCGTGGGCAACGCGGTGTTCATCCCCTTCTTCCTGCTGTCCGTGGGGATGGTGGTGGACGTGCGGGCGCTGGACAGCGCCCTGGCCTGGGCGGTTGCCGGGGCCGCGGCGCTGCTGGTGATCCTGGCGAAGTGGCTGGCGGCCAAGGCCGCGGAGAAGCTGTTCGGCTACACGCCGGACGAGGGGTGGGTCGTGTTCGGGCTGTCGGTGCCGCACGCGGCGGGGACGCTGGCGATCGTGCTGGTGGGCTTCGACGCGGGGCTGCTGGACCAGGCCGAGGTGAACGGGGTGGTGGTGATGATCCTCGCCACCTGCATCGTGGGGCCGTGGGCGGTGCAGCGGTACGGGCGCCGCGTGGCGCTGCGGGAGGCGGACCGGCCCTACGACCCGGGGCATGCGCCCCGGCGCGTGCTGGTCCCGCTCGCCAACCCGGCCACGGCGGACGCGCTGCTGGACCTGGCGCTGGTGGTGCGCGGGCACCACGACGAGGAGCCGCTGCGGGTGCTGATGGTGGCCCCCGGGGAGGGAGCGGCGAGCGAGGCGGAGGTCGCCGAGGCGGAGGCGGTGCTGGGCCACGCCGTGCTGCACGCGGCGGGCGCCGGCGTGCAGGTGGTCCCCATGACGCGGGTGGACACCAGCATCGCCGCGGGGATCGCGCGCGGGGTCGCCGAGTCGCGCACCAGCATCGTGGTGATCGGCTGGGACGGGCGGCGCAGCGGCACGCGGGCCGTCTTCGGCAGCGTGCTGGACCAGCTCACGGCGAGCACGCGCGCCACCCTGCTGGTGGCCCGGCTCACGCAGGCGCCCCGGACCACCCGGCGCGTGGTGGCGGTGGTCCCCCCCGGGCTGGACCGCCACCCCACCTTCATGCAGGCGCTCGGCACCGTCAACACGCTCGCCTCCGGTCTGGGCGCGCCCGTGCTGCTCGTCCCGGTGGACGGGGACGGGGAGCGGCTCCGCCAACTGCACGCGGAAGCCCGCCCGCAGGTGCCCGCCACCACGGAGGCCGCGGGCGGCTGGGACGGGCTGGACGCGCTGCTGGCGCCGCTGTCGAGGGACGACCTGGTGGTGCTCCTGGCCGCGCGCCGCGGCACGGCGGTGTGGTCGCCGGCAGCGGAGCGGCTTCCCCAGCACCTCGCCGACACGCTCCCGGGGAACCTGGTGGTCGCCTACGCCGCGGACCCGGAGCCCTCGGCCGGCGGCCCCGTGGAGCTGGCGCCCGGGGTGGCGCCGGAGCGTGTGGTCGTGCTGGAGGAGACGGAGCTGGGTGCCGCGGTGGAGCGGCTGACGGAGGGGGTGTTCGGGGCGGCGGAGCGGCGGGAGATCGTGCGGGCGGTGCTGCGGAACGAGGAGCGCTTCTCCTCGGAGGTGTGCCCAGGGGTGGCGCTCCCGCACGTGCGGCGCGAGGGGCTGGACCGGCCGGTGCTCCTCCTGGGGGTGTGCCGCGCGGGCGTGGCTCTCCCGCGCGGCTCCGTGCCGGCCCGCCTCGTCTTCCTGCTGGTGAGCCCCGCCGGCCGGCCGGACGAGCACCTGCGCTCGCTCGCGGCGCTCGCCCGCCTGCTCTCCGGGCCCGCGGGGGTGGAGCAGGTGGTGGAGCGCTTCGCGCCGGAGCTTCCGCGGGACTGGCTGCGCGTGCGCGAGTGAGCGGCGTCAGCCGGGTCGGGGCCGGTTCTTGTCCAGGATCGCGGCGATGATCACCAGGAACGCGAGCAGGCGCAGCCCATAGAGCGGGATGGCCGCATCGCGCGTGTCCGCCACGACCGCCAGCGCGACGCGCTGCACGGCCAGCATGCCGAACGCCACGCAGAAGGCCAGGAAGAGCCGGTCGCGGGTGTCGCGCCAGAATCTCAGGAAGAAGAGGCCGGCGACGAAGTAGCCCATGGCGATGGCCCCGGCGACCAGGCTCGCGATCATCGCGGCCTCCGGCGGCTTCGCGGGCGGCGGCACGTGTGCACGCTCATCGCGCGTCCCACACGAGCCCGTAGACCAGCACCAGCAGCCCGGCCAGCGCAGGGAGGGAGCGCCACACGGAAAGGTCCACGTCGGGGACGACGCGCAGGTCGATGAACAGCAGCACGTTGTTGAGCGCCAGCCCCGCGAAGCAGAGCGACGACCAGAGGAGCAGCCGCACCCGGCTCCGCCGGTAGCCGCGGGCGAGCAGCAGGGCGCAGAGCAGGCTGGTCAGCGCGCAGAGCGCATAGATGACGGTTCCCATTCACTCTCCTGGGCGCTTCAGCCGGAAGGCGTCCGCGAAGCTGCGCACCGGATCCGCCGGGGCCTGGAAGATCAGGCGGATGACCGCGACCCGGTCCGCGCGGTAGGCCGCGGCGAGGGTGTCCACGCGCGCCGCCACGTGCGGGGAGGCCGGCGCGTAGCGGTAGCGCGGGTCCGGGGCGCGGTCGCTCGCCAGTAGCCCCACCGCGACCAGCTCCTCCAGGCGCAGCGTGGCCGAAGCGGGAACCGTGTACACGCGCTGACTGACCTCGGCCGCCGTGAAGTCGCGGTCGGCGTGCGAGTGCAGCAGCAGGAGCACGTCGAGCTGTTCGGCCGAGTGGATGAACTCGGCGATGAACCTCTGCGCTTCCCTCAGGTCGGCTTCGTTCGCCAAACGTCACCGGAGTTCGGGACCTGGATGACAGGGCGGGGAGAATGGCGCGTGTCCCCGCAATACGCAAGCCGGTGCCAGGGTCGCGGCACTCCCCGGAACACCGGCGGGAGCCGCCGGGGGTCCGGAGCGCTGCGGGTACCGATTTCATCGCTTCGGTCTCCCGGTGGCTGCGTTGGCGTCGGGCATGAAGAAGCAGCTCATCCCACCAGGGTCCAGAGGTACACGCCGTACGCGCCGAGCAGGACGCCTCCCTCCCAGCGGTCGATGCGCATCCCCCGCCAGAGCACGGGCAGGAGGAGGAGCGCCGTGCCGAGCATCCACCACAGGTCGGGCCCCGCCAGCGCCGGGGCGACCGGGATCGGGTGGACGAGGGCGGTGACGCCCAGGATGCCGAGCAGGTTGAAGACGTTGGAGCCGATCATGTTGGCCACGGCGACGTCGGTCTGGCGCCGCGCGGCCGCGACGGCCGAGGTCACGACCTCCGGCATCCCGGTGCCGGCCGCCACCACGGTGAGCCCGATGACCCGCTCCGTCATCCCGGCCAGGCGCGCGAGGTCGACCGCGCCGCTCACCAGCAGCCGCCCTCCCACCACGAGCAGCGCAATGCCGCCCACCACGGCGGCGGCGGCCGTGAGGCGCTCCCGGCGCCCCGGGTGCAGGGAGCGGTCGTCGGCGGACTCCGCGAACTCCGCCCGCTCCGCCCCCCGGACCTCGCGCTTCCCCAGGTGGACCGAGTAGGCGGTGAACAGGATCAGGCAGAGCACCAGGAACGCCCCCTCCACCCGCTCCAGGCGCAGGTCGCGCAGGAGCACCGCGCAGAGTGCGCTCGCCCCGAACATCACCGGCCACTCCAGGCGCACGGCCGCCCCGCGCACCGGCAGCGCATGGACAAGGGCCGCGATGCCGAGCGCGGCGGTCACGTTGAAGATGTTGGAGCCGACCACGTTGCCCACCGCGATGTCCGGCTGCCCCCGCGCCGCCGCCATCAGGCCGACCGCCAGCTCCGGCATGGAGGTCCCCATCGCCACCACGGTCAGGCCGATCACGGCCGGGGTGAGTCCGGCCAGGCGCGCGAGCAGCGTGGCCCCGCGCACCAGCAGCTCGCCGCCCGCGACGAGCAGTGCCAGGCCAGCCAGGAAAAGGAGTACCGCCGTCATCGGCTCCGTTTCACGTCGTGGAAGGTGAACACCCCGTCCGGGGTCGTCCCGGGTCCCGCGATTTTCGCCCCGGGGCCCCGTCTACACCCGGTCCGGGAGAACGTGGCGGTACTCTGCTGCCCGCGCACGTACGTCGAGCCGCACCTGGAATCCCCGCCCGCGACTCACGCCTTTCCTCGGTTCAGGGGGTCGCGCGCTCCAGGTTCCGCCGGATGAGGTGCTCCGCCAGCGCACGGGTGGACTCGGGGGAGATGGAGGGATAGCGCGGGAGCAGGAGCGGGAGTTCGAGGTCGGGAAGCAGCCGGCGCGCCGCCCGGGTCACCAGTACCGGCTCGAACCGGTCCAGCATGGCGATGGTCGGGGCGTCGTCGGCCAGCACCACTCGGAGGCCGCCCGCCCCGTCGGCCGGCCTGTAGAGGGCGCGGAAGCGCTCCCCGTAGCGTGGGTCCGCCACGATCGCGGTGAGCCCCTCCACCCTCACCCGCCGCTCGATGATCCCCGCCATCTCCGGGTGGACGGTGACGACCACCGACGGCTTCCCCAGCGCCTCCGCCAGCAGCGCAGCCTCGCGCGCGTGGAACGGCGTGGTGACCACCAGGTCCGCGTCGCGCAGGTCCCCCGGGAGTGTGGCCGGGTCCAGCTTCTTTCCCGTCGCGACCCGCGGGAGGTCGTCGACCCACACCGGGACAGTGTCCATTCCGCACTCGTCGCCCAGTTCCCGGCAGAGCGCGTCGCCGGAGTCCAGGTTGGATTCCACGCACGCGCAGCGCGGCCGGACGCTGGCCGTGCAGCGGCGGATGAACTCGGGCAGGTGCGGGATGGCGATCCGCCGCTTGTGCGCCTCCGCCAGCACTCCCGCGAGCCACGCCGCCGTCTCCTCCACCACGCCCCCGCCGATCCGCTCCTGCCGCGCCAGGTACACGCCGGCGCGTCCCCGCACCTCCAGCAGCCGCTCGGCCTCAAGCGCGTGGTACGCGCGGGCGACGGCCCGGTGGTCCGTGCCCAGCTCGCGCGCGAGCTCGCGGACCGGCGGGAGCCGGTCTCCCGCGCGCAGGTGGCCCAGGTGGAGCTCGCCGACGATACGGCTCCGGATACGGTCTACCAGCGCTGCGTCGGTCGGCATCTCGGCAGTGGGAAAGGCGTGCGGCGGGAGCCCCGCAAGTCCGCCCCGGCGAACCGACAGCCTCGCGAGGGTGTGATACTGGATATGTAGCAGGACGCCTTACCCGGTGCAATATCCGCCGGCACCTCCCCATGGACCGGGAGTGGGGGGCATACGGGGCATATGGTCGGGGGTTGCAGGGACACGGGCCAGAAATCCTGCTGAATCGTGGAGAGTTGATGCTGATACAAAATATGTATCAAGGAACGCGATTTGCACGGCTTGTAGGTCCCCTTCAGACGGAGCTGGCTTTCATGAAAGAGACCGAGCTGCCGCCCGCCGATCCAGGTCACGCTGGCCGGACCGCCCGGATCAGGACCCTCCGGCACGCCGGTCTCCGGGTGGGCACCGCGCCGGGGGGGGAGGCGGCGCGGGATGCAGAGGAGCTGTCGTTCACGTGGAGGTGCCGAGCCTGCGGCACCGAGCGGCACTTCGCGGAGGCGGTGCCGGAATCGGCGGCGTCGCCCTGCGCCGCGTGCGGGGGAACTGCGCTGCGCGCCGACGCGGAACGATGAGCGCGGCTTCCACCCCTTGAGCAAACCCCTCGTGGAGCGCACACGCCCTCGCCTGCTTCGATTCGACGGCCCGGTCTGGGTCGGCCGGCTGGCGCTGGGCTTCGTCATGCTCGCGCTCGCCGCGCTGTTCGTCGCCCCGCTGACCGTCCAGAACCGCATCGCGCCGCTGCGCGAGGACGCAGAGCGCGCCGACGAGGCGCGCACGCTGGTGGCGAGGGTGCAGTTCGCGCTGGCGCAGCAGATGTCCGCCCTTCGCGGGGCCCTGCTCACGCCGGACCCGCGCTACCCCGGCCTGTACGCCGAGGGGCTGGCGCTGGAGCGCTCGGCCTACGCTCCCCTGGACTCCCTGGCCGGTCCGCTCCCGGAGCCGGTCCGGTCTGCGCTGAACCGCCTGCGGACGGCCTCCGACCAGTGGCACGGCCGGCTCGACGAGCAGCTGGTCCTTCGCCGCGAGCCGGCGGCGCGCGGCGAGCTGCTCGGCCGCGACCTGGAGCTTTACGAGAGCACGCTGCGCGCGGCGCGCGACCTGGATCGTGCCGTCACCTCCGTCACGCGCGAGCGGAGGGCCGAGATCCGCCGGGCCGAGGCGCGGGAGGACCTGGTCACGCGCGCCCTGGGACTGGCGGCCCTGGTCGCCGCGCTGGCGGTGGGGTGGTTCGGGCACCGTATGCGGATGCTCGCCCGCGAGGCGGCGGCGCACGGCGAGGAGGCGGAACGGGCGCTGGAGGAGGCGCAGCGCGCCTCCGACGCTCGGGAGCGGCTGATGCGCGGCGTCACGCACGACCTCAAGAATCCTCTGGGCGCGGCCGACGGCTACGGGCAGCTGCTGGAGATGGGACACGAGGGGGAGCTGCGGCCCGGACAGCTCCGGATGGTGGGGGGGATGCGCCGCTGCATCGGCACCGCCCTGGGGCTGATCGCCGACCTCCTCGACTTCACGCGTGCCGAGGCCGGGATGCTGGAGGTGGTGCACGAGTTCACGGACTGCAAAGCGATCGTCAGGGAGGCCGAGGAGCAGTACAGGGGCTCCGCCCGCGCCGCGGGCCACGAGATCGAGCTCCGTCTTCCCGACGGTCCCCTCCCCGCGCTCACCGACCACGCGCGGGTGCTGCGCATCGTCGGCAACCTGGTCTCCAACGCCATCAAGTACACGCCCCCGCCGGGACGCGTGGTGCTGGAAGCGCAGGCCGTGGAGGGCTCGCCCGCGTCGCGGGAGGGTCGCTGGATCGAGTTCCGGGTCTGCGACACCGGGCCGGGGATCCCCGAGGCCGAGCGCGAGCGGATCTTCGACGAGTTCCACCGGCTCCACGACGCCCAGGCGCAGGGCCACGGGCTGGGGCTGGCCACCAGCCGGCGGATCGCGCTCGCGCTCGGCGGCGACATCACCGTCGGGGACGCGGACACCGGGGGAGCGGCCTTCAGCCTCTGGCTCCCCGCCCGCAGGCCGGACGCGGGGCGATCCGCCACCATCGGCACCGGAGACCCGTGATGCCCCGTCGGAGGACCAGCGGGCGGCTACGTCCGGGCGGCGGACGAGGGGGCGTCGTCCGTCGCCGCGCTGGGAACCACCAGGGCGTCGCATGGCGATCCGCGCAGCACCGCCTCGGCGACGCTGCCCAGCAGCAGCCGGTGCAGCCCCGAGCGCCCGTGGGTGCCGAGCACCACCAGGTCGGCCCGCCACGCGGCGGCCTCCGCCACGATCTCCCCGGCCGGGTCGCCCACGCGGACCGTGTCCTCCACCGCCAGCCCGTGCGGCGTGTGCGCGGCGACGAAGTCACGCAGCCGGGGCGTGGCCGACTCCGCGAGCGGCCCGCCGGCTTCGGGCACGTGGTGCGGGACTCCGACGGGGAGCGGCGGGACCATCGCGGGACCCGCACGCACCACCAGCACGCAGCGCAGGGCCGCCGTGTCGCCGGCGCACAGGTCCACGGCGACCCGCAGCCCGGCCTCGTACGCCCTGGCGCTGGCCTCCGACAGGTCGGCGGCGAGGAGCACCCGGGCCCCGGGCAGCGGCCGGCGCGCGTCCGGCACCACCAGCACGGGGACCACGGCCTGTCGCAGGACGCGCCCGGCCGTGGTGCCGAGGAACCGCTGGCCCAGCGTGCCATGGTGCGATGCGCCCACGACCAGCAGGTCGGCGCCGACCTCCTCGCCCACCCAGCAGAGCGATTCGGCGGGGGACCCCGCCACCACGCGGCAGGTGGTGGATCCCTCCGGCCGCACCCGCGCGACCGTGGCGCGCAGCCGCTCCAGCAGCCGCTCGCGAAGCGCCTCCTGACCCTCGGGGTCCGGGAGTGGAGCGGTGCCCGTGGGGTCGAGCGACGGCATGGCGGCGTACCCGAACAGGGGTTCCTCCTCGAAGACGTGGACGACGTGAAGGTCGGCCCCGGTCCGGTCCGCGATGCGGGAGGCGCGCACGAGCGCCGGATCGGCCGCGGAGCCGGGGTCGGCGACCCCCGCGACGAGGGTGCGCAGATGCTGGGGAATCATGGCGGAGGTGCCGGTTCGGGGCGAAGGGGGACGGGCTGCGGTGCCACCGGGGGGAGGCGGCCCGCTCCCGACCTTCGGGGACGAGCAGGATCGCGAGCGCGGCCGGTAGGGCCGCGAAACCGATGCCAGGAGGATGGGCGTTGAAGGCACGGCTGACCCACGGGTGGGAGGCGCTGCGGTCGAGCTACTGGTTCGTTCCCGCGCTGATGGCGCTCGGCGCGGCGGCGCTGGCGCTCGGGATGGTGGCGCTGGACGGCAGGGTCGGGTCGGAGGCGGTGGAGAGCCTGGGGTGGATCTACACGGGCGGGCCGGAGGGCGCGCGCGGGGTGCTCTCCACCATCGCGGGGTCCATGATCACCGTGGCGGGCGTCACCTTCTCGGTGCTGGTGGTGGCGCTCTCGCTCGCGGCGTCGCAGTTCGGGCCGCGGGTGCTGGGGAGCTTCATGCGCGACGCCGGGAACCAGGTCGTCCTGGGGGCGTTCGCGGGCATCTTCCTGTACTGCCTGCTGGTGCTGCGCACCGTGCGTGGGGGCGAGGAGGCGGGCCGCTTCGTGCCGCACCTGGCCGTCACCCTGGGGGTGGGGATGGCCGTGGTGGGGGTGGGCGTGCTGATCTACTTCGTCCACCACGCCGCGGTCTCCATCCAGGTCACCTCCGTGATCGCCGCCCTCGCCGAGGACCTGGACGCCGGGGTGGACCGGCTCTTCCCCGAGGTGGCGGAAGACGCCGCTCCCGCGGGGTCCATGCCGGCACCGTCGGCCAGCGTCGCGGCATACCGCGACGGATACGTGCAGGCGATCGACTACGACCGCCTCGCCGAGGCCGCCCGCGACCGTTCGGCGACCCTTCGCCTGGACCCTCGCATCGGGACTTTCGTCGCCCGCGGCGACCCGCTGGCGTGGGTCCACCTGCCCGCCGCCGCGGCGGAGCTGGGCGACGAGGTTCGCGGCGCGTTCGTGCTGGGATCGAGCCGCACGCCGTCGCAGGACGTGGAATTCTCCGTGCAGCAGCTCGTGGACGTGGCGGTGCGCGCCCTCTCCCCCGGCATCAACGACCCGTTCACCGCGGCGGCGTGCGTGGACCGCCTCGGCGCGGCGCTCGCGCGGGTGGCGGAGCGGCCGGACGCGCCCGGCGTTCACCGGGACGGGGAGGGCGTGCCACGGGTGCTGGCGGATCCCGCCGGCTTCGAGCGCCTGGTCGAGGCGGCGTTCTCCCCCATCCGGCAGTACGCGGGCGGGAGCCAGGCGGTCCTCCTCCGCCTGCTGGACGCGCTGGCGCGCATCGCCCGGCACGCCCGCGGAGAGGACCGCCGCGAGATCGTGCGCGACCACGCGGCCCGCGTGCTCGCCACGGCCGGGCGGCACCTGGAGCATGTCGCCGACCGCGCGGCGGCGGCGGAGAGCCACCGAGCGGTGGAGGAAGCGCTGCGTGCGGGCGGCGGTCCCGCACACCGGAGATAGGAAGTCCCGCGCGGACGCAGGCACGACGACGCAGGAGGTGGCAGCTTGGAGGAATTCGTCAGGCTGGTCGGACCGAACCGGGCCGTGGAGATCTTCGGGGTCCGGCTCGTCGGGGTGAACGCGGAGAACGGCACCAAGCTCCTGCTCACGCTGGCGTTCGTCGCCGCGACCATCCTGCTCGCGCGCGTGGTGCGCGGGCTGGGGAGCTGGATCCTGCGCGGCCGCCGGGACCGGCGGGTCGCCTTCTGGTTCCGCCAGGCCGTGAACCTGGGCACCGCGGTCGTGCTGGTGCTCGGCTTCGTCTCGATCTGGTTCGACGACCCCACCCGGCTGGCGACGGCGCTGGGCCTGGTGACGGCCGGCCTCGCCTTCGCGCTCCGCAAGGTCATCACCGCGCTCGCCGGCTACTTCGTCATCCTGCGCGGGCAGACGTTCAACGTCGGCGACCGCATCTCCATGGGCGGGGTCCGCGGCGACGTGATCGCCCTGGGCTTCCTCCAGACCACCATCATGGAGATGGGCCAGCCGCCCGCCGTGCAGGAGGCCGACCCGGCGATGTGGGTCCGGAGCCGCCAGTACACCGGCCGGGTCGTCACCGTGAGCAACGCGCGCATCTTCGACGAGCCGGTCTACAACTACAGCCGGGAGCTCCCGTACCTGTGGGAGGAGATGGCGCTGCCCGTCCCCTACGCCGCCGACCGCGCGCGGGCCGAGCGCATCCTGCTGGAGGCCGCGGAGCGCCACACCGTGCCGATCGGCGAGGTGAGCCAGGAGGTGCTCCAGGAGATGCAGCGCCGCTACGCCCTGAGCCCCACGGACACGAAGCCGCGGGTGTACTGCCGCCTGACCGACGACTGGCTGGAGATGACGGTGCGGTTCGTCGTCCCCGACCACGGGATCCGCGAGGTCAAGGACGCCATGACCCGGGAGATCCTCCAGGGGCTGGACGCGGCCGGGATCGGCGTGGCCTCGGAGACGCTCGAGGTCGTGCGCCTCCCGCCGCTCCGCGTCCGTCCAACCACTCCAGACCCGACCGACTGATGCAGAACAGCCTGGACCTGGACCCCATCCGCGCCCGCTTCGACGAGCCGCTCTTCGTGCTGGGAGGGACGACCGTCACGGTGGCGTCGGTGGTGAGCTTCGTGGTGTTCGTCCTGATCGCGCTCGGCGTGTCGTGGACGCTGCGCCGCTCGCTGCAGCGCGTCTACCGGCGGCGCGGCGTGGACGAGGGGGTGCAGCACGCCCTCGACCGGCTGCTGCACTACGCGGTGGTGGCGCTGGGCTCGTTCCTGGCGCTGGACAACCTGGGCGTCTCCGTCACCGCCCTGGCGGGGCTCGGCGCGGTCCTGGCGGTCGGCATCGGGTTCGGCCTGCAGAACATCGCCCAGAACTTCGTCAGCGGCCTCATCCTGCTGCTGGAGCGGCCGGTGAAGAAGGGGGACTTCGTGCAGGTGGGCGACGTGCGCGGGACCGTCCGCGACATCCGCGCGAGGGCGACGGTGGTCACCACGCCCAACAACGTCGACATCATCGTCCCGAACGGGCAGTTCATCACCGAGCCGGTCACCAACGAGACGTTCGCCGACCGGCGCGTGCGCGTCCGGGTGGAGCTGGGCGTGTCCTACGGATCCGACACGGATCTGGTTCGCCGGACGCTGCTGGCGGTGGCGGAGGCGAGCCCGGACGTGCTGCGCGATCCTGCGCCCCAGGTGGTGTTCCGCGCCTTCGGCGAGTCGTCGCTGGACTTCCAGCTCCTGGTCTGGCTGGCCGACCCACGCGACGAGGTGCCGGCCGCCAGCGAGCTGCGCTTCGCGGTGGACCGCGCGTTCCGCGAGCAGGGCATCGAGATCCCCTTCCCGCAGCGCGACCTCCACCTGCGCTCTGGGTGGCAACCCTCCTGAGGAATCACCGCGATGTTCTTCAGTTCCTGGCAGGGACTCCTGCGCGTCGCCGTCGTGGGCACGCTCGCCTACGCGGCGCTGGTGGTCATGCTCCGCGTCTCGGGGAAGCGGACGCTCACCCAGATGAACGCGTTCGACCTGGTGGTGACGGTCGCTCTGGGCTCCACGCTGGCCACCGTTCTGCTGTCCAGGGACGTCGCCCTGGCCGAGGGCGTGCTCGCCTTCGCCACGCTGATCGGCCTCCAGTTCGCGGTCGCCTGGCTGTCCGTGAGGTCGGCAAGGGTGCAGGAGCTGGTGAAGAGCGAGCCGGCTCTCCTCTTCTTCCAGGGCCGCTACCTCGACGGGGCGCTCCGGCGCGAGCGGGTGGCCCGCGAGGAAGTCCGGGCCGCGCTCCGAGCGGCGGGAATTGCTTCGCTCGACGACGTGACGGCGGTGGTCCTGGAGACGGACGGCACCTTCAGCGTGGTTCGCGGCGGAGATGGCGAGCGGGGGAGCCTCCAGGACCTGGGGGCACCGCCCGAATGATCCCGCTCGCGACCGATTCTCCTGTGCAGCGAGGAACCCCGTGAGCGAAGGCGCCCCGAATGGCCGGCGGCTCGAACGGGAGCGGTGGCGCCTGCTCCTCCGGCTGGAGCGGTGGCTGGAGATGCCGATGGTGCTGCTCGGCTTCGCCTGGCTGGCGCTGCTGGTCGTGGAGCTCACCCGCGGGCTCGACGCCCGGCTGGAGCGGCTCAGCGCCGCGATCTGGGGGATCTTCGTCATCGACTTCCTCCTGCGGCTCGTGCTCGCGCCGCGGCGGCTCGCCTACCTGCGGCGGAACTGGCTGACGGTGGTCGCCCTCTTCCTCCCGGCGCTGCGGATCGTGCGGGTCGTGCGCCTGGTCCGGCTCGTCCGCGTGGCCCGCGCCGCGCGCGGGCTCCGGCTCGTGAAGGTGGTCGCCTCCCTGAACCGGGGGATGCGCGCGCTCGGCAGGAGCATGGGGCGGCGCGGGCTCGGGTACGTCGTGGTGCTCACCGGGCTGGTCACCCTGGTGGGCGCGGCCGGGATGCATGCGTTCGAGCGGGACCTGCCGGGCGGCGGGGGGCTCGACGACTACTGGAGCGCGCTCTGGTGGACCGCGATGCTGATGACATCCCTGGGCTCCGAGTACTGGCCCCGGACGGCCGAGGGGCGCATCCTGGCTTTCCTGCTGGCCGTCTACGCGCTGGCTGTCCTCGGCTACATCACCGCCGCGCTGGCGTCGTTCTTCGTCGGGCGCGACGCGGAGAGCGGGCAGAGCGAGGTTGCGAGCGCCGAGGCGATCGAGGCGCTGCGCAGGGAGATTGAGTCGCTCCGGACGGAGATCCGCAGGCTCGGGGAGCCCCGTTGACGACCGGGCCTCCTGGCCGCAGGCCCGCGCCACGCCTTTCCACTGCTTTCCGACGCGAGTTACCTTCCCTGCCTCACGGCGGCGTCTCCCGGGAGGGCTGCCCGCCCGTCCAGTGACCGATCCGAGCTCATGGCCGCACCCCGTCCCGCGAACCGGCGCCAGGTAATGGAGCGCCGCATCCACGCCGTCGCCCTCCGCGCGCTGGACCTGACCGCGGCGGACCGGAGGGGCGTGGTGGAGGCGATGTTCAACCGCCGCCGGCGGGACGCGGTGAGCTACTGGCTCCAGCTCCTCCTGTCCATGGCCATCGCCACCGTCGGGCTGGTGCTCGGCAGCACGGCCGTGGTGATCGGGGCGATGCTCATCGCTCCGCTGATGGGCCCCATCGTGGAGCTCGGCATGGGGCTGGTGGTGGGCTCCGCGGTGCTCACCCTCCGCTCCTTCGCGCGCATGGTCGGGAGCGTGCTGGCGGTGGTGGGCGGGGCGGCGCTGCTCACGGTCCTGCTGCCATTCCAGGAGGTCACGGCGGAGATCGCGTCGCGGACCTCCCCCACCGCCCTGGACCTGCTGCTGGCGGTCTTCGTCGCGGTGGCCGCGGCGTTCACCACGGCGCGGCCGGGCTCGGAGTCGACCAGCGCGGCGGCCGGCACCGCCATCGGGATCGCGCTCGTTCCCCCCATCTGCGTGGCGGGGTTCGGACTTGGCGTGCGGGACGCCGGGATCGCCGGGGGCGCCACGCTCCTGTTCCTCACCAACCTCACCGCGATCCTCCTGGTCTCGGTCGTGTTCTTCTGGACCCTCGGCTTCGAGCGGGTGGACCAGCGGGACTGGGAGGAGACGGCCCTGGGAAGGGCGAGGCCGGACGGGTTCGTCCGCCGCGCGGTGCAGGGCCTGCGCGCCGTGTTCGGCACGCGGTATGGACGGGTGCTCCGGGTGGGGCTGCCGCTCGTGCTGGTGGTGGCGGTGTTCGTCCCCCTGCGGCGCGCCCTGGAGCAGGTGGCGTGGGAGGTCCGCGCCCGCACCGCGGTGGCGCGGATCCTGGACGGGGCGCTGGAGTCGCGCAGCGCGGTGCAGTCGCAGGTGACGGTGTCGCCGGGCGCGGTCTCCGCCCGCCTGTACCTGGTGGGCTCGGCCGACGAGGCCGCCGCGCTGGAGGACGAGCTGGCCACCCGGATCGCGGCGCGCACCGGGGTGGCTCCCACCGTCCGGGTGATCGCGGTGCCGGACGTGGGCGCCCTGCGCCAGGCGGCCTCCGCGGCGGAGACGGACGCGCCGGAGCCGGTGGGGATCGACGTGGGCGACCTCCGGCAGCGGGTCGGCGCGGCCGTCCGGGGCGCCTGGCCGGAGGGGCAGATGGGCACGCTCCTGGGGTGGAGGCTGGAGGTGCCGGACTCCGCCGCGCCGCGGGTCCTCGTCGAGTACCTGGGCGAGCCCGGCGGAGCGGCCGCGGACGCGCTGCTCGGCCGCGCGGTGTCGGAGCGGATCGGGACCGGCGTGGACGTGCGGACGCGCGCGTATCCCCGCGAGCCCGCCGCCGCGCCGGCGGGACGCGGGGCGGAGTGGCTTCCGGCGTTCCTGGGCGCGGTGGACGCGGTGCGGACCACGGACCGCCTGTACGCCTGCGTGGCCCTCCCCGGCAGGCCCGCGATCGCGGGCGACACGGCGCTGGCGCGCGTGGCGGAGCGCACTCGGGCGGAAGCGCTGTCCGTGCCGGGAGGGCGCATCGCGGTGGACTCCGCGGGCGCGCGGTGGAGCGTGCGCTACGCCGCGGCCCCGTGCATCCGCCCGGACAGCGCGGCCGCTCCCGCAGCCGCTCCCTCACCGGCGGCGCGCGCGTCGGGCGGCGCCGGCGAGCGATGAGGCTCAGCTCGCGCCTGCTCATCCCGCTCCTCCTGGCCGTCGCCGGGGTCATGGCGGCGTACGGGGCGTGGGCCCTGTACCAGCGCCAGACGGTGCTGGCGGAGGAGGCCCGGCGGGAGACCCGTGCCTACGCCACGGCGCTCGGCATCAGCCTGGAGCAGGCGTTCCGGGACCCCGACCTCCGCGACGTGCAGGCCATCATCGACCGGATCAGCCGGGAGCGGCAGATCTACGGCGTCCTGGTCTACGGGGCGGACGGGCGGACGCTGTTCGCCTCCGATCCCCTGCAGGCCGGGACGACCGCCCCGCCTGCACTGCTGGGGAAGGTTCTCGCCACCGGGCAGGTCACGGAGTTCGAGCGGCGCATCGGGGACGAGCACGTGTACTCCGTGCTCCACCCCATCCCGGGCCCGTCGGGCAGGGTCGCCGCCGCCTTCGAGGTGGCCCAGCCGCTGGCCTCGCTGCGCGCGGAAACGGCCCGCGTCCGCCAGCGGTTCGCCCTGAACACCCTCACCCTCCTCGTCGCCGTCACCGTCCTCATCCTCTGGTTGGTGCGCCGCCTGATCGGCCGGCCGCTGGAGCGGCTGGTGGCCGCCGTCCGGGCGCTGGGACGCGGAGAGATGTCCCACCGGCTCACCCCCGATCCCGGGGGCGGGGAGCTGGCGGAGCTGGCCCGCGAGTTCAACCGCATGGTGGAGCACCTGCAGGCGGCCCGCGCCGGGCTGATCCGGGAAGGGGAGGAGAGGGTGCTCCTGGAGCGGCGGCTCCGGCAAACCGAGAAGCTCGCCGCGGTGGGCAGCCTGGCCGCCGGGCTCGCGCACGAGATCGCGGCCCCGCTGCACGTCATCCGCGGGCGCGCGGAGATGCTGCTCCGGCGGGTGCCCCAGCCGGAGGCGAGCGAGCGCAACCTCCGCATCATCGTGGAGCAGATCGGCAGGATCACCCTGGTCGTGCAGAACCTCCTCGACTTCGCGCGGCGCCGGGAGCCCCGGATCGAGCGCACCGACCTGGCCCGTGTGATCGACGGCGTCACGGAGTTCCTGGAGGGGGAGTTCGCCCGGACGGGGGTCGTGGTGGTGCGGGAGGGGGCACCCGCGGCGGAGGTCGACGGCGATCCCCACCTCCTGCACCAGGTTTTCACCAACCTGTTCATCAACGCCATGCAGGCGATGGAACCGGACGACGGAGCGCGCAGGATCACGGTGCGCCTGGCGGTGGCCGGGCCGGGCGACGAGAGTGCCGGGAGCGCGCCGGGGGAGGTCCGGGTGGAGGTGGAAGACGCCGGCCCGGGGATCCCGGCCGAGGCGCTTCCCCGGATCTTCGAGCCCTTCTTCACCACCAAGAGCGGCGGGCAGGGGACGGGCCTCGGGCTGGCCGTGGTGCGCGGGATCGTCGAGGAGCACGGGGGGCATATCGACGCCGGGGCGGCCCCCGCGGGCGGGGCCCGGTTCCGGATCGTATTCCCGGCGACGTCGGAGGCCACGCGTGCCTGAGCGGATCGTCGTCGTCGAGGACCACCGGGACCTCCGCGAGTTCCTGGCGGAAGCGCTCGGCGAGGCCGGGTACTCCGTGGAGGTGTTCCCCACCGCGGACGCCGCCCTCCGGCACCTCATGACGGGGGAGCCCGCCGACCTGGTCGTCACCGACCTCGTCCTGCCGGGGATGCGGGGGCACGAGCTCCTGCAGGAGATCCGCGCGCGCCGCCCGGAGCTGAACGTCGTCGTCATCACCGCGTTCGGATCGATCGACTCGGCGATCGAGATGATGAAGGCCGGCGCGTACGACTACCTGACCAAGCCGTTCGGGACGGACGAGCTCCTCCTGACGGTCGAGCGTGCGCTCCAGGAGAGCCGCCTGCGCCGCGAGGTGGCGCGGCTCTCCCGGGCCGCGGCGGCCCCCCCGCCGGGGTTCGTCGGCGCGAGCCGCCCGATGCAGGAGCTCTTCCGGATGCTGAGCCGGATCGCGGACTCCGGCCACCCCGTCCTGATCACCGGCGAGAGCGGGACCGGCAAGGAGCTCGTCGCCGACTCCCTCCACCGGTACTCCAGCCGGAGCGCGTTCGTGGCGGTCAACTGCGCCGCCCTCCCCGAGCACCTCCTCGAGTCCGAGCTCTTCGGCCACGTCAGGGGCGCGTTCACCGGCGCCGACCGCGACAAGGTCGGGCTGTTCCACGCGGCCGACGGCGGCACCCTCTTCCTGGACGAGGTGGGGGAGCTTCCCCCGGCGCTCCAGCCCAAGCTGCTCCGGGTCCTCGAATCGGGCGAGGTCCGCCGGGTGGGCGCCACGGAGGCGCACCGCGTGGACGTGCGCGTGGTCGCCGCGACCAACCGCGACCTGGAGGAGGAGGTCCGGGAGGGCCGCTTCCGCGAGGACCTCTTCTGGCGGCTCAACGTCCTGCACGTCGCCGTGCCCCCGCTGCGCGAGCGGACCGCGGACATCCCCCTCCTCGCCGAGCACTTCCTGACGGTTTCCGGCCCCGCGGCAGGGTCCTCCCGGCCGGGCGCGCGGCAGATCTCCCGCGAGGCGCTGGCCATGCTCACCTCGTACCCCTGGCCGGGCAACGTGAGGGAGCTGCGGAACGCCATCGCGCGGGCCGCCACCCTCGCCGCCACCGACGTGGTCCACCCCGAGGACCTTCCTCCCCGGGTGCGCGAGGTGGGCCGGACCGCCACGCTGGTGGCCGACGCTTCCCAGCGCCAGCTCCCGCTCCGCGAGCTGGAGCGGGAGTACATCCTCGAGGTCCTCCGGCAGACCGGAGGCAACAAGTCGCGCGCGGCCGAGATCCTGGGACTCGACCGCAAGACGCTCTACCGCAAGCTCGCCGAGTTCGGGCAGGACACCCCCTCCGACGTGTAGCGATCCGGGACAGGGGTGTGGCATCCTGCCACACCCCGGATTTCGCGCCCCCGCTGCAATCCCGCCTTTCCGGGGCAGACCGCCCCATCCCCGCGTTTCTCCACGAAAACTCTATCTCCAAGCAGTGGGGTAATTTACGGGAAATTTTCCCGTGGTCCGAGCCTTGCCTTTCCGGGGGGCGCACGACCTCGGCGATCCTGCCCGTGCTCCGCGCGTGCCTCCCCTCCGAGACCGACGAAAAGCGCTTGAAGCAGCCAGCCGGGCCGATCCTGGTCGCGACCGATTTTTCGGACGGCTCCGCCGGGGCGGTGCGGGAGGCAAGGGATCTCGCGTCGGCCCTGGGCACGGAGGTGATGATCGTGCACGTCGCCGGCGCCGCCCTGTGGCAGCCCGATCGCGCCGTGAGGGCGTGGATGTCCGAGGTCGGCGTCGATCCCAGCGGTCTCACCCTCCGCTTCGGCGTCCCCTGGGCGCAGATCGTCCGCTGCGCGCTGGAGGTCGGCGCCTCCCTGGTGGCCGTGGGAAGCCACGGGCGGACCGGTTTCCACCCGCTCGGGCCCGGCTCCACAGCCGCGCAGCTGCTCACGCGCTGTCCGGTCCCGGTCCTGGTGGTCGCCGGGCGCGTGCGCCCGGGCGCGCCGGAGGGCGTCGAGCCCCATCCCTCGTAGTCGGTCCGATCCGCGGACCGCGAAACCCGGCTCCCCCAGGGAGCATTCCAGCCCGACCCAAGGAGATCACATGCGGAGCACGTTCGTCATCGGCGCACTGTGCGCGGCCCTGGCGCTGACCGGGTGCGCCAAGAAGCCGCGCGGGACCACCACCACCCCCGGCGGGGGGCCCGCCACCGAAGCCGAAGCGGACCGCCGCGCGGCGGAGCGCGAGGCCGAGGAGCGGTCGCGCCGCGAGGCGGACGAGGCACGGCGGAGGGAGGAGGCGGCGCGCCGGGACGCGGTGCTCTCGGAGATGATCTTCTTCGGCTTCGACTCGTTCGACCTCGACGGGCCGGCCCGGAGCATCCTCGATCAGAAGGCGGTCCTCCTCCGCACCGACCCGTTGGTCCGCGTCCGGGTGGAGGGACACGCCGACGAGCAGGGCTCCACCGAGTACAACCTCGCCCTGGGGATGCGGAGGGCCAGCGCGGCCAGGGAGTACCTGGTCGGCTTCGGCGTCGAGCCCCGGCGGATCGGCGTGACGAGCCACGGGGAGGAGCGTCCGCTGGAGCTCGGCTCCGGCGAGGAGGCGCACGCCCGGAACCGCCGGGCGGAGTTCGTGGTGCTCGGCCGCCGCCCCGGAACCGGAAACCCCTGACCCATGCAGTTCAGCATTCGTCGGAGTGCAGGAGGTCTCCCGGGAAGGCGCTCGTCCCGCACGGCCCTCGGGCGAGGCGCCGTGCTCGGGCTCCTCGGCATGGCGGCGTCGGGGGCAGGGTGTGCTCCCGGACCCACGACGAGCACGGGCGGCGCGGATACGCCCGCGACGCCGGTGGAGGCCGCGGTGGAGGCGCCGCGGCCGGCTCCCCTCCTGCCGTACCTCCGCGGAGCGGCCGCGGCCGAGTTGGTCGCCCCGGCCGCGGCCGGGCTGCGCGCGGCGAGCGCCCTCCAGCACGCCGGCGACGCGGCCGGCGCCCGGACGTCGTTCCGCGCGGCCGCGCGAGCGCACCCGGGGATCGCGGACTGGGCCAGGGTCCTCGAAGCGGAGGCCGCGGCCTCGGCGGGGGACACGGCCGGGGTGCGCGCGGCTCTCGCGGAGGGCGAGCCCGGGCTGGTGCGCGAGCGGGGGTGGCAGGCGCGGGCCGAGGGGTTCCGGAAGGCCGGTGATCCCGTCCGCGCGGCGGAGGCGGCCGCCTCCGCCGCGCCGCACCTGGGCACTCCCGCGCGCCGGGCTGAGGCCTGGGTCCGCGCCGCGGAGCTGCGGCTGGCCCGCGGCGACACCGCCGCGGCACGGGCCGACCTCGCACGCGCCCTCGATGCCGCCCCGCGCACCGCGGCGGCTCTCCGGGGCGCCCGTGCCCTCCGCGGGCTCCGCGGCGCAACACCGGACGAGAGGAAGCAGACGGGACGCGTCCTGCTCGCGCACGCGCAGACCGACCCCGGCATCGCCGACCTCGAAGCCTACCTGGCCTCGGTTCCCGCCGGGCCCGCCGACGTCGCCGAGGTCCGCCTGGAGATCGGGCGGGCGAGGCAGCGCGCCGGGCGGCACGCGGAGGCGGAGCGGACGCTCCTGGCGCTGGCGCGCTTGGCCCCCCCGGCGGTCGCCGCGGAGGCGCTGCTCCTCGCGGCCCGGTCGCAGTACCGGCAGGGGGCACAGGAGCGCGCGGTCGCGACGTTCCGGCAGGCGGCCGACCGCTTCCCGGAGGAAGCCGCCGTGGTCGAGGCCCTGTTCGCGGTCGCAGACCTCGACCACGACGCGGGCCGCCACCGCGAGGCGCGGGCCGGGTACGCGCGCGTGCTGGCCGCTCCCGGCAGCTCCCCGAATAAGGCGGCCGCCGCGATGCGGCTGGGCGGCCTCGACTACTTGGACGGGCGTCCGGAGCGGGCCGCGGCGACGTTCGAGCGCAGCCGCGACGCGCATCCCCGGGGCGAGCCCTTCCAGGCCGCGACCTACTGGATGGCCCGGATGCACCACGCGGCGGGGGACCGGGGCCGCGCGCGGGAGCTGTTCCGGGAGACGGTCCAGGCCGGTCCCGTCTCCTACTACGGCCTGCGCGCCCTGGAGAGCACCGGGGGAGAGCTGTCCGCGGCCTCCCTGCCCGCCGGGCCCCGGGCCGGTCCGCGGGTGGAGGAAGAGGCGCGGGGTGCGCTGGCGCGCCTGGCCGTCCTCCGGGAGGCGGGGATCCCCGGAGCCGTGGAGCTGGAGATGGAGCGCGTCCGGCTGCACTTCGACGGCGCGCCGGAAGGGCTGTACCCGGTAGCCGAGGGGCTCCAGCAGGCGGGGCAGCTGGCCGCCGGGATCCGCCTGGGGTGGGACGTGTTCCGGGCCGAAGGGGCGTGGAACCGCCGGCTGCTCCGCATCGTGTATCCATTCCCCTACCGGGGGCGGATCGTCGCCGAGGCGGGGCGGTGGGGGATCGACCCGTTCCTGGTCGCGGGCCTGATCCGGCAGGAGTCCATGTTCGACTCCGCCGCGGTGAGCGGTGCGGGCGCGGTGGGGCTGATGCAGGTGATGCCGGAGACTGGACGCTCGCTCGCCCGCTCCGAGGGAATCCCCGGCTTCCGCCCGGAGCAGCTCAAGCGTCCCGACCTCAACCTGCGCCTGGGAGTCCACCACCTGGCCGGGCTGCTCCGCGCCCCCGGGGCGCGGCTCACCGACGTGCTCGCGGGCTACAACGCGGGGTCTGGACGGGTCGCCCGGTGGCGTGCCTTCCCCGAGTTCCGCGACGAGGAGCTGTTCGCCGAGCGGATTCCGTACGCGGAGACACGGGAGTACGTGCAGGTGGTGCAGCGCAACGCCCGCCTGTACGCCTGGCTCTATGGAGCGGAGCCGGTGCCCGGCGCACGTGCCGGAGGGGACCGATGAGGGTACGGCCCGGGCGGGGGGCCATGCTCTTCCTCGCGATGTCGCTGCTGGGGGCGTGCGCGGACCGGAGCACCACGGACCCGGGAAGCTCCTTCGGGAAGCAGATGACCTCGGCGGCGGTGCGCGTCGCGCGGATGGAGGCGCGGCAGCACGCCGCCCCCGGATCGCTCTGCGACGAGGAGGTGATCACGCTGGGCTACCAGGAGCGCCTGCGCCTGGAGCTGGGGAGCCTGTTCCGGCTGATGGACCGGGCGCTGCGGGATCCGCGGCTCTCCCGGGAAGCGAGGGCGGACGCGTCATCCCCGGTCGACGAGGGCGGCCGGCGGGAGTGGTGGGAGGGGGCGGAGAATGCGGATCTCGCGGGAGCGCAGTGCGCCGCGTTCCGGACGGAGGGCTGAGCGTGACGGCGGAGCGTGGGCTCGACGCGGTTCCGGATGAGCCACGCCGCGCGCGTCCGGCATGGATCGGCTCGCTGGCGCTGGGGCTGGTCCTTGTCTCGCTCACGCTGTCGGTGCTCGCTCCGGTCCTGCTGCAGCGGCGCATCGACGCGGTGCGCGCGGAGATCGACGAGAGCGCGGACCCGGGGCGCACCCTGGTGACCGGGATCCAGTTCGCGCTGGCCCGGGAGATGTCCGCGCTGCGCGGCTTCCTGCTCACCAGCCGGGCGGAGTTCCTGGACGTCTACTCGCAGGCCCGCGCCCGGGAGCAGGTCACCTACCGGCAGCTCCATCCCCTCGCGCACGGCCTGGGCCCGGAGGTCGCCCACGAGTTCGCCGAGCTCCACACGCTCTCCGCCGAATGGCACCGGCGGGTCGACGAGTCCGAGGTCGTCCGCCGCCGCGAGGCGTCCCCCGCGTTCCTCGCCGGGATCGCCAACGAGCAGGCGCTCTACGAGCAGGCACTGGGCGCGGCCCGCGACCTGGACGCGGCCATCATGCGGGCCGCGCAGACGCGCGGCGAGCGCATCCGGGAGCTGGAGCGCCTGGGCCTGGTCGTCACGGCGGGCCTGGTGCTTCTCGCCTTCGCGTCCTCGCTGGTCGTCGCCCGGCTCGGGGGGCAGCTGAGGCGGCTGGCCCACGAGGCCGAGGGCCGCAGGCTGCAGGCGGAGCAGGCGCTCCGCGAGACCCGGCGCACCATGGAGTCCCGCCAGCGGCTGGTCCGGGGGATCACCCACGACATCAAGAACCCGCTGGGCGCGGCGGACGGGTACTCCGAGCTCCTGCAGATGGGGCTCCGCGGGCCGCTGGCGCCGGCGCAGGAAGAGATGGTGGACGCGGTGCGCCGGTGCATCCGGAGCGCGCTGGGGATCATCCGTGACCTGCTCGAGGTCTCGCGCGCCGAGGGGGGAGACCTCCCGATCGAGTGGGGCCGCGTGGACCTCGTCCCGCTCGTCCGCTCCGCCGCCGGGGAGTACCTCGGCACCGCGACGGCCTCGGGGAAGCGCATCGACCTGGAGCTTCCCCTCCACGCGGTGCTGGTCCACACGGATCCCGCGCGGGTCCGGCAGATCGTCGGGAACCTGATCTCCAACGCGGCCAAGTACGCGCACGGGAGCGACCGGATCGTCCTGTCGGTCGCCCGCGAGCCGGACGCCGGGGGCGCCGTCCAGGGGTGGGGCGTGGTGCGGGTGGCCGACTTCGGACCGGGGATCGCCGGGTCCGAGCTGGACAGGATCTTCCTGGAGTTCTACCGGATCCCCGACAGCGGCGGTGAAGGGAGCGGCCTCGGCCTTGCCATCAGCCGACGGATCGCCCGGCTGCTGAGCGGCGACCTCACCGTGGCCAGCGAGGTCGGCCGGGAGACTGTCTTCACGCTGCGGCTCCCGGCGACGAACCGGCGCGAAGCCACCTCCGGGCCGCATCCGGCCGTCACGTCAAGAGCATGAGACCACCATTCCCGGGCAGGGACTCGCGCGCCCGCCGCGCCGCGGCTCCGCTACTCGCCGACGTCCGGTTCCCCGGGCTCCGCGGCGCGGACCAGCTTCCACTCGCGGACGGCCCAGAAGACCGCCCCGGCCAGCGCGACCCCGAGCAGGATCCGTCCCTCGTATCCCCGCAGACGCCCGAGGATCTCCTCCAGCGTCTCGCCGAACAGGTAGCCGAGGGACAGGTACGTGGCGGCGAAGGCCATCGAGCCGAGCAGGTTGAAGAGGAGGAACACGGGCCAGGCGAGCCGCGCGGCGCCGATGCTGAGTGGGAGCACGATCCGAAGCCCGTACGCGAACCGCGTGACGAACGCGGTGGCCCTCCCCCACCGGCGCAGCAGCAGCACCGCCCGGGCGCGAAGGCGCCGTAGGAAGGGAACGGCGCGAATCAGCCGGGCGCCGTAGATCCGGCCCAGGGTGTAGTACGCGAAGTCTCCCAGGGTCCCTCCCAGCACCGCTGCGAGGAAGGTGGGGAGCGGCCTCAGGTACTCCTGGCTCAGGCCGTAGCCCGCGGCCACGAACACCGTCTCCCCCTCCAGGATTCCGCCGAGGAGCACCGCCCAGTACCCGTACTGCTCGATCCAGGCTCCACCCATTCCGTTCCCGTGTCGAGGCCCACCCCTCCCTGACGCGCCTGGCTGCTCCAGCGGTGCGGGCGTTGCGTGGAGGGCTACCCCCCCACGGTGCCGGGGGTTCATCAGAGTACCGCCACATCGCCCGGGGCCCGGTGTAGACGCAGGTCCCGGGGAGGCCGCGTACGCTGGACGCCGCCTTCCACTCTTGCCGTCGCCCACTTCGGAGCCCCTATCGATACGATGCAAGTCGACAGCGCCGCACCCCTGCTCCCCGCCACCACGATCCAGCGGATCCTGGCCCCGGTCTCCGCCTTCATCCGTACCGAGTCGGCCGGCGGGCTGGTGCTCATGGCCGCGGCCGCGGTCGCGCTCGTCCTGGCAAACTCGCCCCTGGCGGATGCGTACCACCACCTCTGGGAGACGGAGCTGGCGCTGCGGATGGGGCCTTGGGAGACCTCGCACACGCTCCACCACTGGATCAACGACGGCCTCATGGCCGTGTTCTTTTTTCTCGTGGGGCTGGAGATCAAGCGCGAGGGCCTGGTGGGGGAGCTCGCCTCGCTGCGGCGCGCCGCGCTTCCGGCGGCCGCGGCGCTCGGCGGGATGGTGGTCCCGGCCGGGCTCTACGCGCTGCTCAACGCCGGAGGGGAGGGTGCCCCGGGGTGGGGGATCCCCATGGCGACGGACATCGCCTTCGCGCTGGGGGTGCTGGCGCTCCTCGGCCCGCGCGTGCCGGTGTCGCTCAAGGTGTTCCTGACCGCGCTCGCCATCGTCGACGACATCGGCGCGGTGCTGGTGATCGCGCTCTTCTACACGGCTGGGATCGCGTGGGGAGCGCTCGCCGCAGGGCTCGGGCTCCTCGCCGTCGCGGCCGCCGCCAACCGGCTGGGGGTCAGGCGGCCGGTGCCCTACGTCGTGCTCGGGCTGGCGATCTGGGCGTGCTTCCTGGCCTCCGGTGTCCACGCCACGGTCGCGGGAGTGCTCCTGGCCATGACCATCCCGGCCCGCACCCGCATCGACGCGGACCAGTTCCTGAGCCACGCCAGCCGTGCCCTGGTGCGCTTCGAGGATGCAGGCGAGGAGGGGCGTTCGGTCCTCACGAACCACCGCCAGCAGGCGGCCATCCACGCAGTGGAAGAGGCGGCGGAGGCGGCGCAGGCTCCGCTCCAGCGGATCGAGCACGAGCTCCACACCCCGGTGGCCTTCCTCGTCATCCCGCTCTTCGCCCTCGCCAACGCCGGGGTGGCGATCCCGCGTGACGCCGCGACCGCCCTGGCCCACCCGGTGACGCTGGGGATCATCCTGGGGCTGCTCATCGGGAAACCGGTGGGGATCACGCTCTTCGCCTGGCTCGCGGTGCGGCTGCGGATGGCGGAGATGCCGGCAGGACTGCGCTGGGGACAGATCCACGCGGTGGCATGGCTGGGCGGCATCGGCTTCACCATGTCGCTGTTCGTCGGCGGGCTGGCCTTTGCCGACTCTGGAATGGTGGACCGCGCCAAGATCGGCATCTTCACCGCTTCCATCGCGGCCGGGCTGATCGGATGGCTCCTGGTCCGGCGGAGCACGACCCCGATCCGGATTGTGCCGGTGACGAGTATTACCCCGGGCACGCAGCACGGGCCTCTTCGCTGACGAAGCGGATCGGGGGCCTTGCCTCGATCTGCTGGTGAGAGAGGCAGGCGCTGGCCGATGCAGGGACCGGCAAGTTGGCAGGCACGGGGGCGCTCCGCCGGGAGCGCATGACCCACGAGGAAGTCCGGGCCGCGGTCCGGGCGGCGGGGTGGCTTCGCTGGACGACGCGACGGCGGTCGTGCGGGAGACGGACGGCACCTTCAGCGCGGCACGAGGTGGGGAGGGAAAGCGGGGGGGGCGCCCGCTCCTCCGGCTGGAGCGGTGGCTGGAGATGCCTATGGTGCTGCCTGGCTTCGCCTGGCCGGCGCTGCTGGTCGTGGAGCTCACCCGCGGGCTCGACGCCCAGCTGGAGCGGCTGAGCGCGGCGATCAGGGGATCTTTCGTCTTCGACTTCCCCCTGCGGCTCGTGCTCCCGCCGAGGCGACCGAGGCCCTGCGAGGGGAGATCGCGGCACTGTGGGTGAAGATCCGCAGGCTGGGCGAGCCGCGGGGTGACCACCCCATCCTGCCGGCTCTCGCTGCCGCTACGTAGCTCACCTTGGCGCACCTGCTCTCGGGAAGCTGCGGTTCATCCACTACCTCCAGCGGAGCCGCTGCCTGTCCTTCGCCGGTGGCGTGTGGGTTGCGACTGCCTTCACCTGCTCCCGGCCTCCCTGCGGCCTCTCATGGTCCGCATGCACCCTGCGCCCCCACTCACGCAGGAAAAAAAGACGCCCAGGACCGCATCATCCGGGGGCCCCTCGCCCGCGTCGTGAGGTCTCACCAGAGACCCGATAACCACAACATACTGGCGTACAGCAGCCGAAACGATTATGTTTTAAACATGATCGTTGCAAAAAAATCTTATGTTGATCCGGTTCTCACCTCGGCTGAGGACGCGCTTCGCAGCGGACATGCTGCGGTGCTGGTCGCCGGCGCGCCCGGCATGGGCAAAAGCTCGGTAATCCAGGCCGCCGCGCGTCTGGTTTCGCGTGAGCACGGCTTTCACCAGGCCTGGATCAGCGGTGAGGTGGTCGCGAGCGAGGAACACACGGCCGCGCTCCTGGCAGCCGCGCTTGGCGTGGAACGTACCCTTGCCGAACCGTTGGAGTCGGTCTGCCGACGCCTCCCGCGGCAAAGCGTGCTACTCGTCGTGGACGATTTGGATGCGCTCGTCTTCAAGCGCGAGCGCATCGCCAGGGCACTTGCAGCTCTGGTCGGCGGGGATCGCGGCGTGCGGGTCCTCGCGTCATGCCACCCCGGAGCGGTGGAGCGGCTCACCACAGCAGATGGACCACTCGCGAACGTTGCCAACGGAGCCGCGGTGTTGACGCTTGGCTACCTTGACGACAGTAGCGCAAGGCAGCTGGTGCGACGCCGCGCACCACGGCTGTCGGAACCAACGATCGAGCGCGTAGTGGTCTCCGCCGGCGGTCACCCCGCGGCCTTGGTCTTCCTCAGCCGAATGGCCGAGGTGAGCACGGACGCGGCCGTGGACGCGTTGTTCGAGCGAGCCGCGGAGTTCGCTGGCGCGGTGTACGCCGAGTCCTGGGCGTCGCTGGGTCCTCAGCAGCGGGCCATCCTCTGGTGCCTCGCGACCGTAGAGGGTGCGGCAGCGACAGGTGACATCGCAGATCGGATCGGGCTTCCCGCCTCACATGTGGGAGCCCAGCTCAGCCGCCTCGTCACGGACGGAATGGCTCGGCGTACGGGAGAGCGCGGCCGCTACGCGGTCGCTCCTCTTCTGGCCCGCTGGATCGAGCTGCGTGCTACGCGTGCGAACCACGAGGGAGCTCGCTGATGGGGCGCCCGTACAGAGAGGAACTGTCCCGGCTGGGCGCCACGTACGAGTGGGCGCTGACTGCGGACGTGGCCGACTTCATCCCTCGGGTGGCAGCCCTCCGCGCGCGCCCCCTGCTCGTCATCGGGTCCGGGGGAAGTGTGAGCGCCTGCCACTTCGCAGCTCGCCTCCACGAGACGCACGCGCGACTCCCGGCGCGGGTTCTCACGCCGCTCGAGTTCGTGCAGCTTCCGGCGCTGCAAGGTGCGGGGGTCCTCCTCCTCAGCGCAGGTGGTAGCAACCCTGACATTCTCGCGGCGGCGCGGCACGCCGTCACGGCGGAGTACCCGGAGCTCCTGGGGCTGTGCGCCCGAACCGGAACCGCACTCCGCGACCTCCTGGCCCGGTTCCGCCACGCGACGGTGTCCGAGTTCTCGGGGCCTGCGGGAAAGGACGGGTTCCTCGCGACGAACTCGCTGGTCCTCACGTGCACGATCCTGGCGCGAGGCTACGGAGTGAGGCTCCCGGATACCTTGCCAGCCCTGGACGAAGCGGACGGCGCTGCCACGGAGGAATGCGTGGAGTCGGTCCGGAGCCGAAGTGTCGTTACGCTCGCGACCGCTTGGTCGACAGCCGCAGCCGCTGACATGGAATCCAAGTGGGGCGAGGCCGGGCTGGGCGCCGTCACCGTCATCGACCCCCGGAACTTCGCGCACGGTCGTCACCATGGCCTTCATCGACGTGCATCCGATACGAGCATCGTCGGCCTCGCGACCGCTGAAGAGGCGGGAGCCCTGGAGAGCACCCTCGAGGTGCTTCCAGCTTACGTTCGCAGGACGTCTCTCTTGAGCCCGCTGGCCGCGGAGGCCGGTGCACTGGACCTGCTCGTACGCGTGATCCGGCTCGCCGGCGCGGTCGCCGCGGCGGACGGACTCGACCCCGGCCGCCCCAGGGTCCCCGCATTCGGGAGGACCCTCTACCATGCCGGGATCACGAAGGCCCAGCGGGTGTCGGCCGAGGCGGGCTCGAGGGAAGACCTCTGGATCCGGCGCAAGGTATCCGAGGCAGTCTGGGCCGGGGCCGCCGAGCCGGTCCGGGACGATTGGCGATCCCGCTGCCGCGCATGGGTGCACGAGGTACAGCGGGCACGGATCGGCGCCGTCGCTTTCGACTATGACGGCACCCTGTGCGAGGCGGACGAGCGGTACGGTGCGCCTGGCTCGGCCGTGGGCGAGGCGCTGGCGCGGCTCGTCGAACAAGGCGCCGAGGTCGGGATCGCGACCGGTCGGGGAGATTCTGTCCTGGATGCGCTCCGTGCGGTCACGCCGGAGCCCGTCTGGCCGCGTGTCACGGTCGGCATGTACAACGGCGGCGTGATCCTGCGGTTGGACGAACCAGACCCGCCCCCCTGTCCACCGGACGCCGAGGTGGCCCGAGCCCATGCGGTGCTCACCGGGTCGCCCTTGCTCGCGCGGGTGGCGGAGTTCAGGCTGCGGCCGACACAGCTGACGGTCCGCTCCGCGGTGCCTATGCCGGACGGGATGCTGAAGCGATTTGTCCTCGAGGCACTTGTCGGCACGCCATGTGGCGTCGACGTGCTCTCCTCGGGGCACACGGTGGACGTGATCGGCCGCTCCTCCTCCAAGCTGCGCGTCGTCGAGGCACTGCACCGTCGGATCGACCCCAAGGCGGCGGTGATGACGATTGGCGACCAGGGCCAGCATGGGGGGAACGATGGGCCTTTCCTCGCTCACCCCCTGGGACTGAGCGTAGAATACGCTTCCAGCGACTTCGGCGGGTGCTGGAACGTTGCCCCGGCGGGCGTGCGCCGCACCACGGCTCTGCTCGGCTACCTTTCGGCATTGCGCCCTGCTGCGGCCGGTGGACTCCGGTGGTCTCCGACGCGCGCAAGCCGACCCGTGGTCCGGCAGCCCACACCGGCCCAGGAGGATCTTTGAAGGAGCAGCTCGCCCTCCGAGTACTCGGGGAGATCATGCAGTGGGACGACGCCCGCGCCAGCGCGGAGTACCGCTGGCTGAGCTTGATGGCCCGCCTGAAGTACGACGGGTACCAGGACTTCCTGGCCGGAGCGCGGTTCATCGAGAGCCTGGCCGACTGGGTCCAGCAGTTCGAGCTGGCGGACCGTGAGGCGGCGTACACCTTCGTGCGGAACGCGCTGGTGTACATCGGGCCTGCAGAGATGCTGCGGCTGGTCGAGCTGTTCTTCCCGGATCACGTCGAGCGCCGCCTGGTCCACGCCGCAGCCGAGGCGCACGAAATCGCCCCCTATCGCGTGTGGGCGAACGTGGACGCGGCGCGAACGTTCGACACGTTGCTCAGGCGTACCCTCTTCATCGGGTTGAGCGAGGGCGCGCGGCTGGACCTGTTCCGCCGCGCGAACGCGGGAACGATCAGCAACGAGCAGATACTGCTTGCGACGTACGTCGACAGGGAGAAGTGGGACGGCCTCCGCAAGGACCTGCGGGAAGCCGTCGGTGACCCGGAGGCGAAGTTCCGGACCGTGTACCTGATCGACGACTTCGTCGCCTCGGGCACGACCTTCATCCGCAAGGACAGGGCAACCGGTCTCTGGAAAGGGAAGCTCGCGACCTTCCGCCGGGTGGTGGACGAGGTCCTCCCGACGCACTTCGACCACGACCTCCGGATCGTCGTCCACCACTACGTGGCCAACCATCGCGCGGTCGAAGTCCTCCGCACGCGGCAGGCGGAGGCGCTGGAGGAGCGCGGGAAGGAGTGGTTCGCGAACGTGGAGTTCAGCTTCGGGACGGTCCTGCCGCCCGACTTGCCCGTCGACTGCTCGCCGGTGCCGGCGGCCCGCGACTTCATCCCGCTCGCGCGGAAGTACTACGATCCGGTGATCCAGACGAAGCACACGGACGAGGGGGGAACCGACGTCGCTCTCGGCTTCGCCGGGTGCGCGCTGCCGGTGATCCTCGAGCACAACACGCCCAACAACTCCGTCGGCCTGCTCTGGGCGCAGACGGACGGAAGCCCGCGAGCGGAAGGTGGGCCGGCACACCACGCCATGCGTCCGCTCTTCCGGCGGCGCCAGCGACACGCCTGAAGGACCCCTGCCATGCTCAACAATCCCTTCGAGAAGCGCGCCAGCGAGTACTTCAGGAACGAGGACGCCTTCCTTTCGGTGGTGAGCCCGGAGCCGCTCGGGATCTTCCTGAAGTCGCACGCCGAAACGGACCGGTTGTACGACCGGCTCGTGCTGATGCGGGGAGCGCCGGGTTCCGGGAAGACCACCATCGCCCAACTGTTCGAGTACCACCGTGTCACCATGCTGCTCCGCCACGCGAGCAACGCGGCGTTCAGGCCCCTTCTCGCGTCCCTCGCGGACTGCCGCGCAGTGGTGGACGGACGTCCCGCCGTGCTGGGGTGCCGCCTCGCGCTCGAGAGCGGGTATCGCGACATCTGGCAGTTCCCCTACGAGGAGCACCTGCGCACCGGTCTGCTCACCACGCTGATCCAGGCCCGCGCGGTGCTCGCGTGGTTCCGGAACCTGGAGGCGGCGGGAGTGGATCCGACCGCGGTCACGCTGGTCCCGAAAGAGGGGCACACCGCGGCGACGGAGGCGATCGGCGGGGTCGGCGGGCCTGAGGTGCTGGCGCGCGCCCGTCGCGTCGAGCGGGAACTGTACGGAATCTCCGCGGCCCTGGTGCCCCCTCCTGTCACGGTGATCGAGCAGGGAGACATCGGAGCGTACCGCCCCTTCGACGTGATCGAACGCATCGAAGCGGAGGTGGAGACGGAAGATGGGCTCACCCGCCTTCATCTCCGCCCCCTCGTCGTCCTGGACGACGCGCAGACACTGCACCCCGCGCAATTCGCGGCGCTGCAGGCGTGGTTGGCCCGGCGGGAGCCGCGGATCGCGCGCTGGGTCCTGACCTGGTTGGACGTGATCTCTCCCGAAGAGGCGTTCCGTGCCGGCCGGGAGGCGGGAATGGACCAGCCGGAGCAGCCAGGGGTCGCGTCGGGACGGGACGTTACCCGGATCTTTCTCCAGAGCGGCTACACCGAGCGGAAGCGGGAGCGTCTCGCCTTCCGGAAGACGGCCAAGGATATGGCCAACCGGTACCTGCAGCAGACGCGCGGCCTTGCGGACCGTGGTTTCCGCCGGCTCGAGGACCTGCTCCCTACCGCCGTGACGGCGATGAGCCCGTCGAAGCTCGGTGAGCTCGCCCGGGCCGTAGACCGTGACCAGAAGCGGTACAGGATCCCGGACGAGCGGAGACGCGACCTCGAGGCGGAGATCGAAGCGTACACGAGCAACGCCAAGAGCGACGACATCACGCCGGACCTGCGCCTTGCGATGCTCCGCGTGGCGATGGCCCGCTACGACAAGCGCCGGGCGAGGAAGGCGCCACCCCTGTTCGAGGGGCTGATTCAAGACATGGGGGACGACGAGCCGACCCGTAGCGTAAAGATCGACGTCGGTATCGCGGATGCCGCCCGGCTCCAGCTGTTCCACCAGCACGGCCGCCCCTACTACTACGGGATCGACGCGCTGTGCGACGCCAGCTCGGAGAACGCCGAGCAGTTCCTGCGCCTGGCAGGCGTGCTCGTGGACCGCGCCCTCACTCAGGTGACGCGATCCAAGCCGCCGGCGCTGCTCCCGGAGACTCAGCACGTGCTCCTGCGCGAGCGGGCGAACGCCATGCTCAGTCAATGGACCTTCCCCGAGAACGCGACGGTCGCCGGACTGGTCGAGGCGATCGCGCGCCAGTGCCTCGACAAGTCGCTGGAGCCGAACGCGTCTTTGGACGCCGGCGCGAACGCGTTCGGCATTCCGCAGGCGCAGTTCGACCGGATCCACGACACGCATCCCAAGCTGGCGCGAGTGCTCCTGTATGCCTCAGCGTACAACGCCATCACCCTCGTTCCCGATTACGACTGCAAGAACAAGAAGTGGTGCCTCCTCGAGCTCGGGGGCGTGGCGCTGCTCAAGTACGGGCTGACGCTCAAGCGCGGCGGGTTCCTCGAGCGGACGGTGACGCAGCTTTCCGAGCTTGCCGGTGTCGAGGAAGACGGGGCCGCGGATCCCTCCGCCACCCACGTGGTGGGTGCGTCCGCATGAGCCCGCGGCCCTCTTCGGCCGCCGCGTGGCACGAGGCGGGCGTCCGTCCCGGCATCCGCGCACCCGGCGACCCGCCCAGATGGGAGCGATGCGTCGACCACCGGGGTGCCGCCGTCCGGTCGTTCGCGGAGGCGCACTTCGGCGAGGCGCATCGGCGCACGCTCCTGGTCGGGGGTGCCGGGTTCGACCCGCGCTCTCTCACGGTTCCCCGGCTCCTGGCGTCCGTCTGTGAGGACCGGATCGAGGGGCTGTTTCTGCGGGAAAGGCGCGCCGGCCCCGATCCGGCGCTGCTCGCGCGGGCCGATATGCACGCGAATGAGCTGCGAGCGCTGATCGCGGCGACGCAGGTGCTCGACGTCGAGGTCTTCGAGCCGGACGGTGCCGTCGCCCTCGGCCGCCGGGTCGTGGACGCGGTCCGAGGACGGGACCTCGGGAGTTACACGGATGTGGTGGTGGATTTCACCGCCCTCTCGGTCGGGAGCAGTTTCCCACTGGCCCGGCTCGCCCTGCAGCGCATCGAGGGCGAGCGGCTACCCATCAACCTCCACGCCATGGTGACGGCCAGTCCGCATACCGACGACCGGATCGTTCCGCAACCCAGCTCCTTCGTCGGCCCGGTCCACGGTTTCCAGGGGAGGCTCGGCATCGACGAGACCGCGGGCGCCGCGAAGCTCTGGATGCCGCAGCTCCGCTTCGGCCATCGCCCCATCCTCGACCGAATTCACGAGCTGCTGAAGCCCGACGACGTCGTCCCCGTGCTGCCGTTCCCCTCCCACGACCCGCGGATGGGCGATCGGCTCATAGAGCACTACGCGACCGAGTTTGAGAGTCGCTGGGAGGTAGACGCCCGGAGCATCGTCTACGCGGACGAGACCAATCCACTCGACTTCTACCGGACGGTCCTCCACATCCACGACCGACGGAACCCGGTCTTCTCGGAGACCATTGGGTCGATGCTCGTGCTCTCACCGGTGGGCAGCAAGGTCCTCGCGCTCGGGGCCATGATGGCCGCGGCGGAGCGCGACCTGCCCGTGGTCTACGTCGAAGCCGCGGGCTACACGGAGAGCGCGACCGCCCTCGACAGAAGCTACACGGACGCGGATATTGTGCATGTCTGGCTGCTGGGCGAGGCGTACCCGCGCCCGGTCCACGAAGAGACGTAGCCGCCGGCTCCGACCCACACGAGTTCAGAATGCCAAAACCCCGAGCAGCCGCCAGCGCCCCTCCCCCTGCGATCCTCGGGACAGGCCTCGTCGCGCTCGACGTGATCCTCTCCGACGACGCATCCCTCCCTCCGGTGCTCGCCGCCGGCGGGACGTGCGGCAACGTGCTCTCTGCCCTCAGCTACCTTGGATGGGATGCTTATCCGATCACCAGGCTGAACGGTGATCCGGCCTCGCAGATCGTCCTGAACGACCTGACTCGCTGGGGCGTGTCACTGCGCTTCGCGGAGCAGCAGCCACCCGCGCCGACACCGGTTTTCGTACAGACCATCCGCCGGGATCGGCACGGACGGGCCGCGCACAAGTTTTCGACCAATTGTCCGATCTGCGGTGCCTGGCTCCCGTCCTTCCGCCCTGTGACCGCGGTTGCCGCCCAGGGGGTACTGGAGGCGATGGCCGCATCGGCGGACCTCGTTCCGCGAGTATTCTTCTTCGACCGCGCGTCGCGGAGCTCGATTCTGCTCGCCCAGGCACTCGCCGCCCGCGGTACTCTGGTCGTGTTCGAGCCTGCGGGCATCGGAGAGCCGAGGCTATTCGAGGAAGCGCTTTCCGCCGCGCACGTGCTCAAGTATTCGAGTGAGCGGCTACCGGAGCTGGCCGATACAGGGACTCGGCCGGGGAAGCTCCTGGTGGAGATCGAGACCTCCGGCTCGGCGGGACTCCGGTACCGGGCGCGTGGTCGCAGAACCTGGGCGTGGCGCCGATTGCCGGCCGTGCCCGCTCCGCACGTCGTAGATACCGCCGGTGCGGGCGATTGGTGCACCGTGGGGTTCCTGTTCCGGCTCGCGTCCGGCGGGCTCGCTGGGGTTGAGCGTGCGACAACCGCGGATCTCGACGCGGCGCTCCGGTTCGGCCAGGCAGCCGCGGCAGTCGCGTGCGGATACGTAGGTGCCCGCGGCGCGATGGGGGTTCTGAGCAGTAAGGAGTTTCTCCAGGTAGCCGCGACGCTGCTCTCCGGCAGCTCGTCGACGCCGTCCGGGAACGCGGGCGAGCGGCGCTTCGTTCAGGCTCCATCCATGCTGGGTGGAGCCTACACCTGTCCTGCCTGCCCGACCTGATGAAGTGAACTCGGGCCATCGCCCCCGGCACTCGTGGTCGTCAGTCAAATCGTCTGGTGGTGCTCCGTCGAACCTGCTATCGACGGAGCACAGCATGTAACAAATCACCCACGTTTCACTTCGTTTGCGCAGCCTTCCTCACCAGCGTTCTTCGCGACCAGGATGACGTCGCTCATCCTGGCCGAGATCCCGAAGACGAGTTGTAGCCACACTGACATCATCCCTCGTTAGCGTGGGCCAGCAACTGTCAGTGGCTGTGGGACTCCCATCCTCCGAGAGCGACCGCATTCCACCCGACTTGTCGAGGATTTTGTCGACAGCGGGGGTCCTACGAGTCTGATGTGACCGCGATTCGGAGATTTTTCAGTCTCCGCATCGCCGCGATCCCGGCCGCCGGTCCCAGCGCCAGGACGCCGAACGCGAGGGGCCACCCCCCGGCATCCCGCAGGTACGGCACCGCCGTGAGGGTGACCGACGTCAGCAGGAACCCGAGCGCCGTCTGGAACGTCAGCGCCGTCCCCACCGCGTGCGCCGGGGCCACCTCGGTGACCACCGCGCTGAACTGCGCCGAATCCGCCACCACGGCAAAACCCCATACCAGCGCTACAGATAGCGCCAGCGCGAGCGGCGCGTGCAGCAGCCAGCCCATGAGCATCGCGCACGCCCCGCTCGCGGCCATCGCCCAGATGGTGACGCGCTCCCGCCCCAGCCGGTCCGCCCACGCGCCCGCCACCACGCACCCCAGCGCGCCCGTCCCGATCACCGCGAAGGCTACCGCTCCCGAGAGCACCCCGGCGCGCACGTCGGACGTTCCCCGCGCCAGGAAAAAATCCACAAAAAAGACGTAGACAAATGCCCACATGGCGTACAGCTCCCACATGTGCCCCAGGTAGCCCCCGATCGCCAGCCGGGTGGGCCGGTGCCGGACCACGGTTCCCACCAGCCGCCAGGAGAAGGGCCGCCGCGCGAACGGAAAGGGGCCCTCACGGTACCCCCACCCCACCAGCAGCGCCGCCGCCACCGCTCCCGCGGACGCGGCCAGCACGGTCGTTTCCAGCCGCGTCCCGCCCAGCGCCCGGATCAGGTACGGCGACGCCTTCCCCAGCGTCAGCGCCCCCACGATGGTGCCGATGGCCAGGCCGCGCGCCGACCGGAACCAGGTCGCGATCATCTTCATGGCGGGTGGATACACGCCGGCCAGGAAGCAGCCGGTGAGGAAGCGGAGCACCAGCGCCGCGGCGAACCCCGGGGCGGCCACCAGGAGCGCGTTGGCGAGCGCGGCGCACAGCGCGGAGGCCGCGAAGTACGGCCGGGCCGGAACCACGTCGGCCAGGTTGAGGAGCGCGGCGACGGCCGTTCCCGCGACGAAGCCGAGCTGGACGACCGTGGTGAGCCACCCCGCCTGCTGCGCCGACAGCCCCCAGAGCGCCTGGAGCTGCGGTGCGGACGCGCTGGCGGTGAACCAGAGCGACATTCCCAGGAGCTCCGCCACGGCCAGCAGGAGGAGGATGCGCCAGCGCGCGGCAGGTTGCGGCGGGTCGGGAGGAGTGTCCATGATCAGGAGAGCGGGGACCCACCCGGCGCGCGGCGGGTTCCGCGCGCCGCCGGGGTGCGGCGGTCGCCGGACAGGATACCGCCGGACTCCACGTCTCGGAAGGAGGAAGTCCGGGGAACGCGCCGCGGCGGGGCGGCTCGCAGCCGCGTGAAAGCCGATGTAGAGAACGCGCCGGCGGCTCCGACTACGAAATGCAGGCGCCGGCCACGGCGCCCCATCCCCAGCAAGGAGACCGAACCATGAAGTACATGATGATGATGCACACGCCGCTCGGGACGGGGGACTACCCGTTCAAGCAGTGGTCCCGGGAGGACGTCGAGGCCCACATGGCGTTCCTGAACCGCTTCAACCAGGAGCTCACCGGAGCCGGCGAGTGGGTGGACGTGCTGGGCCTGACCCCGGCGGGCGAGGCGAAGCTGGTGCGCGCGGGCAGCGACGGCGCGCCGGTGACGGACGGCCCCTTCCCCGAGGCCAAGGAGTTCCTGGCCGGGTTCTGGATCGTGGACGTGGACTCGCCGGAGCGCGCGTACGAGCTCGCGGCGAGGGCCTCGGCGGCGCCCGGGCCCGGCGGCGTCCCGCTGAACATGGCGATCGAGGTGCGCCGCGTGATGAGCGGCCCGCCCGAGGACGCGTGACCGCGCCCGCTCCGCCGATGTAGAGAACGCGCCGCCGGCTCCGACTCCTCCATGCAAGCGCCGACGACGGCCGCTTCGCAGAGCCGGCGACGACACCCACCCCACGAAGGAGAACGAGCCATGAAGTACATGATGATGATGCACGCGCCGCGCGGGACGGGAGACTACAAGATCGACCAGTGGTCCCCGGACGACTTCAAGGCCCACATGGCCTTCATGCACCGCTTCAACCAGGAGCTCACCGGGGCCGGCGAGTGGGTGGACGGGCAGGGGCTGGCCCCTCCGGGCGAGGCGAAGCTGGTGCGCGCGGGCAGCGACGGCGCGCCGGCGACGGACGGGCCCTTTGCCGAGGCCAAGGAGTTCCTCGCCGGCTACTGGATCGTGGACGTGGACTCGCCGGAGCGCGCGTACGAGCTCGCGGCGAAGGCCTCGGCGGCGCCCGGGCCCGGCGGCGTCCCGCTGAACATGGCGATCGAGGTGCGCCGCGTGATGAGCGGCCCGCCCGAAGACGCGTGACCGCGGAGCCAGCGAACGCCTCCATGGAGCACCTGCTGCGCGACCTCGCGCCGCAGGTGCTCGGCGCCGTCGCGCGGCGGCACGGCGACTTCGCCGCCGCCGAGGACGCCGTGCAGGAAGCGCTGATCGCGGCGGCCGTGCAGTGGCCGGCGGGCGGGATCCCCGCGAACCCGCGCGGCTGGCTGTACCACGTGGCGCTGCGCCGCATCACCGACCACCTGCGCAGCGAGATGGCCAGGCGGCGCCGCGAGGACGCGGTGGCGAGCGAGGTGTGGGCCGAGTGGGCCTTCGTGCCGCCGCCGGACGGCGAGGTGGCGACCGACGGCGACGACACGCTGGTGCTGCTGTTCATGTGCTGCCACCCCGCGCTGACCCCGGCGTCGGCGATCGCGCTGACGCTGCGCGCCGTGGGCGGCCTCACCACCGCGCAGATCGCCGCCGCCTTCCTGGTCCCCGAGGCCACCATGGCGCAGCGGATCAGCCGCGCCAAGCAGAGCATCCGCGCCTCCGGCGTGGGCTTCGCCATGCCCGGCGCCGCGGAGCGCGCGGCGAGGCTGTCGTCCGTGCTGCACGTCCTCTACCTGGTGTTCAGCGAGGGGTACACGAGCAGCGCCGGCCCGGAGCTGAACCGCCCCGACCTGTCGGACGAGGCGATCCGGCTGGCGCGGGCCGTCCACGCCCTGCTCCCCGACGACGGGGAGGTCGCGGGGCTCCTCGCGCTGATGCTGCTCACGGACGCGCGCCGCGCCGCCCGCACCGGCCCCGACGGCGAGCTGGTCCCGCTGGACGAGCAGGACCGCGCGCTCTGGGACCGCCGGCTGATCGACGAGGGGGTCGCGCTCGTCCCGGCCGCGCTCTCCCGGGGGAAGGTGGGACCGTACGGTCTCCAGGCCGCCATCGCCGCCGTGCACGACGAGGCGCCGCGCGCCGAGGACACCGACTGGCCGCAGGTCCTGGCGCTCTACGGCGTGCTGGAGCGCGTCTCCGACAACCCCATGGTGACGCTCAACCGCGCCGTCGCCGCCGCCATGGTGCACGGCCCGGCCGCGGGACTGGCGCTGCTGGAGCGGCTCGACGCGGACGCGCGGCTGGCCGGGCACTACCGCCTGGACGCGGTGCGCGGGCACCTGCACGAGAAGGCCGGCGATCCCGGGCGCGCCGTCGCCCACTTCCGCGCGGCGGCGGAGCGCACCGCCAGCGCCCCCGAGCGCGACTACCTGCTGGTCAAGGCCGCGCGCCTCGCCGCGCGGAGCGCGGAAGACGCCGCGGACGCCAGCGCGAGACCCGCGTGAGGGATTCCGGCCCGAAGGGGCGAGACCCGGCGGCAGTTTGCCGGGGCTCGACTCCGTTGGGCTGCGTCGTTGGCAGCCCTACGGAGCCGAAGCCCGACCCCGGCGCCAGCCGGGGGCACGCCCGACCCCGCAGTCCAAGCAGTTCAATCCATCCAGGACCACATCGGATTCACCCGCCGCAGCGGGCGTGCGCCGCCATGAACCGCTCCACGCGCCCGGGGTCCACCGCCCCGCTCCACCGGCCGCCCTCCTTGAGCGCCGACCCGACGATGAACCCGTCCGCCCCCGCGTAGTACTGCTCCAGGTTCTCGGCGGTGACGCCGGAGCCCAGGTACAGGGGCAGCCCGCAGCGCCCGCGCACCTCCGCGACGTCGGCCCCGGTGGGACACTCGCCGGTGGCGGAGCCGGTGACGATCACCGCGTCCGCGCGCATGAACTCCGCCGCCGCCGCGGTCTCGCCGATTCCCACGTCGGCGGTGAGCGCGTGCGACGCGTGCTTCTTCTTCACGTCGGCCCACACCTGCACCCGCTCGGCCCCGATGTGGCGGCGGAAGCGCAGCAGCGCCGCGGCCGACGACTCGATGATCCCTTCGTCCGCGACGTGCGCGAAGGCGAACCCCTCCACGCGCACGAAGTCCAGCCCCGCCGCGTGCGCCACCGCCACCGCTTCCAGGTTGGCGCCGGCCAGGATCTGGATGCCGCACGGGAGCCCGCTCGCTTCCTTCACCGCCCGCGCGAGCACGGTCATGGCCGCCGTGATCTCCGGGCCCACGCCGCCGCGCAGGTACGGCACGTCGTGCATGTTTTCCAGCGCCACCCCGTGCACGCCCGCCGCGCGGTACACGGCGCACTCCGCCACGGCCCGCGCCTCCAGGTCGCGGAGCGTGGCGCGGCTCGCGGGCGTGCCGGGGAGCGCGCCCGCGTGGACCATGGCGATGACCGGCCGGGGGGAGGAAAACATGGCGGACGCGGAGGGACGGGGGTGGATCGTGGCGCGCGGCGTGCCGCCCGGGGGAAGCTGCGGGCACCCGCCCTCCCCCGCAAGACGGGCGGGCCGCTCGGCTCCGGGACCTCCGGTTGACATAGGGGAGGGGGGTACATAGATTCCGTCCTGTAGATAGGGGCCAGGGGTATGCTGACACACACGGAGACGCGATCATGGAGAGCACGACCATCGGCATCACCGGGATGAGCTGCGGGCACTGCGTCGACGCGGTGAAGGGGGCGCTGGAGCGGCTCGACGGGGTGGAGGTGCGGGAGGTGAAGGTGGGCTCGGCCACGGTGGAGTACGACCCGCGCACGGTCATGCCGGAGCGGATCCGGTGGGTCATCGAGGAGGAGGGGTACGGGATCGAGGTGCCCGGGAGGTAGGCGGCGATGAGCGCGACGGAGTGGGGGGTGGTGCTGGCCGGGCTGGCCGCCATCGCCTGGATCAACGGGTACTTCTTTTTCGCGGGAGGAGCGCCGGCCACGGCGGCGGCCGCCGCGGGCGGGGTGCAGGAGGTGACCATCGGGGTGCGGGGCGGCTACGAGCCCGCCCGCGTGCGGGTGAAGCGCGGCGTGCCGGTGCGGCTGGTCTTCGACCGGCAGGAAACCTCGGGGTGCTCGGAGGAGGTGGTGATCCCGGAGTTCGCGATCCGCAGGTTCCTCCCGGCCTTCAGGAAGACCGCGGTGGAGCTGACGCCGGAGCGGGCGGGGAGCTACGACTTCACCTGCGGGATGGGGATGCTGCGCGGCAAGCTGATCGTGGACGAATAGGGAGGATACGAACATGGCGAGCGGCACGGCGGAGGCGGGGCCGGGCACGGCTCCGGGCGCGGGCGAAAAGGTCACCATCCCGGTCTCCGGGATGACGTGCGCCGCCTGCTCCGGGCGGGTGCAGCGGGCGCTGTCGAAGCAGCCGGGAGTGCGGGACGCGGCGGTCAACCTGATGACCGGCAGCGCCACGGTCCGCTTCGACCCCGCGGCGACCACGCCCGGCACGCTGGTGGAGGCCATCCGCGCCACCGGGTACGGCGCGGAGCTGGCCCGGCCGGACCGGACCGCGTTCGAGGAGCAGGACGAGCAGGACCGGGCGCAGGAGGAGGACTTCCGCGAGCTGCGGGTGAAGGCGGGCGCGAGCTTCGCGGCGGCCATGGCCGCCATGGCGGTCTCCATGCCGCTGATGGCGGCGGGGGAGCACGGCGCGCACGGCCCGGCCGCCGACCCCTTCATGCGCTGGACCACGGGGTGGCTGAGCCCGGTGCTGGAGGGCGCGCTCCCCTGGCTGTACCGGGTGCCGGCGGCGGCTCTGTCCTGGGGGCTGCTGCTGCTGACCGTCGCAGTCATGGCCTGGGCCGGGCGCCACTTCTACGCCCGCGCCTGGACGGCCTTCCGCCACCGCTCGGCGGACATGAACACGCTGGTGGCGGTGGGGACGGGGGCGGCGTTCGCGTACTCGGTGGCGGCGACCGTGGCGCCGGGCTTCTTCCGGGCGCGCGGCGTGGCGCCGGACGTGTACTACGAGGCGGTGGTCTTCATCATCGCCCTGGTCCTGCTGGGGAACGCGCTGGAGGCGCGGGCGAAGCGGCAGACCTCGTCGGCGCTGCGGGCGCTGGTGAAGCTCCAGCCGCCGGTCGCGCGGGTGGTGCGCGGCGGCGTGGAGGCGGACGTGCCGGTGGAGGAGGTGCGGCGGGGCGACGTGGTGGTGGTGCGCCCCGGGGAGCGCGTGCCGGTGGACGGCGAGGTGGTCGCCGGCGCCAGCGCGGTGGACGAGTCCATGCTGACCGGCGAGTCGCTGCCGGTGCCCAAGGCCGTGGGCGACCGCGTGATCGGCGCGACCATCAACCGCACGGGCGCCTTCCGCCTGCGCGCGACCACGCTGGGCGCCGACAGCATGCTGGCGCGCATCGTCCGGCTGATGCGCGACGCGCAGGGCTCGCGCGCGCCCATCCAGCGGCTCGCGGACCGCATCAGCGCCGTCTTCGTGCCCGTGGTCCTCCAGCTCGCGGTCGCGACCTTCGTGGTCTGGTTCGTGGCCGCGGAAACGGCGCCGGGGGTGCGGGCCTTCGCCGCGGCGGTGGCGGTGCTCATCATCGCCTGCCCCTGCGCCATGGGGCTCGCCGTCCCCACGGCGGTGATGGTCGCCACCGGGCGGGGGGCGGAGATGGGGGTGCTGATCAAGGGCGGCGAGGCGCTGCAGCGCGCCGGCGGCGTGCGCACGGTGGTGCTGGACAAGACCGGCACCATCACCGAGGGCCGCCCCACCGTGACCGACGTGGTCCCCGCAGCCTGGGCGGGGCGCGAGGCGGAGCTGCTGCGGCTGGCCGCCTCGCTGGAGGCGTCGTCCGAGCACCCCCTTGCCGACGCGGTGGTGCGGCACGCCCGCGACGCCGCCCTGGTGCTTGCCCCCGCCGAGGGGTTCCAGGCGGTGGCGGGCCGCGGCGCCGTGGGCGTGGTGGACGGGCACGCGCTCGCCATCGGCAACGAGGCGCTGATGGCCGACCACGCGGTCGCCGTCGCTCCGCTCGCCGCGGCGGCGGAGCGGCTGGCGGGGGACGCGAAGACGCCGGTGTACGTGGCCGTGGACGGGGAGCTGGCCGGGCTCCTGGCCATCGCCGACCCGGTGCGCGACACCTCGCGCGAGGCGATCGCCCGGCTCCACCGCATGGGGCTGGAGGTGGTGATGCTCACCGGCGACGACCGGCGCACCGCCGAGGCGGTGGCGCGGCTGGCCGGGGTGGACCGGGTGGTGGCCGGCGTCCTCCCCGAGGGCAAGGTCGCCGAGGTCCGCCGCCTCCAGGAGCAGGGGAAGAGGGTGGCGATGGTGGGCGACGGGATCAACGACGCTCCCGCGCTCGCCCGGGCGGACGTGGGGATCGCCGTGGGCACGGGGACCGACGTGGCAATGGAGGCCAGCGACGTGACGCTGATGCGCGGCGACCTGCGCGGGGTGGCGTCGGCCATCGAGCTGTCGCGGCGCACCATGCGGACGATGAAGCAGAACCTGTTCTGGGCCTTCTTCTACAACGTGGTGGGGATCCCGGTGGCCGCGGGCGCGCTCTTCCCCGCCACAGGGCTGCTGCTCTCGCCGGTGCTGGCGAGCGCGGCCATGGCCTTCAGCTCGGTGAGCGTGGTCGCCAACAGCCTGCGCCTGCGCCGCTTCCGGGCGTAGGCACCTTTTTCAACCCGACGGGACGACGGAGCCGACGATGGCGACCAGCGACGACACCCTGCCCGGGGTCCAGCCCGCCTGCGGGTGCGGGACCCACGGCGACGGAGAGCGGAAGGCCGTGGGCGTGGACGGCGGGATCAGGGACCGCAACCTCAAGCGCCTGCGGCGCATCGAGGGGCAGGTCCGCGGCCTCCAGCGGATGGTGGAGGAGGACCGCTACTGCGCCGACATCATGACCCAGATCGCCTCGGTGCACGAGGCGCTGCGCGGCGTGGGGCGCGAGCTGATGCGCAACCACCTGAAGCACTGCGCGGCCTCCGCCATCCGCGGCGACGACGGCGACGCCGCCGAGGCGATGTACGACGAGCTGGTGGACATGATGTACAAGCACGCCCGCTGATGCTGGGCGCGGGCTCCCACGACGAAGACGGAGCGATGAAGAACCGATTTGCGGCGGGCAGGACGCTGACGGCGGCGGGCGCGGCGCTGGGCGCGCTCGCCGCGCCGCTGGGCGCGCAGACCGACTACTACAACACCGACCGGGGCCGCCCCGTCCGCGTGGAGGACGCCGCCCCGGTGGAGCGGCACGCCTTCGAGCTCCAGCTCGCGCCGCTGCGGCTGGAGCGCGCGTCCGGCGGCGTCTACACCTGGGAGCTCGCCCCGGAGCTGGCGTACGGCATCCTGCCGCGCACGCACGTGGAGGTGGGCTTCCCCCTCGCCCTGGTCGACGCGGCCGGGGACGGAGGTTCGGCGGGGCTCGCGGGGATCGAGGTCGCCGCGCTGCACGCCCTGAACGTGGAGACGCGCACCCTCCCGGCGCTCGCCGTCGCGGCGGAGGTGCTGCTGCCGGTGGGCGGGCTCGCCCCGGACCAGCCCTACGCCTCGCTCAAGGGAATCGCCACGCGGACGCTGACCTGGGCGCGCTTCCACGCCAACGCGCAGTACACCTTCGGCGCCGGGCCGGACGAGTCGCCCGACCCGGTCCCGGACTTCGCCGCCGCCGGCGACGCGGCCGCCGCGCCGCGGGATCCCGGCGCGGAGAGCGGGGCCTCGCGCTGGATGGCGGGGATCGCGGTGGACCGCACCTTCCCGCTCCGCTCGCTGCTGGTGACCGCGGACGTGTTCGCGGAGCAGCCGCTGGAGGGCGGCGAGGCGCTGGAGTGGACGGCGGAGACCGGGCTGCGCTACCAGACCAGTCCGCAGTTCAACGTGGACCTGGGCCTCGGCCGGCGCTTCGCCGGCGGCGGCCAGGGGTGGTTCTTCACCTTCGGGGCGTCGCACGCGTTCGCGGTGCGCTCCCTGGTCCCGCTGGGGGAGGGACGATGAGCGCGGCCAACGGCCGGGCGCGGGCCCGCGCGGCGCTGGCCGCGGCGGTGGGCTGCGCGGCGCTGGCCCTGGGCGGCGCGGCGCGGCCCGCCGCCGCGCAGTGGGCGCGGCAGCACGAGCAGTTCTACCTGCCGGCGGAGCACAACTGGGTGTTCCGGCGCAACTACCCGGGGGCGGACCGCCTCTTCAACGCCTTCGACTACGGGCATGCCATCCTGTACGAGAAGTTGTACCGCCACCCGGACGCGCCCGCCTCGGAGCTGGAGGAGCGGGAGTACGACTTCGTCACCCGCAGGCTGCTGGTGGCGCCGCCGCGGATGCCGCTGGAGGAGGGCGCGATCGAGGTCTCGTACGTCAAGATCGCGCCCGAGGCCAAGCTGATGTTCGAGTGGGCGCACCTGCTGCACCGGCAGATCTACGACGTGCTGGGCGACGAGCGCCTGACACAGGCCGAGCGGGACCGCGCCGTGGCCGAGCTGGTCCGCTACTACCGGACGCGGCCGGAGGTGGCCTTCAGCTCGCGTCCCAAGAACATGGAGCTGATGGAGGGGCAGTTCTACTCCGCCGCGTTCCGGGAAAAGTACCCCAGGTTCAACGGCCTCATCTGGGCGTACCACTGGCTCCAGGTGGGATTGTACGAGCCGCTGCTGGTGGGGCGGACGATGGACGAGCGGCAGACGGGGGTGACGGCCACCGTGGCGCGCTTCCGGCAGATGCTGGAGAACGCGCCCGCGAACATGCCGCGGCTGATGCCGATGACCGCGGCCGTGGCCCCGCGCTTCGCGGAGCGCTACCCGGAGGCGGCGATCATCTTCGACAACCTGCACGGGATGCACGACGTGATCTCGGACATCCTGGCCTCGCCGCAGGTGCCGCGCGACCGCAAGCGCGCCGAGATCCTGCGGGCGGCGGAGCGTTACCGCGACGACACGTCGTTCGTGATGACGGAGCGGGAGTGGCGCGACATGTCGCTGGCGATGGGCGTGCAGAACATGGGCGGGCCGGTCACCGGCTTCCTGGCCGGCTTCCCCGCGCCCACGGTGGAGCGCGGCGCCGTGATGGCGAACGGCATGGCGGGCATGACGCGCCACGGCGCCATGCCGCACGGCCAGGCCCCGGCGGCAGCGCCGGACCACGCGGGGATGCAGCACGGCGCGATGCCCGCGGCGCGGGCCGGGGACCCCGCGGCGATGGGCCATGGCGTGCCGGCGCCGGGCCCCGCGGACTCCGCGCGGCTGGCGGAGCTGCACGGGCGGATGATGGACGATCCCGTGATCCGGGCCCGCGTCGCCGCGGACTCCACGCTCCGGCGCATGGTTTCGGAGGTCCACGGCGAGGCCCCGGCCGCGGACAGCGCGCAGGCGCTGGACTTCGTCGTGCGGCTGCTTTCCGACCCGCAGGTAGAGGCGCGCATCCACTCCGACCCGCGCCTTCACGCGCTCTGGAGCGACCCGGAGGTGCAGCGGCGCCTGGCGGAGCTGCGGCGGGGGCAGCCGGCCCGGCCGGCCGCCCCCGCGGCCGACCCGCACCGGCACTGAAACGGACCTGGACGAGGGGAACGATGACGTACGCGAGGCTGGGGATCGGCGTGGCGGCGGCGGTGATGGCCGCGTGCTCGGGCACGAGCGAGCCCGCCGGGGGCGAGCGGAGGGCGCGGGCGGCGCGGGACGGTGCGGCGGCTCCCGCGGCGGCCGCGCCCGTGACAGCCCACGCGGGGCACGCGGCGGTGGCGCACGGATCGAGCTCGCCCGGCGCGGCGCACGGCGGCCACTCCGGGCGGACCGCGACGGCGGCTCGCTCGACCGCGGACCACTCGACGGCTCACGCGACGGCAGGGCATTCGGCGGCGGAGCATTCGACGAGGTCGGGCACGGCAGCGGGTGCGCGGTCCCACTCGGCGGCCGGCCACTCCCGGGGGTCCGACGCCGCTGAGCCCGCGGCCGGAGCCCATCCAACGGCATCGCATTCGACCGCGCCGCATTCGACGGGGGACGGATCGCGCGCGGGGATGCATCACGGGGGCACGAGTCCGCGGACGGACGCCCACGCGGAGCACGCGGCCCGCGCCGCGTCCGCCGCCGCCCCGGCCGGGCACGCGGGACACGGCGCCGCTCCCGCGCCGCCGGCGGACGAGGCCACCCGCAAGCTGCTCACGCTGGCGGGCGAGCTGGTGAAGGACCCGGCGGTGCAGCGCGAGATCCAGGCGGACCCGGTGCTGCGCGAAGGCTGGTCCGACCCGGAGGTGCGGGCCGTGGTGACGCAGCGCCCGTAGAGCCGGGCCGCCGCCGCGAGGCAGAGGTCGGGCGGATCGGGAACACGAGGGCCCGGCTCCGCACTGGAGCCGGGCCCTCCTGCCGCGGCGTCGCTCCCCGGCTCCGGCCGGCCCCGCCGTCGTCCGGCTCGACGCCGGGGCCTATGCCTCCGGGTCGTCCCCGGAGCACACGCAGTCATACCCCGCGGCCCCCAAGCTGGTGCAGAACCCCTGCGCGCCCAGGGCGGCGCAGTAGTTGTAGCACTCCAGGGCCTGCGAGCCCTTGCATCTGCCGTATGAGGCCCGCGCGGGCGACGCGAGCGCCTGCGTGGCCCCGAAGCCGAGCACGACGGCGCACGAGGTGCCGAACACGATCCGGCGCAGCTGGACGAACGAGATGCTCATGGCGTTCTCCGGTGAAGCAGTGGGCCCACGTACAGTGCGGACATGATAGCCAGCGAACAATAATAGTCATATAAAGCGCGCACAACGTTCTTGTGAGTCGTCGCACGGCGGGTAAGCAATCCGGCGCACCTGCCGCGATGCAGCCGGGGACACGCCCGAACCCGCAGCCGTCCTTCAACCTCCTTTTTCTTTTTCGCCGAAAACCCGGTACTCGCGGCGGAAGTACAGCAGCGGCCCCGCCTCACGCCCCAGCTCCACCCTCTCCACCTCGCCCACTAGGATCCGGTGGTCGCCGCCCGGATAGTCCTCCCACAGCCGGCAGACCAGCGTCGCGAGCGCCCCCGGCATCACCGGGTCGGCGGGGTCCGGGAAGAGCGGCCGGTCCAGCGGCAGCCGCTGCGCCACGTAGCTGGCCGTGCGGCGGTCGTCCCCGGCCAGGAAGCCCACGGTGAAGCGGCGCTCCTCCAGCAGCGTAGGCAGGATGGGCGAGTTCAGGCCCACGCACACCAGCACCAGCGGCGGGTCCATGGAGACCGCGCTGAAGGCGGTCACGGTGATCGCCTCCACGTCCTCGCCGTCGGTGGCGGCCAGGACGGCGACGCCGCTCGCCCACTGGGACAGCGCCTCCCGGAGCCGCGCGGCGACGCCCTCCCCGTCCGGGTCGTCGGGGCCGGTGCGGATCGTCGCCTGGATGGGGCGGCGGCTCATCGCGGGCGCTCCCGGCCGCACCGGGTCTGCGGGTGGATCAAGAGGTCCTCTGCGGGCTGCGGGATCGGGACCGGCGCCGGACGCGAGGGAGCGATGCATGCGGCGCGCCCGGTGATCGCGGCGCACCCTGCGTACGAGGCCCCGGCCGACACGTCGTCGACCGGGGCCTCCTCGCTTCTCAGCGGCGCGGCGCCCGCGTCAGCCCTGCGGCGCCTCGTCGCCCGCGGCCTCCTCGCCGGAACCCGCGAGCGGCCCGGCCTGCTGGATCATCTCCTCCATCACCATGATGGCCCCGGCGATCCGCAGCAGCGTCTCGTGAAGGCTGTTCTGGCGGGCCTGGAGGTCGGCCAGCATCCGCTGCCCCTCCTCGTATTCGCCCCGCAGCTCGGTCAGGCGCGCCTCGATCTGCTCTCTCATCGCATTCCGCCGTTGAGTGTGGGCCGGCCCGGCGGACCGGCCCGGTAATCTAGTGGAGGGTGACCAGCACCGGGATCCTGCCGCGCCCCTTTTCCAGCGACGCCAGCGCCTTGCCGACGATGGCCCCGCCGGCGCGGGCGGGGTCGTCCACGCGGCGGGCGTGCCCGCGCGTGGCGCTGGTGGTCAGCAGGTCGCCCACCTGGATGGCGCCGTACTTCGCGTCCACCTTGCACACCACGAACGCCCCCAGCGTCACCATGGCGCCCACCTGGCCGGGCTGCACCCGGGTGGCGGCGGGGTCGGCGTCGCCGTTGCGCTCGGCGAACGAGCTGATCTCGGCCACCACGCCGCACACGCGGGTATCGTGCTCGCGGTCGGTCAGGTCCACTTCGGGGATGGGGATCCGGCCCGAGGCGTTGAGGTACTGCGCCTCCTGGTTGGGCCCGATCACCACCACGTCGCCCTGCTCCAGCACGTCGCCGGTGGTGTTGACGAACTCGTCCACCACGTAGCCGTACTTGGAGCCGTCCACCGACAGGTTGCCCTGGATGCGCGCGCCGCCCATGACGTGCAGGCGGTACCCCGGCGTCTCCGTGCCGATGCCGAGGCTGCCCTCGACGGAGAAGTTGCCGGTCCCGCCCCAGCTCTTGCTGACGATGGTGAGGCCCTTGTTGACGAAGTAGACGTTCTCCTCGCCGTTGATGTGAATGCGCCCGGTGGAGTAGAACTGCTTGCTCGCGCCCAGGACGATGTCGTTGTCCACGAACAGCTTGCCGTGCACCGCCAGCTCGTCCCAGATCCCCACCCGCCGGATGCCGCCGCCGCCGGAGCTGTTGCCCACGATCATCAGGGTCTTGGAGCCCAGCGTGTCGTTGGCGATCTCCGCCTTGTTGGCGTCGGCGTGCCCGCTCCACTGCGAGGTGAAGCGGATGGGGTTGCCGTCGGTGAGGATGCGCAGCGCGCCGTGGACGTGGAGCTTGTCCTCCGGGGCGAGGGTGCCCACGCCCACGCTGCCGGAGGGCATGAGCGAGATGTGGTCGTCGGCGTCGTTGGCGGTGCCGATCTCCAGTGTCGCGGCCTCGCCGGCGCGCGCGTAGTAGCGGATCCAGGCCGCGTCGCCCCCGCCGCCGCCCGGGTTGTCCGGGAACTGGATCCCGGCGGACGCGGAGTTGCCGGCCGCCGGCATGATGGCGCCGCCGCTCACCTGGAGGCGGGCCGCGGGCGTGGCGGTGCCGATGCCGACGCTGCCGGAGGCGTGGATGGTCATCAGCTCGGTCCCGCCCGGCTCGGCCCCCTGCGAGAACCGCATGCGGTTGCCGCCCGGGTGGTCCACGTGGAACCACGCCGAACCGTCGCCGGGGATCATCGAGAAGCCACCGGGGAACCCGGCCGCGGCCTGGCTGAGTACCCGTCCGCGCACGTGCAGCGGGGTGCTGGGGGTGGTGACGCCGATCCCCACGCGCCCGACCGCGGTGACGGAAAGCAGGTGGGTGCCGGAGCCGTAGTTGCCGCCGTAGACGCGGAGCGCGCGGGGGGCGCCGGCGGGGACTTCGTCGGAAACGAAGTGGAAGTTGTTGGCGGCGGTGGCACTGGCGCCGATCTGCATCCCCGATTCGGGGACGTGCAGCGTCGCGATGGGGTCGATGGTGCCGATCCCCACCCTGCCGTTCTGCACGGCGAGGACGTCGGCGGTGCCGCTCCCCAGGATCAGCCGGTTGGTGCCTCCGTGGGCGCGGATGCGCGCGTCGCCGCCGCCGGCCCCGCCCAGCGCCACCCCCATCTTGAGGCGCTGCGCGCCGTCGCCCACCTTGAAATCGCCCTCGCCGGCCGCGAGGTCCCAGCCCCCGCCCTTGAGGTGCACCGGGGCGTCCGCCGTGGCGACGCCCACCCCCAGCCGCCCCGCGGCGAGCGTGGCGCCGCCCGAAAAGGTGGCGGCGCCGGTGAAGGCGGTCGCGCCCGAGAAGGTGGCGCCGGCGAAGGCGGCCGCGCCGGTGAAGGCGCTGGTGCCGGTGACGGCGAGCTTGCCGTCCACGGTGGCGTTCTGGGTCACCCGCAGGCTCCCCGTGAGGTCGGCGCGCTGGATGGCCCCGTAGCGCAGCAGCGGGTAGTCGGTGGCCGGGCGGCCCTCCGCGGCCAGCGACAGGCTGCGCACCTCCAGGTCGCCGCCCACCGCGCCGGCGTAGCGGCGCCGGTTGGCCACGTCGCCTTCGTCCACCGTGGCGACGGTGCCGTTTGCGGCCAGGGTGACGCGCGCCAGCACCAGGACCTCGCCCTGCCGGGCGGGCGGCGCGTCCACGATCCTCACCTCGGGGCGCTCGGTCCAGCGGCGGGCCTCCAGGGCGGTGCCGGTCTCGTCGGTCTCGTCGGTGGGCTCCTCCAGGTAGCGGAGCGTCACGTACACCGTCTTCACGGAGTACGTCGCCAGCGGCTCCGTGCGCTCGGTGAGCAGGACGATCTCGCGCCCCTGCTCGTCGATCGCGGTGCCGGCGGCCACCCTGACGGCATTCGCGCCGGCGGCGGCGGTCACCTGCAGTCCCTCGGCGACGCCCCAGGTGTGCAGCACCCGGTTGAGGCGGCGCCGCATCCGGAGGTGGTAGTCCTGCTCCTCCTGGAAGTCCTCCACCCGCAGGAACTGGTGGTTGAAGTACTTCAGTCTCTTGACGGCAAGCTCTTCGGCCATGGACGGCTGCTGGCTGGGGGTCTCAGGTCGCGGGCGTGGACAGGTCCAGCACGTACCGGGTGTGCGCGGGCTTTTCCGCCTCGATCACCGCCGTGGCGACCTCGCGGTACCAGCGGACGCGCGCGGGGTCGGCGGTGGGGACGCGCAGCCTCACCCGGAAGAAGTGCGGCGCCCCGCCGGCGAACAGGGTGTCGGCGCCGATGCGCGAGCTGACGCCGAGCTGGAAGGACGAGACGAGCTCGTTGACCTCCACGGCGCCGTCGCGCAGCCCGGTGTGCACCTCCAGCACTTCCTCCAGGCCGCGGCGCGTGCCGCGGCGGCGGTACAGCGTCACCGCCCGGCGGATGAACTCGCGGCGCCGCTCGTCGTCCAGGTCGGCGCGGAAGGAGAGCGCCACCCAGCCGCCCAGCCACTCCAGGAAGTCGGCGCGGGTGTGGTCCGGGTCGAAGCTCCGGTGGACGGTGTCGATCTCGTCCTCCAGCTCCGCCAGCACCCGCTGGAAGGCCTGGAGGAAGAGCGCCAGCCAGCTGGGGCCGGCGGCGTCGCCGCCGTCCGGCGCCACCGTCTGCTGGAAGGGCGCGGGGAGGAGGCGGAGCAGGTCCAGGGGCTCGTGCGTTGCCATGGGCTCGGGGTCCGGGGTCAGCGGAGGTCCAGCGCAAGTCGCGCATCCGCCGCCTCACGCGCGGACAACCGGACGCCGGTGGCGGCGCCGTCGGTGACGAGGTGCGCGGGGTCGGCGTCGAAGCGCACCGCCACCGTCTGCCGGGCGTCGACGGCGGCCAGCCGGCGCAGCTCGGCGCGCAGCGCGGCCACGGTGAAGCTCTCGCCCGGCTGCGCGAAGAAGCGCTCCACGGCGGCGCGCAGGTCGCGCCTCGCTTCGCCCTCCGCCACGCTGCGCGCTCGGGTGGCGTCCACCGCCACCCGCACGGGGACGGTGTGCGTGGACACCTGCACGTCGCCGGGGAGCAGGCGCAGCAGCGGGAGGTGGTGCTGCGCCATGGCGAGCCCCACCTGGGCGCGGCCGTCGGTGGAGCGCAGCTCCGGTGCGGCGACGCAGCCGCGCTCGCCCCCGGCGCAGCCGGGGAGCAGCTCCAGGAAGGGGACGTGGTCCACCAGGGGAAGGCGCTCCAGGGCGGCGTACAGCTCGGAGGCGTACACGTCGCGCCCGAAGGCGCGCCCCTCGCCCTCCGGCCCGCCGCGGAGCGGGTCGAAGAAGTGGCGCAGCTCGTCGGCCACCGCGCCCAGCTGCGTCTCGGGGACGTCGGGGCGGCTCATCACCCGCACGCGCACCCGCACCGGGACGTAGGTGGGCCCCACCACGTGGTGGCGGGTGGTGAGCATCCGCCGCGGGTCCAGCCAGCTCCACAGCGCGCGGCGCAGCCCCCAGTCGGGGGCGAGGCCGGCGTGCGAGGCGGCGCCGGGGTCCGCCGGCCCCGGGAGGACGACCAGGCTGAGGTGGCCGGGCGCGGGCGCCGTGCGCTCGGCCTCGGTGCCGGCGGCGAGGTCGCGGCGCGGCACGCAGAAAGCGCGCTCCACCGGGCGCACCCCGGAGGGAAGCGGGTCCGCGCCGCGCCGGAGCCCCGCGGGGCCCCACCACTCGCGCGCCCACCACGCTTCGCGCCCGGCCCACGCCGCGGCTACGGTGAGCCCGGCGACCTCGTCCGGGCGGGTCCGCGACAGCCAGGCGAACCAGTCGTCGGGGGTGGCGGCGGCCTCGGCCTCGCGCATTCCGGCCAGCCAGGCGTTGAAGGCCTGCAGCGCCAGCAGCTCGTAGTCCTCGCGGGTGACGGCGCGCTCCCGCTCGCGCAGGCGCAGCACGCCGCGGCGCAGCGACTCGTCCAGCGCGGCGCCGCCGGGCTCCACGGCGCCCGCGGCATCGCCGGCGCCGCCGTCCAGCAGCTTGAGGAAGACGCGCAGGTTGGCGTCCGGCACCTGGTCGGTGCGGTAGATCATCATCTCCGCCAGGTGGGCGAAGAGCTCCACCAGGGTGATCCCCGGGTCGGACGGGTTGTGGTCCGTCCAGCCGGGGGCCAGCCCCGGGATCGTCGTCCGCGCCTCCTCCACGAGGTCGGCGAAGGTGCGGTCATCCAGGTTGGGAAGCGGGATGGGCACGCGGGGCTCCCGGGTCAGGCGTCGGCCAGGCCGACGACGGTGATCCGGTGCTCGCCGCCGTAGACCAGCGAGCGCTCCGGGTGCGGCATGTCGTCCCACTCCACCTCCAGAGCGCGGACGTGGTCCACGCCCGGCGTGGTTTCCGCGACGGCGTACAGGTCGGAGCGGTGCGGGCGCCGCCCGAAGGGCCACCCCTCGCCGCCGCTCCCGCCGGTGAGCGGGTGGAGGAAGGCGGCCACGCGCGCCAGTACGGCGGCGTGCACGTCGCTGGCGGCCTCCAGCCGCGCGGGGACCACCTCCGCGGCGACGGTCACGCGCACCCACTCCGGCCCCTGCACCACCAGCTCCACCGTGGGGGAGACGCGCGCCCCCACGTGCTCCCGCACCCGCGCCAGCAGCTCCAGGCTGGGCGCCGGGCGGGCCTCGGCGCCGCGCGGGACCACCACCAGCGCCACCGTCCCCGCGGACTCCACCGCCGGGGGGACGGCGTGCGCCACCGCCAGCTCGGGCGAGGCCTCGAAGGCCAGGTCCTCGTAGTCGACCAGGGCGACGGCGCGGTCGCGGTGGCGCAGGGTGCGCGGGCCGCGCACGCGCGCCTGCGCCACGCTCTCCCCGGCGGCGCCGCCCGCGGCGGGCTCCGGGTTGGCGGCGGCGGTGACGTAGGGGACGGTGGTGCGCAGCCGGGACACGCTCCCGGCCGGGCGGTTCCCCTCGGGGCCGCCGCCGGACAGGTACGCCGCCAGGCGCACGTTACCCCGGCCGCGCGGCGGGATCATCCCCCGCCGCCCGTCGCCGAAGCGCACGGCGCCGCTCCAGCGCTCCAGCGTGTAGTGGCGGCTGCGCGGCCCGGAGCCGAAGAAGTCGGGGACGCGCGTCCAGCGCACCCACACCTCGGCCGGGCGCCCGGCCTCGTCCTCCACCACGCGGATGGCGTCCGGCCCGGCCTCGGCCAGGATGCGGTCCCGCTCGCCGGCAGGGGGAAGCTCCGGCTCGCGCACCTCCAGCGTCTCGCCCGGGAGCACCGGCGCGCGGGCGGCGCGGAACGCCTGCCCCGGCTCGCCATTGCCGGAGCCCAGCGTCTCGTCCAGCGTCCGTACGGTGTGGCTGGCCCAGGTGGTGTTGGGGAGGACCCGCTCCAGCACCGGGGGGACGGGGTAGCCGCCGCGCTCCAGGCGCGCCCGCATCCAGAAGGCGGTGCGGCCGAAGCGCGTGGAGAGGGGGAACGACGGCGGCCCCACGAAGGCCAGCAGCCCGCGCCGGGTGAGGCCGGCCGTCTCGTCGCGCGCGCCCAGGTGCGCCCAGCGGAAGCCGTCCCAGTGCTCCCACACCACGCTGGCCGGCTCCCCGGGCGCCGCGTCCGGCGCCAGCTCGTCGTAGGTGGCCGCGGCGGCCCCCAGGTACAGCGTGTTCAGCCGGTTGTCGAAGCCGCGCGCGTCCCCCGGCCGCTCCCACCCCAGGTACAGCGCCGGCTCCGTCTCGGCGGGGGGGACGAAGGGGACGAACTCCCCCGCGGGCCCGGCGCCGTCCGCGGGGCGCGCCACCTCCGCATCGTTCTCGGTGGCGACCCGCGGCACCGGCCCCCAGGGCGCGTCGTACGCGTACCCCACCTCCACCGAGCGGATGGAGGGCGGGCGCACGTCGCCCGGGGTGAGCTGGTAGACGGGGATGCTGGTGCCGGGGTAGACCACCGGCTTCCCCGCGGCGTCCTTCGCCTGCTCGTACGCGGCCTCGCGGCCGTAGTGGCCGGCGGAAAGGCGGGCGCGGATCCAGGGCTCGCCGCGCCCGTCCACCTCCACCGCGCCCATGGCCGGCGGACGGACGAAAGTCACCTGCGCGGGCGACTCGGCGGAGCCCGCGGTGAAGGCTCGGGTCCCGTCCGCCAGCTCGAAGCCGGTGGTGCCGGCGGCGCCGTCCGAGCGGGAGGTGCCCAGCAGCTCCCAGCGCCCCGCGGCGGCGCTCCAGTACTCCCAGCTCAGCACCACCCCGCTCGCCGCGGCCGGGCGCGGCGTGCCGGCGGCGTCGGAGGGGTTGGTGAGGACCACGGACAGGGTGACGCGGGCGCCCGGCTTGTCGGCCAGGGCGCGGCACGACAGGTACACCGCGTCGCCGATGCGCGGCAGCTCGCCGAAGGGACGGAAGTCGCGGTGCGGCTCCACCGCCGCGCCGGAGGCGAGCACCGCGTCGGGGACCAGCCCGGAGGCGCGCATCTCCACCCGCGACTCCACCGCGGCGACCGGCGGCAGCGACAGCTCGGCGTCCAGCAGGGCGCGCAGCAGCACCGGCGGGTAGTGCGCGTCGTCGGTGCCGTAGCCGCCCCGCGCCACGCGGGCGCGCAGCCACAGGCGCTCCACGCCGCCCACCACGCCCGCGGCCCACTCCGCGGGGACGCGGAATTCCACGTCGCCCGCCTGGGTGAGGGCGCGGGTGCCGTCGCGCATGCGCGTGGTGTCGCCGCCCACGGACTCCTCGCGGGGGGAGGAGCGGCCCAGCTCGCGCCAGGCACCGCCCGGCGCGCCACACTCCCAGGCCAGCTCCAGGTCGGCGGAGGGGACCACGCGCGCGGCGGGGTCCGCGTCCACCCGCAGCGTGGCCCACGCCCCCGCCAGCGCGAACACCGCGGGCGCCGCCAGGTACCAGGCATCGCGCGGCTCCCCCCAGCCGAAGGGGTACACCCGGTCGTCCCGCTCCCCGGCGCGCAGCCCGGCCGGCGGCGCCGCCCACCCCGTCTCCGGCGCCACGCCGCGCTCGCGCAGCGGCACCGTGAGCACGCCCGAGATCCAGGCGTCGCGCCGCCCCAGCACCTCCGTCTCCGGCACGGTGGGGAGCCCGGCGAGCGTCACCCGCCAGCCGCTCCCGTCCCGCGCCACCGCGGCCGCCGCCAGCGGGAGCCACCCCTCCTCCGCGCGGTACGACCAGCGGATCCACCCCGGCCAGGGGACGCCCGCGTCCGCGGGCGAGAAGCGCAGCGCCACCGACTTGGCGCCCTCCGTGGCGAAGCGCGGGTCGCCCAGGTACAGGCGGTGCTCCAGCGGCGCCTCCCCGCGGAACACCGCGAAGGGGGCGCCGCCCGCGGCGCGCGCCGAGGCGTCGGTGCCGCGGTCGCGCAGCGGGTCGCGCACCAGCGCCGCCACCAGCCGCGAGCGCGTCACCACCAGCTCGCGCTCCGTCTCGAAGACGGGCGGCTCCGCCTCGCCCTCGCGCGGCACGGCGGCCACCGGGGTGCGCGCGGGGACCAGCGCGTCCTCGGCCGCGCCCTCCGCCAGCGCGAATGTCAGCGGGACGCGCGCCGCGTGCGGGGGGAGCAGGTCCACCCCCAGCAGGTTGAGGAAGGCCAGGAGGTTGCGCTCGGGGACCTGGTTCAGCCGGTCCGCCACGGTCTCCGCCATGCGCGCGAACACGTGCACCAGCGCGGTTCCCCGGTCGCCGCCCTCCGGCGGCGGGGCCCACCCCACCCGCTCCCGCAGGTGCTCCTCCGTTTCCCGGACGAAGTCGAGGGCCGTGCGGGTCTCCACCCGCGGACGCGTCGCGCTCACCCCGCGCTCCTTTCCAGGTAGAAGGGATAGACCAGGTTGAAGCGGTTGTCGGTGGTCCGCACCCGGTAGTCCACGCGCACCCGCAGCAGCGCCGGCTCGGCGCGGTCCGGGGCGACGTCCACGCCGATCAGCTCGATGCGCGGCTCCCAGCGAGTCAGCGCCTCGCGGACCGCCTGCGCCGCCCGCCCGAGGGTGGCCGCGCTCGCCGTGGCGAAGAGCAGCTCGTGGATGCGGCACCCGAAGTCGGGGCGCATGACGCGCTCGCCCGGCGCCGTCGCCAGGATCAGCCACACCGACTGGCGGACCGCGTCCTCGAAGAGCGAGGGGACCACGCCCCCCGCGGCCGCCGGGGCCACCAGCTCCCGGAAGCTCCACCCCATTCCCTGGAAGTCGCTGCTCATCCCTGTCTCACCCGATCAGCACGGTCCCCGCGGCCACCACCGTCCCCACGGGGAGCTCCGCCGGGTCGTTGCAGGTGGCCGCGGTGTCGCCCGCGCGCGCCGCCGCCTTTCCGTTGATGAACACCGTGGCGCTCCCCGTCTTCACCGTCCCCCGGTTGGAGGGCGGCGACTGGAAGGCGATTCCCGGCGGCGTGGGGACGTGCTTCGGCGTGTTGTCCGCCGTGCTGTCCACCGTGGCCGCCGGCCTTCCCATGATCTTCACGTCGCCGCTGAGCCCGCCGTTCAGCACCCCGGAAAAGGGGTGCGGGAGCGGCGTGGGCACCAGCGCCGGCGTGGGCACCATGACGATGTGCGTGTCGACCGCGACCACCCGGTCGCCCTGCTTCGCGGCGGGCTTTGCCATGCTAGTTGAGGTTGATGGTGGAGCCCTTCACCGTCACCTGCCCGCCCGCCTTGATCTCCAGCCCCTTGCCGGCCTCCACCCTGACGCCCTCCTGGGACTTCAGCTCGATCCCCCTCCCCTCCAGCACCAGCTTTCCGCCGGTGGAGCGCACGGTCACGTCGGCGTCCGCCGTGAGGGTGATGGAGTTGTCTTTCGTGCTGACCACGATGGAGTTCCTGCCGCTGGCGTCCACGATCTCGATGCGCTCCTCGCCGTCCGCGTCGTCCAGCCTCACCACGTGGCCGCTGCGCGAGCGGAGGACCCGCGCGTCGTTCTTTCCGTCCTCGTTGGTCTCGGGCGGCGGCGCCCTGCTGCTCCAGAGCGCGCCCAGCACGTAGGGGAAGCGCGGGTCGCCGCGCTCGAACGCCACCAGCACCTCGTCGTCCACCTCGGGGAGCGTCCACAGCCCGCGCCCGCTGCCGGCCATGGGCGAGGCCACGCGCGCCCAGGCGCTCTCCTCGCTGGCCGAGAGCCAGGGGAAGCGCAGCCGCACCCGGCCCAGCTTCTCGGGGTCCTGGTTGTTGGTCACCACGCCGGTGACCACGCCGTGGATCTGGCCGGAGGGCCCGGCGGCGGGCCCCTGCGGCTCCAGCAGGTCTAGGAGGCTCATCCCAGGGAATCCTTGCGCACGTCGAAGCCGGTGCTGAAGCCGCCCCCGTCGAAGCGGTGCGTCACCCGGCTCACGTAGTACCGCCCGCCGAAGCGCGGGCCCAGCCCTTCCAGGTGCACCGTGGTGCCCGGCCGCAGCTCCGGCACCCCCAAGGTGGACCCGCTGCCGCGGACCAGCTGCATGGCCTTTTCGGCGAAGATGGCGCGGGCCCGCTGCTTCGCCTCCGCCTGGGTGGCCACCGGCTCGTCGCCCACGTACAGCTCGTTCCTCACCCCGAAGGCCCGGTACGCCACGTCCGCCGCCGGCTCCTTGCCCGCCGCCGGCACGTCGCGCGCGGTGGCGCGCCCCTCGAAGCCCTCGCGCGAGAGCGGATCCTGCCCGCGCACGATCACCTCGCTCACCTGCTGCCGCGCGTCCAGCGTGGGCGAGAAGCTGCGCAGCGGGTACACGGGCACCCCCGGGAGCCCCGGCACCGGCCCCGCCGCCGCCGCGCTCCCCCAGGCGAACGCCAGCCCCGGGGCCGCCGTGCTCGCCGGCGGGCGGAAGTGCAGCGTCCTTCCCTCCACGAACAGCTCGAAGCCGATCACCCTGGCCAGCGCCCGCAGGAAGTCGTAGTCCGTCCTCCCGCTCTGCACCAGGTACGGGTGCTCCGGCCCGGTGTCGTCCACCGCGGGGGTGAGGCCGGCGGCCCCGGCGATCTGCTTCACCAGCAGCTCGTACCGGCCGCGCGTCAGCGTCCGCTCCCTCCGCACCACCTGCAGGCGGTGCAGCCGGTCGTGCGCCTGCACCTGCAGCGTGGGCCCGCCGCTCTCCGGGAACGAAGGGGTCATTCCCGTGACCTCGCCGTCGAACACCGGGCGCAGGTCGTCGGCGTACCCCATCGCCACCTCCAGCGAGTTCCCCTCCTGGAAGAGCTTCCAGTCGTCGGAGTGCGTCCAGCGCATCTCCGGCAGCGGGTTCGCCAGGGTGAGGTCGCAGCGCGCGGGGACCCCCGGCTCCAGCGCCACGGACAGGCCGAGCACCAGCGCGGACACGTCGCCCTCCACCCCGGAGCCGTTGACTTTCACCCGGAGCGCGGGCGCGAAGAAGCGGGCGGACATGCGCGGGTCCCGGGCCGCCGCTACGCCAGCGCGGGGAGCGCCAGCGGCGTCCCGGGCTGCAGGGTGCGCGGGTTGGTGATGCGGTTGGCCGCCGCGATCCCGCGCCACTTCGACGCGTCGCCGTACTGCGCCGCCGCGATCCCGCTGAGCGTGTCGCCGCGCCTGACCACGTAGGTGCGGGTCTGCTCCGCCGCCGGCGACTGGGCCCGGCTCACCGTCACCGCCACGTCCGCGAACTCCCTGAACACCACGCTCAGCGTGGCCCGCACCGGGGTGCCATCCGCCAGGAACAGGGTGAAGCGCCCGCCCACGCGCTCCATCACCCACCTGCACACGGGCTCCCGGCCCCACAGGAACTCGAAGACCGGGGGGCGGCGCAGGTCGGCGTCCACGTCCAGCAGCCGGTACACGGGGCCGGTGAGGTCGCGGACGTCGCGCTGCTCCTCGTACGTGTCGAAGAACAGCTCCATGGCGAGGGTGCGGCCGTTCCCCCGGACGTACTGGAGGATGGGCGCGCCCAGCCCGGGAATGCCGACCTCGGCGAGCTGGTTCCCCTGGTCCAGCGAGTACTGGGTGGGGTTGTAGCAGACCGGGATCTCGTCGCCCTTTTCCGGCTTGATGACCGCCTTTTCCGGCATCGTTTCTCGGCGTCGTGTTAAGACTGGGTTGAACGGCTTTCGTGAACGGCCGGGTTCGGGCGTGCCCCCGGCTGCGCCGGGGTCGGGCTTCGGCTCCGTAAGGCAGCAAACAACGCTGCCTAACGGAGTCGAGCCCCGCGAAACCGCCCGCGGGTCTCGCCCCTTCGGGCCGAAATCCCTCACGCGACGGCGGCCCCCACCCGGCTCGCTTCAGGCTCGCCACCCTCCCCCAATTCTGGGGGAGGGTTGCCTGTCCCCAGGCTCCGTCGTGCTCCCCTCCAGCGCGCGAGCCTCGCCATCCTCTTGTCGTGCTCCCCCTCCCCCCTTGCGGGGGAGGGGGCCGGGGGGAGAGGGGTCCCTCCGCGCACCACCCTCGCCCCCCACCACCCCGCCGCGCCCCCTCCTCGCTCTTCGAAACGAGTCCGTGGGAGACGTCAGCCCCCGCGCTGCCGGCGCTCGTCCGCCAGGCGCCGCACCAGCATCTCGTAGACCTGGTCGGCGATGCGCGCGGGGTCCGGCCCCGGCGCGCTCTGCGGCTGGGCCGAGCGTGTCGGCAGCGTCGCCGGCACCGCGGCGGAAGCCGCGCTCGCCGCGGCGCGCTGAACCGTGCCGTCGGGCGGCGTGCCCGCCGCGCCAGGCTGCGCCCCGGCCGGCGCTCCGCCCCCCGCCCGCGCCGCGTGCACCAGCGTCCCGGCCGTCGGCGCGGAAGTTTCCGGCGCGCGCTGCACCGTCGGCAGGGCGGCGGCAGACGCGGGCACGAGCGGTCGCGGCGGCGCCCCCGCCGGCGTCGAACCGGGCGAGCGCTGGACCCCCGTGGCCCCGCGCGCCGTCGAGGCGGCGACCACCGGCAGGGCCGGCGCGGCGGCGGCCACCGGCGAAGCGTCCGCGGGGCTCGCCGGGAGCCGGGCATCGCTCCCCGTACCGCGCGCCGTTTCCGCGACCACCTTCGCCGGGGAGCCCGTCGCCGCGCCGGGAGCGGGGCTCCGACGGACGACCGGCGCTTCCCCGGGCGCCGGACTCCGCTGCGCCACCCCCTCGCCCGCGCCGCCCGCCGTCCGCGGCGCGGCCGGCGTCGAGGCGCCCGCCTGCGGGGCGTGCGTGCCGGGCGCGGAGGCGGATGGGCCGCCGGGGGCCGCGGACACGACCGGGAGCGTGGCGGACCGGTCCGTGGCCGGTGCGGGCGGCGCGTCCGCGGCGACGGCGCGCTGGAGACGGGTCGCCGCGGGGGCGGCCACCGGCGTCGCCGTCGACGCCGGGGAGTCCGCGGGCGGCCGCCGCGCGGAGGCCACCGGGAGCGGCGCGGCGGCGTCCGGGGTGCGCCGCTCCGCGCCGCCGCCCATGGGGCGGACCGGCGGGAACGCGGGCGCGGCGGGGCGCTCCACGCCCCGGACCACCGGGCCCGCGGAGGGCGCCGGACCGGCGGCGCCCGCGGGTCCGGCGGGGCCGGCCGCGCCGGTGGGGCCAGCGGGACCGGCGGGTCCCATCGGGCCGGGCTCCCCCGCCCCGCCGCCCGCCCGCGGGGCCGGACGCGCGTGGACGATGGGCGGGCGGTCGCCGCCCAGGGCGGCGGAGCCGTGGCGCGTGGACAGGAGGTCCAGCAGCGGCAGGCGCTCCGTCATGCCCAGGATGCGCGCGGCGATGGCCGCGCCGTGGCGCGGGTCCACCAGTCCCGGGCGCGTGGCCGGGCGGCCGAGCCGCGCCACCAGCGCCGGGTCCAGCGCCGCTTCCCAGGGCGCGCCGCCGTCCGCCACGGCCATCAGCCCCGCAACCGCCCGAGGACATCGGCGACGCCGCGCCCCCGCGCGGCGTCCGGCCCCGGCGCGGGGCGGCCGATCCCCCGGTGCGCCAGCTCCACCGACTCCACCGCCACCGCTCCGCCCTCCGCGCGGAAGTCAGGCCCCGACCAGCGCACCGGGTACGCCTCCGCGAAGTTCCAGGAGAGCACCGGCGTGCGCTGCGCGTCCAGCAGGTAGACGGTGCCGTTGCGCCGCACGATGCGCCCGCGGGTCACCTCCTGGTGCCACGCCCACAGCGTGTCCACGTCCGTGATCCCCCGCCGCAGCGTCAGGTTGGACGGGTAGCGCGTGGGTCCCGGCAGACGGTGGACGAACCCGTTCTCCCCGCCCTCGCGGTAGTCCTCCACCTCCGTCTCCACCTGCAGCCCCGTCACCTCCGAGAACCCGCCCACCACCAGCCCCTCGATCTCCACGAGGAAGCCGGCGCCCAGGTACGGGTCGCTGCGCTTTCCGGGCGTCCCCGTGGCCGCGCTGAGCGGTGCGTTGAAACCGAGCATGCCAGGAAAAAGGGAACAGGGAATAGGGAACAGGGAACAGCCTGCAACGGCGGCCCCCACCCGGCTCGCTTGAGGCTCGCCACCCTCCCCCAATTCTGGGGGATGGCTTCCTGATCATCGGACTCCCCCGTGTCGTGCCGTGCTCCCCCTCTCCCGCTTGCGGGGGAGGGGGCCGGGGGGAGGGGGCCCCCGCAGACGCCAGCGCGAACCCCGCGTGAGGGATTCCGGCCCGGAGGGGCGAGACCCGGCGGGGCTGTTTCCGCCGGGGCTCGACTCCGTTGCAGACGGTCGTTTCGTCTGCTACGGAGCCGAAGCCCGACCCCGGCGCCAGCCGGGGGCACGCCCGACCCCGCCGTCAAAGCCGTTCAGCCGTACCGATGCGATGCCGACCCACCCGGCACTTCCTGATTGATGCGCTCGTTGATCCGCGACACCTCGGCCACCCAGACTTGCCGCTCGCGGTGCTCCATCTGCATGACCTGGTCATGGGGCCAGTGCAGATAGTAGCTGACGTAGGCTACCTCCTCGTACAAGCGCTCCAAGGGGTAGCCGGCTATCCCCCCAGGCCGGCCGTCTCCACCTCGAACTCGCCCTGGCAGTGCGGGCAGGCGACGGCCAGGCGCGTGCTGCCGTTCTCGTTGACGCGCCGGTACAGCGCCTGGAGGTACGCCAGGTCCGCGGCGAACAGGCCCTCCACCACGCCGGGGTTCACCTGCGCCAGCTCGCCCAGCCGGGTGACCACGCGCGACAGCAGGATCACCACCAGGTAGCCGGGGTTGGCCTGCACGCGCGGGTCGCGCAGCGGCGCGATCTCGTCGTACGCCGTGGCCAGGCGCATCACGCCCTCGCGGTGGAGCGTCCCCTCCCGGTCCACGTAGCCGCAGGGGAGCGTGAAGGCGAATTCCGTCTGCAGCATGCGACCGCCTTACCGCTGGAGGACCAGGCCCTCGTGGGACAGCTCGATGGACTCGATGGCCACCTCGTTGCCGGTGGCGTTGAGCGACGGGCCCGACCACTTGCTGGGCCACGCGTCCACGAAGTTCCAGCGCAGCTTCTCCTGCCCGGTGGCGTCCAGCAGCACGATGGAGCCGTTGACGCGCTTGACCCGGCCCTCGGCCGCCTTCTGGCGCCACTCCCAGATCTCCGCGTCGTCCGTCATCCCCCAGCGCAGGGTGATGTTGGAGTAGCGCACCATCCCCGGGAGCTTGCGCGAGGTGGGTCCGTCGGTGCCCTCGCGGTACTCCACGGGGTCCTGGCTGGAGTCCAGCCCGGTGCACTCGCGGAAGCCCGCCCGGACGATGCCGTCGATCTCGACGAGGAAGTTGTAGCTGAGGTACGGGTCCCTGCGATCTCCGACTGGCACGGTTGGCCTCCTTGTCGTCAGGCGGGCCCGGTGGGCCCGGGGGTTTCGGGGTCGTCCGCGCCGCGCGCGAAGCGGACGACGATGAACTCGTTGGGTACGGCGGGGGCGAGGCCCACCTCCACCACCACCATGCCGGCGGCGCGCACCTCCGGCGGGTTGAGCGCGGCGTCGCAGCGCACGAAGTACGCTTCCTCCGCCGTGCGCCCCTGGAGCGCGCCGCGGCGGAAGGCGGCGTTCAGGTAGCCGCCCACCTCGCGGACGATGCGGGCCCACAGCCCGGGGTCGGCGGGCTCGAAGGCCATGCCGGCCAGCGCGGCGTCGATCCAGCGGCCCAGCGTCAGCACCGTGCGCCGCACGCTCACGTACTTCCAGGCGGCCTCCTCCGGCGGGGCGGCGTCGGCGCCGCTCAGCGCCCGCGCCCCCCACACCCGCACGCCGCGGCCGGGAAAGGCGCGGATGCAGTTGATCCCGCCGGCGTTCAGCATTCCGTTCGCGGCGGCGTCCAGCAGCGCCGCCAGGTCCAGCACTCCGTCCAGCCGCTCGTTGGCGGGCGGCTTGTGGACGCCCACGCGCGCGTCCGACACGGCGTAGACCCCGGCGACGTGGCCGCACGGCGGGACGGGGCCGTCCCACCCCTCCACCCGCAGCCACGGGTGGTAGAGCGCGGCGTTGCGCAGCGCGGCCCACCCGGGGGCGTCGCCCTCGCGGGCCAGCTCCCGCCGCTGCGCAAGCACATCGGCCGGCGCGTCGCCGGGGACGGAGTCCAGGATGGCGAAGCGGCCGCCCACGCGCTCGCAGTGGCGGAGCACGGCCTGCTGCCGGCGCACCGCCTCGGCGCGCGGCAGGCGCATGGCGTCGGGGACGCACACCAGGTCCACCCCCTCCGCCGCTTCCAGCGCGGCCAGCCCGCGGGCAAGCGCCGCGGCGCCGCCGTCCGCCAGCCGCACCACGGTGCAGAGCGCGCCCCCCATGCGGAAGAAGCCGTGCACCGCCGGGGCGAGGAAGCCGCCCTCCGGGCGCGCCCCGAAGACGCGCTCGAAGTCGGCCCACCCGGTGAGCTCCACGGGCTCCCCCACCGGCCCCGCGGCGGCGAGCCCCAGGAAGGCGGGAACGCCGGTGCGGAAGGCCGGGCGGGGCGCCGTGGCGAAGAACTCCCGGTATACGCCGGGGGCGAGGGGGGCGGTCACGGTGCGGGCCGGTGGTCGCTGCGGGTCAGCCCTGCGGCCCGGACCACTGGCTGATGCGGAACACCACGAACTCCGCCGGCTGCACCACTGCAACGCCGATCTCGGTGATCACCTGCCCCAGCTCCCGCACCTCGGGCGGGTTCAGCGACGCATCGCAGCGCACGTAGAACGCCTCCGCCGGGGTGGCGCCGAAGAGCGCGCCGCTCCGCCACACGTTGGTGAGGAAGGCGGTGACGTTGCGGGTGATGCGCGACCAGAGCGCCGCGGTGTTGGGCTCGAACACCACCCACTGCGTCCCCTCGTCGATGGACTCGCGCAGGAACAGAAAGAGACGGCGCACGTGCACGTACTTCCAGGCGCCGTTGGCGTCGCCGCCCAGGGTGCGGGCGCCCCACACGGTGACGTTGCCGTTGATGTCGCGGATGGCGTTGATCCCCGCCTGGTTCAGCTCGCCCTGGTCCGCCTTGCTGATGCGCACGTCCACCCCCAGCGCGCCGCGCACCACCTCGTTGGCGGGCGCCTTGTGCACGCCGCGGGCGGCGTCCACGCGGGCGTAGATCCCGGCGACGTGGCCGCTGGGCGGCACCACCACGGGGCCGTTGGTGGCCGGGTCGTACACGGAGATCCAGGGGAAGTACATGGCGGCGTAGTCGCTGTCGCCCACCCCGTTCTGGATGGCGGCGGAGGTCAGCGTGGCCGGCGCCTGCACCCCGTCCAGGATGGCGAAGCGGTCGCCGGTGGTGACGCAGTGGGTGATCACGGCCGTCTGCACGGCCTTGTCGGTGATCCCCGGCACGGCCACCAGCGCGATCTCGTCGATGGCCGCGAAGGCGTCCAGCGCCCCCTGGATCGCGGTGCCGCTCTCCGCGTCGGCGACGCGCGCCACCCAGCAGCGGGTGCCGCCGTTGTTGAAGAAGCCGTAGACGGCGTGGGCCAGCAGGCGGTTCCCCGTCTGGATGTCGCCGAAGGAGTTCTTGAACTGCTCCCAGCTGGTCACCAGCGTGGGCTCGCCCGCGTCGGCCAGCGTGTAGGCCACGGGCTCGGAGGGCATGACGACGTCGCCGGCGACCTCGCCGATGAAGCCGGCGGTGCTGGTTCCCACGCCGGCGATCGGCTGGACCGACGGGGGCACCTCTTCGACGTAGACGCCGGGCGCAAGGTACTGGGGCATGTGTGCTCTTCTCCGTCTGGAAGAAGGGGGTTCGGACGACCGTCGGCAGGAGGCCGCCTCCCCGGAAGGGACCGCTACGATTTCGATTCCGGCCCTACGCGCCGCCCAGCGGCACGTCGGCCGTGGCCGTCCAGCCGGGGAGCGGCAGGCTCGCCGGCCGCGCGAGCGGCGCGTGCCCGCGGGCCCGCACCTCCAGCGTGCGCTCGCCCGCCTCCACACCGGCAAGGACGTAGCGCCCGTCGCCGCCGGAAAAGGCGCGCTCGCCGCTCCCGCGCACGCGCACCTCGGCCATCCCCACCGGCTCCCCGGCGGCGTCGGTGACCGTCCCCTGCAGCGTGGTGCGGGGGAGCGAGAAGGCCGCGAGTCCCCCGGCGCGCCCGTCCGTGACCCGGACCGTGGCGCGGGCCACGCCGCGCCGGCTCCCCTCGCCCGGCATCGACGCCCGCAGGACGTAGCGCCCGTCGGGGAGGCCGGCCAGGAAGAAGGTGCCGTCGGCGGCGGCGACGGTGCGGTCGGGGCGCCGGGACAGGGCGTCCCACCCCGCGCCGTGCGCCCGCGCCGCGAAGGCGAGCGCGTCGCGGAAGGCCGCGGGGTACTCCGCCACCTCCACCCGCGCCCCGGCCACCGGGCGCCCGGTGGCCTCGTCCGCTACCCGCCCCGCCACGGCCACGCGCAGCCGCGACTCCTCCCAGGGTCCGCTCACCGCGGCGTCTCCTGGCGGATGCGGACCACCCGCTCCGTCACCACCGGCCCCAGCGGCTCCTCCGGCTGGAGCTGGAGCGCCAGGGTGACGGTGTAGTTGAGCGCGGCCCGCGGCCGTCCGCCCAGCGCCTGCCAGAACTCCCCCAGGTTCTGGAGGTGCCCCGGCTGGAGCGACGAGGTGGGGAGCGGCAGGTCCTGGTCGCGCATGGCGCCCTGGAGCACCGCCTCGGGGAGGGTGCGGTGGCGCAGCAGCACGCGCATCACCTCGCCCAGCAGCCGGTGCTCGTCCAGCGACGCGGTGCTGGAGCTCTCGCTCGCCCACGCGGTCACCAGGTACGAGCAGTCCACGCGAACGGGGGCGGCGCGGCGCACGGCGGTGCCGTCCGGCTGGCGTTCCAGGCGCGGCTCGTTGCTGCGCAGCTCCCGGTTCTCCCGCACGTCGTACAGGAACAGGTCCACCGCGGGCGGGGCCACCGAGGGAGGGGGAACTCGTGGTTGGGGGTGGCGAAGGTGATGGTCACCTGGTCCACCAGCTCCCGGGGCAGCTCCAGCCGGAGGAGCTCTTCGATGCTGCGGTCGAGGTCGTGGATCATCCCTGGCGCCCGGTGGCCGTTCCGTTCCCTCTGGTGGCGCCAAGTCTACGGAGTCGGGCGGGCGGCCACATGGGGCGTTTTACCTAATTTTTCCTGGGGTCCAGCGGCGGGAGGGGAACGGCAGGGTTCGGGCGTGCCCCCGGCGGGGCGCCGGGGTCGGGCTTCGGCTCCGTAGGGCTGCAAACAACGCAGCCCAACGGAGTCGAGCCCCGGCGGAAACAGCCCCGCCGGGTCTCGCCCCTTCGGGCCGGAATCCCTCACGCGGGGATGGTGCTGGCGTCCGCGGGGGCCCCACCCGGCTCGCTTAGGCTCGCACGGCTTTCCCCCTATATCCCCCAATTCTGGGGGAGGGTTGTCCGGGGACCTCGGCATCGGAGCGGCGGCGGCGGAGCCCCCTCACCCCCCGGCCCCCTCTCCCCCGCGAGCGGGGGAAAGGGGGAGCACGACACGGTGATGGCGAGAACCGCAGCGTGGAGATTCCCCTCCCCCGGAACGGGGGAGGGTGGCGGCTCTCAGGCCGCCGGGTGGGGGCCCGTCGCGTGAGGGATGCGCGCCCGGCAGGGCCGAGACCCGCCGGGCAGTTTCGGCGGGGCTCGGCTGCGTTGGGAACGGTGGTATCGTTCCCTACGCAGCGCGCAGCCCGACCCCGGCGCCAGCCGGGGGCACGCCCGAACCCGCCGTTCAAAGCCGTTGCTGTTGCCGGATCAGCGGTTCGGGTGCGTGATATCCTCCAGCACGGTGCCGTCGGGCGCCATGATGACGCGGCGGATGGCGCTGGGGATGGGGGTCTGGTCGCCGAGCCTGGGCGGCGTCGCGTCGTAGATGGGCTCCACGTGCACGGTGACGTGGCCGTGCGCGGCGGCCCAGCGGATGGCACGGTCCTCCGAGGCCCGCCAGGGGGAGCCCGGCCCCCGGTTCAGCGCCTCGGTCATGGGGACCACCCCCGTCCACTGGTCCGCCGCCCGCTCGATGTCGGCGTCGCCGCGGACGGCCTCCCGCTGCACCAGGTGGCCGCGCTCGTACCCGGAATGGGTGAACCCCCCGTCGCTGGGCTGCGCCGCCTCCACCGACTCGTTCTTCGCGAAGCCGCGGCTCGACTGGACGGAGCGCGCGGCCACGTCGGCGTCGATGCGGAAGCCGACGCTGATGGGGCGGCCCGCCCCCTGGTCGTACCGGATGCGGACGCCGTAGGCGACCTCGGCGGGATCCAGGAGCCGGTGGTGCATCCCCTTTCCCTGCCCCGTGCCGACCACCTCCCCCGTGGGGTCGCCGAAGGTGGGCTTCGTCTTCCTGCGGCTCCTGGGGAGCTTGGGGATGGGCCCGCCGGGGTCGATTTCCCGGTGCTGCACCTCGCGCGTGGGCCGCGGACCGTGGTCCACGTCCAGCGACGGGCCGGTGTCGGGCTCCAGCTCCACCTCGCCGTAGTCCGGGCGCCGGGTCCCGCCCGAGCCGGCCATGGTCCGCTCCCCGTCCGCGGGCTCCCGGCGGCGCCCGGCCAGGTACGCGTCCACGTCCGCCGTCAGCGCGGCGTGCAGCTCCGATCCCGGCGCCGCGGCCACGTGGTGGCTTTCCCAGTAGCCGCGGAACTCGTCCACGTTGCGGAAGCGGGCGGTGTGGGTGGTCCCGTCCGGGTGGTGGGTGGTGACGTAGAAGGGCCGGTCGCCGGAGGGGTCGGCGCCGTACTCGGCCCGCCCCCGCCCCGCGCCGGGGACGTGGAACTCGACGAACTCGCGCACCGTGCGGCCGCCGTCGCCGCGGCGGGCGGCCACGTCCTGGAAGTCGGCGGGCGCGGGGAGGAAGAAGCGCTCGGCGGCGGTGCGGTTGGGGTGGAAGTGGACCACGGCGGTCCACCCCTCGCCCGCGGGGGCGCGCACCGAGCCGTGGTCGCCCACGCGCACCACGTACGTGCCGTCGCGCTCGCTGCGGAAGATGGCCACCTCCTGCGCGCCTGCCTCGCCGAGCGCGCGGTTGTACAGCGCGTACGCCTCGGCCGGGTCGCGCACGCCGCGCGCGTAGTCGGTGTGCGGGCGCAGGCCCGGGCCGGCGCCGGGCTCCGCCAGGTCGGGGCGGATCCCCTCGCGCGCCATCATCTCGTGCAGCGGCTCGGCCCCGTCGCCCCCGCCGCTCCGCGCGGGGCGCGGCGCCGGCTCGCTCCCCGCCATGGTGCGCGACGCGGCCTCCGGCCCGTCCGCGTCGGGCGCGCGGGGCGGGGCGGCCTCCATCTCCGGCGGCGGCGGCGTGGACCGCCCGCCGCGGGCGGCGCGGCTGGCCTCGGCGCGCACGGCCAGCCTGCGCTGCACGTGCCCCAGGAGCAGGTCCGTGAACATGCTCTTCGGGTCGGTGAGGTGGGCGCCCAGCTGCTCCAGGAACTGCCCCACCGTGACCGGCGCGCCCGCCCCGCGCAGGTTGTCGAACACGGTGCGCGCCGCCATGTGCAGCGAGGCGATCGCCTGCCCCGAGAGCAGCTCGCTCACCGACTCGGCGACCACCCGGCGCCCCAGCGAGGCCACCTCCGGCCGGGCGAGGAGCCGCTTGAGGATCCCCTCGCCCAGCCTGCCGCCCATCCTGGAGGTGACCAGCGAGAACAGCGCATCGAAGGTGACTCCCGCCCAGTCGATGCGGTCGCGCATCCCCAGCGACAGCTCGCTCCCCTGGCGGGCCACCGTCTGCGTCGCGGCGTACGCCGTGCCCAGCAGCAGGCCGCTGACGGCGCCGCCGGTGACCAGCGACGCGGCCACCCCGCCCACCACCGCCGTCACCTCCAGCACCACCTCGGCGCGCCCGGCCCCGGAGATCGTCCCCTCGGTGTACTCCGTGACCCGGTCCTGCGCGGCGCGCCACCCGGCGGCGGCGCGCTGCAGCTGGCGCACGCCGGCCGCCACGTCGCCCTCGGCGAGCGCCCCGTCGGCGAGCGCCAGGGCGGAGAGCGGGTCCTGCCAGATCTCCATTCCCGGCAGGGAAGCGCCGCCCAGGACGTCGGACACGAAGCCGACCACGTACTGGTCCTCGCGCAGCGCGCGCATGTAGCGGTGCCCCTCGCGCCCGCCCTCCACCAGCGCGTGCACCTGCCCGCGGAAGCGGCGCAGCGCGGCCAGCGCGTCCTCGCGCGAGGCGCCCGCGAGGCGCTCGGGCTCGCGCCCGGGAACGCCCAGGGCGAGGTCGTACGCCTCGGGAGCGGCGGCGGCGGCGGCGTCCGGCCCGGCGAGCGCCCGCTGCACGCGGGCGTTCCCCAGGGCGCGCTGCAGGCGCAGCACGGAGGCGGCCCCGGCGCCGCCCGGGGGCGGGGGCGCGCCGCGGGCCAGGCGCAGGTCGCCGGGGGCGAGCGCGGGGCCGGCGGAGACCGCGTCGGGCTCCCGGGGCGCGCGGGGACGCTGGCGGACCGGCTCGGCGCGGCGCTCCGCCTCGGGCGGGGCGGACGCGAACGCGCTCACGGCGCCGCTTCCGCCGCGGGGGGCCGCGCCAGGCGGCGGAGCACCTTGCCGGGGTAGGTGCTGATCTCCCGGTACTTTTCCCTGAGCGCGTCCTCGTACTTCGCCACGTCCTCGGCCTTTGCCCCGGCCTTCGGCTTCGCGACCAGCTTGGCGTTGATCGCCCTTCCCAGCGGGGAGCTCTCGATGCGCTCCACGTCCGTGGCTCCCTCCCCCGGGCGGCACAGCTCCGCCCACGAGGCCGGGTCGCGGCTCATGGCCCGCGCCGCGGCCTGCGCCGCCTGGAGCGTCCCCTGCCCCGCGTTGTAGGACGCGAACAGGAAGTAGCGCAGCTGCTCGCCGGTGGGCATGGGGCTGAGCGCGGTCGCCAGCGCCTCCGCCTTGCGCACCAGCACGCGCGCCCCCAGCGGGATCGCCCGCGCCGGGTCGTTGCGGTCCGCCTTGTCCTGCCTGACGTTCCCCTTCAGGTCCTCCACGGTCGAGTCGGTGACCTGGAGGATCCCGGTGGCCGTCCCCCTGGGGTTCTTCCCGCTCCTGAGCAGGTCGCCGCTCTCGGTGGCGCTGATCGCCTTGAGGTCGGCGGGGGTGAGGCCCGTCCCCGCGAGGATGTCCACCACCTCGCGGCTGGCGAACACCTCGTCGTACTCGGTCCACCGCGTCTCCGCCTCCGCGACCCGGCCCTCGGCACGCCTCACCTTGCGGAGCGCCTCCAGGATCTGCCTGCGGAAATCGGGGGGGATGCTCGCGTCCGGGGTCGCCTCCACCTGTTCCTGCGTCCTGGCCAGGTCGGCCTCGGCGAGCGCGGCCCTGGGGCGCCCCTGGTAGATGCGGATCACCTCCTCCAGCTGCCTCTTCCGCTGCTCCCACCGCCGCTTCAGCTCGCCCTCCGCCCCGCCCAGCTCGCTGGCCCGGCGCTCCGGGCCGATCTCGGCGGTGACGGCGCGCACGCCGCGGAGCGCCTCCTCGTCCACGTCCAGCGGCGCCGGGGCCGGAGCCGCCGCGGCCGGCGCGGCGGCGGCTTCCGCGCGCTGGAGGGTGGGCGGCGCGCCGCGCCGGTCGGGCGACTTCTGCACCGTGGGCGCCGCCGGCGCGGGCGCGGGCGCGGCGGCGGGAGCCGCGGCTTCCTCCTCCTCCTCGGCCACGGGGGCCGCGCCGGCGGCGCCGGCCTCCTTGGGCAGCGCGGGCTGGTCCGCGGGCTTGAGCTGGAAGTGCATGAAGTCCTTGCTCCGCCCGCCCCGCACCGCGCCCAGCCACTCCAGCCCGCCGCCGTCGCTCCCGGTGAGCGCCGCGATCAGCTCCGCGGGGAGGCTGAGGAACCCGTGCGCCGCCACCGTGGACGCGCTTCCGATGGCGGACGCCGGCACCCTGCCCGCCCCGCTGGAGGACCCCGCGAGCACTTCGAAGGCCGAGACGATCAGCTCCGCCAGCCCGGCCGCCTCCGCCCACACGGGCGGCGGGGGAGGCGGAGGCGGGGTGGGCTCCTTCGGCTTTTCCGCCGCCTTCGCCTTTCCCTTGGCGGCGGCCTTCGCCACCGGCGACGCGGGCGCGGGAACCGCGGCGGCGGGCGCGGCGGCGGCCGGGATGGCGGCGGGCGATGCGGGCGCGGCTCCCGCCGGGGCCGGCGTCGCGGCCGGGACGGCCGCGGCGGGCTTGGGCGGCCCCAGCTTGGCGGCGGACAGGAAGTCGGCGATGGACTTGACCCGCGCCGAGCGCTTCCCCGTGGCGGCGACCAGGGCGAAGAGCGCGGCCGCCTGCGTGTCGTCCAGCTTGAGCCCCTTCGCCTCCACCTGCGCGAGCAGGGCGGACTTCAGCGCCGCCTCGCCGGCGAACGCGCCCTTGAAGGCGTCGCTGGCGCCGCGCAGCTTCCGCGCATGCGGAAGGAGCTCGTCCACGGTGCCGCCGGCGCGGAGCGCCGTCGCCGCGGGGCCGCCGTACACGTCCTCCCCCGTGAGCGCCTTCATCAGCGTGTCGGGGAAGAGGCGCGCCTTGACGTTGGGGTTCAGCTCCGTGTCCAGGTCGAACGCCCAGCCGAAGCTGTGGTCGCTGAGCTGCGAGGGGTTGTTGCGGTTCTCGCGGAGGTTGAAGCCGCCGATCTCCCCCAGCGAGGCCTCCACCACCTCCATCCAGCTCTGCTCGGTGCCGGGCACCTTGCGTGTCCGCAGCACGTCCGCCGCCTTCTTCAGGCGCGCCTTGAGGCTGGGGTGCACCAGCGTTCCCCGCGCCCCGCGGACGGACGTTTCCGCGGACGGGAACTCGGCCTTTTCCAGCGTGCCGAAGTACTCGTTGGCCTTGGCGACGCTCCCGAAGGTCGCCAGGAGCGCCGGGCGCATGGCCACGTAGCCGGCGAAGTCCCCCTCGATGTTCTCGCGGAGGTTGCGGGTGAGGGTGGTGGAGTACTCGGTCCGCAGATCCGCCGCCTGGGTCCCGGCGAGCAGCGACGCGCCCAGCTGCGCCTCCGCGTCCGCGGCGATCGCCTCCCGGTCCTTGAGCGCCAGCTTCTTGAGCCCCTCCGCCACCGGCGCGGAGTACAGGTCCGGGAACTTTGCCTGGAGCCCCACCGGCTTGGCCCCGGCCGTCTTCGGATTGCGGACCTGCTGGCGCAGCGTGGGCCAGCGGGTCTTGAAGTCCATCCCCGTCAGCCCCGGTGAGACCGCGTCCACGATGCGCTTGGTCAGCGCCGCCGCGTCCAGCGGCGCCTCCTCCTTCTTCTCCGGCTCCTTCTTGTCCTCCGCCTTCGCATCGCCCGCGGCCGCCCCGGCCTCCTTCGCCGGGGGGGCCGCCGCGGGAGCCGTGACCGCCGGCGCGCGCTGCACCCCCGCCCCGCCGCCCATCCCCACCGCCCCCGCCGAGCCCGCGGCCACCCGCTCGGCGAGCGATTCCGCCTCCTGCTCGTAGGCGTCGCCCTCGGCGCCCAGGGTGAGGCGGCGCTGCACCGGCGTGGCCGCCTGCTGCACCACGTGCGTCAGCTCGTGCGCGATCAGCTTCTGGCCGCCGGGCGTGGCCGGGCTGAACTCGCCCTGGCGGAAGAAAACGTCGCGCCCCGTGGTGAAGGCGCGCGCGCCCAGCGCGCGGCTCAGCGAGTCCGCCCGCGCGTCGGTGTGCACCCGCACCCCCGAGAAGTCGGCGCCCAGCGCCGACTCCATCGCCCCGCGCGTCCCCGGGTCCAGCGAGCCGCCCCCGCCGCGCGCCGCGTGGATCCCGTCCTCCACCTCCGCGGGCACCTCGCCCGCGGGCGCATCGGCGGCCCGCTGCGCCAGCATGCGCTGCACCGCCGCGTTCCCCAGCGCCCGCTGCATGCGCATCACCCCGGCGGCGGGGCCCGCCGTCCGCGGCCCGGCGTCGTCGTGGGCCGCGCGGGCCGCGGACGGCTCGCGCGCGGCCGGCTTTTCCGTGGTCTCTTTCGACATGCGGGGACTCCCCCTCGTGGCACCCGTGTCAGCTCTTTGCCAGCCCCGCGAACTCCGCGTCCGACACCACCTTGCCCATCTTCTGGTACTCCCGCCTCGCCGCGCGGACCAGGTGCTCCGCCGTCACCACGCCGCCGTCGTCCGCCGCCAGGAAGGCCGCCGCCAGCGCCACGTTGCGGATGTTGCCGCCCGCCATCTCCAGCCGGCGCGCCACCGCCTCCAGCGCGATCCCCGGGTCGCGCGGCAGCTCGTCCGGCCACACCGCCTCCCAGATGCGCAGCCGCTCCCGCTCCGAGGGAAAGGGAAAGTCCACCGCGAAGTGCATGCGCCGCACGAAGGCGTCGTCCATGTTCTTGCGGAAGTTGGTGGCCAGCACCACCACCCCCTCGTACTCCTCCATCCGCTGCAGCAGGTACGACACCTCCAGGTTGGCGTAGCGGTCGTGCGAGTCGCGCACCTCGCTGCGCCGCCCGAAGAGCGCGTCCGCCTCGTCGAAGAAGAGGATGGCGCTGCTGGTCTCCGCCTCCGCGAAGATGTGCGACAGGTTCTTTTCCGTCTCGCCGATGTACTTGCTGACCACCCCCGACAGGTCGATGCGGAACAGTTCCAGCCCCAGCTCCCCCGCCACGATCTCCGCCGCCATGGTCTTTCCCGTCCCCGGCGGCCCGGAAAAGAGCACGTTGAGCCCCTTGCCCATCGCCAGCTTGCGGTCGAAGCCCCATTCCCCCAGCACCCGCGAGCGGTACTTCATGGAGTTGGCGATCTCGCGCAGCTGCTCGCGCCGGTCCGGCGGCAGCACGATGTCGTCCCACCCGTAGCGCGGGGCGATCTTGCGCGCCAGCGACGACAGCCGCGGGCTGGACTGCGTGCGGCACGCCGCGAACAGGTCTTCCATGGAAAGGCGGCCGCGCTCCGGGTCGCGCAGCCGGGCCAGGCTGCGCGCGCCCGCCGCCGCGTCGCGGATCTGCCCGCCGCTGAAGCGGAAGCGGTTCGCCAGCTCCGCCACGTCCACCCCCGGCGCCGCGCCGTCGCCGTTCAGCTGCGCCGCCCACAGCTTCACCCGGCCCGCGTGGTCCGGCCGCGGCAGCGCCACCCGGTAAAAGGCGACACCCGCCAGGTCGTCCGCCGGGTCCCACCCCGCCTCGCCCGCCAGGAACACCATCCCCCCCCCGCGCGCCTCGCGCAGCACCCGTTCGCGCCGCGCGCTGTGCTCGTCCGCCAGCAGCGCGTCGAAGCCGTCCCAGCACGTCGCCGCCCCCCGCAGCAGCGCTTCGCGGGCCGCCACGCCCGCCAGCTCGTCGAACGCCGCCGCGTCCAGCCCCGCCAGGCGCGCCGCGTCCACGACCACCACCCCCCGCCCCGCCTCCGCGCACACCGCCTCCGCCACCGAGCGCTTCCCCACCCCGTACGGCCCCTGCAGGTAGAACACCGCGTCCGCCCCGCCGCCCGCGAGGGCGCGCAACCGCTCGCGCAGCGCGTCCGGGAGCAGCAGGTCGTCCAGGCGCGCGCGCGGCTCCACGGCGCGCGCGTACGGCGCCAGGCGCGGGTCCGGCTCGTCCGATCCCAGGAGGAAGTCCACCACCCGGTCCTCGGGCTTCAGGTAGCGGCTGAGCAGCGTCGGGTCGCGGTGGCCCGGGTCCTCCGTCAGGCGCAGCAGGCGGTGGCGCAGCAGGGGGGCCGAAGGGGCCAGGCGGGCGCGGGCGCGCAGGCGGTCCTCCCACGCCGGGGCCAGCAGCCCCAGCGCCAGGTCCACGGTGGGCCGCCTGCGGGTCACGTCGTCCTGCAGGTAGGCGAACACGCGCTCGTACTTGAGGTCCAGCTCCGGGGCCAGCGCCATCAGCAGGATCCCCAGGTCCAGCTCCGTGAAGCCGGCGCGCGCGCGGAGCATCGCCAGCCGCGAGGCGCCGTCCGCGCCGGGCAGGTCGAGCGGGATCCCCGCGGCGAAGACCGGCGGCGCCCCCGGCTCGCGGGCGGCCAGCTCCCCCGCCTGCGGGTGCGACACGTAGAGACCGCGGTACGGGTCGGCGGCGTGCTCCGGACCGTGCGCGGCCTGCATGGCGGCCACGGCACTCCCCAGCAGGCGGTCCAGCCAGCCGAGGGCGCGCAGCAGCTCCGGGGTTTCCGCTTCCGTCAAGGTCGTTTCGGGGGGTGGGGCGGTTTTCGCGGAGGAGGAACGGGCCGGACTGCGGGTCCGGGCGTGCCCCCGGCTGCGCCGGGGTCGGGCTTCGGCTCCGTAAGGCAGCAAACAACGCTGCCTAACGGAGTCGAGCCCCGCGAAACTGCCCGCGGGTCTCGCCCCTTCGGGCCGAAATCCCTCACGCAGCTCCCCCGTTCCCCCGCGCGGCCTCGCTGCGGTCGGCCCGGAAGCTAGCGGCGGCGGCGGCGGCGGGCATCGGGAGTTTTACCCATATCGGCGGCGCAGCGGGCGCACGACGGGTTAACCGTCGGCTTCGCCGGCGCGGTGGCGCCGGTAGTGGCGGCGCACCTTGGCGCGGTTGCCGCAGTCGCGCATGTCGCACCAGCGGCGGCTGCGGTTCTTGCTCGTGTCCAGGTACAGCCAGCCGCAGCTCTCCGCCGCGCAGCGCCCCACCCGCCCCAGCTCCGGCGAGGCCAGCAGCTCCGCCGTGGAGCGCGCCACCGGCCACAGCACGCGGTCCGCCTCCGGCGCGTCGTCCCACCCCCACGCGAATCCCTCCGCGGTCCGCTCCAGCCGCGCGTGCCCCATCGCGCGCGCCACCTCGCCGTTCACCGTCGCAAGGTCCGCGGCGGCGGGGTCCTCGCCCTCCTCCAGCGCGCGGAACAGGCGCCAGGCCGCCTCGCGGAACCCCACCGCGCGGCGGAACACCGCCTCCGCCTCCGCCGGGCGCTCCGCGGCGCGGTCCATCAGCGCGCGCCGCGCGTCCTCCGTCAGCACCTCCGCCCGTACCCCCCACCAGAGCAGCTCCGGGTAGCCCTTCAGGCGGTCGCGCTCGTTCACCACGCCGCGGGAGCCCACGGTGTTGGTGAAGTCCAGGCAGAGCCGCCCTCCCACCAGGGTCAGCTCGTCCAGCGGGTTGCTCTCGTCGCTCATCGGGGTGCCTCCGGAGTCGCGTTTCACACCATCAAAATAAACCTTGACAGGTTAGCGCGCCAGCATTAGCATGCAACTAACCATCAAAAAGCATTTTGGTGGTAGATCGGGACAACGATGGAAACCGGAGGCGGACATGCAAGGCGAGAGGACGCTGTACCCGGGCCGGGTCCCCGCACCGCGGCTCCCGGCCGCGGCGCGCACCCCGGGACGCGCGTGGGACTGGAGACGGCCCGTGGCCCGCGCGTTTGCCATGTACCTGGCGGGGTGGGCGCAGCTGGTGCGGAGCGGGTACGCGCCGCCCGGCACCCCGGGGCCGCGGGCGGGGCGGGACGGCGGGGCGGCGGGAGCGCACCCGCCGGGCGGCGGGCCGGGCGGGCCGCCCGCCGGCGGGGTGGTGCTCACGCGCGCGGGCGTGCTCCTCGGAGCGCGCCTGGGCGCGCCGTTCGTGCTCACCTCCCTGCTCTTCGGCATCGTGTTCGGGATGGGCGCGCGCCAGGTGGGAATGGGCACGGGCGAGGCGGTGCTGATGAGCGCCACCGTGGCCGCCGGCACCGCGCAGCTGGTGGCGCTGGAGGCGTGGAGGCATCCCCTCCCCGTCGCCGCCCTGGTCCTCACCACCCTCGCCATCAACCTGCGCTACGTGCTGCTGGGCGCGGCGCTCGGCCCCTGGCTCGCCGGGCTGCCGCGGCGCGCCCGCTACGGCGCCGCGCTCTTCCTCTTCGACGAGAACTGGACCCTCGCCCTGGGCCGCTTCCGCGCCGGGGAAAGGGACGCGGGCGTGCTCCTGGGGAGCGGAGTGGCGATGTTCGCCGGCTGGGTGGGCGGGACGCTGCTGGGAAGCGCGCTCGGCGGCCGGCTCCCCGACCCGCAGCGCTGGGGGCTCGACTTCCTGGTCACCGCGCTCTTCCTGGCGCTGCTGGTGACCTTCTGGGAAGGGCCGCGCCGCAGCCTGCCTCCCTGGATCGCGGCCGCCGGAACGGCGCTGCTCGCCGCCCCGCTCCTCCCCGACGGGTGGCACGTGCTGCTGGGCGGCCTCGCCGGCGCCGTCGCGGGAGGGCTGGGCGATGCGCGCTGACCCCGCCGCCCTCGCCGCCATCCTGGGGATGGCCGCGGTCACCGTCGCCGCGCGGGCCGGGGGGCTCTGGCTCACCAGCCACCTCGCGCCCTCGCCGCGGGTCGCCGCGGGGCTGCGCCACGCGCCCGGCGCCGTGCTCGCCGCCCTCCTCGCCCCCGCGCTCCTGGCCGGCGGCGCGGCCGCCGCGCTGGCCGGCGCCGCCACGGTGCTCGTCGCCGCGCGCACGCGCAGCTTCCCGCTCGCCACCCTCGCCGGAGTCGCCGCCGCCTGGGCGCTCCGCGCCCTGTCCTGAACGCCCACACCCGAAGAAAATCGCCCCATGACCGAGATCCAACGCATCCTCGACCAGATGCGCCGCGCCTACCAGGGCAAGGCGTGGCACGGCCCCTCCCTGCGCGAGGCGCTGGACGGCGTCACCGCCGCCGAGGCCGCCGCGCGCCCCGTCCCCGGCGCGCACAGCATCCGCGAGATCGTGCAGCACCTTGCCGCCTGGGAGGACACGCTGCTCCGCCGCCTGGCCGGCGAGCCCCTGCGCGCGCCCGCGGAGGGCGACTGGCCGCGCGCCGCCGCCGCGAGCGAGGACGAGTGGCAGGCGCTCCTCGGCCGCCTGGACGAGCGCGCCCGCCGCCTGCGCGAGGCCGTCGCCTCGCTGGACGACGCGGGGCTCGACGAGCCGCCCTACCCCGGCACCGCCACGCGCTACGCCACCCTGCACGGCGCCGTCCAGCACACCGTCTACCACGCCGGGCAGATCGCGCTGCTGCGCAGGGCCGTGCGCGCCGGGAGCCCCGCGTGATCGCGCGCCTGTGGCACGGCGCCGTCCCCGCGGACAGGGCCGACGCGTACCTGGAATACCTGAGCCGCACGGGGGTGCCCGACTACCGGGCGACGGAGGGAAACCGCGGGGTGCAGGTGCTGCGCCGCGCCGAGGGCGGCCGGACGCACTTCCTGCTGGTGAGCCTATGGGAGTCGTGGGACGCCGTCCGCGCCTTCGCCGGCGACGACCCGGAGCGGGCCCGCTACTACCCGGAGGACGCAGAGTACCTGCTGGAGCTGGAGCCCCGGGTCACGCACTACGAGGTGGCGGGGTAGGAAAGCGGTGCGACGAACGCAGAAGTGCGGGAGCCGCCGTTCGACTCCCGCACAGTCTCTTTTCCGCTGTCATACGGAACCCGTGAGGCGGGCGCCCGCCGGATCCTGCGGCCGCGTCGGAGCCCGCGTGAGGGATTTCGGCCCGAAGGGGCGAGACTCCACGGCAGTATCGTGGAGGCTCGACTCCGTTACGCACGGTCGTTTCGTGCGTTACGGAGCCGAAGCCCGACCCCGGCGCCCGCCGGGGGCACGCCCGACCCCGCCGTACCAGACCGTTCCGACAAGATCCGGTATCCGCGCACTCCGTATTGCCGTTCCCTACGTCCTCACCCGCCACAGCAGGAACAGCCCCGCCACCAGGAAGATCCCGTTGGGCACCCACGCCGCAAGCACCGGCTCCACCGCGCCGCTCTCGCCCAGGGCGCGCATGACGCGGAAGAGCAGCAGGTAGACGAGGGTGATGATCAGGCTGATGCCGATGCCGTACGCCGCCCCGCCCCGCTGCGAGCTCGTGGAGAGCGGCGCCCCGAAGAGCACGATCACGAACACCGCCAGCGGCAGCGCGATCTTCTGCGCGCGCTCCACCAGCAGCGGGCGCGCGTCGCCGCCCGAGCGCTCGATGGCGCCGATGAACCGCGTCATCTCCGCGTAGCGCATCTCCTCCGGCTCCTTGGGCTCCGCCAGCAGGTCCTCCGGCGTTTCCGTGAGCTGCGGCAGCCCCAGGCTGGTGAAGGAAAAGGTGCGCTCGTCGCCCGCGTGCGTCAGCACGCGCAGGTAGCCGCGCTCCAGCTTCCAGCCTTCCTTCGGCGTCCAGCGCGCCGTTTCCGCGAAGCCGTGCACCCCCGGCGTCTGCGGCGTCGTCTTGCGCTCCAGCACCACCCCGTGCATCTCCGCCGACCCCGGGTCCAGGCGCCGCACCGAGAGCACCCCGCTGCGCTCCGTCTGGAAGACGAAGTTGGTGCGCAGCGTGGTCGCGCGGGCGCGGCTCTCCCCCATCAGCACCGCGCGCATGCCGTTGGTCACCGGCACCAGCTCGCCCAGCCCCAGCGCCGCCCCGCTCAGCAGCGCCGCGATGAAGATGATGGGCGCCAGGATGCGGTAGAAGGAGACCCCGGCCGCCTTGGCCGCGCCGATCTCCATGTGCCCCGTCATCCCCCCGATGGTGAACACCGTCGCCACCAGCGCCGCGATGGGGAAGGCGTACATGATGAACAGCGGCATCTGGTACACGTACGACAGCGCCACCGTGGGGAGCGACAGCCCCTTGTCCACGTACGTGTCCAGGTTGTCCGTGAGGTCCGTGACCACGAACAGCAGCGGAAGCCCCAGCACCAGCAGCGAAAAGGTGCGCAGGTACTGCAGGCCCACGTAGCGGTCCAGCAGCTTGATCATGCGCGGCCTCCGAACCGGGCGCGCAGCCGCTCCACCCACTCGTCCCAGGGGCCGCTGCGCGCCGACGAGGTCTCGTTCCCCATCCGCGCCACCCAGAACACCCCCAGCCCCGCCATGACCACGTTGACGATCCACATGGCCCACTCCGGGGTCACGTACCCCTCGTCCGCCAGCGTTTCCCCGCCGATCAGCCCCACGTAGTAGATGGCGAAGATCACCAGGCTGAAGGCGATCACCATTCCCACCCCGCCCCGCGGGAAGCGGATCGCCAGCGGCGCCCCCACCAGCACGAACACCAGCGTCGCCGCGGCGATGGAGTACTTCTTCTGCACCTCCACCCGGTACTCGCGCATCTGGCGCTGCAGCTCGCGCGCGCGCCCCAGCGACGACGCCAGGTTGTCCGCCGCGAAGCGGGCGGCCTGCGCCGCGTCCTGCCTCACCATCCCCGAGGCCAGCGGCGCCTCGCCGGGGTCGGCCCTGGGGCCGCGGCCCAGGGCGCGCGCCAGGTCGTCGCCCGCCGTGCGGTGCGCGTCGGCCTTGACCTGCCGCAGCTGCACCCGGAGCGAGTCCACCCGGGCCTGGAGCATCCCCACCGTCATCTCGCGGTCGCCGCGGTAGCTGCCGGCCGCGCTCCCCACCTGGAGCTGGTTCGCCACCCCGGGGATGCGGCGCATCTGCTGCTTGAAGGCGACGCGCTGGAAGCCCGCCGGCTGGTCCATGTCCACCTCGCGCAGGTGGCCGTCGTACAGCGTCAGCAGCAGGTCGGTGCGGGCGGTGTTGAAGGCCATCACCCCCGAGTCCGCGTACACCGTGCGCATGATGCGCGGCTGGCTGACGTCGTAGATCACCACGTCCCACAAACGGCTGGTGTTGGGGTCCGTGCGGGCCGCGCGCAAAAAGAACGAGCGGCCGTCCGCGGTGGGGATGCGGTTGATGACCTGCGGCCGGAGGATGAACAGCGGGCTCTTGCGCCCGATGTCCACCATCAGCTGGCTCCAGCGGTGGTTGCTCTCCGGCAGGACCCGGTCGTTGAACCACACCATCCCGCCCGCGATCAGCGCCGCCGCCACGAAGAGGGGGAGGAGCAGCCGCTTCAGGTCGATCCCGCTGGCCTTCAGCGCCGTCACCTCGTTGTCCGCGGTGAGGTTGGAGAAGGTGTACAGCACCGACACCAGCACCGCCATGGGAAAGGTCAGCGCCATGGTGGCCGGGAGCGACAGCACGAAGAAGCGGAAAACGACGTCCAGGGGAAGCCCTTTCCCGGCCAGCTCCGCGAGCCGGCGGGCCAGGGTGTTGATGGTGATGACGCCCGTGAGCGCCATGAAGGCAAACAAAAACGGGCCGACGTGAGCCCGCAGGAGGTAGCGCGTAAGGATCTTCATCCGCGAATGGCCGATACTTGCTGTGCGGAAAGGGACGCCCTAGTATAGCTTGACATCCCCACCCGCGCACCTCCCCCGCTCTCCCGGCACCCCCGAGAAAGAAGCGTCCGTGATACCGTCCTCTCTGGCCGTTCGTTCCCTGCTCCTGCTCGCGCTCGCCCTCGCGCCCGGCTGCGACCGGAGCGGCTCCGCCGGCGAAGCCCCCGGCGCCCCCGCCGGGCCGCGCGCCGACCGCCCCGCCTTCGACTCCGCCCGGGCTTTCGAGCACCTGCGGCGGCAGGTCGCCTTCGGGCCGCGGATCCCGGGGACGCCCGGCCACGCCGCGCAGCTCCAGTGGATGAAGGAGTACCTCGCCGCCCGCGCGGACACGGTGGTGGAGCAGCCGTTCACGCACGTCACCCGGAGCGGCCGGACGCTGCGCATGACCAACCTGTTCGCCCGCTTCCGCCCGGACGCGCAGGACCGCGTGCTGCTGGTGGCGCACTGGGACACCCGCCCCACCTCCGACCAGGCGGCCGGCGCGGACCGCAGCAGGCCCGTCCCCGGCGCCAACGACGGGGCCTCGGGGGTCGCGGTGCTGCTGGAGCTGGCGGACATGCTCAAGCGGAAGCCCGCCGGCATCGGCGTGGACCTGCTGCTGGTGGACGGCGAGGACTACGGCCCCACCGGCGACGACATGTACCTGGGGGCTAAGCACTTCGCCGCCACTCTCGCCGCCGGCTACCGCCCCTTCTACGGCGTCCTGCTGGACATGGTGGGCGACCGGACCCCGCGCTTCCCCGTGGAGGGCAACTCGCAGCGCTTCGCCCCCGAGGTGGTGCAGCGCGTGTGGAGCCTGGCGCAGGAGATGGGCTACGGCGACGTGTTCCCCATGTCCGACGGCGGGCAGATCCAGGACGACCACGTCCCGCTCAACGAGGCGGGGATCCGCACCATCGACATCATCGACTTCGAGTACGGCCCGGGGAACCGCTACTGGCACACCCCCCAGGACGTCCCGGAGAACACCAGCGCCGAGAGCCTCCGCATCGTCGGAGAGGTGATCGCCGAGCTGGTGTACCGGGGAGGGTGAGCTCGTGACCACGCAGGAGCGTACCGGGCTGGGGGTGGTCGCCCTCCTCCTCGCCTTCGGGGTGGGGGCGAAGACGCTGCGCCACGAGCCGCCCCCGGCCGAGTGGAGCGCCGCGGAGACGGCGGGGACCACCGGCGCCCTCCTCGCCCGCTCCGGCGAGGCCGCCGAGCGCGCGGAGCGGGCCTCGCGCCCGCTGGGCGCGGACGAGCGCATCGACCCCAACACCGCCACGGCCACGGAGCTGGAGCGGCTCCCCCGGGTGGGGCCGGGGCTCGCGGCCAAGATCGTGGCGCGGCGGCAGACCGCCGGCCCCTTCCGCACCCTCGCCGACCTGGACTCGGTCCCCGGCGTGGGGCCGGCGCTGCTGGCGGAGGTGGCCCCGCACCTGGCCCTCGCCCCCGCCCCGCCGTCCTCCCGCGCTCCGGCCGGCGCCCGCCGGGCGGCCGCGATGCCCGCCGCGCAGTCCTCCGCCTCCGGCACGCTGGACCTCAACACCGCCACGGCGGCGGAGCTGGAGGCGCTGCCGGGGATCGGGCCGGCGCTGGCGCAGCGGATCGTGGCCTGGCGAGCCGAGCACGGGCGCTTCCGCGCGGCGGCGGAGCTGGACGGGGTGCCGGGAATCGGCCAAAAGTCGCTGGAGCGCCTCCTCCCGCTGGTGCACGCTTCCCCTTGACAGCGCATACGCTTGCGGTGAACGTTCTCTCCCCCCTCCGCAAGCTCAACAGGCAATCCTAATGGCAGTCATCGCCCCGGCTGACCGCATCGGCGATCAGCTCGTCCACGACGGCCTCGTCACCCGCGAGCAGCTCACCAAGGCCCTGGAGGACGCGCGCCAGAACGGCAACCGCGTCGGCTTCAGCCTGGTGAAGCTGGGCTTCGTGGGCGAGCAGGACCTGGTCCGCTCGCTCGCCCGCCAGCACCGCGTCCCCGCGGTGGACCTGGAGCGCGTCAAGCTGGATCCCAAGCTCCTCAAGCTGATCCCCGCCGAGATCGCCGCCAAGCACCAGGTGCTCCCCCTGCGCCGGGTGGGCCGCACGCTCACCGTGGCGATGGCGAACCCCACGGACCTGGGCGTCATCGACGACCTCAAGTTCGTCACCCGCTTCGACATCGAGCCGGTGATCGCGGGGGAGTTCACCCTCAAGAAGACCATCGAGAAGGAGTACGAGTCCTCCGACGAGCGCATCAACGACCTGCTCAAGCAGTTCGACCAGGAAGGGGACCTGGAGGTCCTGGAGAACCAGGAGGAGGAGCTCAGCGTAGGGGCGCTGCAGGCGCAGGTGGAGGAGGCCCCGGTGGTCAAGCTGATCAACGGCATCCTCAGCGACGCGGTGCTCCGCGGCGCCTCGGACATCCATTTCGAGTGCTACGAGAAGGAAGTGCGGGTCCGCTACCGCATCGACGGCGTGCTGCAGGAGATCATGCGCCCGCCGCCCAAGATGAAGGCCGCGCTCATCTCCCGCTTCAAGATCCTGTCCGACCTGAACATCGCCGAGCGCCGCGTCCCGCAGGACGGGCGCATCAAGCTGCGCGTGGGGCGGCGGGTGATCGACTTCCGCGTCTCCACCCTCCCCACGCTCTTCGGCGAGAAGATCGTGCTCCGCATCCTGGACAAGGGCAACCTGACCCTGGACCTGGAAAAGTTCGGGATGGAGCCCAAGGCGGAGCAGGACTTCATGCGCGCCATCATGAACCCGTACGGGATGGTGCTGGTCACGGGCCCCACCGGCTCCGGGAAGACGACGACGCTGTACAGCGCGCTCTCCCAGATCAACACCCCCGAGGTCAACATCATGACCGCGGAGGACCCCGTGGAGTACAACCTCTACGGGATCAACCAGGTGCTGGTGCGCACCGAGATCGGGATGACCTTCGCGGCGGCGCTCAAGGCGTTCCTGCGCCAGGACCCCAACATCATCATGGTCGGCGAGATCCGCGACCTGGAGACGGGCGGCATCGCGATCAAGGCGGCGCTCACGGGTCACCTGGTGCTCTCCACACTGCACACCAACGACGCCCCCTCCACCATCACCCGTATGGTGGACATGGGGATCGAGCCCTTCAACGTGGCGTCGGCGGTGAACCTGATCACCGCGCAGCGCCTCCTCCGCCGCATCTGCTCCAAGTGCAAGGAAGCCACGACCTACCCGGTGGAGTACCTGCGCGCCGCGGGCCTCACGGAGGAGGAGATCGGCAGCATCACCTTCTACAAGGGAAAGGGGTGCGACACCTGCAGCGGCTCGGGCTACAAGGGCCGCCAGGGCCTGTACGAGGTGATGGCCATGTCCCCCGCCCTCCGCCGCCTGATCCTGCAGGGCGCCTCCACCGCCGACCTGCAAAGGCAGGCCATCGAGGAGGGGATGCTGACGCTGCGCATGGACGGGATGCTCAAGGTGAAGCGCGGCATCACCACCCTGGAAGAGGTCATCAAGGAGACGGCGGCGTAGACGGAGGCGCGACAGTGCGGCCCCGCCCGGCCGCCGCCCCGCTGCGAAAGTGCGAGAGTGCCCCACTCGGCCTCTCGCACTTCCTTTTTCCGCCCCCTCCGCCGACCCGAACGATCTTCCCGGAGCGGCAGAGTTTTCGGGCCTCCCCGGCCGTTCCGCACTCCCGTTCTCCCGCACTTTCGCACTTCCCCGCTCCGGCACGGAACTTGGTCTTCACTCCCCCCGAACGCCGAAAACCCCAGCGATCACCGGCCTTTCCCGGAGCGGGGCCCTTGCAAGCCGCAAGGCTCGTTGCATCCTGCCTCGACCGCCCCGGCGGCCGGCCCGAAACTTCCGCAGCAACCCGCAGCCCCACGCCATGAGCCTGAATCTCCGCGCCCTCCTGGAAGAGATGATCGAGCGGGGCGCCTCCGACCTGCACATCACCGCGGGCGAGCGCCCCAAGCTCCGCATCGACGGGGCGATCACCGACAGCTCCGGGGACTACATCCTCACCCCCAAGGACACCCTCCAGCTCACCTACTCCATCCTCACCGAGAACCAGAAGAAGCGGTTCGAGACCGAGGACGAGCTGGACTTCTCCTTCGGGATCCAGAACCTGGCGCGCTTCCGCGGCAACGTGTACCGGCAGCGCGGCTGCGTGGCCCTGGCCATCCGGCAGATTCCCTTCAAGATCCTCACCTTCGACGACCTGAAGCTGCCGCCGGTGGTGCAGAAGCTCGCGGAGAAGCCGCGCGGGCTGGTGCTGGTGACGGGGCCCACCGGCTCGGGGAAGAGCACCACGCTGGCCGCCATGATCGACAAGATCAACAAGGAGCGGCGCGGGCACATCCTCACCATCGAGGACCCCATCGAGTTCATCCACCGCCACCAGGGGTGCATGGTGAACCAGCGGGAGGTGGGGGCGGACACGCAGAGCTTCTCGCGGGCGCTCAAGTACGCGCTGCGGCAGGACCCGGACGTGATCCTGGTGGGCGAGCTCCGCGACCTGGAGACCATCCAGGCGGCGCTCACCATCGCGGAGACGGGCCACCTGTGCCTCGCGACGCTGCACACAAACTCGTGCGCGGAAACCATCAACCGCGTCATCGACGTGTTTCCGTCGCACCAGCAGCCGCAGGTGCGCGCCCAGCTCGCCTTCGTGCTGGAGGGGGTGCTGACGCAGCAGCTCCTCCCCAAGGCGCGCGGCCGCGGCCGGAGCATGGCGGCCGAGATCATGGTGTGCACGCCGGCGATCCGCTCCTGCATCCGCGACGACAAAGTGCACCAGATCTACTCCATCATGCAGGCCGGAAAGAAGCACGGGATGCAGACGCTGAACGACGCCCTCTACCAGCTCTACATGCAGCGCGAGGTGTCGCTGGAGGAGTGCCTGAAGCACTCCTCCGACCAGGCGGAGTTCCTCAGGATGGTGGGCGAGCCGATTCCGGTCTGAACCGAAGTGCGTGAGTGCGAAAGTCCGTGAGTGCGAGGGTTCGACGGGACGGCTCGGTTCCCTGCTCCTAGCTGCCGGCTGTTCCCTATTCCTGTTCCCTGTTCCCTGTAGTCCCTATGCCCGTCTTCAGCTACAGCGCCCGCACCCTGGCGGGCGACATCCAGGCGGGGGAGATCGACCTCCCCACGCAGGACGAGGTCATCGGCTTCCTGCGCCGGCAGCGGCTGATCCCGGTCGCCGTCCGCCCCAAGGCCAAGGACATCAACATCACCTTCGGCTCGGGAGTCAAGACGCGAGAGGTGGTGATCTTCACGCGGCAGTTCGCCACGATGATCAACTCGGGGCTGCCGCTGGTGCAGAGCCTTTCCATCCTCGCGGAGCAGACGGAGAACAAGCGCTTCGGCAAGATGATCAGCGAGGTGCTGCACGACATCGAGTCGGGGCAGACGCTGGCCGACTCCATGAAGAAGCACCCCCAGGTGTTCACCGAGCTGTACGTCAACATGGTGGCGGCCGGCGAGGCGGGCGGCATCCTGGACGTGATCCTGCTGCGCCTGGCGACCTTCCTGGAGAAGAACGACGCCCTGGTCCGCAAGATCAAGGGCGCCATGACGTACCCCGCGGTGATGCTCTTCGTGGTGGTGGCGGCCACCACCATCCTGCTGTGGAAGGTGGTGCCGGTGTTCGCGGGCATCTTCCTGGACGCGGGCCTGGCGCTGCCCATGCCCACGCGGGTGGTGCTGGCGGTGAGCGCGTTCCTCCAGAGCTACATCCTGCTCATCATCGTGGCGATCATCGTGGCGGCGTTTCTGCTGCGCCGCTACTACAAGACGGAGGGCGGGCAGCTGGTCATCGACCGGGCGATGCTGAAGATGCCGGTGCTGGGGGTGATGCTGCGCAAGTCGGCGGTGTCGCGCTTCACGCGGACGCTGGGGACGCTGGTGTCGTCGGGCGTGTCGATCCTGGAAGGCCTCCAGATCACGGCGCGCACCTCGGGCAACCGGGTCATCCACGACGCGGTCATGGCGTCGCGGGCTTCCATCGCGCAGGGGGCCACCATCGCGGAGCCGCTCAAGACCTCAGGGGTGTTCCCGCCCATGGTGGTGCAGATGATCAACGTGGGCGAGCAGACGGGCGGGCTGGACGAGATGCTCTCCAAGATCGCCGACTTCTACGACGACGAGGTGGACGCGGCGGTGTCGGCGCTCACCTCGGTGCTGGAGCCCATCATGATCGTGGTCATGGGCGTGGTGATCGGCGGCATGGTGGTGGCCATGTACATGCCCATGTTCGACATGATCAACGCGGTCGGGAAGTAGGCTTTTGTTGGGCGACATGCAAAATGTCGTTTTCGCGACATGCGAACTGTCGCGTGCGACATGCAAAATGTCCTTCGGTACAGCAAGCAAAAAACGTGATTTGCAGGTAAACACCCAATGCTCGTGGAGCTGCAACGATCTCGCGTGAGCAAGTCTGCGGGAAAGGAGCGAGATCAGAGCTAACGAGAGGCCCCCGGGAGGTTCGTCCTCCTGGGGGCCTCTCGTACTCGGGATCGCATTGGAACAGGAGTAGGGATATAGCGGCACTACATTCCCAGCCAACCTACCGCTGTGGACTGTTATCAATCGCAGGCTCCGACGCGCAGAACAAAGCTTCGTGAGGCATTGCGTTGCCACCAGGCTTCCAGACGTCGGGTCGTCATCGTTGATCTGTTCTACCTCTGGCTGAGCTGAATTCGATTTCCGGTGCGGGTAGTGACCAAGCCGTAAGCCCGCCACGCAGCCCGTGGATCACCGCCGATGATGAGCAGGATGGGCTCCGGACACTTCCAGCTCTGCGAGGAAGCGATGCGGAGCATCTGATTGTAGTCGTCTTGGCTGGGCGTGGGCGCCGCGAATGGGTGAAAGTGCCAGTCGCCCAAGTAGTGCTCCCTCCGAAGCCCCCAAGCGCGCCCCAGCATCGTTTGCAGCCCCTGAGTGCCACGGTGAAACCAGGTACGCCCCCGGGTGGAATCAGCCGGCGGCGGCGGAACATCGGTAACGAGTGCCGTGTCGTGGCGCGCGTTGTAGCGACCGATCAGCACTCCACCGGTCTCCTCGGCACCTGCGGCCGCGCAGAAGCCCAGGATCCGCTCCACATGGTGCGCATCAATGCGCAGCCGGAAGCGGCCATCCCGGGAAACGAGTCGGATCTCAGACATTGGTCTTCCGGTCGGGGAGCGAGGCGCGTAGCAGTTGGATCGCGCCCGAGCCGTCCTCCACGCGCTCGGTCACGTGGAACGTATACTCGCTTTCGGGCAGCGCGACGGCCGCCTCCAACTGGCGCAGCGTCACACCACCGAGCATTGCGAAGTCGCTGGCGCGGGCGGGAAAAACCGGGTGCCAGCAACCGGTTCCCTCCCACGGCATCTCGGAGTCTCCGAACTCTTCGCGCTCGTACAGGAGCCAAGGGTTGACGACTGCAGCCAGCTCCTCCAGCGGAAAACTGGCACCGCGGGCGGCGAAGAAGAAGAGGCGGCGCGCGAAGAAGCCGATCGAGACGCTGACGAAGAGCTTGTCACCGCTCCACTCGTGCACGTGCAGCTGCTGAAGCAGCGCGTCGCTCCCTGTGGAGTCGATTACGATGTCCGCTTCAGCGAGGGCGGCCTGGCCCCGGGCCTCGCCTGGGAACTCCTCTTCGATCCCAACCACCTGTGCGTGAGGATTCACTAGGTTCAGGCGCTGCGCCAGCGTAGTCGCCTTGGGAGCACCGACCTCCGCGACTGTAAGCGTGTGCCGAACGAGGTTCCCTGCTTGTAGAGTATCGCCGTCCAACACGGTCACCGCGGTGACTCCCTCCCGCACCAGTAGCTCGGCGATCATCGAACCGAGGGCACCGGCGCCGATCAGCACGATGCGCGCGTCCCGCAGGGACGGCGCAGCGCGCCCGCGGGTAGCGATCTCCTCCGGTCCCCAGTTCCCGGTGGGAACCCATGAAATCGAGCGTGTGGGCGAAAGCACGTCCGCCGCGTCCCGGCGCCAGGCACCCTCCTCGCCTGGGCGGAACCCCTTCTGCGGTTGGCTGAGCGGGGAAAGTGCCGGCAAGCGCAGAGCGAGCCAGTGCATTAGTGCCGGCATCCCGCCCACACGGACCGGCACAGGGGCACCGATCAGGAGGAGGTGAGCGGCCTTGTCCCGAAGGCCCGGGGCCAGCTGCTGCAGTACCGCCATTAGCTCGACGCCTTGGGCAGCCAGGGCAGTGATGAGCTCGCCCCAGTTCTCCGGAGCACGCCACGGCGGCAGGGTTGGAAGCTCATTGCAGCGCACCCATGCCGCCCGCTGCGGCACTCCAGCATTGGCGGAATCCGCGAAATGGGCTCCCCATTGCGCCGTCAGAATCTCCTGTCCGGCCCGGCCTGGCGAAGAGAAGCAGCGGACGACACGCAGACGTGCGTTTGCCTTGGGTTCGGCTAGGGTGGCGTAGCCGAACCGCTCGTCTATGTCCTGCCAGGCTGCCAGACTAGTCGCGATCTCGTCGAAGACGACGAGCGGGCGGGTAGCGGAGGCGTAAACAGGGAGTTCGAATGGCTCGCCCTCACGGAGCAACTCGCCACGCCGGGCAGCCTCGACCCAGGAGCGGGTCCGGGCGATGTGCCACCAGAGGCGCGCCGGCGCATCATGCAGCTCTACGTCCAGAACGAACCGGCCGAACCCGCGCGCAGGGGTGGCCACGCATACGTCGCCCTGGCGCCACGGCTCGCCCGGCCGTGGCGACCGGTTGGCGGCCTGGTGCGGATACGTCTGCTGGAGGCCGCCCACTGCAGCCGGATAGACTTTGATCGCTCCGGCCGGGTACTCCGGAGCGATCAAGGCATACCAGTCAGTAGCCTCCGGTACGGTCTCGTCCTGTACCTCCACCGCAGGTATGGGTACGTGGAGCCGGAAATGGAGCACCCATTGTCTCGCGCTCTCGTGCCACGTCACGTCTGTGAGCGGCTCGTAGCCAGGAACGTCGTCCAGCTCCCGACGCCCGACGAGGAGATCTGCCGTCGGGTGCGGCGTCCTGTTCATCCGAAGCGCCCGCCGCCCACGGTGCCCACCGCCGTGCGCGGCGTGAAACCACCAGTGGGACCGCCTCCTTCCGGCCCCGGCGGTCCGCCCGGACCCTCTTGGCCACGGACATCGGGAAAGCGGCCGCCGAAAAGATCCTGCCACAAGAAGACGGAGTGCTCCTTCTGCTCCGCCTCAAGCGCACTCCGCGCAGTGCGGGCGGCGGGGCCGAGTAGAGCATGGAACTGGGCGAACTCCTCGCCCGAGATGCGTCCGAGGACGTTCTGGTCCACGCCGTGGTCCTTGATGTAGGGGACCTGCTGCTCGGCGGCTACGGCACGCCAGCGCTCGTCCAGGACCTCAAGGGTGCGCGTCACGCCCTCGGCCACGGACGTGATCCCGTCGGGGCAGGCGTCGCCGATCAGCGCCTCCAAAGGGTAGCCCTTGGGGTACTTCGGCTTTGGATTGCGGCGCCGCCACCACTTGAGCGCGCGAACCACACCCAGGTAGTTGCCGTTGGTTTGCCGGCTCTTCTCGGCCGTCCAGTCGATCTGCGCGAGCGGATGGGTGGGTTCCCAGCAGCGGCGGGTCCGATCCGGGATGCGGAGCGGGTCCTCACCCCAGGCACCGAGGGGCTCGCCCTCCCGCGCCATGATCTGCTTCCAGCTGTGTGGCGCCATGCGCTGCTCCGGGGGAACCCAGGCACCCCGGATCCGGAACTCCAAGTCTTCCTCCAAGCTCATCCGGCTGCGCACCGCTTTGTAGGCGAGCACACCCCTCATGGCTTCCGAAGGTGCGGAGGTGATCACCATGTCCATCCAGATCTTGCCCTCCTCGATGCCGAAGGACCGATCCTGCGCTTCCCACTTTCCGCGGTAGTTGCGATCGAGGAACGGGATGAAGAGATCCATGGCCGTGGCGGGCTCCGGGTGCATGCGCTCTTCAAGACCAGTCACCACAACGAGGTCGACATCCGCGAAGTCCCCTTCCTGGGGGTCCACGATAGTCGAGCGCTTGTAGCTACCCTGAAGGAAGGTATCCACGAAGATAGGCTTCAGGGACGCATCCTTCTCCAAGCGTTCGGTCAGCTCGCGGTGGGCCTCCTGTAGCTCGGTGCGCAGATCGTCCTGCAGGCGAATCGCCTTCAGGAAGTCGGCGAAGTAGGTGGGCAGTGCGCTCATTGGGACTCGGAAGTTCGAGGTGCCGCAACCGTCAGCCGGGTGTCGTCGGGAAAGCGGAGAGAGGGCTGGTAGGAGCCGTCCCGCTCTGTGCTAAAGTCGAACTCGTAGAGCTGGCAGCTGCCGAGGCGCTCTCCCTCCTGACCGAGCAGAAAGGCGAAGCCGTTGGGCACGGACAGGAAGAGGTGCGCGGTCCACACGCCGGATCCGGAGGAGACGCGCAGGTCGCGCAGGAGGCGCTCCACTTCGACCGCTAGATGGACGGCGTGTCCGGCGTCGCGCACGCTGGCCCTACCCGGGCCGCCGGGCGGGTGCAGCTCAATTATGCGGCCGATCTCCGGGCAGGCGCGCAACACGTAGGAATGCATTGCTGTCCACACCCCTTGGGAGAGCGCGAGGCCGACGGCGATGTCCGGACCGCCAGTGCCCGTCAACTCGTCGCGATGAGTCTGCCACCCGCCCGCCGTCGGATCCGGCTCGATGGCGTCCCATAGCGTCTCGCCCCCTCGGTACTTCTGCAGGGGGAAGACCGGACGCCCCTCCCGGGTAGGCAACGCGTAGCCGGCAGCGAACGCAACCGTGATGGGTGCCGCCAACTCCAGTAGCTTCCGCACGCCACCCCGGGTCTCGGCGCGGAGAAACTCGTGTATGCGCTGGTAGACCTGCGTCCAGGTCACGCCATCACGGAGCACACGTCGCTCAAAGAGGTCCTCCAGCGGCAGAACGGCCTGGCATTCCGCCTCCATATGGTCACCCCACTCCACCCGGCTCCGGATTCCGAGCCGTGCTCCCGCGGGGCGATTCGGTGGCGGGAGGAGCAGATTCGCCGTCTCAACGATGCGCTGAATGTCAGCCCTGGCGTATCGGGTATGCTTCTGGGCGTGGAGGTTCCAGGGGATCTCCGAGTACGGTTCCACCATTGCATACGGCTCGACGGGCCGGAGTCCCACAGCGTGCAGTCGGGCGCTGAGGATCTCGGCGTACCGCTCGGTCACGCCCCCATAGCTGTAACCCAGGCGCAAGCGGCCGATCATGGCCAGCAGTTCGTCATCGCTGCTGGCGCCAGTCGCCTCCCTCCACTTCGCACGCAGGTTCACCCATCGGCTGTTCCTCTGCTTTCCTTGAGCAAGCACAGTGGGATTCAGCCCCTGCGTGTTCTCCCTCCACAGTTCGGCCAAGGCCCAGTCGTCCGAGCGCAACGCCCAGGGGGAGACGATCCAGAAGTCCCGGCGCAGGAAATCGTCGGAGCCGAGCGTGCGGTATGCGTCCCCGAGCCGGCTGAGAAGTGTGGCGTCCGTGGCTCCGATGAAGCCCGGGTTCGTGAAGCACTCGATGTTGAATTCGCCGCCCGAGCCAATATGATACTTGGCCTGGAGGTTCCGGTGGGTGACCCACTCCTGGTACCCACTGAGACGAGGAGGATCGAAGCAAACCACCACGTCGTCAAAGGCGCGCACGCCATCCTCGAACCGAACCTCGACGACGTTCGTGCTAGGCAGCAGGAGCTGGGACGCGTACTCCCAGAACAGCCAGGCTTGGTATCGCTTGCCCATCTGCTGTGCGACCAATGCATCCGCCATATACAAATCTCCGCGGGTGAAGTCGAGCTGGACTCTGGCCGGTCCCGGTGCGTGGGTCTTCCAGTCTACCCGTTCTGGAGTACGGCCACGCGGGCGCCGAATGTGCGCTTCGTCAAAGATCTTCTTCCAGCGCCCCGATCCAGTACGGGCACGACACGCGGCAGGGGCAACCGTCGCAGGTGTACTCGCTCACCAACTGCTCGAACCGGCCCGCGGCCTGTGCATCGACGGCAGCCTGCACCGCAGCAAGCTCGTTTTCGAGCGCCTCCTCCGGATTGCGATCCCTCCACTTGTACGGGTAGATGCGGCCGGCTGGCCCGCTGAAGACGTACGGCCGCAGGCGGGGATCCTCACCCCAGAGGAGGACGAGGGGAAGGCGCTTCGGCTCCTTGAGCGTCGACCACGTGACCGCAGCCCCGCCCCGGCCGAGCTTCAGAGCCTCGGGCCGGAACAGCACCGCCACGCGCCCATCGGGAGTGCTCACGTGTGCCACGAGGTCACCCCGGACCGTGTGTACCTCCTCTCCGGCTACGATCGCCACCTCCGGCACCAAGACGTCCCCGGGAAAGGCGAGCGGGTCGTACTCCGCGGCGAACGTACGCACCCAGGCCCGGGCGCGCGGCAGGAAGACGGCAAGGTGGGGGTGGCCTTCGAAGTCGTCCGCAGGCCACTCTTCCTCCAGCAGCGCGTCCGCCGCCGCCGGGTCCACGCGAGCTCCCTCCCGGTGGGCCAGCTCCACGACTCGCTGGAGAACCCGCCGCACTCGCCACACGAACTTCGGGTAGATCTCGACCTCGCCGGGGGGGAAGTCGATGCCGAGGTGGTCCTCCAGGTACGTGCGGACGACACAGCTGTCCCCGAGCGAGTAGGTCGATAGCGTAGCCGGGAGGCCGCCGCCCCAGATCGGCCCCATCTGGATGAGGTCCTTGATCGCGGGGCCGCTCTCCCGCGCCAGGACCGGGAATGCACCCGTACCCTTCCAGCGCGAAAGGAGAGTAGGGAGCGGCCGGATCGTTGCCTTCTCCGACCCGCTCGCGGTCCGCGCGTACGAGACCACGACGGCGCGCTGGGCGCGGGTCACCCCCACGAAGAGGAGTGAGTCCGCCTGCAGAGCATCGTCGTTCGACTTCGGCCGCAGCGCCTCCGGCAACCATGTGTACCCGCGCTTGCGGATGGGAAGACTCTGGCCGGCCACCACCACGAAGGGGAACTCCAGCCCCTTGGAGGCATGGCAAGTCATCACGCGCACGGCGTTGGCACCGCCCCGAGGAGCGATCGTTCCCGGGACAGGCTCGGTCAATGCGCGCCGGAATCGCTCTGCGAATGCCAGGCGCGAGGGGCGGCGCTCGGCACCGGCATGGGTGAAGCGGTGCGCGGCTGCGAGCCCGAGCGAGGTCAGAATCTCCTCCAGCGCGAGCGCCGCCTCCGGGTCCTCAACCCGCCGGAGGATCTCACGCAGATAGCTTCCCCGGCCAAACAGGAACTCGCAAAGTACGTCCCACCCGTCACCTGAGAAGCGGAGCGGGGCCAGGTCCTCAATGACCCCTGCCAGCTCCGCGACCAGGTCCTCTGCACCCGGGGCCTCAATTGCGGGGAAGGCCCCGTGCGTGCGCATGGTGGACAGGACGTGGCGCACCGCTTCGCTGCGGACTGCGGCCGCAACACGCCCCTGCGAAAAGCGGAAGAGCAGCCGGGGCACGGCGCCACGCGGTGCATCCAGCAGGGAAAGTACCGCCGCCAGATCCCCGGCAGCTCCCTCCGCGGTGATCAGCCCCGTCGTGACGGCCGGGATCTTCGCCCGGTTCAGCGCCAGGGCGATGTTGCGCACGTCGATGTTCCGTCGCGCGAGGACCGCGATGTCCCCTGGCTCCGCCTGGTCCGCCTGCATCCAGGCGCGTACGAGGTCGATCACCGCGTCGTACTCTGCGCGGTCGCTGTCGGCCTCGACCATGACGACAGGTGGGCCCTCGACAGCGGCGAGTTCGACAGCCGAGCGCCAGATCGCGAGGACCTCGCTCCCGGCCTCCACGCCGTCCGTCATCAGCGCGGCCAGGTGGTTCGCCGCGGCCACGATGGCCTCCGTCGAGCGGTAGTTCCAGGGAAGCGTCTGTACGACGGCCTTCGGGAAGTCCTCCCCGAAGCGCTGCACGTTCTCGGGGGCGGCGCCCCGGAAGCGGTAGATCGCCTGACGAGCGTCGCCGACCACCCACGGCGGGTTCCCGGGACCGCACAGGTTCTGGAGCAGCACGGCGACAGCGCGGCTTACGTCCTGATACTCGTCCACCATCACCCAACGGCGCACTCGCCGGAGCCCCTCCCGCAACTCCTCGTTCTCCTCAAGTAGGCGGATCGGGAGCAGGATGAGGTCTGCGAAGTCAACCGCTCCGGCGGCCGCCTTTTCCTCTTCATACGCGGTGTACACGGCGTGGAGGGCCCACGCCTGGCGCACTCCCTCGGCCGCCTGCGCATCCGGGTCGCCCGGCAGTGCCTCCGTGAGCTTCGCCGGGGTGCACAGCCGGTCTTTGAGGAAGGTGATGTGCCGGGCTGCCTCCTCCGCGGTCTCGTCCAGATTCTTCAGCTTCAGGATGGCGTCGCAATCCGCGCGGCCGAGTACCCGGCTCACCGCCTCCTGCTGGACCGCCTCGTCCAGGATCGTAAACTTCTCCGGCAGTCCGATGAGGTGCCCGTGCTCGTGGAGTAGGCCGACCCCGAACTCGTGGAACGTGGCGATCTCGATGCGTGCCGCCATCTCGGGGTCGCCGACGGCGCGGCCTACGCGCGTGCGCAGCTCCTCCGCGGCCTCACGGCTGAAGGTGAGGACCAGCAGGCTCTCCGGCGGCTGGCCCTCCTCCACGAGGAGGTGCACAATCCTGCGCACCAGCGTCTTCGTCTTCCCCGTCCCGGGCCCGGCGTCCACCAGCACGGGCACACCCTTCAGGATGGCGGCGCGCTCCTGCTCGGGATTCGTGGGACTCTCTCCGTCCGCGTCGCGGGCCCCAGCGAGGGCTCCGGTCACGAAGCGGTAGAGCCCTTCTGCGAGCTGCGCCCGGACCAGCTCCGGCGAGAGGCCCCACTTGGCCGCGATCGTCGCGGCGGTCGCGCCCGGAGTCGTCCGCCAGTCCTCAAAGACCCGGTCGGCAGGACAGACGAACTCCGTGGCAAACGCGGTCGCCTCTGCCTCCTCGCGGGAACGCGGGTTGTACCGCGCCAGGCCGGCGGCACCCTCACGCAGGTACGCTGAGCCGGTGAGCGGGTCGGGAGGCACCGCTCCGCCGGTAAGACGCTTGTGCAGGACCAGGTGGCCTAGCTCGTGGGCGAATAGCTCCAGCTTCTTCGGCGGATCGGCGTCGAGCGCGCGGTCATAGTTGAGGCGCGGGCGCTTCCCGGAAGTGTCGATCTCACCGCGGCCCCCGTCCAGGAACTCCCGCGTGACGGCGTGAACGCGCACGCGATACTCGTCTCGGAGATGCTGCTCCAAACGCTCGAGCAGGCCGTCCTGCAATCCGCCGAGGGAGGCGCGGCACTCGCGTGCCTGTGCACGCGCCGACTCCAGAGAACGCACCTCAGCCTCCCCGCGCCAGGTTCGTCCAGTACCGCTGCTGCTCGAAGGAAAGGCCGGCGCGCCGGAGCAGTTCCTCGAAGGACGTGGGGCGACCGGAGTAGCCACGGCTCCGTGAGGCCGCCATCCGGACCTCGGGCCGATACTCAAACGCTAGGATCACTTCTTCCACGGGAATCCCGAAGAGGCGTTGCGTGCGGCGGCCCAACTCTCGGCGGACAGGGAACGGGTACAGCTCGGGATAGCGCTCGGTGAACAGGAGGAAGTCGACCGTGATGTCGCCGAAACGCTCGGCGATCTCCTCGGCCTCAAGACCCGTGGTCTCCTCCACGAGCGTTAGGAAGGGGCGCGCGCTTGCACGCGCGCCCACGCCGCCGGACTGGGTGGGGCTCGGGGCGGCGGACGCGACGGCATCCGTCACCAGGGGCGGCTCGGGAGGAGTAGTTGCCTCCGCTGAGCGGGCCGCCTCCACCGCCTCGTTCGCGATGTGTCGTCCCCGCTCTTCGAACCAGCGGTCTAGGGACTCCCCGAGGGCGTCTTCCAGCCCCGCGGGGACATTGTCGCCCCGTTCGGCGAAGAACAGCTCGGCGAAGAATTCGTACAACTCCTCGGCGTGCTGTGGGTGTTGAGCCGCGAGCCGATCGATCACCGTCGCGTCCCGGCGACCGATCCAGGCTGCCTCGACCTCGGCGAGGAGGTCATCCAGGAGTGCCTGGTCAGGGTTCGCCATCATGTATCCCTCCAACATCAGGGTTAACTGATCATTCGTTAGCGTTCGTCCTTCCGAAACGGCGCGAGGTCCTGCTCAGGGATGCCTATGCGTTCGAGCTCGGCCAGGATCCGCGCTTCCACGGAGCGCCGCGCCCGGATGATGCGGTCGCGGCTCACTCCTAGTTGCCGTTCAAGCGACGGCTTCTTGTCCTTACCGGTGGAGATGCGCTTCCCCGAATCCGGGGAAGGGTCGCCACTCAGCCACTGGTCCTCGCCGACAGCTCGGATCAGCGGGTCGGGGATCGCGGCGATCACCTCCGTGAGGAACCGATGGACGTCCACTTCCACCACGTTGTCTTCCGACTCGCCTTCCCGGACCCGCTCCAGCGGGTCGGACCACGCGCCGGTTTCGGCGTCACGCCGGGGCTCCGCGCGAAGCGGCTCCTGACGCTCACCCTTTCGCCCTACGTGATCCGCCCATGCCTGGTATGCGCACTGGCGAGCAAACACATACCATGACTGCTCGCCGAAGCGGCCGCGCTTGGTCCGGAGAGCCTTGACCATGATGATGCCCATATCCTGCAGTAGGTCATCGAGGTCTTGGAATTGCTGGTTTTGAGGCACGCGGTCTAGAAGGAATTGCACGGCGGGTCCGAGATACTCGAACCTCCCACCCTTTCTCCCGAACAGGCGCTTGAACGTACGCTCGCTCGCCTCCTCCATTGCAGGTCCAGCCTTCACCATCTCCCGGTAGGCGCGGACGAGCACCTGTGGCGGTAGCTGCTCGGTGGACGCCTCCCGCAGGTAGCGCAGGTATGCGTCGGACCCGAGCGGCGGAAGCGCCTGGAAGATGGCCTCCATCCGCTGGAGGAACTCGTCTCGTGCTGAAGGTTCCTCGTCCATCGTTTCTCGCTCTTCCTGTGCCGTTGGACTCCCGTCGGATGAGCGCTGCGTGCTACGGACGCGTGCGGATACCATGTGCGCCTCCTCTCAGCGGCCCACCAACGGCAGACCTCTGGGCGTGCAGAGGTCCAGCGCCAGGTGCGACGCGTAGCCCGCCTTTAGCCCGGTGGCGAACCCGGCTGCGAAGCGGTGGAGGAGCGCCTGGAAGATGAGGTCGCCCCGTTGCGTGGAGCCGGGGGGCAGGACCGCCGCCCGCGCTTCATACTCCCGAGCTGCGCTGCGGCAACGCTGCCGCCAGGCCTCCAGTTCGGCGAGGAGCAGGGTCAAGACGGCGAGTCCTCCATGCGCGACCCCGCGGTGGCAGGGGTTGAGAGGGGGGTCTAGGAGGTCCGGAGCGCGGCCCCCAAGGTAACCACCGATCATCCCACCCAGCACCTCCACGATCCGGTCGGGGCCAGGCTCATCCTGCGCGGTGAGTAGCGTCGCGACCAGGCCGGCGGTGACGCCGGCGGCGACGTGAGTCCTACGGTTCGGCATAAGCGTGAGTGTTGTGGGGCGAATCACCGGCCAGGCCGGCGATCCGCCCCGGTGAGGTTCATCTGGCCCGTCCCGCTCCGTTGCGGGTGCGGTCCACGAGAGTGTACGTCTGACCGGATGCCGGGGTCGGCGGGAGCGGCTCGCCCCGCGTCACCGTTCTCTCCTGGCCGGTGTGGCCGCCGCGCGGGCCGCGGATCTCGTACTGACCGCTGGCCGGGGCGGTGTTGCCGGGCTTCAGGGGCTGAGGCATGGGTGCGTCTCCTATGCAAGTAAGTTGGGGATCAGTGTGCCCGGATGAGCACGTTGGTCTGGACCTGAAGGGAGATACGGTGCGGCGAGTCGCTTTGTGCGACGCGCCTCTCGTTCATCCCTACACAGTAGAATACGGCGCGAGGATCCTGATTTGTGCGGGCCTCTCGCCATGCAGGGTGGGTCCAGTAGGACATACGGTATGAAGACCGCTGATTGTGCGGGTTGTTTTGACTTTGGGAATCGGAGATGACTAACAGAGGATTCGGATGCCGAGTATAGGGGGGCTCGGACGCCTGATGGTGTCCGCGCCAGGTCGGTTCACACACGGAGAAGTGATGGAAAGACGGACAGGGCGAGTAGAAATGGAACAGACCTCATGAATTGCCGGAGCGGAGAGCGGACAGCCGGCCTAACTCGCGGTCATCGGCGACAGGAGTAGAGCTTCACGCTGGCACCTCGAAGGCGAGAACCGTGAGCGTGAGTTCCCGATTTGGGTCGTCCCGGTGTCCGAGGACATACCGGAAGCCCGTCTCAGACGGATAGGGAAGCTCCCGCTTCGTGTTCGGGTGCGCGCGCATGACATCCGGGATCTTCCCGAGCACGGAAGAGAAGTCTTTGTTTCGGTTGAAGACGACGATAGCCGTCTTGGTGTCGCGCCAGGTAGCGTAGCCGAGGATCTGGTCCACCGTCTCAGCGAGGACCTTTGGCCCCCGCCAGATCTTGCACTCCCTGATGAAGACGTTCCGCTCCCCGACGCGGATCAGGATGTCGGTCTTCCCCTCAAAGTTGAAGGTCTCCCCGGTGACCTGGCCTTCGTACTGAGCGTTGAGCTGGACCAAGATGTGGTCGCGCAGCTCCTCCTCACCCATCGTCCGGAAGGCCTTCGGGCTCCGCTCCAGCACGGTCGCCATCCCGCGGATCACAGATAGGATATGCTCGTATTCTGCCTCTACCAGGGCGGGCTCCGGAACGTACGCAGCGGAACTCGCTGCCGGCGGGCGCGGTCGGACCTTCCTACGGATTTCCGGCGCCGCGTACGTGTGCGAAGCGTCGTCACGCCGCCTGAGAGGGTAGCCGAGCTGGGCGGCGACGCCTCGGTCTCTGAGCAGCCGCTCGCGCCGGGCCTCGATCCACTGTCTCGCCCGATCCCGCAAGGAACCGTTGAACCGGGTCACGTCGTCCTCGACCCATCCCAGGTACGAGCGGATCAGCGAGAGCTCGCGCTCGAATTCCGACCGGATCGCAGCCGGATCGGGATTGGGCATTCGCTGCTCCAGCACGATCCTCCCCTGCCCCACCTTCGCGTGGGGCGAGGCGTTTGACGTGGTGGAGGGTGACATGTGGAACAGGTCCACCTCTCCATCGAAAGGGATCTCCATCGAGAACTCGGCGCCGGAGACATACGCCGGACGGCTCCGGTCCTGCACAGCGTATTCCCACCGGTGACTCACGTCGACCTTGGCCTCCCGGTGATCCACTACGCGGTCCTCCTCCCGGAGGCGCGGCGGCTCCACGCGGTATGCATCCTCAAAGTGGGCTGCCAGATCCTCCACGCCCGTATTCAGGAGACGGTTCGAGTCGTACGCCTCGATCTCGTCGTGCATGCGCCGCTCGCGTTCTTCGAATGACCGGCGGAGATCGTACTTCGCGAAGAGCTGCTCCATGTCGATCCAGGCAATACGGAAGGCGTACAAAGTACAGGAGAGCGATCTTGCGCTCGCACCCTTCAACTGTGGATTCTGACCTCCAAATTACTGATTCGGCATCTCTTCGGCAAACAGGCTGGCTGCACCTGGCATCCAGAAGCGCCAGCATTACCCAGGGATGAGTCGCGCCTTCTCTCCGCCGGAGAACGAATCCGGACGCCACCGCTAACACCTATCCAGTGTGGATTCGGCTGGATCGGACTCACCACTGAGCTCCTTGGCTTGCAACAACTGGACTTGAAGTAAACGGAAATCCACCAGAGAGGCTCATGAGAGTATCACGTTTTGGCGTGCTTCTTGAGGCCGGAAAATCCCCCCTATGGAGCGAAGTTCTGGAGGGCTGATGACGCGGTGCTTTGAGGTTACGCCACGTCGTTACCCGACGACTCGCTGTTTCCTTGGCTTCCGGTAGACACGGCAACGCAGATTGTGGAGGGCAGATGGTCCCGCCAACTGCAGTTGAACCGACCCAACAGACGAGTTCTGCACCGTCAGGCTCGAGCAAGCATACGGACCTCATCGACTGGCGAGCAGTCCATGAGTTTGCAGAAGGATTTAGCGGTACGCTTGGCGAGCTTCGCGATGCACTAGTTGCCGAGAGTTTATCCAAGCGCTTGCTTGGGAGAATCCCCAGCATCTCAGCCCTCTCCCGCCACTTGCGGGAACCGTCCTTCCCATCCGCCAAGCCGAACTATTCGGCAAAGCAGCCCCCCACCTCACCGGAGCTCCCCCTATCCGGGGCCTGGCATCTCGCTCCGGAATCCGTCCGCAACCGCGCCGATGATGAACTGCTGTCTGCCCTGGACCGCTTGGACGAAGCGGTGGCACGTTGCCTGGCCATGGCGAAGCAGCTTAGCGCTGTGGGGCAGCTTACACTGGACGATACCACCGACCTGCATCATGCCCTGCAGAGTGTGAGGAAGGCCAAGGTTACCGTCCTCGCCAGACAGGGAGCCAACGCGATCAATGAACGTGCACAGCTGTTTGACGTGCTGACAGCCATGCTCGAGCGGAGAGTCACCCACGATGCAGATGGATCAGCAAGCAACCCCCTAGAGAGGGATCTAAGGCCGGGTGTGACTATCAATGCTAATGGTGACACAACTGGAATCGATGTAGCTCTCCAGGAGCTGAACCGTGACTCCGATCCATCCGACGTGCTTTTTGGTGCTCCAGTAAACTCCACGTGGGGTGAGAAGGCCCACACCGCCCCTCAACCCCAACCAGGAGCCTTGCTTGGATTCCGGCGGCCTAACCCTTCTGATGAGGTAGCGAGGGTCAAGGGGCTGATAATTGCTCCCGTTCTGAACGGTGGGATGACACCAGCACAGGCGAGTCAGTACTGGCAGGCGGAGTTCGCCCGTGTGGTCTCTACGCCTGGTTCACCGGGCCTCCCGGGCATCTCCCGACCCTACTGCCAGAAGTATCGCGATATCTCGCCCAGGACGATGCAACGGTGGCTCGAACAGATCCAAGACGAAGACCATATCGCCGCTCATCTTGGCCTCTCCTCCCCAGTCCTCCAACAGACTCTCCGGCATCAGTATCCGGATGATCGTCGGGGTCCGAAGGATCCGGAACTCGTATCTCGTGTGAAGGACCTGTTCACCAACAATCCAGGCTGGACTGCGGCGAATATCGCTCGGGATCTCTACGGTCCAGGGATGATGCGGGCCGAGATCCGGCGGGTCCAACGCATTGTTCAGGACATCCCAGATACAGAGCGGGCAAGAGCCATTGGTGGGTCGACTTGGTCCGATTTGCTGCGATCTCGCTTGCTGCGCCACGTGCCATATCCGAACAAGGTATGGCTTATAGACCACTTTTTTGTGCAGTATGAACTCGTTGGTGATGGGGTTGCAGTTCCTCTCTTCCCTGATGAATTCGAAGTGTTTTCGCAGATGGAGTTTGTGGTACGTCGGGTATGGCCCAGCGGGCTGGTGGAGAACCGTCGGGTGCACTCGCTGTGTCTCACCGTAATTCAGGATATGTGTACTCGATGTGTGCTGGCGGTACGGGTTTGGGACCGCCCTCCGAGTACACGAACCACGCTGCTGGCCCTGAGGGATGCTATCGAGAGATACGGATTGCCTGAAATCGTGTACACCGACAACGGAGCGGATCTGAAGAACGCCTTGATCTTCGCCGTTCTGAACTCCGCTGGTATCTACCACGCGCACTCGGAACCATACCGTCCTCAGGGGCGGGGACCAGTGGAGCGGGTCATCCGCACGATCCGGGAGATGATCCTACCTCATCTCAACGGTTATCACGGCGGGAAGAACACACGGAGTTGGGCGGACGAGGATCTGCATACTCGTGAAGAGCTGGAACTCCTGATATCGGATCGCTTGGAGATCTACTACAACCGCCGCGTACATCGGACGACCCGTCGTTGTCCCCGCGAGCATTATGAATCGGAGATTCATGCGAGGCAGCTCCGGGGACTAGTTCAATCGGAAGTGGCGCCAGAGGTCTGGCTCCCCCTGCTCTCCATTCAGGATGACGCTGTCCTTCAGAATTGCGGGATCGAGCTGAATGGGCACCACTACTCCTCTCCGGGTTTTATCGAGGCTCTGAATGGTCGGCGGGTCCGGATCTATTTCGACGAGTACAGGCCCGGCATCATCTTCGTTGCGCTGCCGAATGCCCGAGGAGAATACCGGTTCTTCGCCGTAGCTGAACGAACCGACGATCCGGCCTGTCCACCACCGACTGCATGGGAACTGCGACGTCAGGAGAAGGAGTGGCTCGCAGCACGAGAGGCGGAGAATGCAGAGCGGGAGCAGCGCCGGCAGCTCAGAGAACGCCTCCAGGCCGCAAGGCTGGACGGGGAGGAGCGTGGACACGCACTCGCAGAAGCAGTCTTTCCCAACGACCATTCGTTACCGGCAAAGGCGGCGCTCCTCGCATTACCCGCACCTTCTGGCGACCCACCGGGAGAGACTGCTTCGAGGAGGGATGACGAGGAGAACAGGAGCAGTACTTCGGAGTCCTCGCCTCTTGCTGTTTCGATGACACCGAATGGCGTAGCGCTTCAGCAAGTCGATTCGCTGGAGAAGTACCTTCGACTTACCAAGTCGCGGAGCAACGGGGCTGACCCCGATGGTCGTGACCAGAAGCCCGCGATTGACCAGCCATCTCAGGGGTGATCGATGGGCGAGATTTCTGGAGAGAGGAACTCCGGGTTGGAACTGGAGGGTGTCCTTCCAGCTGGGCCACCTCCCGCACGTCCTTCCGCGCTCCTTGCCTCGGGTCCCTCTGTTCCGATGCGGCGTCAGGGGCCTGTACCATCGGATGACGAGATCACCAGGGTTGCCGTGCAGTTGTTCGCACGCTTCGATCCCACGATCCCCTCCCGGATGATTGCTTCAACACTTCCTCCGATCCAACACTGCTACGCTGAGGGGGTGTTGGCGTCGGTCGACGAACGTCTCGGAAGCACGGTTGTCGATCACGGTCGGCTCTACCTGCAAGGAAGCGCTCTCGGCGTCGGCACGACCACACTGGTAAGTGACTACGGGCGAGCGTACAACTACATGGCGGGCTCTGCCGGCCACCCGCATCGCGTCGCCGTGGTCCGCATCTTTTCGGGGATGCATGCCCCAGTAAAAATGCTTGAGCTGCTATGCAATTACATGCGTGCACCTCTGTCAATCCCGGAGATACGGTTTCGATCCCTTGAGACTTTAGCAGAGCGTTTCGTTTTTGCCGCTCGCCAACTTCGGGTCACGACGATCATCTTCGACCATATCCACCATGCGTCGGGGGCGGCGTTGAGGTTGCTCGGGGATCTCATGCTCGCCTCCGATCCACGTCTCCAGGTCCCCTTTGAGCGCGATGAATTTGGTCCACCAGCTCCGCGCTTGGGAATCATTCTGGTGAGCCACGTCGCGCCCGAAATCCTCTTCTCAGATGCAGAGGAGGTCCTGCACCTACTCGAAGGTTCCCACGTGGTGATGGGCCGGTATGAGACGGTACAGGACATCGCAGAAGTGCTTCGTCGGGCAGGCATCGGTTTGAACGATCTGGATCTTTCCTGCATGGACGACGCTCTCATCGCCCAGATCGTCCTTGAATGGACGGGTGGCCTTCTTTCCCTGATCAACCCCCTTTTGCGTGTGATGCTCTCGATCGCCCGCATGGAGGGACAAAGCCGGCCGTCTCTGGAGACCCTGCACACGGCGCTCCCATATCACCGGCACTTGCGCGAAAAGATCCTGAGGCGGAGGGATCCACCCACGAAGGGCGATGAATTCAAGGCGCTTCTGACTCGAGCGGCTGCTGTCGCAACTGGTCAGCGGGCCCCGGTTGCCATCACCAAAAGCAGCATGGGTTCCGGAACACCGCCCAGTCAGGCAGATAGGATTGAACCCGATGGTTCACGAAAGAAGCGCAAGGTGTCGCAACGGAAAGAACTAGCCGACACGCGAAGCGCAACTGAGAAACAGCGCCGTAAGGTGGTGCGACCGGTGCGGCGTCGCCGCAGATCCTGATGAAACCTCCATTCACGGCGCGGAGAGAGAAGCTCTGCGCAGCGGGCGAGCGAGCCCTCCGTCTCGCGGTAAAAGCACTTGGACACGCTGCACGAGGGGCGAACATCAGGCAGACGTGGGCCGAGGCTAATGCTGGGGAGTTGCCTCCGGCACAGTCGTTTGGGCAGTGGAGGCTTATTTTCGAGCCAGCTGTTGCTGACGGTCGCGTGCTACAGAGGCGGGTCGGCCCCGCCTTCCTCTTCAGCCTTGCAAATGATCCGCAATCCTTAGTTCTTCCCGGACGCAACATCACACGCGCGGTGCTGGAGAGATACGCGATTGCCGAAGCGATCCTTCGATACGCTCTCCAAAAGCATGGCGCGCTGGTGAGTTCTCGCCAGATCCTAGAGGCATGGCCTGAAATCCACAGTAGTCCGCCACCATCGATACGGCACCACGCGCCTTCTACGTCGTGGCAACTGATCTTCGCCCCTGGACTAGCAGATGGTCGGGTCACGACCCTCGCGCATGGCCGGGAGTTCCTATATGGCCTCGCGGATGAAACTCAGCGACCTCCACTACGGATCGGTCGCGAACATTCCGCCTGTTGGGAGCAGAGGTGTGATGAGGTCGCAGAGGCGATCTGCCATGAAAGCTCCCGATCCGGCGCTATGGTCACACGAGAGCAAATCTTCGCAAGCTGGAATGAGCTGAGGCATGCTGACGAGTTGCCGATCCGGAAGAATCTTACCTACGCAATCGATTCGCTGATTCGTGCTGGCAAGGTGCTGCGTCTCATGTGGAGACGGAAGAACTACTACTCGCCTGCTGATCGCCCCGATCTGATTCCGCCTCTCCCAAGTTCTCGCCTTGGCAAAGTCGAGGAGGCGATCTACCGGGCAGTGGAGAGACTCCATAGCGCGGTACCTTGTACCGAGATTCGAGCAGAAACCAAGCGAGCACCTGGACTAGCACTCGACGACGGCTCCGACGTTACCCAATGCTTGACTAAACTCATCCGGTGCGGCCGGATCGTCTCTGTTCCGGCCTTGCGGCCCAGTGCCCATAACCAGTACTACTCGACCCCTGATGGCCCCCGAGACGTGAGGGTTGGCGCTGAGTACCCACTCGACAGGTTGTATCGTGCTGTACTCTCTCTCTGGAACCATACGGGAGGGCGTCCTTTCACCGGCGCTGCGCTCCGACTCCATGCCGAGGCTCATCCAGGCTTCATTATCCCAACTTATAGTCGTAGTAGCTGGGCACACGGTGTTTCGCAGTTGGAAAAGGGTGGCGCCGTGACACGGATCGAAATGAGCGATGGCTTAATAACTCGTTGGGCACCTACGGAAGAATGGAACAAGCTTGGCAAGGCAGATCAGGAGCAGCGCCTTCAGTGGCTGGGGCCACCTGAGTTCCAAGCGACGGCATCCCCACCCGAATCAGCCGACATGCACGCATCTGCGAAGAGATGTGAGCAAAAGGAATCAGGGCTGAAGGTCAACGGCTACCATCTTGGAGCACCACCTTTGGGCTTGGTCTTGCGCCGTCTAGTCGCAGCTACAAAAGATGATTTTGCGCGCAAGCAGTCGAATGAGGAGCGGGCCAGCTTAGTACGAAGGCGCCCGGTTACCACCCGGGAGATCACCAAGACTGCGAAAAGGAGGCCCGAGCTAGTGCCACCGCTTACCTGGGCACTACGATATGCCTTAAACCACGCCGCACGATTACGGTCCCAAGGGAAAACGCGAGAGGTAGCGGCGATAGGCCGAGTCCTCAATTCCGTGTACTACGATCTCGAGGATACTCCGGAGGGTCGGGCATATGTTGCTTATAATGCTGCTCTTAGGGAAGCACTTCGCCCCGAAATTCGCCGCTCTCTGCGGAACCTGCGGTCCGCCGCACAAGCGTCTGCGACCGGCGTTATCCCGCTGCCCGAAGACCTTGTTGCCGCCCGTGCCGATCTATTGATGGCAGACATCCGATCCAGCAAGGAAGCCCTGGAACGAACGAGCGGCAGTGTAACACTGCTCGTTGAGGAGCGTGTACACATCGGCAAGATTCAGCGGGAGCTTGACGAGATGCTCACCCAGGCGGCTCTCCTTCGCCCTCCGGTGGTGCTTGCATCATTTCCCGAGCATCGGCTGAACCCTTCAACCGACGTGGTCGACGTCAGATTCGCACGGAGATGCTTGGATGGTCTCGTGCACTCGCGCTACGCCGCCCACCGCATGCTCTCAGTGGCCCTTTGTCTGATTCCTGTAATCCGGGACGAGTCGATTGATGCTAATGATGTTATCGGCGGAAAAGCATCGGGCAAGGCTCGCCGGACCGAATGCTTCCTCGAGCGCGTGGGGTTCGTCTGCTATGCGATGTCGCGTTGGGCCAGCATTCGCTTAGCCTCTCTTAGTTCGCAGGCGAGTTACGTATTGGGTGACCTCCGTGATCGGCAGCTCCTCATTGCCGGTCTCCGGCCTGGCAACCTTGCCGTGCACCCGCTGATGGCAGCTGCCCTGGCCATCCTGGATGATCCGGAGTCGCGCGATGCATTGGTAGCTTACATTTCGACCTTCTTGGCGCCAGGGGGATTCCGGAGCACTTCTCTCCCTGCGGTAGAGGTCGCAGTTCTGGGCTTGGCACCACTTCCATTTGCCGGTCTGGCAAGCGAGTTGAGAGATCACGAACGACAGGTACTTATGGAAGTCGCAAATGCGCCCGCCGATGCGGACCTCCGCTGGACTGCGCGGCGCGTCTTAGCATCGTGGGACGAGCACTGGACACGGGACCAGTTGCTCCAGTTGTAGGCTGGAGAGGCGTAGTAAGCGCCGAGTGTATGCGATCCAGCTGCATCGGCGAGATAACTTGGATGGAGGATGTCACCGCCTGCCACCTGGCTAGCGGTACTGTCAGCCGGCCGGCAACCGACCTTGGCCGGTGAATACATATGCCCTGAATCGGTCCCGCGAAACAGGGCGGTGGCTTGCATGGGAGGAGTCGAGACCAGGTTATCCAGAACTCGGAGCGAGGTAGATCACGTAGCCTCCGTGCTGAGTCTGGGCGATGTAGTGAGAACGAGTTGCGCCAGCCACTAATTCGGCAAGTACAGCGATTCTGGGGATGAGGGTTCGTAATTGGCGGCTTGCCTCTTCGGGAGAAAGATCTGTTCTTTCAGGCCACTGGAGAGCCGATCGTGAGCGATCGTGATGGTGATCATCCCTCACTCTACGTCCGACCGGGTCTTGCCCTCCAGCAGGTCGTTGCTGGAGGGTGCGGTCACCATACACCGCATCCCACAGGGCCCATCGCCGTTGCGGAGGAGGCATCTCGGCGATCCGGAGCAGAGTGCTGTGCGTTAGAAGTACGATTTGCTCTGGCGTGACCCCCGCCGCCTCCAGCACATCGGGCGTGATCGCCGAGGCAATGGTGATCTGCTCCGAGATGGTGACTCGCGCGATGCCCGTTAGGCTGGCGAGGACTCGGTATGAGTGAGATCTGCCGTGGAGGCGCAGGTAGTTGCGCAATTCCAGCATGTCGACTGCCTTCTGCCAGCGCGAGATGTCGCGTCGCTTGGCGCGTTCGACGAAAGTCGAAACGATGATTGGGGAGAACGGCATCGCACCACTGGAGAACGCCTTGCTACCGCCGGGGAGAGCGGCAAGAAGGCAGATGGATGTCGGATCGGCCGTACGATTCCGCGGCTCAGCTGATTCCTGGTCGATCTGAGTCGCCAAGAGGGCGACACTGACCGGTTGGCGATGGGACGCCTTGCCGTTCAGCTCGTAGGCACCTAACCTGTCCAGTGTAATCCCACTTTTGGTCCACGAAGTCCACGCTGGGAAATCCTAGCGTCTACTCAGGTGGGAGGCAATGCTCCCGCCTGAGGAGCGGCCGCGCCTGGAACGCCTGCGCCAGGCCGTGGCTGCACGCGTGGAGAGCACAGGACTGCGGCCAGTGGCGAGGGAGATTGGAATCGACCCGAAGGCGGTCACCAAGCTCCTGAACGGATCCATGCCGCGCCCCCAGACTCGGTTGAAGCTCGAGCGATGGTACGTCTTGCAGGCTTCAGATTCCCCTGCGAGCGTTGAGCGGGATGAAGCCGAGGCCGCACTCAAGATTCTCTTGGGAGGATTCTCCCCAGCCCAACGTGCCGGTGTTCTTCCCGATGCAGTCCGCTACTTTCGGCACCTGTATGCGCGACATGGAACGCCCACGCCCACCTGGCTGGCTGAGCTAGAGCCGTTCCCGAAAGAGATTAGAGCAAGTAGCCGCAGTGCTGGAACCAGCCGTGGGCATCCTCAGCCGTGATGCGGTCGAGGAGTTCGGCCAGTGCGCTCTCCAGCGCCTCCATCGAGCGGGCTGCCGCCGTACGCAGGAGGGTCTTGAGCTTGCTCCAGGCCTGCTCGATCGGCGCGAAATCGGGCGAGTAGGGCGGCAGGTAGAGCAGACGCAAGCCTGCCGCGTGGAGCTTCTCGCGCACCTTCGGCACCAGATGCGGCTTCAGGTTGTCCAGGACCACGATCGCACCGGGCTTCTTCTCCACCAGGTCGGGGATCAGAACCTGATCGAGGTAAGCGAGGAAGACCGGCGTATCGGTGGCCGCTGGAATGCTCATGACGCCGAGCAGCCCCTCCAGGGCGAGCCCGCCCAGGATCGTCAGCCGCTTGTAGTTGCCGAACGGCACGCTGCCTCGCGCCCGCGCTCCGGGAGCGGCACGGGCGTAGCGGCGCACCATGTGGGTGTCGATGCCGCTCTCGTCCACGAAGACCAGAGCCCGCACGTCGACTCCGGCAATCGTTTCGCGGAACTCGGCCCGCTTCTGCTGAACGTCGGATCGGTCCTGTTCAGCGGCTCGCAGCGTTTTTTTTCCGCGGTAGCTTCAGCTTCTGTAGCGCACGGTGGAGTGCCGAACGGCTCACACTCACCCCCATGCGTTCTTCCACCAAGGCGCGATACTCCTTGATGGTGCGGTCATTCGCTTGCTCGACCATGTCCGCCAATTGCTTCATCCGCTCTTCATCCAGCCTCGGCTGCGGTCCGCCTGCGTGCGGGAGAGGCGCCAAGGTGGCGTCCTCCTTCCAGCGCCGAAGCCAAATGTAGAGCGTGGCCTCTCCGATCTCGAATTGCCGGGCCACCTCGGCGCGCGTCATCTCTCCCTTCAGTGCCGCGGAAACAGCACGTTGACGCAAATCTGCTGAGTAAGGTGCTGCCATCGTACTCCTGTGCAGTCCTGAGACTTAAAACTGCACCCGTTACCCTTGCGGCGTCCTATTGGTCCACCTGGGAACCGCTCTAAGTGGGGAGCTTGGGGGTGAGGAGCGGAATCCAACCGGAGAGCTCGGCGCTCGTTGACACCACCAGATCGTTGAGGTGTGCTGCGGAATAGGAATGCCAGGCTCAAGTAACGAACTCTCCGGAAACCCGGCGCGGTTCACAACCATATCCTACTTGAGGTGCCGCTCTCGTAGAGGTGCCCTAATGATATCGGCTGCGGCATGGGCAGTGGACTCCGAGACGACGCGAAGCGGGACTGCGCCAACCGGGAGAGCGCGCTCAATCTGAATCCCTCCCCCTGAGGCCGCCAGCCGCGCTTCCAAGGCGTGCAGGTCGCCGCACCAGAGGGTTTCGGCGTCGGAGTCGCGCACAAGATCCGCCGGAGCCTCGGCGCTCCGGAATGCTACGGCCCGCACCTGCAGCCGCTCCGTATCCGTTGGGGAGGCGAGCTCGACGCCGTAATCGGGGCGCGTGCCATGGCGGAGAACCACACGCCCGCCCTGCACCCAGGCAGTTTCCATCCCCTCGCTCACCTGATATCCAAGCGCGGCCAATCCTGTAAGCACCGCCTCCCGCCGCGCGCGCGCCGCGGCTTCGGCCCGGTGCCGGTCCAGCGCGCGCCGTGCCCCAGCCTCCAGTGCCCGCAGCGCATCCTCATCCTCCTCCATACGGTCGCGCAGGGAATCCGCAAGCCTCGCCAAATCCAGCACCTCAGTAGCGGCGAGCTCCGCCGCCAGCCGGCGCAGGCGCGTGCGTAGCTCGTGCCGGCGGCGCGCCGCCTCGTACGCCGCGCGGACGTCCGCTTCCAGGCTGTCCATCAGCAGCGCGCGTCGGGGATCCGCCACGGCTTCGGCAGCTCGAAGCCTCTCGTGGAGCGGCTCGGCCTCCACGTCGCCAACCAGCGCGCCGAGACCGGCGATGCGCGCGGCGAGCCGCTCCGTGGCCGCGGTCGGCTGCGACGCCTGGGCCGCCATCCACTCCGCCAGCGACTCCCGCCCGCCCGGCTCCCGCAGGCGGGTAGCCAGTTCGCGTTGCCGGTCTGTGACGCCGCCTTGCTCCGTGTTCGTAGCGAGCAACGAGAGAGCCCGGGCGACGACCGCGCCGTCTTCCGCGCGCCCGGCTGCGACTTCCTCCAGCCGTGCGTGCAGCTCGGCCGGGACCGCTGTGCCCGCCAGCCGCTCCAGCACTTCCCGGGCGACGGCGGCACTCCGGCGCGATGCCGACGCCGCTTCGGCGGCGCGGGCGGCGGCCGCGGCGAGCCTCTCCTGCTGGTCCGCCCAGAGAAAGTCGACCTCCGTGGCCGCCGCCTTCTGCAGGTCCACGAGCCGGTCCGCCGCGAGCATGCGCCGGATCTCGTCGCGGCGCCGGTGTACCGCGCGCACCTCCTCGTCGGTCACCGTGCCGTTGCGGCGCCCCACCGTCTCCCACGCGTCGACTGCATCGTCCAGCTGCGCCAGGAGACCTCGGCAGAGGGCTACCACCTCCTCGCGCGTGACGATCCGCACCACCTTTGGACCGCTCATTCTGCTCTGATCCTTTCGCTCAATGCCGCGCGCACGGCAGCGCGCAGCCGTTCCCGCTCGCGGGCCGGCTCGTGGTACCAGCCGCGCGACGACACCCGGTGAACCCGGCGGAGGGAGCGGCGGAGCACGTCTGGACGCCAGATCTCCCGCGCGCGGGCGTGGGCGAGGAGCGCGTGCCGCGGCGCGTCGCACTCGATCCCGATCCCGTACAGCCCTGTGCGTGGGTCCACGATGGCCAGGTCCATCCCGAACGCGCCTGAGTCCGCCACCGTCGCTGGACTCCATCCCTTCTCGTCGCCGCTCACCACCATGGTCCGGGCGCGGTACAGGGTGGGAAGGGCGAATTCGACGGGCATCTGCGACGCCTCGTCGTAGATCACCGTGTCGAACAGGCCTGCCGCGAGGGGGAGCACGCGGCTGGCCACATCCGGGTTCATGAGCCAGATGGGCCGGAGCTCCATTAGCCCGATGCGGGCGCCCACCTCCAGGAACTCGCGGAGGCGCCGGGAACGCTGCCCCGTCAGCCGAGTGATCTCCTCCCACTGGGCGCGTGTCCCCAGTCGAGAGCGATCAATGTCGTTGATCAAGAGGTCGCGGTTGGCGCGCCGCATCTCGCCGTCGGCCGCGTCCAGGCCGCGCACCCGGGCCTCCAGCTCGCTTGCTTCCGTCAGGAGTACGGGGTTCTCCCGCTCGAGGCGCGCTTTCCATGCCAGCCGGGCCTCGCGCGCGAGCGTGCCGCGTATGGCTTGCTCCAGCGCCGCGCCGGAGAAGGCGGAAAGCGCGCCCTCCACCCCACGGAGCACCCGGAAGGCCTGCAGCGCGCGCGGGTCCAGAGCGCGGGCGCGGAGGCGGAAGCGCTGGTACGCGGGGAGCGTGGGGAGCGCCTGCAGGAGGAGCGCGAGGGTGGAGCCGGAGGAGGCGCCGGTCTCAACCGCCTTTGCCCGCTCAGCCATCCACGCGGGGCCCAGCCAGGGCTCCAGCGCCGCGAGCGCCCGCCGGCTGGCGGCGCGTACGGCGGCGCGGGCAAGACCCCGCTCCGCGCGGGAGACGAGGTCCGCCCACGCCTCCGCAGCGGCCCGCGCAAGTGCCGCGCTGGCCTGCTCGCGGAGGGGCGCGTGTCGAATGCGGTGCGCCAGCTCCCGCGCGGCGGTGAGCTGGGCGGTGAGCGTACGCGCGAGCTCCGCCTGGCGGCTGAACGACCAGTGGTCAACGGACACCGCGTCCGGCGCGAGCTCCGCCCACGCCGCGCGTAGGCGCCGACGCCAGGGCCGGCGCTGGGCCTCGCCGTCCGCCGCGGAGACGAAGGCGGAAAGGTTGCCTGCGTTGTCCGTCAGGTCGCGCGCGCGGAACATAGCAGCCAGGCGCCGCCGCTTTGCCCACCGGCCGGGGGACAGCCGGGCGAAGAAGCCGGCCGGCACGGCCAGCTCCCGGGCCAGGGCCGTCCATTCCTTCAGCTCCGCGTCTCCCACGTCCACCAGGACGTGACCGACCTTGCCGGCCGCCTCCACCGCGCGCGTGGCCGCCAGCCCGCCTTCGATCTCCGCCAGTTCGGCCAGGAGCGCGTCCGCCCGCGCGGTCTCCGACGCGGCGGGAAGGAGGGGCAGCCACCGCGCCAGCCGCTCACGCTCGTCATCCGCGAGGCCGCCGAAGGCCGCGGCGTGCTCGCGCAGCCACGCGTCGACAGCGGCGGGATCGTCGGTCTCCAGCGCGCCGGAAGTCGCCTCCAGCACCCGGATCCGCTCCGCCTCCGAGGCGACGAAGCCCCCCAGCGCAGCGCGGAGCTCCGCCACCGTGGCCGCGTCCGCCTCGAAGGGAAGGAGCACGGACAACGGACTGTCCTCGTAGCGGGCCGGGAGCCAGTACGGGGCGAGTGGCCCGCACGCCTCCTCCATCGCTACGACGTCCGCGGGGGAGAGGGGGCCGAGGAGGGAGCGGAGCGGGGGCGCGTCCACCGGGGCTGGATCGCCGTTCTCCAGGCGGATCAGCTCGCCCAGCAGGGCGCGATAGCTGAGGCCGGTGGTCTCGTCCGGGCGGTGGAGGAGCTCGTGGTGGCGGTCCAGCTCCCCCTCCAGCGCCTCGATGCGCGCGGCGGCCTGCTCGCGCCGCTGCCGCCAGGCGGCAAAGCCGGACGGCGCCACGCGGAGGGCCTCTTCCTGCTCCCGCACGGCGCGGATGACCGTCTGCCGGTCGCGGCCCTCGTCGTGGACCAGGACCACGCGGTGCTCAAGCCCTTCGGCCACGAGCCGCTTGTGGACCACCTCCAGCGCCGCCTGCTTCTGGCAGACGACCAGCAGCGTCTTTTTCCGGCCGACGGCGTCGGCTACCATGTTCACGATGGTCTGGCTCTTCCCCGTCCCCGGGGGACCCTCGACCACGATGCCCGGCGCTCCGCGCGCTTTGAAGACGGCTCGCTCCTGCGAGGGGTCGCTGCGCGCCGTGAAGTACCGGTCGCGCTCCGGCGGCTGGATGAGCGACTCGCGTAGGGCCGGCGCGGTGACGCGGAGCGCGGTCTCCAGTGCCGTGTCGCGCGGCGGGCGTGCCTTGAGGGCGCGCAGGTCCTCGGCCACGGCCTGGCCCGTGTAGGCCAGGTGAAAGAGGACGGCTGCGCAGCGCAGCTCACAGTCGCCACTGACCCGCGCATCCTTGCCGGGGAGGGATACGAGCGCGCGCTCCCGTGGGGGCGCAAGCATCCCGAAGCCCTCCATCACGCTCTTCGCCGTCAGCGTCCCGCTCAGCACCTGATCCCGCGCTTCGCCCCACTTACGGGCGGCGTCCGCCCCCAGGATGGTCTCGAACGCGGGATTCAGCCGGACGTCGTTGCGCCCGGTATCGAAGGAGAGGACCACCCGTCCACGGGCGCCGACCTGGTGCCGGAGCGTAACGGGCCACAGCAGCACGGGCATGATGCGCGGGCGGGCGCTGGTCCGGCCGTCGCGCACCTGCACGAACGGGAACCCCAGGTACAGCCCGTTGATGCCGGTGTCGCGGCGGTACAGGTTGGCGTGCGACTCCAAGGCGCGGCTGCGGCGCTCAAGGGTGTCGCCGCGCTCGAAGGCGGCCGGGTCCACTTCCACGGCCCGGTCGCTCCGCTCCAGGAGCCGGTCCAGGATCGCCGCTGCGGGAGTGCGGTCCGTCCCCAGCTCCGCCAGGTCCACGCGCGGCGTCGTCTTGCCGATGGTCATCCGCGCCAGCGGCCCCCGCTGCACGGCGGTTACCACCCGCCGCGCGAAGAAATCCAGCAGCGTGGAAACGTACTCCTGCCCCGGCGGCGCCTTCCACCGCTCCGGGGGAACGGCGAGCACCAGGAGCGCGCGGGAAAGGGGAAGTCGGCGTTCCAGGCGAAAGCGGTCCACCAGCGCGTCGATCCACTCGATGCCGCACCGCGCCATCCCCTCCGTTCGCCGGTCCACGTCCAGGTACACCTCGCGCCGTGGCTTGCGGAGCGCCTGAGCGGCCTGCGGCGCATCGAAGGCG